>NZ_JTDK01000002.1 GCF_000802305.1 Microbacterium mangrovi | reverse complement strand
TGGCCCGGAAGGCGGGGTTCCGGTCGGCGGAGAAGCTGATCGCGGCGACCACGGGCGGTCATGTCGGGGACGCGAAGAAGCTGGTGCAGGTGGGGGATGCCACCGCGGGGCGGATGACGTTCAGTGGGGAACGCGCCCCCGCAAGGCACCCGCACGTGGCCGCGGCGATCGAGGCGGGGGTGTTGAGTGTGGCGTGCGCGGGCGCGATCACGACCCTGCTGGATCGGGTGGCGTGCCGCGCCGACCGGGCCCTGCTCGCCGATGCGGAGCAGACCCTGGTGGAGCAGGCGGCCGGCCTGTCCCTGTCCGAGCTCCAGGTGGTGCTGCGGCGCGCGGAGGCGTGGCTGGACCCGGACGGGCTGGAACCCAAGCTCGAGAAGCTGCGGGATGCCCGGTTCTTGAGGATCTGGGAAGACCAGCACGGCATGATCAACCTCGACGGCCGATTGGACCCCGCCACCGGCGCCCCCATCAAAGCCGCCATCGACGCCCTGGTGACCGCGCAGATCCGCGCCATGCGCGGCCACAACCACCCCGGCGACGACGGAGTCGCGGGCGACGGTGGGTGGAGCTGGAGCGACGGCGGCAGCCCCGCCACGGATACCGACGACTCACCCGCGGCCGGTGCGAGCAACACCGGTACGGGCGATGCCGGTGCGGGTGATGTCGGTGCGGGTGTGGGTGGGCCGGTGGAGCGGCGCACGATCGTGCAGCTGCAGGCCGACGCGCTGTCTACTCTCGCGAAGATCGGCCTCGGCTCCGAGAACGCCCCCGCCCCGCTGGCGACCACGACCGTGGTGGTGCGGATCCCGCTGGAGGCCCTCACCACCGGGGCCGGGGTGGCGACCATCGACGGCCTCACCCAACCCATCGACGCCGGCACCGCCCGCCGCATGGCCGCGGACGCGGAGATCATCCCGATCGTCCTCGGGAGTAAAAGTGAGGTCCTCGACTACGGCCGGTCCCGCCGATTGTTCTCCAAAGCGCAAAGACTCGCCCTGGTCGAACGCGACGGCGGATGCGCGTCCTGTGCCGCCCCACCGGGGATGTGTGAAGTCCACCACCTGACCTGGTGGTCACAGGGTGGCAGAACTGATCTGGACGACGGGATCCTGCTGTGTACCAGCTGCCACCACATGGTCCACAAACACGACTGGGACATCCGCATCGATGACACCGGGGTGTGGTTCCTCCCGCCCGCCCACATCGACCCCACCCGCACACCCCGGCGCGGCGGACGACGCCGACACGACTACCAACCCGCCGCCTGACACCCATGCGCCAGGGACGCCCAACCAGGCGGGCTGAGCCTGTCGAAGCCCCACACCCCGGCACGCCTGCCCTTCGACAAGCGCAGGGCGCCCGGCCAGGCGGGCTGAGCCTGTCGAAGCCCAACACCCCGGCACGCCTGCCCTTCGATGAGCTCAGGGCGCAAGCGGGGCCGGCGAAGCCCGTCGAACCGCCTGAACGACGCGCAGAAAACTGGTTCCCACGCCGACACGCGTCACTGCTACGCTCCGAGAATCAGCTCGCATTGCTGGCTGCGATCGAATGGAAACTACATGTTCAACGACAATGGGTCGTTCCTCCTCGCGCTGTTCGAGTTCTTCCTGTTCTTCGCCTGGTTCATGTGCCTGTTCTGGGTGTTCGGGGACATCTTCCGCAGCGACGACCTCGGCGGCGGCGCCAAGACGGTCTGGGTGATCTTCGTGATCATCGTTCCCTGGCTCGGCATCCTCGTGTACCTGATCGCCCGCGGCGGCGGCATGCAGAAGCGCCAGCTCGAGCAGGCGCAGGCGATGCAGGCGGCCCAGGCCCAGTACATCCAGTCCGTGGCGAAGTCGTCCGGGACGTCCGCGACCGACGAGATCGCCTCGGCCAAGTCGCTGCTCGACTCCGGTGCGATCACGCAGGCCGAGTTCGACGCCCTCAAGGCGAAGGCCCTCGCGTAAGGCGCACCCGCACAACGCACAGCACAGGACCCGGCGCTCCACAAGGGGCACCGGGTCCTCTGCCTTCGTACCGCGCGCCGTTTTCCCGCCGGCGGCCGGTCACCACTGGGGGTGGATGTCCGCCCGCAGCAGCCGGTCGTACACGTCGTGCACCGCCGCGTCGAACGCCGGCAGGTCGAACGCGACCTCGTCCGTCCCCGTCAGCAGAGCCGCGCTCGCGGCGTTCGCCTTCGCCTGCGGCACCGAACGGGCGCCGGGGATGACGGTGGTGATCCCGGGGCGGGAGGTGATCCAGGCGAGGGTCGCCGCCGGCAGAGAGACGTCCGCGGGGAGGGTCTCCGCCAACTCGGCGACCGCCTGCAACCCCACCTCGAACTCGACCCCGGAGAAGGTCTCGCCCCGGTCGAACGCCTCGCCGTGCCGGTTGTACGTGCGGTGATCGTCGGCGGCGAACGTGGTCGCGCTGGAGTACTTGCCCGACAGCAGCCCGGACGCCAGCGGCACCCGCGCGAACACCGACACCCCGGCCGCGGCGGCCGCGGGCAGAACCTCGTCGAGGGGCTTCAGCCGGAACGGGTTGAAGATGATCTGCACGTTGGTGACGTGCGGTCGGGCGATCGCCGCAAGAGCCTGCGCGCACGTCTCGACCGAGACGCCGTACGCGGCGATCGCGCCGGATTCCACGAGCACGTCGAGCGCGTCATAGGTGGCGGGATCCTCGATCGTCGCCGTGGGCGGGCAGTGCAGCTGCACCAGGTCGAGGGTGTCGACGCCGAGGTTGCGCCGCGAGCGGTCGGTCCAGGCGCGGAAGTTCGCCGGGGAGTAGTTCTCCGGAAGCTGCGGCAGCCGCCGCCCCATCTTGGTCGCGACGGTGACCCCGTGGCCCGGCCGGGCACCCAGGAAGCGGCCGATCAGCTGCTCGCTGCGGCCGTCGCCGTAGACGTCGGCGGTGTCGAACAGGGTGACGCCGGCGTCGAGGGATGTCTGCAGCACCGCGGTCGCGTCGGCCTCGCTGACGTCGCCCCAGTCGGCCCCGAGCTGCCAGGTGCCGAGTCCGATGGCCGAGACGTGGCGGCCGGTGCGTCCGAGAGTGCGGGTGTGCATGGTTCCGAGCGTACGTCCATCCTCCCCGCGGCCATAGAGCATCGTCCCGGGGCGGAGAGCAGCCCCTGCGCCGGGAATAGAGTGTGCGCATGGTGCACGATGTCCGCGAGGCCGGCGTGACCGACGGACCGCCGCCGTCGGGCGCGGGATGCACCGAGTGCGATGCCGCCGGCGGGTGGTGGTTCCACCTCCGGCGCTGCGTGGAGTGCGGCCACGTGGGATGCTGCGACGACTCGCTCGAGCGGCACGCGCGACGCCACTACGAGGCGACCGGGCACCGATTCATCCGCAGCTACGAGCCGGGCGAGCACTGGTTCTGGGACTTCGCGGACGACGAGGCCACCGTCGGCATCCCGCTCCCGGCACCCGAGCATCACCCCGTCGAGCAGGGCGTTCCCGGCCCGACCGCCCGGGTGCCGCAGGATTGGCGCGTCCTGCTGGCCAACCGCCCCTGAAACCCAGCCGCGCCGCGACGGGGCCGGCGTCACGAGAAGTCGGCGGCGACGGCGTTGCGGTGGTACTCGAAGATGATGCTCGTGCGCGTGGAGGCGACGCTCGCCCGCGACGACAGGTGGTCGACCACGAAGCGGCGCAGGGCGGACGAGTCCTCGACCGCGATGTGCACCATGAAGTCGTCCATGCCGCCGACGAAGTACAGCTGGATGACGTCGGGCAGCTGCCGGACGCCGGCGGCGAACTCCCGGATGCTCTCCTGACGCGCGCCCGCGCGCAGGGAGACATGGATGATCGCCTGCAGGCCGCGCCCGAGCTCAGCCTGATCCAGGGCGGCGTGATACCCGACGATGATGCCCCGGGACTGCAGCATGCGCAGGCGGCTGTGCGCCGTGGAGGGGGCGACTCCGACCGCCTCGGCCAGCTGCGCGTTGCTCGTGCGGGCGTTGGCGGCGAGCAGTTCGACCAGCTTGCGGTCGATATCGTCGAGTTCCGTCGGCATTTCGCCCCCTGAAGGCTGTTCGGTCGGGATGCCGCCACGGTGCCCTCGCCCGAAGAAACAGCGGCTTACCAGACATCTTCGCAAATGTTCTTCGACCTCACACCAGAACACGGCATTTCCTTCGTAAAGTTCTGCTGTTTCGCCCAACGACGCACGTCACCGAAGGAGCCCGAAGATGCTGATCGGCGTCCCCACCGAGATCAAGAACAACGAGCGGCGGGTCGCGGCCACCCCGGCCGGTGTGCACGCCCTCACCTCCCGCGGCCACCGCGTGCTGGTGCAGGCCGGTGCCGGCGCCGGTTCGCGCCTGGACGACGACGCCTACCGGGTCGCCGGAGCCGAGATCGTCGCCACCGCCGCCGAGGCGTGGAGCGCGGACCTGGTGCTCAAGGTCAAGGAGCCCATCGCCGCCGAATTCGGGTTCCTGCGCGACGACCTCACCCTCTTCACATACCTGCACCTGGCCGCGGCGCCGGAGCTCACGCGCGCCCTGCTGGATGCCGGCACCACCGCGATCGCCTACGAGACCGTGCAGCGCGACGACCGCTCGCTGCCCCTCCTCGCCCCGATGAGCGAGGTCGCCGGCCGGCTCAGCGTGCAGGTCGGGGCGACCCACCTGATGTCCGCCGCCGGAGGGCGCGGCATCCTGCTCGGCGGCGTGCCCGGCACCCCCAAGGCGGAGGTCGTCGTGATCGGCGGCGGCGTCGCCGGAGAGCACGCGGCCGCGAACGCGGTCGGCCTCGGCGCGAACGTCACCGTCGTCGACATCTCCCTGCCGCGCCTGGCCGCCCTCGAGGCGCGCTTCGGCGGTCGCATCCAGACCCGCGCCTCGTCGTCGTACGAGATCGCGGACCTGCTCACCCGCGCCGACCTCGTCATCGGCTCGGTGCTGATCCCCGGCGCCGCCGCGCCGAAGCTCGTCACCGACGACATGGTCGCGGCCATGAAGGCCGGCTCGGTGCTCGTGGACATCGCCATCGACCAGGGCGGATGCTTCGAGGGCTCGCACGCCACCACGCACGACGCGCCCACCTTCGCGGTGCACGACTCGCTGTACTACTGCGTCGCGAACATGCCCGGCGCCGTGCCCGAGACGTCGACGCGTGCACTCACCAACGTGACCCTCCCGTACGCCGCCGCGATCGCGGACAAGGGGTGGCGTGACGCCCTTCGCCGCGACGCCGCACTCGCCCGCGGCCTGAACACCCACGCCGGGCGCGTCGTCAACGCGGGCGTCGCCGCGGCCCTCCAGCTCGAGCTCACCCCGCTCGCGGACGTGCTCGACGGTCAGACGATCGCGGCCTGACCGGGCCCGAGCTCGCGCCGACGGCGGCTGCGGACTTCGCGTCCGCAGTCGCCGTCCGCGTCTGCAGAGCAGGATGCCGCGCGCGAACGCAGGTCAGAGCACGCCGGGCTGCCACAGCGGCGCAGCTGACTCGGGTGTCAGCCAGCCGAGCGTCTGAGCAAGGTCCTGCGCGACCTCGACGAAATCCGACACCCGGGCGGCGGCCGGCTCGTCGCGCCACACGAGCGACCACGGGTAGACCGGCTGCAGTTCGGCGGGGCGGTGGATCGGCATCCCGACCTGCCGGTACCGGAAGGCGTACGACTCGAACTCGAGGAGCACCGCGTCGTCGGTCATCCGCTGCATGCGCGCGCGGCAGTGCTCGAAGGTGCCCGGGTTGCCCAGCCAGCGAAACGGCACGGCGAGGCGCTGCTCCAGCGCGGCGAGATACTGACCGTGCACGTTGAACGTCGCGGTTCCGGTCGGGTCGCCGAACACCTGCAGCGGGCTCGCGAAGAGGGATGCCGTCGACGTGCCGGTGCCGACATCGCCCGAACGGCGGACGAGCCAGAACGGCTCGAGACGCAGCGGGGCGTGACGCCAGCCGGTGGGATGCGCGGCGCTCATCTCCGGGGTGAGTCTGATGATGGCGACGTCGAGGAGCCCCGCGAGCAGCGCGTCGAACTGCCGCCGGCTGTCCATCGAGCTCGCCATCACGGGGATCTCGGGGAACCGCTCGCTGAACGCGTCGGCGACCAGGCGGCTCGTGTCCAGATCGAAGATGTGCGCCATCCGGATGCCGTCGTCTTCGGGATGCGTCATCCGCACCGCCTGCGCGATCAGCGCCCGGGCGTCACGGAGGAACCGTGTGCCCTCCGGGGTGAGGGCGACGTGCCGGCTGTCCCGCGACAGCAGACGGAATCCCAGGTCGGCCTCCAGGTGCCGGATGTCCTTGGACAGGGCGGGCTGGCTGATGTGCAGGGTCGCCGCTGCGCGACTGAAGTGAAGTTCGTCGGCCACGACGATGAAGTGACGCACCAGGCGCAGATCGAGGTCCACGTATCCTCCTAGAGGAAGCATCTCGGCTCGGACGGATCCATACAAGATCGGTTATGGATCGGGGCCGAACCGGTCTTGGACGCGGCGGCCGCCCCTGGTGTGTGCTGGGGCTCACCCCGAGTGCGAGGAGCATGAGCATGGCCGCATCCCGTCCCGTCGTCTTCATCCACGGACTGTGGCTCCACGCCACCAGCTGGGAGCCCTGGGTCGAGAAGTTCCGCGCCCGCGGCTACGAGCCGGTCGCCCCCGGGTGGCCGAACGAGCCCGGCACGGTCGAGGCCGCACGCGAGAATCCGGATGCCGTGGCCGACATCGGCATCGACGAAGCCGCGGCGCACTTCGCCGACGTCGCGAACGGCCTCGGCCAGGACACCATCCTCGTCGGGCACTCGTTCGGCGGCCTGATCGCGGAGAAGCTGCTCGGTGAAGGGGTCGGTGCGGGCGCGGTCGCCATCGATCCGGCCCAGATCAAGGGCGTGCTGCCGCTGCCCCTCGCGCAGCTGCGATCGGGCTTTCCTGCGCTCGGCAATCCGGCGAACCTGCACAAGGCGGTCGCGCTGACGTCGGCGCAATTCCGATACGGGTTCGGAAACGCCGTCTCCCAGGAGGAGTCGGATGCCCTGTTCGAGCGCTGGACGATCCCGTCTCCGGCGCGACCGCTGTTCCAGGCGGCCGCGGCGAACTTCGTGATGCACTCGCCGGCCGCCGTCGACACGAAACGCGATCCGCGCGGCCCGCTGCTGCTGATCTCCGGCACCGCCGACCACACCGTGCCCGATGTCGTCACGCGTTCGACCCTGAAGCAGTACCGCGACTCGATGGCGGTCACCGAGTTGAAGCAGTTCGAAGGGCGCGGACACTCCCTCACGATCGACAGCGGCTGGACCGAGGTCGCCGACGCGGTGCTGGACTGGCTCGCCGCGCAGGGACTCTGACGTGGACCTGGGCCTCGCCGGCCGTGTCGCCATCGTCACGGGCGCCGGCCGCGGGATCGGGCTGGCGGTCGTCCGGACGCTCGCCGCCGAGGGAGCGACGGTGCTGGCCGCATCCCGCAGCATCACCGCCGAGCTCACCGCGCTCGCGGAGGCCGGCTCGCCGCACCCCGAGGGCGCGGTCCGGGCCGTGGCGGCGGACCTGACCGATCCGGAGGCGGCGGCCCGGCTCGTGGAGCTGGCCGGAGAACTCGGCGCCGTCTCGGTGCTGGTGAACAACGTGGGCGGCGTGCGGCCGCGCACCGGCGGGTTCGGATCGGTCACCGACGACGACTGGACCGGCGCCTTCCAACTCAATGCCCTGACGGCGATCCGGATGACCCGGGCGGTCCTGCCCGTGATGCGCGAGCAGCGGAACGGTGCGGTCGTCACGGTGGCCTCGGTCAACGCGCTGCTGCCCGACCCCGCGGTGATCGACTACAGCGCTGCGAAGGCCGCCCTGGTGAACTTCTCCAAGTCGCTGTCGAAGGAGGTCGGAGCCGACGGCATCCGGGTGAACACGGTCAGCCCGGGGCCGGTCGCCACCGACCTGTGGCTCGGCGACGGGGGAGTGGCCGCGACCCTCTCCGCGAGCGGCGGGACCGAGCGCGACCAGGTCGTCGCCGGTGCGGCGGCGTCCATGGTCACCGGCCGGTTCACCCGGCCCGACGAGGTCGCCGCGCTCGTCGCGTTCCTCGCCGCCGACCGGGTGGCCGGGAACATCACCGGCGCCGACTTCGTGATCGACGGGGGCCTCACCGCCGAGTTGTGACGGATCCGCCCGGAGCCGCCCGCGGGGGTGGAGCATCCGTCTATCCTCGAAGTCCGATCGACTTCGAGAAGGGCATCCGGATGTCTTGGACAGAGCGCCTGGGCGCGGTCGGCGTATGGCGCGGGGTGAGCGGCGTGGACGTCGACCTCGCACGGACCGTCGAGCGGCTGGGGTACGGCACGGTCTGGCTCGGCAGTTCGCCGGGCTCCGATCTGCGGGCGGCGGAGGAGCTGCTCGAGGCGACGGCATCCCTCGTCGTGGCGACCGGGATCGTGAACATCTGGAACTCCGACGCCGCCGAGCTCGCCGCGTCGTACCACCGCCTCGTGGATCGGCATCCGGGCCGGCTGCTGCTCGGGATCGGCTCGGGGCACCGCGAGGCCACCCCGCAGCGCGAGCGACCGATCGACGCCATGAACCGATATCTGGACGTGCTGGATGCCGGCGGGGTTCCCGTGCAGGACCGCGTGCTGTCGGCGCTCGGGCCGCGGATGCTGGCGGTCGCGGCCGAGCGGAGCGCCGGGACCCATCCGTATCTGACGCTCCCCTCGCAGACGCGGGAAGCCCGCCGGGCGCTCGGGCCGGACGCGCTGGTCGCGCCGGAGCAGACGGTCGTCCTCGACTCCGACCCGGTGAGCGGGCGCCGCGCCGCGCGGGCGTTCCTGAAGCGCTACCTCGGGATGGTCAACTACACCAGCACGATGCTCCGCGGTGGATTCACCGAGTCCGACATCGAAGGCGACGGGAGCGACGCGCTCGTCGACGGCATCGTGGCGCACGGCGACTCAGCCGTGCTGGCGGCGGCGGTGCGTGCCCATCTGGATGCCGGTGCCGACCACGTCTGCATCCAGGTGCAGCCGCAGGCCGCCGACGTGCGGCCGACGCTCGAGGCGGTCGCCGCCGAGCTGGAGCCGCCCCGGATCACCCCTGACGCGTGAGGAGACCATGAACAGCGAACCGACCGCTGCGGATCCGATGGCGACGCTGCGGCGGCGCACGAGCGAGAAGTGGCGAAGCTACCCCGACGACGTGCTGCCGATGTTCGTGGCGGAGATGGACTTTCCGCTCGCGCCGGCGATCAAGACGGCCCTGCACGAGGCGGTGGAGCTCGGCGATACCGGATACATCAACCCCTTCGATCGCGGCGCCGCACGGGCGTTCAGCGACTTCGCGGCGGCGAGGTGGGGGTGGACTCCGGACCCGCGGCGCATGGGCATCACGACCGATGTGAGCGTCGTGATCGTGGAGTCGCTGCGCCGGCTCATCGCGCCCGGCGACGGGGTGATCATCACCCCGCCGGTGTATCCGCCGTTCTACGACATGGTGCCCGAGGCCGGCGGCACCGTCGTGGAGGTGCCGCTGACCGATGACGGTGCGCAGTACCGGCTCGACCTGGCCGGCATCGACCGCGCCCTGGCCGCGGGAGCGCGCGGCATCCTGCTGTGCAGCCCGCACAACCCGGTGGGGCTGGTGCACGATCGGGCGACGCTGGCGGAACTCTCGCGCATCGTCGCGCGGCACGGCGGGTTAGTGATCGCGGACGAGATCCACGCGCCGCTGACGCACCACGGAGTGGAGTTCACCCCGTATCTGACCGTGTCGGACGAGGCCCGCGAGCACGCGATCGCGGCGGAGTCGGGCAGCAAGGCGTTCAACCTGGCGGGGTTGAGACGGCATTCTTCGTGGCGGAGTCGGACGGGCCGGCGGCGCTCATTGCCGGCCTGCCCGAGGAAGTGATGTTCCGGGCCGGGCAGTTCGGCTTGATCGCCACCCGGGAGGGGTTCGACCACGCGCGCGACTGGCTGGACGGCACGATCGCCACGATCCAGGCCAACGTGGATCACCTGGAGCGGCTGCTCGCGGAACACCTGCCGGGGGTCGTGCTGCGGCGTCCGGCGGCGAGCTACCTCGCCTGGCTCGACCTGCGGGCGCTCGGGTGGGGCGACGACCCGGCCGCCGTCGCCGAACAACGCGCGCGCGTCGCGCTGTCGAGCGGTCCGTCGTTCGGGCGCCAGGGTGCCGGATTCGTGCGGATGAACCTGGCGTGCGCGCCCGAGACGATCACCGAGGCGGTGCAGCGGCTCGCCGCTGCCCGGCGGTGACTCCGGCGGTTGGGCCGAGCGTTCTGATTCGCGCATAAGTTCGACAGTAGCACTTGCGCAATGAGGTTGCGTTGCGTAGGCTTGTGGCATGGTCGAAGTCACCGTCCCTCATCTGGAACCGCTCGTGGAGGCGGTCCGCGGGGTGGATGCCGGCTGGCTTTCCGCGCTCGGTGGCGGGTTTCCGTCGGCGGTGGTCGATGACGATGTGGAGGCGATGACCGACGCGGGCTTGCTGGCGGTGAACGAAGCACTGGCGGGGTTGGGCCGTCGGGTGCAGGCGTTGCAGGCGCGCATCGCGCACGGGATCAGCCGACGGTCCGCCCGGGAACTGGGTGTGGATGGGTTGGCCCGGAAGGCGGGGTTCCGGTCGCCGGAGAAGCTGATCGCGGCGACCACGGGTGGTCATGTCGGGGACGCGAAGAAGCTGGTGCAGGTGGGGGATGCCACCGCGGGGCGGATGACGTTCAGTGGGGAACGCGCCCCCGCCCGGCACCCGCACGTCGCGACCGCGATCGAGGCGGGGGTGTTGAGTGTGGCGTGCGCGGGCGCGATCACGACCCTGCTGGATCGGGTGGCGTGCCGGGCCGACCGGGCCCTGCTCGCCCAGGCGGAGCAGACCCTGGTGGAGCAGGCGGCCGGCCTGTCGCTGTCGGAGTTGCAGGTGGTGTTGCGGCGGGCGGAGGCCTGGTTGGACCCGGACGGGCTGGAACCCAAGCTCGAGAATCTGCGGGATGCCCGGTTCTTGAGGATCTGGGAAGACCAGCACGGCATGATCAACCTCGACGGCCGCCTGGACCCCGCCACCGGCGCCCCGATCAAAGCCGCCCTCGACGCCCTCGTCACCGCGCAGATCCGCGCACTGCGCGGCCACAACCACCCCGACCACGGAGTCGATGGTGACGGTGGGTGGAGCTGGAGCGACAGTGGCAAGACCGGCACGGCTGCTGACGGCTCACCCGCGGCCGGTGCGGGCACGGGTGATGCCGGTGCGGGTGATGTCGGTGCGGGTGTGGGTGGGCCGGTGGAGCGGCGCACGATCGTGCGACTGCAGGCGGACGCGCTGTCCGCTCTCGCGAAGCACGTCCTGGGGTGTGAGCAGACCGTGCTCCCGCTGGCATCAACGACCGTGGTGGTCCGGATCCCGCTGGAAGCCCTCACCACGGGGGCCGGGGTGGCGACCATCGACGGCATCACCCAACCCGTCGACGCCGGCACCGCCCGCCGCATGGCCGCGGACGCGGAGATCATCCCGATCGTCCTCGGCGGCAAAAGCGAAGTCCTCGACCTCGGCCGGTCCCGACGGCTGTTCACGAAAGCCCAACGGCTTGCGCTGGTGGAACGTGACGGCGGGTGCGCGTCCTGTGCCGCCCCACCGGGGATGTGTGAAGTCCACCACCTGACCTGGTGGTCCCGCGGTGGCAGAACCGACCTGGACGACGGGATCCTGCTGTGCACCAGCTGCCACCACACGATCCACAAACACGACTGGGACATCCGCATCGATGACACCGGCGTCTGGTTCCTCCCGCCCGCTCACATCGACCCCACCCGCACCCCCCGGCGCGGCGGACGACGCCGCCACGACTACCAACCCGCCGCCTGATGCGCAAGGGCTCAGGAGGCTCGGTGGGCGCCGCGGTACAGTGGGCCGTCGCTACCCGAAGCGACGGAATCGGGGGATTGCCAGTGGAGTCCTGGCCTGGAAATGCGTACCCGCTGGGGGCGACGTTCGACGGAAACGGCACGAACTTCGCGCTCTTCAGTGAAGGCGCCGACCGTGTCGAGCTGTGCCTGTTCGACGGGGACGGCAACGAGACGCGCGTCGACCTCGTCGACGTCGACGCCTTCATCTGGCACGTCTACCTGCCGCACGTGGGCCACGGTCAGCGCTACGGCTACCGCGTCTACGGGCCGTACGAACCCGAGTCGGGATGCCGGTTCAACCCGCACAAGCTGCTGCTGGATCCGTACGCGAAAGCCGTCGACGGACAGATCTCCTGGGGCCAGTCGCTGTACTCGTACGACTTCGACGACCCGGAGAAGCGCAACACCGAAGACTCCGCCGCCGACATGTTCAAGGGCGTCGTCGTCAGTCCCTTCTTCGACTGGAGCGGCGACCGTCCGCCGCGCACCCCGTACAACGAGACGCTCATCTACGAAGCCCACGTCAAGGGGCTGACGATGCGGCATCCCGACGTCCCGGAGGAGATCCGGGGCACGTACGCCGCCATCGCCCACCCGGCGATCATCGCGCACCTGCAGCAGCTGGGCGTCACGGCGATCGAACTGATGCCGGTGCACCAGTTCGTGGATGACGACACCCTCCTGCAGAAGGGCCTGTCGAACTACTGGGGCTACAACACGATCTCGTACTTCGCCCCACAGAACACCTACGCCAGCGACCGCCATCGCGGCGACCAGGTGCAGGAGTTCAAGGCGATGGTGAAGGCCCTGCACGACGCGGGCATCGAGGTGATCCTCGACGTGGTCTACAACCACACCGCGGAGGGGAACCATCTGGGCCCGACCCTGTCGATGCGGGGTATCGACAACCGCGCCTATTACAAGCTGCAGGACGACGACAAGCAGTACTACACCGACTACACCGGCACCGGCAACAGCCTGAACGTGGGCAACCCGCACACACTGCAGCTGATCATGGACTCGCTGCGGTACTGGGTGCTGGACATGCACGTCGACGGGTTCCGGTTCGACCTGGCCGCGACCCTGGCCCGCGAGTTCTACGACGTCGACAAGCTCGCGGCCTTCTTCGAGCTCGTGCAGCAGGACCCGGTGGTGTCGCAGGTCAAGCTCATCGCCGAACCGTGGGATGTCGGACCCGGCGGTTACCAGGTCGGCAACTTCCCGCCGCAGTGGACCGAATGGAACGGCGCCTATCGCGACACCGTGCGCGACTTCTGGCGCGGGGAGCCGCAGGCACTGGGCGAGTTCGCGTCGCGGCTGACCGGGTCCTCCGACCTGTACGCCCACTCCGGCCGGCGCCCGGTGGCCTCCATCAACTTCGTCACCGCGCACGACGGCTTCACCCTGCGCGACCTCGTCTCGTACAACGAGAAGCACAACCAGGCCAACGGCGAAGACGGACGCGACGGAACCGACGACAACCGGTCGTGGAACTGCGGCGTCGAAGGCGACACCGACGATCCCGCGGTGCTGGCACTGCGGGCGCGGCAGCAGCGCAACTTCCTCGCCACCCTGCTCCTGTCGCAGGGGGTGCCGATGCTGCTGCACGGCGATGAGCTGGGTCGCACGCAGGGCGGCAACAACAACGGCTACAACCAGGACAACGAGACGACCTGGGTCGACTGGGAGAACATCGACACGGCCCTTGTCGAGTTCACCGGCACCCTGTCGCGGCTGCGGCGCGAGCATCCCACCTTCCGGCGCGGCCGGTTCTTCGACGGACGGCCGGCGCTCCCGCGGGGTGCCGACTCGCCGGATGCCGACTCCGCCGCGCACCGGCCCGACGTCGCCTGGCTGCGGCCGGACGGCACGCTCATGGAGAGCGAGGACTGGGAATCCGGGTTCGGGCTCGCCATCGGGATGTTCCTCAACGGGCAGGGGATCCGCGAGCGCGACAGCCGCGGGCAGCCGATCACCGACATGCACTTCATCGTGGCGTTCAACGCCGGCGACGCCCCGATCGACTTCACGATGCCGGACGTGCCCGACTCGCCGAGCTGGGACGTCCTCGTCGACACCGGCGGGCAGCTGGTCGGGCGGCCGCCGGTCGCCCCCGGCACGGCGATCACCCTGGAGTCGCGGTCGCTGGCGGTGCTCCGCGAGCACCGGGAACGGCCCGTGGGAGCGGATCGCACGGTCGCCACCGCCGTCTGACGCGCCAGGGCTGTTGGTGAGAGCGTTCTCACCAACAGCCCCGCGCACCCTTATGATCGGACGATGGCGACGGCGCGACGACGAGGCATCCGTGCCGTCGTCACGGCCCTGGTGCTCCTCGCGATGGGCGTCGGCGTCGCCCTCGAGGTCGGCGACGCCCTCGGCATCCGCTCCGAGCCTGCCGCCCAGATGCAGCCCGCGCCGGCGGTCGCGCCGCCCGCCGCAGCGCCGGTGCCGCCCCCGCGGATCGACCGCGTCGCCGCGCCGCGGACGGTGCGCATCGGGGTCGCGGTCGACGAACTGCACGCGGCCATCGCGGACGCCCCCGCGCGGAAGGGCACGGCATCCCTCACCGTCCTGCCGGTGACTTCCGGCGGCACGGACGACTCCTACCGTCTCGAGGGGGATGCCGCCTCGCTCCGGGTGCGCGCGCAGACCGAGGCCGGCGCCGTGCGTGCCGTCTACGACCTGGCCGCGCAGATCCGTGCGGCGAAACCCCTTGCCGCCCTGCTCGGCGCGCACGCCGCATCCCGGCTCGGCCTGCGGATGACCGACCTGGGCGCCGTGGGCGTGCGGCCGGACCCGGCCGAGTGGGAGCCCGGCACCGACTATTCCCACGCTTCCAAGGCGTTCGACGACGTGTTCCTGAAGGACCCGCCGTACATCGACAAGACCGCCCTCGCCGCGGCGTACGCCGACTTCGACACGTTCCTGCGCCACTCCCTCGCAAACGGGTACAACGCCGTGGCTTTCCCCGGGTTCGCCGAGTTCGTCACCTTCGACGACGTTCCCGGCGGTCCGGTGTACGCGCCGGGCGACGAGCACCGCGCCCGCGCGCTCGCGATGCGCGCGGCGTTCGCGCCGTTCTGGCACCGGGCGCACGAACTCGGCGTGAAGGTCTACCTGCGCACCGACATGCTCGCGCTCACCGGGCCTCTGCAGACGTTCCTGCAGAACAGGTTCGGGTCGCTCGACACCGAGAACCCGGCCCTGTGGGACGTCTACACGGCCGGGCTCGACGAGCTCTACCGGGCCACGCCCGACCTCGACGGCGTGCTCATCCGCATCGGCGAGGCCGGCACCGTGTACGGGGTCGCCGGGTGGGACTACTACTCCACCCTCGACGTGACCACGGTCAAAGCCGTGCGCACGATGCTCACCGCGTTCACGAAGCAGGCGGAGGAGTCCGGCCGCGAGGTGATCTTCCGCACCTGGTCGGTGGGCGTCGGCGCCGTCGGGGACATGCACACGAACCCGGCATCCTACGAGGCGGTGCTGAAGGGGATCGACTCGCCGGCGCTGATCGTGTCGACCAAGTACACGCTCGGCGACTTCTACTCCTGGCTGCCGCTGAACACCACGCTCGAGCAGGGATCGCAGCGGCGCATCGTCGAGTTCCAGAGCCGGCGCGAGTTCGAGAACTTCGGCGCGTTCCCCAACGACCTCGGCACCCAGTACCAGTGGGCGATGCAGCAGCTCCTCGCGGCGAACCCGCACATCGAGGGCGTCTGGGTGTGGACCCAGGACGGCGGCCCGTGGCGCGCCGGACCCATGACCCTCTACCTCAAGACCGGGTTCTGGCAGCTGTACGAGCTGAACACGCAGCTGGCCGGCGACCTCGCCCGCGACCCGGCGACGGACGTCGCCGGCGTCACGCAGGCCTGGGCCCGGCAGTACCTGTCGGACGACCCGGCGACGGTCGATGCGATCACGAAGGCGATGACGCGGTCGCGCGACGCGATCGAGCACGGCCTGTACATCGCCGCGTACGCCAAACAGCGGGTGTCCGCCATCGGGCTCGAGCCGCCGCCCATGATGTGGATCTTCGAGTGGGACATCCTCACCGGCGACTCGGCGGTGCTCGACGTGCTCTACGCCATCGTGCGCGACTCGGACGCCACCGCCGGACGCGGCGTCGACCGGGCCATCGCCGACGGGAAGCAGGCGATCGCGACGGTGGCGCAGATGCGCGACCTCGTCGCGCGGACGGATGCCTCCACGTGGCGTTCCCCGAAGATGCGGGCAGACTTCGTCTCGGCCCTCGACTACGAGCTGAACACCCTGCGCATGCTCGGCGCGTATCGCGCGATGATCCTGCACCAGGGACAGTGGCACGACACCCTCGCGCCGGCCGCGCACGCGGCGTGGCAGACCGACCGCGCCGAGTTCGAGAAGCTCGCCGCCGCACACCTCGCGCGCTACGAGGGCAAGGTCTTCACCCCCGCCCTCAACCTGACCGCCGCGCAGCTCGGCGTGCAGCGCGCCGACCGCGACGAGACGATGGCGTGGGTCGCGCGGGTGCTGCTCGCCGTCGCCCTCGCATGGCTCGTGACGGGCATCGTCGCGATGCGCCGGCGCCGCACCGGCCGGGCGCTCACCGTCGCCGCCCGGGCGATGTGGATCGCCGCGACCCGGCCGTGGCGGGCGTTCGAGACGACGCGCGGGATGCCGGCCCTCGGCCGCGCGCTGCTGCTGACCGTGCCCGCCGTGCTCCTGGTCGTCACGCGTGCCGTGCAGACGTCGTTCCTGTCGTGGACGCACCTCGCCGTCGTGCTCGGCGCGTGGGTGCTCTTCGCCCTCGTCGTCAGGCTGCTGCTGTGGCGCCGATCGCCGTGGCCCGTCGTCGCGGCCGTCGGCGGCGTCGTCGTGCTCCGATGCATCCTCACCCTATTCGCCCTGTCGCTGTCGGGACCGGGCGGGTACTGGTTCGCGTTCTGGACCGCCCCGGCGCCGCGCACCGCGTACATCACCGTCGCGTTCGCGCTGTTCGTCTGGGCGTTCGTCGCCGGCGGCTGGGCGATGACCGCCCAGATCGGTGCACGCCGCGCGACCGGGTTCGTGCTGGCCGCCGTCGGCATCGGACTGCTCGTGCCGTCGGCGATCGTCGGCGCGGTCGGCCTGGAGACGGCACTGACCGTGTGGAACGACCAGATGGGGCTGCTGCCGTGGGGGCTGTCGCGCATCCTCGGCATCACCACCTACCTGGGGATTCCGGATGCCACGCCGTGGGCCGCCGGCGCGTTCGCCGCCGTGCTGGTGGCGGCCGGCATCCTGCTCGCGCTGCCCTGGCGGCGGCCGGTCAGCCGAACAGCCCGATGAACTCCCGGATGATCCGCAGCGGCTCGGTGATCGATGTCCGCACCACCTGCGCGGCGAGCGCGTCGTAGTCGGAGGCGGGGAAGTACCCGTCGTTGCGGTACACGTCCATGCGCTCCGCGAACGCCTTCGCGGTCGGCTCCGGGTGGAACTGCGTCGCGTACAGGCGCTCGCCGACCCGGTACGCCTGCACCGGGCACGCTGCGTTCGTGGCCAGCAGCACGCCGCCGGGCGGCGGGGCGACGCAGCCCTCCTTGTGGGTGGTGAGCACGTTGAAGCGGGATGCCAGGGCACCGAAGACCGGGTCGCGCTGCCCGGCGTCGGTCAGCTCGACGACGGCGGTGCCGGTGTCTTCGGGGAACGCCCGGGTGACCTCGCCGCCGAGGGCGCGGGCGGCCACGCCGATGCCGTAGCAGGTGAACAGGACCGCCGGGCCGACGCCGTCGGCGCAGGCGACCGCGAGCCGGGACAGGTGATCCTCGCCGCGGCGCTGCTCGTCGGTCTTGGTGGCCTCCGGATCGGTGACGTTGTACGGGCTGCCGCCGACGATGACGGCGGTGACCGACGGGCCGATCACCAGCGGATCGGTGACGAGATCATGACGCTCGACGGCGGAGTCCTCCAGACGGGCGGCGGCGCGGAACGAGTCGAACTCGGCATCCGCGGCGATCGTCTGCGGGCGCGCCGAAATGTACAGCACCGTCATGTCCCGAGTCTACGGTGGGCGACCTTCGGCCGCCGGAGAGCCAGTCGCCGGAGGAAACATGTATCACCGGCCCCCTTTCGCGCTCTGGTGAGTGTGGAGACAATGGGCACTATGACCGACGCTGATCGGTCGGACCAGGGGATGGACGCCGAGGCGGCGTCCGCAGGGAGTCCCGCGTCCGACGATTCCGGGGAGCCGTCGCTGTGGGAACAGGCTTCGGTCCTCTTCGTGCACTGGCAGGAGGGGGAGACGAGGGCGATGGACGCCCTCGTGCGCCTGATGACGCCCGTGCTGTGGCACGTGGTGCGCGCCTACGGGCTCGAGAGCGCGCTCGCCGAGGACGTCGTGCAGACCACCTGGCTGACGCTGGTGCGCCGGCACGAGACCATCGCCGACCCCCGTGCCGTGTCGGGCTGGCTCACCACGTGCGCGCGCCGCGAGGCCTGGCGGGTCAGCAAGGCGCAGCGCCGTGCCGACCCGACCGAGGTGGAGCAGCTGGAACCCCAGCTGCCGACCGCGCCGGCCGCGGAGCAGTCCGCCCTGGTGGATGACGACCAGCGCCTCCTCTGGCTCGCCGTCGCCCGGCTCAACGAACGCTGTCAGCGGCTGCTGCGGGTGATCGCGTTCGAAGAGCGTCCCGACTACGCGCGCATCGCCCAGGACCTGTCGATGCCGGTGGGGTCCATCGGACCCACGCGGCAGCGGTGCCTGGTGAAGCTGCGCGCGCTGCTGGAGAACGACGGATACGAGAGGGAAACAGCATGAGCGCCGACGACATGAGCTCTGCGGAGTTCGCACAGGATGCCGCCCTCTTCGCGCGGATGCGGGCCATGTGGGCCCAGGTCGACCCGATGCCCGCCGACCTCATCGACCGGATGGTCGCCGCGATCGCCGTCGACGACCTGAGCCGCGAGTACGCGCTGCTGACTCTCGTGTCGACGGAGCTGGCCGCCGTGCGCGGCGACGGAGACGTGCTGACCCTGCAGTTCAGCGACGGCGAGGTCACGGTGCTGCTGCACATCACCCGCACCGAGCAGGGCACCCACCGCATCGACGGGTGGGTGGATGCCGCGCCCGAATCGGTCGTGATCGTGCACGGATCCGACGACGGCAAGGTGCGCGACGCACAGCTCGGCGAACACGGCCGGTTCGAGATCGACGGCGTCGGCGCCGGCCTCGTGCGCCTGCGGCTGACCGTCCGCGACGACCAGGGCGCCGCCCATGACATGCAGACCCCGCAATTCGAACTCTGAGGAGACGATCGATGGCTGACAATCCCGGCGACAGCCTGCCCGACTGGCGAGCCCGCTATGACGCGGCCCGGGCGAGGGGAGTGCCGCTGGATCCGGTGAGCGAACCCGTGGAGGGCGTGCACCCGTACCCCACGTCGTACGACCCGACCCACCTTCTGCTCACCGTCGCCGACGGGGCCCTCGAGCGCCTGCTGGCGGTGCTGCGGCAGGCGGCCCTCGACCTCGGGTGGGAGGTGCGGCTGCAGAACATGGACGGGTCCGCCGTCACCTCCGCGGACGCCTCGGCACGGGCCGCCCGCAACCGGCGCGACTTCGACGTGCCGAGCGTCCATCGGCTGGCGATCGTCCCCCTGCCGGACACCTCGGTCCCGTCCCCGCCGATCGACGCCTGGCGCCTGCTGCAGCGCGCCCGTGCGCGGGAGAAGGACGACCTCGTGGGCGCGAGCCTCGACCACGTCATCAGCGTGGACCCGTTCGGGGCCTCGCTGCCGTTCGGCGCATCCCTGCCGTTCGGGGCGTCGCTGCCGTTCGGGGCATCCTTGCCGTTCGGGGCATCCCTGCCCTTCGGCGCCTCGCTCGCACCGGGGACCATGCCGTACGCCGTCCCCGGCAGCGGCGGCCGCCAGGTCGTCGACTACATCGGGCCGGAACCCGAACGCCGCCTCGACCTGGACGACGAGGGACGCCGCCCCGTGGTCGCGGTCCTCGACACCGGCTGCGGGGCCCACCCGTGGCTGCCGGACGCCATCGTGACGCGGCGGCCGACGTTCGACGGCGCCTTCATCGGGGCCTCCGACCCGGCGACCGATCCCGAGGCGACGGGGGATGTCTCCGGGCCGTTCGACGGGATGCTCGACGGGGCGGCGGGCCACGGCACGTTCGTGGCCGGTATCGTGCGACAGCTCAGTCCCGAGGCCGACATCGTCTCGGTGCGCGTGTGCGACAGCAACGGCACCCTGCTGGAGGGTGAGTTCCTGCTCGCGGTGCGCAGCCTCGTGAAGGCGATGTCGCTGCCGCCGGAGAAGGGCGGATTCCCCGTCGACGTGATGAATCTGTCGCTCGGGTACTACCACGAGACGCCGGACGACCTGCTGTTCGACCGGACGCTGGTGGACCTGCTCGTGACCGCTCGCAGGCTCGGATGCGCCGTCGTCTGCTCCGCCGGGAACGACGCCACCGACCGGCCGACGTTCCCGGCCGCGCTGTGGGCGTGGCCGGATGCCGGTTTCGTGGTGCCCGATCCGGCGGATGCCGCGCCCCACGTGAGCGTGGGGGCGCTGAACCCCAATCGGACGATGGCGCTGTTCAGCAACCTCGGGGCGTGGGTGAAGACCTATGCGCCGGGTGCGGGAGTGCTGAGCACGTCCCCGCCGTTCCGCGGCGGAGTGCAGGCGGCGGTGCGCAACGACCGGTCGGGCTGGCGACGCGAGACCATCGACCCGGACGACTACGCGGGCGGATTCGCGGTGTGGAGCGGCACGTCGTTCTCGGCGCCGTACGTCGCGGCGAGCCTCGCGCGGGCGCTGAGCGAGCCGCTGATGGCGGGCCCGATGGACGACGACGAGCGGATCGCCTGCCTCCTCGCGGCACACGGCGACATCACCGCGCGCCTGGCGGAGATGGGACCGGTGGCGTCGTAGCGGATGCCCCGTGGCGCCGCGCCGCACGCCATGATGGAGGGATGGCGCGCGGTGCGGCGGAGCTTCACAGGTTGGCCCTCGAGGCGGTCAATCGCGGCGACATCGCGCGCGCGCGCCGACTCCTCGTCTCTGCCGCCGGTCTCGAGGCCGACGGCGACACGCATGCGCGCATCCTCGGCACCCTCGCCTACGTGCACAGCCAGACCGGGCGGCTGAGCGAAGCCGAGGAGCTCTGCCTGCAGGCGCTGCGCTCGCCGCAGCTGAGTGCGCAGACGCAGGCGCGCCTGGCCGGTCAGATGGGAGCACTCCTGGAGCGTGCCGGACGTTTCGACGACGCTGAACGGTGGCTCGACAAGGGCATCGCCGCGCTGCGCGACGACCCGGTCGCGCGGGCGACCATGCTGCTGAACCGAAGCCTCCTGAACTCCCGTCGCCAGCGCCTCGACGACGCCGCTTCGGACGCCGCCGAGGCGGGTGGCCTCTTCGACGCCGCCGGCGACGAGCTGCTTGCGGCGATGGCCCGGCACAATCTCGGCTACATCGCCCTGATGCGCGGCGACGTCGTGGCCGCGCTCACCGAGATGCGCGCCGCCCGCGACGTCGTGGGCGACGCGACGGTGGCGGCGGCGACGGCCGACACCGACCGTGCCGAGGCGCTGCGCGAGGCGGGACTGACCCGCGAGGCCGAGGAGCTGCTGGCATCCACCGCGTCGGTCTTCGGCCGGCACCGCATGCCGCAGTCCCGCGCCGAGGTCGAGCTGCAGCTGGCGAGATCGCAGCTGAACCACGATCCCGCGGCCGCACGGCGCACTGCGAACGCGGCGGCCAAGCGATTCCGCGCGGTGGGCAACGAGACGTGGGCCGCGCGCGCCGACGGCATCCGTCTGCGCAGCGCCATGGCCGCCGGCGGACCCTTGCCCGGCGACGCCGAGCAGGTGGCGGCCGACCTCGACGAACACGGATTCTCGAACGACGCCGCCGCCCTCCGGCTCTCCCAGGACATCTGGGAATCACGCCACGGGACGCGACCGACGTCCCGCCGGCCGCTGCGCGTGCCGCCCGCGGCATCCATCGAGGTGCGGCTGCTCACGTACGAGGCACGCGCGGCGCGCGCGGCGGCGGACGGCAAGGATGCCGCCGTCCGCCGGCATGCCGCCGCCGGCCTGCTCGAGCTGCGGCGCTGGCTGCAGGCGTTCGGGAGCCTGGACCTGCAGACGTCGGTGACGATGCACGTGGGCGGGCTCATGATCGAGGGCCTCGCCGCCGCGGCGCGATCGGGCCGCCCGGACGTGCTGTTCGACTGGTCCGAGCGGGCGCGTCTGCTCAACCACCAGATCGTCCCCGTCCGGCCGCCGGAGGACGACGCGCTCGCCGCCGACCTGGCCGAGCTGCGCCGACTGCGCGCGGAAGACCCGACGGGCCGGTGGAGGCGCGATCCGCGTCTGACCGAACTCGAGGACCGCGCCCGGGAGCGGCAGTGGTCCGCGACGCGGGGCGGCGGCATCCGTCGGCGCGCCACTCTCGCCGAGGTGCAGGACCGGCTCGACGACGGCACGGCGCTGCTTTCGTTCGTCTACACCGGGCAGGTGCTCGCGGTGGTCGTCGTCGGCGAGCGGCGGGCGAAGGTGGTGCCCCTGCCGGGCTGGGCGACGGCGCAGAAGCTGCTGCCCGGGCTGCGCGCCGACCTCGACATGGCGGCATCCATCCGCACCGGGCCGATGGCCGACGTGGTGCGGCGATCCCTCGATGAGCGGCTGGCCGCCCTGTCGCACGTGCTCCTGGACGACGCCGTCCGCGTGTCGGGCGCCGAGCGGTTCGTGCTCACCGTGCCCGGCATCCTCGAGGGCACGCCGTGGGCGATGCTCCCGGCGCTGCGCGGGCGCACCTTCACGGTCGCGGTGTCGGCGACCCGGTGGGCCGGATTCGAGCGGGACGTCCCCGTCGGCGGCCGTGTGGGCATCGCCACCGGGCCTCGCGTGGCGCGCGGCGACGAGGAGGCGGATGCCGTCGCGGCGGCCTGGACCGGGCCCTCCGACGCACCCGTCGCCCGGCTGCGGGGGGCGGATGCCACGGTGGATGCCGTCACGGCGCTCGCCGGCCGGGTCGACCTGCTGCACGTCGCCGCGCACGGGCGGCACGCGGTCGACAACCCGCTGTTCTCCGGGTTCGAGCTGGCGGACGGCACGCTGTTCGGCTACGACCTCGACCGGGTCGCCGACGTGCCCGGGGTGGTCGTGCTGTCGGCGTGCGAGGCCGGCCGGTCATCGGTGCGGTGGGGCGAGGAGGCGGTGGGCATGACGCGGGTGTGGCTGCACGCCGGTACGCAGGCGGTGGTCGCCGCCCCGGTGATCGTCGCCGACGACGCCGCGTGCGACCTGCTGGGCGCCATGCACGGCGGGCTCGCCTCCGGGCTCGGAGTGTCGGCGGCGCTCGCCCGGGCGAGCGTGGAGACGGGCATCGTCGCCCCGTTCCAGGTCTACGGATCGGGTTTCTGAAGAACTTGGTATCAGGGCACAGGGACCGTGCTCTAGGTCTACGGGGGATACGCGCGCTGGGGAGCGCCGGGGCCCTCGGACCAGGGGATGCAGCGGGGGCTGTCGGTCCGAGGGCCCGTTCCCGCCCCCGGTTCGACTGCGCTTCGACGGGCTCAGCGCGCTGATCCGGGCGCCCTGAGCGCGCGCCCTGAGCCTGTCGGACCTTGCGCCCTGAGCCTGTCGGACCTTGCGCCCTGAGCTTGTCGAAGGGCAAACCCGCGGGTCAGCGACTCGAATTGCTCGTGCGGCCGCGGACGATGCCCACGAAGGTCTCCACCTCGGGCGTGGTGCGGTCGGCATCCCACGCGAGTGCGACCGTCGAGACGGGGGCTCCGCGCAGCGGCCGATAGTCGGCGTCCTTGCGGTGGTGCAGCCGGGCCAGCGACATCGGCACGACGACGATGCCGACACCGGTCGCGACCGTCGCGACGGCGTCCTCCGTCGTCTCCGGGGAGTCGAAGGCCGGCGCGACCGTGCCCGGCACGTCGAGCCCCAGCACGTCGTCGCGGGGGACGATCAGCACCTCACCGGCGAGATCGCCGACTTCCAGCTCGTCGGCCGCGGTCAGGTGCGAGTCGGCGGCCATCACCACGACCGGCACCTCGTCGTACAGCCGGATGACGTGCAGACCGGTCGGCTCGATCGGGAGCCGGACGAGGGCGGCATCCACCTCGTCGAGGGCGGCGCGCTGGTCGGCGACCGCCACCGGGACGAGCACGAGGCGGGTGCGCGGCATCCGCTCGTTCCAGATGTCGATCCACTTGCCCGGGGTCGCGCCGGGGACCGCCCCGAGAGTGAAGGTCTCGGCCGGGGGCGGGGACGCCGGCGCAGGCTGCGCGGGGCGCGACGGCTTCGTGTTCGCCGGCTTCGCGGGCTTGCCGGCCGGCGGCTTGCGGCCCTTGGCCGGCCCGCCGAAGGTGCGCCTCCCGGGCCCCGGGCCCCGCCTGTTCCCCGCCATGGCTCCAGGGTATCGGGCGGACCGTCTGCAGGACGGATGGTCCCCGCATCCCGGGCGACCCGCGCGAATCCGCGTGCCGCTCGGCCTGTCCAGCGGATCGGTACTGCGTTCGGTACGCGGCGACCGCTAGCCTGGCGGCATGCTCGCAGTCATCGGCCTCATCGTGGCCGCGCTCGCCGCCCTGCTGCACGTCTACATCTGGGTGATGGAGAGCATCACCTGGCGAAAGCCCGCGACGTGGCGCCGGTTCGGCGTGCGCGATCAGGATGCCGCCGACACGACCCAGCCGATGGCGTTCAACCAGGGGTTCTACAACCTGTTCCTCGCGATCGAGGTGTTCACCGGCATCGTGCTGCTGCT
Source organism: Microbacterium mangrovi (assembly GCF_000802305.1). GTDB lineage: Bacteria > Actinomycetota > Actinomycetes > Actinomycetales > Microbacteriaceae > Microbacterium > Microbacterium mangrovi. The sequence continues at coordinate 279,820 of NZ_JTDK01000002.1, read as the reverse complement.
CGTGGGCCTGACGTCTGCGGGCTACGCGCTGGTGCTGTTCGGCACGGGGTCGATGCTCGCGGCATCCCTCGTGCTCAGCACGCGCGGCGAGACGTATCGGCGCGCGGCGCTCACCCAGGGCGCGCTGCCGCTCATCGCGCTGGTGCTGCTGCTCCTGCGGATGTAGCGGGCGGGGTCCTGCGCTTCGACAAGCTCAGCGCGCGGATCCTGCGGCTCAGCGCGCTCGGAGTGTCAGGCGGCGAGCCACAGGCCGCGCCGGTCGGTCGCGACGCGCTCACCCTCGTGGATGGTGACGTCGTCGCCGATCAGCGAGCCGGCCTGCACGATCGCGTGGTCTCCGACGTGCGTGCGCACGCCGATCTTCGCCTTCGCTCCCACCGCGGCCCCGGGGCCGATGTGCGCGTGCGCCTGGATGTCGGCTTCGGGGCCGATGACGGCGTCCGCCTCCACCCACGCACCGGTGCCGATGTGCGCGCCCGGTCCGACGTGCGCACCGGGTTCCACATAAGCGCCGGTCTCGACGCGGGCGGTGGCGTGCACCTTGGCTCCGTGCGCGACGAGGCCGCGGCCGTTGACGTGCTTGCGGTACCGCAGCGCGTCGCCCTGGTCGTTCTCGATGTCCACGTAGTTCTTTCCCACGATCTCCTCCGTACCCGGTACAACCGGATCCGGGGAGGGGGTATTCCCCGAGGGCGATGCGTGCTAGGCGTGTCGAAACCGGACCCGGAAACGCAGGATGCCCCCACCCGGAAGGGCAGGGGCATCCTCAGCGGAGCGTCGTCAGTGCACGTAGGTGTCGGCGACGTCCAGGGCGCGGTCGTACGCGTCGAGGCCGCGGTGCAGCTCCTCCTCGGTGACGATGAGGGGCGGCGCGAACTGCAGGCGGTTGAAGTGCGTGAACGGGTAGACGCCCCGGCTCTTGCACTCCGCGATCACCGCGTTCATCGGCGCGGCAGCCGCACCCGACGCGTTGAACGGCACCAGCTGCTCCTTGGTCTCGCGGTTGCGCACCAGCTCGATGGCCCAGAAGAGGCCCACGCCGCGCACGTCGCCGACCGACGGGTGCTTATCGGCGAGCTCCTTCATGCGGGGAGCAACGACGCGCTCGCCGAGGTCGCGGACGCGCTCCAGGATGCCGTCGCGCTCGAAGACCTCGAACGTGGCGACGCCGGCGGCGCAGGCGAGCGGGTGGCCCGAGTAGGTGAGCCCGCCCTGGAAGGCGACCGTGTCGAAGTGCGCCGCGATCTTTTGCGAGATCACGACGCCGCCCAGCGGCACGTAGCCCGAGTTCACGCCCTTCGCGAACGTGATGAGGTCGGGGGTGACGCCGAAGCGGTTCACCGCGAACCACTCGCCGATGCGGCCGAAGCCGACCATGACCTCGTCGGCGATGTAGAGGATGCCGTACTTGTCGCACAGGTCGCGCACGCCCTGCAGGTAGCCGGGCGGCGGGACCAGCACGCCGTTCGTGCCGACGACGGTCTCGAGGATGATCGCGGCGATCGTCGAGGCGCCCTCGAGCACGATGGTCTGCTCGAGGTGCTCGAGTGCGCGCTGGGCCTCTTCGACCGGGCTCGACGAGTGGAACGGCGAGCGGTACGCGTACGGTCCGAAGAAGTGCTGCACCGAGCCGTCCCCGGGCTCGTTGGTCCAGCGGCGCGGGTCGCCGGTGGCGGTGATCGCGGTCGTCGTGTTGCCGTGGTAGCTGCGGTACGCCGCGAGCACCTTGCGCTTGCCGGTGAAGGCGCGCGCCATCCGGATCGCGTTCTCGTTCGCGTCGGCGCCGCCGTTGGTGAAGAACACCTTGTCGAGGTCGCCGGGCGCGACCTCGGCGATGCGCCGGGCGAGTTCGCCGCGCACGTCGCTGGCCATCGACGGCTGGATCGTGGCGAGGCGCCCGGCCTGCGTCTGGATGGCCTTCACGAGGTCGGGATGCTGGTGCCCGAGGTTCAGGTAGACCAGCTGCGACGAGAAGTCGAGGAACTCGTTGCCCTGGTAGTCCCAGAACGTCGAGCCCTGGCCGGCGGCCACCGGGATCGGGTCGATGAGGGCCTGCGCGCTCCACGAGTGGAAGACGTGCGCGCGGTCGTCGGCGCGCACCGCGGCTTCGGCCTCGGCGTCGGGCAGGGAGTGGACGGTGCCGTGCCGGTCGGTGTAGACCGCCGTGGCGTCAAGGGTGTCGGTCATGGTGTGTCCTTCGACTACACCCCGGTCGTTGAGCGAGCGAAGCGAGACGAAACGCGTCATGTTCGCGGGTTCGCTGCGTTTCGTCTCGGCCCTGGCGGGCCTCGCTCAACGACCGGGTGGTTGCTGTCAGTTGTTCTGCGGGAAGCCGAGGTTGATGCCGCCGTGCTTGGCGGGGTCGAGCCAGCGGCTGGTGATGGCCTTCTCACGGGTGAAGAACTCGAAGCCGTGCACGCCGTACGCCTTGGCGTCGCCGAACATCGACTGCTTCCAGCCGCCGAAGGAGTGGTAGGCGACCGGGACGGGGATCGGCACGTTGATGCCGATCATGCCCACCTGCACCTCGTTCTGGAACCGGCGGGCGGCGCCGCCGTCGTTCGTGAAGATCGCGGTGCCGTTGCCGAACCGGCCGGAGTTGATCAGGTCGAGACCCTCGTCGTAGCTGTTCACGCGCACGACCGAGAGCACCGGGCCGAAGATCTCCTCCTGGTAGGCGGCGGAGCTGGTCGGCACCTTGTCGAGGAGCGTCGGGCCGAAGAAGAAGCCGTCTTCGGCGCCGTCGACCTGGAAGCCGCGGCCGTCGACGACGATCTCCGCGCCGTCCTTCTCGGCGATGTCGACGTAGGAGGACACCTTGTCGCGGTGCACGCCGGTGATGAGCGGGCCCATGTCGGGCTCGGGGGTGGACTGGCCGTTGCCGACGCGGAGCTTGGCGATGCGGTCCTTGACCTTGGCGATGAGCTCGTCGGCGACCGGCTCGACGGCCAGGACGACCGAGATCGCCATGCAGCGCTCGCCCGCGGCACCGTAGCCCGCGTTCACGGCCATGTCGGCGGCGAGGTCGAGGTCGGCATCCGGAAGCACCAGCATGTGGTTCTTCGCGCCGCCGAGGGCCTGCACGCGCTTGCCGGTGCGGGCCGCGTTCTCGTAGATGTACTGCGCGATCGGGGTGGAGCCGACGAAGGAGATCGACTGGACGACCGGCGAGTTCAGCAGGCCGTCGACGGCCTGCTTGTCGCCCTGCAGGACCGTGAAGACGCCGTCGGGAAGACCGGCTTCCTTCCACAGGTTCGCGATCCAGAGGGATGCCGACGGGTCCTTCTCGGACGGCTTGACGATCACCGAGTTGCCCGCCGCGATCGCGATCGGGAAGAACCACATCGGCACCATGACGGGGAAGTTGAAGGGGCTGATGACACCCACGACGCCGAGCGGCTGCTTGAGTGTGTAGACGTCGATGCCGGTCGAGACGTTCTCCGAGTGCTCGCCCTTGACGAGGTGCGGGAAGCCGCACGCGAGCTCGACGACCTCCTGGCCGCGGGCGATCTCGCCCAGGGCGTCGGAGAGCACCTTGCCGTGCTCGGACGAGACGATCGCGGCGAGCTCGCCCTTGCGGGCCACGAGCAGCTCGCGGAACGCGAAGATGACGGCCTGGCGCTTGGCGATCGAGTACTGCGACCACTTCTGGAAGCCGAGCTCGGCGGAGGCGATGGCCTCGGCGATCTCGTCGTCGTCGGCGAGGGCGACCTCGGCGGTCACGGCACCGGTGGCCGGGTTGTACACGGGAGCGGTGCGGCCCGACGTGGAAGCGCGCTCGGCGCCGTCGATCCAGTGGCCGATCGCGCGGACTGCGGCGTCCGCGTCGGAGACGCCGGCGGTTGTCTCGGTGATGCTCATGGGGAACGTCCTCCTTGTATCGGACAGATCGTGTGGCGATCATCTAGGCTTGTTTTCTCAAGTGTGACACCGTGGGAAGGAACCGGAGCATGGCCGATCGTCACGAAGATGATCCCAACCGGACGGATCGTCCGAGTGGCGGTCCGCTGACGGTCGGCGACATCCTGCGCCTCCCGGAGCTCGCGCGCGTGCACCCGGACGTGCTCGTCGGGGACGCCGCACTGGACGCCCCGGTGCGCTGGGTGCACGTCTCCGACAGTGCGGGCGTGGCGCGGCTGCTCACCGGCGGGGAGCTGCTCCTGACGACGGGCTCCGGATGGCCGGGCGACCCCGACCTGCTGCGCGAGTTCATCGTGGGCCTGGTCGATGCGGGCGTGGCGGGGCTCATCCTCGAGCTCGGCACGCACTACCGCTGGGCGCCTCGGGTGGTCGTCGACACCGCGGCCGAGCACGGATTGGCTCTTGTCACCCTCAGCCGCGAGGTCAAGTTCGTGGAGCTGACCGAGGTGGTCCATCGGCAGATCATCGCCCAGCAGACCGCCGCCCTGCGGGCCCGCGACGAGGTGCGCGAGCGCTTCACCGGGCTCGCCCTGCGGGGTTCGCCCGCCGACTACATCGTCCGTCAGCTCGCCCAGACGCTCGGTGCGCCCGTCGTGCTGGAGAGCCTTGCGCACGAGGTGGTCGCCGCCGAGGTGCCGCCGGCGATGGAGGTGGAGCTGTTCACCGACTGGGAGCTGCGCTCCCGCTCCGCCCATCGCCGCGGCGGCGAGGGGCGTGCAGGCGACGGCGACTGGCTCATCGTCCCGGTCGAAGCGCGCGGCATCCGCTGGGGGAGCGTCATCGCGCTGCCCGGGCCGGAGCACCCCGCGGGCCGCCTCGCCGTCCTCGAGCAGGGGGCGATCGCCCTCGCGTTCGGGCGCCTGTCGGCCCCGGTCGACGAGTGGGCCCGGATCGGACGCCGGCGCCTGGTCGACTCCCTCCTCGCCGGCCGGTTCTCGACCCCGTCGGGCGCAGCCGCCCGGCTCGCGGCCGCGGGACTGCCCGTCGAAGGACGCCAGCTCTACGGCCTGGTGATCTCCCGCGCCCAGGTGGTGCCCGAGCAGGCCGTCGCGGCGGCGAAGGAGATCGGACGCCGGGATGCCGCCGGCCGCGACCACGCCGGCGGCCGTGTGCTGGTCGGCTCCGCACCGGCGGGCGTGCCGGGTCCGGCGGCGACGCTCCTGCTCTCCGTGCCGTCGCACGCGGTGCTCGACGACGAGACCGCCCTCGCTTTCGTCCGTGCGGTGGCGAGCCCGGCCGAGCGGGCGGTGGCATCCATCGGGTCCGCGGCATCCGGAATCGACGAAGCCCTCGCCTCGCTGCAGGAGGCCACCGACCTCGCGCGCGGGCGCGTGGGCGGCGCGGACCGCGGACCGGTGCTGCGGCGGGTCGAGGATCGGCCCCTCATCCGGCTCGTGACCACGATGCGCGACGATCACCGGCTCCTCGACCACGGGGAGCGGATGCTCGCGCCGCTGATCGAGCACGACCTGTCGCGGTCCGGCGACCTGCTCGACGTGCTGGGTGCGATGCTCGCGCATCCGGCGAACCGGACGGCCGCGGCATCCGCCTCGCACCTGTCGCGTTCCGTGTTCTACCAGCGCATCGCGCTCATCGAAGACCTGCTGGACGTCGACCTCGACGACGGCGAGACGCAGACGGCGCTGCACCTCGCGCTGCTCGTGCGGCGCTCGGCCGGCCGCTGACGGAGGAAATTCGGGATACCAAATCTCCACAGGTCCTTGACGGGGCTTCCGTGCGGTGCTGTAATTATCACTACGCGGATAGCGCATATCACATCGTGGAAATACGATCCGAGGTCGCGAGGTCGCGACGAAGGAGGACATAGATGTCAACCGACGAGGACTACGTTCACGTTCCCAGCAGGGAACACGAGAACATGGTCAACCCGCCCTCGGGCACGTTCGCGGTGCAGATGGGCATCAGCCCCCGGCTGTACAACAACGACCTCGCTCCCACCACGCGCGCCGGTCGCCACTGGAGCGGCTACAGCATCTTCACCCTCTGGGCGAACGACGTGCACAGCCTCGGCAACTACGCCTTCGCGATCGGGCTGTTCTCGCTCGGCCTCACCGGCGGCGCGATCCTCGGAGCCCTCGCCTTCGGTGCGCTGTTCCTGTTCCTCCTCCTCACCCTCTCGGGCTTCATGGGGGAGAAGACGGGTGTTCCGTTCCCGGTCATGAGCCGCATCTCCTTCGGCATCCACGGCGCGCAGATCCCCGCGATCATCCGCGGCGGCGTCGCGATCGCCTGGTTCGGCATCCAGACCTACCTCGCCTCGCAGGTGCTGCAGGTCGTCATCATCGCGATCTTCCCCGGCTTCGCGTCGCTGCAGCACGGATCGTTCCTGGGGCTGTCGGCCGCGGGGTGGATCACGTTCCTCGCGCTGTGGGTCATCCAGGTGATCATCGTCAGCTACGGCATGGAGATGATCCGCCACTACGAGGCGTACGCGGGGCCGATCATCCTGGCCACGTTCGTGGCGCTGGCCACCTGGGTGCTCGTGCAGTCCGGCTTCCAGATCGACTGGAACCCCGGCAAGGCCGTCTCGGGCGGCGACATGTGGCTGAAGATCCTCGGTGCGGCATCCCTCTGGGTCTCCATCTACGGCACGTTCGTGCTGAACTTCTGCGACTTCACCCGCAACGCGAAGTCCCGCAAGTCCATCGTCAAGGGCAACATCTGGGGCATCCCGGTCAACATGCTCTTCTTCGGTCTCATCGTCGTGGTGCTCACCGGCGGCAGCTTCAAGATCTCCGGGCACCTCATCACGTCGCCCGCCGACGTCGTCGCCGCGATCCCGAACACGTTCCTGCTGGTGCTCGCCTCGCTCGCCCTCATCGCGCTGACCATCGCGGTCAACCTGATGGCGAACTTCGTCGCCCCGACCTACGCCCTGAACAACCTGTTCCCCCGGCACCTGAACTTTCGTCGCGCGGCGCTGATCTCCGCCGTCATCGGCCTGATCCTGACCCCGTGGAACATGTACAACTCGCCGGTCGTGATCAACGTGTTCCTCGGTGGCCTCGGGGCGCTCCTCGGCCCGCTGTTCGGCATCATCATGGTCGACTACTGGCTGATCAAGAAGACCCGCATCAACGTGCCCGAGCTGTACTCGGACGCCCCCGGCAGCGAGTACGCGTACACCCGCGGCTTCAACCCGCGCGCCGTGATCGCCCTCATCATCGCGGGCATCATCGCGCTGCTGTTCACGTTCCTGCCGGTGTTCGCGACGGTGCGCGACTTCTCGTGGTTCCTCGCCGCCGGCCTCGGCGCCGTGATCTACGGGCTCATCGCCGACAAGCGCGGGCCGTTCCACGACGTGCACGGCGACGAGATCGCCGTCTCGCCGCAGCACTGAGCGCCCGACATCCTGAAGGAGCAGACATGCGCATTCTCGTCGCGAATGTGAACACCACCGAGACGATGACCGAGGGCATCGCGGAGGCGGCGCGGGCCGTCGCCTCCGCGGGCACCGAGATCGTCCCGATCACGCCGGCCTTCGGCGCCGAGTCCTGCGAGGGCAACTTCGAGAGCTACCTCGCCGCGATCGCCGTGATGGATGCCGTCGTGCGTTACGACGGCCAGTACGACGCGGTCATCCAGGCCGGCTACGGCGAACACGGGCGCGAAGGGCTCCAGGAGCTGCTCACCGTTCCGGTGGTCGACATCACCGAGGCCGCGGCATCCACCGCGATGTACCTCGGCCGGTCGTATTCGGTGGTGACCACCCTCGATCGGGCGGTGCCGCTCATCGAGGACCGCCTGATCCTGGCCGGGCTGCACGACCGGTGCGCGTCGGTGCGGTCGTCGGGCATGAGTGTGCTCGAACTCGAATCCGAGCCCGAGCGCGCCATCGAGGCGATCGTCGCCGAGGCGCAGCTGGCCGTCGACGTCGACCGTGCCGAGGTCATCGTGCTCGGCTGCGGCGGCATGGCGGAGCTGAAGGATCGCGTCGTGGAGCGCTGCGGCGTCCCCGTCGTCGACGGGGTGCAGGCCGCGGTGGCCGTGGCGGAGGGCCTGGTGAACCTGGGGCTGTCGACCTCGAAGGTGCGCACCTACGCCCCGCCGCGCCCCAAGCGGGTGACCGGCTTCCCCTCGCGCTGACACCCTGCGGAGTCTTCGCGCCGTAGTTCCGCGGGGCCCCAGCGCGGGGACGCGGGGACCCGGGTTCAGCGTTCGATGAAGATCTTGCGCAGGGGCTCGTGCACGGTCCACACGGTCTGCATGCCGGCATCCAGCTTGACGACCGAACCCGGGACGAGCTGGAGCGGGGGATGCGGCGGGTCGACGAACTCGACCGTCGCCGACCCGGCGAGCACCACGAACACCTCGCTGACCTCGGTGTCGCGCATCGCGCCGACGGTCATCTCCCACACGCCGATCTCGCCGGCATCCGACGCGTCGACGGTCGCATACCCGGTCTGCGGGGCGCCCGCGACGACCTGGTCGGCCGGGACCGGCTCGTACTTGAGCTCCAGCCCGAGCGCGGCGACGAGTTCGGCGCCGTTCACGAGTCGAACCCGAGGCCGAGGGCGTCCAGCGTCTTCAGCAGCACGTTGCGCTTGCCCTTGTTGTGGTCGGCGCGGTCGAGCGACCAGCGCACCACGTTGACCGCGGCGGCCGCGGCGGGCTCCGGGGGGAACGGCATCGGGCGCTTGCGCACCATCTCGAGGGTGGTGCGCTCGTTCTCGACCCCGTCGAGGAGGTCGAGCATGACGTTGCCGGCGAAGCGGGTGGATCCCACCCCGAGGCCGGTGAAGCCGGCGGTGTAGGCGATGCGGCGGTCGCGCGCCGTGCCGAAGAACGCCGTGAACTGCGTCGACGAGTCGATCGCACCGGCCCACTGGTGGGTGAACTTCAGGCCCTCCAGCTGCGGGAACGTGGTGAAGAAGTGGCTCGCGAGCTTGCGCCACGTCTCGGGACGGTTCTCGTACTCGGGCTTCACCTTGCGGCCGTAGTGGTAGATCGCGTCGTAGCCGCCGAAGAGGATGCGGTTGTCCTTGGTGATCCGGTAGTAGTGGAACTGGTTGGCCATGTCGCCGATGCCCTGGCGGTCGGCCCAGCCGATGGAGGCCAGCTGCTCGTCGGTCAGCGGCTCGGTCATCAGCACGTAGTCGTAGACCGGCACGGTCATGAGCCGGTTGCGCTTGATGAGCGACGGGAACACGTTGGTCGCCAGCACTGCCCGGTCGGCGGCGACCGAGCCGGCCGCCGTGTGCACGGTGACCCCCGAGCCGCTGGTGTCGAGCCCGGTGACGTGCGAGCGCTCGAAGATCTCGACCCCGTCCTCTTCGATGACCCGGGCGAGCTCGGCCGCGAGGCGTGCCGGATGCACCATCCCGCAGGCATCCTTCTCCCACACGCCCGCGAGGTAGGTCGGCGAGTGGACGGATGCCTGCACCTCGTCCTGATCGAGGTACACGACGCCGTCTTCGCCCTCGGCGGCCCACTCCTTGAGCCACTCGACCTGGTGCTCCTCGACGGCGGGGGCGAGCTGCCCGGTGCGCTCGAACTGGAAGTCCATGCCGTACTCGGCCTCGGCGGCCTGGATCTCGTCGAGGTTCTGCTGCCCCAGACGGTTCAGGAGCTCCATCTCCTTGGGCCAGCGGGCCATGCCGTTCTCGTGGCCGTGGGTCAGGCTGGCCTCGCAGAAGCCGCCGTTGCGTCCGGATGCCGCCCAGCCGACCCGTTGCGCCTCCACGACGATCACCTTCGCGCCGGGGTTGCGCTGCTTCTCGAGCAGCGCGGTCCACAGGCCGGTGTATCCCGCGCCGACGACGACGAGGTCGGCCCGGTAGGAACCGGTCAGCGTGGGGCGGTCGGGCCGCAGGTTCGCGGGAAGGTCGTCGATCCAGAAGACCGAGTGCGCGGTGGTCGCCAGCGACTCGTCGATGACGGATGCGGCAGGTTGGCGTCGTTCGAAGACGGTGGTGCCCACGGGGAATCAGCTCCGATGCAATTCAGGGATGCTCCCATCCTGGTCGGGCCCGTGCGTGCGGGGAAGGGGCGGGTGTCCCGGATTGCGCGGTCGTCCGGACAAGGAGTCTGTCCGGTACAGTTATGGCGCCGTTTTCGGAGTATCGCGCCCATTTCGGAGGATTCGCGGGATGTCGTCCGAATCCGGCCCGATTCTCCGAAATTCGGCGGGTCAGGGACGGTCGAGGCGCTTCGCGTCGTCTGGCAGCACCAGCGGATCGGGCGGTGGCGGGTCCACGATCTGCGAGGTCGAGTCGGCGGAGTCCGGGAAGGTGGGCGTGGTGCGGCCCTGGTAAGCGGCCTGGACCGGATCGAAGGATGCCGGGTCTTGCGGCCGTTCGGGCCGGCGGCCCGACCGGGATCGGCGGAGGATGCCGGCGACCAGGCCGATCGCCAGCAGTCCCCACACGCTCCAGACGATCACGCCGATCCAGAACTCGTTCTCGGTGAACGCCGACAGCCACAGCGCCAAGAACCCGCAGACCACGAGCACCGTGAGCAGGATCGTCGGTATTCTTCGTCGCACCGTCGCGCCCTTCACTTGGACGAAGGACTGTGAGGACGCACGGTCCCCACAGCCCATCGTCCTCCTACTGGAACATGCCTGCCGAGCCGATCAGGTATGACTCGGACTTCACCTGGATCTGTTCGTACGCCAGGACGCTGCCCCACTGGACTGTGCCAGTGACTTCTCCACCGGGCCCTGCGCAGCCGATGCTCTTCCAGAACGAGTCGTAGTACTTCTTCCCTGCGGGGGTCGTGAGCTGCTTGAATCCCTTGACTTTGACGCAGGCGCCCGACAGGGCGTTTGTGTCGATGGTGACTTTGTAGCCTGCCTGGTAGGCGGAGCTACTCCCGCCGATAGCCTTGCCGTTGACGGATGTGTGCCAGTTGCCGTCGCCCGGCGCTGCCCAGGTGTGCCATGTCGATGCCAGGGGTGCAGCCCCGCCGGCCGCGAACTTCGACGCGTTGCCGCCCGACTCGATCTGAACGCCGTCGACGGAAGTTGCGGACACCTTCTTGATGCGGCCGTCCGGCTGCGCGAGCTCGAACGGCTCGGTCAGGTTGACAGGATCGAGCACATTGAGTTCCCGTTGCTCCCCATCGGTCAGGGTCAAGGTGTGATCGCCGACAGTCGGTGAGTCGGGATCAGTGCGTGACCCTTGGGCCGCGGCAGGCACCGCGAATGCGACCGTGGCGACCGCGAAAGCGACCATCGTGGAAGCGAGCTTCTTCTTCATGGTGGGAACTCCTTTGCCCTTCGAAGCCGGCAGCGTCGTCGGATGCCGGTGACAGGGACGCTAGGCGCGGCCCACTGCTTGGAGAGGGAAAAGGGGCGTCGTTGAGTGCCCGATCGACTGAATTGAGTAGTGAACCGGGAAAACCGTGCAACAAGGCGTCAGCGCGCCGGCTGGCAGCGGGGGCACCAGAACACGAGAGGACGCAATGCCCCCACAGTCCATCGTCCCCCTACTGGAACATGCCTGCTGAGCCGATCTGGTATGACTCGGACTTGACCTGGATCTGCTCGTACGCCAGGACGCTGCCCCACTGGACTGTGCCAGTGACTTCTCCACCGGGCCCTGCGCAGCCGATGCTCTTCCGCGCCAGCCGCAGACAGGCGCGCGGGGTCAGAGCAGCGTTAGCGTGGGACACGAAGGCCTCCTGTGTTTGTGAAGCGGTTCCTAGACAGCTCCACTTCACAACAGGAGGCTTCGCCAATCAGCAGCTCAACCGCGATTCACACAACAACATCCCTGGACATCACAAATAGGTCGATGACGTGTTTGCGTCAGCCGCGCGTGCCGCACGCCGCCGACGGATCATTCGTCGGATCGCGAGCGTGATGGCGGCGATGATGGCGCAGACGATGAGCACCATGACCACAACGCCGAACGGGTGAAACCCGGTCAGTCCGTTCATGGTTCCTCCTAGTTGCCGATCTGGCAACTGCCAGATGCGTTGGTGAAGACGCTGTTGTACTGCATGTTGATGTACGCGGCGTCGGATGCCGGTGACAGGGACGCTAGGCGCGGCCCACTGCCTGGAGAGGGAGAAAGGGCGTCGTTGAGTGCTCGGTCGACGGAATTGAGTGGTGAACCGGGAAAACCGTGCAACAAGGCGTCAGCGCGCCGGTTGGCAGCGGGGGCACCAGAACACGATGCGCTCGCGGGTCGGGTCGGCGCCCAGCGACCCCGTCTCGATGAGGGTGCCGCAGCGGCGGCAGGGTTGACGGGCGCGGCCGTACACCCAGTCGGTGCGGCCGTGCCGGGTTTCGCCGGTGAACGAACGGATCGGGCGGTCGCGGTTGGCGCGGATCGTGCGCGCGCCGAGGGCGATGAGCTTGGCGGCATCCACCTCGGTCGCCGGGGTCTCGGGATGCAGGCCGCGCAGGAACAGCAGCTCGTTCGCATACTCGTTGCCGAACCCGGCGACGGTCCGCTGGTCTTGCAGGGCGACGTGCACGGCGCGGGGGTCGCGCTGCAGGGCCTCGGCGGCGGCAGCCGCATCGAACGGGTCGTCGTTGAGCGGATCGGGGCCGAGGTAGCCGACCGCGGAGGCGGCGTCGGCGGGATGCTCCGGAGTGCCCGGCAGCAGCTCGACGAGGCCGAGGTCGAACCCGACCGCCTCCGCCTTCGCCGTGGCGACGACCGCCCTGGCCCGGAACGCCTGCCTCGGCCAGCGGGCTCCGGGGCGGAAGACGAGCCACTCGCCCTCCATCTTGAGGTGCGTGTGCAGGATGCTGCCGCCGCTCGTGCGCAGCAGCAGATGCTTGCCGCGGGCCGTCGACGACAGCACGGTCTCCCCGGTGAGGTCGGCGGTCGCCGCCTGCGGGACGCGCAGTTCGAACCGGGTGATCACCCCGCCGCGCAGAGCACGGTCGAGGCGCTGCGCCGCGCGCCAGACGGTGTCTCCTTCGGGCACGCGTCAGCCCATCGTGCGGCGCAGGGTGAATCCGCGGGGCGACTCGACGAATCCGGCATCCCGCAGCGCACGCCCGAGCGCGGTGCCGAAGACGGGTTCGCCGCTCACCTGCTCGATCGTGATCGTCTCGAGGCGCCGCGTGCGGGCCGTCGTCGCCAGGCTGTGCGCGGCCGCCGCCTGCAGCTGCTCGTCGGCGGTGAACGTGAGCGCCGTCTTGCCGCCGCGCTCCAGGTAGAGCACCAGCGCGCCGTCGACGAGGGTGACGAGGCCCCCCGCCTTGCGTCCGGGCCGGTGGCCGCCCTGCTGCGCGGGCCACGGCAGGGCGGCGCCGTACGGGTTGGCGGGGTCGGTCGCCGCCATCGTGATCGCTTCGCGCGGCGGCGGATCGGGCAGGTTGGCATAGGTGCGCAGGCGATCGACCGTGCTGGATGCCGCGAACTGGGCGGCCCCGAGCTTCTCGATCACGTACCCGCGCCGGCAGTGGCCGGCCTCCTCGAAGCCGGCGAGGATGCGATACGCCTGCGCGAAGCCGCCCGGCATCCCCTCGGTCTGCACGGATCCGCGCGTCACGACGCCGTAGCGGTCGAGCAGCATGCTCGCCGCCGCCGTGGCGCGCACGGAGACGTCGGGTTCAGGGTCGGGCAGCAGCGCCCACCGGCCGCCGAGGCTCGGCGGCCGTGCCGGGGCGGACCTGGTCGGACTGAGTGCGGCGCCACGGTACAGGCGGGCACGCGGGGTGCGACGCGCGCTGCGGTGCGCCTGTGATCCGCCCGCCAGCAGGGTGCGGATCGGTGCGAGGGTGTCGTTGGTCACGCGGCCGGCCCACGTGAGCGCCCAGAGCGCGTCGATGATGTCCTGTTCGCTGCCGGCCCCGGTGAGCTGCTGCAGCTGGCTCGCGAAGTAGGCGCCGCCGCCGGCGAGGTGGTGCACGATCGTCGCCTCCAGCGAGCCCGGGGTGAGCTCGTCTTCGGGGGCGGGGACGGTGAGGGGCGCGGCATCCGCCGGCTGCAGCGCGATCCAGCCGTCGCGCCCGGGAAGCGACCCGTGGCCCGACCAGATGACCTCGCCGGTGGCGGTGAGTTCGTCGAGCATCGCCGGCGCGTAGTCCTTGACGCGGCTCGGCAGGATCAGCGATTCCCAGGCGCTGGCCGGAAGCGGCACGCCGGCGAGCTGCTCGATGACCGACACCACCCCGTCGATGCCCTCGAGCGGCCGGGTGAGGTGCTGCCAGCTGGGCAGGAACCGCGCGAACGCCGCAGGCTCGACAGGCTCGACACTGCCCCGGATCGCGGCGAGGGAGCGCAGCCGAATGCGCCGGAGTGCCGCGGTGTCGCACCATTCGCGTTCGTCGGCGGTGCTTGTCTCGGCCGGGAGGAAGAACCCGCTGGTGATGCGGCCCTGCTGCTCGAGCCGCTGCAGGGTGAGCCGCGCGACCGACACGCCCACGCCGAACCGGGCCGCTGCGTGCGGGGCCCGGAAGGGGCCGTGCGTGCGCGCGTACCGGGCGAAGAGGTCGGCGAGCGGATCGGCCACCGGTTCGAGGAAGGCCGTCGGCAGGCCCACCGGGAGGGCGACGCCGAGGGCGTCGCGCAGGCGTGCGGCATCCTCGATCGCGGCGAACCGCGGGGTGCCGGCGATCGTGACGGTGATGGCCCGCCGGGATGCCACCAGGGCGTCGGCGAACGTCACGGCCTCGGAGAGCGGGGGTTCGTGCCCTTCGACATGCTCAGGGCCCACGGGGGGTGGCTCAGGGCCCACGGGGGGCGGCTCCAGCCGGTCGGCGATCTCGGCGGCATCCAGCGGGCCGAGCATGCGCAGCAGGTCGGCGACCCCTTCGATGCCGCGGGCCCGGCGGTCGGGGGCGAGGCGCTGCGCCTCGGCTTCGAACTGGGCGATGATGTCGGGGTCGAGGAGCTCGCGCATCTCGACCTTGCCGAGCAGCTCCGACAGCAGCGCCGGGTCGACCGACAGCGCCGCCGCGCGCCGTTCGGCCAGCGGCGAGTCGCCCTCGTACATGAAGGCGCCGACGTAGCCGAACAGCAGATCGCGGGCGTAGGGCGACGGCTGGGCGGGCGCCGTCTCGATGAGCCGGATGCGGCGATCGGCGATCTGGCGGGTGACGCGCAGCAGCGCGGGCACGTCGTAGACGTCCTGCAGCACCTCGCGCAGGGTCTCGAGGATAATCGGGAACGTCGGGTGGTTGCGGGCCACTTCGAGCAGCTGCGCGGCGCGCTGGCGCTGCTGCCAGAGCGGGCTGCGGCGGCCGGGGTTCAGGCGCGGCATGAGCAGGGCGCGCGCCGCGCACTCCCGGAACCGCGAGGCGAACAGGGCGGACCCGCCCACCTCGTCGGTGACGATCTGCTCGAGCTCGTCGGCGTCGAACACGAACAGCTCGGCGCCGGGCGGTTCGGCCTCGGCATCCGGAATGCGCGCGATGATGCCGTCGTCGCTGGCCACCGCCGAGCCCTCGACACCCAGCCGTTCGCGGATGCGCGCGTTCACCGCGAGCGCCCACGGCGCGTGCACCGGCATGCCGTAGGGGGAGTGGAGGATGACCCGCCAGTCGCCCACCTCGTCGCGGCCGCGCTCGACCGTGAGGCTGCGGTCGGTCGGCAGTGTTCCGGTGGCATCCTTCTGCTCGGACAGGTACGCGAGGAGGTTGCCGGTGGCGTACTCGTCGAGACCGCCGGCGGCCAGCCGGTCGCGCGCCTTCGCGGGATCGGCGGATGCCACCTCGCGGCTGAACCGGCCGAGCGCCTCGCCGAGTTCGGCGGGCCGGCCCAGCCCGTCGCCGTGCCAGAACGGCACCTTGCCCGGCTGCCCGAAGGCCGGCACGACGTTGACCCGGTCGTGCGTGATCTCCACGATGCGCCAGCTGGTCGTGCCGAGGGTGAACACGTCGCTGACGCGCGACTCGTAGACCATCTCTTCGTCGAGCTCGCCGACCCGGCGGCCGGGGCCCTCGCCGACGGCGAAGACCCCGAACAGACCGCGATCGGGGATGGTTCCGCCGCTCGTGACGGCGATGCGCTGCGCACCCGGGCGTCCGGTGATGACGCCGGCATCGCGGTCCCAGACCACGCGCGGGCGCAGTTCGGCGAACTCGTCGGACGGGAATCGGCCCGCGATGAGATCGAGCGTCGCCTCGAACGCCGAGCGTGGCAGCGAGCGGAAGGGGGCGGATCGCCGCACCGTCTCGAACCAGCCCTCGACGTCGACCGGGCCGACGGCGGCCGCGGCGACGGTCTGCTGCGCGAGGATGTCGAGGGGGTTCTGCGGCACCCGGATCGCCTCGATCTGGCCGGCCAGCATGCGCTCGGTCACCACGGCGGTGTGCAGTACGTCGGAGCGGTGCTTGGGGAAAAGTGCCGCGCGGCTCACCTCGCCGACCTGGTGCCCGGCCCGGCCGATGCGCTGCAGGCCGGACGCCGCCGACGGCGGCGCCTCCACCTGGATCACCAGATCGACGGCGCCCATGTCGATGCCGAGCTCGAGACTCGAGGTGGCCACGACGCAGCGCAGGATGCCGGACTTCAGCTCTTCTTCGACCTGCGCGCGCTGCTCCTTGGATACCGACCCGTGGTGGGCCTTGGCGAGCACGGGCGGTGCCCCCGCCGTCGCCCCGGCCTGCGCCATCATCGCGGCCGGCACGGTCTGCTCGGCCAGCTCGACGCCGAGCCGCTCGGCGTAGATCTCGTTGAGTCGCCCGGTGAGCCGTTCGGCGAGACGGCGGGAGTTCGCGAACACGATCGTGGAGCTGTTCTGCAGCACCCGGTCGACGATCGCCTCTTCGACGTGCGGCCAGACCGACCCGGTCATCTCCGTGGTCTCGGGCTGGTCGAACCAGGTGGCCTCGCCCTGCTCGTCCTCGGCCGCAGGCTCGGCCGGCGGCGACTGGTAGGTGCTGGGCGCCGGCGGCGGGTTGGACAGGTCGTCGATCGGCACCACCACGCGCATGTCGAACGTCTTCACAGCCCGCGGCGCGACGATCTCGACCGGAGCCGCCCCGCCGAGGTACGACGCCACCTCGTCGATCGGCCGCACGGTGGCCGAGAGTCCGATGCGCTGGGCGGACGGGGCATCCGGCACGAGCGACCGCCGCAGCGCGTCGAGTCGTTCGAGGGTGACGGCCAGGTGCGCCCCGCGCTTGGTCGCGGCGACCGCGTGCACCTCGTCGATGATCACCGTGTGCACGTCGCGCAGCGTCTCGCCCGCCCGGCTGGTGAGCATCAGGTAGAGCGACTCGGGCGTGGTGATCAGGATGTCGGGCGGCGCCGTGACGAGCTTTCGGCGATCGGACGACGTCGTGTCGCCGGAGCGCACCCCGACGCTGAGTTCGGGAAGACGGATGCCGAGTCGACGCGCCTGCTGCCCGATGCCCACGAGCGGGGAGCGCAGGTTGCGCTCGACGTCGACGCCGAGGGCCTTCAGCGGCGACACGTACAGGATGCTCGTGGTGCCCTTCGGCGCCCCGCGTCGCGAGGCGGACGCGGCATCCGGAGGCGGGGCGGCGGCCTTCTCGTGGAACACCCGGTCGATCGCCCAGAGGAACGCCGACAGCGTCTTGCCCGAGCCGGTCGGCGCGACGACGAGCGCATGCTTGCCGGCGCCGATCGCCGTCCACGCCCCGCGCTGCGCCTCGGTGGGCGCGGTGAACGCCCCGCGGAACCACTCCCGGGTCGCGGGGCCGAACATGTCGAGCACGTCACCCACCCCACCATCATGCCCAGGGCCTCCGACATCCGGGGCAGGTGGCGCGACGCCGCTAGCCGAACACCTCGGGCAGGGCGGCGACGAACTCGTCGAAGTGGCTGTACCAGAGCGAATGCGCGCCGCCCGGGATGCTGCGCACCGAGACGCCCCGCGCGACGAGGAGCTCCACGTCGTCGTCGTCGACGTAGGGGCTCGGATCCGGTCGCACGACGATCGAGCCCGGCTCCGGCATCCACGTTCCTCCCGGGCCCGCGGCCACCGCGGCGGCCGTCGCCGGGTCGAACAGTTCGGCGGCGTGCGCCTCCGCGACGCGGTCGCGCTCGCTGTAGTGCGGGCGGGTCCGTCGCAGGCCCTCGACGGTGCGCAGGCGCCGGTCGCCTTCGTACTCCTCGGCGAGCTCGACGCGGTCCTGGCCGCCGGCGATCCGCAGCGGGGCATCCACGTAGACCGTCACTTCCGGGGCGAGGCGCGCGGCGGCGGCGGCCAGCACCACCCCGCCGAACGAGTGCCCGATCGCGACCGCGGGATGCCCGCCGCCGGCATCCTCGACGGCCTGCACGACCGCCGCGGCAGCGCGCTCCACGGTCAGCTGCGGGTCCCGGTCGGACAGGCCGTGCCCCGGCAGATCGACGGCGAGCACCTGGTACCCGCGATCGGCGAGCAGAGCGGAGACGCGCCACCAGCTCTCGGACGACCCCATCATCCCGTGCAGCAGCACCGCGACCCGCGGCCCCGTCCCGGCCTCTTCGACGTGCAGACGCATCCGGACAGTCAATCACGCCGCCCCGAGTCGTTCGGGTGTCAACTTCTGTGGGTTCGGCCCCGAGAAGTTGACACCTGAGCGGCGGACGGCCCCGGGCCGGCGCCCGCACCCGTCGCACCCGGCGCGCCCGCTCCCGCCCCCATCCGGGCCGCGGCGCCGGCGATCTCGGCAACAAGCGCGGGATCGCCGCGCAGTCCGAACGGGATGTCCGCGGGCACCCACGCGAGGGCCGACACCAGGTGCGCCACGCTCTCCCCGTGCAGGGGCCAGATGCAGTGCTCCTCGCCCTCGGCGGCGAGTTCCGCGCCCCACCCGCCGAGACGCTCCCGCATCCGCTCGAGGCTCTCGTGCAGCACCACGTCGACGCGCAGCGGCGCCCGGACCGCGCGGATGCTGCCGCGCACGTAGGCTGCGGCATCCCCACCCGGCACCGGGCGCGCAGCGAACGTCACCCGGGTGCCGAGCACGTCGCCGATGCGGTCGAGGCGGAACGTGCGCCAGTCCTCCCGGTCGCGGTCCCAGGCCAGCAGCATCCAGCTGCGCCCGAGCGCCACCAGCGCGTGCGGCTCCACGCTGCGGCGGGTCTCGGTCCCGTCGGCGGCGCGGTACGCGAAGCGCAGGCGCTCGTGGTCGCGGCAGGCGAGGGCCAGGGTGCCGAGCAGGTCGGCCGCGACCGGGATGCCCGCCGGCGACGGCGTGTGGAGGGATGCCGCGATCGCATTCGTCCGCGCGTGCAGGGCCGGGGGCAGCAGCTGCTCGAACTTCGCCAGGGCGCTCAGCGTCGTCTGCTCGCCGTCGACGAGCCCCTGGGCGACCGCGGAGCGCAGACCGACCGCGATGGTCACCGCCTCCTCCTCGGTGAGCAGCAGGGGCGGCAGGTGGGCACCGGCCTCGAGGCGATAGCCGCCGCCGAGTCCGCGCTCGGCCTCGATGCGGTACCCGAGTTCGCGGAGCCGCTCGATGTCGCGGCGCAGGGTGCGCTCGGTGACCTCGAGACGCTCGGCTAGCTGCGCGCCGGGCCAGCGCCGGTGCGTCTGCAGGAGCCCGAGCAGTTCGAGCACGCGGGATGCCGTGTCTGCCATGTTCTCCATTTTCCGCGCATAGAGGACAGAATCTGACCTGATCTGTCCGTAGCGTGGTGTTCATCGATGCAAGAGGATGCCGAGCATCCGGAGGAGAGGAACCGACGATGGACTTCAAGATCGAGCTCGTGTTCGTGCCCGTCACCGACGTGGACCGGGCGAAGCACTTCTACGAGCAGCAGCTCGGCTGGCACGTCGACCACGACCAGACCGTGAACCCGCAGCTGCGGTTCGTGCAGGTCACCCCGCCCGGATCGGCCTGCTCCATCGCGTTCGGCACCGGGATCGCCGATCACATGGAGCCGGGCAGCCAGCGCAGCGTCCAGCTCGTCATCGACGACGCGGATGCCGCCCGTGACCTGCTTCGCTCGCACGGCGTGGACGCGAGCGACGTCGACGAGCAGCCATGGGGCCGGTTCGTCGTGTTCGACGACCCCGACGGCAACCGCTGGACGCTGCAGCAGCTGGTCCGGCGCGACTGAGCCGCGCGCGCGGCCCGGCATCCCGCCCCACTCGTCACGATGCGTGAATCGCCGCGCGGATCGTGACGAGTGGGGCGGGTCGGGATGCCGGGAACGCCCCTCACTCGTCACGATCGGTGCGCCTGAGTGCCGATCGTGACGAGTGAGCCGTCTCGACGCCCGGGCGATTCGCCCGGGCGGGATTCGTCCCGGTGCTCTAGCATCGGGTCAACAGTTCCCGCGGGTTCCCCCCGACCCGTGCAACGCCCCCCCATGTCGCAGACCCTCCGCAACCGCTCGCGCGGCGTGCCGGCCGATGTCGTCGCCCGCCGTCGACGTCGCGTGCGCCGCGTCAGCATCGCGCTGTTCGCCGGGTCCGGCGTCGTCGCCGCCGCCGCGGTGCTGATCGTGGTCTCGTTGCTGGGGGTCCCGACCGTCCTCACGCTGCTCCTGACGCCTCCCCACGCGGAGGCCGCCACGTCGTCGACATCGCCGCCGCCGTCCGCACCGACATGGACGTGGACTCCGCTTCCCCGGCCATCCGGCTCTCCCGAGGCGAGCGGGCACCCGATGTCGGCCGCCACCGTTCCGCCGCCGACCGCGGCCGCCACGCCGTCTCCGACGCACCGGTCGTCCGGGGCATCCTCGGCGGAGCCCACCCCCACCTCCCGCCCGGCATCGCCTTCGCCGTCACCGAGCCCGCCGGGCAAGAGCGCCTCGGCACCCGGCCACGCCGGCAAGACCCCGAAACCGACGCCGTCACCGACTCCCTGAGTCCGCCCGCCCGCGGCGAGACAGGCCCACGCCGACGAGACGAGGTCGTCGTGATCCCGTCTCGTCGGCGCGGGCCTGTCTCGACGAATCGCCGCGCGAGCGCCGCGGGCTACAGGCGGGGCGTGCGCCCCGGCTCGGTGCGGCGGGGGCGGATCGCCTCGAACGCGGCGGCCAGCTGCAGCAGGGCCGTGTCATCGTACGCCCGGCCGGAGATCGTCAGGCCGACCGGCATCCCGATGTCGCTCATCGTGCCCATCGGCACCGTGACCGACGGGATGCCGAGGTGACGCGGCACGATGTTGCCGTTGGCGACCCAGACGCCGTTGCGCCACCCCTGGTCGGCGGATGCCTCGTTCACGTCCATGTCGGCCGGGCCGACGTCGGCCATCGCCGGGTAGATGACGGCATCGAGCCCGAGCGATTCCATCCACTGCTCCAGGTCGACACGGCGGGTCTCCTCGAGGCCGCGCAGACCCGCCTCCATGTGCGGGATCTGCGTCAGGTCGGTGACCGGGTTCGCGCGGAACAGGTCGGGCAGCTCATTGATGTCGTCGTCGAACCCGGTGTAGCGGTCGGGCAGCGCACCCGGCGGGGCGGGGAAGATGTCGGCCCCGTCGACCTGCGTCAGAGAGTTCAGGTTCGGGTCGCCGTTCGCGGCGAGGAACTCGTTCCAGCTCCAGCCGCACAGCTCGACGACCTCGCTGTGCAGGAAGTCGGCGGGCACGATGCCGCGCGTCGCGATCGTGGGCGCGCCGACGCGGTCGCCCTCGTAGTTGGTGACGGCGGGGAAGTCGACCTCGACGACCTCGGCGCCGGCGGCCTCGAGGTCGGCGCGGGCGGCGCGCCACAGCTCCATGATCGACTCGCGGGTCTCGATCTTCTCGCCGGTGGGGCCGCCGATGCCGGTGCCGGTGCCGGCATCCGGATCCGCGTTGATGTACATCTTCGGAACGCCGAACCGCTTGCCGGCGAGGTCTGCCGCACGCAGGCGCACGTACGACTCCGGCCGCACGTCGGACGCCTTCGGCAGCTGCACCCAGGGCTGCATCCGCCAGAAGTCGCCGCGCGTGGTGTGGTCGTCGGCCACCACGACGTCGAGGATCTCCAGCAGGTCGGCCACGGTGCGCGTGTGCGGCACCACGACGTCCTGCGTCGGCACCAGGGGCCAGTTGCCGCGCACCGAGATGACGCCGCGGCTCGGGCAGTACGCGACGAGGGCGTTGTGGGATGCCGGGGCGCGGCCGCTCGACCAGGTCTCCTCGCCCAGTCCGAACGCCGCATAGGATGCCGCGGTCGCCGTGCCGGATCCGTTCGACGACCCCGACCCGAACGCCGAGGTCAGCCAGTCCGCGTTGTACGGGCTCTCGGCGCGACCGTAGACGCCGCGCTGCATGCCGCCGTTGGCCATCGGGGGCATGTTCGTCAGGCCGAGGCAGATCGCCCCGCCCGCCCGCAGCCGCTCGACGGTGAACGCGTCGCGCTGGGCGACCAGATCCTTGAACGCGGGGGAGCCGGATGCCGCGGTCAGTCCCTTGTGCAGATAGCTGTCCTTCGCCGTGTACGGGATGCCGTCCAGCGGTCCGAGCAGCTCGCCGGCCGCGCGCCGGGCGTCGGAGGCCGCCGCTTCGTCGAGGGCGGCCGGGTTCGGCACCACGACCGCGTTCAGCTTGGTCTCGGTGTCGGGACCGTCGTACGCGGCGATGCGCGCCTGATACGCCTGGACCAGCTGGACGCTGGTGACCTCGCCGGATTCGAGCGCGGCGCGCAGGTCGGCGATGGATGCTTCGACGACGTCGAACATGATCAGGCTCCCGACTCGTCGGACTGGGCGGCGATGAGGGACGGCTGCTGCTGCGTGATGCAGTGGATGCCGCCGCCGCCGGCGAAGATCTGGCGGGCGTCCACCGTGACCGCGCGTCGGTTCCCGGGGTAGGCGGCCTCGAGGATCTCGCGGGCCTGCGCGTCGCCGGACTCGTCTCCGAAGCCGCACGCGATGATGCCGCCGTTGACGACGAGGTGGTTGACGTAGGAGTAGTCGACGAAGCCCTCGTCGTCGCGGATGGTCGCCGGCGCCGGCAGGTCGATGATCTCCAGCTCGCGGCCCATGGCGTCGGTCTGTCCGGCGAGGATCGCGCGCAGGTCGCGCGAGACCTGGTAGTCGGGGTGCTCCGGGTTGTTCTGCTTGTGCAGCATGACTGTGCCGGGGGTGCCGAAGGCCGCGACGATGTCGACGTGGCCGTTGGTGCCGAAGTCGTCGTAGTCGCGGGTGAGGCCACGCGGCAGCCAGATGAATGTGGAGATGCCCAGCGTGCGGGCGAACTCGGCCTCGACGCGCGCCTTGTCGGCGTACGGATTGCGGCGCTTGTCGAGCTGCACGGTCTCGGTGAGCAGCATCGTGCCCTCGCCGTCGACGTGGATTCCGCCGCCCTCGTTCACCAGCAGCGAGCTGACGAGCTCGGAGCCGACGAGGTCCGACACGAGGCGGGCGTGCTCGGCGGACTTGGCGAAGTCCGACCAGCCGCGGTCGCCCCAGCCGTTGAACACCCAGTCGACGGCGCCGAGCACGCCGGGGCGCTCGTCGTCGACGACGAACGTGGGCCCGTGGTCGCGGAACCAGAACTCGTCGACGGGCGCCTCGACCAGCTCGATCTCGGAGCTGAGCATGCGGCGCGCGCGCTCGGTCTGCGACGGATCGACGACCATGGTCACCGGTTCGAAGTCGATGATCGCGTTCGCGACGGCGCTCCACGCCTCGAAGAAGCGCTCCTGCTCCGCCGCGTCGTCACCGGTGGTCTGACCCTCGTTGGGGAATGCCATCCAGGTGCGATCGTGCGGGGCGCCTTCGTGCGGCATCCTCCAGGCCATGGGGGCTCCTCTTCGTCGAGACGGGCGGTCGTGCCGTCAGCGTATCCGTTCCGGGTCATCCCGACCACGCCTCCGCGGCCAGTGCGGGATGCCGGGATCGCCGCCGTGGCGATCCGGGAAAGTTATTGACTTCGAGGTCAATATAACACAGGATGTTGCCGACCCACCATCCCGAAGGAGTGAAACGATGGCGACATCCCGCAGCGACAGAGTCGGACACGTCGAGGAGGCGGGCGTCGACTACCTGCCCGAGAACGAGCGGGACTCGTCGCCCGGCAACCTGTTCGCCGTCTTCCTCGGCAGCAACCTCGGATGGACGGTCGCGGTGTACGGCTGGGTGGCCGTGCAGCTCGGCCTCGACTTCCGGGGAGCGGTGCTGGCCACCGTGGTCGGCACGCTGCTGGGAGCGGTCGTGCTGCTGCCGCTCGCGACGATCTCGCCCCGGACCGGCACCAACATGACGGTGTCCAGCGGTGCGTTCTTCGGCATCCGCGGACGGCTCATCGGCTCCGGGCTGTCGCTGGTCATCGCCATCGTGTTCGCCGCGCTCACCGTGTGGACCAGCGGTGACGCCCTCGTCGCGACCGGCCATCGCCTCGTCGGCCTTCCGAACGCTCCGGCCGTCCACGCGGTCGCCTACGCGATCGTGTCGGCGGTCATCGTGGTGGTCGCCCTGTTCGGCCACGCCACGATCGTCGCGATGCAGAAGTTCGTCGTCCCGATCGCCGGGACCGCCCTCGTCCTCGGGTTCCTCGCGTTCTCCGCCGGGTTCGACCCGACGAGGGCGGCCGCGCATCCCGCGCTCGGCGGATACGCGCAGACCTTCGTGCTCGCCGCGGTGCTGGCGATGGCCGGTCCGCTCTCGTACGCACCCGTCGTCGGCGACTACACCCGGCGGATCTCCCTGCGTCGGCACTCCGCCCGGCGGGTGCGTGCGGCGCTGTTCGCGGGGCTCATGATCGGGATGCTGCTGCCCGCCGTCCTGGGTGCCTTCGTCGGGGTCGCGGTGCGGCACTCGACGGGCGACTTCATGGGGGATCTCGTCGGGGCATCCCCGCTGTGGTTCGTGGTGCTCGTGCTCATCGTCTCGATCGCGGGCGGGTTCGGGCAGGGCGTGCTGAACATCTACGCCACGGGCCTCGACCTGGAGACCTTCTTCCCGCGGCTGCGCCGTGTGCACACGACCGCGCTCGCCGCGGCGGCCTCGGTCGCGCTGCTGTACGTGGGCGTCTTCGTGTTCGACGCGCTCGACTCCATCACGGCGGCGACGGTCATCCTCAACGGCATCACGGCCCCGTGGGTCGTCGTCATCCTGATCGGCGCGCTGCGGGCGCGATCCTACGACCCGCACGATCTGCAGGCGTTCGCCCAGGGTCGCCACGGCGGACGCTACTGGTTCCGCGGCGGATGGAACGTGCCGGCCGTGGTCGCCTGGTTCGTCGGCTCGGTGTTCGGGGTGCTGAGCGTCGACACCACCCTCTACCGGGGGCCTCTCGCGGGCGTCTTCGGCGGTGTCGACCCGAGCGCCCTCGGCTCGGGGATCGTGACGGCCGTCGTCTACGGTGGATTCGTGCTGCTGTCGCCCCGTCTCGTCGACCCCGCGCCGGAGGCGACGCCCGCGGTCCCGGACGCGGCGGCCCCGCCGGTGCTGGAGCAGCCTGCGCCATGAGCGCGTCGTCGTCCGCCCGGCCGCGGGCCGTCCGCAAGTCGCCGGCCGAGCGCGGCGAGGAGCTGCGCGCCGCCGCCCGCGAGATCGCCCGCAGCGACGGGCTCGCCGCGGTGACGCTGCGCTCCGTCGCCGAACGGGTCGGGGTGGCGCGGACCCTGGTGGTGCACTACGAGCCGAACATGGAGGCCCTCGTCGCGGCGACCTTCCGCACCATCGCCGAGGACGAACTGGCCGAGATGCGCACCGTGACCGACGCGGAGGCGACGGCGACCGACGCGCTGCGGGTGCTGACGCGGGCGCTGCTGGACACCGGCCGCGACGACGTGACCGCGCTGTGGGCGGAGGTCTTCGTGCTCGGCCGACGCAACGAAGCCCTCGAAGCGGCCGTGCGCGACCTCATGGATGAGTGGCAGGTGTTCGTCGTCGCGCTCATCGAGCGGGGCGTCGCCGCGGGCGAGTTCCGCACGGATGATCCGGCGTCGGTGGCGTGGCAGTACCTCGGCATGATCGACGGCATCAACTCCCACGCCCTGGTGAAGTTCGGTGCCGCGACCGAGCGCGGGCGCCTCGTCTGCCACGCCCTGGAGCACGAACTCGGCCTCGCCCCCGGCTCGCTGCGCTAGCAGGCGCCCGGTTCAACCAACAAGATGTGCGGCCGGGGCGCACGATTCTTGTCGGTTGAACGAGGGGGCGGGCTGCTCAACCGACAAGATCGGCGTCGGCGGCGCGCAATCGTCGTCGGTTGAAGGGTGCGGCGGGGGGCCGAGCCGGGCGCATCTACGATGCGGACAGCCTCCCGTCCCGGTCGAGCTCGAGGGTCAGGTCGATGCCGAGCCGCGCAAGGAACGCGTCGTCGTGACTGACCACGAGCACCGCACCCCGATACGCCGACAGGGCGTCGACGAGCTGCGACACGGTGTCCAGATCGAGGTTGTTCGTCGGCTCGTCGAGCACCAGCAGCTGGGGCGGCGGGTCGGCGAGCAGCAGGCGCGCCAGGGCCACCCGGAAGCGCTCGCCGCCGGACAGCGTCGCCACCGGCCGCAGCACGGTGTCCCCGCGCAGCAGGAACCGCGCCGCGCGATTGCGCAGCTCCCGGGTCGGGGTGTGCTCGGCGGCGGCCTGCAGGTTCTCGAGCACCGTGGCATCCTCGTCCAGCCCGTCCACCCGCTGCGGCAGGTAGCCGATCCGGTCGGTGTGCGCGTGGGCGGACGGCCCGGGCGCTTCGTCTCGTCGCTGCGCTCCTCGCTCAGCGACCGGGGGGTTCACCAGGTGCTCCAGCAGCGTGGTCTTGCCGGTGCCGTTCGCGCCGATCAGCGCGACTCGCTCCGGACCCTGGACGACCCAGGCGTGCTCGCCGTCCGAGAGGGTCGCGATGCGGCGTCCGGCGGCGACGTCCGGGTCGGGCAGGTCGATGTGCATGCTGTCGTCGTCCCGCACGCGGCGTTCGGCGGCATCCAGCGCGGCGCGGGCGGATGCCTCCTTCTCACCGACCTCCACACGCAGCCGCCCGGCGGAGACCTCGGCCGCCATCCGGCGCCCGTGCGCCACGATCTTCGGCACGCGCTTCTCCGCCTCGGCCTTGCGTGCCATCGACGCCCGGCTCGCCAGCTTGGACTCGGCCTCGATGCGCTGACGCTTCTCGCGGCGGAAGTCCTTGCGGGCATCCGACTCGGCGCGCACCGCGGCATCCTGCTCGGCATCCAGCCACGCGCGCCACTGGGAGTACGGGCCGCCGAACACCGAGACCGTGCCGCCGTAGAGCTCGGCGGTGTCGTCCATGAGCTCCAGCAGCGCGACGTCGTGGCTGACCACGATGAGGGCGCCCCGCCACGAACGGACGAGATCGGCCAGGCGCGCGCGGGCGTTCCGGTCGAGGTTGTTCGTCGGTTCGTCCAGCAGGGTCACCGCGGCGCCCCGGAGCCGGATGCCGGCGACGGCCGCGAGCACGGCCTCGCCGCCGGACAACTCGCCCACGCGGCGGTCGAGGGCGCCGTCCGGCAGCCCCGCCTCGGCGAGGGCGGCCACCGCGCGGGCCTCGACGTCCCAGTCGTCGCCGATCGTGTCGAAGTGCACCGGGTCGACGTCGCCCCGCTCGACGGCGCGGACGGCATCCAGCACCGGCGCGACGCCGAGCAGGGCCGCGACCGGGGTGTCGGTCGCCAGGGTGAGGTGCTGCGGGAGGTATGCGACCTCGCCGGTGGTGGTGACCGAGCCGGATGCCGGCGTCAGCTCGCCGGCGATGAGGCGCAGCAGGGTCGACTTGCCGGACCCGTTGCGGCCGACGAGCCCGGTGCGGCCGGCGCCGAAGACGCCGGACACGCCGGCCAGGGCGGGCGAGCCGTCGGGCCAGGTGAAGGCGACGTCGTCGAGGACGACGGACGATTTGGTGAGGGACAGTGACATGGAGGCCTCCGGAGTGTTCGGGATGCACCGAACACCGAAGGCCGCGCAGAGCGCTGCCGGGCGGAGGCCCTGGAGCGGGAGGCGACGGGATCGACGGTCGGCGCGGATGGATGCGCGGACACGTCGCAGATCGACGGGACGGCGCGGATTACAGCGCGGACGCGGCGATCTTCGTCACAGGTCGTTCCTCACACTCGGGACAGGGACTCGTTCAGGGTAGCGGATCACCCTGTGCTTCGGGTGGGTGTGCCCTTCGACAGGCTCAGGGCGCGGAACCCGGTCTTGCGCGCCGGTTGTGCGCGCTGAGCCTGTCGAAGCGCAGGGGCCCGGGTCAGGTGGCCGGGTCGGGCGCGGGGGTGAGCGCGTCGAGGCGCTTCGCGAGGAAGGTCGCGACGTCGTCGAGCTCGGCCTGCGAGACGCTGTGGGTGAGTCCGGCGTACACGCGACCGGACAGCTCCGCGTGGGCAGGAAGCCACTCGGTGGTGTGGGCGACGAGGGATGCCGGGATCACCTCGTCGCGGGCGCCGCGGCCCCAGAACACGGGCGGCCGGAGCTCGGCGAGCTCGGCGTCGCGGGGCAGGTCGCCGGGGGCCGCGTACCCGGCGAGCAGCACGGCGAACGCGAATCCGTCGGGCCGCAGTCGCAGGGACTGCAGCGCCACGGCGCCGCCCTGCGAGAAGCCGAGGAGGCCCACCGGTGCGTCGTGGCCGGTGGTGTCCAGCCAGGCGAGGAACGCCTCGGCGGCATCGGTGACGCGGGCGGGATCCCGCGTGGAGAGGTCGTCGATCGGATACCAGGCGGCGCCCGGGGCCGGCCACGGCGGAGTCAGGGGAGCGCGGACGGATGCCACGACGAGCCCGTCGGGCAGGGACGGCACCAGCCCGTACAGGTCGTGCTCGTCGGCACCGTAGCCGTGCAGCAGCACCAGCAGCGGACGCCCCGCGCGCTCGGCGGGCGGCGCGGACCACAGCACCGCTCCGGGGTCGAGGTCGGGCACGTCGGGATCGCTCATGCGCTCCATGATCGCAGGAGCATCCGACATCCTGCTCAGGGTGTCCCTTCGTCTCGCTGCGCGGTTCCTGAGCGAAGGCGCGCCAGCGCCGCAGACGAAGGGCGCTCAGGGACCGAGGGTGGGACGCGCGCTCAGGGGCCGTCGGTGCGGGAGGCGGCGGAGCGCTTGGCGGACTCGATGATCATCTCGACCCCGCGCATCAGGAGGTCGAGGTCGCGCAGGTCGGCCAGGCCCGCGCCGTAGCGCGCGATCATCGGGTACTTGCGGGGATCGACGATGAGCGGCTCGTCGAGCCAGGCGCCCTGGGCGACGTCCTCGTCGCCGCCGGATTCCGCCCGGGCGCGGGCCATGCCGGCGGCGCCGGAGAGGCTGTGGGATGCCAGCAGCGCGTAGTGGCGCACGATCTCCTCGTCGGACAGGCCGGCTTCGCGGAAGGCATCCAGCATCAGCTCGATCGTGGCCAGCTCGCCCGGACCGTGCGTCGTGAGCACGATCGCCTCGGCGGCGATCGCCGGATAGCGGGCCGCCCACGCGAGGGTGCGCGAGGTGAGCTGCCGCAGGCGGTCGTCCCACGCGGTGGCATCCACTTCGGCGACGGATGCCGCCTCGATGTGGTCCAGCAGTGCCCGCATGAGGTCGTCCTTGCTGCGGAAGTGCCGGTAGATCGCGGTCGGATCGGCGCCCAGCATCGTGCCGAGCTCGCGCACCGAGATGGCGCTGACGCCCGGGCGCCCTGCGAGTTCGAGTCCGGCCGCGATGATCCGCTCCGGATCGAGTTTCACCTTCGTCCGGACAGCTGACTTGACGGCCATGCGCACCTCCTCGTCCATGCTCCCACGCCGGGTGGCGCTCCCTCACTGTAACGGTTCGGACAACACCAATGTCAACACTGTTGACAGCGGCGGCGTCGGACCCGTACAGTCGCATCGCAACCGAATCGACACGACGAAGTGGGACACATGGCAACGGCAGACGTCATCTTCACCGGTGGGGCGATCTTCACCGGCTCCGGCGAACCGATCTCCGGCTACGCGGTGGCCGTCACCGGCGATCGCATCACGGCGCTCATCTCGGCATCCGAGAT
The DNA here is from genome assembly GCF_000802305.1 of Microbacterium mangrovi. GTDB lineage: Bacteria > Actinomycetota > Actinomycetes > Actinomycetales > Microbacteriaceae > Microbacterium > Microbacterium mangrovi. The sequence goes on along the minus strand of NZ_JTDK01000002.1, from coordinate 250,169 downwards.
CGACCTGTACCGCGGCGCGGAGACGCGGATCGTCGACCTCGACGGCGCTCTTCTCAGCCCCGGCTTCCAGGACGCGCACATCCACCCGACATCCGGGGGAGTGGAGCTTCTGCAGTGCGACCTCAGCGCGAGCGAGGATGCCGCGGACGCCGTCGGCCGCATCTCCGCGTACGCCGCGGCCAACCCCGAGGTCGAGTGGATCTCGGGCGGCGGCTGGTCGATGGACCACTATCCGGGCGGCAACCCGCTGGCATCCCTCATCGACGCGGTCGTGCCCGACCGACCGGTCACGGTGATGAGCCGCGACCACCACAGCCTGTGGGCGAACACCGCGGCGATCCGCGCCGCCGGCATCGACGCCTCCACCCCCGACCCCGAGGACGGGGTCATCGTGCGCGACGCCGACGGCAACCCGACGGGCACGTTCCACGAGGGCGCCGGCGAATTGTTCGCCGCCCACCGCCCCGCCCCCGACGCTGACCTCGTCTACCAGGGTCTGCTGCGCGCGCAGGACGAGATGCTCAAGCTCGGCATCACCGGCTGGCAGGACGCCATGATCGGCACCGGCGCGGGCATGGCCGACGCGCTGGACGCCTACCTGCGCGCCCTCGACGAGGGCGCCCTGAAGGTGCACGTCGTCGGGGCGCAGTGGTGGGAGCGCTCCGGCGGCATCGAGCAGGTGGACGCCATGGTCGCCCGCCGGGAGAAGGTCGCCGCCCGCGGTGCCGAAAAGCTGACCCTCGGCACCACGAAGATCATGGTCGACGGCGTCGCCGAGAACCAGACCGCCGCGATGCTCGACCCCTACCGCGACGGACACGGGCACGTCACCGACAACGCGGGACTGAGCTTCATCGACCCCGAGGCGCTCAAGCAGTACGTGACCGCGCTGGATGCCGCGGGGCAGCAGGTGCACTTCCACGCCCTCGGCGACCGTGCCGTGCGCGAAGCGCTCGACGCCCTCGAAGCGGCGCGCGCGGCCAACGGCCCCACGGACGGCCGCCACCACCTCGCGCACCTGCAGATCGTCGACCTCGCCGACGTGGCGCGCTTCGCCGAGCTGGACGCCACCGCGAACCTGCAGTCGCTGTGGGCGACCCACGAGGATCAGCTCGACGAGCTCAGCCTGCCGTTCATGAAGGACGGCGCCGTGATGCGGCAGTACCCGTTCGGCGACTTCGTGCGCGCCGGCGTGCGCCTGTGCTCCGGCAGCGACTGGCCGGTCTCGTCGGCCGACCCGATCGCCGCGATCCACATCGCCGTGAACCGGGCGGTCCCCGGGTCCGACCGCGAGCCGCTGGGCGGGGAGGGGCAGAAGCTCGACCTGGCCACCGTGTTCGCGTCGTACACGTCCGGCACCGCGCGCATCAACCACCGCGACCACGACACCGGCCGCATCCGCCCCGGGTACCTCGCGAACCTCGCCGTGATCTCGCCGAATCCGTTCGAGCTCGCACCCGGCGACATCCACACCGCCACCGTGCAGTCCACCTGGATCGACGGCGAACCCGTCTACGTCCGTCCCGAGCTCGTCGGCGCGGCAGCCGAGCGCTGAACCCGACCCGAACCACCGAACTGGAGCCGAAGATGACCTCCCCCTTCCGAAAGGCCCGCGGGCGCATCGCCGCCGGGGTCGCGGGCACGCTCGTCGCCGCCCTCGCCCTGGCCGGATGCTCGTCGTCGAGCAGCCCGAACACGTCGGCGACGCCCGACGCGGTCAAGATCACCGCGAACACCGCAGCCCCGTCCGGCGACATCGACAGCGTCACCTGGGCCGTCTACGCCGAGCCCCTGTCGCTCGACTACGCGTACGCGTTCGACTACCCGGACAACCAGGTGCTCGCGAACGTGTGCGAGTCGCTGCTGCGCCTCAACCCCGACTGGACGCTCTCCCCGAGCCTTGCCACCTCGTTCGAGCACCCGAAGCCCAACGTCTGGGTGTACAACCTCCGCCAGGGCGTGAAGTTCCATGACGGCACCCCGATGACGGCGGCGGATGTCGTGGCATCCATGAAGCGCCACATGGACCCCGCCGTCGGGTCGTCGTGGGCGGACGTGTACAAGTTCGTGACGTCGATCACGCAGACCGGCCCCTCCCAGGTGACGGTCACCGAGAGCCAGCCGGACTCGCAGTTCAACCTGATGATGGGCAGCGCCCCCGGCGTGGTCGAGTCGGCCGCCTACCTGAAGAAGGCCGGCAAGAACTACGGCAACTCGACCGGGCTGGTCGACTGCACCGGGCCCTACAAGATCGACAGCTGGACCTCCGGCCAGTCGATCCAGCTGTCGCGCGACGACGCCTACTGGGACAAAGACCTGATGGCGAAGAACAAGACGTTCAAGTTCGTCTTCCTGCAGGATGCCACCGCCCGCGTCAACGCCCTCAAGTCGGGCGCGGTGGACGGCTCGTTCATGGTTCCGACCGAGGCGATCTCGCAGCTGCAGAACACGAGCGCGGGCAACCTGTACTTCGGGCTGAACACGGCGGTCAACAGCCTCATCATCTCCAACCTCAAGGGGGCGCTGGGAGACCTGAAGGTGCGCCAGGCGATCATGGCCGCCCTCGACCGGCAGGGCATGACCAAGGCCGCGACCGGCGGCGTCGGACAGGTCTCCAACGCGCTCACCACCGAGTCGGTGTGGTCGGGAGCCTCGGCCGAGACGACCAAGCGCGCCTTCGCCGACCTGAAGACCTACCCGCTGAACCTCGACAAGGCCAAGCAGCTGGTCAAGGAGGCCGGAGCCGAGGGCAAGACCGTGACCATCGCGACCGCCCCCATCGGCAACGACTTCAACATCGTGTCGCAGGGCACCGCGGCGGCGCTGCAGTCGATCGGCATGAAGGCCAAGATCGTCACCGTGACGCCCGCGCAGTACTCGGCGCTGTTCAGCGACCCGACCGCGCGCAAGGGAATCGACCTCTTCTACACGAACTGGTACCTCTCCAGCCCCGATCCGCTCGAGATGTACGCGATCCTGCAGACCGGCCAGTTCTCGAACTACGCCGACTGGTCCGACCCGACGTACGACAAGATCGTGAACCAGGCCATCAAGACCCAGGACCCCGAGGCCCGCGCGGTGCTGTCGGCCCAGGCGCAGAAGATCACCAACGAGCAACTGCCCTGGCTGCCGCTGGCCGCCGGCCCCATGACGATGTTCCTGGGCAAGAAGATCACCGGCGCCTCGCCGTCGGTCGCGTTCCTCTACTACCCGTGGGCGGCGACAATTGGCAAGCGCTGACACCGTCACCGCGGTGACGCTGCCGGTCGCCGGAGGAGGGCGCACGTCCGCCTTCCTCCGGCGCCTGGCCGGCAAGCTCGGCAGCCTGCTGCTGACGCTGTGGATCGTGACCCTGCTCGTCTTCTTCTGCCGGTTCCTGGTGCCCGGCGACCCGGTGCGGTTCCTGCTGCGCGGGCGCCGCCCCAACCCGGACGCCATCAAGGCGATCACCGAGCAGTACGGGCTGAACCTGCCCCCGTGGCAGCAGTACGTGAACTGGGTGACGGGGATGCTGCACGGCGACTTCGGCTGGTCCCTGCAGTACCGCCAGCCGGTGTCCACCGTCATCGCGAGCCGGATGCCGACCACCGTGATGCTCGTGGCGATGGCCGCGGTGCTGATCGTCGTGCTGGGCCTGCTGGCCGGCATCCTCGCCGCGAGCAAGCGCGGCAAGCCCGCCGACCGCGTCACGCTCATCGCGCTGACGATCCTGTCGGCGATCCCGTCGTTCGTCGGCTCGATCGTGCTCATCGCGATCTTCGCGGTCGAACTCGGCTGGTTCCCGAGCTTCGGGACCGGTCAGGGCTTCTTCGACATGATCTACCACCTGACCCTGCCCGCCCTCGCGCTGACGATCGTCTTCGTCGTGATCGTCGGCAAGGTGACCCGGTCGGCGATGGTGGAGCAGTACGGCCGGGAGCACGTCGAGGTGGCGCGCTCCCGCGGACTCAGCCGCGGCGCGGTGGTGCGCCGGCACGTGTTCCGCAACGCGCTGCGTCCCATCGTCACCGTCGGCGGCCCGCTCATCGCGGGTCTGCTGGTGGCGACGTCGATCGTGGAGACCGCGTTCGGCATCTCCGGCATCGGAAACCTGCTCGTGCAGTCCGTGGACCGACTCGACTTCCCCGTCGTGCAGGCGATCGTGCTGCTCGTGGTGACCGCGTTCCTCGTGGTCAACGCGATCATCGACATCCTCGAACCCCTCATCGACCCCCGATCCGCGGCAGGAGCGTCAGCCCGATGACGACCTCACCCACCACCGCGCTGCGCGTTCTGCGCGCACCCCGCATGCCCGTGGCCAGCACCACGTTCTGGATCGCCGTGGCGGTCCTCGCGGTGCTCGTCATCGCGGCCGTCTTCGCACCCTGGCTGGCGCCGTATCCGCCCGACCAGATCGACTACGCGGCCATCAACGCCGGCCCGTCGCCGCAGCACTGGCTCGGCACCGACAACCTCGGCCGCGACACGCTGAGCCGCACCATGTGGGGCGGTCGCACCGCCCTCCTCGGCCCGCTGCTGGTCGTCATCGGCTCGACGGTCCTCGGCATGCTGCTGGGCCTGGCCGCCGGCTGGAAGGGCGGCTGGCTCGACAGCGTGCTCGGCCGCGCCTTCGACGTGCTGTTCGCGTTCCCGTCGCTGCTGATCGCCATCATCGCCGTCGCCCTGTTCGGCAAGGGGCTGGTGGCGCCGGTGATCGCGATGTGCATCGCGTACACCCCCTACGTCGCCCGGCTCACCCGAGCGCTGGTGCAGGCGGAGCGCACCCGCCCCTACGTCTCGGCGTACCGGGTGCAGGGGTTCGGCGGTCCGTGGATCGCGCTGCGCCGCGTGATGCCCAACATCACCCCCGTGGTGGGTGCGCAGTCCACCCTCAACTTCGGATACGTGCTCGCCGAACTCGCCGGCCTGTCGTTCCTCGGGCTCGGCGTCCAGCCGCCCACCCCCGACTGGGGCGCCATGATCAACGAGGCCCAGGCGGGCATCGTGTCGGGCGCGTTCCTGCCGGCGATCGTCCCCGCCGTCGCGGTGGTGCTCGCCGTCGTGTCGGTGAACGTCATCGGTGAAGAGATGTCCGACCGGATCGGCGGAGAGGTGCCGGCATGAACCCGCTCCTGAATGTGCGTGATCTCACGCTGACCCTGCCGAACGGCACCGAGCTGCTGCACGGCATCACGCTGCACGTGGATGCCGGCGAGACGGTGGGACTGGTCGGGGAATCCGGGTCGGGCAAGTCGCTGACCGCGCGGATGGCCCTGGCCCTGTGGCCCGAGTCCGCGACCTTCGGCGGATCGGTGACGGTCGACGGCAAGGAGGTCGTCGGGGCGAGCGAGGCCCGCATCCTCGACGTCCGCCGCAACACCGCGGCGATGATCTTCCAGGATCCCCGGGCCGGCATCAACCCGATGCGCACCATCGGCGACCACATGACCGAGACGCTGCAGCTCGTGGAGCGCAAGTCGCCGGCCGAGGCCCGTGCCCGCGCGATCGAGCTGCTGCGCGCCGTGCAGCTGCCCGACCCGGAGGCGCACCTGAAGCAGTTCCCGCACGAGTTCTCCGGCGGGATGCTGCAGCGCGTCATGATCGCGGGGGCGCTCACCTCGTCGCCGAAGCTGCTCATCTGCGACGAGCCGACGACCGCGCTGGATGTCACGACCCAGGCGGAGATCATCCAGGTGCTGGCCACGCAGCGCGCCGAGCGGGGAATGGGGATGCTGTTCATCACCCACGACCTGAACCTCGCGGCCTCCATCTGCGACCGCGTGTACGTGATGCAGGGCGGGAACATCGTCGAGCAGGGCGACGCGCGGCAGGTGTTCTTCGCGCCGGCCCAGCCGTACACGCAGCGTCTCGTCGCCGCGACCCCCACGGTGGACGTCCCGCCGGCGCCGGCATCGCTGCGCCCTGAGCTTGGGGCCCCGCGCCGCGAGGCTCCGGGCGTCGCGTCAGCGACGGCCGGAGGAGGCGTGGGGAGCGAAGGGCAGGACCCCGGGTCGACCGCCCCCACCGCGCTCGCCCTCGAAGTCTCCGGCGTCTCCAAGACCTACCTGCGCCGCGGCAAGCCGCCGGTGCAGGCGGTGCGGGACGCCTCGCTGCAGATCCCGCGCGGCGGATCGCTCGGGGTGGTCGGCGAGTCCGGTTCGGGCAAGTCGACGCTCGCGCGCATGGTGGTCGGTCTCGAGGAGGCGGATGCCGGCGGCATCCGCATCGCCGGCGCCGAGCGCACGCGCGCCCCGCGCGGCCGCGACGAACGGCTGGCGCGGGCGAAGTCGGTGCAGATGGTGTTCCAGGATCCGTACCTGTCGCTGGATCCCCGCATCCCGGCCGGCCGCGCGATCGAGGACGTCCTGCACCTGCACACGTCGCTGAGCACCGCCGACGCCAAGAAGCGCGTGCGGGACCTGCTGGAGGCCGTCGGGCTCGGCGAGACGCATGCGCAGGCGCGTCCGAAGACGCTGTCGGGCGGTCAGCGGCAGCGGGTCGCGATCGCCCGGGCCATCGCGATCGAGCCGGACGTGCTCGTGATGGACGAGGCCACCAGCGCGCTGGACGTCTCGGTGCAGGCCCAGGTGCTCGACATGGTGGCATCCGTGCGCCGCGAGCGCGGTCTCACCGTGATGTTCATCAGCCACGACCTCGGGGTCGTGCGGCGAGTGTGCGACGAGACCGTCGTGATGCGCCGCGGCGAGATCGTGGAGCAGGGACCCACGGAGCAGCTGCTCCTGGACCCCCGGCACGAGTACACCCGGCTGCTGCTGGACAGCGTCCCCCGCGCCGCCTGACCGGCGGCACGGGGGACGCGGGGACCCGGCTCAGACCAGCTTCTTGGACTCTGTGGCAGGGGCCCAGGCCCACGTCACCAGGGCGCCGAGGGCGAGGACGCCGGCGAGCCAGTACATCGATACCGACACGCCCCACTTCTCCAGGCTGATCGGCAGGAAGAACGTGCCGATCGCCGAGGCGATGCGGCTGGTGGCGTTCAGGAGGCCGACGCCGCTGCCGCGCAGGTGGGTCGGGAACAGCTCCGGCGGGTACACCTGGGTGATGTTCGAGGCGCCCGACATCACGAACGAGTAGATGACGAACGGGATCAGCATCAGCCACGCCGATGCGCCGGAGAGGATGCCGAGCAGCACCAGCATCACCGCCATGATCACGAACGTCCAGAACGTGAAGCCGCGGCGCGGGAACTTCTGGATCGCCCACAGACCGGCGATGCCACCGGCGAGCAGGAACAGGTTGATCACCAGGTTCTGCAGGTTCGCGTCGTGCACCTTCATCGCCTCGAGGATCGTGTACACGAACGTGTAGATCGCGAAGTACGGCAGCACTTGGAAGCTGTAGAAGAGGATGCCGAACCACGTGCTCTTGCGCAGCTCGGGGCTGAACAGCTCGGCGTAGCTGCTCTTCTCCTCCAGGTGGGCGGCGGGGATGTAGACGTTGCCGGTGTTCAGGTACTTCGCGGCGATGTGCTTGGCCTCCTCGCCGCGCCCCTTGCTGATGAGCCAGCCCGGCGACTCGGGCGATCCGATGCGCACGATCAGCACGAACAGGGCCGGGATGAAGCCGGATGCCAGCAGCCACCGCCAGGTGTCCGGTCCGACGTTCACGTATGCGCCGATGATGTTGGCGATCACGTAGCCGACCGTCCACAGCACGGTCAGCGACGCCAGCATGAGGCCGCGGGACTTGCGCGGCGCGAACTCGCTCAGCAGCGTCGGGCCGACCGCGTAGTCGGCGCCGAGCCCGAAGCCGATGAGCAGGCGCAGCACGAACAGGATCTCGACGTTGGGCGCCCAGAACTGGGCGAGGGATGCCGCCGCGATCAGCACGAAGTTGAGCACGTAGACGCGCTGCCGGCCGATGCGGTCGCTCACCCGGCCGAGGATCAGCGAGCCGAAGAACAGGCCGATGAGGGCGGAGCTCGCCAGCATCCCCTGCCAGAAGCCGTTCAGGCCCCACTGCGTGGTGATCATCGGCAGGGCGCTGCCGATGATGCCGAGCGCGTAGCCGTCGGAGAAGTTCGCCCCAAAGGTCATCACGGTGACCTTGAAGTGGAAGCGCCCGAAGGGGATCTGGTCGAGGGCGACCATTCCTTCGGGGACGGGCTCCTGGGCCTCGTCGGTGGTGGCGATGTTCATGTCGATCCTTTGCGTCGTCGGAAGGTTCGGGCCGGGAAGCCGGTGGGTCGGGTGGGAGGGAGGGACGGATGCCTGGCCGGGGGTCAGGCGGGGGAGTCGAGGTATCCGCGCGCGGCGGCGAGGTCCTCGGACAGGGAACGGTCGGCGTGGTCGTGGCCGAGGAGGGGGACCAGGGCGGCGACGAACGCGCCGAGGGGTCGCTGCGGGTCGAGACGGTCGCCGTGCAGCTCGACGGCGCGCAGCGCCGCGAGCAGTTCGCAGGCGAGCACGTCGAAGGCGGCATCCAGACCCCGGCGCAGGTTGCCGACGGCCTGGGTGGAGAAGCTCGAGTGGTTCTCCACGCCGCGCGAGATCACGACGGATCCGAGGGAGGCGGGCTGGGCGCTGTGGCGCAGCTCGGCCTGCGCGGCGGCCTGGTTGTACTCGAGCAGCATGACGCCGCTCGCGCCGGGGGCGCCGGTGCCGAGGAACGAGCCGAGACCGGTCATCTCGGGGTTGGAGAGCTCGGTCAGCCGCGCCACCGAGAGCTGCCCGGTCGAGGCGAGCGCGAGCCCGGCGTGGTCGGTCGCCAGCGCGACCGGCAGCCCGTGGAAGTTGCCGTTGTGGAAGGCATCCCCGGACGCGGCGTCGATGAGGGGGTTCTCTGCGGCGGCGACCAACTCGGCGCCGACGACGCGCTCCAGGGCGTCGCCGGCCGCCGCGAGGGCTCCGGCGACCTGCGGGTACGCGCGGAACCCGTAGGAGTCCTGCACGCGGAGCGGCGTCACCGGGACGTCGGCGAGGAGGGCCCGCACGGCTCCGGCGGCATCCTCCTGACCGGCCTGACCACGCGCGGCCTGCACCTCCGGCTGCAGGCACTCGCGGGAGGCGCGCACAGCGAGGAACGACAGGGCCGCGACCGACGCCTGCGAGCGCTGCCACCGGCGCAGGCGCTCGATCTGGATGCACGCCATCGCGAGGGTCATCGCGTTGGACGACAGGAACGGCAGCGCATCGCCAGGATGGATGTCCCACGCCGGCGACCCGTGCGATTCGTCGCCGAGCAGCGCCAGCGCGATCTCGGCCAGGGCGCTGAGGTCTCCGGTGCCGATCGCGCCGGTCGCGTGCACCCGCGGCATCCGATTCTCGGCGATCGCCGCGTGCAGCGCGGCGATCACGTCGGGGTGGATGCCGGAGCCGCCGCGCAGCAGCTGATTCAGCCGGATGATCAGCGCCGTGCGTACGGTGCGGTCGTCCAGGAGCTCTCCGGAGCCGGTGGCGTGGCTGTGCAGCAGCCGCAGGTCGGTGGCGACGTCCTGCGCGACGCTCGTGTCGCGGTTGGCGCCGACGCCGGTGGTGCGTCCGTAGACGGCGCGTCGCCCGGCGAGCTCGGTGGCCAGCGCGTGGGACGCCGCCACCCGGTCGCGGGCGCGGGCGTCGACCTCGATCGCCGGATGCTCCTGCGCGCCCAGGCGCAGCGCCTCGTCGATCGTGAGGTTCGTTCCATCGAGAGCGGTCATGTCGAAACCTTCGGGGATCCGGTCACAGGCTCAGTTCGAGCCGGGTGAGGGCCTGCGCGGCCATGACGGTGGCGCGCACCGCGCGCGTGGTGAGCTGGCCGGCCCGCAGCACGGGAGCCATCGTGCTCACCGATCCGACGACGACGCCGTGGCTGAACACGGGAGCGGACACGCCCCACACGCCTTCGTCGACCTCGTCCGCGCTCACCGCGAATCCGCGTTCGCGGATGCCGGCGAGGCTGGCGCCGAGCCGCTCGGCCTCGGCCGGGGTCACGCCGTTGCGATCCAGGATCTCGGCGACCTCCTCCGCGGGCAGGTGCGCGAGCACCGCCTTGGCGCTGGCCCCGGCGATCATCGGCACCACCTCGCCGACGGTGAACGAGCAGCGCAGCACCCGCGACCCGTCGGCGGTGTCCACGCACACCACGGTGTCGCCGGAGCGCATCAGCAGCGCGGCGAACTCCTGGGTGTGGGAGGCCAGCTCGGCGAGCGTGCGCGAGGTGTGCCCGGTGCTGAGGACGCTGCGGCGATACCGTTCGGCGAGCGAGATCGACACCGCGCCGGCGTGGTACCGGCCGTGACTGGGACCCTCTTCGACGAGTCCGGCATCCACCAGCGAGGCGATGCAGCGGTAGACGGCGCTCGCCGGCAGGCCCGTGAACGCGCTGATCTCGGTGACGCGCGGGGCATCCATGTGGGCCATCGCCAGCAGCACGTGGGTGACGCGGTCGAAGCTTCCGGTGGGCGGCTCGGCGATGCGCTTCGTTGCGACGGCGGAGGGGGTCATGTGCGGCAGAGTATGCCCGTTTCGCGGCATGCGGAACAGGAAGTTTGCGCTCAGCGCAAATCGACTTCGAACGCCGCGGGTCCTGGGCGCAAACCGGCCGCGGGGGCAGAATGGGGGGCATGCCGGTCCGCACCCCCGATCCCGAGCCCGCCGGCGACGAGCCCTTCGGCCCGCCGCCGGGAAACATGTCGAACCCGGGATGGCTGAGCGACATCGAGCTCGCCGAGGCCCGGCGGCGTCTGCCGATGCTGTACGTCGAAGCCGTGCCGGTGCGGGTGGACGGCATGGGGGTCGTCACCGAGGTGGGGATGCTGCTGCGCGCCACCGTCCTCGGCGAGATCACGCGCACCATCGTGTCCGGCCGGGTGCGCTACGGGGAGCCGCTGCGCGACGCGCTGTTCCGGCACCTGGAGAACGACCTCGGGCCGATGGCGTTCCCGCTGCTGCCGCCGCAGCCGAACCCGTTCACCGTCGCCGAGTACTTCCCGATGCCGGGGCTCGGCGCCTTCCACGACGACCGCCAGCACGCGGTGTCGATGGCGTTCGTGGTGCCGGTCACCGGCACCTGCGAACCGCGCCAGGACGCCCTCGAGGTCACCTGGATGACTCCGCAGGAGGCGGCATCCGACACGGTCGCCGCCGAGATGGAGGGCGGCCGCGGCACCCTCGTGCGCATGGCCCTGGCCAGCGTGGGGGCGCTGCGGTAGGTGTCCGGCTCCGTGCGGCGCACCACCGTCTGCATCGCAGGCGGCGGGCCCGCCGGGCTCATGCTCGGACTGCTGCTGGCCCGCAGCGGGATCGAGGTCACCGTCCTCGAGAAGCACGAGGACTTCTTCCGCGACTTCCGCGGCGACACCGTGCACCCGTCGACGCTGAACCTCATCGACGCGCTCGGACTCCGGGCCCGCTTCGAGGCGATCGACCACGTGCCGCTGCAGCGGCTGGACGTCGTCGTGAACGGCATCCGGATCCACGCCATCGACTTCTCGACGCTGCCCGCGCCGAACCGCCTGGTGACGCTCATGCCGCAGTGGGATCTGCTGGAGCTGCTGGCGGCCGAGGCATCCACCCTGCCCGCGTTCCGCCTCGAGATGGGGGCCGAAGTGGCCGATGTCGTGCGCCGTGACGGCCGGGTGACCGGGGTGCGGCTGACCGACGGCGCCGTGGTCGAGGCCGACCTGGTCGTCGCGTGCGACGGCCGCGCCTCGACGGTGCGCGAAGCCGCCGGGCTCGTCCCACGGGCCCGCGGCGTGCCGACGGACGTCGCCTGGTTCCGGATGCCGCGGCCTGCGGCCCCGATGCCCGACACGCTCGGCTGGATCGGCGCCGAGGGACTCGTCGTGACCATTCCGCGGCCAGGCTATCTGCAGTGCGGGCTGCTCATCCCCAAGGGGTCGTTCGACGCGGTGCGGGCGGGCGGGATCGAGGCGTTCCGTCAGCGCATCGCGCGGGCGGTGCCGCGGTGTGCTGACGTGGTGGGCGACATCGCGAGCCTCGACGACGTCAAGCTGCTGTCGGTGCAGATCGATCGGCTGCCGCGGTGGTGGACGCCGGGACTCCTGTGCATCGGGGATGCCGCCCACGCGATGTCGCCGGTGTTCGGTGTCGGGATCAACTATGCGGTGCAGGATGCCGTGGCCGCCGCCCGGCTGCTGGCGCCCGCGCTGCGGCGGACCGAGCCCGGCCCGGTTGGTGCCGGAGTGGTGGATGCCGGGGCGGTGGATGTCGCGTGCGCGGCGGTTCAACGGCGACGCGATCGGCCGACCGGCGCGATGCAGGCCGTGCAGCGGGCCGTGCACGCGCGCATCGCGTCGGGGGCGCTGTCCGACCTCATCGCGAACCCGCCGACGCGCCGTCAGCGGTTGTTCCTGCGGGCGGTGCTGCCGCGGGTGAAGCCGCTCGTGGCACGGCTCGTCGGCTACGGGTTCCGGCCGGAGCGCCTGGACCCGTAGCCGACGGAATCCGCGTCAGGATGCAGCGGTGCGGATGATGTCGGTGAACCGCGCCTCGACGGCCGACGTCCACTGCGGCACCGCGTAGGCGACCGGCCACAGCTCGCCGTCATCCAGCGCGGCGCGGTCCTCGAAGCCGATCGTCGCGTACCGCTCGCCGAACTTCACGGCCGGCCGCAGGAACACGACGACCTTGCCGGCGTCGTTCGCGAAGGCCGGCATCCCGTAGTACGTCTTGGGCATCAGCTGCGGGGCGACGGTCGTCACCACCCGATAGAGGCCCTCGCCGGTCTCGCGGTCGGAACCTTCCAGCTTTTCGATCGCCTCGCGCACGGCGAGGGTTCCCGCCTCGCGGTCCTTGCCCGCCTTCTCCTGGGCCCGCAGTTCCTTTGCGCGCTGCTTGACCGCTTCGCGCTCCTGCAGGGACAGTCCGCTCTCAGCCATTTCGCCGTTCCTTTCGTCGGTGTTGTTCCGACTCTAGGAACGCGCGGATCCGGATGCTTCTCGGATCCTGCTCGTCTCGGTGGCCGGCGAAACATGGCTTCGGCGACGAAACAGGGCCGCGGCGACTCGGTCTCGTCGGCGCGGCCCTGTTTCGATGGGGGAGCTTGTGGTCAGCGGGTGGTCTCGCGGGCGATCGCGGCCAGGAACGCGTCGATGTCGTCCTCGGACGTGTCGAACGAGCACATCCAGCGCACCTCGTTGCGGGCGGCATCCCAGTCGTAGAACCGGAAGCTGGAGCGGAGGCGGTCGGCGACGCCGTCGGGCAGGGTTGCGAAGATGCCGTTGACCTCGGTCTTCTGCGAGAAGCCGACGCCGCGGACGGTGCCGTCGGCGAGTCCCGCCTCGATGCCGGTGCGCAGGCGGTGCGCCATCGCGTTCGCGTGCGACGCGTTGCGCAGCCACAGGTCGCCCTCGTACAGCGCGATCAGCTGAGCGGACACGAACCGCATCTTCGAGGCCAGCTGCATGTTGAGCTTGCGCAGGAACTTCAGGCCGTGGGATGCCGCGGGGTCCAGCACCACGATCGCCTCGGCGCCGAGGGCGCCGTTCTTCGTGCCGCCGACCGAGAGGATGTCGATGCCGGCATCCCGCGTGAAGGCGCGCAGCGGCACGTCGAGGGCGGCAGCGGCGTTGGAGAGCCGGGCGCCGTCGAGGTGCACCCGCATGCCGAGCGAATGGGCGTGGTCGGCGATCGCGCGCAGTTCGGCCGGCGTGTACAGGGTGCCGAGCTCGGTGGACTGGGTGATCGAGACGGCCAGCGGCTGGGCGCGGTGCTCGTCGCCCCAGCCCCACGCCTCGCGGTCGATGAGCTCGGGGGTGAGCTTTCCGTCGGGGGTCTCGACCTGCAGGATCTTGATGCCCGCGACCCGCTCCGGTGCGCCGCCCTCGTCGGTGTTGATGTGCGCGGTCTTGGCCGCGACCACCGCACCCCAGCGGGGCAGCAGGGACTGGATCGCGGTGACGTTCGCGCCGGTCCCGTTGAACACCGGGAACGCCTCGACGGGATCGCCGAAGTGCGCCGCGAACACCTGCTGCAGGCGCTCGGTGTAGGCATCCTCCCCGTACGCGACCTGGTGGCCGCCGTTGGCCGCCGCGATCGCGGCGAGCACCTCGGGGTGCACGCCGGAGTAGTTGTCGGATGCGAAGCCGCGCACAGCGGTGTCGTGGAGGGAGGTCACGAGGATCCAATCTAGTTCGGGTGGCTGACCCGGGTGGTGCCCACGTCCCCACCCGGGTCAGGGGAGGGTGAGAACCGTGTCGTTCAGCTCCGCGGCATCCTGCGCGAACAGGCCTGCCACGGCGGAGGCCAGGGCGGCCTCGTGGTCGGCCAGCGCCTTCACGCGGAAGATCACCGCGGCGGCGCGCAGCGGGGTGCCGGCATCCCGCGCGGCCTTCGCGAAGCCCTGTGCGACCGCCCGGGTCCACGCCTCGGCGCCCGCCTTGACTGCGGCGTAGTTGGCGCCGCCGGCGAGGGGCCGGGCCACGCTCACCGACGAGACGATGGCGAGGCGGCCGGCATCCGACGCGCGCAGGTCGGCGTCGAAGGCGCGGCTCACGTGGCGCAGGGCCGTCAGGGATGCCTCCAGTGCGCGGTAGTCCTCGTCGGTCTGTCCGGCCAGGCCCCCGCCGCCGCGCCAGCCGCCCACGAGCGGGAGGACGCCGTCGAACCGGATGCCGCGCTCCCGCAGCCGGGCGGCGAGGTCGGCGACCTGCTGCTCGTCGGTCACGTCGCACACCTCGGGCTCGGCGCCGAGTTCGGCGAGCGGCTCGAGGCGGGCGGCGTCGCGGCCGGTGGCGACGACGCGCGCACCGGCCGCGATCAGGGCACCCGCGACGGCGCGGCCGGCGTCGCTGGTCGCACCGGCGAGGAGCACGGTGCGACCGGAGCGATTCGTCTCGCTGCGCTCGCGGGGCGACTGCGAGCTCTCGTCAGGCATCTCGTCCGGTGATGCCCGACGTCGACTCGATGACGTCGCCCATCTTCTTGGACAGGGCCTCGTAGAACATCGACAGCGGGAACTCGTCGTCCATCACCTGGTCGGTGTACCCCTTGGGGGCGCCGGCGAGGATCTCGTCGGGCAGGCCGCGGTTCCAGGTGGACGCCGGGTTGGGGGTGACGACCGAGCGCACCAGGTCGTAGGCGGCGAGCCAGTGCGCCGTCTTCGGCCGGTCGATCGACTGCCAGTAGAGGTGGTCGATCGCGTCGCCGAGCGCGACGACCGCGGCCGGCACGTCGTCCCAGTCGAACGCGAGCGCCGTGTCGGTCCAGTGCAGCACGTTGCGCTGATGCAGCCACGCGAACAGCAGCTGTCCGCCCAGGCCGTCGTAGTTGCGCACGCGCGAGCCGGTGATCGCGAAGCGGAAGATGCGGTCGAAGATCACCGCGTACTGCACGAGCCCGGCGTGGAGCAGCGTCTGCTGCTCGGTCTCGGTCAGCTGCTCACCGGCATCCACCCGGGCCTGCAGCGAACGCTGGATCGACACGCACTCGCGGAACGCGGTCAGGTCGCAGCGCAGCTCTTCGAGCGAGTACAGGAAGAACGGCATCCGCTGCTTGATCATGAACGGGTCGAAGGGCAGGTCGCCGCGCATGTGGGTGCGGTCGTGGATGATGTCCCACATCACGAACGTGCGCTCGGTGAGCTGCTGGTCGTCGAGCATCGCGGCGGCGTCGGCCGGCAGGTCGAGCTTGGTGATGTCGGATGCCGCACGCACGACTCGGCGGTAGCGGGCGGCCTCGCGGTCCTGGAAGATCGCGCCCCACGTGAACGCCGGGATCTCGCGCATCGCGACCGTTTCCGGGAACAGCACCGCGCAGTTGGTGTCGTAGCCGGGGGTGAAGTCGACCAGGCGCAGGCTCACGAACAGCTTGTTGGTGTACTGCGTCTCGAGCTGGTCGATGAACTCCGGCCAGATGGTCTCGACGATGAGGGCCTCGACGTGGCGCTCGGACGAGCCGTTCTGCGTGTACATCGGGAAGACGACGAGGTGACGGATGCCGTCGACGCGGTGAAGCTGAGGCTGGAAGGCGACGAGCGAGTCGAGGAAGTCCGGCACGCCGAACCCGCCGTCGACCCACGCGGCGAAGTCGGCGGGGAGCGCCCGGAGGTACTCGGCGTCGTGCGGGAACAGCGGCGCCAGCGTGCGGATCGACGCGACGATCGTGTCGACGTGTTCGCGGGCCGCGGCGTGGTCGGATGCCTCGGGGATGGAGCCGTCCTTGATCTGCAGCGGCTGCAGGGCGGTGGCGGCTTGCTTCAGCGCGATCCACGCCGCCGACTTCTCGGCGGTGGCGGCGGTCGTGCCGTCTTCGAGGACCTCGGGTTCTCCGACGATGGCCTTTGCTTCATGGGCGTAGGTGAGTGACATGGGGAAACCTCCGATCCTGGAGTTCAGCCGGAAATATTCCGGCATATCGACTGTGATGCGGATAATCTTACAGGTATGACCGATGTTCTGGCGACCCCGGCTCCCGCGGCGAATCTCGACGCCACCGACCTCGCGATCGTCGCGGCGATCTCGCAGGATGCCCGCGCGACCCTGGCCCAGTTGTCCGACACGGTCGGGCTGTCGGTGTCGGCGGTGCAGGCGCGGCTTCGCCGGCTCGAGACCCGCGGCGTCATCGCCGGGTACCGACCCATCCTCGACGCCGAAGCGGTCGGCAAGCCGCTGTCCGCGTTCATCGAGATCACGCCCCTGCGCCTGGACCAGCCCGACGACGCCCCCGAACTGCTCGAGCACCTCGCCGAGATCGAGGGCTGCTATTCGATCGCGGGCCAGGCGAGCTACATGCTCTTCGTGCGCGTCGCATCGCCGCGCGAGCTGGAGCGGCTGATCCGCGACATCCGGCTGGCGGCATCCGTCTCGACCCGCACGACGGTCGTGCTGCAGACGTTCTACGAGCATCGTCCCATCGTCCCCGCACGGTAGCCTGCGGGGTCCCGCGCGGGATACATCGCGCGACGGATGCCGCCCGACGGGTGCTCCCGTAGCGTGGAGAGCGTGTTCCGCCCCCTGACCACCCGCCAGTGGACGTTCGACGTGTGCGTCGGCGTCCTCTTCTTCGTGCTCGCGGGCTGGCCGGTGGTGCAGGGCGTGGTGAACGGGCAGCCCGGCCAGGCGCTGGTCGGGTTGACCCTGACGGCCCTGATCTCCGGAGCGCTGGTGATCCGCCGGTTCTCGCCCGGTGTGGCGCTGATGGCCGCGTGGACGGTCGCCGTTCTGCAGATGCTGGCGGGCTTCCAGGTGGAGGCCTACGATCTCGCGATCTTCGGCGTCCTGTACGCGACGGCCGCGTACGGGACGCGGGTGGTGTTCTGGCTCGGGTTCGCCTCGGCGCTCGTGGGAGCGCTGGTCGCGACCGCCTACCTGCAGCTGCGCAACCTGATCGAGATGATCCATCTCGGATCGATGGGGGCGCTCGTCACCGCGGGATTCGCGTGGATGGCCGCCTCGTTCGCGTTGCTCCTGGCCTGGACGACGGGAGCCATGGTGCGCGCCGTGCTGCGCTCCCGGGCATCCCGGCTCGCGCAGGTGCAGGCCGAGGCGGAGGCGGCCACCGAACAGGAGCGGGTGCGCATCGCCCGCGACATGCACGACGTCGTCGCGCACTCGCTCGCCGTGGTGATCGCCCAGGCGGACGGCGCGCGCTACGCGGCGGCCTCCGACCCGGATGCCGCCACGGCCGCGCTGGGGACGATCTCGTCCACGGCCCGGGCGGCCCTGGCCGATGTCCGGCTGCTGCTCGGACAGCTGCGGCATTCTCAGAGCGACGGGCCGCAGCCGTCGCTCGCCGACCTCGAGGGACTGTTTGCCCAGGTGCGGGCGGCGGGCCTCGAGCTGCGGGTGACGGTGGATCCGGCTCCGCGCTCGGAGCCGGGCGCGGCGGTGCAGTTGGCGGTGTACCGGATTCTCCAGGAGGCCTTCACGAACGCGATCCGGCACGGCGATCACGGCGCCGCCGACGTGACGCTGGCCTGGATGCCGGATGCCGTGGCGGTCACGGTGCGCAATCGGCTCGCGGCCGATGCGGCGCCGCAGCCGGGCGGGCACGGCCTGATCGGCATGCGCGAGCGCGCGCAGCTGGTTGGTGGCACGCTGGATGCCGGTGCCGAGGGCACCGAGTTCGTCGTGCGGGCCCGCATCCCGCTCTCGGGGGTCGTTCAGTGAGGTGGGGACGGTGACAGACGCGCGAGCAGGGTCGCAGGAGCACGAGGCGTCGCGGATCCGCGTGGTGCTCGTCGACGACCAGGCGCTGTTCCGTGCGGGCATCCGCATGGTCATCGATTCGCAGCCCGACCTGGAGGTGGTGGGCGAGGCCGGCAACGGCCGGGACGGGCTCGACGTGGTGCGCCGGGCCAGGCCGGATGTCGTGCTGATGGACATCCGGATGCCGGTGCTCGACGGTCTCGCCGCGACGGCCGAGCTGCTGCAGGACGCGCCGGGCGATCCGGGGCCGCGCATCGTGATGCTCACCACGTTCGACCTCGACGAAGCGGCCGCGCGTGCGATCCGGCAGGGAGCGTCGGGCTTTCTGCTGAAGGATGCCGACCCCGAGTTCCTGCTGGCTGCGATCCGCACCGTGCACGCGGGTTCTGCGGTCATCGCGGCGTCCGCGACCCGTGAGCTCTTCGCGCAGTCGACGGCGCAGACGCAGCCCGTGCCGGCATCCTTCCAGGACCTCACCGAGCGCGAGCGCGAGATCTTCGCGCTCGCCGCCCGCGGGCTGTCGAACGCCGAGATCGCGGCGCGGGAGTACCTGTCGGAGGCGACCGTGAAGACCCACATCAGCCGGATCCTCACCAAGCTCGCACTTCGCGACCGCGTGCAGCTGGTGGTGTTCGCGTTCGAGCACGGCTTGGCCTGACCTCCCGCCGGCACGCGCGGCCCCCTTGCGCGCCCGGTGCGGGTGCCACAGACTGCGTTGCGGAGCGACGATCTGCGGCGGCCGAACGGCTTCGGGGTATCACGCGCCGGCTGCCGGGCTCCTTGAATTCTGCGTGCCCCGGTCGGGGCGCCCGTGTTCTGATTCGGAGGTTCTTCATGTCCGCACTCACGATCGACCCGTCGCCGTTGCGCGAGGTCGGCTGCATCCTGCTTCCCGGCGACGCCGGGTACGAGGCGGCGTGCACGCCGTGGAACCTCGCGTTCCCGTTGCGGCCGGCGGCGGTCGCCGTGCCGCGTTCGGTGGACGACGTCGTCGCGGCGGTCACCGCGGCCGATCGTCTCGGGCTGCGGATCGCGCCGCAGAGCACCGGGCACGCGGCATCCACGATCGCCCCCGCGGTCGGCGACGACACGCTGCTGGTCCGTCTGAGCGAGTTGACCGGGGTCACCGTCGACGTCGCGGCGCGCACGGCGCGCGTGGTGGGCGGAACGGTGTGGCGCGAGGTCGTCGAGGCGGTCGCACCGCACGGGCTCACCGCCGTGCACGGGAGCGCGGGAGACGTCGCCGTCGCGGGGTATGTGCTCGGCGGCGGTGTGTCGTTCTACGGCCGCCGGCACGGCCTTGCGACCGGTGGAGCGCGAGCGTTCGAGGTGGTGACGGCGTCGGGACGCCTCGTGCGCGCGACCGCGGACGAGCATCCGGAGCTCTTCTGGGCTCTGCGCGGAGGCGGCGGCAACTTCGGGGTCGTCGTCGCGCTCGAGCTGGACCTGCTGCCGATCACGGATCTCGTCGCCGGCATGCTGCTGTGGGATCTGGATCGCGCCCCGGAGGTGCTGCGGGCGTGGAACGACTGGTCGGCGACCGCGCCGGACGCGGCCACGACGAGTCTGCGCATGATGCGGTTTCCGCCGATCCCGGAGCTGCCGCCGTTCATCAGCGGCCGGCGCCTCATCGTGGTCGACGGTGCGATCCTCACGGACGACGAGGAGGCCGCCGATCTGCTCGCACCGCTGCGCGCCCTGGCGCCGGAGCTCGACACGTTCGCCAGAATTCCCGCGGCGGGTCTCCTCGAGGTGCACATGGACCCGCCTCAGCCGTCGCCCGCGGTCAGCGACCACACGCTGCTCGACGACCTGGACGATGCCGGGCTCGACGCCCTGCTGGGGGCCGCGGGACCGGATGCCGAGTCTGCCCCGATGATCGTGGAGCTTCGTCAGCTGGGCGGGGCCCTCGCCGGCGGCCACGACGGCGCGCTGCCCGGCCTCGGCGGGCGGTTCGCGGTGTACACGGTCGCGATGGCGCCGACGCCGGAGGCGTTCGCGGCCGGTCAGCGCTCGACCGCGGCGGTCGTGGATGCCGTGCGTCCGTGGGCGGCTGCCACCGTGTTCGCGAACTTCTCGGACCGCACGAAGCCCGCATCCGACCTGTTCGATGCCGATGTGGTCGCCCGGCTCGCGGCCGTGCGCGACGAGTACGACCCGCGACGCCGGATGCTCGCCGCCCACGAGGTGTGAGTCCCGGCGGGGATGATCCACCCCGAGACGCATGCCCGATGTCATCCTTGCGATGTATGCGGATCCGGCTCGGGGCCGACGCGCCGGGTTCGGGGTGATCCCTAACGTCGGTGATATGGAGATCACAACCACCGACCTGGGCCTGGCGGCCCGAGTGCAGCAACTCACCAAGACGTTCGGTTCGGGGGACGGCGAGGTGCGCGCGCTCGACAACGTGTCGGTCGGCGTCCGCCGGGGCGAGTTCACCGCGATCATGGGGCCCTCCGGTTCGGGGAAGTCGACGCTGATGCATGTGATGGCGGGGTTGGATGCCGCATCGTCCGGTCGGGCGTGGATCGGCGACACCGAGATCACCGGTCTCGGCGACAAGGAGCTGACGCTTCTGCGTCGTCGCCGGGTCGGGTTCGTCTTCCAGGGGTTCAACCTGGTGCCGACGCTCGATGTGATGGGCAACATCCTGCTGCCGTTCGACCTGGACGGCCGCACGCCGTCGGCGCTCGAGCGCGCGCGCATCGAGGGGCTGGTCGAGACGCTCGGTCTTTCGCCGCGGCTGCGGCATCGCCCGCACGAATTGTCCGGTGGGCAGCAGCAGCGCGTGGCGATCGCGCGCGCCCTGGCCACGGCGCCCGATCTCGTGTTCGCCGACGAGCCGACCGGCAACCTCGATTCGCGTTCGGGGTGCGAGGTGCTGGCGCTGCTGCGTGCGGCTTCCGCCGAGCACGGCCAGTCGATCGCGATGGTGACGCACGACCCGGTGGCGGCTTCGCACGCCGACCGGGTGGTGTTCCTCGGCGACGGCCGCATCACTGCGGACATGCCGCGCCAGACGGCGGAGCAGATCTCCGCCCACATGCTGGCGGCCGACGGTGCGGGGGTGGCAGCGTGAACTGGGCGTTCCTGCGCGAGCGGGGCATGGGGGCGAGCATCCTCGTCGCGGCGATCTCGTCGGCTTTCGGGGCGCTGCTCATCATCGCGATCACCTTCATCGGCGCGTTGCTCAGCGCGGATCCGTTCATCGGGGAGAGCCGGACTCTCGCGTTCGTGCTGAGTTTCATCGGGCTGGTGATCGCGGGGGTCGCGGTCTATGTCGGGGCGATCGTGACGGCCAACACCTTCGCGACGATCGTCGCGGGCCGGACTCGGCGCATCGCGCTCATGCGTCTGATCGGCGCCACCGCTCGCTCTCAGCGCCGGGAGGTGGCCACCCAGGGGCTGGTGGTCGGCGTGATCGGAGCGGTGATCGGCCTGGTCGCCGGCACGGCGGTCGGTGCGGCCGGGACGCAGTTCGCGCACAGCGCGCTGCATCTGGCCGACGTCGCCTTCCCCCTGGTGCAGCCGCTCATGCTGCTGCCCGCAGTGGCGGTCGCCCTCACAACCTGGGGCGCGGCGTGGGCCGGATCGCGTCCGGTGCTGAACGTGACGCCCCTGGAGGCCCTCGGCGGGTCGGTCTCGGCCTCTCGTGAGGAGGTGGCGCTGCGTCGGGGACGCCACGTCGCCTCCGTCGTCCTGCTGGCCGTGGGCGGTCTGCTGCTCGCAGCCGGCGTCGCGCTGGGCCTGCTCTCGCCGCTCGGCGTCGTGGTCGCGTTCTTCGGCGGCATCCTGTCGTTCACCGGGCTCGCACTGGGGTCCACGCTCGTGATGCCGCCGGTGCTCGGCCTGGTCGGGCGCCTCTTCGGCGGCTCCGCGCCGGCGAGGATGGCCGCGCAGAATGCGCTGCGATACCCCGAGCGGGCGAGCCGGATGACGATCGGCGTGGTGATGGGAGTCACCCTCGTGACGATGTTCGCCGTCGCGACCGCATCGATCAAGGTGATCCTGACGGCGTCGGCCGGGGGGAAGCTGCCGCCGGAACTCGCGAACGTGCTGGACACGTTCTCGGCGATCATGATGGGGCTCGTGGGGGTGTCGGCGGTCATCGCGGCCGTCGGGCTCGTGAATCTGCTCACCATCGGCATCGTCCAGCGTCGTCGCGAGCTGGGCCTGCTGCGGGCTCTCGGGCTGTCGTCCGGGCAGATTCGTCAGATGGTGCTGCTGGAGGCGGCGCACATCACCATCGCGGCGGCGCTCTCGGGTCTCGTGCTCGGGACGCTCTACGGCTGGGTCGCGGCGCAGTCGCTGCTGGGCTCGGTGTCCGCGCACGCGGGCGGTTCGGTCGGGGCGGGTCTCGTCGCGCCGGCGGTTCCGCTCGTCCCGATGCTGGTGATCGTGGGGGCCACCGGCGTCCTGACCCTGGTCGCGGCGGCGGTGCCGACACGACTGGCGACTCGGGTGTCGCCGGTCGAGGCGCTCGCCGTGTGACGGGTCGGCGTGCCCCTGCCGGTTCGGGCCCGGCAGGGGCATGCTGTTGCCATGCAGATCGAGATTCTTCAGCATGAGCCGCCCTACCGCGTCGGTGTGATCATCGGCAGTCTCTCCAAGGAGTCCATCAACCGGCGCCTTGCCGGGGCGTTGCAGAAGCTGGCGCCGAAGGAGCTGGAATTCTTCGAGATCGACTACAGCCGTCTTCCCCTGTACAACCGGGATTTCGACGCCGACTACCCGCCGGAGGCTCTCGAGTTCAAGGCTCAGGTGCGCAGCGCCGACGCGATCCTGTTCGTCACTCCGGAGTACAACCGGTCGCTCCCCGGTGCGCTGAAGAACGCGATCGACTGGGGCAGCAGGCCGTGGGGCCAGAACGTCTGGGCCGACAAACCCACCGGCGTCGTGGGGGCGTCGCCGGGGCAGATCGGCACGGCGGTCGGGCAGCAGTCGTTGCGCGCGACGCTGAGCTTTCTGAACGCCCGTCAGATGACGTCGCCGGAGGCGTACGTGTCGTACTCGCCGGGCCTTGTCGACGATGACGGCAACGTGACGGTGGAGGCGACCGCGCAGTTTCTCTCGATGGTGATGGAGAAGTTCCTCGAGTACATCGCGCGGGTGCTCACGGTGATCCCGCGCCCCTGACCCGTTCGAGTCTCCGCTTGCGCCGAGCGCCCCGATCGGACCCCGGGTTCGGTCGGGGCGGTGTCCTGTGCGAAGTGTTGACGCGCGGCTCATGCTGCGGCCTCGGGTGTGGCGGTTCGGAATCGGGTGGGTGGTGGTTGGAGGTCGCCGAACGCATATCGGCGTTCGAGGCGCTGGTGCAGCACGATGTGCTCGACGTCGGGGTCGGGGGAGTGGAGGACGAAGGGTCCGGTTCCGTCGCGGGTGATCCACCAGCCGTGGTGGTGCAGGTTCATGTGGTGGAACCTGCACAGCAGGATGCCGCGGTCCACATCGGTTCTGCCGCCTTCGGAGTGCAGGTCGATGTGGTGCGCTTCGCAGGAGGAGGGCGGTCTGTCGCAGCCGGTCCAGCCGCATCCGCCGTCGCGTTGCGCGAGCGCGAGGCGTTGTTTCGCGGTGAACAGGCGGGTGTCCCGGCCGAGGTTGAGTGGGTTGCCGTTCGGGTCGATGGTGATGGTGGTGGTGCCGGTGTCGCAGACGTGCTGTGCGGCGAACGCGGCCGGCACCGTGGTGTTGGTGTCTTCGATGACCGCGACGCCGGACCCGGTGCGGCTGGTGTCGGTGACGACGACCCGCACGCCGGCCTGCCGCGCACCGAACACCGACGCGGCGTCGGCGAGCGACCCGGTGTGCAGCACGTCCAGGAGCAGGTCGTACGCGAGCTGGTCATTCGTACGCGGGTCGGCGACCAGGGCGTCGGCCGCGGCCTTCTCGTCGGGGTCCACGAACCGGGGCCCGCCGCGACGCGGCCGCAGCGCGGCATCCAGCACGGACGTCACCCACGCGGCCCCGCCGGGCTCGAACCGGATCTTCGCGCACGTGACGCCGTCGGCATCCCGCCACATCCGGAACGACCGGGCCTCGTACTGCTCCTCGAACCGGCGCCGGGCGCCTTCGGGATCGAGCTGGTCGCGGATGCACCGGGCCGCAGACCCGAGGTCTTCCACCGTGCGCCGCGACGCCTCATCGATCAGCTGCTCCGCCGCGGTGGTCCACGCAGCGGTCGTCTCCGCGTCGGGCTGCTCGCTCGCGGAATCGCCATCGGACGGCGGTTCGCCGAGCCCGCGGCGGATCGCCGTCTGCTGGTCCAGCGTGATCCGGCCCGCGGTGAACGCCTCACCGAGACACGCGTGCCAGGCGCGCAGGGGCGTCGTCGGGTCGGGCTGGGAGCCGTCGTCCGGATCGCCCGGCGGAGCTGTCTGCACGGTGTCGACGAGCGCCTGACCGAGGCGCGCGGCCTTGCCGGCCTGTGTACGGGAGACGCCGGTCAGATCTTGGATCAGACCGACCGCCGAGCGGTGTCCGCGTTTCTGCGCCAGCCCGCCGTGCCCGGCATCCCGCGTGGATCGCTCGGCGACCACGCCCGTCGCCACCACCCGCAGTGCCTCGAGCTCTCGGATCGCCGCTGATGTGGACGCGATCACCGCGACCACCTCGTCATCCTGCAGTCGAGTCACGGCGGTGCCGGCCTCTGTGACGGACACTTCTCCGAGCATCGCGGTCAGCACGTCGAGTTGGTGATCGACTTTAGCTACGAAACTGGCCATGCCTGAAGTGTCGCACGGACCTCCGACATTGGGAGATATGTGCGGTCACGAGCCGGAATCAGTGGACCGTTCCGGGGCATCCGGGTCCGTCGGGGTCTTCGTCGCAGGTGTGCTCGACGAGGACGGTGTGGGCGACGTACAGCTGGAAGCGCTTCCCCGGGGCGTTCGCGACCACGTACCCCTCGACGTCGTACCAGCCGGCGGAGCCGGCGAACAACACCTGCGCGGTGAAGGCGACGGTGACTCGTGCGGTGACGAGGGCCTTGCGGCGATACGTGTGGGAAGTGGCGGTGGGGGTGAACATGAGCTCTCCGCGCCCGGCTTTCCAGGAGGACCCCGCGGCGCGAGTGGTCTTCGTGATGCCGTCGCCGTAATCGAACCGGTAGAGGGCCGGCGTGAACCGGACGGTGACGGGCTCGCCGAAGAGAGTGCCCGTCAGTGATTGGCGGGTCGCGGTGACGATGAAGTTCGTCGGCCGCCCCACGATCCCGAACTTCTTCGGCTCCATCGTCAACGACGGGGTGGTTGGACGGAAGGAGGCGATGTCGCTGAGGGTCGGGATGCGGGGGCCGGTCGTGCTGGGTGTGGACTGTTTGA
The DNA here is from genome assembly GCF_000802305.1 of Microbacterium mangrovi. Lineage (GTDB taxonomy): Bacteria > Actinomycetota > Actinomycetes > Actinomycetales > Microbacteriaceae > Microbacterium > Microbacterium mangrovi. Next base: position 224,762 of record NZ_JTDK01000002.1, on the reverse strand, counting down.
TCGGCGATGGCGCCGCGCAGGGGACGGGAGTACCCGCCTCGGTGCAGGGTGCGGGTGCCACGCCACCGAGTTCGTCGGTGCTCGCGGCTGCCCAGTCGATGGCGTCGGGAATCATGGAGCCCGCGTCGTGAGCTGTGTTGCTGTTCTGACTTTGTCCGCCTGACCGGGAACCGCTTCCCGGAGTCCCGGACCCGACGTCATTGCCAGGGCGAGTCCCCACGACGGACACCTGGCTCCCGTCGGTGACGCTCGCGTGGGCGGTCCCCTCGCTTGCGCTTCCGAGCCCCAGGTCCCCCATCGGGCGAAGCCCGCTGACGACGATGGCCATCGCGAGGACCGTCCTCAAGACGGAGCGCATGCCGGCTCACCCTTGCGGTCTTCGATCTTGATGATCTTCATTCCTGTGGGGGTGGAAGCGTCTCTCGAAAACGAGATCTTCACCGGCAGGTGGTCGCGGCGTGACGGCGAGACCACGGACATCCCTTCCGAATCGCTCAGTTCGATGTCACTCACGTTGAAGCATCCGACCAGGAAGACGTCGCCCCACAGTGGATCGCTGGTATCGGACGGAAGGGGCTGCAGAAGATCGATGCGGTATTTGCCGGAGAGCTTCCACCGCTTCGCCGACATCGCGGTGAGCTCCTCCTCATCCGTATCCAGGGCGTCGCCCAGCAGCCACGCGTAGACCGGTTCGAACGTCTTCGGGTCGTCGAGGTCCACCTGATTGCCGGCATCCACATACCCGCGGTAGGTCGCCTCCGCCGCCCTGTACGCCGCGTCGGCACTCGCGAACGGCGGGGTGGGCGTCGGGCTCGGCGTCGGCGCGGCGCTCCCGCACCCTGCCAGTCCGACCGCCAGCCCCGCGGCCAGCACCCCTCCGATCAGCCCACCGGTGACACGCGACTTCATCCCGCCACGGTAATCAGATCCGCGCGACGACCTTGAAAGTTATCCACAGGCCGCGTGCCTGCGGGGCTGGACGCGGCTAGATGCTGACCACGCGCGGGGTCGCCGGCTCTGCCCCGCCCGATCGCCCGAGGGAACGCTCGGTGACGATGGTCGCCGACGCACGGCGCAGCGGCTCCATGGCCCGGATCACGCCGGCGGCCTCGGTCATGACGACGGCGAGGTCGTCATCGCTCATCCGGGACATCACGGCCTGCGCCGTCGCCGCGGATGTGTCGCCCAGCAGCGAGTGCAGCGCTGCCAGATGCTGCTCGATCGAGGAGAAGGTGTCCATGCCGGAACCTTCGCACGAACCTCCGACATCCGCCCCCACCCGGCGACACGCCGACGATCCGACGCTCGTAGGCTGGAGGGATGCCGTCGCCGTTGGATCAGTCCCGCTACCAGGTGCGTCTCGAGCAGGGTGCCGAGGGCCTTCGCCGCCTCGCCCGCGCCGACGTCGTCGTGGTCGTCGACCTGCTGGACGCATCCCTGCGCAGCATCGATGCCGCGGCGGCCGGTGACGTGCTGAAGGTCGCCGAACTCCCGGACGACGTGCGCGCCACGATCGCCGCGGCACACGGTTCGCTCGTCCTCGTCGCGGGCCTTCGCAACGCATCCGCGGTGGCCGACGCGGTGCTCGCCGAGCAGGAGCGCCGGGGGGAACGCACCGGGATCGCCGTCGTGGCATCCACCCCGGGCGGGCGCGTCGCCGTGGAGAACCAGCTCGCGGCGGGCGCCGTCGTCGACGCCCTCGCGGCGCGCGGACTCGATCACAGCTCACCGGAGGCCGCCGTCGCCTGCGAGGGATTCCGCGCGCTGCGCGGCGCGGTGCGACACATGGTCACGGCGGGCGGGACCGGCCAGTCGCTGCTGGATGCCGGACAACGCGCCGTCGTGCTCGCGCAGGCGCAGCTCGACAGCACCGAGGTGGTGCCCGTCGTGCGCGACGCGCGCGTCGAGCGCCTCTGACCGGCGCCGCACGGCTCAGCGCGGGGTCATCGCCTCGCGCCGCACCGCCGCGCTGATCTCGCGTCTCGTCCACAGGAACGCGTGCCGCGGATCGAACCGGGCCGCGCACTTGGCGCACGAGAGCACCCGAGTGGGGCGCCGGTGCCGGTACACCGTGTGCCCCGCCGGACACACGCCCACCCAGGGCGCGAGCTCGACCGCCGTCTCGCCCTGGTGGGTGACGCCGCCGCGGTAGCCGAGGCCCGACGCGATGCGTCTCCAGCGCGGGCCGTGACGGGCATCCGACCCCGCCAGCGCGTGCGCGATCTCGTGCAGCAGGGTCTGCCGGTTGGTCTCGTCGTCGTATCGCGCCGCGAGGTACTTGGAGACCGTGATGCGCCGCTGCGTGTAGTTGCAGGCGCCGGCACGACGCTTGGCGTTGTCGAAGCCGAACGACCATGAGTCGTCGAGGTGGGCCGTGATCAGCGCGTCGGCCCAGGTGCGCACATCCTGCAAGTCAGACATGGGGTGACTTTAGAACGAACCTACGACATCGGGGTGTCAGGCCGACACCGCGACGTCCGCGCGGCGGCGCTCGGCCGCGTCCACTGCCTGGAGCGTCGTCTGCAGGGCCTCTTCGGGTGCGCCCGCCTGCTGGCGCAGGAACAGTGCGCGCTTGAAATCGGCCCGGGCCTCCTCGAACTGCCCGAGGTCGTAGTAGACCTTGCCGCGATGCTGCAGCGCGAACGCGGCCACGTTGGGCCAGTTCTGGCCCTCCGCCTCGTCGGCGCACGTGTCGAGCTCGGCGATCGCGGCGGTATGGGAGCCGCGCGCTTGCAGCACCGTCGCGTGCAGCACGCGCGACCGGAGGAGATCCTTGCGGGTGCCGGCCATCCGCGACTGGCGGACCGCCAGTTCGGCGTACGAGAGCGACGCGTCGAGGTCGCCGAGCACCTTGAGCAGCCACACCCGCTCCAGCAGCGCGGGGAGGCTGCGCTGCTCGCCGAGCGCCTCGAGGCGCTCGCGGCATTCACGCTGATCGACGATCTCCCGCAGCGTTTCGGGGTCGTATCCGCGGATCGTGCTCACGAGTCCTCCCTCTGTCCGGCGTGCTGTGTACCCAGTGTGACCGACCCGTCTGTGAGGGATGCCGGGGCACGCCGTTTTGCAGCGGATGCACCGTGGAACCTCTTGCCCTCCCCGGCGGGTAGCATGCGGAAATGGACGACGCGTCGCGTGCCGAGCTGGAGAGCCTGCGGGCGCGCGCGTATGGTCCGGATGCCGACATCGACGCGGATCCGGCGGCGCTGGCGCGACTCCGCGATCTCGAGGAGGCCGCCCGCGCCGGCACCCCGGCGACCGAGGCGGTCCCGGCCACCGAGCCCGTCCCGTCGGCCGGGCCGGCCGGTGGACCCGGTGCTCCCCGCGATCCGTTCGCCCCGGTGCCGCCCGTGCCGCCTCGCCCCGCGCCCGAGCCGGACACCGCGGATCCTCCGCCCGCCGATCGGGACGATCCGAGCGCCCCGTCCGCCGCACCGCATGGGCGTCGGCGACTCGTCCGCGTGCTGTGGCCCGTCTCGCTCGTGGTCGCTGTGATGCTCACGGCGGCCGTCACCGTCGCGCTCATGACCGGCTTCTTCACACGCGGCCTCACCGCGTCGCAGCGCGAGGTCGCGGTGCTCCAGCTGGCCGACAGGCCGGGGCAGGTGCTGTTCGAGGACACCACGGGGGATGCCCGCAGCGCGTTGTTCGACGGCCTCACCGTCGTGCGGTCGTCGGGCGTGCTCGGCAGCAACGGCGGGGAGTGCCTCGTCGTCTACCAGACCCCGGCGAACGGCGAGGACACGTCGACGCTCGGCGGCCCGATCTTCTTCGGGTGCGCCGCGGGCGGGCTGCCGGCCCTCGTGCAGGTCGGCGTCGACCGGAATTCGCCCCCGCAGCTGCGGGCGGCGTTTCCGGCGGGCACCGGGTTGAAGTTCCAGCTCGACGGCGATCAGGTGCGGGTCATCGCCGACGACTCCGGTGTCCGGCACTCGGCATCCTGACCCGCGTCGCGACGTCGGTACGATGCCGGGATGGACGACGTGACGCGCACGGAGCTGGCCGGCCTGCAGGCGCGCGCCTACGGTCCCGACGCCGACATCCGCTCCGATCCGGCCGCGCTGGCGCGCCTGCGCGAGCTCGAGGATGCCGCCCGTCGCCCGGCTCCGGATGCGGCGTCCGAACCGGTCGCCCCCCCCGGGCGCACGGCGCCGCCCGCCCGCGACCCGTTCGCGCCGGTGCCGCCCCGACCCGTCCCGCCCCGGCCGGCCCCACCGCTGCCGGACCCCGCCGCAGAGGGCGCATCCGTGCCGGCCGACGACGCCGCGGTGGATGCCGCGCCGCTCGCATCCGGTTCGCGGCGGCGCCTGGTCCGCGTGCTCTGGCCGGCGTCCGTCGTGGCGGCCGTCGTGGCCACCGCGGGCGTCGCGGCCGGCATCCACTCCCTGACGTCCTCACAGTACGAGGTCGAAAGACTCGCTCTCTCACCGGGAACACCGGGACAGGCACTGTTCGGAACCACCCAGGGCGTTCCCGACAGCGCGACCTTCCACGGACTCACCGTCGTGCGCACCGTCGGCGGGCTCGGCGGCGCCGGCGACGACTGTCTCACCGTCTATCAGACGCCGCCGGACGGCGGGGACCCGGCGTCGATCGAAGGTCCGGTCTCGTCCGGCTGCACGGCGGGGGCGCTGCCGGCGATCGCGCAGGTGGGGGTGGATGCCGGGTCGCCGCGGGACCTGCAGGATGCCTTTCCCGCCGGCACCGGGCTGCGATTCGAACTCGACGGCGACCGCGTGCGCGTCATCGCCGACGATTCCGGAGTCGGACAGCCGGCATCCTGACCCGCGTCGGAGTCGGACGCCCCGGATAGGCTCGGCTCGTGGCATCCCCCGCGCCGTCTGCGCCCACCGTCCGCCTGCTCGGGCCGGTCGTGCTGCACGTCGACGGCGCCGAGGTCAGCCTGCCGGGGGCGACGTCGCGCGCCCTGGTGGCCGCCCTGACGCTCGCGGCGCCGTCGCCGCGCAGCGTGGACGCGCTCGCCGACGACGTCTGGGGCGACGACCGCCCGCAGAACCCGCGCGGCGCCCTGCAGACCCTCGTGTCGCGCGTGCGCGCCGCCGCCGGCCCTGAGCTCATCCGCAGCGATGCCGCCGGCTACGCGTTCACGGCGTCGTCCGACCTGGCCCGCGCCGGAGAGCTGCGGGATGCCGCCCTCCGTCTTCCCGGCGCCGATCCGGCCAGGCTCGCCCTCGTCGACGAGGCGCTGGCGCTGTGGCACGGCGACGCCGGCGCCGATCTCGACGACGTGCCCGTCGCCGCCGCCCTCGTCGACGAGGCGACCGCCCTGCGCCGCACCCTCGAGGTGATTCGCGCCGAGACGCTCACCGCCGTGGGGCGTGCCGCCGAGGCCGCCGTCGACCTGGCATCCCTCGCCGCCGCGCATCCGTACGACGAACGGCTGCACGCCGCGTGGATGACGGCGCTCGCCGCCGACGGGCAGACCACCGAGGCGCTGGCCGTGTTCGCCGCGCTCCGCGCGCGCCTGCGCGACGACCTGGGCGCATCGCCGGGGCCCGAGGCGGCCGACCTCAACGCCCGGCTGCTGCGCGGCGAGGTGACCGCGCGCCCCGCCCGCGTGCGGATCGGGCTGCGCGCCGCCCCCAACGAGCTCATCGGCCGCGCCGCCGACCTCGCGGCGGTCGACGCGCTGCTGGCGCGCTCGCGCCTGGTCACCGTGCTGGGCGTGGGCGGCCTCGGCAAGACGCGGCTCGCGCAGGCCGTCGCCGCCGGGTCGTCCGCGTCGGCGGTCATCGTCGTGCCGCTGGCCGGCGTCCGCAACGACGACGACGTCCCGATCGCGATCGCCGACGCGCTCGGCGTGACCGAGACCTCCCGCGGAGCCCGCCTCAGCGATACGGCGCCGCGGCCCGACCTGCGCGCGCGCACGGTCGCCCAGCTCGCCGACCGGGCGACGCTGCTCGTGCTCGACAACTGCGAGCAGGTCATCGACGGCGTGGCGTCGTGGACGGCCGACGTGCTGGCCTCGGTGCCCGGGCTCCGTGTGCTCGCCACCAGCCGGACGCCCCTCGCGATCGCGGGTGAGGCCGTGTACCCGCTCGCGCCGCTGGCGGCTGAGCCGCGCGACGACGACACCCCGCCGGATGCCGCCGGCATCCCGCTCGACGGCGCCGATGCGCCGGTGGGCGATGCCGTGCGCCTGTTCGTCGAGCGGGCGCGCGCCGCGCGGCCGGATGCCCGGCTGTCCCTCGACGTGGTGCGGCGCTTGTGCGACCGGCTCGACGGCATCCCGCTCGCGATCGAGCTCGCCGCGGCCCGCGTGCGCACGATGACCCCGGAGCAGATCGAGGCGCGCCTGGAGAACCGGTTCGCGCTCCTCACCGGCGGCGACCGATCGGCGCCGGTGCGGCATCGCACCCTCGAGGCGGTCATCGAGTGGAGCTGGGACCTCCTCGACCCGGAGGCGCGCCGGGCACTCGCCGCTCTCTCCCCGCTCCCGGCCGGATTCTCCGCGGCGACCGCCGCGGGGGTGCTGCGCGAGCCCTTCGCCGACGACGTGCTGGACCGCCTCGTCTCGCAGTCGCTGCTGATCGTCGCCGACGACCCGCAGACCGGCGACGTGCGCTTCCGGATGCTGGAGACCGTGCGCGAGTTCGGGCTCGCACGCCTGTCGGCATCCGGACCCGGCGCCCTCGCCGAGGCGTGGGCGGCGGTCGTGGCGTGGGCCGTGGGGTTCGCGGCATCCCGCGTCGACGATGCCTTCGCGCCCGAGGTCTTCCGGCAGATCCGCGCCGAGCAGGACAACCTCGTCGTGGTGCTGCGCCGGGCGCTGGCGGACGGCGACGACCCCACCGCGACCGTGCTGTTCGCGGTGCTCTGCCAGACCTGGGTGGCCCGCGGCAGCCTCGCGGAGCTGCAGGCGCTGGGGGAGCAGTCGGTCGAGGCGGCGGTGCGCGTCGACGAGCGCCGCGTGCCGGTGACGCCGCTGGTGTCGGTGCTGATCATGGCCGCGGTCGTCGGCGCGTTCACCGGAGACCGGCGCACGGCGCGCCTCGTCGCGCGGGTGCGGGTGCTGCGCCGCCGGCATCCCGATCTTCCGCCGCTGCTGACCGCGATCGCCGATCTGCTGCCCGTCCTGGGCCGGCTCGAGCGGATCCCGGCCGCGCTGGAGGCCCTGCGCACCGACCCCGATCCGCGACGCGCGGTCGTGGGGGAGGCGATCCTCAGCCAGTACGCCGAGAACGAGGGCGATCCGATCGCCGGCGCGGCCGCCGCCCGGCGCGGGTGGGAACTCGCCCAAAAGCACGACATGGTCTGGCTCGGAACCATGCTGGCGACCTCGGCCGCGCAGCTGGCCAGCCAGTCCGCGCACCCGCGGGAGGCCTTGCAGTGGCTGGAACGGGCCGGCGCCGGCGCCGCGGTGTTCGGTGCGGACGACATCGCCCGCCAAGAGACCTGGATGCGCGCCGGCAACCTGCTCGGAGTCGGACGCGTCGACGAGGCACGGGCGCTCTTCGCGGAACTGGCGGGGATGCGCGAGCTCACCGACGACGGCCTCGAGATGGCCTCGATCGGCTGGTTCGGCCTGGCCGAGGCCGACCGCGTCGAGGGCGACACCGCGACATCCGTCGCGCACTACGAACGCGCGATGTCGTGGTTCGGCACCGGCGCGCAGCGCGGGTCGCCGTGGTACCTCATGGCGATGGCGGGCTTCGTGTCGGCCGCCGTCTTCGACCGCTCGCTGCCGCCCGAGCGAACGGCCCGGTGGGCGACGCGCCTGCGCACCCGGGCGCTCGCCACGCGGCGGGTGCGACCCGCGTACGTCGACCGGCCGGTGCTCGGAACGGTGCTGTGCGGCTGGTCGGCTTGGGCGCTGGAGTCGTCGGATGCCGCGCTGCGCCGGCGCGGCGTCGAGGCCCTCGCCCTGGCCCAGGTGCTCGGCGGACGACAGGATCTGCCGAGCCTCCACCACGACGTCCACGTGCGTCACGCGCTCCTCCGGGCGGGGAGGGATGCCGTCGCGGCCGCGCAGCAGAAGGCATCCGGCCTGTCCGCCGACGAGCGCGTCGAGCGCGCGGTCGCGGTGCTGACCGAGCGCGAGGAGCCTGCGGATTCGCCCTGAGCCGGCCATCTCGGAGAGTTCTTAGACGCGGCGTCGCAGGATTGCCGGATGAACATCATCACGTCTCTCGCCGTTCTCGGCCCGGTCGCGCTGGTGCTCATCGCCGCAATCGTCGTCGTGGAGAACGGACTCCTGTTCCCGTTCCTGCCCGGCGACAGCCTCGTCTTCGCCGCTGCGCTGCTGGCGCCGATGCTGCATCTGCCGTGGTGGGTCATCGTCGTCGTCGCCGCGGTCGCCGCATTCGCCGGCGCCGAGCTCGGGTTCTGGATCGGCCGCCGGTACGGGCGTCGCCTGTTCCGCGAGGATGCCCGGGTGTTCAAGCTGCGCTACCTGGAGGAGACCGAGGTCTTCTTCGAGCGCTGGGGCCGCTTCGCGATCGTCCTGGCCCGGTTCGTTCCGATCGTGCGCACCTTCGTGCCGCCGGCGGCGGGCATCTCGCACATGCCGCACGGCCGCTTCACCCTCTGGAACGGGATCAGCGCCGTGCTGTGGGCGGGCGTCCTCGGCATCGCCGGAGCGCTCCTCGGACAGATCCCGTGGGTCGCGGCGAACATCGACTGGATCATGGTCGGCATCGTCGTCGTCACCGTGCTGCCGGTCGGCATCACCGCCCTCAAACGTCACCGTGAAGTCCAGGAGTCCCGTCGATGAGCAATCCCCCCGTGCAGGAAGAGGCCGCCGACGCCGCGCGACGCAGCTCCTTCCAGCAGCCCGCGTCCCCTGAGCGGGCCCCGGTCGCCACCCGGTCCGGCGCCCGCGCGGCGCGGCCGGTGAACGGCATCCTGCGTCCGTCCCGGCATCCCGGGTTCGTGGTGGTCATCGCGGTGCTCGGAGCCCTGCTGGTCACCGCGGTCGGGTTCGCGCTGCGCGCCCACGCGATCGACCTCGCCCTCGCGCAGGGGCTGAACTCGCTGCACACCGGCACGCTCGGCCTCGTGACGACCCTCGTCTATCAGGGCCTGGAACCGACCGCGTCGATCGCGATCACCATCCTCGCCACGGGCGTGATCTGGGCGTCCACGCGTCAGCTGCCGGTCGCCGCCGCGTTCGCCGGGACCGTCGCGCTCACCTGGATCCCGTCCGACATCGTCAAGCTCCTCGTGCACCGGCCGCGTCCGGAGGCGGGGCTGCTGTCGCACCCGTTCGTCCCCGCGCAGATCGACGCGTCGTTCCCGAGCGGGCACACCGTGTTCGTCACGGCGTTCGTGATCGCCCTGCTTTTCGTGCTGCGCGGCACGCGGTGGATGCCGGTGGGCGTCGTCGTCGGCACCCTCCTGGTGGTCGGGGTCGCGACGTCGGTCGCGATCGACGGCGTGCACTATCCGACCGACACGATCGCGTCCGTGTTCTGGTCGGTGACCGTGCTGCCGGGCGCCCGCGTCGTGTGGGTGGACTGGCTGATGCCCCGGATCCCCGGAATCCGTCCCCGATCGGCCCGAGCGGCCTAGGGGGCCACGGTCGCGGGCAGCACCCGATTCAGCCCCGACCGCTCGGAGAGGCGGCATCCGGATCCCCCATCCGGATGCCGCCTCTTCTTTGTGCCCGGCGGGGTCACACCTTGCGCATGTAGGCGCGGACCGTGAGCGGGGCGAAGACCGCCACGATGACGGCCGCACCGAGCAGCGAGATCCACAGGTCGGTGCCGACGGTCCCGTTGTTCACCAGGTCGCGCACGGCGGTGACCAGGTGCGAGATGGGGTTGATGTTCACGAACCAGGCCAGCCCGGACGGCATCGTGTCGGGGTTCACGAACGCGTTCGAGAGGAACGTGAGCGGGAACAGCACGAGCATCGAGATGCCCTGCACGCTGGATGCCGTGCGGGCGATGACGCCGAAGAACGCGAAGATCCAGCTGATGGCCCAGGACGAGACGATCACGAGGAGCGCCGCGAGCAGCACGTTGCCGAAGCCGCCGGCCGGGTGGTAGCCCATCAGGAAGCCGACGACGAAGGTCATGGTCGTCGCGATCGCGTAGCGCACGGTGTCGGCCAGCAGGGCGCCCGACAGTGGCGCGATGCGGGCGATCGGCAGCGACCGGAAGCGGTCGAACACGCCCTTGTCCATGTCTTCGCGCAGCTGAACGCCGGTGACCACGGAGGTGGTGATCACGGTCTGCACGAGGATGCCGGGGATCAGGGTCGGCAGGTAGTCCTGCACGTTCCCGGCGATGGCGCCGCCGAAGATGTACGCGAACATCAGCGTGAAGACGATCGGCTGCACCGTGACGTCGATCAGCTGCTCGGGCGTGCGCCGGATCTTGACGAGCCCGCGGTAGGCCATCGTGAACGTGTTTCGCACGGTCTCGCCGATGCTGGTGCGGTTTCGGAGGTCGCGTTGCGCGGCCGGGACGATCCGGGTCGGCGCGGGAGCGAGGGAGGTCATGCGGACACCTCTTCCTTCTGGTCGGGGGCGGTCTCGGGGGCGTCGGACTGGTCGGCGGCGTCATGGCCGGTGATGGTGAGGAACACCTCGTCGAGGGTGGGCTTCTGCACGCTCATCTCGGACAGGCGGATCCCGGCCTCGCGCAGCGTCATGAGCAGGTCGGTGACCCGGTCGGCATCCGCCATGGGCGCGGTGATCCGAGACGCCTCCGGCGACAGCGTGGCCCGCACGCCCAGCACGCGCTCGACGGCGACGACGGCATCCTGCGTGTCCGCGGCGTCCGCGACGCGCAGCTGCAGGCTGGACGTGCCGACCGATGCCTTGAGCTCGTCGGACGTGCCCTCGGCGACGACGCGCCCGCGGTCGATGACCGCGATGCGATCGGCGAGCTGGTCGGCCTCGTCGAGGTACTGCGTGGTGAGGACGACGGTGGAGCCGGATGCCACGAGTTCGCGGATCGTGTCCCACATCTGGCCGCGGGTGCGCGGGTCCAGGCCCGTGGTCGGCTCGTCGAGGAAGATGAGGGGCGGCTGCGCGATGAGGGATGCCGCCAGGTCGAGGCGCCGGCGCATGCCGCCGGAGAAGTTCTTGAGCGGGCGGCGGGCGGCCTCGGTCAGGCCGAACCGCTCCAGCAGCTCCGCCGACTTGGCGCGCGCCGCCTGGCGTCCGAGACCGAGCAGACGGCTGAAGATGACGAGGTTCTCGGTCGCAGACAGCGTCTCGTCGACCGAGGCGAACTGCCCGGTCACGCCGATCAGCTGTCGCACGACCTGGGGTTCGCGCACCACGTCGTGGCCGAAGATGCGGCCGGTGCCGCCGTCCGGGCGCAGGAGCGTGGCGAGCATGTTGATGGTGGTGGTCTTGCCAGCGCCGTTCGGGCCGAGCACACCGTAGACGGTGCCGGTCGCAACCCGCAGGTCGACTCCGTCGACGGCGCGGTTCTGCCCGAACACCTTCACCAGTGCATCGGCCTCGACGGCCCAGTCGGTGTTGTTCGTGATCATGCAGGCAAGCCTCTGCGTCGCCGCTGTCACGCCGGTCTCGTCGCGCTGTCACGCTCTGTCGTCGCGCTGTCACGCCTGTCTCACCGCGGACGGCCGGCGTCCGCCATCATGGTCCTGGAGGTGGGGCATGGCCGGCAAGAGACCATTCGGGGTGACGCTCGTCGCGGTGATCGCCTGGATCTCGGGGGTGCTGCAGATCATCGGCATGGTGCTGCTGTTCAGTCCCAAGGCGAACGCGTACTTCGGGCGGTGAGCGACCTCCCGGAGACGATGCCGCCGCGGCCGCCGCTGGTGACCGCCGCCGTGGTGCTCGTCTACGTCGGAGCGATGCTCGCGGTCGTGTTCGGCGTACTGGCGGTGCTCAGCCGCTACGACACCGCCGACCCGGGCAGGCGAACGGCGATCACGTTCACCGGCATCGGGATCGTCCTGTTCGGGCTGCTCGGGTTGTCGGTGGCTTCCGGCATGTCGCGCGGCAGCCGGCTCTCGCAGCGGCTGGTGTCGCTGTTCGCGGTGCTGCAGATCGGCGCCTACGCGGTGACCCTCTTCACCGCGGGGCGCCTCAGCGGCACCCAGTGGACCGGCATCGTCGTCGCGACCGCGGTGCTGATCGCCCTGTGGACACCGCGCAGCCGACGCTGGTTCCGGCGGTCGGTGCCGGCATCCGCCTGACGTCGGATCGGCGTCTCAGCGCCCGGAGCCGGCACGTCGCCCGTCGCGCGGGATGCCGAACGCCATGGCCCGCACGTACCGGCGGTGGACGAATCGCACCACCTCGATGAGGGCGATCGTCCCCGCGCATACGAGCGCCACCAGCGCCGCGGCATCCTTTCCCGGGTCGACGAACTGGAAGAACTCGACGAGCACGGGCACCGAGAAGATCGCGACGAGGCAGAGGAACATGGCCCCGATGACGATCGTCTTGAAGCGGGTGATCGGCCGCGACAGCACGGTGAGCACCCAGATTCCCACGATCGCGAGGATCAACGTCGCGCCGGTGCGCAGCTGCGCCACCGAGATGCCGAGTGCTCCGGCCTGAATCGTGTAGAACGTGAGTCCCGCGGTGATGACGAACCCGGCGGGGATCGCGAAGGTCAGCGACCGTCTGAGGAACCCGGGCACGTACCGGGGCGCATTGGGCAGCAGCGCGAGGAAGAACGCGGGGATGCCGATCGTCAGCCCGTCGGTGATCGCGAGCTGCCGCGGGAGGAACGGGAACTCCAGCACGAGAAGGCCGAACACGATCGACAGCGCGGCGGCGTAGACGGTCTTCGTGAGGAACAGCATCGAGACGAGCTCGACGTTCGCGATCACCTGGCGTCCTTCGAGCACCACGTCCGGGAGGTGCGAGAACCGGCCGTCGAGCAGGACGAGGCGGGCGACCGCTTTGGTGGCGGGTGCCGCCGTGTTCATGGCGATGCCGATGTCGGCGCTCTTGATCGCGAGTGCGTCGTTGACCCCGTCGCCGGTCATCGCGACCGTGTGGCCGCGGCTCTGCAGGGCCAGCACCATCCGCTTCTTCTGCTCCGGTGTCACGCGGCCGAACACGGTGTGCTGCTCGAGCACGTCGGCCAGCGCCGCCTCGTCGTCGGGCAGGTACCGCGCGTCGAAGCCCTCGCCGGCGTCGAGTCCGATCTCGCGGGCGATGGCCGCGACCGTGCGGGGGCTGTCACCCGAGATGATCCGGATGCCGACCCCGTGCTCGGTGAAGAACGACACCGTGCGGGCGGCATCCGGCCGCATCTGCTCGCGGAACGTGAGCACGACGAGCGGGGCGAGCGCGACGGGGAGACGCTCGTCCTCCGCGTCCGCGGCGGTGAGCGCCACGGGGGAGTGGGCGAGCACCAGCGTGCGGCGACCGCTCGCAGCCTGCACCGGGACGATCGCCCCGAGCGGGTCGGCCGGGTCGGCGGCGCGGTCGCCGAAGATCATCTCCGGTGCTCCGAGCACCCAGCTGCCCGGCAGCCCCGTCGTGAAGGTCGCGGCGCTCCACTTGCGCGCCGACGAGAACGGCACCGTGACGCTTGCCGCGGGCGCATCGATCTCGGGGAAGACGGATGCCAGCGCCCGGGCGGTCGCGGTGGCCCCCGGCTCGGCGCCGAACCAGGCCAGGGCGCGCTGCCATCCCGGGGCCGGGTCCGCGAGCGGGTGCACGGCGTCGAACGCGACGTCGCCGGCCGTGAGGGTTCCGGTCTTGTCGAGGCAGATGACGTCCACGCGGGCGAGGCCCTCCACCGCCGGCAGTTCGTTGACGAGCACCTGTTCGGTCGACAATTTGGCCGCACCCACCGCGAACGTGATCGAGGTCATGAGCACGAGGCCGAGCGGGATGATGGCGGTGACCGCGGCGATCGTGTTGACGGCGGCATCCGTCCACGCCCCCGACGCGATCGCGGCGGCCCACCCGCCTGCGACGAGCATCTGCGCGTTGAGCACGAGCAGACCGATCGGGACGATGCCCCAGCCCACCCACGCCAGCACGCGGTCAACCGACGTGCGCAGCTCGCTGGAGACGAGCGAGAACCGCTTCGCCTCGGCGGCGAACCGGTTCGCGTAGGCATCCGCGCCGACGCGCGTGATCCGCGCGAGGCCGGACCCGGCGACGACGAGCGACCCGGAAAGCACCGCGTCGCCGGGGCCCTTGTCGACGGCGTCCGCCTCGCCGGTGAGCATCGATTCGTCCACCTGCAGTCCGCGGCCGGCGACGATCGCGGCGTCGGCGGGCACCTGGTCGCCGGGCTGAAGTTCGAGGAGGTCGTCGAGCACCACGTTGCTCGGCGGGATCTGCCGGCTCTCGCCGTCCCGCCGCACGCGGGCGCGTGGGGCGTTGACGATCGCGAGCCGGTCGAGCGAGGCCTTGGCACGGAACTCCTGCCAGCAGCCGATGAAAGTGTTCGCCAGCGCACTGAGGCCGAAGAGGGCGTCCTGCCAGTGGCCGAGCGCGAGCAGCAGCAGGAAGCATCCCAGGACGATCCCGTTGAACAGGGTGAGCACGTTCGCGCGGACGATCGTCCATGCGCTGCGGCTGGAGTCGGCGCCCCTCGTGTTGGTCTGCTCGGCGATGACGCGCTGCGCCACGTCGGCGGACGACAGGCCGGTGGCCGGGTCGGATGCCGCGAGCGGGGACGCCATGGGGCTCACATTATCGAGGCGGAGGTCCGCTCGATGCCCCGGCCCTTGCGACGGGTGTCCGGGTCACTTCTCGAACAGGGAGTCCCTCGGTTTCGGGGAGGCCACGGCGTCGCCGTCCGTCACCGGGACCGCCCCGCGCACGAACTCGTCGATCTCGTGCCCCTGGGCGAGCTTCGCGGGATGCGGGCCGGCGGCCATGAGGCGCGGCAGCCAGGCGGTCGGCAGGGGAGCGGGGGATGCCGCGACCACGAGGTTGCCGAATCGCCGTCCCTTCAGCACCTGCACCTCGGCGAGCACGATCACCTCGGGCAGCACGGCGCGGATCGTGGCGACCTGGCGCCGCGCGAACGCGAGTCCCGCGCCGTCGGCGACGTTCACGAGCAGCACGCCGTCGGGCGCGAGCATCCGCGCCGCCTCGCGGTAGAACTCCACGCTGGTGAGGTGCGCGGGGGTCTGCGCCCCCGAGTAGACGTCGCTGACCAGCAGGTCCACGTTGCCGGTCATGGCCGGCGGGAGCTTGCCGAGCACGGCACGCGCGTCGCCGATGCGCACCCGGATGGCGGCGCCGCGCGGCAGCGGCAGCCGCTCGCGCACGAGGGCGATCAGGTCGGGCTCGATCTCCACGACCTGCTGGCGGGATCCGGGGCGGGTCGCCTCGACGTAGCGCGGGATCGTCATCGCTCCGGCGCCCAGGTGCACGGCGGTGAGCGGCTGGCCCGGCATCCGCAGCCGGTCGATCACCGCCCCCATCCGCGCGACGTATTCGAAGCTCAGGTGGGTGGGGTCGTCCGGGTCGACGTGCGACTGCGGCGTGCCGTCGACCTCGAGCTCGAACCCCGACGTGTACTTCGCGGGCACGACCCGGGCGAGCTGTCCGCCCGACAGCCGGACCGACGGGGATTCCGGTTCGTCACGTCTGCCCACCCCGCCACGCTACCGCGGCGTGGTCGCGGTGGTCTCCCGGTACGCGCGGCCGCGGATGAAGATCAGCAGCACGAAGCCGCCGACGATGAGCAGCTGCGTCGCCGGGGCGGCGAGGGCCACGAGCGTGCTGGGCGCGACGGCACCCACCTTGTCGACGCCGCCGGTGGCGAGGAACGTGGTGGGGTCGGTGAGCCCGTGCAGCAGCATCGCCCACACGAGGTTGCCCGTGACGCGCATCACGAGGTACATCAGGACGCCGAACGCGAAGGTGTAGACGATCGTGAATCCGACGGTGAGGACGCCCTGTCCGCTGAAGATGTTCGTGGAGTGCAGGGCGGCGAACAGCAGGGCCGAGATCGCCGCGACGACCCACTCGTTGTACCCGCCCTTGCGCATCAGGGTGACGACGAGGCCGCGGGTCAGGAGCTCCTCCGAGAACCCGACGAGCAGGCCGGTGGCGAACGTGAGCACGATGACCGCGGCCGAATAGCGCGCGTAGTCAGTACCGAACAGGCGCAGCAGGATCGGGATCGCGACGAGCACCACGGCGATCCACATCCACCAGCGGCCGCGCACGGGCTGCCGTGAGAAGAGGGGCCGGGGCAGCCACCCCAGCGACCATGCGAACAGGGCGAGCACGACGGAGCCGATCAGCACCGCCAGGGTGAACGTCGCGAACACGCTGCCCGGCGTCGAGAAGGGATCGGGTCGCATCAGGCCCCGGGTGAGCGGCAGGAACACGAACGGCAGCAGTTGATACACGCCGCCGTACACGACGACCACCAGAAGCGCCTTCCACCAGCCGCCCCGGTTCCAGAATCCGCGCCAGCCCGTCGTCTGCGCGACGGAAGTGCTCTCGACCATTTCGACCCCCCGGTTGTCCTCTTACGGTCGCGTGATCGGACGCTGTGAGCCCGTTCACAGGATCGAACCTAGCCAACTCGCCCGGCCGTCGGTGGCTACCGTGGAGTCATGCACGTCATCGACCTCAACGCCGACCTCGGCGAGACCGTCAGCACCCTGGCGGGCACGGCGCCGACGGCCGATGACGAGGCGATGTTCGCGGTGATCTCCAGCGCCAGCATCGCCTGCGGCGGTCACGCCGGGGACGCCGTGTCGATGGCGGATGCCGCGGCGCGGGCGGCCCGCACCGGCGTCGCCATCGGAGCGCACCCCTCCTACGTCGACCGGGAGAACTTCGGGCGCGTGCGGGTCGACGTCGACCCGCGAACTCTGCAGGGCCAGCTCGAGGAGCAGTTCGCCGCCCTGCGGTCGGCGGGTGCCGACATCCGGTACGTCAAACCGCACGGGGCGCTGTACCACTCCGCCGGCAGCGACCCGGAAACGGCCCGCGCCGTGACGTCGGCCGTCGCGGCGCTCGCCGCCGACCTCGCCCGTCCGGTGCCGATCCTCGGACTCGGCACCGAGATCGAGCGGGCGGCCGGGGATGCCGGCATCCCGTTCGTGCGGGAGGCCTTCCTCGATCGCGGGTATCTCGCCGACGGAACCCTCGTGCCGCGCGGGATGCCCGGAGACCTCGTGCACCACCCCGCCGAGGCCGCCGCACGCGCCGTCCACCTCGTCGAAACCGGCCGGCTGATCGCGGCCGACGGCACGCTCCTGCGCGTGGATGCCGGATCCCTGTGCCTGCACGGCGATTCTCCGGGCGCCGTCGAGACGGCGCACGCGGTGCGGCGGGCGCTGGATGCCGCCGGCATCGCGGTCCGCGCGCCCTGGTGACCCATGACCGGTGACCTGCCCGTGGTGATCCGCCCATTCGGCGAGCGCGCGCTGCTCGTCGAGACGGACGGACAGGCCGCGGTGCTCGCCCTCCACGCGGCGCTGGCGGCATCCCGCCCCGACGTCGTCACCGAACTGGTTCCGGCCGCGCGCACGGTGCTGGTGCGCTTCGCGGCGCCGGATGCCGCCACCGCGGTGCGCACCTGGATCGGGCACGCGGCATCCGACCCGGCGGCGGATGCGCCGCCCGAGGCGGAGCCGGTCGTGCTCGACACGGTCTACGACGGCGACGATCTCGAATCGACGGCCGCGATCCTCGGGATCTCCGCGGATGCGCTCGTCGCCGCGCACACCGCCGCCGCGTGGCGGGTCGCGTTCACCGGCTTCGCCCCCGGCTTCGGATACCTGGTGAGCGAGGACTGGCCGTACGACGTGCCCCGCCTGGATGCTCCCCGCACGCGCGTGCCCGCCGGCTCCGTGGGACTCGCCGGCGGGTTCTCCGGCGCGTACCCGCGCGAGACGCCCGGCGGCTGGCGGCTGATCGGCCGCACGGACGCGCCGCTCTTCGTTCCCGAGGCATCCTCACCCGCCCTGCTCGCCCCCGGCGCCCCCGTGCGCTTCCGCCCCGTCCGCGCCTCCGCTGCCCCCGCTGCCCCCGCCGCTGTCTCCGAAATCGGCGGCTTCGGGGTGCCCGGCATCCGCGTCGTCGCTCCGGGAGTGTTCGCGAGCATCCAGGATCTCGGACGACCGGGACTGGGCGCCCTGGGCGTCGCCCGCTCGGGGGCGCTCGACCGGGCCGCCCTGCGGCGCGGCAACCGGCTCGTCGGCAACGACGAGACCGCCGCCGGGATCGAGGCGGTGCTCGGCGGGTTCCGCGCGGTTGCGACGCGCGACACCTGGTTCGCGGTGACCGGTGCGCGCGGGCCGATCCTGCTGGACGGGCGGCCGGTGGATCAGGATGCCGCGACCCTGTGGCCGGCGGGGACCGAGCTGCACCTGGACTGGTACGCGGCCGGGGCCCGCGCGTATCTCAGCGTCCGCGGCGGACTCGCCGTGCCCGCCCAGGTCGGGTCGCGCAGCACCGACACCATGTCCGGGCTCGGTCCGGCATCCCTCCGGCCAGGCGACGCGCTGCCCCTGGGCGAGCCCGCACACCCCGTGCCGCCGAACGACCTCGCGCCGTGGGATGCCCCGCCGGACGAGCTCGAGGTGGCCCTCGCCCCCGGTCCGCGCGCCGACCGTTTCGCGGCATCCGCGCTTCCGGTGCTTTTCGAGAGCCGCTGGGTGGTGAGCGCGCAGGCAGACCGGGTCGGGGTGCGGCTGGAGGGCCCCGAGCTGGAGCGCACCCGCGCCGACGAACTGCCCAGCGAGGGGATGGTGCCCGGCGCTCTGCAGGTGCCGCCGTGGGGTCGGCCCACGATCCTGCTCGCCGACGGCCCGGTCACCGGCGGCTATCCGGTGATCGCGGTGATCCCGGATGCCGCCCTGGACGCGATCGGGCAGGCGCGGCCCGGCACCGGCATCCGCTTCCGGCACGCCCGCTGACCGCGCGGTCAGCCCCTGCCCGGTCAGCCCGCGCCGTTGATCCGCGCTCGCAGTGTCGCGGCCTCGGCGTGCAGGGCGCGGTCGCCCGGTCCGTCCGCGACGTGCTCGTCCGCCCGGTCGAGGGCCTGCAGCGCGTCTGCACCCTGGCCGATCGCCCACAGCGTCTGGGCGTGCAGCACGTTCGCGGCCGCGTCGTCTCCGCCCGCTGCGATCGCGGCGGCGACCAGTCGCTCCGCGCCGCGGTGGTCGTCCGCCTGCTGGGCGAGGCGAGCCGACCGCAGCAGCAGCCCGGGATCCGCGGGCTGGCCGGCATCCAGCCGCCACTGCGACACCCGCAGCCGATCGGCGGGAGACGGGTTGCGGCGCGCGACGAGGTCCGCCTGCTCGCCGAGCAGCACCCGGCGCCGGCGCCGCGGGGTCGACTCGCGCACGGCGGCGGCGTACAGCGGGTGGGTGAGCAGCGCGTGCAGGCGGGCGCCGGCTTCGTGCACCTGCACGATCCCGTGCTGCTCGAGGTCGGCGAGGGCCTCCGGCGCGCCCGGACGGGCGAACTCGTCCAGCGACAGGGGCTGGCAGAGGGCCAGGCGCTCGACGGCATCGCGTTCGCCCGGCGTCAGCGAGCGCAGTCGCGCGCGGATCAGCTCGGGCAACGCCGGGGAGTCCACCGGTTCGCCCGTGAGCTGCCAGTGGTCGGCCGCGCGCACCAGGGCGCCGGCATCCCGCGCGCCGATGACGAGTTCGCGCAGGAAGAGCGGGTTGCCCGACGACGCCCGGTGCAGCCGCAGGGCTGTGCCGTGCCCGATCGGCGCGCCCAGGACGAGCCCGAGCAGTTCCGCGGTCTGGTCGATGTCGAGGCCGGCCAGCTCGATCCGCACCGTGTCCGGGGCGGCCGCGATGTCGTGCAGCGTGTTCGGCTCGGCCTCGTCGTGCGCGGCCGTGGTGACCAGGCGCAGCTGGCCGGCGTCGACGAGCCGGGCGATGAGCGAGACCGAGACCGGGTCGGCATGACCGGCGTCCTCGAGCACGAGCAGGATGCGGCGCCCGCGCGCGATCGTCGACAGCGCCGCGCTGGCCGCACTGAACAGGGCGACGGTGTCGGGGGCCGAGGCGATCGGGCCGCTCATGTCCCGCACCAGGACCGGCGCAAGCGTCGCGAGAGGCACGGCGGAAAGGGCGGCGTTGCCGGTCACGCCGACCGACAGCCACCCGTCCGACTCGAGTTCGGCGGCCACCTCGGCGGCGAGCCGGCTGGTGCCGACGCCGTACTCCCCGCGGATCCAGACGCTCCGTGCCGGGCCGCGCAACGCCGACAGCGCGCGCTCGCGCGCCGCCTCCCGCCCCACCAAGGGCCATGGGCTGTCCACAGCGGCAGCCGCTTCGGCTGACTCGAAATCCACCTTGCTCGATTCCTCGGCAGAGCAACCCCCGCGTTCTGCCTCCAGGACACTTTATTGGGTCGCGCCCGCCCACGCAGGAGGCAAATCCCGCGGGTGCGCATTCCGGGCATCCTGACGGTCCACCCGGATCTCCACCCGGATCTCCACCCGCCCGGGCACGGCTCCACCCGCCCCGCGCGGGACGCTGGATGCCATGAACCTCCAACTCGTCGGCGACGTCCTTCTCGGCATCCTCCTCCTCGGCTGGATCGGCTACCGCCAGACCACGTGGCGCCCGGTGAGCATCGCCCAGATGTGGCGGATGCCGCTGGTGCTGGGCGTGGTCGGTGCGGCGATGATCGTGCAGACGAGCGCGATCCTCACGGGCGTCGACCTGGCCTTCCTCATCCTGGAACTCGTCGTCTCGCTCGGCGTCGGTGCGTGGATGGGCGCGATCGCCCACTTCCGGCGCCTGCCCGAGCCGCGCCCCGTCGGCTCGAAGGGCGCCGTGGCGCTGTACGAATCGCGCACCGGCTGGCTCGGGCTCGTGCTGTGGCTGCTGGTGATCGCGGTGCGGGTGGGGCTCGACGTCGTCGCGGTGCGCCTGGGCGCCCACGCGGCCACCACCACCGGCGTCATCCTGCTGATGCTCGCCGCGAACCGGGCCGCGCGGGTCGCCGTCTTCGGCACGCGGCTCGGCCGACTCGCTCCCGTGCCGGCGGTGTGAGCCGGCACCGCCGCGGCATGATGGTCCCGTGATCGTGCGCCCGTCGCCGCTGGCCGTCGTCCTCTCGACGGCCGGCGCGGTGCTGCTCGGCTGGTGGCTGCTGCAGGACCAGACGCGCACGCCCGTGGCCACGGCGCTCGCCGTCACGGCCCTCATCGCCTGGATCGCCCGCACGGTGTTCGCCCTGCTGGCGGTGCGGCATCCCGCCTTCCGCCGTGCCGCGGTCCTCGCGGCGGTGGTGGGCGTCGCCGCGGGGAGTCTCAGCGCCCCCGGCACCGACGGCCTCGGGATCGTGCCGGCGGCCGTGTGCATCGTGATCGTCCTCGCCGACCCGGACGTCCCGCTGTGGGCGGGCCTGTCCGTCGCGGTGGGCGGCCTGGGCCTGCTCGCCCTCGCCGCGGTCGGCTCCGGGACGACCATTCTGTCGCTCCTGGCGATGTGCGGCGGGATGCTCCTCGCGATGCTCGGCGGGTACAGCCGGCGCCAGGGACTTCTCGCGCAGCGGCAGGCGGCTCTCCTCGCCGAGCGCGACCTGCAGATGCGGGAGGAGGCATCCCGCATCGCGCTCGCCCGGGACCTGCACGACGTGCTCGCGCACACGCTCGGGGGCCTGGTCATCCAGCTCGACGCGGCCGAGGCTCTGATGGATGCCGGGGATGCCGCCGCGTCCCGGTCGCGCGTGGCCGACGCCCGGGCGCTGGCCGGCGCCGGACTCGCCGAGGCGCGGCGCGCGGTCGCCGCCCTGCGCGCACCGCAGGCCGACGACGCGCCGGACCTGTCGCCCGCCGCGCTGCGCACCATGCTGACCGACCTGCTCGAGGCGCACCGCGCGCTCGGCGGACGGGCCGAGCTCACCGAGTCCGGTGACCCGCGGACGGTGCCCGCCGTCGTCGGGACGACCCTGCAGCGCGCGCTGCAGGAGGCGCTCAGCAACGCGCGGCGGCACGCCCCGGGGGAGGCCGTCTCGGTCGGCGTGGGCTGGCACGACGACCGGGTGGCGCTCACCGTCGCGAACCCCGTCGCCGGATCGCAGCCGAGCCCGGGCGGCGGGTACGGTCTCATCGGGATGCGGGAGCGCTTCGCCGCGCTCCCGCACGGCGGCGCGGTGCGCGTGCAGCGCGACGCGGACCGGTTCGTCCTCGAGGCGGAGGCTCGACTGCGATGACCGACGACGAGAACCCGATCCGCGTGCTGATCGCCGACGACCAGGCGATCATCCGCGACGGCCTGGCGACCATCCTGGGGCTCCTCCCCGACATCGAGGTGGTCGGCACCGCCCCGGACGGGCGCGAAGCCGTCGCGCTCGCAGTCGAGCACCGGCCCGACGTCGTGCTCATGGACCTGCGGATGCCGGTGCTCGACGGCGTCGCGGCGACCGCGCAGCTGCGCGCCGACGTCCCCGACGCTGCGGTGCTCGTGCTGACGACGTACTCCGACGACGAGTCCATCGTGAAGGCGCTCCGCGCCGGCGCGCGCGGGTATCTCACCAAGGATGCCGGACGCGTGGAGCTCGCCGCCGCGGTGCGCGCCGTCGCCCGGGGTCACCGCACCTTCGGCGCGGACGTCGGGGACGCGGTGATCGGAGCCCTGACCGCCCCGACGCCGGCTCCCGCGGAGGATGCCGCCGACGGCATCCTGTCCCGGTTCCCCGCACTCACCCGACGTGAGGCGGAGGTCCTGGCAGCCATGGCGGACGGCCTCGGCAACGCCGCCATCGCCGAGCGGCAGTTCGTCAGCGTCGCGACGGTCAAGACCCACATCAATGCGATCTTCAGCAAACTCGGGGTGCATGATCGCGCGGCGGCCATCGCACTCGCCCACGGGGTTGGAGAATGAGATCATGACCCGCCCTGCGACCGCCCTCGTGCCCTGGCGGCGCATCGTTCGCGACAACGTCCTGCTGGCGCTGCCGTTCCAGGTCGTCTTCATCGTGCTGCCGTTCGTGCTCGTCGCCGTCGGCGCCCCGCACATCAAGCCCGCCCTGGCGCTGCTCCTGGTCCCGACCCTGTGGGCGACCGGGGTGCTCGGCGCCCTGGTGCGCACTCCGCTGCCGAGGATGCTGCAGCTGAACTACTTCGTGTTCATCACGGCGGGCCCCTTCGCCGGGAGCTCCCTCTCGGTCTACGGGATCATCCCGGGGTGGGACAAGGTGGTGCACTTCGGCTCCGGCATCATGCTGGCGTGGCTGGCGATGTGGGTGCTGCGCGAGTCCGAGGACCGCGGCTGGCCGCCCATGCGGCCGTGGATGTCGGTCGTGTTCATCCAGCTCGTGGCGATGTCGTTCGCGGCGGCGTGGGAGATCTGCGAGTTCATCAGCGACCACACGATCGGCACGCACGCGCAGCTGAACAACCTCGACACGATGGGGGACATCATCGCCGGGACGCTCGGCGGGGCGGTGTCCCTGCTGGTGGTCTGGTGGTTCCGGCGCCCGCGCACGCTGCTGCCGACGTCCTTGCTGAAGCCCGGCCAGCGCTGACCGCGCCCTCCGGCCCCCGCGGTTCGTCCAGCGCTGCGTGCGTGCACAGGCCTACCGAAGCGGCGCCGAAAGGCGTACGGTGAGCGCCGTCGGGAGCGTACCCGTGCTCCCGCGTTTCTCGGAAGGCTGGGGACATGAAGAGATTGGCAGCGGGCTGCGCCCTCGCGGTGGGGCTCGTCCTCGCCGGAGCGGGCGTCGCGAACGCCGGCGAATACACCGGAAGCGGAGGGTATCCGCAGGGAACGTCGCACGCGGCGTCCGAATGCGCGTACTCCGGACTCGACCGGGTCGATTCCCTCGAGAACAACCCGCCGGGCTTCAACGACGACGCGATCGCGATGCGGGGCAGCCAGAAGAACGGCTACCACGGCGTGCAGAGCTACGGCTCGTTCGTCCGGGCCGGGCTGAAGGGCGCCGTCCCGTCGCCGGGCGTCGCCTGCAACCCCACCAAGGCGGGGGCGCCGGCGCCGTAACGGGCCGATCGCGGCACTCGAGCCCGCTCTCGTCCCCCGACGAGCGCGGGCTCGTCCCGTTTCCGGATGCCGGAAGACGCGGTGCGGGGCATTGTCCACCCGGTCTCAGGGAATGTCAAGCAACGGGACTGGACACGGCGCGTCGAAGGGCGTATCGTGGGTGGTTGCGCTCTTGGATTCCCCCTGCCCTCATATGGTGGTCGGCTGTGCCTGCGCTCCCTCGCCTCGGCGGGGTGTGAGACGCGGTGCCGGGGGAGGAACGAGCAGTCCACCCACGACAAGGAACTCGAGGCCCCCGGGCCCATGGAGGTTATCCCCTTGGCTGCTGCGCCCACCGCATCCACCACCCCCAAGAACGGCCGCGGGGCTTCCCGCCTCTCGTTCGCCAAGATCACCGACACGCTGACGGTCCCCGACCTTCTCGCGCTGCAGACCGAGTCCTTCGACTGGCTCGTCGGCAACGACGCCTGGAAGAAGCGGGTCGCCGAGGCGGAGGCCGCCGGTCGCACCGACGTCCCCAACACGAGTGGTCTGGAAGAGATCTTCGAGGAGATCTCGCCCATCGAAGACCTCAGCGAGACCATGCAGCTGAGCTTCACCAACCCCTACCTCGAGCCCGAGAAGTACTCGATCGACGAGTGCAAGGAGCGCGGCAAGACTTATGCCGCCCCGCTCTATGTCGAGGCCGAGTTCATGAACCACCAGACCGGTGAGATCAAGACCCAGACGGTCTTCATGGGCGACTTCCCCCTGCAGACCAACAAGGGCACGTTCATCATCAACGGCACCGAGCGCGTCGTCGTGTCGCAGCTGGTCCGTTCCCCCGGCGTCTACTTCGACCGCGTCGCCGACAAGACCTCCGACAAGGACATCGTCTCGGCCCGCGTCATCCCGAGCCGCGGTGCGTGGCTGGAGTTCGAGGTCGACAAGCGCGACCAGGTGGGCGTTCGCATCGACCGCAAGCGCAAGCAGTCGGTGACGGTCTTCCTCAAGGCGCTCGGCCTGACCAGCGAAGACATCCTCAACGAGTTCGCCGGCTTCGACTCGATCGAAGACACCCTGTCGAAGGACACGATCCTCACGCAGGAGGAGGCACTCCGCGACATCTACAAGAAGCTGCGTCCGGGCGAGCAGGTGGCCGCCGAGGCCGCCCGCAACCTCCTCGACAACTTCTACTTCAACCCGAAGCGGTACGACCTCGCCAAGGTGGGTCGCTACAAGATCAACCGCAAGCTGGGCCTTTCCACCGCGATCAACGACTCGGTGCTCACCCGCGACGACATCGTCGCCACCATCAAGTACCTGGTGCGCCTGCACCGCGGCGACGACACCTTCACGGGTCTGCGCGGCGGCCAGGAGGCCGAGATCCGCCTGGACGTCGACGACATCGACAACTTCGGCAACCGTCGCATCCGCGCGGTGGGCGAGCTCATCCAGAACCAGGTCCGCACGGGCCTTTCCCGCATGGAGCGCGTCGTCCGCGAGCGCATGACCACGCAGGACATCGAGGCGATCACCCCGCAGACCCTGATCAACGTGCGCCCCGTCGTGGCCGCGATCAAGGAGTTCTTCGGCACGTCGCAGCTGTCGCAGTTCATGGACCAGAACAACCCGCTCGCGGGCATCACCCACAAGCGCCGCCTGTCGGCGCTGGGCCCCGGCGGTCTGTCCCGTGAGCGCGCCGGCGTCGAGGTCCGCGACGTCCACCCGTCGCACTACGGCCGCATGTGCCCCATCGAGACCCCGGAAGGCCCGAACATCGGCCTGATCGGCTCGCTGGCCTCCTTCGCGCGCATCAACGCGTTCGGCTTCATCGAGACGCCGTACCGCAAGGTCGTCGACCGCCACGTCACCGACGAGATCGAGTACCTGACCGCCGCCGAAGAGGCCGACTACATCGTCGCCCAGGCCGGTGTGGCCCTCACCTCCGACAACCGCTTCGCCGACGACCGCGTGCTCGCGCGTTCGGGCAAGGACGGCGAGGTCGACCTGTTCCACGCCGAGGAGATCGGCTACATGGACGTCTCGCCGCGCCAGATGGTGTCGGTCGGCACGTCGCTGATCCCGTTCCTCGAGCACGACGACGCGAACCGCGCCCTCATGGGTGCGAACATGCAGCGCCAGGCGGTTCCGCTGGTGCGCAGCGACTCGCCGTTCGTCGGCACCGGCATGGAGGGCTACGCAGCCGTCGACGCCGGTGACGTCATCACCGCCGACAAGGCCGGTGTGGTCTCCGAGGTCTCGGCCGACCGCGTCACCGTTCAGCTCGACGAGGGCGGCACGCAGGACTACTACCTGCGCAAGTTCGACCGCTCCAACCAGGGCACGTCGTACAACCAGCGCGTCATCGTCTCGGCGGGCGAGCGCATCGAGGTCGGCGAGGTCATCGCCGACGGCCCCGCCACCGAGAACGGCGAGCTGGCGCTCGGCAAGAACCTCCTCGTCGCGTTCATGACGTGGGAGGGTCACAACTTCGAAGACGCGATCATCCTCAGCCAGGACCTCGTCAAGAACGACACCCTGTCCTCGATCCACATCGAGGAGTACGAGGTGGATGCCCGTGACACCAAGCTCGGCAAGGAGGAGATCACCCGTGACCTCCCCAACGTCAGCCCCGACCTGCTGAAGGACCTCGACGAGCGCGGCATCGTCCGGATCGGCGCCGAGGTGCGTCCCGGCGACATCCTCGTCGGCAAGGTCACCCCGAAGGGCGAGACCGAGCTGTCGGCCGAGGAGCGCCTGCTCCGCGCGATCTTCAACGAGAAGAGCCGCGAGGTGCGCGACACGTCCCTGAAGGTGCCGCACGGCGAGCAGGGCACGATCATCGCGGTCAAGGAGTTCAACGCCGAGGACGGCGACGACGAGCTCGGCTCGGGCGTCAACCGCCGCGTCGTGGTCTACATCGCCCAGAAGCGCAAGATCACCGAGGGCGACAAGCTCGCCGGCCGCCACGGCAACAAGGGTGTCATCGCGAAGATCCTGCCGGTCGAGGACATGCCGTTCCTCGCCGACGGCACGCCGGTCGACGTCGTCCTGAACCCGCTCGGCATCCCGGGCCGCATGAACTTCGGCCAGGTGCTGGAGACCCACCTCGGGTGGATCGCCAAGCAGGGCTGGAAGGTCGAGGGCACCCCGGAGTGGGCCGTGCACCTGCCCGAGGCCGCCCGTGAGGCTGCCCCCGGCACCAAGGTCGCGACCCCGGTGTTCGACGGCGCCCACGAGGAGGAGATCGCGGGTCTGCTCGACTCGACGCTGCTCAACCGCGACGGCGAGCGTCTCATCGACCGCTCCGGCAAGACGCAGCTGTTCGACGGCCGCTCCGGCGAGCCGTTCCCGGCTCCGATCTCGGTCGGCTACATGTACATCCTGAAGCTGCACCACCTCGTGGACGACAAGATCCACGCCCGCAGCACCGGCCCGTACTCGATGATCACCCAGCAGCCGCTCGGTGGTAAGGCGCAGTTCGGCGGCCAGCGCTTCGGTGAGATGGAGGTGTGGGCCCTCGAGGCCTACGGCGCCGCGTACGCGCTGCAGGAGCTGCTCACCATCAAGTCCGACGACATCCTCGGCCGCGTCAAGGTGTACGAGGCCATCGTCAAGGGCGAGAACATCCAGGAGCCCGGCATCCCCGAGTCCTTCAAGGTGCTCATGAAGGAGATGCAGTCGCTCTGCCTGAACGTCGAGGTCCTCGGCGCCGACGGCACCGCGGTCAACCTCCGCGACACGGATGACGAGGCGTTCCGCGCAGCGGAAGAGCTGGGCATCAACATCTCCAGCCGGTTCGAGTCGTCGTCGATCGACGAGATCTGAACCAGGCCAGGCAAACGCAAGATTCCGACACAGGAGAACTAGTGCTCGACGCAACAACTTTCGATGAGCTTCGCATCGGCCTGGCCACCGCCGACGACATCCGTCGTTGGTCCTACGGTGAGGTCAAGAAGCCCGAGACCATCAACTACCGCACCCTCAAGCCCGAGAAGGACGGTCTGTTCGGTGAGCAGATCTTCGGCCCCTCGCGCGACTGGGAGTGCGCGTGCGGCAAGTACAAGCGCGTCCGCTTCAAGGGCATCGTCTGCGAGCGCTGCGGCGTGGAGGTCACCAAGTCCTCCGTCCGCCGCGAGCGGATGGGCCACATCGAGCTGGCCGCGCCCGTCACGCACATCTGGTACTTCAAGGGCGTGCCCTCGCGCCTGGGCTACCTGCTCGACATGGCGCCGAAGGACCTCGAGAAGGTCATCTACTTCGCCGCGTACATGGTCATCTCGGTCGATGAGGAGGCCCGCCACCGCGACCTCCCCACGCACGAGAACAACCTTCGCCTGGAGATGAAGACCCTCGGCGACCGCCGCGACGCCCGCGTCGCCGCCCGTCTCGCCAAGCTCGAGGAGCAGCTCGCTGCGCTCGAGGAGGAGGGCGCCAAGGCCGACCAGAAGAAGAAGGCCAAGGACGCCGCCGAGAAGGAGATGGCCTCCATCCGCAAGAACGCCGACGAGGCGATCGCGCGTCTGGAGCGCGTGTGGGAGGACTTCCGCACGCTCGAGGTGGGCCAGCTGAAGGCGGAGGACGACGTCTTCCAGGAGCTGCAGGACCGCTTCGGCCAGTACTTCGAGGCCTACATGGGCGCGGAGTCCATCAAGCGCCGTCTGGAGAGCTTCGACCTCGCGGCCGAGTCCGAGAGCCTGCACCTGCAGATCGCCGAGGGCAAGGGCCAGCGCAAGATCCGTGCGATCAAGCGCCTCAAGGTCGTCAACTCGTTCCTGTCGACCGGCATGTCGCCGGCCGCCATGGTGCTCGACGTCGTTCCGGTGATCCCGCCGGAGCTGCGCCCGATGGTGCAGCTGGACGGCGGCCGCTTCGCGACCTCCGACCTCAACGACCTGTACCGTCGCGTGATCAACCGCAACAACCGTCTTCGTCGCCTGATCGACCTCGGTGCCCCCGAGATCATCGTCAACAACGAGAAGCGGATGCTGCAGGAGGCCGTCGACGCGCTGTTCGACAACGGCCGCCGCGGCCGCCCGGTCACCGGTACCGGCAACCGTGCGCTGAAGTCGCTGTCCGACATGCTCAAGGGCAAGCAGGGCCGGTTCCGTCAGAACCTGCTCGGCAAGCGCGTGGACTACTCGGGTCGTTCGGTCATCATCGTCGGCCCGCAGCTCAAGCTCCACCAGTGCGGTCTGCCCAAGCAGATGGCGCTCGAGCTGTTCAAGCCGTTCGTCATCAAGCGCCTGATCGACCTCGGTCACTCGCAGAACATCAAGGCCGCCAAGCGCGCCGTCGAGCGCACCCGTCCCGAGGTCTGGGACGTGCTCGAGGAGATCATCCGCGAGCGCCCGGTTCTGCTGAACCGTGCGCCCACGCTGCACCGCCTCGGCATCCAGGCCTTCGAGCCGCAGCTCGTCGAGGGCAAGGCCATCCAGCTGCACCCGCTCGTGTGCGCGGCGTTCAACGCCGACTTCGACGGTGACCAGATGGCCGTGCACCTGCCGCTGTCGGTCGAGGCGCAGGCCGAGGCCCGCATCCTGATGCTGGCGTCGAACAACATCCTGAAGCCGTCCGACGGCCGCCCGGTCACCCTGCCCTCGCAGGACATGATCATCGGCCTGCACCACCTGACCACGGTCAAGGCGGGTGCGACCGGTGAGGGCCGCGTGTTCGGTTCGGTGTCCGAGGCGATCCTCGCCAAGGACGAGGGCACGCTCGATCTGCAGGCGAAGGTGCGCATCCGCGTTCCCGGCCTGACGTTCCTCGAGGGCGAAGCGCCCGAGGGCTACGAGCGTCACGGTCTCGTGGATGCCTCGCTCGGCCAGGCGATCTTCAACGACACGCTGCCCAAGGGCTACCCGTTCGTTCGCGAGCAGGCCGACAAGGGCAAGCTGTCGCAGATCGTCAACAAGCTCGCCGAGGAGTACCCGAAGGTGGAGGTCGCGGCTTCGCTCGACCGCATCAAGGACGCCGGTTTCTACTGGGCGACCCGTTCGGGTGTGACCGTCGCGCTCTCCGACATCCTGACCCCGCCGAACAAGGGCGAGATCATCGCGAAGCACGAGCAGTCCGCCGCGAAGGTCCAGGCTCAGTACGAGAAGGGTCTCACCACGGATGCCGAGCGCCGCAAGGAGCTCACCGACATCTGGCAGGATGCGGAGCGCGAGATCCAGCAGGCGATGCGCGACAACTTCCCGGAGGACAACACCATCAACCGCATGGTGTCGTCGGGCGCCCGTGGTAACTGGCTGCAGATCCGGAACATCGCCGGTATGCGTGGCCTGGTGTCGAACCCGAAGGGTGAGATCATCCCCCGTCCGATCATCTCCTCGTACCGCGAGGGTCTGTCGGTGGCGGAGTACTTCATCGCGACGCACGGTGCCCGCAAGGGTCTGGCCGACACGGCCCTCCGTACCGCCGACTCGGGTTACCTGACCCGTCGTCTCGTGGACGTCTCGCAGGATGTCATCATCCGCGAGGAGGACTGCGGCACCAGCAAGGGCCTGGACTTCACCATCGCGGCGCCGAACTCGCAGGGTGTGCTCACCCGCGACGAGAACGTCGAGAACTCGGTGTTCGCCCGGACGCTCGCCGCGGCCGTGGTGGATGCCTCGGGCACGGTGCTGGCCGAGGCCGGCGACGACGTGGGCGACGTGCTCATCGACCGCCTGGTCGAGGCGGGCATCGAGACCATCAAGGTCCGCTCGGTGCTCACCTGCGACTCGGCTGTCGGCGTCTGCGCGAACTGCTACGGCCGTTCGCTGGCCACCGGCAAGATCGTCGACATCGGCGAGGCCGTCGGCATCATCGCCGCCCAGTCGATCGGTGAGCCCGGTACCCAGCTGACGATGCGTACCTTCCACACCGGTGGTTCGGCGTCGGCCGAGGACATCACCCAGGGTCTGCCGCGTGTGCAGGAGCTCTTCGAGGCCCGGACCCCGAAGGGGTCGTCGCCGATCGCCGAGTCCGCCGGGCGCGTCACGATCGACGAGACCGAGAAGAGCCGCAAGGTGATCCTCACCCCCGACAGCGGCGACGAGCCGCACGTGTACCCGGTGCTCAAGCGCGCCGAGCTGCTCGTGGAGGACGGCCAGCACGTCGAGGTCGGCCAGCCGATCATCAAGGGCACGCTGGACCCGAAGGAGATCATGCGCGTCATGGGCGCCCGCGAGGTGCAGAAGTACCTCGTCGGCGGCGTGCAGGGCGTGTACCGCTCGCAGGGTGTCCCGATCCACGACAAGCACATCGAGGTCATCGTTCGGCAGATGCTGCGCAAGGTCACCGTGGTCGACCACGGCGACACGGCGATGCTCCCGGGTGAGCTGGTCGACGCGCGTCGCTTCATCGACACGAACCGTCAGGCCGTGGCCGAGGGCAAGCGTCCCGCATCGGGTCGTCCGGAGCTCATGGGTATCACCAAGGCGTCGCTCGCGACCGAGTCGTGGCTGTCCGCGGCGTCCTTCCAGGAGACCACCCGCGTCCTGACGCAGGCGGCCATGGAGGGCAAGCGCGACCCGCTGGTGGGCCTCAAGGAGAACGTGATCATCGGAAAGCTGATCCCGGCGGGCACCGGCCTTGCGAAGTACCGCAACGTCACCGTCGAGGCCACCGAAGAGGCGAAGAGCGAGCGGTACCCCAACCGCATCTTCGCGTCGGACGGCGCCTACTCCGACGAGGACCTGACGTACGTCGACTTCGACAGCTTCAGCGACGGCGACTTCACCACCTACAACTGAACCCCCGTGCCCTGAGCTCGTCGAAGGGCTGACCCAGGGCCCGGATGCTTCGGCATCCGGGCCCTTCGTCGTTTTCCGGTCGCAGACTGGAATCGAGGCGGATCACGCGTGCGGCGTGCCGGGGGGCGGATCGGGATGCCGCCACCTAGCGTGGCAAGCGGGGAGGCTGGGATGATCGGCGGACGCAGGTGGTGGCTGGCATGGCCCGTCGGCATCCTCTGCGTGGCCGCGGTGGCGGGCATGGTGTACGTCGCGGCGCCGGCGGTTCCCTGGGCCGTGGGCTTCACGCTCGGGGTCCTGGAGCAGGGAGCCCGCACTCCGGCCGAACCGCTGCCCACGCCCGTGCCGATCGAGTCCATCGGCACGGCTCTCACCGACGACTGCGTGTCGCTGTATCCGTCCCGGCTCTGGCTGGAGCTCGCCCTCGACCCGCACACGGTGCTGAGTCAGGACATGTCTGCGCCGGCGGTGGAGCTGATGCAGGCGATGGCCCCGTGGCATCCGTCGGTGCGGATGACGTGCGGCTGGCGGTCGGCGACCGGCGGAACGGTGCGCTCGAGCCTCGTGGACCTCACCGCGTCCGGCACGGCCGACGCGACCCGGACGGCGATCGCCGCTGCCCTCACCCAGCGCGGATTCGGATGCCGCGTCACCCGCCCGGATGCATCGCTGCTGACCTGCACGCGTCGTTCCGGACAGGTGACGGACACGGCGGTGGTGCACGGGCAGACGTGGCTCTCGACCACCGAGACGGGGTGGCATCCCGCCGCCTACACCGCGGCGCTCGTGCAGCGGCTGTGGCCCGCGCCGGTCCGCTGAGCGACCGGATGTGGCGCGGCACGGCGAGGCTTCGCGGCACCGCCCGCCGCGCACGTTAGCGTGACGGTGCGGGAGACGCGCCCGCGTGAGGAGATCTGCCATGACCGATCCGCAGGCACCCGGGTCCAAGCACGACATCGATGACGTCGTCGAGCGCGCCAACGCCGGTCTCGCCGAGGCGGAGGCCGCGGGCCGCGCCGCCACCGAGTCGCGCTCGCCCCAGAACGCCGCACCCCAGCAGCCCGGCGCGCAGGAGCCGGCCGCGCACGAGCCGGCCGCGAACGAGCCGGCGTCGGAGGATGCCGCCCCCGCCGAGCAGACGGGGACCGCAGCACCCGAATCGGCTCCGGCGGACGGCACGCCGTCCACGTCCGACGGCGGGGCGCACCTGTGGCCGGCCGCCGCCGAGCCCGCGCACACTGCGGAGCCCGCCGCTGAGCCGGACTCGCCCGCCGCGTCCGCTGAGCCCGCCGCCGCAGCCGCCGAGTCCCCGGCAGGCGAGTCCGCTCCCGAAGAATCGCCCGTTGCGGCCGCCGCAGCCGCCGAGCCCGCGCACACCGCCGAGCCCGCACACACCGCCGAGCCCGTCGAATCTGCGTCGCACACCGCCGAGCCGGTCGCTCCCGCCTCCGACGCCCCCGCGCCTGCCGCACCCGCGCACGAGGCCGACACCACGGTGATCCCGCCCGCCGCGGCCGCCGCCGCAGCATCCGCCCCCGCCGCCGCACCCGCCCCCGCCGCCGAGCCCGAGGAGCCGACCGGGCTCACCGCGATCGCCGGCCCGCGTCCCGTGTACGTCTCGGCACCCGAGGCACCGACTCCGCGCGGCAACCGGGGCGCCGCCGGGCTCATCGGCCTGGTCGCCGCCGTGGCGTTCGCGGTCCTGTACCTCGCCGCCTGGGCGCTCATCGACCTCGTGAAGGGCACGTTCGCGATCTCGGCTCTCGGCAGCCGGGTGCTCGATCACCTCTCCACCGCCGACCTGTGGACGCCGACGGTGGTGTTCTTCCTCGGGTTCTGGCTGCTGGGCGTCTTCATCAACCGGGCGCGCTGGGGCTACTGGGTGGTGTTCGGCATCCTCGTGGGTCTCGCGGCCTACGTCGGGCACATCGCCGGTCAGCTCGCGCACGCGCAGGCCTGGAACCTCACCTACGCGGCCAGCGAGAAGCTCATCGCCGCCCAGCTGTTCGCTCCGCTGTCGATCGCCGCGTTCATCATCGGGCGCGAACTGACGATCTGGTTCGGCGCCTGGGTGGCCCGCCGGGGCCGCAAGGTGACCGCGCTGAACCTCGCCGCGCAGGAGGAGTACGAGCGCTCACTCGAAGCGGGTCCGCAGGCCGCCGCCGAGCGCGCCTGACCGCCGCCGTTCCCCCGCCGGACCGGCCCCGGGCCGGTTCCGGCGGAGGTAACCTGCCGACGTGCCCACTCATCCGGAGAACCCGCCGGCACCCCCGCCGCACGGCGGCCCGGTGCCTCCGCGGATGGCGCTCGCCTTCGCGCTGATCGGCTACGTCGCTCTGGTGATCGCGGGACTCGGCCTGGTCAGCCTCGGAACCGACCAGGACGTCATCGCGGCCCGCGGGTCCGGGCAGCTGCCCGGCATCCTGGGGGTCGTACTGGCGTGCGGCGCGTTCGCGGGCATGCTGTGGCTGCACATCCGTCGCGGGCGCCCGTCGTTCTGGGCGGCGCTGTGGATCGGCGCGGGATGCTTCCTCGCGTACCTGATCGGGGTCGGTATCGGCGTGATGGTGGAGACCCAGGACATCGCGTCCGGGGCATCCGTCGTCGCGCACATCTCGACCACGTGGTTCGGTGCGGTGATCGGCGGTGCCGCGGTGGTGGCCGCCTGGTGCGGGATCGCCCTCGTGCGCACGCGCACCCGCCGGCCGCGCTGGCCGTGGGAGCATGACGAAGACGAGTGACGGCGGTACGGTTGAGCCGTGGAGCGGTCCCTGGAAACCCAGGTCAGCCAGGCAGTCGATGCCTGGCTGCGGTGGCTGCCCCGCTGGCAGCCGGCCACGCACCGGGGTCGTTCGGCCCCGTGCCGGCTCTGCTTCGGGTCTCCGGTGCTGTCGGCGGCCGGGCTCGGCGCCGACGTACCGCACGGCGTGCAGCACGGGCTCTCCACCCGGGTGAAGACGATCGTCGACCACGCCGTCAGCGACTACACGGCCCGGAACTTGCCGATGCTGCAGGCCGAGCTCGACCAGCAGGCCACCCGCAACCGGGCCCGGTCGTACCGGCCGAGCGAGGGTCTCGACCCGGAGTTCGAGGGGATGCCGCTGGACCCCGACCCGGAACCGGGCGCGCCGTTCCTGTTCACGATCGCGGGCCTCGCGGCCGAGGCGGATGCGGATGTCCCGGCGCTGCCGCCG
Organism: Microbacterium mangrovi; assembly: GCF_000802305.1. GTDB lineage: Bacteria > Actinomycetota > Actinomycetes > Actinomycetales > Microbacteriaceae > Microbacterium > Microbacterium mangrovi. Next base: position 189,985 of record NZ_JTDK01000002.1, on the reverse strand, counting down.
CTGTCCGCGGAGGCGAAGGCCGCCCTGCGGCAGGAGGTCGGACTCGCCGACGACTACGCGAACATGATCGGCCGGGAGGTGTGCGGCATCCTGCTCCACCATCGCCTGCGCATCCAGGAGGCGGTCGCCGAGTTCGTCGAACCGCAGATCGAGGCGCTGCTGGCCGAGCTCACCCAGTCGCTGGATGCTCCGTTCGATCCGCGGGCCGGCGACGACACGCTGGACTGACCGCCTAGCTCACCCACCTCGTGATCAACGCCGTCATCATCGTGGTGGTGGCCGCGCTGATCGTCTGGGGCATCACCACTCTGGTGAACCGAGCGAAGTAGCGCCGCAGCTAGGCGGTTCGTCGCGATCCGAACGCGCGCCACTAACGTGGACCCATGCCCCTCGCACTTGTGACCGGAGCTTCGCGCGCCAACAGCATCGCCGCGGGCGTCGTGCCCCGACTGTCCGCAGACGGCTGGGATGTCGTCACCAGCGACCTCGACACAGGGGACTACCCGTGCGATCTTTCCGACGCCTCCGCGCCGACCACCCTCATCGAGCAGGTCGCGCTCGACCGCGGGCCGCTCTCAGCCCTCGTGCTGAGTCACGCCCACGACGTCGAATCCGGCATTCTCGACACCACGGCCGAAAGCTTCGATGAGCACGTCGCGGTCAATGCCCGAGCGACGCTTCTGCTCATCGCCGCCTTCGCGCGCCAAGCGGATGCGTCTGGCGGAGCGATCGTCGCCTTCACAAGCGATCACACGACCGGAAATCTCCCGTACGGCGCCTCCAAGGGAGCGCTCGACCGGATCGTCATCTCCGCGGCCCGTGAACTCGGGCCGAAACGGATATCGGCCAACGTCGTCAATCCGGGGCCGATAGATACGGGATGGATGGACGATGAGACGCGGGAAACGTTGACCGCCCACCACCCGCTCGGGAGAGCCGGAACGCCGAAAGACATTGCCGGGATCACCGCGTTCCTGCTGTCGGATGAAGGCCGCTGGATCAGCGGCCAGCTCCTCCACACCGACGGCGGGTTCTCCGCGCGGTATTAACCCAGGACGGCGAGGATCGTCTGCGCGTACACGGCGTAGCCGGTGGCGTTCGGATGCAGGAAGGTGCTTCCGTCCGTCGGGTCGCCGCCCAGCCACGGGGCGGCGGTGCCGATCTCGTGACCGGCGAACGACACCGGGGCGAACCGCACCGCGACGTTCGCGGCGGCCTGCTGCTGGACCGCCCCGGCCAGCGCGGCGTCGAGGGTCCACACCGCCTGGTTCACCTGCGCGGCGATCGGGAACTGCTGCGCGAGGTCGGCGCTGAACGGGATCGGATAGCCGGTCACGACGATCGTGGCGCGCGGGGCGGCGGAGTGCACGGCCGCGATGAGGGCGCTCATGCGGCCCTCGACCATGGTGAGCGCCAGCTGCGCTTTCGCGATCGCGGCGAGGCATCCGGGGGTGCCGGCGTCCGGCACGCACTGCGTGTATACGTCGGCGATCCCGAGGTCGTTCGCACCGGCGGTGATCGTGACGAGGGTGGTGCCCCGGTTCACCTGGCTGAGCTGCGTGCCCGCGACCTGGGCGATCGTGTCGCCGGAGCACGCGGGGTCGCGCAGCAGGTTGTACCGCGGGACGGCGCCGATGAGCGACGGATACCCGAGCGGACTGACGTGGCAGACGCCGGTGGCGCCCGGGGCGCCTTGGCCGGCCGCATACGAGTCGCCCACGGCGACGTACTTCGCCACCGGTGCCGGCTGGGCGGCGAGGGCGGGGGCGGCTCCGAGGGGGAGGGCGAGGAGGGCGACGGCGGCAGCGGCGAAGGCCAGGAGTCGGCGCCGACGAACAGGTCGGATGGCGCTCATGGCCGGACAGTACACCCGCCGGACACGCCCCGGTAGGCCGCATGCGATCACGGTTGCGAGTTGCACCACTGTTAGCATGGACGTCCGAGTCTGATCGGGTAACGCGCCGGGGCTCGCCGAATCACGATCGATGCCGGGGGAGCGATGCCGAAGCGACTGCCGGCCGCTGCGCCCGTCCTCGCCGGATTCACGTTCGTGCGGCCGCTCGGGTCGGGCGGCTTCGCGGACGTGTTCCTCTACGACCAGGACATGCCGCGCCGTCAGGTTGCCGTCAAGGTGCTGCCGAGCGTCGCCGGCGAGGCCGACCTGCTGCGCATGTTCAACGCCGAGGCCGACGTGCTCGCGCACCTGTCGGCCCATCCGTCGATCGTCACCGTCTACGAGGCGGGGATCTCGGCCGAGGGGCGCCCGTACATCGCCATGGAGTACTGCCCGGGCTCCCTCGCCCAGCGCTTCCGCCTCGAGCGGATCCCCGTCGCGGAGGTCCTCGCGATCGGCGTGAAGATGGCGTCCGCGCTCGAAGCCGCGCACCGCGCCGGCCTCGTGCACCGGGACGTGAAACCGTCCAACATCCTCATCACGTCCTTCGGGTCGCCCGTGCTGGCCGACTTCGGCATCGCGTCGTCCCTCGCGCCCGGGCAGGGCAGCGGCGTCTTCGCCATGAGCGTGCCCTGGTCGGCTCCCGAGGTGGTCGCCGAGCACACCACCGGTACGGTCGCGAGCGAAGTGTGGGCGCTGGCTGCCACGCTCTATTCGCTGCTGGCCGGGCGCAGCCCGTTCGAACGGCGGGAGCCGGGCCAGAACGACCGCGACCAGCTGCGCCGGCGCATCCTGCGCGCGCAGTATCCGCCGATGAACCGCGCGGATGTCCCGGAGGAGCTCGAGCGGGTGCTCGCGACCGCGATGCAGCGCGACCCCGCGGCCCGCTACCCCTCCGCTCTCGCCCTGGCCGAGGCGCTCGGCGAACTGCAGGTCCGGCTCGGCCTGCCGCGCACCCCGATCGAACTCGCCGCCTCCGAGTGGGCGCCGCCGTCGCCGCCGGTGGACTTCGCCGACGCCCAGGCGCGCGGCCCGGTGCGTTCCGCGGTGGATGCCCCGGGGTCGCGGCGGCTGCGCACGACGACCGACCTGACCTCGCTCGCGCGCGATGAGGACGCCACGATCACCGGCGGTCGCGCCCGTCGCCGCCGGTGGCCCTGGAGCCGCAGCTGACATGGGGCGTCGCAAGGTCCTGCTCGCCGTCCTCGCAGCCGCCGCGGCGGTGGCATCCGTCGTCGCGGTCAGCGTCGTCTGGCCGGGGCTGGATGCCAAGCAGACACCGCCGGCGGCGTCGGCGCTCTGGGCGCTGCAGACCGGCACCGGGCGGCACTACGCCCGGGTGAACACGGCCGTCGGTGAGCTCGACACGGTGCGCACCATCGAGAACCCGACCTCCGTCGCCCAGGTGGGATCGGGCGCCTACCTGTTCGCCGACAGCTTCGGCAAGCTGGCCCGGATCGACCAGGCCCAGCCGGCCGACCTCGACAACGAGGCGCTGCGGCACGCGGCATCCACTCCCGCGGGCACGGTCGACGCGGCCGTCGCGGGCGGCTTCGTCGCGTACCGCACCGATGCCGGTGCCGTGTACGCGGGCCGGCTCGGCGCCACCCCGGTGTCCGTGCAGCCCGGCGACGGCACTCCCGGCGCGCGGGGGTTCAGCGCCGAGGCGATCACCGTGGACGATGCCGGCACCGTGTTCGCCGCCTCCCGTGCGGACGGCGCGGTGCTGCGCTTCAGCATCCCGCAGGGGCGCGCCCTGGGGCAGGATGCCGCCGCGGGCCTCCCGCCCGGCAGCGACGACCTGGCGATGACGGCGGCCGGCGGGACGTGGTTCCTGGCCGACCGGGATGCCGGGCGGGTGTGGTCGGCGTCCGGGGCGCGCGCCCTGAAGCTCGTCGGGACGGTCGCCGCGGGCATCCCCTCCGCGACGAGCGGGTCGGCGTGGATCGCCGACGACACCGGCCTCGTGCGACTGCCCGCCGACGGGTCGAAGCCGGTGCGCGTCACCGGCGGCGGGACGACCGACCTCGGCACGCCGACGCAGCCGATCGTGCAGGGCGGCACGGTGTATGCGGGCTGGCTCGGCACCGGCTCCGGAACCCTGTGGCGCGGCTCCGCCTCCGGGGCGATCGCCGGCGACGAACGCCGCGACCTGTCGTATGGCGGGCACACGCTCCCCGAGGAGCGCCGGCCGGTGCTGACCGCGGCCGGCTCGAGCGTCATCCTCAACGACACCCGCTCCGGCTGGGTGTGGGATGCCACCACCGGTCGCCTGCTTCCGTCGAGCCAGGACTGGACCCTGGGCAGCCACACCAATCCGGCCTCCGACCAGTCCCAGCAGCGGGCGCCGGTGGTGATCGACCCGAAGCCGCCGGTCGCCGAATCCGACAGCTTCGGCGTGCGGGCGGGCGCCCTGGTGCCGCTGCCGGTGCTCCTGAACGACCACGACCCCAACGAGGACGTGCTCAGCATCGACCCGCAGACCGTGTCGGGGCTGCCGTCGTCGTTCGGCACGGTGTCGGTCGTCGACCAGAACCAGCGTCTCGTGGTGCAGGTCGCCCCCGGCGCAACGGGGTCGGCATCCTTCCGCTACCGCGTCACCGACGGCACCGCGCCGGGGTCGGGCGGCGGCCTGTACTCCCGCTTCGCCACGGTGACCCTGACCGTGCGGCCGGCCTCGACCGAGTCCGCGCCGCAGTGGTGCCCGGTCGCCGGATGCCTGGCCACCTGGCCGAGCCCGCAGGTCGCGCCCGGCGGCACGGTGTCGGTGCCGGTGATGAACGGCTGGGTGGACCCCGACGGCGACCCGGTCATGCTGCTGGGCGTGCAGAACCCGAGCGGTGTCGGAAGCGTCGCCACGACCGCGACCGGCGACGTCGTGTACCGGCATCCGGACCCGTCCGAGACGCGCGCGCAGGTGATCCCCCTCACCGTCACCGTCGGGGACACGCGCGGCCGCACCACCACCCGCACGCTCACGGTCAGGGTCGCCGCGCATCCGAAGCTGACCGCCGAGTCGTTCACCGTCGTCGACGCGCACGCGCAGGGTCTCAGCGTCGACACGGCGTCGCACGTCACCGGCACCGCGGGCCGGCTGTCGCTGTCGAGCGTCCGGGTGCTCGACGAGGCGTCCGCCGAGGCCGTGCCCACGGCCGGCACCACGTCGTTCGACTTCACCGCGGCGAAGCCCGGCACGTACCGGGTGGCCTACACCGTCACCGACGGATCGTCGGATGCCACCGCCACCGCGCGCATCACGGTGCTCCCGCCGGACGCTCCCGCCGATCTCGCGACCGCGCCGGTGACCGCGTTCGTGCGGCCCAAGCAGGACGTCACCCTCGACGTCTTCGCCGCGGTGTCCAACCCGACCCACCGGGTGCTGCTGCTCAGCGACATCACGCCGGCGCCGGCGGCCGGGGCGAGCATGTCGGTGGACGCCGTCGGGCAGAACTACCTGCGCATCTCCGGGTCGACGGCCACCGGCGAGCCCGGCCTGCTCGGCACCGTGCGCTACACCGTCTCGGACGGCTCCGGCGGGGTCGGCGGCAGCGTCACCGGGCAGGCGACCGTCTACCTCCTCCCGCCGCCTCCCGAACTGGCGCCGATCGCGGTCGACGACCAGGTCGTGGTGCGTGTCGGCGCCCAGGTGGACATCCCCGTGCTCGACAACGACGTCTCGACCTCGGGCCAGGCGATGACCCTGGACCCGGCATCCGTCCGCACCCTCGGCGCCGCGGGCCACGGCTCGCTCGCGTTCGCGTCGGGCCGGATGCTGCGCTACCTCGCGCCGACCGCGCCGGGGCAGTACCGGGTGCGGTACGCCGTCTCGGCGGCAGGAGCGCCGAACCTCACCGACAGCGCCACCGTGCGCATCACCGTGATCGCGGACGGCTCCAACCGCGCCCCCCGGCCCGGCACGCTGGAGGGGCGCGTGCTCACCGGGCAGCAGACCACGATCCCGTTCCGCTCGTTCGGCGTCGACCCCGACGGCGACGCGGTGATCCTCGACCGGGTGGTCACGCAGCCGGCATCCGGATCCGCCGCCATCTCGCCCGACGGCTCGGCCATCGTCTACACGAGCGTCCCCGGGTTCCACGGGCAGGCCGAGTTCACCTACCGGGTGCGCGATGCGCTCGGCGCGACCGGCACCGGCACCGTCCGTGTCGGCGTGCTGGATGCCCAGACCAACCCCAGCCCGGTCACCTTCACCGACGACGTCGACGTGCAGGCCGGCGGCGGCAATGCCGTGCGGATCTCGCCGCTCGCGAACGACATCGACCCGACCGGCGGCACCCTGACGCTCAAGGACGTGCGCCCGGACGTCGTGCAGTTCCTGCAGGACGGCTCGCCGAACCCGGAGTACGCGCGCCTGGCCGCCCGGGTGCAGCGCATCGGGTCCGACCGGATCGCCGTCAGCGCGGGCGAGGACCCCGGCACGATCTCGTACCTGTACGACGTGGAGAGCTCCACCGGCAACACCGCGCGCGGGCGGATCGTCGTGCAGGTCGTGCGCGCCGCCGTTCCCGACTACCCGGTGGTCACCGACACGGCCCTCACCGCCGTCGACCGGGACCGCTTCCCGCAGGGCATCGACGTGGTCGCCGGCCACGTGTCGTGGACGGGCGGCGACCCGTCGACGCTCACGCTGAGCCTGTGGGGCGACCACGCCGGCCTCACGGTGTCCGGGCACCGCATCAGCGGCCGGGTGACCGACGCGGCGCGCCTCATCCCGTTCCGGCTCACCGGCCGCACGCTGTCGGGCGAGAAGGTCGTCACCTACGGGTTCCTGCGGATCCCCGGTGCGAACCAGCTGCCCCTGACCCTGAAGCCGAACCTGGCCCCCGAGCGCGTCAAGGAGGGGGAGTCGGTCACCTGGCGCATGGCGGACCTCGTCGCCCTGCCCGCCGGCGCGCAGCTGCAGGTCGACCGCACCGCCGACACCACCGGCGCGCGGGCTCAGGCCCGGTGCACGGTGTCCGGCGGCTCGGTCACATACGCGGCGGGCAAGGGCGCGCCGTGGGCGGATGCCTGCGTCGTCAGCGTGCGGCTGGCGGGCCAGACCGACTGGACCCATCTGTCGGTGCCGATCCAGGTGATCGCGGACGCTCCGGTGCCGCAGCTGTCGCCGGCATCCGTCACCGTCGGACCCGGCCAGACCGCGTCCTACGACCTGCGCAGCCTCACCGTCTGGCAGGGGCCGGCCGACTGGGCGCACATCGTCTACACCGTCGCGTACCGCGGCGCGGACTTCACGGTCACGCAGTCCGGATCGCACCTGCGGATCGCCGCTCGGGATGCCGCCCTCCCCGGCGCCGAGGAGGTCGCCGTCGTGGGCGTCTCCAGCTCGCCGGGCGTGGCGCCGGCGCGCCTCATCCTGCGCGTGGGCGCGGCGCCGTCGGTGCTGCCCCAGGGCGGCACCGTGGCGCAGCAGTGCTCCGAGGCATCCGGCTCGTCGTGCACGGTCACGGTGTCGGGCGCGCCCGGCGAGGTCAACCCGCTCCCGCACACGCCGCTGCGGGTCGTCTCGGTCACCTCCGCCTGCAAGGGCATCGCGTTCGCTGTCGAGTCGGCCGCCGCGGTCCGCGCGACGTGGACGGCGAAGACGCCCGGCCAGCAGTGCACCGCCTCGGTGGCGATGCGCGACGCGCAGGGCCGGGTGACCCCGGCGAGCACGGCCGCGCACGTGCAGCTGAACCTGCAGGGCTACCCGCAGACGCCGGCCGCGGTGAGCCAGGTCGCCTACGGCGACGGCACCCTCACCCTCGAGGTGAGCCCGGGCGCGGCGCAGCAGGCGTGGCCCGCGGTCACCGGCTACGTGATCCGCTCCGGCGGTGCGGTCGTGGCGACCTGCGGCCCGGACGGCACGTGTCCGGCGATCAAGGCGCCCAACGGCGTGGAGCGCGTGTACACGGCGACCTCCCGCAACGCCGTCGGCGAGTCCCGCGGCAGCGTGTCCACGAGCGGCTGGGCGTACAACGCGCCGAGCGCGCCGGCATCCGTCACCGCGACGCCGGTGCCGGCCGGGGATGCCGGCGGAGTCGTGTCCCTGCAGATCGACGGGATCGACTCGGCGCAGACGGCGTCGCTGCACATCACCAGCGCCACCGGCGACACCGTCGATCAGCCGGTGCGCCGCGGGCAGAGCTCCGTCACCGTCGCGCAGTACACGGTCGGCAGCAACCGGGCGACGACCATCACCGTGACACCGGTCTCGCGGTTCGAGCTGCCCGCCGGACTGCAGGGGACCCCGAACGGCCAGTCGCGGTCGACGCTCGGCACCGGCATCGGCGCCCCGCAGAACCTCGGGCTCAGCCTCAGCTCGCAGGCATCCGGCAGCTCCGCCACGATCACCGCGTCCGGGTCGGCCGACCTGAACGGCGACGGGTCGAGCCTGCGGTACGGCTTCGCGCTCGGACTGCGCGGATGCCAGACCGCGGACTCCGGGGCATCCGCCCAGTACACGGTCAGCGTCGGCCGCACGTACACCGTGACGATGTGCGTCGAATCCTGGTTCGGCGGGCAGGAGTTCGCGAGCTCGCAGGTTTCGCGGCAGATCACGGCCTACCCGGACGACTCCGCGCCGAAGGGGTACACGTTCCAGGTCGACGGCGCCCCGAAGCCGGTCTCGGACGGCGCCCAGTGGCTCATCCGGTCGCAGCCGACGTCCGACGTCGACAACCCGCCGGCCGGCGTCGACACGGCGTTCTCCGGCTATCCGTCCGACGTGATCGGATCCGATCCGGGCATCCGCGTCTGGCACGAATGGAACGGCTGGCGCAGCGCCAGTGCCGCCGTCGTGCCGGCCGCCGGCAGCGCCCCGTACCAGGTGGCGGCGAGCTGGCAGGTGTCGCAGTGCACCGCCGGTTCCGCGCCTGCCGCGAGCGGCACGTCCACCGGGGGCGGGGCGACATTCGCCTTCGACTTCTCCGGCGCGGTGTACCGCAACGCGAACGGCAAGCGGCTCACGACGCCGACCGACGGCACCGTGCCCGCCGGAGCCGTGAGCGTCTCGGGCGTCGGCGTTGTGGCCCACTGGTCGAACGCGAACTGGAACCTGGGCGACGCGACCGACACCTTCGGCGGCACGTGCACCCCCGGACCCGACCCGACCCCCACCCCTTGACCGGCCACGAAAGAGGACACATGACCATCTCGCAGGATCAGGCCACCTGGTTCGCCCAGACGTTCCGGCAGCTCGCCGAGAACGTCGAGCGGGCCGTTCTCGGCAAGCGCGCCGTGGTGGAACTGGTGCTCACCGCGGTGCTGAGCGAGGGCCACGTGCTGCTGGAGGACGTCCCCGGCACCGGCAAGACGTCGCTGGCCCGCGCCCTCGCCCAGTCCGTGCAGGGCACCAACACCCGCATCCAGTTCACGCCGGACCTGCTGCCCGGAGACATCACCGGCATCACCGTCTACGACCAGAAATCGGGCGAGTTCACGTTCCACGCCGGGCCGGTGTTCGCCAACGTCGTGCTCGCCGACGAGATCAACCGGGCGAGCCCCAAGACCCAGGCGGCGCTCCTGGAGGTCATGGAGGAGGGCCGGGTCACGGTGGATGCCGTCAGTCGCGCGGTCGGTTCGCCGTTCCTCGTCATCGCCACCCAGAACCCGGTGGAGCAGGCCGGCACGTACCGCCTCCCCGAGGCCCAGCTCGACCGCTTCCTCATGAAGACGTCGCTCGGCTACCCCGACCACGCGGCGACGCTGCGCATCCTCGACGGTGCGGCGGTCGCGACCAGCGACCTCGCTGCGGTGATCACCCCGCGTGCGCTCACCGAGATGGCCGAGCTCGCCCGCGGCGTGTACGCGAACGCGCGGATCCTCGACTACATCGCCCGCCTCGTGGATGCCACCCGTCAGGCGGAGCAGGTGCGACTGGGCGTCTCGATCCGCGGCGCGCTCGCCCTCACCCGCGCTGCACGCACCCGCGCCGCGGCGCAGGGACGCACCTACGTGACGCCCGACGACGTGAAGGCGCTCGCCGTGCCGGTGCTGTCGCACCGTCTCATCCTGCACGCGGAGGCCGAGTTCGACGGCGTCACCGCCGAAGCCGTCATCGGGCAGACGCTGCTCGACGTGCTCCCCCCGACCCAGCGCGAGGCCTGACGCGTGACCCCGGCCCCCACCACCACCGGCGCGCCGGCCACCCACCGGTCGGCCGGCGACACGGGTTCGACCACCGAGCTCACCGCGACCCGCACCCGCGTGTCGCGGCGTTCCGGGCGCGCCCCGGCGCTCGCGCGTCTCGCCGGAACGACGGCCGCGGCGTTCTCCCGGGCCGCCGACGCGGCCGCCCGCGTCGGCCGGAGCGTGGCCGACACGGTGATGCCGGCGGGGTGGCTCCTGCTGGTGCTCGTCGCCGGAGGTCTGGTCGCCGGGCTCGTCTGGGGATGGGTGGAGGCGCTCCTGGCCGGGATCGCGGCCCTCGTGCTGCTGGCATCCAGCATCCCCTTCCTGTTCGGCGCGCGCGGGTACGAGGTCTCCGTGCAGCTGTCGCACGAGCGGGTCGTGGCCGGCACCACGGTCGACGCGGACGTCCACGTGCGCAACACGGGCACGCGCACCGCGCTGCCCGGCCGGCTCGACCTGCCGGTCGGCGCCGGCCTCATCGAGCTGGGCGTGCCGCTGCTGCGGGCCGGGCACGAGGTGGTCCGGCACCTGGAGATCCCGGCCGTCGCGCGCGGCGTCATCCGCATCGGCCCGCCCACCGCGGTGCGCAGCGACCCGGTCGGCATCCTCCGCCGCGAACGTCGCTGGGAGGCCGTGCACGACCTGTACGTGCACCCGCAGACCGTGCCGGTGCCGGCGGTGTCCGGCGGCCTCATCCGCGACCTCGAGGGCAGCCCCGTGCAGCGACTCGTCGACGCGGACATGTCCTTCCACGCCATCCGCCAGTACGTGCCCGGCGACGCGCAGCGCCAGATCCACTGGAAGTCCACCGCGAAGACCGGGCAGCTGATGGTGCGCCAGTTCGAGCAGACCCTGCGGTCGCGCCTCGCCGTGGTGCTCAGCGTCGACCCCGGCGACTTCGCCGCCCCGGACGAGTTCGAGCTGGCCGTCAGCGCCGCGGCATCCCTCGCCGTGCAGGCGGTGCGCGACGGCCGCGAGATCGAGGTCGTCACGGGCCTGTCGACGCCGCGCACCGACCGCGGACGCAGCCGGGCGATCGAGGTGCTGCGCGCCCCGGCGCCGCGCCCCATGCTCGACGGGTTCTCGCGCATCGACGCGGCCGAGACCCCGGTGCCGCTCGAGGAGGTGTGCCGCCTCGCCTCCGAGACGGCGGACTCGCTCGCCCTGGCCTTCGTCGTCTGCGGCGCGAAGACGGATGCCGGGCGGCTCCGCCGTGCGGCGCTGGCCTTCCCGCCCGAGACCGTCGTCGTCGCGGTGGTGGCCGATCAGGTCGCCCACCCGCGCCGGCAGGTGCTGCCCGACCTCACCGTGCTCACGATCGGCGTGCTCGCCGACCTTCCCGGCCTGATGTTCCGGGCGGTGCAGTCGTGAGCCGCCGCGGGCGCATCCGGCCGCTGACCGACCCGGTCGTGCGCGAGCGCCGCGCGCCGCGCCGTGCCGCGCGGGCGGAGGGCGGACTGCGGGATGCATGGCTCGCCGCCGCCGCCCTGTACGCGATCGCCGTGACCGCCGTCGGGATGTTCGTCACCTGGCCCATCTACGCCGACCCGGCCTTCCTGGTGGCGACCGGCACCGCCGCCGCAGCCGGGATCCTCCTCGCCGGGCTCACCGTCTGGCGCGCCCTGCCGTGGTGGGCGGTGGCGCTCGCCGCCGCGGCGATCGTCCTCGTCGTCGGCGTCGTCGTCGCGGTGCCGCCGGCGACGCCCGCCGGCATCCTCACCTCCCTCCGCAGCACCGTGGCCGGTGCGGTCACGGGGTTCAAGGACCTCGTCACGGTGAACCTCCCGGTCGGGACGTACCGCAACCTGCTGGTTCCGGCGGTCCTGGTGTTCACGATCGCGCCGCTCGGGACGGTGCTGATCGGGCGCCGCCGCACCCGCGTCGGCGCCTTCGGGGTCGTCTTCGCGTGGACGATGCCGCTGTACGGCCTCCTCTTCGGCCTCACCGTCACGAGTGCGCCGATCACCGTCGGCCCGGTGACGATCCCCGCCCCGCGCGAGCAGCTGGGCGCGGCGCTGACCCTGGTCTGCTCGCTGATCTGGCTGGCATGGCGGGTGGCGGCCGGAAGGCGCGCGGCCCTGCAGCGGGCCGCAGCCGCGGGCGGCCTCCGCTGGTCGCGAAAGCGCACCGGGTCGGACATCCGTCGGGCCGCTCTCGCCGCGGCGCTCGTCGCGGTCGCCGTGGTGGGCGCCTCCGCCGTCGCGCCGGCGATCGCGCAGAGCCGCCCGCGCGAGGTCCTGCGCTCGGCGACCGGTCCCGAGCTGCAGATCGCCCGCGCCGTCACCCCCCTCACCGACTACCGCACCGCCTTCACCGACCCGATGGTGAACCGGGCGCTGTTCACGGTCACCCCTGTCGACGGGCCCCTTCCCGACCGCGTGCGCCTGGCGACGCTGTCCTGGTACGACGGCGTCGCCTACCGGGTCTCGGATCCCGGCGCGGGGCGCGGAGACTTCGTGCGGGTTCCCTCGACGCTTCCGGCGTCCGGACCCACGAGCACGGCGCGCATCACCGTGCAGGGCCTCTCCGGCATCTTCCTGCCCTCGTTCGGTCAGCTCCAGGAGGTGCGCTTCGCGGGCGGCGATGCGGGATCCCGCGCGGATGCCTTCTACTACGACGCGCCGGCCCAGGCCGCGGTCGAGACCGCCGGCGGCGGAGTGCGGTCGGGCGTCTCGTACACGATGACGTCGGCCTCCCCTCCCGTCCCCGCCCTCTCAGCGGCGAAGTCGCCGCACGCGGAGCCGCAGGTCACCATCCCCTCGAGCGTGAAGACGTGGGTGGCCAAGCAGGATGCCGGCGCCGACGGGGCCGCTCTGCAGACGCTCGTCGAGCGCCTCCGTCAGCGCGGATATCTCAGCCACGCCCTGTCGGTGCCGGCCGGCGGCGCGGCGTGGGAGAAGGCCCTCGGCGACCGGTACACGTTCCAGCCGAGCGCGTCCGGTCACTCGCTGGGCCGCATCGACACCCTGTTCCAGCAGCTGCTCACCCGCCAGCAGCAGGCCCAGGGCAAGCCCGGTGCGTCGCTGGTGGCCGGCGTCGGCGACGACGAGCAGTTCGCCGTCGCGACCGCGCTCGTCGCGCAGACGCTCGGATTCCCGGCCCGCGTGGTCGTCGGCGCCCGCCTCACCGGCGGAGACGACGGGGTCCCGTCGTGCGCGGGCGGGGTGTGCCGCGGCGGCGACCTCACGGCGTGGACCGAGGTGCAGTCCTCGTCCGGCGATTGGATCCCGGTGGATGCGACCCCGCAGCACACGGTCGGCGTCACAGACACCGTGGTGCGCCAGCGCGACCCGGAGAACGCCACCGATGCCCGCCCGAGCACCGCGCAGGAGGTCGTCCCGCCCGACCCGGTGCAGCGGGATGCCGCGCACGCGCCGGCCGTCAAGCAGCAGGATGCCGGACCGGCCGCGCTCTGGGCGGCCCTGCGCGTGGCCGGGATCTTCCTGGCCGCACTCGTCATCCTGCTCGGCCCGCTGCTGGTGATCCTCGGCGCCAAGGCCGTGCGTCGGCGCGGGCGCCGCAACGCCCCCGACACCGCCGGCCGGGTCGTCGGCGGATGGGACGAGTTCGTGGACGCCGCGGTCGACCACGGGATGCCCGTGCAGACCGGCCGCACCCGCGTCGAGTTCGCCCGGGAGCACGCCGAGTGGTCCGCCGCCGAACGGGCCGAAGGCCACGCCGCGACCCTCGCCGCCGTCGCCGACCACGCCGTGTTCTCGGACGCGGCCCTGTCGGATGCCGAGGCCGGCGAGTTCTGGCGCATCGTCGACGAGGAGCGCCGCCGCCTGGCGGCATCCCTCCCGGTGGTCCGCAGGGTTCTCGCGGCCCTATCGTTGAGATCGTTCTTGCGCGAGCTGCGGCCCGCGCGCGCCCGCGCTCGCCGAGCCGCGCGCACCACCGAAGGGAGGGGGCCCGGGACGACCGGGGCCTGAGCAGACATGGGCAGCTACAACACCGGGGCCGACACCGGCCTGATCGTCGTCGCGGTGATCGTCGACATCCTCCTCGTCGCGGGCGTGTACGTCTGGACCGCGCTGAGCCTCAACGCCGTCTTCCGCAAGACGGGGGAGCCCGGCTGGGCCGGGTGGGTGCCGTACTTCAACACGGCCACGGTGCTGAAGCTCGGCGGGTTCTCGCCGTTCCTGGTGCTGATCGTGCTCTTCCCGGTGCTCGGTCCGCTGGCGCTCTGGGTGCTGGTGATCATCTCGGCGTCTCGGATCAACGTCGCCTTCGGATTCCGCGAGGGGGCCGGTGTCGGGATGACGTTCCTCGCCGCGCTGCTCTTCCCGGTGTGGTCGAGCGTGCTCGGCTGGGGTTCCGCGCGCTGGGTCGGACCCGACCCGCGCCTGCGAGCGGCGGCGATCGGCGCCGCCCCCGGCTCCGGCTACGAGCCGGCCGCGTACGGTGCTCCGGCCGGCTTCCCGCAGTCCGCGGAGGATGCCCCGGCGGCCCCGGCACCGTCGTGGCTGTCGCAGCCTCCGGCGGCCCCCGCGGCATCCCAGGGCGATGCGCCGTCGTGGATGTCGCCGCCCCCGGCGGCCCCGGCCGCCCCCGACGGCTACGCGCCGCCGGCGACGGAAGACCCCTTCGCCCCGCTGTACGCCGCGCCCGAAGACGACGACCTCGAGGGCATCGACGACCCGGTGCCCGGCCCGCGGCGGTCGGTCGCCGGTGCCGAGACCACCGCCCAGCCGGCGGTCGCGTCGCACCCGACCGCGGGCCTGATCGACGCGGTCCCGGTCGCTGCGAGCACCCCTGGCCCGGCACCCGCGACGGAGGAGGACGAGGCCTCAGCGCCCGTCGCGGCCGCCGAGCCCGCTCCGGCCGTCCCGGCGTCGCCGGCCGACCCGTGGGCGCCGCCCGCCCCGGTGTCGGCGGCCCGTCGGTCCCCGGCCCCGGAACCGGCGGACTTCTCGGACACCTCGGCGGAGGTCTCCGCGGTCGCGGGCGCCCCGATGGCGGGTGTGCCGATGTCGGCGCGCTCGTCCGTGTCGGCGCGCCGCGCCGAACCGGAGCTGCCGGACGCCGAGGGCGCGTTCGACGAGACGATCATCGCGCCGCGGCGCCGCACCGAGTGGATGCTGACGCTGCCGCTGGGTGCCCCGATCCGGCTGACGTCCCCGGTGCTGATCCTCGGTCGGCGGCCCGCCGCCGACCCCGCCTATCCGCAGGCGCAGCTGGTCGACATCGCCGACGAGACCCGCACCGTGTCCAAGACGCACGCCCGCCTGGAGCTGGCCGCCGACAGCTGGACGATCACCGACCTCGGGTCCACGAACGGCGTCGTGCTCATCGCGGACGACGGCACCGAGACCGACCTCCCGGCCGGGGCCTCGCAGCTGGTGGGGGAGCGCTTCCTCCTCGGCGATGCGGAGCTGCGCCTGACGCGCGGCAAGGAGTGACGTGAGCGGAGGGGGTGACGCGTTCGAGCCGGACGACCGGACCCGGCTCTCGCCTCGACGCGGCGTCCCCGAGCCGACGGACACCACCGAGCTCGTGGACCGCACAGTGCTGTCCCCTCGGCATCCCGCACCGGATGCCCCGGACGACGCGACCGTCCTGTCTCCCCGGCATCCCGCTCCGGATGCCCCGGACGACGCGACCGTCCTGTCTCCCCGGCATCCCGCTCCGGAGGATCCGGAGGACGCCGACCGCACCGAGCTGTCCCGCCGGGATGCGCCCCTCGCGCCGCCGGCCGCGCCGCGGCGAACGGAGCCGCTCGAGCCGGAGGCGCCGCCCGCCGTCTACCGTCCGCGCCCGGTGCCCGCACCCGCCGACGCCGACCCCGACCGGCGGCCCGTGCCCCTGCCGCCCCCGGCCGGATCGGCGCCCGACGCCGACCGGGTCGCCGCGCACCGGCGCCGCACCCGCCTGCGCACGCTGCTGGCGATCATCGTCGTGGGGGTCGTGGTCGTCGGGGCGGCGGTCGCGCTGCTCGTGGCCCTGCTTGCTCCCTGAGCGGTCGCCGGGATGAACGCATCCTGAACACCCGCCGTGCGGTCCCGGCCGATGTTGACCGTCTCGCCGGCGGCCGCATATACTAGACCTTGTGTGCGCATTGCGCGCCGTCCGTCATGCCTCGGCATGTCGTACGCCGCACGCGCGCCGCACCTCAGGGACCGACCTGCGAACAGGTCACCCCCACGGCATACCCACCCTCTCAAACAGAATGCATTTTCTGCGGGTGGGTCCGCGTGAGTCTGCAACATCCCGACACGAATGCCCCGGCACGAGTGCGGAAGCCGCAGATGAGACACGAACGCTGTCACCGTGCAGCACTGACAAGGAGAGAACGTGCCAACCATTCAGCAGTTGGTCCGCAAGGGGCGTTCGCCGAAGGTCTCCAAGACCAAGGCGCCCGCTCTGAAGGCGAACCCGCAGCAGGCCGGCGTGTGCACCCGCGTGTACACCACCACCCCGAAGAAGCCGAACTCGGCGATGCGCAAGGTCGCTCGTGTGAAGCTCCGCAACGGCACCGAGGTCACGGCCTACATCCCGGGCGAGGGCCACAACCTGCAGGAGCACTCGCTGGTGCTCGTGCGCGGTGGTCGTGTGAAGGACCTCCCGGGTGTCCGCTACCGCATCGTCCGCGGTGCGCTCGACACCCAGGCCGTCAAGAACCGTAAGCAGGCGCGCAGCCGCTACGGCGCGAAGAAGGGTTGAGTTAGATGCCTCGCAAGGGACCCGCCCCGAAGCGTCCGGTCGCCAACGACCCGGTCTACGGCGCACCGATCGTCAGCCAGCTCGTCAACAAGATCCTCGTCGACGGCAAGAAGTCGCTCGCCGAGTCGATCGTGTACGGCGCCCTCCAGGGTGTCGAGGCCAAGAACGGCCAGGACGCTGTCGCCACCCTCAAGAAGGCGCTCGACAACGTGCGCCCCACCCTCGAGGTCAAGAGCCGCCGCGTCGGCGGCTCGACCTACCAGGTGCCGGTCGAGGTCAAGCCTCACCGTGCCAACACGCTCGCCCTGCGCTGGCTCGTGAGCTACGCCAAGGGTCGTCGTGAGAAGACGATGACCGAGCGCCTCCAGAACGAGATCCTGGATGCCTCGAACGGCCTGGGTGCCGCGGTCAAGCGCCGCGAAGACACCCACAAGATGGCCGAGTCGAACCGCGCCTTCGCGCACTACCGCTGGTAATCATCAGCGACCCGGATGCCGGCCGGAGACAACCTCCCCGGCCGGCATCCCCGTGAACTTTCACACGAAACGTAAGGAAGACATCCCGTGGCACAAGACGTGCTCACCGACCTCAACAAGGTCCGCAACATCGGCATCATGGCGCACATCGATGCCGGCAAGACGACGACGACCGAGCGCATCCTGTTCTACACGGGCGTCAACCACAAGATCGGCGAGACGCACGACGGCGCTGCCACCACCGACTGGATGGAGCAGGAGCAGGAGCGCGGCATCACGATCACGTCGGCCGCCGTCACCTGCTTCTGGAACAAGAACCAGATCAACATCATCGACACGCCCGGCCACGTGGACTTCACGGTCGAGGTGGAGCGCTCGCTCCGCGTGCTCGACGGTGCGGTCGCCGTCTTCGACGGCAAGGAGGGCGTCGAGCCCCAGTCCGAGACCGTGTGGCGTCAGGCCGACAAGTACGACGTGCCGCGCATCTGCTTCGTCAACAAGATGGACAAGCTCGGTGCCGACTTCTACTTCACGGTCGACACGATCGTCAACCGCCTGAAGGCCAAGCCGCTCGTGCTGCAGCTGCCGATCGGTGCCGAGAGCGACTTCGTCGGCGTCGTCGACCTCATCGAGATGCGCGCACTGGTCTGGCCGGGCGACGCCAAGGGTGATGTCACCATGGGCGCCAAGTACGAGGTGCAGGAGATCCCCGCCGACCTTCAGGAGAAGGCCGAGGAGTACCGCCACCAGCTGCTCGAGACGGTCGCCGAGTCCGACGACGCACTGCTCGAGAAGTACTTCGGCGGCGAAGAGCTCACGATCCCCGAGATCAAGGGCGCCATCCGCAAGATGACCGTCGCCGGCGAGCTCTACCCGGTGCTCTGCGGCTCGGCGTTCAAGAACCGCGGCGTGCAGCCGATGCTCGACGCGGTCGTGGACTACCTGCCGTCGCCCCTGGACGTGCCCGCCATCGAGGCGCACGACCCCAAGGACGAAGAGATCGTCATCGAGCGTCACGCCGACCGTGAGGAGCCCTTCACGGCTCTCGCGTTCAAGATCGTGACGCACCCGTTCTTCGGTCGCCTGACCTACATCCGCGTCTACTCGGGTCACCTCGACTCCGGCGCCCAGGTCGTCAACGCGACCAAGGGCAAGAAGGAGCGCATCGGGAAGATCTTCCAGATGCACGCCAACAAGGAGATGCCGGTCGAGTCCGTCACCGCGGGTCACATCTACGCCGTCATCGGCCTGAAGGACACCACGACGGGTGACACCCTGTCGGATGCCGCCAACCAGGTCGTGCTCGAGTCGATGACCTTCCCGGAGCCGGTGATCGAGGTCGCCATCGAGCCCAAGACCAAGGCCGACCAGGAGAAGCTGGGTCTCGCGATCCAGAAGCTGGCCGAAGAGGACCCGACGTTCCGCGTGGAGCAGAACGCCGAGACCGGCCAGACGGTCATCAAGGGCATGGGCGAGCTGCACCTCGACATCCTCGTGGACCGCATGAAGCGCGAGTTCAAGGTCGAGGCCAACGTCGGCAAGCCGCAGGTGGCGTACCGCGAGACGATCCGCAAGACCGTCGAGCGTCACGACTACACGCACAAGAAGCAGACCGGTGGCTCGGGTCAGTTCGCGAAGATCCAGTTCGCGCTGGAGCCCCTCGAGGTCACGGCCGAGAAGATCTACGAGTTCGAGAACAAGGTCACCGGTGGCCGCATCCCGCGCGAGTACATCAGCCCGACCGACCAGGGCTTCCAGGACGCCATGAACGTCGGCGTGCTCGCGGGCTACCCGATGGTGGGCGTCAAGGCGATCCTGCTCGACGGCGCGTCGCACGACGTCGACTCGTCCGAGATGGCGTTCAAGATCGCGGGCTCCATGGGCTTCAAGGAGGCTGTCCGCAAGGCCAGCCCGGTCATCCTCGAGCCGCTCATGGCGGTCGAGGTCCGTACTCCCGAGGAGTACATGGGCGACGTCATCGGCGACCTGAACAGCCGCCGTGGCCAGATCCAGTCGATGGAGGATGCCGCCGGCGTCAAGGTCGTGCGTGCCCTCGTGCCGCTGTCCGAGATGTTCGGCTACATCGGCGACCTGCGCTCGAAGACCTCGGGCCGTGCGGTCTACTCGATGGAGTTCGACTCCTACGCCGAGGTCCCCAAGGCCGTGGCCGACGAGATCGTCCAGAAGACCAAGGGCGAGTAACACCGCCCTGCTGCTCCGGATGCCGCCCACGCGGCGGCATCCGGGGCGTCCACAACTTCACAGAATCACAACTGCTCAGTCACCTAGACTGATTTCAAACCCCGTAGTGTGACGGGCGCGAACCAGCGTCCGAAACTGCTGCATGACCGTCCTGAGGAGGACCCAGTGGCTAAGGCCAAGTTCGAGCGCACCAAGCCGCACGTGAACATCGGAACGATCGGTCACGTCGACCACGGCAAGACGACGCTCACCGCGGCGATCTCGAAGGTGCTCGCCGACAAGTACCCGTCGGATGTCAACGTCGTGCGCGACTTCTCGTCGATCGACTCGGCTCCTGAGGAGCGCCAGCGCGGCATCACGATCAACATCTCGCACGTCGAGTACGAGACCCCGAAGCGTCACTACGCACACGTGGACGCCCCGGGTCACGCCGACTACATCAAGAACATGATCACCGGTGCGGCTCAGATGGACGGCGCGATCCTCGTGGTCGCCGCCACCGACGGCCCGATGGCTCAGACCCGCGAGCACGTGCTGCTCGCCAAGCAGGTCGGCGTGCCCTACCTGCTCGTCGCGCTGAACAAGTCCGACATGGTCGACGACGAGGAGATCCTGGAGCTCGTCGAGCTCGAGGTCCGCGAGCTGCTCTCGTCGCAGGGCTTCCCCGGCGACGACGCTCCGGTCGTCCGCGTCTCGGGCCTGAAGGCTCTCGAGGGCGACGCCGAGTGGGCTGAGAAGATCGTCGAGCTCATGGACGCCGTCGACGAGTCGATCCCCGACCCGGTGCGTGACCGTGACAAGCCGTTCCTGATGCCGATCGAGGACGTCTTCACGATCACCGGTCGTGGCACCGTCGTCACGGGCCGCGCCGAGCGTGGCACCCTGGCCATCAACTCCGAGGTCGAGATCGTCGGCATCCGCCCGACGCAGAAGACCACGGTCACGGGTATCGAGATGTTCCACAAGCAGCTCGACGAGGCCTGGGCCGGCGAGAACTGTGGTCTGCTTCTCCGTGGCCTCAAGCGCGACGAGGTCGAGCGCGGCCAGGTCGTCGTGAAGCCGGGTTCGGTCACGCCGCACACCAACTTCGAGGGCACCGCGTACATCCTGTCCAAGGACGAGGGTGGCCGCCACAACCCCTTCTACACGAACTACCGCCCGCAGTTCTACTTCCGTACCACGGACGTGACCGGCGTCATCTCGCTGCCCGAGGGCACCGAGATGGTCATGCCCGGTGACACCACCGACATGTCGGTCGAGCTCATCCAGCCGATCGCCATGGAAGAGGGCCTCGGGTTCGCGATCCGTGAGGGTGGCCGCACCGTCGGCGCCGGCACGGTCACGAAGATCGTCAAGTAAGTCATCTGACTTCCCGAGAGGGGGTCGGGCCTTCGGGCCCGGCCCCCTTTCTCGTTGTCCGCGGCCCCGCCCGTAGACTGGCTCGGTTCAGGAAGACGCCGAGAGGATCAGGGTGCGCAAGGGCAACGGAAGATGGATCTGGGGCGGGGTCGTCCTCGCGCTGTGCGTCGTGATCGGGCTCACCGCACACGGGGCGACGCGCCCGATCGGCGATCCGCCTGCGTCGGATGCCGCATCCACCGCGAGCCCGACCGTCTCCACCGCAGGCCGGACTCCGTCTGCTCCGAGCACGAACCCGCGAGCCACGTCCGCGGTGCCGTCTCAGACCACCGCGCCAAAAGCCGCACCCGCGACCGGCACGGCGCTCGCGCTGCTGCAGACCATCCCGGTCAAGGGCCGCGCCCCGAAGACCGGGTACTCTCGAACCCAGTTCGGTCAGGCGTGGGCGGACGTCGACCACAACGGCTGCGACACCCGCAACGACATCCTCCGCCGCGATCTGCGGCACATCACGCTCTCCGGGTCGTGCAAGGTGCTCTCCGGCATCCTGAACGACCCGTACACCACGACCGTCATCCACTTCACGCGGGGTGTGAACACGTCCACCGCGGTGCAGATCGATCACGTCGTGGCGCTCAGCAACGCGTGGCAGACCGGCGCGCAGCAGCTGTCGGCATCCCGGCGCGAACAGCTCGCCAACGATCCGCGGAACCTCCTCGCGGTCGACGGTCCCACCAACCAGGCGAAGGGCGACGGGGATGCCGCCACCTGGCTGCCGCCGAACAAGGCGTTCCGCTGCCGGTACGTCGCCACCCAGATCTCCGTGAAGGCGGCCTACCACCTGTGGGTCACCGCCGCCGAGAAGTCCGCGATGACCCGGGTCCTGTCGACCTGCCCGCGCCAGCCCGCGTAGTCGGCGGGACTCAGCCGCCGGGGCGGGGCCGGTCCGCGGCATCCACGACGATCTCGTGGACGTCGGGACGCGCGAGCAGCCGGAAGTGCCCGCCGTCGGGCAGCACGATGTTGGTGGCGCCGGGCAGGTCGGCGATCGCCGGGATGTGCGGATCGAACACGCCCGTGATCGTCGTGATGCGCTCGTTCGCGTGCAGCTGCTCCTGCAGCGCCAGCGTGACCGGGTCGCTGGGCGAGAAGGCGCGCAGCGACGCGAGCGCCATGAAGCGGGCGTATTCCGACCCGGCGAACGGGGTGCAGATGGCGACCATCCGCGTGACGCGCTCATCCGGATCGCACTCGGTCATCACGTACTTGCCGATCAGGCCGCCCTTGCTGTGCGCGACGATGACGACGTCGCGCAGGTCGTGTGCGGCCAGGTGCGCGGCCACCACCTGCGCGGTCGCGGGCACCGGGCGGCTGTTGCGGCCGAGCGCCGGCAGGACGTGCACGGGATGCCCGGCCGCGTGCGCGGCGTCGATCACCGGACGCATGAATCCCCACGGCTCCCACACGCCGGGGATCACCACGACCGGTCGTCCGTCGCCGGGCAGCAGGTCGGCGGGACGCCCCGGACGCAGCGTCCCCTTCACCTGCCAGACGACGGCGTAGACGTAGTCCGCGGCCCACCACTTCAGCATCTGACCGAGCCGTGCCACACCACGGAGACTACCGGCATCCGGGGCGCCACGAGTCCGTCGCTTGGCGTCTCCGGTATACCGCCCGATAGCATGAGTGCCGCACGTGCACGGCGCGTACCGCGAACCCGAGGAGACCCGATGACCCAGACCCTCCTGTCCGACGGCGTGATCTGGCGCGGACCAGGCGTCCCCGTCGCCCGATCGATCCTGATCGACGACGACCGGATCGCCGCGCTCGACGACGCGGCCGACGCCGCCGCCGATGACGAGACCCGGCGCATCGACCTGCAGGGCGCCTTCGTGATGGCGTCGTGGGGCGACGGACACGCGCATCCGCTGTTCGGCGGCCTCGAAGCCGAGGGCCCGAACGTGCGGGCGTGCACGTCGGTCGACGAGATCGTCGCCGAGGTGGGCCGGTATGCCGCGGAGAACCCGACCGATCCGGACGATCCGGACTCGGAGTGGATCTTCGGGGCGTCGTACGACGGAAGCCTCGCCGAGGCCGGCCTGTTCGACGCCCGCTGGCTGGACCGCGCCGTCGCCGACCGCCCGGTCGTGCTGCGGGCCTGGGACTACCACACGGTGTGGGTGAACTCGGAGGCGCTCCGCCGGGCCGGCATCACCCGCGACACCCCGGACCCCGAGCTCGGCGAGATCCCGCACCGCGACGACGGCGAGCCGCTCGGAACCCTGCGCGAGTGGGGTGCGGTCGACCTGGTGCTCAACGTGGCGCCCATCCGGCCCGACGAGGTACGGATGCGGGCGCTGCAGACCGCGGGCCGCTACTACCTGGAGCGCGGCGTCACCTGGGTGCAGGATGCCTGGGTCGAACCGCGCGACGTGGACACGTACCTGGAGGCCGCCGACCGCGGCATCCTGCCGATCCGCTTCAACCTCGCGCACTACGCGGACCCGCGCGCGTTCGACGCCCAGCTGCCGAAGATGATCAAGGCCCGGCAGCGCGTCGAGGAGGCCGCGGACCCGCTCCTCACCGCCCACACGGTGAAGTTCTTCGCCGACGGCGTGGTCGAGAACGAGACCGGCGCGCTTCTGGAGCCGTACTGCTCGGGGCTGCACGACCACGGCATGCACGTGTGGGGTGACGGCGACGCGCTCGCGAACGCGGTCAAGGCGGTGGATGCCGCGGGCTTCCAGATCCACATCCACGCGATCGGGGATGCCGCCGTCCGCCAGGCGCTCGATGCGATCCAGGGCGCGGTGGAGGCGAACGGCCCGCGTGACCGGCGTCCGGTGATCGCGCACGCGCAGCTGATCGCCGAGGAGGACCTCGGCCGGTTCGCGGAGCTCGGCGTCATCGCGTGCATGCAGCCGCTGTGGGCGCAGCAGGACGCGCTCATGACGGTGCTGACGGTGCCGCGGCTGGGGGAGGAGCGCGCCGACCGGCAGTACCAGCTGCACTCCCTGGAGGAGAGCGGCGCGACCCTGTCGTTCGGATCGGACTGGCCGGTGTCGTCGGGCGACCCGCGCGACGGCATCGCGATCGCGGTGTCCCGCCAGACCGCCGAGGGCGAGCCGGCCGACGGCTGGACCCCGCACGAGCGGGTGTCGATCGAGGACGCCCTGCACAGCTACTCGGCGCAGGTCGCCCGGCAGGCGTTCGCCGACCAGACGGACGCGCCGTGGGGTGTCGTCGAGCCGGGTGCGAGCGCCGACCTGGTGATCCTCGAAAGCGACCCGCGGGATGCCGCGGCATCCGACCTCCCCGGCATCCGGGTCGTCGCGACCTTCCTGCGCGGGACCGCCCGCTACGAGTCCTGACCCGGCCGGTAATCTTGCGGAATCGATCCCGCACCGCTACAGTGAAGCGTGCGGGATCGATTCCGCACCCGAAACGATGGTCCCGCCGCAAAGGAGCGCGAACATGGGCACGTCCCGCGACCGGCAACCGGGCCGAGTGACGCTCATGCACGTCGCCCGTGCCGCGGGAGTCTCGCGGACCGCCGCCTCTTCGGCGCTGACCCAGACCGGACGCGTGTCCGCCGAGACGGCCGAGCGGGTGCGCCGCGTCGCACGCGAACTCAACTACCGCCCGAACGTGACCGCACAGAACCTCCGTCGTGCTCGGAGCGGAGCGATCGGGCTCGTGCTGCCCGACGACGTGACCGGCCTCAGCTACTACATGGACTTCACCTTCGGGATCGTCGACGTGGCGAACGAGAGCGGCCTGTCGCTCGTCATGCTTCCGCATGACGCGAGCACGAGGGCGGTGTCCTACAACGTCGACGGATTCATCGTCATCGACGCACAGGACGGGGACGAGCACCTCCGGCAGCTGTTCTCCCTCGGCCTCCCGATCGTCAGCGGCGAGAGGGTGGACGCCGGTCTCGGCATCCCGACCGGGATCGTCGAATCCGACCACGTCGGAGCGATGGTCGAGCTGCTCGACCACCTGAAGACGAACGGATCGAGGCATCCCGCCTTCCTCGGACCCGGTGACGACACCGCGTGGGGGCGAGCGCTGCGCGCGGGCTACGACACGTGGTGCCGTGCGAACGGGGTCCGTCCCCGCCTTTCGGACGTTCCGTTCAGTCCCGCTGCCGCGGAAGCCGCGACCGCATGTCGCCGCGTTCTCCAGCAGAACCCCGACACGGACGCCCTCGTGTGCGGCTCCGATCACACCGCCGCCGTGGCGGTGGACGTCGCGACGACACTGGGGAGGACGATCGGGGTGGATCTGCTCCTCGCCTCGTGCGTGGACAGTGCCGTGGTCCAGCTCTCCACACCCCCCATCACCGCACTCGACCTCGATCCCCGCGAATTCGGGGCTCACTGCGCGCGGCTCTTCGTCCGACTGCTCGCCGAGGAGGAGCCGCCTGCCTCGACCGTCATCGAGACGAGTCCTACGCGGCTCCGCATCCGAGCATCGACCGCGGGCGCACCCCCAACCGGAAAGTAGAACCCATGTCCAACCCCCAGGCTCCGGCCGACAAACCCCGAAGGAGGCCCACGATGTCCGATGGCGAACATCTCGTGAACCCCACCCAGCTGACCGCGCAAGTGACCGAAGGCCGGTTCAAGCGCGTGCTCGGCACCCCGTCCCTGGTGCTGTTCGGCCTCGTCTACATGGTGCCGCTCACCGTGTTCACGACGTACGGCATCGTCACCGAGCTCACCGGCGGCCGCCTGGTCGACGCGTACCTGATCACCCTGGTGGTGATGCTGTTCACCGCGCGGTCGTACGCGCGGATGTCGGGGGCGATGCCGTACTCCGGCTCCGCCTACGTGTACACGCAGCAGAGCTTCGGCGGGGCCATCGGGTTCCTCGTGGGCTGGGCGCTGCTGCTGGACTACCTGTTCCTGCCGATGATCAACTACCTGGTGCTCGGGCTGTACATGAACGCGTACTTCCCGGCGATCCCGAACTGGGTGTGGATCGTCGTGTCGATCGCGATCGTCACCGTGCTCAACATCGTCGGCATCATCGAGGTGGCGCGCGCGAACTTCGTGATCATCGCCGTGCAGACGGTCTTCATCGTCCTGTTCCTCGTCTTCTCGATCGCGACGCTGTCGGGTCACCATGTCGACCTTCTCGCCCCGCTCACCGGCGACGGCAGCGCGAATTCCGGCGACACCCCGAAGCTGTTCCAGGGCGCGGCGATCCTCGCGCTGTCGTTCCTCGGGTTCGATGCGGTCTCGACGCTGTCGGAGGAGGCGAAGGACTCCCAGCGCACGGTGCCGCGCGCGATCATGATCGTCACGCTCGGCGCGGGCCTGATCTTCATCATCCTGTCGTACTTCGCGCAGCTGATCTTCCCCTCGAACCACTTCAAGAGCGCCGACACGGCCAGCACCCAGGTGATCGCCGTCGCCGGCGAGTGGCTCGCGGTGCTGTTCATCGCCGGCTATGTCGCGGGCGCCCTGGGTTCGGCGCTCACTTCGCAGGCATCCGTCGCGCGCATCCTGTTCGCGATGGGTCGTGACGGCGTGCTGCCGCGGCCGGTCTTCGGACACCTCAACAAGCGGTTCGGCACGCCGGTCGTGGCGATCTGCATCGTGTCGGCGGTGTCGCTCATCGCGATCTGGATCGACCTCACGACGCTGTCGAACATGATCAGCTTCGGCGCCCTCATCGCGTTCTCGTTCGTGAACCTGTCCGTGTTCGTGCACTTCTACATCCGTGACAAGCAGCGCAGCGGCTGGGCCTGGCTGAACAACCTCGTGCTGCCGCTCGTCGGCTTCGCGCTGACGGTGTGGCTGTGGACGAGCCTCGCTCCGGTGACCTTCCTCATCGGCGGGTCGTGGCTCGTGGTCGGATTGATCATCCTGTTGATCGTGACCCGGTTCTTCCGGCGCCCGACTCCGATGCTCGACCTGACGGAGTGACATCCCCGACGCCCCGGCCGGTGTGATCCGGCCGGGGCGTCGCTGTGCCTGCGGGTAGGGTCGAAAGGGTTCGCGTGTGCAACCGGCCGCAGGGGGTGACGGTGTCGGGGAATCCTTTGGTGGCCTCTGCGGTGGATACTGCGACTCCGTTGTCGGGCACGGGTTTGTTGGATGATGGTGCGCAGCTGGTTCATGCGATCGAGTCGGGGGATTGGCTGGCGGGTGGTTTGTCGGCGTTCGCGGTCGGGGTGGACACGGTCGCGGCGGTGTCGGACCCGCTCGGCTCGCTGATCGCGTCGGGCCTTGGCTGGTTGATCGATCATCTGGAACCGATCAAGGGCTGGTTCGATGACCTGACCGGCAACGCGGGTGAGGTGGAGGCGTTCGCGGCCACGTGGACGAACATCCAGACCCAGTTGCAGGCGTCGGGTGCGGAGTTGACCCGCCGCGTGACGGACCTGGACAGTCTGGCGGGTGAGGCGATCGATGCGTATCGCCGTTTCCAGGCGGATGCCGCCGCGCACCTGGCGGGTGCGGCATCCTGGGCGGGGGCGATGGCGACCGGTCTGCGGGTGGCGTCGCAGGTGGTGCAGTTGGTGCACGACCTGGTCCGGGACGTCCTGTCGCAGCTGGTGGGGTCGGCGATCTCCTGGGCCGCAGAGGCGGTCTTCTCGCTCGGGTTGGCGACCCCGTGGATCATCGAGCAGGTGTCGACCCGGGTGGCGTCGTGGGTGGCGAAGATCGGCACCAAGCTCACCGAACTCCTCACGGCGTGCAAGAAACTCGCCGGTCTGCTGGGGAAACTGCACGGGCTGATCTCGAAGGCGGGGGCGCTGTTCGAGAACGCGCTGCGCAAGACGGCACCGGCAGTGCGCCGCACCGTCGCCGGTGATCAGGGGAAGCTGGATCTTGCTGCGTTGATGGGTGGGCGAGGTACTGGTGCCGAAGCACCAGAGGCCGCAGAAGCGGCGAACACGGTCGCTACTGAGCTGCTACGCAACATCCCCGGGATCGCGGTGACCGGCGATGTGGTCAGCATCAACGGCGTCGAGAAGATGACGGTGGTCGAGTGGGCGCAGATTCGTACCGCGAGCGTGCACAATGTAGACGCACCTGAAGTTACACTCGGCAAGTGGGAAGGGCCTACCAGCCCTAAGAGCTATACCAATCAAGCCAAGTCTGTTGGACGCGAGTATTTCGATCTCGGGAATGAATGGGATACGCATCAGCGTGCGATACGCGCTGGGGGGAGATGATATGTTCAACCTCTTCAATATTCCATTCCTTGATGATGCGATCCGCGAGGGAAAGACCTTTCATTTCACCCATGATCCTGAGGGGGATATTGGAGCTTTGGGTGATGAACTCAAGTATCTGCGCGACCAAGGCTATATTTATGATCCCGCAACAAGAACTGCATGGAAGTAACTATGAATGAGCTCGTCAATGCTAAAGATCTCGCTCGACTCGTGCGAGACGAGATCGGGGTCCGCGGCCAAGTGCACTCAGCTGACAGTGCCTCGGGAGAAGTGTCGTTTTCCATGTACGAGGCTTTCGGGTTCCGGTGCGGACTGGATGCGCGATATGGCACATTTAGTCTCGTGTTTCCCGTAGAAGGCGGAGTGGTAGTCCGTTCCTTTCTCGGGCAGAGTATTTCGAAGAATGCCGACGCCGACTCCATCAGGCGCGGTTTGCGTCTCGTCGATGCGTATTGTCGACTCCGTCTTCCCGACAAGTACTTAGAGGTCTATGACACGGCTCATACCGCATGATTCTTGTCAATTCAGGACGAGTGCTGCATGATGAAGAATTGATGCGCAGTCGGGGATGTTCGCGCTTCTCGAGCACGTGCAGATAATGGGCTTGCTGGTGACGAAGGGGGCGTGACGATGATCGACGCAGACGCAGCAAAGCGCATCGTGGCGGAAATGCTTGAGGAAGCTGAGACCAGGGGCGGTCCAGCATGTGTCGTCGTGGGCGAGCCGATCGACTTCGACCGTTGGTGGGTTCAGGGATACCAGAGTCGCGCGTTCGTCGAGGATGGGGACTTCCTTTCAGCACTCGCCGGGAACGGGCCCATTGCTGTGCCGAAGGACGGATCTCCCCCATTCGCGCTATCTGCGGCCGAGCCTGCGGACGTACACATCGCCCGCCTCCTCGCAGAGGTCGAACAGAGCAGTCCTGAGAGTTAGGCGGGTTCGAGGGCCTCAGTCGGAATCCTCGGCCAGCGCGGGATGGTGTTCGACGTCGTGTCAAAGGAATACACCGCCACGGGTGGGTGGCATCTGGTGCTGCGGGAGGTGACCGGTGAGTGAGTGGCTGATGATCCCGGCTGAGGTCGCCGACGACTTCTTCCATGTGGCAGCGGACTCCCTGGTGCGCCGGCGCGGGAATGTGAGCTTCGTCAAGTACGTCGGCGCGACGACCGACGAAGATGCGCGTCAGATCTGGCTCGACGCCGTGGATCGATTCCTGAGCGCCTTCCCGGCTGGTGCGTTCACGGGCTTCGATATCTCGTCAGGTGGGCCTGTGCTGCAGTTCGCAGGGGGTTTGGACGTACGGATCGAGGTCTGGCGACTGCATGAGGTGGAGCCTGCGGACGGCGCGTGGGAAGTGATCATGAACCCCCACTATGTGTCGGTCATCATCGAGGCGATCGGGTGCGCGATGTGGGGAGAAGAGTGGGTTGCCACAGTTCGCCGTGCGTCGCAGGGAGCGTCCGTCCCGGTCGTCTACGCCGTCGAGGAGGACCGATGGATCGCCCAATCGCGGCCTCAGCCGGGATTCTGGCCGTCGTTCGCCCATGAATCGCGAGCACGGCGCGCCGCCGTCGCGCTCGCGATCGGCGCTGCGGGCATGAGCGAGCTGTTCGACGATTGGCGGTCCCGCGCCAGTGCATGACCGACGACCCACGCGCACACGAGAGGCACTGCAAAGGATCCGATGACCCCTCTTGAACAATATCGGCGCGCGGCCGAACGCGCGCTCGCTCTCATCGAGGCGCTCTCCGATCAGCCAAGCACGGACGGCGAGAATGCATCCGCTGTCGCGAAACGGACGCTCAAGGACCTCATTGCCCAGTCCGTCGTGAGGGCGGAGCGAGGCGATGCGGCCGATGGTGCTGCAGCGGCGGCGAGCCTGTCGCGCACCCTCGTCGACGGCAACGGTCCCCGAGACCCCGCGCATCCGCTGTTCGCTGCTTTTGCGGAGTTGGATTCGGCACGCGCCGCTCTTCGCGATACCAGGGGGTCATCCACGGACAGCGATCTCAGCGCGGCCCTCGTCCGCTGCGTCTGGCGAGAGCGGGCGGCGATCCCGGGACGGCATCCGGAGAACATCTCGGATCCGGATCTGGCCGAACGCGTTCGAGTCGTCATCGCCGACCTCGACGCCATCCGTCCGGGCGACGATGCCGAGGATCTCTTCGCCTGGTCCGATCGAGAAGCACGAGCCGTCGCGGCGAAGCACGCGATCCTCGACGAAGAGGCGATCGTGGCTCTGCGGGCCCTGCTGAGTTGGCAGTGGCGCTGAGGCGTGGGACGCCACCGGGACCTTCAGTATCGCGTAAGCTGATCGCATGGACACAGTGATCACCATCCTGCACGTCGGCACCGCCGTCTTCATCGTCGGGCCGATGGCGATCATCCCGATGACGGGCCTGCGCGCACTCCGCAGCGGCAACGCGGCCCAGGTCAAGACGCTCGCGAAGTCGACCATGATCTTCTCGTGGCTGTCTCTGCTGACCTTCATCTTCGGCTTCGGCGCCATGTCGATGGCCGACCCCAAGTACGGCCTGTCGATCACCACCCCGTGGATCCTGTGGTCGATCATCGCGTACGCGGTCGCCTTCGTGCTGAACGCATTCGTCGTGGTGCCCCAGATGAACAAGGCCGCCGACGCGATCGAGGCCGCGGGTCCGGATGCCGCGGGCACCAAGCCGGCCGGCTACGGCGCCATCGCCGCGAGCAACGGCATCGCCTCGCTGCTGCTGGTCGTCGTCGTGATCCTCATGATCTGGAAGCCCTGACAGCGGCTTCCCTCCACCGCGAAACGTGGGACGTGGACGCCCCGGCTGGTGATCCGGCCGGGGCGTCGCCGTGTCTCCGGGTAGGGTCGGAAGGGTTCGCGTGATGTGAGGGGCCGGCCGGAGGGTGACAAGACCTACGATGACGTCGAGCAGGTCTGGCGGATCGTACTCCACGAGGTGACGCGATGACCGGTCAAGCCCCACTCAATGGCCGTGCCGCGGATGACTTCTTCGACGCGGCCGTACAATCGCTTACTCGCCGGATGGGGAACGTGAGTTTCGCCAAGTTCCTCGGGGAAGCGAGTCTTGGTGACGCGAAGAGCAGCTGGCTCACAGGTGTGAATTCCTTCGTATCCGCACTTCCCGACGGTGTATTCCTCGGTTTCGATACGGCTTCCGGCGATCCGATTCTCCAGTTCGCCGGAGGTATGGTCGTTCGGATCCATCTGTGGCGCGTGACTGCGGATCTGCCGGTGGAAGATGCCTGGCAAGCCAACATGACGGTTACGCACCTTCCGATCGTGGTCGAGGCGGTGGGCTACAGACTATGGGGCGAGCCGTGGGCCGAAGCCGTGCGGGGAAGGGCGACAGACCTCTCGGCGTCGAGCGGATACGCCTGGTCGGAGCGGAGCGGACGATGGTTCATTCAGGTTGCCCCGAACCATGGACCAGGTGCATCTTTCGTCTGCGAGTCCCATGCTCAGCGTGCCGCATCGGCATACGCAATCGGGATCGACGAAGTCGTGCATCTGTTCGAGACTTGGCGAGCCCGAGAACAGGCATGACAACCGAGGCACGGCTGAAGCCGCGGCAGGGTTTCTCCGTGCTCTCCAGAAGCTTCCGCCGTTCACCGGCATGGTGTTCCACGGACTTCCCGGACTCCCCGAGCTGAACCGTTCACGTTGGACCAACGGCGTCATGGCGACAAGCCTCGATCCGCGGATCGGAACGGAGAACTTCTCCACGCCTGTCATCGCCGCAATACTCAGCCGAACCGGACGGGACATCAGCGCGTTCTCAGCCCATCCGACGGAGCTCGAGGTCGTCATTCCGCCCGAGGTCATCCTGCACACTCTTGCCGTCGACGTTGCTCCGGACGGTGTAACGCCGCTCATCGTCATCGAGCAACTCGCCGAACTCGACCCGGACGTTTCGCTCCCGCCGACACTCGAGGGGCTTGTGGCTCTCGTCAAGGAGCGGATCGCGATGTCGATGGCGCAGCCGCCCGTCGACATCACTACTCCGGGGAAATTCATCGAACCGCTCTACTTCCTCTGATCTCCCCAGAGGATCCGGATGACGAGCCCGGGCATACTGTGCGTATGCCCGGGCTCTCCGACTCTCTGCCGCGACTCCTCTACGTCGAGGACGACGCGACGATCGCCGCGATCGCGGTCGAGGTGCTCGGGGAGGACTACGACGTCACGCACGCCTCGACCGGCGAACAGGGTCTGGAGCTGGCGCTCGGGCACCGGTTCGACGTCTTGGTGATCGACCGGCGCCTGCCCGGGATGTCGGGCATCGATCTCGTGCGGGCGGTGCGGACGGCATCCATCGAGACCCCGGTGCTGATGCTCACCGCACTCGGCTCGGTCGACGACCGCGTGCAGGGGCTCGACGGGGGAGCCGACGACTACCTCGTGAAGCCGTTCGACTTCGCCGAGCTGCAGGCCCGGCTGCGGGCGCTGCGGCGCGGGTCGCGCGGGGTGTCGTCCCGCCGTGAGCTCGGCGACTGGGTCTTCGCCCCCGAGACGCAGGCGGTGTTCTCGCCGTACGGCGATCGGGTGGCGCTCACCGGTGCCGAGACCGAGTTGCTCGAGCTTCTCAGCTCCAGCCCCGACCACGTGTTCACGCGCGACGAGATCCTCCGCGCCGTCTTTCCGGGGAGCACCGTCACGACGGTCGAGACCTACGTGCACTACATCCGGCGCAAGACCACCCCGGAGATCATCGAGACGGTCCGGGCGCGCGGGTATCGCTGCGGGCGGCCGCGATGACCGCACGCGATCCGGGGAGCCTGACAGCCGGCGACCGCCGCCGGGTGCAGCGCTCGGCGGTGCGGGTCGGGCTGTGGGTGGGGCTGGCCTCCGCCGCGGTCGTCGGCCTCATCGTCGCGATCATCGTCGCCGTCAGCGTCGCGGGGTCGCGTCCGGATCCGGATCACGACCACGACGGCTTCGCCGGACCCTCCGGCCCCGGCGGCCCGCCCGATGCCCGGGTCATCGACCTCGGCACCACGATCGTCCTCGCCGTGACCCTGGGCGCGCTCGGGGTCGTCGCGCTCGGGGTGCTCGCCTGGTGGATGTCGCGCCGGGCCACCCGGCCACTCACCGAGGCGCTGCAGGCACAGCGCGCGTTCGTCGCCGACGCCAGCCACGAGCTGCGCACGCCCCTGACCGCGCTCGTCAGCCGCATCCAGCTCGCCCAGCACCGTGCCGCGCGGGGCGGCGACGTCTCCGGCGCCCTGGCCGATCTGCGCCGGGACGCCGAGGTGATGAACGCGGTGCTCACCGACCTCCTGGTCGCGGCCGAGGCCGCCGGTCCGCAGCCGGGCGACGAGAAGGCTCAGGCATCCGTCGCCGCCGTCGCGCGGGATGCCGTGGCGGTCATCCAGCCGCGGGCGGATGCCGCCCGGGTGCCGGTCACGATCGACGTCGCCGACGGGACGCTGGCCGGGGTGGATGCCACCGCGCTGACGCGCGCGCTCATCGCCCTGCTCGACAACGCGGTGCGGCACAGTGCGCCCGGCGCGGCGGTCGTCGTCACCGGCCGTACCGTCGGCGCGCACGTCGAGGTGCGGGTGCACGACCGGGGGAGCGGCATCCCCGGAGACCCGGACCGCCTCTTCGAGCGCTTCGCCCGCGGCGAGACCGGATCCGACGCACCCGCCGGATTCGGTCTGGGCCTCGCCCTGGTGCGCGACATCGTCGCCCGGTTCGGCGGACAGGTGACCGTGGAGAGCACCTCCACCGGGGCATCCGACCACGGCACGACGTTCCTGCTGACGCTCCCGGCGGCAGCTCGCTCGTGACTAGCCGCGCAGCTGTGCGACGACGAGCGCGGTGCGCAGAGCGGCATCCGCCGCCTCCGCGCCCTTGTCTTCGTCGGAGTCGGGAAGACCCGCGCGGTTCAGGCCCTGCTGCTCGTTGTCGAGGGTCAGCAGGCCGAAGCCGACGGGCTTGCCGGCATCCAGCGAAACGCGCGTGAGGCCGTCGGTCGCCGCCGCCGACACGTACTCGAAGTGCGGGGTGCCGCCGCGGATGATCACGCCGAGGGCGACGACGGCATCCGCGCCGCCCGCGAACGCGGCCTGCGCGGCGACGGCCAGCTCGAACGATCCGGGCACGCGCACCAGCGACCAGTCGGCGCCGGCGGCATCCAGCACCCGGGCGGATCCGGCGACGAGCCCGTCCATGATCACCTCGTGCCAGGACGCCGCGACCACCACCACCCGCAGGCCGCGGCCGTCGATGTCGGTCGCCGGGGTCGGCGCACCCTTTCCGCTCACTTGGCGTCTCCTTCCGTGCCGAGGCGCAGCGCGCCGTCGGCGATCACGTGTCCCATCCGGTCGCGCTTGGTCGCCAGGTAGCCCTGGTTGATCGGACCGACGCCGACGATCAGCGGCACCTGCTCGACGACGTCTACGCCGAACGTGCGCAGCTGCTTCACCTTGTCGGTGTTGTTGGTGAGCAGGCGGACGCGGCTCACGCCGAGGTCGGTCAGGATGCCGGCCGCGGCCGCGTAGTCGCGGGCGTCCGCCGGAAGCCCGAGCGCCAGGTTGGCGTCGACCGTGTCCAGGCCCTGCTCCTGTAGGCTGTACGCGCGCAGCTTGTTGATGAGCCCGATGCCGCGGCCTTCGTGTCCGCGCATGTAGATGACGATGCCGCCCTCCTTCTCGATCTCGTCGAGCGCGGCATCCAGCTGGGGTCCGCACTCGCACTTGAGCGAGCCGAACGCTTCGCCGGTGAGGCACTCCGAGTGCACGCGCACGAGGGCCTCGGGGCCGAGCTCGCCCTTGACGACCGCGATGTGGTCGGTGCCGGTCGCGCGGTCCTTGTAGGCGAGGAACTTGAACTCGCCGTGGTCGGTGGGAACCGTCGCCTCGGCGCGCAGGCTCACCGTGCGGCGGTTGTGGTGGGCGTCCTCCGCGATCGGATCGACCTCGTCGAGGTACGCGATGAGCTGCTCGATGGTGATGACGGGCAGGTTCTCCTGCTCGCCGAGCTCGATGAGGCCGGGCATCCGCATCATGCTGCCGTCGTCGGCGACGACCTCGCCGATGGCGCCCACCGGCGACAGGCCGGCGAGCTTCATGAGCTCCACGGCCGCTTCGGTGTGGCCGGCGCGTTCGCGGACGCCGCCGTCGACGGCGCGCAGCGGCAGCACGTGCCCCGGCCGGATGACGGATGCCGGCGTCGCGTCGGGATCGGCGAGCACGTTGAGGGTGCGGGCGCGGTCGCCGGCGCTGATGCCGGTGGTGACGCCGGAGGAGGCATCCACGCTGACCGTGTACGCGGTGTGCTTGGAGTCCTGGTTGTTGGCCACCATCGGCGGCAGGTCGAGGCGGTCCGCCCAGTCGGCCGGCATCGGCGCGCACAGGAACCCGCTGGAGCGGCGGATGGTCCAGGCGAGCCACTCGGGGGTGGCGAGCTCGGCGGACAGGATGACGTCGCCCTCGTTCTCGCGGTTCTCATCGTCGGCGACGATGACCGGCTTGCCCGCGCGCAGGGCATCCAGCGCCTCGGGGATCGTGGACAGGCTCATCGGGAGCCCCCTTCTGTCGGAAGCGCCCGGAAGGCGAGCAGACGCTCGACGTGCCGGGCGAGGATGTCGGTTTCGAGATTGACGCGGTCGCCCACGCGGAGGGCGCCGAGGGTCGTTGCGGCGAGGGTCTCGGGGATGAGGGACACCTCGAACCAGTGCTGAAAGTCGGTCCCTGAGCCTGCCGAAGGGGCGGGGGATGTCGCGCTCACCGTCAGCGAGGTGCCGTCGAGCGTGATGGACCCCTTGTCGACGACGAGCGGGGCGAGGTCGGCCGGCATCGCGATGCGCAGCACCTGCCACTCGGCTCCGGGGCGGACCTCGAGCACCTCGCCGGTGCCGTCGACGTGCCCCTGCACGATGTGGCCGCCCAGGCGCCCGTGCGCCGCCATGGCCCGTTCCAGGTTGACCCTGCGTCCGGGGGCGATGCCTTCGAGGGTGGTCATGTCGAGGCTCTGCTTCATGACGTCGGCGGTGAACCAGTCGTCCCCCTGGTCGACGACCGTCAGGCACACGCCCGAGACGGCGATCGAGTCGCCGTGACCGGCATCCGACACGGCCTTCGGCGCATGCACCGTCAGCCGGATGCCATCGCCCGAGGGCTCGGTGGCCGTGATCTCGCCGACCTCTTCGACGATTCCCGTGAACATCAGTGGTTCTCCTCTGTCTTCTCGGTCGCTGCCTGTGCCTCCGCGACGATCAGCAGGTCGTCGCCGAGCCGCTCGACCGACGTCGTCCGCAGCGGCCGCACGTCGCTCATCGTCCGGACGCCGATGTCGCCGACGACGTTGTAGTCGTGCCCGTCGGCGCCGCGCCCGATGAGCTTCGGCGCGATGTACACGAGCACTTCGTCGGCGAGGCCTTCGCGCAGGAACGCGGTCGCCAGCGTCGGCCCGCCCTCGACGAACACGCGCTGGATGCCGCGCTCGCGCAGATCCTCGAGCACGGCGGGCAGGCCGCCGCCGAGTTGCAGCAGCGGATGCGGATGCCGCCGCACCTGCGCGTCGGCGGGCACGTCGCGGGTGCCGACGACCACGGGGACCGGCTGGTCCGGGAGCAGTTCGCCGTCGGCATCCCGGGCGGTCAGGGCCGGGTCGTCGGCGAGCACGGTGCCGGTGCCCACGAGGATCGCGTCGGCCTGCGCGCGGCGGCGTCCGACGTCGGCCCGCGCCTCGGCTCCGGTGATCCACTTGCTGGTGCCGTCGGCCGCGGCAGCGCGCCCGTCGAGCGACTGCGCCCACTTCACGGTGACGTACGGCCGGTGGAGTCGCTGCACGGCGACCCAGTCGCGGAGCAGGGATGCCGCGGCATCCTGCTCGGCACCGCCGATCTCGGCGGGGCCGTCGACGTCGACGCCGGCGGTGCGCAGCCGTTCGGCTCCGCCCGCGGCCCGGGGATTCGGGTCGGAGAGCGCGTACACGACCCGGGCGACGCCGGCGTCGATGAGCGCCTGGGAGCAGGGGCCGGTGCGGCCGGTGTGGTTGCACGGCTCGAGGGTGACGACCGCGGTCGCACCGCGCGCCTGGCCCGGCTGCAGCTGCGAGAGCGCGTCGACCTCGGCGTGCGGGGTGCCGGCGCCGCGGTGCCAGCCTTCGGCGATGACGTCTCCGGCGGGGGAGAGGATGACCGCGCCGACCTGCGGGTTGACGCCGCGCGGGCCGCGCCGGGCGGCATCCAGCGCGCGCCGCAATGCTGCACGCTCGGTCTCGCTCACCGTCATCCGGACTCCTCGTTGGGGCTCCGGGGCGTGGGAAAGCCGCGATCATCGGCCCGGATGCCCGCCAGGGGCGCCCGGATTCGTTTCGCGCGTGCTGCCTTCCATCCGGACTCGCGACTCGCGTCGCATCACCGTCGGTCCCGGAGTTCCACCGGGTCGGCCCGCACGGATGCGGGTTCGCGGACTGTCACCGCCGGTTCGGATTCTCACCGACCCCGGAGCACGTTGATGCTCTCGAGTGTACTCAACGCGCCTGTGGGCGAATCATTCCCGTGTCCCCAGGAGACGCGGGATGTCACTTCAGCAGCCGCGACAGCCGCCGGTCGGCGAGGATCTTCCCTCCGGTCTGGCAGGTCGGGCAATACTCCAAGGAGTTGTCGGCGAAGAACACCGAGCGCACCGTGTCGCCGCACACCGGGCAGGTCTCGCCGCGGCGGCCGTGCACCTGCATTCCGCGGCGCTTGGCATCCTTCAGCTCGGCGGGCGGCTTGCCGGACGCGGCGGCGACCGCCTCGCTGAGCGTGGTCTGCATCGCGTCGTAGAGGGTGGTGACATCCTCGTCGCTCAGCGTCGCGGCCAGCGCGTAGGGGGACATCTTCGCGGCGTGCAGGATCTCGTCCGAGTAGGCGTTCCCGACTCCGGCGATGATCGACTGGTCGCGCAGCACGCCCTTGATCTGGGTGCGGCGGCCGGCGAGCAGATCGGCGAGGGTCTCGCGGGTGAAGGCCGGATCGAGCGGGTCCGGGCCGAGCCGGGCGATGCCGGGCACGTCCGCGGGGTCGCGCGCTGCGTACACGGCCAGGGACTTCTTGGTGCCGGCCTCGGTGAGGTCGAATCCGGCGCCGTCGGACAGAGCCACCCGCAGCGCGATCGGCGTGCGGCCGGGCTTGATGATGGTGGTGGGCAGCTGGTCGTACCAGCGCAGCCAGCCGGCCTTGGCGAGGTGGAAGATCAGGTGGATGCCGGCATCCGTCGCGAGGTCCACGAACTTGCCGTGGCGCGAGGCGCCGGTCACGGTCGCGCCGACGAGCCCGTCGATCGGCGGATCGTACGTCTTCAGCGCGGCGATGTTCGCGACCGAGACGCGGGAGAACTGCAGCCCCGGCAGCCGCTCGCCCAGGAAGTCGACGAGCCCCTGCACCTCCGGCATCTCGGGCATGCGCCCATCCTGCCACGGCGTCGGGCAACGCGGGCCGACCCGGCCGCAACGTACCGAACGCAGGATCACTTGTCTTCGCACCCGAAGCCGGCCGCGGAAAGCCGCGGCGCGCAGGGCGGCCATGGGTCGTTCATCCTGCATTCGGTACCAGCGGCGGGCTCGAGTTATCCACAGGCTCGCTTTCCGGGTGGCGCGGCGGATGCCGGAGGGCGCAGATTGAGTGGCGATGTCCGCCTTCCCCGTCTACACCACCGCCGACCTTCATCGGCAGGGGATGACCCGGCGGAAGATCGCGGACGCGGTTGCCGCCGGAACACTCATTCGCGCACGCCGGGGGCACTTCGTCCTGCCCGGCACCCCGGAGGACATCATCCAGGCGACGCGGGTGGGCGGGCGATTGACGTGCCTGTCCCTCCTGCAGCAGCGGGAGATCTTCGTCCACACCAATGCCGCACTCCATGTGCAGGTGCCGTCGACCGGAAGCCGGCTGCGTGCGCCGAGCGACGCCCGCCGCCCCCTCGCAGCCCGCCGCGATCGGGACACGGTGGTGCACTGGGCCGAGCCGAGTTCGGACGTTCACGGAGACACCTGCGTCCCGATCGTGGATGCGCTCGCACACAGCGTCCGCTGCCAGTCACCCCGCCGCGCGATCGCAACGCTCGACAGCGCGCTGAACGGCGGCCACCTCATGGACGAACAGCTCACTGAGGTCTTCGCGCTGCTTCCGCGCCGCTTCCAGGCCTTGCGAGGCTGGGTGGATGGACGGGCGCAGTCAGGCACCGAGAGTCTCGTTCGGCTCATCGCCCGCAGCCTCGGTTGTCGGGTCGACCTCCAGGTCGCCTTTCCCGGAGTGGGGTTCGTCGACCTCGTCATCGACGACTGGCTGGTGATCGAGTGCGACAGCCGCGCATTCCACGGCGACTGGGCAGCGCACGCGAACGACCGGCGGCGGGATGCCGCCCTGGCAGCGCTCGGGTTCCACACCTTGCGGCTGGCGGCCACGACCATCCTCAACGATCCCGAGGTGGTGGTGCGGGCGATTCGGGGACTTCGCACAGCTCGCGACGCCCCGCGGCGGCTGGTCTGAGGTACCGAATGCAGGACGAACGCCCCGGAACCGGCTTCTCTCCCGCCCGCTCACGCAGGAGAGGCGGAGTCCGCCGCGGATTGGTCCTGCGTTCGGCCCGCTCGGGCGCCGCGGACCGGTCCCTAGATCCAGCCGCGGGCGGCGGCCTTGGCGCCGGCCTGGAACCGGCTGGTCGCGCCGAGCCGGGAGAGCAGGTCTGCGACCCGGCGACGGACGGTGCGCTCGGACAGTCCGAGCTGCCGGGCGATCGTCTCGTCCTTGAGGCCTGCGTTCAGCAGCGACAGCAGCTCGCGGTCGACGGCCTCCATGTCGGGCACCGCCGAGGCCAGAGCGAACACGGGAGTGGCGCGCTCCCACGTCGCTTCGAACAGTTCGATGAGCGCGTCGCACAGCCGCGACTGCCACACCACCACGGCGGTGGTGCGCACGCTCTCCGCCCGCGCTGTGAGCGGGATCACGGCGGCACGGCGGTCGACGAGCACCATCTTCAGGGGGACGTGCGGCACCACGCGCGCCTGCTCGCCGCGCTCGACGAGGTCACGGATGTCGTCGGCCTTGCCGTCGATCGACAGCGCCTCGGCGGCATACACCGCCCGCACCGCGACGCCCCGGGCCAGCAGGTCGTACTCGTCGGTGTTCGCCGACGGGGTGCCGCCCACGTACGGGGGCTCGTCGAAGGCGAGCACCTCCTCTTCGGCGGATCGCAGCAGCGTCGAGACCCGTTCGGTGATGGCTCCCGGTCCGTCGAGCACCTCGACGAGGCGCTGCGGCTCGGTGCGCAGCATCCGCTCCTGGTATTCGGCGGCGTAGCTCGGCAGTGCCGCGGAGGTGCGCGCCAACTCCGCCTGTCGCATTCGCACCAGGGCCGGAATCGCGATGCGCGGGTCGATCGCCGTGTATCTGGCCGGGGTCGCATCGTCGGCGTTCGCGAGCCCGATCTCGACCAGCGCGTCGGCCGCGCGCCGTGAGATGCCGGGCGGCGTCTCCATGTGCGTCGCGATCTCACGCGCGGTCAGACTCGGCACGCGCAACAGCAGCCGGTAGGCGCGTTCCTCTGCCTCGCCGAGGCCCACTCCATCGAGCACCCTGGTTCTCCTCACCATAGAAGTGTCCCTCGATCATAGCGGCCGAAACAGGCCAATGACCGGTAGTTGTCCGTTTTAGGCATGAATCAGCTGGGAGGATGACTAGGCCGTCGGCGCAACCGTTGCAGACGGCATCCGCACACCCCAGGTGAAGGAAGCCCTATGAAACCCCGCACAACTCGCCTCCGGGCGACGTGTCTCGCGGCCTCGGCCGCCGCCGTGGTCGCGCTGGTGGCCGCGCCCGCCGCGCAGGCCGCGCCCGCCGACGGCAAGCCCCACGGGCCGAAATTCTCGGCCACGCAGCTGAACAAGGCCAGCAAGACGGTCACGCCCCGCATCGACGGAACGCCGGGCCAGGTCGCCGATGCTCAGGGCGACTCGGCGCCCTCGGTCTCGCTCCAGGGCGTCGGCGCCGCTCCGAAATCCTCCCCGTCGGCCAATGACGAGAACGTCAAGGGCTTCGTGTCCAAGGGCAGCATCGAGACCATGCAGGGGGCCACCGAGACGATGGCGCTCGCCGGCACCGGCGACTGGATCGCGATGACCTCCGCCGGCAACGTCGCCCGCTACGACAAGAACGGCGACGCGGTCTGGAGCATCGGCGCACACGATCTCGACGCGGCGTGGCAGGCGACCTACGACCTGCCGTACACCGGCAACGATTTCACCCCGGCCCTGTACGAGGGATTCAACCCGTACCAGATGAGCTCCACGGGGACCCACCCGTACGCCCAGCTCGACGTGAACCACGATGGCACGCCGGATGTCGCGGTCGCCTACAACCTCGGAAGCTCGACCGACATCCCGTTCCACGTCCCCGACTCCGACCTGTCGACCGGAACCTTCATCAACGTGCTCGACGGCAAGACCGGCCGGATGCTGTGGCACACCCTGGTCCCGGGTACCGTGGGCTCCCTGCTGGCACAGGACGGCCAGCTGATCGCCGCCGAGACGACGGGGCCCAATTGGGACCTCGACCCGGTGACGCACCAGGGGAACAGTCGCAGCTCCCTCCTGTCGTACACGTTCAGCGGCTCCGGCGGCGCGGTCACCGGCAGGCAGAAGTGGGTGTACGACACGCACGTCCCGGACGCGGACTGGAGCGACCTCACCTCCATGGGCGCCGGCAGGCTCACCGTCGGCTGGTCGGACACTCCCATGGGACTCGGCGACCCGCGGCCCGCCGCCGGGCACGTGCTGGTCGTCGACACGTCCACCGGCAAGGCGGACCTCGACGTGAAGACCCCGGGCTATCCCCGCATCGTCCAGCCGGATGCCGCGGGCACGGGCGTGCTCGTCGCCGAGCAGAACGACCCGTTGTCGGCGGTGTACTGGCAGCTCACCGACATCGATGCGAAGACCGGCTCCCGCAGCGTCATCGCGACGCGCGACAGTGCCATCCCGACGTCGCTTCAGGTGAACCGCGACGCCAGGAATGGCCGGCCCGCCTACATCGCGTCCGAACTCGGCATCAACGCCGACCTCACCGACGGCGCGTCGAGGGTGTTCGGGCTGGATGCCGCCGGCGGCCAGGAATGGTCGTACGCGACGGCATCCGCGACCGGTGCAGACGAGACGAGCGTTCTCGACGTCGCACTCGATCCGCGCGGTCAGGGCCAGGTGCTCGTCACCACTGCGGACGGTGTGGCACCGTCGAAGACCCGGCCGGAAGGCCCGTACCAGACGCAGTTCCTCGCGCTGGGGGCGACCGACGGCCGGGTGAAGTGGCAGCGGAACGGTGCGGTCGCGAGCGACACGATCACGCCCTACGACGGGGGATACCTGACGGTCGGCTACAGCCTCACGGCCTTCCAGACCAACATCCAGGGCAAGACCACGGCTCAGCAGCCGCTGCTCAGTGACCAGTACGCCACCGACGCCGTCGACGTCAACGGCGACGGCACGCTCGACATCGTCAGCGGCGGCATGAGCCACGGGGTGTTCGCGATCGACGGCAAGGCGCTCGCCGCCGGCAGGACCGTCGTGCTGTGGAAGGCCCCGGTCGACTCGTCGGTGCACGACGTCACGGTCGCTCCGGTCCTGGATGCCACGGGCGTGAAGCACACCCGGGTCGTCGCCGCCACGTCGAACGGCTTCGCCGTGATCGACCCGGCGACGGGCAAGGTCGTGTCCGACGTGGACACCGGTGCCTTCCAGTACAAGGTCGTCGTGTCGAACGGGCGCATCCTCGCGTCGT
The DNA here is from genome assembly GCF_000802305.1 of Microbacterium mangrovi. Taxonomy (GTDB): domain Bacteria; phylum Actinomycetota; class Actinomycetes; order Actinomycetales; family Microbacteriaceae; genus Microbacterium; species Microbacterium mangrovi. The sequence continues at coordinate 147,292 of NZ_JTDK01000002.1, read as the reverse complement.
CGAAGACCGCGTTCGGCTCGTACGACGAGACCGGTCGCACCGCGTGGACGTACCGCCCGGCCGGTGCCGGTTCGGCGCAGGTGGCCTACTCGACCCCCGCGGTGGATGCCAACGGCCACGTGTTCCTCGAGACCGGTGGTGTCCGCTCAGCCCTCAGGACCGGCGCATCCAGCCCGGTGCCCACGGCGGTGGGCCTGGACGCTGCGACCGGAAAGCACCTGTGGAGCGTGGACATCACGACGCAGACGTCCGCCGACCAGGCAGCCTGGATCGAGCAGCAGTCCGGCGTGTACGCGTCGAGCGACATCCCCGGCGCCGGCGGCGACGGCGTGGCGTTCGGCTTCGGCGGTGACAAGCCGGGATCGTCCCACACCGTGATGATCGTCCGGGGCTCGACGGGTGACGTCCTGAAGACCATGGACTCCGACGGCGCGCAGACCTTCTCCGGCTACGCGTCGTCTCCGGATCAGGGTCTCTTCTGGCTGCACTGGTTCGAGATCAGCAAGATCCAGGGGGCGTCGGCGACTCAGCAGGACCAGCAGACGATGGCGACCAATTCGCAGGGCGTGTTCGGCTTCGCCCAGGACGGCACCGAGATGTTCTTCGGCACCGACAGCGGTGTGCTCTCGTACGCGCTCCCATTGACGAGCCCGGCCGACGACGCCTACGCGTACTCCGCAGGGTCCGCATTCGCGTATGACGCGGGCCACATCACCCCGGCTCCGCTCTACCCGGGCAAGACGACGACCCTCGTCGCCGTCCAGAAGGACTACGCCGCGTACAACCAGAACGAGCTGACCAGCGGCGGCTTCGACGTCGACTCGCGCGCCACCGACCCGTTCCCGCACGGCATCACGGTGCTGCAGGCAACGGGTGCGAAGCCCGCGACGGGGGCGGATGCCGCAGCGCCGGCGCCGGCGGCGTCCGCCGTCGCGAAGGCCATGACTCCGACCGCACTGAAGCAGAACTTCATGCCGATCGGCGTCGCCAGTGCCCCGCACGTGATCCAGTCGAAGAGCGTCGCCACTCGGGCGGGCTTCGGCCCTCCGGCCGGCCCGCGCGGCTACACCCCGCAGCAGATCCAGAAGCGCCTGGGACTCACCGGGGACGGCACCGGGCAGACCGTCGCGATCTCGATCGCGTACGACTACCCGAACGCCGCGAGCGACGTCGACGCGTTCTCGACCCAGTTCGGCCTGCCGCTCACCTGCGGTTCGACCGGGGCGGATGCCGCGGACTGCTTCGACTTCCGGACCGTCTACGCGGAGGGCACCAAGCCCGCGCAGAACGACGGGTGGAACGAGGAGGCCGCCCTCGACATCGAGACGATCCACTCGATCGTCCCGAAGGCGAAGGTGGTCCTCGTCGAGGCGAAGGATGCCTCCGCCGCCGGGCTGTACCAGGCCGTCGACGTCGCGGCGAGCCTGCACCCGGATGCCGTCAACAACAGCTGGGGCATGGGCGAGTTCTCGGAGGAGTCGTTCTACGACCAGCACTGCAAGCTGAGCGACACGCTGTGCACGCAGTCGACGGGCGATGACGGATGGCCCTCGGGGTACTCGAGCACCAACCCGTACGCGCTCGCCGTGGGCGGCACCCGGATGACGCTGGCGGCCGACGGCAGCACGTCGAGCGAGGTCGCGTGGGCGAACGGAGGCGGCGGCTTCAGCTTCTTCGAGAAGCAGCCCGCCTATCAGCACGGCGTCGTGACCTCGGACCACCGGGCCACCCCGGATGTCAGCTTCAACGCCGACCCGGCCACCGGCGTGGCCGTGTACGTCACCGTGGCGGACGGCACGCACTACTGGATGCAGGTCGGCGGCACGAGCCTCTCGTCACCGTCGTGGGCCGCCATCGTCACCGCGGCCGACCAGCTGCGCGAGGCGAACGGCAAGGCGAAGCTCGCGTCCGACGCCGCCGACGGCGACACGATGCACAAGGCGATCTACTCGCTGGGTTCGGCGCTGAGCGACATCACCGCCGGAACGAACGGTCTCTGCGAGCAGGAGTGCACCGCCGGTCCCGGCTTCGACACCGTGACCGGTCTCGGTTCGCCCCTCGCGGGGATCGACCAGGCGCTCGCCGCCAAGTAGCCGGGCAGATGACGAACCGCCCGTCCCCCAGGAGGGGCGGGCGGTTCGTCATGGGCAGGCGTGGGTCGGGATGCCGTGGCATCCTGCCCCGGTCAGAGGTGCACGCGACGCAGCAGCCCGATCTTGTCGTACACGTCGGCCAGGGTGCGGTCGGCGACCTCGTCGGCGCGGGCGGCGTTCGCGGCCAGCACGCGGTCGAGTTCCGCCGGGTCGGCGAGCAGGTCGAGGGCGCGCTGGCGCACCGGCCCGAACTCCTCCACGACGACCTCGGCGAGGCCCTTCTTGAAGTCTCCGTAGCCGCGACCGGCGTACTCGTCCTCGATCGCGGGGATCTGCGTGCCGGTGAGGGCTGCGTAGATCACGAGCAGGTTCGAGACGCCGGGCTTGTTCTCGCGGTCGAATCGCACCGAGCCGTCGGAGTCGGTCACGGCGCGCATGATCTTCTTCGCGGACTTCGCGGGGTCGTCGAGCAGCCACAGCACGCCGGCATCCGACTCCGCCGACTTCGACATCTTCGCCGTCGGGTTCTGCAGGTCGTAGATGCGCGCGGTCTCCTTCTGGATGACCGGGGTCGGCACCGTGAACGCCGTGCCGTAGCGCGCGTTGAAGCGCTCGGCCAGATCGCGGGTGAGTTCGACGTGCTGCTTCTGGTCGTCGCCGACCGGCACGATGTCGGCCTGGTACAGCAGGATGTCGGCGGCCATCAGCACCGGGTAGGTGAACAGGCCCACGTTGGTGTTGTCGGCGCCGTAGCGCTGCGACTTGTCCTTGAACTGGGTCATGCGGCCGGCCTCACCGAAGCCGGTGATGGTCGACAGCACCCAGGCGAGCTCGGCGTGGGCGCGCACGTGCGACTGCACGTACAGCGTCGAACGCGACGGCTCGATGCCGGCGGCGATGTACTGCGCGGCGGTGCGTCGGGTCTTCTCGCGCAGCTCTGCCGGGTCGTTCGGCTGGGTGAGTGCGTGCAGGTCGACGACCGAGAAGAAGGCGTCGTAGGCGTCCTGGAGGTTGCGCCACTGCATGAGCGCCCCGATGTAGTTGCCGATCTGCAGCGAGTCGGCGGAGGGCTGCATTCCAGAGTAGAGGCGCGGTTTCGTCACCCGCCCAGTCTACGGGCGCCGCGTCGCCCGCCCCGGCGCGGGGTCAGAGGTCGTAGTCGACGATGACGGGGGCGTGGTCGCTCCAGCGGGTGTCCCACGCGGATGCCCGGAACACGCTGTAGCTCTGTGCCTTCGCGGCCAGCTCGGGGGTGGCGAGCTGGTAGTCGATGCGCCACCCGGTGTCGTTGTCGAACGCGCGCCCGCGCATCGACCACCACGTGTACGGACCGTCGACCTCGCCGGCGAAGCGGCGGCCCAGGTCGACCCAGCCCATGCCGGTGCCGGTGGTGCCGTCGACGCACTCGACGGTCTCGCCGTCCGGGCCCAGCCAGCAGTCGAAGTAGGCCCGCTCGCGCGGGAGGAACCCGGCCTTGCCGCGGTTGCCCTTCCAGTTGCGGATGTCGAGCTCGCGGTGGCCCACGTTGAGATCGCCCATGATGACCGACAGCGGCGAGGCGGCACGGAGGATCGGCATCCGCGCGGTCATCGCGTCGAGGAAGCCCCACTTGAGGTCTTGACGGGGCGTCTCCGCCTCGCCGGTGTGCACGTACGCGCTCACCACCGTGACCGTGGACCCGCCGATGGTGAAGTCGGCTTCGATCCACCGGCCCGCGGCATCCGTCTCATCGCCCGGCAGCGTCGTGCGGACGGCATCCGGGGCGACGCGGGCCGCCACGGCCACCCCGGCACGGCCCTTGAGCAGCGCCTCCGAGTTCACCAGCTCCCACCCCGGCAGGCTGGTCGCGAGCTCGGTCGCGGTGGCCCGGACCTCTTGCAGGCACAGGATGTCGACGTTCGCGGCATCCAGCCACTCGGTCATTCCCTTGCGGACGGCGGCGCGGATGCCGTTGACGTTCACGGAGACGATACGGGTGGCAGGCACGCCCGACAGCTTAACCGCGACCTCCGACAGTGAGACCGGCGGTGTGCCGGGTCAGGGGCCGACGGGAGGCGTCAGAAGGGTACCGGGCCGTCTGGCGCCAGGGTCGTGTGACCGATCGGTGCCTCGGAATCACGCCCGGGCCGGCCAGGTGGTCGGTCGGGTGGCCGGTCGGGGGTGAATCGGACGGCGGCCGGGGGGCGGGTGCGGTAGCCGCGGCGTGTGGGTGAGGTGAAGTGGAGGATGCCGCCGGGGAGTTGCTGCACGGTCCAGTCGGTGTGGTGTTTGACGGTGTGGTGGCGTTCGCAGAGGCAGGCGAGGTTGCACAGGGCGGTGGGTCCGCCGTCAGCGTGTGCGGTGGTGTGGTCGATGTCGCATTTTCGGGCGGGGCGGCGGCAGCCGGGGAATCGGCAGGTCTCATCCCTGGCTTGGAGGAGACGTCGCATGGCGGTGCAGGGTCGGCGTTTGTCGACGGTGACCGGGGTTCCGGTGGCCGGGTCGGTGAAGATCCGGTACCAGTCGTCGGATCCGCCGGCGAGGTGTCGGGCGGTGTCGTCATCCACGAGTCCGGCGCCGGGGATCTGCGCACCCCCGGTGGTGGTGCCGGCCAGGGTGGAGGCGGGGATGGTCAGGTGCACGGTGGCTTGGATGGCGCCGAGTGCATCGCGGTGTTCGGTGGTGGTGCCGTGTGCGTCGGGGACGTTGGTGAGCATCAGGTCCAGGGCGACATCGGCCATGATCTGCGCCCGGGTGCGCTCATCCGGAACGAAGGGAGTCGCGGCGTCGGCGTCGTCGCCGGCTTCCGAGTTGACTGCATCGACCTCGGTTGCACCCGCGGCTACTGCAGCTTCGGTCGCCTCGGCCGCGGCGGCGGTGTCTTTCTGGTTTTGGGTGTGGAGTTCGGTGGCGATGTCGGTGAGCCGGTTGTAGGTGCCTTCGATGTGGGCGGTGGGACCGGTGATGATCAACTGCCCCACCCCGGGCTCCACGCTGCGTTTGCGTACTGAGCGGCGTTGCACGGCTTCTTTGATCCGGGCCTGGGTGCCGTCCGGGTCGAGCCGGTCCACCAGCACCCCGAGAGCGTCCTTCAACTGGGCGGGGGTGAGCTCTGCGGCCAGATCGATCGCGTACCGCTCATACTCGGCGCGGATGTCGGGGTCGTCGATGACGCCGCCGACATCCGCGATCGTGGTCGCATGCTGCGGGGACACGTTGCCGTCGCTGACCTCGTACATGGTCTCGGTGAACCGGGTCATCAGCACGTGTGCCTGGTTCACCCGGGACGCCACCTGGTACTCGGACAGGCGCAGCGCTGCGGCGATCTCGGCGTAGATCTCCCGCATCGCCAACTGCGAGGCGGACACCACCGCGCCGGTGTCGGCCTGCTGGGCGCGCTCGTGTTCCCGCCGTCGTACCAGGGCGGCGACCCCGGCGAAGAAGTGCATCTCCACTGCGAACGCGGACGCGGCGCGGGCCCGCGCCGCCCCCAGATCGTCGACCAGCATGTCCAGGTCAGACAGCACCGGGGAGAGCCCACCGTGTGACGTGTCGGCCATGATGCCCCCTCCGATCCGTTGGAATGTTCGAACTGATACCTCCACACTATCGAACACGCGTTCGTATTGCAAGCGGGTTGCAGCACATCTTGGATGACACGTTCGGGGCGAGCGTTTCGTCTCGCTTCGCTCGCTCAGGAACCGCGAAGCGAGACGAAGGGCGCTCAACGACCGGACGGATCGCGGCGACCTGAACGCCGGACGGCATCCCCGCGGCGTGTCGTCCCGCCATCCGGACGACCCACCGCCATCCGTCCCGCGACAGCCACCGCCTCAGCCGCGGGGGGATGCCTCGCCCTTGGCACCGGCCGTGGTCGAGACCCCGACGGAGGACGCCGCGGTCTCGACCTTCAGCAGTTCGTCCTCGGCGGCACGCACCTCGCGCGTCGCGCGCATCCGCCGGAACCACGGGGTGTTCTTCTCCACTTCCTGGGCCGTGCGGAGGCGCTCGCGGGCGGCCGACAGCAGCGCCTCATGCTCGGCGCGCAGCCGCTGCTGCTCGGTGAGGGCCTGGAGCGGGAGGTCCTTGTCCTCCGCGGCGATCGCGATCCAGGCGGCCGCCACGAGCACCACGATGCTCGTCAGGCGGAACCACAGCAGCAGTGCGATGAAGATCGTGAACGACGCGAGCAGCACGTTCGACGGCGTGTACTTGGCGAGCAGGCCCACCGACAGCTGCAGCACGGTGAGGCCGGCCGCACCGATCATCGATCCAGGCCAGATGCGGCGCCACTTGAGCGAGACGCCGGCGAGGAACCGGAACAGCGCCGCGAGTGCCGCGGTGTTCAGTGCGAACGAGATCGCGACGGCGACGACGGCGAGGATGTCGGCGAACCCGTCCGCCGTGGTGCTTCGACCGAGGAGCTCCCAGATGAAGTTGAGCGCCCACGTGGCGAGGTTGTTGATCACGCCGCCGGCGATCATCGCGAGGCCGAAGGCGAGCGCGGCCAGCAGGTCGCGGGCCTTCAGCAGCAGGTAGGCGCGCTTGTCGATCGGCAGGCCGAGGATCTCGCGCACGGAGCGCCGAATGTACGTCACCCAGCCGATGGCGGTCCAGATCAGGGTGCCGATGGCGATGATGCCCGCGACGGTGAGGGCGCCGGTGTTGTTCTCGACGATTTGGTGGACGGTCGTGGGGCTGACGAGCGCGTCGTTCTGGTCGCTGATGACGCCGGGCAGGTACTGGTTGATGAGCGCGATCAGCCAGTCGATCGCGTTCGCGTCGGCCCCGAGCCACAGCCCGACGACGGCGAACACGACGTAGATCGCGGCGAAGAACGCGAACAGCGCCTGGTAGCTGATTCCCGCCGCCAGCAGGAAGCCGTTCGGAGCGAGGAACCGCCGCCACACCCGCACCGGGAAGAGTGCGAGAGTCTTCTGCGTGATCTCGGTGGCGCGGGCGATGGGCTTCGCGAAGCGCTCACGGAGCTCCTCCTGCCGCTCCTCGAACTCGCGGTGCAGGCGCTCCTCTTCGTGCTTGGCGGCATCGGCGACCGCCTGGCGGCTCGACGCGTCCTGCGCGTTCCCGGATCCGGCGCTCACCGTCTCAGATTAGTCGCGTGCGGCGACGCGTCCACGTGCGAACCAGGGGAGGAGAAGGAGGGATGCCGCCAGCACCGCCGCCGGAAGCAGGAACCCGAGTCCGAGGCCCGGCCCGCCTGCCAGAAGACCGAGGATGACCGCACCCACGATGACGCCGGCGTAGTTGAAGATGTTGACCCGTGCGATGATCTGGTCGCTGTGCGGGGGGTCGAGTTCGCCGGCCGCGCTGAACGTGATCGGCACCATGACGCCGACCGCGACGCCGGCGAGGGCGAAGCCGACGACCGCGGCGGCCGCCGAGGGCAGCACGGCCACGAGCACGCACCCGACCACCGAGACGACCGTCGCGATCAGCACCAGCCGCACCCGGCCCAGGGTCGGAACCAGCCTGTCGGTGGCGAGACGGGTGAGCAGGATGCATGCCTGGTAGGCGGCGTAGCCGAGCGGCGCGACCCAGGCGATGGCGGCGAGGTTGTCGTGCAGATACACGGTGCTCCACGTGCTCACCGACGAGTCGACGACGAAGACGGCGAGGATGACGAGTCCGAACGCCCAGATGCCGGCGCGGGGGAGCCGGCGCCGCTCCGCCTTGTCGCTGAACTCCACGTCGACGGGCACGTCGCGCGCGAACAGCCGCAGGCCCACGAGTGCCACGATCAGGGCGATGACGGCCGCCGTGGCGATCGCGACGCCGGCGCCCACCGCGGAGGCGGCGACGCCCGACACCAGCAGGGCCCCGGCGATGGCCGCCGCGGTGTACCCGGCGAAGAACCCGCCCATCAAGGACCGGCCGTACCGGCGCTGCACGGCGACGCCCTGCATCGAGGACGCGGCATCCACGCAGCCGAGCCCGATTCCGTAGACGGCGAGGGATGCCACGAACACCGCGAACGGGGTCTGGACGGCCACCACCGGAAGAGCGGCCGCCTCCACGATGAGCCCGACGGCGAGGGCGACGCGGCTTCCCCAGCGCACCGCGACGAGGTCCGCCAGCACCGATCCGAGCGCCGCGGCGATGGAGACCCCGAGCAGGATCAGGGAGATGACGGTGTCATCGACATCCTGCCGGGCCTTCAGAGCGGGCAGCGACGTGACCAGCACGGCGTAGCCGAGGGCCTGGGCGGCGTAGGAAGCAGTCACCGCCACGCGCGCGGCGCGTGGCGGTGCAGCGGTGATCGTCATTGATCGGTGCTCCGAAGGGGAAGGGATGTGATGGAATCAGGCGCGTCCGCGCAGGACCGCCTGCTTGACCTCGGCGATCGCCTTGGTGACCTCGATGCCGCGCGGGCAGGCCTCGGTGCAGTTGAAGGTGGTGCGGCAGCGCCACACGCCTTCCTTGTCGTTGAGGATGTCCAGTCGCACGTCGCCCGCGTCGTCGCGCGAGTCGAAGATGAACCGGTGCGCGTTCACGATCGCCGCCGGCCCGAAGTACTGGCCGTCGGTCCAGAACACGGGGCACGACGAGGTGCACGCGGCGCACAGGATGCACTTGGTGGTGTCGTCGAAGATCGCGCGGTCCTTGATCGACTGGATGCGCTCCTTGCCGGGCTCCGGCTTCGAGTTCGCGATCAGGAACGGCTGCACCTCGCGGTAGGACGCGAAGAACGGGTCCATGTCGACGATGAGGTCCTTCTCCAGCGGCAGGCCCTTGATGGCTTCCACGTAGATGGGCTTCGAGATGTCGAGGTCCTTGATCAGCGTCTTGCAGGCCAGTCGGTTGCGGCCGTTGATCCGCATGGCGTCCGACCCGCAGATGCCGTGCGCGCAGGAGCGGCGGAAGGCCAGCGAGCCGTCCACCTCCCACTTGATCTTGTGCAGGGCATCCAGCACACGGTCGGTCGAGTACACCTCGACGTCGTAGTCGACCCAGTGCGGCTCGGAGTCCGTCTCGGGGTTGAAGCGGCGGACGTTGAAAGTCACCAGGAACGACTGGATGCCGGTGTCGCCGGCCGCCTCGTCGATCTCGTGCACGGCGTCGGGGTCCACGATCGCAGCCGACATCAGTACTTCCTCTCCAACGGCGGGTACCGCAGCTCGCCCTGTTCGTTCTTCGTGAACACGACGGGCTTCCAGTCCAGGTTGATGTGGTCGTCCGCATCCGACGAGTGCGGGTCGCCGGTGAGGTACGCCATGGTGTGCTTCATGTAGTTCTCGTCGTCGCGCGTCGGGTAGTCGTCGCGCATGTGGCCGCCGCGGCTCTCCTTGCGGTTGCGGGCGGCGTAGACGACGACCTCGGCGAGGTCGAGGAGGAATCCGAGCTCGACGGCCTCGAGCAGGTCGGTGTTGTACCGCTTGCCCTTGTCGTCGACGTGGATGTTCTTGTACCGGGCGCGCAGCTCCTCGATGGTGCCGAGCACCTCGCCGAGCGACTCGTCGGTGCGGAACACCTGGGCCTTGCGGTCCATCTCGTCCTGCAGCGTCTTGCGCAGCACGGCGATGCGCTCGGTGCCGGGGTTGTTGCGCACGCTCTCGATCATGTCGCGCACGGCGCCGGCCGGGTCTTCGGGCAGCGGCACGAAGTCGGCGGTCTGGACGTACTCGACCGCGTTGCGTCCGGCGCGCTTGCCGAACACGTTGATGTCCAGCAGCGAGTTGGTGCCCAGACGGTTGGAGCCGTGCACCGACACGCAGGCGCACTCGCCCGCGGCGTACAGGCCCGGCACGACGGTCGTGTTGTCCGCGAGCACCTCGGCCTTGATGTTGGTCGGGATGCCGCCCATCGCGTAGTGCGCGGTCGGCATGACCGGCACCGGCTCCACGACCGGGTCGACGCCCAGGTAGGTGCGGGCGAACTCGGTGATGTCGGGGAGCTTGGTCTCGAGGACCTCGGCGCCCAGGTGGGTGCAGTCCAGCAGCACATAGTCGCGGTGCGGGCCGGCGCCGCGGCCCTCCGCGACCTCCTGCACCATGCAGCGGCTGACGATGTCACGCGGGGCGAGGTCCTTGATCGTCGGGGCGTAGCGCTCCATGAAGCGCTCACCCGACGCGTTGCGCAGGATGGCTCCCTCACCGCGGGCGCCCTCGGTGAGGAGGATGCCGAGGCCGGCGAGGCCGGTCGGGTGGAACTGGAAGAACTCCATGTCCTCCAGCGGGAGGCCCTTGCGCCAGATCACGCCGACGCCGTCACCGGTGAGGGTGTGCGCGTTCGAGGTGGTCTTGAAGATCTTGCCGAAGCCGCCGGTCGCGAAGATCACGGCCTTGGACTGGAACACGTGCAGGTCGCCGGTGGCGAGCTCGTACGCGACGACGCCCGCGATCTGCTTGTCCTTGCCCTCGCCGACGGTGATCAGGTCGAGCACGTAGAACTCGTTGAAGAAGTTGATGCCGAGCTTGACGCAGTTCTGGAACAGCGTCTGCAGGATCATGTGGCCGGTGCGGTCGGCGGCGTAGCAGGCCCGGCGGACCGGGGTTTTGCCGTGGTCGGCGGTGTGCCCGCCGAAGCGCCGCTGGTCGATCTTGCCGTCGGGCGTGCGGTTGAACGGCAGGCCCATGTTCTCGAGGTCGATGACCGCGTCGATGGCCTCTTTCGCGAGGATCTCCGCGGCATCCTGATCGACGAGGTAGTCGCCGCCCTTGACGGTGTCGAAGGTGTGCCACTCCCACGAGTCCTCTTCGACGTTGGCCAGCGCCGCCGCCATGCCGCCCTGCGCCGCACCGGTGTGCGAGCGGGTCGGGTACAGCTTGGTGATGACCGCCGTCTTCGCGCCCGGGCCCGCCTCGATGGCGGCCCGCATGCCGGCGCCGCCGGCGCCCACGATCACGATGTCGAACTGGTGGTAGTGCACGCCGTCCTTGATGACGACGTCTTCCGTGTCGGTGCTCACGAGACTCCTAGGACGTGTGCTTACGAAGCAGGGCAGAAGCTGGGCAGCAGGTCTTTCGCAGCGCCTGCCGGGCACGGGTCGAACGTGAAGACGACCAGGGTGCCGAGGATGATGAGGATGCCGGCCGCGACCCACACGAGGGCGGTCAGGGTCTTGCGCACCGAGGCGCGCGTGACGTAGTCGGCGATGATCGTGCGCATGCCGTTGGCGCCGTGGATGAAGGCCAGCCACAGCATCAGGACGTCCCACCACTGCCAGAACGGCGTGGCGTACTTGCCGGCGACGAAGGCGAAGTCGATCTGACGCACGCCCTGGCCGAGCACGAGGTTCACGAGCAGGTGCCCGAAGATGAGCACCACGAGCAGCACGCCGGAGATGCGCATGTACATCCAGCCCCACTTCTCGAGGTTGGAGCCCTTCTTGCGCGGCGCGTTCGCGGGGGTGCGGGGGGCGGCGATGGTCTCAGCAGTCATGTCCGTGCCCCTCTCAGTGCGTTCCGGTGATCTCGGCGGCGATGACCATCAGCTGGCGCGGCACGAAGCCGACCATCAGGATGGCCCAGATGGTCCAGACCGCCCAGGTGAGCTGACGCTGGTAGCGCGTGCCCTTCGACCAGAAGTCGACGACGATGATGCGCAGGCCGTTGAACGCGTGGTACGCGATCGCCGCGACCAGCACGATCTCGCCGAGTCCCATGATCGGGTTCTTGTATGTGCCGATGACGGCGTTGTACGCCGCCGGCGAGACCCGCACCAGTGCCGTGTCGAGCACGTGCACCAGCAGGAAGAAGAAGATGGCGACACCGGTGATGCGGTGGAAGACCCAGGACCACATGCCGGTGTGTCCGCGGTACAGGGTGCCGCGGGGGGTCCGGGAGGTCGTCTGAGAGATTTGCGGTGTGAGGCGTGTGGAAGCCGACACGACCGTCCTCCTTACGAATGCGCGCGGCCACGGAACGGGCCGCAAGGATGGGGGAAGAATCCCTGGCGTCGCACGGGCGCCGTTCACATCCTATTCCCAGCGCTCGGGGTGTGCCGGACAGGGCACCCTTACCTTCGGACGTCCGAGCATCGCCCGGGCGGATGCCCGCGCACCGGCTCTCGCGGCGTCGGCACAGCGTCTGCAAAGCCGGGACTGGCTACCCTCGGACGCATGAGTGACCGGATCTCCGACTTCCACGCCATCATCCCGGCGGGAGGCATCGGATCGCGGCTGTGGCCGCTGTCGCGGGCAGACGCCCCCAAGTTCCTGCACGACCTCACCGGGTCGGGGCAGTCACTCCTGCGTGACACGTGGGATCGCCTCGAGCCGCTCACCGGCCCCGATCGCATCGCGGTCGTCACCGGTCGCGCCCATCGTGCCGCGGTCGAGGCGCAGCTTCCCGGCATCCCGGACCGCAACGTCGTCCTCGAGTCCGAGCCGCGCGATTCGACCGCCGCGATCGGCCTGGCCGCGGCGATCCTGCACCGCCGCGAACCGGACGTCATCGTCGGCTCGTTCGCCGCCGACCACGTCATCCGCGTCCCGCACCTGTTCGAGTGGGCGGTGCGCCAGGCGGTGGCCGTCGCGCGCGAGGGCTACATCTCGACGATCGGCATCCCGCCCACCGAGCCGTCGGTCGGCTTCGGCTACATCCGCAAGTCGGACGAGCTCATCATCGAGGGTGCGCCGGAAGCCGCGAAGGTGGAGCGCTTCATCGAGAAGCCCGACCTCGAAACGGCACGCATGTACTTCGCGGACCGGTCGTATCTGTGGAACGCGGGCATGTTCATCTCCCGCGCGGACGTGCTGCTGGACGCCATCGCGGCGACCGAGCCCGAACTGCACGCCGGGCTCCTCGAGCTCGCCGAGGCATGGGACGACCGGGACCAGCGCGGCCCCGCGGTCGACCGCATCTGGCCGCAGCTGAAGAAGATCGCCATCGACTACTCGGTGGCCGAGCCGGTGGCGGCGGCCGGACGCCTCGCCGTCATCCCGGGCCACTTCGACTGGGACGACGTGGGGGACTTCGCGAGCCTCGCCAAGCTCAATTCGTCGGGCCGCAAGAACGATCTCGCCATCCTCGGCGAGAACGCGCGGATCCTGTCGGATGCCGCCAGCGGCATCGTCGTCAGCCAGACCAGCCGGGTGATCAGCCTGATCGGCGTCAAGGACATCGTGGTCGTCGACACCCCCGACGCGCTGCTGGTGACCACGAGCGAGAACGCCCAGCGGGTGAAGGGCGTCGTGGATGCGCTCAAGCTCACCGGACGGGGCGACGTCCTGTAGGCCGGGACGGGCCCGACGGTCTCGGGTTGGTAACCATTTCGCACACCTTCCGTGGAATCGGGTGCGAACGGTCGTGAGACTGGGTACCTTCATATGATCCCGCCGCGAAATTCGCGGTCATCATTCGTCATGTGGAGGCATGCGTGACCATCTCTACCACCCGAAAGCTCGTCGGCGTCTCCGCCGCGGCGGGCCTCATCCTCGCTCTCGCCGGCTGCGGATCCGCACCCACGGCGACCCCGAGCAGCAACGGCCCGACGGCCGTCGCGGGCTTCAAGCCCTGCATCGTCTCCGACAGCGGCGGGTTCAACGACCACTCCTTCAACGAGTCGGCCCTGAACGGCATGAAGGAAGCCGCCGACTCCCTCGGCATCAAGTTCACGCAGGTGACGTCGAAGTCGGCCAGCGACTACACGCCGAACATGCAGGCCCTCGTCTCGGGCGGCTGCACGTACATCGTCTCGGTCGGCTTCAACCTGTCGGCGGCGACGATCGCCTCCGCCAAGGCCAACCCGAAGATCGACTACGCGATCGTCGACGACCCGGCCGACGCGAACGGCGACGGCAAGACCGACGCCCCGAACATCAAGCCGCTGCTGTTCGACACCGCTCAGGCCGCGTACCTCGGCGGTTACGCCGCGGCCGCCTGGAGCAACGCGAAGGGCACCGACAAGGTGGGCACCTTCGGCGGCATGCAGATCCCGCCGGTGACGATCTACATGGACGGCTTCGTCGACGGCGTTGCGAAGTTCAACACCGACAAGAAGAAGAACGTTCAGACCTACGGCTGGAACAAGTCCACCCAGAAGGGCTCCTTCACGGGCGGCTTCCAGGCGAACGACACGGCGAAGCAGTCGGCGCAGGGTCTTCTCGACCAGGGTGCCGACGTCGTTCTGCCCGTCGGCGGTCCGATCTACCTGAGCGCGGCCGCGGCCATGCGCGACAGCGGCAAGGACACCGTCATGCTGGGTGTGGACAGCGACCTCGCCGTCGCCGACCCGAGCGTCAAGGACGTGGTGCTCGTCTCGATCCTCAAGCGCATCGACGTCGCCGTGCACGACGCCGTGATGGCGGGCGCGACCGGCAAGTTCGACGCGACCACCTACGTCGGCACGCTGAAGAACGGCGGCGTCGGCCTCAGCAGCTTCCACGACTTCGAGTCGAAGCTGCCGGCCGGTCTCACCGACGAGCTGAAGACCCTGCAGCAGCAGATCATCGACGGCAAGATCGTCGTTCAGTCCCCGGCGACCCCCAAGGGCTGACACCATCGGCTGACGACACGAAGCGGCGACCACGGTCGTCGCTTCGTGTCGTTCAATCGATCCCACGCGCAGGTCCCACGTACCGGATAAGGTGCACACTATGAAGCTTGAGCTCCGTGGAATCACGAAGCGTTTCGGGTCCTTCACGGCGAACGATCACATCGATGTGACCGTCGAGCCGGGAGAGATCCACGCCCTCCTGGGCGAGAACGGCGCGGGCAAATCCACCCTCATGAACGTCCTCTACGGCCTCTACCAGGCCGAAGAGGGCGAGATCCTCCTCGACGGCGTTCCGCACCACTTCCGCGGACCGGGCGACGCGATGGCGGCCGGCATCGGCATGGTGCACCAGCACTTCATGCTGGTGCCCGTCTTCACGGTCGCCGAGAACGTCATGCTCGGCCACGAGCAGACGAAGGCCCTCGGATCGCTCGACCTGGCCGCCGCGCGCAAGCACGTGCGCGACGTGGCCACCCGCTTCGGGTTCGAGGTCGACCCCGACGCGATCGTCGGCGACCTGCCGGTGGGCGTGCAGCAGCGCGTGGAGATCATCAAGGCGCTCTCGCGCGACGCGAAGGTGCTCGTGTTCGACGAGCCGACCGCGGTGCTCACCCCGCAGGAGACCGACGAGCTGATGGGCATCATGCGCCAGCTGCGCGATGAGGGCACGTCGATCGTGTTCATCACGCACAAGCTGCGCGAGGTGCGCGAGGTCGCCGACCGCATCACCGTCATCCGGCTCGGCAAGGTCGTCGGCCAGGCCGAGCCCACCGCCTCCAACACCGAGCTCGCCTCGCTGATGGTCGGCCGCGCGGTGGAGCTGACCGTGCACAAGGACCCGCCGAAGATCAAGCCCTCCGGCGGCCTCGAGGTGCGCGACCTCCGCGTGATCTCCCCGAACGGCACGGTCCTGGTCGACACGATCTCGTTCGACGTGCACCCCGGCGAGGTCCTCGCCGTCGCCGGAGTCCAGGGCAACGGCCAGACCGAGCTCACCGAGGCGATCATGGGCCTGCACGGCGGGGTCACCGGAACCATCACGCTCGACGGCACCGAGCTCGTCGGCCGGAGCGTGCGCGGCGTCCTGGACGCCGGCGTCGGCTTCGTCCCGGAGGACCGCAACGAGGACGGCCTCGTCGGGGCCTTCTCGGTCGCCGAGAACCTCATCCTCGACCGCTCCAGCGACAAGGCGTTCAGCTCGGCCGGCACGATCAACCGCAGCACCCTCGACGACTTCGCCAAGGCCCGCATCACGGAGTTCGACATCCGCACGCAGGGGCCGCAGACCCCCGCCGGTGCGCTCTCCGGCGGCAACCAGCAGAAGGTCGTCATCGCCCGCGAGCTCAACCGCGACCTGAAGATGCTGCTCGCGTCGCAGCCGACCCGCGGCGTGGACGTCGGATCGATCGAGTTCATCCACAAGCGCATCATCGAGACGCGCGACGCCGGCATCCCCGTGCTCGTCGTCTCGACCGAGCTCGACGAGGTCGCCGCCCTCGCCGACCGCATCGCCGTCATGTACCGCGGAGCGATCGTCGGGATCGTGCCCGGCGACACCCCGCGCGACGTGCTCGGCCTCATGATGGCCGGAGAACACCCCGAAGAGGATGCCGCATGAGCACTGACACCCCGTCCGGCGCACCCGACGCCGGAGCCGAGAGCCTCGCGCTCCAGTCCGAGGCCGCGGCGCAGACGGCCGCCGCGAAGACCGCGGCATCCGGCCTGCACGGCACCCCGACCCAGGGCGACGTCCCGCCGCCGCCGCGCCAGAACCTCGTCATCCGCGACATCATGCGCGGCAGCGTCGTCACCACGATCCTGGCGATCGTGCTGGCGATGATCGTCGGCGGCATCCTGATCGCGATCACCGACCCGGCCGTGCAGAAGGCGGCGGGCTACTTCTTCGCCCGCCCCAGCGACACGATCGTGGCCGCCTGGAACGCCGTCGTCGGCGCCTACGTCGCCCTCTTCCAGGGGTCGATCATCAACTTCGGGGCCTCGTCGTTCCAGCAGGCGATCCTGCCGTTCACGAGCACCCTCGGGTTCGCGGCGCCGCTGACGGCCGCCGCCCTCGGCGTCGCCCTCGCGTTCCGCGTGGGTCTGTTCAACATCGGTGCCCAGGGCCAGATGCTGATCGCCTGCGCGGCCTCGGCGCTGTTCACGTTCAACCTCGGCCTGCCGATGTGGCTGCAGCTGCCGATCACCCTCGTCGTCGGCATCATCGGCGGTGCGGTGTGGGGCGGCATCGTCGGTCTCCTGAAGGCGCGCACCGGCGCGCACGAGGTGATCCTGACGATCATGCTCAACTACATCGCCTTCTACCTGGTGTCGTGGATGGTGCGCACCCCGAGCATGCTGCAGAAGCCGGGCACCAACCAGCCGATCTCGGCGCCGACGCCCGCCAACGCGGTCTTCCCGCCGCTGTTCGGACCGCAGTACCCGCAGCTGACGTGGGCGTTCCCGGTCGTGCTGCTGGCGACTCTGATCGTGTGGTGGCTCATCGAGCGCTCGAGCCTCGGCTTCCGCATGCGCGCGGTGGGCGAGAACCCGAACGCGGCACGGGCGGCCGGCATCAGCGTGCCGCGCATGTTCGTCTACGCGATGCTCTTCGCCGGTGGCCTGGCGGGTCTGGCCGGCATGATCCAGATCCAGAGCACCATCACCAGCGGGTTCGACGCCGGCATCCACGCGGGCATCGGCTTCGACGCGATCACCGTCGCGCTCCTCGGCCGCAGCCGCGCGTGGGGCACGCTCTTCGCCGGTCTGCTGTTCGGCGCGCTTAAGGCCGGATCCTTCACGATGCAGGCCATGCAGGGGATCCCGGTCGACATCGTGCTGGTCGTGCAGTCGCTGATCGTGCTGTTCATCGCCGCGCCGCCGCTCGTCCGGGCGATCTTCTTCCTGCCCAAGACGGATGCCGAGAAGAAGGCGATCGCCGTGCGCAAAGCGACCAAGAAGGCGGCCAAGAAGGAGGCGGCGGCAGCATGACCATCGCAGAGGCGCAGACCGCCGAAGACGGCACCATCCAGCACGCCGTCGTCCGGGTCCGCAAGCTCAAGGTCCCGATCACCCTGCTCGCGATCGTGGCCCTGCTCGGACTCCTCTTCCTCCTCGCCCCGGCCCACGGCGACACGTCCTACCGGCTCGCCGAGAGCGGCGCGGCCATCAAGCTCGGCTCCATCGAGGTGCCGGCGCAGCCGGCCATCTGGATCTCGTGGACCATCGCGCTGCTGCTGGCCCTGTACTCGCTGCTGCGGGCCTTCAGCTACCGGCCGACGCCGATCTGGCTGTCGATCGTGTACTCGATCCTCGCCATGTTCGCGTTCCTCACCTGGTCGGGTGCCGGTTCGCAGGCCGCCGTGCCGGTGGTGGGACTCCTCGCCGGCTCGCTGTCGCTGGCCGTGCCGCTGATCTTCGGTGCGCTCGGCGGCGTCATCGGCGAACGCGCGGGCGTCGTGAACGTCGCGATCGAAGGGCAGTTCCTGCTCGGCGCGTTCACGGCCACGGTGCTCGGCAGCCTCACCAAGAACCCGTTCGTCGGCCTCGTCGGCGCGATGATCGGCGGCATCCTGGTGGCCTCCGTGCTCGCCGTGTTCGCGATCAAGTACATCGTCGAGCAGGTCATCGTCGGTGTCGTGCTGAACGTGCTGGTGTCCGGTCTCACCGGCTTCCTGTACACGGCCGTGCTGGCCGACAACGCCGGGGCGCTGAACTCCCCGACGCCGTTCAAGCCGTTCGCCATTCCGATCCTGTCCGAGATCCCGATCATCGGGCCGGTGCTTTTCGACCAGACCTTCCTCGTCTACCTGATGTACGTCGTGGTCGCGGTCGTGTCGTGGGCGCTGTACCGCACCCGCTGGGGCCTGCGCCTGCGCGCGGTCGGCGAGCACCCGAAGGCCGCCGACACCGTGGGCATCAAGGTCAACCCGACCCGGTTCTGGAACCTGCTGCTCGCCGGTGCGATCGCCGGCATCGGCGGCGCGTACTTCACGCTCGTGTCGGTGCCGAACTTCACCAAGGACATGACCGCCGGGCTCGGCTTCATCGCCCTGGCCGCGGTCATCTTCGGCCGGTGGGACCCGATCCGGGCGACGCTGGCGGCGCTGCTGTTCGGCTTCGCGCAGAACCTGCAGAACCTGCTCAACGTGCTCGGCACGCCGATCCCGTCCGAGTTCATGCTGATGCTGCCGTACGTCGTGACGATCCTCGCGGTCGTCGGGTTCGCCGGCCAGATCCGCGCACCCGCCGCCGACGGCAAGCCGTACATCAAGGGATGAGATGACAGACATCGACTGGGACGAGCTGCGCGCCGCAGCCGCCGAGGCCATGCAGAACGCGTACGTGCCGTACTCGCGATACAAGGTGGGCGCGGCCGCGCTCGTGTCGGACGGCCGCGTCATCCGCGGCTGCAACGTCGAGAACGCGTCGTACGGACTGACCCTGTGCGCGGAGTGCGGGCTCGTCTCGGAGCTGCACATGTCCGGCGGCGGTCAGCTCGTCGCGTTCGCCTGCGTCAACTCGGACGGCGAGATCATCATGCCCTGCGGCCGCTGCCGGCAGCTGCTGTTCGAGCACGCCGTGCCGGGGATGCTCCTGTGGACGGTGTCCGGCATCCGCACCATCGAAGAGGTGCTGCCGGACGCCTTCGGCCCCCGCGACCTGGAGACGGCCCGATGACTGAGAAGTTCGACGCCGTCGACGTCATCCGCACCAAGCGCGACGGCGGGCAGGTGCCCGAAGACGCCCTGCGGTGGATGGTCGACGCATACACCCGCGGCTACGTTTCCGACGCGCAGATGGCGTCGTTCGCGATGGCGGTGCTGCTGCGCGGCATGGCGCGCGACGAGATCCGGGTGATGACCGACGCGATGATCCGCTCGGGCGAGCGGATGTCGTTCGCGGGCCTCGGCAAGACCACCGTCGACAAGCACTCCACGGGCGGAGTCGGCGACAAGATCACCCTGCCGCTCGCGCCGCTGGTGGCATCCTTCGGCGTCGCCGTCCCGCAGCTGTCCGGGCGCGGACTCGGGCACACCGGCGGAACGCTCGACAAGCTCGAGTCGATCCCCGGGTGGCGCGCGGCGCTCAGCAACGACGAGATGACCGCGCAGCTGCGCGACGTCGGCGCCGTGATCTGCGCCGCCGGGTCGGGTCTTGCCCCCGCCGACAAGAAGCTCTACGCACTGCGCGACGTCACCGGCACGGTGGAGGCGATCCCGCTCATCGCGTCGAGCATCATGTCGAAGAAGATCGCCGAGGGGACGGCATCCCTCGTGCTCGACGTGAAGTTCGGCTCGGGCGCGTTCATGAAAGATCTCGATCGTGCCCGCGAACTCGCCCGCACGATGGTCGAGCTCGGCACCGACTCCGGGGTGGCGACCACGGCGCTGCTGACCGACATGAACACTCCGCTCGGCCTCGCGATCGGCAACGCGAACGAGGTCCGCGAATCCGTCGAGGTGCTCGCCGGCGGCGGACCGGCCGACATCGTGGCCCTGACCACCGCCCTCGCCCGCGAGATGCTCGCCCTCGCCGGGCAGCCGGACGCGGATGTCGAGGCAGCCCTGGCCGACGGACGCGCGATGGATGCCTGGCGCCGCATGATCCGCGCCCAGGACGGCGATCCGGATGCCGCCCTGCCCGTGCCGCGCGAGACGCACACGGTGACCGCTCCCGCCGCGGGCGTCGTGACCCGCATGGACGCCCTCCCGTTCGGCGTCGCCGCCTGGCGACTCGGCGCCGGACGAGCCCGTGCGCAGGACCCGGTCATCCACGCCGCCGGGATCGACCTG
This sequence comes from Microbacterium mangrovi, assembly GCF_000802305.1. Lineage (GTDB taxonomy): Bacteria > Actinomycetota > Actinomycetes > Actinomycetales > Microbacteriaceae > Microbacterium > Microbacterium mangrovi. The sequence goes on along the minus strand of NZ_JTDK01000002.1, from coordinate 126,972 downwards.
CTCGTCAAGCCCGGCGACCGCGTCGCGGCGGGCCAGCCCGTCTTCACGCTGTCGGCCGACGACCCGGCCCGGTTCGAGCGCGCCCTCGACGCCCTGGACGACGCGTGGGAGATCGATCCGGCGGGGAACCCGGTTCCCGAAGCGGAGCGCGCGGGCGCCCTGGTCCGGGAACGCATCACCGCGTAGGCCCGTCTCCGCGTAGGCTTTTGCAGCACCCTCCACCCGAACACCCGAGGAGTCGTCATGCCCATCGATCAGAACGGCGACGCACACGTCGACGGCGTCTCGCTGCGAAGCCTGCCCAAGGTGTCGCTGCACGACCACCTCGACGGCGCGGTCCGGCCGCAGACCGTCATCGAGCTCGCCGACGAAGCCGGCATCGAGGTGGCGTCGCAGGATGCCGGGGAGCTGGCCGACTGGTTCGCCGAGAAGAGTGACTCGGGTTCCCTGGTGGAGTACCTGAAGACGTTCGACCTCACCACGGGCGTGATGCAGACCGCGGAGGCGCTGACCCGCATCGCCCGCGAGTTCGTCGAGGACCTCGTCGCCGACGGCGTCGTGTACGGCGAGGTGCGCTGGGCGCCCGAGCAGCACCTGACCCGTGGGATGAGCCTGGACGAGGCCGTCGAGGCGGTGCAGGAGGGCATCGAGCAGGGCGAGGACGCCGCGGATGATGCCGGGCACGACATCCGGGTCGGTCAGCTCATCTCCGCGATGCGTCACACCGACCGCTCGCTGGAGATCGCCCGCCTCGCGGTGGACTGGCGCGGCCGCGGAGCGGTCGGATTCGACATCGCCGGCCCCGAGGACGGCTTCCCGCCGTCGCGTCTGCGTCCCGCGTTCGACTATCTCGCCGAGAGCTTCTTCCCCACGACGGTCCACGCCGGCGAGGCCGCCGGCCTCGACTCGATCCGCTCCGCCCTCCTCGACGGCCGCGCGCTGCGGCTCGGGCACGGCGTGCGCATCGCGCAGGACCTGCAGATCGTGTCGCGCGAGGGCGAGGAGGTCTTCGTCGAGTTCGGCGACCTGGCCCGCTGGGTGCGCGACCGCGAGATCCCGCTGGAACTGTCGCCGTCGTCGAACCTGCAGACCGGTGCCATCGCGGCGTGGGGCACCGAGATGGCCGACCACCCGTTCGACCTGCTCTACCAGCTCGGGTTCGCCGTCACCGTGAACGTGGACAACCGCACCATGAGCCGCACCTCGCTCACTCGCGAGCTCGCGCTGCTGGTCGAGGCGTTCGACTACGGCCTCGACGACCTCGAGACCTTCCAGATCAACGCCGCCGCCGCATCCTTCCTGCCCGTCGAGGAGCGCGAGGAGCTCATCGACATCATCACCGAGGGCTTCGGGGACTGACGCCGCCGGCGACGCGCCGCCCGACCGGGCGGAATAACGCCGCATGACGACGCGGTTGGGTCTGTTGGTCGCACTGAGCGACCATGGATCCACCCCATCCCCGTTCCACAGCGCCCGCCACAGCACCCCGGGCGCGAGAGAGGCAGACCATGAGAAATCGAGTGACGGGCGCGATCGCGTTCGCCGCCGCGGCAGCACTCCTGCTGACCGGATGCACCGGCACCTCGAACGGGGGTGGATCGGCGTCCCCGACCTCCGCGAAGGGCGGGACGCTGACGATCCTGACGCAGCAGACGCAGATCAACCTCGACCCGGCCAAGAGCCAGAACCTGGCCATCACGACCCTCGGCCTGCTGGTGCGGCGCCTGACCACGTGGGACATCCAGGCCGGCAAGGACCCGAAGGTCGTCCCGGACCTCGCCACCAACACGGGCGTGCCCAGCGACGGCGGCAAGACGTGGACCTACACGCTCAAGTCGGGCCTGAAGTTCCAGGACGGAACCCCGATCACGACCGCCGACATCAAGTACGGCATCGAGCGCTCGTTCGCCCCCGAACTGTCGGGCGGCCTGAGCTACCACAAGTCGCTGCTGGTCGGCGGCGACACCTACCAGGGCCCGTACTCCGGCAAGCAGCTCGCGTCGATCGAGACGCCGAACGCGACCACGATCGTGTTCCACCTGAAGGCGCCGTACGGCAACTGGCCGTGGATCGCCTCGATGCCGGCGTTCGCCCCGGTCCCCAAGGCCAAGGACAACCCCAACACGTACACCAACAACCCGGTGGCGTCCGGCCCGTACGAGGTCAAGAGCAACCAGCAGGGCACCCAGCTGACGCTCGTGCGCAACAAGTACTGGAACCAGGACGCCGTCCGCACCGGCGGCCCCGACCAGATCATCTACAAGGAGAGCCAGGACGTCTCCACGAGCGCCCAGTCGCTCATCTCGAACGCCGGGAGCGCGCAGGACTCCTTCATGGCCGACTACCTCGGCGCCGCCCAGCTGAACCTGGTCAACCAGAACGCCGACGCCAAGTCGCGCCTGGTCACCTCGAAGGCCGGTCCGATCAACTACCTCGCGATCAACACGACCCGCGGCGACCTGAAGAACCTCAAGGTCCGTCAGGCCATCAACTACGCCGTCGACCCGAAGGCGTTCATCATCGCCCAGGGCGGCAACCAGGCCGCGATCCGCGCCACCACGCTGATCACCCCCGGCATCCCCGGACGCGTGCAGTACGACCTGTACCCGGCCGGTGAGGACGGCAACGTCGCCAAGGCGAAGGCGCTGCTGAGCGAGGCCGGCGTCTCGTCGCTGAACCTCACGCTGTGGACCCAGAACGACGCCTCCAGCCAGGCGCAGGCCGAAGCCATCCAGCAGGGCCTGAAGCGTGCGGGCATCACCGTGACCATCAAGCCGATGGACTCGAACACGTTCTACACGGAGGTCACCACGACGAACGCGTCGTACGACCTCGCCCTGTCGAGCTGGCAGCCGGACTTCCCGTCGGCGGCGGGCAACATCCAGCCCCTGTTCGCGTCCGACCAGATCGGCAACGGCGGCTTCAACCTGTCGCACTACAACAACCCGAACGTCGACAAGCTGATCGATGCGGCTCAGGCCACCATCGACCAGTCCGCGGCCGACACGCAGTGGGCCAACATCGACAAGAAGATCATGGAGGATGCCCCGATCGTGCCGCTCACCTACGCGCGGCAGTCGTTCCTGCGGGGCGGCAACGTGCAGAACTTCTTCGTGGCGTCGTTCCCGGCCTACCCGAACTACCTGAAGGTCACGCTCGCCCAGTGAGCGACCCTCGCACAGACGTCGTGCTGTCGGTGGACGCGGTCTCGATCGCGTTCACCGGCGGCACCGGCGACAACACCCCGGCCCGCACCGTCGTCGACGGCGTGGGCTTCGATCTGCGCGCCGGGCGCGTGCTCGCGCTCGTCGGCGAATCGGGTTCCGGCAAGTCCGTGACCGCGATGTCGGTGCTCGGCCTCCTCCCGTCGACCGCGCACGTGACCGGCAGCATCCGCCTGCAGGGCGACGAACTCGTCGGTGCGTCGCCGCAGGCCCTGCGGCGCGTGCGCGGCGGACTCATCGGCACGATCTTCCAGGAGCCGATGAATGCCTTCGATCCGGTGCACCGGATCGGCGACCAGATCGGCGAGGCGATCACCGCGCACACCCGCGTGCCGTCGGCGCGCGTCACTGAGCGCGTGCACGATCTGCTCTCGTCGGTCGGGCTGCGGGACGTCGCGCGGATCGCGAAGTCGTACCCGCATGAGCTGTCCGGCGGGCAGCTGCAGCGCGCCATGATCGCGCAGGCGATCTCCTGCGATCCGATCGCGCTGATCGCCGACGAGCCGACGACGGCGCTCGACGTCACCGTGCAGGCCGGCATCCTGGACCTCCTCCGCCGGCTCCGCGACGAGCGGGGCGTGGCGATCCTCCTCATCACCCACGACATGGGCGTGGTCGCCGACCTCGCCGACGACGTCGTGGTGATGCGCCGCGGCGAGGTCGTGCAGCAGGCCGACGTCACGACCCTCTTCCGCGCCCCCGAGGCCGAGTACACGCAGGAGCTCCTCCGCGCCGTGCCGCGCCTGAAGAAGCTCGGCGACGCGACCGAGCAGGACGCGGATGCCGGAGCCCCCTTCCGCGAGGCGCCGGTGAAGGATGCCGCCGTCCGCGTACAGGACGTCTCGATCGTCTACGGCTCGTCCGGCTGGGGGAGCCGTGAGGTGCGCGCCGTCGACCGGGCGTCGTTCGAGGTCCCCGCGGGCGAGACGTTCGGACTCGTCGGCGAGTCCGGGTCGGGCAAGTCGACCCTCGGCCGGGCCCTCGCCGGCCTCGTGCCGGTGGCATCCGGAACCGTCGAGGTCGCCGGAACCGACCTGAGCAAAGCCTCCCGCGGGGCGCTCCGGCGTGTGCGCACCAAGATCGGGTACGTCTTCCAGGATCCGGCGTCGTCGCTGAATCCCCGCAACACGATCGGCCACTCGATCTCCGAGCCGTTGCGGCTGCACACGGCACAGGGCAAGGCGCAGCGCGCGGCGCGCGTCGCCGAGCTGCTGGATGCTGTGCAGCTTCCGGCCGCCTATGCCGAGCGGTATCCGCACGAGCTCTCCGGCGGCCAGCGCCAGCGCGTGGCGATCGCCCGCGCCGTCGCGCTGTCGCCGACCCTGCTCATCGCCGACGAGCCCACGAGCGCCCTGGACGTCTCGGTGCAGGCCCGCGTGCTGGAGCTGCTCACGTCGCTGCAGCGCGACCTCGGCTTCGCGTGCCTGTTCGTCAGCCACGACCTCGCCGTCGTACAGCAGATCGCCCACCAGGTCGCGGTGCTGCACAGCGGGCGGATCGTGGAATCCGGGGCGGCGACGGCGCTGCTCACCGACCCGCGCGACCCGTACACTCGGCGCCTGCTCGCCGCGGCGCCGGTGGCCGATCCCGCCGAGCAGACCGTGCGCCGCGAGGCCTGGCGGCGCCTGATGGCGGATGCCGCCGCCGAGCCGGCAGCGGGGGAGGCCGCATGAGCAGCGCGAACACCGTCGAGGGCGAACCGATCGTCGCGCCCCCGCGCCGCGGCTTCCGGCAGGTCGTACGCCACATCCGTCGCGACCGCTGGGCGTTCGCCGGCGCGATCATCATCGCCGTCTACCTGCTGGCCGCGGTCTTCGCGCCCCTCATCACCGGCATCAACGGGCAGAACCCGTACACCTACCATCTGGATCTGCTCACCGACACCGGCGCCCCGAAGGGCTGGGGCGGCGGCATCAGCTGGGAGCACTGGTTCGGCGTCGAGCCGCTCAACGGCCGCGACCTGTTCTCGGTCGTCGTCTACGGGGCGCGGCTCTCGCTCGGCGTCGGCATCACCGCCACGATCATCGCCGTGCTGATCGGTGTGCTCGTCGGCGTGACGACCGGCTTCTTCGGCGGCTGGTACGACCGCGTGATGAGCCGAGTGGTCGACGTCATGTTCGGATTCCCGGTGCTCGTCTTCCTCATCGCACTGACCGCCATCGTGCCGCCGAACATCCCCAAGCCCGTGTTCATGACCCTCGTGATCGGGTTCTTCGGCTGGCCGCCGATCGCCCGCGTCATCCGCGGGCAGTCGCTGTCGCTGCGGGAGCGCTCCTTCGTCACGGCATCCACCGCGATGGGCGCGGGCCCGTGGCGGGTGGCGTTCACCCAGGTGCTGCCCAACGTCACCGCCACGATCATCGTGTACACGACGATCCTGGTGCCGTCGATGATCGGCTTCGAGGCCGCCCTGTCGTTCCTCGGCGTCGGGTGCCGCCGCCGACGCCCAGCTGGGGCCGCACGATCAGCAACGCGATCGGCTGGGTGCAGACCGACCCGATGTACCTCGTCTTCCCGGGTGCCGCCCTGTTCTTCATCACCCTGGCGTTCAACGTGCTCGGCGACGGGCTGCGCGACGCACTCGACCCGAAGGGAGCCCGCCGATGACGATGCTCCGCTTCATCTCGACGCGTCTGCTGGGCATGCTCCTCGTGCTGCTCGTGGTCGCCACCGTCACGTACGCGATCTTCTACCTGCTGCCCACCAACCCGGCGCAGCTGGCCTGCGGCAAGCCGTGCACCCCCGACAACCTCGCCCGCGCCGAGGAGTTCATGGGCACGAACCTGCCCTGGTACCAGCAGCTGTGGGAGTTCCTGTCCGGCATCGTCACCGGTCGTACGTTCGGGCACGGCGCTGCGGCGGTCGTGTGCTCGGCGCCGTGCTTCGGCTACTCCTTCCAGCAGAACGCGTCGGTGACCGAGCTGATCGTGTCCCGCTTCCCCGTGACCGCATCGATCGCGGTGGGCGCCGCGATCCTGTGGCTCGTGACCGGCGTCTCGGGCGGGGTGGCATCCGCTCTGAAGCGGGGCACCTGGATGGATCGCACGGTCATGACCGTGGCGATCGCCGGCGTCTCGGCGCCGAGCTACCTCGTCGGCCTTCTCGCGATCCTGGTGTTCGGGTTCACGCTCGGCTGGTTGCCCACCGGCGGCTACGTGCCCCTCACCGAAGACCCGGTGCAGTGGTTCACGCACCTCGTGCTGCCGTGGTGCACCCTCGCGTTCATCAGCGCGGCCATCTACGCCCGTCTGACCCGCGGCCAGATGATCGAGCAGATGGGCGAGGACTACGTGCGCACCGCGCGCGCCAAGGGCCTGGCCGAGCGCCAGGTGATCTCGCGGCACGCCCTGCGCAACGCGATCATCCCCGTGGTGACGATCTTCGGCCTCGACCTCGGCGCGCTGCTGGGCGGCACGGTCATCACCGAGAAGGTGTTCTCGATGCAGGGCATCGGGGCGCTGCTCATCGACGCCGTGCACTCGGTCGACCTGCAGCTGGTGGTGGGGTTCACGCTGTTCGCCGCGTTCCTCATCGTGTTCGCGAACTTCGTGGTCGACATCCTGTACGTGTTCGTCGACCCCCGCGTGAAAGCCGTCGCGTAGCCTCGGGGCATCCGTCCGGGATGCCCTGACACGACCGGATGCCGGGACCCCGTGGGGCCCCGGCATCGGTCAGGCGAGGGTCGCCTGGCGGGCGGCGACCTGGGCCTGCACGAGCGGGAACAGGGGATGCTCCGAGTCCAGGCTCGTGAGGGTGCCCGTCAGCTCGGCAGCATCCGTCGTGTGCAGCAGGCGCTGCAGCTCGACGGACTGGGCGTCGGCGGGGTCGTCGAACGACAGCGCGGCCCCCACCGCGCCGACGAGCGCGTCGACCTCGAGGCCGAGCTCGGCGGCCGCCGCTGCGGGGCCGATGAACCGTTCGTGCCGGGACAGCTTGCGCATCGGCTGCCGCCCGACCCGCCAGACCGTGTCGGCGAGCGCCGGGTTGCGGAACCGCTCCAGGATCGTCGCCCGGTACTCGGCGAGCTCGGCCGGGTCCAGCCCGTGCCGCTGCGCGAGCAGCTCGGAGGTCTCCTCGAGCGCGGCCGCGACCCGCGCGTGGATCGCCGGGTCGCCCAGGGCGTCGGAGATCTCGTCGAACCCGGCGAGCGCTCCGAAGTACGCGGTGGCGGCGTGGCCGGTGTTGACCGTGTACAGCTTCCGCTCGATGTACGGGGCCAGGTCGTCGACGAAGTGCGCGCCGGGGATCACCGGCGGATGCTCCCCGAAGGGCCGCCGTTCGATCGCCCACTCGAAGAACGGCTCCACCGTGACGTCGACGCCCGCGTCGGCCGGCTGCGCCGGAACGATGCGGTCGACGGCGGTGTTGGCGAACACCGCGCGGGAGGCATCCCACTCCTCGCCGGCGAGCCCGACGATCTCCACCCGCAGCAGGTCGGTGGCGCCGATCGCGTTCTCGCACGCCATGATCTGCAGCGGGGGCAGGGCCGGATCACGACGGCGGAGCCCGGCCAGGACCAGGGGCGCGACGAACTTCAGCACGGTCGGGCCGACCGCGGTCGTGACGACATCGGCCGTCGCGACCTCGGCGGCCACGGCATCCGGATCCGCGGCGCTGTTGAGCGCCCGGAACCCGGTGACGACCGTGTCGACGCCCCCCGGGCCGACCTCGTGCACTGTGTAGCTCTCGACCGCGTTGATCGCATCGACGAGGGCCCCGGCGACATCCGAGAACACCACCTCGTACCCGCCGCGGTGCAGCAGCAGCCCGACGAACCCGCGGCCGATGTTGCCGGCGCCGAAATGAACCGCCTTCACGACGCCGTCACCCCTCGTTGACCGACCCGAGGAGCTCGAAGAGCTCCTCGGGGGTGGATGCCTGCTTGAGCGCCGCGACCTCGTCCTCGTCGGAGAAGAGGATCGCGATGCGCGACAGGATCTCCAGGTGCTCGTCGCCCTTGCCGGCGATGCCCACCACGAAGGTGACGTCCCCGCCCGACCAGTCCACTCCGCCGTCGTAGCGGACGAACGACAGCGCCGAATCCAGGATCGCCCGCTTCATCTCGTTGGTGCCGTGCGGGATGGCGAGCTCGTTGCCCATGTAGGTGGACACCGTCTCCTCCCGGCTCTGCATCGCCTCGAAGTACTCCGAGGTGACCGCGCCGGTGGCCTGCAGGATGTCTGCGGCCTCCCGCATGGCTTCGAGCTGCGTCGCCGACCCCTCGTGGATCCGGATGTTCCCGATCGCCAGGACCTGATCTGCCATGGTCTGTCTCCTTCGTCTGGATTCGCGCCGTCTACTGATCTTCGTGCTGTCGACGCACCAAGTCCACGACCTCGTCGTACTGGGGTGCGTTCATGAAGTTGTCGACGGACACGTGGATCGACTCCGGGGACTTGTCGCGGGCGCGTTCGGTGAGCTGGTTCTGCGTGATCACGAGGTCGGCGGTCCCGTCGAGGTTCGCGATCGCCTGGTTGACGACGGTGACCCCTTCGACGCCGGCCTTCTTGATCTTGTTGCGCAGGACGCTGGCGCCCATCGCGGACGAGCCCATGCCCGCATCGCACGCGAACACGATGTGATCGACCCGCTTCTCGGTGACCACCCCGCCGGCGATGGCGGCGTCGGCCGCCTGGGCGCCGACCAGCGACGTCGGCTCCGCGGCGCCCGCGTTCGCGGCCGCACGGGTGCGCAGACCCGACAGGGCTGCCGAGTCCTTGCCCTTGTTGGCCTGGGTCGCCGCGATCGCGGCATCCAGGTCCCCGCCGCCGGCGGCGAGATCCCGCTTGCGGCTGGCGCGCAGGAAGATCGAGGCCACGACGCACGACACGGTCGCCGCGAGGGCTACCGAGAGCAGCACGCCGACATAGCCCCACGGGCGGCCGAAGTTGCTGTCACCGGACGTCTGCAGGACGACGGCGATGATCGAGCCCGGCGCTGCCGGGGCCCGAAGACCGCTGCCGAACAGGGCGTTGGTCGCCACGCCGGTCATCCCGCCGAGGATCGCCGCCACGACGAGGATCGGCTTCATCAGCACGTACGGGAAGTAGATCTCGTGGATGCCGCCGAAGAACTGGATGATGATCGCGCCCGGGGCGCTGGCACGGGCCGCGCCGATCCCGAAGAAGGTGTAGGCGAGCAGGATGCCCAGGCCCGGGCCGGGGTTCGCCTCGACGAGGAACAGGATCGAGCGTCCGGTGGCCAGTGCCTGCTGCGTGCCGATCGGGGTGAACACGCCGTGGTTGACGGCGTTGTTGAGGAACAGCACCTTCGCCGGTTCGACGATGATCGACAGCGCCGGCAGCAGGTGTGCGGCGGTGAGCCAGTGCACGATCGCGCCCAGACCGTCGCTGATGTACGTCATCACGGGCCCGAACACGAAGAATCCGACGATGGCGAGGATCATGCCGAGGATGCCGGCCGAGAAGTTGTTGACCAGCATCTCGAATCCGGGCCTGATCTTGCCGTCCCAGAGCCGGTCCATCCACTTGGTCACGAGCGCCGCGAACGGACCCATGACCATGGCGCCGAGGAACATCGGGATGGTCGTTCCCACGATCACGCCGAGCGTCGCGATCGAGGCGACCACGCCGCCGCGCTCGCCGTAGACCATCCGGCCGCCGGTGTTCGCGATGAGCAGCGGCAGCAGGTAGGTGATCATCGGCACGACGAGACCCACGTACTGCGGGAACGTGGCACCGTTGGCGCTCGCCTGCGCGAGCTGGGTCATGGCGTGCTGCCAGCCGATGTCGTTCGCGTTGCCGAAGCCGCCGAGCACGGGGGCGATCGGGTGCCACCAGCCGAGCCAGCCGGTCGCGATGAACAGGGCCGTGATGAAGCCCCACGCGATGAACGCCGCGATGTTGGGCATGATCATGCCGGAGAGGAACGTGCCGAAGCGCTGGATATGCACCGTGGCTCGGCGACCGCCGCTCACCGGAGCGGCGGCTGGGGGTGACGTCGTCGTCATTGTTCTGCCTCTTTCTTGGTGGGGGATGCGGCACGGGCGGCCGCACGGGCGGATGCCGCGTCGTCCGCGGCGAGGGCCGCGTCGGCGAGCCTGCGGGCATCGTCGAGCGTGTGGGCCAGCAGGGATGCCCGGACGTCCGCGAGCGCGGTGGGGGCCATCGACAGGCTGGTCGCGCCGAGGCCCACGAGGACCACGGCCAGGAGGGGATCGGCGGCCGCTTCGCCGCAGATCCCGACGGGTTTTCCGAGCGCGCGGCCGGCCGCGCCGACCTCGCGCACGAGGCGCAGCACGGCGGGGTGCCAGGCATCCTGGAACGACGCCACCGAGCCGAGGAGCCGGTCGGCGGCCATCGTGTACTGGGTGAGGTCGTTGGTGCCGATGGATGCGAAGTCGGCGCGGGTGAGGATGCGGTCCGCCAGCAGCGCCGACGAGGGCACCTCGACCATCACCCCGGCGGTGCGGATGCCGTAGTCGCGGGCGATCGCGGTGAAGTACGCGGTCTCTTCGACGGTGGACACCATCGGCGCCATGACCCACAGGTCGGCGCCTTCGCCGGAGGCGCGGACTTCGGCATCCGCCTCGGCGAGCGCGGTGAGCTGCTCGCGGAGGATGTCCTCGCTCGCCCGGAGGGCGCGCAGGCCGCGCAGGCCCAGGGCCGGGTTCTCCTCGTGGGCGTCGTTGAGGAAGGCGAGGGGCTTGTCGGCTCCGGCATCCAGCACGCGCACGACGACCTTCTTGCCGCGGAAGGAGCCGAGCAGCCGGGCGTACGCGACGCGCTGCTCGGCGATGGTGGGGGCCGCCGCGGCGGAGAGGAAGAGGAACTCGGTGCGGAACAGGCCCACGCCTTCGGCGCCGAGCGCGACGGCCTCGTCGGCGCCCTCCGCCTTGCCGAGGTTCGCCAGCAGCGGCACCGGGGTGTCGTCGGCGAGGGCGCCCGGGGTGAGCGGGGCGGATGCCGCGGCCCGGCGCGCGTCCGCGCGGCGCCGTGCGCGTTCGAGCTCGTCGGCGGACGGATCCGCGGTGACGACCCCGGCGGCGGCGTCGACGATGACGGTCTGCCCGTCCGCGAGCGCGCCGGCATCCTGCACGCCGACGATCGCGACGATCGACTTCTCGCGCGCCAGGATCGCGGTGTGGGACGTGGGGCCGCCCTCGGAGGTGACGACGGCGAGCACCTGGCCGAGATCGAGCAGAGCGGTGTCGGCGGGGGCGAGGTCGCGGGCGACGAGCACGAACGGATGCCCCGGATCGGGCACGCCCGGAGTCGGCACGCCGCGGAGGCGGGCGAGCACCCGCTGGGCGACGTCGTCGAGGTCGGCGGCGCGCTCGCCGAGGTAGCCGCCCATGGCGGCGAGCGTGTCGCGGAACGAGCGGAAGGCGTCGTGCACGGCCCATTCGGCGGTGCTTCCGCGGGCGATCCGGTCGTCGATCTCGGTCTCCAGCGTCGGGTCCTCGGCGATCATCGCCTGTGCCTCGAGCACGTCCTGGGCGGCGCCGCCGGCGCGGGCGCCGCGCGCTTCGAGTTCGCGGGCGACGGCGGACACCGCCGCTCGTGCCCGCGCGGTCTCCTCGGCGGGGGTGAGCGCGCTCGGCGCGTCGTCGGGGGCGGGCAGCGGCTCCGACATCCGCGCGACCGGGCCCTGGGCGATTCCCTGCCCGATGCCGACGCCGCGCAGCGTCGTGTTCCCGGTGAGGGTCATGACGTGCCTCCTAGGCGTCGTGGTCGGTGGTGAGCAGTTCGCTCAGCGTGTCGAGCACGCCTTCGGCGTCGTCGCCGTCGGCGGTGAGGGTGACGTAGTCGCCCTGCTCGATGCCGAGCGCGATCACCCCGAGGATGCTGGCCGCGTTGGTGGGCTTCCCGGAGTCCTTGGCGACGGTGACGGGGATGCCGGCATCCTTCGCGGCCTGGGCGAACAGCTTCGCGGGGCGGGCGTGCAGTCCGTGTGACGAGCCGATGCGGACGGTTCTCGTGGCCTGGGTCATGACGGGTCCTCTCTGGAAGCGGGGGTCAGGGGAGGACGCCCGGCTGACTGGTCGTCCGCGGTCGCCCGGACGAGCGACAGCGTGCGGGAGCCGTCGAGGTCGCCGAAGACGTCCGCGGGCAGCCGGGTCGCCCGGGCTCGGTGCGCCGCGGCATCCCGGCTGATCTGGTCGTACCGGGCGTTCAGGTGCGGTCCGACCAGCACGAGGTCGCAGGCTGCGAGCTCGTCGGCCAGCAGCGTCAGGGTCGTCGCGGTGACGGTGCAGTCGAACCCGTCCGCGTCGGCGGCGCGCTGCAGGCGCTGGGCGACGAAGGTGCTCGAGGCTCCCGCGCCGCAGACCACCAGGATCTTCATCGATCGTCCTCCTCGGTCTCATTCTGGGAATCCGGTGGGAGCGTCGGCAACCAGACCTCTTTCCGCCCCGGCGGAAAATCCTCGGAGCGCACACAATGGCCCCCGGCCGGTGCACGCGTGCCACACTGGGAGCGCACGGCAGAGGCGACGGGCGAGGGCGACGGGCGAAGGACCACGGTGACCAGAACGCGACAGGATCGCCTGCTCACGCAGGTGACGCGCGCGGGCGATTGGATCACCGCGGCCGAGCTCGCCGACGCCCTCGGGGTCACCCCGCGGAGCGTGCGCACCTATGTCACGGCGGTGAACGCCCGCGTCCCGGGGGAGACGGCGATCGAATCGGGGCCGCAGGGATACCGGGCCGGGCCCGGCGCGGCGCGGGCACAGCGCACCGGGACGGATGCCGGAACGCCGCGGGACCGCCTGCACACCCTCGTGCGCACCCTGCTGGATGCCCCGGACGGCATCGACGTCTACGACACGGCCGAGCGTCTGCACGTCAGCGACGCCACGCTGGATGCCGACCTCGGACGCGTGCGGGGGCTGCTCGGCGGCACCGCGCTGACCCTGGAACGGTCGGCGTCGCGGGCGCGGCTGCGGGGCACAGAGCTCGCCCAGCGGCGCCTGCTCAGCCGGCTCGCCCATGACGAGGTCGACGCGGGCGCCTTCGATCTGGAGGCGATGCGCCGCACGCTCGGGGAGGATTCGATCGGCGCCGGTGCGTTCGGGCCGTTCAAGGCGGAACTGGCCGCGGAGCTCGGGCGTCTCGGCTACTTCGTGAACGAGTACGCCATCGCGGACGTCCTGATGCACATCGCGATCGCTGCCGACCGCGTCGACCAGGGACGCCCCCTGGACGGCGTCGACGGCCGCGCCACGGATGCCACCGCCGAGGTCGCCGCGCTCATCGACCGGCTGATGCAGGAGCGGCTCGGCGTGCGGCTCGGCGCGGGGGATCTGCGCCACCTCGCCACCCTCGTGCTCACCCGGGTGGTCGCGCCGAGCGCGACCGAGCCGGTGCGCCCGGCCGCCGACATCGAGCAGGCGGTGACGGAGGTCGTGCAGGAGGCGGCATCCGAGTTCCTCGTGGACATCGCCGACGACGCCTTCATCCTCCGGCTCGCGCTGCACGTGGAGAACCTGCAGAGGCGTGCCCGCGAGCGCGCGTGGTCGCGCAACCCGCTGACCAAGTCCCTGAAGTCGACGTATCCGATGCTGTTCGAGGTGGCGGTGTTCATCACCAGCCGGCTGCAGGAACGGCTCGGCACCCCCATCGTCGACGAGATCATCGACGACGAGATCGCGTACGTCGCCATGCACGTCGGCGAACGCCTGGAGCGGCGCCGGCGGGCCGCGCAGCTGCTCACCGCCACGATCGTGTGCCCCGGGTACTACGAGCTGTCGGAGCTGCTGCGCTCGAGCGTGGACCGGTCGCTCGGGACGGCGATCGAGGTGGTCGGCGTGGAGACCCGCGTCGACCCGGACTGGTCGGCGATCGACACCGACCTGGTGCTGACGACCATCGACCCGGCGCATCCCGGCGATCGCATCGTGCGGGTGCAGCCGTTCCTCACCGACAGCGACATCGAGCGGGTCCAGGCCGTGGCGGGGCGCGTGCGCCGGGCCCGGCGCCTGGCCCGGCTGCGCGGCGAGCTGGAGCGGTACCTCGACGCGTCGGCCTTCGTGCACGGCCTCGCGCCCGTCGGGGAGGCGGCCGTCATCCGGCAGCTCGGGGAGCTGCTCATCCGCCAGGGCGTCATCGACGAGGACTACGTGACCGGCACGATCGCCCGCGAGGAGATGTCGTCGACGGCGTTCACGGATGCCCTGGCCGTGCCGCATGCCCTGACGATGACCGCCACGCGCACGGCGATCGCGATCGGCATCGCCGACCCGTCCATCCCGTGGGGCGACGGGCGGGTGCAGGTCGTCGCGATGGTCGCCTTCTCGGAGGCCGACCGCGAGGCGTTCCAGACCGTCTTCGAACAGCTCGTCGAGGTGTTCAGCGAACGCGAGTCCGTGCAGCGCATCCTGCGGGCGGCGACCACGTTCACCGCGTTTCTGGACGAGCTGGTCGCCGTCATCGACGGCTGAGGCCGTCCCCGTTCGACGGGGAGGGATGCCGCGGCGCCGACCGCAGGGCGGCGGCGATGACCGTGAACACGGCCGCCGGCAGGTAGAACAGCCCGATGCTCATGATGCCGAGCACCGTGAACGAGACCACCAGGACGGCGGCGACCACCGCCGCGATGGATGCCGCCCGCCCGCGCAGCACCAGCGGGACGGCGGCCACGACGGCCGGGAGCAGCAGTATCACGAGGTAGCCGCCGCCCATCACCTGCAGCACCGTCAGCGTCTGGGTGGTGCGGACGGTCCCACCGCTCGAGGAGGTGGTCGACGACGCCGTGCTGTAGAGCGGCAGCACGCTGAGCACGAGCCCGGCGACCAGCGCGAGGATGGCGGCGATGAGGCTCATCAGGCGCTTACGGGTCATCGTGCGCCCTCGGCCCGCTGCAGTCGCTCGCGAAGGCCCAGCCGCACCGCCGGCCACTCGACCGCGATGATCGAGAACACGACCGTGTCGCGGATCGTCCCGTCGCGCCCGAGCTGGTGGCTGCGCAGCACGCCGTCCTGCTTGGCGCCCAGCCGCGCGATCGCGGCACGGGACTGGCGGTTGTGCCAGTGGGTGCGCAGCTCGACGGCGATCGCACCGCACGCCTCGAACGCGTGTCCGAGCAGCAGCAGCTTGGCGGCCGTGTTGACCGCGGTGCGCTGAGCCGTGAGCCCCAGCCACGTGGCACCGATCTCGACGTGCCGGTTGGGCTGGTCGATGTGGAGGAACGTCGTCTGCCCCACGACGCGGTCGTCGGCGAGACGCCGCACCGCGAACGGGTTCATCGTGCCGGCGGCCGCCTGCTCCAGCCGGCGCTCGATGTCGGCGGCGACGTCGTCCGGGCGCGGCACCGACGTGTACCAGGCGTGCTCGAGGCCCTCGGCCGCATCCGCGAGGTCGCGCGCGTGCGCGAGCGACAGCGGCTCCAGCCGCACGTGCGCGTTCTCGAGCACCACCGGCGCCGCGAAGGCCGCGGCGCCGGCTGCGGCGGCGGTGATCGGCTCGCTCACTGCTGCGCGCTCGCGAGCAGCTGCTCGACGGCCTCGCGCAGCGCGGACAGGCGAGAGGCGGCATCCTCCGCGGAATCTCCGCGCACGTCGAGGTACGCCTTCAGCTTCGGCTCGGTGCCGGACGGACGCACGATGACGCGCGAGCCGTCCTCCAGGCGCATCCGCAGCACGTCGGCGGGCGGCACTTCGCCGTCGCCCTCGGGCTCGAGGAGGTCGTCGATCCCGGACACGGCGACGTCGCCGAGCGCGCTCGGCCGGTCCGCGCGCAGCGCCGCCATGATGCGCCCGATGACGGTGAGGTCCTCGACGCGGATCGCGACCTGGTCGCTGGCGAAGAAGCCGAACTCCTCCTCGAACGCCGCGAGCACGTCGGCGAGGGTGAGCCCGCGGCCGCGGGCCTCGGCTGCGATCTGCAGCAGTGCCACCGTCGCGGAGATGCCGTCCTTGTCGCGCACCGTGTCGGGGTTGACGAGGTAGCCGAGCGCCTCCTCGAAGCCGAACACCAGCCCCGGCGCGCGCGAGATCCACTTGAAGCCGGTGAGCGTCGCGTGGAAGTCGAGCCCGTAGCGCTCCGCGATCACCTGCAGCCCGGGCGACGACACGATCGAGCAGGCGAGGGATGCCGACAGGCCCGCGGTCACCGACAGGCGCGCGGCCCGCCAGCCGAGCAGCAGACCCACCTGGTTGCCGGTGAGGCGGCGGTAGCCGGCCTCGGCCGCGGCATCCGGGATCGCGACCGCGAGACGGTCCGCATCCGGGTCGTTCGCGATGACGAACTCCGCGCCGCTGTCGCGCGCGGTCGCGAAGGCCAGGTCCATCGCACCCGGCTCCTCCGGGTTGGGGAACGAGACGGTCGGGAACGCGCCGTCGGGCTGGATCTGCGCCAGCACGGTGGTCGGAGCCGGATACCCCGCGGCCTTCAGCACGCGGGCGGTGGTCTCCCACCCGACCCCGTGCATCGCCGTGTAGGTCCACGCCATCTCCGCGGCGCTCGCCGGAGCCGGACCCACCGCGGCGGTCGCGGCCACGTACGCCTCGACGAGCGATTCGGGAGCGGTCTCGTATTCGGTCGACCGGGGCAGGTCGCCCACCGGGCCGGACTCCGCGACCCGCAGGATGTGCGCGGCGATCTCGGCGTCCGCCGGCGAGACGATCTGCGAACCGGCATCCTCCCCGCCGAGGTACACCTTGTAGCCGTTGTCGTTCGGAGGGTTGTGCGAAGCCGTCACCATGACGCCGGCGGCGGCATCCAGATGGCGCACCGCGAACGCCAGCACGGGCGTCGGCAGCAGGCGCGGCAGCAGCACCGCGTGCAGGCCGGCTCCGGCGAACAGCTCCGCCGAGTCCTCGGCGAACACGCGCGAATTGCGACGCCCGTCGTAGCCGATGACGACGGTGGGGGAGGCATCCTCGCCCGCCTTCTCACGCAGATACGCCGCGAGCCCCGCGGCCGCCTGCGACACGAGTACGCGGTTCATGCGGGCGCTGCCCGGGCCGAGCTCGCCGCGCAGGCCGGCGGTGCCGAACTCCAGCCGGCCGTCGAACCGGTCGGCCAGCTCCGCCTCGGCATCCTCGTCGCCGTCCTTCGTACGCTGGATGAGGTCTGCCAGCTCGGCACGGGTCTGCTCGTCGGGATCCTGGTCGCGCCAGGCCTTGGCCCTCTTCAGCAGCTTGCTCACAGTCGACCCACCACCTCGGCGAGGAGTTTCGTGATGACCGGCTCGGCGAGCTGGCCGGCCTCGATGACTTCGGCATGGCTGAGGGGGGTCTTCTGGATGCCGGCCGCGAGGTTCGTGATCAGCGAGAACCCGAGCACCTCCATGCCGGCCTGGCGTGCCGCGATGGCCTCCAGGGCCGTCGACATGCCGACGATGTGCCCGCCGAGGGTCTTCGCCATCTGCACCTCGGCCGGCGTCTCGTAGTGGGGACCGGTGAACTGGCAGTAGACGCCCTCGTCGAGGGTGGGGTCGACCTCGCGGGCGATGGCGCGCAGCCGCTGCGAGTACAGATCGGTGAGGTCGACGAACGTGGCGCCCTCGAGCGGCGAGGCCGCGGTGAGGTTGATGTGGTCGCTGATCAGCACCGGGGTGCCCGCCGTCCAGGTCTCCTTGATGCCGCCGGCGCCGTTGGTGAGCACCATGGTCCCTGCCCCGGTCGCGGCGGCGGTGCGCACGCTGTGCACGACCCGGCGCACCCCGTGGCGTTCGTAGAAGTGGGTGCGGGCGCCGATGACGAGCACGTGCCGGCCGTCGCGGGCGCGGATGCTGCGCAGGGTTCCGGCGTGTCCGGCGACCGCCGACTTCGTGAATCCGGTGACCTCGGTGGCGGGGATCGTCGCGACCGTCTCGCCGAGCAGATCGGCCGCCTTGCCCCACCCGCTGCCGAGGGTCAGGGCGATGTCGTGGTGGTCGACGCCGGTGAGGCGCGCGATGTCGGATGCCGCGGACGCCGCGATCTCGAACGGATCGGCGGCCGGGTCATCGAGCGGGTTGACGAGGTTGTCGGACATGGAACCACATTAGAGGGCCGCAGTGCTGTGCGTGGGCGTTCACTTTCCGGTCGGCGGGCCCTGAGAGAATGGGATCCATGTCTGAAAGCTTCCTTCTCTCGCAGAGCGTCGCCATCATCGGAGGCGGCCCCGGCGGCTACGAGGCGGCGCTCGCCGCCGCTCAGCTGGGTGCCAAGGTGACGCTCGTGGAGCGGGTCGGGATCGGCGGATCCGCGGTCATCACCGACGTCGTGCCCTCCAAGAGTCTCATCGCGACGGCGGATGCCGCGGTCGCGATCGCCCAGGCGTCAGATCTCGGCGTGCAGCTGTTCGCGCACGACGCCGACGACAAGCCGCTGCGCCCGCAGCTCGCGATCAACCTGGCCGCGGTCAACCACCGGCTGCTGTCGCTGGCCCGCCAGCAGTCCGAGGACATGCACCAGGCACTGCTCGAGGCGGGCGTGCGCATCATCTCCGGACACGGACGCCTCGAGGGCCGCAACGCGGTCGTCGTGTCGACGGCGCCCGGCGGCACCGACTTCGAGCGCATCGAGGCCGACACCATCGTGGTGTCGGTGGGGGCATCCCCGCGCGAGCTCGCCACGGCCAAGCCCGACGGGGAGCGCATCCTCACCT
Source organism: Microbacterium mangrovi (assembly GCF_000802305.1). Lineage (GTDB taxonomy): Bacteria > Actinomycetota > Actinomycetes > Actinomycetales > Microbacteriaceae > Microbacterium > Microbacterium mangrovi. Next base: position 108,195 of record NZ_JTDK01000002.1, on the reverse strand, counting down.
GGACGCAGCTGTACAACATGAAGAAGCTCCCCGAGCACCTGATCGTGGTCGGATCGGGCGTCACCGGCGCGGAGTTCGCCGGCGCCTACATGAACCTCGGCGCCAAGGTGACGCTGGTCTCCAGCCGCGACCGGGTGCTGCCGGGGGAGGATGCCGACGCCGCCGCCGTGCTCGAAGACGTCTTCACCCGCGGCGGGATGACCCTGATGTCGAAGTCGCGGGCGTCGAGCGTGGAGAACACCGGTGACGGGGTGAAGGTCACGCTCGGCGACGGCACGGTGCTCACCGGCAGCCACTGCCTCATGGCGGTGGGGTCGATCCCGAACACGGCGGGCCTCGGCCTCGAGGATGCCGGCGTGCAGATGACCGCGTCCGGGCACATCCAGGTCAACGGCGTCTCGCGCACCTCGGTGCCCAACATCTACGCGGCCGGCGACTGCACGACCTTCTACCCGCTGGCATCCGTCGCCTTCATGCAGGGGCGCGTCGCGATCTTCCACGCGCTCGGCGACTCGGCCATCCCGATCGACAAGCGCAAGATCACGTCGAACATCTTCACCGCCCCGGAGATCGCGACGGTGGGCTGGCAGGAGCAGGACGTCATCGACGGGGTCGCCGACGGCGTGGTGCTGAAGCTTCCTCTCGCGGCCAACCCGCGGGCGAAGATGATGGGCGTCACCGACGGTTTCGTGAAGCTCATCGCGCGCCGCGGCAGCGGCACCGTGATCGGCGGCGTCATCGTCGCCCCGAAGGCGTCCGAGCTCATCCTGCCGATCGCGATCGCGATCGAGCGCCGACTCACGGTCGACCAGATGTCGCGCACCTTCGCGGTGTATCCGTCGCTGACCGCCACGATCATGGATGCCATGCGCGGCATGCACCTGGTCGAGCGCGCCGGCCACGAGCACGACTGACCCGGCATCCCGCCCTGCGTGCCGCACCCCCGCGCGTCGCGGGCGAGCCGCGGGCGAGCCGCGTCGTTCGGTCGTCACGATGTACGGCTCGTGGCGCGTTTCGTGACGACTGAGCGCGGGATGCCTCGTTCGGTCGTCACGATGTGCGGTGCGTGGTGCGCTTTGCGACGAGTGAGCGGTGTGCCCCAGCGGCGGGCGGGCTGATTGCTTGGGTCGTCACGATGTGCGGCGCGGGGTGCGTTTCGTGACGAGTGAGGCGCGGTGCCTCGTTCGCTCGTCACGATGTGCAGGGTGTGGTGCGCTTTGTGACGAGTGAGCGGTGTGCCCCAGCGGCGGGCGGGCTGATTGCTTGGGTCGTCACGATGTGCGGCGCGGGGTGTGGTTCGTGACGAGTGAGTCGCGGGATGCCTCGTTGGGTCGTCACGATGTGCGCGGCGTGACGCGTTTCGTGACGACTCAGCGCGGGATGCCGCGTTCGCTCGTCACGATGTGCCCGGCGTGGTGCGCCTTGTGACGAGTGAGGGGTGTGCCCGAGGGGCGGGCGGGCTGGTTGCTTGACTCGTCGCGATGTGCGGCGCGGGGCGCTTCGTGACGACTAAGCGCGGGATGCGTCGTTCGCTCGTCACGATGTGCGTGGCGTTACGCGTTTCGTGACGACTCAGCGCGGGATGCCGCGTCCGCTCGTCACGATGTGCGCCGGGTGCGCTTCGTGACGAGCGAGTGCGCGACGCGGGGCTGCGGCGAACGACGAGGGGGGATGCCGCGCGGCATCCCCCCTCGTCACTCGACCCGCTAGGAGATCGTCAGCAGCTGGTGGCCGGCGGACACCGTGGTGCCGGGTTCGGCGTTGATCGCGCCGATCACACCGTCCTTGTGGGCCTGGATGGGCTGTTCCATCTTCATGGCCTCGAGCACGACGACCAGGTCGCCCTTGACGACCTCCTGGCCCTCTTCGACGGCGACCTTCACGATCGTGGCCTGCATGGGCGACTTCACGGCGTCGCCGGAGGCGCCCGCCGACACCGTGGTGGTGTGGCTGCGCCGCGACGGCGGAACGGCCGCCGGGCGCCCGGCGCCCTCGCGCGGGGCGGCGACGATGCGGTCGGGGAGACTCACCTCGAGGCGCTTGCCGCTGACCTCGACGACGACGGTGTGCCGTGCCTCGGGGCCGGCCGGGTCGGACAGCTCGCCGTCCCACGGCGGGATGTCGTTGACGAACTCCGTCTCGATCCAGCGCGTGTACACGCCGAACTCGCCGTCTTCGGCCGTGAAGGCGGGTTCGCGCACCACCTTGCGGTGGAACGGGAGCACGGTGGGAAGGCCCGCGACCTCGAACTCGTCGAGCGCGCGGCGGGCGCGTTCGAGCGCCTCTTCACGGTTGCGGCCGGTGATGATCACCTTGCCGAGCAGCGAGTCGAAGGCGCCGCTGACGACGTCACCGGCGGTGACGCCGGAGTCCAGGCGCATGCCGGGGCCGCCGAACGTGCGGAACGCCTTGACGGGTCCGGGCTGCGGGAGGAAGCCGCGACCGGGGTCTTCGCCGTTGATGCGGAACTCGATCGAGTGCCCCTCCGGCTCCGGGTCGGGGTAGTCGAGCGTGCCGCCCTCGGCGATGCGGAACTGCTCGCGCACGAGGTCGATGCCGGTGACCTCTTCGGAGACCGGGTGCTCGACCTGCAGGCGGGTGTTCACCTCGAGGAACGAGATCGTGCCGTCGGCGCCGATGAGGAACTCGCACGTGCCGGCGCCGACGTAGCCGACTTCGCGCAGGATCGCCTTGGACGCCTGGTAGAGGATGCCGTTCTGCTCGTCCGAGAGGAACGGCGCGGGCGCCTCCTCGACGAGCTTCTGGTGACGGCGCTGCAGCGAGCAGTCGCGCGTGGAGACGACGACGACGTTGCCGGCGGCATCCGCCAGGCACTGGGTCTCGACGTGGCGGGGCTTGTCGAGGTACTTCTCCACGAAGCACTCGCCGCGGCCGAAGGCGGTGATCGCCTCGCGCGTGGCGGACTCGAACAGCTCGGGGATCTCGTCGAACTCACGCGCGACCTTGAGGCCGCGGCCACCGCCGCCGTAGGCCGCCTTGATCGCGATCGGCAGGCCGAACTCGCGGGCGAACGCGGAGACCTCGTCGGCGCCGTCGACCGGGCCGGGCGTGCCGGGGGCGAGCGGAGCGCCGACCTTCTCGGCCACGTGACGGGCGGTCACCTTGTCGCCGAGCGCCTCGATGGCCTCGGGCGAGGGGCCGATCCAGACGAGTCCGGCGGCGATGACGGCGCGGGCGAACTCGGCGTTCTCGGCGAGGAACCCGTAGCCGGGGTGCACCGCGTCGGCGCCGGAGCGGCGGGCGATGGAGAGGATCTTCTCGATCGACAGGTAGGTCTCGGCGCTGGTGGCGCCGCCGAGGGCGTACGCCTCGTCGGCGAGCTTGGCGTGCATCGCATCGCGGTCCTGGTCGGCGTAGATCGCGACCGAGCCCTTTCCGGAGTCGCGTGCGGCGCGGATGACGCGGACGGCGATCTCGCCGCGGTTGGCAACGAGAACCTTGGCGATAGCAGGCATGAATGTCAGCCTAGCGATGCGTGGACGTCCAGTTTTTGAGGAATCCGCACAAGAAAGGCCGCAAAACCTCGTCGGATGTCTCCTAGGCCCGCGGATCAGGCCGATCGCGTCTGCCAGAGCGCGGTCCACGAGACGCCGAGGTCGCGCACGAGGTGCCGCAGCGTCGACAGCGACATGCCCACGACGGTCGACGGGTCGCCGTCGACGCGTTCGATGAACGCGCCGGCGAGACTGTCGAGCGTGAACGCCCCGGCGACCTGCAGGGGCTCGCCGGATGCCACGTACGCGGCGATCTCCTCGTCGTCGACGTCGGCGGCGAACGTCACCGAGGCCACCGCGACGGCATGCGCCTCGACGGCCGGCCGCCCGGGCTGGAGCCGGAACACGCTGTGACCGGAGTGCAGGATGCCCGTCCCGCCGCGCATCTCGCGCCAGCGCGCCGCCGCCACCTCGGGACGGTGCGGTTTGCCGAGGATCTCGCCGCCGAATGCGAACATCGAGTCGCCGCCGATGACGATCCCGTCGAAGTCCGGATCGCGTTCGCGCAGCGTGGCCGCGACATCCGCGGCTTTGCGGCGGGCCAGCAGCAGCACGTGCTCGTCGGGCGTGAGGGTGCGCTCCTCCGCCTGCTCGACGGCGGCGACGACCGCCTCTTCGTCGACACCCGGAGCAAGGGTCTCGGGTTCGATGCCGACCTGCCGCAGCAGCATCAGGCGGGCGGGAGAGGTCGAGGCCAGGCAGACGCGCACCTGCCCAGCGTATTGCGCGTGGGATGCTGGATGCATGGATGCCGGCCAGCTCATCGACCTCGACATCGCCGACGTCGCGCACGGCGGGGTGTTCGTCGGCCGACACGAAGGACGCGTGGTGTTCGTGCCCGACACGCTGCCGGGCGAGCGGGTGCGGGTGCGGCTCACCGACACGTCCAAGGCGTCGTTCTGGCGCGGCGAGGTGCTCGAGGTGCTGGACGCCTCCAGCCACCGCCGCCCGCACATCTGGCGGCAGGCCGACCTCGACGTCCCGCCGCAGGATCGTCCCGGCGGCGCCGACTTCGGGCACATCGACATCCCCCACCAGCGCCGGCTGAAGGCGCACGTCATCGAGGACTCCCTGAAGCGGTTCGCCGGATTCGAGGCATCCGTGCTCGTGCATCCGGCCGGGGTCGGCGAGGACGAGCACACCTGGGAGCACCCGCAGGCCACGCGCTGGCGCACCCGTGTCAGCCTGCACGTCGACGCCGACGGGGCCGTCGGGCCCTTCGCGCAGCGCAGCCACCACGTCGTCCGGTTCGACGACCTCCCGCTGGCGACCGCCGAGATCGAGCGCGTCGCACGGGCGGTGGCCGATCGCGGCGGGGCTCAGCCGGGCCGCATCGATCTCGTCCAGCCGGCCGACGGGGAGGTTCGCGTCATCCCGCGTCCGGAGGCCACCCGCGGAACACCGCCCGCGGCGCGCGAGACCATTGTCGAAACCGTCGGACGCCACCGTTTCCGGCTGGATGCCGGGGGCTTCTGGCAGGTGCACCGGCTCGCCGCCGACACGCTGTTCGACACGGTGAGCGCAGCGCTCGGCGAGCTCGGCGTCGACCCGGAGGCGCAGCACTTCGACCTCTACGGCGGTGTCGGCCTGTTCGCGACGGCCCTCGCCGAGCACGGCGGAGGCCGCGTGCTCAGCGTCGAGTCGGATGCCCGGGCCACCGGCCACGCGGCGCAGAACCTGTCCGCGTGGCCGGACGCCGAGGTGGCCCGGGTGCGCGTGGACCGCTGGCTGCCGCGCTTCGCCGCCGACGCGGATGCCGCCGCCCGCGAACGCATCGGACGCGGTGTCGTCGTGCTCGATCCGCCGCGTTCGGGGGCGGGGCGCGAGGTGGTGCAGGCGCTCGCCGGCCTGGCGCCCGCCGGCATCGTCTACGTGGCGTGCGACCCGGTGGCGCTCGCGCGCGACCTGCGCACCTTCCGCGACGCCGGGTATGAGACGTCGCACCTGAGCGCGTTCGATCTGTTCCCCCATTCGCACCACGTCGAGACCATCGCGACCCTCCGGCGGCCGGGCGCTGCCCGGTAGTAGTGTGACGACGTGACACGCGTTGCCCTGATCGACGACCACGAGTCGGTCCGACTCGGGCTCGAAGCGGCCTGTGCGCGCACCGGAGGCGTCCTGGAGGTCGTGTTCTCCGGTGCGACGGTCCTGGCCTACCTCAAGGAGCGGCTCACCGTCCGGATGCCGCCCGCCGACGTCGTCGTGCTCGATCTCACCCTCGGCGACGGCACCACGGTGACCGAGAACGTGCAGCGCCTCACCGCCGACGGGTCGAGCGTCATCATCCACAGCGTCGCCGACCGCCCGGCAGCCGTCCGCGAGGCGCTCGCGGCGGGGGCGGTCGGAATCGTCAGCAAGGCGTCGCCCACCGGCGACGTCCTCAGCTCGATCATGCTCGTCGCCGCTGGCGAGGCGCTCAACAACGTCGAGTGGGCCAGCGCCGTCGAGGGCGATCGGGCCTTCGCCGACGCGCAGCTCTCGCAGCGCGAGCGCGAGGTGCTGCGCCTGTACGCCGCGGGTCTTCCGCTGAAAGCCGTCGCCGCGCAGCTCGGCGTCGCCTATTCGACGGCGAAGGAGAACATCACCCGCATCCGCGTCAAGTACGTCGAAGTCGGACGAGACGCCCCGACCAAGCTCGATCTGCGCCGCCGTGCCGAGGAGGACGGCCTGCTGCCCGAGGATGCGCCGCCCCGTGGCTTCTGAGGCGCGCACCGGGCCGACCCCGACCGGGGCTGTCGAATCGATCAGCGCCGTGGACCTCGGGCGGTTCACCTCCTCCCGCGTGGAGCGGGCCATCGAGGTCGTCGTGGGGTTCGGCTGCTCCCTGCTGGGCGCCCAGGGTCTGGCCGCGGCGCTCGGCGGTGCGGAGACGGCCGATTCCTGGCATCCGCTGCTGGAGCTGATCGTGTTCGTGCCGCTCGGCCTCATGATCGTGGCGTGCTTCACCGGGCGCGCCGTGAAGCTGTTCGCCGCGCTCTTCTCCGTCGTCGGGATCGTCGGCATCGCGCTGTGGCCGTTCATCCACGGCGCCGGCACGATGTCGGGCGAGGAGCAGCCGTGGATCTTCTTCCTGCTCAACGTCATCACCGCCGCGACGCTGCTGGCCTTTCCGCTGGTCTGGCAGGTCGTGCTGGCGTTCTTCGTGCCTCTCGAGTGGCTCGTGGTGCGGCTGGTCGGCAGCAGCGGGCAGCCGCTCGATGTTCCGATGTTCCTGCTGGAGGCGTCGTTCGCGCTCGTGCTGGGCTCGATCGTGGTGACGCTGGGGTGGCTGTTCCGGCGGGTGGCGGCGACGGTCGACCGTCGCCGTGCCGAGGCGGATGCCTCCTATGCCGAGGCGGTCGCGGCGGATGCCGCCGAGCAGGAGCGCCTCGCGGTGGGGGCCCTGATGCACGACAGCGTGCTGTCGGCTCTCATCGCCGCGGCACGCGGACATTCGCCGCGTGAGCGGCTGCTGGCGGTGAGCATGGCCAGCGAGGCCCTCACCCGGCTCGCCGACGCCGAGCAGGATGCCTCGATGGGTCCGGAGGGCCCGGTGGCGCTCGTGGTGATCGCCCAGCAGCTGCAGCGGGTCGCCGCCGATCTGGGAGTGCCGATCACCGTGCCGTGCCCGGATGCGGCCGCGGTGCCCAGCGCGGTGGCCCGCGCCCTCGCGATGGCGGGCGTCCAGGCGATCACGAACGCGGTGGAGCATGCCGGCGGAGCGGGCCTGGCCGCCTCGGTCACCGCGACGCGCGACCCGCTTCGGGTGCAGGTCACGGTGTCCGATCGGGGGAGCGGCTTCGACACCTCGCATGTTCCCGACGACCGCCTGGGCATCAGCGCATCGATCATGGCGCGGATGGCGGCGGTGCGCGGCCGCGCGTTCGTGGATTCCGGGCGGGACGGCACCACGGTGACGCTCACCTGGACGGCGTCGGAGCCGGTGGTGTGATGGGCGCCCGGCCGATCCTGCTGACCCTCGGGGCGGCGTTCACGATCTACCTGACCGTGCGCGGCGAGCTGTGGACGACGCCGCCGCTGCACCCGGGCGGGCTGCTCGTGAGCGACCTGCTGTACGCGGTGACGAGCATGCTGTGCCTGTTCGTCGGTGTGCGCGGCGACGACAGGGATTCGACCGACCGGCGCGGCCGTCCGCGCACGCAGGGCGTGGCGAGGCTGCCGTTGTGGGTGACGATCCTCGCCTTCGTGGTCGCGATCGTCCAGCCGCTGGTGACGACCTGGGCGGTGGGCGCGGCACTCGCCACGAGCGTGGTGGGCACGGCGTACATCGGCCAGATCGGTGCGCTCATGACGATCCTGATGGCCCGGCGTCGTCCGCTGTGGGCGTGGGCGGGCACGGCGGCACTGGTCGTGCTGTCGTCGGCATCCCTCGGCTTCCTCACGGCGCTCGGATCGGGCCTGGTCGGGTCGCTGATGTGGGTCGCGGCCGCGCAGCTGCTGCTGTGGTCGATGGACCGGGCCGTGCGCGACACCGTGCGCCTGGCCGAACTGCAGCGGACCGCGATCGCGCTGCGCGCCGACCAGGAGGGCCGCCAGCGGCAGCGCCGCGTGCAGGTGCAGCGGGCTCTGGAGGTCGCCGGGCCCGTGCTCACCCGCACCATCGAGACCCGCGGGGCCCTCTCCACCGCCGAGCGCGCGGAGGCGCTGCGGGCGGAGGCGCGGCTGCGTGACGAGCTGCGTGCCCCGCGTCTCCTGGACGACCATGTCCGGGCGGCGCTTGATTCTGCGCGCCGCCGCGGGATCCAGGTGACCCTCCTGGACGAGGGCGGCCTGGAGGGGGTGGATGCCGACGCCCTGTCGCGGATCCGCCGGTCGCTGGCGGTCATCATCGCGGGCGCCGATTCGGATCGCCTCTACATCCGCACCTCGCCCGACCCGCACGTCGCGGTGACGGTCGTGGGCCGGTCGGCGGCGGGGATGCTGTCGGACGAAGACAACGTGGACCTCTGGCACGAGATCCGTCACGACACCGAGTCCGCACAGAACGAGAACTGACGGCGGAGAAGTAGCCGCAGAAAAGAGTGGAGGTGAGGGGCGGCTCTGCCGCCCCTCACCTCGGCGGACGGTTACCCGAAAAACCGTCGGCCAGGGCCGAACTCACGATCGGTCTTCCCAGGACTGATCGTTCGGCCGAACGCGTTGAGAGCGTTCCAGCACATTTAGTATCGCTCGGTTGCTTGAGGTCGTCTGTAGGTATTTCGGGGGACAAATCCTGAGAGAACGCTGACAGCTCCGATTCGGCCCGTCTTCAGTCCGGGAAGTTGTTCCAGCCGCGCTCGCGCGCGAAGGGTCGGCGCAGCCCCCGCTGCGACAGCGACCAGGCGCTCGGGCGCCGATCGTCGTCCGCGAGCGCGTCGGCCGCCTCTTCGGCGTACGCGGTCGAGACGACGGCCAACAGGGCGCCCAGCTCCTCGTCCGTGGGGTTGCCGCGCAGCACCTCGACGCGCAGGGGCGCGGCATCCGTGTCCGAGTCGTCGGCGAGGGTCATAGGGTCCATTGTGCCGCGAGCGTCGCTCACAGCGGAATGTTCCCGTGCTTCTTCGGCGGCATGCTCGCGCGCTTGCCGCGCAGCGAGCGGAGGGCCTTCGCGATCGAGACGCGGGTCTGCGCCGGCTCGATGATGCCGTCGAGCTCGCCGCGCTCGGCCGCGAGGAAGGGCGACGCGACGTTGTACAGGTATTCGTTCGCGAGGCGCGCGCGGACGGCGGCGACGTCCTCGCCGGCCTCCTCGGCCCGCTTGATCTCACCGCGATACAGGATGTTGACCGCACCCTGTCCGCCCATGACCGCGATCTCGGCGGTGGGCCAGGCGAGGTTGATGTCGGCGCCCAGCTGCTTGGAGCCCATCACGATGTACGCGCCGCCGTAGGCCTTGCGCAGGATGACGGTGACGAGGGGAACGGTCGCCTCGGCGTAGGCGTACAGCAGCTTCGCACCGCGGCGGATGACGCCGGTCCACTCCTGGTCGGTGCCGGGGAGGTAGCCGGGCACGTCGACGAGGGTGACGATCGGCACCGAGAACGCGTCGCAGAAGCGGACGAAGCGGCTGGCCTTCTCGCCGGCCTCGATGTTCAGCGTCCCGGCCATCTGCGAGGGCTGGTTGGCGATGATGCCGACGGTGCGGCCCTCGACGCGTCCGAAGCCGATCACGATGTTCGGTGCGAACAGCGGCTGGATCTCGATGAACTCGCCGGCATCGACCACGTGCTCGATGACGGTGTGCATGTCGTACGGCTGGTTGGGCGAGTCGGGCACGATGGTGTTCAGCGTGCGGTCGGCGTCGGTGGTCTCCCACTCGAAGTCCGCCTCGTAGACCGGCAGCTCCGACATGTTGTTGTCGGGCAGATAGCCGAGGAGGGTGCGCACGTAGTCGATCGCGTCGTCCTCGTCTTCGGCGAGGTAGTGCGCGACGCCGGAACGGGTGTTGTGCGTGTACGCGCCGCCCAGCTCTTCCATGCCGACGTCTTCGCCGGTGACGGTCTTGATGACGTCGGGTCCGGTGACGAACATCTGGCTGGTCTTGTCGACCATCACGACGAAGTCGGTCAGCGCGGGGGAGTACACGGCCCCGCCCGCGGCGGGACCCATGATGATCGAGATCTGCGGGATGACGCCCGACGCCGCAGTGTTGAGGCGGAAGATCTCGCCGTACTTGCCGAGGGCGATGACGCCCTCCTGGATGCGGGCGCCGCCGGAGTCGAGGATGCCGATGCAGGGGATGCCCGAGCGCATCGCGAACTCCATCACCTTGATGATCTTGTCGCCCGCGGTCTCGCCGAGCGAGCCGCCGAAGGTGGAGAAGTCCTGCGAGTACACCGCGACGGTGCGCCCGTGGATGGTGCCGGTGCCGGTGACGACCGAGTCGCCGTAGGGGCGCGCCTTGTCCATGCCGAACGCGGTGGTGCGGTGGCGCACGTACTCGTCGAGTTCGGTGAACGAGCCCTTGTCGAGGAGGAGCTCGATGCGCTCGCGCGCGGTGAGCTTGCCCTTGGCGTGCTGTTTGGTCTTGGCGGTCTCCTCGGAGTCGACCACCGCCTCCTGGTAGCGTGCGCGCAGGTCGGCGATTTTTGCCGCGGTCGTAGAGAGGTCCGGCTGATCCGTCACGGATTCCAGACTAGCGATCGGTCTGCGCGCACGGTTGGAGGCTCAGCACAAGGCGATCCGACAGACTTGGTGGACATCCTCCCAACGGGCCGTCGGTCCTAGACTTGCCGGGTGTCCACCGAAGGTCAGTTCCCGCGCCTGTCCGCCGTCGCCTCCCGCGTCGAGATCGTCCCGGCAACGGGCTCCACGAACGCCGACCTGGTCGCCGCGGCCGCGGCCGACCCGGGCGCCCTGCCGCACCTGGCGGTGCTGCTCACGCACGATCAGACGGGTGGTCGCGGACGCCTCGACCGCACCTGGGTCGCGGGCCCCGGCCGCGCGCTGGCCGTCTCTGTGCTGGTGCGGGTGTCGGCGATCCCGGTCGCTGCGCGCGGGTGGATCCCCCTCGCGGCCGGTGCCGCGATGACGCACGCCGTCGCGGCGCAGCTGCCGCAGCACTCTGTGCGGATGAAGTGGCCCAACGACGTCCTCGTGGACGGGAACAAGATCTGCGGCATCCTCGCCGAGGTCGTCCCCGGCGACGCGGATGCCGTCGTCATCGGCTCGGGCGTGAACACGACCATGCCCGCCGACGAGCTTCCGGTTCCGACCGCGACCTCCTTCGCCGTGCTCGGCGCGGTCGCCGACGAGGACGCCCTGATCGCCGACTACGTCGACGGACTCGACCGGGCTCTCGCCGCGCTCGCCGGCGGGGCGTCCGACGCCGTGCGCTCCTCGGTGCAGACGGTGTGCGCGACGATCGGCCGCGAGGTGCGGGTGTCCCTGCCCGACGGGTCGACGGTCTCCGGCCGCGCCGAACGCCTCGACGACGACGGACGCCTGGTGGTGGCATCCGACGTGGGCGAGCGTGCACTGTCGGCGGGGGACGTCGTCCACGTGCGGTGAGGCGCGCCGTCGCTACTCCCGGAAGTGCGCCGGATCCGTGCGGGCGTCGTGCACGGCGATGTTCACGGTCGCCGGGGTGATCTCGTCGTCGGTCTCCAGGGGGCGCCGGGTGAAGTACTTCGCGCCCTTTCGCCAATAGATCGCCATGGGCACGAGCCCGATCGCGATGGTGCCGACGCCGATCGCGAGGATGAGCCACGCGGTGCCGGGGTCGTTCGACTTGAACTGGTTGGGGATCGACAGCACGAACAGCACCGCCATGAAGATCGCGCCGATCGCCGGCCACAGGCCGATGAAGATGAAGTTCTTCACCGACTTGAAGATGTGCTTGCGGTACGCGACCACGACGGCGGTGCCGGCGAGGGCGTAGTAGAACGCGATCTGGAAGCCGATGGAGTTGATCGCGGCGCCCATGATCGTGCCGACGCTGCCGAGGAAGTTCGAGCCGATGAACAGCACGAGCGAGACGCCGGTGACCACGAGCGTGGCGAACGCGGGCGTCTTCCACTTGGCGTGGGTGCGGCCGAAGGCCTTCGGCAGGGTGCGGTCGCGACCCATCGCGAACAGGGAGCGGGTGACCTGGATGAGGGTCGTCTCGAGCGTCGCCACGGTGGAGAGCATGACCGCGAGGATGAGGATCTTGCCGCCGATGCCGGGGATGATCGCCTGGCCGAGCTCGCCGATGAGGTTGCTGCTGTTCTGGATCGTCTTCTCCGGCAGCATCACCTGGACGGCGATGGTGAACACCTCGAAGAGCAGGAACACGATGATCACGCCGATGATGCCGCCCAGGCCCGACGCCTTCTTGCCGTTGTGGGTCTCTTCGTTGAGGTTGGCGCTGACATCCCAGCCCCAGTAGTAGAAGGCGGCGATGAGGGCGGCGCCGATGAAGCCGCCGAGGCCGCTGAAGTGGCTGAAGCCCAGCCACGACCAGGAGAACGCGGCGCCGGAGGTGTGCACGCCGGCCATCGCCTTCACGAGCGCGACGATGCCGAAGACGACGAGGATGCCGACTTCGATGGACGACATGATCCACTGCGCGGTCGCGGTGACGGTGACGCCGACCAGCACGCAGACGGCCATCACGAGGAACCACACCGCGCCGATGGCGGTGACGAGCCCCGTGTTGCTCGCGGCCTGCTCGTTGAACAGCGACACGGTGTACTGGCCGGCCGGCAGTGCTCCGGCGACCATGAAGATGGTGGCCGAGATCACCAGCGACCATCCGGACAGGTAGCCGAGCACCGGGTGCAGGGCGCGGCCCACCCAGGAATAGGAGGCGCCGGCGTTCACGTCGGCGCGGCCGAGGTACGAGAAGGCGAACGCGATGCCGAGCATCGGGATGCCGCACCACAGCAGCGCCGCCGGCGCGGCCAGGCCTGCGGCGGCGATGATGAGCGCCGTGCTGGCGGCGATGGAGTAGGCGGGCGCGGTGCCGGCGACGGCCATGACGACCGAGCCGAGGCCCGAGACGCCGTTCTCCTTGAGCTGATGCTCGGGCTCGTGTTCCGGGGCGGGGTCCAGGGTGGGGGATGAGGTCGACATGGCGGTCCTTCGGGGGTTGACGCACACTTCGTCGGGGGGACGGGCTGACGCTGAACGTACGCCCGATCGGCTCGGAAAACCTGATGAGGTCGTCCTGAATCCGTCGGGTACGGCTCGCCCCGGACGCGCGCCGGCGCGGTCACGGGATTCCCGGCTTGCGGGCGCACAATAGAGGGGTGACCCAGCCCATCGGGCCGATGACCCGCCCGCTCGTGCCGGTGCAAGGCGCGCCGACGCCCGAGCTGCGCGTCGCGCGCTTCCGCAAGCACGGCATCTGGCTCGTCTGGCCGGCCCTGGTGCTGATCGCCACCGCGGGCGCGACGGGGTACTTCTACGACAACCTGCCGTGGCCCTGGGCGAAGAACTGGATGCTGGTCGCCGTCGCTGCGGCCGTGGTCCTCCTCCTCGCCCTGCTGCCGTTCCTCGCGTGGTGGACGCACACGTACACGATCACCACGCGCCGGGTCATCGAGCGGCGCGGCATCCTCTTCTCGCACCGCCGCGAGCTCAGCCACGCGCGGGGCTACCACGTCACGCTGCGGCGCAGCATCCTGCAGCGCCCGTGGGGCACCGGCACGCTCACCCTGTCCGACGGCGTCGAGCAGCCGATGCGCCTGACGAACGTCCCCACCGCCGGACTCGTGAACGAGGTGCTCATCGACCAGGTCGAGGTGAGCCAGATGCTCGCCCACCGCGACGGCGGCAGCCTTCCCGGCCAGGCGATCCCCCCGATGCCCCCGATGCCCCCGGCTCCCGCGTCCTGAGCGTGCCTGCGGCTCCGCGCGCATGCGGGAGAATGGGTGCCGGACGGAAGGAGCACCATGGGTCTGCGAGTCGGTGTCGTCGGTGGAGGTCAGCTGGCACGGATGATGATCGCACCGGCGGTCGAACTCGGCGTGGAGATCCGGGTGCTCGCCGAGCAGCCCGGGATGTCGGCGGCGATCGCCGCGACCGCGGTGGGCGACTACCGCGACGCCCCGACCGTGCTCGCCTTCGCGCAGGACGTGGATGTCATCACCTTCGATCACGAGCACGTCCCGCAGGACGTGCTGCACGCCCTCGTTGACGCGGGCGTCGCGGTGCACCCGGGTCCCGAGGCGCTGCAGTACGCGCAGGACAAGCTCGTGATGCGCGCCAAGCTCGCCGAGCTCGGCGTCCCGCAGCCGGAGTGGGCGGCCGTGCACGACGCCGCCGAACTGCAGGCGTTCCTCGACGAGAACGGCGGCCGGGCGATCGTGAAGACGCCGCGCGGCGGCTACGACGGCAAGGGCGTGCGGGTCGTGGCATCCGGCACGGACGCCGACGACTGGTTCGCGGACGCCGCCGGCTCGCCGCTGCTGGCCGAGGAGCTCGTCGACTTCCGTCGCGAGCTCGCCCAGCAGGTCGCCCGTCGTCCCTCCGGCGACATGCGGGCGTACCCGGTGGTGCACACCGAACAGCGCGACGGCGTGTGCGCCGAGGTGATCGCCCCGGCGCCGGAGAGCACGCCGCGCCTGCAGGCGGTCGCCGCCGGGATCGGCACCGGCATCGCCGAAGGACTCGGCGTCACCGGCATGCTCGCCGTGGAGCTGTTCGAGACCACCGATGACCGCCTGCTCGTCAACGAACTCGCGATGCGGCCGCACAACAGCGGCCACTGGTCGCAGGACGGTGCCGTGACCAGCCAGTTCGAGCAGCACCTGCGGGCCGTGCTCGACCTGCCGCTCGGCGACCCGACGCCGCGTGCCCCGTGGACCGTGATGGTGAACATCCTCGGGGGCCCGACCGACGGCACGCTCGGCGACCGGATGCCGGCGGCCCTGCACGCCCACCCCGACGTCAAGGTGCACACCTACGGCAAGGAGCCGCGCCCGGGGCGCAAGGTCGGCCACGTCAACGCGACCGGGGACGCCCTCGACGACGTCACCTACGACGCCCGCGCCGCGGCCGCGCTCTTCCTGTGACAGCCTGTCCGTTCGCCGGAACGTCGCGCCGTTGCGACGATTTCCAGCGTTGCGCCCTACCCTGAGCAGGTGACTGAGCCGCAGCCCGCCACCGTGTCCAGCCCCGAGTCCGGCGCCTCCGCATCCCGCCCCCTGGTCGGGGTCGTGATGGGGTCCGACTCGGACTGGTCGGTCATGAAGGATGCCGCCGCGGTCCTCGGCGAGTTCGGCATCCCGTTCGAGGTCGAGGTCGTCTCGGCCCATCGCACCCCGGACAAGCTCATCCGGTACGGGCGCGACGCCCGTGCGCGCGGGCTGCGCGTGATCATCGCGGGCGCCGGCGGCGCCGCGCACCTGCCCGGGATGCTGGCATCGGTCACCGCCCTCCCCGTCGTCGGCGTCCCCGTGCCGCTGGCCCGGCTCGACGGCATGGACTCGCTGCTGTCGATCGTGCAGATGCCGGCCGGCATCCCCGTCGCGACCGTCTCGATCGGCGGCGCCAAGAACGCCGGCCTCCTCGCCGCGCGCATCCTCGGGGTGGGAGACCCCGCCGTGGCCGACGCGGTCGAGGCGTATGCGGCCGACCTCGAAGCCCAGGTGGAGGAGAAGAACCGCCGGCTGAAGGCGTCGCTGTGACCGCTGCATCCCTTGGCCTTCGCACCCAGCCGATCCGTCATCCCGACGGATCCGAGCAGGTGATGACGCGCCGCGGCTGGTGGCTCGTGCTGCTCAACTTCCTCATCCCCGGATCCGCACAGGTGCTGGCCGGCAACCGTCGCCTGGGGCGCTTCGGCCTCGTCTCGACGCTCGTGATGTGGGCCCTGCTCATCGTCACCGTCGTCGTGTCGCTGCTGTCGCGGCGCACCATGTTCGACCTCGTCACCAACGGGTTCGTGCTGCTGATCGCGGAGGTGCTGCTGGTCGCGTACGCGATCCTGTGGATCATCCTGACGATCGACACCCTGCGGCTGGTGCGACTCGTGCGCGTGCGCTCGTGGACGCGCCTGGGCATCCCGATCCTGTCCATCGGCCTGCTGGTCGTCGCGTCCGGCAGCGCCCTCACCGGCGCCAGCTACGCGCAGACCGCGCGCGACACGTTCGGCACGCTGTTCGGGGCATCCGGCCCGTCGCAGGCCCCGAGCGACGGCTACTACAACATCATGCTGCTGGGCGGCGACGACGGGCAGGGGCGCACCTCGATGCGCTTCGACAGCATCTCGGTGGTGTCGATCAACGCCGAGACCGGGGCGATCACCACCACCGGCGTGCCGCGCGACCTCGCCGGGTTCCCGTTCGCCAAGGGCAGCCCGATGCGCACCTACTACCCGACCGTGCACACCGGTCACGCCGACCCCACCTGCGGATGGGGGCCGGGCATCAACCAGCTCAACACCGAGGTGGTGGTGTGCGGGCACGGGGCATCCCTCTACCCGAACGCGAAGAGTCAGGGCTCGACGCCGGGCATCGAGGCCACCCGCGATGCGCTCGAGGGCATCCTCGGCATCAAGATCCAGTACTACGTGCTGATGAACTACGGCGGGTTCGCGCAGCTCGTCGACGCGCTCGGCGGGGTCGACATCACCGTGACCGAGCGGCTGCCGATCGGCGGCGGCCCCAAGTACAAGGGCCAGCCGGCCAGCGAATGGGCCAAGGGCTGGATCGAGCCCGGCCGGCAGCACATGGACGGCAACACCGCCCAGTGGTACGCCCGCTCCCGCGAGACGACGAGCGACTGGGACCGCGTGAAGCGTCAGGCGCAGCTCGAGCAGGCGATCGTGCATCAGGTCAACGCGACGACGCTTCTGACGCGGTTCCGCGAGGTCGCCTCGGCCGGTCAGAACCTGTTCAAGACCGACATCCCCGAGGGGATGCTCGGATACCTCGCCGATCTCGGCGTGAAGTCCCGGTCCGAGAAGGTGCAGGCCATGCAGCTCGTCCCCAAGCAGGGGGTCGATCAATTCAACCCGGACGTCGCCGCCATCCAGGCTCACCTGCAGAGCCTGCTGCATCCGGCGTCCCCGTCTCCGTCGAAGTAGGACCTCCCATGACGACGACCCTTCGCGTGGTGCTCGATCAGCTCGTCACCGCGACCGATCCGACCCTCGCATCCGCGTCGCGCGAGCTGGCCGCGGCGCTCGTGGAGACGAGTCCGGCAGGCTGCGACGTCGCCGCGATCGTGCCCTCGGGCGCCGACATCGTGAAGATCCCCGGGCTCGCGGAGGTGCACCGGCTCGGCCTCGGGCGTCGTGAGCTCGCGGCGGCGTGGCAGATGGGCGTGTCCGCGGGGGCGCCGCGCGGACTGGTGCACGCGCCGACGCTGCTCGCCCCGCTCGTGCGGCACGACCGGGTGCACGACAACGACCAGGTCGTCGTGACGCTCTGGGACCTGCAGGCGTGGGATGCCCCGTCCGGGATGCCGCGCACCACCGTCGCCTGGAACAAGGCGATGCTCAAGCGCGCGGAGAAGCACGCGGATGCGGTCGTCGTGCCCACCCACGCCATCGCCGAGCGTCTGGGTGAGATGACGCGCCTCGGCGCGCGCGTGCGCGTGATCGCGGGCGCGGCGCCTGCCGCGTTCGGAGTGCCGACGGATGCCGTCGGCCGCCGGCGGACTCTCGGCATCCCCGACGGGTGCATCGTCTGCGCCGGCGACGCCACCGACTCATCGGCCCTTCGCACCGCCTTCGACGCCGTCGCCCGGGCCGGGATCGCCCTCCCGGTCGTGGTGATCGACTGCCCCGACGACCAGATGCCCGAGGTCGCCGCGGCGGCGCTGGCCGCCGGGCTCCGCGACGGCCAGGTGCACACCCGCGGACGACTCGGCGACGCCGACCGCGCCGCGGTGCTGGATGCCGCGGTCGCGTTCGTCGCCCCGTCGCGCCGCTCCGCGTTCCCGTGGCGCGTGGTCGAGGCGCTGCGACTGGGCGTGCCGGTCGTCGCTGCGGCATCCCCCGACCACCGGGAGACGATCGTCGACGGCGGACTGGTGGTCGGGGAGACCCATTCCGCCGACACCGATGCGGACGTGCTGGCCGAGGCGCTGCAGCGCGCGCTGGCATCCACCCAGGCCGCGGACCGCCTCGGCGTGCTGGCGGCCGATCGCGGCCGCGCGTTCTCCTGGCACGAGGCCGCCGACCGGGTGTGGCAGCTGCACGCCGAGCTGTGACGGGCCCGGAGAACGCCCTGGTCGTCTGCAGAGGGTTCTCAGCGCCGGGTTCACTACAATCAAGGGTGGCCCGGACGCGAGTGCGTGTGGCCGCAAGGACATGTCTGTGACAACCACCACTCCCACTCTCGCAAAGAGCGCCTTCGACACCCCGGGCAAGGGGCGAGGGCTCCTCGACATCTTCAACCACCGGTATCTGCTGAAGCTGCTGATCGGCAAGTCCACCTCGCTGCGCTACCGCAACTCGGTGATGGGCTGGCTGTGGTCGTACGCACGGCCGACGGTGCAGTTCCTCCTCTACTGGTTCGTGATGGGGCAGCTGCTGGGCATGCACAAGAACGTGCCCTACTTCCCGATCTACCTGTTCTCCGGGCTCGTGGTCGTCAACTTCTTCAACGAGGCGATCGGCAACGTCACGCGGTCGATCGTGGACAACAAGGCGCTCGTGCGCAAGATCTACCTGCCCCGCGAGCTCTTCCCCGTCGCCGCGCTGATCAGCGCGTTCGTGAACTTCCTGCCGCAGCTCGCGGTGCTCGTGGTCGTCTGCATCTTCAACGGCTGGGTGCCGACCTTCGAGAACATCGGCATGTTCCTCGGCGGCATGGCGATCGTGATGCCGTTCGTGCTCGGGCTCGGCCTCATCTTCTGCGCGGTGAACGTGCGCTTCCGCGACGCGCAGAACGTGGTCGAGATCATCCGCACGATCGCGACCTGGTCGTCGCCGGTCATGTACACGTGGCAGATGGTCTACAAGCACGCCCACGGGTGGCATTCGTGGCTCTTCGACATCTACATGAGCAACCCGGTGACGGTCGCGGTCGAGCTCTTCCACAAGGCGTTCTGGGGCCCGGTGGTCCCCAAGGACGACCTGAAGGCTCTCGCCCAGGTGGCGTTCCCGCCGCACTTCGGCCTGTACATCGTCTTCGGAGTGATCGTCACGATCCTCCTCCTGCTCATCGGCCAGATGGTCTTCCGCCGTTTCGAGCGCACCTTCGCCCAGGACCTGTAAATGACGACCGATTCCATGAGCACCGACGCCCCCGAGCGCAAGCCCGTCCCCGACTACTCCAACGCGCAGCCGAGCATCATCCTCGACCACGTGTCGAAGTGGTTCAGCAAGCGCACGACGCACTCCTTCAAGGAGGCGTTCATCAACTGGGCCAAGCGCAAGTCCGTGCGCACCCAGCAGTTCCAGGCGCTCAACGACGTGTCGTTCACGATCCACGAGGGCGAGTCGGTCGCCGTCATGGGCCTGAACGGCTCGGGCAAGTCGACGACGCTCAAAATGGTCTCCG
The DNA here is from genome assembly GCF_000802305.1 of Microbacterium mangrovi. Taxonomy (GTDB): domain Bacteria; phylum Actinomycetota; class Actinomycetes; order Actinomycetales; family Microbacteriaceae; genus Microbacterium; species Microbacterium mangrovi. The sequence continues at coordinate 88,763 of NZ_JTDK01000002.1, read as the reverse complement.
GCGTGCTGCTGCCCGACGAGGGCAAGGTGCGCACGCGGGGCCGCGTCGCCGGACTCATCGAGGTCGGCGCCGGCTTCCACCCCGACCTCACCGGTCGCGAGAACGTCTTCCTGAACGCCGCCATCCTCGGCATGAGCGAGAAGGAGACCAAGGAGCGCTTCGACCAGATCGTCGAGTTCAGCGAGATCGGCGACTTCATCGATCAGGCCGTCAAGCACTACTCCTCGGGCATGTTCATGCGTCTTGCCTTCAGCGTGGCGATCCACGTGGAGCTGGACGTGCTGCTCGTCGACGAGGTGCTCGGCGTCGGAGACGCCCCGTTCCGCGCCAAGTGCAACGCGAAGCTGCGCGAGATGAGCGAGAACGGCGTCACGATGATGATCGTGAGTCACAGCGCCGGCCAGGTGCGCGAGCTGTGCTCGCGCGGCATCGTGATCCGCAAGGGCAAGGTCGTCTTCGACGGCCACATCGACGACGCGCTCGACGTGCTGAACGGCAAGTAGCGGTCACCCGGCCGCGATTCTTCGCTCCTTCTCAGCATTCGGCGCGTTTACTTGGGCGGGTGATGATCGGCTCGCGCAACTGGCATTGGTGGGTGCTGTACGGCGCGCTGGCGGTGATCGCGTTCGGCGCGCGATTGACGATCGTGGTGCGCGGCGGTGGCCTGCTGACCCTCGGCGCCTACGACGACGGCGTCTATTACGCGGCCGCCGACGCCCTGGTGCACGGCCGGCTGCCGTACCGGGACTTCCTGTTCCTGCAGCCGCCCGGCGTCATGCTCTCGGGCACCCCGTTCGCCTGGTTCGGCAGCGTGACCAGTGATGCGCTGGGCCTCGCGGTCTGCCGGGTGGCGTTCATGGCTCTCGGCGCCCTCAACACGGTGCTGGTCGCGGTGATCCTGCGGCGCTTCGGGTATCTCGCGGCGGCGGTCGGCGGATTCTTCTACGCGTTCACCTACGTCGCGGCATACAGCGAGCGCAGCATCCTGCTCGAGCCGGTCGGCACGACCGGGGTGCTCGTCGCGCTGGCGATCCTCGCGCATCCGGCGATGGTGCGCCGCACGGTCTGGCCCGTGCTCGCCGGCGTCGCCCTCGGCGTGGCGTGCGGGTTCAAGATCTGGTACGCGGTGCCCGCCGCCGTCATCGTGCTGTTCGCCTGGCGTGTCTGGTACAAGGTGCTGCTCGGACTCGTCGCGGGCGTGACCGCGCTGTGCCTGCCGTTCTTCGTGAACGCCCCCGCGCAGATGTTCACGCAGATCGTGACCGATCAGACGGGGCGCGGCCGGGCCGCGTACACCCTGCTGGAACGGATGCAGATGATCCTCGGCAGCTACCGGGTGCGCAATCCGGCGCTCGTGGATGCCGGCCTCACCACCGACCGGCTCACGGTCATCCTGATCTTGGTCACCGTGGTCCTCACCGCGATCGCGTTCACCGTGCGCGGCGGGCGGCTGTATCCGCTGCTGCTCGTGGTCGACGTCGGGCTGCTGCTGGCGGTGCCCTCGTTCTACCCGCACTACGCGGCCCTCACGACGCCGATGATCGCGCTCGTGACCGGCCTGGCCGTCGGGAGGGTCGCGGAGCTGGTGCGCGTGCGCGCGGCAGGCTTCGCGATCGCGGCCGTCGCGATCCTCGGGATCATCGGTCTCAATGCGGGGATGATCGCGCGCGGTTTCGGCGTCCCTGTGCCCGTCACCGGTCTGACGTCGGCCGCGGCGACGGTGGACGGATGCGTGATGTCCGACGACCCGACGATCCTCGCGGTGATGAACGTCCTCAGCCGGGACCTCGCGCGCGGCTGCCCGATGCAGCCGGACCTCACGGGCTGGATCTATGACGCCGACACTCTGATGGTCGCGGGCCAGGACGTTCCGCGCTCGGTGAACCCGTTCTGGCAGAAGCACGCGGTGGCGTACCTGACCTCGGGCGCCGCATCGATCATCGTCTGGCCCAATGGGTTCGGCCGGGCGTCGACGGTGGACCTGACCGCCGGCCCGGTGCTCTTCCAGGAAGGGAGGTGGGTCCTGCACGCGACCGCGCCGTGACGCGCTCTCAGGACCTCCACACCAAGGCACCGCTAGGGTTTGACGGTGACCGTCGTCGAACCGAGCCCTTCCGTCGCGCCCGCGCGCCGCACGGGTCGGGCGGCGACCTCCGGCCGGGTCGGCGGAGACGACAAACAGCGCAAGGACATCCAGGCGCTGCGTGCGATCGCGGTGCTCGTCGTCGTCGTCTACCACTTCTTCCCCGGCTTCCTGCGCGGCGGATTCGTCGGCGTCGACATCTTCTTCGTGATCTCCGGATTCCTGATCACGAGCCACCTGCTCTCCCGGCCGCCGCGCTCGGCGCGCGACCTCGCGGAGTTCTGGGGCCGCCGCATCCGGCGTCTCCTCCCGGCCACGTTCGTCGTCCTCGCGGTGACCGCCGTCGGCGTGATCATCTGGGCGCCGCAGACGGTGTGGACGAACTGGGAGACCCAGATCGCGGCGTCGGCCCTGTACATCGAGAACTGGTTCCTCGCCGGCCAGGCGGTCAACTACCTCGCCGCCGACAATGCGGCCAGTCCGGTGCAGCACTTCTGGTCGCTGTCGGTCGAAGAGCAGTTCTACATCATGTGGCCGATCGTGCTCATGCTCGCGGTGCTGCTCGCATCCCTCGCGCGTCCGGCGCTGCGCCGACGCGTCGTCACGGGCGTCCTCGGCCTCGTCGTGGCGGCTTCCTTCGTCGTGTCGGTCTGGGTGACCGCGACCAACCCGGCCGGCGCGTACTTCCTCACCTGGACCCGCATCTGGGAGCTCGGCATCGGCGGACTCGCCGCCTGCGGGTTCGGATGGATCCAACGACGGCTCGAAGGACGCGACGGCTGGCGGGTGGTGCTGGCGTACCTCGGCCTGGCGATGATCGCCTGGTCGGCCCTGACCTTCACCGGATCGATGCCGTTCCCGAGTTACACCGCGGCGCTGCCGGTGGTCGGTACCGCGCTCGTGCTGGTCGCGGCCGTGCGAGGTGGCATCCTGTCGCCGCGACCGGTGATGTCGTGGCAGCCCGTGCAGTTCGTGGGTGACGTCTCGTACGGCCTCTATCTGTGGCACTGGCCGCTGGTGGTGCTGCTGCCGTACGTGATCGGCCACGCGCTGCACCGCTCGGACAAGATCGTCGCGATCATGGCGGCCGTCGTCCTCGCGTGGCTGTCGAAGGTGCTCGTCGAAGACGTCTTCCGCGGTCGCAAGCCGCTCGGGATGCCGCTGCGGCGGTCGTTCATCTTCGCGGCCACGGGCATGATCGTCTTCGTGGTCGCCGCTGCAGGCGTGGTGGGCTGGCAGGCGTACCGGACGGCATCCGAGAAGACCGCCATCTCGCATGCGCTCAACGACCCGTCGTCGTGTTTCGGCGCGCGCGCCCTGGCGCACCCGTCGTCGTGCACGCCGCACGGCGACAAACTGGTGACCAGCCCCACGTTCACCGCCGCCGACCAGCCGGCGCCGTACAAGGACGACTGCTGGATCCTCGGCGACTTCGCCGAGCAGAAGACCTGCCATTACGGCAGCAGTGCGCCCGACGCCGTGCAGGTGGCACTGGTCGGCAACTCGCACGCCGGTCACTGGCTGCCCGCGCTGCAGCAGATCGCGGAGCAGAAGAACTGGTCGATCACGACCTACCTGATCTCCGAGTGCTACACGGTCGACGCGGTCGTCAACTACGAGTCCCCGGCGCGGACCTCCAACTGCCTCGCCTGGAACAAGAAGGTCATCGAATCGGTCGCCGACAAGAAGTACGATCTCGTCGTCTTCTCGAATCGCACCTTTGCGAGGATGCCCGGAAAGACGCTGGCGCAGACGCAGGTCGCGGCGGAGCGGGAGTACGAGAGCGTGCTGCAGAAGTGGAGTGCGGCCGGCCGTCACGTCCTCGTGCTGCATGACACCCCGTACGCGACCGATCTGCCGGACGTGCCCGACTGCGTCGCCAAGCACATCAGCGACCTCTCGGCGTGCGACGGGACGACCGCCCGCAAGCAGGGCGATCCCCTCGCGACCGCCGCGCAGCAGCTGAACGACCCGCGGGTGAAGATGCTCGACCTCACCGACCGCATCTGCTCGGGCGACACGTGCTACTCGGTCGTCGGCGGCGTGATCGTGTACTTCGACCGCGGACACCTGTCGGCGACCTTCGCCCGCTCGCTGACGCCCGACATCCGTGCCGCGGCCGACAAGCTCCTGCAGGGCTGACCGCGCTCGAAGGTGACCCAGAGCTCCTGGTCGGCCGGTGAACAGGGAACGGTGAATAGGATGTCTGGATGCTCCTCTCCGTCGTGATTCCCTGCTTCAACGAAGCAGAGGGCATCGACCGCACGGCCGAGGTGCTCAGCGCCGAATTGGCGTCGGTCGCGGAGGAGTTCGAGGTGATCCTCGTCGACGACGGCAGCACGGACGACACCCTTCCCCGGCTTCGTGAGATCGCCCGCCGAGACCCGCGCTTCCGCTACGTCGCCTTCAGCCGCAACTTCGGCAAGGAGTCGGCGATGCTCGCCGGTCTCGATGAGGCGGCCGGGGACGCGGTCGCGATCATGGATGCCGATCTTCAGCATCCACCCGAGATTCTGGCGCGGATGCTGCCCTTCCTTGAGCAGGGCTTCGACCAGGTCGTCGCCCGACGCACCCGGACCGGCGACGCGAAGGTGCGTTCGTTCGCGTCCCGGCTGTACTACCGGATCATGGATCGCATCGTCGACGTCCCGCTCGAAGACGGGGTGGGCGATTTCCGGGTGCTCAGCCGCAAGGCCGTGGACGCCCTCCTCACTCTGCAGGAGTACAACCGGTTCTCGAAGGGCCTCTTCTCGTGGATCGGGTTCGAGACGGCCACGGTCGACTACGAGAACGTGACGCGGGAGATCGGCCAGAGTAAGTGGGGCTTCAAGAGCCTGTTCAATTACGGACTGGACGGGGTGCTCTCGTTCAACAGCCGTCCGCTGCGCGCCGCGATCTACTTCGGCCTGGTCATCGCCCTGATCGGCGTCGTGTATGCGATCTGGGTCGTGGCCGATGCCCTGATCAGCGGTGTCAGCGCACCGGGTTACGTCACGACGATCTGCGCCGTCATCGTGTTCGGCGGGCTCAACATGCTCATGCTCGGCATCGTGGGCGAGTACATGGGCCGCATCTATCTCGAAACCAAGCGCCGCCCGCACTACGTGCTGAAAGAAGCGGTGCGGCCCGTACGCCGGTCCGGCGGCGACGACGAGACGACGCGGCCGGCCCCGTGACGTCCTCATCGGACGGGGCGGCCGCGACGCCGCCGGGGTCGCGCGAAGATCGTCCCCTCATCGTCAACCTGAAGCGCCTCGTCCGTTTCGGGCTCGTCGGCGTGGTCAACACCGGTGTGTACTACGGCCTCTACCTGGCGCTGCACACATTCCTGCCGTACCTCGTGGCGCACATCATCGCGTTCCTCATCGCGATGATCGGCTCGTACTTCCTGAACTGCTGGATCACCTTCAAGATCCGCCCGAGCTGGCGGACCTTCCTGCTTTTCCCGCTGTCGAACGTGACGAACTTCGTCATCACGACGGTGGGCCTGCAGATCGCGGTGGGGGTGTTCCACTGGAACTCGCAGTGGGCCCCGCTCGCGGTGGCGCTCATCGCCGTGCCGATCACGTACGTCGTCGCCCACTACGTCATGATCGGCCCGCTGAGCCGGCTCGGCGACAGCAATCCCGAGGCAGCCGCCGCGCGGCCTACTTCGAAAGCGTGATCGTCAGCCCTGGCGGCAGGTCGTAGTACAGCTTGTAGCGGTCTTCCCAGACGGTGCCCGGGGTGGGGTCGGCGTGGTGCACGTAGTCGGCGAACGGAAGCGGTCGCAGCATCACGCTGGACTTCCCAGCGGCGGCAGCCGCCCGTGCGGCCTCGAGCCGGTGCGTCGCCGCCACGGTGATGATGCTGTAGACCACGAAATAGCCGGCCAGCAGGCCGATCGCCGCAGCTCCGGCGACCGCTGCCAGCCCGGACAGGGACACGGGGCCGAGCCCGCCCGCGGCCTCCTGGAAGAGCACGTTCACCAGGACGAGTATCACGCAGTAGGTCGCGAGGAACAGTCGCGGGCCCAGGGGTGAGACCACCGCCAGCGGTGCGACGAGGATGAGCACCGTCCCGAGGCCGGCGGCGAACAGAAGCCGCCGCTCGCCCGTCAGCGAGAACGCGATCGTGACGAGTGCCGCGAGCAGCAGCAGCGCGCCGAGGCCGGCGAACGTCCCCCAGCCGGAGGGGACCAGGGTGAGCGCGGTGTCCGGCAGAAGCACCGACAGCGGCACCACCGTGATGAGGAACAGCACGATGAGCACGAGTGGCGCGATCGCCCGTCGCACTCCGCCGCGGCGGGCGACGATGACCGCGAGGAGGATGACCGCCCCCGCCAGGACGATGTTCAGGGCGACGTTGTCGACCACCCCGCGGCGGCTGACCTGCTCGAGGAGCTTCGTCATGATGCTCTCGGTCCCGCCCACCTGCTGATACTGCCCACCGCCGGCGGCACCGCCGGGCAGCGCACGACCGTAGGCCCCGTTCGAGAACATCATGGCCGCGCCGAGGAGGAAGCCGATCACCCAGCCCCACGCGTCAAGCGAGACGCGCCGTCTGATCAGCTGCGCGACCAGCACCACGAGGGAGGCGACGACGAAGTAGAGCGTGACGTTCTCCATGAACTGCGCCGCGAGGAACGCGAGCACGATGATCCCGATCATCCGCAGGACGCGGTGGGCGGGCGGCTGCTCACGCCGCCAGTCCCGCTGCACGGCGCGGAGGTAGACGAGCACCAGTAGGGTGCTCAGCGTGTAGTTCGTGAATCCCGACAGCCACGAGACTGTCTCGCGCCACATGGTCAGTGGCATCGCCAGGAGCAGTGCGGTGGTGATCGCGTAGCCCCACACCGTCCGGTTGCGACTGAGGTCCACGATCAAGAAGATGAGGGCGGTGAGCCCGGCTCCCACCACCAGCGGGGCGATCAGCGGGACCCGGGTCAGAGCCAGCACCACGAGGTTGGCGACGTACCGCCCGTTGTAGTCGGCGAACAGCGTGTGCAGGCGCTCCGCTCCGATGCTCGAACCCCACGCCCAGTCGTCGCCGTTCGCCGGGAACAGGAAGGCGAGCGCGCTCAGCACGACGAACGTGGTGAGCAGCCAGATGGTCTCGAACCGGCGCCCCATGCCGACCTGTCGGACGGGCTGTTCCTGCGTGCGCGGCGGCGACGGGATCGGATTCTGCACCCGGGCAGGATAGCCGTCGTTTCTGGCGCGCCCCTGGACGCCTCCAGGTTCGGGCCGCGTCGGGTCGGCGCTGTGGGCGGATCTTCACCTTTACTCAGGCGCGACCGGGTTTAATGGCTCAGTGACAGAAGGCGCGCGCAGCACTCGATGGTGGATCCTCTACGCGGTCATCGCCGTCGTCGCTTTCGGTTCCCGACTCGCCATGATGCTGCGCGGCGGGGGCCTCGACAGTGTGGGCAAATACGACGACGGCGTCTACTACGCCGCCGCGGCCGCCTTCGTGCACGGCCGGATGCCGTACGCCGACTTCTTCTTCATCCAGCCGCCGGGCGTGGTTCTCGCCGGCGCCCCGTTCGCCTGGTTCGGTTCCGCGACGACGGATGCCACCGGCTTCGCGGTCGCACACGTCGCGTTCATGATCGTCGGCAGCGTCAACGCCGTGCTCGTGGCCGTCATCCTGCGACGCTTCGGATTCGTCGCCGCCGCCGTCGGCGGGCTCGGCTACGCGATCTCGTTCGTGACGGTGTTCACCGAGCGCAGCATCCTGCTTGAGCCGTTCGGCACTCTCGGCATCCTCGTCGCGCTGCTGGTGCTGTCGCGCCCAGCGTGGCGGGCGCGCACCCCGTGGCTGCTCGCCGCCGGTGCCGCCCTCGGCATGGCCGCGGGCTTCAAGATCTGGTACGTGGTGCCTGCACTGATCATCATCGCGTGGTCGCGTCGCGGCTGGTGGCGGATGCTTCTCGGGGCGATCATCGGCGGATGCCTCATCTACCTCCCGTTCTTCCTGCGCGATCCGGGGGCGGCCGTGCAGCAGATCATCCTCGATCAGCTCGGGCGGGCCGACGCGTCGCTGCCGCCGCTGCAGCGGCTGGGCCTCATCCTGGGCGACTTCACCATCCCTCCCTCTCTCGCGCACCACGGCCTCACCCCCCTCCGGCTCACGGCGGTACTCGCGGTCATCGCACTGGCGGCGACGATCCTCGCGGCCACCGTCCGCGGCGCGCGGCTGTACGTCGTGCTGCTGATCGCGAACCTGACCATCCTGCTGACCGCGCCGTCGTTCTTCCTGCACTACACCGCGCTGACGTCCCCGATGCTGGCCCTCGTCTTCGGCGTGGCGGTGGGGCGCTTCGTCGAGCTCGTTCCGATCCGCGGCGTGGGCGTGGCTGCCGCCGTCGCGATGATGGCGGTCGTCGCGGCGCTGAACGTCCCGATCGTGTGGGCCGGCTACGGCGACAAGATCCCGATGGCGGCGCTCACGGCGAAGGCGCACCAGGTGAAGGGCTGCGTCCTCTCCGACGACCCGACCATCCTCGCCGCGACCTCCATGCTCACGCGGAATCTCGAACAGGGTTGTCCGCTCATCGTGGACATCACGGGACTCACGTACGGCCCCGACCGCGAGGTGAAAGCCGACGGCACCGTCGTGCCCCGATGGCTGAATGAGCGGTATCAGGCCCACCTCGTGCGGTACTTCACGTCGGAGCCGGCGGTCATCCTCGGCCGGCCGGGCACGGCGCTGAGCAAGAAGTCGTACCTGGAGATCACGAAGGGGACCATCCTGCATCACCAGCCCGGCATCGTGCGCGCCACGCCCGACGGTGTGAAGCTGCACGCCGAGATCGTCCTCGTGAAGATGCCCTGAACAGTCCTCCGAGGGGGGATTCTTCTCCCGTTCTTAGTGCGATCCGCATTGGATGGAACCGTGAGGAACGGCGCGCGCGACATTCGTTGGTGGATCCTGTACGGGTCGATCGCCGCTGTCGCCTTCGGCGCGCGCCTGCTGATGGTGCTGCGCGGCGGTGGCCTCCTCGGCGTCGGCGGCTATGACGACGGCGTCTACTACGCGGCTTCGGCCGCGCTGGTGCACGGCCGGCTGCCCTACCGGGACTTCCTCTTCATCCAGCCGCCCGGAGTCGTCGTCGCGGGTGCCCCGTTCGCGTGGTTCGGCTCCCTCACGTCCGATTCCCTCGGGTTCGCCGCGGCGCACCTCGGCTTCATGCTCGTCGGGGCGATCAGCGCCGCCCTCGTGGCGGTGATCCTGCGCCGTTTCGGATTCATCGCCGCGGCCGCCGGCGGGCTGGCCTACGCCGTCTCGTACGTCGCCATGTATGCGGAGCGCAGCATCCTGCTGGAGCCGTTCGGCACGCTCGGCATCCTGCTCGCGCTCGTGGTGCTGTCGCGGCCGCGCCTGCGCGCTCAGCCGGGCTGGCTGATCGCGGCCGGGGTCGCGCTGGGCATGACCTGCGGATTCAAGATCTGGTACATCGTGCCCGCCGTGATCATCATCGCCTGGTCCGGACGTGGCTGGTGGCGGATGCTGCTCGGGGCCGTGATCGGCGGATGCCTCATCTACCTGCCGTTCTTCCTCGCCGATCCGGCAGCCGCCGTCGGTGAGATCGTCCTCGACCAGCTCGGTCGCTCCGGGGCTTCGCCCTCGCTCGGATCGCGCGTGCACATGATCGTCGGCGACTATCCCGCGCCGACCGCGCTGGCGCACCTCGGCGTCAACAAGTACACCGTGACGATCGTCAGCGCCCTCGTCGCGCTCGCGGCGGTCGTGATCGCCGCCACGGTGCGCCGCGCGCGGCTGTACGTCGTGCTGTTCGTCGCCGATGCGGTCGTGCTGCTGACCGCGCCGTCGTTCTTCCTGCACTACACCGCGCTCACCGCGCCCATGCTCGCACTCGTCTTCGGCGTGGCGGTGGGGCGGGTCGCCGAGCTCATCCGCGTGCCCGGGGCGCGGTTCGCGTTCGCCGGCGGAGTCGCGGTGCTGCTGGTCGCGCTCAACGCCCCGACGGTGCTGCACGGCACCGGCCGGGAGGTGCCCGCGCCGCGGCTCACCGCGGAGGTGCAGGCCGTCGACGGCTGCGTCATCGCCGACGATCCGACCCTCCTCGCGGTCACCGACGTGCTCAGCCGCGACCTGCGGGCCGGATGCCCGCTCTGGCCCGATGTCACCGGCTACACCTACGGGCCGGCGCAGGAGCTGCGCGCGAACGGGCAGATCGTTCCGCGCGTGTCCAACGCGAAATGGCAGCGCACCGTCGTGCGCTATCTGACCTCCGGGTCGGCGGTGATCCTCGGCCGCCCCGACACCGGGCTGTCGAAGGCGTCCTACCGCATCGTCACGGACGGCGAGGTGCTGCACTCACCCGACGGCGTCGTGGTGGTCGTCCGCACGGTGGGGCACAGCGGATAGTCGTCCTGCTCAGCGGCGCTGCATCCGATCGGCGGTCTGTCGCGCGGTGCGGCGCACGGCGCGCTTGACGCGGCTGGCGGCGTCACGGAGGCGACTGGTCTTGCGCGGCGGCTTCTCGACGATCGCCCGCAGGGTGCGGTGGCCGCTCTCCAACACGAAGGTCGACTTCACGCCCGGCACGCGGGTGCCGATCCGCAGGCGCACCGCGCCCGCGTCCGGCCGCACCAGCACCAGCTGCTGCCGGTCGCCGGCCACCTCGATCGTCGCGGCCGCCTTGTACCAGCCGTCCGTGCGCTGCGGGCGGCCGAGCATCAGCTGGCCGCTGCGCAGCAGGGACCGGGCCGCGCGCTTGCCGGCGCCGTCCGGGTTGATCTCCACCTTCGTCGCGCCCGACCAGTCCGCCCCGGCCGGGAGGCCCGTGACGTCGATGATGGTGCGGTCGCCGTCGCGGCGCACCGTGCCGGTCGGCTGCACCAGGACGGACAGCGGCTGACCGGTCTGGTCGAAGTCGAGCACCACCTTGCCGTCCGGGCGGGTGTACACGGCTGCGGAGCCGGTCTCGTCGAGGACGATCGCTGGCGTGATCTCGCCCGGGATCATCTTGTGCTGGGTGGTGCCGCCGAGCGTCCCGCGGGCGGTGAAGTGCCAGATCCCGCGCGAGAGCGGCTTGCCCATCGCGGCCGTGGCCGGTTCGATCCGGCCGGTCGCGGTGAGGAAGAAGTCCGGATCGTTGCCCTCGTCGAGCCAGTGCAGCCGGGCCTCGGTGGGCACCATCCAATTGATCCGCGAGCTCTGCGAGCGCACGCCGATCTCGACGGTCGCCCCGGCGACGTCGTCGGTGACATCGAGCAGCTCGGGCGCGAACACGCCGTCGTAGCCGGCGGGGAGGTCCTTCACGATGCGACCGTCCTGCATCCGGTGCCGGAAGCGCCGCCCGGTGCTGTCCACCCACATGGTCTCGACATCGAGCTCGACCGACCCGTCGCGCCAGCGCGCGCCGGTCACGCGGGACTCGGCCGGGATGTTGGGATCGTCGGCGAGCAGCGATTCGAGGAGCGCCTCGTCGCCGGACCGCAGCAGCTGCGCGCGCATGGTCAGGTTGCGGGTGAGGGCGACGTCGTCCCGTTCGGGGAAGGATGCCGCCTGAATGGCGTGCGCTCGCTTGAACAGCATCGCGCGCTCGGATGCCGGGCGCGCCAGATAGACGTTGTTGAACGTGCCCATGAGACGTGACCGATACTGATGGCGCCGGAAGAGGTCGCGCTGGGTCGCCAGTTCGTCCGCGTCGAGGTCCGCGTCGATGGCGCGGATCACCTCTTCGAGCCAGTCCCACCAGTCGTCGCGCGACCGGCGGAACGTGGTCGACCCGCTGCCGCCGGTGACGTACCAGTGGTAGTACGGGGTGCTCGCCATCGTGGAGATCACCTCGGCGTGCTTGGCGACGAGCACGTTGAAGAAGATGTCCTCCCACACCACCCGGCCCCCCTCGCGGAACCGGATGCCGTGCTCGTTCAGGAACGCCCGGCGGTACAGCTTGTGCGGATTCGCGGGGATCAGCGGGTGCATCGTGGTGAGGAACTTCGCCTGTGGCAGATCTTCGCGGTACGTGTCGACCGCCCAGCCGGGGTCGTGGGTGCGCGCCTCCTTGCCGTTGAGGACGTCCGCCCCGGCGGCCTTCGCGAACGCGTACCCGTCGCGGAGGGCATCCGGGTACAGCTCGTCGTCGTGGTCCATGTACGCGACGTACTCGCCGCGCGCGAGGTCGGTGCCGATGTTGCGGGGGCGGCACGGCCAGCCGGAGTTCTCGATCTGCGTGACCCGCATGTACGGACGCGACGCGGCGAGCTCCTGCAGCCGGGCGTAGGTGTCGTCCGGGGAGCCGTCGTCGACGAAGATCGCCTCCCACTCGTCGTGCGGAAGCGACTGGCGATCGAGCGACCTGATCACCCGGTCGAGGCCCTTTCCGGGCCGATACGTGGCGACGACCACGCTGACCTTGACGTCCTCAGCCATGTGCCGCCTCCAGATAGCTCTGCAGGGATGCCGCGGCATCCGCCGGGACGAAGCCGGTCGCTTCGATCTTGGTCAGGTCGAGCACGCTGTTGCGCGGACGCGGAGCCGTCGGCCCGGACGCCGACGCGAAGTACTCGTCGGTCGAGACGCCGGTGACGCGGGACGGATCGTGGCCGGCGGCCGCGAAGACGGCGCGGGCGACGTCGGCCCAGCTGGTCGGATCCCCGCCCCCCGTCAGGTTGTACACGCCCGCGGGCGCGCGGTGCTCGAGCAGGTGCCGGATGCCGCGGGCGATCTCCTCGGTGAACGTGAGCCGCCCCATCTGGTCGTCGACGACGCGCGGATCGACGCCGCGCTCGGCCAGGGACTGCATGGTGCGCACGAAGTTCTTTCCGTCGCCGATCACCCACGAGGTGCGCACGACGTAGTGGCGCGGGACCGTCGAGACGGCCAGGTCCCCGGCGGCCTTGGACTGCCCGTACACGCCGAGCGGCCGCAGGGCGGCATCTTCCGGGTACGCGCCCCGCAGCGACCCGTCGAAGACGTAGTCGCTGGACACGTGCACGAGCGTGATGCCGTTTTCGGCCGCGACGGCGGCCAGCGCGGCGACCCCGGTCGCGTTGGCGGCCCAGGCATCCTGCCGGCCATCGGGCGTCTCGGCGAGATCGACCGCGGTGTAGGCGGCGGCATTGACGATCGTGTCGTAGTCGCGCCAGCGGCGCGCCGTCGCCAGGTCGGCGGCGGTGAGGTCGAGGTCGGCTCGGGTCGCGTACTCGATGTGCGGCGCGTCGCCGAACTCGGCGCGCAGCGCCCGGCCCAGCTGGCCGGCCGCGCCCAGCACGAGGACCTTGGCGGGCGCCATCGGCGTGACGTCGGCCAGTCGCGGGTGGGCCAGGTCTTTCGCGGAGATCTCCACCCGGTCGAGGGGGATCGGCCACGGCACGGCGACCGTCTCGTCGGCGAGGTTCAGGAACGTGTAGCTCGCGGTGGGCGACCAGTGGTCGTTCACGAGGTACGTGTAGGCGGTGTCGGGTTCGAGGGTCTGGTACGAGTTGCCGACCCCGCGCGGCACGAAGATCGCCGTGGACGGATCGATCTCGGCCGTGAACACCGCGCCGAACGTGGGCCCCTCGCGCAGGTCCACCCAGGCGCCGAAGATGCGGCCGGTGGCCACCGAGACCCACTTGTCCCACGGCTCCGCGTGGATGCCGCGGGTCGTGCCGATCGCGTCGTTGAACGAGACGTTGTTCTGCACCGGGCCGAAGTCTGGCAGGCCGAGCGCCGTCATCTTCTCGCGCTGCCAGTTCTCCTTGAACCAGCCGCGGCTGTCGCCGTGCACCGGCAGATCGAACAGCACGAGGCCCGGGATGCCGGTCTCGCGCGCGGCGAGGGGCTTGCTGAATTCGGTCATTCGGGTCTCGTTTCGTCTCGCTTCGCTCGCGGGGCGACCGGCGCTCACTGGCCCTGGGCGGCGTAGAAGGCCTCGGTGGCATCCTTCGCGGGCGCCCACCACGCCTCGTTCGCGCGGTACCAGTCGATCGTCGCGGCAAGACCCGCCTCGAAGTCGCGGTACCGTGGCTGCCAGCCGAGCTCGGTGCGCAGCTTCGTCGAGTCGATCGCATACCGCAGATCGTGCCCGGCGCGGTCGGCGACGTGGTCGTAGGCGCCGGCATCCTGACCCATGAGCGTCAGGATCAGCTCGACGACCTCCTTGTTGTTCTTCTCGCCGTCGGCGCCGATGAGGTACGTCTGCCCGATCTCGCCCTTCTCGAGGATGGTGAGGACCGCTGCGGAGTGGTCGTCGGCGTGGATCCAGTCGCGCACGTTCTGCCCGGCGCCGTAGAGCTTGGGCCGGATGCCGCGGATCACGTTCGTGATCTGGCGCGGGATGAACTTCTCCACGTGCTGGTAGGGCCCGTAGTTGTTGGAGCAGTTGGAGATCGTGGCCCGCACCCCGAACGAGCGCACCCAGGCGCGCACGAGCAGGTCGCTGCCCGCCTTCGTGGAGGAGTAGGGGCTCGACGGGTTGTACGGCGTCTGCTCGGTGAAGCGCTCGGGATCGTCGAGCTCGAGGTCGCCGTACACCTCGTCGGTGGAGATGTGGTGCAGGCGCGTGCAGTGCCGGCGGGCCGCCTCCAGGAGCGTGTACGTGCCGACGATGTTCGTGTCGAGGAACGGGCGCGGGTCGTTCAGCGAGTTGTCGTTGTGCGACTCGGCGGCGTAGTGCACGACGGCGTCCGCATCGGCGAAGAGTCCGTCGACGAGCGCAGCATCCGCGATGTCGCCCTGCACGAACGCGAACCGGTCGGCGGGGAGCCCCGCGAGCGACGCACGGTTTCCGGCGTAGGTGAGCTTGTCGAGCACCGTCACGTGGTGGTCGGTGTGCGCGATCACGTGGTGCACGAAGTTCGATCCGATGAACCCCGCACCCCCCGTCACGAGCAGACGTGCCATCAGCGACCCCTTTCCAGGACTTCGAGCAGGTACGATCCGTACCCGGACTTCACCAGCTTCTCGGCGCGCTCGCGGAGTTCGTCGTCGTCGAGGAACCCCTGCCGCCAGGCGACCTCCTCGGGCACGCCGATCGACAGTCCGGTGCGCCGCTGCATCGTGCGCACATACTCCGCGGCATCCGTCATCTGATCGAACGTGCCCGTGTCGAGCCACGCCGTGCCGCGCGGGAGCACCTCGACCTGCAGCTTGCCGCGCTCGAGGTAGGCCCGGTTGACGTCGGTGATCTCGTACTCGCCGCGCGGAGAAGGCGCCAGGCCACGGGCGATCTCGACCACGTCGTTGTCGTAGAAGTACAGGCCGGGCACTGCGTAGTTGCTCTTCGGCGCGGCGGGCTTCTCCTCCAACGACACCGCCCGGCCGTCGTCGTCGAACTCGACCACGCCGTACGCCTGCGGCTCCGCGACCCAGTAGGCGAACACCGCGCCGCCGTCGACATCCGCGTACTGCTTCAGCTGACGGCCGAGGCTCGGTCCGTACAGCAGGTTGTCGCCGAGCACCAGGGCGACCTTGTCGTCGCCGATGAAGTCCGCGCCGATCGTGAACGCCTGTGCGAGGCCGTCCGGGGAGGGCTGCCGGGCAAAGGTGAGCCGGATGCCGAACTGCGAGCCGTCGCCGAGCAGACGCTCGAAGAACGGAGCATCGTGCGGAGTCGTGATCACCAGGATGTCGTCGATGCCCGCGAGCATGAGGGTCGACAGCGGGTAGTAGACCATCGGCTTGTCGTACACCGGGATGAGCTGCTTGGAAACGCCCAGGGTGATCGGATGCAGCCGGGTGCCCGAGCCGCCGGCGAGGATGATGCCCTTCACCATGCCATCCTCGCAGACGCCGTGGGTCCGCTCAGGCCAACAGGCGCTCGACCTCGGCGGTGATGCGCTCCACCGAGTGGCCGTCGACCATCGGCAGCGTGCGCTTCAACCGCGCCGCGAAGAACTCGCGGTCGGCTGCGTAGCCGTCTCCGGTGAGCTGGCGTCGCAGGATGTCGACCAGTTCGTCGCCGGTGTAGCCGATCGGACCCAGACCGTGCTCGGGGTACGACCAGTAGCCCGGGACATAGGTGTGCCCGCCGTTGAGGAAGGTGTCGTGGTCGAACTGGAAGTACGACACGTCGGCCCCCGCAAGAGCGGCCTCGAAGAAGATCGAGGAGTAGTCCGTGACGACGCTTCGGCACCGGGTGAGCAGCTCGTGCACGTCGTCCACCGAGGTCATGAGTTCGACTCCGGGAGCCATCAGGCCCGGATCGATCTGCGTGCGGAAGTTCGGGTGGGGGAGGAACACCAGCCGAGTGCCCGTCTGCTTCGCGATCTCGGCCAGGGCCGGGTCGTTGATCAGGCCCAGCCAGTTGCGCGCGAACTCCGTCTGCTCGAACGGTTCGACGAACGCGCGAAGCTCGCCCTGCCCGGTCTTGCGCGCCAGCATCGTGTGCCGCCACGTCGGTGCGAACAGCACGATGTTGCGCGCCGCCGGATCGGCGTTCGCCGCCAGGCGGGCGACCTCGTCGTGTCGCGGAAACCCGGTCAGCCGGGCCTGCTGCGAGGTGAGGGTATACGACGAGTAGTCCTCGACGATGGACTGCTGCTCGTCGACGCTCGCGGTGGTGATGATGTCGATCGGCTTGCGGTTGAACCAGATCGCGAGATCGTGCTGCATCACACCGTGCTCGAGGTACACGTAGCGCCACGGGCGCTTCTTTCCCGGGTAGGCGCTCAACGGCATGGGCTCGGTCATCTCCACGTCGAGGTGGGTGGAGATGACGACCGCGGCTTCGCTCAGCAGCAGCTGGTGGGTGTGCGAGCCGTAGGCGACGAGCCGGAACCCGTCGCGATCCAGGCGCGCCCAGTCGGACGAGTCACGGTCGAGCACGAACCAGGCGTTCACGTCGGGCCGTTCCTGCTGCAGGTGCCGATACAGGTACTCTGCACTGTCGCCGGCGGCGTGCACTTTGTCCATCAGGATCCAGGCGTTCGCGAAGCGGCGGCCGCGGCCGGTGCGCTGGGCGAGGGTGAGCCGGCGCCGGGTGCGGAGCCGGTCGGCCCTGCCGCGTGTGCCGACCCGATTCTGGTAGGTCCAGGGGAGAAGGGCCCCGACTTCGGCGCGGAATCGTCCCTGGGCCCGACGCCACATCCGCCGCGCAGTGCTGGTGGCCGCCAACGTGACCGATTGTCGAGGGAACAGGTCGAAAGCCTGGTAGGAGCCGGTGGAGAGCTTGACAGCACGGCCGTTCAGCTGCAGGGCGACCTCACTGCCCGCCGGCAACCAGACGATCCGTTCGAAGAGGAGTCGCTGGTCGAAGACGTCCAGTCGCCGGGTCTTGGTCGTGAGGGGAGTGAGGGGCGAGCCGTCGCGGGTGAACCGTTCGTCAGGCCGTTCGCCGACGAACAGGTAGCGCAGCTCGATGCCGCGGCGATCGGACGACACGATCTTGGCGACGCCCTCGGTCGGAATGGGCGATCCCTTCAGCGCGAGCAGCAGGCAGCGGTGATCGACACCGAGTCCGGTCACGTTGTAGCCGATGATGCTCCGGTCGGCGACGTGCTCCAGCACGTGGGCGACGCCGGCGAGCACCTCCGCCTTCTCCGTGGGCGTGAACCAGGTCGCCTTCTGCGTGACGTTGGCCTCGCGCGGCAGGAACCAGCGCACGTCGTAGAGGAACAGCTGGTCGAGCCACAAGGGGACGTGACCCTTGGCAGCTGCACGGCGGAACAGCGGAAGGTAACCGCGCTCGAATCGGCCGAAGTAGAAGTCGGGGTTCTCGCGGACGGTGTCCACCGCCGAGTTCCCGGCGGCGCGCTTGCGATAGTAGTACTCGGCGTGCGGGAGGAACAGCACGTTCGCCGATGGTGCTTCGAGGAGGTACTCGGCCACGAAGAGGGCGTCCTCGGCGACGTGCAGGTCGCGGGTGAAGCGCACTCCCGACGCGTCGATGAGGTCGCGGCGGAAGAACGCCGATGCGGCCTGCGACTGGATGTAGGTGGGATGCTTCTCGAGATCGACCAGCTGTGTGCCGTCGGCGTACTTGAACCGGAGGACGTGGCTGTGCGTGCTCGTGTCGGTGGCCTCGTCGTAGTTCTGCACGTTCGTGGACGCGAGGACGACCTCGTCGGATCCGTGGTGGAGCAGCGCGTTCGCCGTCGCGGAAAGGTAGTGCGTGCCGACGAAGTCGTCCCCGTCGGGGAGGCCGATCCACTCGCCGCGGGCTGCCTCGATCCCCGCGTTGCGTGCCGCGCTCACGCCCTGGTTCTCCTGGCGGATCACGTGGCCGAGGTGGGAGGTCTCATCGAGCCAGCGCTGCGCGATGTCGCCCGAATCGTCCGGCGACCCGTCGTCGACGAAGATGTACTCCACCGTGTAGGGCCCGCCGTGCTGGTTCGCGAACGACGCCAGCAGGTCGGGCAGGTAGGGAGCGGATTCGTAGAGCGGAACGACGATGCTGAAGCTGATGGTGCGGTTGCTCAAGCGTCTTCCCCTCAGACCCGCTCGCGGAGGGCGGCCATCACGGCGACTTCGACGGTGACGATCTGGCCGGTCACGTCGGAATCGAGGAGGTGGATGGTGACCCGCGCCACGTCGTCGGGGTCGAGGAGCGTGCCGTCGGGTTCGTCGCCGAAGGCGGCGGTGCGCATCGGTGTCGCCGTGCGCTGAGGATTGATGCAGTTGATGTGCACGCCGGTCTCGGCCCACTCTTCGGAAAGCGCCTGGGTCAGGTTGACGACGCCGGCCTTGGTCGCGGAGTACGTGCTGTAGTTCGCCCGGCCGCGGGTGTAAGAACTCGACGTGAACAGCACCACCTGCCCGCCGGTCTCTTCGAGGTACGGGTGCGCTTCACGGCAGATGAGCGCCGGCGCCGTGAGGTTGGTCTGAATGGTGTTCTTGAGATCGTGCTTGCTGGTCTCGGTCAGCGGCGCGATGCGCAGCACACCCGCCGTGACGATCACCGCGTCGATGCGGCCCAGCTTCTCCTTGGCCTTGGCGAGGGCCTTGCGCACCTGCTTGGCGCTGGTGACGTCGGTGCCGGTGGAGGACCGGCTGAACTCGCGCACCTCCGCACCGGCGGCGATGGCCTGTTCGACGATGCTCGCGCCGATTCCGTAGCTCCCGCCGAAGACCACGATGCCTTTGCCGGTCAGGTCGGGCAGGGTCGTCACGGTGTCGGACGAGATGCTCGCCGACTGCAGCTGGAACAGCTTGTCGGCGATGTGGATGTCGATCGGCTCGGTGACCTTCATGTTCTCGGGGGTGCCGTCGACGACGAAGATCGGGACCTCGGGGAGGTACTGGAAGACGACGCCGCAGTCGTCCGTCGCCTTGAACGCCGGGTCCTGGTTCGCGATCTCGTACGCCCGGCGGATCGTGGAGAGCCGGAACGCCTGCGGAGTCTGGCCGCGGCGCAGCCGGGAGCGGTCCGGGATGTCGGTGATGCGCCGGTCTTCGCTCACCTGGATGATCGTGTCGGCCGACGGGATCGCCGTGTCCACGGCGTCGTACTCGTCGAGCGCGGCGACGCAGTCGTGGATGATGCGATCGTCGATGAAGGGCCGCACGGCGTCGTGGAACAGCACCTTGGTGTCGTCGCCGGTGAGCGCGGCGATGGCGAGCTGGGTGGTGTCGTTGCGGGTCGCGCCACCCGGCAGGATGCGGCTGAGCTTGGGAAACCGCGGGTCGACCTTGAAGTGGTCGAGTTCGCCGATCGCGCTGGCGTTCATCATGATGATGATCTCGTCGATCTCCGCACTCGCCTCAAGCGCCTCGAGGGTGTGCTCGACGATCGCCTTGCCGGCGATGCGGATCAGCTGCTTCGGAATGCCGAGTCCGACGCGGACTCCGATGCCTCCGGCGAGGACGACGGCGACCGTCTTGGTTTCTGTGCTCACGTGATCAGTACCTCAAGGATTGCGGAAAGGCGACGGCCGCGAGGGGCCCCGACTAGTTTAGGAGCGCGACCCTGCGGATGTCCTGCACCCCCGCGTAGGGTCGGAGTCCCACCCGCATCCCGGCCGAGGTTTCGATTCATGACACGACAGACTGACCGGATCGCCGCCCTGGTGACGCGGGTCCTCACCGAGACGCGCTGGCCCTCCGTGATCGTGGACGTGCTCGCGCTCCTCGCGATGGCGATCTTCTGGAACGCGCCCTGGGCGATGACGGCGGCGGCGATCGTGATCGTCGCCGCGACGCTGGCCGCCCTGGTCTGGGAGGACCCGCCGTACTGGACGGGGCGGTTCCTCACGTCCCACCTCATCCTCCTGGCGGCGGCGGTCGCGATGTTCACCGACGGCTGGTCGGTCGTGGGAATCGTCGGCGTGGTGCTCGTCGGCGGAGCCGTGGCCACCGAGGGGGCGCTGGTGCGCTCGATGCCGAGCCTGGACATGACGCCGTCGGCCAACATCCTGCCCGTCGCGGTGCCGCGCCCGCTGGCCGGTCCGAGCCGCTTCTTCCACATCCTGCTCAGCATCGCGACGGTGGTGGCGGTGGCGTCGGCGGCGTTCGACCTGGTGTGGCTCGCCGTCGTGGTCGCCGCGATCGTGTTGGTCGTGGACGGCGGCTACATCGCGAGCCTCGTGCGGCGCTCCATGCAGCGCGACGCCTCGGGAAAGCGTGCCCGCGCCAAGGTGAGAGAGCTCGGGCCGGTCTTCTACGTGCACTGGGACGCGCCCGCCGAGGGGCACTACCAGGTGACGATGTGGGTGCCGTATCTGGAGCGGCTCGGCGTCCCGTTCGTCATCATCGTCCGCAGCCGCAAGCAGCTGGACGCCCTGGCGTCGCGCGTCGCGGCCCCCGTGCTGCTGTGCGTGACCGCGGAGGAGATCGAGCGCAGCATCCTGCCCAGCGTCCGCGCGGTCCTGTTCGTGAACACTGCGCTGCGCAACGCGCACTATCTGCGGTTCAACGAACTCCGGGCCATCCAGCTCAACCACGGCGACAGCGACAAGCCGGCCAGCGCCTCCCGGCAGTTCCGCGCCTACGACCGCAATCTCGTCGCCGGGCAGGCGGCGGTGGACCGGTTCGCGCACTACGGCGTCGAGATGCCGCGGGAGCTGGTGCGGATCGTGGGGCGTCCGCAGGTGGAAGAGGTGGAACGTCCCACGCAGCCGCGCACGGGCGCACCCACGGTGCTCTACGCCCCGACCTGGGCGGGCTTCTTCACCGACTCGAACCTCAGCTCGCTGCCCTCGGGCGTCGCGATGGTCGAGGATCTCCTGGAACGCGGATGCACGATCGTGTTCCGGCCGCACGCGTTCACCTCCCGCAACGCCGACCTGCAGGCGCAGGCGGACCGCATCCGGGCCCTGCTCGCCGATGACGCCCGCCGCACCGGGCGCGCCCACCTGTTCGGCGCGGTCGCGGAGAGCGAGATGACGGTGGTGGACTGCTTCAACGCGAGCGACGCGATGGTCGCGGACGTGTCGAGCATCGTCTCGGACTACCTGTATTCGGAGAAGCCGTTCGCGATGGCGTCGGCGGGCATGCCGCGCACCGAGTTCACCGCCGCGTACCCGGTCTCACAGGCGGCATACGTCGTCGACCCCGACCGGTCGTCGTTCCACGCTGCCTTCGACGCGATGCTCGGCGACGATCCGCTCCGGGCGGAGCGCGTGCGGCTGCGCCGCCACTACCTGGGCGACTTCCCCGCGGAGGGGTACTCGGAGGTCTTCGTTCAGGCCTTGCGCGAAGAGCTCGCCGCCGAGACAACACGCTGAGCGACGGCATCCGCACACGCGGACCCCGCCCGTCCTTCGGGGATCTGCACCCAGCGGTCGGCGAACGCCTTGGCGGTCTCGGCCGACGCCTCGTCGGCGGCGATCGCCGCGATCAGCTGCGCGCTGTCGCGCACGATCGGGCCGGGCAGATCGTGCCGGTAGTCGAGGTAGAAGTCGCGCGACGCGATGTACTCGTCGAGGTCGGGGGCGAGGAAGTAGGTGGGGATGCCGAGGGCCGCGGCCTCGTAGAGCACCGACGAGTAGTCGGTGACGAACAGGTCGGCCACCTGCAGCAGCTCCTGCGTCGAGAAGCCCGCCGCGGTGTCGACGTCCGGACCGAAATCCCGCGGCATCAGGGGATGCAGCTTGACGACGAGGTGGATGCCGGCATCCCTCATCGCCGCTGCGAGCTCGACCGCGTCGACCGCGACCGAGCCGTCGAGGCGGAACGTCGGGGCGAACACGGCGATGCGCTTGCCGCGCAGGTGCGGGTGCACGTCGAAGATCGCCGTGCGCGTGGCCGCGACCCGCTCCGGGTCGACGAGCCGGTCCACGCGCGGCAGCGGGGCGATCTCGATCCGTGACGCCGGCACTCCGAACGCCTCCGCATACGGCGCACGGCATGCTTCGCCGCTGGCGAGCACCATGTCATAACCCCGGTGCATCCGCATGGCCGCGGCGAGGCGCGCGTCGCGGCCCTCCGGGTGGTCGAGGATGCTGAGGCCGAACTTCTTGAACGCGCCCAGCGCGTGCCAGATCTGGATGACGGTGAGCCCGGGGCCGTGCCGCAGCAGGCTCGCGACCATCGCGTAGGTGTCGATGACCAGCACGCGCGAGGTCGCGACGTGGTAGAGCTGCTCGAGCATGTGCACGGCGTAGCCGAGCTTGGCGAGGTACCCGGGCGGCACCATCCGCACCAGGGTGACGACCTTCACCGACGGGTCGGCGCGACGGATCGCGGCCTCCAGGTCGACGAAGTCCTCCGGCACCGTCTCGTGCTCGCGGCTGATCATGACGACCTTGCGCCGCCGCGGCAGCACCCGCAGCGGCAGATAGGCGAGGTTGAGGCCGATGCGGGCGGCTCCGGCCACCAGCAGACGCAGCCCCATCGCGCCGCTCGCACGGGTGGGGGCGATGTTGCCGCCGCCGGGCGCGGCCGCCTCGGGGCGCGCCGTCTCGCGCGGGGTCAGGATGAGCTCGCGCACGATTCGCTCGCTGGAGTGCCCGTCGCAGGCACCGAGGAACCGCTCCCGGAACGCCTCCTCCGCCCCGGTGTACCGCGCGGAGCGGATCGCATCCGGAAGCCCGGCCGGATCCTTCACCAGCGGGCCGGTGACGTACTCCTCGAACGGGTAGTAGAAGTCGCGCTCCGCCGTGTACTGCTCGAGGTCCGGGCAGAAGAACACGATCGGGCGCTTGAGGAGCGCGAACTCGAAGATCGTCGACGAATAGTCGGCGATGAGCACGTCGGCCGCCATCAACAGCTGGGTGATCTCGCGGTCGGCGGTGACGTCGATGATGCTCGTGACGTCGGGCCGGGCGACGATGAGCGGCTTGACGAACGGATGCATCTTGACCATGACCACCCAGTCGTCCCCGAGGTCGCGGGTGAGGGCATCCCAGTCCACGCAGTCGTAGTCGAACACGGCGGTGAGGTGGCCGGGGCCCCGGAAGGTCGGGGCGTAGAGCGCGATCTTGGTCGACTCCGAGATTCCATAGCGCTCGCGCACCTCGCGATTCGCGTTCGCCACGAAGTCCGCGTCGAAGAAGACGTCGGTGCGCGGCACGCCCAGCGGCTTGACCTTGGCGATGTCGATCCCATACGCCTCGGCGTAATTCGCGCGGACCGCGCTGGAGGACACCGTCGCGTCGGTGTAGTTCTTGTGCGCCAGGGAGCCCTTGGCGGGGCCGCCCGGCAGCCCGTCGCGGCTCCAGCCGACCCGCTTGAAGGCCCCCGCCGCGTGCCACACCTGCAGCAGGCGGGATTCGGACCGGATCTTCCACGAGTAGATCAGCGGGTAGTAGTCGTCCACGACGATGGTCTGCGCGGTCGCCGCCAGCCACGGCAGCCGGAAGATGTCGCGCACCCGGCGCCGGTGCGCCATGCTCCGCTTGAACAGCCCGATGATCTCGGCATCCGGGTCCTGCCGTCGGATCTCGTCACGGAGGAACTCGATGTTGCCGCTGTAGTCCGCGCGCGAATCCGAGAGGAAGAGCGTCCGCGCGGGCTTGACGCGCACGAGGCGGGTCAGGATGCCGTAGGTCACCGCGTACGGGGCGAAGCGCAGCTGGTGGAGGAAGCTGACGCGGCGAAGGATGCTGCGGGGGCTGGGCATGACGGACGAGTCTATTGGACCGGCCTGAACGCGCCCGGGGAGCGGGCGAGGGACGCGCGGCGGTTCGGGTGCGGCCCAGAAACGCCCAATAGCATTGCGGACCATGGGTGGAGCGAGATCCGGCGTGCGCATCAGCGCGATCATCCCGATGTACGGCGTGGAACGGTATCTCCCGGAGCTGCTGCAGAGCCTGTCGGCGCAGGAGCCGGGGGACTACGAGATCGACTACCTCTTCATCGACGACGGCTCGCCCGACCGCTCCGGCGACCTCGCCGAGGAGTGGCTGGCCGGCTCCGGGGCATCCGGGCGGGTCATCCGGCAGCAGAACGCAGGGGTGAGCGCGGCCCGCAACCGGGGGCTGTCCGAAGCGACCGGCGACTGGGTGACCTTCCCGGACTCCGACGACATCCTCGACGCCCGCTACTTCCGCAACGTCGCCCGGTTCATCCGCCGCGACGGGGAGCGGGTGAGCCTCGTGGCCGCGCGGCTGCTGCGGCTGTACGACGCCGACGGATCCATCCAGGACGTCCACGCGCTGCAGTTCCGCTTCGCGGCCGGCGACCGCCGTGTGTCGATGACCGAGTACCCCGACTTCTTCCAGATGAACGCCGCGTCGTCGTTCTTCCGCCGGGCCGACCTGGAGCGCACCGGCGTGCGGTTCCCGCTCGGCCTGCACGCCTCCGAGGACGCCATGTTCGTCGCGGACCACCTGCTGCGCTCGGGCGCGGAGCCCGTGCTCGGTCTCGTCGCCGACGCCACTTACATCTACCGTCGGCGGGCGACGGCCGACTCCGCCGTCGACCTGTCGCGCCTGGATCCGGTGGGCAGCATCGGCCGGTTCCACGACGCCTACCTCCCGCTGATGCAGCGCGCCGCGGCGATGGGGCCGGTGCCGGCGTGGCTGCAGTCGATGTTCCTCTACGAGTGCCAGTGGCTGCTTCCGGCGGCGACCGCAGCCGAGAGCGAGGTGCCGCCGCTGTCGGATGCCGACGGAGCCCTGATGCTCGCCGCGCTCGCC
The DNA here is from genome assembly GCF_000802305.1 of Microbacterium mangrovi. GTDB lineage: Bacteria > Actinomycetota > Actinomycetes > Actinomycetales > Microbacteriaceae > Microbacterium > Microbacterium mangrovi. The sequence goes on along the minus strand of NZ_JTDK01000002.1, from coordinate 63,728 downwards.
GACTGCGCGCATTTCGTGGACGAGGACGTGCTGTTCCGGTACGACGCGTCTGCCCTGTCTCTCGAGGCGCGGCTGCTGCTGCAGCTGCTGTCGGGGCGCAGCATCCCGGCCTGGGTGGGGGCCTACCGCGACCGCGGACACGGGGTCGACCTGCCGATCGCCGCCGGAGCCGAGGTCACCGTCGTCGGCCCGGACTGGAAGCCGCTCGACATCACGGGGGAGCGCACCGCGCCGGATCACTTCGGCCAGAAGGTGCTCGAGCGCTGGCACGGCACGATCCCGAAGGATGCCCGCGTGGTCGTCGACGGGGTGGCGCGCACCGAGGTGCCCCGCCGCTGGGAGGATCGCCCGGCCCAGCAGTGGGACCGGCATCGCCGCGTGGTCGTCGGCTGGACCCCGGGAACACTGCCGTCCCGTGCCGACGAGGTGCGCGTCTGGAAGCCCGTGCCCGGCCCGTTCGGCTCGTTCGGGCCGCGCGCGCAGTGGCGCCTGCGGCTCTGGCGCCGGCGCGTCGCGCGGATCGTGAAGAAGGCGCGCGGCCGCGCCTGAGGCGATCGCGCGCATCCGTCCGGTCAGGCTGCGTCCGCGCTACCGCCCCGAATCCGGTGTATAAGCATCATCGCGGCTGCTTCTCGGCTGTGTCGGGGGCCCCTCAGGGCGGTGTCACAGTCGTGAACCGGTAAGGTCATTCAGTGTCCAAAAGCCCTCATCCCGGCCGCTATCGGGCGGATCGTGGCGGTCGTCACGCCGCGCGCCCGCGCGGTCGTCGATGGCCGTGGGCGGTCGGCGTCCCCCTGGTGATCCTCGGCATCCCCGCGGTGCTGGTGGGCATCTTCGCGATGCAGGCCGTCTCGGTCGAGCAGGATCTCACCTCGGCGAAGACGCAGATGTCGTCGATCATGCACTACGTGAAGAACGGCGACTCGGGCCAGATCGCGAAAGCGGGCGATCAGATCGCCGCAAAGACGCAGGATGCCGCGTCCACGGTGCGGGGGCCGCTGTGGGATCTCGCGGTGAACATCCCCGTGGTCGGCGAGAACGTCGACGCGGTGCGTCGCGCGACCGAAGCCACCAACATCCTCGTCGAGGGGGCGCTGCCCGCCGGGGTGAAGCTGCTCGGTGCGCTGAAGATCGACAAGCACTCGGTCAGCGGCGGCGGGATCAACCTCGAACCGGTGGTCTCGGCGAGTGACTCCCTGCCCCGCATCAAAGCGGCGTTCGCGGACGCGAAGACGACCTTGGCGGGCGTCGACCAGACGAAGATCCTCCCGGTCGTCAACAACGCGATCAAGTCCCTCGTGACGGTCGTCGACCAGGCCGGTCCCGCGCTCGACACGGTCGAGCAGTACCTGCCGACCTTGCTGGACATCGCCGGTGCGCACGGCAACCGCACCTACATGCTGATCTTCCAGAACCTGGCGGAGTCGCGCGCTCAGGGCGGCCTGCCCGCCGCGACGGCGATCATCACGATCAACAATGGGCACTTCAAGCTCGAGAAGCAGACCAGCACGTTCAGCTTCCCCCGAAACGTCCAGGTGATCAGTCCGCCGTGGGAGACCCAGGCGCTCTACGACTCCGACACGTTCATGGGCTTCGGCAACTTCACGCGGACCCCCAACTTCACCACCACCGCGAGCGCGTTCGACGCGCTCTGGTTCAACACCACCGGCGGCCACCTCGACGGCGTCATCTCACTGGACCCCGTGGTGCTCTCGTACATGCTCAAGGTCACGGGGCCGATCGTCACGGGCGATCACCGCACCCTCGACTCGACGAACGTCGTCGACGCTCTGCTGAACAACGCCTATATCCGCTATCGCGGCAACAAGGCGCAGGATCTCTTCTTCGGGAGTGTGGCCGAGAAGGTGTTCTCGAAGGTGTCGTCGGGCAGCTACGACATCATGAAGATGCTCGGTCAGTTCCAGATCGCGATCAAGCAGGACCGCCTGCACGCCTGGTTCCAGAATCCGGACGAACAGAAGATGGCCGCCGATTTCGGCATGGTGGGTGACCTCGAGACCACCAACAAGAAGACCACGCAGGCGGGGATCTTCCTCAACAACGCCGACTACAGCAAGCTCGACTACTTCCTCAAGACCAAGGTCACGCTGACGTGCGACGCGAAGGCGGGCACGATGACCGAGGCCATCACGATCACCAACACTGCTCCGCTGACGGGTCTCACGAGCTACCAGCTGAACCGGCGTCCCAAGTACCTGCAGGCACCGACGACGCAGATCTTCGACGTCATGTACTTCGCGCCGCCCGGCTCGACGATCACCGGCGTGACCCCGATCGGCGGCGACTCGTACTACGACGCGCGCGTCGGCTTCGAGAACGGGCGAAACGTGCAGAGCGTGCGCGTGTTCGTGCCGACGGGCACGAGCAAGGTGGTCACCTACACCAGCACGATCCCCAAGGGTGCGCGCGGACCGTTCTCGATCGCCACGACGCCGACGGTGGTCCCGACGGCGAACACCACGGTGTCACCGACCTGCGGTGCTCTCGTCACGGCGAAGAAGTAGCCGCGGCGGGACCGGCCGGCGCCGTCACGCCTTGCGGGCGAGCAGGCGCTTCGCCCGGCGCTTCGCGCGGGCGACCAGCGAGCGGTTTCCTCGCGCGAAGACGACGCGCTTCGCACGCGTGACCGGTCCGACGGGTTCCTCGGTGAGCTTCCAGTACTTCTTCGTCTTCGTGATGCCGTCTGCATTCGGACGGTAGGGCGGCTGGGTCAGGGACAGATGCGGGCGCTCCCAGGCGACGTTGCGTCGCACCACCTTGGCCGGTGAGCCGACGGCGATGACGTTGTTGGGGATCCGCCCGGTCACGAGTGCGTTGAACCCGATCACGCTGCCGTCGCCGACCACGGATCCACCGAGGGCGCACGCACCGTAGGCGAACCAGACGTGGCTGCCGATGGTGATGCTCCTCGACTTGTTCACGCGTCCGCCCGTGACGACGTCGTAGACGGCGTGTCCGTCGTCGGCTCGGAACTGGTTGCCGCTCGCGATCATCACATCGTCGCCGAAGGTGATGCTCGTGCCCTCGACGGCACTGATCGTACTCGTCGACGTCATCGTGACGTTGTCGCCGAAGGTGATCGTCGAATCCTGGCCGACCCGGATGCTTGCGCGGATCGCGCCGTCGCGCGTGCCGGCGCCCAGGATGAGCGTTCCGTTGTCGCCGTCGAAGGTCAGGTCGAGTTTGACGATGCGTGCGCGCTCGTGGACGACGAGCCGATTGTTCTTTCCGCGGAAGCGGACGTTCACGCCTTCCCGGAACTCGGAAGGGCTCTCGATGACGTTGCCGTCGTCGTCGGCGTACTCGTGGAGTCGATCAACGGTAACCATCCGACCATGCTAGTGGGGGCCATGTTGAGGGCGGAGCGTGGAGGGGCGCCCTTACCGGTGACGGGTGACGAGTTCCTCCAGGAACGATACGAGGATCTCGTGCTCGTCGCGGTGCCGACGATCCGACTGCATCGGCTCCGCGACCGCCACGACATCGACCTTCGGGTCGTCAAGGATGTGTTGCAGACGGCTCACAAGAGTGTCGGCTCGTAGCGAGGCGTATCGGTATCCGATGTGCCCGGGGACGTAGGTTCCGCGCGCGTACCCGAAGTACTGGCTGAACGAGGACATGACCGACAGGTCCGTTCCGCTCCGGAAACGCGCACCGCGTGTTGCTCTTAGCTGTTCGGGGAAGCGATCCTCGATCTCCATCAGCGAGGATCGACGATGCGCATACGGCGCGTGCAGCAAGCTGTGGGTGATCTCGAACCCGAAGCTCTCGGCGATCAGAGCGCGATTGTTGCTCGCGGCGGCCAGATGCGGCGCGTGGTCTGTGCCGCCGTACTGGAGGGGAACTCCCGTCGGGAAGAACTTCGCCACTCCGTTCGAGAAGAAGAATGAATCCGGTCGAAGGGGACGAGCGACGATGAAGTCGTCGTTGAAATAGATGAAATGTTCGGCGAGTCCACCAATCCGGTGCAGGCTGGCCTCGATCGCATGGGAATTGAAAACCGGCAGTGAGTCGAAGTCGGGGAAGATCTCGGTGTGGTCGACGACCTGGACATCGGGGAACTCGTTCAGAACGCGGCTCGGGGTCTGTCGATCAGTGACGACGAAGATATTGCGCACCCACGGCAGATAGCGCCTGACAGAGCGGATCGAGTAGTACAGCTCGTCGCGGCTCACGTACCGCTCCTCACGAGCACTGTCATGCGCCACGTCAACACTGCCGTCAACCAGGAACGGGGCGCGCCGCGCGCGCCATGCGGGGTCGCTGCCGTCGACCCACGTGTAGACGACATCGATGGGGAAGCTGATGGTGTTCCAATAAGGCAGGCCCGACGGCGTCGCCGTTCCGTCTTCCATCCACCGCTGCCAGCGGGAGTCGTCAACAGAGGCGGGGCCGTCACGCCCATCCGGACTAATGCGCTGTCCGTCGACCGTCGGCCACAGCTGAATCGATCCGAGCAACCGGCCCGATGCGTCATCCAGCGTGAGGGCGGTCGCTGAGGGCGCGACCACGGGGGCCAGCGTTGTCGGCGTCCATGGCGTCGCGAGCAGTTCGTTGTTCCATCGGGCGCTGACCTGTATCGGGAGGTCGACAGCGTGAATCGCGCGAAGCACGGACGCGACATCCTCGTGGGCCGCTGCAATGCGCCATGCGGACTCGCGCGGCGTAGCGGGTCTCCACTTCACGCCCTCGGCCTCGAGTCGCGCGATCACGGCCATTCGTAGGGATTCTCCGTCGACAGCCGGTGCCGCGTCGTTGATCGGTTCCACCGCCTCTCGGGGTGCCGACGCCGAAGGTCGCTTCTCCGACGCCAGCAGCTCCCCGAAGATCGTGAGCCAGGCGGGCATGACGTTGTCGGAGTCGAACTGCCAGGCGGCTTCCCGCGCCCGTCGCCCGAACTCGAGTCGGCGTTCCTCGTCCGCCATCAGTGTCCGCAAGCCGCTGGCGAGGCCCATACGGCTGTTCATAGGCACGATGATGCCGCCCCGCGTCGCATCAAGGATTTCTCGTGGTCCGGTCGCCGTGTCGTAACTGACGACCGGAACCCCCGCGGCCTGCGCCTCCAGGAGCGTCATCGGCAGGGCCTCGGATCGTGAGGAGAGCGCGAAGATCGACGCTTTCGCCAGCTGGGAATCGATGTCGGAGACCGCGCCGGGCAACTCAACCCTGGTCTCGAGCCCGTTGCGTCGGATCTCGGTGAGAATACGCGGCTTCGCCGGCCCGTCGCCATAGATTCGCAGACGCCATTCCGGATGCTGTTCGGTCGCGACGGCGAATGCGCGGACAAGATGATCGAACTGTTTGGCGGGCACGAAACGGCCGGCCGACATCACCAGAGGCTGGCGCAGTGAGCTCTGGGCGAACGATGCAACGTCGACGCCGTTCGCGACGACACCGATTCGCGGCGCATCCTCGCCCAGCTCCGTGCGGATCCAATCCGCGTTCCGAGCAGTCAGGACCACAATGGCATCCAGTCGGTGGGCGCAGGCTCGAAGAGGATCAAACCCCGGACCGCGGGCCGCGGAGAATCGGTGCTCCTGGTGCACGATCCGCGCTCGAGGCGGGACGAATCGACTCGCCAGCAGAGCGAGAGCGGGGGTCGTTGTCACAACGATATCCGCACTCACACGACGGAAGGCGTCTTCGACAGCCGAGTCCGACCCTGCGTCGAACTGGTCGTCCCAGATTCGGGGGATGAGAAGTGAGGGGCGAAGCGTCTCGTCGCGGCGCTTCGTCGCGTACTTCACCTTCACGCGCGGGTCGACCGCGAAATGGGATGCACTCGCGGCCTTGTGCAGCGACAGGATCGTGACCTCGGCGTGGTCCGCCATCCAGTTCGCTTGAGAGATGATCGTGCGCTCGGTGCCCCCGGCGGCATCCGCCGTCGTGAGGACGTACGTGACCTTCATCGGGCGACCTGCGACTCTCTCCAATTTCCCGTGCGAACCGCGAGACGGCCATCGCCGGTGAAATAGACCTTCGAGTAGAGCGCCGTCCCCGAAGCATCCCGGTAGACGAGCATCGGGACGTTGACAGCACTCCCATAGCGCGCGAGATCCCCGGTGTCGCCGACGACCGCGGTCTCTTCACCGTTCCTCTTGAAGGCGAAGTCCCAGTACTCGGGATCGAGCTGTGCGCCGGACTTCAGCCCCGCCAAGGTCACCGTCCATCCATTGGCCTCGGCGATCGGCTCGATCGCCACTGTTCGGCCGCGATTGCGGAGGACGAGACTGCCCTCGGTGACCGCCGCGTCGAGAAGGAGAACGATCCCGTCGACGGATGACCGGATGCCCCGGACGACGGTCGCAGCCTTCGGCGTGACGACCGTGACAGCTGCTCCGTCCTTCTCGTCAGAAACTCGGTACCAATGGTTCTCTCGCGTCAGCGGTCCCTCGACCGCCCCTGAGGAATCCCGACTGGGAGCGGTGAGCGGGAACTCGCGCTCACCGTCGACGAGTTTGAGTGCGTGTGTGCCCGATGCCGGCAGGACGACACCGAGGTCGACCACGAAGCGGTCCACATCCCCAGCCGAGTAGCAGGGATCGATCAGGACGTCGGTGCCGATCCGGAGCTTCGTGGATTCGTGCCGCGGTTGAAGGAACTTGACCGCCACCGTCAGGATGCGGCCGTCTGGGCACGCCGCCTGTTTCACAACGAAGAGGGGCCTCGCGGCCGGTCGTTCACGGCCGGATGCGCGCAACTTCTGCGCGGCGCTCCGGAGCCGGCGCGCCAGGCGGCGTGGTGCTGTCGTCATGTGATGCTGTACTCCCCAGGGCGTCGGTCCGGTTCGCCGATGCGCAGATTCAGGTCAGTGATCGCCGCGTCGAAGACGCGCGCGCACGCGCCCTGATCCCAGTAAGGGAAAGTGTCGCGCACGCGCTTGCGGTAGAGGTGCGGCGTGCGGCCGGCGACAGCGTCATCGATGGCCTGCATCGCCGCATCGGCCGTCGTGCAGACCGGACCGAACCCGTCCCGCTCGAAGTCGAAGTAGCCGGGGTACAGCGTGTGCGTGATGCCGTAGACCGCCCCGCCGTCGATGTGCATGTAGACCACCCTCGCCTCGGCGAATGCCGCGTCGAATGCCACTGACGAGTAGTCGGTGAGGAACACGGCGGCGTTGCCGATGAGTTCCTGTACGTCGGCTTTGTCGTAGGTGGTCACCTCGACATGGTCGGGGATGGCGTCGTACGGAAAGTGCTCGGCGAGATTCGGGTGCGGAACGAAGGTGACCGTGTACCCGCGCTGCGCGAGGGAGCGCAGGCGGTCGTCTCCCAGCACGCCGAGGATGGACCGGATGAACGGCGAATCGCGGAACCCCGCCTTGGGCTTGCGGAGTTCGCCGGACGCCGTCGGAGGCTCGAACAGTCCATTGCGCCAGGTGGGGGCGATCACGATCGAGCGCCGCTTCTCGACCGGCGCGGCATCGGCGATGCGGCGCAGGCTGTCGAACCGGGGGAGCCCGGTCATGCGGGCTTCGCGATCTGTGAAGACGTAGGGCGAGTCATCGCCGGCGATGGCCTCGTGCTCCTGCGGGGTCGATGTGATGAACAGGCGCATCTTCTGCCTGTTCAGCCAGATCGACAGGTCGTTGTGGATCACCCCGTGCTGCAGGAAGGTGAACGTCCACGGCGCGTGTCGCAGCAGATAGCGATCGAAGATCGGACGGCTCACATCGATGCCGACATGCGAGGACAGGTACTGCGTGGTCTTGTTCAGCAGGAGCTGGTGCCGCAGCGACCCGTACGGGACGAGACGGAACCCTTCGGCCTTGAGCCGCGCGAAGTCGGGCGAATCCGAACGCAGCACGAACCACGCGTTGACCTCGGGGTGATGCTCCATCAGCCACCGATACATGTGCTCGGCGTTGTCGCGGCCCATGTTGGCACGGTCCATCAGCAGCCAGGCATCGTCGAATCCGCTCGCGACTCCGGGAACGCGCGCCAGGCCACGCACCACCGCGGCACGGCTCAGCCACGACCTCCGCGCCTGGCGCAGCGCGGCACGCCAGCCCTGACGACCGGGGGTCTCCGGTGCTGCGCCGACGGCGGATCCGGGCCGCAGATGGTCCTCGACCTGCGCCGCGAAGGCATGGGGATCGTCGGGGACGGCCGGGGCTTCCCCGTCGGCGAGCAGGATCGCGACATCGACGCCGTCCACCCGCAGGCTGTGGCGGCCATGGATCGGAATCCACACGATGCGTTCTTGATAGATCGTCGAGCCGAACGCCTCGACGGCGCGGCGCTTGCCGTAGACGGGCTCGGCGGGCGCACCGTCGGTCTGCAGCTCTTCGGTCGACGTGGGCGACCAGCGGGTGTGCCGCACCTGCATCAGCGCCGCATCGGCATCCACGCCGACGATGTGCGCGGCCGCGGCGACGCCGGTGCGCCCCTTGAGCGCCAGGAGCATGTCACGGCGTTCGTCGGCGGCATCCGCTCGCTCGGCGTGCGACGAGAAGAGCTGGTCGTCGAAAAGAGCGAGGACGTCGCGGAATGCCGCGCGGAACCGCGCGCCGTCCGCCCCGCGGAGGGAGGTCGCGCGTCGCACGGTGGTGTTTTCGAAGGCCAGGAGACGCGAAATGGTTCGCAGTGAGTACCAGTGCTTCCAGGACGTCTGGGCGGGAGAGTCGGGAAGACGTCGGGCGATCTCATCGAGGAGCGCGAGATAGCGGGCGGCATCCCCGCGCAGCCGCGCGGTCTGCGCGTCGAGGGGAGGGAGCGGTCGCCGGAGATAGAGAGTGCCGCCCACGAAGCGGACCGCGGTCGGAGCGCCGCGGTGCTCGAGCAGGTCGATCACCAGAAGCTCGTCGTAGTACTGGTCGGTGGTCTCTCCGGCCGGCCCGACCGGAGAGCGGCGCAGGGCCAGCCGGCTGACATCCCCGGTCAGACCGTTCAGCGTCGCATCGAGTGCGACGGTGCGGCCCGGGTGGGGTTCGACCCACGCGGCGGTCGAGCTCAGACTGCGACCGGGAACGGCGATCGCATCGACCGATTCGCCGTGCTCGGTGATCTCGCCCACGAGAGCTTCGACGTAGTTGCGTCCCAGCACATCCCGTGCGTTCGGGAAGGTGACCCAGTCGCCGGCGGCCCGGGCGAGCGCCTCGCGCCGTGCCGTGGAGGCGTCGGGGACGGAGGCCTGGAGGACCGTGGCGCGGATGCCGCGGTCGTCGACGGCCTCCGCCACGCGCAGCTGCAGTGCGTCGGAGCCGATCACGGCGAAGATGCACTCGACGTCGGTGAGCACCTGCGTGGCCAGCGAAGCCAGGAACTCGTCCAACTCAGTGCCGTCGGCGCGCACGACGACGATCAAGGAGAGGACTACGGAGTGCATGTGGGCCGGGAGGGTGAGGTGAACGCAAGGGAAACAGATCATTAAGAATGATCTGAGAATCAGTATATTGCCCAGATCCTCATTGCCTTTTCGGAGGTACGGCGCGCCTCCCGGTTGCGTGGTCCTCCGTCGCTCATGCCTCCCGGGCCGCGGCGTCCGCCGCTGCGCGATACGCCGCCAGGATCTCGGGGCGGGTGTCGACGGCGGGGGATGCCTCCACCGGCACCTGCCAGGCGGGGCGCTCCCCGGTCAGCGCCCACCCGGCCTGGCGGGCGGCCCCGAGCGCGACGTACTCCGCGGGTTCGGGCACCGTCACCGGGAGGTCGAAGACCTGTGCGGCGATGCGGGAGACCGCCGGGTTTCGCGCGGCACCGCCGATGAGGCGGATGCGGCGCGCGTCGACGCCCTGGGCGCGGATCGCTTCGAGGCCGAGGGCGAGGGAGCAGAGCATCCCCTCGATCGCGGCACGGGCGAGATGCGGGCGGGTCGTCGTGGCGAGGGTCAGCCCCGAGACGGATGCCCGGGCATCCGGCAGGTTCGGAGTGCGCTCGCCCTCGAACCACGGCACCAGGACGACGCCTCCGGCGCCCGGTTCGGCCTCGAGTGCCAGGGCGCCGAGTTCGTCGTGCGAGACGGCCAGCAGCGCGGCGACCGCGTCGAGCACGCGGGCGGCGTTCAGCGTCGCGATGAGAGGGAGGTAGCGGCCGGTGGCGTCGGCGAATCCGGCGACTGTTCCGGTGGCATCCGCCGTGGGCCGGTCGGTCACCGCGAACACCGTGCCGGAGGTGCCGAGCGACACGACGACGTCGCCGGGGGCGGCGTCCAGACCGAGCGCGGCGCCGGCGTTGTCGCCCGAGCCGGCTCCGACGACGAGCTCGCCGGCCCGCACCGACTCCGCCGGGCCGAGCACACGCGGCAGTACGGCGTCGTGGCCGAGGGCGCGCACGAGCAGGTCGCGATCGTAGCCGTCCGGGCCGTGGTAGGCGGTGCCGGATGCGTCGGAGCGGTCGGTCACCAGCTCGTCGAGCTGCGGGTCGTCGGGGCCGAAGCCGCGCAGCCGCCAGGTCAGCCAGTCGTGCGGAAGGGCGACGGCGGCGACACGGGCCGCGTTCTCGGGCTCCGCGTCGCGCAGCCAGCGCAGCTTCGTCGCGGTGAAGGACGCCACCGGGACGACGCCGGTACGCCGGGCGTACTCCGCGGCGCCGACCTCGCGGACGAGGTCGGCTGCGGCATCCGCCGAGCGGGTGTCGTTCCACAGCAGCGCCGGACGGATGACCCGGCCCTCGGAATCCAGCGCGACCATGCCGTGCTGCTGACCGCCGATCGAGACGGCCGCGACGTCGTCGAGGCCGCCGGCATCCCGGATCGCACTCTGCAGTGCGACCCACCACGCGTCCGGGTCGACTTCGGTGCCCTCCGGATGGGAGGCGCGGCCGGTGCGCACGACGTCGCCGGTGGCGAGATCGACGATCACCACCTTGCAGGACTGGGTCGACGAGTCGACACCGGCGACGAGCGTGCGATCGGTCATCTCAGCGAGCACCCATCAGGTGCTCGGCGGCCAGCTGCTGCAGGCGGACGAAGCCGAAGCCGCGGGCACCGAAGTAGCCGGCGGGGTCGAAGTCCTCGTAGGCGGAGCGGTCGGCCAGGAGGTCGTCGTAGGACTCGCCGGCGCCGAGCGTGGGCTGGCGCAGCTCGTCGACGCGGGCCGCGGCGAGGGCTTCCTGCACCTCGGGGTCGGCCCGGAACGCGCGGGCGCGCTCCTTCAGCAGCAGGTACATGCGCATGTTGGCCGCAGCCGAGTCCCACACGCCGGTCTCGTCCTCGGTGCGCGAGGGCTTGTAGTCGAAGTGGCGCGGACCGTCGTACGCGGGTCCGCCGTTCGGGCCGCCGTTCTCGAGCAGGTCGACGAGCGCGAACGCGTTGTGCAGGTCGCCGTGGCCGAACACGAGGTCCTGGTCGTACTTGATGCCGCGCTGGCCGTTGAGGTCGATGTGGAAGAGCTTGCCGCGGTCGAGCGCCTGCGCGATGCCGGCGGCGAAGTTGAGTCCGGCCATCTGCTCGTGCCCGACCTCGGGGTTGAGGCCGACGAGCTCCGGACGCTCCAGGGAGTCGATGAACGCGATCGCGTGCCCGAGGGTGGGCAGGAGGATGTCGCCGCGCGGCTCGTTCGGCTTCGGCTCGATCGCGAAGCGGATGTCGTAGCCCTTGTCGGTGACGTAGTCGCCGAGCAGGTTCACGGCCTCGCGGTAGCGCTCGAGCGCGGCGCGGATGTCCTTCGCGCTGTCGTACTCGGCGCCCTCGCGGCCGCCCCACATGACGAAGGTCTTCGCGCCGAGCTCCGCGGCGAGGTCGAGGTTGCGCAGCACCTTGCGCAGCGCGAACCGGCGCACGGCGCGGTCGTTGGAGGTGAACCCGCCGTCCTTGAAGACCGGGGCGGAGAAGAGGTTGGTGGTCACCATCGGGACGATGAGGCCGGTGGCACCCAGCGCGCCCTTGAGGCGGTCGATCTGGTTCTGGCGCTCGGCGTCGGTGGAGCCGAACGCGAAGAGGTCGTCGTCGTGGAAGGTGAGGCCGTAGGCGCCCAGCTCGGAGAGCTTCTCGACGACGTGCACCACGTCGAGGGCGGGGCGGGTGGGGCCGCCGAACGGGTCGGCGCCGTTGTAGCCGATCGTCCAGAGACCGAAGGAGAACTTGTCGTCGCGCGTGGGCGTGGGGACGGTCATGGCATTCCTGTTCGTCGTCGAATTGGTATTTGTTGGAGCATACAACATATGGCGGAAAAGGTCTAGTGTGGAGGAATGGTGATGGAAGCGGTGCTGGGCGCCCGCGAGGCGAATCTGGGGCGTGTCCTGCAGATCCTCCATCTGGAGGGTCCGCAGCCGCGAGCGAGTCTCACCGAGCGCACCGGACTGAACAGATCGACCACCGCGAGCCTCATCGCGGAACTCGTCGAACTCGGCCTCGTCGAAGAGAGCGCCCCCGAGCCGACCAACCGCGTCGGCCGCCCGTCGCCGGTCGCCTCCGTCGATCCCCGGGTCGTCGCGATCGCCGCGAACACCGAGGTGGATGCCGTCACGCTCGCCGCCGTGCGCCTGGACCAGACCGTCGCGCTGCGCGAGCGGATCCCGGTCGACGGCCCCCTCACGCCCGAGCAGACCGCCGACCTCATCGCCGGCCGGGTGCGCGACTGGCAGGATGCCGCGCTCGCCGGATCCCGCATCGTCGGAATCGGGATGGCCGTGCCGGGACTCGTCCGGGTCGCCGACGGGCTCGTGCGCCAGGCGCCCCACCTGGGCTGGCGGGATGCCCCGCTGCGCGACCTCGTCGCATGCCGCACCGGATTGCCGGCCTTCGTCGAGAACGACGCGAGCCTCGGCGCCGTGGCCGAGCACCTCTTCGGCGCCGCGCGCGGCATCGACCACGTCGTCTACCTCGACAGCGCCAGCGGCATCGGCGGCGGACTCGTCGTGCACGGGATGCCGGTCACCGGCGCCGCCGGATACGCCGGCGAGTTCGGGCAGAACCGTCCCGGCATCCTCGACGCCGCCGACCAGCGCGCGCCCGGCGGCGTGCTCGAGGACGAGGTCAACCGCGACCGCGTCCTGGCGCTGCTCGGACTGAGCGGAGTGGACGAGACGATGCTGGCCGCCGCGATCGCGTCCTCCGCCGATCCGGCGGTCGCGATCGAGCTCTCCCGCCAGACCCGGGTGCTGGCGGCGGCGCTCGCCAACGCGGTCAACGTGCTGAACCCCTCCATCGTCGTGCTGGGCGGCTTCCTCGCGACGCTCGAGGAGCTCGCCCCCGACGATCTCGCCGCGCAGGTGCGCGCCCAGTGCATGCCCGCCAGTGCGGAGGACCTCGAGATCCGCCCCGCGCTGCTCGGCGTCGACCGTCAGCTGGTGGGCGCGGCGGAGGCCGCGTTCCGCGAGCTGCTGCGGGCTCCGGCATCCGCCGTTCCGGTGGTCTGACCCGCGTCAGGTGCGGTGGGGGAGACCCTCGTCCGGTTCGGGACTCGCGAGGCGCTCGCGCCACGACCGGGTCTGCCCGGCTCGCACCGCGCACACCACGAGGATCATCCAGCCCGCGCCGAACAGCGCGACGCTCTCGAACACCGAGTTGGTGAGGATCGTGACGAGGATCATCGGCACCCACGCGTAGACGATCGAGCCGCGCTGGCTCGCGACCAGCCACGACCGCACCAGCGCGACGCCGGCGAGGGCGGCGAACAGGACCACGCCCACCCAGCCGACCTGCAGCAGCAGGTCGGCGTACCCATTCAGGGATGTCGTGTAGCTGCGGTCGATCGAGTAGTTGATGGACTGGAACGGATACTGCTCCAGCGGCCACGGGCCGAACCAGCCCCAGCCCTGCACGGGATAGGTGCGCACGTACGGGGCGAGCACCCGCCACAGGTTCGCCCGGATCGAGAACTCCGACCCTGCCGCGCGGATGATCTGGTGCCGCAGCAGATACGCCGCGATGACCCCGAGCAGCACGATGACGCCGAGCACCCACTGGACGGGGGCCCGGTCGCGGGGGCGCACCCGGCGCACCAGCGTCAGGGCACCGGCGGCGAGTCCGACGGCGGCGGCGAGCACCAGCACCACGGGGGAGCGGCTGAACACCGCGAGAAGGCCCGCCACCACGACGGAGAACCCCGCCAGTCGCGGGGAGACCGATGCGCTGCGCCACTCGATGAAGAAGGTGACCAGGGCCAGGACGGCCACGAAGCCCAGCATGTTGCGCGAGCCGAAGATGCCCTCGATGGGCCCGAACTGCGCGATGTTGCCGTCGATGCCGAACAGGTGCAGCGGGTGCGGCATGAGGATGCCGACGACGATCTCCAGCCCGAGCGAGATCGACAGCAGCCAGCGCATCACGTCGCCGAGGGCGCGCGCGGTCTGCAGGGTGTCGCGCACATGCCCGACGACGATCGCGAGCAGGGCGATCCCGACCTGGGAGATCGTGCCGATCACGGTGTCGGACGGCGAGGCGCTCCAGAACACGCTGATCGCGCACCAGCCCACGAAGAGGATCAGCGAGATCGGCACGAGGTGCAGAAAGCGGATCTCCTGGCGGCGGGCCACCAGCATCCCGACCCCGATGACGCACAGGCCCACGATGATCGTGACGTACGTGACGGTCCCGGCCAGCCATTGGATCGCGTTCGCCGACAGCACGGCGGCGAACGCGGCGAGAGTGAACGCCCGTGCCATCCCCGCGGAATGGAGGAGCGCCGGAAGCCACCGCGTCGGGGCGGTCGGGACGGGCGAGGTCATCGCACTCAGGCTACCCGCAGGCCGTGGTCCGGCCGGGAGGACAGGTCAGATGACGACGATGTCCGTGGCGCGCCACCGGGACCCGATGGCTTCGAGCCGCATCGTGATCGCGCGGATCCGGTCGCCGGGCCGGACCACGACGGCCGCCTCGATGGCGTCGGCGGCCGGTGCGGTCCAGCGCACGCTCAGGATGCTGATCGCCGGGCGCACCGGTGCCGAGCCCGACCGCCGTCGTGCCTGCGCGGCCTGCGTCGCCCGCTGGACGAGCGCGCGATAGGGCTCCTGCGCGAGGAAGCGGGCGAGCTGCGCCGGCTCGCGAACCCCGGCGCGCACCTCGAGGATGCCCCGCGCGAGGTTGCGGATGAGCGCCTCCGGGTCGGGGAGCGCGGCCACCGGCCGCCTCCGGTCGTCGTCGTCCCACAGCGGGATGTGTGCGAGTGTCGCCGGCATCGGGCCCCCTCGGTGTTCTGCAACTGCAACGGCAAGTTCCGAACACGGGCCCGACTCCCACCCTAGGGCCGATCACAGCCGCCCGCTATGAGAAGTCCCTTAGGTTTCTTAGAGCATCGCGATGGACTCCGCGCGCCATCGACCCCGGAACTCCTCGAGCCGCACCGCGACCGCCCGGGTGCGCGCCTTTCCGGCGACGATGACCGTCGCCTCGACGACGTCGTCGGCAGGCCAGGTGCAGCGAACCGTGGTCACCACCACCGCCGAGGTCGCCGCCGGGATGCCGCGCGCACTCCGGGCCCGCGCCGCCAGGTTCGCCCGCACGACGATGGACCGGAACGCCGGCTCCGACATCCAGCGCGCCAGGTGCTCCACCGGCCGCATCCCCGCGATCACCTCCAGCACGCCCTGCGTGAGGTTGTGCAGCAGCGGTGTGGGGTCGGGGAGCGCGGCATCCGTGCGGGGCTCGGACGTCGAACGCGGATACGACACGTACGGGGCCGGTCGGGCCGCGGGTGGCGACATGTGTCCTCCTCAGGGCGGCGGATGCTCGTCGCCCCATCGAACACGGAACGTCGATGCTGCTTCAACCGACGCCCGCCGGCCTGTGGATAACTCCGCTATCGCAGCGGCACCGGCTTCACCCGCACCGGTGCCATCCACAGCGTCACGAGCACCGCCGTCACCGCGCCCGCCGCCATGATGCCGGCGAGCACGACGATCTGGAACCGGCCGGCCTCCAGCGGCGAGACGCCGCCGAAGATGGCGCCGACGAACGCCCCCGGAAGGGTCACCAGCCCCGTCGTCTTGGTCTGATCGGTCGACGGGATGAGGGCCGAGTACACGGCCTGTCGTGCCAGGTCGCGCGTGGACTGGCGGGGTGCGGCGCCGAGCGCCATCCATCCCTCGACCTGATCCCACTGATCGATCGTCATCTCGGTGAACCGGCGTCCGGCGAGGGTCGCGATGCCCATCGAGTTGCCGATCACGATGCCGCCGATCGCCAGGACGTAGCGGGCGGAGAACTCGATCGCGCCGGTGGTGAACACGACGACGAGGGTCACGGCGATCCCCGCCGCCATCGCCGAGAACATCATCAGGGCGTGCGACCCCGACCAGCCGATCCGGTGCGTGGCCGTCGAAGACGCCACGACGAACATCACCACCAGGGCCAGCCCCACCCACAGCGCGTTCGTGATGACGCCGGTGAGGATGACGCTCACCACGGCGAGCTGCAGCATCCCCCGCAGCACCGCCAGCGCCGGCGCCCACCGGTGCGGCGCGCCGAACACGGCGAGCACCCCGGTGGCGACCGCGATGAGCACGGCGACGCCGATCAGGGTGGAGACCAGCACCGAGGTCGTCACGCTACGAGGGTATGCCGCTTCTTCGCGTGCCGGCGGTCACACCAGGTCGTCGGACAGACGACGCCGCGACACCGGCAGGTACATCAAGCCGACCAGCACCACCATCACGGCGGCGAAGGCCAGAGTCACCCAGCCGCCGCCGAGGCCGAGGCCGCCGACGGCCTCCGGCTTCGCGAGCCAGTCCGCGACCGATGCTCCGAGGGGCCGCGTCACCACGTACGCGAACCAGAAGCTGAACACCGCGTTCCAGCGCCAGAACCGGTACCCGATCGCCGGGACCAGGATCAGCACCGCGAAGAGCGCGATGGAGGCCACGTATCCGAGGCCGAGGCCGTACGCCGTGAAGTCGCCGAGGGCCGTGCCCATGGCGAACGTGGCGACCACGGCCGCCCAGTAGAACAGCTCGCGGCGGGTCGTGGTGACCTCATGCACCGAGAGGGTTCCCTCCGTGCGCCGCCACAGCACGAAGACCGCGGCGAGCACGAGCGCGTAGAACAGGGTCGACAGCGGATACGGCACCCCGAAGGCGACGTGCACGACGTCGGCGGCCATCGTGCCGAACACGCCCACCATCGCGACCGTCAGCCAGTACGCCCAGGGCGTGTAGCGACGGCGCCCGAGCTGGATGACGAGCGCCACGACGAACGCCGCGAAACCGCAAAGGACCGCGACGACGGGCGGCATCACGTGGATGCTGAAGTCCGACGCGGCCTCGCCGAGTGCCGTTGACACAGCCTTCGTCGCCCAGAACAGCGGGGTCGGGTCGGGAACGCGCTGCGGAGAGCGCCGCACACGGGCCGCCTGCCGACCGGTGACGAGTGGCTGCATCCTCTCAGTGAACGACGAGCGCTCTCAGAATCGTCTGAGATGCGTTCAGCCGGTCGGCAGGGTCAGGGTGAACGTCGTCCCCGACGACGACGTGTCGGTCACCTCGATGCGGCCCCCGTTGCGGTCCGCCAGGTCGCGCACGAGCGCGAGACCGAGGCCGAACCCCTCTCGCGTCGAGCCGGCATCGCTGTGCGCGAACCGCTCGAACACGCGATACCGGTCGATGCCCTGGAGCCCCGGACCGTGGTCGGTGACCGCGAGCGCGAACCGGCCCCGGGCTGCGGTGACCGCCGACACCTCGACGGAGGATCCGTCCGGAGAGTGCGCGATCGCGTTGTCGACGAGGGCGACGATGCTGCGGCGCAGCGTCGCGGGCGGCACACGGGTGCTGATGCCGGGTTCGATGGTCACGTTCAGCCGGATGCCGCGCGGTGTGCCGAGCAGGCGCAGGTCGTCCACAGCCGGTTCGATCACGTCGGCCACGGCATACGGCTCGGCGGTGTCCTCGCGCGGGGAGGAGGCCAGCAGCAGATCGGTGATCACATCGCCGAGCGCGGCCACGTCAGCGCGCAGCTCGTCGAGGTTCTCGCCGGGGTCCTCGCCGGCATCCAGGTCCTGCTTGAGCACCTCGACCCGCGCGCTGATGACGGTGAGCGGGGTGCGCAGCTCATGGCTGGCATCCGCCACGAAGGTCCGCTGCATCCGGAGCGCGTCGCCCAGGGGACGCACCGCCCGTCGCGCGATGAGCCAGCTCAGCAGGCTGGCCAGGATGATCGCGCCCACCCCGACGATGACGAGCGCGGCGAGCACGGTCTGCGCATCCACGTAGATGCGCGTCTGGCCGGGCGGCGGCTTCTCGAGGCGTTCGCGAGGCGCCGACTGCCGCACGACGTAGATCACCGACACCACGACGACGAGTGCCACGATGAGGGCCGCCACCGCCGTGATCTGCGCCGTGACGATGCGCGACGCGCGCGTGATCGCGGCGGCGTCGGCACTGGTCTGCGCGGGGCTCTTGCGGGTCATGTCGTGCCTCGGGATCGCCGGGGGATCAGAGCTGGCCCAGCCGGTAGCCCTTGTGGCGAACGGTCAGGATGATGTCGCGTTCGGTCTTGCGGCGCAGGTAGTGGACGTACGTGTCGACCGTGCCGGGCTGATCTTCGGTGCTGAACACGGTCCGCAGGATCTGCTCCCGCGTGTAGGTGCGCTCCGGATGCTCCGCGAGCAGGCGCAGGAGGGACGACTCGCGCGGGGTCAGCAGCACGCGGCCGAGATACGGGGAGTGCACGAAGTCGTCGTCGGGGTAGAAGGTCCAGTCGCCGATCGGAAGCGCCTTCCCCTGCGGATCGAACGTGCGCGTCAGCGCGCGCAGGCGCGCTTTCAGCTCATCGAATTCGAACGGCTTGACGAGGTAGTCGTTGGCGCCGGCATCCAGCCCCTCGACCTTGTCGGACGTGGTGCCGAGCGCCGTGAGCATGAGGATCGGCGACGCGATGCGCTGGGCGCGCGCCTTCTGCACGATGTCCATGCCGTCGGCATGCGGCAGGCGCCGGTCGATGACCATGACGTCGTGGTCTCCGCTGAGCGCGCGCTCGAGCCCCTGCTCGGGATCGGCGACGAGCTCGACCTCGAACGACGTGGAGAGCACCTTCGCCGTGAGCGGCCCGAGCTTGGGGTCGTCTTCGATGAGCAGGAGGTACGGACGGGCGCCCGGCTCGCGGGCGCCGGGGTCGCGCAGGGGAGGGGCGCTGGTCACGGGGCCATGCTAGTGCGGCGGGCGTGCGAGGATGCCGTGGCGCCGGGCACGGTCACATCCGCTGCGTGATCACGCGGGCCGTGGCGACCGGGTCGGCGCGGTGCATCACCGACTCGGGGACGACCACCAGTTCGGCGCCGGGCACCGCGCCCGCCAGCCGGTCGGACGAGCCGATGAGGAACGGGAACGTCTGCTCACCGCGCAGCACCGTGACCGGTTGGGTCACCGCCAGCGCGTCGGCGCTCGGCTGCTTCAGGCGCAGGGTGAGCTGCGCGTCGTAGACGACGGACTGCCCGAGCGGGGCGAGGGCGGCGAGCATCCCGTTGGTGCGACCGGCGTCCACCATGTCGGCGGGCAGTCCGATCGCGCCGAGCTGGAAGGCCGCGACGGCCTCCTCGGGATGCCCGTCGTCGACCAGCTGCTGAAGGCGGACGACGAGCTCCTCGCCGTAGCCGGCGTCGTCGAACTGGATGGGCGGTTCCGACAGGAACAGTGCGCCGGTCGGCACGCCGCGGTGGGCTGCGTAGAGGGCCAGGATCGCACCGGACGAGTGGCCCAGCACGGCATCCGCCCCGCCGACCGCGTCGATCACGGCGGCGAGGTCGGCGACCTCGTCTTCGGGGGTTGATCCGCGCTTGTCGCCGCTGCCCACGCGGGCTCGGCGATCCCAGGTCACGGCCCGGAAGCCGGCGTCGGCGAGGGCCTCGGCGAGGGGGCCGGCATCCGCCCCCGTGGAGAGGGCGCCGTTGACGATCACGACGGTGCGCCCGTCGCCCACCACGGTGTATGCGATCGGGGTGCCGTCGGCAGATGCTGTCGTACTCATGTGGCCCATGCAAGCACCGACCTCCGACATCCGGGAGTCATCGTCAGAAGGGAGGATGTTCTCCGTGTTCGCGGCGGGGCGCGAGCGGGTGGCCGGCGCGGCTCCCCGGTCTTCCGGAACGACCAGGCGCATCGGCATTCCCTGGTGGGTTGCCGGGTGGTCGGTCGGGGACGAATCGGACGGCGGCCGGGGGTCGGGTGCGGTATCCGCGTCGTGTGGGTGAGGTGAAGTGGAGGATGCCGCCGGGGAGTTGCTGCACGGTCCAGTCGGTGTGGTGTTTCACGGTGTGGTGGCGTTCGCAGAGGCAGGCGAGGTTGCACAGGGCGGTGGGTCCGCCGTCGGCGTGTGCGGTGGTGTGGTCGATGTCGCATTTTTTGGCGGGGCGGCGGCAGCCGGGGAACCGGCAGGTCTCATCCCTGGCTTGCAGGAGACGTCGCATGGCGGTGCAGGGTCGGCGTTTGTCGACGGTGACCGGGGTTCCGGTGGTCGGGTCGGTGAAGATCCGGTACCAGTCGTCGGATCCGCCGGCGAGGTGTCGGGCGGTGTCGTCGTCGACGAGGCCTGCGCCGGGGATCTGCGTGCCGCCGAACGTGGTGCCGGCCAGGGTGGAGGCGGGGATGGTGAGGTGCACGGTGGCTGTAATGGCGCCGAGTGCATCGCGGTGTTCGGGGGTGGTGCCGTGCCCGTCGGGGACGCTGGTGAGCAGCAGGTCCAAGGCGACATCGGCCATGATCTGCGCCCTCGTGCGCTCATCCGGAACGAACTCCGTGTCCGAGTCAGTCGCATTGCCCTCGGCCGCTGCGGCGTCTTCTTGGTTTTGGGTGTGGAGTTCGGTGGCGATGTCGGTGAGGCGGTTGTAGGTGCCTTCGATGTGGGCGGTGGGGCCGGTGATGATCAGCTGCCCCACGCCTGGCTCGAGCACCCGTTTGCGTACGGACCGGCGTTGCACGGCTTCCTTGATCCGGTCCTGGGTGCCGTGGGGGTCGAGCCGGTCCACCAACACACCCAGGGCGTCCTTCAGTTGGGCGGGAGTGAGCTCGCCGGCCAGGTCGATCGCGTACCGCTCATACTTCCGCCGGATGTCGGGGTCGTCGATGACGCCGCCGACGTCCGCGATCGTGGTCGCGTGCTGCGGGGACACGTTGCCGTCGCTGACCTCGTACATGGTCTCGGTGAACCGGGTCATCAGCACGTGGGCTTGGTTCACCCGGGACGCGACCTGGTACTCGGACAGGCGCAGCGCGGCGGCGATCTCGGCGTAGATCTCCCGCATCGCCAATTGCGATGCGGACACCACCGCCCCGGTGTCGGTCTGCTGGGCGCGCTCGTGTTCCCGCCGTCGTACCAGGGCGGCGACCCCGGCGAAGAAGTGCATCTCGACCGCGAACGCGGACGCGGCCCGGGCCCGCGCCGCCCCCAGATCATCGACCAGCATGTCCAGGTCAGACAGCACCGGAGAGAGCCCACCGTGCGACGTGTCGGCCATGGTGCTCCCTCCGATCCGTTGAAATGTTCGAACTCGATACCTCCACACTATCGAACACGCATCCACAATGCAAGCGGGTTGCAGCACATCTTGATGCCCAACCCGGGCGAGCGTTTCGTCTCGCTACGCTCGCTCAACGACCGGCGGACGCGGGGACGTGTCGTCTCGCTGCGCGGTTCCTGGGCGAGCGCCAGCGACACGAAGGGCGCTCAACGGCCGGGGTGCAGGACTGCCCATCCCGGGCCACTACCGGCGGCGGAGGAGGATGACGCCGTCGTCGAGGGTCGCGGGGGAGCCGTCGGGGGCCGTGGCGTCCCGGCGGCGCACCTCGCACAGCACGGTCTCCCAGGCGGCCGGGTCGTAGGCGAGACGGGCGAGGTCCTCGTCGGGCGGCAGCAGCTCGGCGGCGTGCTCGTGCAGCTGCGAGGCCCATGGCGGGGGCGCGGCGTGCGAGGTGATGAGAAGGTGCCCGTCCGGGGCGACGAACTCCGCCGCCCGCCGCAGCACCGCCACCCGGTCGAGCATCGTCGGGGAGTGCAGGAAGCTGGCGGTCACCAGCGCGAAGCGCCCGTCGGTCTCGAACGTCTCGAGGTCTGCGGCGACGAACCGCAGCCGATCCTCGAGGCCGCGCTCGCGGGCGGCCGCCTCGCCGCGTGCCACGGCAGTGGGTGAGATGTCGACGGCGGTCACCGTCCAGCCGTGCTCGGCGAGCCACACGGCATCCCCGCCTTCGCCGCAGCCGAGGTCGAGTGCGGTGGCGGGCTCCAGTCCGGTGGCGACATCCGCGAGCACGGCGTTCACGCGGCCCGACCAGACGCGGTCGGACTCGGCGTACCGCTGCTCCCAGAAGGCCGCCGCGGCGGTCGGCTCGGCGTGCGGATGCGGGGATTCGGTCATGACTCCCAGTCTTGCCCGTCCGAGGACGAGAATGTGAGGGATCGGCCCCTTCACCCTAGGCCGATCGAGGTCAGCGATATATCGTTGTATATCGCTGAGAAACGCTCGGCGGGGGAGGTCATCATGAGCGGTACCAACTCGGGCGGCTTCGGCGCCTACGGATTCGGCAACGGCCAGCATCGCGAAGGGCTCTGGGACGCCCTCGGCCAGTTGCGCTCGACGTTCGAGCAGCGCATGAGCCCGCGCATGTCCAAGGGCGACGTGCGCGCCGCCGTCATCGCCCTGCTCGCGGAGCAGCCGATGCACGGCTACCAGATCATCAGCGAGATCGAGCAGCGCAGCAACGGGGCGTGGAAGCCGAGCGCCGGCTCGGTCTACCCGACGTTGCAGATGCTCACCGACGAGGGACTCCTCACCGCGACGGAGGCGAACGGCCGCAAGACCTATTCGCTCACCGAGGCGGGCCGGGCCGAGGCGGCGGCCGCCGCCGACAAGCCCGCCCCGTGGGAGGCGACGTCGGCCCGCGAGCACGGCGCGCTGCCCAAGGCCGGGATCGAGCTGCTGCAGGTCGCCGCCCAGGTCGGCCGCACCGGCAGCCCCGAGCAGGTCGCCGAGGCGGTCGTCGCGCTCGACGAAGCCCGGCGCAAGCTCTACGGCATCCTCGCGCAGGGCTGACCGCGTGGCATCGGCGCGAATCACCGGCAGACGGTACCGGCGGATCCTGCGATTCGCGGGCCGCGTGATCGTCGAGATGTGGTGGTTCGAGCTGTTCCTGCCGCGCTTCGGCCTGGGGCGCCGCGCCGCGGCCGGGCGCGACGCGCGTCTGACCCGCATCGCCCGGCGCTTCCATGCGCTCGCGATCGAACTGGGCGGGCTGATGATCAAGGTCGGGCAGT
The DNA here is from genome assembly GCF_000802305.1 of Microbacterium mangrovi. Lineage (GTDB taxonomy): Bacteria > Actinomycetota > Actinomycetes > Actinomycetales > Microbacteriaceae > Microbacterium > Microbacterium mangrovi. The sequence continues at coordinate 40,592 of NZ_JTDK01000002.1, read as the reverse complement.
TCCTGTCCGCGCGCCTGGACGTGCTTCCTCCGGCGATCACCGAAGAGCTGGCGGGCCTGCAGGACGAGGTGCCCCCGGTGCCGTTCGCCGGCATCCGGGAACTCGCCGAGGCGGAGCTCGGGATGCCGCTGGAGCGCGCGTACGCGGCGTTCGACGAGACCCCCGTCGCCGCGGCATCCCTGGGGCAGGCGCACCGGGCGCGGCTGCCGGACGCGATCGCGGCCGAGACCGGATTCGCCGACGTCGTCGTCAAGGTGCAGCGTCCCGGGATCGACCAGATCGTCGACACCGACCTGGCGGCGCTTCGCCAGGTGGCGCGGTGGCTGAGCCGGGTGCGGGTCGTGGCATCCCACGTCGACACGCCGGCGCTGGTCGAGGAGTTCGCGCACACGAGCCTGCAGGAGATCGACTACCTGCACGAAGGCGCCAGTGCCGAGCTGTTCGCCGAGGACTTCGCCCCCGACCCGCGGGTCGGCGCGCCGATCGTCGCGTGGGAGCGCACCACCCGGCGCGTGCTGACACTGTCGGACGTCACCGCGATCAAGATCAACGACGTGGCATCCCTGCGCGCGGCCGGGATCGATCCGTCGGCGGTGGCGGCCGTCTTCGCCGAGGTCATGTTCGAGCAGCTGTTCACGCACGGGCGCTTCCACGCCGACCCGCACCCCGGCAACATCTTCGTGACACCGCTTCCGGATGCCGTCCCGGGTGCCGGGCCCGGATGGCGCCTCACGTTCATCGACTTCGGGATGATGGGAGCGATCCCGGATTCGCTGCGCGCCGGCCTGCGGCGCCTGCTCATCGCGATCGCCGCGCGCGACGGCAAGGGACTGGTCGCCGGCATCCAGGACGTCGGGATGCTGCTGCCCAACGCCGACACGTACGCGCTGGAGAAGGCGCTGACCGAACTTTTCGCGCGTTTCGGGGGTATGGGATTCGCGCAGCTGCGGGACGTGGATCCGGCCGAGTTCCAGAAGTTCGGCGACGAGTTCGGCCACGCGATCCGCGCGCTGCCGTTCCAGCTGCCGGAGAACTTCCTGCTCGTGATCCGCGCGATGTCGCTCACCTCCGGAGTCTGCAGCGCGCTGGATCCGCAGTTCAACATCTGGAGTTCGATCGAGCCGTTCGCGTCGCGGCTGCTGTCCGAAGAGGGCGGCAGTGCGATTCAGGATGCCGCCAAACAGGTGCTGTCGACCCTCGGCGTGGTCGCCCGGCTCCCCAACCGCATCGACTCGGTGATCGACCGGATCGAGGCCGGAAGGCTCGATGTGTCCACCCCGGCGCTGGATCGCAAGCTCGAACGACTGGAGCGCGTGGCACGCCGGGTGATGTCCGCGGTGATCTTCGCAGGGCTGCTGGTCGGGGGCATCCTGCTGCTCCCGGTGAGCCCTCCGCTGGGTGTCGTCTTCATGATTGCATCGGCGCTTCCCCTGATTCATTCGCTCTTTGCGGGCGCAGTGGGCCGTCGCTGAGTACGCTGGTCCTGTGGAGCACAGGATCTTCGGCACGACCGTCGCGTCGGTCTACCCGCTCTACCTGAACAAGGTGGAGCGCAAAGGCCGATCGAAGGACGAGCTCGACGAGGTCATCACGTGGCTCACCGGCTTCGACGAGAACGGGTTGCAGCAGCAGCTCGCCGAGGAGTCGACGTTCGCGGAGTTCTTCGCGGACGCCCACCTCAACCCGAACGCCTCGCTCATCACCGGGGTCGTCTGCGGGGTCAAGGTGCAGGAGATCGACGATCCCCTGATGCAGAAGATCCGCTACCTGGACAAGCTCGTCGATGAGCTCGCCCGTGGCAAGGCGATGGAGAAGATTCTGCGGACAGCATGAGGATGCCGGCATCCGCCACCACCCCGGCGGGCACGCCCGCCCCAGAAAACGTCTGCGCCGCACTCGTCGGCGCGGCACCCCGGTCGCCTCGGCGACCCGAACAACAAGAAGGAAAGACACGATGGCTACTGGCACCGTGAAGTGGTTCAACTCCGAGAAGGGCTACGGATTCATCGCACCGGACGACGGCTCGGCCGACCTGTTCGCGCACTACAGCGCGATCGCAGGCGACGGGTTCAAGGAGCTCCAGGAGGGGCAGAAGGTCGAATTCGACGCCGAGCGCGGACCCAAGGGCATGCAGGCAGCGAACATCCAGGCGCTGTGATGAACTGACCGTCGGCCGGAACCTCGATCGGGGTTCCGGCCGGCGGCGTCTTCGGGCCCCGGCGTGAACCATCGGGCGGTCCGGTCTCGTGTCACTGATGCCACCCGGCGATCCGGCCGGGGGCGCACACTTGAGCGTGTGAGGGGGCGACACAGAGGATGACGGCCGACGATGCTGCTCTGCTGCGCGCCCTGAACGACGAATACGCCCCGTCGCTGCGGCGGTATGTGATCTCCCTCACCGGGAGCACCCTGCAGGCGGACGACATCGTCCAGGAGACCCTGCTGCGCGCCTGGCGCAAGCCGAGCGTGCTCGACCAGAGCGGGGCATCCGCCCGTGCGTGGCTTTTCACCGTCGCCCACAACCTCGTGATCGACGGGGTGCGCAGCGCCCGCAGCGTGCACGAGATCGCGACCGACGAGCTGCCCGATGCGCCCACCGAAGACGACATCGACGCCCGGTTCGACCGCTGGCTGGTCGCGGACGCCCTGGCCGGCCTGTCGTACGAGCACCGGGCGGTGATCGTGCACGCCTACTACGGCGGGCGGTCGACGGCTGAGATCGCCGGGGCGCTCGGCATCCCGGAAGGCACCGTGAAGTCGCGCATGCACTACGGGCTGCGCGCACTCAAGCTCGCTCTGCAGGAGAAGGGGGTGACCCGATGACCGAGGTGACGCAGGATCACGCGCTGTTCCACGAGTGGGATGCCGCCTATCTGCTCGGTGCCCTGTCGGCAGCCGACCGGCGTGCGTACGAGGAGCACCTCGCGTCGTGCCCGTCGTGTGCGGCGGCCGTCGCCGACCTCGCCGGCGTCCCGGCGCTGCTCGGCGCGGTTCCTCGCGACGAGGCGCTGGCTCTGCTCGACGAGGTGGATGCGCGGTCCGCCGAAACGCGGACGGTCCCCGATCTGGTTCCGGCCCTCGCGGGCCGGGTGCGCCGCATCCGCTTGCGCCGGCGCTGGCTGACCGCCCTGGTCGCGAGTGCGGCAGCGGTGGTGGTCGCCGTCGGCGCGATGTTCGTGCCGTCCCTGATCACGCCGGTCGCGGCGCCCACCGTCACGGCGAGCCTGCACCAGCCCGCGGCATCCTCCACGCGGCTGCCGCTCACGGCCGACGTCACCCTCACCACGAAGAAGTGGGGAACGTCGATCGGCATGGTGTGCCGGTGGACGGCGTCCGCCTCGGGCGGTTACGAGCGCTGGGACTACGGCCTGTGGATCGTGACCGCCGGCGGCAAGGCGCAGCGCGTGGCGACCTGGACCGCGGGCCCCGGAGACGTCGTGCGCACGACGGATTCCACCTCGGTCCCGGTGGCGGACATCGTGCGGATCGAACTGCGCTCGAGCGACGGCCGCACGGTGCTGCTGGCGGCGCCGGTGCGCGCGACGACCTGAGTGGGGCCGCCGCGCGCAGCGGTGGCTGCTACTCGCAGCCGATGCCGTCGTGGTCGCTGTCGAGGCGGTAGATGTCGACGCCGATGACCTTGACGGGGCCGACCACGTAGGCGGGGCCGTTGCCGCCGCCGCCGGCGCAGTCCACGTCGCTCGCGATCGGCACGCACGCCCACGCGTAATTCGGGTCGCACCGCGGTGCGGCGGCGATGGCCGCGGTCGCGGCCGACACCTTGGCGATCGTCGGGTATCCGTACTTGCGGCCGGTGACCTTGACGGTGATCCGCTTGCCCTTGGTGCCGGCGGTCAGCTTCAGCGTGGAGTACTTCGCGCCGGTGATCGCCGTGCCCGAGACGTACCACTGATAGGCGAACGCGGTGCCGGTCGTCCACGTCCCCGGGTGGGCGGTGAGGATCTTGCCGACCTGCTTGGTGCCGCTGATGGTCGGGGTGGATGCCGTCGCCACCTTGAGGGTCGCGGGCGAGGTCCTTACGACGGTCGCGTACCCGGACTTGGTGCCCGTGACCTTGACCGTGATGTTCTTGGTCTTCAGCGAGGTGCCGAGGTACAGCGTGGACCTCGTCGCCCCGGTGATGTAGACCCCGTTCGCGTACCAGTGGTACGAGAACGCCGTGCCGGTGGCCCAGGTGCCGTGGTGAGCGGTGAGGGTCTTGCCGTACAGCGGTGTGCCGGTGATGGTGGCCGGGCCGGAGAGCGTCGTCCGCAGGGTGGATGCCGAGGTGCGTGCCACGGTCGGGTATCCGGACTTGGAGCCCGTCACCCGGACGCTGATCCGCTTGTCGCGCTGGGCCGCCGTGAGCTTGAACGCGGAGGCGCTCGCCCCGGTGATCGCGGTGCCGTTCGCGTACCAGTGGTACGAGAACGTCGTGCCGGGGCTCCAGGTGCCGGGCACAGCCTTGAGGGTCAGACCGACGGCGGCGTAGCCGGAGATCTTCGGGGTCGCCGGGCGCATGACGAGTTTGGTTCCGACGGAGGTCCGCGCGACGATCGCGTACCCGGTCTTCGACCCGGTGACTTTGACCGTGATGCTCTTGCCGTCCTGCAGCGTCGTCAGGCGGAAGGTCGGTGCAGTGGCGCCCGGAATGGCGGTTCCCGCCGCGTACCACTGATACGCGAAGGTCGTCCCGGTGGTCCAGATGCCGGGCTTGGCGGTCAGTGTCGTCCCGACGATCGCCGACCCTGCGATCGTCGGCACGGCGGTGGAAAGGCATCCGGTCGCCGTGACCGGGGCCGTGAACAGGGTGCCGGCGGCGTCGGTCGGGGCGAACGTCGCCGTGTAGTCGCCGGCCGGGGCATCCGGACGGGCAGTCAGCGTCGTGCTGAATGCGCCGGTCCCATCCACCGTGATCGGGGACAGGGATGCCGGGTCGACGAGGTTCACGGAATCGACGTTCGAGATCGAGACCTCGTAGCTTCCCGGAGCCTGGCCGGTACCGGTGACCGTGAAGTCGTGTGCGAGGCACACCGGCGACGGGCTGACCGACACGGTCGGCCCGAGGCCGTCGGCGAGGGCCGGCATCCCTCCGATCGAACTGATGGCGAGTGCGGCGACCACGGTGATCCCCGCACGCGAAAGCAGCGTCTTCGTCTGCATCCTGTTCACTCTCCCGATTGCTCGTGAATCTCGACGCAGGCGCAGCGGTGCGCTCTCCCCAGCGAGAATTCCCCAGTTGACGCCTGCATCCCATGTGCCGACGCCGATTTCGCGAGCCTATCAGCACGACGGAAGGCGGCTCGGGCCGACGTAGCACGCGGCATACTGGCGGCATGCGCCGCGTGGCCCTGGGAACGGGACTGACGCTCGCCGTCCACGAGCAGGGCGACGGTGAGCCGGTGCTGCTGCTGCATGCCTGGGGCGAGACCCATCGCGTGTTCGACGGTCTCGTTCCGCTGCTGCCGGGTTCGCTGCGGCTCATCGCGCCCGATCAGCGCGGCGTCGGCGACAGCGCGAAGCCCGCGGGCGGCTACGGACCCCGGGATGCCGCGGACGACATGATCGCCCTGCTCGATGCGCTCGGCATCCGGCGGTGCTGGGTCGTCGGCACCTCCAGCGGCGGGTACGTCGCCCAGCAGATCGCGGCGGAGCATCCCGACCGCGTGCGCGGCCTGGTGCTGATCGGCTCGCCCAGCGATCTGCGGGGCCTCGTCCCGGATGCGCTCCGGAGCCTGCTGGAGGGCTTCGGCGACCCGGTGACGCGCGACGACGTGGCCGCCGTGAACGCGGCGATCGCCGTGCACGCACCGGTCGCGCCGGCGTTCCTCGCGGTGCAGACGGACGCCGCGCTGACGATCCCGAAGCACGTGTGGCTGGCGGTACTGGACGGATTGGCCACCGCCGTTCCACCGACGCGCGGCGGGAGGATCGCCGTGCCGACGCTCATCCTGTGGGGCGCTGACGACGACGTGCTCCCGGCCGCGCAGGCCGACGAGCTGGCGCGCGCGATCCCCGGCAGCCGGCTGGTCAGCTACGAGAGCACCGGCCATCTGGTGCTGTGGGAGCGGCCCGAGCGGGTGGCCGCGGACCTCGCCGCATTCATCGCGCCTGAGCCGAGGCATCCGGATCCGTCACGAGTGCACGGTTGAGGTCGCCACTCGTGACAGATCCGCGGCCGCCCGGGTCAGGGGATCGGGTCGTCGCCGCGCTGCCAGGCGATCGCGATGAGGCGCCGCAGCACGTCGAGGTCGATGTCGGTCAGCTTCTTGACGTAGACGCAGCCGGCGCCCTCGGTGTAGGTGCCGAGCCGGGGGAGCAGGGCGGCCCCCTCCGGCAGGTCCTTGAGCCCGTAGAGCGAGAGCTGGGCCTTGCGCGGCGAGAACGCGGTCTTCGGCCAGTCGCCCTGGCGCTTCGGGTCGGACGGCGAGACGTAGCGGTAGCTGCCGTACCCCACCATCGACGGGCCCCACATCACCGGGTCGGCGCCGGTCACCTCGCGGAAGATCGCCGCGAGGGCGATGCCGTCCTCACGGCGCTGCCGGGGCGTCGCGGCATCCAGGAACGCCGACACGTCGGCATCCGTCGGCTTCGTCTTGATCTCGCTCATGGCTCGATTATGGATGCCTCGCGTCGCGCTCGCCGGGATCCTGCTGCATGGCCGGGAGGCGAGTACGGTGGATGCCACCCAGCGAAGGAGGCGTCCATGTCGTCCGAGAACCACAGCGCGCACGGCCCGGACCACGTGCCCGAGCCGGGGGAGCCGACGGTGCCCGAGCTCGAAGAGGACGAGAACATCGCCCCGCGCCCGGAGGAGGAGATCGCGGACGTGCTGCGGGCCGAACCCGACGTCGCAGACCACGCCCGCCACGACGACTGACCTCCCGTCGCTTCAGGATGCCGCGGAGTACGCGAGGATGCTCTCGGCGGTGTCGACGAGGGATTCGTCGACGGACCGCGGCTTCCAGCCCAGCACCCGTTCGGCCTTCGCACCCGTGGACGGGAAATCATGGCCGAGCTGGGGGCGCAGGGCCCTCAACTGCGGGTTGACCACGCCCATCGCGCGGGCGACGAAGACCGGCATCTCGCGGGTCGGCACCTTCGCCGCGCGGTCGCCGAGACGCTCGCGCAGGATGCCGGCGATCTCCACGACTCGCAGGCTGCGTCCGGAGGTCGCCAGGAACCGCTCGCCGACGGCTGCCGGATCGGTCATCGCGCGGAGGTGGAGGTCGGCGACGTCGCGCACGTCGACCCACCCCGTTCCGAACGGCGGGCAGACCGGGAAGGCGCCGCCGAGCAGCCCCCGGACGACGCGCAGCGACGGCGGGTCGTCCTCGCCGAGCATCGGCCCGAGGACGGCGGTCGGATTGACGACCGCGAGTTCGAGGCCGTCGCCTTCGCGTGCGACGAACTCCCACGCGGCGCGCTCGGCCAGGGTCTTCGACTTCGGGTACGGCGCGATGTCGGCGGTGACGTCCGTCCAGTCCTCCTCCGTGAAGGGCCGCGACTCGTCGGGATGCCCGTACACGATGGCCCCGGACGCGCTGGTGAGCACGACGCGCTTCACCCCGGCATCCCGCGAAGCGCGGAGTACCCGGAGCACCCCGTCGCGGGCGGCGGCGATCATCTCGGCCTCGTCCATGGCTGCGCCGCGCAGCGTCGGCGAGGCGACGTGCAGTACGAAGTCGGTGCCGCCGGCGGCGTCGGACCAGCCGGCATCGCCCTGCAGGTCGGCGGCGAGGACGGTGAGCCGGGCGTCGTCGAAGTCGGTGGCGGCGTGCAGTTGGGCGCGTACCCCGGCCTCGCGGCGGAGGTCGCGCACGGTGGTGCGCACGTCGTGGCCGGCTTCGAGCAGTTCGCGGATGCACCATCCGGCGATGAAGCCGGATCCGCCGGTGACGAGGACCGTAGACATGGGGGCTCCTTGGTAGAGTCAAATGGAGAGGTCTCCGATTACCGTAACGGAGAGTTCTCCGGTTAGCAAGGGGAGTCATGGTCCGATCCGACGCACGCGAGAACCGCGAGCGCATCCTCGTGGTCGCCCGGGAGGTGTTCGCCGAGCCCGGCGAGGCATCCCTCAACCAGATCGCCCAGCGCGCCGGCGTCGGAGCCGGCACGCTGTACCGGCACTTCCCGACGCGCGAGGACCTCGTGCTGGCGGTCTACCAGGACGAAGTGGAGCGGCTCGTCGGCGCCGCACCGGAACTCCTTGCGGCGAACGCACCGATCGACGGACTGCGCCTGTGGACCACCGACCTCGTCGCCGCGATGCGCCAGAAGCACGGACTGGGGGAGGCCCTCGGCCAGAGCGCGCACCAGGCGGCCGCCGACCGGTCGTATGGTCCGGTGATGGCGGTGATCACCGCCTTCTTCGAGGCCGGGAAGGCCGACGGGTCGATCCGGGTGGATGCCCATCCCGCCGACTTCCTCATGCTCACCGGTGCCCTGTGGCGGGCGATCGGACACGCCGACGCCGACTCGGGGCGCATGCTGGAGCTGATCCTCGACGGACTCCGCACCCGCTGAGACGTCAGCGCGCCGGGGAGTGAACCCGCCGCGCGCGCCGTACGTGTCACCATTGGAGCAGGATGCCGTCGGCATCCCTCCCCGTCGGAAGCCGCCGGCATGACGATCAGGACCGAGAGCCGCATCACCGTCGCCCGGGATGCCGGCGCCGTCTGGGACTACCTGCGCGACGTCGCACGCTGGACGGAGTGGGCGCCCACCGTGCGGGAATGCCGCATCCGGGGCGGCGGCCCCTTCGAGCCGGGCGCCCGGGTGGAGCAGCGGGCGCACGACTTCGGTGTGGACCACCGCCGCACCGAGCAGGTGACCCGCGTCGACGCCCCGCGAGCCATGGAGTTCGCCGGCACGATGGGCTCCTCCCGGGCGCGCTGGGGGATGGAACTCCAGCCGGCGGGCGAGGCCTCCACCCACGCGACGATGTGGGTCGAGGTCGACCTCGCGAACGTCATGCGCGTCATCCCCGGGCGGGTGCTGCGAGACCGGGTGCAGCGCACCAGCGACCGCGAGATGGCCGCGATCCGGTGGGCGCTGGAACGCGGCGGCGAGCCGGGCGCGCCGTGAACGATGCGGATCGCGAGCGGGCGCGCCTGATCGACACGTACCGCAAGAAGGCGAAGCACTACGACCGCGCGTCCCGGCTGGCGCCCGTGCCCTTCTACCCGCAGCGCGCGCAGCGGCTCCGCGCCGTGCGGGCGCTGGCCCTCCACGCCGGCGACCGGGTGGTGGACGTGGCCTGCGGCACGGGCCTGAACTTCCCGCTGATCGAAGAGCGGATCGGCCCCGGAGGACGGATCGTCGGCGTCGACCTGACCGATGCGATGCTCGCCCGCGCGCGCGAGCGGGTCGACGCGGCCGGATGGGCCAACGTGCGCCTCGTGCAGGGGGATGCCGCCGACTTCGCGTTTCCCGGCGGGGTCGATGCGATCGTGTCCACCTACGCCTTGACGCAGGTGCCGGGCGTCGGCCGGGTGATCGCCCACGGTGCGGCGGCGCTCGCCGTCGGGGGCCGCTGGGTGGTGCTCGACCTCAAGGTCCCCGACGGGCTCCCCGGATGGATGCGGCAGGTCGGCGTGGCGGCGGTGCCGACCTCCGCGTCGCTCGCCGCCTGGGTCGCGCGACGCCCGTGGGAGGCGGTCCGCGATGCCATGCGGGAGGAACTCGACGACCCGCGCTGGACGGAGCTGTGCCTCGGCACCGCATTCCTCGCCGTCGGATCCGGGCGCGTCAGGTGACGCGGCGGATCGCGGGCGGCATCCAGCTCCCGTCGAGGACCGCCGCCTGCGGCGAGTACATGCGCAGCGCGGGCCGGAACGGTCCGGCCGGGGCGGGCAGCCAGTTCGCCCGCCGCTTCGGATCGGAGGGTTCCCGCGCGCTCAGGAACACGGTGATCCCGCCGTCGTCGTCGTATTCGATCCCCGGCGTACGGTCGCCGAGGGAGTAGCGGGCGAGGGGGTTCTCGACGAGGAAGTAGTCCGGCACGTCGTACATGGTGACGCTCCAGAACGCATCGACGGGTGGCACCGGCGACAGGCGCAGCTCGTAGTCGGACGCCCCGGTGAGGGGCTCGCCGTCGGCATCCAGATAGGTGAGGGCGTACGACGCCTCGTAGCCGTGGTTTCCCCACAGCCCGCCCAGCGCCACCAGGGCCCGCTGCAGGATGCGGCGGTCCGGGTCGGTGATCTTCCACGACGGATCGTCGATCGTGCCGATCTCGAAGAAGTCCGTGTTGTAGTCCGTGGCGTGGATGGCGGGAAGCCAGCCGTTCACCAGGGCGGTGCCGCCGCCGGTGCGCAGCGCGGTCTCGACGCGCTCGCGCCCGATCCCGAATCCCGCGCGAAGGGCCTCCAGCACGTCGTCGGGCATGCCGATGATGGGCTGCGCCCCGCTCAGGCCCAGCTCCTCGAGGTGGACCATCATGTGCCGGTCCGAGTGACCGGGAGGGAACTCCTCTCCCCACGTGCGCACGCGCTCGAAGAACCGGATCGGATCGGCGGGGTCGCCGACGACGTGCGGAACACCCGCCGGGGCGACGTGCGGAGCCGTGGACTCGAGCGTGGTGGCATCCTGCAGCGCCCGCACGGCGCGCAGGTCGTCCTCGCCGGACACCGCCCACCGCCCGACGATCGACGCGACCCGGGTGGGGAACCGGATGATCACCTCGTCGCCGGCACGGCCGTCCCAGTCGGGGGCGACGAGCAGGAAGTCCCCGCCCCCGCCGCCGATCGACCGCGTGCCGACGTACGCGAAGTTGTTCGTCCAGGCATCCACGAACTGCAGCACGTAGTAGCGCCCGCCCGTGTTCGGGACGTGCAGCCGCACCGGTCCGGGGCCGGTGTCGACCTGGGCCATGCTGTAGACCGTGTCGTTGTTGATCGACACGAACGTGTCGGCCGGGGTCGCGAGAGCGCGGGCGTGCCCGAAGCTGTTAAACGCAGCGCGCGGCACCGATCCGACCCGCTGCTGCGTGTAGCGGACCACCTGCTCGAGGTTCGCGACGAGCGGATAGCCGAAGACGTACGCCTGGGCGGCCATCTCCGTGAGGTCTGCGTCAGCCATGTCGCACCGTGCTTTCTGATCCGATCAGGGCCTTCCGGCTCGATCAGGGGCTTCCCGGTCGATCGCGACTCTACGCCGACGCCGCGGGTCGCGTCAGTGCTTCAGCTCCTCGGCGAACATCACGAGGATGCCGCTCGGACCGCGCAGATACGTGAGCTTGTAGACGTCCCGGTAGTTCGCGACGCCGCGCAGCGGGAAGCATCCGTGACGCGCGGCGATCGCCAGAGCCTCGTCGATGTCGTCCACCGAGAACGCGATCCGGTGCATCCCGATCTCGTTCGGGAGCGTGGGCTCGGTCTCGATCGCGTCGGGGTGGAGGTATTCGAACAGCTCCAGGCGGCCGTGGCCGTCGGGTGTGCACAGCATCGCGATCTTGGCGTGGTTGCCGTCGAGCCCGACGGCGGTGTCGGTCCACTCGCCCTGCACCGTGTCGCGGCCCATGACGGTGAGGCCGAGGTCGGTGAAGAAGGCGATCGCCGCGTCGAGATCCCGGACGGCGATGCCGACGTTGTCGATTGTGATGGCCATGCGAGGATGCTACTGACCCGCTCGGTCCGGGAAGTGACCAGACTGGATGCCATGACCGGATCCGCCCGCCCGTGGGTGCTGCACGTCGACCTCGACCAGTTCATCGCCGCGGTCGAGGTGCTGCGCCGGCCCGAGCTCGCCGGCAGGCCGGTGATCGTCGGCGGCCGCGGCGACCCGACCGAGCGGGCGGTCGTCTCGACGGCGTCGTACGAAGCCCGCGAGTTCGGGGTCGGGTCGGGGATGCCGCTGCGCATCGCCGCGCGCAAGGCGCCGGATGCCGTCATCCTGCCCGTCGACGCACCCACCTACACGGCCGCGTCGAAAGAGGTGATGGCGACACTGCGCGCCCAGCCCGGGGCCGTGGTGCAGGTGCTCGGATGGGACGAGGCGTTTCTGGGAGTCTCGACCGACGACCCCGAGGCGTATGCGCGCGACGTGCAGCGCGCGGTGCTCGAACGCACCCGGCTGCACTGCAGCGTCGGCATCGGCGACACGCTGGTGCGGGCCAAGAACGCGACCGACTTCGGCAAGCCGCGCGGCACGTTCCGGCTGACCGCGGACAACTGGCTGGAGGTCATGGGCGACCGGCCAACCGTCGCCCTGTGGGGGATCGGGTCGAAGATCTCGAAGCGGCTCGCGGCGCACGGCATCCACACCGTGACGGAACTGGCGCACGCCGACGAAGCCGAGCTGGTCGCGGAGTTCGGCCCGAAGATGGGCCTGTGGTACCGGCAGCTGGGGCGTGGCGACGGGGCATCCGTCGTCGACGACACGCCGTGGGTGGCGCGTGGGCACGGACGCGAGACGACGTTCCAGCAGAACATCGTCGAGCGCGCCGAGATCGAGGATGCCGCCCGCGAACTCGTGCGGCAGGTGCTCGAGGACGTCGTCGCCGAAGGCCGCCCTGTCGTCGGCGTGGGGATCAAGGTGCGCTACGCGCCGTTCGTCACGAAGAACCTGGTGCACAAGATCCCCGCGACCTACGACCGCGAGACGGTGCTGACCGAGATCCTCAAGCTCGTGGCGAAGATCGAGCCGGATCGGCCCCTTCGCCTGCTCGGCGTGCGGGCGGAGCTGGCGATGCCCGACGACGCCCGCGAGGGCCACACCCCCACCCGCAGCGGGTGGTGAGGGGGAGCTCAGCCGAGGCGTTCCAGGGGGTTGTCCTGGAGCTTGCGGACGACGCCGCCGTCGACGAGGCGGCGAGCCGACGTCGCGGGCTTGCGCGCGGCCTGCTCGACGACGCACGCGCCGAACACCGCGGCCAGGTCGCCGCGCGAGTAGCCGGCGAGCACCTCGCGGAGGAACTCCTCGGGCAGGGCGTCCGCCCCGACGCCGGAGATGTCGAGCCCGGTGGCCGTCTCGAGCAGGTGCCCCTCGACGTCGAACTGCGGGTCGACGCTCGGCCAGTTGTGACGGACGACCACCTCGAGCACCCGCTGCCGGCGCTCGGCCGGCCAGCCGGCACCCGCCGTGAGCGCGACGGCGACGTGTCCGCCGGCGTGCTCGTACGAGATCGTGTGGTTGTCGAACTCGGTCACCGTGCCGATGTCGTGCAGCAGCGCGGCGGTGTAGAGCAGCTCGTGGTCGACGTCCTCGAGCCCGGCGACCACGGCGAACCCCTCCGCCCACAGCCACGACCGGATCGCATGCGCGGTGATCGACGGCGGCTGATACGCGACGGCGAGGGCATAGGCGCCGCGCGCGGCGGCGGTGTCGGGCACGGGAAAGTCGGCGATGCGCATGGACACAGCCTGGCACGGCGTCAGGACAACAGCGGACCGAGTTGCTCGGCGGCGGACTGCAGCCGGCGCACGAGCACCCCCGGATCGGCGACGCGATCGCTCGGCCCGGAGTACCCGACGGCTCCGGCCGGCATCCCGCCGGCACCCCGGATCGGCACTGCGATGCATCCGTACCCGCGGATGAGCTCGCCCATCTGGCGTGTCGCGCCCCACTGCTCGAGGTCGGCCGCCGCCGCGTCGACGACGGGTCCGGATGCCTGGGAGGCCGCAAGCAGGAGCCGCCCGATGGCGGTGCGCTCCGGCTCGCGGGTCAATCTCAGAGGATCGCGCAGCGGAAAGTCGGGGTCGGCGTCGACGATGAAGACGCGTCCGTTGTCGAATCTCGCGATGTGGATGCCGCCGCGGATGTCGGCCCGGAGCTCGGCGACGACGTCCCGAGCGGCGGAGGGAAGCCGCGCCGGGGCGGCGAACGCGGCGAGCTGGATGACCTTCGCCCCGAGCGCGAAGCCGGCCAGGTCGGGGGTGCGCACGAGGTACTCGTCCTGCACGAGCAGGTTCAGCAGCCGGTAGGTGGTGGCGCGCGGCAGCCCGAGCGCGACCGACACCTCGCGGGCGGTCGTGCCCGCGCCCAGTTCGGCGACGGCCTCGAGGACGGTGAGCGCGCTGTGGATCGCGCGCGGCTGGCGGGCGGTCAGGGTCGGTGCGGGGTCAGTCACCGTCCGCCTCCCGCGCGACGCCTCCGAGCACCTGGGCGGCGACCGGCTCGTCGTAGGCGCCGATCGACGACGCGACGCGGCGCATCCGGAGCCGTCGCCACGCGACGGCCGCACCCAGCGCGACCGCCAGCGCCAGCGCCACCCACACGCCTCCGTTGCCGGCCAGCACCTCGACGACCAGGTACACCGCCAGACCCGTCGCGAGGAGGATCGCGCCCGCGATCGCCGTCGCGCCCACCCGCCACGTCAGCTCGCCGATCCGCCGCAGGAACACGGGCGCGGCGACGCACACCAGACCGTACGCGACGATGAAGCCGATCGCGGAGACGACGATCATCGCCTGCATCGCCGGCCAGGCATCCACCCCCGCGGCGACGACGGCGAGCGGCACGACCACCACGACCGGCACGGCGACGAGGACGGCGCCGATGGGCGTGTGCAGCCGGGGATGCGTGCGACCGACGACCGCCGGGGCGACTCCGTCGCGGCCGAGTGCGAACAGGATCCGGGTGAACGCGGTGGTCGACGCGATCGCGCAGGCGAGGAAGGATGCCGCGATTCCCACGTCGATGACCACGCCCCAGCCGTCGAGGCCGTGACGGGCGGCGAGCGTGTTCACCGGCGAGCCCGAGCCGCCGAGGTCGAGACCGAGCGCGCGGAAGCCGGCGACCTGGGTGTATGCGGCCAGGATGTACAGGGCGCCCGAGACGATCACGGTCCACACGATCGCGCGCGGGATGTTCCGCAGCGGCCGGTGGGCTTCGACGCCGAGGGTCGCCGCGCTCTCGAAGCCGACGAACGCGGTGAGCGCGAGCATCGTGCCGGCCGCGAGCGCCGTGGGCGACAGGCCGGCGGCAGGCAGGATCGCCCCGACGTCGAGGGGGCCGATCGTGACGACGAGCACGACGAGCAGCGACACGATGATCGCCATCGAGATCACCTCGACGACGAGGGCCAGCCGCGTGGACAGCCGGATGCCCCGCACCAGCACGACCGCCAGCACGATGCCTTCGGCCAGCAGCACGAGGATCGTCGGTCCGGGTCCGGCTGCCGCCGGCCACACGCGCTGCAGCAGCATGAGCACGTAGTGCGCACCGCCGAGGAGGGCGAAGATCGCGACGAAGGCGTAGGCGACGAGGATCGCCGCACCGGTTGTGATCGCGGCGACCGGGCCGAGCCCCTTCGCCGCATAGGTGTAGAGCGACCCGCTGGTGACCATGCGCCGGGCGAACTCGCCCACGGTGCGGGCCACGAGCAGGGCGACGAGGCCCGCGAGCAGCACTGAGAGCACGGTCTGGTCGCCCGCGACGCCCGAGACGAGCAGGATCATCGTGGTCGCCGCCGCCGAAGGCGCCACCGCGGCCACCGACTGCGCGAGCACGTCGACGAACCCCACGCTGCGCCGGTCGAGACCGTCCAGGGGCGAGCGTCCGGCGAAGTCGCGGACGGGGGCGGGGCGGGCGATCGCCCGCTCGAGTGCGGTCATCGGGAACCTCCGCGCCCGACGCTAGCCGGGGCCCGTTGCCCGTCGGATTCTGCCGTGTTTCGCGCACGTGTCCTCGAATGAGACGCCCCGAGCGGGTCGTCCCGTTCGGGGTGCGCGAGGCTTCACACCGCCGAGACGGTGGCGCAACGCGGCACCGGCAGGCTCGGGGCATCCGTCGTCCTCCCCTCGAAGGGACCGTCCCATGACCCAGCTCGAAGACCCCGTCGTCGCGGCATCCTCCAAGCGGATGCTGCGCGGCTCGCTCGGCGTGACCGCCATCGTGTTCATGGTGGTGGCCGCCGCCGCCCCCCTGACCGTCGTCGGCGGTGCCGCACCGCTCGGCATCCTGCTCGGCAACGGCGTGGGGTTCCCCGCCCTGTACGCCGTCTCGGCCGTCATCCTGCTGCTGTTCGCGGTGGGACTTGCCGCCATGACCCGCCACGTGCCCAAGCCCGGCGCGTTCTTCACCTACGTCGGCTACGGTCTCGGCCGCTCGAGCGGCCTGGCCGCGGCGTGGATCGCGATGCTCGCCTACACGACCATCCAGATCGCCGTGTACGGCTACATCGGCTACATCCTCGGCTACACCGCCGACACGTACCTGCACGTGAACGTGCCGTGGTGGCTGTACTCGCTGGTCGTCATCGGGCTGGTCGGCGTGCTCGGATACCGGCACATCGACCTGTCCAGCAAGGTGCTCGCGGTGGTGCTCGTCGCCGAGGTCGGGATCGTGCTCGTGCTGGTCGCGGCCGTCGTCGTGCAGGGCGGCGCGCAGGGCCTCAGCCTCGCACCATTCCAGCCCGCGAACGTCGTCAGCGGATCGCCCGGCGTCGGCCTGATGATGGCGATCGCCGCCTTCATCGGTTTCGAGGCGACCGCGATCTTCCGCGACGAGGCCCGCCAGCCGCACAAGACGATTCCCCGCGCCACCTACACGGCCGTGATCGGCATCGGCGTCTTCTACACGCTCGCCGCCTGGGGGCTCGTGATGGCGTGGGGTCCCGACCACGTCGTCGCCGAAGCCGCGAAGGACCCGGGCAGCCTCATCCTCCGCACGATGGCGGCCTACCTCGGCACGGCCGGCGAGGTCATCACGAACGTGCTGCTGATCACGTCGATGTTCGCCTGCGTGCTGTCGTTCCACAACGTCATCACCCGGTACCAGCACTCGATGTCCAACGCCGGCGTGCTGCCCGAGCGGGTCGGCTCCGTGCACCACCGGCACCTGTCGCCGCACGTCTCGTCGCTCGTGCAGACCGTCACCGCGGTGCTTCTCACGATCGTGTTCGCCGTGCTCCAGCTCGATCCGGTGCTGGCGGTGTTCACCTGGTTCTCCGGGGTCGCGACCGTCGCGATCGCGCTGCTCATGGCGGCGACGTCGGTGGCGGTGATCATCTACTTCCGCCGGACCGAGAAGGATGCCCGCCTGTGGAACACGGTGATCGCCCCGGCCCTGGGGTTCGTCGGCCTGATCCTTTCGACCGTGCTCATCGTGGCGAACTTCCCGGTGATGGTCGGCGACACCGACGCGAAGGGCGATCCGGCGTTCGGACCGCTCAGCTGGTTCCTGCTGCTGCTGGTCGTCGTGTTCCCCGTCATCGGGTACGTGCAGGCCTGGTGGATCCGCACCCGCCGCCCGGCCGCCTACGCCAAGCTCATCGACACCATCGCCGCCTGACCACGATCCGACCGGAGAAGAGACATGACCATCACCGACATCGCATCCGTCCCGGCCTTCGCGGCGCCCCCGGCGCCGCAGCATCCGCTCTCGTCGTTGACCGCGGCCGAGATCGACGCCGTCCGGGGCATCGTGCGGGGCCTGGCCGAGACGACCGAGTGGACGCGCTTCGCGTACGTGGGGCTCGAGGAGCCGGCCAAGGGCGAGGTGCTCGCCTGGCAGGAGGACGACGGTCCGCTGCCCGAACGCCGGGCGCGCGTGCAGCTGCTGGACATGCGGTCCGCGCGGTCCACGGACCTCGTCGTCTCGATCGAGACCGGCACCGTGCTGCGCACGAGCGTGCTCGACGGCTCGGACGGCCAGCTCCCGATCCTCGACGCCGAGTTCGAGGAGGTCGGGGTGATCGCGAACGCCGACGAACGGTGGGTGGCGGCGCTCGCGGCCCGCGGGCTCACGGTCGACGACGTCGTCCTGGTGCCGCTCTCGGCCGGGCATTACGGGTTCGCGGCCGAGAAGGGGCGCCGCATCCTGCGCACCTTCGCGTTCCAGCAGTTCTCACCGTCCGACCACCCGTGGGCGCACCCCGTCGACGGCCTGACCGCCTACATCGACGTCGCCGACCGCACCGTGATCGAGATCATCGACACCCCCGGGTTCGAGATCCCGCAGACGAGCGGCAACTTCGACGATCCCGAGCTCCAGGGTCCGCCGCTCGAGGGCCTGAAGCCGATCGAGATCTCCCAGCCGCAGGGGTCGAGCTTCACGGTCGACGGCGAGGAGATCACCTGGGGACAGTGGCGCCTGCGGATCGGATTCGACACCCGCGAGGGGCTCATCCTGCGCCAGCTCGCGTTCGCCGATCGCCCGGTCATGTACCGCGGGTCCATCAGCGAGATGATCGTCCCCTACGCGGACCCGGCGCCCAACCGCTTCTGGCAGAACTACTTCGACACCGGCGAGTACCTGTTCGGCCGGTACACGAACGAGCTGGAGCTCGGCTGCGACTGCGTCGGCGACATCACCTATCTGGATGCCACCCTGGCCGACGAGCTCGGCTCGCCGCGCACGGTTCGCAACGGCATCTGCCTGCACGAGGAGGACTTCGGGTCGCTGTGGAAGCACACCGACCTGTTCACCGGGTCGAGCGAGGTGCGCCGCCAGCGGCGCCTCGTGATCTCCTTCTTCACGACCGTCGGCAACTACGACTACGGATTCTTCTGGTACCTGTACCTGGACGGCACGATCGAGTGCGAGGCGAAGCTCACCGGCATCCTCTTCACCTCCGCCTACCCGGGCCCGCAGGACGACGGATCGTCCTACCCGTTCGCATCTCAGGTGGCACCGGGACTCGGCGCGCCGTACCACCAGCACCTCTTCTCGGCGCGTCTGGACATGACCGTCGACGGGGTCGCGAACGTCGTCAACGAGATCGATGCGGTGCGGCTGCCGATCTCCGAGACGAATCCGTACGGCAATGCGTTCACCAAGTCCGTGACCCCCATCGTCTCCGAGAAGGTGTCGGGCCGCGTCGCCGACGGGGCCGCGAACCGCGTGTGGCAGATCGCCTCGACCGAGAAGGCCACCGAGCAGGGGCAGCCCACGTCGTACGTGCTGTTCCCGACCGAGACGCCGACGCTCATGGCGGATGCCGCGGCATCCGTCACCGCCCGGGCCGCGTTCGCGACGAAGAACCTGTTCGTCACCAAGTACGACCCCGATGAGCGGTACGCGGCGGGCGACTTCGTCAACCAGAATCCGGGCGGGGCCGGCATCCCGCAGTTCATCGCGGGCGACGAGCCGCTCGTCGGCGAGGACGTCGTGCTGTGGCACACGTTCGGGCTGACGCACTTCCCGCGCAACGAGGACTGGCCGGTGATGCCGATGGACTACGCGAAGTTCACGCTGAAGCCGTACAACTTCTTCGAGCGCAACCCGACGCTGAACGTGCCCGCGCCGGCGAGCGATCACTGCGCTCCCGGTCACGGGTCGCACGCGGACGGTCACGGCCACGGCGCGCACGGCCACCACAATCAGTAGATGGGCGAGATCCTCCATCTCTGGGCGCTCGCGCCCGCCGCGGTCGGCACCTGCTGCATGGCAGCCGACCGCCGGCGGGCGCGGGTGCCCGAGCTCGTGGCCTCCGCGGTCATGCTGCTTGCGATGCTCGACCTCGTCCGGGAGGAGCCGCTCGTCGTCCCGATCGTGTGGGCCGCCCTGCTGCTGGTCTCGGCGATGGCCCTCGCCGCCGTGCGCGGCGTGCAGCGGCGGCGCGCGGATGCCTCGCCGACGGTCGCGGGTTCCGTGGGGATGACGGTGCACTCCACGATCGGCATGGTCGTGATGGCCGCCCTCGTGGCGATGATGGGCCATCACACGGCATCGGGCACGGCGCCGGTGACCGGCATGGCGGGGATGCACGCGGGCGGGGGCGGATTGCCGGCGCTCGTCGCGCTCGCGGTGGGCGTGTACGCGGTGGCATCCGTCGTCGCGGCGCTCCGTGCGCACACCCGACTCGACCGGGGCCAGTTCGTCGCGATGGGCGCGTCGACCGCGCTCATGGCGCTCGCCGTCCTGGTGTGAGGGGTATCTCGCGCAGAATGTCAACCCCTGCGGCCTGATCGCCGTGCCGCGTTACCTTTCTGAGGTCGGCGTGAGCTGCGGCAGCGGCGGCGAGGAGGGATGACGTGACTGCAGTGGGACTGGCGCAAACGGCGGCGCTTCTGGACGACCGGTACGCACTGCACGAGCGCGTCGGGGTCGGCGGGATGGCCGAGATCTATCGCGCCGAGGATGTCGTCCTCGGCCGCACGGTGGCGATCAAGCTGATGCGCTCCGACGCGGAGGTGCTCGCTTCGCCCGCGCGGGTGCAGCGGGAGGCGGATGCCCTGGCGACCCTGAACCATCCCGGCGTGGTGACGCTGCTGGATGCGCGGATCGACGGGGGCGACCCGCGCTACCTGGTCATGGAGTTCGTCGACGGACCGACGCTCGCCGACCTGCTCGGCAACGGGCCGCTCCCGGCCGGTTCGGTCGTGCGGCTCGCCGCGGATGTCGCTACGGCGCTCCAGGCCGTGCACGGCGCGAACCTGGTGCACCGCGACATCAAGCCCTCGAACCTTCTGCTGGCACCCTCGTCCCGGCCCGGCCAGCGCTTCGACGTGAAACTCGCCGACTTCGGGCTTGCCCAGGTGGTTGGCTCGCCGTCGGTCACCTCACCGGGAATCGTGTTCGGTACGGCGGCGTACATCGCCCCGGAGCAGGCCCGCGGCGAGGGGAGCGGGCCGCCGGCGGACATCTACGCGTTCGGTCTGGTGCTGCTGGAGGCCCTCACGGGGCAGCGCGCCTTCGGCGAAGGGGCCGGGGCGGGCGTCGTGGTGGCGCGCCTCCTCGACGACCCGGTCGTGCCGGAGTCCGTCGACCCGCAGTGGGCGCAGCTGATCCGCCGAATGACCGCCGCGGATCCGGGTGAGCGGCCGACGGCGGCGGAGGTCGTCGAGACCCTCGCCGGGCTGCCGGCTCCCGTCATCCGCCCCGTTCCGCATGCCGTCGACGGGCCGCGCCCCGAGAACGTGGATGCCCGGACGGCGGTGGTCGAGATCCCGCCCGTGCCGCGGGTTCGAACCCGGCACCGGGCGCGCCGTCGGCGCCGGCTGCGCCCGCTCGTGGCCGTCGCCTCCGTCGCGGCAGGGCTCGCGTGCATCCTCATGCTCGTGATCGGCTTCGCCACTCAGGGGGCTGCGACCGAGGCCACAAACCCCGGGGCTGTCCCGTCCATCGCACCGGGCGCCGTCCCGGACGACGATCCGCCGGTCATGGCGACCTCGGTCACCAAGGCGCAACCGGCTGCGAGCACCCCGCAGCCGGCTGCCGTGCGGACGACAGCCCCCGCCGCGAAGACGCCCTCGGGACAAGCGAAGGCGGCCGGTCACGACAACGGCCACCCGGGTCAGGGAAGCCCGTCGAGCAACCGCGGAAACGGCAACGGGAACGCGCACACGCAGCCCAGCTCCCCGAAACACGGCTCGGGCAAGGGCGGCCCCGGCGGAGCGCCCTGACGAATTGGCGCCCGATTCGTTGCGACGGGGGACTGTGGTGGCCGCCGGGGGACCGCTCCGTGCAAGGTGGACTACTCACCAGGCGATGAACGCCTACGCAAGTTGGCTCGGTCGACTACTCAAAAGGTGGCTGTTGGCGGTTGACGTGCTCGTCCCGCCCGTATCGTGGCGCGATGCACAACACGCGGTTCGATGCCCGTCGGAACAGTCTGAACGCGATCCGGCTCGGGCTCGCGGTGATGGTGATCGTTGCGCACTCGTGGCCACTGAGTGGTCGAGCGGAGCCTCAGTTCGTTGGTGAGTACAACGAGCCCGGGGCGTGGGCGGTGGCGGGGTTCTTCGTGATCTCCGGTTACCTGATCACGATGAGCCGGGATCGTACGAGCCTCGGCCCGTTCCTGTGGCGCAGGTTTCTTCGCATCTACCCGGGCTTCCTGGTGGCGATCGTGTTGACCGCATTCGTTCTTGCACCCGTCTCTGCGTTGGTGACAGGGGAGTACTCCTTCGCGCCGGCCATCGAGTATGTGGTGAAGAATCTCGCCCTGTACAACCTCACCTTCGACATTCCGGGCACCCTCGCCAGCGCGCCGTTTCCGGGTGCTTGGAACGGCTCTCTGTGGACATTGTTCTTCGAGGCGCTCTGCTATGTCGGCATCGGTCTTGCCGTGAGTTTGGTGCCGAGTCGCTGGCTGGGCCGTGTGCTCATGGCCGTTCTCGTCGCGGGCACTGCTGTGACCGCGATTCACGTCGCCTTCGGTGTTCTTCAGGTGAACCTCGTCCTGCACCTGGTGCGCCTCGGAACCTACTTCGCGGCCGGTGCGCTGATGTACGTCTACCATGATCGCGTTCCGCTGAACTGGCTGTTGGGGACCGCTGCCGCTGTCGCCGCGGTGGCGACCGTGGTGGCGGGGACATTCCAGTTCCTGTCACCGATCCCGCTTGCGTACCTGGCAGTGTGGGCGGGAGCGGTGCTGCCGCTGCACCGGGTCGGCGCGACCAGTGACATCTCGTACGGGATGTACATCTACGCCTTCCCGGTGCAGCAACTGCTGGCAATCACGATCGGCGCGCACACGTCACTGGTCGTGTTCATGCTGCTGTCGATCGTGCTTACGATTCCATTTGCGTGGGCGAGCTGGCGATTCATCGAGCAGCCCGCGATGCGGCTGCGTCGACTTGTCACTGAACGGCGATCCGTTCCGGCGCGCCCCAGTGACGCGGCGCCCACTCGGTGAGCGCCCACGGGAACGCCGCCATTGAGAAGGCATCCTCGGGTCTTCGACCTTCGGCGGCGTTCGCCTGCCGATACTTGGTGCTGAGATCGCCTTGGGGCGACCAGGGGTCTACGCCAAGGAACTGTTGCTCGTAGGATCCAGGTTCGGCGTTGAACGCGTGTACCCAGTTGTTCGAGTCTGTGCACACCATGCCGTATCGCTGGATTGCTCGGATCACCACCCGGAGGAACGGCGAGTACGGTCCGGTCGGCGACAGGTCGAGGGTTGCTGGCAGCCGAGCCCATTGACCATGGATTGGTACCTGATCGGCCGGATCTGGAGTGTCGCCATCGCCCGACTGGGCGGGCCAGGACGCGCCTCTAGTGACGTACCTCGCACCGTTGGGATCAATCGCTTCGCCGAGGCTGTCAGGCACCGCCATGTTGGCGCAGGTGAACGCGATCGCATGGTCGATCTGCCCCTTGCGAACGCCGGCGATGTCAATCCACCCGGCCCAGTTGTGCATGCGCACGACGGTATTCGAGCCCTGCTGGAGTTGCATAGCAAAGTTGCTTGCTTCCCACCTCGCGAGGTCGGGCTCGTACAGTGAGAAGCCTCCCGTTGAAGCACCGAACCGGTTCTCGAACCCCGCTGCTGCGGTGACCCAGTAGTACTCACGGATCAGGCCCGTGCCGATGTCGATGATCACGACCGAGGAGTCTTCCCCGCCCTGCAGCGCGGTCGAGTCGAGCCATGCGGGCCATGGAACCCAGCCGCTGAGGATCTGCTTCCCGTAACCGCTTCGTCCGAACCCGCTGCAGTCCATGTAGATGTGGTCGCATCCGGGCATCCGTGAGTCGACGATGATCGGGTTGACCGGATGGGTGCCGCTCACGCTGGTGTTGAGTGCCGTCGGCCCGAATCCGGCCCCGTAGTTGATATGGGTTGCCATCCAGTTCGCTTGGGCCGCCGAGTTCCTGGCGACGGGCATTGCGGACACATCGCGTGTGAAGACGGACCCCTCTGCGAGGTAGGGGTCGAACGGGGACCGGCGGATGGTGGTGTAGTCCGCCTGCAACGTGCGCCATTGTTTGGCGTCCCACCCCCGCTGGCTGACCGGCCGCCACCGGTCGGTAGCGGGATCAAACAGCCGCGCAAGGTTACCCATCTCAGAAACCGATCTTGCTGACCTTGAGGCTGTTCACGCTGAACGAGGATGTCGCTGATGTGTTCCGGAGCCAGACGCGCTTCGGGTGGGCTGTTGCGGAGCCCGGCAGATAGGAAGCCGCGTCGGAAAGGTCGTAGACGCGCACATTCCCTGACGGGTCCGTGACAGTCGCGGTGGTGCCATAGATCTGCAGCGTCCACAGACCTGGCTCCGGGATCAGCGTGTCACCGCTTCCACCGGGCGAGGTCGATCCGCCGCGCCCATTTGATGTGGTCAGCCCGGCATGAGTGGGGTCGAGAACGAGCTCGACGTATCCTTCGGGCGTAGCCTGGTCGCGAAGAGAGAGGTTGAAGGCGCCACGCGTTGCGCCGGACATGGCTGTGACATCGATCTCGGCGCGAATGTTCTTGCAGCCCGGGTTCAACGGCAGCATTGCGATGCCCGTGGATCCAGAGCTCACGGCGTGGCCGGAGCCGTCGATGTTCCATGCAATGCCTGTCTTCCATGCTCCCGTCTGCGTCCCACCGAGAGCGTTGTCCGGCACGCGACCGGTGATATCCGTTGCGGCGGCCCCGCTGAAACTGTCAGATACCATGACCGTGAGCTCGGTCGGATCTGGGAAATCGTGGACGAACGGTCGAACGCCCGAAGCCAACACGTATCCCGGCTTCGGCATGGGGGTGATCAAGACACTGCGTGGGTAAGTGCCGGACGTCGTCAGGGTGGCCCCTGGCGAGAGCGTCGCACCAACGCCTCCACCACCCGAGGTCCACACATATTCCGCACCGACGACACCACTAGGAACGGTGAAGGTTGAAGTGGCGTCGTTCCACGCCGGGGCTGGAGGAAGCACCGGAACGGGTGCTTCGTACGACGCGGGATCGAGCCACAGCACGGGGACGCCGTTCCTGGTGGTCTGCTCAGGCGGCGTCTCGGAGAGGACGGGGTAAAAGCCCCAATCAGCCGGTTCGGTTCTGCCCCCAGAACCCAGCGCCGTCGCGATGGCGACCTCCATAACCCCAGGCGCCAGACCCGACTTCATGACTGTTCCGATCACGCTTGACATCCTGATGGTGCAAGTCGCCGATTTGAGCACGACTGCAGCTGGTTCCCCAGCGACGCGGAAGTCGGGAATCGAGGCTCGATCTGACGACATGAACGGTTCCAGAACTGCGCCGGATGCCCGATCTCTCACCTCAAGCGGGGTCGTAAAGCCGGTGTCGGACGGGAGGAACGCCTGCAGTGTCGTGTTTCGCTGGGGCTCTCCGTTGTCGGGGTCGACGATCGTGCTGCCTGCGAAGTAGTCGTGGATGTGGTCCATGGAGAGCTCCTGGAAGGTCGAAGTGGTCATCGGCAACAACAAACCTTTCGCAGCGCAAAGGCCCCCTCCCCGTTCATCAGCCCTGATTGAGTAGTCCGATGCTCGTTTTTGAGTGTTGCATCGCGGTTCCGCACAGCAACCGATATCTCGTCTGCCCGTACTCGGTGAGTCGGCTTCCCCTTGGGCGCCCGACCATCAGCGGGTCTTTGTCCTGCTGACCGGGCGCCTTGCGGCGTCAGGCCGCCGCACGCGACTACCGGTCGTCGGGACCGTTGGATCGTGGCCCGGTCGCGGCCCAGAGGACGAGCCCGAATGCCGCCCAGATCGGAACCATCGTGATGAGGAACGGGCGGATCGTGTCGCTCGCCGAGTGCGAGTGAGCGTCGACTGCGACGAACACCAGAAGGGTGCCGAGGGCCAGCAGAAGGGACGCGACGGTCAGCACCAGCTTCTGCGCTCTCATGCGCCTGATTATCGCAAGGTCGGCGGCATGGCGGGAATCCGGGGCGCGGTCATCGTCGCGTCTCGTACCGCGTGAGAAGCACGCCGTCGGGGAACGGCCGCACCTCCACCAGGCGCAGGCTCACCCACGAGTCGAGGGCCGGGAAGAACGGCGTGCCGCCCCCGACCAGTGCCGGGTGGGTGACGATCGCATACTCGTCGATCAGTCCGGCCCGGACGGCGGTCGCCGCCAGGGTGGCGCCGCCGATGTCCATCGGCCCGCCGTCCTCGGACTTGAGCCGGGTGATCTCGGCGACGGCATCCTCGGTGACCAGTCGGGCGTTGCCGTCGACCGTGGTGAGCGTCGTGGAGAACACCGCCTTGGGCATCGCCCGCCAGCGACGGGCGTACTCGATGTGCGCCGGCGTCGCACCGGGCTGCTGGTCGGCGGTCGGCCAGTGGGAGTTCATCGTCTGCCACAGCCGGCGCCCGTACAGTGCGAGGCCAGTGGCGCCCACCCGGTCGGACCAGAACTGGAACAGCTCGTCGCTGGGTTCGCTCCAGCCGAGGTCGTCGCCGGGTGCCGCGATGTAGCCGTCCAGGCTGACGTTCATGCCGAAAGTGAGTTTGCGCATGGCGTCAGCCTGCTCCGGGTCGGCACGCGGCGTAAAGGGGCGATGCGGGAGGATGGGGGATCATCCGGTGAGAAGAAGGGATCGACGCCATGGCCGACGACGACCGAACCATGCTCCAGTCCGCGCTCGAGGCCGCCCGAGCGGGCGCCGCCACCGGGGGGATCCCGATCGGGTCGGCGCTGTTCATCGACGGCCGACTGGTCGCGACCGGGCACAACCGCCGGGTTCAGGATGCCAGCGTCATCCACCACGCGGAGATGAACTGCCTCGAGAACGCCGGTCGGCTGCCGGCCGCCGACTATGCTCGGGCGACGCTGGTCACCACCCTGTCGCCGTGCGACATGTGCACCGGGGCGGCGCTCCTCTACGGCATCCCTCGCGTCATCGTCGGCGAGAACCGCACCTTCGTCGGCGGGGAGGACCTGCTGCGCAGCCGGGGCGTGGAGGTCACCGTCCTCGACGACCCCGAGTGCGTCGAGCTGATGACCGCGTTCATCGCAGCCCACCCCGCCCTGTGGGCCGAGGACATCGGCGAGGACGAGTCCGACCGGCCGTGACCGCCCCGCTCAGCCGACGAGTCCGACGCGGTCGACCCGGCGGTGGTAGCGCATCCCGGAGATCCCGCCGAGGATCGCACCGCCCAGGCTCACGAGCGCCACGATGATCGCCGTGAGGATGCCGGAGAGGGTCAGCGCCCCTTCGTTCAGAGGGATGCGCGGGAAGCTGTTGAGGTTGCCGAGGATGTTGTACTGGCTGCCGAAGATGAGCCCGACGATCGCGACGATCACAGCGATGATCAGCGCCCACAGCCACACGGCGACGCCCTGCTTGGCCCCGTCGAAGCGGGCCATGCGGCCGGCCACGTAGCCTCCGCAGAAGTAGGCGACGAAGAGGATCACCACGAGGGCGATCGCGCCGATGATCCCCACCGTGGGGGCGTTCGCGTTCGCCTGGTTCGCGGCGCCCTGGGCGCTTCCGCCGGCCCGGCCGAGCCCGACCGCGGCGCCGGCGGCGGCGACGAGGGCGGTGAGGAGGATGCCGGTCCCGGCCGCGGTGAGCCAGCCGAAGAACGCCGACCCGAACTTCATGCCCCCGAACCGGCTCCGTTCCCGCTCGAGGACTTCTTCGCGGAGGGTGCGGGCGTCGTCGACGGGGACGGTGTCGTTGCGGACGGGGTGCGCGTCGTCCGCCGGAACGGCGTCTCGGCGGAGAGGGTGCGTGCGGTCGTCGGGGACGGTCTCTGCGCGAGGGGCCTCGCCCGGGACGGCTTCCCCGGGTCGCCGGGGCTCTTGAGGTGTGTTCTCGGACATGTCCCTGCTCCATTCGCCGTCGCGGTGGGTGGTCGTCATGGACGGGACGCTAGGCGGATGGCGGGCGAACGCGAAGGTGGTTGACATTCGGGACAGGTGCGGGGAGCATCCGCATCCTGATTCTCCGCGCGCCGGTCATGGCCGGTCGACCGGCTCACCGCCGGTCCATTCCCCCTCCGCCTCCGCCTCGGCCTCTGCCGCGGCGGTGGCCGGGTCGCTGCCGCGCGCGACGTCGAGCATCGCCGACACCATCGCGTTGCCCACCGCGATGAGCGGCACGGCGAACAGCGCGCCGGGAACACCGGCCAGGCCGGTGCCCGCGGCGACGCCCACGACGACGGCGAGCGGATGGACCTTCACGGCGCCGCCGACGAGCAGCGGCTGCATCACATGGGCCTCGAGGAGGTGCACGAGCAGCACCCCGGCGAGCATGAGCAGCGCCTGCAGGGGACCGGCGAACACGAGGGCGATTCCGACGGCGATGATCCCGGACACGATCGCGCCGATCACCGGGATGAACGAGAACAGGAGCACGATGACGCCGATCGGGACGGCGAGCGGCAGGCCGAGGAGGAAGGCGACCAGCCCGATGCCGACGCCGTTGACGACCGCCACCAGGATCTGCACGCGGACGAAGCTCGTGAGGGTGGTCCAGCCGGCGGCACCCCCCGCCTCCAGCGCGGGGCGGCCGCTGCGGGGGAAGAGGCGCGTGATCCAGCGCCAGATGCCCGCGCCGTCGATGAGGATGAAGATCGTCGCGAACAGCGTGATCAGCGTGGAGGTGAGGATTCGGCCCGTGGTGGTGCCGACCCGCAGGGCCCCGCCGATGAGGACGCCGCTGTCCTTCTGCACGAATCGTCCCGCCTCACGGAGGTAGGCCGCGAACTGCGCGTCGCTCACGCTCCACGGCGGGCGGCGCAGCGCGTCGCGGACGCGGGCGTACGCGGCGGCGGATTCCTGCTCGAGCTGCGGCAGTCCCGCGTGCACCTGCCAGACCACGACCGTCACGAGGCCCGCGACCACGGCGACGAAGACGACGAGGCTGACGAGGATCGCCACCCACTTCGGCCAGCGATGCCGGGTGAGGAAGGCGACCGCGGGCTGGAGGAGCGCCACGATGAGCACCGCGACCAGCACGGGCACGACGATCTCGTGGAACGTGGCCACGAGGAAGACCGCGACGCCCGCCAGCGCGATGATCGCGAGCATCCTCCACGACCACTCGGAGGCGGTGCGCACGCCCCGTGGAACGGAGGACGGGCGCGGAGACGATGGACTGGTGAACGAAGTCATGGCTCCCCCTGTGATCGTTCGATCGATCGCAGGAGATTACGCCCGGCCGGGCGGTGTCACACCCGGGTGGACAAATGGTCCGACGGCTCGTATGCGGGCTGCTTCAGGCGAACCCGTCACACCCGCCGGTATTGCGCCACGACGGGGCAGTCGAAGGGGTCGCGCGCGGCGAGCCCGACGTCGTTCAGGTAGGCGATGACGATCGCGTACGAGCGCCGAAGCGACGTCTCGGTGTAGGGCACGTCGTTGGCGGCGCAGTAGTCGCGGACGATTCGGCGGGCCTTGGCGAGGTGCGGCCGGGCCATGCTCGGGAAGAGGTGGTGCTCGACCTGGTAGTTGAGGCCGCCCATGAGCCAGGTGGCCCACCATCCACCGCGGATGTTGCGCGATGTGCGCACCTGCTTGGAGAAGAAGTCCAGCTTGGCGTCGGCGGCGATGATCGGCATGCCCTTGTGGTTCGGGGCGAAGGAGGCGCCCATGTACACGCCGAACACGGCCGACATGACGCCGATGAACGCGAAGGCCATCCCGATCGGCAGGAACAGGAACACCGGGGTCAGGACGAGCGCGAACCGCACGGTGAGCATGCCCAGTTCCGTCCACCGGCTCTTCACCGGACCGCGGCTCGTGAGGTGGCGGATGCTGTGGAAGTGCAGGTTGAACCCCTCGAACGTCAGCAGGGGGAAGAAGAGCCAGCCCTGCTTGCGGGTGACGAGGCGCCGCAGACCGCGGGCCCGGGAGGCATCCTCCTCGAGGAAGGAGATGGTGTCGACCTCGATGTCGGGGTCTTTGCCGACCCTGTTCGGGTTCGCGTGGTGGCGGTTGTGCTTGGAGTCCCACCAGGAGTAGCTCATGCCCACGACGGCCACGAGCACGCGGGCGAGTCGGTCGTTCGCGGGGCCGCCGACGAGGATCTGCCGGTGCGCGGCCTCATGGGCGAGGAAGGCGACCTGGGTGAACACGATGCCGAGCGCCCCGGCGATGAGCAGCTGGAACCAACTGGCACCCAGCAGGACGAATCCGGTGATCGCGCCGCCGAACGCGACCGCCAGCGCGACGCCGACGAGGCCGTAGAACCACGGCGCTCGCCGTAGCAGACCCGTCTCGCGGACGACCCGGGAGACCTGGGTGTAGGCGCGGGTGATCGGCGGGAAGTCCTCCGCCCGGGCGTAGGTCTGTCGAACCGGCCCGAGAGTCGGGGTGGCGGCGTCCTGCAGAGATGTCATGGTCAGCGCCTTCTGGGAGGCCAGCGGCCAGACGGCGACTGGTGCGAAGCCAAAGGCAGGTGCCGATCGCTACCGCACACGCTACGCCGCCTCATATTCCGCAAGCTGAATACGCGGTGGACGGTGGGGGCCGTGAGCGAGGGGATGCCCGATGCGGTGGCGCCGGCGGCATCCCGTGTGCGATCGTGAAGCGTTCCGAACCTCGTGTCGTGCACCGGAGGAGCCATGAAGCAGATCGTCCTCGTCGGGCGCGGCGGTCCCGACAAGCTCGAGGTCCGCGAAGCCCCGGATCCGCGCCCCGGTACCGGCGAGGTGCGCATCCGGGTGCGCGCGAGCGGGATCAACTTCGCGGACATCCTCGCGCGGAAGGGTCTGTATCCGGATGCCCCGGCGCTGCCCACCGTCGTCGGCTACGAGGTCTCCGGCACCGTGGACGAGGTCGGCGGCGGCGTCGATGCGGACTGGATCGGAAAGGATGTCGTCGCACTGACGCGCTTCGGAGGGTACGCGGACGCCGTCTGCGTGCCCCGCGTGCAGGTGTTCGACAAGCCGCGCGCGCTCTCGTTCGAGGAGGCCGCCGGCATCCCCGTGAGCTACCTCACCGCCTGGCAGCTGCTCGTCGTGATGGGGTCGCTCAAACCGGACGAGACGGTGCTGATCCACAACATCGGAAGCGGTCTCGGGCTCGCCGCCATCGACATCGCGCGGCATGTGGGCGCCACGATCTACGGCACGGCCAGCGCGGGCAAGCACGCGTTCCTCCGAGAGCGGGGAGCGGACGAGGTCATCGACTACCGTGCGACCGACTGGTCGGCCGAGGTGGATCGCCTCACGCAGGGCAGGGGCGTGGCGCTGATCACCGATCCGCTCGGCGGCAGCCACTGGAAGAAGAGCTACCGGGCGCTGCGCGCGACCGGTCGACTGGGCATGTTCGGCGTGTCCACCGCCAGTTCGTCCCGGTTGCCGGGGCCGCTGCGGCTCGGCCGGGTGGCCGCCGGCATGCCGCTGTTCCATCCGGTGGGGCTGATGAGCGCCAACCGGGCGGTCTTCGGGGTGAACCTCGGGCACATGTGGGGCGAGCCGGAGATGGTCGCGGGGTGGATGTCGATCCTGCTGGACGGTGTCGACGACGGCTGGGTGCGCCCCCATGTCGACCGGGCTTTCGCGTTCGACGACGCCGGAGCGGCCCACACGTACATCGAGGACCGTCGCAGCACCGGGAAGGTCGTGCTCACGACCTGAGGGAGTTCGGCCGACCAACCGCGCGGCGTTGACGAGGGGCGAGCGCCGGGACCGCGGGTGCGCTTGACTGGGACGATGCTGATCGACCGCATCCGGGATCTGGTCCGGGAACACTACGTCTTTCCCGACATCGCCGCCACGATCGCCGACAGCCTCGACGGGTTCGTGGTCGACGAGACCGACGAGCCGGCGGCGGCCGCGGCGCTGACGGCCGCCCTGCAGGCCGTGAACGGCGACGGCCATCTGCGGGTGCGCTACTACGCCGAGCCGATCGAGCCCGACCCCGACCCGGGCGACTTCATCGCGGGGCTCGTGCGGGAGCACGGGCCGGGCGTCACCGAGGTGCGCCGCCTCCCCGGCAACGCAGGACTGCTCGTCGTCGGGCCGGTGATCCCGACGGGGGAGTACGCCGGGCCGGCGATCTCGGCGGCGCTGACCCTGCTGAAAGGCGCCTCGCCGCTGATCATCGACCTGCGCGGATGCCTCGGCGGCGTGCCCGAGACGGTGTCGATGATCGTCAGCCATCTGACCGGCGACGAGCCGGTGCACGTGCAGGACCTGGTGCGCCGCGACGGCGGCATCACCCAGTACTGGACCGTGACCTACGTGTCGCCGAAGGTCGATCCCGGCATCCCCGTCTACGTGCTCACGAGCGCCCGGACGTTCAGCGGCGGCGAAGAGCTCGCGTACGACCTGCAGGCGCTGGGTCGCGCCACCGTCGTCGGCGAGCAGACCGGGGGCGGCGCCCACCCGCGTGAGGACTTCGAACTCACGCCGCACCTGCAGCTGCACGTCCCGACGGCCCGCTCGGTGAACGCCGTCACCGGCACCGACTGGGAGGGGGTCGGCGTGACACCCGACATCCCGTGCGCGGCATCCGACGCGATCGAGGTCGCGCTGAGGGATGCCGCCGCCGCCGACACC
The DNA here is from genome assembly GCF_000802305.1 of Microbacterium mangrovi. Classification (GTDB taxonomy): domain Bacteria; phylum Actinomycetota; class Actinomycetes; order Actinomycetales; family Microbacteriaceae; genus Microbacterium; species Microbacterium mangrovi. The sequence continues at coordinate 8,528 of NZ_JTDK01000002.1, read as the reverse complement.
GTCGGTGATTGACTGGGATCCGGGTTCATCGTCCTGAGGAGGTCGTCGTGTCGTTCTGGATCTGTGCCACGTGCGCGGTCGAGCATGCGGAGCGTGTCGAGGTGTGCGCGATCTGCGCCGACGATCGGCAGTGGGTGCCGGCCGAAGGGCAGATCTGGACGACGCTCGCCGAGCTGCGCGAGACGGGCGGACGCGTCGAGGTGCTGGAGCGGGAGCCGGACCTGTGGGCGGTGCGCAGTCGTCCCGGCGTCGGCATCGGCCAGGAGTCCAAGCTGCTGCGCACGGATGCCGGGTGCCTGCTGTTCGATCCGATCGGCTACCTCGACCAGGCCGGTGTGGATGCCGTCGCGGCGGTGGGCGACGTGGTCGCGATCGTCGCGAGCCACCCGCACATGTACGGCGTGCAGGTCGAGTGGGGACGCGCCCTCGGTGCGCCCGTGCTGGTCGCCGAACAGGACCGGCAGTGGGTCGCGCGGCCCGATCCGATCATCCGGACCTGGTCGGGCGACCTGGAGATCCTGCCGGGCGTGACGCTGACCCAGCCGGGCGGACACTTTCCGGGGAGCGCCGTCGTGCACTGGGCCGCCGGGGCTGAGGGCCGGGGCGTGCTGCTGGCGAGCGACACGATCTTCGCGAACCCCGACCGCACGTCGGTCAGCTTCATGCGCAGCTACCCGAACCGCATCCCGCTGTCCGGGCGGGTCGTCGACCGGGTCGCCTCGCACGTGGAGCGGTTCGCCTTCGACCGGCTCTACGGCAACTTCGACAACGTCATCCCCGTGGATGCCCGGGCCATCGTGCGCCGCTCCGCGGACCGGCACATCGGCTGGGTGAACGGTGACTTCGACCACCTGACCTGAGCCGTCGTCATCCGACGAGCTCAGCGCGTGAAGGCTTCGAGGTCGAGAGCGACCAGGTCGGGGCGAGCCGGGGGGAGCCGCGCGGGCACCACCATCCCGACGCGCGGCCAGTGCTTGATCCGCAGCACGGCCTCGACGGTCACCGTTCGCGGTTCGATGTCCGGTGCTGCGGCGATGACGTCGAGCATGCATTTCGAGAAGGGGCCGCGGCCGACGGGCTCGGAGACCGCGAGGATCTCCGCCGTTCCCTTGACGGCATCCGCCATCGGGTCGCTGAAGAACCTCTTCAGCCATCCTGCTTCGCCGCTCATGGCATCAGCCTAGATCGCATCGGCGCGGGCATGATTGGATCATGGTCGAGATCTCGGACGACGACTTCGAGCGCATGGTGTCCGAGGTGTTCGACGCCCTCCCCGACGACATGGTGCGCGGGCTCGAGAACGTCGGGATCGTTGTCGAGAACCAGCCTGCCGGCCAATGGCCGCGGCTCTACGGGCTCTATCGGGGGCATCCCTTGACGAAGCGCGGGGTCTACGGCTTCGGGGAGCTTCCCGACCGGATCACGCTCTACAAGAACAACATGCAGGAGCACAGCGCCGACCTCGACGCCCTGCGCACCCGGGTGCGGATCACGCTCGTCCACGAGATCGGCCACTACTTCGGCCTGGACGACGCCCGCCTGCAGGAGCTCGGCTGGGCGTAGCCTCGCGCGGGCTGCTCAGCCGTGGCCCTCGTCGCTGATCCGCCACCCCTGAGGCGTCTGTACGAAGCAGAACTCCCACCCGGGCAGATTGCCCGCTTCCGCGCCGTCCATCCCGGTCTCGACCAGGTCCACCGGGTAGCAGTCGCCGACCGGGCCTTCGGCCCGTGAGTAGTCGAGGATCTCGCCGGAGCTGCCGAGCAGTGCATCCAGGGGATTGCGGGGACCGCACAGCGGATCGAGGTCGGCTCCCGGCGCGATGAGCGCCGCGGCGACGGCGCAATCGTGCGCCTTGGCAGCACGGAGATACACGTCGAGCACTTGATCGGGCGACGCGCTCGCCGGCGGGATCTCGCGCTGCACCGCGGCCGCCTGGTTCGCCGCTTCGATGCCGAACACGCCGACGGTGAGGATGACGGCCGCGATCACGGAGCTGCCGATGAGACGTCGGCGTCGCGTCGTCATCGCCATGTTCGCTCTCCCTCGCAGCGCGGAATCGGGGCGCAGCGGGCCTCGGTTCTATCCATTGGATCGTAGTGGTCCGAGGTGGTCGGAGTCCGGAATCCTTTCGGGCTAGAGCTTGCGCAAGTGGCTTGCGAAACATATGGTCGGAGTTGTGAGCGTTCATGGTCTTCGGGCACGCCGACGGCCCCTGTTCGCGGCCGGCAGGACCTCGTCTCTGCGCCGACGGCACCGAACGTTCGGCCTCATGCTCATGGTGGGAGTCGCCGTGGCGTTTGGCGCTTGCCGCGCTGTTGCTCAGGAATCCATGCCGCTGGATGTCGCGGCGCTTGCGTCGCACACCTCTCCTTTTCAGGCGAAGATCCTCAAGGACGGCAAGGTCACGGCTTCCGAGTATGAATCGGCGATCCTCGGCCAACGGGCGTGCGTTCAGGCGTCGGGCGGCACAGTGAGCGAAATATCCCGCACGGGCAACAACGAACTGGCGTTCAGGTACACCATCGATGCGTCGACCGACGCCGAGCTCGCTGGCGCCGAGCGACGGAGCGAGGCGTGCATCCCGAAGTACATCTCCGAGGTGGGGAAGGCCTGGGCCTATGAGCAGCGCCGGTCGCCGCTCTTCTTCTTGATCCCGAACCAGGCACTGACAATGGCCGCGGAGTCGAGGTCTCCGTCGTCCCAGATCATTCGGAACCCACCGGTGATGCGATAGAGCTCCACGATGCGGTCGCGCGGGACCCAAACCCGATCGAACAGATTGCGCAGCTCCAAACCGTTGCGATAGACCGCCAGGTGCTGCGCGCGGGGGAGGCTCGAACTCGTCGGGATAACCCCGCGGCGCAGGGAAAGCCCCATGGGCCAGAATTCAGCCGTGGGAGAACCGCCGGCCTCAGGGGACGTGCGATCACTCATTGGTCGGTCACGCCGAGAATCGTCGCACAGTCGCTTCGATTCGTCGACCGTCACTGAAACCGGGCGAGCCTACGCGGGGAGAAGACGCCCACCGTGACTCCTCAGTCGCCGCGCATCCCCATGGCGCGGCGGATGACGAAGTCGAAGGCGCGGTCCCCGAGCAGTCGGCGTGCGGTGATGAGGGGCTTGGCGCCGAAGCCGACGGCGTATCGGGTCCTGGGCTTCGAAGCGGTCACCGCCTTCGCGATGGCATCGGCGACGACCGAGGGCGAGGAGTCGCGGTTCGCTCCCGAGCGCAGTGTCTTCGCGACGGAGGCGGCCTGACGGGCGTACGGGCCGGAGGCGGAGGATGTCTCGAGGCTGTCTGCGGCGATGCCGGCCCATTCGGTGGCGATGCCACCCGGCTCGATGACGACGACGTGGATGCCGAAGGGTGCGACCTCGAGGCGCAGGCAGTCGCTGAGCGCCTCGACGGCGAACTTGGTCCCGTGATACCAGCCCCCGAGCGGCGTGTAGATCTTGCCACCCATGGAGGAGATGTTCACGATGGTCCCGCTCTGCTGTGCACGCATGTGCGGCAGGACGAGCTGGCTCAGGCGCATCGCGCCGAACACGTTGACGTCGAACTGGCGGCGCGCCTCGTCCATCGGAACGTCCTCGATCGCGCCGTACGAGCCATACCCGGCGTTGTTCACGAGGACGTCGAGCCGGCCTGTCTCGGCGACGATCCTCGCCACGCCCGCTCTCATCGAGTCTTCGTCGGTGACGTCCATCGCGAGCGTGCGGATGCCGTCGGAACCGAGCCCCTGGAGACGGTCCGTGCGGCGCGCGGCACCGTAGACGGTGAATCCGAGGTTGTGGAGCTTACGTGCAGTGGATTCGCCGATGCCGGAGGAGGCGCCGGTGACGAGGGCGGTCTTGGTGGTCATGTGAGCGAACGCTACTCGGATGGAGGCTTGCGTAGATCCTTGATCCCGGTGCGGCGCTTCTTCGCTTTCAGGCGCCGTTCGGTGGCGCCTCGAGTCGCCTTCGTCGGTCGCCGCGTCGGGGAAGGCGGTCGCAACGCGTCCGCCACCAACGCGGCCAGGCGAGTGCGCGCGGCGTCTCGGTTGCGCAGCTGCGCGCGATGCTCGGATGCCGTGACCGTCAGCACTCCGTCCACGAGGCGACCACTCAGCCGATCGAGGATGCGGTCGCGCTGTACCTCCGAGAGGACCGTCGAAGCGGCGGCATCCCACACGAGTTCCACGCGAGAGTCCGCGGTGTTCACGCCCTGGCCGCCGGGGCCGGAAGACCGCGAGAACCGCCACGACAGCTCGGACTCGGGGATCGTCAGCCCGGGCGTCACTCGCAGGCCGGGACGATGAGCGGCAGGCATGCATCCATCATGCTCTTCCAAGTGCTGCGGACGACGGGGGATAGGGTGACGAGGTGACCGTGCCAGTTCCGCCGACCCCGGCCCCTGTCTCGCGGCCGGGTGCCGTCTACTTCGTCGGGCGGGTCGTTCTGCGGCCGTTGTTCTGGCTGATGTATCGCCCGCGCATCGTCGGTCGAGGAAACGTCCCCGAGCACGGACCGGTGCTGTTGGCGAGCAATCACCTGGCGGCACTCGACACCGTCATCATCCCGACATCCGCGTCCCGTCCTGTGCAGTTCCTCATCAAGGCGTCGTACTTCACGCGCGCCGGGATGGTCGGCCGGTTCATGCGCTGGTTCTTCACGTCGATCGGCGGCGTTCCGGTGCATCGCGCGACCGGTCGCGACGCGCGCGCCGCGCTCGACGCCGGAAGCAGCATCCTGCGCGCCGGGAGCGTCTTCGCGGTGTTCCCGGAGGGGACGCGCTCGCGCGACGGGAAACTCCACGCCGGTCACGGTGGCGCGGCATGGATGGCGCGTGACACCGGCGCCACCATCGTGCCGGTCGGATTGATCGGCACCGGTACCACCAAGCCGCTGAGCCACCTGCTCCCGGGAAAGCCGCGCCTCGAAGTGCGCTTCGGCGAGCCGCTCGACCTCTCCGACCTGGACGGCGTCCCGGACGGGAAGGCCCGTCGCGAGATCACCGAGCGGATCATGGCCGCCATTGCCCAGCTCAGCGGCCAGGAACGCTCGGGCAGTGTGAACGCAACCTCCCGGGACTGACGGCGAATGGGCCGGGATCGCTGATCCGACCCGGCTAACACCTGCGCCGTGCCTAGGCACCACCTGGTTCGCGTCGATTCGGCGACGTTTCGGCAACCGGTTGGTAAGGAGTCGTCGGGCATGCACCCGTGCAGTGGATTCTCAACTCCTGAGGACTGGATGTTGCGCAAAGACATTGCGGAACGTACTCTCGATCTCGCTGCGACCGGCCCGACGGAGTGACGCGTGCATCCCGGAATACATCGATGACGCGGGCAAGGCCTGGGCCCACGAGCAGCTTCTGTCGCCGCACCGGTGAGACGAATCAACATGTTTGAAGTTGGAGAGCGGGTGTCTTTCTGATGGAGGTCATCCTCATTGCTGCGCGGATGCTCGGTGGCGGGTACTTCGTGTGGGCCGGCAGCGCGAAGATGAGCAAGAGCCGGCAGTTTTGGTCTGAGATCATGGGCTACAAAATCGTCGGCTCCGGCACGTCAGCTGTTCTTGCGTCAGTTCTTCCGCCCGTCGAGTTCATCTGCGGCCTGATGTTCGCAGCGGGAGTCGCCCCGACTCTCACGGGCATCGCGCTTCTTCTCCTGTTGCTTGTGTTCAGCGGCGCCATCGTGGTTTGCCTCGTCCGGAGGACGGGCAACGACTGCGGGTGTGGTTCCACGGGGACCAAGGTCACGCCCATGCTGCTCGTGCGCAACGCGATTCTTGCTGGGCTGATCGTCGCGGGGACCTTCTCGACGTCGCCCACTTACCCGGGCGAATTCATCGTGCTCGCCGCGGGTGCCATCGTCGCGGCGATCATCGCGGTCGCCTTGCATCAACAGGTCTCAGAGTAGAAGAGGAACGAATATGTCATCACGGAGGAACCTCCTCAAGGGAGCTCTTGCTGGCTTTGCCGCTGCAGGACTCGGCAGCTTGTCGCTGGCCGGGGCTGTCAAGCCATCGTCGCTGTAATAGCCGGCGCCAACTCCTTCGAGAACCGCATTCCTGGCCCCGGCCCGAGGTGTGAGCCGCCCCACCCGAGCCTCGGACTGAGTACGCGTCCTGCAAGGGTTGCGTCGATGATATTCACTTACTGCGACTGAATATACATTGGGAGTATACTAGCTCTCACTAGGGAGGCGAGGGCATGGTCAACGACGTCGACATTGTCCGCATGATCGAGCGTGCCCCGCTGCGGACGGCTCGGTATGTGGAGCTTCGCGAGCTCGGCACGAACATGTGGCGGACGCTCGATCGACTCGCTGACCAGGGCGCCGTGGCTCGGCTGGCACATGGCGTCTACACCGTGCCCCCGGATGGTCGCGATGGCCGTACCTGGCGCCCCACGCTGGAGGCGGCAGGCCTCGCGGTCGCGACCGCGCGTTTCGGCAATCGCAACGCGGTCCTCATGGGGCTGGGTGCTGCGCGTCATTGGGCGGCGACCCCGCGCGCGATCGGTGTCACCACGGTCGCCGTGCCCGAGGCGGGGCGGCCGCCCGTTGAGTTGGGTGGGGGAGGGCGGGTTCACCTTATCCCTCGTGACCTCGATCGCCTCGATGCGGTCCTGGAGACCACCGAGCTCGGGCGGGCACTCGTCACCACGCCCGCGCAGACGCTCTACGACCTGACGATGAAACCGGCCCAGGGCGGGATGCCCGACGAGGCCGCCGCAGCGGCGCGCAACCTGCAAGGTCAGGTTCGGGGCGAAGATCTTCAGGCGGTCGTGGACACCTTCGGTCGGGCGAACCCAGCGCTCAGGAAGATGCTGAAGGCGATGGATGAAGAGGCGCGTCATGGCGCAAATGGGTGATGGTCGACCGAAGCCGATTCCCGGCGTGCTCGACCCCGCTGAGCAGCTCGCCGTCGAGGAGCGGTTCGGTGTTGCGGCGGAGCAGGTCGTCCGCGATCACGTCATCTCGCATGCCCTCGCCGCGATCGCCAGCGTCGGCACGGACGACGTCGTGTTCTTCGGAGGCACCGCGCTCTCGCGCATACATCTTGCTGTCGTACGCCTGTCGGAGGATATCGACCTGATCGCGCGGAGCGACCGCGGCGAGGTCGCCGACAAGATCGAAGCCGCCATCGTCACGCGGTTCCGGCGCACCTTCGGAACAGTGACGTTCACACCGCGCATTCGGGACACCCGGCATCCCAACACTGCGGTGATGCAGGTCGGCACCACGCGCGTTCAGATCCAGCTGTTGGGGTCCGAGGGGTATCCCGACTGGCCGACGGAGATCGTCGACATCGAGCAGCGCTACAGCGACGCTCAGCCGGCGAGGCTACGCGTGCTGACGCCCGCAGCGTTTGTCGCATCGAAGCTGTCGTCGTGGAACGATCGTGCGGCTCCGCGTGACCTCTACGACTTGTGGGCGCTGGCAGTAGCCGGGAAGATCGACGCCGAGGCCGAGAAGGTGTTCGGCAGGTTTGGACCGTACACGAGCGCATCCAGGGTCGCATTCACGCGTCTGCCGACGGATGCCGAGTGGTACGACGCTCTCGCCCACCAGTGCAATCCTGTCGTGACTCCGACGGAAGCAGCCAGAGTCGTCCGCGAGGCGCTCGCCGCGACCTAGGAGCCGCGGACCCTGGCGCCGAGCGTTGCTAGCTAGAAGGTTCCTCTCGGATGTTGTTGCGGCTTCCTGCTGCCACCCATGTGGCGATCGCCCTGACCTGGACGCGCTGGGCACGGGACTTGAATGGCGTCGCGACAAGAATGAGGAGGAATGCTGCCGCCGGGCCGATCGCTGGCAAAGGCCAGTCCATTAATGCGGAGACGAGCGGCATGAGTACGCAGACGAGCGCGCAGACCAACAGTGCACGCCAGATCCGCTCGAGTCGTTGCACGCGGGCCAATCGCTTCGCATACTCTGCGAAGTCATGGCGTTCCCACGCAGGCGGCATCACTCGCTCATCGTACGGGGCGGATTCATCGAGCATGATCGCGAACTCCGGGTCTTCCGGCTGCGACGTGCTGGTTCTCACTCACTGCGGGCCGCGCCCCCTCATCCGGCAACTCCAGCGATCGGGCTCTCCCGGTCGTGATCTCTTCACGTGGATGGTTGACCCGCTTGCTGTGGGCTTGCCGGCTCAGCCCCGACCAAGACGACAAGAGAGGCCGCCCGCGGCAGTCAGGCTAGGCGGAGACCCACGTGAGTCCCCGACGGGCCTCGAACGGGACTTCCTCGACATCGAACGTCGCTTCCGTTCGTCAATCCGTCAAGAGCGTCAGAGTTGCAGGGAATCCACTCCCGAGCCGAGCGCGTCAATGTACTCGAAAGATTCTGTGGCCGCTTTCCGCGACGCGTGTTCGGAGTCCGACGCTGAGAAGAGCACGACGCGCTCTTCGTAGAGATCGTCGAACTTGATCACGCTGCGGACTGCGAATAACGCCATCTAGCCATCATCGCTGAGGCGGCCGGGTAAAACTTTGGCGGAGGATGGGGTGTCTGGTTTCAGGACATAGGTCTCTCGTGATC
>NZ_JTDK01000019.1 GCF_000802305.1 Microbacterium mangrovi | reverse complement strand
TGCTCACCAACGTCCCCGACGCACACGGCACCACCCCCGAACACCGCGACGCACTCGGCGCCATCCAAGCCACCGTGCACCTGACCATCCCCGCCTCCACCCTGGCCGGCACCACGTCCGGCGGTGCGCAGATCCCCGGCGCCGGACTCGTCGACGACGACACCGCCCGACACCTCGCCGGCGGATCCGACGACTGGTACCGGATCTTCACCGACCCGACCACCGGAACCCCGGTCACCGTCGACAAACGCCGCCCCTGCACCGCCATGCGACGCCTCCTGCAAGCCAGAGATGAGACCTGCCGATTCCCCGGCTGCCGCCGCCCCGCCCAAAAATGCGACATCGACCACACCACCGCACACGCTGACGGCGGACCCACCGCCCTGTGCAACCTCGCCTGCCTCTGCGAGCGCCACCACACCGTCAAACACCACACCGACTGGACCGTGCAGCAACTCCCCGGCGGCATCCTCCACTTCACCTCACCCACCCGCCGCGGCTACCGCACCCGGCCCCCGGCCGCCGTCCGGTTCGTCCCCGACCGACCACCCGGACAACCCAGCCGACCACCCGGCCGGTCAACCCGGCACGCTGAGCCGACCGGCACCGCGGTCGTCACCGGCCCTCCCGGCAGACCCCGCAGTACAGGCGCGTCCGGTACGTCCACAGCACCGGCACCCTTCTGACCCTGCGCAGTCCACCTGCCGGTCGGCCCCAGGGTGTCCGCCGTGATCGCGATGCTCACTCCCGCCGGTTGGGCGGCGGAGCCCCGTCCCGAATTGGCGGCATCCTCCAATCGACTCTGCGGAAAGGTCGTGGAAGGCTACGATCGCACCTCGTGAATGTGATCTGGCGCACCCTCCTCATCCACCTGCAGGCGCGACGCCGGGTGCGACGCGGACGAACCCTGGGACTGACCGAGGTCAGCACGATCCGCCTCACCACCCTGCCGACCGACATCGACATCCTCATGCACATGAACAATGGCCGGTATCTGTCGCTGTTCGACCTCGGCCGGTGGGACCTCCTCGTGCGGACCGGGTTGTGGGATGCCATGCGCTCGCGTGCCTGGTACGCGGTGGTCTCCAGCGAGACGATCACGTTCCGCAAGTCGTTGAATCTCTGGCAGCGGTTCGACGTCGAGACACGGTTCACCGGTCTCGACGACCGGGCCCTGTACATGGAGCACCGCGCAGTGGTGGACGGCGAGGTCTACGCGCGGGTCGTGGTGCGCGCCCGGATGCTCAAGCGCGCCGGCGGCCACGTCTCGATCGAGGAGGCCCTCGCGGCGATGGGGCATCCCGGGGAGATCCCCGAGGTCGAACCGTGGATCCACGAGTGGGCCGGAGCATCCCGGCTGCCCTCGACCAAGAAGCCGGCGCCGAGCGTGTGGAGCTGAACATCCGCCTCTGAGGCGCGCCGCACGGCGCTCCTGCGTGGGGGAGGTGCGAGCATGGAGGGGATGTCCGAGGTACCGCCGCAGCCATCCACGCTCGCCCAGAAGGCCACCGAGCTCGCCCGCCGCTGGGTGGTCGAGTCTGCCGTCACAGAGGCAGACCCCGCCGCCTCGCGTCTCGCGGGCGTCCTGAAGGATGCCCACGGCCTGCCGTTCACCGTCGGGTTCGTCGACGGGGTCATGCGACCGGAGAGCCTGTCGGCGGCGGCATCCAACCTGAAGCGCACCGCCCCGCTCGTGCCGGGATTCCTGCCCTGGTACCAGCGTGCGGCGGTCCGGGCCGGCGGCCTCGTCGCCCCCGTGCTCCCTGCCCCCACCGTGCCGATCGCCCGGCGCGTGCTCCGAAGCATGGTCGGACACCTCATCGTCGACGCGCGCCCCGACAAGCTCGGCGGAGTGCTCGAACAGCTGCGCGGCAGCGGACACCGGCTCAACCTGAATCTGCTCGGCGAGGCCGTGCTGGGCGAGGGCGAGGCGCGGCGCCGACTGGCCGGCATCCATGACCTGGTGCGGCGACCCGACATCGACTACGTGTCGGTGAAGGTGTCGGCGATCGTCAGCCATCTTTCGATGTGGGCGTTCGACGAGGTCGTCGAACTCGTGGTCGAGCGGCTCACCCCTCTCTATCTGACCGCCGCCGAGAACGGCACGTTCATCAACCTCGACATGGAGGAGTACCGCGACCTCGACCTCACCATCGCGGTCTTCACGCGGCTCCTCGACGATCCCCGGCTGCACGGACTCGGCGCAGGGATCGTGCTGCAGGCGTACCTCCCCGACGCCCTCGGAGCCCTGCGCGAGCTGACCGCCTGGGCGACCGCGCGCGTCGACGACGGGGGAGCACCGATCAAAGTGCGCCTCGTCAAGGGCGCCAACCTCGCCATGGAGCGGGTGGATGCCGTCATGCACGGCTGGGCGCAGGCGCCCTACGACGTCAAGGTCGACACCGACGCCAACTACCTTCGCTGCCTCGACGACGCCATGGACCCGGACCGCATCCGGGCCGTGCGGCTGGGGGTCGCCGGACACAACCTGTTCGACGTCGCCCACGCGTGGCTCCTGGCCGGTGAGCGCGGAGTCCGCGACGGCGTCGAGTTCGAGATGCTGCTGGGCATGGCGCAAGGACAGGTCGAGGCGGTCTCGCGCGAGGTCGGGCCCGTGCTGCTGTACGTGCCCGTCGTGAAGCCCGACGAGTTCGACGTCGCCATCAGCTATCTGGTGCGTCGTCTCGAGGAGAACGCCTCGAGCGACAACTACCTGTCGGCGGCGTTCGCGCTGCACGACGACGAGGCCCTGTTCGACCGGGAACGGGACCGATACCTGGCATCCGTCGCCCGCCAGACCGATCCGACGCTCTGGGCGGGGCCGCGGCGTCAGCAGGACCGGGCGCGCGAGGAGCGCCTCGCCGCGCAGGATGCCACCGGCCGCGACGACGCCGCGGGCGACGACACCGAGCGGCTGACCCACGACCCCGCCGACGAGACCGAACTGATCGACGCCGGACTCACACAGGCCGTGCTCGGCATCGCCGCCGGAGACACCCAGGCTCTATCGTCGGACGCCCAGCAGCTGTTCGGCGGGTCGCCGTTCGTCGAGACGGCCGTCTTCGCGCCGCGCGAGTCCGTCACCCGTGCCGCCGGAGCCCCCGGATTCCGCAACGTGCCCGACAGCGATCCCGCCCTTCCCGCCAACCGCGAGTGGGCGCGCGAGATCCTCGGCCGCGTGGAGGCGTCCACCGCGGGCGACGCCGTGGTCGCGGAATCCCGCGTCGGCAAGGCCGCCCAGCTCGACAAGATCGTCGCCGGAGTGCGGCGCGCCGCGAAGGACTGGGGTGCGCTTCCGGCGGCATCCCGCTCCGAGGTGCTGCGCCGGGTCGCAAAGGTGCTCGCCGAACGACGCGGGCTGCTCATCGAGGTCATGGCCTCCGAGACCGGCAAGGTGTTCGCCGAAGGCGACGTCGAGGTCTCCGAAGCGGTCGACTACGCCCACTACTACGCGGCCACCGCGCGCGAGCTCGACCGAGTCACCGGGGCCGTGTTCACGCCGTCGCAGGTGACCGTCGTGACACCGCCGTGGAACTTCCCCGTCGCGATCCCGGCGGGCGGGGTGCTCGCGGCCCTCGCGGCCGGATCGGGCGTCGTGCTCAAGCCGGCGCACCAGGCCCGGCGCTGCGGCGCGGTGCTCGCCGAAGCGCTGTGGGATGCCGGCATCCCCCGCGACCTGCTGGCGCTGGTCGCCATCGACGAGGGCGACGTCTCCCGCCAGCTCATCGAGCACACCGCGGTCGACCGGGTCATCCTCACCGGATCCTGGGACACCGCGGCGCTGTTCCGCTCGTGGCGCTCCGACCTGCCGCTGCTGGCCGAGACCAGCGGCAAGAACGCGATCATCATCACCCCGTCGGCCGATCTCGACCTCGCCGTGGCCGACCTCGTCAAGAGCGCGTTCGGGCATGCCGGGCAGAAGTGCTCGGCGGCATCCCTCGCGATCGTCGTCGGACCGGTCGGGCGCTCGGAGCGCTTCACGCGGCAGCTGACGGATGCGGTGACGTCTCTGCGCGTCGGGCCGGCCTCGGCCCCGCTGTCCGAGGTCGGGCCCGTGATCGAGGTGCCGCACGGCAAGCTCGAGTGGGCGCTGACGACGCTCGGCGAGGGTGAGAAGTGGCTGGTGAAGCCCGAACCCGTCGACCTCGGACCGGAGACCGCGGGCCGGTACTGGCGGCCGGGCGTGCGCACCGGCGTGCGGGCCGGGTCCCGGTTCCATCTCGAGGAGTTCTTCGGGCCTGTGCTGGGCATCATGCACGCGTCGACCCTCGCGCAGGCCATCGAACTGCAGAACGCCGTCGCGTACGGCCTGACCGCGGGGCTGCACACGCAGAACCCGCACGATCTCGAGATCTGGCTCGACCGCGTGCAGGCCGGCAACCTCTACGTCAACCGCGGCATCACCGGAGCGATCGTGCAGCGCCAGTCGTTCGGCGGCTGGAAGCGGTCCTCGGTCGGCGCCGGGGCGAAGGCCGGCGGCCCGAACTATCTGATCGGCCTCGGCTCCTGGCGCGCGACCGAGGGCGGTCGCGCGTCGTCGAGCCTGCATCTGCGGGGCCTCGACACCCGGATCACGGCCCTCATCGAGGCGTCCCAGCCGTCGCTGAAGTACGAGGCGTTCGACTGGCTGCGCCGCAGCGCGCTCTCGGACGCCATCGCCTGGGACCGCGAATTCGGCCAGGTGAAGGACGTCTCGCAGCTGGGCATCGAGCGCAACCTGTACCGGTACCGGCCGGTCCCGGTCGCGGTGCGCGCGGTGCGCGGGGCATCCACCCAGCAGGTGCTGCGCGTCGTCATCGCGGCGGTGCGCGCCGGGTCTCCGATCAGCCTGAGCCTGGCCGAAGGCCTGCCGGCCGACGTGCGCCGCGCGCTGGGCGACCTGCGCCTGGACGTCCACGTCGAGACCGGCGACCAGTGGTGCCAGCGCATGGCCACCGGCGGCGCCGCAGGCACCCCGGTCGACGCGGGTGGGGATGCCTCGGCGCGGACCGAAGCCGGCTCGGTCTCGGTCACGGTGGCCCCGCGACCCGGACGCGTGCGGCTCGTCGGGCCGCCCGAAGCGACCCGCAAACTGCACCGCAAGCTCTCGATCGCCGTCGAGGGCGACCCGGACCTCGCCGTGTACGACGGCGAGGTGACCACGGCCGGACGCCTCGAGCTGCTGCCGTTCCTGCACGAGCAGGCGATCTCGATCACCGCCCACCGGTTCGGCGATCCAGACCCCTGGAGCGAGTCGGTGATCTGAGGCCGGTCAGTTTCGGCGGGCGCGTCTCGAGACAAGGCGTTCCCGCCGAGACAGGTGTGCACGGGGCTTGATTCGGCGGCGGAGACTTGTCTCGAGGGTGAGGCCGGTCAGGCTCGGCGGCGTTTCGACCAACGCTCCACTGCACGTAAGAACGCCTGTTCACGCGAGAGTGTCGAGAGCGGAAACCCGGCCGACGATGAAGATCACCGCTCCGACCCCGTTCGCGACCCGCCACATGACGGAAGGTCGGATGTCGCGCATGCGCAGAGTCTATGTGGAGGGGGGGCGCCGCAGGCCGGGCTCGTCGAGACAAGACGTTCCCGCCGAGACAAGTGAGCACGGGGCTTGTTTCGGCGGCGGACACCTGTCTCGAGGGTGAGGCCGGTCAGGCGGCCGCGGGGACGGCGAGCACGGCCTGCTCGGCGCGGGCGAGGGCGGCGGCATCCGCGCCGGCGGCCGCGAGGGCCAGTAGGGCCGCGCCGACGACCGGGGGCTCCTCGACGTGCACGATGCGGGCGCGCGGGGCGCGGGCATCCAGCCCCGCGCGGATGCCGGACATGAGACGCTCGTCCCCGCCGGCGATCACGCCGCCGCCGAGCACGACCGGCACCTCGGCGTCGAGCAGGTCGAGCCGCCGCAGGGCGGTGACCGCGAAGGTGACGATCTCGCCGGACTGACGGTCCACGAGGGATGCCGCGACCTCGTCGCCCTGCGCGGCGCACGCGAACACGGCGGGGGAGATGCGCGACAGGTCGTGGTTCGGGATGTCGCGGAAGTGCAGCGCGCGGATCACGTCCTCGATCGTTCCGAGACCGAACACGGCCGGGATCGCGACGACCAGCGCCGTCGCCGGGCCGCGCCCGTCGACCGCGCGCGCGGCATGCCACAGCGCCTGCTCGCCCAGGTGCCAGCCGCCACCCCAGTCGCCCGAGATCATCCCGAGCGCCGGGAACCGGACGATCGCGCCGTCGCGGCGCACGCCCACCGCGTTGACGCCGGTGCCGCACACCACCGCGACGGCATCCGGCTCGGCCGTTCCCGCCCGCAGCAGGGCGACCAGGTCGTTGTCGACGACGAGGGATGCCGGGGCCGACTGCCCTTCGACCGGCTCAGGGCGCTGTGCGGATGCCGGGGCCCAGGGGAGGGCGGCGACGGCGTCGTGGAACGCGGCGAACTCCTCGGGCAGGTCCACCCCGGACATGTACGCGCGGACCAGGTCGGGCTGCGACTGCCCGGCCGCAGCGAGTGCCTCGCGCACCACCGCGTCGAACACCGCGATCGCGGCTTCCAGCCCGAGCACCTGCGGGCTGGAGCCTGTGCCGCGCGCGCGGCCGAGCACCGCGCCGGAGGTCGACAGCACCACGGCATCCGTCTTGCTGCCGCCTCCGTCGACGGCGACGACTACGCCCATGCGAGGTGCTCCCGGTTCTCGGCGATGAGCAGATCGGTGAGCCTCTCGGCCCGGTCGTACTGCTGCACCAGCGGGTGGGCGAGCATCGCGCGCCGCACCCGGTCCCGCCCGCCGTGGATGGCGGCATCCAGCGCGAGCCGCTCGTAGCCGGCGACGTGCGAGACGAGCCCGGCGACGTCGGCCGGTAACGGCTCGACCGGCAGCGCGCGGACGCCGCGGGCATCCACCGTCGCGGGCACCTCGATGACATGGTCGTCGGGCAGGAACGGCAGGATGCCGTCGTTGCGCAGATTCACCACCTGCACGTCGCCGCGGTCGGAGGCCAGGGACGAGATGAGATCGACCGCGGCCTCCGAATAGTAGGCGCCGCCGCGCCGCTCCAGCTGCGGGGGCTTGGTGTCGACCGACGGGTCGGCGTATACGTCGAGCAGCTCCCGCTCGACCTGCTGCACCACGTCGGCGCGGGTCGGTTCCCCCTGCTGTTCGCGGAGCACGATGTCGTGCGCGTAGTAGTAGCGCAGGTAGTAGGAGGGGAGCATCCCGAGCAGGTCGATCAGACCCGGCTCCAGTTCGACGTGCGCGGCCAGTTCGGGCCCGCGCTCGCGCAACAGCTGCGGGAGCGCGTCGGACTGCAGGCCGTCGGCGTCGCGCACCCAGGCGTGGCGCTCCCACGTCAGGTGGTTGAGGCCGACGTGCCCGAGCTGCACCGCGGCAGGCGCCACCCCCAGCATCCCGGCGAACGCACGCTGGAAGCCGATCGCGACGTTGCACAGCCCCACGGCGCGGTGCCCTTCGGACAGCAGCGCCCGGGTCACGATGCCCACCGGGTTGGTGAAGTCGACGATCCACGCGTCCGGCTTGGCGTGCCGCCGCACGGCGTCCGCGACCCGCAGGACCACCGGCACCGTGCGCAGGGCCTTCGCGAACCCGCCGGGGCCCGTCGTCTCCTGCCCGATGCAGCCGCACTCGTGCGGCCAGGTCTCATCGCCGCGCCGGGCGTCCTGCCCGCCGATGCGCAGCTGGACGAGCACGGCATCGGCATCCGCCACCCCGGCGACGAGGTCGCTCGTGATGACGATCCGGCCGGGATGCCCGGCCGCGCGGAACATCCGCTCGCTGATCCCGCCGACCAGGCGCAGGCGCTCCGGATCGGGGTCGACCAGCCACAGCTCCTCGATCGGCAGCTGCGCGCGCAGGCGCGCGAATCCGTCGATGAGTTCGGGCGTGTAGGTCGAGCCTCCGCCGACGACGGTCAGTTTCATCCTTTGACTCCTGTCAGGGCGATGCCTTCGACGAACGCCTTCTGGGCGAAGAAGAACACGATCACGATCGGGACGGTGATGATCAGGGTCATCGCCATGGTGATGCCCCAGTCGGTGCCGTGCGACCCGCGGAACGTCGCCAGTCCGTACGCGACCGGCCACGAGGCCGGGTTCTCGGACGTGTACAGCAGCGGGCCGAAGTAGTCGTTCCACGAGTTGAAGAACATGAAGATGCCGGCCGCCGCGATGCCCGGCCGGGCCATCGGGACCACGACCCGCAGCAGGACCCCCCACTCGCCGCAGCCGTCGATGCGGGCGGCATCCGCATACTCGGTCGGGATGGTGAGGAAGAACTGCCGCAGCAGGAAGATGCTGAAGGCGTCGCCGAGCAGGTTCGGCAGGATGAGCGGCCAGAGCGTTCCGGTCAGGTGGAGGTCGGTCCACATCACGTACACCGGCACGGCGGTCACCTGGGGCGGCAGCAGCATCGCCACGATGATCGCGGTGAACAGCAGATTGGATCCGCGGAAGCGCAGCTTCGCCAGCGCATACGCCGCCGGCACGCTGGAGATCAGCATGAAGGCGGTCGCGAGCACCGCGTACATCGTGGAGTTCGCGAACCACAGCGGCAGCGGCGCGTCGGTGAACGCCTTGACGTAGTTCTCCGCCGTGAAAGGATGCGGCCACAGGTCGCCGGTGAGGGTCTGGTTCGCCGTCATGAACGACGTCAGCAGCACGAACACCACCGGCAGGACGAAGAGCGCCGCCACGACCACCAGCACGGTGTGCTCGGCGATCCACAGCAGCACCCCGCCCCGGGTGCGGGCCCTGCGGCGACGGGCGGGGATGCCGGGTGCCACCAGCGTGCGGGTCTCGGTCGCGGTCGACATCAGCGTGCTCCCTCGGGGTTGAAGGCGGACACCCGCCGCAGCAGGATCACGAGGAACAGGCCCGCGACGATGAAGAGGATGACCGCGAGCGCGCTCGCGTAGCCGAGCTGGAACTCGCCGAACCCGCGTTCGTACAGCCACTGCGTGTACGTGAGCAGGGAGTCGTCCGGGTACCCGAGCACGCCGCCCAGGCCCTCGCCGACGCTCGCCTTGCCGCTGGCGACCTGCGACGCGACCGACGCCTCGGTGAAGTACTGGAGGGCGGCGATGATCCCGGTGATGAGGGCGAACAGCAGCACCGGCACGATGTTGGGGAACGTGACGTACCGCAGCTTCTGCAGGCCGTTCGCGCCGTCGAGGGATGCCGCCTCGTACTGCTCGGTGGGGACGTCCAGCAGCGACGCCAGGAAGATGATCATGATGTCGCCCATGACCCAGACGCCGAGGATCACCAGCGACGGCTTCGACCAGGCCGGGTCGTTGAACCACAGCGGACCCTGGATGCCGAACCAGCCGAGGATCTGGTTGACGGGGCCCGTGCCCGGGTTGAAGAGGAACACGAAGGCGACGACGGATGCCACCGGCGGTACCAGCGAGGGCAGGTAGAAGACGGTGCGCCAGATGCCGGACGCCCGCTGCGCCCGGACCAGGAGGCCCGCCACGGCGAGGGAGGTCAGCATCCGGATCGGCACGAGGAAGATCACGAACCACAGCGTGTTCAGCGCCGCCGTGCCGATGAGGGGATCCTGCGTGAACAGGTAGATGTAGTTGCGGAAGTCGTTCCACTGCGGCGGGGTGACCAGGTCGTACCGGGTCAGGGAGAACCAGACGCTTGCGATCAGCGGGTAGACGAAGAAGACGAGAAGGCCCAGCAGCACCGGTCCGATCATGGCCAGCACGGTCCAGCGGTTGCGCCGCGCGGTGCGGCTGCGGCCCGGGCGCGGCGGGCGCAGGGAGCTCTTGCCGGTGCGGCCGGGACGGACGGCGTCGACCGTCCGTCCCGGGGTGGCGGCGGGGGTGGCGCTCACGGTCCCGTCGCGAGGTTGATCGACGCGTTGATCGTCTTGTCGACCTGCTGCAGGCCGGCTGCGAGATCGCCGCCCTGACCGGACTGGTACTTGGTCCAGTAGTCGTTGAACGTCTGCTGGTACCCGGCGCCGACGGGGCTCGGCGGCGTGGTGTCCGAGTGGGGGCTGGCCATGACCTGCAGGAACGTGCCGAACTGCGGCGGCAGGTTCAGAGCGGGGGAGGCGAGGGCGTCCTTGGTCGTCGGCACGTTGCCGAGGCCGTTCGCGAGCTTCACGACCGCTGCGGTGTCGGTGGTGAGGTACTTCAGTAGCGCCCAGGCCAGCTCCTTGTTCTGTGAGCCCTTGCCGATGCCGGCGATGTTGCCGGTGAGGTAGCCGCCGCCGTACAGATCCGTGTGCGAGTCGGTCGTCGGGAACGGCGCGGTGCCGTAGTTCAGGCCGGGCTTTTGCGCCTTGATGAACGCGGTGCGCCACTCGCCGTCGAGGTTCATCGCGACCTGCCCGGTCTGGAAGGCGTTGGTCGCGCCGAACTCCTGACCCAGTCCTGCGGTGAACTTGTTCAGCTTGTCGTACCCGATCTTGTCGACGAAGCCCTTCTGCCAGGTCATGAGCTCCTTCCAGCCCGGATCCTGGGAGATCACGGCCTGGCCCTGGGCGTTCAGCCACTGCGCGCCGGCGGACGGGCCGTAGTGCGCGGCGGCGTTCTCGGCCCAGCCCATCAACGGGTTGAACCCGAGGGTCTTGATGGACCCGTCGGCGTTGTACGTGGTCATCTTCATGGCCATCGTCTCGAGCTCGGTGAGCGTCTTCGGCGGGGCCGAGTAGCCGAACTTCTGCAGGATGTCCTTGTTGTAGTAGAGGCCGTAGGCGTCGGCGAGGGCGGGCATCGTGCAGCGCACGCCCTTGAACTCGGTGTACGACTTCACGACCTTGGAGAACTGTCCCATGTCGACCTTGTCGCGCTTGATGTACGGCGCGAGGTCGATGAATGCGCCGGACGAGCAGAACTTGCCGACGATGTCGGTGGAGTACGAGATGCCGACGTCGACCGGCTGCCCGGAGGCGATCGCGGTGGTCAGCTTGGTGTCGTCCTGACCGGAGTGCACCACCACCTTCACGTCGGGGTTCTTCTTCTGGAAGTCGTCGACGACGGACTGGATGACCGCGGCTTCCCGGTCGGTGAAGAAGTGCCACAGCGACACCGTCCCGGACAGGTGCGTGGGCGCGGCGGAGGCGGCGGTGCCTCCGTTCGGTCCGCCGGAGGAGCATCCGGCGAGGGCGATCGCGGACGCCGCGGCGAACGCGGCGACGGCGAGGAGCCGTTTCTTGGTGAACACGAGGTCCTTCTTTCGTGTGGTGGTGGGGTGCGGGGCGGGAGTCAGGGGGTGACGCGGTCGAGCCGCTCGAACAGGGATGCCTGCAGGGCGGCGGTGAGGTGCTCGCGGGCGCCCGCGAGCACGGGGGCGGTCGGGATGCCGGTGACGGCGATGTCCGGGTCCCAGGCCGTGCCGGCCTTCAGGTGCGCGGCCACGGCGGTGGCGAGCCCCGGTCCGAGCGCGGCGCCGGTCGCCCCGCCGAGCACGATGCGCTCGGGGTCGAGGAGGGCGAGCACGGCCACGAGACCGGCGGCGACCCGCGGCGCGAGCCGTTCGGTCACCCGCGCCCGCAGATCGGGGTTGCGGGTGAGGGCGCTGATCGCGTCGCGATAGGTGCGGCAGGATGCCCCGGCATCCCGCGTCAGGGCGGTGACCTGGATGCCGCCGATGAGGTCCTGCAGCTCGCGGGCATCCGGATCGAGGCTGATGGCGGTGCGCGGCACGGGAAGGTAGCCGATCTCGCCCGCGCCGCCGGACGCTCCCCGCTGGAGGGTGCCGGCCTGGTCGACGGCGAGCCCGAGGCCCGGGCCGAGCCAGAGGAGCGCGAACCCGCCGGTTCCGCGGCCGGCCCCGGCGGTGCGCTCGGCGATCGCGGCGAGGTTGACGTCGTTCTCGATCGTGACGTCGAGGCCGAGGGAGTCCTGGAGGCGCACCGCGACGTCGCGCGTCGGCCAGCCGGCCAGGGCGTCGGCGAAGCGCAGGTCGCCGGTGCGCGGGTCGACGGCGCCGGGCACGCCGATGCACACGGATCCGATGAGGGCGGGGTCGATCCCGGCGGCGGACGTGGCCGCCACGATCGCCTGGCGGACATCGCCTTCGGGGGTGCGACGGGAGCGGGGGAGGGTGACCTCGACCGGCGCGTGCTCGGTGCCGGTCGCATCCACGACGCAGGTGCGCACACGGCGGGCGTCGAAGTCGATCGCGACGCCGACGCCGGCATCCTTGCGGACCGCGTAGGTGGAGGCGTTGGGGCCGGGGCCGGCGGACTGGGATCCGGAGGCGGTCACGAGCCCGGCCGCCTCGAGGCGCTGCACCATCTGCGACGCGGTCGGCTTGGACAGGCCGGTCAGCTCGCCGAGCTGATTGCGGGTGAGGTCGCCGTGCTCGAGGAGGAGTTCCAGGGCGGTGCGGTCGTTGCGGGCACGGAGCCAGGCAGGGGTGCCGGGCACGGTGCGCTCGGCGGTGGCGGCGCGATCGGCCATCGTGCATCCCCTCGTCGGAATCCTCGTGTGCGCCCTTCCTCGGGCGCATCGCGAACGTATCAGGAAAGTTTCCTAACAGTCAAGAGGGTTAACAAACATGGGTCGAGATCGCTCGATGCGCACGTCCTGCGGGTCATGCCCAGGTGCGGGTGACAGAATGGTTCACGGCGTGCCCGGATCGTTGGCGTTCTGCCCCGCCGGGCCACAGGACAGCGTCCGCCGTGCCTCGAGGGGAGTCCCATGACCACGCGCATCCAGCAGCACCGTCGGTATCTCATGTGCCGTCCGGAGTTCTTCACCGTCAGCTACGAGATCAACCCGTGGATGCACAAGGCGGACCCGACCGACACGTCCAAGGCGGTCCGTCAGTGGCAGGACCTGTACGACACCTACGTCCGTCTCGGGCACGAGATCGAGCTGATCGACCCGATCGAAGGCCTCCCGGACATGGTCTACACGGCCAACGGCGGCTTCATCATCGACGGCAAGGCCCTCGGCGTGAAGTTCAGCGTCGACGAGCGCCGCGGCGAGGAGCAGCCGTTCATGGACTGGTTCGCCGGCCACGGCTTCGAGGTCGTCCGCCCGATCGCGCCCCAGGAGGGCGAGGGCGACATCCTGCTCGTCGGCGACACGATCCTCGCCGGACACGGATTCCGCTCGTCGATCGAGAGCCACGCCGAGCTCGCCGAGATCTTCGACCGCGAGGTCGTGTCGCTGAAGCTCGTCAACCCCCGCTTCTACCACCTCGACACCGCGATCTCGGTGCTCGACCCGGTACAGGGCCCGGGTGGCGTCGACCGGGCGAACATCGCCTACCTGCCGTCCGCGTTCGACGCCGACAGCCTCGCCGTGCTGCGCGAGCGCTACCCGGACGCCATCGAGGTCGCCGAGGAGGACGGCGCCGTGTTCGGCCTGAACTCCGCCAGCGACGGCCTCAACGTCATCATCTCGCCGCGCGCGAAGGGCTTCGAGAAGCAGCTGCGCGACCGCGGCTACAACCCGGTACTGGTCGACCTCTCCGAACTGCTGCTCGGCGGCGGCGGCATCAAGTGCTGCACGCTCGAACTGCGCGGCGCCCAGGTGCCCGCGGCCGGGGCCGGGTCGGCATCCGCCCTCGAAGCGGACGCCTGATGAACGTCCGGCGCCTCGACACCGCGGCGGTGCGGATCATCGGCTCCGAAGACGAGCACCTGGCGCACAACTACCACCCGCTGCCGATCGTCGTGCACCAGGCCGAAGGCGTCTGGGTCACCGACGTCGAGGGCAAGCGCTACCTCGACCTGCTGTCGGCGTACTCGGCCCTCAACTTCGGGCATCGGCATCCCGCGCTCGTCGCCGCCGCGAAGGAGCAGCTCGACCGGGTCACGCTCACCAGCCGCGCGTTCCACAACGACCGGCTCGGCGAGTTCGCCCAGGCCCTCACCGAGCTGTGCGGCAAAGACATGATGCTGCCGATGAACACCGGGGCCGAAGCGGTCGAGACCGGCATCAAGGTCGCCCGCGCCTGGGGCTACCGCGTCAAGGGCGTGCCCGAGGGCGAAGCCGAGATCGTCGTCGCGCACGGCAACTTCCACGGGCGCACCACGACGATCGTCGGCTTCAGCGACGACCCCGAGGCCCGGGACGGTTTCGGACCGTTCGCGCCCGGCTTCGTCGCGGTGCCCTTCGGCGATGCGGATGCCGTCGCCGCGGCGATCACGCCGAACACCGTCGCCGTGCTGATCGAGCCGATCCAGGGCGAAGCCGGCGTCATCATCCCCCCGGACGGCTACCTGCGGGCCGTGCGCGAGGCGTGCACGGCGAACAACGTGCTGATGATCGCCGACGAGATCCAGTCCGGCCTCGGCCGGGTCGGGGAGACGTTCGCGTGCGACCGCGAAGACGTCGAACCCGACGTGTACCTGCTCGGCAAGGCGCTCGGCGGCGGCATCGTCCCGGTCTCGGCCGTGGTCGCCGACGCCGACATCCTCGGCGTCCTCCGCCCCGGCGAGCACGGTTCCACCTTCGGCGGCAACCCGCTGGCCTCCGCCGTGGGCGTCAAGGTCGTGGAATTGCTCGCGTCCGGGGACTACCAGCGGCGTGCGAAGGCGCTCGGTGAGCACCTGGCGAGCCGGCTCGACGAGTTCGTCGGCCACGGTGCGACCGCGGTGCGCGTCGCGGGTCTGTGGGCCGGCGTCGACGTCGACCCGGCCGTCGGCACCGGGCGTGAGGTCGCCGAGCGCCTCCTCGCCCGCGGCGTGCTCGTCAAGGACACGCACGCGCAGACCATCCGGATCGCCCCGCCCCTCGTCGTGCGCGCCACCGAGATCGACTGGGCGATCGAGCAGCTGAAGCTGGCCCTCGCCGGCTGAGCCGCCCTCAGGCGACGGTCACCTGGATGGTGTGCCAGCCGGATGCCCCGTTCGGCTCCGGTGGGGCGATCGTCTCGGTCTGCACGGTGCCGTCGGCATCCATCGCGCGCACCCGGATGCGATGGCTGCCGGCTGCGGCCTTCCACGGCAGCCGCCACTGCACCCAGGTGTCGGCGGAGACCGCGGTCGCGAGCTGCGCGTGCTGCCACGGACCGCTGTCGACCTGCACCTGCACGCCGGTGATCGCCGTGTGGGGGTGCCAGGCGACCCCGGCGATGACCGCGTCGCCGGCCTTCACACGGGAGCCGTTCTGGGGCACGTCGATGCGCGACTCCAGCTTGATCGGCCCGTGCGACGACCACCCGCGGTCGGTCCAGTACGCGGTGGCGTCGGCGAAGCGGGTCACTTCCAGGTCGGTCACCCACTTGGTGGCCGAGACGTAGCCGTACAGGCCGGGCACCACCATCCGGACCGGGAAGCCGTGCTCCGGCGGGAGCGGCTCGCCGTTCATCCCGACCGCGAGAATGGCTTCGCGGTGCGGGTCGGTGAGCGTCTCCAGCGGGGTGGATGCCGTGAACCCGTCGACCGAGGTGGACAGCACCATGTCGGCATCCGGATGCACCCCGGCCTTCGCGAGCAGCTCGCGGAGGGGATAGCCCAGCCACACCGCGGTCGAGATGAGGCCGCCGCCGACGTCGTTCGACACGCACGACAGCGTCGCGGCGCTCTCGCGCAGGGGCAGGGCGAGCAGCTGCGCCCACGTGAGGATCACTTCGCGGTCGACGAGCCCGTGGATGCGCAGCCGCCACGTGTCCGGGTCGACCTGCGGCACGACGAGGGCGGTGTCGATGCGGTAGAAGTCGGCGTTCGAGGTGATCACCGGCGTGATGCCGGGCACGCTGAGACTCGCCGACGACGGCACGGTGACCGTGCTGACGGGTGCCGGCAGGTGCACGGCCTTGCGGAGGGCGCTCACCGCCCGCGATCCGCCCTGCATGGCGGTGCCGACCGCGGCTGCCACGACACCGACGACCGCCGCCGTCGCCGTCCACGCGAAGAACCCGCGCCGCGTGGTGGTGCCGGTCTCCGGCTCGGCCGGCTCGCCCGTCGCCGGCATCCGGACCCCGGCGAGGCGCACGAGCGGGCCGATCGCGACGGCCGCGAGGATGCCGGAGATCGCAGACGGGGCCCACGCCAGCGAATCGGCATCCGGCCGGTGCACGGCCGCGATCACCCCGACCGCGCCGAGCACGAGGCAGATGATGCGGCCGGTCGGCGGGAACCGGGCCTCGAGCACGCCGGCGACGGCCGCGACGACCAGCAGCACGATCGCGATCCCGGTCAGCAGCGCGGCCTTGTCGCCGGTGCCGAAGAGGGCGATCGCGGTGTTCTTCGCCCAGGGCGGGGCGGCGTCGATGAGGGTGCCGCCGATCGCCGCGAAGGGGCTGGATGCCGGTGCCGCGATCGCCGCGGCGAACTCGCCGACCCCGGCCCCGAGCACCACCGCGGCGATCCCCGCGAGAGCCGCGAGCGCATACCGCGGACGACCAGTCATGCGCTCAGCGTACGTCCGTGCACCCCTGCACGGATGAGGGATTCGATGACAAAAAGATGACAGTCCCGCATTTGATCTGCTGTGTCTTGTGTATGAGCATGGGGGCGTGAATCCGTTGCACCACACACCCGGATCGCACCCGGTTGACTACCCGCCGGTGCTGTACCTGCCGATCGTCCGCGGGGTGACCGACGCGGCCGATGCGCGCCTCGAGTATCGGCGCACGAAGGACGGCCGGACAGCCCTGCTGGCCTACTCGGCGCTCGACCGGCTGCACGCCGGGATGGGCGAGGGGCAGCCCTGGATCGTGATGCCGACCA
The DNA here is from genome assembly GCF_000802305.1 of Microbacterium mangrovi. Classification (GTDB taxonomy): domain Bacteria; phylum Actinomycetota; class Actinomycetes; order Actinomycetales; family Microbacteriaceae; genus Microbacterium; species Microbacterium mangrovi. The sequence goes on along the minus strand of NZ_JTDK01000019.1, from coordinate 17,971 downwards.
TCGAACTGGAGGCGGTGTGGGAGGTCGACCGGTTCGACATGGTGCTCCTCGACCTCTCGTTGCCGGTGGAGTTCCGGGGTGGAGCGGAAGGCGAGGCCGTGGGAGGTTCAGCGGGCGGAGGACGCCATGAGTGAGGCTATCGGCCTGCATCCCGACATCGTGGATGCCGGCATCCGGCTGATCCGCTCGGCGACGGAAGACTTCGACACGAGCGTTGCCCGCAAGGCCCCGACAGCGGCCGACACCGGCTTGGCGGAGGTGCCGCTGGAGAGGATGCTGATTCAGGTGGCCGAGACCGGTCTCCGCCTGACCTTCGAGCTCGACACGCTGGCGGATGCGGCCGAGGCCGGGGCACGAGACCTGGCCGCCTACGAGGAGCGTGCTCGGAGCGACATCGCGCGGCTCGGGGAGCGGACCCGATGACGGCGGTGATCGACACTCGCCTCGACGGATCGCCCGGTGCGATCGAGCAGATCGGACATTTTCTGGGCAATACGGTGGCCGCGCACGCGCAGTCGTGGTCCGATGACATCGCTGCAGGACGGAGGCGTGTACTGGACGGCTGGCATGGGGAAGCCGCCGATGCCTTCGATGCGACGACGCTGACCGCGCGGAAGGCCGTCGACTCGTACGAGAGCCAGGTCGCCGAGCTGGCGAAGAGGGTCGCGACTCTCGGCGCCGTGCTCGCCGAGGTGAAGAACACCATGTCGGAGGCTCGCCGCAGGGCGTCCGTGGCGGGTCTCCAGGTGTCGGGGACACGAATCCAGGCGCAGGATGCGCCCGGCGATCAGAACACCGTGTGGCAGGAGCTGGTCGCAATCGTGAGCTCGGCGCACCAACGGTGGCGGGAGGCTGTCCGGACCTTCGCATCGGCGTGGGATTCCGCCGCCGGTGATCTGGTGAGCGTCGCGACTGGTCTCGTCACGGGTGCGGCATCGGCTGGTGACATGGCGAATACCGTGTACCGGTTGAGGAGCGTCGTCGCGCGCGAGAAGGATCGACTTGCGACCGCGCAGCGAAACCTCGCCGACTCGATCAAAGACGGTCACATTTCGCGCCCGAAGGATGAGATCTACGGATTCGTCGACGAAGCAGCGGAAGCGTCGAGGGGGATCAAGAGCGCTCAGGATGCGATGGGAAAGGCCAGCACGAAATTCCGGCCGGGCTTGCGTGTCGGGGCGAAGCTCAACCGAGGGCTGTGGGTGCTCGGGGCCGCCGCTGCTGCGTATGGCGTGTACGACGATCTGCAGCATGGGGAATCGGCTGAGCAAGCGGTTGTTTCGAACGGCGGCTCGTTCGCGGCATCGCTGGGCGCGGGAATAGTGACGGGTGCTGTGTTCGGCACCATATTCGAACCCCCCGTGGGCACGATCGTGGGCGCGGCACTGGGTGCGATCGTCGGGGCGGGCGTCGGCATCTTTACCTCAGGCGTCATCGACCACCTCTACGAGGATGCGGCACCCGGGTGGGCCGACACACTGCGGGCCGGCGTCGACGAATGGGTCGAGACGGGCGAGGCGATCGGCGGGCTGGCGACAGGAGCGTGGCATGCGATTTTTGGCTGACCGTGCCAGCCCCGCCCCGCGACCGATGCCGGCCGTCTTGTTGGAAGTGGCCTTCCCTCGCGTGGTCTGGTGGTTTGCGATCGTGGTCAACGTCATCCTTGCAACGTTCCTCAGCGCGGGCGCCGTCGATGCTCTGATCGAGGTCCCCCCGTGGGAACCACGCTGGACCGTCGTGCTCTTCGCCGTCGCTGCCCTGTGGTGGGCGATGACAGCCAACGTCTTCATCTTGGTGCTGTACCGGCCGCGCCGCAGCCTGGACAGCGTGTACGAAGCCAGTCAGCAGGTGCCGGGCGCCGTCGTGCTGCCGGGTAGCCAGAGGCTTCCGGTCGACACCTTCATCGCCGCGATCGCGATGACGGTCATGTCGATCACGGTGGCGGTCGCTGCGACCGGTGGGTGGCGGGTCTTTTGGGGCGCGGTCGCTCTGATTCTTGTGGTCGTCGTCGTGGACCAGAGTTTGTCTGTGCGGCACCGTCGACGTGTGGTCCTGACGCCGACGGGGATCCGCGCTGTGGGGTTTCGGCAAGACGCGGAGGTCGCGTGGGACGACATCGGCACCCTCCGCTGGAAACAGGGGACGGCGTGGATGATGGTGGCGCGGATCACGGTGAAGCCGGACGCGCAGTCGTACGCGGTGCATTGGCGGCATCCCTTCGCGATCAGGCGGAGGACGATCGACGTCGAACTGTTCCATCTGGACCTCGATCCCCTCCTCGTGATGATGGCGCTGAACCAGTTCCTTCTGGTGCCGGCGTCTCGTGCCGAGCTGACGGGTCCGCAGGTTCCACTTCGGTTCTTCGATATCGGAACCGCGGTGGACACCGTCCCGCCGGCGCTGGGGTCCGACTGGCTCACCACCTTCCGGCCGCGCTGAGGCCCGGCACACCCCGAAACATGCCGTCAACATCGGCCGCATTAGGCTCGATGCATGGGTGACCTCTTCGACGGCTACGGCGCGCACGGCACGGTGCGCAAAACCCCTCAGGGGATGCCCGCGTTCGACGAGATGTTCGCCGGCGACGGGGCATCTCGCGACGCGTACGACGAGCTCCACCAGGCCCTCGCGCTGATGACGCAGGAGGAGCTGCGCGGGCGCACCGAGTCGCTCGCGAGCTCGTATCTGGCGCAGGGCGTGACGTTCGACTTCGCCGGCGAGGAGCGGCCCTTCCCGCTGGATGCGGTGCCCCGCATCATCCAGTACGACGAATGGTCGCACGTCGAGGCCGGGGTCAAGCAGCGCGTCAAGGCGCTCGAGGCGTTCCTGGACGACACCTACGGGCGGCAGAACTGCATCCGCGACGGGGTGGTGCCGTCCCAGCTCATCGCCTCGAGTCAGTACTTCTACCGCCAGGCGGCGGGCATCCATTCGGCGAACGGCGTGCGCATCCACGTCTCCGGCATCGACCTCATCCGCGACGAACACGGGCAGATGCGGGTGCTCGAAGACAACGTGCGCGTGCCCTCGGGGGTCAGCTACGTCATCTCCAACCGCCGGGTGATGGCGCAGACCCTCCCCGAGCTCTTCGTGTCGATGCAGGTGCGTCCGGTCGGCGACTACCCCAACCGTCTCCTCGCTGCACTGCGCGCGGCCGCTCCGGCGGGAGTGGACGACCCGGAGATCGTCGTGCTCACGCCGGGCGTGTACAACTCCGCGTACTACGAGCACACGCTGCTCGCGCGGCTCATGGGCGTGGAGCTCGTCGAGGGCCGCGACCTCGTCTGCCAGGGCGGCCGCGTGTACATGCGCACCACCCGCGGACCCAAGCGCGTCGACGTCATCTACCGCCGCGTCGACGACGACTACCTCGACCCGCTGCAGTTCCGCGCCAATTCGATGCTGGGCGCCCCCGGTCTCATGCTCGCCGCGCGCCTGGGCAACGTGACCATCGCGAACGCGGTCGGCAACGGCGTCGCCGACGACAAGCTGCTCTACACGTACACGCCGGATCTGATCCGCTATTACCTGTCCGAGGAGCCCATCCTGCCGATCGTCGACACCTGGCGCCTGGAAGACCCCCAGGCGCTGGAGGAGGTGCTCGACCGCCTCGACGAACTGGTCGTGAAGCCGGTGGACGGCTCCGGCGGCAAGGGCCTGATGGTGGGTCCGGATGCCTCCCGCGCCGAGCTCGACGCGATGCGCACCCGGCTGCAGTCCGACCCGCGCGGCTGGATCGCGCAGCCGGTCGTGATGCTCTCCACGATCCCCACCCTGGTCGAGGACGGCATGCGTCCCCGCCACGCCGACCTTCGCCCGTTCGCCGTGAACGACGGCGAAGACATCTGGGTGCTGCCGGGCGGCCTCACCCGCGTCGCGCTGCCCGAGGGGCAGCTCGTGGTCAACTCCAGCCAGGGCGGCGGCTCCAAAGACACCTGGGTGGTCGGCGGCGCCGCCCCGGCGCACGTCGAGTACGCGCAGGGCTACGGCCTGGCCGGGCTCGTGGCCGACCAGGCATCCGCCGCGACGCAGGCGCTCCCGATCGTCTACGACACCGAGGCGCCGCCACCCGATCTCTCCCCGCAGGACGCCCCGAGCCCCGCCCCCGTGCGTCACGCGCAGGAGGAACAGCAGCAGCAGGGAGGTGCCGCATGCTGAGCCGGATCGCCGAGTCGCTGTTCTGGATCGGGCGCTACATCGAGCGCTCCGACGGGACGGCGCGCATCCTCGACGTGCACCTGCAGCTGCTGCTGGAAGACCCGTGGATCGACGAGGACACGGCGTGCCGGTCGCTGCTCGCGGTCATGGGCTCGCCCGCCGAGGGCCCGGTGCAGCGCGCCGACGTGCTCGCCCGCCTGGGCGTCGACCGCGCCAACGCGTCCTCGATCGCATCGTCGCTGAGCGCCGCCCGCGAGAACGCCCGCCGGGCGCGCGAGATCGTCTCCACGGAGCTCTGGGAGTGCCTGAACACGACCAGCGCCCGGATGCCGCGCCGGCTCCAATCCGAGAAGGCGCACGGCTTCTTCGCCTGGGTGCGCGAACGTGCGGCGCTCGCCGTCGGCATCGTCGACACGTCGACGAGTCGCGACGAGGCGTGGCAGTTCTTCACCCTCGGGCGGTCGATCGAGCGCGCCGACATGACCGCGCGGCTGCTCGCCACCCGTACGCTCACCGAGGCATCCGGACCCTCCTGGACGACCATCCTGCGCTCGTGCGGCGCCTACGAGGCCTACGTTCGCACCTACCGCGGGATGCCGATCGCCGCGAACGCGGCTGAGTTCCTCCTGCTGGACCGCCTGTTCCCGCGCTCGATCATCTACTCCATCTGGCAGGCGGAGCAGTGCATGAGCGCGATCGACCCGCGGATCGACCGCGTCGGCCACTCCAACCAGGTGCTGCGCGCGCTCGGACGCATCCGCAACGAGCTGGAGTACCGGCCGATCGGCGAGATCCTCCACGAGCTGCCCGCGCACATGGAGAGCGTGCAGCTGGTCACCCGCGAGGCGTCCGAGGCGATCCGGCAGCGGTTCTTCCCCACCCAGTCGGAGCCGTCCTGGATCGGAGAGCTGTCATGAAAAGACTGCGGATCGAGCACACCACCGGGTTCAGCTACCTCGGCGACGTCGCGGCGTCGTACAACGAGGCGCGGATGCTGCCAGGCACCACCGACAGCCAGTTCGTGCTGACCTCTTCGCTCGACATCGAGCCGGCCGCGACCGTGCACTCGTTCATCGACTACTTCGGCACCCGGGTGAGTTCGTTCGACGTGCTGTCGCCCCACTCGGAGCTTCGGGTCGTGGCCCGTTCGCTCGTCGAGGTGCGCCCCCGCCCGATCGAGTCGACCGGCATCACGTGGGAGCGCCTGGCCGCCGAAGCCCGCCGTCAGGTGTCGACGGTCGAGCACCTGACGCAGACCGACCGCACCCGGCCGGCGGCCGAGGTCGCCGAGATCGCGCAGGCCATCGCCGGGCGTCGCGAAGACCCGTGGCAGGCGGCGAGGGACATCTGCATCGCGGTGGGGGATGCCGTCGAGTACGTGCCGGGCGTCACAGCCGTGCACACCACGGCTGCGGAGGCGTGGGATGCCCGCAAGGGCGTCTGCCAGGACATGGCGCACATCGCGGTCGGGGCCCTGCGCGCGGTCGGCATCCCGGCCCGCTACGTGTCCGGATACCTGCACCCGAGCCCCGACGCCCAGATCGACGTGCCGGTCACCGGGGAGTCCCACGCGTGGGTGGAGTGGTACACCGGCCAGTGGCAGGGGTTCGATCCGACCAACAACAGCGAGATCGACGACCGCCACGTGCTCGTGGGACGCGGCCGCGACTACAACGACGTGCCGCCGCTGCGCGGCGTGTACAGCGGGTCGCACAAGTCGCACCTGAACGTCGAGGTCACGATCACGCGCGAGGCGTGATCGGATGAGCGCGCAGCATCCGCAGATCCCGGTGCCCGGCCTGGAGCCTGCGTTCGAGGTGGTCGTCGAGCTCGGGGCGCTGGAGGACCACGGGATGACCCGCGTCGGCCACCGGCGCGTCGTGCCGATCATCGGCGGCCACATCACGGGCGCTTTCGACGGCGAGATCCTGCCCGGCGGTGCCGACTGGCAAGTGGTGCGCGCCGACGGCTCGGTCGAGGTCGACGGCCGCTACAGCGCGCGCAGCAGCGACGGCGAGCTGCTGTATCTGCACGCGGTCGGTGTGCGCAGCGGCGACCCGGAGGTGCTCGAAGCCCTGCTGCGCGGCGAGGCCGTGGATCCGTCCGAGTACTACTTCCGGGCCACGATCACCCTCGAATCCGCCACCCGCCCCGAGTTCGAGCGGTCGGTGTACATCGCGTCGTACATCCGCGAGGCGAACGCGGTGCGCTTCGTCGCCTACCGCGTCACCTGATCGCGCCTCCGCCCGCGACGCCGCGACCGCGCGAGGGAGGGAATGACGCGAGGGGAGGGGATGACGCGAACGGAGGATGGCCGGGGCCTGAAGCATCCTCCGCTCGTCGCATCTCCTCCGGCCGTGACGCCGCGACGTCGCGAGGGAGGGGATGGCGCGAGGGGAGGGGATGACGCGAACGGAGGATGGCCGGGGCCCGAAGCATCCTCCGCTCGTCGCATCTCCTCCGCCCGCGACGAGGGACGGGGGTCGCCGGGCACCACGACGCCTCAGACCAGCTCGACGCCCGCGGCCCACACCCGCTCGACGCCGAGCGCGTCGTCCAGGAGCACCAGGTCGGCGGCGAAGCCGGGGGCGAGTCGGCCGAACTCGTCATCCTGGCCGAGGACGCGCGCGGGGGTCAGCGTGAGCGCCTCGACGGCGGCGACCTCGTCGACCCGGGCGTCCTCGACCGCCACGCGCAGGGCGCGGTCGTGGGTCAGGGTGGATCCGGCGATGCTCGACCCGTCGGCCAGCCAGGCCTGTCCGTCCGTCACCGTCACGGTGAGTGAGCCGAGGTCGTAGGTGCCGTCGCCGGCGCCCGCGGCGGCCATCGCGTCGGTGATGAGGGCGACCCGGTGTGGGGCGAGGGCCATCGCCATCCGCACCACGTCGGGATGCACGTGGAAGCCGTCGACGATGAGCTCGAGCGTCACGCGCTCGTCGTCGAGCGCCGCCAGCACCGGACCCGGCGCCCGGTGGCCGATGCCGGGCATCCCGTTGAACGCATGCGTCAGCAGGGTCGCGCCGCGGTCGAAGGCGGCCTGCGTCTCGGCCATCGTCGCGTCGGTGTGTCCGACCGCGACGACGACACCCGCCTCGCGGAACGTCTCGATCGCGTCCAGCGCGCCGGGCAGTTCGGGTGCGAGCGTGATCTGCCGAAGCGTGCCGCGGGCGGCGGCCAGCAGATCGGTGATGATCGCCGGATCGTCCGGCGGTCGCAGGAAGGCGGGATTGTGCGCACCGCGGTGCCCGGCCGCGAGGAACGGACCCTCCAGGTGGGAGCCGAGCACGAGCGGGTCGGATGCCGCGACCCCCGCGATCAGGTCGAGCCCGGCGCACAGCTCGTCGATCGGGTTCGTGACGAGGCTGAGCACCGACCGGGTGGTGCCGTGCCGTCGATGCAGGCGCAGCGCGGTCTCGATCGCCGCGCGCCCCTGCTCGAATGCGAACCCGCCCCCGCCGTGACCGTGCAGGTCGATGAATCCGGGGACGAGGCGCCGCCCGCCGGCATCCACTGTCGAGGCCTCGCCGGCGTGCTGCCGCCACTCGGAGCCGCGTCCCGTCCCGAGGATCACGCCATCTGCGGCAGCCAGCCAGAAATCCTCGATCGCGCCGTCGGCGTCGACCTTCGTCGCGGAGTGCACGACGAGCGCGGGGATGCCGCGACGCACGTCAGATCCTCGCGACGATGACGCGCAGACCGGCATCCTCGAACGCGCGATGCTGGTCGGGCGTGATGCCATCGTCGGTGATGAGCGTGTCGAACAGGCCCTCGTCGCCGAGGGTCGCGAACGCACGGCGACCGATCTTGCTGGAATCGGCCACGACCACGGCATGTTCGGCACGACGCGCCATCAGGCCGTTCACCGCGGCCTCCCGCTCGTCGCGCACGGTCGGGCCGACCACGGGGTCGATGCCGGCGACCCCGACGAACGCGTAGTCCATCGTGATCTTCTCCAGCACCACGTCGCTGTACGGGCCGACCAGCTCGTACGAGCGGGACTGCACCACGCCGCCGGTCACGACGATGCGGATCTGCGGTCGCATGATCAGCTGCGCGGCGATGTTGATCGCGTTGGTGACGACGGTGAGGCTGTGGTGCGGCGACGGCTCGGCGATGTCGGCGCGGGTGCCGAGGGCGTCGGCGACGGCGGTGCTGGTGGTGCCGCCGGAGAGGCCGACGACGGCCCCCATCGGCACGAGCTCGCTGGCAGCCTGGGCGATCGCCAGCTTCTGCGGCGCCTGCTGCTCGCGCTTGTACCGCAGCGGCAGGTCGTAGGCGACCGACTGCCCGGTGGCCCCGCCGCGGGTGCGGGTGAGCAGCTGCTGCGAGGCGAGCGCGTCCAGGTCGCGCCGGGCCGTCGCGGACGAGACGTCGAGGCGTTCGACGATCTCCTCCACCTCGACGCGGCCCGTCTCGGCGAGGAGGTCGAGGATGGCGCGCAGCCGGTCGGTCCGGTTCATCGCGTTCCAGCCTGTTCTCGAATCGGGGCGACGGCACGCGCCTTGAGCGCGGCACCGATGATACCGGCATCCTCCCCGATCCGGGCCTTGACCAGGACCGGACGCCGGTGGAACGTGAGTCGGGCGTCGAGCCGCCGCCGCAGCGGTTCGAGCAGTTCCTCGCCGGCCTCGGACAGCCCGCCGCCGATGACGAGCGCCTCGGGGGAGAGGAGCGCGACCACGTGGGCGAACGACAGGGCGAGGGCATCCAGCGCGCTCTCCCACACCGCGAGGGCGACGCCGTCTCCAGTCTGCGCGCGGGCGAGCACCTCGCGCGCCCCGCGCACCGGCTGGCCGGTCCCGGCGGCGTAGCGGCGGGCGATCGCCGCGGCGGATGCCACCGCCTCCAGGCATCCGCGTCCGCCGCACGCGCAGGCGGGGCCGTCGGCGACCGGGGCGTGCCCGATCTCGCCCACGCGCCCGTCGCCGGCGTGGATGCGGCCGTCGATGAAGACCGCCGCCGCGATGCCCGTGCCGATCGTGACGACGAGCACGTCGCGGTAGCGGGATGCCGCCCCGAGGAGGTACTCGGCCTCGCCGGCGGCGCGCACGTCGTGGTCGAAGCCGACCGGCATCCCGAGGGCCGCGGTCGCCCGCTCCCGGAACGGATACTCCCGCCAGCCGAGGTTCTCGGAGAGCACGCCGACGCCGGCGGCGGCATCCACATGCCCGGGCACGAGGAGTCCGGCGGCGGCCGGCGCCACCGACGGGTACTCGGCCGCGAACTCCTCGGCCAGGCGCGCGACGGCCTCGACCACGCGGTCGGCAGTGCGCTCGCCGTCGCGCGGCGTCGGCAGGCGGCGGGTGCCGAGCACGGTGCCTTCCGCGTCGACGAGGGCGGCCTTCATGTCGGTGCCGCCCACGTCGAAGGCGAGCGCCGGGGCGCCCGGGCCGAGGATGCTGGCGGTCATGTGTCCTCCTGAATGGCGTCATCGACCCGGGTGATCGATGGTGCGCGTGAACGAGATGAACCGATCATGGCACGCGCAGTCGGGTGCGCGAAAGAGGAGGTTTTCGAGCCATCAGTGATGGAAACTGATCGAAACAGTGCCAAAGCATGCAAATTACATCTTGCGCGCGCAGTCCGGACTGTGCTCAAATGATCATCGTCCGCGACCGGAGAGCACGAGGAGATGCAGATGTCGGAGACCGAAGCGCTGCGAGTGGGTGTCATCGGCGCGGGGGCCCGATCAAAGCTCGCGCTCTGCGCGGCGGAGTCGAGCATCCCGGCGCGCATCGTCGGGGTGGCGGACGTCACCGAGCGCGGCCGCACCCGCGCGACGGCGATCTTCGGGTCGGAACCGGCGATCGTCGGCAGCCTCGCCGAGCTCATCGACCTCGGCATCGACGTGGCCTTCGTCACGACCCCCGACCACACGCACGCCGACATCGCCGTCGAGCTGCTCCGCGCGGGGGTCTCGGTCTACCTCGAAAAGCCCCTCGCGATCACGATCGAGTCGGCCGACGCCGTGCTCGCGGCCGCGTACGAATCCGGCAGCAAGCTCTACGTCGGCCACAACATGCGGCACATGCCCGTGGTGCGCCTCATGCACCGCCTCATCGGCGAGGGCGCCATCGGCGAGGTCAAGGCGGTCTGGTGCCGCCACTTCGTCGGAAACGGCGGCGACTACTACTTCAAGGACTGGCACGCCGAGCGCTCCAAGACCACCGGGCTCCTCCTGCAGAAGGGGGCGCACGACATCGACGTCATCCACTGGCTCGCCGGCGCCTACAGCGTCGACGTCACCGGCATGGGCGACCTGGCCGTCTACGGCGGCATCCCGCACCGCGCCGACAACACCGACCGCGTCATGACCGAGTGGTTCTCGTTCGAGAACTGGCCGCCCACCGCGCAGACCGACCTCAACCCCGTCATCGATGTCGAAGACATCTCGATGGTCTCGATGCGCCTCGACAACGGCGTGCTGGCCAGCTACGAGCAGTGCCACTTCACCCCCGACTACTGGCGCAACTACACGGTCATCGGCACCGCCGGGCGACTGGAGAACTTCGGCGACGGCGAAGGCGGCGTCGTGCGGGTGTGGGACCACCGCACCGACTACAAGCCCGAGGGCGACCGGACCTACCCGATCCCCGCCGGCGAGGGCGGGCACAACGGCGCCGACCAGCTCACCGTCGACGAGTTCCTCCGGTTCGTGCGCGACGGATCCCCGACCGACACGTCGCCGGTCGCCGCGCGCAACGCGGTCGCCGCCGGGGTGGCCGCCACCGACTCGCTGCGCAGCGGCTCGGCGCCGCGCCGCATCCCCCCGCTCGACCCCGCCGTCCTCCAGTACTTCGCCCAGGGCCAAAAGCACTAGGCATCCCGCCGCCACCGGCGGCACCACCCTCCACCACGTCACAGAAAGGGTTCGACAATGGACCGTCGCACCTTCCTCCGGGCCGCCGTCCTCGGCGGCGCCAGCCTCGGCCTCGGGGTGACCCTGGCCGGTTGCAGCACTCCGTCCTCCACCACGGGGACCGGCGCTGCCGCGTACAAGGCGCCGGCAAAGAACCTCGCCGCGACCATCAGCTACGCGATCTGGGATGTCAACCAGCAACCCGCCATGCAGAAGATCATCGCCGCGTTCAACAAGGTGTATCCGAACATCACCGTCAACATCCAGCTCACGCCGTCGTCCGGCGGCGCGTACTGGACGAAGATGAAGACCCTGGCGCAGGGCAAGAACCTGCCCGACGTCTTCTGGATGAACGGCCCGAACGTGGAGCTGTTCGCGCTGAACAACCAGCTGCTGCCGCTGGACGGCATGGTCAGCGCCGGGGCGGTCAAGAAGAGCGACTACCCGGACGCCCTGGTCAACCTGTACACGGTCGACGGTCACTTCTACGGCGTGCCGAAGGACTTCGACACCATCGGCCTCTACTACAACAAGAGCCTCCTCGCGAAGGCCGGGGTGGCCGAGCCCACCGCGTCGTGGACGTGGGACGACCTGAAGACCAACGGCAAGAAGATCTCCGACCACTACTCTGGCAAGGTGTTCGGCTTCGCCGGCGACCTCACCGGCGGCCAGACGTCCTGGTACAACACCATGCTGCAGGCCGGCGGCTACATCATCTCGCCCGACCACAAGAAGTCCGGCTACGACCAGCCCGGCAGCATCCAGGGCCTGCAGTTCTGGGCCGACCTCATCAAGTCCGGCGTCTCGCCCACGATGCAGCAGCTGACGACGACCCTCGCCAACGACTGGTTCACCTCGGGCAAGCTCGCCATGGTGATGGACGGCGACTGGGAGACCACCCCCTACCACCAGGCCTTCGGCGACAAGCTCGGGGTCGTGAAGCTCGCGGCCGGACCGAAGAGCAACCAGTGCGTCATCCACGGCCTCGGAAACGTCATCTCCGCGACGACGAAGAACAAGGATGCCGCGATGGCGTTCGTCGCCTTCCTCGGCAACCGCGCGTCGGCCCTCGTGCAGGCGGATGCCGGCGTCGTCATCCCCGCCTTCAACGGCAGTCAGGACGTCTGGGCCAAGTCCATCCCGGGCCTTGACCTGCAGCTGTTCCTCGACGAGGCGAGGACCGCCTCCCCCTACCCGATCTCCAAGAACACGTCGGCGTGGAACCAGCTGGAATCCACGATCCTGCCCCCGGCGTTCGCCGGCCAGGTGCCGATGGCGACGGCGGCGAAGCAGCTCGCGGATCAGATGAACGCGCTCCTCGCGAAGGAGTGACCCGATGAGCGTCTCTTCTGCAGAGGCCACGACGGTCGGGGCGGCGATCGCATCGTCGCCCCGTCCCCGGCCGCGGCGCCGCCGCCGGCCGAGCCCGGACGGCGCGTGGCCGTGGATCTTCATCCTGCCGCTGCTGCTGGGCGTCGCCCTCTTCTACCTGTGGCCGATCCTCAAGACGTTCTACCTGAGCTTCACGACGGTGGGCGTGTTCGGCGGGTCGAGCTTCGTCGGCGGCGCGAACTACGCGCAGATGTTCAGCGACCCGCAGATTCCGCGATCGATCCTGAACACCGCGATCTACACGCTCATCGTGCTGCTGGGCATCCCGATCGCGATGGGCCTGGCCGCTCTCATCGAGCGGCCGGGGATGCGTTTCCGCTCGTTCTACCGCACGCTCTACTTCATCCCGTACGTCACGATGCCGGCCGCGGTCGGCATCGTCTGGCGGCTGATCTTCAACGGCGACTTCGGTCCGATCAACTACTTCCTGTCGCTGTTCGGCATCAAGGGTCCGTACTGGCTCGCGACCCCCGGGTTCGCCCTGGTCGCGGTCGCGGTCGTCGGGTTGTGGATGGCGCTCGGCTTCAACCTGATCATCATCAGCGCGGGCCTGCGGGAGATCCCGGTGGAGCTCTACGAAGCCGCGCAGATGGACGGCGCATCGCGGATCCGCCAGTTCTTCAGCATTACGGTGCCGCTGCTCACGCCGAGCATCTTCTTCGTGACGATCATGACCGTCGTCGGCGGATTCCAGCTCTTCGACCTCCTCTACGTCATGCTCGGCAAGTCGAACCTGGCCATGCCGCAGACGCAGAGCATCGTCTACATCTTCTACAACGAGGCCTTCATCCAGAACAACCAGGGCTACGCGTGCGCGATCGGCATCCTGATCCTCGTGATCATCGCCGTGCTCACCGCCTTCCAGTTCCGGGTGCAGCGCAGGTGGGTGAACTATGTCTGAGGCGCTTCCCACGGTCGCGATCGTCACGGGCGACCGCACGCGTCGCCGCCCGCGGCGCACGCAGTCCAACACCGGCGCGCACATCGTGCTGCTGCTCGGCGGCATCGTCATGGTGTCGCCGCTCATCTACCAGCTGCTCATGTCGCTGTCGACGAGCCAGCAGGTGGAGAGCGTGCCGCCCACGTTCTGGCCGGGCACGCTGCAGTGGCACAACTACGCGGACGTGTTCGCGCAGATGCCGTTCGGGCAGGAGCTGTGGATCACCATCGCGATCACCCTGGTGCGCCTCATCGGCCAGCTGTTCCTGTGCTCGATCGCCGGCTATGCGTTCGCCCGCATGCGCTTCACCGCGAAGGGCGTCATCCTCGCCCTCGTCCTGTCGATCATCATGGTGCCCGCGCAGATCTACCTGATCCCGCAGTACCAGATCATCCAGAACCTCGGATGGCTGAACACCGTCGCCGGCATCGCCGCCCCGGGCATCTTCAGCGCGTTCGGCACGTTCCTGATGCGCCAGTTCTTCCTGGGACTGCCGCAGGAGCTGGAGGATGCCGCCCGCATCGACGGGGCCAGCTCGTTCCGCATCTTCTGGAACATCATGCTTCCCCTCGCCTCGAACGGCCTGTGGGCGCTGGGCATCATCACGGTGCTGTGGTCGTGGAACGACCTGATGTGGCCGCTCATCGTGACCGACAGCGCGAACACCGCGCCGCTGAGCGTGGGCCTCGCGAACCTGCAGGGCGTGCACTCGAACAACTACCCGGTGCTGATGGCGGCGAGCCTCATGGCGATGCTGCCCATCCTGATCCTGTTCATCGTGCTGCAGAAGCGCGTCGTGGCCGGCATCGGCCGGAGCGGGCTGAAGTGATGACCGACTGGGACTTCGTCGTCTGCGACGCGCTCGAGAAGGTCTATCCGGATGCCGACCCGCGTCCGCTCGACCGGGGCATCCCGCTGTCGGCGGTGCTCGGTGAGATGGTCTCCTTCCAGGTCGCGTTCCGGCCGCACGCGTCCGGGGACTTCCTCGACCTGCGGCCGCTGCGCCTGCGGTTCGCGGGCGACGCGGCCCGGCACGTGACGGCGCACCGCGTCGAGCTGGTTCCCGTCGAGCTGCCCGCCTTCCACGGGCACGACGACCGCTACGACCGGGACGCCCCCGGCCTCTACCCCGACCTGCTGGTGCCCCTCGAGGGCGACGAACTGCGCCCGCTCGTCGGGTTCTGGCGGGCGGTGTGGATCGACGTGCGCGTCGACGACGCGGCGGATGCCGGCATCCTGCCGGTCGCGTTCGCGGTCACGGATGCCGACGGCGCCGAGCTGTGGCGCGACGAGGTCTCCGTCCAGGTGCTGCCCGTGCGGCTGCCCGAACTCGACATCGTCAACAGCCACTGGCTGCACGCCGACGCGCTCGCCGACCACTACGGGGTCGCGGTGCTGGGCGAGGAGCACTGGGCGCTGCTGGACCGGTTCCTCGCGGCAGCCGCCGAGATGGGGGTCACGTCGATCCTCACACCGGTGTGGACGCCGCCGCTGGACACCGCGGTCGGGCGGTACCGCACGCCGGTGCAGCTCATCGGCATCGCCGAGACCGCCCCGGGCCGGTACCTTTTCGACTTCGCGAACCTCCGGCGGTGGATCGCCCTGTGCACGGCGAACGGCATCCCGGGCATCGAGATCGCGCACCTGTTCACGCAGTGGGGGGCGGCCGCCACCCCGGCGGTGTACGCCGACCGCGACGGCGAGACGGTGCGGCTGTTCGGGTGGGACGTTCCGGCGACCGATCCCCGCTACCGCGCGTTCCTGGAGCAGCTGCTGCCCGAACTGTGCCGGGTGCTCGATGAGACCCACGACCGCTGGCAGGTGGTGTTCCACGTCTCGGACGAGCCGCACGGGGAGGGGCAGCTCGCGTCGTACCTCGCCGCGAAGGCGGTGGTCGCGGACCTCCTGGCCGGGCGTCGCATCGTCGATGCGCTGAGCGACCACGCCTACTTCTCCAGCGGGGCGGTGGAGATCCCCGTCGTCGCGACGGACGCCATCGAGCCGTTCCTCGCCGATCGGCCGGGGGAGCTGTGGGCCTATTACTGCGTGGGGCAGCACCGGGACGTCGCCAACCGCTTCATCGCGATGCCGTCGTACCGCAGCCGCGTGCTGGGCCACCAGCTCTTCGCGTTCGAGCTGGACGGATTCCTGCACTGGGGCTTCAACTATTACTACTCATGGAACTCGCTGCGACTGATCGATCCGTTCCGCGACACCAGTGCCGGCGGCGCCTACCCGGGCGGCGACCCGTTCATCGTGTACCCGGGCGAAGACGGCCGTCCGCTGCCGTCGATCCGTTCCCGCGTCTTCGCCCAGGCCATGTGGGACCACCGCGCCATGCAGGCCGTGCGCGACCGCGACGGCTTCGCCGCGGTGCGCGACCTCCTCGATCCGGATGCCGCCCTGCGCTTCGGCTCGTACTCCGCCGATCCCGGCCACTACCTGCGAGTCCGTGCGCACCTGAACGCGCGGCTCGCCGAGACCGACTTCGAAGAACTGACAGGGAGCAGACATGTCTGAGACCGTGACCGCCGGCGCCGAGCACACCACTCGGGAGATCGCGCAGCAGCCCCGCGTGTGGCGGGAGACCCGTGACGCCGTCGAGGCCTCCCGGCCCCGCATCGACGAGTTCCTCGCCCGGCATGTCACGCCCGAAGTGCGCATCGTCCTCACCGGCGCCGGCACGTCGGCGTTCGTCGGCGAGATCGCCGCGCCGGCACTGGCCCGCATCACCGGGCGGCGCTTCGACGCGGTGGCGACCACCGACATCGTCGCCGATCCGCGGGGCGCCTTCGCCGAGAACGTCCCGACGCTGCTCATCTCGTTCGCGCGCTCCGGCCGCAGTCCGGAGAGCGTCGCGGCGACCCGCCTCGCCGAGGAGGTGCTCGACGAGGTGCACCACCTGATCATCACGTGCGACGAGACCGGCGACCTCTACCGGACGCACTCCGAGCGGCCCGGCGACCTCGTGCTCGTCACCCCGGAGGGCACCAACGACCTCAGCTTCGCCATGACGTCGAGCTTCTCGACGATGCTGCTGACCGCGCTCCTGGTGTTCGCCCCGCAGCTCGCGGACGGCGTCGAGGCGGCCGCGGCGGCGGGGGACTGGGCGCTCGGGGACGGCGCGGCATCCCCCGCCGAGTTCGCCGGCACCGACTACGACCGGGTCGTCTACCTCGGCAGCGGTCCGCTCACCGGTCTCGCGCGGGAGTCGGCGCTGAAGCTGCTGGAGCTGACCGCCGGCCGCATCGTCGGTCTGCACGACAGCTCGCTCGGCTTCCGGCACGGGCCCAAGTCCGTGCTCGACGATCGGACGCTGGCGGTCGTGTACGTGTCGTCCGACCCCTACACGCGGCAGTACGACCTCGACATCCTCACGGAGCTGCGCACGACCCCGGGAGCGCACCAGGTGCTCGCGATCGATCACCGCGCCGCGGACGAGCCCGGCGCGACCTGGTCGGTGCCGGGCGCGGAGGATCTGCCGGACGCGCTGCTGGCGCTGCCGTACGTGCTGTTCGCGCAGTCGCTCGCGCTGCGGCAGTCGCTGCGGCTCGGGCTCACGCCGGACAACCCGTTCCCGTCGGGCGACGTGAACCGGGTGGTCAAGGGCGTCCGCATCCACCCGCTGGCGGACGTCGCCGCCCGATGAGCGCCGGGGGCGTCCTCGCGATCACGCCGAACCCGGCCGTCGACCTGACCTGGCACGCCGATCGGCTGGTCGCGGGCGGGTCGCACCGGGTCGCGGCGGCGCGCGTCCGGGCCGGCGGCAAGGGCGTGAACGTCGCTCGCGTCGCGCACGGGCGGAGGATGCCGGTGAGCGTCGTCACGACGGCGGGCGGCACGGCCGGGGACGAGTTCGCCCGCGATCTGGCGGCCGGCGGCATCCCGCACCGGCTCGTGCCGGTCGCGGGGGAGACCCGGCGCACCGTGACGATCGTGGACGAGGCGTCGGGTGACGCGATGATCTTCCTCGAGCCGGGCGTCGCCCTGCAGCCGGCCGAGTGGCGGGCGCTGCGGGATGCCGCCGACGCGGAATCGGCGGATGCCGCCGTGCTGACCGTGTCGGGGAGCCTCCCGCCCGATTCGCCGCCCACCGCGATGGCGGACTTCGCCGCGATCGCGCGCCGCCGCGGCATCCCGTCGATCTTCGACAGCTCCGGGGCGGCGCTCCTCGCCGCCGCCGCGGCCGGGGCGACCGTGCTCAAGCCCAACCGGGCCGAACTGCGCGAGGCCACCGGCATCGCCGACCCCGTCACGGCCGCCCGCTCGCTGCTCGACGGGGGCACGCGTCTGGTCGTGCTGTCCCTCGGCGCCGACGGGATGATGGCGGTCACACCCGGCCCGGTCGTGCTGCACGCCCGGCTTCCCGAGGTGCTGGCCGGCAACCCCACCGGGGCGGGGGATGCCGCCGTCGCCGCCCTCGCCTGCGCCCTCGCGACCGGGAGCGACGACCCCGCCGACCTGCTGCGGGTCGCCGTCGCCTGGTCGGCGGCGGCGGTCCTGGAGCCCGTCGCCGGGGACATCTCACCCCGGCACGCGGAGTTCGCGTCGCGGGTCGTCATCCGCCCCCTCGACTGAGCCCACCTTCCACACCGATTGATCGGAGTTTCGATGCCGTTGTC
>NZ_JTDK01000018.1 GCF_000802305.1 Microbacterium mangrovi | reverse complement strand
TGCCGGAACCCCGTGCATCCGCCCCGCCGGCATCCCGATCAGCCGTTGAAGCGAGCCGGGTGCGGGCCCGTGCGGCCGTCGCGGTCGAGGCCGTCGATCGCGGCCAGTTCGGTGTCGTCGAGGTCGAAGTCGAAGACGTCGAGGTTCGCCGCGATGCGGGCGGGCGTCACCGACTTGGGGATCACCACGCGGCCCTGCTGCAGGTGCCAGCGCAGCACCACCTGGGCGGGGCTCTTCCCGTGCCGTTCGGCGATCTGCACGATCGCGTCGTCGCCGAGCACGGCACCCTGCGCGAGCGGGCTCCACGCCTCGGTGACGATGCCGCGCGCGGTGTTCGCCGCCTCGACGGCACGGTTGCGCAGCGCCGGATGCAGCTCGACCTGGTTGACGGCCGGCACGACACCGGTCTCGGAGGCGATCGCGTCGAGGTGCTCGGGCTCGAAGTTCGAGACGCCGATGGCGCGCACGCGTCCGTCGGCGTACAGCTTCTCGAGCGCCCGCCAGGTGTCCGGGAAGGTGCCGAGCCCGGGTGCCGGCCAGTGGATCAGGTACAGGTCGAGCACGTCGAGCCCGAGGCGGTCCATCGACGCGTCGAACGCGCGCAGCGCCTGGTCGTACCCGTGGTCGGTGATCCACACCTTCGAGGTGACGAAGATCTCGTCGCGCGGGAGGCCGGAGTCGGCGATCGCGCGGCCGACGCCGGCCTCGTTGCCGTAGAGGGCGGCGGTGTCGATGCTGCGGTAGCCGACCTCGAGGGCGGAGGCCACCGCGGCGGTGGTCTCGTCGTCGGGCACCTGGAAGACGCCGAAGCCGAGCTGGGGCATCGGGATGCCGTTGTTCAGGGTGATGAGGGGGACGGTCATGGGGGTCCTTTCTTGGGGCGGCCGGGAGGATGCCGGTCAGAGGGCGGTGATCGGGCGGGTGGAGGCGGCCGGTTCGCGGCGGGGGGCGCGGGCGGCGGCGGCCACTGCGATCATCACGACGAGGGCGGCGGCGGTGATGGCGGCTCCGATCCAGATCGGTGCCGTGAAACCCAGTCCGGCGGCGATCCCGAGTCCGCCGGCCCAGGCGCCGAGCGCGTTGCCGACGTTGAACGCGCCGATGTTGGCGCCGGAGGCCAGGGTGGGCGCGCCGTCAGCGTACCGCATGATGCGGCTCTGCAGACCGGGCACGGTTCCGAAGCCGAACCCGCCCATGAGCACGAGGATGAGGATGACGGCGGGCTTGGAGCCGGCCAGCATCCCGAACAGCGCGAGCACCACCACGAGCGCGGCGATGAAGGCGATCAGGGTGCCGTCGATCGAGCGGTCGGCGAGGCGCCCGCCGACCCAGTTGCCGACGACGAGGCCGGCGCCGAAGAGCACGAGCAGCCACGGCACCGCCGTCGTCGCGAAGCCGGTGACCTGCGTGAGGGTGTAGGCGATGTACGTGAACGCGCCGAACATGCCGCCATAGGCGAGCACCGTCACCGTGAGCGAGAGCCACACCTGCGCGGACCGGAAGGCGCGCAGCTCCCGCCGCAGGCTCACCGGCTGGGCGGAATCGCGCACGGCGGGGACGAGTGCGGCGATGCCGATGAAGGCGAGGATGCCGATGCCGGCGATCGCCCAGAACGTCGCGCGCCACCCGTACTGCTGCCCGAGGAACGTGCCGAACGGCACCCCGAGGACGTTGGCGGCGGTGAGCCCGGTGAACATGATGGCGATCGCGCGGGCCTTCTTGTCGGGGGCGACGAGTCCGGCGGCGACGACCGATCCGATGCCGAAGAACGCACCGTGGCAGAGCGCGGCGATGACGCGCCCGGTCATCGCGACGCCGTAGTCCTGCGCCATCGCGGTGAGCGCGTTGCCGACGATGAACAGCACCACGAGGCCGAGCAGCACGGGCTTGCGCGGCAGGCGGATCGTGGCGGCCGTGATGCCCAGGGCGCCGACGACGACGCTGAGCGCGTACCCGGAGATGAGCCAGCCGGCCGCGGCCTCGCTGACCCCGAAGTCGGTCGCGACCTCGGGCAGCAGGCCCATGATGACGAACTCCGTGAGTCCGATGCCGAATGCCCCGATGGCGAGGGCGACGAGTCCCAGTGGCATGTGATCGCTCCAGTGGTAAAGTAGTTGCAGACGCGGGATATTGCGTGAGCAGGAACAATCATTGCACACGCAAGTAACCAGCGCAAGCAACTACTTTCGTCCCCGGACGATCCGAGACCAGGAGGCCCCCATGGGCATCGCAGACGACGCCGTCGAGATCCGCGCGCGCGGCTGGCGCACCCTCGCGGCTCTCCACAACCTGATCGAGGCCGAGCTCGAGCGGTCCCTCGGGGCATCCGCGGGCCTGTCCGTCGTGGAGTACACGGTGCTCGACGCCCTCAGCCGCCAGGACGGCTGGCACATGCGGATGCAGCAGCTCGCCCGCGCCACGGCGCTCAGCCCCAGCGCCACCACGCGCCTGGTCACGCGACTCGAAGACCGCGGCCTGCTCACCCGCATCCTGTGCGCCGACGACCGGCGCGGCATCTACACCGAACTCACCCCCGCGGGCCGGGCGCTCTATGACCAGGCGCACCCGGTCAACGACGAGACCCTCGAGCGCGTGCTGGGCGAGGCATCCGCCCAACCCGAACTCGCACCGGTGGTGCACGCGCTGCAGGAGACCGTCGCGGTGGTCTGACCTCGAACGCGCGCAGAACGGGCCCCGGGACCCGAGCCGGAGGGACAATGGAGGGACGCCCGGGGTTCGCCCCGACTCGGGTCAGGGTGCCTCCGGACCGGACCGAGGAGCGCACCATGGACACGCATGGATCCCACACCGAACTCGAGGGCCGCGAACCCGAATCCCGGCACGAGGGCGCCGCGCACGGACCGACGACGACGCACGCACGCTGGGGCGCCGGATCCCCCCGGCTGATCATCACCCGCGACGGCCTGCACGAGACGTTCCTGATCAACGGCGACCACGCCCGCATCGGATCGGCCGCGCACTGCGAACTGCAGCTCAGCGAGATCGAGCCGATGCACGCCGAGATCACGCACGACGAGAACGACGAGTACGTGCTGATCCTGCACGGACCGGCCAGCACCAGCCACGCGCAGGCGCAGATCCCGTCGCTGCACGTGCTCGGCGAGGTGCTGCGCAGCGGTGCGCAGATCGTGATGGGCCCGTGGCGGCTGGTGTTCGAGCGCGACGAGTTCGCCGACCACGGCCGCCCGTACGGAGGCCGCGCCGGCGGCGAGGGGGCACTCGACCCGGAGCAGCCGCCCCGACCCGACTATCGCGGGCATCAGTCCGCCGCGTAGCGGTGCGTGAGAGGCGCCTCATGTACCCCTAGTGTTTCGGGTATGGATTCGCTTCTGCTGTCGAACCTGTCCTGGGGTCTCGCCTGGCTCATCGTCGTCGTGATCGACATCGTCGCCCTGATCTACATCCCGCGCGACCGCAAGCCGACCGCGGCCATGGCCTGGCTGCTGCTGATCTTCATCCTGCCGATCTTCGGGGTGCTGATCTATCTGCTGATCGGCAACTTCCGGCTGCCGGCGAAGCGGCGCGACGAGCAGGCGCGCATCAACGGCCTGATCCGGGAGCAGGTGACGCCGGCCGAGGAGCGTGCCCTCGACGACCCCGCCGAGCCGCGCTGGTTCCGCCGGGTCATCCAGCAGAACGAGACGCTCACCAGCCTGCCGGCCGTCACCGGCAACGGCGCGACGCTGCTGCCCGACTACCAGGCATCCATCGACGCCATGGCGGCCGCCGTGGACGAGGCGACCGCGTGGGTGCACGTCGAATTCTTCATCGTCGCCTGGGACGACACCACGCGCGGCTTCTTCTCCGCGATGGAGCGCGCCGTGAAGCGCGGCGTGTCGGTGCGCCTGCTGGCCGACCACATCTCCTCGAAGAAGGTGAAGGACTCCGACAAGACCTTCGCCGAACTGGACCGGATCGGCGTGAAGTGGTCGTGGATGCTGCCCGTGCAGCCCTTCAAGGGCAAGTACCAGCGCCCCGACCTGCGCAACCACCGCAAGCTCGTCGTCGTCGACGGCCGGGTCGCGTTCATGGGGTCGCAGAACCTCATCTCGCGCGACTACGACTCCCCGAAGAACATCAAGCGCGGCCTCATGTGGCAGGAGCTCGTCACCCGGCTCGACGGTCCGATCGTCGCCGCGGTGAACGTGGTGTTCCTGTCGGACTGGCTGATCGAGACCGGCGAGGACCTGTCCACGACCGAGCATCTCCCGGTGGCCGCGCTGACGCCCGCGGCGGAGAACCTCACCTGCCAGCTCGTGCCGTCCGGCCCCGCGTACGAGACCGAGAACAACCTGCGGCTGTTCCTCTCGCTCATCCACGGCGCCACCGAGCGGGTCATCCTCACGAGCCCGTACTTCGTGCCCGACGAGGCCATGGTCTACGCCATCACGACCGCGTGCCAGCGGGGGCTGGACGTGCAGCTGTTCGTGTCCGAGATCGGCGATCAGGGTCTCGTCTACCACGCGCAGCGGTCGTACTACGAGACGCTGCTGAAGGCGGGCGTGCGGATCTTCCTGTACCCGGCGCCCTACATCCTGCACTCGAAGCACTTCTCGATCGACGACGACATCGCCGTGATCGGATCCAGCAACATGGACATCCGCTCGTTCAGCCTCAACTCCGAGATGTCGCTGATGGTGCGCGGGGAATCGTTCGTCGCCGCCATGCGCGCGGTCGAGCAGGACTACCGGGATGCCGGCCGCGAACTCACCCTGGAGCAGTGGAAGAACGAGCCCGCCAAGGCCACCTTCCTCGACGGCCTGGCCCGGCTCACGTCCGCGCTGAACTGAGGCGGTCGAGCCGGTTCAGTCGCCGAGCTTCTGAACCACGGCGGGGACGAACTCGACGGTGATGTCCGCGGGGTCGACGCCCTGCTGCTCGAGCGCCGTCTCGAGATCGGACGTGTCGGGAATCGGCTCGGGGCCGGTAAGGCGCACCACGGCATCCGGCCCGTTCGTGGTGATCGACGCGACCTGCCACCCGTGCGCTTGCGCCCACGGGTCGGCGGCCGTGTGGATGTCGCTCTCGAGCACCGACTGCTGAGTGACGCGCAGCGAGGTGGAGACCAGCGGGATGCCGATGATCACCAGTGTGATCACGATGAACACGATCGCGCGCGGGCGCCGACGGGCCAGCGTGCTCTCGTCGAGTTTGTCGACCCCCGGCCCCACGCGGTACGCGGCGAGGATCACGACCCCGGTGGCGAGGATCGCGGTCACGTTGGTGACGAACAGCAGCAGCGCGCCGAGCGCCTGATCCCACGCCTGCGACTGCAGGGTGAGGCCGACGACGCACAGCGGCGGCACGAGCGATATTGCGATCGCGACGCCGGGGAGAGTGTCGGAGATGTCCTTGCGCACGAGGGCGACCGCTCCCACCGCGCCGGTCGCGAGGGCGGCGACCAGGCTGATCAGATCCGGCGACACGCGCTGGGCGACCTGGGGGTTGTTCGCCGCGACGACCGGTGAGGGGTCGACGAGCCCCATCGCGTAGCCGACCGCGACGGCGGCCAGCGCGCCGGTGACGACCAGCATCCACGACCACAGGAGGTTGCGCCGGTCGCCGAGCACCGTGGCCAGCACGATGCCGAGGATCGGAGTCATCAGCGGTGCGACGATCATCGCACCGATCACGGTCGCGTCCGAGTCGCCGATGACCCCGGCGCTCGCGATGACGGCGGCGAGGGGCAGCAGAATCCAGAACCGGCTCAGCCGCGTGCGCTGCTCGTCGCCCTCGAAGAAGACCGCGTCGCGCATGTCCGTGACGGTGTTCATCCTGCCCCTCCCCATGGGTCCCCCGAGGGCAGGCTAGCGTGACCGGGTCAGGATGCGTCGGAGGACGGCGTCTGGGAGGTTTCGGGTGGGGTTGCGGATGCCTCGGTGGCATCCCCGCCCGGGAGGGCCCGCGGCTGCCAGAGCACCACCTCGCGGGTGCGGCGCAGGCGGGTGCCGCGGCGCAGCGAGATCACCGAACCGCTGGACTCCGCCGCGAACACGCGGGATCCGGGCCGATTCTCGACCTCGACGCGCATCTGCATCTCCAGGGTCTGCACGCGCACGTGGAGTTCGCGCACCCGGTCTTCGAGCTCGATGATGCGCGCGATCGCCGGCAGGCTCATGCCGTCGGCCGACATGCGCGCGACCTCGCGCAGCTGGTGGACGTGCCGCAGCGAGTATCGTCGCGACCCGCCCTGCGTCCGCGCCGGGACCACGAGCCCGAGCCGGTCGTACTGGCGCAGGGTCTGCGGATGCATTCCGGCCAGTTCGGCCGCGGCCGCGATCGCGAGGATCGGGGCCTCCTGGTCCAGCTCATCGCCGTCGATCATTCGGACCCACCCCTTTCTTCTCTCCCATATTCTCGCGCGGCCGGCCGCCTCACCGTCCGAGGCTGGAGGCGAAGGTCTGGATGGCTCTCCTGAGCATTGGGGTAGGGGCCCCACTCTGCGAAGGAGAGGCATCCAGACCGCAGCCGGTCGCCACGCACCCGAGGCGTGTCAGCCGCGCGCCTTCGCCATCAGCTCGGCGCGCGGGTTCTCCTTGGGCTCGACCTCCCGGAATCGCTCCAGGGCCTCCTTGGCGCGCTCGTCGAGGTGCGCCGGCACGGCGACCTCGACCTCGGCCAGCAGGTCGCCGGTGCCCTTGGCGGTCTCGACGCCGCGGCCCTTGACCCGCAGCACGCGACCGGACGGAGTGCCCGGGGCGACGCGCAGCTTGACGGGGGCGCCGCCGAGCGTGGGCACCTCGATGGTGGCGCCCAGCGCCGCCTCGGTGAAGGTGACCGGCACCGTCACCCGGAGGTTCAGCCCGTCTCGGGTGAACACCGGATGCGGCCGCACCGTGACCTGCACGACGATGTCGCCGGCCTGGCCGCCGTCAGGCGAGGGATGCCCCTTGCCGCGCAGCCGGATCTTCTGGCCGTCGGTGACGCCGGCGGGGATCTTCACCTTCATGGGCTTGCCGGTGGCGCCCTGCAGGGTCATCGTCTCGCCTCTGGTGGCGTCGATGAAGTCCAGCGTCACCGTGGCGGTGACATCCTGACCCCGGGTCGGGCCGCCGTACCCGCGGAAGCCGCCGGAGGGCTGACCGAACCGGCCGGAGCCGAAGCTGCCGCCCTGCTGGTTGAACATCGCGAAGATGTCGTCCATGTTGGCCTGGCCGCCACGGCCGCCGCCGCCGAACATGCCCGAGAAGACGTCGTCGAATCCGCCCTGGCCGGCGCCGCCCGCGGTGAAGCGGGCGCCGCCGCCCATGGCTCGGACCTGGTCGTATTCGGCGCGCTCCTCTTTGTCGGAGAGCACCGCGTACGCCTCGCTGATCTCTTTGAAGCGCGCCTCGGCCGCCGCGTCACCCTGGTTGGAGTCCGGGTGGTACTGGCGTGCGAGCTTGCGGTAGGCCTTCTTCAGGTCCGCGTCGCTCACGGACTTGTCGACCCCGAGGATCTTGTAGAAGTCCTTGTCGAACCAGTCCTGGCTGGCCATAGGCTCTCCTTACTCCGCGGGAACCGCGACGACGACCTTGGCGGGACGCAGCTCGACGGAGCCGAGCCGGTACCCCGGCTCGACGACCTCGAGGATCGTCGCCTCGGACACGGCCGGGTTCGGCACCTGCACGATCGCCTCGTGCTGCTGCGGGTCGAAGGCCTCGCCGGGGGCCCCGTAGCTGACGACGCCCATGTGGCCGGTCACGCCCCGGAGCTTCTCGGCGATGGCCGCGAAGGCGCTGCCCTCTTCGAGGTCGCCGTGCTTCTCGGCACGATCGAGGTCGTCGAGCACCGGCAGCAGGGCCTTGATCGCCGTGCCCTTGGCGCGGTCGATCTCGACGGCGCGCTGCTCCTCGGTGCGACGCCGGTAGTTGGCGTACTCCGCCTGCAGGCGCTTGAGGTCGTTGAGCAGCTGCGTCTCGAGGTCGGCGATCGCGGCATCCTCGGCGTCCTCCGCCGCGGCATCCGCGGTCTGGGCCGCGCCCAGGATGTCGTCGACCGTCAACTCGTCGTCGCCGGATGCTGCGGCATCCTGCCCGTCCTGCGGCGCAGGGCCGGAGGCATTCGCCTCCGACCCTTCGCCCGGACGGACCTCGTCGTCACCCGGTTCGGGGGTGTTCTCGAAGTCCTTCGCCATGATTACTTCGCCTGCCCTGAACCCGTCGAAGGGTCTTCCTCGTCGTCGATGACCTCGGCGTCGACGACATCCTCGTCGGATGCCGGGTCGGCTCCGGCCGCGGCGTCTGCCGGAGCCTCCGGAGCGGCCTGGTTCGCGGCGTAGATCGCCTCGCCCAGCTTGCCCTGGCTCTGGTTCAGCTTGTCGAACGCGGTCTTGACCGTGGCGTCGTCGTCACCGGCGAGCGCGGTCTTGAGCGCGTCGACGTCGGCCTGCACCTCGGACTTGACGTCGGCGGGGAGCTTGTCGTCGTTCTCCTTGATGAGCTTGTCGATCGAGTACGAGAGCGTCTCGGCCTGGTTGCGCACCTCGGCGGCCTCACGACGCGCCTTGTCTTCGGCGGCGTGCTCCTCGGCCTCGCGCATCATGCGCTCGATGTCCTCCTTGGGCAGCGACGAGCCGCCCGTGATGGTCATCGACTGCTCCTTGCCAGTGCCCTTGTCCTTCGCGGACACGTGCACGATGCCGTTGGCGTCGATGTCGAAGGTGACCTCGATCTGCGGGATGCCGCGCGGAGCCGGCGCGATGCCGGTCAGCTCGAACGTGCCCAGCGGCTTGTTGTCGCGGGTGAAGTCGCGCTCGCCCTGGAACACCTGGATCGCGACGGACGGCTGGTTGTCGTCGGCCGTGGTGAAGGTCTCGCTGCGCTTGGTCGGGATGGCCGTGTTGCGCTCGATGAGCTTGGTCATGATGCCGCCCTTGGTCTCGATGCCGAGGCTCAGCGGGGTGACGTCGATGAGCAGCACGTCCGTGCGCTCGCGGTTGAGCACGCCGGCCTGCAGCGCGGCGCCGACGGCGACGACCTCGTCCGGGTTGACGCCCTTGTTGGCCTCCTTGCCGGTCTCGGCCTTGACGAGCTCGGCGACGGCGGGCATGCGCGTCGAGCCACCGACGAGCACCACGTGGTCGATGTCGGACACCTTGATGCCGGCCTCGCGGATGACGTCCGCGAACGGCTTCTTGGTGCGGTCGAGGAGGTCCTTGGTGAGCTCTTCGAACTTGGCGCGCGTGATGGTCTCGGACAGCGACACCGGGCCGCTGTCGGTGAGCGACAGGTACGGCAGGTTCACGCTCGTGGACATGGAGCTGGAGAGCTCCTTCTTCGCCTGCTCGGCGGCCTCCTTGAGGCGCTGCAGGGCGATCTTGTCACCCGAGACGTCGACACCGGTGGTGTCCTTGAACTGCTTGATGAGGTAGTCGACGATGCGCTGGTCCCAGTCGTCGCCGCCGAGGCGGTTGTCACCGGCGGTGGCGCGCACCTGGATGGTGGAGAAGTCGTCGTCCTTGCCCACCTCGAGGAGGGACACGTCGAACGTGCCGCCACCGAGGTCGAAGACCAGGATGAGCTCGTCTTCCTTGCCCTTGTCGAGGCCGTAGGCCAGGGCCGCGGCGGTGGGCTCGTTGATGATGCGCAGCACCTTCAGGCCCGCGATCTCGCCGGCCTCCTTGGTGGCCTGACGCTCGGCGTCGTTGAAGTACGCCGGGACGGTGATGACGGCGTCGGTGACGGTGTCGCCGAGGTACTGCTCGGCGTCGCGCTTGAGCTTCTGCAGGATGCGGGCCGAGATCTCCTGCGGCGTGTAGGCCTTGCCGTCGATCTCCTGGGTCTTCCAGTCGGTGCCCATGTGGCGCTTGACCGACGAGATCGTGCGGTCGACGTTGGTGACGGCCTGGCGCTTGGCGGTCTCGCCGACGAGCACCTCGCCGTCCTTCGTGAAGGCGACCACCGAGGGGGTGGTGCGGAAGCCTTCTGCGTTCGCGATGACCGTGGGCTCGCCGCCCTCGAGCACTGCGACGACCGAGTTGGTGGTACCGAGGTCGATGCCAACAGCACGTGCCATGTTGTGTCCTCTTTCCATAGGGGTAGATGAAGTCTGTGGATCGGGGCGGAACCTTCATCGAAGGGTTGAGCCCTGATGACTCAACTGTACTCTCGCCCCTCAGGCGTGTCAAATGAAGTTGAGTGCGGTGGACTCAACTTTGAACGAGGCGGCACTCAGCGGCGGCGAGCGGATGCCGTCACGGTGAACGTGCGGTTGCGGGCGATCTGCCGCGTCGGCCCGACGATCCGCTCCAGCTGCGGGCGGTACTGCAGGTGGGAGTTCCACACGCACCAGAGCTCTCCACCCGGGCGCAGGACGCGGGCCGCATCCGCGAAGAGCTTGAGTGCGATGCCGGTGTGCACGGCCGCGCCGATGTGGAACGGCGGATTGAGCACGATGAGGTCGGCCGAGGCATCCGCGACCGCGCCGAGCCCGTCGTCGCGCGCCACCGCGACCGCGACCCCGTTGGCCTCTGCGGTGAGGCGGGCGGACGCCACCGCCGCCGCCGACTGGTCGGTCCCCCGCACATGCGCCTGCGGGCGGGATCGGGCCAGGGATGCCGCGATGACGCCGGTCCCGCAGCCCAGATCGATGATGTCGCGGGCATCCGGCACGGCGTCAGCGAGCAGGGGAAGCAAGAACCGGGTGCCGACGTCGACCGTCGCCCCGGCGAAGGCGGCGCCGTGCGCGACCACCGTGAGCCCGGTGGTCGGATCGACGCGGGATGCCGGCCACTCCGGAGGGGCCGACGCCTCCGCGGGCAGCACGTCGCGGGCGATCAGCACGCGGGCCTTCTGCCGGGCATGCGACACGTCGAGCCGGGCGAACCGGCGTCGCAGCACGTCGTTCATCGCCGGGGTCATGTGCTTGACCATGCCTCCGGCGACCACCACGACCTCGGGCGCCGCCCAGCGCGCGAGGTCCGCGGCGATCTCGTCGAGGGCGTCCAGCGACCGGGGCAGGCGCAGCAGCACCAACTGCACGTCCGCGAGAAGTCCGGCCTCCAGCTCGAACGAGGCGTACGCGTCCGAGAGCCCGGCGTCCGCGGCGTTCGCGGCGAGGGCGCGCTCCCCCACCAGGCCGTCCTGGTGGGTGCGCACCGGGAGGCCCCACCGGGTTGCGGCACCGAGCGTCAGCGCGCCGTACGCGTCTCCGATCACGGCGACCGCGCCGGATGCCGGGCGCCCGGCATCCGCCTCGTCGAGGATCAGCCGGTCGGCGGCATCCACCGCGTGCAGATTCGGCGCCTCCACATCGGGATGCCGCGACAGCCGGGCGAAGTCGAACTCCATCCCTTCACGGTAGGCGTTCTCGGCGCGCCGTTCGTACACCCTCTGGCCGAACTCGCGTTCGGCCGATATGCTCGTGCCGCGCGGCGTTCCCGGCCGCCACACCCCCGAATCACGCCGATCGTCCCCCGCGATCTTCGTCCGAGGAATCCCATGCCTCAACCCCACTCGGTGCACGTCGTGCCGCCCCGCACGAGCAGTGCGCAGCGTCGCCTCACACTCGCCATCTGCCTCGTCATCGTCACCCTCATGGCCGCGATCAGCCTCATCGGAGTGATGACCGTGGCGACCATCGCCGACAGATCGAGCGCCGAGGTCGCCGTCACGGCATCCCCCGCCCCCGCGCACCAGGTCACCGAGACCGCGAAGCGCACCGTGATGATCGTCGCTGTCTGACGCGCGATGAACCCGCTCCGCGCTACGGTGGGCGCATGACGGACGCCGTGCCCGCAGCACCCTCCTCCTCGGCCGGGCCCGCGACCCGCACCCCGCGCTGGCCGGTGGTCGCCTGGGGCCTCTGGGACTGGGGCTCGGCGGCGTTCAACGCCGTCGCGACGACGTTCGTCTTCACCGTGTACCTGACGAGCTCGTCGTTCGGCCCGAAGAGCGCGACGACGGTGGCGCTGTCGAACGCGCTGCTCGTCGCCGGGCTGGTGGTGCTCGTGATCGCACCCATCACCGGGCAGCGGGCGGATGCCTCGGCCCGCCGCAAGCTGTGGCTCGCGATCAACACGGGCGTCGTGGTGCTGTGTCTCGCGCTCATGTCGCTGGTGAAGGCGGATGCCGCGTTCCTGTGGCTGGGCCTCGGCCTGCTGGCCGTGGGCACGGTGTTCTACGAGCTGGCCGCGGTCAACTACAACGCCATGCTCGCGCAGGTGTCGACGCCGAAGTCCGTCGGCAAGGTGTCCGGCTTCGGCTGGGGCATGGGATACCTCGGTGGCATCGTGCTGCTGCTGATCGTGTACTTCGGCTTCATCCACCCGGACGTGGGACTGTTCGGCGTGACGTCGACCGACGGCTGGTCTGTTCGGGTCGCGATGCTCATCGCGGCCGTGTGGTTCGCGCTGTCGGCGCTGCCGGTGCTGTTCGCCGTGCCCGAGAACACCGGGCTGCCGGGACGCGCCAAGGTCGGGCTCGTCGGCTCGTACCGCGTGCTCGGACAGGATGTCGCGCGCCTGTGGCGGGTGAACCGGCACACCGTGTACTTCCTCATCTCCAGCGCGGTGTTCCGCGACGGCCTCACCGGCGTCTTCACGTTCGGCGGGGTGCTCGCGGCCAGCACGTTCGGGTTCAGCGCGGGCCAGGTGATCATCTTCGCGATCGCCGCCAACGTGGTCGCCGGGATCGCGACGATCGCGAGCGGACCGCTCGATGACCGCGTCGGCCCGAAGCCGCTCATCATCGTCTCGCTCGCGGGCCTCATCGTCAGCGGAACGATGGTGTTCCTCTTCCACGACGGCGGCCAGACCGTGTTCTGGATCTTCGGCCTGATCCTGTGCCTGTTCGTCGGGCCCGCCCAGTCGGCCTCGCGCACGTTCCTGGCCCGGCTCATCCCCGCCGGGCGCGAGGGCGAGGTCTTCGGGCTCTACGCGACCACGGGTCGCGCCGCGACGTTCCTGGCGCCGGCCGCGTTCGGGATCATGGTGACGATCGGCGGCGAGCCGTACTGGGGCATCCTCGGCATCGTGTTCGTGCTGGCTGCGGGTCTTGCGCTGCTCATCCCGGTGAAGTCCGCCCAGCCCGCGGTCTCCTGACCCGGTTCAGCGAGGCCAGGCGGCGGCGAGCTTCGCGAGCAGACGGGCGAGGTCGGCGCGCTCGTCGGCGGTGAACGACTCCAGGGCGGTGGCCACGGCATCCCGCCGGAATCCGCGGAAGCGCTGCACGATCTGGCGTCCCGTCTCGGTGAGGGCGACCCGCGTGCGGCGGGCATCCTCCGGATCGGCCTGCCGTTCGACGAGTCCGTGCGCGACGCCCTCCTGCACGAGCCGGGATGCCCGCGGCTGATCGACCTCGAGCGATTCGGCGAGCTCCCCCACGGTGAGGGGTCCGGATGCCGCGGCGAGCACGTCGAGCAGCCGGAACCGGGCGAGCCCCGCGGCCCGGCCGTGCATCTTCTGCGCGAACGGCGGCGGCTGGTGGCCGTGGTGCGGACCCTCGGGCCCGGGGCCGTGCATCCACGGCGGGCCGCCCCATCCCCGACCGCCGCCGTGCGAGCCGTCGGGGCCGGACTCGCCCTCGGGGCGCGGGCCGCGTGCCCACGGCGGGCGGCCGCCGCGCATGCGCGAGAGGGCGTCCGCGATGCGGTCGACGTCGTCCGGGAACTCCGGGGGTGTGTTCGCCATGAGAGAAATTTTACATGCAGGTTGACATGCATCACAATCCATGTCATTCTGCATATACATGCGGTTTGACATACAAATCGCCCACGAGAGGATTGTCCATGACAGACACCGACACGCCGGAGGACTCCGGCAGCACCACACCCGAAGAACGAACCCTCGCCGACTGGATGCGCATCACGCAGCGTGCGTTCATGCGCAAGGTCGCCGAGGAGATCGGCGACGAGGGCATCGACATGCGCGCCGCCATGGCCGCCAAGTTCCACGGGCACCCCAGCCCCGAGGCCGACAAGCTCGCCGCCGCCGTGAAGGCGGTTCAGGATCAGGCCACGGCCTCCGTCCCGGCCGACGACCTCGCCGCCACCCTGCGCACGCTCGAGACCATCGCTCGTGAGCTCGGATGGGACGAGAGCCAGACCGGTCGCGGCTTCGGACCGGGGCGCGGCTTCGGCCCGGGATTCGGTCCCGGTCGCGGACCCTGGGGTCCGTGGGGCGGCTGGGGCTTCGATCCGCGCCGCCACCACGGCCACCGCGGTCACCGCGGCGATGGGGACCACCCCAAGCGCGAGCGCGCGTACGAGCGCGGCTTCGAGGCCGGCTTCGACGCCGCCCAGCGCCGCAACCCCGCCGCCTGAACGAGGGCGACACATCGAACGAGGGTCGGATGCCGGGCATCCGGCCCTCGTTTCGTCGATTCGCCTCGTTCCGAGCGGAATGAGGGACCCGGCATCCCGCGTCGCACGGCAGAATGGCGGCATGCCGCAACCTGCCTTCATCGCGATCTCGCACGGGACCTCGTCCGACGAGGGGCGGCTCGCCGTCTCCCGGCTCTTCGACGCGGTCGCCGATCGCCTGCCCGGCGTCGAGGTGTACCTCGGTCATGTCGACGTGCAGGAGCCGGATGTCGCAACCACCCTGGAGGCCGCCGAGGGTCCGGCCGTGATCGTGCCGCTGCTGCTGTCGGCCGGCTACCACGTGCGGGTCGACCTGCAGCGCGCGATCCGCGACCGCGACGACGTCGTGATCGCCGCGGCGATGGGTCCGGATGCCCGGCTCGCCGAGGTCCTCGCCGAGCGGCTGGGTCCGCTCGAACCGGAGCAGCGCGTGGTGCTCGCCGTCGCGGGATCCAGCGACGAGCGCGCCAACGACGACTGCCGGGCGGCCGCGAAGCTGCTGGCCGACGTGCTCGGGCGCGACGTCACGGTCGGATTCCTCGCCGCCGCGGAGCCCCGGCTGGATGCCGCGGTGGCGGAGGCCGCCCGCGACGGCGACGTCGTGGTCGCGAACTACCTGCTCGCCCCGGGCTACTTCCACGACCTCGCCGTGGAGCTCGCCGCCGGGCACCGGGTCGCGGACCCGCTGCTGCTGCCGGACGACGCGCCGCCGGCATCCCTCGTCGAGCTCGTCGTCGACCGCTACGAGGCGGCCGCGTCCGCCTGATCCGCGACGACGGACAGCACCCGGCCCCGCGCCGCCGGGCGACGCGGGGCCGGTGCGCTCAGCTCACTTCTTGTTGAGTGCGAACTGACCCGAGAACGAAGCCGACTGGTACTTCCCGGTCTGCCCGGCGAAGCTCGCCGTCAGCGGGTAGTACGCGGGCTTCTGGGTGAGGGTGATGGATGCCGCGGCGACGCCGCTCGCATTCGTCGAGGCCGTCACCTGCTGACTGCCGATCGCGAACACGATCGTCTGGCCGACGAGCGCCCGCCCCTGCGAGTCGACGAGCGTCGCCGACACCGCGACCGGCTTGTTCGGAGCCCCCTTCAGACCACCCGTGTAGGTGAGGGTCGTCTGGTCGGCGCCGATCTGCAGCGGCTCGGCGGCCGGGGCATCCGCGTCGTACTTCGCAGACCCGGCGTATGCCACCGCGATGGTGTGCGCACCGGCGAGCACCTGCGGGGAGTACCCGAGGGAGGCGTGGCCGGCGGCATCCGTCGTGGCCGTTCCGACGACCGCGCCGTCGACGCTGAACGCCATCGGCGCGCCCGCGACCGGGGCGCCGAACTCGTCGACGAGCGATCCCGTGAGCGTCATCGGCACGTTGTAGCGCCCGCTGTTCGGCCCGGTGTACGACGCCGTCGTGTCGTGCGCGCGCACGTGCACGGTGAACGACTTCGTCGTGGCGCCGCCGTCCTTGTCGGCGACGGTCACCGTCGGGGTGCGGTCACCGGGGCTCGCCCACTGGTGCGTGGCCGAGGTGCCGCCGTTCGCGATGGAGTCGCCGTCGTCGAAGTTCCACGCGTACGTGAGCGTCGACTGGTCGGCCGAACCCGGATCCACGGCCTGGGCCTGCAGCGTCAGCGGCTTGCCCCACGGCACGGTGACGGGCGCTCCCGGGATGACCGTCACGTTCGGCGCCGCATTGGCGACCTGCACCGTGAAGTCCTGCCGGTCGGTGAGCCCGGTCGTGTCGGTCACGACCACCTGCCCGGTGTAGGTGCCGTTGTCGGAATAGACGTGCTGCGGCGAGGCGGTGTGCCCCGGCCCGCTGCCGTCGCCGAAGTCCCAGCTGTAGGTCGCCCCCGCGGCGCAGGGACCTGTGGCACTGGTCTGGAACGACACCGGAGATCCCTCGACCGCGTTCGGCGAGATGGTCACCGCGCCGAGCTGCGGCGGGATGTTGTTCGCCTTCACTGCGCCGAGGTTGAGTGTGTCGCCGTCACCGGTCATCGCGATCGACGAGTCGGAGTGCGCGATGGTGGTGGTTCCGGTGTAGAGGTCGGTCGCGATCCCGGGGGTCACGGTGACGGGGTTGGGCAGATAGATGCCGACCGTCAGCGCGAGGTTGGTGTCGACGTGGATGCCCGGGTTCGCCGTCAGGCCTCCGTGCGCATACGCGACGGTGTCGCCCGCGGGCACGCGGCATCCGATCGACAGCGGGTCGGTCTGCGGGCTCTCGCCGAGTGCAAGATCGGAGCTGCCGAGGTCGATGCTCGAGGAGGTCGTCGCGGTGCGGTGCGTCGCGAGCGCCTGAGGATCGATGGTCACCTCGGACTGCAGGCTGCCGTCCACATACGGGAGGCCGACGCCGAGCCACTCGCCGGGATCCAGGATGCCGACGCTCCCGCTCTCGAGATGGCACGTGTACGACGTGCTGTCCGCGCGCAGATCGCACGGCCCGGTGGCGGTGAGCGTCTTGGTGAAGCTCGCATCCACGTCGCCGAAGGGGTCGCCCGAGTGCAGCGTGAGGGTCGCGTGGACCTGGTAGTCGATGCTGAGCGTGCCGGTCGCCGTGCGCTGGTACGCGACGGACGGGTCGACGGAGCGCCCCTGCCGGACGAGGTCCGGGTTCCAGTCGACCGAGACGGCCGCCGGCTGACTCCAGTGCGCGGTGGCGGAGACCCCGGCCGACCCCGACAGGGTCGACGTGTTGAACTGCTCGGTCTCCTGGCCGATCAGCTGGTCTCCGCTGATCGTGATCGGGGTGCCCCCGGTGTCCGCCATCGCGGGCGCGGCCGCGATGACGGTGCCCGCGCCGATGAGGGCGAGGGTGGCGATTCCCGCACCCAGCCGCGTGGCGCGGCGGGAGTGCGGCGTTGTCGTTCGCATGTCTCCTCCTGGAGGTCAGGACCGCGCTGCCGCGCGGCGCGTGGGTGCGCGATGCAACCCACGCCCCTCAGGAGTGAAGCTGGACGCTTCCTGATACGTCGTCGAGGAACCGCTGAGTCGGCGGGCGCCGGCGCCGGGTCGCGGCATCCGGACCGGGCGCCACCTCGGTCACCCGCCGAAGAAGACCGACGCGACCCGCGTGAGGTCGTGCAGGTCGGTGACGCCGGCGAGCTCGCGTGCGGAGTGCATCGACAGGATCGGGATGCCGACGTCGACCGTGCGGATGCCGAGCCGGGTCGCGGTGATCGGGCCGATCGTCGAGCCGCACGGCACGGCGTTGTTCGACACGAACTCCTGGCTGGTGACGCCCGCGGACTCGCACCAGCCGTGCCAGGCGGCGGCGCCCGGCGCGTCGGTCGCATAGCGCTGGTTGGCGTTGATCTTCAGGATCGGTCCGGTGCCGAGCACGGGCTTGACGACCGGGTCGTGCTTTTCGGGGAAGTTCGGATGCACCGAGTGGCCGACGTCGCTCGACACGCACCACGACGCGGCGAGCGCGCGAAGCTGCTGCACCCGGTCCGCGCCCAGCGACAGCCGGATGCGCTCGAGCACGTCGGCGAGCAACGGGCCGGCGGCGCCCGACCTGGTCTCGGAGCCGACCTCCTCGTGGTCGAACACGGCGAGCAGGGCGATATGGTCGGCAGGCTCCGCGTCGGCGATCGCGACGACCCCGGCGTGCACGGAAGCGAGGTCGTCGAGGCGGCCTGCGGCGAAGAACACGTCGTCCTTGCCGAACACGGCGCCCCGGGCGGCGTCCGCGGTAACGATGTCGTACCCGCGGATGCGGGCGGCATCCACCCCCGCGGAGGCCGCGAGCTCGCCGAGCAGGTCGGCGGCGTCGGCGGCGCCCAGCCCCCACACCGGCTGCGTCTGGGTCTGCTTGTCGAGGGTGAGGTGGTCGTTGACGTCGCGGCTCAGGTGGATGGCCAGCTGCGGGAGGCGCAGCAGCGGACCGGTCGCGGCGAGCACGGCGGTGCCGTCGTCGAGCACCAGGCGACCGGCGAGGCGCAGTTCCCGGTCCAGCCAGGAAGCCAGGATCGGACCCCCGTAGATCTCCACCCCGGCCTGCAGCCAGCCGAGCCGGCCCGTGGTCGGCTTCGGCTTCAGCTTGAACGCGGGCGAGTCGCTGTGCGCGCCGAAGACCCGCACCGGGGTGGATGCCCCAGCACCCGGCGGCACGACCCAGGCGAGCACCGCGCCGTCGCGCACCACCAGGTATTTCCCGCCGGGCTGCTCGGGCCAGTCCTCGTCTTCGGCGAGCGGCCGGAAACCGGCATCCGTCAGCCGTCGGGCGACTTCGGCGGCCGCGTGGAAGCTCGACGGGGATGCCGCGACGAAGTCGGCGAGATCCTGGGCATGGGCGAGGGCGGCGGCGGTCGGTGCGGAGGTCACGATGCCACGCTAGCCCGTGATCCCTGTACCGAACGCAGGACCGATCGCCGAGCCAGTGGTGCCGACCCGCGGAATCCTGCGGGGACGGGTCGGCGTCGGACGGATCGGTCCTGCGTTCGTCACGCGATGCGGGACCCGCGGGCGAGGCGGCGGGCCGGCGTGCGGGTGCGCATCCCGCCCCACAGCATGAGGCCGCCGGCGAGCACCAGCTGGATCGCGACCCCGACCGCCCAGCTCGGCGTGGTCTCCGCCAGCACCTTGAACGGCTCGGTCTCGGGTGGAACGTCCCCGCCCGCCTTGCAGCCGTCGTAGTGCTCCACTGACTTCGGCGGGATCTGCGCCTGGCGCACCGCCAGCTTGAGCCCCGAGAAGGCGTCGAGCGGGTATCCGGCCGACTCGAATCGCGCCGGAGTGGCGTCGGACAGGATGACGAACGGGTTCGGGGCCAGCATCCACCACACCCTGTCGAATCGCGGCTGGTCGTAGGTGTCGGTGGACCACTGGCCGCACTGGTCGGTCGCATTGCCCTGGTCGTCGTAGATCACGTCTCTGCTGTGCACGGTGACCTGGGTCTGGGACGCGAGCCCCGAGAGACCGAACGCGATCACCGTGCCGATGACCAGCGCGGCGACGACGAGATACGTGCTGGCGACCGAGAACAGCGGCCGGGAGAGGATGCCGCTGAGCCCCACGCCGATCGCGGCGACCACGCCGATCTCGAGGATCAGCACCAGCGCCGACACCAGCGCGGTGAGCGGCGAGACGCCGCCGGCGATGACGGCGACGACGACGAACGGGATCGCCACGACGACGAACGCGAGTCCGGCGATCCAGGCGGCGATCAGCTTGCCGATCACAATCTCGGGGGTCGTCGTGAGCGTGACCTGCACGGGGGCGAGGGTGGCGGCATCCCGGTCGCCGTTGATGGCGTTGCCCGCGAGCGTCGGCGAGACGAGCACGACCAGCAGCAGCACGATGTAGACGATGACCGAGTAGACGTTTCCGCCGGAGTCGGGCTGGCCCCCGGCGGCGGCGAACGTCAGCAGAGTGACGGCGAGCAGCAGCACGGCGAACACGCCGAGCAGGACGTACCATGCGACACTGCGGACGCGCTGCGTCAGCTCGAGGGCGATCACGGTACCCAGGCGACGGAGGTTCATGCGGCGTCCCCCTCGGTCGGCGCGGTGGGATCGACGGGCGGGGCCGGGCTCGGCGGTGATGCCGGCGGCGGCCCGGGTTGCTGCAGGTCGAGGAAGGCGTGCTCGAGCGAGCCGGTCGCCGGGGCGAACTCGACGACGGGGACGCCGGCCTGAACCAACGTGCGCAGCGCCTCGACCGCGGCCTGCTCCCCCGCCAGCGTGATGAGGATGTCCTGACGGTCGACCCCGGCCGGGATGCCGAGGACGGATGCCACCCGCTCCCGTTCGGCGTCGGCCGTGGTCCCGGCGATCCGCAGGCGCCACTCGCGCGACGTGTGCGCCGCCGCGGCGACACGGTCGGCGGCGACGGTCGTGCCCGCCTCGACGAACACCGCGGTGTCGACGACCTCTTCGAGCTCCGACAGCACGTGGCTGGACAGCAGCACGGTGCGCCCCTCGGCCGCGAACCCGCGCAGCATCCCGCGCAACTCGATGCGCGCCTGCGGATCCAGGCCGGAGGCGGGCTCGTCGAGCAGCAGCACCTGCGGGTCGTGCACCAGCGCGCGGGCGAGTCCCAGGCGCTGCTTCTGGCCACGTGAGAGCACCCGCGCCGGGGCGTCGGCGAGGTCGGCGAGACCCACACGGTCGAGCAGGCCGGCCGCGCGGGACGCGGCATCCTGCTTGGTCGCGCCGTAGAGGCGGCCGGTCATCGTGAGCGTCTCGCGGGCGGTCAGCGACGACCACGCGCCGAGGGCGTCCGGCATCCAGCCGACGACCGCGCGAGCGCGGTGCGGCTCGGCGATCGGGTCGATGTCGCCGAAGCGGATCGTGCCCGAATCGGGGGCGAGCAGCGACGCGAGCATGAGCATCAGCGTCGTCTTGCCGGCCCCGTTCGGCCCGACGAGACCGGTGACGCGGCCGGCCTCCGCTTCGAAGCTCATGCCGCGGACGGCATGGACCTCGCCGAACGAGCGGCGCACGTCGTCGACGACGATCCCCAGTTTTCCCATACTCCGAATCCTAGGGTGTCGCATAGCCCGGACTCAGGAACGCGTCCGCCGGGATGCGCCCTCCGGCGTTCCGCTGTCCTGGATCGCGCGACCGACTGCGATTCAGGACAGCGGAACAGGAGGGACGGGCGACCGAGGCGGGCGGCGGCGGACCTACTGGTTCGAGAAGGCGGCGTCGAACGAGGCGGTGGGGACCGGCCAGAGGAGGGAGCGGACGAACCCGACGGCCTGGGCGGCGCCGTGCAGGCGGTCCATGCCGGCATCCTCCCACTCGATCGAGATGGGGCCGGTGTAGCCGATCGCCTCGAGGGCGCGGAACGCGTCCTCCCACGGCACGTCGCCGTGCCCGGTGGACACGAAGTCCCAGCCGCGGCGCGGGTCGCCCCAGGCCAGGTGGGAGCCGAGCACCCCGGCCCGGCCGTTCTGCGGCCGCAGGCGGGTGTCCTTGCAGTCCACGTGGTAGATGCGGTCCTGGAACTCCCAGATGAACCCGACCGGGTCGGTGTTCTGCCACATCATGTGCGACGGGTCCCAGTTGAACCCGAACGCCTCGCGGTGGCCGATCGCCTCCAGGGTGCGCACCGACGTCCAGTAGTCGTACGCGATCTCCGATGGATGCACCTCGTGCGCGAACCGCACGCCCTCGTCGTCGAAGACGTCCAGGATCGGGTTCCACCGGGTCGCGAAGTCCTCGTACCCGGCATCGATCACGGAGGCCGGTACCGGCGGAAACATCGCCACGTACGGCCAGATCGCAGACCCCGTGAAACCGACGACGGTGTCCACGCCGAGCTTGCGGGCCACGCGGGCGGCCCGCTTCATGTCGTCCGCGGCGCGCTGCCGGACCCCTTCGGCATCCCCGTCGCCCCACACGTACGGGCGGACGATCGCCTGATGACGGAAGTCGATCGGGTCGTCGCACACCGCTTGACCGGCGAGGTGATTGGAGATCGCGTAGACCTTCAGGCCGTGCCGGTCGAGGATGTCGAGCCGGGACTGCAGGTACGCGGGGTCTTCATCGGCGCGCTGCAGGTCGAGGTGATCGCCGGATGCCGCGATCTCCAGACCGTCATACCCCCAAGATGCCGCGAGCCGCGCGACCTCCTCGAACGGCAGATCGGCCCACTGACCCGTGAACAGGGTGACGGGATGCGTGGATTCGGTCATGCGAGGTTCTCCATCGGGGTCTCGGTCCAGGCGCCGCGGGCGGCGGCGGAGGCCAGCACCGCCTCGGTCAGCACCGCGGCTCGCAGGCCGTCGGCGAAGGTGGGCAGGCCGTCGGGCGTCTCCCCGCGCATGGCAGCGTAGGCATCCCGCACGAACGCGTTGAAGGCATCCTGGTACCCCATCGGATGCCCCGACGGCACGATCGACAGGCGCGCGGCGTCCGGCTGCAGGGTCGCGGCATCCCGCAGGCGCAGCTGCGACGCGTCGCGGCGGCCGATCCACAGCTCGTCGGCGCGCTCCTGCTCGAACCGCACCGTCTCGTTCGATCCGTGCACCTCGAGCGTGAGCGCGTTCTTGCGTCCCGCGGCCATCTGCGACACCAGCAGCGTGCCGAGGGCACCGCTGTCGAACTCGACCAGCAGCGCCGCGAGGTCTTCGTTGCGCACCGGCTCACCGTCGCGCTCGGCGAACACCGTCCGGGTGCGCGCGGACAGGCGCACGATGCGGTCGGCGGTGACGAACTCGGCCAGATCGCACAGGTGCGAGCCGATGTCGGCGAACGCGCGGGATGCCCCGCCGCCGGAGTGGGCGCGCCAGTTGCCGTCGGTGGGCAGCAGCATCCAGTCCTGGAGGTAGGCGGCATCCACCGTGAGCACGGTGCCGACCGCGCCGGACGCGACCAGGGCACGCGCCTCGCGCACCATCGGGTGGAATCGGTACACGAACGGGACCGCGCCGACGACGCCGGCATCCGCCGCAGCCCGCACCAGTGCCCGCGCGTCGGCCGCGGTCGTGGCGAGCGGCTTCTCGCAGATGACGTGCCGGCCGGCGGCGATCACCGCGAGCGCCTGGGCGGCGTGCTGCTCGTTGGGTGTGCACACGTGCACGACGTCGGATGCCGCGACCACCTCGCCGACGGTGGCGGCACCCGTGCGCACGCCGAGCTCCTCCGCCGCCCGGGAGGCGCGGGCGGCGGAGGACGAGGTGATCGCGACCAGGTCGGCGCCCGCGGCGCGCGCGGCGCGGGTGTGCACGGCGCCCATGAAGCCGCCGCCGGCAAAGCCGGCCCGGATCGCGTCAGGCAAGGGTGGCCTCGCGCGGGTCGCGGTCCTCGGGCACGAGCGGGATGTCGGCGACCGTGCTCTCGATGGCGACCGACTCGCCGCTCTCGACCGCGCCCTCGATCGCGACCATCGCGTCGAGCACGTGGTAGCCGAGCTCGCCGGTGGCGATGTGCGGCACGCCCGTGCGGATCGCGCGGGCCATGTCGAGCACACCCAGTCCGCGGCCGGCCTCCACGCC
Organism: Microbacterium mangrovi; assembly: GCF_000802305.1. Lineage (GTDB taxonomy): Bacteria > Actinomycetota > Actinomycetes > Actinomycetales > Microbacteriaceae > Microbacterium > Microbacterium mangrovi. Next base: position 132,717 of record NZ_JTDK01000018.1, on the reverse strand, counting down.
GACCGGCTCGAGGGTGTGCCACTCGGGTTCGCTGGCCGCCATCAGCGTGTCGACGGTCGGCTTGCCGACGATCTTCACGTCGCCGACGAACATGTTCGGGTCGGGCACGAGCATCGTGCCCTCGGTGCCGGTGATCTCGACGTACCCCATGCGGGCGAACGGCGAGTCGAAGCTGAACACGCTCTGGCTCACGGCGCCGGAGTCGAAGCGCGCGGCGGCGAGCACGTGGGTGGGCACCTCGACGGGGAACTCGGTTCCGGCGCGGGGGCCCTGCTGGATGGTGCGGGTCGCTCGGCTGCGGGATCCGACGGCCGAGACGGCGGCGATCGGTCCGAACAGGTTGGCGAGCATCGTCAGGTAGTACGGGCCCATGTCGAACAGGGGTCCGGCGCCGACGGCGAAGAGGAACTCCGGGCTCGGGTGCCAGATGTCCGGGCCGACGTTCTCCATGACCGTCTGGGCGCCGATCGGGACCCCGATGTCGCCGCGCAGCAGGGCGCGCCGGGCGGTCTGGATACCGGGGCCGAGCACCGTGTCGGGCGCGATGCCGACCCGCAGGCCGGCGGCATCCGCCTGGTCGAGCAGTGCACGCGCGTCGGCGAGGGTCGTGGCGATCGGCTTCTCGCTCCACACGTGCTTGCCGGCCGCGATGATGTTCGAGGAGACCTCGGCGTGCACCTTGGGAATCGTGAGGTTGACGACGATCTCGACGTCGGGGTGCGCGAGCACCTCGTCGACGGTGCCGCTCTGCGCGATGCCGTGCTTGTCGGCCTGCGAGGCGGCGACCTCGGTGTTCAGGTCGCCGAGGATGTGCACCTTGACGTCGGGGAAGCTGCCCAGGTTCTCGAGGTACGTGTTGCTGATGACGCCGGTGCCGATGAAGCCGACGCCGACCGGGCCGCTCCCGCGCGGCGCGAAGGCGCCCATCAGCGGATCCCCCGCTCGGCGAGGAAGGCCACCGACCCGGCGATCGCCGCGAACACGTCGCCGGGGACGTGGTCGTACTCGACGACCGCGAGTTCGAGGGAGGATGCCGCATCCAGCGCGGCTGCGAGAGGGACCTCGCCGGTGCCGGCGACGACCTGGCCGAGAAGCTCCGGCTTGAACTCGCCGGTCTTGAACGGGTCGTATCCGGTCGACCCGTCCTTGACGTGCAGCGCTTTCAGGCGGTCACCGAGGCGCGCGACGAGGGCGGGCACGTCCTGGCCGCCGACGGCGGCCCAGTAGGCGTCGAGCTCGAGCTGCACGGACGGCTCCAGCTGTGCGACGAAGGTCTCGTACGCGGAGACGCCGTCGAAGGAGTGATGGAACTCCTGCGCGTGGTTGTGGTAGCCGACGCGGATGCCACGGTCGGCGGCGAGCGCTGCCACCCGGTTCATGCGCTCGGCGGTCTTGGCGACCTCGTCCCGGCTCGCCCAGCGCTCGGGAGCGGTCATCGGGTCGATGAGGAAGTCGATGCCGAGGGCGGCGGCGTCGTCCAGCACCTGCTCGACGGCGGGAGCGGGCTGCTGGTCGTCGGCGGGGCCGACGCTGTCGGAGAGGAACGGGGCGTGCCCGCTCGGGGAACGAAGGCCCGCGGCATCCTGCGCTGCGCGCAGCTCGGCCGCCGACCGACGAAGCCGTACTGCTCGACATTGCGGAACCCGAGTCCGGCCAGTCGGGCGAGCGTGCCGGGCAGATCGGCGCTCAGTGCGTCCTTGACCGTGTAGAGCTGGATGGAGAGCAGAGGGGTGGACAAGGTGTGCTCCTTTTCACATCGACGTGACGTTCTCAGGAACGCTAGCACAAAACCAACACCCCTGTCGGTATTATTGGGATATGCCCAATTACCCCAAAGGCGAGCGGCGCCGAGCCGAGATCCTCGAGGCGGCCTTCGACGCCTTCGGCACCGTCGGATACCGCAACGCGAGCATGGTGCAGATCGCCGCGGACTGCGGGGTCTCGCGAGCCGGGCTGCTGCATCACTTCCCGACGAAGGAGTCGCTGCTGGAAGCCGTGCTCAAGCAGCGCGACCGGATCGACAACGAGCAGTTCTTCGCCGGCGGCACCTCCGACGACGGATTGGACTACCTGACGCGCATGGTGCGCCTCGTCGAGCACAACGCCGCCCATCCGGGCATCGTGAGCCTGTTCGCCGTGCTCTCGAGCGAGGCATCCGATCCCGGGCATCCCGCCCACGTGTATTTCCAGGAGCGATACGCGCGCTCGCGCAGCTGGCTGCGGCGCGCGTTCCGCGACCTCGAGCAGCGCGGGATGCTGCGCCCCCACGTGCAGCCCGACGGGCTGGACGTCGAGTTCCTGTCGCTTCTGGACGGCCTCCAGGTGCAGTGGCTGCTGCAGCCCGACGCCGTCGACATGCCGGCCCGGGTGCGCGCGTTCCTCAGCCGAGTGCTGACGGAGGTCGCCTAGTCCGCGAGACAGGGCTGCGCCGACGACGCATGGGCGCGTCGCCCGCGTTTCACCGGCTCGGCCATGTCTCGACGGGCCGGTGGCGGCCACCCGCGGCCTCAGTGGCGCGGGGCAGGGGCCGGGGGGAAGAAGGCGAGCCAGTTGGCGATCAGGGGCGCCCGATCGGTCACGGGCCCGATTCGCAGCGAGCCCTGTCCCGTGTGCGCGATCACGAGGATGAAGGTCTCACCGTCGACGAGTTCCGCGGTCAGCTGACCCGCGGACGTCTCCACGAGAGTCACGTCAGCTGCGCCGTCCGCGAGATCGAGTGGGAGCGGCGCCGCGCTCTGTGCCGAGACGTTCAATTGCGCACGCAGGTTGCCCGCCTCTGACAAGTGGGCCACCGCGACGGTGACATCACCCCGGTCGATTGCACGAGGTTCGTCCCCTTTCCACGCCCGAGTCCACGCGTACGCCATACCGGGTTGCGCGAGTGGCAGGTTCACCAATGCGCTCCGCCATTCCGGCCCCACCACGGCGTAGCCGACCATGTCTGCTTCGTTCGCCCGTGCGACAAGTGAGACCTGAATCTTCTTCAGCTCTTCCGGCGATATCGAGACCGCCGTCATAGCCCCAATACGCATGGCATCCCCTCACAGTCCGTGGATCGGGTCTTCTGCGCTCACGACGCAGTCGTGCGCTGCGCTGGCACCGCCAAGGAGGAGGGTCGTGACAACGCCAACCGCACCGATCGAATTCTTGATGCTGGACATTCAGACCTCCGTTGGTACGGGCGATGACCCCGTGGTCATCACATGCAGCGATCTTGACGAAGCAGTGCGGCCCGGATGCCGTTCGAAGCGGGCTTTGAGTGGTCATTGGTCGAAATTGAGTAGTCGCGGCACAAAACCGTGCACGCGCTCTGCAGCACCCGCGGCACGGCTGGGCGGCATCCCACACGCGGTGGGGAAGGCGCCGCCGGTTGAGACGAACTCGGCGAAAAGGCCGCCGAGGCCATGATCCCGACAGCGACCAGGCGATCGCGCAGTTGTGCGGCAAATCGGTGACCGCGGCGGCCCGCGTCAGGCCCGGCGAGCGGGTCAGTATGTCCGCGCTCGGTCTTGACCCATCAGACCCAACATCGCATCCGGAGCGCACGAAGGTTCGGACTTCCGGCATCCAGCGCCTCGGCGACGGCGATCGCCGAAGCGAGCGCCGTCTCCTGCAGGTCGGTGACCTGCGTGAAGTGGCCGGCGAAGAACAGGCCGTCGCGACCCTGCCATTCGGTCAGGTCGGATGCCGCGCGCACCGCGTCGGGGGTGAGCAGCAGATGGTGGAAGGTGCGTTCGGCGCGGACCGATTCGGGGGCGACGGATCGGTGGGTCGCCCAGCTCTTGAAGAGCCGCACCGGGGCTCCGGTGACCGGATCGGTGCGGGAGGCGCCGAGCCAGAAGCTCGCCTCGCACGTCTCGCCAGAGGCGGCGGCGTTGTGCATGCACCAGTCGCGCTCGTCGGCGGGCATGACGCGCGGGTCGCCGTGGATCACCAGCCGCGCCGGGTAGTAGTCGTACCGGTTCAGGATGCCGGCGAGCGCATCCGGGATGCCGGTGAGGAACTCGCGGGCCGCGTACGGCGGGGCGGTGACGACGAGCTTCTCATACGGTCCGGATCGGCCGGTCGGCGTGTGGATGAACCAGGCCCCGTCGATCCGCTCGGCGCGGCCGACGCGTTCGCCGGTGCGCACGGTCAGGTGGCGGCACCCCGCGGCGAGCAGTTCGATGATTCCGCCGAGACCGATGCTCGATCCATAGGTCTTGGGCGAGCTGAGCAGGTTGGCCGGGAAGGCCGGTGCGAACAGCACGAGGAACGCGAGCATCGACTGGGTCTTCAGCGTGTCGACCCGCGACGAGGTGAGGGACGCCAGCCACGGCAGCAGGACCTCCCGCTCGAAACGGGGCGCGAACCGCTGCTGCGCGAACCAGTCCTCGAGTGTCAGGTCGGGCGACGGATCGGACGCGATGAATCGGCGGGCCGCGCGGATGAATTGCAGCAACCCGAGCGCGTGCCGCGGTGTGCGCAGAGGATGCCGCGACACGAAGCGCGGTCGCCGGGTCGCGGCATCCGACACCGACAGCGTGCCCGGCAGTTCGATGATCGTGTCATCCACGCCGATTCGGGTGAGCAGCTCCCAATACAGGGGATGCGTCGACGGGTTGAAGGTCTCGGCGCCGAGGTCGACCGGGATGCCGTCGACGTCGACGGTCGCGGCGTTGCCGCCGAGCCGCGCCTCCGCCTCGAAGAGGTCCACCGACCAGGACTCATCGCACAGGTACGCCGTCGCGACCCCGCTGATCCCGCCGCCGATGATCGCCATCCGCCCGCGCGCCGCCGGTTCCACGCCAGGAGGCTACCAGGCACCGTGCCCGCGAGACGTGGTCATGCCGACGAGACATGGCCACGCCGATCATGCGTCGTCGGCGCGACCATGTCTCGACGGACCAGGCCGGGGTCACCGCCGGACGCCGCCGGGCTCAGACGATCCCGCCGGTCGAGACGAACTCGGCGAACAGGCCGGGCCACGCCATGATCCCGTAGGGGGACCGCGCGATCACGAGCTGGCTGCCCGGCAGCCGGCGGTGCAGGGACTGGGCCGTCGTGAGCGGATGCCCGTGGTCGCCGCTCCACGCCAGGATCAGCGCCGGAGTGGTGATCGTCGCGATCGCGCTCTTCGGCGGCAGATCGGTGGCCGCGGCGCCCCGCATCACGGCCGCGAGCAGTTCCTCGGGGACGCTGCTGCGGGTCTCCGGCGCGTCGGCGAGCGCCGGCGGCACGGGTGCGGTCGAGTCGCGCTCGGTGAACGCCGCGATGCCGCCCCTGTCGACCGCGGCGGCGCTGGCCCGGTACGCCTCTGCCTGGGCGACGCGCGACTTCCACGCCGTCGGCGGGGTGACGAGCGTCAGGGTCGAGAACCGGTCGGGATCGGACAACGCGGCATACAGCAGCGTGCCGGTACCCATCGACGGACCCACGCCGTGCACGCGCTCGCCCGGGGCCACGTGGTCGAGGAGCGCAAGAAGGTCGTCGGCGAGGCTCGGCCAGCCGTAGTCGTCGGGGTTCGGCGATCCGGTCGAATGCCCGTGCCCGCGCGCGTCGTAGCGCAGGATGCGGTGCCCCCGCAGGGCGCGGGCCAGGTTCAGCCCGAGCAGTTCGTCACGCTCGCGGCTCGAGGTCAGGCCGTGCAGCTGCACCACGAGGGGTCCGTCCCGGCCGGTGATGTCGTAGTCCAGCTCCGCTCCGCGTACGCCGAACCTCGCCATGACCCATCCTCTCTGCTGTGCCGCCATCGTGTCGCAGGCGTGTTTCGGGCACGTGTCGTCGACCGTAACGCGCCCGAATCCTGGCGTGCATACACTCCGGGCCATGCGACTGACCACCGTCGACCAGATGCGGCTGCCGCCGGGTACCGTCTACAGCCTCGAGACGCATGCGATTCCGGATGCCTCCCGCGAGCTGCCCCTGTCGTTCGACCAGCGGCTGCACGTCGGACTGGGTGACCGGCCCGGCTCGTGGATGGGCGTCGCCTTCCGGATCGAGAGCGGGCCGTTCGCGTCGCCCAAGAAGGTCGCCGCCGCGATCGCCGACGCCTGGGAGGCGGCGATCGCCCGGCACGGCACGCTGCGCACCGTGTTCTCGGAGTCGCCCGACCCGGCGGACGAGCGGCGGGTCCGCCTGCACGAGGCGACCGTCACCCGCGATGGATGGGTGCGGCATCCGCGCGCCGGCCGCCCCACGCGGGACGTCCTGCGTCACCTGCTCGACGCGTACTGCCGTCCGTTCGCGACCCCGTCGCATCGCCTGTGCCTGATCGTTCCGGAGCGCGCGGAGGCCGACTCCCGCCCGGTGCTCGTCATCGCGAGCGACCACGCCCACGTGGACATGTGGTCCCTGCTCGTGCTCGCCGACGACATCCGTGCCGCGCTGGCCGGGGACCCGGATGCCGACCCGCCGGCATCCGCCCCGTTCGCCCTGCACACGCGCACGCTCGAGGCGATGCCGCCCGCCCCGGCCGACGTCGTGGCGCGCTGGCGGCGGATCCTCGACGACGGCGACGGACGGATGCCGGTGTTCCCCCTCCCGCTCGGCGACCCCGACCCGGCGGAGCCGGCCGTCGTCGAGGTGCGCGACGTGCTGGACGCCGCGGCCTTCGCCCGCCTGGAGGCCGAGGCGCAGGCTCGCGGCGTCCGGGTGATCGCGCTGGTGATCTCGCAGCTCGCGGCCGTCTTCCGGGAACGGTGGGATGCCCCGCTGCGCGCCGTCTTCCCGGTGCACTCCCGCAACGAGCCGCGCTGGCGGGACTCGGTCGGGTGGTACATCACCAACGCCGTCCTCGAAGTCGCGGATGCCGACCCGGCAGCGTGCGCCGCCGCCGTCGACGACGCCGTGCGCCTCGGCGCCTATCCGCTGGCGCCCATTTTCGCCTCCCTCGGCGGCGTGCCCGAGACCCCGGGCATGTTCGCGATCTCGTGGCTCGACGTGCGGCGGATGCCGCTGCGCCTCGACCCGTCGCTGGAGCCCCAGTTCGTCTCCGCGGTGCTGCCGACCGACGGGGTCATGATCTGGTTCATCGCCGACGAGTCCGGGCTGCACCTGCGCTGCCGCTATCCGGCGGGCGAGGTCGCGGCGCGCCACGCCGGGGAGTGGCTGGATGCCGTCACGGCCCGGATCCGGGATGCCGCGGCCGTCGCGGCGGATGCGGCATCCTGACCCCGACCGGCAGCGAAAGCGAGGGGCCGCCATCGGCGAGACACGCCGAGAGCTCGGCAGTCGGTCATTCGAGTTCCTCGCCGGCTGCCGACTCGTGACTGTCGAACCATCTAGTCAAGGCGCTCGTCAGGCCGCTCCAGCGGGCGACGAAGAACATAGATGCGCACACGACGATCGCCACAATCGTGAGAACGATGACCGTCCCGACCGGGACCCCCGCGCGGCGGAGCATCGCTCCCGGCGAGGGGACGAACACGAGCCCGATGAGGATGAGTCGCGGAAGAACGCCCCACCAGCTTCGTGCCTTGAAAGCGGCATCCATGACCACAGCGGAGAGTACAAGGAACAGGAGCCACAGGACGACCGCGATCACTATTCGGGTCGCGGCTTCTGCGCCCCGAACCGATCGAACGGGCGGGTGATCAGGGACGCACATCCGACGACGTCGGACTCGGGAACGAGGGCATTGCCCGGGCCGTCTGGTTTGTATCGGGAGTCGCGCGAGTCGTCTCGGACGATGCTGCGCCTAGTCCTCACCGTCGACTTCCTCCTCGTGACGGTCAAGCCACTGTGTCAAGGCTGACGTGCACCCTGTCCAGCGGGCCACGAGATAGAACAGCACCGCGCTCGCGAGTCCCCCGGCCCCCAACGCGAAGAGCTGGACAGGGTCTGCGATGCCCATCTCGGCGATCGGGGACGGAAGAACAAACTTGTTTGGGCTCCCCTGCCCCCACCGAGTTGTTCGTCACCACGCCACGACGCTATGAAGCCGAGCTCCCGCACAACGTCCCGAATCGTCAGATTGAGTACTCCGATCCCAGAATTGAGTACCGCCGATCGAAAACCGTGGGCCACCGCGGAGCTTCACATCCCCCGGGCGCGCAACGCCGCCTTCGTCCGGTCCCCCACCTGGAGCTTCTGCAGGATGTGCGACACGTGGTTCTGCACGGTCTTCACGCTCAGGCCGAGACGGGCCGCGATCTCGGCGTTGTCGGCGCCTTCGCCGATCAGCGCGAGCACCTGGGCCTCGCGCGGTGTGAGGTCGACGCCGTAGCGCTCCGACCCGTGAAACAGGCGCGCGGCCGTGCCGGCTCCGACGACGGCTCCTCCGGATGCCACGGTGCGCAGTGCCGCGAGGACCTCCTCCTGACCGGCGCCCTTCAGCACGTACCCGCGCGCACCCACCCGCAGCGCGGCGGTGACGGTGTCGTCATCGTCGACCATCGTGAGGACGAGCACGCGGGCGTCGGGGTCGCTCGCCAGCAGGCGACGGGTCGCCTCCAGACCCGACATTCCCGGAAGATTGAGGTCCATCAGGACGAGGTCGGGCGACAGAGCCGCCGCCGATCGCAGTGCGCTCTCGCCGTCGCCGACGGCATCCGCCACCTCGACGTCCGAGACGGTGCGCAGGAGCGCCACCAGTCCGTCGCGGAACAGCGGGTGATCGTCGACGATCAGCACCCGGATCATCGCGCCACCGCCTCGCGACGCGGCCTGTCGGCATGCTCGTCGAGCGGGATGCGGGCACGGACCGTCGTGCCGATGCCCTCGCGCGGGTCGACGGTGAGATCGCCGCCGAGCGTCGCCGCCCGCTCGTGCATGCTGTGCAGCCCGACGCCGTCGGCGCGCGGGGCGAGGATGCCGGTGCCGTCGTCGACGATCGTCACCACGACCTCCGCCGCGTCGACGCGGAGGGAGACGTCCGCGTGCGCGGCGTGCGCATGTCCGGCCACATTGTTCAGCGCCTCCTGGATGATGCGGTAGATCGCGACCTCCGCGGCCGCGGACAGGGGCGGAAGAGGATCGGCGTCGATCCGGATGTCGAGGCCGCCGCCGCGGAGCCCCGCGGCGAACTCGCGGACGGCATCCACCAGTCCGAGTTCGTCGATCGCGGGAGGACGCAGACCCTCGACGATGCGCCGGACGTCGACGACCGTCGATTGGATGCCGCCGCGCACGGCGAGCAGCTGGCCTTCGATGTCGACGGGCGACCGGCCGTCGCGCACGTCGTTGCGGACGGCATCCACCCGGAGGGTCAGGCCCGCCAGGGCCGGCCCCAGTCCGTCGTGCAGGTCGCGGCGCAGCCGGCGACGCTCCTCCTCACCGGCGACGACGATCCGCTCCTGTGAAGCGCGGACCGCGTCGAGCAGTCCCGAGGCGTGCACCACCGAACCGAGCTGGCCGGCCAGCTCCCGCAGCAGTTCCCGGTCACGCGCGCGCAGCGGACGCCGTGTCCACACCAGCGTGCCGACCCGCTCGCCGAAGGCGACGAGCGCGAGTTCGTCCTGCTCGGCGGTCTCGGGCCCGTGGGCGGCGAGCACCGCGCCGGACGCGTCGCGCACGCCGACGTGCGCGAGCCGGAGACCCGCGGCGAGCTCGTCCACGAGCGACTGCAGCAGCCCCGCGGTGCCGGCCGCATCCCGAAGGCGCCCCGCCGTGCGGGAGATCACCTCCTCGGGCCGGGACCACTGGCCATAGACGAGCCGGTTGGCGGCGCCCTGCAGGGCGTCCCGCAGCGGCGCGAAGCTCACCGCGATCACGGCCGCCCCGAGCCACGGGAGCCACTGCGCGTCGGGCTGGCGCAGCAGCATCCCCACCCCGCCGACGACGACGGCGTACAGCACCGAGATCGCGATCACGAGCCCGGCATACGTCAGGGTGCGATCGGCCAGCAGTGGAATGTCGTAGAGCCTGCGCTGCAGCACCGACACACCGATCGCGACCGGGAGCACCACGCTGCTGAGCCCGAACAGCCACGGCGGCGTCTCGCCGACGAACGTGACGACGAACGCCGAAACAGGCAGCAGGAACGCGACGCCGAACACCGCGGTCTGCTGCCGGTCGAGCGGGCCGCCGTGGCGGTACGTCGAGATCAGGCAGGCGAGGGACAGCAGGATGCCGACCGTCGCCAGCAGGGGCGCCACGGCGAGCGCGAGGTCGGCGGCCGGGCCCCAGGCGACCGGCACCCCGATCGGGTTGCGGATCGTCGCGAACCGCACGTCCGTGAGGGTGGGCGAGAACAGCTGTGCGACGGCGAACACCGCGATCGTGACGAGGGCGAGGCGCTCGGTCGCCTTCTGCAGTCGGGTGGAGGCCGGGAGCCCGCTGGGAAACCGGACCGGAAGCCACAGCACCACGACCAGCCACGGGAGCCCCCGCAGCGTCGAGCCGATCACCGAGGCGAGCGCGGCGCCGACCGGTGCGGCATCCGACCCCGCAGACGGGGCGAGCATGATCGCCGACCAGGCGACGAGGGCCTCCCCGACGGCCCACACCGGGGCGACGATCGCGGCGATCGTGCCGATCGGATGCCGCGGACGATGCCACAGGATGAGCACGCCGACGGCGGCGTAGGCCGCGATCGCGACGGCGACCGCGACCTCGTTCCAGCGGGCCGGGCCCACCGGCGACAGCGCCACGGCGACGGCCTCGGTGGCGACCGCGAAGACCGCGGCCGCCACCGACAGGGACCTGTTCATGTGATCAGAGTGCTCCCTGGTCCCCGACCTTGTCATCAGGGGTCGCGACGGCCGCGCGGGCCACCGGCGGCCGAACGAGCACGGAGACCGCGAGCACCACCCACCAGGCCATGGTGAGCATGCCGGGCAGGTTCGGGTCGACCGCCCCGGCGATCAGCGTGAGGGTGCCGATGATGGCCGCACCCCACCCCCACCAGACGCGCGTGCGCCCGGCGATCGACGAGACCCCGAGGGCGATGGTGGCGGCCGCGTAGGTCGCGACCTGCAGCACGTATCCGGCGTTGCGGATGTTGTTCACCATGGCGATCGCGACCGGGTCGGCGCCGAGGTGAGCGGCGTGGATCGCCGCGACCGCAGGTGGGAACCCGACGGCGATCGTCGCTGCGACGTACGCCGTCGCGAGCACGATGAACGCGGTGGCCGCGTGGCGTGCGACGCCCGGCCGGGTCGCGAAGAGCCGGAACGCGAGCGCGGCGGCGACCGCGAACACGAGGAACGCGCCGGTCTCCAGATACATGCCGAACGACGCGAGCGCGGGGTCGATATGTGCGTAGGCGTGTGCGACCTGCGCCGGCGTGGCGGCGGGATCGACCATCGCCTCGAAGGTGATCGATGTGAAAAGCAGCGCGAAGTGCACGAGGACGAGCGCCCCCAGCACGCGCCACGCGGTGCGGCTTCCGGTCTGCGCGCGACGCTCGGTGCGCGCGATGGTGTCGGTCATGATGTCCCCTTGATCGTGGATGCCCGGCTTGTGCCGGTGCATCCACGGTCCCGCCGCGCGGCACCCCGCACATCGGGCGCCCTCCCGACCCACCCGGGAAGATCTCCCAGGTGTTCGAGGGACTCGGCATCCAGACCCGGGCTCCTGTGCGGAACGCAGGACCGATCGTCGGGTCACCGGCAGCACACCGCGGGTTCATGCGGGCCGAACGGAGGCCTGAGCGGGTCGGTCCTGCGTTCGGCACACCGACGACCGCCTCTCGGGCACCCGACCCCGCCGGACGATCCAGACCGGTCAACTGTGTGACGCTTCGTGACGCGTGGTTTCATCCCGTGACACGAAACGTGACGGCATCCGGACGCGTCCGTACCTTCGGAGTTGTGAGCCTCACCGAATCCACCAACGCCGCGCCCCGCGACCGTGCACGGCCGCCACGCCCGTCGTCCAAGCCGAACGGGCAGTGGAAGATCGACGGCACCACTCCGCTCAACGGCAACGAGGAGTGGAAGCAGGTCGACGACGGACTGAGCGTGCGCGAGCGCATCGAGAACGTGTACTCCAAGGGCGGGTTCCACAGCATCGACCCGACCGACCTGCACGGACGCTTCCGGGTCTGGGGCCTCTACACCCAGCGCAAGCCCGGCATCGACGGCGGCCGCACCGCGACCCTCACGCCCGAAGAGCTCGAGGACGAGTACTTCATGTTCCGCGTGCGCATCGACGGCGGCCAGCTCACCACCGAACAGCTGCGCGTCATCGGGCAGATCAGCGTCGACTTCGCGCGCGGCAGCGCCGACATCACCGACCGGCAGAACATCCAGCTGCACTGGATCCGCGTCGAGGACGTCCCGGAGATCTGGCGCCGTCTCGAAGCCGTCGGGCTGCGCACCACCGAGGCCTGCGGCGACGTTCCCCGCGTTATCCTCGGTTCCCCGGTCGCCGGCATCGCCGCCGACGAGCTGATCGATCCGACCCCGCAGATCGAAGGCATCGCGAAGCGCTTCATCGGCGACCCGACGCTGGCGAACCTGCCCCGCAAGTTCAAGACCGCGATCACCGGGCACCCCAGCCAGGACGTCGTGCACGAGATCAACGACGTCGCGTTCGTCGCGGTGGAGCATCCCGAACTCGGCATCGGCTACGACCTGTGGGTCGGCGGCGCCCTGTCGACCACCCCGCGCCTCGGCGAGCGCCTGGGCACGTTCGTGCGGCCCGATCAGGTGGAGGATGCCTGGCACGGCGTCACCCAGATCTTCCGCGACTACGGCTACCGGCGACTGCGCAACAAGGCCCGGCTGAAGTTCCTGCTGGCCGAGTGGGGCACCGAGAAGTTCCGTCAGGTGCTGCAGGACGAATACCTCGGATACGCGCTCGCCGACGGCCCGGCCGCCCCGAAGCCCAAGACGCCCGGCGACCACGTCGGCATCCACCGGCAGAAGGACGGCAACTTCTACATCGGCGTCGCGCCGACCGTCGGTCGCCTGTCGGGTCAGGCGCTGCTCGACCTCGCCGACACGATCGAACGCCACGGGTCGGCGCGGCTGCGCACCACGCCGCACCAGAAGCTCGTCGTGCTGGATGTCCCCGAGGCCGAGGTCGAGGAGCTCGTCGCCGAACTCGGCGCGCTCGGACTCAGCGCCAAGCCGAGTGTCTTCCGCCGCGGCACCATCGCGTGCACCGGCATCGAGTACTGCAAGCTCGCCATCGTCGAGACCAAGGTCAACGCCGCCAACGCCGTGGCGCAGCTGGAGGAGCGACTCGCCGACATCGACGTGCCGCACGCGCTCAGCCTGCACGTGAACGGCTGCCCGAACAGCTGCGCCCGCATCCAGACCGCCGACATCGGCCTCAAGGGCCAGCTCGTCACCATCGACGGCGAGCAGGTGCCCGGCTACCAGGTGCACCTCGGCGGCGGGCTGGCCAACCAGGACCGCGAGAACCCGGGTCTCGGCCGCACCGTGCGGGGGCTCAAGGTCGCCGCCGACGGCATCGCCGACTACGTCGAGCGCGTGGTGCGCCGGTTCGTCGCCGAGCGCGACGTCGCCGCCGACGAGACGTTCGCCCAGTGGGCGCACCGCGCCGACGAGGAGGCCCTGCAGTGAGTGCTGACACACCCCGGTCGCTGAGCGAGTCCCGGTCGCCCCGCGAGGACGTGCGCCAGCGCGACCGAGACGAATCGCGACCCCCGAAGCGCAGCGCCGACGAGCTGCGCGCCCTCGCCGAGGCCGGCAACGCCGAGCTCGGCTCGCTGACCGACCACGAGGCATCCGCCTCCGAGGTCGCCGCGTGGGTCGCCCGCAACTTCGCCGTGGATGCCGTGAGCGTCGCCTGTTCGATGGCGGACGCCGTGCTGCCGTACATCGTCGCCGAGCACCTTCCCGGGGTCGACGTGCTGTTCCTCGACACCGGCTACCACTTCACCGAGACGTACGCCACGCGCGACGAGGTCGCGCGCGTGCTCGACGTGAACATCGTCGACGTGAAGCCCAAGCAGACCGTCGCCGAGCAGGATGCCGCCTACGGCAAGGACCTCTTCGCCCGCGATCCCGCGACCTGCTGCGACCTGCGCAAGGTCCAGCCGCTGCACGACATCCTCGCCGGCTACGAACTGTGGTTCACCGGCGTGCGCCGCGACGAGGCCCCGACCCGGACGAACACGCCGCTGGTGACCTTCGATGAGAAGAACGGCCTGGTGAAGGTCAATCCGGTCGCGGCGTGGAGCTTCGACGAGCTGCAGGCGTTCGCCGTGCAGCACAAGGTACCGGTGAACCTGCTGGTGAACTTCGGCTACCCGTCGATCGGATGCCAGCCCTGCACCAAGCCGGTCGCCGCCGGCGAAGACCCCCGATCCGGTCGCTGGGCCGGATCCAGCAAGACGGAATGCGGACTCCACGTATGAGCACCACGACTGCCCTTCGACAGGCTCAGGGCGCAGATTCCCCGTCTCACGGCTCCCCGGCCCCGGACGCCCTCGACCTGCTCGAGGCGGAGGCCATCCACGTGATCCGCGAGGTCGTGGCCGAGTTCGAGCGTCCGGTGCTGCTGTTCTCCGGCGGCAAGGACTCCGTGGTCGTGCTGCACCTGGCCACCAAGGCCTTCGCGCCCGGCCGGGTGCCGTTCGCGCTGCTGCACGTGGACACCGGGCACAACTTCCCCGAGGTGCTGCAGTTCCGTGACGAGACGGCGCAGCGCCTCGGCATCCGCCTCGAGGTCGCCCGTGTGCAGGACTACATCGACGACGGACGCCTGCACGAGCGCGCCGACGGCACCCGCAATCCGCTGCAGACGCAGCCCCTGCTGGATGCCATCGCCGCCGGCCGGCACGACGCGGTGTTCGGCGGTGCCCGCCGCGACGAGGACAAGGCCCGCGCCAAGGAGCGCATCTTCTCGCTGCGCGACGAGTTCGGCCAGTGGGATCCGCGCAATCAGCGTCCCGAGCTGTGGAGCCTGTACAACGGCCGCCACACGCCGGGCCAGCACGTGCGGGTGTTCCCGATCTCGAACTGGACCGAACTGGACGTGTGGCGTTACATCGAGCGCGAGCGCATCGCCCTGCCCCCGCTGTACTTCGCCCACGAGCGAGACGTATATTCCCGTGACGGAATGTGGCGTGCGATCGGCGATTTCTCGCCCGCGAAGCCCGGCGAGACGGTCGAGAAGCGCGTGGTGCGCTACCGCACGGTCGGCGACATGAGCTGCACCGGCGCGGTCGAGTCGGATGCCGTGGACGTCGCCGCGATCGTGCGCGAAGTGGCGGCATCCACCCTGACCGAGCGCGGCGCCACGCGCGCCGACGACCGCATTTCGGAAGCGGCGATGGAAGACCGCAAGAAGGACGGGTACTTCTGATGAGTGACTACGAGACCCCGGTCGTTGAGCGAGGACGCGCGCAGCGCGACCGAGACGAAACGCAAGAAGCACTGCCCGTTTCGTCTCGCTTCGCTCGCTCAACGACCGAGGGGATGACCTCCCTGTTCCGGTTCGCGACGGCGGGCTCCGTCGACGACGGCAAGTCCACCCTCGTGGGTCGTCTGCTGCACGACTCGAAGGCGATCCTCGCCGATCAGCTCGCGCAGGTGCAGCGCACCTCCGCCGACCGCGGGTTCGCCCACGGCGACTTCGACTTCGCGCTCCTCACCGACGGGCTGCGCGCCGAACGCGAGCAGGGCATCACGATCGACGTCGCCTACCGGTACTTCTCCACCGGAACGCGGTCGTTCATCCTCGCCGACTGCCCCGGCCACGTGCAGTACACCCGCAACATGGTCACCGGCGCCACCACCGCCGACGCGGTGATCGTGCTGGTCGACGCCCGCAACGGCGTCGTGGAGCAGACCCGCCGCCACCTGGCCGTCGTCGCGCTGCTGCGCGTGCCGCACGTGATCGTCGCGGTCAACAAGATCGACCTCCTCGACTACGACGAGGACGCCTTCGTCCAGGTCGCGGTGGATGCCGCCCGCGTCGCCGACGAGCTCGGCATCCGCGACCTGCACGTCATCCCGGTGTCCGCCCTCCAGGGCGACAACATCGTGGACTCGTCGCCGCAGACTCCCTGGTATTCCGGGCCCACGCTGCTGCACCTGCTCGAGACGCTCCCCGCCGGGGATGCCGCCGCCGAGCAGGACTTCCGGCTGCCGGTGCAGCTGGTGCTCCGTCCGCAGGGCGGGCTCGCCGCGCACCTCGCCGAGGACCCGGATGCCGCGGCCCGCTTCCGCGACTACCGTGCCGCCGCCGGGCGCATCTCGGCCGGCACCGTCGCGCTGGGTGACGAGGTCGAGGTGCTGCCGGCCGGCATCCGCACGACCGTCACCGGGATCACCGTCGCCGGAGTCCCCGCCGAGCGGGCCACCGCCGGCGAGTCGGTCGCCCTCGAGCTGGATGCCGACCTCGACGCCGCCCGCGGCTCGCTGATCGCGGCGGCCGGCACCCTGCCCGCGCCGCGGCGGGAGTTCGGGGCCGAACTGTTCCAGCTCGACAACCGCCCGCTCGCATCCGGATCGCGCGTGCTCGTCAAGCACGGCACGGCGACCGTGCAGGCGATCGTGCAGATCGAGTCCCGCTACGACCTCGACGCCCTGGCGCACGACCCCGCCGCGACCCTCGAGGTCAACGACATCGGGCGAGCGCGTCTGCGCGTGGCCGCCGACCTCCCGGTCGAGCAGTACGCGCTCAGCCGCGAGGGCGGATCGTTCCTGGTGATCAACCCCGCCGACGGCGCGACGCTCGCCGCCGGCACCGTCCTGGACTGACGGCCCCTGCCCGAATCCGTCACGAACGGCGACCTCAACCGTGCGTTCGCGACCGATCCGGCGACTCGTCGCGGGTGCCGGGCGGCGCCCACCCGTGACTCCGTCACGAACGGCGACCTCGACCGTGCTTTCGCGACCGATCAGGATGCCGGAGCGGCCCGCGCCGGAGCGGCCCGCGTCAACCGTGTGACGCCCCGTTACCGAGGCGTATTACGCCCGGTGACGCCCCGTTCCACCCCGTGACGACACACTCGCGCACCGTCCCGCGCACCCCTACCGTCATTTTCAAACACCCGCCAGAAACCGTCTGGCGACCGTCCCGAAGGAGGCGAACGATGAAGTACAACACCCGCACTGCGAAGCTCACGATCCTGGCTGTGGCCGCGATGATGCTGGCGGGCTGTGCCGCTCAGGCGTCGGCGTCTCCGCAGAAGACGATCGACCTGTCCGGCGGCACCGCGGCATCCGAGGTGCGCCTCGGCTACTTCGCGAACGTCACGCATGCTCCCGCCCTCGCCGGCCTGCAGGAGGGCATCCTGCAGAAGGACCTCGGCTCCACCAAGCTGCAGACCCAGGTCTTCAACGCCGGCCCGGCGACGATCGAGGCGCTCAGCGCCGGCGCGATCGACGCGGCCTACATCGGACCGAACCCGGCGATCAACTCGTTCATCCAGTCGCACGGCCAGTCGCTGCGGATCGTCGCGGGAGCCACCACCGGCGGCGCCCAGCTCGTCGTCGCGAAGGACATCACCGACCCCAAGCAGCTCAAGGGCAAGACGCTCGCCACGCCGCAGCTCGGCAACACGCAGGACGTCGCGCTGCGCACCTGGCTGAAGGGACAGGGCTACCAGACCAGCACGTCCGGCGGCGGCGACGTGAACATCACGCCGACCGACAACGCGCAGACGCTCACCCTGTTCCAGCAGGGCAAGGTCGACGGCGCCTGGCTCCCCGAGCCCTGGGCGTCGCGCCTGGTCGCCGAAGGCGGACACGTGCTCGTCGACGAGGCATCCCTGTGGAAGGACGGCAAGTTCCCCACCACGGTGCTCGTCGTGAACGCCGACTTCCTGAAGAAGCACCCGCAGACGGTGAAGGCGCTCGTGAAGGCCGACGTCGACTCGATCGCGTGGCTCAACGACAACAAGAAGGATGCCGCCGCCGTCATCAACGCGCAGCTGAAGGCCACCACCGGCAAGGAGCTGAAGGCACCGGTGCTGGCCCGCGCGCTGCAGAACGTGACGTTCTCGGCCAACCCGCAGGCGCAGACCTTCCAGGAGCTCGTCGACCACGGCCTCGCCGCCGGCACGCAGAAGAAGGGCTCCATCCAGGGCCTGTTCGACCTGCGCCTGCTCAACGAGGTCGCCTCCGCCAAGGTGTCGGCCGACGGCCTGGGCGAGCAGTAGGCGACATCATGACCGACGGCATCCGCCTGTTCCCGAGCTTCGACGGCACCGCACCCGCGGCCGCCGCGTCGCCCGTGCCGCCCGCTGTGCGCATCGACCACGTGTCCAAGCGCTTCGGCACCGGCCCGGTCGTGCTCGACGACATCTCGCTCGACATCGCACCCGGCGAGTTCGTGTGTCTGCTCGGGGCATCCGGATGCGGCAAGTCCACCCTGCTGAACCTCATCGCGGGTCTGGATGCCCCCACCGCGGGCAGCATCCAGACCCCCGATGAGGGGTCGGCGGTCATGTTCCAGGAATCCGCCCTGATGCCGTGGCTGTCCGCCCGGCGCAACGTCGAGCTGGCACTGCGACTGCGCGGCGTGCCGCGATCGGAGCGCACCGAGCGAGCCCTCGCGCTGCTCGAGGTCGTGGACCTGCAGGATGCCGCGGACCGCCGCCCCCACGAGCTGTCGGGCGGGATGCGTCAGCGCGTCGCCCTGGCCCGCGCGCTCGCGCAGGACCGTCCGGTGCTGCTGATGGACGAGCCGTTCGCGGCGCTGGATGCCATCACCCGCGACATCCTCCACGAAGAACTGGAGCGCGTCTGGCGGCAGACCGGCCGCACGATCGTGTTCGTCACGCACAACGTGCGCGAGGCCGCCCGTCTCGGCCAGCGCGTCGTGCTGCTGGGCAGCCGGCCCGGCCGGATCGCCCGCGAGTGGCGCATCAACGCGACCGCCGGGCGTCGCATCGAATCGCCCGAGGTGGCGGCCCTCTCGCGCGAGATCACCGCGCACCTGCGCAAGGAGATCAGCCGCAATGCCGCATGACATCGACTCCCCCCGGTCGTTGAGCGAGGACGCGCGCCAGCGCGACCGAGACGAAACGCACCTGGCCTCCGAGATCACGGACGGCGCTGACGTTTCGTCTCGCTTCGCTCGCTCAACGACCGAAGCCGCGGACGAGCTCCGCACCCTCGCCGCGGGGCTCGACGCCCTCCAGACGGATGCCGCAGACCGCCCGAGCGTGTGGCGCCGCATCCGCCAGTCCGTGCTGCCGCCCATCATCTGCGTCATCGCGCTCATCGCGGCCTGGCAGCTGTACATCGTCATCGCCCAGCCGCGGCCGGACATCGTCCCGGCGCCGGCCGACGTCGCCGCCGCCCTCGGCGCGGCGTGGGAGACGGCCCAGCTGCAGCAGGCGGTGTTCACCAGCCTCGAGCGCGGCATCCTCGGATTCCTCATCGCGATCGTCGTGGGAACGCCCATCGGCCTGCTGCTGGCCGAGGTGAAGCCGCTGCGGCGCGCGTTCGGTCCGCTCATCTCGGGCCTGCAGGTGCTGCCCTCGGTCGCGTGGGTGCCCGCCGCGATCCTGTGGTTCGGGCTCACCGATGCCACCGCGTATTTCGTGGTGCTGATGGGCGCCACTCCGTCGGTGATCAACGGGCTCATCTCGGGCATCGATCAGGTGCCGCCGCAGCTGCGCCGCGTCGGACAGGTGCTCGGCGCCAAGAAGCTGTCGATGGCATCGCTCATCGTGCTGCCGGCCGCCCTGCCCGGCTACGTCGCCGGCCTCAAGCAGGGCTGGGCGTTCTCGTGGCGGTCGCTGATGGCCGCGGAGATCATCACCACCGGCGGCACCATGGGCTTCGGCCTCGGCACCATGCTCGACAACTCCCGCCAGCTGTCCGACATCGCGTCGGTGCTCGCGACGATCATCGTGATCCTCGTGATCGGCATCCTCGTCGAGCTCGTCATCTTCGCCCCGCTCGAACGCCGCCTGCTGCGCGGCCGGGGCCTGCTGCAAGGAGGATCCCGATGACCGGACTCGTGCTGCTGGTCGGCGCCGGACCCGGCGACCCCGGCCTGATCACCCTGCGTGGCCTGCGCGCCCTGGAGTCGGCCGACGTCATCGTCGCCGACCGACTCGGCGCGCGCGGCGTGCTCGACGGGCTCGCCGCCGAGGGCGTCCAGCTGAAGGCCGAGATCGTCGACGTCGGCAAGCTCCCCGGCCACCACGCGGTGCCACAGGATGCCATCAACGCGCTGCTCGTGCAGCTCGCCGAACAGGGCAAGACGGTCGTGCGGCTCAAGGGCGGCGACCCGTACATCTTCGGCCGCGGCGGCGAGGAGCTCGCCCACTGCCGCGAACGCGGCATCGACGTGCGCGTCGTGTCGGGTGTGACCAGCGCCATCTCGGTGCCGGCGATCGCGGGCATCCCGCTCACCCACCGCGGCCTCGCGACGGCGTTCACCGTCGTCACCGGCCACGACCAGATCCAGGAGCTCGGCGGCGGACGCGACCACACCGTCGTGCTGCTCATGGGCGTCGGCACGCTCGCCCACGCGGCGATGACCCTCGGCCGCGGCGAGCGCGGGGCATCCTGCCCGGTCGCCATCATCGAAGACGGGTTCGGCGACGGCCAGCGGGTCACCGTCGGCACCCTCGAGACCATCGCGCACCAGGCCGCCGCGCGCGGCGTGCGCTCCCCCGCCGTCGTCGTCGTGGGCGACGTCGTGCGCCTCAGCCCCTATGCACCCGCCGAGCTCGCCTCGCACCGCTCTGCCCTCGGAAAGGACACCGCCCTGTGACCGCTCTCGACCTCAACGTCGCCATCGTCGGAGCCGGCCCCGCCGGCATCTACGCCGGGAACCTCCTCGCCAACGCCGTGAAGGAGCAGGGCGGGTCCGTCGCGATCGACCTGTTCGAGTCGCTGCCCGCACCGTACGGCCTGATCCGATACGGCGTCGCGCCCGACCACCCCCGCATCAAGGGCATCGTCACGTCGCTGCACGAGATGCTCGACGCGGCCTCGCCCTCTGCGGATCGGCGCAGTATCCGCTTCATCGGCAACGTCGAGGTGGGTCGCGACATCGCCCTCGCCGAACTGCAGGAGCGCTACGACGCGGTCATCATCGCGACCGGCGCGATCCGGGATGCCGCCCTCGACATCCCCGGCATCGACCTGCCGGGGTCGTTCGGCGCGGCGGACTTCGTCGCCTGGTACGACGGCCACCCGGACGTGCCGCGCACGTGGGACCTGCCCGAGGCATCCGTCGCGGTCATCGGCAACGGCAACGTCGCGCTCGACGTCGCGCGGGTGCTCGCCAAGCACGAGCCCGACCTGCGCTCCACCGAGGCGCCGGACAACGTGCTGGCGGGCCTGGCGCAGTCGTCGGTCACCGACGTGCACGTGTTCGGCCGCCGCGGCCCGCAGGACATCAAGTTCACGCCCATCGAGCTGCGCGAGCTGGGTGAGGTGCGCGACGTCGACATCATCCTGCACGACGAGGACTTCCAGTACCTCGAGGACTGGGTGGCGCCGAACAACCAGTACAAGGTGATGCTGCGCACACTGCAGCAGTGGCGCGACCGGCCGACCGGCGAGGCGTCCCGCCGCCTGCACCTGCACTTCTACCACGCGCCCGTCGAGGTGCTCGGGTCGCCCGAGACCGGTGTCGAGGCGGTCCGGTTCGAGCGGACGATTCCGGATGCCGCGGGTTCGGTGACCGGCACGGGGGAGTTCCGCGAGATCGCGGTCGGCCAGGTCTACCGCGCGGTCGGCTACTACGGCACGCCCGTCGTGGATGCCCCGTTCGACGAGCGTCGCGGCGTGGTGCCGAACGTCGAGGGCCGGGTGGTCGACGCCGACGGAACGCCGATCGCCGGCCTGTACGCCACCGGCTGGATCAAGCGCGGACCGGTGGGCCTCATCGGCCACACCAAGTCGGATGCCCTGGAGACCATCGGCCACGTGGTGGCGGATGCCCTCGCGGCCCACGCCTCGCGGCCGGAGGCCTTGCGCCCTGAGCCGGACGCCCCGCGCCCTGAGGCTTTCGAAGGGCAGTCCCCTTCGATCTTCGAGGTGCTGACCGAGCGCGGCGTCGAGTACACCACGTGGGAGGGCTGGCTGCAGCTCGACGCCCACGAGCGCACCCTCGGCGCCGACCACGAGTACACCCGTGAGCGCGTCAAGGTCGTCGATCGCGACGCGCAGGTCGCGATCTCGCGCGCGTCCGTGCCCGCGAACGCCTGAACGGATGCCGTCGTGACCAGCCACCACCGCAATTCGCCCGGGGCCGATGTTCCCGCGGCCGAGACGCCTTTCGTCGACGTCCTCATCGTCGGCGGCGGCCCTGCAGGACTGTCGGCAGCCCTGAATCTCGGCCGTGCCCGGGCGACGGTGGCCGTCATCGACGCCGACCGGCCGCGAAACGCGGCGACACTGCGCTCGCACGGGTTCCTCACCCGCGACGGCATCCCCCCGCAGGAGCTCCGTGCGATCGCGCGCGACGAGCTCACCGCCTACCCGAACGTGGTGGTGCACCGGCGCACGCGGGTCGCGTCGGTGCAGCGGGATGCCGACGGGTTCGTCGCGTCGGTCCAGGGCCGCGGGGCACCCGCCGTCATCCGGGCGCGCTCGGTGCTGGCGGCGACGGGACTGCGCGAGACGCTGCCCGAGGTGCCCAACATCCGCGGGTTCTACGGCATCAGCCTGTTCAGCTGCGCCGCCTGCGACGGGTGGGAGCTGCGCGACCAGCCGCTGGCGCTCATCGGGCAGACGCCGGACCTGGCCGGGCGCGCGCGGCTCGTGGCCCGGTGGTCCGACAACCTCATCGTGTTCACGCACGGTGCCGAGGTCGTGGACGCCGCCGACGAGGCGGAGCTGGTGGCATCCGGCATCCGCGTCGTCCGCGAGCCGATCACCGAACTGGTCGGCGACCGCGGCGTCCTGACCGGGATCACCGTCGCCTCGGGCGAGACGATCCCGGTGGCGGGCGGCTTCGTGCGGCCGGTGTGGGATCCGGCCGTGGAGTTCCTGGACGGGCTGGATGCCGACGTCGACGCGCACGGACACCTCGCCGCCGACCGGTCGGGGCGCACCAGCGTGCCCGGCCTGTACGCCGCCGGGGATGCCGCGGCCCCGGGCCCGCAGCAGCTCATCGTCGCCGCCGGCCAGGGTGCCCGCGCCGCCGCCGTGATCATCCACGACCTCGTCGGCGTCGTCACCGCCCACTGACCCGCCGCTGCGTCGAGCATCGGACATCACGCCCGGGCATGACGCCCGGGCACGGGCCGGGTCAGGCATCCACCCCCGCATACTCCGGGTACGCCGCGGCGAGCAGAGCGCGCAGCTGCGCGGGGGATGCCTCGACGCCGGTGGTGTCGGTGTGCTGCTGCACGATCCGGGCGAACTGCGCCTGCCGGTCGCTGTCGAGCACGATGCCGTACTCGGTCTCGAGCACGTACGCGATCCCGCCCTTGCCGGACTGCGAATTGACCCGCACGACCGCCTCGTACGAGCGCCCGAGATCGGCCGGATCGATCGGCAGATACGGCACCTGCCACGCCGCGTCCCGGGCATCCTGTCCCGCCGCGGCGGCGCGGGCCCGATGCTCGGCGAACCCCTTGCGGATCGCATCCTGGTGCGTGCCGCTGTAGGCCGTGTGCACGAGGTCGCCGACGTAGGGATGCCGGGGAGGCACCGGCATCCGGTTGGCGTGCTCCACCACCCGCCGCACCTCGTCGATGTCGGAGAAGTCGACCATCGGGTCGACGCCCTGCGCGTGGAGGTTGAGGGCGAGGGTGACGAGGTCGACGTTGCCGGTGCGCTCTCCGTTGCCGAACAGGCATCCCTCGACGCGCTGCGCGCCCGCCAGCAGGGCGAGCTCCGCGCACGCGACGCCGGTGCCGCGATCGTTGTGCGGGTGCACCGACAGGATCACGCCGTCGCGACGCGCCAGGTGCCGGTGCATGTACTCGATCTGGTCGGCGTACACGTTGGGCGTCGCGACCTCGACGGTCGCGGGGAGGTTCAGGATGACGGGCCGCTCCGGCGAGGCATCCCACAGCTCGGTCATCCGGTCGCAGATCTCCAGCGCGAAATCGGGCTCGGTGAGGTTGAACACCTCCGGCGAGAACTCGAAGCGCACGTTCGGCAGGTCTCCGGCGCGGCGCAGGATCTCGCGGCCTCCCTCCACGGCCAAGTCGATGAGCTGCGCACGATCGCGACCCAGCACGAGCTCCCGCCACAGCGGCGCGGTCGCCGTATAGAGGTGGATGACGACCGGGTTGCGGATGCCGCGCACCGACTCCACCGTGCGCGCGATCAGGTCGGAACGTGCCGGGGTGAACACCACGATCGAGACGTGCTCGGGGGCGAGGTCGGTCTCGGCGAGGAGCCGCACGAAGTCGAAGTCGGTCTGGGATGCCGATGGGTATCCGACCTCGATCTCGGTGAATCCCATCGCGACCATGAGTTCGAAGAACACCCGCTTGCGGGCCGGATCCATGGGTTCGCTCAGCGCCTGGTTGCCGTCGCGGAGGTCCACGGGCACCCACAGCGGCGCCTGGGTGAGTCGGCCATCCGGCCAGGTGCGC
The DNA here is from genome assembly GCF_000802305.1 of Microbacterium mangrovi. Classification (GTDB taxonomy): domain Bacteria; phylum Actinomycetota; class Actinomycetes; order Actinomycetales; family Microbacteriaceae; genus Microbacterium; species Microbacterium mangrovi. The sequence goes on along the minus strand of NZ_JTDK01000018.1, from coordinate 108,350 downwards.
TCGCGCAGCGGGACGTCGACGCGGGCGAACACGTCGCGGTACCGGTGCGAGGGCATCTGCGAGGCGCGCTGGCGGTTCCAGTGCGGGGCGTCCTCGGGCACGGGACCGGCGGGCGTGGAGATACGGGAGAAGTCGGGGATGAACGGGGCGGACATGGTGACTCTTTCGGTCGGTCGGTGATCGACCGGCGCACGTCGGACCCCACGACGGGGTGCCGGTCGTCAGGCCCCGCCGTGGCGGCCGAGAAGGAGCGCACCGTTCAGCATGAGTAGAATGATGGCACACCTCAGACAAGCTGACAAGTGAGGGAACTCCGATGGACACCGTACGCCGCGCTCCACTCGCCGAGATCGCCGCCGACGTGCTGCAGGAGCGCATCCGCGCCGGCGAATGGGCGCTCGGCGCCCGCCTGCCGGGCGAGACCACGCTGGCCGCGCAGCTGGAGGTCGGGCGATCCACCGTCCGCGAAGCGATCCGCCGGCTGGCCGGCCGCGGCATCCTCGAATCCCGACAGGGCGCGGGGGTGTTCGTCATCGCCCTGGACGCACCGGAGGAGTGGGATGCGGTGCTCCGCCGCGTCGGGATCGTCGCCGTGCTTGAGGCGCGCACCGCGATCGAGTCCGAGGCGGCCGGCCTCGCCGCAGAGCGCCGCACGCCCGACGATCTGCAGGCGATGCGGCGGGCACTCCGGGCCCGGGCCGCGGGCGCCGTCGCGCTCGGCATCGAGGCCTACGTGGATGCCGACACGGCGTTCCACCGCAGCATCGTCGCCGCCGCGCACAACGAGGTGCTCACCGACCTGTTCGACGGGTTCGTGCCGCGCTCGCGTCGCGCGATGATCGAGATGCTCCGCATCCGCGGCGTCCACAGTGCGGCGGGCTCCGATCAGACCGAGCACGACGACCTCGCCGACGCGGTGGAGCGGGGGGATGCCGCGGCCGCCCGCGATCTCAGCCGCGCCCACCTCGGTTCGCTGCGCGTCGCGCTCGGCGCTGCGGTCCCTCTGTCGGAGGCGCAGCAGTGAACCCGGTGATCCACCTCGATTCAATCGTCTTCCGCCGCGCCGGGCGGGTGATCCTGGACGACATCGGCCTCCTCGTGCAGCCCGGGGAGCACTGGGCGCTGCTCGGCCCCAACGGGGCCGGCAAGAGCACCATCCTCGGCTTCTGCGGTGCCCGCATCCACCCGACATCCGGTACCGCCGAGGTGCTCGGTCACCGGATCGGACGCGTCGCGCTGCACGACCTCCGCCGCAGCATCGGACACGTCGATCCCCGGCATCCGATCACGTCGTCGCTGACCGCGACGGAGGTGGTGCTGACCGGGCTCACCGGCAGCATCGAGTTGCTCATGCGGTGGGAGCCCGCGGCGGCCGACCTCGCCCGCGCGCACGAGCTGCTCGATCTGGTCGGGCTCGGCGCGCGGCGGGATGCCGAGTGGCCGACGATGTCGCAGGGCGAGCGCGGGCGGGCCTTGATCGCCCGCGCACTGATGCCGCGGCCGAAGCTGCTGCTGCTCGACGAGCCGACGACGGGACTGGATGTCGCCGCCCGAGAACAGCTGCTCGAGACGATCGACCAGCTCGAGCACGACGACCCGTCGCTCGCATCCGTGCTGGTCACGCACCATCTCGAAGAGCTCCCGACGTCCACGAGTCACGCCCTCGTGATCTCCCACGGCCGCACCGTGGCCGCCGGTCCCGTCGAGGCGGCGCTCACGACGGCGACGATCTCCACCGCGTTCGAGCATCCGATCGAGGTCGAGCGCATGGACGGTCGGTGGAGCGCCCGCACCGTGCGCCGCCCCGCCGCCGGCGTTCCGGCATCCTGACCCGGTCCGCGCCCCGCGCGCTCTGTTCAGGTGCCGACTTCCGCGGATTCGTCCTTGGAAGTTGGCACCCGAACGCCCGGCCTACCGACCCTGGGCGCCCGCGTCGGTGACACCCACGTCGGTGACGTGGAAGTTCTGGAACGAGCGGGATGCCGTCGGGCCGCGCTGACCCATGTAGCGGTTGCCGTACGGGCCGGACCCGTAGGGCGTCTCCGCCGCCGACGACAGACGGAAGAAGCACAGCTGCCCGATCTTCATGCCGGGCCACAGCTTGATGGGCAGGGTCGCGACGTTCGACAGCTCCAGGGTCACGTGGCCGGAGAATCCCGGGTCGATGAACCCGGCGGTCGAGTGGGTGAGCAGCCCGAGGCGGCCGAGCGACGACTTGCCCTCCAGCCGGGCGGCGATGTCGTCGGGCAGGGTGACCTGCTCGAACGTCGAGCCCAGGGCGAACTCGCCCGGGTGCAGGATGAACGGCTCGTCGGGAGCGACCTCGACGAGGTGCGTCAGGTCGGGCTGATGCTCGGCCGGGTCGATGAAGGGGTACTTGTGGTTGTCGAACAGCCGAAAGTAGCGGTCCAGCCGCACATCGACGCTCGACGGCTGCACCATCGTGGCATCCCAGGGATCGAGCCCGATCCGCTCGGCGTCGATCTCGGCCCGGATGTCACGGTCGCTCAGCAGCACGATTCCAGCCTAGCGAGGGCCGAGCCGGGTGCCTGCTGTGTGCCGAACGCAGGATCCACCGGCGCACGCTTCCCCGCGGCCCGCGAGAATCCGCGGTTTCCTGCCGGAGAGCCGGCGATCGGTCCTGCGTTCGGCACGGTCGAACCCGCCGACCGCGGCGGCTACTGGCCGAGCCCGCCGGTCACGGCGATGATCGCGAGCGAGGTCGCCGTGACGAGCACCCACAGGATCGCGCCGAGGGCCAGCGGCCGCCAGCCGGCCCGGCGCAGCGCCGGAAGGTCGGCGGACAGCCCGATGCCGGCGAGCGCCGTCGCGATCAGGAACTGGCTGACCCCGACGAGGCCGAGCCGGATGCCGGGCGGGATCACCCCGGTCGAGTTCACGAGCGCGACGGCGACGAACCCGATCAGGAACCAGGGCACGAGTCGCAGCGCACGGCGCGGCGTCATCCGGATGCCGCGTCCGGATCGGCGCGCCTCCATCACCGACAGACCGAGGCTGATCGGGATGATCATCAGTGTGCGGACGAGTTTGACGACCACGGCGAATCCGAGCGCGCCGGCGCCGAACACACTCGCGGTCGCGACCACCGAGCTGGTGTCGTTGACCGCCGTGCCGGCGAGCAGCCCGAAAGTGTGCGGGTCCAGGTGCAGGGCGTGGCCGAGCAGCGGGAAGAGCACCACGGCGAGCACGTTGAACAGGAAGATCGTCGAGATGGCGTAGGCGATCTCCGCGCTGGCGGCCCCGATCACGGGCGACACGGCCGCGATGGCGGATGCCCCGCAGATGCCGGTGCCCACCCCGACCAGGGTGCGAAGCCGCGGCTCGACGCGCAGGGCGCGGCCGATGAGCCAGGCGCCGGTGAGGCACACGGCGAGGGTGCCGAGCATGACCGGCAGCGACTCGGCGCCCACCTGCAGGATGACCGGGAGCGACAGCTGCGCCCCGAGCAGCACGACGGCGACCTGCAGCAGGAAGGTGCTCGACCAGCGGATGCCGGGCTGGAGCCGAGCGGCCGGGCGTCGCACCATCGCGATGCCGACGCCGATCAGCACCGCCGGCAGCGCCGAGCCGATCACCGGCACGAACCGCCCGATGACGGTCGACACGGCGGCGATCACGAGGCAGACGGCGGCGCCGGGCGCGAGGTCGACAGCGCGCAGGGCGAGACGCTGTCGGAGCGGGCGGCGCGCGGGGACGAACATGATTCCACGCTCCCCCACTCCCCGGATCCTCGGTAGACGGCTATCGTCGATGGGGATACAGGGTTGGCCTGTATCCCGAGACCGGTCCCTGAGCGCCCTTCGTCTCGGTCGCTTCGCTCCCTCGCTCAGGAACCGCGAAGCGAGACGAAGGGCCCACCCCACCAGCCGAAGGAGTCCCCGATGCAGAACGTCCCCGACATCGATGCCCTCGAGCTCCTCGCCGCCGTGGTGCGCCGCGGCTCGATCGCGGCCGCCGCGCGGGATCTCGGCATCACCCAGCAGTCGGCATCCGCACGCATCCGCGGCCTGGAACGCCGCCTCGGACTCGAACTGTTCCGCCGCACCCCGCAGGGCACGCATCCCACGGCGGCGGGCGAGACCGTCGCATCCTGGGCCGAGGAGGTGCTCGTCGCCGCGGGGCATTTCGCGTCGGGGGTGGAGATGCTCCGCGACGAGCACCGCCGCGAGCTGACGGTCGCGGCGAGCCAGACCGTCGCGGCCCACCTGGTGCCGCGGTGGCTGGTCGCGCTGCGCGCACGGCAGGATGCCGCGGGGCGGCCGCCGACCGCGGTGCGGCTGATCTCGGCGAACAGCGCGCAGGTCGCCGACCTGGTGCGGGACGGGCGGGCCGACCTCGGGATCATCGAGTCCTCCCGTCTGCCCGCGGGCCTGGCGCGCACCCGCATCGCGAGCGACGAGCTGGTGCTGGTCGTGGCACCGGGGCATCCCTGGGCGGGGCGGACGGTCGGGCTCGACGAGGTGGCCGACAGCCCGCTGGTGGTGCGCGAAGAAGGAAGCGGGACGCGCGGGGCGTGGGAGGACGCCGTGCGCGCACGCCTGGGCCGGGAACCGGCGACACCGGCCCTCGAGCTGCCGGCATCCGCCGCGGTGCGCTCCGCCGTCGCCGAGGGACTCGCGCCGGCGCTGCTGTCGCGCCTCGCGGTCGCCGACGACCTCCGCCTGGGCCGGCTGCAGGCCGTGACGATCGCCACCGATCCCCTCACCCGGCCGATCACCGCCCTGTGGCGGGGCGGCCCGCGCGACCTGGCTCCGGCCAGCCGGGAACTGCTGGATGTCGCCGTCGCCGCCGTGCGGCAGAACGCGACGACCTGACCGGGCCGCGTTCACGAATCCGACGTCCGCCGTTCATCCCGGCGTGGCGACGGGGTGGAAGGCTCGCACGCGGCCGATGCCGCGGCGGCATCCGGACCCCGACAAGGAGCACCCATGGTCTCGCGCTCGCGCAAGCTCTCCCTCATCGCCGGCGGCGTCGTCGTCGCCGGCATCCTCGGCGTCTCCGGCGTCGCCGTGGCGCAGAATCTCGACAACGCGTGGCCGTACGCGTCCTCCTCGACCGGGCAGGACGGCGACTCGCAGGGCGCCGTCGCCAAGACCTACACGCTCGCCGCCGTCGGCGACATCGCCTGCGAACCCGACGACGACAAGAACGCCGCCAATCCGAGTGCGCTCAAGTGCGGCAGCCCGTCGCTGGGCGGCTACGACGCCGAGTTCGCCACCGCGAAGCAGGCCGAGTCGATGCATCCGGACGCGGTCGCCCTGCTCGGCGACGAGCAGTACCAGGTCGGCAAGCTCAGCGACTTCGAGGAGTCGTTCGAGCAGGCGTGGGGCGGGCTGAAGTTCCTCGAGCACCCGGCCCCGGGCAACCACGAGTACTACGCGTACACGAAGAAGGGCGACAATGAGGCCGGGCAGAACGGCGCCGGCTACTTCGCCTACTTCAACGGGCACGACCAGGCGGGCACGCCCAACGAGGCCGGGCAGGCCGGCTCGGACACGGCATCCGCCCAGGGCTGGTACTCGTACGACCTCGGCAACTGGCACATCGTCTCGCTGAACATCGAGTGCAACTCGCCCGCATTCGGCAAGGACTGCTCTACCACCGGCACCGGCCTGCTCGCCCAGGAGACCGCGTGGCTCGCGCAGGACCTCAAGGACAACACCAAGCCGTGCACGGTCGCCTACTGGCACCAGCCGACGTTCAGCTCGACCAGCACCGGCACCGCGACGGTGGCGGCATCCGCTCCCGGCGTCGACAGCCAGGAGGGCCTTGCCGCGGATGCCTGGTGGAAGCTGCTCGCCAAGAACAACGCCACCCTGGTGCTCAACGGCCACGAGCACGCGTATGCGCGGCTGAAGCCGCTGGACCCGGCCGGGCAGGTCGACACGAAGCACGGGATCACCGAATTCGTGATCGGCACGGGCGGCGAGGCGATCGACAAGACGGCCGTGAACGCCGACGGCACGTACGCGAACCCGAACGTCGCGACCGCATACGACCAGGGCTACGGAGTGATGAACTTCACCCTCAAGCCGCACGGATACTCGTTCGACTACAAGCCGGTGCTCGCCGGCGCCGGCGCCGGGTCGTCGGCCCTGTCCTACGAGGACGCCGGCTCCGGCACCTGCCGCGGCTGATCCCGTCCGGGGCTGATCCGGTCCTCGGCTGATCCCGTCCGCGGCATCCCGCCCCGGACATCCCGCCCCGGCATCCCGCCCCGGGCATCCCGCCCCGGGCATCCCGCTGCCACCCGTTCGCTCGTCACGAAATCCGCGTCTCGCCGCGTTTCGTGACGAGCGAACGTCGCGTTCCCGGGCCTCGGTGCCTTCGCTCGTCACGATGCGCGCCTCGAACAGCACTTCGTGACGACCGGGCATCTCCCCCGGGGGCTTCACGCCGGCTCAGCCGCGAGTCGGCCAGTGCGGCGGGGGCGCCTCGCTCGGGTTGAGCGGGACGTAGCCGCGCCAGGCCGAGACGAACCGGAACCCCGCATACGCGATTCCCGCCGCGACGACCGCCAGGCCGACGACGACACCGACGATGACGGATGCCGGCGTCGTGAGGCCTGCGACCGCACCGAGCCCGCCGAAGAACATCCCGGTGACCGTGCCGTTGACCAGCACGCTCAGCATCGCCGACGACCCCAGCATCTGCTCCAGCGAGCTCCGCCGCCGGAAGAACGAATACGTGACCTGCATCCCGCGCAGGTCGTCGTGGGTGGACGCGAGGAAGTACCGGGTGATCTCCGGGTCGACGTCCTCGTACGCGGCCCGGATGCGGTTCATCGCGGTGACGAACATGAAGTCCTCCTCCGAGACGACGAGCACCCGCATCAGCGACAGGAGTCCGATCGCCGCGAGGAAGCCGAGGATGCCGAGGGCCGCCGCCGGAAACCACGATGCGAAGTGCGACGCCTGCCCGAGCAGCCCGATCGTCACGAGCCCGGCCGACACCAGCGTCAGGTGGATGGTGATCCGCGTGAGCACCTCGCTCTGCGCGGTGCTGCGCGCGGCGAGCAGACCCCAGTGCTCCGTCGCCAGGATCTGCAGCCGGCGGGCGAGTGCGGCATCGTCGCCGTGGCCGTCGTCCTCGGTGGCCATGGGTTCATGGTCCCACCGCGCACCCGCGCGCGGAAGAGCGGGTGGAGTGTCGGCCTACAGCGCGGGGGCCATGTCGTAGGTGACCCACGCGGTCGCGGTCGCGTGCCGGTCGTACAGGCGGCGCGCGGTCGCGTTGTCGGATGCCGTGATCCACCGCACCACCTGGGCGTCGCGTTCGGCGGCCATGCGGGATGCCTCCCGCAGCAGCGCGGTCGCGGCGCCCGCACCCCGGGACTCGGGCGCGGTGAACAGGTCGTCGAGGTACAGCCCGATGCGCCCCGCCGACGGGCGCGCGAACCAGCGCAGGTTCGCCAGTCCCACGAGCCGGCCGTCCCCTTCGGCGACGAGCCCGGTCATCTGCCATTGCTCGTCGCGCACCCACGCCCACGTGGATGCGACCACCGTCGGGTCCTCCGGCAGCCGGTAGAACGCGCGGTACCCCGCGTACAGCCGGGCCCATTCGGCTTCATCGGATGCCGCCACACGCCGCACGGAGATGTCCATCCCCCGACCCTACGGGGTGACGATGGGGAGGTGCTCCTCCCCGTCACCCCGGCGGACATCGCCGATCTCAGAACGTTCCTCCGCGACGTCGATCTGACCGTCGCCGGTCTGGATGCCCCGACCGTCCGGCTCTGGATCGAGCGGGATACCTCCGGCGCGGTGATCGGGAGCACCGGCTTCGAGCTCAGCGCGGATGCCGAGCACGCCCTCATCCGCAGCGTCGGCGTGGCGCCCGGCCGGCGCACCGCCGGCGCCGGGTCGCGCCTGGCATCCTTCGCGCTGGATGCCGCCGCTCGCGCCGGTGCGATGCGGGCGTGGCTGTTCTCGAGGCGCTCCGGACCGTTCTGGCAGAAGCTCGGCTTCGTGCCCGCCGATCGTGACGCGCTCGCTGCGGCGCTTCGCGACACGCATCAGGTGCGCCTGTTCGTCCGCACCGGGCAGCTGCACCGCGAGGTCGCGTGGTCGCGCCCGCTGCTCCGCTGTCCTGGAATGCGCGACTCGGTGCAGTCCAGGACAGCGGAGCACCTTGGCGCCGGATCGGAGCCTCGTAGGCTCGGTGCATGACAGACCTGCTGGATGCCGCGCCGTGGCCCCTTCGCACGGAGCGTCTCGTCATCCGCCGGTACCGGCCGGAGGATGCCGACCGCGCCTGGACGTACCGGCGCCTGCCGGAGGTGGTCGACGGGATCTCGGCCGCGCCGGCATCCTTCGAGGCGTTTCGCGCCTACGCCACCGAGCCGGGACGGATGGCGAAGATGCTCGTCGTCGAACTCGCCGTTGACGGGCCGCATGCCGGGCGGATGATCGGCGACGTCATGGTCGCGGTCGAGGACGGCTGGGCGCAGGCCGAGGTCGCCGCACACGCGCGCAACACGCAGGCGGAGCTCGGGTGGGTGTTCGATCCCGCGTACGGCGGTCGGGGCTATGCGACCGAGGCGGTGCGCGCCGTGATCGCCCTGTGCTTCGGTCCGCTCGGCCTGCGCCGGGTGCACGCGGGATGCTTCGCCTCGAACGAGGCATCCTGGCGTCTCATGGAGCGGGTCGGGATGCGGCGCGAGGAGTTCAGCCGCGAGACCGCGCTGCACCGCTCGGGCCGGTGGGTGGACGGCATGAACTACGGACTGCTGGCCGGAGAATGGGCCGCCGAGGGGCTGGATCGGGCCGGCCGCTGACGCGTCGGACACCGCCGGACCGAGCTGCACGGTTCTCGCCGATCGCCACTCAATTCGGCGCTCCCACTACTCAATCCGCGGTCTGAGCCGTTTTCGGATCCTGCGCCGTCGATACCGTGCTCACGTGTCTGGCATTCAGGAAGACGACCGTTCAACCCCCGATGCCGGGGTCCGTCCACCCGTTCCGACGGGGTGGTTCGTCGCCTCTGTCGTCGTCCTCCTGATCGCAGGAGGCGTGACGGCCGCCGCCTACGACGGACTGCCGGCCATGATCCCGACGCACTGGGGCATCACCGGCCCCGACGTCTACAGCGCCAAGACTCCGTGGACGGTCGCCATGCCGATCGCGATCTCCGGTCTCGTGCTCGCCGGCCTGTTCGCGGTGTCGTTCGTGAACCGGACCATGCCGGTGCGCCCGCTTCCCGCCGCCGAGCCGGAGGTCGGTGCGGCCCGCACCGCACGGTTGCGGGCAGCGCTCAGCTCCTTCTTCGGGCGCGTGATGTTCGCCGTCACGCTGCTCACTTCGTGGTCCAGCGTCCTCGGCTGGGTCGCGCCGGATGCCGGCTGGCTCACCAGCGTGTTCCCGATCGCCGTGGTCATCCTCATCGTGGGCATCCTGGTCGCATTCTGGGTGCGATGGAGGCAGCTCACGAGAGCCGACGGCGACACTCCTGCTCCGCGGAGCTCCGACGAGGCGGACCACTGGAAGGCGGGATTCCTCTACGTCGATCCGGCCGACCGGTCGCTGTTCGTGCCGAAGCGACTCGGCGTCGGATGGACGGTCAACTTCGGCCATCCCGGCGGCATCGCGATCGGCATCCTCCTGCTCGCTGTCATCGGCGCCCTGATCGCGTTCGGCCTCACGGCCGGCAACTGACCGACTGCGTCAGCCGGTGAGCTGCTGGTCGGTGTTCGTGTAGACGATCTGGTCGGCGCGGGTGCCGACGAGCCCGAGGGTGACCCGCACCAGCGACGGCGTGATGCCGTCCTTGGGCGGCGGGGTGTCGGCGCCGAGCGTCAGCGACTTGCCGGCGGAATCCGTCGCGGTGAGCGAGTTCAGATAGACCGTGACGTCGCCCTTGAGTGACATCCGATCCGCCTTGGTGACCAGCATCGGGCCGGTCGCCTTGCGCACCGTGAGGGCGAATCCGTCCATGGTGATGCTGTCTGCGCGAAGGCGCAGCGCCGGGATGCGCCGGCCGTCCGCGAGCCGGACGCTCACCAGCGCGATGCCCTTCAGCCCGGTGAAGGAGAGCGAGTCGACACCGAGCTGCGCGGACGGCTGGGTGAACACGAAGCTGTCGTCCTTCGGCAGCAGCCCCAGCGGCACCGACGCGGCCGTCGGCGTCGGAGTCGGGCTCGGCAGCGGCGTCGCGGTCGGCAGCGGCGTCGATCCGGATGCCGCACCCGTCGAACCCGGAAGACCCGGCAGCGACGGCAGTGAGACGCCGGCGGGCAACGACGCGCTCGGCGTCGGGCTGGGGGTCGGACTCGGCGTGGGAGACGACGACGGCGTCGAGCATGGCAGGATGACGGGGATGCACAGCTGGGCGGATGCCGCCTCCGGCACGGCGATCCCGCCCGCCACGAGGCATCCGGCCACGACCGCGGCCCCGGCGAGAAGACGTGAACGCCGGGTCATGCGGCGGCATCCGTCGTCGGGGTGTCCTGTGCGCGGTCGCGCCGCAGCGGCGCAGGGCCGGCGTGGGGCGCGGCATCCATCCGGGGCTGGGCCTCGGCGGCCTCCTGAGCGCCGAGCAGGGCCTCGATCGACGGGGCGGCCTCGTCTTCGGGCTCCGTCTCGTCCTCCTCTGACGCGCGGGCATCGCCGTCGTCGGCGCCGGCCGCTTCTGCCCGGGCCGCACGCGGCATCCACGCCACGACGAGGATGCCGCCGACGCAGCCGAGCAGCATCCCGACCACGAATCCGCCGAGGTTCACCCCGACGAGCGAGTAGATCGCGACGGCCAGCGACAGGACCCCGTAGAAGACGTGGTGGGCCGGCATCAGGATGGCGAGCGCCCCGAGCAGCACCAGACCGATCGGGATCACGGTCGCCTGGAACCCCTCGATGCCGAGCTGGATCCGGATGTTGCCGAGATCCAGCTGACTCGACAGGAAGATCGCGACGCCGGACAGGATCGTGAGCAGGCCGCCCACGAACGGGCGGGCCCGGCGCCATGCGCCGAAGCCCGACCCGCTCGTGTCGGTGCTGCGGCGCTCCTCGTTCAGAAGCATCCCTTCGATCCGTCGGTCAGCTGCAGCTGCATGCCGGTCAGCGTGAACACGGATGCCTGGGTGCTCCAGGCGGTCTGCTCGACGCCCTTGATGTTGACGGTGTCGGCATCCTGCGCGAAGTCGCCCACCGAGCCCTTCGCCGAGGTGTTCACGGTGGATGCGTCGACGCCGATGCGGATGTTGCCGAACGATGCGTCGCCCTTGAGGCCGGTCATCCCGATCTGCAGGTCGCTCGCCGTCGCGGGGTTCCCGCCGCCGCCGGCGGTGATCCGCACGCCGACCTTGCCGAGCGGGGTGACGGCGGACACGGCCTGGCACAGGTCGTAGAGCTTGGCGGATTTGATGTTCGCGATCGCGACCGGGTGATAGGCGCCCTTCGCATCCTTCGCGACACCCGAGTACTGCGAGAAGCCGGAACCGTCGAGCTGGGATGCCCCGATCTGGAACTGGCTGCCCGAAACGGCGAACGACACCGGCACGGCACCCTGCGCGACGCCCGCCGTGAGCACGGTGACCGCGGCCGCGACGGGGATCGCGGTGAGGATGATGCGCCCTCGATGTGAGCGGGCGAAGGTTCGGAACGTCATTGTGCCTCCTGTTCTGCGGGCGACGGCCTTGTCGCCCCAGTCCACGAGCATAAGGCTTATTGACGGCGTGTCAATAACGGCTGGATTAGGCTTCCCTCATGTCCGCGCCTCGTCGTCGGCGGCTCACGCCCGATGAGCGCCGCGCCCAGTTGGTCGCACTCGGCGTGAACTTCCTCGCGGATCATCCGCTCGACGAGCTCACGATGGAGGAGCTCTCGGCACAGGCGGGCGTCTCGCGGGCGCTCGTCTTCCATTACTTCGGCTCGCGGCAGGGGCTGCACCGCGACGTCGTCGGGGCCGCGCGCGACAGCCTGCTCGTCGCGAGCGAGCCGCGCCCCGAGCTGCCACCGGTCGAGCGCATCCGCGACACCCTGACCCGCATCGTGGAGTTCGTCCGCGACCACCGCGGCACGTTCTATTCGCTCGTGCGCGGCGTCGCCAGCGGGGATGCCGCGGTGCGCACCGTCCTCGAGGAGTCCCGCGCCGCGAACGCGCAGCGCATCATCGACGTCTACCTCGAACTCGGGATCCCCGACACCGAGCTGCTGCGGATCGGCTTGCGCGCCTGGGTCGGGTTCACCGAGGAGGTGCTCGTCGAACTCGTCGTCGACGGCGACCGCCCCGTCGAGGAAGTCGTCGCGTTCCTGGAGCAGTCCGCCGCGGGAGTGGTCGCCGCGGTTCCCCGCTGAGTCGCCCCGCGAAACGAGCGCCCTGAGCCTGTCGAAGGGCAACTCCCCCGCGAAACCGGCGCCCTGAGCCCGTCGAAGGGCAACTCCCCCGCGAACCCAGCGCCCTGAGCCTGGGGCCACGCGCCCGGAGGCTCCGCGCAGCGCGAAGCGATGCGTGGAGGGGGCGTGGGGAGCGAAGGGCAACTCCCCCGCGAACCCAGCGCCCTGAGCCTGGGGCCAAGCGCCCGGAGGCTCCGCGCAGCGCGAAGCGATGCGTGGAGGGGGCGTGGGGAGCGAAGGGCAACACCCCCGCGCCGCCTCGTGCGGACGTCAGGCGAGCAGCTGGATCGTCAGCCCGACGACGATGATGATGACCGCCGCGACGGCGATCACCGCCAGGAGGACACCGAGCCCGCGGATGGCTCTGCGCCCCTCGTAAGTCCTCGGCTTGAAGATCCGCGGCGACACCCTGTCGAGGCGCGGCGCCACGATGTCCAGATACGGCTCGCGTGTCGACGAGGGCTCGAACGGGATGCGCTCGTCCTCGTCTCGCGGACCGCCGTGTGGATCGACCATGCGACTCACATTACGCGCGCCGGCCGACTCGCGTGGGGATGACATTCCCGCCATTGATTTCTGTGCATTCACGCAAGGCGGTGCAACCTCCTTTATCGAGCGCCAATTCACCGTGATCCGCGGCAATCCCGAATTGATCGCGGAAAGGGACGGATGCGAAGCATGCACCGCTGCAATAGGGCCGAATGCATCTGTGCGGAGAGAGGTCACGGTCGCTGTTTCGAGCCTGTTAGAACGGATGAGTCGGAGTTCGCAGAAAGACGCGCCGACGTGAATTCCGAATGACGCGATCGGACAGGCGATGACCACTCCTTCGGCCACCCGGCCCGCTGGCATCCGGCCCTGTTCGGGCGATCGGTTCGGGGTCTTCGTTGGATCCTGACTACGAGGTCGACACCGACGTCCTGCGCACCATGGCGCGCGACGCGCGAGCTGCCGCCAACCGGTTCGGCTCGATCCGGATCGCCTGCCCCTCCTCGGTCGGGGACCGTGGCGTTAGCGCGGCGGCGCACCGGTTCAGCACGGCGTGGTCGCAGGGATTGACCGATCGCGTGGATGACATCGACGACTTCGCCCGGAGGCTGGACACGACCGCGCGCCTCTTCGAGGAGGGACAGAACGCGGCCAAGGCCGAACTCGACGGCGAGATCTGGTCGTCATGACGTGGGAGCTCGGGCAGACCCGTGACCCTGTCGACCTCGTCCCCGGGTCGGTGTCGAGCATTCGGGCGGCGGCGGAGGAATGGAAGTCGCGCGCTCACGCCTCGGAGTCGGTCCGCGCCGATCTGTCGAAGTTGGACGACGACGGGTCGTGGAAGGGGCACGCCTACGACCGGTACCTGGCCCGCTATGACAGGCAGTTGCTGCACTGGCAGCACACCGGCGAGCATCTCACTGCGGGGGCGCACGCCCTGTACACCTACGCGGACGCGCTGGAGTGGGCTCAGCACGAAGCCGACCGGGCCATCACGATGTGGGACGAGGCCGAGGCGCTGGGCATAGCGGCGATGGCTGCGCACCAGGAGCAGGTGCGCCGCCTGAGGGCCGGGCAGGGGATGCGGAGCCTCACCCTGGACGTGCCCTTCCAGGACCCGTCCGGGACGGCGCACCAGGCCGCACGCGATGTGCTCTTCCACGCCCGGATGACGCTGGACGTGTTCGCCCGCGACTGCACGGCAGCTCTGGACGAGGCCGCCGCGGCCGCGAAGATGCCGTTGACGCAGACGGAGCGGCAGTCCGCCGTCCAGGCGACGGCGACGCGGCTGTTCGTCGACGTCGTGGTGCAGCCGTTCCAGTCGCTCATGGATTTCCTCTCCACCGCAGCGAGGACGCTCGGTCAGCATCCCGACATCCTCCTCGAACTGCTCGGCGGGGCCGCCCTCGTCGTGGGCGGCGCCGCGGTCACCGTCGGCGGGGGCGGTGTGTCGGTGACGGGCGCCGGTGCCCTCGCCGGCATCCCCGCCGCCGCCCAAGGCGCGGGCCTCGCCGCCGCCGGCGCCGGGATGATCGGTGACGCGACCGGCCGCTGGCTCAGCGAAGCCGAGCGGAACCACGGCATCGACCGCGGCGACGGCCGAGACGAACGCGGCCACTGGGCCAAAGGGCAGGAGAAGAAGCCGTGGGAGGACAAAGAGAAGGAAGGTCTGGAAAATGTCGCTCGGGCCCGCAAGGTTAAGGTGATCCGGAACAAGGTGCGAGCGAACTTCGATGGATCGCCTCAGGCGGGTGGTCGGTACTATGACGGGCTCTTCAAGAACCCGGATGGAACCTACACGGCGGTCGAGGTGAAGTCCGGTTCCGCGGTCGAGCGATACAGCTCATCGTCGAGCACGCAACGGGAGTTCGACGATGCTGTCAACGCGGGTACGCCCGCTCGTGCGACGCTGAACGGTGAGCGCATCAGTATCACGAAGGTCGTCAAGGAGTTACTGAAATGAGCACTCAGCATTCGCACGCGCAGAGGACACCGTACGGTTCGTACGGCTTTGTGACGGATGCTTTCTACCCGATCCCAGACGAGCTCCGTGTGCTGCTCAGCAACCTGGACGGACTGGAAGAGGCGACTTACAGGATCTGGCCGACACCGGACCCTTCGGCATCCGTCGTTCATCCAAACGCTGTTGTGGAGGTCTATCTCGAGGCGTTGGGTACCGCAGACGCCATGACGATCCGGGTGCGTCAGCCGGACCCGCACGGCACGCTCCGCCTGTACACGGTGGGGCGGCCCGGCGCCCACGCGGGGTCCCCGGTCACGATCCCCATCGGACCAGGGCAAGCCACCCTCGTGTCACCGAACGAGGTGTTCGGACTCGACGAAGCAGCGGCGATCTTCTACACCTACTACCTCACGAACGCGGTCGCCCAGCCCTACCAGCTGCGCGAGACGAATCCCGAAGATGTGTTTCGAGTTCCATTGCCCTGGTCGCATGCGGAGAGCTTCAACGGGGGTGAGTACCGGTACCTCACCGGCCGAGGGAAATCGATCCCGGAACACTTGTCGGAGATCCTGCATGAGGCCGACGGAAAGCGCCGGTACACGTACTCGATCTGGCGGATGACCAACCCGGACGACTTGCGTGACCACGACGGGTACTTCATCCAGGCCGGCGGCTCCGCCCGGCAACTGACCATCGAGTTCGCCGTCCCCGCCGCCGAGGGATCAGGACGCCTCTTCACACTCGGACACCGCGGCACCCCGGCCGGCGAACCCACCGTCCTGATCCCTATCAACTCGAAGCGTGCCGTGCGCGTGTTCTCCAACGAGGTGTTCACCGCCGACGAGGCCGCCGCCATCTTCGACACCTACTACCGCACCGGCGAGATCCCCGACACCTACACGCGCCGCGAACTCGACCTGTCCACCGAGCTGTCGGAGCCACGATGACTTCCCGACCAGGCGCCCTGAGCCTGTCGAAGGGCAACCCCCGGGTCATGGGCTTCGACAAGCTCAGCCCGCAAGAACAGGCGTCAACGCGGCCCTCCCGGCACCGTGGTCGAATTCCTCGAACAGACGGATGGTGAGTTAAGGAGACCCCATGACGATTCACGGAACACACGCGGAGAGCTTCGACGGAAGCCTGACCGGCTACATTACGGACAGGATCGCGCCGATTCCTGACCAACTGCGCCGAGTGTTGAGCCTGCGAGACGGCATCCACCGATTCACGTACACGATGTCGCGAGTGACGAATCCGGAGAGCAGCGTGGTGCGCGCGAGGGACCGGAACGAGCTGTTCATCGAAGCGTCCGGTCAGCTGAGGCGCTGGTGATCACGGTGACGCTGCGCGGACCCGACGGCGCGGTCCACCCATATGTCGTGGGTCGTTCCGGTGCGAATGACGGTGGCCGCATCGAGGTTCGCGTCGGAGACACGGCCGCCGTGCGGGTCTTCTCGAACGAGGTCTTCACCGCCGACGAGGCAGCGGCGATCTTCTACACCTACTACCTCACCGATCAGATCGCCCAGCCCTACCAGCTACGGGCGAGCGAACCCGCGGACACCGTCCGAGTCCCCCCGCTGTGGTCGCATGCGGAGAGCTACAACGGCGGCGAGTACAAGTACCTCACCGGTCGAGGGAAACCGATCGCCGAGCATCTGTCGGAGATCCTGCACCAGGCCGACGGGAAACGCCGGTACACGTACTCGATCTGGCGGATGACCAACCCGGACGACCTGCGCGACCACGACGGGTACTTCATCCAGGCAGGCGGCTCCGCCCAGCAGATGACCATCGAGTTCGCGATCCCCGCCGCCGACGGATCAGGACGCCTGTTCACACTCGGACATCGCGACAGCCCGGACAGCGGCCCCACCGTCCTGATCCCCATCAACTCCAAACGTGCCGTGCGCGTGTTCTCCAACGAGGAGTTCACCGCCGACGAGGCCGCCGCCATCTTCGACACCTACTACCGCACCGGCGAGATCCCCGACACCTACAGCCGCCGCGAACTCGACCTCTCCATCGAACTCTCCGAGCCGCGATGAGGATCCGGATCAGTCATGCCTCGGTCGCCGAGCTCGTCAGCATCCTCGCCCTGACTGTGCGGAATCTCGAAGACCAGCTCGCCACCCTCGATGACGAAGCCTCTCGGCTTCGCGACGGCTGGGACGGCGCAGCCCGCACCGCCTACGACCACGCCCACCGGCAATGGACCACCGCACTGACCCGGATGAAGGACGCCCTCGCCGACGCCACCCGACGACTGAACACCGCCAACCAGATCTCCCTGGAAACCTCCGCCCGAGCCGCGAACGTCTGGATGTAATCATGCGGATTCACGGAACGCACGCCGAGACCTTCGACCGAACCATGACCGGGTACGTCACGGACACCTTCCACCCGATTCCGGATCACTTCGGGGTGGTGCTGGGGGGACTGAACGGGCGGGACGACTTCACGTACACGATGTGGCGAGTGACGAATCCGGAGAGCAGCGCGGTGCGTGCGAGGGACCGGAGCGAGCTGTTCATCGAGGCGTCCGGGTCAGCCGGGGCGCTGGTGATCACGGTGACGCTGCGCTGCGCTGACGGCGCGGTCCGCCTGCATGTCGTGGGTCAGCCCGGCACGAATGACGGTGGCCGCATCGAGGTTCGTGTCGGAGACACGGCCGCGGTGCGGGTGTTCTCCAACGAGGTCTTCACCGCCGACGAGGCAGCGGCGATCTTCTACACGTACTACCTCACCAACGCCGTCGCCCAGCCGTACCAGCTGCGTGGGAGCGACCCCGCGGACACCGTCCGGGTAGCGCCGCTGTGGTCGCATGCGGAGAGCTTCAACGGGGGTGAGTACGGTTACCTCACCGGTCGGGGGAAGCCGATCGCCGAGCACTTGTCGGAGATCCTGCACCAGGCCGACGGGAAACGCCGGTACACGTACTCCATCTGGCGGATGACCAACCCGGACGACCTGCGCGACCACGACGGCTACTTCATCCAGGCCGGCGGCTCCGAGGACCAGATGACCATCGAATTCGCCGTCCCCGCCGCCGACGGATCAGGACGCCTGTTCACACTCGGACATCGCGACAGCCCGGACAGCGGCCCCACCGTCCTGATCCCCATCAACTCCAAACGTGCCGTGCGCGTGTTCTCCAACGAGGTGTTCACGGCCGACGAAGCCGCCGCCATCTTCGACACCTACTACCGGACCGGCGAGGTCCCCGATGCGTACTCGCGCCGGGAACTCGACCTCTCCACCGAACTCTCCGAGCCCCGCGGACTACCCGACCAGGCGCCCTGAGCCTGTCGAAGGGCAACCCCCCGGTCATGGGCTTCGACAAGCTCAGCCCGCACGAACCTGCTTCGCGCCCCACGTGATCCGGGCGGTGTTCATCCCGCGGTAGATGTACTGCTCGTCCCACGAGTGGAACACCAGGGTGTCGCCCACCACGTCCTGTCCGCCGGGGCCGCGATAGCGCCCGTGGCTCAGCGCCGTCGACAGCACCGGCTGCGCCTGCTTGCGGTATGGCCCGAACAGGGAGTCGGCCCAGGCGACGCCGATCGCGTAGTGGTCGCCGGAGTAATCGTTCGCAGAATAGAAGAGGGCGTACCGGCCGCCGTGCTTCACCAGGGTCGGCGCCTCGACGAGGTTCCCCTCCCACGGCAGCGACCGGTCGATGAGCCGGTGCACCGGCCCGACCAGCGAGAGTCCGTCATCCGACAGCCGCGCGATCTCGATCCAGGTGTCGAGTCCGCAGCAGTTGCCGTCGGTCTTCCACAGCAGGTACCGCGAGCCGTCGCCGTCCACGAACGTGCTGGGATCGATCGCCCCTCCCTGGGCGAGCGGACACACCAGCGGCGCTCCCCCGGCCGGCGTGAACGCCCCGGTCGGCGAGGGGCTCGTCGCGACCCCGATGCACTGCTTGCCGGAGCCCGTGTGCTCGGCGGCGAAGTACATGACGGTACGTCCGCCGATCTCCGAGACGTCCGGCGCCCATGTGCGCCCGGTGGATGCCCAGGCCGGCAGTTTCGGCAGCGGGTCCTCCCCCGACACCGTCCACGACGTCAGGTCCGGGCTCGTTGCACTCTGCAGGTTCACCCCGTACGTCCCGGTCGCGTACGCGACGTACTCGACATCCGTCCTCAGCACGTCAGGATCCGGGAAGTCCGCGTCGATCACGAAGGATGCCGCGGAGCCACCCGACGGCGAAGCACCGACCCCCGGCCGAGAGCCCGCGCATCCGCCCAGCAGCACGACCACGCACGCCAGCACCGCGACGGCGCCGACCCGCCGACGCATCATCCCTTCACGGCGGCGCCGGCCACCGAGTCGACGATCTGCCGCTGCGCGAATCCGAAGATCACCAGCACCGGCACCGAGGCGATCACCGCGCCGGCCATCACGATCGCGAAGTGGGTGCGGTACGCGCCCTGCAGCATCGCAAGTCCCGGCTGCAGCGTCATGTTCTCGGGCGAGAGCAGCACGTACACCGGCCACAGGAAGTCGTTCCAGTTGTTCAGGAACGACAGCACCGCGAGGGTCGCGAGCGCGGGCCGGGCCAGCGGCAGCACCACCTGCAGGAAGATGCGGAAGTCACCGGCGCCGTCGATGCGCGCCGCCTCCTCGATCTCCACCGGCAGTCCCACGAAGAACTGCCGCAGGAAGAAGATGCCGAACGCGCCCGCGGCGCCCGGAACGGTGATCGCCAGGAGGGTGTCGAGCCATCCCAGATTCTGCACGATCAGGTAGTTCGGGATCAGGAACACCACCGGCGGCACGAGCAGCGTCGAGATGATCACGCCGAAGATGATCTTCTTGCCGGCGAAGTCCATCCGGGCCAGCGCGTACGCGCCCATGGATGCCGTGACGAGGATCAGGATCGTCTGGATCGTCGCCGCCGCGAAGCTGTTCCACAGCCACAGGAAGATCGGCTGCTGCCCGCTGGCGAGCGTCGTGTACGCGTCGATGCTGACCGGGTGCGGCAGCGAGTACGGGTTGCGGACGGCATCCGCATCCGTCTTGAACGATGTCATCACGGTCCACAGCAGGGGAAGCAGGATGACGAGCGCCAGCACGATCAGCACGGCGTAGAGCACGGCGGTCGAGGTGACGCGGCGGCGCGACGGCCGGCGGTGGGCGGTGGAGGGGGCGAGGGTGGTCATGTCAGGGCCTTGTCTGCTCGCTCCCGCTGCAGGCGGAAGTTGATCACGCTGACGATCGCCAGGAAGGCGAACAGGATGTAGCTCATGGCGGATGCCGGAGCCATGTTGTTCTGCGACAGACCTTGATCGGCGATGTACATGATCGCGGTGCGGGTCGCGTTGCCGGGGCCGCCGCGGGTGAGGATGAAGGACTGCCCGAACATGTTCGCCGACGCCAGGATCGTCGTCGTCGTGATGAACAGCATCACCGAGCGCAGCCCGGGGATGGTTACGTTCCAGAACGAGCGCACGACCCCGGCGCCGTCGAGCGAGGCCGCCTCGTAGAGGTCGCCGTTGATGCCCTTGAGTCCGGCGAGGAAGATCACGGTGTTCAGGCCCATCGTCCACCACACCGTGACGCCGACCAGGGAGATCCAGACCCAGGGCACGTTCACGAGCCACGGGATGTCGCCCGGCAGCCCGATCGCGGCGAGGACGTGGTTCAGGATGCCGGACTGCGTGTCGAGGATGTACCCCCAGATCACGCCGACCACGGCGACGCCGAGCACGTACGGGGCGAAGAACACGGTGCGGAAGGCGGTGGCCGCCCGGATCCGCTGGTTGAGCAGGATCGCGATCAGCAGCGGCACGACCACGAGGAAGGGGACGCTGGCGATCACGAAGATGCCGGTGGCGCCCATCGACTGCCAGAAGTCGCCCGACGTCGCCGATCCGGGCGTGAACAGCGCGATGTAGTTCTGCAGCCCGACGAAGTGCTGGACGTCTCGGAACGGGCTCCAGTCGGTCACGCTGATCCACAGGCCGAAGACCGCCGGAGCGACCACGAATGTCAGGAACAGGACCAGGAACGGCGCCAGGAAGACGTAGGCCATGAGCGTCCGTCGGCGGGTGGCCGCCGACCGACGCCGGGTGCGCCCCCCGGCCCCGGAGGGCTGGGGGGCGACCGCGGTGCCGACGGCGGTGTCAACCGCCATACTTGGCCTGGTTCTGCGTGAGGATCTGGTCGGCCTGCGAGGCCGCGTCGTCCAGAGCCTGCTTCGGCGACTTCTTGCCGGTGAGAGCCTCGTTGATCGCCGTGGTGATGAGCGCGTTCGCCTCGTTGATGCCGGGCGAGACCGTCTCGTAGTGGGCGTACGGCAGCTCGTCGATGAACGGCTTCAGGTTCGGGTACTTCTGCACCATCGACGGCGCGTTGCGCACCGTGTTGTCGGCGGGCAGCTCACCGGTCGAGGCCCAGTCGGCCGAGTTGTCGTTCATCCACTTGACGAACGTGGCCGCCGCGGCGGTCTTGTTCTTGTCCTGCCCCTTGTTGGCGGGGAACACCCAGTGCGTCGAGCTCGACCAGACCGCCTTCTGCGAACCGATCTGCGGCACCGGCGCGGCCTCCCAGTTCAGGCCCTTGAACGCGTCGTTGGTGGTCTGCCAGACGCCGTTCCAGTTGTAGGCGGTCTGGCCGGCCAGCAGCGCCTTGATGTTGCCGTCCTGCGCGACGTTCTTGGGGCTGTAGCCCTTCGAGATGAGGTCGTTCATCCAGGTGAGCGCCTTCACGCCGGCATCCGAATTGAACGTGGCCTTGCTGACGTCCTTGTTGTAGAGGTCGCCGCCGAACTGCCAGACGAGGCTCTCGAACTCGAACGTACCCGTGAACACGTAGCCGTCGACCCACTCGCCCTGAACGCCGGCGCCCTTGAGCTTGTTCAGCGCCGCCGCGTACGAGGTCTGGTCGGTGGGCACCTGGGAGACGCCGCCCTTGGATGCCACGTCCTTGTTGACGAACAGTCCGAGCGGGGTGACGCTCCACGGCACCGCGTACTGGGCGCCCTTGTAGTTGCCCTTGTCGTAGACGCCGGGCGGGAAGCCGTCGGCGGTGTAGCCGAGCGACTTGACGATCGTGTCGGCCTTCAGCAGCAGGTGCTGCGCGGCGTAGGTGGCGAGGTCGTCACCGTGCAGCACGGCGACGTCCGGTCCCTTGCCGGCCTTGATGGCCAGCGGCATCTTCGCGCCGATGTCGGCCCACTGCTGCGGGACGTCCTTGACGACGATGTTCTTGTGCTCGGAGTTGAACTTCTGGATCATCTTGGGAACGAGCACCGGCGCGGCACCGCCCGTCCAGCCGTTCCAGAAGGTGATCTCGACCTTGGGGCCGGTGTACTTGCCGCCGCTGCCGACGTCGCCGCCGCCGCTCGAACCGGATCCGGCGCAGCCGGCCAGCCCGAGGCCGACCACGACGGCGAGCCCGAGCCCGAGCCCCCGTGCCAGTGCCTTCTTCATGCGTTGCTCTCCTTTGAGGTGTGGGAGTCGTCGGCTGTGTTCGACAACGATCCCAGAATTTACAGCGCTGGAATTTTTGTGTCAAGGGGGTGGCGCCGGCGGATCGAACGGGGTATTACTGTCATGGCATGGGTGTGACGGCGGGCGGGCGGATCAGATGAGCGGTGTACGCCTGCAGGATGTCGCCGAGCACGCCGGCGTCTCGATGAAGACCGTCTCCAACGTCGTCCGGGACTACCCGCACGTCTCGGCCCGCACCCGCGAGCGCGTGCAGCGCGCCATCGATGAGCTGGGCTACCGGCCGAACATGATGGGGCGGCGCCTCGCCACCGGCAAGACCGGCCTCCTCACCCTGGCGTTCGCCGATGTCGGCATCCCCTACTTCGCCGAACTCGCCCGCGTGGTCTCGCGTGCCGCCGAGGCGCGCGGTTATCGCGTGCTGCTCGAGGAGACGGATGCCACCCTCGACGGCGAGCGCGGCATCCTCGCCAGTTCTGAGGCGGGCCTCGTCGACGGGATGCTGTTCCAGCCCAGCGTGATGAGCTCGACGGAGATCGCGCGCCACCGCTCCGACCTGCCGATCGTGCTGCTCGGCGAGACCGCGGCCCCGTTGACGGTGGACCGCGTCATGATCGACAACGTGGCGGCCGCGGCCGAAGTCACCCGCCATCTGATCGCCGCAGGGCGCCGCCGCATCGGCTTCGTCGGGCACGAGGAGCCCGCGCTGTCCGAGACGTCGCGCCAGCGCATCATGGGCTATCAGTCCGCACTCGAAGAGGCGGGGCTCCAGCCGGATGCCGGGCTGCTGTTCCCCTCGGCCTCCATCTCGGCGGCCGACGCGGCCGCCGCCGTCGGGGCGGCCCTGGACCGCGGCGCGTCGTTCGACGCGCTCGTGTGCCGCGACGACCTCGCGGCGATCGGCGCCCTCCGGGCCCTGCACGAGCGCGGGCTGCGGATCCCCGAAGACGTCGCCGTCACCGGGTGGGACGACATCCGCCTCGCCGGAATGATGTTCCCGAGCCTCACGTCCGTCGCGCCCGATCTGGATGCCCTGGCTTCGCAGGCGCTCGACATGCTGTTCGAGCGGATGGCGGGATTCGACGGGATGGGCCGCCACCGCATCGCCCCGCATGGCCTCGTCCTTCGCGAGAGCGCCCCGTAGAGATAGCGCCCGTAGGGAGAGCGCCCCGGAGGGATCCGGATTTACAGCGCTGGAATTTTGGTGCATGCTTGTCGTCATGATCGACGACGACGTGTGCCTCCCGCTGCCGACGGCGAGCCGGCAGGACGGCATCCACCCCCGGCCCCAGCTGCTGCGCTCGGCGTGGGCGGACCTGACCGGGCCGTGGGAGTTCGCGTTCGACGACGGTGACGTCGGCATCGCGGACGGCTGGGCGCGCGGGCGCGGCTTCGGCGGCACGATCATCGTCCCCTTCCCGCCCGAGTCGTCGGCCTCCGGCGTCGGCGACACCACCCACCACCGCGTCGCGTGGTACGCCCGCACGTTCGGCGAGCGCGAGCTCCGCGAATCCGGGCACGCCGCGGGCAGACGTCTGATGCTCCGGTTCGGCGCCGTCGACTACCGGTGCCGGGTGTGGGTCGACGGGTCGCTGGTCGGCTCGCACGAAGGCGGGCACACCCCGTTCTCCGTGGACCTCACCGACGCGCTCGGCGACGGCGACGAGCACCGCATCGTGGTGCGCACCGAGGACGATCCGGCCGACGTCGCGCAGCCGCGCGGCAAGCAGGACTGGCGGGAGCTCCCGCACGTCATCTGGTACCACCGCACGAGCGGCATCTGGCAGCCGGTGTGGCTCGAGTCCGTGCCGGCGGTGAGCATCGAGACGGTCCACTGGACGACCGACCCGGTGAGCGCCTCGGTGCACGCCCGGATCGCACTCTCACGCACGCCGGATGCCCCGGTGGAGGCCACCGTGCGTCTCGAGTTCGAGGGGCAGCCGCTCGGCAGCGTCACGACGTCCGTGTCCACCGCTGAGATCGACGTCACGCTGTGCGTGCGCGATCTGCTCAACGGGCAGGCGTACGAGGAGTTCCTCTGGTCGCCCGAGCATCCGCGGCTCATCGACGCCGTCGTCGAGGTCGCCGACGACCGCGTCGGTTCGTATCTCGGCATCCGCACCGCCACGGTCGATCGCGGGCGCTTCCTGCTCAACGATCGTCCGTACTTCGTGCGCTCGGTGCTCAGCCAGGGGTACTGGCCGGAGTCGCACCTCGCGGCGCCCTCGCACGAGGCGCTGCGCACCGAGGTGCAGCTCATCAAGGACCTCGGCTTCAACGCGGCCCGCATCCACCAGAAGTTCGAGGACCCGCGCTTCCTGTACTGGGCCGATCGCCTCGGGCTGCTCGTGTGGGGCGAGGCGCCGGCGAGCTTCACGTTCTCACCGACGTCGGTCGAGCGCACCACCCGCGAGTGGCTCGAGATCGTGCGGCGCGACTTCTCGCACCCGTCCGTGGTGACCTGGGTGCCGCTCAACGAGAGCTGGGGCGTGCAGCACATCGCCCACGACAGCCGGATGCGGGAGTTCGCACGGTCGCTGGTCGCGCTGACCAAGGCGCTCGACCCGACCCGGCCGGTGGTCTCCAACGACGGCTGGGAGCAGGTCGACACCGACATCGTCGCCATCCACGACTACGAGGCCGACCCCCGCGTGCTCGGCCCCCGCTATGCGGATCGCGCCGCCATCGACACGATGATCGACGGCATCGGCCCGGCCGGGCGGCGCCTCATCCTCGACGGCGACGTGACCGACGCCCCGGTGATGCTCACCGAGTTCGGCGGAGTGTCATTCGAGGTGGATGCCGTTGCCGGCGCCTGGGGCTACTCGGCCGCCACGACCGGCGACGACTTCCGGGAGCGCCTCGCCGGGCTCCTCGCTGCGGTGCACGCCAGCACCGCCCTCGCGGGCTTCTGCTACACGCAGCTCACCGACACCCTGCAGGAGACCAACGGGCTGCTGCGCGCGGACCGCGAGCCGAAGATCCCGATGGAGCAGCTGCGGGAGATCATCCTCGGCTGATCCCGTCCGGGCGTCTTCCCAGGCTGCTCGTTATCCTGGAAGGGCCATGAGCATCACGCCGCTTCACCGGGAGGATCCGGTCGGGAGCGAGCGTTGAAGACGTTCGACGGCGTCTGGCTGCCTCAAGGCCCGCCCACCCTGCCGGACCTGCTCACCCTCGCACCCGGGCTTTTCCCTTTGCTGCCGCTCGTCGCATCGGTGCTCGCCGCCGCGTACGCGGCGGGGGCGACGCGGCTCTGGATGCAGCGACGACGCTGGCCGGTCTGGCGGAGCGCCTGCTTCCTGCTCGGATGCCTCGCCCTGGCCGCGACCACCGGGCTCGGCCTGGAGTCGTACGGGTACGCCCTGCTGTCCGTGTTCATGTTCCAGCAGCTCACGCTGATGATGCTCATCCCTCCGCTGCTCGTGCTCGGGTCGCCCGGCACCTTGCTGCTGCGCGCCACCCCGCACCGAGGTCTCGGCAGGGCGGTTCTGCGTGCCGCGCACGGGGGCCTGCGCAGCCGGGCCGCCCGATGGGTGCTGAGCCCGTGGTTCGCGCTGCCGCTCTCGCTCGCCGCGTACTACGGGCTCTACCTCGCGGGTCTCGCCGACAGGATCCTCACCACGACGGCCGGGCACATCGCCCTCGAGGTCGCGTTCCTCACCGCGGGCATCCTGTTCACGATTCCCGTCCTGACCTCGGATCCGGTGCCGGTTCGGCTCACGCATGCCGGGCGCGCGGTCGACATCTTCGCGGAGGCCGCTCTGCACGTCTTCTTCGGCGTGCTCCTGATGATGGCCACCACCGTGCTCGTCGACGCGTTCTCGGCGCCGACGATCGCGCTCGGCCTCGACCCGATCGCAGACCAGCGGCTCGCCGGCGGCCTCGCCTGGTCGTACGGGGAAGCGCCGACGTTGCTCGTTCTCCTGTACGTCATGCACCGCTGGTTCCGCGACGACACGGCGCGGGCGGCGGCGGCGGGCCGGTACGCGGATGCTCACGGCGATCCCGAACTGGATGCCTACAACGCGTACCTGACGCGACTGGGTCAGACCGACACCTGACCGCGCTCAGCTGAGCCCGTGCGGGGTCTTCTCCCAGTGGAACGGAGAGGAGTAGACCTGCCACAGCGCCCGGTACGCGGCGATGGAGTGCATCAGCCAGTACAAGGGCGAGAGCAGGGCGAACAGAGCGACTTTCGCGTCGTATCGGCGCCACGCGCTGATCATGCTCACCACGGTCATCAGCACCTGCGAGCCGATCGCCACCGAGATCGCCGTGACGGTGAACCAGTCCGGCAGCCCGACCGCGGCGCCCACCGGGGGGATGAGGAGCACGGCAGAAACCAGCAGCAGCACGGGATACGCGAGGAACGCGAACGGCGTTCCGGCCATCAGTAACACGAGCGAGGGCAGCGCGCGCAGGCCGTTGCGGCGCAGCCACGCGATCGGCCGCCGGGTGTTCACTGCGGACGTCATCATGTAGCCCTTGATCCAGCGGGTGCGCTGCTTGATCCAGGCGCGCACCTGCGAACACGCTTCCTCCCACGTCGCGGACGGCAGGATGTCGACCTGGTAGCCGCGCGACGCGATGCGCAGTCCGAGGTCGGCATCCTCGGTGACGTTGTAGGCATCCCACCCGCCGATCTCGCGGAGCAGCTCGGTGCGGAAGTGGTTCGACGTGCCGCCGAGCGGGATCGGCAGGCCCATGCGCTGCAGTCCCGGCAGCATCGCGTCGAACCAGAACGAGTACTCGACAGCGAACAGGCGCGTCAGGGCGTTGTGACGGGCGTTGAAGTAGTGCAGGCGGCACTGGAGCGCGCCGATCTCGCGTTCGGCAGGCCGGCGTGGCCGCTCGAACGCGGCGACGGCTGCGCGCAGCTGCCCCCTCTCGGGGCGGTCTTCGGCGTCGAAGATGACCACGTACTTTCCGCGTGCGAAGCGGAGTCCGTAATTGCAGGCACGTGGCTTGGTCTGCGGTGATCCGCCGGGGACGACGAGCACCCGCACGCAGTCGGGGATCTCCCCGTCGCGCACGGCCTGCTGCGTCTCGTGGTCGTCCTCCTCCATGAGCAGGAGCACGTCGAGCTTGCTGCGCGGGTAGTCGAGGTGCTCGATGTTGCGAAGCAGCGTATGCACGATGTTCGCCTCGCGGTAGACGGGCACGAGCACCGTGTACATCGGGAGGGCGTCGGCGTCGGCATCCGTCATCGAGTCGGATGCCGCGTTCGGCTCGGTACCGGACGCGCGGGCGCTGCCGATCGCCGCGGCCGCCGCCGAGACCTTCAGGGCGATCAGCCCGAAGAGCGCAGCGTTGACGGCGATGAGCAGCACCATCACGCCGATGCCGGGGCCGGCGAAGAACCCGGCAGCCATCACGCACACGACGATCAGCGGCAGGAGACGCTGCCAGACCCGCAGGCCGGAGCGGGCCGATTCGCCGGGGTACGCATCCGCGAAGCCGTCCGCCGCCTCGCCGGCGATGACCGGACCGAGGGCGCGCGTCACCGCCTCGTCGACGCCCTGGTCGGTCGAGACGACGCAGTCGGCGACGGGCTCGTCGAGGATGCGTTCCGCGCTGCGAACGAGAGCCGGCGACGGCTCGGCCGACACGGCGATCACGAGCCCCTCGTCGGTGCGCTGCCACGGCACCCACCCGCGACCGGCGATGTCGTCCGGTTCGAGCCCTTCGGCGAGCGAGGCGTCGGCGGGATGCCGGGCGAGATCGATGTACTCCCGCTCCCACTCCCGCGCCCTGGCGCGCTGCGCCCTGGCCTGCGGGTTCGCATTGCGCTCTCCGCGCCGCGTGGGTTGCGGTTGCGTGCGGTCGCCGTCCACAGCCATTCGTCCGATCTCGTGTGAGCCCCAATTCACCGGCGGACAAGCCGCGAGCGGCTCTGCATCCCGAGCGCAGTCCCGGCCCATCGGGATGCAGAGCCGCGACCACCACGTTGCCAGCGCGCACTCCGGCGAATCGGCGTTCGGCGGCGATTGAGTAGTCGATCTGCCCGAATTGAGTAGTGATCCGAAAAATCTGTGCAGGGCCATCGCCCAGCGTCTTCGGTCATGATCGGTGGCTGTGAGCACACCTACGCGATCTCGTGCGGCGATCGTGACGCGGCGCGCCTTCCTCACCGCCGGGGCGTCGGTCCTCGCGCTCGGTGGAGCCGCGGAAGCCGTGAACGCCGGACTCCTTCCCGGCCGCACCACCCTGTATCGCGTGCTCGGGCTCGACGGACCGGCGGGAACCATCCCGCACGTCGGCGGCGTCCCCGTCGTCTCGGGCTCGTTCCGGTCTGCGGCGCGCGGCGGCATCCGCACCGGCTGGGCCGTCGCGGCGCCCGTGGGGGCGAAAGACCTTCCCGTCGTGGTCGCCCTGCACGGGTACGGCGGCACGCACGCGTCGCTGTTCGGTCAGGAGCTCGGCCTCGACCGCTTCCTCGCCGCCCATCTGGATGCCGGCGGCAAGCCGTTCGCGATCGTGTCGGTCGACGGCGGCGACAGGTACTGGCATCCACGGCGCGACGGCGACGATCCCGCCGGAATGGTGATGAAAGAGTTGCTGCCGCTCGTGTCGCGGATGGGATTCGACACCGGCCGGTTGGCCTTCACCGGGTATTCGATGGGCGGGTACGGCGCGCTGCGGTTCGGATGGACGCTGGGCGCCGACCGGGTGCGTGCGGTCTCGGCGCTGAGCCCGGCGCTCTGGACCACCGCGGGGGCGGCCGCGAGCATCGCCTTCGACGATGCCGCCGACTACGCCGCGAACACACCGTACGGGCGGCAGGAGCGGCTGACCGGCATCCCGGTGCGGATCGACTGCGGCACCGGCGACGGATTTCAAACGGCGGTGCGCACGTATGTCGCCGGGTTCCCCGAGGCGCCGGCCGGAGGTTTCGAAGCCGGCGGGCACGACATGGCCTTCTGGCGCCGCGAAGCCCCCGCCCATCTCCGTTTCCTGGCCGACGCTCTGCACAGGTGAGGCGGCAGGGATGCCGGTACCGGCATCCCTCGGCTGTCACACGGGCTTCAGCCCGGCAGTGTTCGCTCCGCCCTCGAACCCGCCCGACCAGAACCAGTTGCCGCTGATTCCTTTGAACCAGACGTCGTTGCCCTCCACCTTCTGCCCGTGCCGGAACCCGACGAAGTTGCCGATCGTCCCCTTGGGCAACGGGCCGGGCAGAAGCGTCGACAGGGCGGTGGGCTTCGCACGACGGTTCACGAGGGCCTTGGCGCGGCGCTGGGTCGGCTTCAGGTGCGGTGCGGAGGCCGGCTTCGCCCCGCCGCCGTGCTGCGCGGAGAAGGCGACGATGTCGGTGGTGGCCGCGAATCCGGCCGTGATCGGGTCGGTTCCGACCCACAGTGACTCATGCACGTGCGGTCCGTAGTGGTGGTCCGACCCGAATCCGGATGCCCCGGAGCGCCCGATCTCATGCCCCTGGGTGACATGCTGGCCGACCGTCACCGAGATCGACGACAGGTGCAGGGCGCGGAAGAAGTTCCGGTCGGCGAGCTCGATGCCGACGAATCGGCCGGCTGCGCCGTCGGTGCCGGTGTGGATGGATCGCACGACTCCGGCGAACGGGGCGACCACGACGGTTCCGAACGCGACTGCGAAGTCCGTGCCCGGTTCGCGGCTCGGCGGTGTGCGGTGGCGGTGGCCCAGCCAGGAGCTGGCGACGGTGGCGCTGGGGAGCGTGTACTTTCCCATGATCGTCTCCTTCGAATGCATGGGTCCGCAGTGCGACATGGGTGTGCCGCGAGTTGCTGGAACTGCACTGAAGAGCACCGCCCGGGCGTGGTTGATACAACGCCCGGCGAGAAAGACGAAAGCCCAGCCGTGCGGCCGGGCCGCGCGTCTGGGCTTTGGAGGGGCTGACGGGAATCGAACCCGCGCTGTCTGCTTGGGAAGCAGAAGTTCTGCCATTGAACTACAGCCCCGATGCCTTGAAACGACTGGGAT
Source organism: Microbacterium mangrovi (assembly GCF_000802305.1). Taxonomy (GTDB): domain Bacteria; phylum Actinomycetota; class Actinomycetes; order Actinomycetales; family Microbacteriaceae; genus Microbacterium; species Microbacterium mangrovi. Next base: position 78,132 of record NZ_JTDK01000018.1, on the reverse strand, counting down.
CCGGGGATCCCATCAAGGTTCGGTGTACACATCAGTGTTCACATTTGGGTGATGCCGTGGAATGCGGCGTCTCGTCCATACTAGCCGGGAGATTGGGGTTGTCCTGAATCGGTGCTTCGCCGCGGTCGCGACGGCCTGGTCGAGTCTCGTGGTTCGACAGGAAACGCTCGATCTATTCGGCGGGTTGTCACCCACGATCGCGTCGAGCGAACGCGTCGATGAAGGCACGAGCGCCCTGCATTCGAGAGTAGCCAGCGAAGCTAGACCGCCTGTCGATCAAGAAGCCGACAGGTCGCCGAACTCGGCTCGGAAGCTCTCCACATCGTCCTGCACTTCACTCTCCGGTCCGTACTGATAACTGACCATCCGCACGCGGCTGCCCTCGATGCGGTTGTAGAAGTATGTCGTGAACTGGGCACTGCTCGGAGCTGCGCGCAGCTGCACGAAGTGTCCGAGGCGCAGGGGCGTCTGCGATCCGTCCCGCACGAGGTAGAGCTCGCCGTCGAACATGTGATCACCCACGGCGAAGGCGCGCGTTGCGAACGGCGAGCGAGTCCCGACAGCGACCTCTGCAGTCTGGACGAGGCCGTCGCGTCCGCGCCTTGCGCTTCCGGGACGGACGAGCAGGAGCTGCGACCACACGTTCCCGAGGATCCCCCTGAGTTCCCTGAGGTCTGACACGAGCGAGTCAACTTGCGCTCCCCACTCCTCCTCGGACGTGAATCCCGTGTGACCGAGCCATCGGTTGCGCTTGACGTTCAGCTCGTTGAACTTCTTGACGACATCCTTCGAGATCAGCCGCTCGATTCCAGTGCGGCTGAGGTCGCCGAACGCACGTCGGACGCGGGCGACGTCGTCGGCGTCACCGTTCTCGAGCGCGGAGCGCAGATTCTTCGACGCCTTCTCTGCGATAACGACCCACGTGCCGAACGACGCTCTCTCGATGCCTAGGTGCTGCTCTTGTAGGGTCTGGCGGATCGCCGCCTCGGTCTCGCTGTTGCTGCCCGGATCGCTGCGAGTCGCGGAGAGCAGAACTGTCGCGTGGAAGGTCACGATGGCCTCCCACGCATGGATGTAGGCGCGCTGCCGCTCCCCCGCTGATGCGGCCGTCTCGGCGGTCCACAGCGCCGAGGCGATGGGGTACGGCAGCTGGTCGAGCCAGGCGGTCAGTGAGTCGTCGAACGCGCCCGCGACCTTGCCCACTACCTCCTGAGCGCTCTCCGGAGACGACCAGATGCTCGAGCGTTGCGTGGTCAGCTCCGCTTGGAACGAGCTGAGCTGCTCGTCCGCCGAAGCGAGCGCCAGTTGAACGCTGAGGTCCGGCACCGGCACGACGAGCTCATCGGCCCACCTCATCAACGAGTTAGGGTCCGACCGCAACATCTTGACGTGGTGACCGGAACTGCTGCCATCGATTGCGCGGAGCCGACCGGCGACGCCCTGCTCCGAGTTGAGCCACGCGGCGATGAATGGAGGGTGGAGCGCGTCGTCGTCGAGCTGGATCGCCAAGACCCGTCCGCCAGCATTCATGTCGGACGCGTCGGTGGCAGCTCGGCCGCCCCAAGATGTGGGCACGAACAACTCGCGGTGACCTTGTTCGCCAGACGCGTCCGTCAGGGCCTCGGGCTCTCGCGCGAGAAGACTGCTCAGACGTCGGCTCGGCCAGCCTTTCGAGGCCATGTCTCGCAGCAGTTCGCGCGAGTCGTCCCCGAAGATGCGGCTGGGATCGAGATCGACGGTCTCACGCGCCTCCTCATCCACAGACACGAGGATGTCCGAGCCGTAGCGCTTCTGCAGAAACGCTACGTCGATCGCAGTGTCGCCGTGCGTGGTGACCCGCCATGAGAGCCGGCGGCCCTCGTGCGTTACGCGCGACAACTTGGCGTCTCGGCGGACGAACTGGCGGGTACTGACCGTGCGATTACGGGGGCCCGGCCGCATCGTCCTGAGCCCGGACTCGAGCTCGTGGAACGCCTCGATCGGAATCGACCTGCGGCGGCGCTCCGTCGTGAACATCGTCTGCAGGTCGGCGACCATCGCCTTGCCCCGGTGGAGATCGCTGGCTCTGTTGGTAAAGGTAAGGAGGTAGAGGGGTATCGCCGTGTTCGGCGCGAGGCCCTCAGGAAGACGGGTGACTGACTCGAGAAGCCCCGCGTCGACGATCCGTCGTCTCACCTCAGCGGTGCTGCCGCCAGAGCTGAGTGCGCCGGGGTTCACCAGCGCGGCGACACGTCCACCCCCTTGGTCAGCTGGGCGCAGCTTCTCAAGGGCCAACGAGATGAACAGCCAGGTGCTGTCTGAGCGCTGCGGGAGGCCGAACCCGAAAGCACCGGCGCGCTGCCGGGCCTCTACGGCCGGCGCCGACGGCCCCCAGGCCATGCCCCAGGGCGCGTCAACGATGACGAGGTCGGCGGTGAAGTCCTCGAAGGCGTCGTGCGTCAGCGTATCGCCGAAGGCGATCGCGACATCAGGGTCAGCGTCGAAGCGTTGCCTGCTCTGCTCGACTGCGGCCTGATTGATGTCCTGTCCGCGGTAGCGCGTCTGCATGCCTGCCGATCGCAGGGCCTCAAGGAGAAGGGATCCCGCGAAGCCAGTGCCGGCGGCCGGATCCCAGACGTCGACAGACGACATGCCCGGGTCCATTCGGCTGAGGGCGCCGACGGCGAGGGCGCGCGCTAGAGAGAGGCTCGTCGTGTGCTCTCCGGCGAATCGATCCGTCTCGTTTCCCGGATGCGGATCGCTCCGCGCGTCAGAGAGCAGATGCTCGATCGCCGGGTGTTGAGTATTCGTCGCCGCCATTGGAATCGTCCCCCTCCGAGGCTTCGACTTCATCGGTGTCCACCTCTTCAACTGTGCACAGTCGGCGCGACCAGTCGAGGTACTGACCGATGAGCCAGGTCAACTCGTTCCTGTCGAATGGACGCGCACGGTCCCGCAGACAGAGCGTACTGGGAGAAGAGACTTTCGCGAACCAGAACAGCGCCTGCAAGCTGGCTGTGTTCTTCGCCACGACCACCGGCCGGCACGTGATTACCCTGCCGCAGCCATCCGCTCCGCCTCCGCCCGGGTCTTCTCGTACAGCCCCATCGCCACGAGCACGTCCACGATTCCGGCGAAATCGCTCTTCTGCAGCAGCGACTTCATCGCGTTGCTGTGACCGGCAGCCGACGCGTACATGACATCTTCCAACTCCGCCACGATCGTCGGCGAGCTCACGAAGTCGATTGGGGTGTTCGCCATCGCTTCGGCCTGGATCTTCTGGTTGTCCACCACGTGCCGCAGGATCGTCTCGGCCGCGCTAACGCCGTTGACCTCATCGACGTCAGTACCGGCGAACAATGCGTTGATCTTGTCGAGCACGTCCTGAAGCAGCCCGTACTTCGCCTCCCGCGGCTGGGCCGACCCCGCCGCCGTGATCCCCGCCAGCTCTCCCGAGGCACCAGGTGTGAGTCCAAGACTCTGGGCGTCGAGCTTGCGCAGCCGGTAATGGGTAAGCACGATGTCGTCGGTGTTGATCGCGGCGGCGTCGGGTTCGTCGCGTTCGATCGCGCGTCGGTACACCCGCAAGAAGATCGCCCACTTCTCGATCTCGGTGTCGCCGTAGTCCATGATCTGCGACAGGAAGTCGTACGCGCGAACGAACGCGAACACCGTGCCGCGGAACTCCTCCAGCCGACCCCTCTCCAACTCGTCGCCGTCGTCGACGGCGGCACGCCACCGATCCCAGAACACATCTCGCGAAGCCTTGATGTGCGAGTACAGAGCGTTATGACTGGACTTCGTGAGCCACGCATCGACCACCGCATCCACATCGTGGGCGTCGATGATGTTCATCGCGCGCAGCTTGCCGAGCATGTCGTGGATAATGTTCGGGTCGCTCGGCTTGGTCAGCTCGGCATCTTCGTAGTATGTCTGGAAAGCGGCCAGGATCTCAGCGGGGTCGTTGACGAAGTCGATGATGTACGTGTTCTCCTTGCCAGGGATCACACGGTTCAGCCGTGAGAGGGTCTGAACCGCAGTGATGCCCGACAGCTTTTTGTCGACGTACATGCCGACCAGCAGCGGCTGGTCGAACCCTGTCTGGAACTTGTTAGCAACGATCATCACCTGGAATTCGTCGCCAGCGAACGCGGCCTCCAACGCCCGGCCCTTCAGCCCCGGGTTCATCGACGCCTCGGTGAACTCCTCGGGCCCCGAATCCAGATCGTTCACCGATCCCGAGAACGCAACGAGTGCGCCGAGCTGCTTGTCGAGTTTCTGCTCCTTCAGGTACGCGTCGATCGCGAGCTTGTACCGCACGGCTTCCTTGCGTGACCCGGTGACGACCATCGCCTTCGCTCGTCCGCCGAGCTCGCTGCGGACATTGCTGCGGAAGTGCTCGACGATGATCGCGACCTTCTGCGCGATGTTCGTCGGGTGCAGCCGCACCCACCGCATCACCTCACTGCCCGCCTTGGCGGTGTCGATCTCGACGTCGAGCCCGGTCGCCGAATCGGTGTGCGCGAGGCTGAACGCGAGATCGTAGGGCAGGTAGTTCTTCAGCACGTCGAGGATGAACCCCTCTTCGATCGCCTGCTTCATCGAGTACAGGTCAAACTCGCGCTTCTGCCCGGTCACGTCCTCGCGTCCGAAAAGTTCGACCGTCTTGCCCTTCGGCGTCGCAGTGAACGCGAAAAACGAGATCGTGCCGACGCCCACCTTGCGGGCCATCACATCAGCGAGCACGTCTTCGACATCGATGGATGCGTCATCCCCGGCATTCGCGTCATCTTCGGTCTTCGCACCCGCGGTGAGGACCTGCTTGAGGGATGCCGCCGCCTCACCGGTCTGCGACGAATGCGCCTCGTCGGCGATGACCGCGTATCGCCGGCCCGCAAGCCCAGCATTGTTCTCGATGGTGGTCAGCGCGTGCGGGAAGGTCTGCAGTGTCACCCCGATGATCTGCTTGCCGGCCAGCAGCGCGTCGGCGAGCTGTGCGGATTTGGATGCTTCACCGCCGCGGGTGATCGCCTGGAACACGCCCGCCGTGGTCTCCAGCTGCTCGACTGCTTTCTGCAGCTGCCCGTCGAGCACCTGTCGGTCGGACACCACGATCACACCCTCGAACATCTTCGCCCCGCCGGGGTGGTGCAGTTGCGCCATCCGGTGCGCGGTCCAGGCGATCGAGTCGGTCTTGCCCGACCCGGCCGAGTGCTGGATCAGATAGTTGTGGCCCGGCCCCTCCACGAGAACCGCACGCTCGAGCTTCGTGACCGCCCGCCACTGGTGATAGCGAGGGAACCGCAGCGACCGGGCGTACGACTTCTTCCCGTCGATCGGGTCGGTCTTCTCCTCGAATCGGAAATGCAGGAACCTGCCCACGAGGTCGAGCCACGTTTCTCGTTCGAGGATCTCTTCCCAGAAGTACGCCGTCGGGCTTGTGCCCGGGATGGCTGCGTTGCCGGCCCCGTTGTTGTTGCCACGGTTGAACGGCAGAAAGCGGGTGTTTGACCCGTCGAGCTTCGTCGTCATGTGCACTTCCTCGTTCGTGACGACGAAATGCACCAGCGCGCCCCGACCGAACGTGAGGAGCGGCTCCCCCTCGGGCTTGCGGTCGTGCGCGTACTGCTTCAGCCCGGCGGCGAGGTTCTGCACTAGGTCGGTCTTCAACTCGATCGTCGTGACCGGGATACCGTTGACGAAGAGCACCAGATCGATCCGGTTGCCGTTCTTCCCGGAGTACTCCACCTGCCGCATCACTCGCAAACGGTTCACCGCGAACCACTCCATGGTCTTCGCGTTTAGCGACGTCGCCGGCCGCGCCTGAAACAGGATGAACTTCGCGTTTAGCACGCCGACCGGCTTGCGCAACACGTTCAAAGTGCCGCCAGCGTTCATCGGATCCGCGGTCTGCGCTGCCACGATCCGGTCGAGGATCTGCTTGCGGCCGAGCTCACGGGATGCCTCGGATGCCTCCGGTTTCACCAGCTTGGCGAGCTGCTCGGGCTGCGTCGCCTCCAACCACGCGAACACATCGGCCGGGAACAGCGCCCGCTCCCGGTCGTACCCGTCATCGTTCGGCGAGTACTCCCAGCCATGCGCAGCCAGGTACTCGCATAGCCCGGTCTCGAAAGCATCCTCGTGCTGAATCCCCACGGTCCCCATCTTTCGCTATCGCAGGCTTCATCCTCGCGAGCAGAAGTCAGCCACCTTCGGCCAACATATCGGGAACGCGCTCGCCCGCTGTGCATCACGGCGGTGATAAGACGGCGGCCGACTACCTCACCGACATCGAGGATGCCACCGCCTACCTCGACGACACGACCGGCCCGATCGCCGTGGGCAGCGCGCTCGGAACCACCGCCCCGTCAGGCAGCCCCAACGAATTCGCGCCGTACCGGCATGTGCTGAGGGGGCCTTTATGAGGCGCTCTGTCGCGACGGCAGGCTCCAGCTTCGCCACGACCTCTAAGTCGTCGAGGCGCTCGGCCTTCAGTTGGACTCAACCTCTGCAGCCTGACGCGGAGGACTTCGCTCAGGCTGCGCCGCGGACGTCGATCTTGCCCGTCACCGCCGCCGAGATCAGCGCGCCGCGACGCTCACGCGACAGGGCGATCGCCTCACGGGCGTCTGCGATTGCAGCGTCCAGCTCGGCCGTCTCGCGGTCGAGGTAGTCAGCAATAGCACGTTGATCCTCGAATGAGCCAACCGCTATGAGTGCGTCGCCAAGCTCCTGCGCGTTCAGGTGAGGCTGCGCGGCCCGAGCGCTAGCGACTTCGAGCTGTGCCATCCTCACGTAGGTAGAAAGAAGGGCGTATTGAATGAAACGCGGCTCCACTCCAGCTGAGGCACGGAAGACCATGTCGAAGCCAGCGATGGAGCGCGCATATTGCGATGGAACGAGGGCGGAATCGCCCGTCAGAGCACCGGAACGTACTACGATAATGTCCCCGTACTCAAGCCACAAAATCCGCTGTTGCGGAATATCACTCGGGTCGACGAAGACCATACGATCCCCCGAAATATGACCCTCGGAGACATTGGTCGCGCGGATTAGCGGCGTGCCGTCACCCACGTACGGCGGCGGTTCGCCGATACCATACCGAATCGAACCTAGACGCTTAAGCTTGACCACCGCCCAGGTACAGGGAATAATCCCGGCGAAATGCAATCCGCTGTCCTTCATCCGAACGGCGGGGTCAAGGCCCTTGGTGACCGCGCGGGTGATCGTCGCGGCTCGCCGCTCAGTGAGGAGCGAGATGAGATCCTCCTGATCCGCGATGAACGCGTCGATCTCCGCCGTTTCCCGCTCCAGACCACAGACCACGGCGTGCTGAACAGCGAGAGGCGGCAAGGAGATCTCAAGCTCGCGGATGAAGTCCCAATTCGCTCGTGGCATCTTTGCGCCGTAGACCGAGCTCGTGATCGATTCGATTTGCTCAGGAATGAGAAGACTGTTTGCCAAGAAGCGTGAGTCGAGTTCGTGGCTTGGCCGCAGAACGAGGAAGTCACCGACGGCAGCCCCTGGTCGATCGGCAACCCATGCCTTGGCCAAGTACGGACGGAGCTTTCCGAAAAGTACATCGCCGATCCTGAAGGCGATGCCAGCCCCTTCAAACGACCCGTCGGCCGAGATCAGACTACCTGTCCATCCCTCGATGTTCTCGAGCCCGACCTTCCATTCATCGCCGGCGGCACGATCGGTGATTAGTCGTACCGCCGTCTTCAGTTTGCGCGTAGGCCAATGCGCACGATTCTCCATCACACCCTCACCGCCTCGAGCCGAGCACGGATGCGGCCGAGCACGGCCTCTAGGTCGTCGTCGATCTCCTCGAGCGAGCGGGGCGGCACGAACTGGTAGAAGTGGCGGGTGAAGGGGATCTCGCAGCCTTCCTTGGTCTTGGTCTCGTCAATCCAGGCGTCGGGGGCGAACGGCTTCACTTCGCGATCGAAGTACGCGTGGATGTCTTCATCCCAGGGCACGTTTTCGGTTTCGCGGAGGGACGGGTCGGGTTCGTGGTTCTTCCTTGCGTCGAGCACGATCGGAGCCGTTTCGTCACGCTCGGACAGGCCTACGAGCAGGGCCTTCATCTGGGCTGCGGTGAGCAAAGCGCCTGACTCGACGAGCAAGGCGGAGACGCGTTTGCGGAACGCGGGGAGGTCCGTCGTAGGCGTTTCGCCTCGCTGCGCTCGCTCAACGACCGCGATCAGCGGGGACAGGTCGCTGTTCGCGAGGGGCTTCGACTCTGCCGCGACGGCGAGGCGTTCCGGCGTGAGCGCCCAGTTCAACCGCAGAGGGCGTTCGACGGTGATCGTGCGGTAGAAGAAGTCGGTGGTGGCGAAGATCCTCGAGCGGACGGCATCCACTTCGCCCACATACAAGCGCACCATCTTGGCGATGTTGTTGGGGCCGAGCTCGTTGCGTTTCGAGCCGAGCCCCTTGCGCATCTTACGGAACAACTTCGACCCGTCGATCAGCTGCACCCGTCCGACCCGGTCGGTGGACTTCTTGGTCGACAGCACCCAGACGTAAGTGGCGATGCCCGTGTTATAGAACATGTCAGTCGGCAGCGCGATGATCGCTTCGAGCAGGTCTCGTTCGAGCACCCACTTGCGGATGTTCGACTCCCCCGAACCGGCGCCGCCGGTGAACAGGGGGCTGCCATTGAGGACGATCGCCGCCCGTCCACCACCGTCTTCGGCGGTGCGCATCTTGGAGATCAGGTGCAGCAGGAACAGCATCGACCCGTCCGACACACGCGGCAGACCCGGCCCGAACCGGCCCGCGTACCCGCGTACCTGGTGCTCCTCTGTGACGGCCTTCTGTTGCTTTTTCCAGTCCACTCCGAATGGCGGGTTTGACAGCCCGTAATTGAACGTCTTGCCGGCATGGCCGTCATGGGTCAGGGTGTCGCCGAAGAAGATCGCGTCGACCGACTGGCCCTTCACCGTCATGTCTGCTTTGCAGATCGCGTACGACTGCGGGTTGATCTCCTGCCCCGCGAGCGTCAGCGTCGCGGAGGGGTTCGCGCTGGTGATGTGGTCTTCGGCCACCGACAGCATCCCGCCCGTGCCGGCCGTCGGGTCATACACCGACCGCACCACGTTCGCCTTCGAGAGGGTGTCGGACTCGGGGGCGAGGAGGATGTCGACCATCAGCTCGATCACGTCGCGCGGGGTGAAGTGCTCACCAGCGGTCTCGTTCGACGCCTCGGCGAACTTGCGGATCAGCTCCTCGAAGATGTGACCCATCTCTTCGTTCGGCACCGCCGCCGGCGACAGATCGACCGCCGCGAACCGCTGGGTGACGAGGAACAGGAGGTCGTGCTCATCGAGTTCAGCGATCCGCTCGGCGATCTTGTACTTGTCGAAGATGTCCTTGACGTTCTCGGAGAACCCGGTGACGTAGTCGAGCAGGTTCGCCGCGAGGTTCTCTGAGTCGCCGAGCGCGGTCTTGAGCTCGAACTTCGACTCGTTCCAGAACGAGTACTCGTGGCGAGCCTTGTTGCGCAACAGCGATGCGCGGACCGGGATGCCGTCGTTGGTCGCCTGCTCGACCGCCGCGAACACCGCCTGCTTGGTCGGCGCCAGCACGGCATCGAGGCGCCGCAGGACTGTGAACGGCAGGATGATGTCGCCGTACTGGTGCGCCTTGAAGCTGCCTCGCAGCAGATCGGCGATTGACCAGATGAACGTGGCGTGGTTGTTGCTCAAGACCTTGCTGCTCCTCGACTGCGCGTAAGGGAATCCTATTCTCGGCGCGTAGACGTCTCAGCGCATCCAGCCACCCGGGGACGTCCGCGGGGGAGCGAGCATGGGTAGCTGTCCAGCCCATACCCGTCACGACGCGACTACTGGCAGCTCAACAGTTCACCCTTCAGACGACCGGCAGATGCCCAGGGTGCGTCGGCAGATCCTCGACGAATCGCTCGAGCTCCGAGATCGCGTACAGCGGCTTCGTGCCGGTGAAGTGGGGGGTTACGTCGCCGAGACGAACGTGGTGACGCAGGCGTGACGGACTGATTCCGAGGATCGCCGCGGCCGTGGCGTGATCCACGGCTACGAGCTGGCTGGGGAGTACAACCGAGTCAGTCATCGCGACACCTCCGCGGGTGAATCCGGGACGCGGGAGATCGTCCTGGGCGCCTCAGGGGCGCGCCGGTCGGCCCATCGGATAGCCCAGACCCTCGAGTCGTCCGGCATCCCGCGCCGCTCGGATCCACTGGGCCGCGGTGCGGGGTGCAACGTTGAGCTCGCGCTCGATGGCTTTGGCCGGCGGTTGTCCCGTGAGGACGGCGACGCCGTAGACGAGTTGGACGGCATCCAGCCTGGCTTCCCGAGCCTCGGCGCGCGCGGACTCAGAGAGATTCCCCCGCCTTGGTGCTGCGGCGAGCGTATTGGTGAGCCAAGTCGGGAGCATCCGTCCTTCGGACGACGCCAGCTCGGCAGCTGTGACGAACAGGTCTTCGTCATCGAGCGCGAATGCGACACAGTGCGGGGATGCGGCCTGAACAATCTCGGCGAGCCGCACCCGGCGCAACTCAGTTCCGGTGATCTCTCCTCCGGAGAGGGAGTACGTGCCAGCCTGCCGGACGACGAAGCGGCCTTCGATTGCGTCATACTCGACGTCGAGCGTGCTGCCGAGGCCGGTGTGCTCGTCCTCCGCGATGACCCGATAGCGGGGGACGATCCACAGCGCGGCGCCGATGCGGCGGCTCGCGTCGTGACGCTCCACTGGGTTGCCTTCAGGAGTCCGGACATCGAGCTTCACCGCCTCAGTCTGCCTTATCGCGTCAAACTTCCGTTAGTGCTGAATATTGTCAGAGTAAGGCGTGGAGCTGACCCTGTCAATGCTTAGCCGCGACACGGGCCGTCGACCCTCCCGATCTCCAACTCCGACCACGTCTCGCACGCGGTATTTCGGAGCCGAGAGCGTACGCGGCCACTACCGGCCCTCAAGGGCGCTGACGCGTCGCTTCGCGATGCGGCTGCGCCGCACCCTTGACCGCCGTACGCGGAGGCGTAACCCGGCAGCTACCGAAAGGACCGCGCGGGAAGAAGACCACGACACTTCCTCGCCATCGCGCCTTCAACCCCGCGCGCGCGGTACGTGAAGTCGATGCCGCCAACTTCGTTGGGAAAGACACAGCCCGGCGGCCCCTCAGGTCTGCGCATCGCCCTGGTCGCAATCCTCGACACGGCCGCGGTCACTCGCTGCGGAGTGCATGTCCCCCACTAAAGACGAGACGAAGGAGGCCAGGGCAACGAGAGAACGAGACAAGCGAAGGGACGAGCTATCGAGCGGACGGAATGACGCAACGGAACGAGATGAGACATGAAGATCGAGAGGGAGGGGCGAGAAGGTCAATGCACGCAGGCACTCCGAAGCGACGCGCCCCGATCCCTTGAAAGGACCGGCATCGCGTGACAACCTCGTTACATGGTCAGGGGCAGGCAACAACTGAAGCGCAAGGCCGCGGAGGTGCGCCGGGCTGAAGCGCGTGAGCAGGAGGACCAAGCCCATCGCAGTGCCGAGGAACTCGACGCGCTAGACCGCCGCTTGATACAGAGATGGGGCGGCGATGCGGCCGCCCTCGACCGCCTCGGTGCTCTGTCGCGCGATCTCGAGAAGCTCCATCGGGAGGAAACCAAGCTTCTGCAGCAGCGGGACGAGCTCGTCCTCTGGCTCCACCATCGGGGTCAAACCTGGGCCATGCTCAGCGCGCGAACAAGGCTGAGCAGACAAGCGCTCATGAAGCGGATGAGCAATCGATGACCGATGCACTCAGCGCCCCTTTCCCGATGGCGAGTGGCACCACGCCAGTCGAACGCTTGGGTGGGCGGAAACCTCTCGCTTCGGGAGGAGTACAGCGAGGTCGACGCGCCGACCATGACAGGTGACGCGCCGCACCGTCCATCCACCGCTAGTCTGTCGGGCACAGCCTTCGGCTTCGAGGGGCACAGCTCAGCCGGCTCTCTCCGCTTCAGAGACTGGCGCGACTATGGAACTGAGCTTTAGCACCCGACAGCTTCGCGAGTTCTGCATCGATCCGCAGACCGACCAGCTCGGAGCCGATGATGTAATTGACCTGAAGGCTCGCCTCGCCGAGTTGCTCGCGGCAGACACCTTGGGCGAGATCCCGATCGGCATTGAATTGTCTGCGGAGGATCCAGCAAGAGTGTGTGTCGAAGTCAACGACAGGTGGCACATCGTGGCACGGTTGGCGCAGGTTCAGGGCCCGGGCGCCACTGGCGACGGTGCGAGGATGGGACAGTACCGAATCCGGTTGGACTCCATTGAGCGCAGGGGGGAAGCGTGACAGTTGCGAGCACGTTCGAACCGCGGTGGGCCTCCGCCCCTGGCGACTCGATTCTGGCCATCCTTCAGCGCCGCGGTTGGACTGTTGACGACCTCGCGGATCGACTGGGCATTGGGGACCCCGCGACCCGCCGTCTGATACGTGGTGAGTCGGAACTCACCGCCGAGCTAGCGGCGTTGCTCGCCGGCTGCCTTGGAGGCTCGGCGAGCTTTTGGCTGACTCGCGAACATCAGTACCGCGAAAGCTTGTTCAGCCTGTCTGCCGATGCGTTAACCCAGCAGATGCCGATCACGCAGATGATTCAGCTTGGCTGGATTGAGAAAAGCGACTCATGGCGCGAGCAGGCGAAGCTGGGACTCCAGTTCCTCGGGGCTAAGAATGCGGAGGACGCGGCAACTCGTGTGGCGCTTGCGACGCGCGGTTCTCACTACCGCGCATCGGACACATACTCGTCAGACAGCCTCACGCTCGCCGTCTGGCTCCGAAAGGCTCAACTTGACGCCTCCCAGGTCCATCTGGACGAGTGGTCGGCACCCGCGTTGAGGGATCAAATCGACGAAATACGCGCCCTCACGAAAGTGCCCGACCCTTCAGTATTCCTCCCCGAACTCCAGGCGATCGGCGCCCGGGCGGGTGTTGCGATCGTACTCGTTCGGCCCCCAAAGGGAGCGGCTCTCAGTGGTGCCGCGTTCACTGGCCACGACGGGCGACGGGTGATCGCATTGACGGCGAGACATCTCAGCGACGATCACCTCTGGTTTACGGTATTCCATGAAATTGGGCACTTGCTCTTACATGGCGTGGATGAAACGTATGTCGACGACTTTGGTGTTGGCGTCGACGCCGACGGCGGTGCTGCTGTCGAGCAGGAAGCAGACAACTTCGCGCTCGAGGCGCTAGTGCCGGGAGGCGTCGGTGAACTTGTCGGGCTCCTGCGCGGGCGCGGGCCGACGAAGCGGGACGTGCTTCGCCTCGCGTCCCGAGTCGGAGTAGCCCCTGGCATCGTTGTCGGACAGTTGCAGCACACGGGCGCGCTTCAGTACAACCAGCTCAACACGCTCAAGCGACGCTACCGGTGGGATAGTTCTACCCTGAAAACCTGACGTACGCGGTCGGGCTCTTCTGCCAGTTGCAGACTGCATCTTCCATGACATCCGGTGTCAAGCCAGTTAGTCTCGAGAATTCACTCAGCTTCGCTTGCGCGACGCCAGCGCCTAGCTCATTGCCGCCCCCAGCGGTGAACAAGAGACGGGCCCCGGTAAGCGGTCCGCTCGCACCGACGAGATAGGAGTGCGGGGGCACAATGTCGGCGAGTCGGAGCTTCTTGAGCGTCATTAGATAATCGAAGCGGCCAATGCGACCGAGTCGTTTAACCTGATCAAGAGATCGGTACATCTCATCGAATCGCGCTTCAGGCGATGCTCCGGCGAATGTTGAAAGCCTCGTCGCATGGTCACCACCGGCCGCGTGAACCCAGTTGATGTAGCTATCGAAGGCCTCGCCGGTTCCTGTGGATGTCCAAGCCTTTAGACTCTCGTACTTCCTGTGGTTGCCAAAACCGTGAGGCCCCGTGTCCCGTCGCAGGTCATCCTGATGATCGTCGAGCCAATACCTGAAGGATGTGATGTCGTTCGACGTTCGCTCCCACGTCCATGGTTCTTCACCCAGTGCCCCATATACGTCCCTCACATAGCGCCAACCTGCACGGCGGTGACGCCCGAAATGGACGAACAAGTATGCAAGCCAAATTGCTTCATCAATGTCACCGCGATTCCTGCTGACGATCGAGGCTTTGATCGGGTCGAATGCGTCGTCGTGGGGATCAGCACTTGCCGCGCCCAAGGGGCGGGATTGAAGCAAATCAAAATAGCGGACGCGCTGCTCAGAGTCGATGATCTGCTCAATTAGGGAGGCGCGGTACTCAGGCTCGGCGATGCCGGGAAGTGGCCCCACCTGGGCCTCATATCGTTCGAACGCGGCCGAGATGCGCCGCGCATCATCCTCGTAGTTTGATCGCAACTAGTCCTCCTCGAAGCGGGCGTGTCGATCGTTAATGTAGATTTCGTAGAACGGATCGTCGAAACTCTCCCTGATTCGCCGCAGGCCCGACCCGGATTTCTCCGGAAATGCCAGCAACACCCTGGCGAGGTCGTCCCAGTACGGGTGCTCGCCGAGGTCTGCGAGCGTGGGTGCGCTCGGGTCGCCAAGGCGAATACGTTCCTCGACTTCGATGATCCAGCGCACGCCGCCCGCAGGATCCCCATCGGGCATTGCGGGCATGGGCTTTAGGTTGTGCCAGCCTTCGTCCAGGAAAGCTGCTGCAGCGTCCGCGTCCGAGTCATAGAGATGAAGGCTTCCGACGAAGTGTAGATAGGTGCCAACCTCGACACCGACATTCCTTGCGACCATCTCTTGAATCATCGTGAAGGCGAAAATGTCATGGGGCAGTCCACGATAGGCATCGTTGGAGCGCATCGTGGCAGCCAGGTGGAGCAACCCGTCGCGGAGCAGGAACTGAAGTGTCGTCGTACATGGAATATCCCGTTGATTTGACAGATCTGACTGTGCAAACACTTGAATGACCGCCTGACGGCTATCCTGTTTATCGCGAAGCCTCTTGATGACCTCTGCCAACCGGTCGTCCGCGCCAAAAAGCCGGGGGCCGTATGCTCCCTCAACTCTGCCCTCGACCGCAAACTTCAGATACATCGGGATGTAATGCGCGATCGGCCCGACTTCATCCGTACCCGACAGGTACCAGAGCCACTCCCCGAGCGCGCTGAAGATCGGGCTGCGCCTATGACTCCGACTCAGCCGCGCACGAGGGTTCCTTAACTCGATCGCCGCGCCGACTTGCTCGCTCGCTGGCCCTTTGCTGGGTTCGATGCGAGAGCCGGCGCGCAGGAGATGATTAAGCACGACCTGCAACACGTCGTCGACCGAGTCCTCCTCAACCAGAAGCATCCCAGCGCACCTCTCCCCCGTTGAAGCCTATGGGACTCGTGATGGTCTGCAGCGCAACCTGAGATCAGACGTGCACCGTGTCTAGAGTGTGTCCATGGCCAGCACAGACCACCCAGTCCGCGTCGTCGCCGCGGTGATCACCAGGGGCGACGAGGTTCTCGCTTGCAGACGCAATGCCGACAAGTCATTCGGTGGACGGTGGGAGTTTCCTGGAGGCAAGCTAGAGCCCGGTGAATCCCTGAGCGAGGCACTCGTCCGTGAGATCCGTGAAGAACTTGACGTGCAGATAGAGGTTGGCGAGGAGCTAACAACAGACGTAACCACCGCGGAGGGCCTCGCGATCCGACTCACCTGCTTTCGGGCATTTCTCGGTTCCACCCCGCCCGATCGCAGCACGGACCACGACGCCATGCGATGGGTATCGGTCTCCGCATTGCCGACGTTGGACTGGGCGCCCGCAGATTGGGCAGCCGTCCGATACCTTCAATCGCTGGAGACATGACCAGCCTCTGGCGGCCGGCTGCGGTGGCAAATCCATTCCTTGTCAAGCTCGTGAGACACAGCGCTGGGCAACGCTACGTGGCTGGTCGCTATTTGAGGTGCATGCGCAAGGAGAACCCTCAGGGGCTAGAGCGAAGGCTGCCTAAGACGTAGCGTGCTCGCACGGCGAGATCATCGAATGTCAGTACCTCGATTGCGCGGCTATTGAATTGCCAGCGCTCAAGTTTTCGAGTTCGGCGTTCGTCCAGTTCTGACCTTCGCCCCAAGATCACAATGCCGTCCGGGGTGGTGATCCCCGGAAAGTGCTTGGCGGCGTACGGATTGTTCTCGGCCACCCATTGCTGGAAGTCCAGGACCTGACCAACGGCGTGGGTGAACTCCTTCGTGAAGTCCGCCCCCTTCGTAAACAGCCGATCTTGAGGCTTCTCGATCTCAACAACGATGTATCGGCCGTCGTGGCGACGGAGTACAAAGTCGGTCTTGAACTCGAGGCCCAGTGGTGCAAGCGGACGCACTTCGGCCGCGGTGACGTCGAGCAGGCTCGGGTTGCTGGTCAGAAAGCCCTGATATTCAGCCTCCGGAAGGTCCTGCGAGATGAGGTACTCAAGGTCCGTGACGAGTTTGTCGGTCAGTGTGAACTGTGACTCGCCAGCAAGCTTGACGTAGAACAGAGCTAGCGGAGGATCCGCTCCAAGATCGGTCCTGCTGAACTCCCCCCAGAACGTACGAGCGAGCTCCAGATCACCAAGAGAATCCACCACGAGGTCGCTGATCGCAACGTGAGAAGCCGCCTGGACCTCGGGGGCGACAGGCGCGCGGACTATCTTGCTAAATACGCGAGGAAGGTTACCGTTGGCGAGGCGCCAGAGCGCCCGCAGGCAGTAGGCGCGGGCCGTGCCGCGCGTGTTGCTGCGCACCTGAGACGCCAACGCTCGCACACCGTCGACTCCTGCCATCCGGTAGGCATCGGCTGCGATGGCATAGATGTAGTGCCGCGAATGGGGCTCGGAGGCGCGCTGTGCGAGGATCCCATCGACCGAATCAATACCGCTTCTGCTGTCCGCGGCGAAAAGCGCCGCGAGTTCCCCGGCAAGACCCTCAATCAGTTCCGCTGTGAAGTAGTCCTCGACGTCAAATCCCTGCATGTCTCCCGAACCTCGCCATTCATGCTCAGATGATCAGCATGGAGCACAAGCATGTAGCGTGTCGACAACGGGAGCGGCCGGCGCGTCGCGTCGCCTCGCCATACCTGCGCAGGAATGCCCACGACGCGGTCTGCCGCGCAGAGCGAGCGTTCGTAGATGGTCAAGTCCCGTGTGGTGGTGTAACTCCGGTTGCTCCGTGATGGGTGGTTGTCAGGCGGTCAGGAGCAGGCCGAGGGTGGGGCTCTCGGTGTGCTCGTGGAGGACATGGGTGAGTTTCCGCATCGAGGTGTCGGAGAGGTAGCGGCGTTCGCCGTATTGCCATTCCTCGTGTTGTTCTTGCAGGACCGCGCCGATGAGGCGGGTCACGCTGTCGCGGTCGGGGAAGATCTGCACGACGTCGGCGCGGCGTTTGATCTCACGGTTGAGGCGTTCGATGGGGTTGTTCGACCAGACCTTCTGCCAGTGCTCGCGAGGCAGAGCCGCGAACCCGGTCAAGTCGGGTTCGGCGGTCTCGAGCATGGCCGCGATCTCAGGGAACGAGCCGCGAAGGCTCTCCACGACTTGCCGGTATTGCCCGGTCACGGCCTCGGTCGTGGTCTGCGCGAAGATCGTGGAGATCAACGCGTTCACCGGTTTGGAGCGGGCAGAGCCGAGGCGCTGGGTGATGTTGCGCGCGAAATGGACCCGGCAGCGCTGCCACCCCGCGCCCGGCAGGATCGCCTTCACCGCGGCCTTGATCCCGGCATGCGCATCACTGGTGACCAGGGCCACCCCGAGCGGATCGGTGTCGGTCGCGACCTTCAGGCCGCGCTCGCGCAGCGAGCGGAGGAACTCGGTCCAGAAGTCCGTGGTCTCCGCGTCCCCGAGCGCCATCCCAAGGATCTCCCGCCGCCCGTCACCGGACACCCCGGTCGCGACGACCAGGGCCTGGGACACGACCCGGCCCCGGATCCGGACGTCGAGGTAGGTGGCGTCGAGGAACAGGTACGGGAACCCGGTGTGATCGATCCGGCGGTGCAGGAACTCCTGCACGCCGTCGTCGATCTCGGAGCAGATCCGCGACACCGTCGACCGGCTGATACCGGAGTCGTTGCCCAACGCCCGCACGAGCTGGTCGACCTTTCGGGTCGAGACGCCGTCGATCCAGGCCTGGCAGATCACCGCGTAGAGGGCCCGGTCGACTCGGCGGCGGGGGTGCAACAGCGAGGGGAAGAACGATCCCTCCCGCAGCTTCGGGATGGCGAGGTCGACTTCCCCGGCCGGGGTCGCGAGGACCTTCGGACGGGTGCCGTTGCGGCGCGTGGTCCGCTCCGGGGTGCGTTCGTGCGGACCGGCGCCGATCTTCACGGTCGCTTCCGCGTCGATCAGGTCCTGCAAGCCGGCCTGCAGCATCCGCCGGAACACGTCGGAATGCGCGAGTTCGGGCTCGGCGAGGACTTCGGAAATGAGGGTCGCCAGGGCAGACTGGGTATGGGTCATCGTGGGATCTCTGCTTTGCTTCTTGCCGGAAACAACTGGGTCTCCCACGGTGGCCCTTCAACGTCTACGACGACGAGAACCCCGCGGGAAGTAACACCACGCTATGGGACTCACCCTCGTAGATGTTCTCAGGGCGCGCGACGAGGTCAACAATGCGGATACGGCTTGCACGGTTTCTTGCCCTCCGCAGCTTGTTGGCGCCTAGCCATCCACCCAGTTCGCGAGATGCTCAACCGCTCGCCGCCCTTCGGCGGTCAGCGTGTGCCGATATGGATCGGACGCTTCGGGGCTACTGTGCCCGCTGACGCCCGAGTAGGCAGCCCACGGGATTCCGGCGTGCTCGGACAAGGTCACGTACGTGTGGCGAAGCCAGTGGGTGGTCGCCCGGGGCTGGTCGATACCCGCGAGGCTGAGCGCGGCACGAAGGGCGAGGTTGTCGTCGACGTTGGTGCTCGCGGCCCCGTCGGGACGATGCCACACCAACCCGTGCGGGTTCAAGCCGGCATCCTCTTCGCGGAGCTTGCGCAACTGCGCGACCGCAGCGGTCGTGAGCGGGACCTGCCGGGCCGTGCCGTTCTTCGGTCGGACGAGAACGTGACGCCCTTCCAACTGAACCCACTCGAGGCCCGCCGCCAACTCGAGACGCCGAAGCGGGCACCCGCCCGCGGTCTTCTTCCCACACCTGCCGCTGCAGCCATGCTCGAACGTGCCCTCGGCGAGCGACCACGAGATCTCGGCGACACCGGCATCCAAATCGATGTCCTCCCACCGCAACGCGCGCGCCTCCCCGCTCCGCAGCCCAGTGAGCAGGGCAAGCGTCCACCGCGCATCGCCGACCGCCAGTAGAGCCTTCGCTTCCTCCCTCGTGAGCGACGACCGTGCCCGTCGGCCGCCCGTGCGTCGGGGCGGCGCGAGCCTGGCCACATTCTCGGCGATGATCCGCTCCGCTCGCCCGTACTCGAGAACGCTCACCAGCGTCCGGTGCGCACTCAAGACCGTCGAATCTCCGAGACCTCGCGCACGGATCGCGGCGTGCATGCGCCGCACGTCCGCAGGCGTCAGGTCTGCTGCGATGCGACGACCCAGCGACGGCAGCACATTCGCCTTCAGATTCGACCGGTAGGTCTTGATGGTGTGCGGCTTCGTCCGCGTCGACGCATCCGCGAGCCACTTGGCAGCCAACTCTGCGATGTGCGTCGATCGATCGAGCACCGTGCCCTGGGTGTCGCGCTCGCGAAGCATCGTGTTGAGCTTCTTGACCGCACCGTCCTTGGTCTTGGACATGCGAGCCTTCTGCAGCCGCTTCCCCGTGACCGGGTCGAAGCCCACGTCGAGCACCGCTCTCCACATCTTGCGGGACTCGACCCAGTACAACGCGCCCTGGCCGTGCTCGCGACTCTTCGGCATGATCGCTTCCTCACATCAGGTGTACACAACGGTATACACATGACTGTGCCGTGCGGTAGCGCTTCGTGCGATCCCGGTGCCAAAAACCGCGGAATTCCGCGGAATTTGAAGCCTCCGAGAAATGGCTGACAGAGTTGGGAAGTAGAAGTTCTGCCATTGAACGACAGCCCCGAGGACGTCGTGGTTTGCGGCGTCTCGTCCATACTCGCCAGGCCGATGCCGATCCCCTTTATCGAGCTCGGTGTCCGCATCGTCAGCGTTACCGTTGATGGTGGTGATGTCGGCCAGACGGAGCGGAGAGCGATCAGGATGAGACCCCGATGGGCGATCGCCGGCGCGCTTGCGCTCGCCCTGTCACTCAGTGGTTGCGCGAGCGGCGAGTCGTACTCCAGGGAGACAGCCGCGAAGCTGCAGAACGGGGTGTTCGCGGTGGCGCAGGCCGCCGGCACGCATGACCTCGCCGCCGCGCAGCAGAAGCTCACTGAGCTCGAACGCCTGAACAATGAGGCTGTGCGGCAGGGCGAGATCAGTCGCACCCGGCACGATGCGATCGCGGCGTCCATCACGACGATCCGTGCGGATCTCACGCAGCTGCAGGATGAAGCCGCGAAGGCTCGTCTGCAACAGCAGATCCAGGACCTCCAGCAGCAGCAACAGCAGCAGCAGCAACACCACCAAGACGAGAAGAAGCGGGGCGGCAAACAGGGCAACGGCGAAGACGGCAACGGCGGCGGCGGATGACGGGGACCAACGCAGTTCCGATGGGCTCGTCCGGCGCTGAACGCCTGGTCGCCGGTCGATACCGGCTGGTGGAGCCGATCGGTCAGGGCGGAATGGCCGAGGTCTATCGGGCGACCGACGAGACCTTGGGCCGCGAAGTGGCGCTGAAGATCTTCCGTGCCGGGAACGGGTCGGCGGAGCACCTGGCTCGCCAGCACGGGGAGGTTCGCCTTCTGGCGCGGCTCTCTCATCCTTGCCTCGTGACGCTGTTCGACTCGACGAGCGATGCGGACGGCCGAGTCGTGCTGGTCCTCGAGTTCGTCGCCGGCACGGACGCTCGGCGGCGGCTGCAGGACGGCCCGATCGATCCCGCCGGCGTCGCGGCGGCCGGGGCGGACCTATCGCGCGCACTGGCGTATATCCACAGTCAGGGGGTGATCCACCGCGACGTGAAGCCCGCAAACATCCTGCTGCCGGCGTCGAGTCACGCAGTCACGGCCAAGCTCACCGACCTCGGCATCGCGCGCCTCGTCGACGCGTCGAAACTGACCGCGACCGGCTCCGTCATCGGGACAGCGAGCTACATGAGCCCGGAGCAGGCCGTCGGGCGGCCCCTCAATTCCGCGACCGACGTCTACTCCCTCGGGCTCGTCCTGCTGGAACTGCTGACGGGGCACTGCGAATTCCCCGGAACCGCCGTGGAGGCAGCAAGCGCACGACTCGCGCGCGATCCGGTGATTCCCGCGCGACTCGGCCCGGCGTGGAGCGAGCTTCTGCAGCGGATGACCGCACGTGACCCCGCAGGCCGCCCAACGGCGGACGAGGTCAGCGCTCGCCTGGCCCAGATTTCGGCTGACGCGACGAGCATCTCTCCCGGTGCCCGCTCCGAGGCACCCGATGGAACGCGCACAGTTGCGATGACCGAGCCCCTGGGCCCGCAAACGGCGGCCGCGACCAAGGTCCTGCCGGCCGCCGCGGCCCCGCCTCTTCCGCCCAAGCCGCCGATTCCGGCGCAGACCCTGCTGGACCAGCAGGCCCAGCCCCGGACGCGCAAGCGCTCGAGAACCGTCGCAGTGGTCATCGGGGTCGGGCTCGCCGCGGCGACTGCCATCGTCATCGCCCTGGTCGCGATTCCCGGCAGCACGCAGCGCGTCCCCGACCCGGTCGGCAGCTATCCCGCAGTCAGCGGCCAGTTGGGCGAGCACCTGCAACAGCTCGAGCACCAGGTCTCCACGACGACCAGCCCCTGAACCGTCGGCGACGCTCGTCGCGTGGGCTCCGCTACATCGTCGAGGCGACTCGCAACCAGGGCTCGGCACGGCTCGCGACCGCCGCCGTTCCGCGCGCGGCGCCGTCTGCGGCAACGACGAAAGCCCCGACCCACACAAGCCAAGCTCCCTTGCACAAAGATTGCACAACCTCTACTCAAAACTCCGATCTGACTACTCAATCTCGCCGTATCTTCCGCCATACAGCCACGGCGCGGCGTACGACAGTCTCATGACTACATCAACGAAAAGTGCGTCCGGATCAGCGAAAGGGGCCATCGCCTGGAAACGCGCTCTGGCGGTTGCCGTTGGTTCCGTGGCGACGCTGACCCTCGCGGGATGCAGCACGATAGCGGTACCCACGGGTGGAGCGCGACCATCGAGCCATTCGGTCGAATCGAAGGTCGCGGTTGGCGTCTACGCGGCCGGTCAGGATGCACTCACGCCCGAGCAGAAGGAGAAGCTTGCTCCTCTCCCAGAGACGTCCGTTACCTACTCGCAGAACCGCAACCTGGATGCGGCTCGGGTCAAGGATCGATTGGAGGCGATCGACGCTCGGTACAAGGTTGGGCAAGCCTTCGACGCCGTGGACACGGAGTTCATACGGGCGTATGCGGCGCCCAACCAGGATGTGCTTGGATCCGGCACGACCGCCGAGCTGGCGGGGACGCAGGGATTCAGCGTCTCCCGCGGCAGCGGGACGCACACCTGCAAGATAGGTGGGACTGTCGGGCACTACGGTGGCCCGATCAACTACTCGTGGAAGGCATCCACCAAGTTCACCAGGGGCTCTGGGATCAAGGCGGCTACGCTCCATGCCTACGCGCGTGGGTACGGCATCATCGGAAGCCACGGCATCGGACTGGTCTACTCTTCGACTCCGAGAGTGACTACGACGTCAAGTTCCTATTACTTCAATCGGTCTGGCTCGTACAGCGCGTTGGAGGTGTACTTCACGATCTACGTCGACGCCTCGTGCTCGTACTCTTCGGGAAGCTACACAGTGAAGAGCCCGCTGGCCTGGGAATAGTCGCGGAGCTCAAAGAGGATAGCCATGAGCACTATGAACACCTACTCGGCGGCGCACCTGGTCACGCTGTTGTTTGCGATTGCCGTGATAGCCGCGCTCATCTGGGTCGTCGTCAAGAGCGTGCGGATGAAGCGTCCGCGCCGGTATGACGGACGTGGTTTTGATCGGCCCGACCACGAGGCGGACTTGGAATGAACTGGTCGCGGCGTGCTCGCCGGTCTGGAGTTCTGTCACGCGCAGGCGCACGCCACCCGGTGGCTGAGCACTCGGCATCCTCAGCGGGTGACGCGGACGCTGCGCTCCATGAACGTGACGATGTCGCCAGGCTGCAGCTGGCGTCCGCGCCGGCGGTCGACCTCGCCGTTCACCAGGACGTCGCCGTCGGCGATGGCCTCTTTCACCATCCCGCCGGAGTCCAGGAGCCCGGCGAACTTCAGGAACTGCCCGAGGCGGATGCCGTCACCGCCGATCGGGATGTCTTGGATGGAACCCGGATCTGCCATCCCCGAATGCTAGCCGAGGCGGCGCCCCGCACCGCACATCAGATCGGGAATGCCTTGATCCGCTGCAGAAGACTCGGCCCGGTGCGGTCGAGGATGCGACCACCGATGAACACGCCGGCGACGATGACGCCCGCCCCGACCACGACGCCCGTGACGAGGGCGACGACGCCGAGGGATGCGGATGCCGTCGCCGTCGCGACCACCGCGAGGATCAGGGCGGGTGCTCCCAGCACGAGCGAGGCGCCGAGCACGGCGAACACCAGCATCCCGCTTGCGAACGTCTGACCCGGCACCGTCTTGAAGGGACTGTCGCCCGCGCGGGGAACCGGCACGACGATCAGTGCGGACGACACCGCGCTGACGCCGTAGCCGACCAGGAGTAGCCCGAGCGCACCGCCGAGCACGGCGGGCAGATGATCCCAGCCGCCGCCGACCGCCGCGACGACGACCGCCACGACGATGACCGCGGGCACGCCCACGGAGGCGGCACCCAGCACGCGGCCCCACCGGTCGACTCGTCCGGTGATCCCCGAGGACAGCACCGCCGCGAACGCCGTGCCGTCGTACGAGACGTCTGCGTAGCCGGCGATCGCCAGGGTCATCGCGACGATGATGGCAGAGGCGCCGAACCCTCCGCCGTCCACTCCCCCGGTGAACGCGAACAGGGCCGGGAACAGCGGGACGAAGATGAGCTGGCGCAGGTAGCGGGGATCCCGCAGCCAGCCCGTGAGCGAGCGCGCCCACGTCGCGCCGACGCCGCCCGTCGGCAGCACACCGAAGAGTCCGAGTGTGCCCGCCTTGACGGCCTTCGTCGTCTGCACCGGTCGCGTCCCCGTCGACGCGTGCAACGCCCGCGCCCACCCGAACCACAGGGCAGCCAGGGTGCCGACCGCGATCACGACCTTAAAGAGGGCCGGCAGCCACGAACCGGCGGCGACATCGCCGGCCACCGCCCATGCGGCGCCGATCGGCGTCCATCCGAGGACCGTGCCCGCTGTGCCGAGCTGTGTCGGCAGGTCGCCGGCCGCGTCGAGCAGGCTGAGGATGCCCGTCGTGATCGGACCCGTCATGATCACGAGGCCGAGCACGACCGTGCCGACGATCTCGCGCCCCCGACGTCGGCCCGACAATCCCGACGACAGCGTGGTGACGAGCCGGCTGACCAGGACGCAGGTCAGCACCGCGATCACCGCCATCGGCACGGCCACGATGGCGGCCACGGGCCAGCGGATCCACAGCACGACCGACGACAGGGCGGCGATGCAGGTCGCGATTCCGGGGATGCCGGTCAGTCCCGTCCCGGTCAGCGCCACCATGATCTGGCGCGACGAGATCGGGAGCGGCGCCAGCCGTTCGGCATCCACCGTGGCATCCGCGCCCGCGACGAGAACCGGGCCGAGCGCCCAACCGAGAAGCAGGGCCGAACCGCCGACCACGGCGATCCCTCGTGCGGTGTCGAGGCCCTGCAGGATGCTGGCCGCCACCAGACCGGCGATGACCGCGCCCAACACCCACACGGCGCCCAGGATGCCGAAGACGAAACCCACCAGCTGCCAGGGGCTGCGGGCGAGGGTGTTGCCGAGGAGGCGGTACCGGAGCCTCAGGACTGCCGCAACCACTCCGGCCCCTCCGTGGTGTGACGGCCGCCGACGAGCGACACGAACCGGGACTGCAGGCTCTCGCCCGCACGCACCTCGTCGATCGTTCCGGCGGCGCGGACGCCTCCGGCGACGATGATCGCGACGTGGTCGCACATGCGCTGCACGAGATCCATCGAGTGGCTCGAGACGATGACGCTGCCACCGGTCGAGGTGTAACTGCGCAGGACGTCCTCGATGTTCGCGGCCGACACCGGATCGACGGACTCGAACGGCTCGTCGAGTACGAGCAGGCGCGGCGCGTGCACCAGCGCGCACGCGAGCGCGACCTTCTTCGTCATGCCGGCCGAATAGTCGGCGACCATGGTTCCGGCGGCACCTCGAAGGTCCATCAGGTCGAGAAGGTCGCTGACCCGCGGTGCGATCTGCGGACGCGGGATGCCGAACATCGTCGCCGTCCACGTGATGAGCTGCTCCCCGGTGAGCCGGTCGAACAGCCGCACCCCGTCGGCGAGGTTGCCGATCGTGCGCTTGGCCTCGACGGGATGCTGCCAGACGTCGATGCCGTGGACCTGGGCTGTGCCGGCATCCGGCCGCAGCAGCCCTGTGGCCATGGAGAGGGTCGTCGTCTTGCCCGCGCCGTTCGGACCGACGAGCCCGAAGAAGGAGCCCGGCGGCACGTCGAGGTCGAGGCCGGCCACGGCGACCTTGTCACCGAACCGCTTGACGAGCCCCGACAATCGCAGGGCGGGTACCGCTGGTGCTTCTTCCACACTTTCGACCCTAACGATCCGCGCGGGCCGCTCCCGAGTTATCCACAGCCCCGCGTCCGGCTCTGTGTCGCGGGCGCCACGTCGGCGGGGCTCGGCTCACGCGGGTCGCCGATGCATCCGCACCCGTTCCGAACACCCGCGCGAAAACGCAGCACCCGCGGCGACACCGAACACCCGCGCGAGCGCGGCGGCGGCCGCGGCGACGGGGGTGGCGGCGGTGGCGCCGACTCAGGCGTAGCTGGCGAGTCCGCGCAGCGGGGGCTGGGCGCCGACGTGGGTGACGGCATCCGCCCCGACCGCGCACGCGGCGCGCAGGGCGTCTTCGTGCGCCCATCCGGCATGCACCGCGAGGGTCAGCGCCGCGCAGAACGCATCGCCCGCCCCGACCGACGACACCGCCGCCACCGTCGGCGCCGCGGCGGACGCCACCTGCACGCCGCGCTCGAGCATGATCGCGCCCTTGGATCCGTGGGTCACCGCCACGAGCCGTGCGGTCGCCACCTCGGGCAGGGCCGCGTACTCGGTCTCGTTCACGATGATGAGGTCGGCGCGCTCGATGAGCTCCGCGGACAGGTGGGATGCCGGTGCCGCGTTGATCGCGAGGAAGCCGGGCACCGCCGACGCCAGCGCCTCGACCGTCGGCAGCGGGATCTCGAGCTGCGCGAGCACGGCCTCGTCGGGATCGAACCGCACGCCGTCGATCGCGACCGCGGCGTTCGCACCGGGGACCACCACGATGTGGTTCTCGCTGGCGGCATCCACCGTGATGAGCGCGGTGCCGGTGGGCTCCTCGCCGAGCCAGATGCCGGCGGCATCCACCCCGGCATCCATCAGGTTCTGCAGCATCGCCTGCCCGTCGGGGTCGTCGCCGACTGCACCGATCATCCGCACCGGGGCATCCGACAGGCGCGCCGCCGCCACCGCCTGGTTCGCGCCCTTGCCGCCGGCATCCCGGCGCAGCGCATGCCCGAGAATGGTCTCACCGGCCTGCGGGAGCTCCGCGACCGAAACCGTGATGTCGGCGTTCACGCTGCCGACGACGCACAAAGGGCGAAATGATGCCATGAGCCCATTCCACCACGCACCTCAGGAGAGCACATGACCGAGCGCATCCCCGTCTTCCTCGACTGCGACACGGGCATCGACGATGCCGTCGCACTGGGATACCTGCTGCGCTCCCCCGCGGTGGACCTCGTCGGCATCGGAGCCGTGTCGGGAAACACCGACTCATCGCAGGCGGCGCGCAACACGCTCGACCTGCTCGGGATCGCCGGGGTGACCGGCATCCCGGTCGCCGTCGGCGCCCACCACCACTTCTCGCAGGACTACCGCGGCGGCGCGGCGCACGTGCACGGCGACAACGGCATCGGCGGGATGCAGCTTCCGCGCTCCGAGCAGGAACCGGATGCCCGCACCGCCGTCGAGCTGCTGATCGACCTGTCGCATCAATACGCCGGCACCCTGCACGTGCTCGCCGTCGGCCCGCTCACCAACATCGCCCTGGCGCTGCAGGCCGATCCGACGCTCCCCTCCCGGGTCAAGGCGTTCACCGTGATGGGCGGCGCCTGCCTCGCGCCCGGCAACATCACCGCGGCGGCGGAGGCCAACATCCACAACGACCCCGAAGCGGCCGCGTACGCGTTCGCGGCGGAGGTCACCGCGCAGTGGGATGCCACGCTCGTCCCGCTCGACGTGACCATGCAGCACACGCTCGAAGAGCAGCACCAGCACGCACTCGCGGCATCCGACGACCCCCTCGCCCGGGTGCTCGCCGAGATGCTCGACCACTACATGGACTTCTACCGCCCGATCTTCGGGCGCCGCACGTGCGCGCTGCACGACCCCCTCGCCGCCGTCATCGCCGCCGGGGAGATCGGCCTGTCCGACGCGCCGCGGGTGCCGCTCGAGATCGACACCGCCGACGGCCCGGCGCGCGGCGCGACGATCGCGGACCTCCGCGGCATCCATCGCGGCACCGGGGATTCCTCGCGCGGCGGGGTTCGCATCGTGCGCGCGGTCGACCGGCCCGTGATCGACGTGCTGCTGGACACGATCCTCCGCTGACGCCGGGCGCCCGGGGTTGGGCCGGGGTTCTGCCCTTCGACAGGCTCAGGGCGCCGATCCGTCACGAGCGGCGGTCTCAACGGTGCGTTCGTGACGGATCCTCGCGAGCCCGTTCGCGAACTGCCGTCGCGGTGCTCCGCGCCTCCCTGCGCTCCGCTGTCCTGGATTGCACACGACCGCGCGTTTCAGGACAGCGGAGCCCGCGCGCGCGGGACCCGCGGGCCGCGAGCGGGGCGCGGACCGCGCGCTACGCGAACAGCCGGGCGGGGACGTGCACGAGGTTCACGCCGCCGGCATCCAGCGCGTCGCGGATGACACCGTCCAGGTCCGCCGCCGCCTCGACGCGCCGGCCGCGACCGCCGAACGCGTCGGCGAGCGCCGCCCAGTCGGGCTGGGCGAGGCGCACTCCGACGGGCGGGATGCCGCGGTCGGCTTCGTTCTGCTGGATCTCCGCGTACCCGCCGTTGTCGTAGCAGACCACGGTGATGTCGACGCTCTGCTCCACGGCGGTCGCGAACTCCTGCACGGCGAACATCAGCGCACCGTCGCCGACGACGCACACCACCGGCTGCGCGTGCTCGCCGCGCGCCCGTTCGGCGACGGCGGCGCCGATCGCCGCGGGCAGGCCGTAGCCGAGGGTGGCGTAGGCCGGGGTGTAGAGGAAGGCGTGCGGCTCGTCCTGGCGCACGGCGCTCGCCATGCCGAGGTAGGTGATCTGCGACGAGTCCCCCGCCACGACGGCGTCCGCCGGCAGGGCCGCCGCGATCGCCCGCGCGGCCCGGTCGGTCTCCGGGTGGAACGCGGATGCCTCCGCCGCGCACGCGGCGCGCACCGCGTCGAGGTCGGTCCAGACCTCGCCCGTTCCGGGGCCGACGGCATCCCGCAGCTGCATGACGACCGCCTCGGCGTGGCCGACGAGCACGACGTCGGACAGCACGTTCTTGTTCCCCTGGCTGGCCAGCACGTCGACGCGCACCACGCGTCCGGCCGGGCGGACCACGCCGCCCCACAGCTCCGCCTCGCCGATCTTCGCACCGACGATCAGCAGCACGTCGGAGCCGTTCACGACCTCGCGCGCAGCGTCGAGCCGCAGCTCCGCGCCCACCGCGAGCGGGTGGGACTCCGGCACCACGCCCTTGCCGTTGAGGGTGCTCACGACGGGGGCGCCGAGCCGCTCGGCGAGCGCGGTCAGGGATGCCGCGGCCCGCGTTGACCCGCCGCCGACGATGATCGCCGGCTTCTCCGCCCCGGCCAGCAGGGCCGCGGCCCGCGCCACGGCGTCGGCGTCGGCCGGGGAGAATCCGGGATGCGGCCGCGCCTCCCGATCCGCGGCGGGCACGTCGGCCGCGGACTCCAGCACGTCGAGCGGGATCTCGATGTGCACCGGACGCGGGCGCTCGGTGCGGAACAGGTCGAACGCGTCGTGCACGGCGGCGACGGCTTCGGCCGCCGTCGTCACGCGCCGGCTCCACTCGACGATCGCGCCGGATGCCGCGAAGGCATCCTTCGTCTCGTGCAGCGTGCCGATGTCGGCGAACTCGGCGCCGAGCGGGACGCCCGGCGACAGGATGATGAGCGGCCGCGACTCGCAGTACGCGGTGCCCGCCGCCGACAGGGCGTTGAGCAGCCCCGGCCCGGACGTGGTGACGACGACGCCCGGCATCCCGGTGCGCTGCGCCCAGCCGTCGGCCGCGTATCCGGCCCCCTGCTCGTGGCGCGAGGTCACCGCGTGCATGCCGAGGCGGCCCAGGTGCCGGTAGAACTCGAGGTTGTGGGTGCCGGGGATGCCGAACACGGTGTCCACGCCGTACGCGCGGATCGTCTGCAGCACCGCCAGCCCGGCGTTGTCGATCGCGACGCCGGCGGATGCCGCGGCGTGCGCTTCGGCGGCATCCACCCCGTCGAGGAGAGTCACTGTCGACATGGTCACACCCCCGCTTCCACGCGTGCGGCCTCGAACCGGAGAGTTCCGTCGACCCAGGTCTGCAGCACGGCGATGCGGCCGATCTCGTCGGGCACCACCTCGTCCACGTCGATGTCGAGCACGGCGAAGTCGGCGCGCTTGCCGACCTCGAGCGATCCCAGGTCGTCCTCCCGCCCGATGGATCGCGCGGCCTCGATCGTGTGTCCGCGCAGGGCGGTGCGCACGTCGATCGCGAGGTCGTCGGGTCCGAGCTTGTGCCCGCGCCGGGTGATCCGGGTGACGGATGCCTGGATCGCCTCGAGCGGCCGGGGCTCGGCCACCGGGGCATCCGACGAGATCGTCACCGGGACGCCGGCACGCACGAATTCGCCGAGCGGGTTGAACCGCTCGCCCGGAGTGCCGATCGCCTGCTCCACGCCCTCGCCCCAGTTGTAGTAGTGCTGCGGCTGGTTCACCGGACGGATGCCGGCGGACGCCATCCGCGCGATCTGCTCGGGGGTCGGCAGCCCGCAGTGCTCGATGCGGTGGCGGGCATCCGGCCGGGGGTCCGCCGCCTGCGCGGCCTCGATCGCGGCGACCACCATCTCGATGGCGGTCGGCGACTGGGCGTGGGTCGCGGTCTGCAGCCCGACCTCGTGGGCGCGGCGGATGAGCTCCGCGTACTCGGCCGGCTCGTGGTAGAGCTGGCCGGTGCGGCACGGGTCGCCGACGTAGCCGTCGGGGAAGTACGCCGTCCAGCCGCCGAGCGTGCCGTCGGCGTACAGCTTGATGCCGGCGAAGCTCAGCTGCGCGTTGCCGAACTGGCCGCGCAGGCCCATGTCGAGGGCTTCGTCCAGCAGGTGCGACAGGAGATACATCGACACCCGCAGGTGCAGGCCCTGCCGTTCGGCCAGGCGCAGGTAGGTGTCGAACTCGCGGCTGGAGACCTGGCAGTCGCCGATCGCGGTGACGCCGCCTTCGAGGAAGTTGCGCTGCGCCGCCTCGAGCTGGCGCACGTGCTCCTCGGGGGCGTCGCCGAGGTGGAAGTTCGGGCCGTGATGCCCGATCTTCACACCCCGCACGCCGGTGAGGATGTTGCAGGCGGCGTCCGACAGCTCGCCGGTCAGCTCGCCGTCGGCATCCCGGAAGAACTCTCCCCCCTGCGGGTTGGGGGTGTCGCGGGTCACGCCGTACGTCTCGAACGTGAAGCTGTTCACGACCCCGCCGTGGCCCGAGGCGTTCATCAGGTACACCTCGCGGTCGGTGGCGACCTCGTCGAGCTCGAAGCGGGTGGGATGCCGGCGCTCGGCGAGGTTGCGCTGCTCGTAGCCGTACCCGCGCACCGGAAGCCCCGCGGGTGTCCGTGCCGCCGCATCCTGCAGCAGCGCGACGATCTCGGGGATGCTGCCGGCCTTCTCGGGTCCGCAGTCCACCCAGCTCATCATCTGGCCGAGCATCAGGGGGTGGGCGTGCGCGTCGATGAACCCGGGAACGACGACCGCGTCGCCGAGGTCGTGCACCTCGGGCTCCTGCGAGGCGTAGCGGGCCGCGGCGTCCCGGCAGTCGGCGAGGGTGCCGACCGCGGCGACGAGGCCGTTCACGACGAGCATCGCGGTGGCCACGGTGTCGGCGTCATCGAGGATGCGGATGCGGCGGGCGACGACGATCTTCGCGCCCTGGTCGTCGAGCGCGCGATCGGGCAGGGAGAGCTTGCGCATGGGAGGCTTTCGGGTCAGTCGGCGACGAGCGCGACGGGTCGGTTGACGGGGGTGTTCGGCGTGCCGCCGGTGAGCCACGCGACGACGTTCTGCGCCTGCATGGTCGCGTAGGTGCGGCTGGTGCGCGTCGACAGATAGGCGACGTGCGGGGTGAGCACGACGCGCCGGTGGGTGCGGAAGGGGTGGCCGGCGGCGGCCGGCTCGGTGGTGAGCACGTCCAGTCCGGCACCGGCGAGGTGCCCGGAGTCGAGGGCGGCGAGGAGGGCGTCCTCGTCGATGAGCCCGCCCCGGCTGACGTTGACCAGCACCGCACCCTCGGGGAGCGCCGCGAGGAAGCCGGCATCCACGAGGCGCGCGGTGTCGTCGGTGAGCGGCACGTGCAGCGACAGCACGTCGCTGGATGCCAGCAGCTCGTCGAGCTCCACGCGCCGGATGCCGACCTCGGCGAGCATCCGGCGCGTGTCCTCATCATCGGGCAGGTGCGGGTCGGAGCCGAGCACCTCGCCGAACATCGGCGCGGCGAACTCGGCGAACCGGCGGCCGATCCGGCCGAGGCCGAGGATGCCCACGGTGCACTCGGTGGTGACCTTCGGCGCCTCGTCGAAGCGCCATCCGCCGGCACGCACGCCCTGTGCGGCACGGTCGACCGACCGCGCCGCGAGCGCGAGGCCGAGCGCGTGCGCGGCGACCTCGTCGGTCGCAGCGCCCAGGATGTTCGCCACCCAGACGCCGGCATCGGTCGCCGCCGGCACGTCGACGTTGTCGACGCCCATCGACAGCAGCGCGACGATCCGCAGCCGGGGAAGCCGCGCGATCAGCTCGGCGGTGATCGGCGCGTACCCGACGAGCAGGGCCTCGGCATCCTGCGCGGCCGCGACGATCTCGTCGGCGTCGCGCGTCTCCAGGCGCACCACCCGGAATCCGGCCTGCTCGAGGATCTCGATCCCCGGCGCGGGGTCGATGTCGTCGGTGTCGGTGTAGACGGCCAGCGGCGATTCAGTGGACAGTGCCGTTTCAGTGGACATGGCTGAGGAACCTCTTCGTGCGTTCGTGCTGCGGGTTGTCGAAGAACTCGTCGGGGGATGCCTGCTCCACCAGCACGCCCGAGTCGAACAGCGACACCTCGTCGGCGGCGCGGCGGGCGAAGCGCACCTCGTGGGTGACGACGATCATCGTCATCCCCTCGGCGGCCAGCTTCTCCATGACGTCGAGCACCTCGCCGACCAGCTCCGGGTCGAGGGCCGACGTCGGCTCGTCGAAGAGCATCACCTTCGGGTTCAGCACCAGGGCACGGGCGATCGCGACGCGCTGCTGCTGCCCGCCGGACAGCTCCGACGGGAAGTGCCCGGCGCGTTCGCCGAGGCCCACGCGCTCCAGCATCCCGTACGCCCGCTCGCGGGCGTCGGCCTTGTCGGCCTTCTGCACGTTCGTCAGGGCGAGGGCGACGTTGTCGAGCGCGTTCATGTGCGGAAACAGGTTGAACCGCTGGAACACCATGCCGATGTCGCGGCGCTCCACGGCGAGCTTGCGCTCGTGGTGGTGCCGCGGCCTGCCGGCGTCTCCGGTGGAGCCGATACGACTGCCTTCGAGCAGCACCTCGCCGCGGTCGGCGGGCTCCAGCAGCGCCATCAGGCGCAGCATCGTGGACTTGCCCGACCCGCTGGGGCCGAGCACGGCCTTGACCTCGCCGCGGTGGATCTCGAACTCGACGCCCTTGAGCACCTCGAGACCCTCGTAGCTCTTGTGCAGCGCCTTCACCTGCAGCGTCGGGGTCGCGGTGGCGGTGACGGTGGTCATGCGTTCACTTCCTCTCGCTCGCCGCGGGCCTTTCGCACCGCGATCACCTGCGTCTCGGTGGCGGTGGTGCGCAGCAGCTTGCGGCCGGCGCGCGAGGTCCACGCGAACTTCTTCTCGATGCGGCCCTGGATGAGCGTGATGATCGTGACGATGACCAGGTAGTAGATGATCGCGACCGCGTAGTACTCGGCATAGCGGAACGTGACGTTCACGCCCACCTGCGCCGTGGTCAGCAGCTCCTGCAGCGAGATCACCGACGCGAGCGACGAGTATTTCACCAGGCCGATGAACTCGTTGCCCGTCGGCGGCAGCGCCGTGCGGATCGCCTGGGGCAGGATCACCTTGCGCATCACCGAGCCGGGCGTCATCCCGAGGGCGCGGCCGGCCAGGCCCTGTCCGTCGTCGACGCTCGAGAGGGATGCCCGGATGATCTCGGCCATGAAGGCCGCCTCGACGAGGCCGAGGCCCACCGAGGCCGCGATGAACGGCGAGTACCAGTCGCCCTTGAACATCGGGATCAGCTGCGGCAGCGCGTTCCACATGATCAGCAGCACGAGAAGTGCCGGGATCGCGCGGAAGAACCAGATGTACGCGCCGGCCGCGGCGCTGCCCCAGCGGTTCGCGGACGTGCGCCCGAGAGCCAGGAAGAAGCCCAGCACGGTCGCGATGACAAGCGCCACCGCGGCCACCCCGATCGAGAGCAGGGCTCCCCAGAGGTACTGGGGATTGAGCAGCTGCTCCCAGAAGATGTGCGGATCGAAACCCATGTCAGAAGACTCCGTTCGTGATCGGCGGGGCGATCACTTGGAGACCTCGAGCGTCGCCGGGTCGAGGTTGTACTGCTTGGCGATCTTCGTGAGGGTGCCGTCGGCGTAGAGGGCTTTCAGCGCCTCGGCGACGGGCGCGCTCAGCTTGTCGCCCTTGCGGGTGAACACGCCGAAGGTGGTCTCGGACGGGAAGACGCTGTTGGATGCCACCGCGAGCTTGCCGGAGTTCTGCGACGCGATGTACGCGGCGCCGACGTTCGTCTCGACGAGCACGTCCGCCTTGCCGTTGAGCACCGCGAGCACCGTCTGGGCGGTCTGCGGGTAGTTGCTCTGCGAGATGGCCTTCTTGCCGTCGGCGACGCACTTCTTGGACAGGTCGGCGACGTCGGACGAGTTCGCCGACGCGGACTGGGTCACCACGCGCAGGCCGCAGAGGTCTTCGGCGGTGCTGAGCTTGGCGGCCAGCGCGGGGGCGGCGACGGCCGCGGGCCCGGCCTGCATCACCGGCGAGGAGTCGGAGATCGCCTTGCGCTTGTCGCTCTGGTAGAGCCCGCTCCAGACGATGTCGCAGCGGCTCGCGTTCAGGGCCGGCATGAGGCCGTCGAACGACGTGGCGCTGAGCTTCGCGGTGACGCCCCAGTGCGCGGCGAGAGCGCGCACGCCGTCGGCGTCGAAGCCGACGATGTCGCCCGAGGAGCCGTTCTTGTAGTACTCGAGCGGGGCGTACTCGGGGTCGATGCACGCGGTGAGGGTGCCGGCTTCGAGCAGGCCCTCCGGGGCCTTCGAGTTCGCGTTCGCCGCGCCGGCGCCGGAGCCGCCGTTCGACGAGGCCGAGCAGCCGGTGAGCAGGAGTGCGGCGGTGGCGACCGCCGCGAGACCGAGGACACGCAGATTCATGGTTCTTCTCCAATGAAGAGTCGGGATGCCGTGTGGTGACGATCATGCACCGCTCAAACCCGTGTGTCAATACATGTTTGCAGAATCATCCCGTTTGTATCGCAAAGTTGCATCCCTGCGGTTCCGCCATGCGATACGGTGTCTCCGTGGACGAGATCACCGAGGGCGCGATCGGCCTGCTGCGGCGCGACGGACGCGCGTCGTTCAGCGATCTCGCGCGCCGCCTGGGAACCACGCGCGCCAACGTGACCCGCCGGATCGGGCCGATGCTCGACGACGGCTCGCTCCGCGTCATCGCCGCCGTGCACCCGCGCCTGCTCGGACTCGACGTGCTCGCGCACTTCATGGTGCGGGCCGAGGGCGACACCCAGGAGCTCGCCCGGCAGATCGCCAAGATCGACTCCACGGTGTTCATCTCCGAGATCACCGGCCCCATGCAGCTCGTCGTCGAACTGCACGTCACGACCCTCACCGAGCTGCAGAACGACCTCCGCGCGGTCCGCGCCATGCCCGGGGTCATGGAGGTCGCGGTGATGCTGTACGAGCGGATGCTGCGCAGCTTCTTCCTCGGCGAGGAGCCCACCCTCTTCGCGCCGGCGCTCGACGAGGTCGACCTGCAGATCATGGAGCTGCTGCAGGTCGACGGCCGTCTCGGCTACGCCGAGATGAGCGAGCAGGTGGGGCTGTCGATCAGCGGATGCCGCACCCGCGTCACGCGCCTGCTGGATGCCGGCGTGATGCGCATCGGCGCGGTGCTGCTGCGCGAGCAGGCGGATGCCGAGGGCCTCGCGTTCGGGTTCGGCATCGGACTCGACGGCGACGACGAAGCCGCCCTCGAACTGCTGCTCGCCGAGCCCACCCTGGAGTTCTGCGCGCGCGGCGTCGGCCGCTACGACATGGTCGCGACCATCACCTTCCACTCGCTGGCCGAGTTCACCGATCTGCTCGCCCGCCTGCGCGCCACCCCGGGCGTGCGCCAGGTCGACCAGTGGATGCATGCCCGCATCCACCAGGAGCGCTACCAGAACAGCCTCCACCGCATCCGCGCCGCCCGCGACGCGGAGGCGGACCGGGCGCTCTGATCCCGGCCCCTGAGGTTCAGGCCGTCAGGCCGCCCAGCCAGAGTCCGAGGGCGGCGGCGATCAAGGAGCCGGCCAGCATCCCGAACGCGTTCAGGGCGGATGCCCGCCACCGCCCCTCCTGGGCGAGGCGCACCGTCTCGAGGCTCGCCGTTGAAAACGTCGTGTAGCCGCCCAGGAACCCGGTGCCGAGGATCAGCCGCCACTCCGACGGCAGCGCATGCGCCAGCGCCAGCCCGGTCACGAGTCCGAGCAGAAAAGAGCCGGTCACGTTGATGATCGTCGTGCCGACGGGATACGCGAGCCGCACCCGGGCCTTGACGAACCCGTCGAGCACGAACCGGCATCCGGCCCCGACGCCGCCGGCGACCGACATCGCGACGATCACCCACAGCGCCGCCATCAGCGCGCCCCTCCGCGACGCCGCGCGACCGCCGCGCCGACGGCGATGCCCGCGACGGATGCCGCCGCCCCGACGAGCACGGTCGCCAGGCCGTAGAGCGCGCTCGGCCCGAACTGCGCCGTCAGAAGCAGCCCGTCGGTGTCCACCGCGAAGGTCGAGTACGTGGTGTACCCGCCGAGCACGCCGGTGCCGACGAGAAGCCGGGCGGTGCGGCGCCGGCCCTCGTCCGGACCACTGCGCGACAGCGCCTCCAGCAGCCAGCCGAGCACGAACGCGCCGGACACGTTGACGACGAAGATGCCCAGCGGCATCCCCTGCCACGACGGGATCACCAGCGACAGCAGGTAGCGCAGCAGGGTCCCCACGGCGCCGCCGAGCACGACGAGCCCGATCGCCGTCCCCCGCAGATGAAGCGGCCGGTGCGGACTCACGCGCCCGCACCCGGGCCCGGGTGGGGGTCGCCGACCGGGACGACGAGCACAGGTCGGTGCTGCCGGTGGGCGAGATGCGTCGCGACGGACCCCTGGAAGAACTCGCGCAGGCCGCCGCGCACCCCGGGCTCGTGGGTTCCCACGACGATGAGGCGGGCATCCAGCACGTCCGCCAGGTGCGCCAGCGCGTGCGCGGGATCGCCCGCGAGCTCCCGGCCCGACCAGGCCACGTCGCCGCAGCCGGACGCGGCGAGCACCTCGCGGATGTGCGCGGTCAGCTCCTCCGGGAACACCGCATCGGGCTGCCCGGGCAGGTCGGGATCGATCGGGCGCGAGTGCACCGTGCCGTCCGGATCCTCCGACACCGCGTACTGCCCGCGGTCGACATGGCCGCACACGAGCTCCGCGCCGAGGTCACGCGCGAGACGACCGGCTTCGACGAGCACGGCGGGAGGCATCCGGTCTTCCACTCCGACCACGATCACTGCGCCCACCGCGTCTCCCTCCGTGACACGCCAGCCTACGGCGCCGGGATCACTTGCGGCAGACGGCGTTCGCCTGGACGGCGGCGGCGTACGTGTCGGCCGTCCACGGCAGGCCCGCGGCGGGTGCGGTGCTGCTTCCGGATGCCGGGGCCTTCGAGGCGATGGCCGCGAGCTGCCAGGCGAGCGACAGCGCCGTCGTGGAGGTCGCGGTCGAGTTGTTCAGCACCACCGCGACCGTGAGTCCGCTCACAGGCTCCGAGAAGGCCGCGGTCAGGTAGCCCGGCGACTTGCCGTACTGGCCGATGAGGCTGCCGGCCTGGAGCGCACCGCCGGCCGCCGTGAACCAGACCGGACTGGTCGGGCTCACCGCGAGGGCGTTCTGGAACCGGCTCTTGTCGGACACGAGGGCGCCGGTGGCGAGGGCGCGCACGTAGGTGCTGAGATCGGTGATGTCGGTGACGACCCCGGAATCGGTGGAGCTGTACGTCGCGGACATCGTCGTGACGTCGGTGGGCGCCTTGCACTGCAGAGCGCCGTTCGAGCTCCGTTGCACGGCGTACCCGGGCAGCGCCTCGGAGCCGCCCGCCACGGGCGGTGCCGCGGCATCCCCCGGCAGGGTCGTGTGCTGCAGGCCCAGCGGACGGAACACCTGGTTCTGCAGGATCTGCGCCGGGGTCTCGCCGGTGGCCTGTTCGAGGGCGAGACCGAGCAGCAGGTAACCCGCATCCGAGGGGACGTACTTGGTGCCCGGCGCCGCGCTGGACGCGTTGCCGAGGCCGTACGACACCAGCTCACGGGCGCTCCACTGCCGCGCGGGGTTGGCGACCTCCTGGGGATACAGCTGGCCGCCGTACGATCCGATGCCCGACGTGCTGTCGCACAGGTCGCCCAGCGTGGCGTCCTTCAGGGACGAGATGCCGTCCATGTAGTCGGCGATGCTGTCGGTGAGCTTGATCTGTCCGGATGCTGCGACGCGGTACAGCGCGTCGCAGGTCATGGCGCGAGTGATCTGCCCGGCACGGAAGGTCATGTCGGTCGTCACCGGAGTCTTGCCGCCGGGGGTGGTCGTGCCCAGGCCCGCCGTCCACGTGCCCGCCCACGGCGCCGTCACGGTGACGATCGCGCCCGACGAATCGGTGGCCTTCATCGCGGCCTGCACGGCCCCGCTCAGCTGCTTCTGCACGTCGGCGGGAAGCGACTTCGTGGTGACCGGCTGGGGTGCTGCGGCCGCGCCGCCCACGCCGCCGGTGCACCCTGCCAGTGCCACGCCGGCGACCGCGATGGACGCGACGACGGCCATGATGCGAGCGATGTGCCGACCGCTGCCTGTCATCGGCATCCTCCCCCCGACGATGTCCACCCTCATTGAAACACAAGGTACGCCGAGGATTACCTGTACGACCGGCGGGAACGCCGTCACGGCGAACGGTTCCGCCCTCCGTCACGCGGGCTGAGCCTGTCGAAGCCCAAGAACCCTCAGCTCATGCCCTTCGACAAGCTCAGGGCGCGAGGTTCTCGCGCTCAGGATGTGACGGGAGGAGCCGCCGGGGAGGATGCGGCATCCGGCGCCGCCGGCGGGCGATGCACGCCGGCCATGAACCGCCGCACGTCCGGGTCGACCTGGATGTCGCGGGGCCGCAGCGGACGCGACAGATACAGCCCGTCGAGGGTCGTCAGCCGCGACAGCGCGACGTACGTCTGCCCGGGGGCGAAGGCGCCCGATCCGAGGTCGACGATCGCCCGGTCGTACGTCTTGCCCTGCGACTTGTGGATCGTGACCGCCCAGGCGAGGCGCAGCGGGAACTGCGTGAACTCGGCGACGATGTCCCGGCTCAGGGTCTTGGACCCGGGGTCGTAGGCGTAGCGGATGCGCTCCCACACGGCCGGCTCGACCTCGTGCTCCTCGCCGTCGACGTCGACGAGCACGCTGCCGCCCGCGATGCGCGTGACGGTGCCGATCGTGCCGTTCACCCAGCGCGGCACCTCGCCGAATCCGGCGCCGGTGTCGTTGCGCAGGAACATCACCTGCGCGCCGGTCTTCAGCTGCAGTTCCGAGTCGGCCGGATAGTTCGCCTCGCCGCGGCCGAAGTCGCCGTTGATCTCGGCGCGGGCGGTCAGCGCGCGTCCCGGGAGCGCGTCGAGGTGGCGCTTGTTGATCGAGTTGACGATGTCGTTGCGGGTTGCCAGCGTGATGATCGGCGGCTCGTCGGGGGTGGGCTCGGGCGGGCGCCGGGCGCCGGTGTCGTTGAGCACCTTGGCCATGTCGGCGGTCACCCGGCCGTAGCGCACCGCGTTCAGCAGCGCCTTGAATCCGTCGTCGGACTGACGGTGGATGTCGCGCAGTTCGCGGATGTTCAGCTCGGCGCCGTGCTCGCCGATGTCGAGGATGCCGTCGGTCGCCGGCTTGCCGGTCCACACGTGCGCGTCGAAGAACCAGAACGAGCGGTAGTGGTCCTGCACGTAGCGCGCCTCGTCGCCGCGCGGCGGCACGGGCGCGAGCTGGTAGGGGTCGCCGAACATGACCACCTGGACGCCGCCGAACGGCTCCCCGCGGCGGCCGCGAGCCTGCCGCAGCGACCGGTCGATGGCATCCATGAGGTCCGCGGAGACCATCGAGATCTCGTCGATGACCAGGGTGTCGATGGCGTTGAGCACCTTGCGGGTGGCATCCGACTGCTCGATCTGCCCGTTCGCGATGAGGCCGATCGGGAGCCGGAACAGCGAGTGGATCGTCTGGCCCTCGACGTTGAGCGCGGCCACCCCGGTGGGTGCGCACACCGCGATCTGCTTCTGCGTGTTGTAGGCGAGATGGTTCAGCAGGGTCGACTTGCCGGTGCCGGCGCGCCCGGTGACGAACACGTGCTCGCGCGTGCCCTCGATGAGCTCGAACACCTCGCGCTGTTCTGCGGAGAGTTCGGGCCGGGAAAGAGACATCCCGTCCATGCTAGGCCCGGGGATGCCGCATCGCCCCGTTCTGCACAGGACCTGGCGCTTCGCACCCGGGCACTCGTCGCGATTCGCGAGGGCGGCCGGATTCCGTGACGAGCGAACCGCGACGAGGTCGCTCACTCGTCACGATGTGCAGACGCGAGCGCAGATCGTGACGAGTGAGCCCGCGGTGGGGACGCCGGGTCGGGATGCCGGGGCGGGATGCCGGGTCGGGATGCATGCGCGGGAGGCGTGATGCACGACGATGATTGCAGTGATATCATTGCAATCATCGAAGGGCGATGAAATGGCGAGCATGACGATCCGCAACCTCGACGATGAGACCAAGGCA
Organism: Microbacterium mangrovi; assembly: GCF_000802305.1. Taxonomy (GTDB): domain Bacteria; phylum Actinomycetota; class Actinomycetes; order Actinomycetales; family Microbacteriaceae; genus Microbacterium; species Microbacterium mangrovi. Next base: position 37,622 of record NZ_JTDK01000018.1, on the reverse strand, counting down.
CGGCTGCGCGTGCGTGCGGCCCGCCACGGACGATCCACCGAAGCGGAGGTGCGGGCGATCCTGACGGCGGCTGTGAGCGGCGCCGAGGTGAGTCTCGGCACACGATTCGCCGAGCTGTACGCGAACCTCGGGCCCCTCGACGTCGAACCGCGGACGGAGGCCGCCCGCGCGGTGGACTTTCCCCGGTGATCGTCCTCGACACGAACGTCCTGTCCGAGTTCACGCGGTCGGTTCCCGAGCCTCGCGTGGTCTCCTGGCTCGATGCACAACTGAGCGATGATCTGTTCATCACGTCGATCACCGTGTTCGAGATGAGACTCGGGCTTGCGCTGCTTCCGCCGAGCGCCCGGAAGCAGCTTCTCGAGGCCGCCGTCTCCAAGCAGATCGCGTCCTTCGGCACCCGAATCCTGCCGTTCGACGCCGAGGCCGCGGCGGCCTGTGCCCTCCTCACCGCGCATCGTCGTGCTCTCGGGCGGCCGATCGCACTGCAGGACGCGCAGATCGCGGCGATCGCGCTGACGCACGGCATGGCGCTGGCCACCCGCAACACCCAGGACTTCGACGAGACGGGTATCGACCTGCTCGACCCGTGGGGCTGACCGACCCGGTTCCGCGGCATCCGGATGCCTGAAGGATGCCGGTTCCATGACACACTGAGCGTGTGAGCGCGGGGGTGCCACGCCCGCACCTGGCAGGGGACCTGACCGCGATCGGGGGGCTGATCGCGGTCATCGTCGCGGCCACGATCTTCGGCGGCTTCGCGGCGTATCGCGCCCTGTACAGTCCCGCCGCGTTCGTGACGAACTACCTCGATCTGCTGGCATCCCGCCACGCGGTGGAAGCCCTCGCCGTGCCGGGCGTCGCCATCGACCGCAGCCAGCTCTCCGCCGCCGGACTCCCGCAGGATGCGTCCGACGCCCTGCTGCGCCAGGCCGCCCTGGCATCCCTCACCGACATCCACGTCGTCTCGCAGAAGCAGGCAGGCGATCACACCGAGGTCACCGTCGCGTACCGCGCCGGCGGATACCCCGGACGCACGACCTTCGACGTGGTCCGCAACGGCTGGATCGGCATCGTCCCGGGCTGGCGCTTCGCGACCAGCCCGCTGGCCGTCGTCGACCTCACCGTGCACGGTTCCGCCGACTTCCAGGTCAACGGATTCCCGATCGACAAGCGGCAGGTCTCCACCGCGGGTGTCAGGGCGGATCTCGCCGCGCCCGTGCATCTGCTCGTGTTCTCCCCCGGCCTGTACGCGGTGCGCGTCGACACGTCGGCCATGAGCTCGCCGACGAAGGCGCTGCTGTCGGACGCACCGTTCCGGCGCACCGCGGTCGAGGTGCAGGCCCGGCCCACTCCGGAGTTCCTGTCGGTGGTGCAGCAACGGGTGGACGAGTTCCTCACGGCGTGCGCGCGCCAGCACGTGCTGCAGCCCACGGGATGCCCGTTCGGCACGCAGATCGACGACCGCGTGGCCGAACCCCCGGACTGGTCGATCGTCAAGCAGCCTGTCGTCACCCTGATCCCCGACGGCGAGAACTGGGCGATCCGCTGGGCTCACGCCACGGCGCACGTCACCGTTCCGGTGCAGTCCCTGTTCGACGGCTCGATGAGCACCGTCGACGCCGACGTCCCGTTCGGGGTCACCGGGTCGGTGTCGGTCGACGCCGACGGCCGGGCCACGATCGAGATCACCGCCACCCCGAACGACTGACCCGCAGCAGCGCTCGCTCAGGTACCAAGTTCCGGCACCTGAACCCGCCGAAGTTGACACCCGAACAGGGCCGGCGAGGCGTCAACCGCAGCGGGGAGGCATCCCGGCGCGGGTCAGCCGCGGCGGGCGTCGCGGGCGGCGAGCTGGGCGAGCTGCGCGTTGTACGCCTCGAGCTCGGCATCCCCCGTGCGATCCGCCTGCCGGTCGCGGCGCTTCTGCACCTTGTCGTCGTTGCGGCTCCACTGGATCGCGACGGTGACCGCGAGGATCAGCGTCGGGATCTCGCCGATCGACCACGCCGCACCGCCGCCGATGTACTGGTCGTTGAGCGGCGTCGGCCCCCACGTGCGCCCCATCGACCCGAACCACTCGGCCACCATGAGCCCGGTCTGCATCATGATCGCGATGCCGAAGAACGCGTGGATCGCCATCACCGCGATGAGCGTCAGCAGCCGGAACGGGTACGGCAGCCGGAACGGCACCGGATCGATGCCGATCAGCGACTGGACGAACAGGTAGCCGGTGATGAGGAAGTGCACCGTCATCCACTCGTGGCCGAGGTGGTCGTAGAGCGACCACCGGAACAGGCCCGTGTAGTAGAAGATCCACAGCGATCCGACGAACAGCGCGGCGGCGACGAACGGGTTCGTGATGACGCGGGCGAACGGCGTGTGCACCGCCCAGAGGATCCACTCGCGCCCGCCCCGGGTGTCGTCGTGCCGCTTGCGGATCGCGCGCGCCGCGAGGGACACCGGCGCTCCGGGCACCAGCAGCAGCGGGATCGCCATCGTCAGCAGCATGTGCCCGACCATGTGCACCGAGAAGAGGTAGTCGGAGTAGGCGTTGACCGGCCCGCAGGTGACCCAGAGGAGCAGCAGGATGCCCAGGCACCACAGCACGGTGCGGTACACCGGCCACTTGTCGCCGCGGCTGCGCAGGCGCCACACCCCGGCGAGATAGAAGAACAGGGCGAATCCGCACGCGACCAGCCACAGCAGGTCGATGTTCCACTCGGTGAACCACCGCTGCACGGTCAGCTCCGGCGGAAGCGGCGCGTTGGTGAGCACCTCGGCCGGAGTCTTGGCGATCGCGACGATGCCGGCGTTCGGCGGTGGCGTGACCGAGAGCGCGGCTCCGGCACCGGACGCGATGCCCATGAACGCGAGCTCGAGGGCGACCAGGGCCCAGAACCGGCGTGCTCTGGCGTCCTCACGGTAGCGCCCGATGAGCCGAGTGCGGTAGATCGCGCCGAGCACGCCGAGGGCGACGAGCATCACCACCTTGACGAGGAGGATGACCCCGTACGGTGTGAAGAGGTCGGACGGCCGGGTGAACCCGATGAGCGCGCGCCCGACGCCCGAGATCGCGACCACCACGAAGGCGCACAGGGCGATCGACGAATATCGTCCGAGCGCGTCCGACATCCTGTCGCGCGGCATCGCGGGACGGATCAGCACCATCAGCAGGAGCCCGCCCACCCAGGTCGCCGCGGCGACGAGGTGGAGGATCAGCGACGTCACCGCGATGTTGTGGCTGGCCAGCTCCCCGGAGTGACCCTGCGTGCCCATCGGAATGAGGGATGCCGCGGCGAGGCCGGCGACGATCAGGGTGCCGGTCCAGCTGCGCACGGCGAAGATCAGGATCGTCAGGCAGGCGCCCGCGATCGTGGTGATGAGCCACGCCTGGCCGAGTTCGGTGGTGGTGAGCCACTGCCCGAACTGCTGGCCGAACTGCGCCTGCAGGGTGACCTTGGCGGCCGAGAAGTTGAGGAATCCGAGGTAGGCGACGGCGGCGCTCGCGAGAGTGAAGACGGCCGCCGAGGCGGATGCCGTGTTCAGCGCGATCTCCCACGGCTTCGAGCCCTGCTGCAGGGTGAACAGCGCCGTGATGAGCGTGCCGACCATGCCCGCGGCCGACAGGTCGACGATCAGGGTCGCGATCGGCACGCCGGTGCGCACGAAGGGACCGGGGTCGCTGAGCGCCAGCGGCGCCGCACCCCCGCCGTAGGTGAGCGCGATCGCGGCGGCGATGAGCGCGGCCGCCACGAGGATCGTGGGGCCGACGATCCGCAGCGCTCGGGAATCCATCCTTCCAGCCTAAATCCCGCAGGCTGGGCCCCCGCCCGGAGTACCCGTTCGGCATCCCGCGGCGGCATCCCGACCCGTCTTCCCGGACCCGGCATCCCGCCCCGGCTTCACTCGTCACGATCCGCACCGCGAGCTGCACAACGTGACGAGCCGGCCCCCATGCCCGCGCTCACTCGTCACGAAACGCACCGTGAGCGGCACAACGTGACGAGCGACCATCACCCCGCCGCACGGCTGCCCGGCATCCCGCCCCGGCATCACTCGTCACGATCCGCACCGCGAGCTGCACAACGTGACGAGCTGACTCCGATGCCCGCGCTCACTCGTCACGAAACGCACCCCCGGCGGCACAACGTGACGAGCGACCATCACCCCGCCGTACGGCTGCCCGGCATCCCGCCCCGGCATCCCGCCCCGGCTTCACTCGTCACGAAACGCACCGCGAGCGGCACAACGTGACGAGCGAAGGTCAAGTGCGCCGGACGCCGAGCGCACGCCCCGGGCACGCGAAAGGGGGATGCCCGGGCACGAGGCCCGGGGCATCCCCCTTCGTGACGGTCTTACTTGACCGCAGCCTTGAGCTTCGAGCCCGCGGTGACCTTGACGCGCGTGCCCGCAGCGATCTGGATCTCCTCGCCGGTCTGCGGGTTGCGGCCGGTGCGCGCAGCGGTGGCGACCTGCTCGAACGCGATCCAGCCCGGGATCGAGACCTTGTTGCCGGCGGCGACGGCCTCGGCGACGGTGCCGAACAGAGCGTCGAGCACGCCGGAGACGGTGCTCTGGCTCTGGCCGGTCGCGCTGGCGATGCTCGCAACGAGTTCGGTCTTGGTGATGGACTTGTCGGCCATGTGGTTGTCCTCCAAGGCGGGCGGACCCGCCTTCTTGTCGGGAACCGGGATGCCGATTGCTCCCCGGCTGGTCGGTGCGACCGCGACGAACATACCAAGAAACCCCGACATTCCGCGGAATTCCGGGGTTTCTGAGCGGTTTCAGGTCATCTGGGCACCGAAATCGGGCGATTGGAGTGGCAGATGGGGCTTCTGTGAGTACCGATCGTCAATTTCCGTGCAGGGTGCGCAGCGCCCAGACGACGTCCGCCTCCCACAGTCGTGCGGCCGCCAGCGCCCCCGTGAAGATCGGGATGTCGTGCGTGACCCCGGTGTACTGGGACGCGCTCGCGGGCACTCCCGCGCGCCGGAGCGCGGTGGCGTACGCGGACCCGTTGCGGCGCAGCGCGTCGTACTCGGCGGTGAGGATGACGGCGGGCGGCAGCCCTGCATGAGACGCCGCGCGCAGCGGCGAGGCGTAGGCTTCGCGGGCTCGCGCGATGTCGCCGAGGTAGGTGCGCTGGATCGAGCGCAGCTCCCGCCGCATCAGGAACGCCGGAACGCCCATCTTCCACGTGGGGCGCAGGTCGATGTGCCGGCCGGTGAGGTCCACGACGGGAACCTCGAGGATCTGCAGTTGCACGGGATGCCGGGCGCGGTCGCGGTTCACGAGGGTGACCGCCGCGGCCAGGCATCCCCCGGCCGACGTGCCCTGCACCGCGAGGCGGGAGGCATCCACCTCGGCCTCGTCCTCGTGCGCGGCCAGCCACTCCCACGCCGCCCAGCCCTGCTCGACCTGCGTCGGATACCGGTGCTCGGGGGCGAGCGCGTAGTCCACGGCGGCGATGGCGACGCCGGATGCCGCAGCACGACGCCGATAGCCGGCATCCGTCGTCGGCGAATCGATCCCGCCCACGCGGAACGCCCCGCCGTAGAACGCCAGGCACACCGGCGGCCGCTCCGCCCCGGCGTCCGGATGGTAGATGCGCACCCGGACGTCGGGATACCCGGGCACCGGCACGGTGTGCTCGGTGATCCGCAGCTCAGGGCCCGGGGTGCCGACCTCGGCGAGCTCCTTGCGGTCCCAGGCGAACACGTCGCGACGGTGCTTCGCCCGGGCCCGGGTGCCGGCCGCCGCTCGGGTGGCGGCGGCGGCGCGCCCCGAGGCGTCGGCCCCGGCGGCATCCGCACCGGCGGCGACCGCGCCGGCCGCGACGGCCTCGGCCGCAACCGCGACCGCACCGGCTCGGGGGCTGTCGCCGCGACGGATCCACGCCGGGACCAGCCGCCGCTTCGCGTCCTCCAGCGCCTGACCGATCAGATACCGGCGGTGCACCCGCAGCCGCTTCGCGAACAGAGGGTCCAGGGGCATGCTCGGAGTCTACGTCGGCGCGCAAAGCGAGAGGCCGGCACCCCCGAAGGGATGCCGGCCTCTCGACGAACCTGGTGCTTACCAGCTCGACAGTGCCTGTCGAAGTCTCACCAGCTCGACTTGGTGACACCGGGCAGCTCGCCACGGTGCGCCATGTCGCGGAAGCGCACACGGGAGATGCCGAACTTCGTCAGCACGCCACGGGGGCGGCCGTCGATGGCGTCACGGCTGCGCAGGCGAACCGGCGACGCGTTGCGCGGCAGCTTCTGCAGGCCGACGCGAGCGGCTTCGCGCTGCTCGTCGGTCGAGTTGGGGTCGACGAGGGCCTTCTTCAGCTCGGCACGCTTCTCGGCGTAACGGGCGACGACCTCTTCGCGCTGGTGGTTGCGCGCGATCTTGCTCTTCTTGGCCACGGATCAGCGCTCCTCTCGGAATTCGACGTGCTTGCGAACAACCGGGTCGTACTTCTTGAGCACGATGCGGTCGGGGTTGTTGCGGCGGTTCTTCTTGGTCACGTACGTGTAGCCCGTGCCCGCGGTCGAACGCAGCTTGATGATCGGACGGATGTCCTGTGCCTTCTTGGCCATCAGAGCTTCACACCCTTCGCGATGAGGTCCTTCACGACCGACTCGATGCCACGGGCGTCGATCACCTTGATGCCCTTGGCGGACACGTTCAGGGTGACCTTACGGCCCAGCGACGGAACGAAATAGGTCTTCTTCTGCACGTTCGGGTCGAAGCGGCGCTTCGTCCGGCGGTGCGAGTGCGAGATGTTGTGACCGAAGCCGGGAACCGCTCCGGTCACCTGGCACACTGCTGCCATTGGTGAACTCCTTCTGTACCGTGCGACCGGACGGTCGCACCCAAGATCCCTTGTCTGCATCTCGAGACACCGCCGAATGACGCCCGGTTGGACCGGTCGTTGAGCGAGCGGAGCGAGTCGAAACGCGAACTGCGTGCTGGAGTGCGCGCAGACAAAGAGTCAGTCTAGCACGGATGGTCAGGATGCCGCGGCCTGGGCGCCGCGGCCCCACCGGAACGGGGACACCGTGGGGTCGGCGTCGATCCAGAACCGCCAGGGGTAGGCATCCGTCCCGGCGAGGCCCGCGACCCCGACGCGCGGGCCGCTCACGATGCCGGGAACCCGCTGCACCGGCAGGAACAGCCGGGCCGAGGCGCCCGCGTGCTCGACGCCGGTGACCGCGTCGATGCCGTCGTGCACGGGATGCCGGAGGCCGATGGCGTCGCCGAGGCGTCCGGGTCCGCGCGCGAGCTCCCGCGCCGTGCGGGCGGCGGGACGCCGGGCGAAGGCATCCTCCACGCCCTCGACGATCTCGCCGGCGCGCAGCAGGATTCCGCCGGCCTGGCCCTCCGGTCCGCTCACGACGTTGACGCACGAGTGGATGCCGTGACTCAGGTACACGTACAGGTGGCCGGGCTCGCCCCACATCGTCGCGTTGCGCGCGGTGCGTCCCATGCGGGCGTGCGAACCCGGGTCGGGCCGGTCGCCCGTCCCGAGCCCGTGGTACGCCTCCACCTCGGTGAGGCGCGCCGCGACGGTGACGCCCGCGACGGTGACGCGCAGCATCCCGCCCAGGAGGCGCGGAGCCACCTCGGTCGGCAGGCCGCCGAGGGCCTCCCGCGTCGCCGGGACGAGCTCCGGGATCACTGGAACGCCACCGGCGACAGCTGGCACCAGGATGCCGCGAACCCGGGGTACTGACGCACCTCGCGGCCGGTGCTGAGCTCGACGATGTGGGTGACCAGGTGCTTCGGCATCGGCGCCAGGTAGGTGTCGTACGAGTCGGTGACGACGTTCGGATCGACGAGGATCGCCGCGTACCGCGCGCTCGGCGAGACGCACGTCTGCATCACGGCATCCGCCCCCGAGACGTGGAAGATCGGCGTCGCGGCCCCGGTGTCGGTCACCCGGTACGCGGTGGTCCCCTCGTCGCGGTCGCCGGCGCCCAGCAGCGTGAACAGCCGCACCGTGCCGCCGCCGACGCCCGGAACGGGCGCGATGTGCCCCGCGCTCCCCCGCACCGGTTGCCCGTTCGAGGCCATCGCCTTGGCCAGGCGGTGCTGCTTGCCGCTGGCCAGGTCGATCGCGAACACGCCGTCCGCGCGCTGCACGACCGCCACCGACGAGCCGCGGGCGATGCCCTCGATGTCGACGCCCGCGCCGAGGTCGGTGGCATCCTTGCCGGTGGATGCCGTCAGCAGCATCCGGCCGGTGTACGGCAGCACCAGGATCGCGTCGGTGTCGGGCACGAAGCGCCAGTCCGCCACCCGGGTGTCCTTGCCCGGCACGGCCACGCGCGACGGCGCCGTGCCCGCCGGGGCGCGGAGCGAGATCGTGTACAGCGCGTTCTCACGGCTGGTCGGGGTGCCGAGCACCGCGTCGGTCCACTCGAAGCCGATCAGGTCGCCGCGGTCGGCGCTCTGCATGTTGGTGACGTTGCCGACGCCGGGCAGGCGCAGGCGTCGCGCGTGCTTGCCGGCGAGGTCGGTGACCAGCAGCTGCCCGTGCTGGTGGGTGTCGAGCACGGAGACCACGAGGTGGTCGCTGGTGGCACGGAAGTCCTCGATGTGCGGGTGCGTGTACACCGGGGTGAGGGCGTCGCTCGCAAGGTTCGTGCGGTAGATCGTGTCGGTGCCGGCGCCGCGCCGCAGCAGGTAGAGCGACAGCCGGGGGGTGCGGAACGTCTCGGTGATCGTCGTCTTGGGCCCGCCGCCGAGACCCGCGACATCCCGCACGCGCACGGTGTAGCTGGTGTCTTCGTGGAGGGGCAGCGTGAAGCGCACGCCGGCGCTGCGGCCGGCCGTGTCGACGGTGAACGCGGCGGCCGGCGTGACCTGCACCTGGCTGGGCTTGATCTTCTCCAGCGACTGGTTCGTCGTCACGATGAGGCGGGATCCGGATGCCGCGACCGCCGCCTGCGGATCGACCTGCACCGCGGTGACGCGGGGGCCCTGCACGCTGCTCGCGACCGCGCCGGACAGCCCGAGGATCCCGAGCACGGCGGCGACCGAGACCAGGGTGACGACGAAGGCGCGCCCGCGGCGGCGGCGGCTGGATGCCCGGCGCGACCGCGACGCCGGCTCAGTACTCATACGGGTCCTTGGGCTGCGGGATGGGCCGGACCGAGCGGGCATCCACCTGGAGTCCGCCCGCGGACGAGGTGCGCACGACGCCGGTGACGCTCACCCACTGGCCGGTCTTGAACTTCTGACCTGAGAGCGTGGCGCTGACGGGGACCTTCGCGGTCTGCGCGTCGATGACGCAGTGCGTGATCACCAGCCGGGTGAGCCCGAACGTGCCACCCGATCCGGGGGTGACGAAGCCGATGAGCGACACCGCGGAGCCCTCGAACGAGTCGGGGTTGGTCGCCGTCGCGAACACGCTCGCCCAGTCGCCGACCCCGAACTTCGCAGTGTCGCCGTGGGAGGCGAGCTGCACGACGTCGGCTCCGGCGAACAGAGGTGCGGATCCGGTGCTGCGCGTCTGCGCGATGTCGGCCGACAGGGATGCCGGCGGCCACAGCAGCACCCCGGCGGCCACCGCCGTGGCCGCGACGCCGCCGGTGAGGGCGACCGCCCGGCCGAACGCCGCGCGCCGCGCGGGCCGCGTCCCGTGCGGCTCGTGCGCCTCGTGCCCGTGGTCATCGTGCGCGTGGTCGTGGTCGCCGTGGCCGTGCCCGTCGCCGTGGTCGTGCCCGTGCTCGGCCTCGGAACCGAGGGGCAGCACGAAGCTCAGCACGGCGCCGGCGAGCAGCAGCACCGCCATCGGCACCGCCAGCCAGTCCGAGGACGGGTTGAGATAGAGGGCGAGACGCCCGGTGGCCCACAGCGTCAGCGTGACGATGGCCAGCACGGCGGAGAGCCCCACGCCGAGCCAGCGGTATCCGATCCAGGCCCTACGCAAGGAGGTTCACCCCCACGGCGAGCACGAACGACGCCAGCACGACGATGACCACCATGCCGGCGATCACGCGCGCGGTGAACGTGGTGCGCAGCAGCGCCAGCATCTTGATGTCCACGAGGGGTCCGACGATGAGCAGCGCCACGATGGATCCGGGTGTGAACGTCGAGGCGAACGACAGCGCGAAGAAGGCATCCACGTTGGAGCAGATCGACACGATCATCGCCAGCAGCATCATCGCCACGACCGAGAGCACCGGGCTCGACCCGATCGCCAGCAGCGCGTCCCGCGGGATCAGCACCTGTACCGCACCCGCGATCGCGGAGCCGATGACGAGCGCCGGCATCACCGCGCGCAGCTCGACGATGAACTGGGCGAGGCTGCGCGTCCAGCGGCCGCCCGGCTCGTGCGTGACCACGTCCCGGGCATCGAGGAACCGGCCGGTCAGCATGCCGTCGGCATTCGGATGCCGGCTGTAGATCCACCCGACGAGGTTCGCGATCAGGAACCCGCCGACGAGGCGCGCGATCAGGATGCCGTCGGACATCCCGAACGCCTGGTAGGTCGTGATGATCACGATCGGGTTGACGATGGGCGCGGCCACCAGGAACGTGAGCGTCTCGGGAACGCTGATGCCGCGCATCAGGAGTCCTCGTGCGAACGGCACGTTGCCGCACTCGCACACCGGCACGATCATGCCCAGCAGCGACAGCACCGCACGGCGGGCCCAGCCGGCGCGCGGCAGCACCCGCTCGATCGCGCCCGGCGGCACCCACACCTGCACGACGATCGACAGGACGACGCCGAGCACGACGAACGGCAGCGACTCCAGCAGCACGCTGATCGAGAGGGTGAGGCCGTCCTGCACGCGGGACGGCAGCGGCGGCATCGCGGCCGGAGCGAGGGCGTTCACCGCGAAGGCGAGCATCAGCAGCAGGATGCCGATGCCGAGGCCCGTGGCCCAGCGCGGAATCCGGCCGCGCGGCGCTGGCGTCCGGCGCACCCGGTACTGGCTCGGGCGGGCGACCGCCGGCGCCGGGCGTGCTCCGGGAGCCTCGGTGCGACGCGTGCGCGACGGACCGGGCGGGGCGGTGCCCGTCACGAAACCGTGGCCGTCATGTCAGCGGGGCATCCTGCGCTCGGGCGGAGTCGGCGGCGCGCGCGGCCGTGCAGGCGGCGCAGAGCCCGAAGATGTCGACGACGTGCTCGGCCTCGGTGAAGCCGTGCGCGGCCGCGGTCTGGCGGGCCCACTGCTCGACGTCGGTCGCGGCGATCTCCACCGCGGTGCCGCACGACCGGCAGATCAGGTGGTGGTGGTGGCCGCTCGACGCGCAGGCGCGGTAGAGCGCCTCGCCCTCGGGGCTGTGCAGCGTGTCGGCATCCCCCTGCGCGGCGAGGCCGGACAGGGCTCGGTAGACGGTCGCGAGGCCGATGCCGGTGTTCGCCTCGCGCAGGGTCGCGTGCAGCGACTGCGCGCTGACGAACCCGGGGGCGTCGCCCAGCGCCTCGCGCACGCGATCGCGCTGCCAGGTGTTCCGCTGTGCCATGGGAGGGATGTTAGCGGCGAAACCCGCACGGGAGCCGGGAGCCCGGTCAGGCGAAGCTGCGCGCCACCCGGTCGCGCCGGGCGCCGATTCCGCGGCACACGAGGTAGATCACGAACGAGATCGTGGTGATGTACGGGCTCACCGGCAGCGTGCCCGCGACGGCGAGCAGGATGCCGCCCACCGCCGACACCACCCCGAACAGGGCGGCCAGCGCCGGGAGCACGACCGGTCCGGTGGCGATCCGCGACGCCGCGGCGGCGGGCGTGACCAGCAGGGCCAGGACGAGCAGAGCGCCGATGATGTGCACCGCGACCGCGACGACGAGGCCGAGCAGCACCATGAACCCCAGCGAGATCGCGCGGGTCGGGACGCCGCGCGCGGCCGCCGACTGCGGGTCGAGCGAGTCGAACCGCAGCGGCCGCCAGATGAGCAGCAGCGCCAGGATCACCACCGCCGAGATGGCGATGAGCCATCCCAGCTGCGCGTTCTGGACCGACACGATCTGCCCGGTCAGCAGGCTGAACCGGTTGACGCTTCGGCCGTTGTAGAGCGACAGGCAGAGGATGCCGAGGCCCAGGCCGAACGGCATCAGCACCCCGATGATCGAGTTGCGTTCGCGGGCGCGCGCCCCGAGCACCCCGATGAGCACGGCGGCGATCAGCGACCCGACGATCGACCCGGTGACGACGTCGAAGCCGAACAGCAGCGCTGCGGCGGCCCCGGCGAACGAGAGCTCGCTGATGCCGTGCACCGCGAACGCCATGTCGCGCTGGATGACGAAGACGCCGATGAGGCCGCCGACGAGGCCGAGGACCGCGCCCGCCCACACCGAGTTGGACACCAGGGCCAGGATCGCGCCGTACTGGCCGATGCCGCCGAACATGGCGCCCGCGATGTCGGACCAGTTCATGCGTGCGACTCCTCGTCGTGGTGGAGGTGGGGCTCTTCGGCATCCGGCGCGCCGACCACGACGACGCGCCCGCCGGCGCGCAGCACGAACACGGGAACCCCGTACAGGCGACTGAGCACCTCGGTCGTGAGCACCTCGTCGGGAGTGCCGAGGGTGAAGTGCCCGCCGGCCAGGTAGAGGATGCGGTCGACCTTGTCGAGCACCGGGTTGATGTCGTGGGTGACGAAGAGGATGCCGGCATCCTTCTGCCGGCGGTGCCGCTCGATGAGCGCCACGACGGCCTGCTGGTTGGCCAGGTCGAGGCTCGTCAGGGGCTCGTCGCAGAGCACGAGCCGGGGTTCGTCGGCGAGGGCCTGCGCGACGCGGAGGCGCTGCTGCTCGCCGCCGGAGAGCGTGCCGGCATCCCGGTCCGCGAAGCCGGAGGCGCCGACCGCGGCCAGCAGCTCGTCGACGCGGGCGTGGGTGCGCCGACGCGGGAACGGGAAGCCGAACCGGTGGCCGTCGACGCCGAGCTGCACCAGGTCGCGACCGCGCAGCGCCGTGTCGCGCGGCAGCGGGCGCTGCTGCGGCACGTAGCCGATCGCGCGGTTGCCGGCGCGACGCACCGGCTCGCCGAGCGCGGTGATGGTGCCCGCGGACAGCCGGTCGAGGCCGAGGACCGCCCGCATCAGGGTCGTCTTGCCGGAGCCGCTCGGACCCAGCACGGCGAGCATCTCGCCGGGCCGGACGTCGAGGTCGAGCCCCTCCCACAGGGTGCGGCCGTCGCGCTCGAGCGATGCGCCGCGGACCGACAGGACGGGCGTCACTTGAGAGCCGCGGCGAGCTGATCGAGGTTGCGCTGCATCCACTGAATGTACGTCAGTCCGGCCGGAAGCGTCTCGGACCACTCGAGCACGGGGACGCCGGTCGCCTTCGCCTCGGCGATCATGGTGGTCGTCTCGGGGCCGCCGGCCTGCTCGTTCGCGATCAGCACGCGCACGCCGTGGGAGCGGATCAGCGTCCTCCCCTGCAGCAGCGTCGCGGGCGGCACGTCGTTGCCCGCCTCGACCGCCTCGCTGAACGCCCGCGGCGTGGCGTTGGTCAGCCCGGCCCCGGCGATCAGGTAGACGGGCAGCGGCTCGGTGACGAACGCGGCATCCCCCGTGTGCTTCTTCGCGATGGCGGTCTGCTTCGCCTGCAGTGCGTCCACCCCGGCGGTGAACGACGCCAGGTGCGCGGTGAACTCGCTCTTCTTGGCCGGGTCGATGGTGCCGAGCTCGCCGGCGATGCGGGATGCCACGGTCTTCACGGTGCGCAGGTCGTAGAACACGTGCTCGTTGAACCCGTCGGGCGTGGCCGTCGCGGACCCGCCGGGCCACACCGGCGACAGGGTCGCGGCCGTGATCACCGGGGCCGCCGGCTTCGGTCGTGCGGACAGAAGCTGCTGCATGAAGCCGTCGTACCCGGCGCCGTTCTCGATCACGAGCTGCGCGTTGTTGACCGCGAGCTGGTCGGTCGCGGTGGCTTCGAACGCGTGCGGGTCTTCGGTGGCCTTGTTGATGATCGACGTCACGTCGACGGCATTCCCGCCGATCGCCTGCACGATCTGCCCGTAGGCGTCGGTGGAGGCGGTCACCCGGATGCGACCGTCATCCTTCGCGGTGGCGGTGCCGGCGCATCCGGCGAGAGCGAGAACGGATGCCGCCGCGACGGCGAGGACGAGGAACTTGCGGGCCATGCCCCCAGCTTACGGCTATTGATAATCATTCTCAAACCGAGGTGGCCCCGGTCCCTGACGCTTCGGGCGATCTCACCCCCGGTCCCTGAGCGAGCGAAGCGGGACGAAGGGGCTCAGAGCCGGGCGATCGCGGCGTGCAGCAGCCCGGGCTCGACGCCGAGGGCCCACTCCGCGGCATCCGTCACGAAGTGCTCGTACGACGGATGCTCGAAGGATGCCTCGTCGTTGACGTAGCTGCCGACCCCGTCGACGGCGATGAGGATCCGCACCGCGGCGGCGAACGCGTCGCCGGTCGGGAACACCCCCTCGGCGACGCCGGCCTCGATGATCTCGAGCAGCTGGGCGCGGTCGAGTTCCTCCTGGGCGGCGAGCGCCTGCCCGATCGCGGGCCGGAAGCGGGACAGATGCCGGGCGTTCAGCCACAGCCGGGCCATGTCGCGCGAGCGGGCATCCTCGACGCGCACGATGAACTGCGCCATGCGCTCGACGGGCATGCCGGATGCCGCGAACAGCTGCGCGCGCTCAGCGGTGGCCGCCGCCGAGAACGCCTCGACGACCAGATCCTCCGCGGCCGGGAAGTAGTGGCTGATCAGCCCGGGAGCGACGTTCAGCCGGTCGGCGACCGCACGCAGCGTGATGCGTTCGAGACCCTCCTCGAGGGCGATGGCGGCGGCCGTGTCGAGGATCTCGGCGCGGCGCTCTTCGGGGCGTTTGCGCACGCGCGGCGCGGGCACGGTTGACAGGTCGGCATCCACCTTATTAATCTAGCGACCAATAAGTCATTGGCCAAGCGACCAATAGTGTTCGCATCCCGGCGACGACGTCGGGCAGAGAGGAAACCGTGTCCTTGACCCGCCCCGCGGACGACGAGGCGTTCGTCGATTCCGCCAGCCAGCCCGAGACGCGCGGCATCGAACTCATCGACGAAGCCGACCGGCACGGACGGCCCCGCGATCTCTTCTTCGTGTGGGCCGCCCCGAACGTGAGCGTGCTGAACTTCACGATCGGCGCCACGATGATCACGCTCGGCCTGACGCTCTGGCAGGCGATCCTCGTCATCCTCGTCGGCTGCCTCCCCTGGATCTTCACGGGCATCGTCGCGATCGCCGGCCCCGCGGCCGGAACCTCGGGCTCCGTCATCACCCGCGCGATGTACGGGATCATCGGCAACAAGGTGATCGTCGCGTTCACCGGCTGGCTGATCTCCGCGGTGTTCCTGGCCCTGAACTGGCTGGCATCCTCGTTCATGGGCGCCGATCTCCTCGCCCGCCTGGGCCTCACGAACCCGATCGTGTGGCCGATCGTGGTCACCCTCGTCGTGTCGGCGATCACGGTGGTCATCGCCGTCTACGGCCACGGCCTGATCCTGCGCGTCTACTCGTGGGTCACGATCTTCCTGCTGGTGGTCTTCCTCGCGGTGACGGCGTTCATCCTGCCGAACGTCGACTGGGGCTACCGGCCGGCGCAGCCCCTGAACGGCGTGCCGCTGTGGGCATCCGTCACCGTCGGCATCACGCTGCTGGCATCCACTCCCCTGTCGTACTCGAACAGCCCCGACCTGGCCCGCTACCTCCCGAAGGACGCCAAGCCCTCGCACATCGTCGCTGCCACCGCGCTCGGCGGGGCGATCCCCAGCGCCTTCTTCACGATCGTCGGCGCGCTGCTCGCGACCGGGGTGACGCAGGCCCAGCTGGATGCCGGCATCGACGTCGCCCTGCTCGACATGCTGCCGGCCTGGCTCGGCGTGCTGCTGGTCGTCGGCGTCATCGTCAACACGGTCTCGCTCAACGGCATGACCACGTACAGCTCGTCGATGGCGCTGCAGGCCATCGGCATCCCGATCCGCCGCATCCCGTCCGCGATCGTCGTGGGCGCGATCGGCACCGCGCTGACGATCTACCTCGTCATGTCCACGAGCCTGCTGGAGGCCGTGAACCTCATGCTGCAGTTCCTCGTCATCGTCACCGGGCCCGCGATGGCCGTGTTCGTCACCGACATCGTGCTGCGCCGCAATCGCTACGACGGCGTGGAGCTGTTCGACGAGCGCCGCGGGGCGACGTTCTGGTACACCGGCGGCTTCTCGGTCGCGGGGATGAGCGCCGTCGTGCTCGGCGGCATCGCGACCGCCCTGTGTCTGTCGACGACGGTGTGGGTGGGCGCGATCTCGACGGCCCTCGGCGGGGTCGATCTCTCGGTCGAGGTGGGCATGATCGTCTCCGCCGTGCTGTACGCCGTGCTGCTGCGGTCACGACTGGGACGGCGCGGCCTCCCCCTCCGCTGACGACGGGCTTCAGTCGGATCGCCGCGATTCAGGATGCCCCGGCGAGAATCGTCCTGAGCCGCCCGCTTCATCCTGAATCCCCCACCGACGACGAAGGAGTCATCCATGATCGATCCGCACGACCCCGCCGCGACCGGCCCGCACCCGCCCCGTTTCGCGGGCGCGGCGCCCGGACATCCGACCCTCGACTCGTGGCAGACGCCGCCGGACAACCGCTGGGCGTTCAGCAACCTCGCCGAACTGCTGCCGATGGCGACGGTCTCACGACGTGCGGAGCCGGCATCCGGGTTCTCGAACCTCGACGCGCTCGGGATGCCGGACCTGGCCGCCCGGCTCGACGCGACCTACACCGATGCGTTCCTCGTGCTGCGCGGCGACCAGGTCGTCGCCGAGCACTACCGGCCCGGCTTCGCCCCCGACCAGCTGCACCTGCTGATGAGCGTCTCGAAGTCCCTGTGCGGCCTGGTCATGGGGTCGGTGATCGACGACGGGCTCGTCGACCCGCGGCGCCCGGTCACCGACTACGTCCCCGAGCTCGCGGACTCGGCATACGACGGCCCGACCGTGCAGCACGTGCTCGACATGCAGATCGCGATCGACTACCGCGAGGAGTACACCGACCCGACCAGCGAGGTGCAGACCCACGACCGGTCCGCCGGCTGGCGCGAACGGCGCCCGGGCGACCCGGTCGACGACTACGCGTTCCTGACGACCCTGCGAGGCCCGGGCCGCACGGGCGAGTTCCAGTACTGCTCGGCGAACACCGACATCCTCGGCTGGATCATCGAGCGCGTCACCGGCGAACGCTACTCGGCGGCGCTCAGCCGCCGGCTGTGGAGCAGGATCGGCGCGGACCGGGATGCCGCGGTCACCGTCGACCGGAGCGGTTTCGGATTCCCCAACGCCGGCGTGTGCACCACGGCGCGCGACCTCGCGCGGGTCGGCCGCATGGTGCTCGACCGCGGCGTCGCGCCCGGCGGCCGGGTCGTGTCGGCGGCCTGGACGGAGGCGATCCTCGCCGGCGGCAGCACCGAGGCGATGACGTACGAAGGGTTCACGAGCAGGTTCCCGGACGGCTCGTACACCCGCCAGTGGTGGTGCATGGGCAACGAGCGGGGCAACGTGAGCGGGATCGGCATCCACGGGCAGAACCTGTGGCTGGACCCGGCGACCGACTCGGTGATCGTGAAGTTCTCGGCCTGGCCCGACCCCGACACCGACGAGTGGAACGCCGTGCAGACGGGCATCCTGCTCGACGTCAGCGCCGCCCTCGACTGACGCCCCGGCCGCCGTCCCCCGCCCGCGGGGCGAGGGCGCGGGGCGAGGGCGCGGGCGCGGAAGAGACGCGAACGCCCCGGCGCGAGCACGGCGCGCCGGGGCGGGATGCCGGGCGCGCACGCCCGGGGTCGGTCAGTCCAGGAGCAGGGCGGGTTCTTCGAGGATGGATGCCACGTCCGCGACGAACCGGCTCATGCCGTCGCCGTCGATGACACGATGATCGAACGAGCCCGACACGGTCGTGACCCAGCGGGGGCGCACCTCGCCGTCGACGACCCACGGCTTCTGCCGAATGGCGCCCATGGCGATGATCCCGGTCTCGCCGGGGTTGATGATCGGGGTGCCGGCATCCATCCCGAACACGCCGATGTTGGTGATCGTGATCGTGCCGTTCTGCTGCTCCGCAGGCTGCGTCTTGCCCTCGCGCGCGGTGAGCGTCAGCTTCTCCAGGGCCCGGGCGAGCTCGCGCATCGACAGGTTCTGGGCGTCCTTGATGTTCGGCACGAGGAGGCCCCGCGGGGTCGCCGCCGCGATGCCGAGGTTCACGTAGTTGCGCACCCGGATCTCGGCTCCGTCCTCGGAGTCGACCCAGACCGCGTTGACCATCGGTGTGCGGCGCACGGCCCAGATCACGGCGCGCGCCATGATCAGCAGGGGCGAAACCTTGATGTCGGCGAAGTCGGGCGAGGCCTTCAGGCGCTTGACGAGTTCCATCGTGCGGGTGGCATCCACATCGGTCCACACCGACACGTGCGGCGCGCTGTAGGCCGAGCGCACCATCCCGGAGGCGACGGCCTTGCGCACGCCCTTGACCGGAATGGTCTCTTCACGGGTCGGGTCCGCGGCCGCGAGTGTCGACGGCGCGGATGCCTGCACCGGCGCCACGGCGGTCGCTGCGCGGTCGGCCGCGACCGGGATGGTCTCTTCGCGCACCTCGGGCCACTCCGGCGTGGTCACGTTGCGGAACACGCTCGCCTGCGAGGCGTGGCGCACGACGTCGTCGCGGGTGACCTCGCCGGCGGGGCCGGTCGGCACGACGCCGGCGAGCTCGACGCCGAGGTCACGGGCGAGCTTTCGCACCGGAGGCTTGGCGACGACGCCGACGGATGCCGCGACTCGCTCTGCCGCGGGCTTCTGCGGGGGGCGGCGACGGGACTGCACCTGGCCGCCGGTGCCGTAGCCGACGAGCACCGCGCCGGGGGCTTCGTCCGGCGCGGCAGGCTCCGGGGCGCCGTGCTCGCTGCGTCCGGCGGTGACGTCGGCGGATGCCCCGGCCGCCGTGATCGTGATGATCGCGGTGCCGACGTCCACCGTCTCGCCCTCGGCGATCAGGAGCTCGCCGACGACGCCCTCGAACGGCGAGGGCAACTCGACGAGCGACTTGGCCGTCTCGATCTCGACGAGCACGTCGTTGACGGCCACCGTGTCGCCCGGGGCGACGTGCCACGAGACGATCTCGGCCTCGGTGAGTCCTTCGCCCACGTCGGGAAGGACGAATGTCTGGGTGCTCATGGACGGTCCTTTCGGGGCGCTCGACGAGCGGTGGATGTCAGTAGGCCAGGGCCCGGTCGACGGCTTCGAGGATCCGGTCGGGATCGGGCAGGAAGACGCCTTCGAGCTTGGCGGGCGGGAAGGGCACGTCGAAGCCCGACACCCGCAGCACCGGCGCCTCGAGGGCGTAGAAGGCCTGCTCCATGACGGTCGCGGCGACCTCGGAGCCGACGGACACGTTGCCGGGGGCCTCCTGCGCGTAGACCATGCGCCCGGTGCGGCGCACCGACTCGAGGATCGGGCCGTAGTCGATGGGCGACAGCGAGCGCACGTCGACGACTTCGCAGCTGGTGCCCTCGGCCTCGGCGAGCGCGGCCGCCTGCAGCAGCATGGTGACCATCGCGCCGTGGCCGACGAGCGTGACGTCGGTGCCGCGCCGCACGATGCGCGAGGCGTGCAGCGGCAGGGCGCGCGCCGACAGGTCGACCTCGCCCTTCATCCAGTACTTCGCCTTGGGCTCGAGGAACACCACGGGGTCGTTCGAGGCGATGGCGTCCTGGATCATCCAGTACGCGTCGTTCGGCGTCGACGGCGAGACCACCCGCAGGCCGGGAGTGTGCGCGAAGTACGCCTCGGGGCTCTCCTGGTGGTGCTCGATGGCGCCGATGTGGCCGCCGTACGGGATGCGGATCACGACGGGCATCTGCAGCGCGCCCTCGTGCCGGTTGGTGATCTTGGCCAGCTGGGTGGTGATCTGGTCGAACGCCGGGAAGACGAAGCCGTCGAACTGGATCTCGCACACCGGGCGGAACCCGGCCATCGCGAGTCCGATGGCGGTGCCGAGGATGCCGGACTCGGCCAGCGGGGTGTCGAGCACCCGGTTCTTGCCGTACTCGGCCTGCAGCCCTTCGGTGACGCGGAACACGCCGCCGAGCGGGCCGATGTCCTCGCCCATGAGCAGGACGTGGTCGTCGTCGTTCATCGCCTGGCGCAGGCCCGCGTTCAGGGCGCGCACGAACGGCATCGTCTGGGTCGACGTCTGCGGGGCGGTCATCGTGTCGCTCATCGTGCGTCCTCCTCGAAGGATGCCTCGTACTCGGCGAGCCAGGCGCGCTGCTGGTCGATCAAAGGGTGCGGGTCGGAGTACACGTGGTCGAACATGCTGTCGACGGGGATGCCGCCCAGCGCCGTGGTGCGCTCGCGGATGTCGGTCGCGGCGGCGGCACCCTGAGCGTCGGCGTCGGCGAAGAACTCCGCGCTCGAGCCCCGGGACTCGAGGAACGTGCGCATGCGGGCGATCGGGTCGCGCTCGGCCCACGACCGCTCCTCGTCGGAGGTGCGGTACTTCGTGGGGTCGTCGCTCGTGGTGTGCGCACCCATCCGGTAGGTGACCGCTTCGATGGCCCGCGGCCCCTGTCCCGCGCGCGCCTCGTCGAGGGCGCGTTTGGTGACGGCGTAGCTGGCGAGCACGTCGTTGCCGTCGATCTGGATGGACGGCATCCCGTAGCCTTCGCCGCGGCGGTAGAGCGGTGCGGGCGACTGGGTGGCGACGGGCACGGAGATCGCCCACTGGTTGTTCTGCAGGAAGAACACCTCGGGCGTGCGGTAGCTGGCCGCGAACACCATCGCCTCGTGGACGTCGCCCTGGCTGGATGCCCCGTCGCCGTAGTAGACCATGACGGCCGCGTCGCGCTCGGGGTCACCGCTGCCGCTGCGCCCGTCGAAGGCCATGCCCATCGCGTACCCGGTGGCGTGCAGGGTCTGCGATCCGAGCACGAGCGTGTAGATGTGGGTGTTGCCGTTGGCCGGGTCGGCCGGGTTCCATCCGCCGTGCGTGATGCCGCGCATCAGCCCGGTGATGCCGATCGGGTCGACGCCGCGGACCATGCAGACGATGTGCTCGCGGTACGACGGGAAGATGTGGTCCTGCGGGCGGGCGGCGTGCACCGAGCCGACCTGCGCGGCCTCCTGGCCGTAGCTCGGCGGCCACAGCCCGAGCTGCCCCTGGCGCTGCAGGTTGGTGGCCTGCGTGTCGAACGCGCGGGCCACGACCATGTCGCGGTAGAACGTCTCGAGCTGCTCGAGCGGCAGGGCGTCGATGAGGTCGAGGTACGGTTGCGCCGCCGGTGTGGGCGCGAGGGTGCCGTCGGCCGCAAGAATGCGGACGAGCGCCGGGTCGTCGGACTGGCTCACCGTACTACGCTATCGCGCGCGCCGAGTGCCCAGCTTGGAGGGTGCCGACAACGGAGGCGGCGATCTGTATGACCTTGTCCACAGCCTCGGGCTCGCCGACCGAGATGCGGATGCCGTCGCCGGCGAACGCCCGCACGATGAGTCCGGCCTCGTCGAACACGGCCGCGACCGCGGTGGTCTCGGCGCCGGTGGCGAGCCAGACGAAGTTTCCCTGCGCATCGGGGATGCGCCAGCCCTGCGCGCGGAGCGCGGCGACCAGCCCGTCTCGGCGCGCGACCAGGTGCGAGACGCGTTCGAGCAGTTCGTCTTCGGCGGCGAGGGATGCCAGCGCCCCCTCTTCGGCCTGGGCCGTCACCGAGAGCGGGATCGCCGTGCTGCGGGCGGCATCCAGCACGCGCCGGTGTCCGATGGCGTAGCCGACGCGGAGCCCGGCGAGCCCGTACGCCTTCGAGAACGTGCGCAGCACGACGACGTTCGGGTGGGCTCCGGAAGCCAGCACCGTGCGGCCGTGAACCGCGTCAGGGTGGGTGACGAACTCGGCGTAGGCCTCGTCGAGCAGCACCAGGACGTCGGACGGCACCTTCTGGATGAAGGCGTCGAACTCCGCCTGGGTCACGATGGGCCCGGTCGGGTTGTTGGGGGTGCACACGATGACGGCGCGGGTGCGCGGCGTGATGGCGGCGGCCATGGCGTCGAGGTCGTGCCGGGCGTCGGGCAGCAGCGGCACCTCGACCGGGGTCGCCCCGGCGATGAGCACCAGGCCGGGGTAGGCCTCGAACGACCGCCAGGCGTAGACCACCTCGTCGCCGGGACCGGCGGCGGCGAGCATCAGCTGCGCGATGATCGCGACCGAGCCCGAGCCGATGTGCACCTCGTCGGGAGTGACGCCGTAGCGCGCGGCGAGCGCGTGCCGGAGGCGGGCGGCCGTGGCATCCGGATACCGGTTGATCGCCGTCTGACGCTGCAGCGCCTCGACCACCGACGGGAGCGGGCCGAACGGGTTCTCGTTGCTGGAGAGCTTGAAGGCGTCGGCTCCGGCCTGCTTGCCCTGCTTGTACGGCGGGAGGGCCGCGATCTCGGACCGGACGCGGACGGGGATGTCGTCACTCACCCTCCCGAGTCTAGGAGCGGGCGCCAGGCCGTGCCCGGGTTCGAGGTGATCGCCCACTACGCGTCCCTCCGCTCGAGGTGCGCACTGATGATCGCGGCGGACTCCTCGAGTCCGAGGCGGCCCTCGGCGACGCCGACGACGAGTGCGAAACCGGTGTCGACATCCATGGTGTGCCGGTGCCCGTTCAGCCAGAGGAACGTGATGGTGAGCGTCCAGCCGCTGCGCTTGTTGCCGTCGACGAACGGATGGTTGCGGACGATGCTCTCCAGGAGCGCGGCTGCCTTGAGCCCGATCGACGGATAGGCGTCATCGCCGAACAGCGTCGTCGCCGGGCGGGCGAGGGCCGATGCGAGCAGCCCGGCATCCCGCACGTGGAAACCCAGTCGCGCCGAGATGTGCAGCGCGTCGTCGAGTGCGAGGTATTCGGTCATGCGTCTTCGAGTCGCCGAAGCAGTTCGGCGTCGTGGCTCAGCACGAAGTCGACAGCTTCATCCACCGCGGCGCGGCGGCTGCGCCGCGCGACGACGAGCGCCGCGCCCTGCACGATCAGGGCGTGCTTGGACACGTGCTCGGCCGCCGCGATCTCGTCCAGAGCGCGGTCGATGTCTTCGGGAAGTCGCACTGTCATGGCCATGCCTCCAGGGTACTGGTATCAAACTGGTATCGGTCGGGAGTCTTCGACCGATCGATCCTCGAACGTGGGAGACTTCGGGGCATGAGGTTCCTCCTTCGCATCGTCATCAACGCGTTCGCGATCTGGGTCGTGACGCTCATTCCGGCCCTGCAGGTCTCGATCGTGCCGTTCGCTCCCGGCGGCACCCTGCAGTACGTGCTCACCCTGCTGATCGTCGGGCTGATCTTCGGCGTCGTGAACGCGATCATCGGCACGATCATCAAGATCGTCGCCATCCCGCTGTACATCCTCACGCTCGGCCTCATCTCTCTTCTCATCAACGGCTTCCTGCTGTGGCTGACCGCCTGGCTGACGCACTGGTGGAGCTGGGGCTTGCGCGTCGAGAGCTTCTGGTGGGGCGTCGTCGCGGCCCTCATCATCGCGGTGATCAACGGGATCCTCGGCCTCTTCCTGCGCCCCGCACGCCGCTGACTCATCCGCGATCGGCTCCGACGAACGGCCCGCCCACGCCGGGCACGATGCGCGGGTCCGCGACCCGCACGGGTGGATCCGCCGGCGGGACGAGCTGTTCGGCGTCGTAGTCGCGCACCTCGACCGCGGTCGAGGTGCGCAGCTCCGCCAGCTGGTCGCGGATGCCGGCCAGGCGCGGATCACCGGACCGGTCGGCCAGCCGCGCCGTCTCCTCGTACCGGCGGAGGTCGTGCGCGGCCATCGGCCCGGCGTCCGGAGCGGCATCACGGCGGATCACCACGCTGCCCGGGCCGCCGACCTGCCCGGCCGACCCGCCGCCGGCGAGGTCGGAGACGACATCCGGATGCCGCAGTTGCACGCTCAGGACGCCGCGGGAGACCTGGGCCTCGGTGGGCGAGCCGACCGTGACCAGCATCGTGGTGCGATAGCCGCCGTCGAGTGCCACGCGGCCGGCGATCATTCCGCCCTGCGAGTGGCCCACCGGGTTCACGATGTCGCCCGGCTTCGCCCCGGCGTCGGTGAGGGCCCGCTGCACGGCCACGAGCGAGGCGCTGCTCGCGCCCGTGTAGAGCCGCACGTTGGATGCCATGTCGGACGGATCGGTGGTGCGCGTGAGGTCCGGATTGCGCGTGCCGGTGACGTAGACGAGGAACCGGCGCGAGGCGTCGGGCATCGTGTACCGCTCCACCCGGACCAGCGGCCGTCCGTCGCCCTGCGGGATGCGCGAGACCACGGCAGCCAGGTCGGTGGGCGGGCGCCCCGTCCTGGTGCAGCCGACCTGGTGGACCCGCACCGGCCCCGGCGCCGGTCCGGTGGTCCCGGGGAGCATCCGTCCGCGCCCGAGGAGTGCCACCACCGAGCCTCCGGTCGCGCCGATCAGCCCACCCGCGACCGGGATCAGGGAGGCCCCCACGCGGCGGTCCTCCTGCGCGATCCCGTCGCCGAACGTCTCCATGATCCGGTCCGCCTCGCCCACCACCCCGGGATCAGCCGCCGTCAGGGCATCCAGCGCGGCCTGCGCCCGCTGCTGCGTCGGCACGTCGCCGGCGGCCTCCGCCTGCTGCATCGCAACCCGCAGTTCGACCGCCTCGTACACGCCGGCGGCGTGGCTCAGTCGCATGCCGAGGCCGTCGGCCCGGTCGGCGAGGGATCCGGCGACGTCCCCCACGGCCAGCGTCCGCCCGGGCAGCGTCCATCCGCCGGAGTCTGCGGTTGCCGCCAGCCGGGCGCACTGGACGCGCAGACCGCCCGCGATCCCGCCCAGCTGACGGGCGACCCCGTGGAACCGGTCGGACGCCGCGCGCAGCGACGTCGTGTCGACCGCGACCGCGCCCCCGCTGGTGATCTGGATGTCGCCGCTCATCGCGCCACGACCATCCCCGGCGCGGCGGAC
Organism: Microbacterium mangrovi; assembly: GCF_000802305.1. Lineage (GTDB taxonomy): Bacteria > Actinomycetota > Actinomycetes > Actinomycetales > Microbacteriaceae > Microbacterium > Microbacterium mangrovi. The sequence goes on along the minus strand of NZ_JTDK01000018.1, from coordinate 12,677 downwards.
CGCAGCAGCTCGGTCAGCACCAGCTCGTCGACGATCCGGTCCACCGCGTCGCCGGCACCGGTGAGCTCGACGGCGAGGTCGGCGACGGCGCGCTGCCACTCCCCCGCCGCGCGCTCGTACCCGGACATCGCCTGCGACTTCCACCGCGTGTCGGCGGCGATCTCGGCGCCCCGCCGCCCCGCCTCGATCACCTGCATCCGCAGCTCGGCGAGCGCGGCCCCCACCGCCCTCACCTCGGCGATGGGGGCGGTCAGGTCGGAGGCTCCGGCGAGTGGCTGCATCCCTCCACCGTGCCAGGGCGCGTCGCCGGCCGCCCGCCGCGCCCGCGGCCTGTGGATGACACGCCCGCATCGTGCACCCTGTGGACACACGACGCACGCGGCATTCCGCCTCACCCCGCAAATCCCAGGTCGATTCGGGAACTCGGTCCACAATGGGAGCATGTCGACACCCGGGGACTCGACCTTCCGCGTCGAGTTCGTGTGCACCGGCAACATCTGCCGGTCGCCGATGGCCGAGGTCGTGTTCCGGAGCCTGGCCGAATCCGTCGGGCTCGGCGACCGCGTCGCGTCCACGAGCGCCGGCACCGGCGACTGGCACGTCGGCGAACGCGCCGACCCGCGCACGATCGAAGCCCTCGCCCGCCGCGGCTACAACGGAGCCACCCATCGGGCCCGGCAGTTCGACCCCGCGGACTTCGCCGCCAACGACCTCATCATCGCCCTGGACAGCACGCATGCGCGCGTGCTGCACGCCCTCGCCCCGACCGAGGCGGATGCCGCGAAGGTGCACCTGCTGTCCGCGTTCGATCCGGACGCCGTCGGGCCGGACGTTCCCGACCCCTACTATGCGGGACCGGAGATGTTCGACGATGTGCTCGGTATGATCGAGGGAGCGTGCCGGTCGCTCTTCCGGCAGCTCGAACCCGCGCTGCGCACCACGACCCGGCACTCTCCTCCTGCCGACGCCGACCCCATCGGAGACCCGTGAGCGCCCTGCCTCCCCAGCCCCTCAGCCCCCTCGACGGCCGCTACCGCGCCGCGGTGACGGGCTTGGCCGACTACCTGTCCGAAGCGGGCCTGAACCGCGCGCGGGTCGAGGTCGAGGTCGAGTGGCTCATCGCCCTCACCGACCGCGCCCTGTTCGGCACCACCCGCCTCGACGAGGTGCAGAAGGACCGTCTGCGGCTGCTGTACCTCGACTTCGGGCAGGACTCGATCGACTGGCTGGCTGCGAAGGAGGCTGTGACCCGCCACGACGTGAAGGCCGTCGAGTACCTCGTGCGCGACCGGCTCTCCTCGCTGGGCCTGGACTCCATCGCCGAGCTCACCCACTTCGCCTGCACCAGCGAAGACATCAACTCGACGGCGTACGCGCTGACCGTCAAGCGCGCCGTGCACGACGTGTGGCTCCCCAAGCTCCACGCGGTCATCGCGGCGCTGCACACCCTCGCCGAGCAGCACAAGGATGCCGCGATGCTCGCGCGCACCCACGGGCAACCGGCGACGCCCACCACGATGGGCAAGGAGCTCGCGGTCTTCGTGTGGCGCCTGGAGCGGGTCGCGAAGCAGATCGCGGCATCCGACTTCCTCGCGAAGTTCTCCGGCGCGACCGGCACCTGGTCGGCCCACCTGGCCGCCGAGCCGGATGTCGACTGGCCGCTCGTCTCGCGGGAGTTCATCGAGTCGCTCGGCATCGGCTTCAACCCGCTGACGACCCAGATCGAGTCGCACGACTGGCAGGTCGAGCTCTACGACCGGGTCCGTCACGTCGGCGGCATCCTGCACAACCTCGCCACCGACGTCTGGACCTACATCTCGCTCGGCTACTTCGCGCAGATCCCCGTCGCCGGCGCGACCGGCTCGTCGACGATGCCGCACAAGATCAACCCGATCCGGTTCGAGAACGCCGAGGCGAACCTCGAGATCTCCGGGGGCCTGTTCGGCACGCTGGCGCAGACGCTGGTCACCAGCCGCCTGCAGCGCGACCTCACCGACTCCACGACGCAGCGCAACATCGGCGTCGCGTTCGGTCACTCGCAGCTCGCCCTGGACAACCTCCTGCGCGGGCTCGGCGAGATCCTGCTGCGTGAGGACGTGCTGCTGGCCGACCTCGACGCGAACTGGGAGGTGCTCGCCGAGGCGATCCAGACCGTCGTGCGCGCCGAGATCGTCGCGGGCCGCTCGCAGATCAGCGACCCGTACGCCCTGCTCAAAGACCTCACGCGTGGGCGTCGCGTCGGTGCCGAGGAGCTCGCCGAGTTCGTGCGCGGACTCGACATCGGCGAGGCCGCCCGCGACCGCCTGCTGGCGCTCACCCCGGCCGGATACGTCGGCCTGGCGGCATCCCTCGTCGCACGCGCCTGAGACGCGAAACCGTCAGGTCTCCTCGGTTCGATCGAGGAGACCTGACGAAACGAGGATCAGGATGCCGCGGCGGGTCCGTCTTCGGCGGATTCTCCGCGTTCCGCCTCGGGAGCGTCGGATGCCGGAGCATCGGCGGCCGGCTCGGCCGGGCCCGCGGCATCCCTCGCGGCCCGCGCGGCGGCGCGCTCGTCTTCGGCGATCAGCACCGGCTTGTCGATCACGGTGGTGAACTCGGCCGGCTTCACCGCGAGCAGCAGCAGCGAGATGATCACGATGGTCGCGATGAAGGTGATCCCGGCCACGATGAGCGCCGTATCGAGGGCGTGCGCGGCCTGCGTGCGGAAGCGCTGCTGGAAGAAGCCCATCGACACGAGCGTGACCACCCCGGCGAACAGCGCCGCCAGTGCGGAGAGCCCCAGCAGCTGGACGGGGCGCATCAGCTCGCGGCGAGTGGGGTGTTCTTCGGTCATCGGGCGCCTCCGGGGTGAGGTTGAGTCGTGGGGGTCTCGGATGCGGCGGCATCCGGTGCCGGCTCGTCGGCGCGCGGCGAGAAGCCTGCGATGGCGAGGTACACGGCGAGGATCGCGGCGTATCCGCCGAAGATTCCGACCCCGATCGTGATGCCGGTGAGGGTGAAGGAGCGGTGCGCTTCGGCGATGTAGTACTGCAGCGCGTACTGGCCGGGCACCAGGAGCAGGGCGAAGCCCAGGACGAGGGTGAGGATGCCGACCACGATGGCGTCGCGCGCCTCGGATCGGCGCTGCGGCCCGGCATCCGGATCGCGACGCGTGCGCACGCCGTCGACGAGTTCGATCACTCCGCTGAGGATCGCCCAGCCGATCAGCAGTGCGAAGAACATCGTGACGGTGCGGATGGGCGGGAACCCGCCGATCATGCCGGCGACGATCGAGACCACGCCGAGGCCGACCGCGGTGCCGCGCCGGCCATTCGGATACACCGTCCACGCGCCCATCAGCAGGAGCAGGCCGGTCACGATGGCGAAGCCGCTGAACACGCTCACCCCGAGGGCGGCCGAGTGCACGGTCGAGAACGTGATCAGCGCCGCGGCGATCGCCGCGGCGACGGCGCGCGCGAGCTGGAGGTAGCGCACCGGCAGGAGCCGGGCGGCAGGTGCAGTGGACACGACGAAGCCTTCGGACGATCGGGGGATTTCCCTCGTATTCTAGGTCGTCTGCCTGGACCCATGCCCGATGTCGGGGTTGCACGGCATCATGGGACCGGACGAAGGGATTCCGGATGCCGCAGCACACTGCCGACATGCACGATCAGATCCGCGTGCAGGGGGCGCGCGAGAACAACCTCAAAGACGTCAGCGTCGACATCCCCAAGCGCCGGCTGTCGGTGTTCACCGGGGTGTCGGGCTCCGGCAAGTCGAGTCTCGTGTTCGACACGATCGCGGCCGAGTCGCGCCGCATGATCGACGAGACCTACAGCGCGTTCATCCAGGGGTTCATGCCCTCGGTGCCCCGCCCCGACGTCGACGTGCTCGAGGGTCTGACCACGGCGATCATCGTCGACCAGGAGCGCCTGGGCGCCAACCCGCGGTCGACGGTGGGCACCGTCACCGACGCGAACGCGATGCTGCGGGTCCTGTTCAGCAGGCTCGGGCAGCCCTACATCGGCGGCCCGACGGCGTTCTCGTTCAACATCCCCACGCAGAAGGCGAGCGGGGTGATGACGGGCCCGGGCGGCGAGAGGAAGATCGTGAAAGACGCCATCTACCTGGGCGGCATGTGCCCGCGGTGCGAGGGGCGCGGGCAGGTGTCGGAGCTGGATCTCTCGCAGATCGTCGACGAGTCGAAGTCTCTGCTCGAAGGCGCCATCCTGGTGCCCGGCTACACGGCCGACGGCTGGATGGTGCGCGGGTTCGCCGAGTCCGGCTTCTATCCGGCGGACAAGCCGATCGCCCAGTTCTCGGAGAAGCAGCGCGACCTGTTCCTCTACGGCAGCGTCACCAAGGTCAAGATCCAGAACATCAACATGACCTACGAGGGGCTCATCCCCAAGATCACCAAGTCGATGCTCTCGAAAGACATCGAGGCGCTGCAGCCGCACATCCGCGCCTTCGTGCAGCGGGTCGCGACGTTCGCACGCTGCCCGGAGTGCGACGGCACGCGCCTCACGGAGGGCGCCCGCTCGTCGAAGATCGACGGAGTCAGCATCGCGGATGCCTGCCGCATGCAGGTGACCGACCTCGCCGCCTGGGTGCGCGGGCTCGACGAGCCGGGCGCCGGGCCGCTGCTGGCCGCCCTCAGCGCCAACCTCGACGCGTTCGTGACCCTCGGCCTCGGGTACCTGAGCCTGGAGCGGCCGTCGGGCACGCTGTCCGGCGGGGAAGCGCAGCGCATCAAGCTGCTGCGCCACCTGGGTTCGTCGCTCACCGACGTCACCTACGTGTTCGACGAGCCGACGATCGGCCTGCACCCGCACGACATCCAGCGCATGAACATGCTGCTGCAGCAGCTGCGCGACAAGGGCAACACGGTGCTGGTCGTCGAGCACAAGCCCGAGACGATCGCCATCGCCGACCACGTGGTCGACCTGGGCCCCGGCGCGGGCAGCGGCGGCGGCGAGATCTGCTTCGAGGGCACGGTCGACGGCCTCCGGGCATCCGGAACCCTCACCGGACGCCACCTCGACGACCGCGCACGCCTCAAGGATGCCGTCCGCTCGGCGACCGGGGTCATCGAGGTGCGCGGCGCCACCACCAACAACCTGCAGAACGTCGACGTGGACATCCCCACCGGCATCCTCACCGTCGTCACGGGCGTCGCCGGGTCTGGCAAGAGCTCGCTCATCCACGGATCGGTGTCGCGCCGCGACGGCGTGGTGGCGATCGATCAGGGCGCCATCAAGGGGTCGCGTCGCAGCAACCCGGCCACGTACACCGGGATGCTCGAACCCATCCGCAAGGCGTTCGCCAAGGCCAACGGGGTCAAGCCCGCGCTGTTCAGCGCCAACTCCGAGGGTGCCTGCCCGTCGTGCAAGGGCGCGGGTGTGATCATCACCGAGCTCGGCTTCATGGACACGGTCGAGACCCCCTGCGAGGACTGCGGCGGCAAGCGGTTCCAGGCGGCGGTGCTCGACTACAAGCTCGCCGGGCTCGACATCACCGAGGTGCTCGCCCTGCCGGTCGCCCAGGCGCGGGAGTTCTTCGGAGCGGGCGAGTCGAGGATCCCGGCGGTGTCCGGCATCCTGTCCCGCCTCGACGACGTCGGGCTCGGCTATCTGGCGCTCGGACAACCCCTGTCGACGCTGTCCGGCGGCGAGCGCCAGCGGCTCAAGCTGGCGATCGCGATGGGCGAAGAGGGCGACGTGTACGTGCTCGACGAGCCGACCACCGGTCTGCACCTCGCCGACGTCGACAAGCTGCTGGGGCTGCTCGACCGCCTCGTGGATGCCGGCAAGTCGGTGATCGTGATCGAGCACCACCAGGCCGTGATGGCGCACGCCGACTGGATCATCGACGTCGGACCCGGCGCCGGGCACGACGGAGGGCGCATCGTGTTCGAGGGCACACCCGCCGACCTCGTCGCCGCGCGCAGCACCCTCACCGGCCAGCACCTCGCCGAGTACGTCGGCGCGTAGCGCCGCCGCGCCCGCCCCCCTCGTCACGAAATGCGTCGGTGTCCGCAGATCGTGACGAGCCAAGCGGAACCCCGGCTCGCTCGTCACGAAATGCGACCGCATCCGTAGATCGTGACGAGCCGAGCGGGAGGGCCAGGCCCACTCGTCACGAAATGCGCCTGCACCCGCGAATCGTGACGACCGAAGCGGAACCCCGGCTCGCTCGTCACGAAACGCACCCGCACCGGCAGATCGTGACGAGCGAACCGCCGGACCTCCGCCCACTCGTCGCGAAGCGCACCGGCACCCGCAGATCGCGACGAGCCGAGCCGCGGGCCTCAGGCGCCGCGGGCCGGGACCTCCTCGTCGAGGAACGCGGTCAGGATCGGGCCGACGATGGTGGCGTGGCTCTTGATCATCGTGTGCGGCGCCCCGCGCACGATTCGCAGCTGGGATCCCGCGACGAGCCGGTGGATCATGTGCGTGTGCGCGGGCCGGATGATGTCGCGCGACCCGGCCAGCACCAGCGTCGGCACGCGGATGCCTGCGAGGTCTGCGGAGTCGATGCCGGGCTGGTCGAGCATCAGCCGGAGGATCTCGTGCTCGCGGCCGAACGCCGGGGCGCGTTTGATCACGGACCGCAGGATGGCGTCGAGCAGGCGCAGCCGGGAGCGCAGCCAGAACCGCATGCCGTTGACGGCGATGTTGCCCGAGTTCAGCACGAGGGCGCTGACCAGTTCCGGATGCCGGGCGACGAGGAGCATCGCGATGTTGGCGCCGTCCGAGAACCCGACGACCGCGACGGGCCGGTCGGGGCTCAGCGTGCGGATGACGGTCGCGGCGTCGGCCGCCATGCGCGCCAGGCTGAGCGGTCCGTGGCCGCGGGCCGAGCGGCCGTAGCCGCGGCAGTCCATCGCGAGCACCCGGTATCGACTGCTCAGGCGCGGCAGGACCCCGGCGAAGTCGTGCAGGTCGCCGGAGTTGCCGTGGATGAGCAGCACCGGCATCCCGCTGCCGCTCTCCTCGACGTGGATGTCCCCGATGCGGTGCTCGATCGGTTCCATGCTCACGGCCCCAGGCTACGTGGCGAGCGTATGGTCGAGCTATGGGCCGTCTTGGCGCGAGGGGAGGATTCCGGATGCCCGACCACACGACCGACGAGCCGCACGACCCCCGAGAGGCCGCCGCCGAGTACCGCCTCGAGCAGCTGCGACGGGAGCGTCCCGACCTCTACGGGGAACCCGGCACGACGAACACCGGCCGCACGTACGCGGGTTCGTCCGAGCTGGAGCGCGCCGCCTTCGTCGAGACGGCCATCCAGCAGGCGATCCGCCGCGGCGAGTTCGACAACCTGCCGGGCGCCGGCAAACCGCTTCCCGGACTCGGCGACCGGCACGACCCGGACTGGTGGATCCGCCGCAAGATCCAGACCGAGAAGCTCACCGGGCTCGGGCCTCCGGCGCTCATGCTGCGTGTCGAAGACCGCGAGCTCGACGACCGCCTCGACGCGCTGCACCGCGAGTCCGACGTGCGGGAGGCGGTGGAGGACTTCAACCGCCGAGTGGTCGAGGCCCGGCGGCAGCTGCTCGGCGGCCCGCCGGTGGTGACGCCCACGCGGGATGCCGCGCACGAGGTGGCGGCCTGGCGGGAGCGCCGGGATACCCGCGCCCGTGCCGCCGCACAGGCAGCGCCCACCGAGCCGCCCCCGCGACGGCGTCGTGGTCTGTTCCGACGCGCCTCCGGCACCGACTGAGGGCCGTTCGGCCGCAGCCTCCCTGACCACCTCGTTCTCGCCGGCGGCCACGGTGACCGCCGTCCACGTCGCCTGTTACGGTGCGCCGACGATGCGCGTGCGCCTCACGGTGTTCGGCACCACGAAGGCCGGCGCGACGCCGGTCGGGGTCCACGAGACCGGGCCGGTCACGTGCGATCGGATGACGCACGTCGAGACGATCACGATTCGGGATGCCGCGCGCATGACCGTCATCGGCACGGGCGCGAACAGCGATACCTCGTTCCTCGTCTACGTCGTCGGCACCCGGAAATGACCGCGATCGCCCGGGCGTAGGCTGGCGGCGTGGAAGACGACGCGGCATCCCGGATCCTCTCCGAACTCCGTGGGATGCTGCCGACCGACGCGGTGCTCACCGGCCCGGACGCCACCGCGCCGTACCGCCAGGACCGCGCGTTCGATCCGGATGCCGGCCTCCCGCTCGCCGTCGCGCTACCGACGACGACCGCCGACGTGCAGCAGATCGTGCGGCTTGCTGCGGCGCACGGCGTCCCGGTCGTGCCGCGCGGTGCGGGGACCGGACTGTCGGGCGGCGCCTCCGCCGTCGACGGCGGCATCGTGCTGTGCACGACGCGCATGCGGGGCCTGCGCATCGACCCGGCGACGCGCACCGTCACCGCGCAGCCGGGCGTCCTCAACGCGGAGCTGAAGGCGGCCGTCGCGGCCGAGGGGCTCTGGTATCCGCCCGACCCGGCGTCGTTCGAGATCTGCTCCATCGGCGGCAACATCGCCACCAACGCGGGTGGCCTGTGCTGCGTGAAGTACGGCGTGACCACCGATTACGTCCTCGGTGCGGAGGTCGTGCTCGCCGACGGCCGGGTGCTGCGCCTGGGCGGACCGCTCATCAAGGATGTCGCGGGGCTGTCGCTGCTGAAGCTGTTCGTGGGCAGCGAGGGAACCCTCGGGGTGATCACCGAGGTCACGCTGCGTCTGCTCCCCGCTCCCCCTCCCGCTCGGATCGTCGCCGCCTGGTTCCGCACCATCGACGACGCCGCGGCCGCGATCGCGGAGATCTCGACATCGATCCGGCCGAGCATGCTCGAGTACATGGATGCCACGTGCATCCGCGCCGTCGAGGCGCAGCTGCATCCGGGGTTGGACACCACCGCCGCGGCCCTCGTGCTCGGCGGCAGCGACGACCTGGATCCCGCCCGCCGCGACGTGCGCTTCATGATGGAGGCGTTCACCCGCCACGGCGCCTACGCCGTCACCGAGACCGATCCCGAGACCGGTGCGGCCCTGGCGGCCGCGCGCCGAGCCGCGATCCCCGCCGTCGAGGCGGAGGGCCGGCTCCTGCTGTCCGATGTCGGCGTGCCGCTGCCGCGGTTCGGCGACCTGCTCGACGGGGTGGACGCCATCGCCCGCGCCCACGACGTGACGATCGCGATGCTCGCACACGCGGGCGACGGCAACACGCATCCGCTCGTGCTGTCGTCATGGGACGACGACGAACTGGCGGAACGCGCCGAGGCCGCCTACGGCGAGGTGATGACGCTCGCGGTGTCGCTGGGCGGCACGATCACCGGCGAGCACGGCGTCGGCCGGATGAAGCGCGCCTGGCTGCGCGACCAGATCGGCGACGACGTGCTCGAGGTCGCACAGCGCATCAAGGACGCCCTCGACCCGTCCGGCATCCTGAACCCCGGTACGATCTTCGCCCCGCGGTAGTCGTCGGCGATTCCGGATGCCGGGGGCCTGCGCTTCGACAAGCTCAGCGCGCAAGAGCCGGCGCCCTGCGCTTCGACAAGCTCAGCGCGCAAGAGTCCTGTCCCCTGCGCTTCGACAAGCTCAGCGCGCGGGGCGTGCGCCCTGAGCCTGTCGAAGGGCAGACAGCCGAGGGTCAGGGGCGCACCAGCACCTTGATGGCCCGGCGCTCGTCCATCGCGCGATACGCCTCCGCGATCTCGCCGAGCGGCAGCTCGAGGTCGAACACCCGGCCCGGCTCCACCGCACCCGACAGGACGTCGGGCAGCAGATCGTCGATGTAGTTGCGCACCGGCGCCACCCCGCCGGCGAGCACCGTGTTGTTGCTGAACAGCGGACGCAGCGGAAGCTCCGGTCCGCCGTGCGGCACGCCCACGTAGCCGATGACGCCGCCGGGGCGCACCGACCGGACGGCCTGCTCCATGGACTCGGCCGTGCCGACCGCTTCGAGCACGGCATCGGGCCCGATGCCGTGGAACAGCTCTTTGACGACCGCGGCGCCCTCGGCGCCGCGCTGCTCGACGATGTCGGTCGCCCCGAACTCGCGGGCGAGCTGCTGCCGCTGCGGGTTGCGCGACATCGCCACGATGCGGGATGCCCCGAGCCGGTGCGCCGCGAGGATCGCCGACAGCCCGACGGCGCCGTCGCCGACGACGGCGACCTGCGAGCCCTCGCCGACGTGGGCGACGTGCGCGGCGTGGTGTCCGGTGCCGAACACGTCCGACAGCGTGAGCAGGTGCGGGACGAGCTCGTCGCTGAGCCGGTCCGCCGGGACCACCGCGAGCGACCCGTCCGCGTGCGGGACGCGGACGAGCTCCGCCTGGCATCCGTCGTACCAGCCGAGCTCGAGGCACGACGAGCTGAAACCGGATCGGCACACCTCGCACGTGTAATCGCAGTCGTAGAACGCGCCGATGACGAAGTCGCCGACCTGGACCCGGGCGACATCCGCTCCGGCGCTCTCGACGATCCCGACGAACTCGTGCCCCATGCGGCGCGGCCGGTCGGTCGGGGCGATGCCGCGGTAGCCCCACAGGTCGGATCCGCACACGCAGGCCGCGACGACCCGGACGATCGCGTCGCGACCGGTCTGCAGCTGCGGATCGGGAACCTCTTCGAGCCGCACGTCGCCGGCCCGGTACATCACTGTGGCACGCATACGTCCGAGCCTACGCGCGCGTCGACGGCGCAGGCCGGCCGGGTCACTCGTCGCGCACGGCGAGCACGGACCCCTGCGGATGCCGCTCGAACTCCCGCCGCGGTCCGCGTTCCAGCTGCGTGTGCACGGTGAAGCCGGCGGCTCCCAGGCCGGCGGCGACGGCACCCACGTCGTGCAGGTACGCGATCAGATCGAGGTCGTGCCCGTACGCGCGCTCGATGAGCCGCTCACCGCGCCCCGCCTGGAAGCCGAGGAGCACCGGACCGCCCGGTCGCACCACCCGGTGCAGCTCGGCGAAGACGGCCGGCATCCCCTCGTCGGGCGTGTGGATCGTGGAGTACCAGACGAGCACGCCGTCGAAGGATGCCGACGCGCACGGCAGTGCGGCGAGCTCGCCCTGCACGAAGTCCACCCCGGGCACGGCGCGGCTCGCCTGCACGAGCATCTGCTCCGACAGGTCGACGCCGGTCAGCGACAGTTCCGGATGCCGCTCGCGCAGGTGGGCGGTCATCCGCCCGGTCCCGCATCCGGCGTCGAGCACCCGGCCGGTGCCGACGAGTTCGGCGAACTGGTCGATCATCGCGAGGTCGAGCGCGGTCTCGTACCGGGTGTCCGGGATGAGCGCCGCGTACTCGGCGGCGACGAGGTCGTACGCCTCCCGGGCCTCCACGTCAGCGCACCCGACGGCCGAGCACCAGGTCGATGAGGTGCGGCAGCACGTCGCCGGCGCGCAGGCCGTTGTGCTCGTGCTCGCTGGTCACCCACGGAGTCACGCCGGGCAGCAGCCGCGCGGTCTCGAGCGAGAATTCGAGGGGAACGTAGAGGTCGTTCACGTAGACCGCGGCGGCTCCCTCGACGCCGGATGCCGCGATCGCGTCCGCGTCGTAGACCTTCGGCCACTCGTACTCCGCGAGCTGCAGCGTCACCTCGCGCCACGGCCGGAGCCCCGGCACCGTGTCGGCCCATTCGCGGCGGACGTGTTCGCCGGTGAGGAGCGTCACGTCGTCGCGGAAGTCCTGGGGCTCCGTGCGCTCCGCCGACCAGCGCGTCGCGAAGCCGTCGGCGTAGCTGGACTCGTGGAACACGTAGTAGAGCGGGTTGCGGGCGTCGTACGGCATGTGGGCGGCGAGGTCCCACCGGAAGGCGTTGGTGCCGGGATCCGTCTCGAGCAGCTGCCAGAGCGACTGCCAGCCGTCGTTGGAGCCGAGCAGGAAGCCGAGGGAGCGCAGCCGCGAGACCGAGACGACCTCGCCGTCCGGCAGCACCAGGTCGCCGGCGGCGGCCAGGTCGGCCAGCCGGCGGAACGCGTTGCGGTGCGCGGGGAAGCGCCGGTAGTAGCGCTCGGAGGCGTCGCGCAGCTTGTCGTAGGTGAGCGCGTAGACGTCGTCGGGATGCCGGCCCACGGCGCTGAGGCCGCCGGTGAAGTACACCTCGGACAGGGATGCCGCGTCCGTCGACAGGTACGCGAGGGCCGTGAACCCGCCGAACGACTGGCCGAGCACACTCCACTTCTCCGCCCCGAGGTGCTCGCGCATCGCTTCGCAGTCGCGCACGATGGAGTCGGCCCGCAGGTGCGGGATGTATTCGACGATCGCTTCGGTGCCGCGCTCGAGATCCTGGTCGCCGAGCGGCGTCGACCGGCCGGTGCCGCGCTGGTCGAGCATCACGACGCGGTACTCGCTGAGGGCGGCATCCAGCCAGCTGGGCGAGGTCGGCGCGCGCAGCGCCCGGGGCGCTTCGTGCCCCGGGCCGCCCTGCAGGAAGACGAGGAACGGCAGACCTTCGCCGCCGTCGCGGCTGACGACCGACGCGAAGAGTTCGATGGTGCGGCCGTCGGCGGGGTTCTTCCAGTCCAGGGGCACCGGAATGGTGTGCTCTTCGACGATGAGATCCTGCAGGTGGCGCACAACGACTGTCATGATCCGAGCCTAGGACGCGAACGCATGCCGTGTCTGTCGGCTCGGACGAAGACGGCGCCGCAGAATTGGCGCGCCAACGCAAAAGAGGCCACCCAGCATTGGGTGGCCTCTTTTATAAAAGAAGTCCGGCGGTGTCCTACTCTCCCACA
>NZ_JTDK01000017.1 GCF_000802305.1 Microbacterium mangrovi | reverse complement strand
TGAATTGATCCAAAGGAATCTCACCAACCGAAAACGGTTGGACGAGGTTATTTGGCATTTGACAAGTGCACGCTGTTGAGTTCTCAAGGATCGGATGCACCCGGCACTCACTCTCTCGAGCTCGTCACCAGGGCAACTTCTCTAGCTTAACTCATGTTCTCAACCGTGTCAAACCGCTTGGTTCGACGTGTCGTGAACACGAGGAAGCACCCACCGTGTCCTGAAGGACGGGGTGAAGCTCCTGCTTTCGCAGGTCTTCTTCGATGGGGTTCTGTTCGCTGCTTGAGGGGAGCTGGCCTTCCGGCTCTTCGCTCTACCCTTTGGGGCGAACAAGTAATACTCTACGTGGATCCCGCGGACCCGGCGAATCCAGGCCGCACCCCGGGCGTGTCGCACGCCCCGCCCGCTCGGCGAACTCCCGCCTGACCAGGCGAAGACGACTACGGTCGCGGTATGACCACGTTCTTCCTGGCACGGCACGGCGAGACCCTCTGGCACGCGGACCACCGATACGCGGGGGTTTCGGACGTCGGCCTCACCCGTCACGGACTGGGTCAGGCCGCCGCTCTCGGGGCCTGGGCCGCCGACGCGCACCTCAACGCGATCGTGTCTTCGCCGCTCTCCCGTGCGCGCCGTTCGGCCGCCCCCGCGGTCGAGACCACCGGCCTGCCGCTGCGCATCGAGGACCGTCTCACCGAGATCGACTTCGGGGTGGGCGAGGGCCTCACCCCCGACGAGCTCGCGGCGCGGTATCCGGCCGACTGGGCGGCGTTCCGCGCGTCGCCGGCATCCGTCCCCCTCCCCGGAGGCGAAGCGGGACGCGACGGCATCGCCCGCGCCCTCCCCGTGTTCGACGATCTGCACACCGAGATGCCGGACGGACGCATCCTGATCGTCGCGCACGCCACCCTGCTGCGACTGGTGCTGTGCGAACTGGCGGGCATCGACGCGGACGGCTACCGGGACCTGCTCCCCGTGCTGGGCAACTGCACGATCACGACGATCGCCTATCCCTGGGCGGCGGAGTGCACGGCCCCCACGCGCCCGCGCACGCGCCTGCTCGGATACGACGTCCCCCCGTCCCGCGCCCACCTCTGACCGCTCCGCCCCCTCTCCCGCGCCACCGCCCCGCGCCCGCCACCCCGGTTCCGCTGTCCTGTTTCGCGCGCCCGCGTGCGGAACAGGACAGTTGAACGGGGGTGGATGCCGGCATATGATTCAGTCACAAAACTACTTGTGACGAAGGAGTCAGCATGCGCATCGTCATCGTGGGGGCCGGCATCGGCGGCCTCGCCACCGCGCTCAGCCTGGATGCGGCCGGCCTCGGCCCGGCATCCGGACACGAGGTCACCGTCTTCGAGCGGTCGGCCGAGATCCGCGGCCTCGGGGTGGGCCTGAACCTGCTCCCGCACGCCATGCGGGAACTCACCGATCTCGGGCTCGACGACCGGGTCGCAGACCTCGGCGTCGCGCCGTCCACGCTCGCGTACTACAACCGGTACGGTCAGCCGATCTGGTCGGAGGCGCGCGGACTCGCCGCCGGATACCACTGGCCCCAGCAGTCCGTGCACCGCGGACGGCTGCAGCTCATGCTGCGCGACGCGGTCGCCGAGCGCCTGGGCGACGTCATCCGTCTCGGGCACCGGCTCGTCGGCGTCGAGTCCGGCGAGACCTCGGACACCGCCGTGTTCGACACCGAAGACGGCGAGGTCCGCGTCGATGCCGACGTGATCGTGGGAGCGGACGGCATCCACTCGGCCCTGCGCGCCCTGCGCTACCCGGCCGAGGGCGCGCCGCCGTGGAGCGGGCTGACCATCTGGCGCGGCACCGCGGTGGTGCCGACGTTCCTCGACGGCCGCACGATGATCATGGCCGGCGACGGCGACCAGAAGTTCGTCGCGTATCCGCTGTCCGAGCCGGATGCCGGGGGCCTGCAGACCATCAACTTCATCGCCGAGCGGCGCGGCGACGGGGTGCCGGACGCCGACTGGAACCGCGCGGTCGACCCCGCCCCGATCGCGGAGCTGTTCCGCGAGTGGACGTACGACTGGCTGGACGTGCCGGCGACCATCGCGGGAACCGCCGAACTGCTCGAGTACCCCATGGTCGACCGCGACGCCCTGCCGCAGTGGACGTTCGGACGCACCACCCTGCTCGGGGACGCGGCACACGCCATGTACCCGAACGGGTCCAACGGCGGGTCGCAGGCCATCCTCGACGCCCGCACCCTCGCCTACCAGCTGGCGACGGCATCCACCGTGGATGCCGCCCTCGCCGCTTACGAGCAGGCGCGGCGCCCCGTCACCGCGAAGCTGCTCGAGATGACCCGCCAGACCGGACCGGAACGCGTCATGCTGCTCGCGCGCGAGCGCGCGCCGCAGGGATTCGCCGACATCCACGACGTGATCCCGCCGGCCGAGCTCGAGGAGATCGCCGCCGCCTACAAGCGCGCGGCCGGATTCGACCCCGCCGTGCTCAACGAGCGCGCGACGCTGAACGTCGTGCGATGAC
Organism: Microbacterium mangrovi; assembly: GCF_000802305.1. Taxonomy (GTDB): domain Bacteria; phylum Actinomycetota; class Actinomycetes; order Actinomycetales; family Microbacteriaceae; genus Microbacterium; species Microbacterium mangrovi. Next base: position 150,056 of record NZ_JTDK01000017.1, on the reverse strand, counting down.
CGAGCTGGATGCCGGTCGCCTCGCCGCGGTCGTCTCGCCGCTGCGGCGGATGCTGCTCGGCGCGGCCCGGTCCCGCGAGCAGCTGCCGGAGATCCCGGATGCCCAGATCGAGGTGATCCGGGCGCTGCCGGCCGGCACCGTGCTGGCGCCGAGCGTCCTGGCCGACCGGCTCGGCGTGCAGCGGTCCACCGTCAGCAACCTGCTGAAGTCGATGGAGCGGGCCGGGCTCGTCGAACGGCGCGCGGCCGCCGGCGACGGGCGGGGCGTCGAGGTGGAGGCATCCGCCCGGGCCCTCGACCTGTTCGGCCGGTTCGACCTCGCCGCCGCCGCCGTCGTCACCGAGGCGGCGACGGCGCTCAGCGACGAGGACCGCGCAGCGATCGCCGCCGCGATCCCCGCCCTCGAGCGGTTGCGCGACGCGCTGGGGTGAGACGGGCGTCCGTCCCTCGGTTCCACCGACAAGAGTTGCGCGCAGCAGCCGCAAATGTTGTCGGTGGAACAGGCGGGGGGCGGATCGCGGCGCGGGGCCGGGAGACCGAGACCCGTCAGGTGAGGATCACCAGTTCGGAGGTGGTGCGGGTCATCGAGACGTACCGGTCCACGGCGCCCTCGATGCCGCGGCCGAACGAATCCGGATCGACGAGCACCACGAGATCGAACTCCAGCCCCTTCGCCAGCACCGGGGTCAGGGCGCTCACCCGGTCGCGCGGGGACAGCTCGGCGACGAACTCCGGCGTGCCGATGACGCACGCCACGCCCTCCTCGTGGGCGGCGAGCCAGGCATCCAGCTCGGCATCCAGCTCGGCGAGCGCGCCGCGGCGCACCGGCATCCCGCTGCGGCGGATCGACGTCGGGACGTTGGCGTCGGGCAGCTCCGCCCGGATGACGGGGGCCGCGGCATCCATCACCTCCTCCGGCGTGCGGTAGTTCACCGAGAGCGTCGCCGTGCGGATGCTGCGCAGCCCCGCGCGCGCGAGGCGATCCGCCCAGGACTCCGTGAAGCCGTGCCGGGCCTGGGCGCGGTCGCCGACGATCGTGAAGCTCCGCGACGGACACCGCCGCAGGAGCATCGCCCACTGGGCATCCGTCAGCTCCTGGGCCTCGTCGACCACGACGTGCGCGAACGGACCGGCCAGGACGTCGGCGTCGGTCTGCGGCAGCTCGGCGTCGTCGATCAGCGACTCCCGGACATCCGCCCCGCGCAGCATCGTCATGAGCTTCAGCTCGGAGTCGTCCGCCTCGATGAGGTGATCGATGACGTTCTCCATCTCCTCCTGCTGGGCGGCGAGGGCGCGCTCGCGTTCGCGGGCGCGCTGCTCGACGCCCGGGTCGCCGACGCGCGCGCGGGCGGCATCCAGCAGCGGAAGGTCGTCGACGGTCCACGCGCGCGGATCGTCCCGCTGCAGCGCGGCGACCTCGGCTGCGGTGAGTCGCGGCGCGCACCGCTGCAGGAACCCCGGATTCGCCCACAGGGATGCCACCAGCTCCACCGGGTCGAGCAGCGGCCAGGCCCGGTCGAACGCGCCGGTCAGGGCCCGGTTCTGCGCGAACAGCCGGTCGGCGGCGGCGCGCGCCGGGGCATCCTCCTCGCCGGCCGCGCGGGTCAGGCGCACGAACAGGATGTCCAGCAGCGTCTGCCACACCTGGGCGCGGGCCTCGTTGTGCGGGATGCCGGATTCGGCGCTGTCGAACGCGTCCGCGAAGTCGTCCGGCGTCAGGACGAGGTCCGCGATCGGCGTCTCGACCGTGAGCACCTCGTCGGGCGGGCTCTCGTAGAACGACGCCGCCCGCTCGACCGCGAGGACCAGCTCGGCCGTGGACTTCAGGCGGGATGCCTCGGCGTCCGTCTCGGGCAGGGCCGCGGGACCCTCGGGCAGCATCTCGCGAAGGGTCGCGGTGAGCACCCCCTCCTCGCCGAGGCTCGGCAGGACGTCCTCGACGTAGGCGAGGTACGGCTCGTGGGGTCCGACCACGAGCACCCCGCCGCGTCCGGCCGACAGCTGCGGATCGGCGTACAGCAGGTACGCGGCCCGGTGCAGGGCGACCACCGTCTTGCCTGTTCCCGGGCCGCCGTCGACGACCAGCGCACCGCGGGCGTCGGCGCGGATCGCGGCATCCTGATCCGCCTGGATCGTGGTGAGGACGTCGTTCATGCGGCCGGTGCGGGTGCGGCCGAGGCTCGCGAGCAGGGCGGAGTCGTCGTCGAGCACGACGTCCGCCGGGATGTCGTCGGTGAAGGCCTCGTCCCAGTAGTCCGTGATGCGGCCGCGGCTCCAGCGGTACCGGCGACGGGCGAGGAGTCCCTGCGGGTGCGCGTGCGTCGCGGCGAAGAACGGCTCCGCGGCCGGCGCACGCCAGTCGATGAGCAGGCGCGTGCCGTCGGCTTCCGTGAGCCCGAAGCGGCCGATGTAGACCGGGTCCCCGTGTGCGGGCGTCATCCGGCCGAGGCAGGCATCCACGCTGTACCGTTCCAGCGCGCGGATCTCGGCGGTCAGCCGGCGGATGTTCTGGTCGCGGTCCAGCGCCTTCTGCCCCTGACCGGCGGGGGCCCGGCGGGCGGCGTCCAGGCGCGCGGTCAGGCGCGCGATCTGGTCGCGGATGGCGGCCGCGACGCGGGCGAAGTGCTCGTCGTCGGCCGCGGTCAGGTGCGGTGCGGCCTTGACGGCCTTCGTGTCGGGCAGTGCGAAGACGGAGGCGGACAGCTGCATTCGGCATCCCTTTCCTGCGCCGGTGTTCGTCGTGTGATTTGCGGCGCGATCAGCCATTCTGCGCGCCGGGAGGCCCTTGCGGCAAGGCCCCCTCGTCGTGGGATAATGGAAGTGCCGACAGGTTCGGCCGGTCAGTCTCGTTCGAGCACGGTTCGCAGTCGCTCGAGATCCGCGGTGACCGCTGCGGCATCCTTCTCGTACTGCTCGTCGGTCAGGTTCAACTGGCGCAGCGTGAAGATCAGCTCGGCGCCGTCCGGATGCGCGATCACCCGCACCGGGTTGTAGGTGACCTGGCCGGTGTGATCGGTGACCCAGTGGTCGAGCACGCCGAGATCGTTCGGTGCGGCGAATCGCATGCGCCAGTCGCCCATCGGGGTCGGGATGACGAGGTCGTCGCCGTCGTGCCGGACGGCGGTGTCGGTGAGGCCGGCGGCCCACTCGGGCAGATTCTCGGGGTTGCCGAAGTACGCGGCGACCTCGGCCGGATCACGCCGGATGACGGTGCTGAGGTGACGGGACTGCATGGATCCCATGCTCGCACCGGGCCAGGGGCGGTGGCCCGGATCCGGGTCGAGATAATACGTCGGAGAAATCCGACGTATAGTGGGGGCATGCCCATGGATGCGTTCGGTGCGCTCGCCAATCCGGTGCGGCGGCAGATCCTCATCGCCCTGCGCGACGACCCCCTGCCGGCCGGAGAGCTCGCCGCGCTGTTCGACCTGAGCCGGCCGGCCGTCTCCGAGCACCTCCAGGTGCTGCGGGATGCCCGGCTGGTCAGCGAACGGCGGGACGGCCGCCGCCGCATCTACCGGCTCGAAGCCGAACCGCTCGCCGAGATCGACGAGTGGCTGCATCCGTTCGAGAAGTACTGGCGCGGGCGCCTCACCGCGCTCGCCGCGGTGCTCGACGATCTCGAACCCGACCCCCAGGAGACCCCGTGACCGACCTCGCCGTCATCGAATGCGACCACTTCTACCCGCACCCGCCGGGCGCGGTGTGGCGCGCGCTCACCGAGCCGGAGCTGATGGCGAAATGGTGGGTGGCGGGCGACATCCGACCCGTGGTCGGGCATCGTTTCGCCCTCGACATGGGCAGCTGGGGCGTGCAGGAGTGCGAGGTCACGGTCGTCGAGCCCGAGCGCGTCCTGGCGTACACGTACGCCGAGGGCGTGCTCGACTCGACCCTCACGTGGACGCTCGTCGGCGAGGGCACCGGCACCCGGCTGTTCCTCGAGCACAGCGGGCTCGACCGCGACACCCCGCTCGGCAAGGCCGCGTTCCACGGGATGGGCGCCGGATGGCCCGGGGTGCTCGCGCGGATCGCCGACGTGCTCCCGGAGGATGCCGCGGCATCCTGACTCGGGGCGACGGCCCTTCAACCGACAAGAATTGCCGCGGCGTCGCGCCGTTGTTGTCGGCGGAATGGAGGGGGGCCTCGCTCCACCGACAAGAATTGCCGGGGCGTCGCGCCGTTGTTGTCGGCGGAACTGAGGGGTGTGCCCTTCGACAGGCTCAGGGCACAGGGCGCGTCGCGGGTGTGAGGATGCCGTCAGGGCGGTGCGCGGGGGCGTATGCGAAGCGTGAGGATGCCGGCATCCGGCCCGGGACCGCGCGTGTGATGGTCCCGTGCTCGATGTCATCTACCTCGCCCTGACCCTGGCGCTGTTCGCGCTCGTGGGGCTCGTCACCAAGGGGGTGGAGCGGCTGTGACCGTCTTCACCATGCTCGGCGCCGTGCTCGCGGTCGCCGCCGTCGTCTACCTCGTGATCGCCCTGATCCGCCCGGAGAAGTTCTGATGGCGGCCGCCGACGTCTGGGCCGGCGTGTTCCAGGCCGCGTGCGTGCTGCTCATCCTCGTGCTGCTGTTCGTCCCCCTCGGGGACTGGATGGCCCGTACATTCACCACCGCCAAGGACTGGCGGGTCGAACGCGGGGTGTACCGGCTGATCGGCGTCGACCCGGCATCCGCGCAGACCTGGCAGTCCTACGCCCGCTCGGTGATCGCATTCTCGGTCGTCGGCGTGCTGTTCGTCTACGTCCTGCAGCGCACCCAGCAGTGGCTGCCGTCCTCGCTCGGGCTGCCCGCCGTGCCGGAGGGCCTCGCGTTCAACACGGCCGTCTCGTTCGTCACCAACACCAACTGGCAGTCGTACTCGCCCGAGACGACCCTCGGCTACACCGTGCAGCTGGCCGGCCTCACCGTTCAGAACTTCGTCTCGGCCGCCGTCGGCATCGCGGTCGCCGTCGCCCTGGTGCGCGGGTTCGCGAGTCGGCGGTCGGGCACGATCGGCAACTTCTGGGTCGACCTGACACGGTCGCTCACCCGCATCCTGCTGCCCCTCGCCGTCGTCGCGGCGATCGCGCTCATCAGCGCCGGCGTGGTGCAGAACTTCAACGGGTTCGTCGACATGCACACCCTCTCCGGCGCCACCCAGCAGCTCCCCGGCGGCCCGGTCGCCTCGCAGGAGGCCATCAAGGAGCTCGGCACCAACGGCGGCGGGTTCTTCAACGCGAACTCCGCGCACCCGTTCGAGAACCCCACCCCGTGGACCAACGTGCTCGAGATCCTGCTGCTGCTCGCGATCCCGTTCGCGCTGCCGCGCACGTTCGGCCGCATGGTCGGTGACAACCGGCAGGGCTACGCCATCGCCGCCGTGATGGGAACGATCTTCGTGGCATCCCTGATCGCGGTCAGCTGGCTCGAAGCCGCCGGATCCGGCGCCGCCCCGCAGGCCGCGGGCGCCCCGATGGAGGGCAAGGAGCAGCGCTTCGGCATCCTCGGATCCGCGCTGTTCGCGGCATCCACCACGGCCACCTCGACGGGTGCGGTCAACTCCATGCACGACTCGTACACCGCGCTCGGCGGCATGATCCCGATGATCAACATGATGCTCGGCGAGGTCGCCCCCGGCGGCGTCGGATCGGGCCTGTACGGGATGCTCATCCTCGCCGTGATCGCCGTGTTCGTCGGCGGCCTGCTCGTCGGCCGCACGCCCGAGTACCTCGGCAAGAAGATCGCCGCCCGGGAGATCAAGCTGTCGAGCCTCTACATCCTCGTGACGCCGACCCTCGTGCTGCTGGGCGTCGCGCTGAGCTTCGCGATCCCGCCGGTGCGCGCCGACATGGAGAAGACCAGCATCCTGAACCCCGGCGTGCACGGCCTCAGCGAGGTGCTCTACGCGTTCACCTCGGCCGCGAACAACAACGGATCGGCGTTCGCCGGCCTCACCGCGAACACGCCGTGGCTGAACACGATGCTGGGCGTCGTGATGCTGCTCGGACGCTTCGTGCCGATGATCCTCGTGCTGGGACTCGCCGGCTCCCTCGCCGCGCAGGACAAGGTCCCCTCCACCGCCGGCACCCTGCCGACCCACCGGCCCCAGTTCGTCGGGCTGCTCGCCGTGGTCTCGGTCATCATCACCGCACTCACCTACTTCCCGGTGCTCGCACTGGGACCCCTCGCGGAAGGACTCGTGAAATGACGACGACCGGCACTGCGGAAAAGGATGCACGACGCGTTTCGTCTCGCTTCGCTCGCTCAACGAGCGGACAAGGAGGGTCCGGAGGTGCGGGCTCGGGCGGGTCGTTCGGGTGGGCGCAGCTGGTGCGGGCGCTGCCGGGCGCCGTGCGCAAGCTGAACCCGGCCGAGCAGTGGCGCAACCCGGTGATGTTCCTCGTCTGGGTCGGCGCCGCGATGACGACGCTCATCGCGATCGCCGCACCGTTCCTCGGCGGCGAGGGCAAATCGGGCGGATCCGCGGTTCCCGCCGGCTTCACGTGGGGCATCGCGGTGTGGCTGTGGCTCACCGTGCTGTTCGCGAACGTCGCCGAATCCGTCGCGGAGGGTCGTGGCAAGGCCCAGGCGGCCACGCTGCGCAAGACCCGCACGACCACGATGGCCCGGCGGGTGACCGGCGGTCAGGATGCCGCGGCCCGGCTGCGCGCGACCGACCTCGACGCCGGCACGGAGCAGGTGGCATCCGGCGACCTGCGGCTCGGCGACGTCGTGGTGGTGGATGCCGGCGAGCTGATCCCCGGCGACGGCGACATCATCGCGGGCATCGCGACCGTCGACGAGTCGGCGATCACCGGCGAATCCGCCCCGGTGGTGCGCGAGTCGGGTGGCGACCGGTCGGCCGTGACCGGAGGCACCCGCGTGCTGTCGGACCGCATCGTCGTGCAGATCACCTCGAAGCCGGGCGAGACGTTCGTCGACCGGATGATCGCGCTCGTCGAAGGCGCCGCGCGGCAGCGCACCCCGAACGAGATCGCGCTGAACATCCTGCTCGCGAGCCTCACGATCATCTTCGTGATCGTGGTGCTGACGCTGAACCCGATCGCGTCGTACGCCGCCGATCCGGTCTCGATCCCGGTGCTCGTGGCGCTGCTGGTGTGCCTCATCCCGACGACGATCGGGGCGCTTCTGTCGGCGATCGGCATCGCCGGGATGGACCGCCTCGTGCAGCACAACGTGCTGGCCATGTCGGGCCGGGCCGTCGAGGCCGCCGGCGACGTCACCACGCTGCTGCTCGACAAGACCGGCACGATCACGTACGGCAACCGGCGGGCCAGCGACTTCGTCGCCATGGACGGGGTCGATGCCGCGGAGCTCGCCCGGATCGCGGCGCTCTCGTCCCTCGCCGACCCGACCCCCGAGGGCGTGTCCGTCGTGGAGCTCGCGGCATCCCGCGGCATCCACGTCGAAGAGCCGGCCGGGGCCGAGATCGTGCCCTTCACCGCGCAGACCCGGATGTCGGGGCTCGACCTGCCCGACGGCACGCAGATCCGCAAGGGCGCCGGCTCCGCCGTGCTGGCCTGGGTCGCCGAAGACGGAGAGCCGGATGCCGCGATGCGGGATGCCGTCGCCCGCGCGGCCGACGCCATCGCCCAGTCCGGCGGGACTCCGCTGGTGGTCGCCGTGAAGGGCGGCCCCTCGACAGGATCCGGGACCGGGGCGACAGGCTCAGGAACCGGGGCGAACCGCATCCTCGGGGTCATCCACCTGAAGGACATCGTCAAGGACGGCCTGAGCGAGCGCTTCGGGGAGCTGCGGCGCATGGGCATCCGCACCGTGATGATCACCGGCGACAACCCCCTCACCGCCGCCGCGATCGCGAAGGAAGCGGGCGTCGACGACTACCTCGCCGAGGCCACCCCCGAAGACAAGCTGGCGCTGATCCGCCGCGAGCAGGAGGGCGGCAACCTCGTCGCCATGACCGGTGACGGCACCAACGACGCCCCCGCACTCGCGCAGGCCGACGTCGGCGTCGCGATGAACACCGGCACGTCGGCCGCGAAGGAGGCCGGCAACATGGTCGACCTCGACAGCGACCCGACCAAGCTCATCGACATCGTCCGCATCGGCAAGCAGCTGCTGATCACCCGCGGCGCCCTCACGACGTTCTCGCTGGCGAACGACATCGCGAAGTACTTCGCGATCATCCCGGCCATGTTCATGGGCGTCTTCCCGCAGCTCGCCGCCCTCAACATCATGGGACTGAGCTCGCCCGCGTCCGCGGTGACGAGCGCGATCATCTTCAACGCCCTGATCATCGTGTTCCTCATCCCGCTGTCACTGCGGGGCGTGAAGTACCGGCCGGCGAGCGCGTCGCAGATCCTCAACCGCAACCTGCTCGTCTACGGGCTCGGCGGCATCATCCTGCCGTTCATCGGCATCAAGCTCATCGACATCGTCGTGTCGCTGATCCCGGGCTTCTGACCCACCTGGAGGAAACGAAATGTCAGTCTCACACGGCGCCCGCAGCACCTGGCGCGCCACCGGCGTGGCCCTGCGCGCGATGATCGTCGCGACCCTCGTGCTCGGAGTCGGCTACACCCTCGTCGTGACCGGCGTCGGCCAGCTCGCGCTGAACGGGCAGGCCAACGGGTCGACGGTGCAGGATGCCGCCGGCCGGACGATCGGCAGCATCCTGATCGCCCAGCCGTTCACCGACAAGCAGGGCAAGCCGCTGCCGCAGTACTTCCAGGAGCGTCCGTCGGCGGGCGCCTACGCCGGCACCGCTTCGGGCGGATCGAACCTGGGGCCGACCAACCCGGATCTCGTGAAGCAGATCCGGGAGCGCAAGGCCGCCGTCGCAGCGCTCGAGGGTGTTCCGGTGAGCGAGGTGCCGGCGGATGCCGTGACGGCATCCGCCTCGGGCCTGGATCCCGCGATCTCCCCCGCGTACGCGGCGATCCAGGTGCACCGGGTCGCCGAGGCCCGCGGGATGACGGATGCCGCGGTGCGGGCGCTCGTCGCCCGGTACACGACGGGCCGCGACCTCGGGTTCCTCGGCGAGCCGCGCGTGAACGTGCTGCAGCTGAACCTCGCGCTGGATGCCGCGGGCCGGTGATGCCGAGGCATCCGGCATCCCGGCGTCCCACGTCGCCGCGGCCGGGGCGGCTCGGGACGCGCCGGACGAGGGGATACTGACGGTATGAGGCGCGGGACCTTGCGGGTGCTGCTGGGCGCGGCGCCCGGCGTCGGCAAGACGTACGAGATGCTCGAGGAGGGGCGGACCCGCCTCGCCGCAGGACAGGACGTCGTCGTCGGCATCGTCGAGACCCACGGCCGGGCCGCCACGGCCGCGCTCGTCGACGGGTTCGAGGTGGTGCCGCGCCGCATCCTCGCGCACCGCGACGTCGACCTCGAGGAGCTCGACCTCGACGCGGTGATCGCCCGGCATCCCCGGGTCGCCCTCATCGACGAGCTGGCGCACACGAACGCACCGGGCTCGCGCCACGAGAAGCGCTGGCAGGATGTCGACGACCTGCTGGATGCCGGCATCGACGTCATCACGACGGTCAACGTGCAGCACATCGAGTCGCTGGGCGACGTGGTGGCCCAGATCACCGGGGTGGTGCAGCGGGAGACCGTCCCCGACGCCGTCGTGCGCGGCGCCGACCAGATCGAGGTCGTCGACCTCGCGCCGCAGACCCTGCGCGACCGGCTGTCGGCCGGCGACGTGTATCCGGCCGACCGCATCGACGCGGCGCTGTCGAACTACTTCCGGCTCGGCAACCTCACGGCGCTGCGCGAACTCGCCCTGCTGTGGCTGGCCGACGAGGTCGACAGCGCCCTGAACGCGTACCGCACCGAGCACGGCATCGAGGGGACCTGGCGAGCCCGCGAACGCGTGGTCGTCGCCCTCACCGGCGGCCCGGAGGGCGAGACTCTGATCCGGCGCGGCGCCCGCATCGCGGCGCGCACCGCCGGCGGGGAGCTGCTCGCGGTGCACGTCACCCCGCAGGACGGCCTGCGATCCGGAAGCCCGGCGGCGCTGACCGCCCAGCGCGCCCTCGTCGAGTCGCTCGGCGGCAGCTACCACCAGATCGTCGGCGAAGACGTGCCGGACTCCCTCGTGGAATTCGCCCGCTCGGTGAACGCGACGCAGATCGTGATCGGCGTCAGCCGCCGCGGACGCCTCGGCGCGGCGCTCTCGGGCCCCGGGATCGGGGCGACGATCATCCGCGAGTCCGGCGACATCGACGTGCACATCGTCACCCACGCCGCCGCCGGCGACCGGTTCGCCCTGCCGCACCTGCGCGGCGGGGCCCTGTCGGTGAAGCGCCGGCTGCTCGGCTTCGCGGTCGCCCTCGTCGGCGGGCCGGCGCTGTCGTGGGTGCTGTTCCAGTTCCACAGCGCCGACTCCATCACCACGGAGGTGCTCGCCTACCAGCTGCTGGTGATCGCGGTCGCGCTCGTCGGCGGGATGTGGCCGGCCATGTTCGCGGCGGTGCTCTCCGGGCTCACGCTCGACTACCTGTTCGTCGCGCCGTACTTCACCGTCACGATCGCCGCGCCCGCGCACGCGCTGGCCCTGGTGCTGTACGTCGTCAACGCGCTGCTGGTGAGCCTCGTCGTCGATCAGGCCGCCCGCCGCACGCGGGCCGCCCGGCGCGCCGCCGCCGACAGCGAGCTGCTGGCCACGGTCGCCGGCAGCGTGCTGCGCGGCGAGAGCGCGGTGCCGGCGCTGGTGGCGCGCACCCGCGAGGCGTTCGGCCTGCCCGGCGTCCGGCTCGTCGGAGCCGACGGCACCGTGCTCGCGTCCGACGGCCAGGTCGGCGACCCCGGTTCCGGCCCGTTTTCGGAGAATCGAGCGGATTTCGGACACGGCGGCGCGGAGGCATCCGAATCCGACGCGAAACTCCGAAATCCCCTTCCGGTCGAGCGCGTGCCGATCGGCAGCATCGACGGCACCCCGCGGGCCACACTCGAGCTGCACGGCGGCGCGCTGGATGCCGGGGAGCGGCGTCTGCTCGACGTCATCGCCGCGCAGCTCGGCGCCGCCCTCGAGCACACCGACCTCAGCGAGACGGCCCGCGAGGTGGACGCCCTCGCCGAGGCCGACCAGGTGCGCACCGCCCTGCTGTCGGCGGTGTCGCACGACCTGCGCCGCCCGCTCGCGGCGGCGGTGGCATCCGTCGGCGGCCTGCGCACCGCGGGGGCATCCCTCTCCGCGCACGACCGCGCGGAGCTCCTTGCCACCGCCGACGAGAGCCTCGGGATGCTGTCCACCCTCGTCACCGACCTGCTCGACGTCAGCCGAGTGCAGGCCGGCGTGCTGGCCGTGTCGCTGCGGCCGACGGATGCCGCCGGCGTCATCCTCGCGGCGGTCGACGAGCTGCGGCTCGGACCTGCCCAGCTCGAGTTCGCACTGGATGCCGACCTGCCGATGATCTCCGCCGACCCCGTGCTGCTGCAGCGGGTCGTGGTCAACGTGCTCGCCAACGCGCAGCGGCACTCCCCGGACGGGCAGCGCGTGCGCATCTCGACGTCTCGCCTGGGCGGCACGGCCGAGATCCGCATCGTCGACCGCGGTCCCGGGGTCGAGCCGGAGCGCCGGGACGACATCTTCGCGCCCTTCCAGCGGCTCGGCGACACCGACAACACCACCGGCCTCGGGCTGGGGCTGGCGCTCTCGAAGGGGTTCACCGAGGGCATGGGCGGCACGCTCACCCCCGAAGACACCCCCGGCGGCGGTCTGACGATGGTGATCGCCCTGCCGGTGGCATCCGGCGCGCGCGAATCGCGGAGAATCGATCTGGATTCGGATGCCGCCCAGGCTCGGCATCCGAAATCGGGGGGATTCTCCGAAATCAGCAACGCGGGTGAGGACAACGCATGAAGATCCTGGTCGCCGACGACGATCCGCAGCTGGTGCGCGCCCTGCGGATCACGCTCGCCGCGCACGGCTACGACATCGTCGCCGCGCCGGACGGGGCCGCCGCGATCGCGCTGGCCGCGGCATCCAAACCCGACCTGGTGCTGCTGGACCTCGGGATGCCGAAGCTCGACGGGGTCGAGGTGATCCACGCCCTGCGGGGCTGGACGCAGGCCCCGATCATCGTGGTGTCCGGCCGCACCGGATCCGCCGACAAGGTGGACGCGCTGGATGCCGGAGCCGACGACTACGTGACCAAGCCCTTCCAGATCGACGAGCTGCTGGCGCGGCTGCGCGCGCTGGCCCGGCGCGCGACGGGTCCGACCGGGGAGGCGGTCGTGCAGTTCGGCGACGTGTCGGTCGACCTCGCCGCGCGGGCGGTGACCCGCGGCGGGGCGCGCGTGCACCTGACTCCGACCGAGTGGAAGATGCTCGAGTTCCTGGCACGCAATCCCGGGTCGCTGGTCACCCGGCAGTCGCTGCTCAAGGAGATCTGGGGGACCGACCAGGTGGCCGACTCGGGCTACCTGCGGCTGTACATGTCGCAGCTGCGCAAGAAGCTCGAGCCGGATGCCGCCGACCCGCGGTACCTCCTGACCGAGCAGGGCATGGGGTACCGGCTCGTCACGGCGTGAACCCCGGGGTCCTGCGCTTCGCTCCCCACGCCCCCTCCACGCATCGCTTCGCGCTGCGCGGAGCCTCCGGGCGCGTGGCCCCAGGCTCAGCGCGCGAGGCGGCGCTCAGCGCGCTGGGTCGCCGCGGCGGCGCAGCACGCCCCAGGCGATGAGCAGGATCGTCACGACGAGGGAGACGATCCCGAACCACAGCGACCCGATCTGCAGGATCACCGGGATGCTGAACGCGGTCAGGATGCCGCCGCCGAGGAACGGCTCGTAGATGAGCTGCTTGTAGCCGTACGAGCGGGCGGCGCTCGTGGTGCGGTCCGGGTCGGCCATGTCGGCCAGCACGAACCCGGTCGCGACGTTGCCCTGCGACTGCCCGTAGTCGGCGATCGCGTGCTCGAACCAGTCCCGCCGGTGGATGCGGGGGCCGAGCCACAGCATCCCGACGACGCTCCACGCGAACGCGATCACGGTGAGGATCGTGAGGGCCGGGATGTTGGACCCGAGCGCGGCGAGCGACATCGTGCCGATGGCCGCGGCGATGAGGATGTCCAGGGCGAGTCCGGTGATGTCGTTCACCGTGCGGCGTTCGACGAGGTACTCGCGTTTGGTGACGGTGAGCACGAGCTGCACGACGAAGCCGCCGATCACCGTGAACGGGAACAGCGGGAAGCGGTCGAACAGGTCGGAGCCGAACGCGTGCGCGATGAGCCGCAGCAGGTTCAGGATGACGATCGCGATGGCGATCGACACCGCGATCGCCCCGAAGCTGCGGCTGATCGAACCCAGCCCCACCTCGCCGGCCTGGTCGCCCTCGTTGGGGCGGACCTCCTGGAGCCGCCCGGCATCAGACCCGTGGGCCGGGCGATCGCGGGCCGTGGTGATGCGGGGGCTGCGCACGGCGTAGTTGACGAGGATCGACCCGCCCACGACGCCGGTGATCATGCTGATGGTGGCGAGCCCGAGGCCCACGTCGATCATCTCCGGTGCGCCGGCCTCGGTGAGCAGGCCCCCCATGCCGGCGATCGTGCCGTGGCCGCCGGCGAACGACAGCTCGAGGATGGACCCGGCGACGTCCGGCACCCCGAACAGGGGCGTCAGGATGAACACCACCGCGAACGCGCCGAGGGCGAACTGACCGAACGAGAACACCGACCCGAGGATCACGTGCGGGGCGGCATCCGACCAGATCTGCTTGACGGACGGGAGCGCCTTTCCGATCATGATGCCCGCGAACACCACGTTGATCATCAGGCCCGGCAGCCGCGCCATCACGTCGGTGACCTGCACCGGGATGGGACTCCAGCCGCTGAGGCCGAGCACCTGCGGGCCGAGGAGCAGGATGAGGAATCCCGCGATCACGCTGGCCGGCAGGTACAGGCGCGCGAGGATCGGCACGTACCGGCGCACGACGAGCGCCAGCACCAGGGCGATGCCGAGGTACACGAACGCGAGGGCGGCCCACTGGGCGTCGGTGTATTCGCCGAACACGAGCGGGCCTCAGTCGCAGGATGCGGGAGACGGAGCGAGCAGCGGGCGGCGCGGGGTGTCCATGTGCCCATGATGGCCCGGGCGGGGTTCGCACGCACCCGATCGTGCGGCGCGGGCGTCAGCGGGTGATCGAGGCGACCGAGCCGTCGGGCTTCAGCAGCACGCGCGCGCCGTCGGGGTGCGCGAAGTCGAACAGCGGGGTCAGCGACCCGGCCGTGGCGTCGAACGAGCCGTCGCCGATGCGGCCGGTGCCGAAGTCGTCCTCGATGAACTTCAGCACAGAGGCCTGCGACACGACGTCGTGGGCGATGAAGTCCGACCGGGCGTAGGGCGAGATCACCAGCAGCGGCAGGCGCTGGCTCGGCCCGCAGCGCCCCGCGTATCCGCCGAGGACGGATGCCGCAGACCCCGTGCACACGGCGGCGTCGCTTGCCGTGTGCGAGGCGTTGGTGATCGCCGGCGGCGCGTGGTCGTACCAGCCGTCGGAGTCGTCGTAGGCGACGATGACGGCGGTCGACGCCCACAGCGGCGAACGCTGCAGGGCGTTGATCTCGCTCACCAGGAAGTGCTGCTCGTCGATCGGGTCGGAGTAGCCGGCGTGGCCGTCCTGGAACCGTGCGGGCTTCAGGAAGCTGACCGCGGGCAGATCGCCGGCGTTCAGAGCCGCGGTGAAGTCGCTCAGGTCGTACTGGTGGTTCGCGCGGTCGGTGCGTCCGATCATGGCGACCGACGTCGGGGCCAGGTGGTGCGGGTTGGCCGTGGCCGCGGAGTACTGGAACGGCTCGTGGTGCGCGCTGTAGTCCGGAACGCTCGCCCCGCCGAGGTTGGGGTGCGCGGCGCCGCACACCGCTCGCGAGCCGGCGCCGGCCGGGACGGTGGGACGGAATCCGCCCTGGAACCAGCCCCACGTGACGCCCTTGGCGTTCAGCAGGGTGCCGATGTTCGCGCCGGCCGCGCGGGCGACGGGGCTGCCTGGGGCGGAGCAGTCGTCGAACGCCGGGTCGAGGTCGGCGGTGAGGGTTCCGGTCTTGCCGGCATCCGTCGCGATGACGGCCGGGTCGTCGATCGGCCGATGCGTGCCCGGGTCGAGGGCCGTGACGCCGTGGGTCTGACCGGACACCAGGTCCAGCGCGCCCGGCGTGGACGGTCCGAACACGGCATCCCACGCGTTGTCCGACATCGCGTAGTGCTGCGCGTAGTTCCACAGCGCGGTGACGGTGTTGCCGTCGAAGTAGTCCATCACGAGGCCGGGGGCGGAGTAGCCGTTCGCGCAGGCCGGGCCGGACGTGTTCTGCACGAACCGGTCCATCCGGCCGCCGTTCACGGCGCGCTGCTCGGCGGTGTACCCGTGGTCCTGGTCGCAGGTGAGCGCCTGCGCCGGCGACAGCCGCCGCGGCGGCGAGAGGTTCGGGTTGTGTGCGAGCGCGCCCGAGCTCACGAGGTCATCGCTCGCCGGGGTGCCCGTGGATGCCGTGAACCGCGTGCCGTCGGTGTTCGCCGCGGCCGGGTACGTACCGAAGTAGTGGTCGTACGAGACGTTCTCGTCGAAGATGACGACGACGTGCGTGATCGGGGTGGCGGTCGCCGGCGAGGCGGATGCCGTCGCCGGCGGCGGGATGGCGGACTGCGTGTGCGGCGACGCGGCCGGGTGCGGCGGCGCACCGGTGCACGCCGCGAGCCCGACCCCGGCCGCGACGATTGCCGCGACCACGATCCCGGCTCGACGCATGTCCCTCTCCCTGATGACGGTGTGGGTCCCATCTTCACCCCACGACCCCGGCGGGGGGCATCCGGCATCCGCTGTCCACCCCCTTCCGTGCACGCGGGCCCGGGTGTACGCCGGAGGCATGACCCCAGACATCCCCGGCGGACACCCTCTTCCCGGCAGCGAGCGCGCACCGATCCGCGGGGGCGTCCCGCAGGGGGCGGTGCATCCCGACGCGCCCATCGACGCGACCCTCGTGCTGCGGCGCCGGGCCGAGGTGCCCGACGACGTGCTCGCGAACCCCATCCCGCACGACGAGTTCGTTGAGAAGTACGGGGCGGACCCCGCGGATGCCGCAGCGGTGGAGGCATCCGTCCGCGCCGCGGGCGCCGAGGTGGTGAGCACCGACCTCGGCGAGCGCCTGATCCGCATCAGGGCGAAGGCGAGCGTGGTGCGGGAGCTGTTCGGCGTCGAGCTGAACACCGTGGCCCTGGGCGACTCGTCGTACCGGGAGCGCACCGGCGGACTCACCCTGCCCGATGACCTGCACGAGCGGGTGGTGGCCGTGCTCGGCCTCGACGACCGCCCGCAGGCCGAGACGCACTTCCGGGTGTTACCCACGACGCCGACCGCTGCGGCGAGCGCCGTCAGCTACACCCCGGTGCAGGTCGGCGAGCTCTACGGCTTCCCGCCCGGCACCGACGGCACGGGCCGCACGGTTGCGATCATCGAGCTGGGTGGCGGGTTCGCGCAGTCCGACCTCGACGCGTACTTCGCCGGGCTCGGCATCCCGACCCCCATCGTGACCGCGGTCGGCGTCGACGGGGCCTCGAACCAGCCGGGGCAGGACCCGAACGGCGCCGACGGCGAGGTGCTGCTGGACATCGAGGTGGTCGGGGCGCTGGCCCCCGGCGCGCACATCGTCGTCTACTTCGCCCCCAACACCGATGCCGGGTTCGTCGACGCGGTCACCAAGGCCGCGCACGCCTCCCCGACGCCGGATGCCATCAGCATCAGCTGGGGGCAGAGCGAGGATGCCTGGACGGCGCAGTCGCGCAGCGCGATGGATGCCGCGTTCGTCGACGCCGCCGGCATGGGCGCCACGGTCACCGCCGCCGCGGGCGACAACGGCAGCGGCGACAACGCCGGCGACGGCGCGCCGCACGTGGACTTTCCGGCATCCAGCCCGCACGCGCTCGGGTGCGGCGGCACCGCCCTGCACGGCTCGGGCAGCACGATCTCGTCCGAGACGGTGTGGAACGACGGCGCCGCCGGCGGGGCGACCGGCGGCGGCGTGAGCGACACGTTCCCGCTCCCCTCGTGGCAGGGCGCGGTCGGCGTGCCCCCGGACGAGGCCGGAGCGAGCGGACGCGGGGTTCCGGACGTCGCCGGCAACGCCGACCCGCGGACCGGCTACCAGGTGCGGGTGGACGGGACCGACATGGTGATCGGCGGCACCAGCGCGGTCGCACCGCTGTGGGCGGCGCTGATCGCCCGGATCGTGCAGGCCACCGGCACCCGCATGGGGCTGGCGCAGCCGAAGCTGTATGCCGGAGCGACGGCATCCGGCACCTCCGCCGGGTTCCGCGACATCACGTCGGGCAACAACGGCGCCTTCGCCGCCCGGCCGGGGTGGGATGCCTGCACCGGTCTCGGGTCCCCCGACGGTGCCGCCCTGCTCCGCGCCCTCGGCGGCTGACAACGCGCGGCGCCGGGGCGTTGGGCGGCGGCTGAGAACAGGGGAATGGCCGGAAACAGGACGATCCGGCCGGCATCCTCCTGGTCTCAGCCTTCCTCCTGCTTCCGGCCGCCCCTCGGCGGGTTCTGGGTCCCCCGAGACCGAGTTCCCAGGCCCGGGCCGCATCACGGCGGGGTGCTGAGGCCTCCTGTTCGCGGACGATGCCGCACTGGCGGCATCCGGACAACAGGGGGATCACATGCCTGAATCAACACCGAGCCCACGGCTCGAGACCTACGGCGATGTGCGCGCGCTCATCGCCCAGCACGACCTCGGGTGGCAGGTGCTGCCCGACATCCCGGACGACCGGCCGATCAAGCGGCATCTGCTCGGCGGGCCGCCGCCGCGGCCGGCGGACCCGGAGAAGCGCGTCGACGTGCTGAAGCTCGTCGCCGAGCAGCCCTCGGCCCGGCACCTCGCCGAGAGACTCTCCCCCGGTTTCCTCGGCGGCGCGCCCGGGGCCGCCGGCGGACCGGCGGGCGGGCCGCGTCCGGCATCCGTCGACTGGCGCAACCGCAACGGCTGGCCCACCTTCACCCGCACCCGCGACCAGTTCGACTCGGAGCACTGCTGGATCTTCGCTCCCACCGGCCTGGTCGAGGCGATGACCCGCATCGAGCACTGTGCGTGGGCGCCGCGCTCGGAAGGCGACGTGGTCAAGGGACTGAGCGTCGTGATCGGACAGTGCGGGGATGCCCGCAACACCCTCAACTGGGTCCACTCGAACGGGCAGGCCGATCCGGGAAGCATCCCCTGGCCGTTCCCGGCCGCGCGCGACGACGGCTACTGGAATCCGGGACCGAGCAACTGCGGCACCGGGTCCACCCAGCAGACGACCGCCACGACGACGTTCGACCGCTCGGGCCGCACGGTGAAGGTCCCGGCGTACACGACGCTCAGCAATGTGGACGACATGAAGAACTGGATCTGGCAGGTGGGTCCGACGGTGGCGAGCTCCATCACCATCTACGACGACTTCTACGGGTACAGCGACATCACCACGGTGTACCGGGCTGCTCCCAACCAGACCTCCAACGGCACGCACGTCGTCGACGTGGTCGGGTTCGACGACGGCAAGCAGGCGTGGCTCATCCGCAACTCGTGGGGCGGGACGCCGGGCGGCGACGACTGGGGCGACCACGGCTACGGGTGGATCGGGTACGGGCAGATCGGCATCGACAGCAACGAGATGTACGGCCTGCGCGGCACCAACCCCGACCCGTGGAGCAAGAGGTTCAACCACAACGGCGGCATGTTCGAGAGCGGGAACGGCGCGAACCACGACAACTTCGAGCTGTTCGTGCACGACCCGGGCGGCGGCATCGCGCACTGGTGGCGGGACAACGGCAACGGCTCGCTGCCGTGGGCGGAGGCTCCCGGCTTCGCGAACGACGCGGGATCGGAGCCCACCGCGACCGGCACGACGTTCAACCGCAACTTCGAGCTCATCTACCGCTCGAACAGCGGGCGGCTGCGGCACTGGTGGTTCGACCAGAACGGCGGCACGTGGAACGACGGCGCGACCTTCGGGCCGACGAACGCGGTCGGCACCCCCGGGTTCGTGGAGAGCCACTACGGCCCCGGCAACTTCGAGGTCGTGACGGCGCTGTCGTCCGGCGACCTGCAGCACTGGTGGCGCGACGGCGGCGGCTGGCATGCGGGTCCCGTGTTCGGCAACCCGCCGATCGTGGTGCACGCCGCGAAGGACGAGGTCGCGGAGGCGGATGCCCCGGTGCCCGAGCTGGTGGGCGCCGCCGCGCCGGGTGCGCCGGTCTCCGTTCCGGATGCGCCGACGTCCGATCCCGAGGCCGCGACCGAGGGCGGGCCGATCATCGTGCGGCCGCCGTTCCCGGTCTTCGGCAACCCGATCGCGGAGGCCGGCGGAAGCCTCGTCGAGACGACGACCGGCCACCTCGAGCTGGTGTGCGTGCTGCGCAACGGCCAGCTGCAGCACTGGACCCGCGCCGACGGCAGCACGTGGGCGTGGTCGGCGCTGTCCACGTTCGCCGGGGGATGCCACGGCGGCCCCGTCATGATCGAGGGCCAGTACTCGCGCAGCGACGAATTCGCGTCGGGCAACTACGAGCTGGTGGTGGCGCTCACGAACGGCACCCTGCAGCACTGGTGGATGGCCCCGGGCGGCACGTGGCAGGCGAGCGCCACGTTCGGCACGGGAATCGACCGGGCGCTCGCGATCGTGCAGAGCAGCTTCGGGTTCAACCTCGAGGTGGTCGCGCGGAGGCAGGATGGCAACATGCAGCACTTCTGGCGCGACGGCTCCGGGTGGCACGACGGTGTCATCATCGGACCTGCCCTCTGAGCTCGACCTGGTGATCGGGGAGCGGTTCCGCGCCCCGATCACCGGCGCGGGCGGCCAGGGGTACCGGTGGCTGGCGACGGTCACCGGGGATGCGGATGCCGTCGACGTGCAGACGGTCGGCATCCCTCCGGCCGGGGATCCACCCGGTCAGGGCAGCTTCGCGCGCGAGCTGCGCATCGTCGGCCGGGCGCCGGGCGTCGCGGTCATCGACCTGGCGCTCACCCACGCCGGCGGCCGGGTGCGCGAGCGCCTCCGGCTCACCGTGCGCGTGCGCTGATCCGGCATCCCACCCGTGTGCGTCTCAGTGCGTGCGCGGACGGGACGCGGCGGTGAGCGTCAGCCCGACGAGGGCCGCGACGGCGAGGAGGATGCCGTAGCCGACGGCCATGGCGGTGACGCCGACCGCGGTGGCGATGAACCCGGCGATGATCGCGGATGCTCCGAACGTGACGTACGCGACCACGAAGATGGCGCTGAACAGCCCCGCGCGCTGGTGGGGTTCGACCTCGGGGACGAGCCCGCGGTTGCTGCCGGTGAAGCCCGCGCCCATGCCGAAGCCCGACACCAGGGCCGACATCCACAGGAAGACGAGCTGTGCGGTGGCGAGGCCGCCGAGCACGAGCACGGCGCCGACGACGAGGGCGACGTTGCCGAGGACCTTGAGCCTCCGCGGGTGGATGGCGCCCGTCGCCCCGGCGGTGACGGTCGCCGTGGCGAACATCACGAAGTTGATCGCTCCTCCGAGCACCGGTGCCTGGACGTGGAACACGCTGGCGAGGATCATCGGCAGGAGGCCGAGGAAGAGGGCCGTCTCCAGGAACACGGCCACGACGGTCGGCGCGGTCGCGGCGAACAGCCGGCGCACCCGCGGGGGGACGCTCACCCGCGGGATCAGCGAGGCCGCAGCGCCCGCGCGACGCGTCGAGGTCTCGGGCGTGAGGACGGCGGCAACCGTCCCGGCGACCATCACCACCACCAGCGCCAGCCAGACGGTGGTGGCGGCCGCGGTCGGGATGGCGAAGGCGATCACTCCGGACACGAGGGCGCCGACGCCGAGGCCCGCGGTGGTCGCGAAGCTCGACATCACCGCGCCCAGCTTCTTGCGCTTCTCGGGTGCGAGCTCGACGATCGCCGCGCCGAACGTGCTCGACGCGACCCCGGTGGCGAGGCCCTGCAGCACCCGGCCGACGATGAGCCAGCCGATGGCGGGCGAGAAGAGGAACACCACCATCGACACGAGTTCGACGACGAGCGAGCCGATGAGCACCGGCCGGCGTCCGATGTGGTCGGAGAGCGACCCGAACACGAGCAGGGCGGCGATGAGCGCGAACGCGTAGACGCCGAACGCGACCGTGAGCATCGACGGCGGGAACCCCCACTCGTGCTCGTAGAGCGGCAGCAGCGGGGTGGGGGCGCCGGCCGCGACGAAGAAGGCCAGGAGCGTGGCCGACATCGCGACGAATCCAGCCGTGCGCGGCAGGCGGAGGGGCCGTCTGGCGGCGATCACGGGGGTGGATGCCGTGAACGGCACCGCTTCTGCGTGAGTCATGCCGACCAGTATGCACTTCAATCAATGAAGTTACAAGCATCAATGGTTGAAGTGCTGGTACGATCGGATCATGCCTCTGGGAACGGACTACGCAGGCCAGGACTGCGCCGTGGCGCGCGCCCTCGAAGTCGTGGGCGAGCGCTGGACCCTGCTGGTCGTGCGCGACCTCTTCTACGGCATCCGGCGCTACTCCGACCTGCAGAAGCACATCGGCATCCCGCCCGCGACGCTCACCGACCGCCTCACGCGGCTGGTCGACCACGGAGTCGTGGACCGCGTCCCCGGCCACGGCGCGCGCGACGAGTACGTGCTCACCCCGAAGGGCGAGGCGCTGTGGCCCGCGATCTTCTCGCTCGCGCAGTGGGGCAACGAGAACTACGTCGCCCCCGACCGCCGGATGGTCTACACGCACCGCACCGACGGCGCGCCGCTCACCGTGCAGGGCACCTGTTCGGAGTGCGGCGTCATCCCCGACGCGGGCGACATCGTCATCCGCAAGCCGCAGCCCGAGGGCGCGAACGACCCCTACCAGGCGGCCCTGAAGGAGCCGCACCGGCTGCTGGAGCCGCTCCGCGTCTGACGCGGCATCCGCACCCGGTCAGTCGAACAGCTCTCCCAGCCAGCTCGACTTCTTCTTGCCGTGGTACCCGTGCTTGTCGTACCCGCGGTCGTCGTACCGCTGCGGCGGCGGCGCGTACTGCGCCGGGGCGGATGCCGATCGTTCGATGATCTTGTCGAGCTCGCCGCGGTCGAGCCACACGCCCCGGCACTGCGGGCAGTAGTCGATCTCGATGCCGGAGCGTTCGCTCATGACCAGGGTCTGGCCGTCGACGGGGCAGTTCATGGCGTCCTCATTTCGTTCGGGCGTCAGTGGACCTCCAGGCTGACATCCGAATCCATGAACCACCTGTGCATCCCCGATGCCGGATGCCGCGCCGGTCTCAGTGCGTGTGCGGACCGTACGCGGCGGCGACGTCCTTCGACGACGGCCACCCGTTGCCCCGGCCGCCCTGCGGCCAGCCGTCCGGAGAGTCCTGCCAGTCCTCGCGCCGGCCGTACGGGAGGATGTCGATGAGTCCGAACGTGTAGCCGAGCTGCTCGCTGCCGCGCCCGGACGTCGCCCAGGTGCGGTAGACGGTGTCCCCGTCGCGGAGGAAGACGTTCAGGGCGAATCCGCCGCCCTTCGGCGCGCCCACGTCCGCCCCGAAGGGGCTGTTCGCCGTGGAGTACCACTCCATCCGGTTGCCGACCTTCTCGCGGTAGGCGAGAGCCTCGCCGATCTCGCCCTGCGTGACGATCACGAACCGGGCATCGTTGTGGTCGAGGAACGCGAGCCGCGCGAACTGGGCGGTGAAACCGGTGCATCCCGGGCACTGCCACTCGGCGCCGTCGCGCCACATGTGGTGGTAGGTGATCAGCTGGCTCTTGCCCTGGAACACGTCGACGAGCCTCACCGGTCCGTCGGCCGAGTCGAGGGTGTACGGCGGCAGCTCCACCATCGGCAGGTGACGGCGCTGGGCGGCGATCGCGTCGAGCTCGTGGGTGGCGGCCTTCTCGCGGACCCGCAGCTGGTCGAGCTGCTGCTGCCAGGTGGCCGCGTCGACGATGGGCGGAAGGGCGGTGGTCATGGCATCCTCCTCGATGTGCACGCAGTTCACATGCGATATGTTTACAGCGTACACATGTGACTCGCGTTCGGAAAGGGGGGTCGGATGACCGAGACCGCCACCCGCGACACGTACCACCACGGCAATCTGCGCGCCGCGCTGGTGGATGCCGGCCTCGAGCTGACCCGCAGGGGCGGCCCCGCCGCGCTGTCGCTGCGCGACGTCACCCGCCGGGCCGGGGTGTCACCGAGCGCCGCGTACCGGCACTTCGCCGACCGCGAGCAGCTGCTGCACGCCATCGCCCAGCGGATCCAGGACGACATGGCCGCGCGGATGCAGGCATCCTCCGCGGACTCCGCCGGGCTCACCGGCCGCGAGCGCCTGCGCGCCGTCGGCCTCGGCTACATCGCGTTCGCGCGGCGCGAGACGGGGTGGTTCGAGACGGCGTTCTTCACCAGCCGGGCACTGCCCGGCGAGTCCGGGATGCCGGCGCCGCTGATCGCACTGGTGGATGCGCTCGACGCCATGGTGCGGGAGGGCGACCTGCCGGCATCCGCCCGTCCGGGCGCGGAATGGCCCTGTTGGTCGGCCGTGCACGGGTTCGCCCTGCTCGTGCTGCACGGCCCCGCCGGCCGGCTGAGCGAGTCCGAGATCCAGGATGTCGCCGCCCGCGTGGTGGACACCGCCATCCGCGGGCTGGCCGATCGCGCGCCCTGAGCCGTCGACCGCGCGCCCTGAGCCTGTCGAAGAGCAACACCCCGGGCGAACGGGCTTCGACAAGCTCAGCCCGCAAGACGCGGCTCACGCGAAGGCGGCGCGGACCTCGTCGTGCGGGAGAGCGTAGCTGGCGTGGCCGTCGCGGCCGACCATGTCGCGAGCGGCGACGAGCGCGTTCAGCACGGCCTCCTCGACCGCCTCGACGACGGCGGCGTAGAACGCGTCGATGCCTCCCCAGCTGACGTGCTCGAGCGTCTGGACGGTGCCCGTCGGCACGCCCATGCGGGATGCCAGGGCCCCCTCGTTCGCGGTCGAGAACGCCAGGAAGATGTCGCCCGAGAAGTGGCTGCCCGTCGTCCCGGTGCGGGCGAGGCCGAGCGGCACGCGCCGGGCGAGGGCGCGGCACTGGTCGGGCAGCAGCGGGGCATCCGTCGCGACCACGACGATCACGCTGCCGGCGCCCGGCACCGCCGGCCCGGCACCGGCGACCTCGCGCTCGAACCAGTCCGTGGTCTCCATCGGGTTCGGCGCCGCGGAGGTGCGCCCGAGCGGATGCCCGCCGACGCGCAGCTCGTGGCGGGACCCGAAGTTCGCCTGCAGCAGCACTCCCACGGTCCACGACGCGTCCCCGCCGCGCACGATGCGCGACGCGGTGCCGGTGCCGCCCTTGAACCCGTAGCAGTTCATGCCGGTGCCGCCCCCGACGTTGCCTTCGGCGAGGGGCCCGGATGCCGCGGCATCCAGCGCGGCGATCGCGTGCTCCGGGCGCACGAGGTCGGCGTTGATGGAGTTGAGGTAGCCGTCCCAGGTCTCGCCGACGACGGGCAGCATCCACTGGGCGGCCGTGGCCGGATCGTGCTCGGCCAGCCACCGGTCGACGCCGCGGTGCACGGCGCCCACCGCGTGAGAGTTGGTGATGGCGACCGGCGTCTGGAACTGTCCGGCCTCCTCGATCCAGCTGCGTCCGGTCAGCTCGCCGTTGCCGTTGAGCACGGCGACGCCGGCCGCGCACGGCATGCCGGCCTTGTCCCGGCCGCGGGGAAGGATCGCGGTGACGCCGGTGCGGGCGGCGTCCGGGCCGTCGGAGACGAGGGTGACGTAGCCGACCTCGAGGCCGGGCACGTCGGTGATCGCGTTCCAGGGCCCGGGTTCGCCGTCGAAGGGGATGCCGAGATCGCGGGCACGGACAGTCCCGGTCGGGATGTCCAGGGTCACGGCGGTCGCGGCGGACGGGTCGGTCACGGGGTCTCCTCCGGGGTCTCGGCGCCGGCATCCGGCGCGGCATCCGGCGCGATCAGCACGCAGTCGAGGGCGAGCTCGGCGAACTGCATCGTGTTCTGCAGGTAGCGGTCGCGCTGCCAGTTGTCCTCGTCGAGCAGGTACAGGTCGTAGGCGTCCTCGAGGGCGACGAGGTTCGCCGCGATCGCGAGGGTGTCCATGCGCGGACGGAACGCGCCGAGCGCCGTGCCGACCTCGATGATCGTCGTGTACAGGGCGACCTGGCGCTCCAGCAGCAGCGACAGCGCCGCCTTGAACCGGGACTTCTCGCGCATCGCCGCGGATGCCTCGTACACGATGCGCAGGTCGTCGCTGATGCGCTCCGGGATGCCGGCCTCGATCGTCGCGCGCAGGCGCGCGAGCGGGTCCCGGTGGGCTTCGGACAGCCGCCGCCGGTTGTCGATGAACTCCTCGATCGCGCCGCGCACGGCGGTCTCGACGAGCTGGTCGAAGCTCTCGAAGTGGTAGAGCACGCTGCCGGCGCTCATCTGGGCCTGCTCGGCGACCGTCCGCACGCTCGCGCCGGACAGCCCGCGTTCGCTGATGACGCGGCTCGTGGCCTGCAGCAGATCCTGCCGGCGCTGGGCGCTCTTGGCTGCGGCCATCAGACGACCTCCAGTTCTTCGGCGGGCAGCACGGTGACCGACTGCGTCAGCGCAGCGTATCGCGCGGGTGCGCGGCGCTTCATGACGAGACCGACGACGATGCCGCCGACGAAGATGATCGGAACGCACGCCAGCATCCCCTGGTTGATCGGGCCTTCGACCCCTGAGACGAGGTCGAAGTGGGTGGCGATCACGACGAACGCGGCGAGGAGGCCCACGGCACCCAGCACGGGTGCGACGACGACGTGCCAGACGGAGTATCCGCGGCGGTCCTTCCAGAAGAACCCGATCACCGAGATCGCGGCGACGCCCTGCGCGAAGACGAGACCGGCGACACCGATCGCGTAGCTCCACAGGCCGATGCCGAGGAACGGGTCCTGTCCCGAGACGATCGCGAGGATCATCGCGATCAGGCAGATGACCGAGAGCGTGATGCTGGCGAGATACGGCGACTGCATGCGCGGGTGCGTGCGGGCCAGGGGTGCGGGCAGGAGGCGCTCCCGGCCGAGCGAGAACAGGTAGCGGGAGCACGCGTTGTGGAACGCGAGGGTGCACGCGAAGAAGCTCGTCACGATGAGCACCTGCATGACGACGCCGGCCCAGGCGCCGAGGGCGTGCTCGCCCGCGAGGAACTGCATGTCTTCGGCGTGCTTCGAGTTCGCCAGCTCGATCACGCCGTTCGGTCCGAACGCGAGCGTCAGCACCCAGAACGTGAACGCGTAGAAGATGCCGAGGAACGCGATCGCGATGTACGTGGCGCGCGGCACCGTGCGCGACGGATCCTTCGCCTCCTCGGCGTAGATGACCGTGCCCTCGAACCCGAGGAACGCCCCGAACCCGAAGACGAACAGGGCACTGGCGCCGCCCGCGAAGAAGACGTTGGCCGGGTTGAAGGATGCCGCGGTCGCCGCGACGATTCCTCCCCCGTTCTGGATGACCACCGCGACGCCGATGATGAGCAGGATGCTGATCTCCGCCGTCAGCAGCACCGCGAGGACCTTCGCGCCGACGTCGATGCGGCGGTAGCCGAGGAATCCGATGATCAGCACCGACACGATCGACCACACGCCCCAGGGCAGATCGATGCCGAACAGGTGCGCGAACGTGAGGTTCGCGTAGAACCCGAGCAGGGCGTAGAAGCAGAAGCAGAGGAAGGCGTACGCGACGATCGTGACGAACGCGACCCCGACGCCGACCGGCTTGCCGAGGCCGGCGGCCGCGTAGGCGTAGAACGCGCCGGTGTTGCGCACGTAGCGCGACATCGCGGTGAATCCGATCGCGAAGAGGATGAGCACCACCCCGCTCGCGAGCATGGCTCCCGGGGCGCCGATGCCGCCGACGAGGAACGCCAGCGGGGCGGAACTGACCGCGACCGTCAGCGGCGCGGCGGCGGACACCACGAAGAACACGATGTCGAACGTGCCGAGCTTGCCCTTCGCGAGGGTGCCCTGTTCGGGGGCGGATGCCGGTGTGCTGCTCATTCTCGAACCTCCTGGACACGTCGTCGTGTCGTCCGCTGCAGATTTCTGAACGACTGTATCAAAATGGCGCGATGAGTGTCTAGATTCTTGAATCTGCCACCTGTTCGACCGTTCAGTTCGGGGGCTGCGCTCCCGGCATCCCACCCCGGGCTTCCCGCCGCGCATCCTCGCCCGGCATCCCCACACACCCCCAGGCCCCGCACCGCCGGTCCCTGAGCGAGCGAAGCGAGACGAAGGGACCCCGCCCCGACACGGAACGACCCCGGGGCATCCCCCGAGGTCGTTCCGTGTCGCGTGTGGATTACTGGCTGTCGCCGTCACCCGCGCGAGTGACGGAGGCGACCGAGCCGTCGGCGTTCAGCAGCACGCGCTTGTCGTCCGCCCGGCCGAACTGGAACATCGGGTTCAGCGAGCCGGCGGTGGCGTCGAACGAGCTGTCCCCGATGCGGCCGGTGCCCCAGTTGTCCTCGATGAACTTCAGCACCGAGGGCTGGGTGGTCACGTTGTGCGCGACGAAGTTCGTCTTGGCGTAGGGCGAGATCACCAGCAGCGGCAGGCGCTGGCTCGGTCCGCAGCGGTCGGCGTAGCCGCCGGCGACGGGCGCGGTCGAGGTGGTGCACACCGACGCGTCGTTGACGGTCGAGTGCGACGCGTTGGTGATCGTCGGGGCGACGTGGTCGTACCAGCCGTCCGAGTCGTCGTACGCGATGACCACCGCGGTCGAGGACCAGTACTTCGACTTCTGCAGCGCGTTGATCTCGTTGACGATGAAGTGCTGCTCGTCGATCGGGTCGGAGTATCCGGCGTGGCCGTCCTGGTACTCGGAGGCCTTCAGGAAGCTCACCGCGGGGAGGTTTCCGCCCTGCAGCGCGGAGTCGAAGTCGGTCAGGTCGTACTGGTGGTTGGCCTGGTCGGTCTTGCCGATCATGCCCACCGACGACGGGGCCAGGTGGTGCGGGTTCGACGTCGACGCGTAGTACGCGAAGGGGTTGTGGTGCGGGCTGTAGTCGACGACGGATGCCCCGGCGAGGTTGGTGTGCTTGGAACCGCACACGGAGTACGTCGCTCCGTTCGTGCCGGCGGTCGTGGTCGGGCGGAACCCGCCCTGGAACCAGCCCCACGTGACGCCCTTGCTGTTGAGCAGGTCGCCGATGTTCTTGCCGTGGCCGGCGGCGAGCGTGTTGGTGGAGGTGTGGTTCTTGTCCGAGCAGTCGTCGAACGCGGGGTCGGGGTCGTTGATGACCGTGCCGACGCCGGCCGGGTTGGGGTCGGCGAGCGTGTAGCTGCCCGGGGTGGCGACCTGCTGCCCGGTGACCGAGTCGACCTCGGTGAAGCCGTGCGTCTGGCCGGAGATGAGGTTCAGCGCGCCCGGGGTCGAGGGGCCGAACGTGGCATCCCACGAGTTGTCCGACATGGCGTAGTGCTGGGCGTAGTTCCACATGCCCGTGACGGTGTTGCCGTCGTAGTAGTCCATCGCGAGGCCGGGCGTGCCGTAGAGGCCGGTGCAGGTGTCGACGGACACGCTCTGCACGAACTTGTCCATGAGGCCGCCGTCGACGGCGTTCTGCTCGGGCTTGTACGCGTGGTTCTGGTCGCAGGTGGATGCCTGGCTCGACGCGAGCCGGGTCGGCGGGTACAGGTTCGGGTTGCTCTTCAGCGCGCCCGAGCTGACGAGGTTGTCGTTGGCAGGCGTGTGCGCGGCGGCGGTGAACGTGGTCCCGTCGGTGTTCGCCGCGTTCGGGTACGTGCCGAAGTAGTGGTCGTACGACACGTTCTCGCCGAAGATGACGACGACATGCTTGATGGGCGTCTTCGTGGAGGCCGACGCGTCGGCCACGGGATGGGCGGATGCCGCGACCGCGCCGCCGGCGGCGAGCACCGCGGTCGCCAGCAGGGCGCCGCCGACGACGAGGCGGCGACGGGTCGAGGAGGAGGGGGATGGCGCTTTTCGCACGACGAATCCTTCCGGAGTTCGATGGGGGATGTTCCGATCCTGGAGCGGGTCCATCATTCGCCCGGCAGCGGGCGAGGAGGGTGCCCAACCGATGAACGAACGGTGAAGTCTGCCCCAAATCTCGGATGCCCCGCGCAACCATCGGGCGGCATCCATCCCGGCGACGCGCGGGCGCCGGGCCGGCAGGATGCCGCGACCCGCGGCGGCTCAGCCGAGCAGCGCCCGGGCGTACCAGTCGGACCGGTCGCGCACGCCGGGCAGCGAGAAGAAGTACCCGCCGCCGACGGGCGAGATGTAGTCGACGAGGGGCTCGTCGTCGAGGCGTTTCTGCACCGCGACGAACTGGCGGTCGAGGTCCTGCTGGAACGCGTTGAACACGAGTCCCATGTCGAGGTTGCCGTCGACGTCGGTGCCGAGGTCGTAGTTGTAGCCGCGACGCAGCATCCTCGAGGCATCCGTCGCGTGCGTCCGCGGATTCGCGAGCCGGATGTGCGCGTCGAGCGGGACCGCCGATCCCTTGGGGTCGTCGGTGTAGTCGGGCACGTCGGTCTCGCGACTGCCGCTGAGCGGCGCTCCGGAGTCCCGGCGCCGTCCGATCATGCGCTCCTGCTCCGAGATGGTCACGCGATCCCAGAACTCGACGAGCATCCGGATGACGCGAAGCACGTGGTAGCTGCCCCCGGTCGCCCAGGCGGGCTCGCCGGCGCCGGACTGCACCCAGATGAGCTTGTCGGACTCGCTCGCGGCGGGGTTGACGATGCCGTCTTTGAACCCGAGCAGATTGCGGGATGCCCCGGCCGGCCGCGACGGCGAGTCGAAGCCGTCGATGCGCCAGCGCACCTGCATGGCGCCCCGGGTGTGCCGGGCGAGGTCGCGCAGGGCGTGCAGCACGACGTCCCGGCTGTCGGCGCAGAGCTGCAGCACGAGGTCGCCACCGCAGCGGACCGGATCGAGGTCGTCGTTCGCGAACGTGTCCATGGGCCGCAGTTTCGCGGGACGCTGCCTCGGGATCCCGAGCACGTCGAAGAACGTGGATCCGACGCCCACCGTCGCGGTGAGGCCGCCGGCGGGGACGTCCGGCCCGAGGAGTCCGGAATCGCTCGGCGGGGCCGAGATGCCGAGGTTCGGCGGGGTTCCGCCGGTGGTGAGGAACCGCACGCGCCCGGTGAGGGCGCGCATCAGGTCGGCGGCCTCGGCCGGGGTGGACACGGTGAGGTCGAACGCGACGAAGGCGGCGGCGGCTTGGCGCGGGGTGAGGATGCCGGCCTGATGCTCCCCATGGAACGGGATGACCCGGTCGGCGGATCCCGCGGAGGATGCCGCGGCGGCCGGCTCCGGGCGGGTCACGGCGGCGGCGCCGAATCCGGCCAGTGCCGCCCCCGACACGGCTGCGGTGCCCACGGCTCCGCGCAGGAACTGGCGGCGCGAGGCCGCGGGTGCGGGACCGGCGGCGGCCGGGACCTCTGGGCGCGAGGCGCCGGGCCTGGCGGAGTCGGCGGGGCCCGGGGCGGCGGACGGCGGGGTGGGGCTCATTGGTTCACCCGTCTCGGTTCGAGCACGGATGCCACCGGCGCGAGGTCCTCCGCGAGCTGGCCGACCTGGGCGTCGATCTTCTCGCGCTGCGCGGTGGTGAGTTTCGCGAGGGGCGGGAGGGAGGCGGCATCCTGCCGGGCCTGCGCGAGCAGCGCGAAGACCTCCGGCAGCTGGGGATCCCGGCTGATGAGCAGCGGCTTCAGGATGCCGAGCACCGTCGCAGTGCCGTCGAGGTTCGCGGCGACGGTCTGCAGATTCGATCCGCTGCCGAAGTCGGTGCGGCCGGTGAGCTCGAACTGCAGGGCGTTCTCGGTGATCTCGTGGGCGCGCAGCGCTAGGGTGAGCGGGTCGATCTGTGTTGTCTCGAACGTGGTCTTCAGGCGCCCGACGTCGGTCGCGAGTCGCTCCGCGACCGGGCGCAGGGTGGCGGCATCCTGCCCGTGCCACAGTCCGTACTCGAGTCGATGGAAGCCGGTCCAGGCCGGATCGGCCACGCCCTTCGGGAGGCCGTTGGGCAGGCCGTTCACGGCGTCGTCGAGGGCGCCGAACGCGCCGTACGCCGCCCCGAGCCGCTCGTACTGCAGGTGGGCGGGCAGCCAGTCGCGACGGGCGGCGGCCAGGTCGCCGTGCGCGAGGTCGGTGCGGAGCGCGGCGGCGAGCGCGGCGAGCTTCGGCAGCTGCCCGCTGACGTACGCCTGATACTGCCGGGTCGCGTCGAGGAGGTCGGCCTGCGCGACGGCGGCGACGGGGCTCGGCGACGTGCGCGGCCCGCCGGTGACCGTCACATCGGGGCCGATCACGGTCTGCTCGTCTTCCATCGCGCAGCGGAACGCGTACGTTCCGGCGCCGAGGGTGATGTCCATCCGGGCGGTGGTGCCGGCGGCGAGCGGGTCCACCTCGGCGTACACGGCGCCCGTGCCGGCATCCGTCAGGTACACCTCGCCGGCGCGGGAGTCGGAGTTGTGCAGGGTGAAGCGCTCGGCTCCCGGAACGGGGTCGGTCCAGCCCTGGCCGCACCGGTCCACCGAGACGTCGATCGTCGGCGCAGTCGGCACCGCGCTCGCGGGCGCCGAGCACGCGGCCAGCGTCGCCGCGGTCAGCGCGGCGAGGGCCGCCGCCGCGCCGGCGCGCACAGGGCGGGGACGGGAGGCGCGGGACACGCCCGCCAGCCTAGGAAGCCCGAGGGATGCCTCCACCCCATTTCGCCCACCGTTCACCGACCCGTCACCGTTTCGTCGTCGTCCGGCCCGGGGCGACAGGCCCGGGGCGACAGGCTCGGGGCGACAGGCTCGGCCGAGAACAGGCAGATGACCCAGAACAGGAGGATGCCGCCCGATCCGGCCTGTTCTCGGCCATGTTCCTGTTCTCAGCCGCTCAGGCTCGAGGCACACACGCGTCTACGGAACGCGCAGTTCGCGAATCGGCTCTCGCCTGCTCGCGACGATGGCGGGCAGGAGCGCTGCGACGACCGCGGTGAGGAGCGTGAGTACGCAGAGGGCGATCGTGAAGGCCGCCCTGGGCAGCGGGTCACCCGCGACAAGGAGGAGGGCGACAGCGCTCACCGCTCCGAGAGTGATGCCCGCAAGGGCGAGAACGGTCGTCTGAAAGAGCAGCAGCCCGAGGATGAAGGTGCGCGTGGCACCGAGCGCTCGGCGCCGCCCGAAGTCCTTGCGCCGCAGCATCACGAGCCCGGAGAGGATGACGCAGACCAGGATGCCGGTGACGATCAGCAGGCCGATGAGAAGCTGGCGCGAGAAGCCGCCGAGCTGGGCCTGGATGATCGATCGAAGGTGCGCGAGCGTTTCGCTGGTCTGGATCGTGAGTTTCGTCGGATCGGTTGGCGCGAGGACCGACGTGACCGCGTCGGTGAGTGCGCCGACGAGTTCGGGATGGGCCGCGACGATCAGGAGCAGACTGACGGCCTGCGGAGCTCGGGGGGCAGGCTCGGGAAGGACGACGACCGGTTCGAAGTCGGCGAGGAACTCGGGAGTCGTGATGCGGCCGCCGATGCCGTAAGTCGTGCCGTCGGTCAGCGTGATACCTCCCGCCACATCAGGCAGCCCGAGCTGAGCGAGCGCCTCCTGCGAGGCGTACGCGAGCCGGGCGGGCGCGGCGGGAGGGATGCCGAGCGAGCCCAGACCGGCACCGTACACGAGGCGCACAGGGACGCGGGTGCCGTCGGGAATACGCGCATTGGTGGCGTCGATCGCCTCCGAGAACGCTCCGGCCCAGCTGATCCCCTCGATGTGCGAGAGCCTGCGGAGCACGTCGGTCGTCAGGCCCGCACCGGGTTCGGCGCGGACCAGGATCGTTCGCGTCCCGGCCGAGTCGATCGAAGCCAGCACCTTGTCCTCAGCGCCGACGGTGCGACCGGTGGTCAGCATGACGGCGAGCACCATGCCGGCGATGATCAGCATCGTGAGTGTGGATGCGACCGGCGCCGACCGCGCGGATTTCACGGCTTCGCGCAACAGGGGTCGCTGGTGCTTCACAGCGGGATCTCCCGATCGCATGCCGCGGCGACCGCCGGCGAGTGAGTGACGACGATCACCGTCGCACCGCTGTGCGCGTGCTCGGCGAGGGCGCCCACCACGGTCCTCGTCGTCGCCGGGTCGAGGTTTCCGGTCGGCTCATCGGCGAGAAGGATGAGCGGCCGGCTCAGCAATGCGCGGCACAGCGCGATGCGCTGAGCCTGGCCGCCGGACACCTGCGTCGGCTTGCGGAGCGGCGGAACGTCGACGCTGAATCGTTCGAGGAGTTCTCGCGCGCGATGTGCGCACGCCTGACGGTCGTCGCCGCGGTAGAGGGCGACTTCGGTCACGTTGTCGATCACGGTGCGGGTCGAGTCGAGTGCGGCATCCTGGAAGACGAAGCCGAAGCGCGCGGAGCGGATGCGCGCACGGGCGGCGTCAGGCAGGGCGGATGCGGGTTCACCGTCGATCAGCACCTGACCGTGTGTCGGGCGGAGCATCAACCCGAGCAGATACAACAGCGTGGACTTTCCGCGCCCCGACGGCCCCGTGAGCGCGGTCATCGTGCCCGACTCGAATGCGGCCGACCAGTTGTCGAGCACAGGCATCCGGGGCGACCAATCGAACCCGAGTTCGCGCGCCTCGATCACCGGTTTCACTGGGGCACCGCGTCGCCGCCGGGAACGCGGACGCGCTCGCCCGCGCGCACTCCGTCGATCACGGACATCCCCTCCGCAGACGTCCTCACCCTGACTGGACGACGGGTGCCGTGATCGGTGATGACGGCGACCTTCCCATCCGCTCCGGTCACGAGCGCCGACGAGGGGACGACGAGCCCCCAAACAGTCGGTACGACGAGGACCGAGGATGACAAGCGCGTCTCGCCCTCGGGAGGGATGCGGTCGCAGTCTCGCCCGCACAGCACCGCCCCCTTGGGTCCGTCGACAGAGACCGTGACGATCTCGGTCTGCTGATCGGATACCTGCTCGCCGGAGACTCCGTGCCACACCGCGCCGCCCGGGGCGGTGACGTCGACCCGGGTTCCGCTCGTCAGGAGCGCTGCCTGCGCCGTGGTCAGCGCGAGCGTGAATCGAGGCGCGGCGGGCAACTCTTGGAGTACCGGTTCGCCGCCGGCCAGGCTTGCGCCTCGGCTGACGACCTTCGTGTCGAGCGTGACGCGAGCCGGAAGAGAAGGGAGGAAGATCACGTCGCCCCGTTCGACCGTTCCGGTGGCATCCTCGCCGCGCGACTTCTGCCAGGCCTTGATCGCGGCCACTGTTCCGGCCCCGGCGGTTCCGTCGATCGGGCCGGCGTAGAAGCGCGTCGCGGTGAGCATCCTCTGCAACTGGGAAACGTCGCGCCCACTGGTGTGCGGCCCGATCGCGCGGAATGTCGGGACCGAGCCGCGCGCGGCGACGACCGGGCGCAGATCGACCGAGTACAGGACTTGGCCGGAAGCGATGAGCTGACCGGGTTTGATGTCGACACTCGTCACCACGCCTGCCGCCCGGTTCGATCCGGCGAGCGTCGACGTCCATCGGGCGACCACATCGAGGTTCAAGGTCTGCCCCACTTTTCCTGCGGTCACGCGGGCATAGGTGTACTTGGCGACGGTCGAGGGGTCCGAAACGGGCCGGAGGACGGTGACGAGCGCCCATGACCCGGCGACCACCCCGAGAACCCCGACCAGCACGATGGCAAACCACATCGGGACGACTCGACGGACCCCATCAGCGGTTCGCTCGGGGTCATCACCGGCACGACTTCTCATGAGGGGCAGCGCGACCTATCGGTACAGATCGGCCGGGTCCTGGGGACACGCGCGTGTCGTTCGCCGAAGGTCGCTGTCCGGGATCGATGCGCTCGCGTAGGGGGTCCACGCACCCTTGGTCTCCACGAAGTACGACTCGCTCGGGGCTCGTACCGCGGGGGCGTGTCCCAGTCCCTCGAGACAGCGAACAAGCTCGGTCGACCGATACACGTACAGGCGATGGAGCTGCGCGCGAGTCAGCGGAGCCTGGTACTTCGCCGGGACCATGTACTCGACCTGGCAGGTGTAACTCGCCAACCTCAGTTGGTCTTCGAATGCCTTGTCGCCGAACCGCGGGAAGCTCACCCCTTCGCCGTCCGGGGTGAGCCCGACGTGAAATCCTGCCTTCCGCAGACACTGCACCTGAGCCGGAGCCCATTCGTCCGGAAGGACGAATCTAACCAGCTTGACCGTCGGAGGGTCCTTGATCCGCATGCCCTGGGCGTACAGCTTTGCTTGCTCTGCCACGTATCGCGCTGTCTTGGAGTCGAAGGCGCTCGTGCCCTGCGGGTTGTGCGGTGCACAACCCGTGAAGGCGATGACCGCACCGATGACCAGGGCCGCGGGCGCCGCGCGAACTACCAGCTGCACAATGCGCCGTCGTAGTACTTGCTGCCGGTCCCGGCCACGCCCCACCTCGTCGACTGACGCCACGAGTTGCTCGAGTGATAACGGTAGGTGCTCTTGTTGTTGTACTGACCGATCAGGATGTCACCTGCGTAGTGACTCACGGTCCCGTTGGCGTCCGAATAGACGTACACGTGCTTGATGCTCGGGCACGATGTCGAGCCCTGGTCGAGGATGAGCGCCGAGGCGGCAGACGAACCGGCTGCCATGAGTACTGCGGTGACGACGGCGGCCGCGCCGACTCTGATCGATGACTTCTTCACGATGTTCTCTCCCTTGGGTCGATCACCTGTCCGGCACCAGTAAACGCGCAGCGGGCCCGCAGCCTCGTCGGATCGATGAGATTGAGTGCGTTCCAAGGCAAATTGAGTAGTCCGCGGCAAAATCTGTGCGACCGGTCGCAAGGCCTGGCGGCTCGGCCGGAAACAGGCAGATGGCCCAGAACAGGAGGATGCCGGCCGATCCGGCCTGTTCTCGGCCATGTTCCTGTTCTCGGCCACCCCGGGCACCGGTTCGGGTGCCAAGAACTGCCGTTCCACCCGCAGAACTTGGCACTTGAACCCGTCGGGCGGACGGGCATATACTAAGCGCACATACTAGTTCGGGAGGCCCACCATGTGGACGACAAGCTACGACGTCACCACGACCGCGACGCCCGAGGACGTCTGGGATGCCCTGACGGCTCTGCACTCCGGCATCCCGCTCGGACCGAACTCGGACTCGTTCGAGCTGCACGGTCCGTTCGCGGCCGGCACCACCCTCACCGTCACGCCGCAGGGCCAGGAGTCGATGACCTCGACCATCGTCGAACTCGACCCGGTCCGCGTGTACGCCGACCAGACCGTGTTCGGCGACCTGACGCTCACCTTCCGTCACACGCTGGCCGCGCACGACGGGGGCACCCGGGTCACGCACACGCTCGAGATCACCGGCGACGGGTCCGACGAGGTCGGCCCGGAGCTCGGGCCGCAGATCAGCGGCGACTTCCCCGTCGCCATGGCGGAGCTCCTCGCGGCGGCCGAGTCGCGCCCGTGACCCCGGCGCTCGACTCGCAGTTCGGGGAGGCATCCGACAGTCCGGGCCTGGCCCTGTGGCGCGTGACGAACGCGTGGCAGCGCGCCGTGCGCGCCGCGCTCGTGCCGCACGATCTCACCCACGTGCAGTTCGTGCTGCTGGCATCCCTCACCTGGATGGATGCCGCCGACCCGGTCACCCAGCGCGACCTCGCCGCGCACGCCGGCACCGACGTGATGATGACGTCGCAGGTGATCCGGACCCTCGAAGCGAAGGGATTCGTGACGCGGATGCCGCATCCCACCGACGGGCGGGCGGTGGCGCTCGCCCCCACGCCGACCGGGGCGGCGCTCGCGAACCGGGCGAATGCCGATGTCGAAGCCGCCGATCGCGCCTACTTCGCCGCGCTCGACGGTCCGGACCTGGCGACCTTCACCCGGTGCCTGGGAGTTCTCGACCACCGCGCGTGAGCGGCGCGTCGAACGACCGGGCTTGAGAGGATCGCAGAATGATCACACCTCCCACGCCCGGTCCGAACAGCACGCCCCGCCTCGACTTCGACGCGCTGGTGCCCCGGTTCAGTTCGGCGATGAGCCGGTTGGATGCCGTCGCGGGCCTCGGCCTCGAGCCGTCGCTGCGCGAGCTGGTGCGCCTGCACGCATCCACCATCAACGGCTGCGCGTACTGCATCGACATGCACGCGAAGGATGCCCGCGCCGGCGGCGAGACCCAGCAGCGGCTCGACGCCCTGCCGGCCTGGCGGGAGACCGACTGGTTCTCCCCCCGCGAGCAGGCTGCGTTCGCGCTGACCGAGGCGGTCACGGTGCTCACCGACGGGCACGTGCCGGCCGATGTCTTCGACGCCGCCGCCCAGCAGTTCGCACCGGACGAACTCGCCCAGCTGATCTCGCTGCTCGTGACGATCAACGCCTGGAACCGCATCGGCGTCACCACCCGCTGCTGGGAGCCCGGCAGCTACGAGCCGGCGTCCTGAGCCGGGCGACGAGGACGACCGACCACCGGAGGCACCCATGGAGCTGACCGACACGCAGCAGGAGTTCCTGCGGAATCACCACGCGGCCGCCATGATCACCGTCGCCGACGACGGGAGACCGAAGGCGGTGCGGGTGGGGGTCGCGCTCGTCGACGGGCGGCTGCGCAGCAGCGGCACGGCGGGGCGCGTCCGCACGGAGCGACTGCGTCGTGATCCGCGCTGCACGCTGTTCGTGTTCGACAAGGCATATGCGTATCTGAGCATCGAGGCGACGGTGACGATCCTCGACGGTCCGGACGCCCCGCAGCTCAACGTGGACCTGTTCCGCGTGATGCAGGGCCGCCCCACCGGGCCCCTCGCCTGGTACGGCGAGGAGCTCGAGGAGGATGCCTTCCGCGCCCGCATGGTCGACGAGCAGCGCCTCGTCTACGAGTTCATGCCGACGAAGGCATATGGCCCGCACTGACCCGGCATCCCGTGCCGTTCCCTGCATCCGGCGCCCGGCATCCTGGCCGTGCGCCGGCGTCACGGCAAAGGGTGCACCGGCATGAGGGGCATCCCGGCGGCCATCGCCCAGCGTGGCACGCGCATCATGGGCCGGTCGGTGCCGAGGGCGTCGATGCCGGCCATCTCGGCGTCGGTCAGCTCGAAGTCGAACAGCTCGAGGTTCGCCAGGATGTGGGCCGGGTCGGTCGACTTCGGAATCGCGACGAACCCGCGCTGCAGATGCCACCGCAGCACCACCTGCGCCGCCGATTTGCCGTGCGCGGCGGCGGCGGTCGCGATCACCGGCTCGGCGAGGAGCTTCTTCGATCCGTGCGCGAGCGGGTACCAGGCTTCGGCGACGATGTCGTGCCGGGCCAGGTAGGGCAGGAGGTCGGGCTGCTGCCAGTACGGATGCAGCTCCACCTGGTTCACGGCGGGCGCGATCCGGGCGTCCGCCAGCAGCGGGTCGAGATCCGCGACGGTGAAGTTGCTCACCCCGATGGAGCGCACCTTGCCGGCATCCACCGCGTCTTCGAGCGCGCGCCACGCGCCCCGGATGTCGCCGACGGGCTGGTGCAGCAGCAGCAGGTCGATGGTCCCGGTGCCGAGGCGCTCGAGGCATCCGTCGATCGCGCGAGCCGCCTTCTCGTACCGGAACTGCGAGGGCCACAGCTTGGTGGTGACGAAGACGTCGTCGCGGGGGACGCCGGATGCCCGGATGCCCCGGCCGACGGCCCGTTCGTTCCGGTAGAGCACGGCGGTGTCGAGCAGGCGGTATCCGGCTTCGAGTGCGGTGAGGACGCTGGCTTCGCAGACGGCGACGTCGGACACGAGGTAGACCCCGAGCCCGAGTTGCGGCATGGCGCGACCGTTCGAGAGCGGGAGGCTCGGGATCATGCGGGTTCCTTCGGGTAGGACGCTCCCAGCAGTATCCACCCATCCGGCCGGGCCGCGCAGGCCCCGAGCACCGGGCGGGGATCTTCAGGGCCCGTGCTCACGGCTTTCTTGACGTACGCTCTGCTCATGCACGCGCACGGCCGTTTCCGGGCACGGCGGCCGTGGCTCCTGGTCGGGGCCGCTCTGGTCGTCGCGGTGCTGTGCGCCCTGCTGGCGACCCGGCCGTGGGATCCCCTGCAGACCCCGGCGGATGCCTCGGGCGGCAAAGCGGCGGCGCAGGCATCCGGATCCGCCCCGCTGGTGCTGCGCCCGGGCGAGCGCGTGCTCGTCTTCGGCGACTCGTGGGTGTACGGCTCGGCGGCGATCCGGCCGACCCTCGGCTTCGCGTACCTGCTCGCCGACAAGCTCGACGTGCACACCATCGTCGCGGGCGTGCGCGGCAGCGGCTACCTGAAGCCCGGGATCGACGGCCCCGCGTACGGCGCGCGCATCGCGGCGCTCGATCCGTCCCTCGACCCTGAGCTGATCATCGTCGAAGGGTCGATCAACGACCGGCACCGCTACCCGACGGGGTACCGCGCGGCGGTGACGAGTGCGTGGAACGCGCTGGCGGCGAAGTATCCGAAGGCGCAGATCGTGATCCTCGGCCCGGCCCCGCAGGTGCTTCCGGTGGAGCCGGCGACGGCGAAGATCGACACCACCCTGCGCGAACTCGCCGCCGCCCGCAGCTGGCCGTACCTGTCGCCGATCGCGGAGAAGTGGATCACCCCGGCCAACTACCTCGACGTCATCGACACCAGCCGCACGGCGAGCAACCACCCGTCCACGGCCGGTCACGCCTACCTCGCCGACCGCGTCGCCGCCGACCTCCGCAAGCTCGAGCGGGCCCCCGTCGTCGCCGCCGAGGGCTCCCCCTCCCCGACGCCCTGACACCCGGGACCCGCGCCCTGAGCCCCGGACCCGCGCCCTGAGCCCCGGACCCGCGCCCTGAGCCTGTCGAAGGGCAAGACCCCGGGCACATGGGCTTCGACAAGGTCAGCCCGCCCCACCCGCGCACAACCCCGGGGACGCGTCAGCCGCGATCGAGTTCGGCCAGGAACCACTCGTCGGCACGTCTGCACACCTGCTGTTGACGGTCCTGGTCCGGCATCCGCACGTCGAAGACGGCACCCCGCTCGAGTTCCGCCGCGACGAAGTCCTCGAGCACTCCAGGCGGAGTCCCGGCACCGAGCTCGCGCGTCACGGCCTTCGCCGCGATCAGTTCGCTTGCGGCATCCCGGATCTGCGATGTCACGCTCGACTCCGCGAGCAGGGTCGGCAGGTCCATCGGCGGGATGACGGCCTCCGGATGATCGTCCATCCACCGCAGGGCCGCGGCCGGACGCAGCGCGTAGAAGAACCGCTTGAGCGAGCCGGACCCGATATGCAGCTGCCGCCGCCCGACGTGCAGATAGTGCCGGCCGACGGCATCCCGCGGCATGATCTCGTCACCGAGTGCGAGAAGCCGATCGCGGAACCCCTCATCGCCGGAGTAGACGATGGGCGACTGCAGCCACTCGATGGCGGCGACGTTGCCCTTCGCGATCAGACGCACGGCCTTGGCGAGATCCCACCCGTTGACGTCGAAGATGTGGTCGAGCGGTGTCTCGATGACGTCGCGCACCCTCCAGAGCGTCAGGTACGCGGACGGATGCCGCACGTAGATGAAACGGCAGTCGTAGTCGCTGTCCGGAGACGGAAAGCCCCACGCCCGGCTTCCGCTCTCGATCGCCCACGGGATGCGCACGTCGTGCGTGCGCGCGACATCCTGTAGCCGCTCGTCGATGTCCGCGACGATCTGCGGGTCCATCCCCGCCGGGATTGCGCGCATGGCTGCTCAGACGATCGGGTGGTCGTGGATGTCGGACTCGACGCTCGTGCCGTTCAGCTCGAGGTAGACGTGCCGCTCCGTGACCGAGACGGTCAGCGTGTTGCGGCGTTCCAGGCCGGTGGTCGCGGCGTCGATGAACCCGGGATCGAAGCTGTGCACCACGATCGCCTCGGAGTTGTGGATGCGCTTGCCCGACCACTGGGCGATGACCTTCGCGGGATCCCGGTGCGTGTACACGGTCGCGCGGCCGGCGAGCTTGCTGCCGTAGTGCAGGCGGGCGGCATCCGGCGCGCCCACTTCGATCCACGCCGTCACCGCGCCGGTGAGGTCGCGCACCAGCACGGCCGGCTCCTCGGTCGCCGAGATGCCCTCACTGAACTCGATACCCTCCTCGTACTCGAGGAGGTAGGCGAGCAGCCGCGTCATCATGAACGCATCCGTCTCGGACGGATGCCGCGCCAGCCGCAGCGCCAGCGACTCGTAGACACCGCGGTCCACATCGGCCAGTTGGACGTCGAAGGTGTGGATCGTTGCGCCTGCGGCCATAGGCCCCGAGCCTACCTGCCGGGCTCACTCTCCACGGTTTCTTCCGTCGACTACTCAATCTGCTCGTTCGAGTACTCAATTTCCGGCGCGACGAGTCTCGTGAGCGCCCATGCCTGTACCCAGGACTTACCTCTCAGACGAGGTGACGGACGAAGGCGTAGTCACATCGGGCTACGAAGTCCGTCTTCAAACGGGAAGGGAAAGGTCACATGAAGATCAAGACCAGCGCATTGCTCGTGGCGGCGATGCTAGCGGCAGGGATGGTGGCGAGCGGAGGTACAAGTACCGCGTATGCGGCGACGAGCGGGAGCAGTTCGTCGCAGTTTCAGCTCGATATCGGCGGACAGACCGTCGACATCAGTGATGGTGAATCTGTGAACGTCGGGATGGCCGCTCTGGAGACGTCCCACGTGCCTAGGATGTTGATTTCGCCGAACGCGACCTACTCGGGGAACTGCGGATATCTCACCGTCTCGGCGTCAGCAGGTGTGTTTCACTGGAGCATCACAATGACCTGCCCGGCGACAACGTTCTCCGGAAGCTTCTCCATCATTGACACCAACAACGGACAGAGTGGCGGCTTGGTGTCGACGACGAGGTTCTCTGGGTCGGCACCGACGAGCAGGCTCCACGGACACAGGTATCTTGGGACGCTCTCCGGACAAGCGCTCCTCTTGGGAGTCCCCGTGGCAGCAACGATGCCCAACAACACCAGTTACAAGTACCCCTAAGCGAGGAACAACCATGGGTTCGGTCGATGTGATCGGCGAGCTGGCACGTCTCGTCGCGGAGGATGCCGTCTCTGAAGGGGCGCTCGCGGCGATGACGCAGATCGACGCAGCGAAACTCCACTCGACGCTTGCCGAGCGCCGGCCCCCGCCCGGCACGATGGTCGCCGCGGGGCGGGAGGCGTTCGCGCCCGGCGACAGCATGCGGGTGTCGATACTCGCCGGGCTGTTGACGGAGGGGACGACCGTGGGCGACGACGAGCGGCTGACGTCGATCCTCGAGTCGCTGACCGGCGAGATGTGCCTCACCCCCGAGAACATCGCCCGGCTCACCGGCCTCGACCCCGCTGACGTGGAACGCGGCCTCGCCGACCCACGATCGCTGGCGTTGGAGGCCAAGTATGCGCTTGCGCTTCGAACCTCGTTCCTCGTCAATGCGATCAACCTGGTCCGCGCTGTTCCTCGTTCGAGCTGAAAGCGCAGCGCGGACCGCATGAGGCGGAGCATGGGGTCTTCTCGTTCGAGGCCGCCTCACGGGTCGTCCCGCATGGCGGCCCGCGCCATTGAGCCACAGCTGTCGATCTGCGGCAGCACCGTCGCGGATCGAGCATGAGCACCGGCGGCGTCGCGCGCAGCGAACCTCACATCACGATCCTCGGCATCCTCGCCGGGGCAGGAGTAGGTCTCCTCGCCGGCGCTGCCGTGCTCGGGATCGCCACATCAGGCGGGTCGACCGTGCTCGGTGCTGTGAACGCCCTCGGGTACCTCCTCGCCGGGTACCTCGTCCTGTTGCCGACAACTCTCGCCGTCGGCGTCCCCGTCCTGCGACGAACGCGCCGCCACTCGGCGAGTCCCCGGGCGACGCTCCTCGTCGTGGGACTCGCAGGACTGGGACTCGCGGTCGTGGCGAGCGTTGTCGCTGGACTCCTCACGTACGAGATGTGGCCCTGGTTCCTCGCCCTCATCCCGGCGACGATCTGGTGTCTGGCGCCCGCGCTCCTCTTCTCGCAGGTACTCTCGCGGCACCCTCGCGTCGCCGTCTGCCTCGTCGCACTCGTCGGCGTGCTCGCCGGACTCGGCGCGCTGTACTTCGGCATACAGCTGGTCATCCACTGATCCACGGCTGGCCCTCGTTCGAGGAGCGTGCACGAAACGAGGACGGATGCCGCGGCATCCGTCCTCGTTTCGTCAGATCCCCTCGTTCGAACCCGCGAAACGACCGGCCGCCTCAGTGCACCAGCGAGCGCAGCCGGCGCACCGCGACCGACAGGGTCGCGAGCCCGGAGCCGTCCTCCGCGTGGGCGGCGGCGAGCGCCTCCGCCAGCACGCGCCGAGCGGTGGGACCGGCATCCTCGAGCCACGCCTCGATCCGGGTCTCGGGGTCGGCGGGCTCGGTGACCTGGTGGATCGTCGCGGTGAGCTCGATCATCACGGCATACAGGTCGTCGCGCATCGTGGCTCGCGCCATCGACCCCCAGCGGTCGGTCTGCGGCAGCGCGGTCGCCTTGGTCAGCATCTCCTCGAACCGCAGCCGCGCCGACATCGCGTAGTACAGCTCGGCCACCTCGCGCAGCTCCCACCCGCGCACGCGCGAGCACTCGGCGATGTCCAGCAGCGAGAACGCGTCGAGGATGCCGGCGCCGTGGCGGGCGAGCTCGGGCGGGATGCCGGCATCCTGCAGCTCGACCATCCGGCCGGCGAACCGCTGCAGGTCGCTGCCGAGCAGCAGCTCGCCGAGGTCGGCCCAGAGCGAGACGACCGGATGCCGGAAGTCGTCGATCTGCCGCCCGATGTCGAATCCGTCGGGGCGGTGCTGCACGAACCAGCGGGTGGCCCGGTCGAGCAGCCGGCGGAACGTGAGGTACAGGTCGGTCTGCACGGCGGTGGGCACGAGGTTGTCGGTGGCTTCGACGGCCGCGACGAAGCCGCGCAGGTCGAAGATCTCGCGCACGGCCACGTACGAGCGGGCGATCTGCTCGCTGGATGCCCCGGTCTCGTCGGCCGCACGCGAGGCGAACGTGATGCCGCCGCGGTTGACCATCGAGTTCACGATCGCGTTGACGATGATCTCGGTGCGCAGCGGGTGCGCGTTGAGGTCGCCGACGTACGCCTGGCGGATCGGCTCCGGGAAGTACTCGGCGAGGGTGCCGGTGAACCACGGGTCGTCGGCGAGACCGGACGCGTTCAGGTCGGTCTTCAGCGCCAGCTTCGCGTAGGCGAGGAGCACCGCGAACTCGGGCCGGGTCAGGCCGCGGGATTCGCCCTCGCGCACCTGCACCTCGGCGGGTCCGGGCAGGAACTCCAGTTCCCGGTCGAGTTCGTCGCGCTCCTCGAGCCACTCCATGAGCCGCTCGTGCACCGGCAGCATCACGGCGGCGTTCGAACGCGAGTTGCCCAGAAGCACGTTCTGCTCGTAGTTGTCGCGCAGCACCTGCTCGGCCACCTCGTCGGTCATCGACCGGAGCAGTTCGTTGCGGGCTTCCCGGTCGAGGCGCCCGTCGCGTTCGAGGGCTCCGAGCAGGATCTTGATGTTCACCTCGCGGTCGGAGGTGCCGACGCCGGCGGAGTTGTCGATCGCGTCGGTGTTGATGCTGACCCCGGCGAGTGCGGCTTCGATGCGGCCGCGCTGGCTGACGCCGAGGTTGCCGCCTTCGCCGACCACCCGCAGGCGCAGCTGGTTGCCGTTGACGCGGATCGCGTCGTTGCCGCGATCGCCGATCTCGGCATCCGTCTCGTCGCTCGCCTTGATGTAGGTGCCGATGCCGCCGTTCCAGAACAGGTCGACGGGGGCCAGCAGCACCGCGCGCTTCAGTTCGAGCGGGGTGAGCCGGGTCACGGCGGGGTCGAGGCGCAGCGCCTCGGCCATCTCC
The DNA here is from genome assembly GCF_000802305.1 of Microbacterium mangrovi. Taxonomy (GTDB): domain Bacteria; phylum Actinomycetota; class Actinomycetes; order Actinomycetales; family Microbacteriaceae; genus Microbacterium; species Microbacterium mangrovi. The sequence goes on along the minus strand of NZ_JTDK01000017.1, from coordinate 105,272 downwards.
GGGGTCACCGGGATGGACTTCAGCGACAGCGGGAACACTCCGCCGCCCGCCGAGATGAGCGACCGGTCATAGTCGTCCCACGAGGAGCCGGGCAGCTCGAACAGGCGTTTGCGTTCCGCGAAGGATGCCGCGGCATCCGGATGCGGGTCGACGAACACGTGCCGGTGGTCGAACGCCGCGACGAGGCGGATGTGCTCGCTGCGCAGCATCCCGTTGCCGAACACGTCGCCGGACATGTCTCCGACGCCGACGACGGTGAAGTCCTCGGTCTGGGTGTCCAGGCCGAGCTCGCGGAAGTGCCGCTTGACCGACTCCCACGCGCCGCGCGCGGTGATGCCCATGGCCTTGTGGTCGTAGCCGGCCGAGCCGCCGGACGCGAACGCGTCGGCGAGCCAGAATCCGTACTCCTCGGAGATCGCGTTGGCGATGTCGGAGAACGTGGCCGTGCCCTTGTCGGCGGCGACCACGAGGTACGAGTCGTCGCCGTCGTGGCGGACGACGTTCGGGGGCGGCACGATCTCGGAGCCGTCACGGTTGTCGGTGACATCCAGCAGGCCCCGGATGAAGGTGCGGTACGCGGCCTTGCCGCCCTCGAGCCAGGCGGCGCGGTCGGTGGGGGCGGGCAGTCGCTTGGCGAAGAATCCGCCCTTGGACCCGGTCGGCACGATGACGGCGTTCTTGACCATCTGCGCCTTGACGAGGCCGAGGATCTCGGTGCGGAAGTCCTCCCGGCGGTCGCTCCAGCGCAGCCCGCCGCGGGCGACCTTGCCGAAGCGCAGGTGCACGCCCTCGACCTCCGGCGAGTACACCCAGATCTCGGCCATCGGGTGCGGTTTGGGCAGGCCGGGCACCCGGGAGCAGTCGAGCTTCATCGACACCCACGGCTTCGCTCGGCCGTCGGCATCCGGCTGGTAGAAGTTGGTGCGCCAGGTCGCGTCGATGACGCCGATGAACGAGCGCAGGATGCGGTCGTCGTCGAGGCTGGAGACGGCATCCAGCTTGCGCAGCAGCTCGGCTTCGACGGCCTCCACCTGCGTGGCGCGGTCGCCGCTGACGCCGGGGTCGAAGCGCAGCGCGAACAGGCGCACGAGCTCGCGCGCGAGGTCGGGGTGCGCGACGAGGGCCTGCTCGATGTACTCCACCGAGAACGCCGAGCCGATCTGGCGGAGGTACATCGCGATCGAACGGAGGATGACGATCCGCCTCCAGTCGAGGCCGCCGAGCAGCACCAGCGAGTTGAGGCGGTCGCTTTCGGCGGCGCCGGTCCAGGATGCCGCGAAGGCGTCTTCGAAGTCGGTGCCCCAGGCCGGGTCGTTCCAGCGCTCGACCACCGGCGCGATGAGGCCGAAGTCGGAGATGTACCGGATCTCGCCGCCGGGCAGGGTGATCGTGTACGGGCGCTCCTCGACGACGTCGGTGCCGAGGTCGGTGAGGATCGGCAGCACCTGCGTCAGCGGGTACTCGCGGTGCGAGACGACGGTCAGCACGCGCTTGTCGGGATCGTCGCGCTCGGGCACGTTGAGGTGCACCGCGAACTCGCGCGAATCCAGGCTCTCCAGCAGGGCGATGTCGTCGAGGGCCTCGTCCGGGCGTACCGACTCCTTGTACGCGAGCGGGAACGCCTCGCCGTACTGGGCGAGCAGGCGCGCGGTCTCGTCCTCGCCGTACTCCTGGTGCAGCACGTCGACGAACGCCTCGTCCCAGCCGCGCACCGCCTCCATCAGCTGCGCCTGCAGGGCGGTCTCGTCGACCTCGGGCAGCGCGGTGCCGCGCGGCACGCGCACCACGAAGTGCAGCTGCGCGAGCGGGGCATCCCCGACCCACGTGGCATGGTCGACGTTGTCGGTTGCGAAGACCTTGCGCAGCAGGTTCTCGATCCGCAGGCGAAGCGCCGTGTTGTAGCGGTCCTTGGGCAGGTAGACGAGGGCCGAGACGAAGCGCCCGAACTCGTCGCGCCGCAGGAACGCGCGGGCCCGGCGGCGCTCCCGCAGCCGGCTCACCTCGGTGGCGACCTGGAGCAGGTGGTCGGTGGTGTCCTGGAACAGCTCGTCGCGCGGGTACTGCTCGAGGATCTGCAGCAGGTCCTTGCCGGAGTGCGACATCGGCGTGAATCCGGATGCCTCCAGCACCGCGTGCACCTTCGTCGACGCGATCGGGAGGGTCGTCACCGAGGCGGCGTACGCCCCCGAGGCGAACATGCCGAGGAAGCGCCGTTCGCCGGTGACGTTGCCGTGCTCGTCGAACGTGCGCGCGCCGATGTAGTCGAGGTAGACGTCGCGGTGGACCGTGGCGCGGGAGTTGGCCTTGGTGATGGTGAGCAGGCGCGGCTCGCGGGCGGTGCGCTGCGCCTCGGGGCGCAGGTGCGCGGGCGCGGTGGTGGGCTTGCGCAGGATGCCGAGACCGGTGTGCGGGACGGGCGTCAGGATGTCTTCACCGTCGGCATCCGTCTCCAGCGCGTACTCGCGGTAGCCGAGGAAGGTGAAGTTGTCGTCGGCGAGCCAGCTGAGGAAGTCGATCGTCGGCTGGATCGTCGCCGGGTCGGCCGACGCGGGCGGGGCGGTGCGCAGGTCGGTGACGATGTCGAGGCAGGCGCGGCGCATGGACTGCCAGTCGTCGATCGCGGCGTGCACGTCGCCCAGCACCGACAGCAGGCGCTCCTCGAGTTCGGTGCGGCCCTCCTCCGTGGGGATGCGGTCGACCTCCAGGTGGATCCACGACTCGAGGTCGCCGCCGTGGGCATCCATCTCGAGCAGCTCGCCCTGCTCGTCGCGGCGCACCGCGACGATCGGGTGCACGAGCAGATGCACGCTGAGCCCCTGCCGGGCGATCGCGGCGATCACCGAGTCGACGAGGAACGGGGCGTCGTCGGTGCAGATGTTGACGATGGTGCGGCGGGAACTCCACCCGTGCTCGCTGAGCGTGGGCGTGAACACCGCCACGCGGGTCTGCCCCTTCGTCCGGCGCGCGGCGAGGTCGCGCATCGACCGGGCGGCGCCGACGATGTCGCGGGGCTCGCGTTCGGCGACATCCTCGGGGTCGAGACCCCCGATGATCCGTTCGAGGCCGTCGCGCAGCTCGGGGTCGAGCTCGGCGATCGCTTCGCGAAGTGCAGTGGAACCGGTTGTGTTGCCCATGAACCCCATCGTCCAATCCAGCGGCTGCTCGTGGCGCCGTCAGCGTGTGATTTGAGCATATTCGCCCCGAGATTGAGTAGTGCTCGGAGTTTTCCGGTGAGCGGCAGAACGCACCGATCGGTGATCCCGGATCGGGTCAGCCGCCGGTGGCCTCGGTGCACTCCACGCACATCGCCGCCATGGGCCGCACCTCGAGGCGTCCGGCGGGGATCCGCTTGCCGCACCGGATGCACACGCCGTACGTGCCGTCCGCGACGCGGCCCAGCGCACTCTGGATCTGCACCTGTTCGGCGAGCGCCGACCGCCGGAGCGCGTCGATCCGCTGCCATTCGGCGGAGAGGGTCACACCCTCGGGATCGTGTTCGTCGTCGGCGACACCGTCTGCGCGCTCGGCCCGCATCTCTTCGACGTCGAGGTCGAGATGCGCGAGCGTCTCTTCGAGCGCGGCCGCGCGTTCCTGCAGTCGCCGCACGGGATCCGTTGTCCGGGGCATGACCTGACGATACGCCCGCACACCGAATCCCCGGGTCAAGCTCGGCATCCGATTCATTCCGCGCCGGGCATCCGGTTCGCGGTGGATGCTCTTCCGCGGGTCCGGATGCGGGGGGACAATAGCGACGGACCGACCTTGATTCTGGGGCATCAAAGGGGGTTGGCATGACGATCTCGGCTTTGAGCGGGGAGCAGCTGGCGGGCCTCGATTTCGGGTGGCTTCCGGAACCGTACGAGGAGCCCTGGCAGTCGTTCGAGAGTCCCGCGCAGACCCTGGAGGCGCTCGTCGACGCGGAGATGCGCGGCTCGGATCTCGGCGGGACGGCGGGCGGTGTGCGGGCGGCCGTCCTGCGCGACGCGAATGCCCTCCTGGAGGGCGCCTTCGAACAGCAGCAGCGGTTCCTTCGCCGCCTGGAGCGGCTCAACCAGCAGAACGAGCGCGTCGGCCGGCATCCCGGATTGCGCTGGGTGGGACTCGGGATGCTGCTGTTCGGCATCCTCGGGGGTCTGATCGGGCTCCTCCTCGCGCCGTACCTGCTGGCGCGCAGTCTGAACCTGGCGACCGTGTGGGTCATCGTCATCCCGATCGCCCTGCTCGTCACGCTCGGCGCGCTGGTGCTGGTCGTGTACGGATCCGCGCCGCTGTGGGTGTCGATCCGGATCGTCGTCGGGGTGGCCGAGGTGGTGGCGACCGTCGGGTTCGTCTGGGCGGCGATCCAGCTCACGCCGGGCACGGTGCTCGGCGTCGTCCTCGGCCTCGCGGTGTCCGCGGTCTTCTTCGCGGTCGGGATGGTCGGGAACACGCTGTGGACCCGCTACGGGGTCGACCACGGCTACGAGCTGCAGACCTTCTACGACCAGTGGCGCGCGACTCTTCTGAAGGTGTCCGTCGTGCCGGCGCTGAATGCGGCGATGAATGCCGCCACCGTCACGAATTACTCGCTGAAGCTGCATCTGTCCGGCCCGATCAGTCCGGCCGGATCCCCGGCGGTCATCGACACGAGTGCGGCGAACGACCTGCGCGAGGCGATGGCCTGGCGAACGAGCGGCAGTTTCGCGCTCGCGGGTCCCCGCGGATCCGGAAAGACCACTCTGCTGCACCGCTGGGCGTCCGGCGCATACGCCGGGGGCGATTCGAGCACGAGGGCGGTGCGGCGCGACCTGATCGTCGAGGTCAGCGCGCCGGTCGGGTACGACCAGAAGGAGTTCCTCGTCTACCTGTTCGGGCGCCTGTGCGAGGCCGTCGAGGGATATGCCCGGCGGTATGCGACGGCAGCCATGGTCGATGCGAGCGGTCGGGTCGTGCCGGCGCGACCTTCGCTGCCCGGCATCCGCGATGCGCACCCGCAGGCCCGGGCGGATGTCGACGGCCTGCCGAGTCTCGTGCGGCTCGCCCAGCACGAGCGCGACACGATCCGCTACATCCAGCGCACGACGTCGTCACGGGAGCTCAGCGCCGGCGTCGGATACTCGGGGCTCAGTCTGGGCGGCAAGGCGGGCGAGTCGATCGAGCGCAGCAAGGTCCCGCTGAACTACCCGGAGCTCGTCGACGAGTTCCGGTGGTTCCTCGAACAGGCGGCGAAGGTGGTGACCACCGAGCCGGCCGATCGGCAGCCGTCGCGGCTGCTCGGGCCGTACGCCATCGGTCCGTACACGCCGCCGCGGCCGCCCGAGCCGTCGGCTCCGCGCGGGAGCGTGCTGATCGCGATCGACGAGCTCGACCGCATCAGCGACGGGGAGCTGGCGCAGAAGTTCATCAACGAGCTCAAGGCGGTGTTCGGGGTTCCGAACTGCTACGTGCTGGTGTCGGTCTCGGAGGACGCCCTCGCCGAGTTCGAGCTCGCCGCGATGGGCCTGCGCACCGTCTTCGACAGCGCGTTCGACGAGATCATCCGGGTCGACTACCTCGGCCTCAGCGAGGCGGAGGAGCTGCTCGACCGGCTCGTGGTCGGACTGCCGCGCCCGTTCGTCGCCCTTGCGTACGTGATGTCGGGCGGTCTCGCCCGCCAGCTGGTGCGCATCGCGTACCAGATCGCCGAGATGGGACGCGCCGACACCGGAGCGACGCTCGACGAGACATCCGCCCGGCTCGTGCAGCGTCAGCTGCACCGCACGGTGCGCGCCGCCAGCGATCGCCTGTTCGGCTCGGTGGAGAGCCGGCTCGGCGCGGACCTGTTCCGGCAGCTCGACGAGCTGTCGCCGAAGGATGCCGTCTCGAGCAGCGACCTGCGCATCGCGGAGGGGACGCTGCGCACGCTCGCCACCACGCCGGATGACCCGGCCTTCATCTCGGGCCTGCGCGACGAGCTGGCGGCCATGTGCAACTACCTCGCGACGGTGCTCGAGATCTTCGACAGCACGCTCGGCGAGCGCCGGTTCGAGCGGCGCCTCGGGTCGGGTCCGGGCAGCTACGACACGCTCGCCCGCGCCCGGCGGTACCTCGGCGCGAACCCGCACGCCGCCGACGAGCTGCTGGCGACCTTCCGGCAGGTGCACTGACTCCCCGCCCCTGCCTCCCCGGCGTCCCGCGGCGACGATCCGTCACGATCGCACGGCGCAACCCGCCATTCGTGACGGATCCGTGCGGGCCCGCAGCAGCGATCCGTCACGATCGCACAGCTCAACCCGCAATTCGTGACCGATCCCCGCGGGCCCGCACCGACCACAGCATCTAGGCTCGCGGACATGACCGACGACGTGCGCAATATCGAGACGGCACTCTCCGCGATCACCGAGCACTGGCATCCGCGTCGGCTGACGGGCACGGTGAACACGGGGGATGCCGGCGGCGACATGACCGCGGAACTGCAGGAGCTCGGCTGACCGCTCATCGTCCTTGCACATTTCGCGCATTCGGTCACCCCCCTTCACCGGCATCCGCCCATGAGCGACCCTGGGCTGATCGAAAGGAGCCGAGATGTCCGATTCACGCGAACACGACGCCGACGGCGCACCCGCCGACGAGGAGCTGCAGGAGCCGAGCACCGAGAAGGAGCCGGAGGAGGAGCCCCGCAAGCCGCACCCGGACGAGCCGGAGCCCAGCCACCGGGCGGTCGGGCTCGGCGTCGACTACCACGAACCCGAAGAACCCGAGGCCGACGGCTCCTGACCCGGGTCACACGTGGTCGAGCCGGGCGAGTTCGTTGTGGGCCGACCGAATCGATCAGTCCAGCGACCGGAGTGAGAGCTCGCGTACGCCCGTCGCGGTCATGATGAGCGCCCACGGTCCGCCGCCGAGCTTGACGGCTTGGCGCTGCAGGCGCTCTTCATGCTTGATGAACAGCGCCAGCTGATCCCGCGGCCCGAGGTCACGCTTGCCTCCGAGCCAGACGGCGCGAATGCCTTGTGCGAGGTAGATTTCGAGCTCGGCTGGTCGTGTCCTGATGCGCCTGTCGCGGGTGAGGACGATCAGCCCCTGCAGGGCGACGACGGGCATCCAGTCCAGATCGGGACACCCGAGCGGCACCTCCGGCAGACTTGGGTGCCCAGGGTAGACAACGTCTGTTCGACCGGTTCGCTCGAGAAGCTTGCCGAGTCCCAGGGCATTCTCGTCGGCGAAGTACACTGCCGACTGCCCTGACGGCATCACGCTGCGCGGTCGCTGCCCGCGATGAGTTCGAAGCGGATCGCGGCATCCACCTGGGCGGTCGTGAGGTCGTACAGGTCAGCCAACTCCTCACGGGTGGTTCCTGCTCGGTAGTCCTCGGCCAGGGCATCCGTCCGTACATTGCGGATCGCCGGTTGCCCGAAACTGCGCACGGGGTCCATCACGACTTCCGGCGTCCGCGGGTCGGGCCGCAGGAGCCGGACGACGTCACCCTCGTACTGGACGGCGGCGTTGAATCGCTCGGTGGCTTCTGTGAGCATCAGCTGACCGCTGCGCACGACGACCAACCGCAGATGTCGGTCCAGCCCGACTTCGTCCTGCACGACCCGGACGAGTTCTCGGCCCTCGACCTCGATGAACGGGCGCGCATGGGCGAGCGGGTACCGCCCGAACTCTCCGCGCAATCTGACGATCGCGGGACGAAGACGCTGCAACGGCACTCGCTTGCTGCGGAACTCCGCAAGAAGGCGCGCCTCCACCATCTCACCCCACGTGACGCGGTCGCCGCCGGTCGGCTGCTCACGCAGCACGGGCTCGTAGGTCCTCCCCGCCTTGGTGTACCCCTCGAGCCAGCGACGCGCGGTTCCGGCATACAGCCCGACCAAGCGGTCCACGTCCGAGTAGGAGTAGATCGCGCGGTCGAGCAGGGATTCCACCATGTGTTCCATCATGGCACCGGTCTCCGACACGCCTCGGAGTTATCCACACCCTGTCATTGCCCCCCGGCGACATGCGCGACGGCTCCTGACCGGGGTCACACGTGGTCGAGCCGGGCGACTCCGATCTTCGAGTCCGCCATGCCGTAGAACACGAACCGGGTGCCGTCGATCTCCTCGATCGCGGTCGGGAACACCACGTTGGGCACGATGCCGTCGCGCTCGTCGGTGGTGTCGGCGGTGAGCAGCGGCTCGGCGGTGCGCGCGCAGACCTTCCACGGCTCGCGGCCGTCGAGGATCATCGCACCGGCCGCGTAGTTGACGTTCTGCTGCTGCGCGACGCCGGGCACGAGCTCGCCGACGACGCCGTGGTAGAGCAGCAGCCATCCCTCCTCCACGCGGACCGGCGCGGGTCCGCTGCCGATCTTCGCGGTCTCGAAGGATGCCTCGGGCACCGCGACCACACGGTGCTTGCGCCAGCGGGTCAGAGCCGTGAGGTCTTCGCGCACGGCGGCGACGGGGACGAAGCTCATCCAGATGCTCGGCCGGTCGTCATCCAGCCCCGACGGCTTCGAGGTCTCGCCGGGGCGGATGTCGCGCAGATCCCACATCGGCCGGTGCAGGATCGCGAAGCTCGGCACGCCGTCGGGGTCGTCGACGATCTCGGGAAAGAAGACGCAGTCCTTGTTGGGATACAGCCCCAGGTCGATGCCGCACTCGTCGTCGTACGCGAAGCTCACCGGCCCGAGCCGCCGCCACGTCCGCTCGTCGGGCGACACGGCGAGCGCCGTCCGCGGCCCGAGCGGCCCGTAGGCGACATACGTCATGACGTTCAGGCCGAGTTCGGGCACGGAAGTGACGCGCGGGTCTTCGACGCCCGCGTTCTGCGAGCCGCGTTCCCAGTCGCGGTCGGGCGCCATCACGACGCCGCGCCGGGTGACGCCTACGGGGATGCCGCCGTCGACGGTGATCTCGGCGAGTCCGATGCGCGACACGTTGCCGGAGGCGACGAGCCTCGGCAGCAGGTACAGCCGGCCGTCGGCCGACCGGGCGGTCGCCGGGTTGAGCACCCCCTCGGCTTCGAGTTCGTCACCGGGTGCGGGCGTCATGATCGTGCCGACGCGGGTGAGGCGGTAGGGGAAGGATGTCGTGGTCATCGGGTCTCCGGGGAGGTCGAGGGGGCGGACGGCGCGTCCGAGCGGTAGAGGGAGAGCTCGCGTTCGCCGGGTGGGGCATCCCACCCCTGCGCGAACGTCCAGCGCCCGTCGCGGCGAATCAGTCCGCCCCAGGCGAGGGAGCCTCCGCGGTGGATGTCGAGCTGGGTGAACGGGTCGGTGAGGGCATACCGGGCCTGCGCGGCCGCGAAGGCCCCGGCCTCGTCGCCGTAGAAGAAGTCGAGCACGAGGTTGTCGCCGTCGACGACCGCACAGGCCACTTCGTGCAGCGAGCCGAGGGCGGTCAGGTCGAGGTAGGGCTGCTCGCCGAACTCCCAGTGCTCGAGGTCGTCCGAGCGGCCGACGACGGCCTTGCCGTCGCATCCCTCGGACAAGAACATGACGTACTTGCCGCCGATCCTCACGGCCTCGCCGGTGCCGTCGGTGGGGATCACCGCTCCCTTGGCCCACAGGTGCGACACCTCGTGGGGCACCACGCGACCGCGCTTCTCCCAGTGCACGAGGTCGTCAGAGACGGCGAGGTTGATGTCGCAGCCGACGTCGCCGAGCGGCCATCCGTGTGACGGAAACGCCGCCTGCTCGGCGGTGCCCGGCAGGGGCCAGATGCCGTTGTAGAAGAGGAAGTACCGGCCGTTCGCCGAGTAGACCTTGGGGTCTTCGACGCCGAGCAGCTCGTTGTCGAGCGTCGGATACACGACCGGGTTGTCGCCGTCGCGCCATCCGTCCTCGGGCGTCCACACGGCCGAGCCGATGCGGCTCTCCAGGCTCTCCTTCTTCGGCGAGGCCCGATAGAAGAGGTGCAGGGAGCCGTCCCGCTCGATCATGCTCGGGTTGAAGATGGACGAGCTCGTCCAGCCGATCCCGGTGGGATCCGGCCACTGGCCATCGAGCCGGAACGTCATGTGCGGGTCTTTGCGGAACGGTCCGATCGCCCACGCGGGGCGGTCGGGCCAGTCGGCCGAGAAGTCGTCGACGGACAGGGCATCCGTCGTCGCGTTGGTGAGCTGCAGCGCGCGCTGGTAGCCGTCGCGCAGGGCCTGCGTGGTGAGGGGGTGCATCGTCATCCCTTGACCGCCCCGCCCACGACGCCGGCGACGAGGAAGCGCTGCAGGAAGACGTAGACGACCAGCATCGGCAGGGCGACGATGATCGTCGCGGCCGCGAGCAGGCTCCACTCGCTCGAGTAGGTGCCCTTGAAGGCGAACAGCCCCAGCGTCAGCGGGAACTTCGACTGGTCGGGCAACAGGATCGTGGCGAGGATGATGTCGTTCCAGCATCCGATCGCCTGCAGGATGAACACGGTCGCGAGCACCGGTTTGATGAGCGCGGGCAGGAAGCCGAACAGGTACCGCAGGTAGCCGACTCCGTCGAGCGCGGCGGCCTCGTCGAGTTCGCGTGGCACCGACTTGAGGTACCCGGTGATGAGCAGCGGACCGATGCCGACGCCCGATGCGAGGATCAGGATGTACCCGATCTGCGTGTCGTAGAGGTTCAGGCGCAGCGCCAGCTGGAACACGGTGACCAGCGTGTTCGGCAGGAACAGCATGGCCGCGAACAGTCCGCTCCAGACGCGCGGGTGCTTGACGTAACCGCGGGCGACCGGGAAGGCCATCATGAGCGAGATCACCGTTCCGATGGCGGCGGCGCTGAACGTGTACAGCACGCTGTTCCAGACGGCGGTGCCGAAGCCGCCCTTCTGCCAGGCGGTCGCGAAGTTGCCGAGGTCGGGAGCGTGCACGATGCCGGTCGGGTTCGAGAAGAACTCCGCGTTCGACTTCAGGGCGGTGTTCACGAGATAGACGAGCGGCGCGAGATAGATCAGCACCACGATGACCAGCAGCGCGTACTGGACGACCTTGCCGACGGTGAGGCGCTTGCGCCGCCCCGCGGTGACCGGTTCGGGCTGCGGTTCATCCGGACGCGTGAAGTCGGGGGCGGGAGTGCCCGTGATGACGCTCACAGCTCCGTCTCCTTCCGTCGCAGGTAGGCCATCGTCAGCAGGGACGCGATCATGACGATCACGAACTGCACCATCGAGATGGCGGCCGCGTAGCCCTGCGATTGGGATGCCCCGCCCTGGGCGCCGCCGAAGCCCTGCGTGAAGATCGCGAGCGACAGCACCTGCGTGGCGGGGTTGATGGGCCCCGTGAGCACGTAGATCAGCTGGTAGCTCTGCAGCGATCCGATCACCGACAGCAGGGTGTTGGCGGTGATCGCGGGGGCGAGCAGCGGGAGGGTGACGTTGAACATCCGCTGTCGGCTGTTGGCCCCGTCGATGGATGCCACCTCGTACAGGTCCTGCGGGATGGCCTGCAGGCCGGCGAGGTAGATCACCACGGCGACGCCGAGTCCCGACCACACCTGCACCGCGATCACGAGGGTCATCGCCAGCTTCGGGTCGCCGAAGAACGCCGACGAGCTGCCGAACCAGCTCCACACCGCCGCCGCCGGGCCGCCGGACGGGTTGAAGATCAGGGTGAAGATGAGCCCGATGACGGTGACACCGAGGATCGTCGGCAGGAACACCACGGCCCGGGCGAAGTTGCGTCCGCGCATCCGCTGGTTCAGCAGCACCGCCACGAGCAGGGCGATGCCGTTCTGCAGCACCGTGACCGCGATCGCGAACACGAAGGTGTTGGCCAGCGCGTGCAGGTTGTAGCCGAGCTGCGCCGACGAGAAGAAGGTGAAGTAGTTGTCCAGGCCGATCCAGTGCACCGGCAGGAAGGGCAGGGCCCGGATGTCGGTGAACGAGATCACGAGGATGCCGACGGCCGGCACGAGGGAGAACACCACGACCAGCGCGATTCCGGCCGCGAAGGTCAGCTGTGGTGTGGTTCTCCGGCCGAAGACGATGGTGTTGGAGCGTTGCATGCGCGTCTCTCAAACTGATCTGGCGGGCTGAGCTCGTCGAAGCCCAGACGGTGCGGGTGTGTCGGAGGCGGGGAGGATGCCGCGATGCATCCTCCCCGCGGCGGTGCCTACTTGCCCAGGCCCGCCTGCCAGTCCTTCTGCGCGGCATCCGCGGCGCCCTTCGCGTCGGAGCTGCCCATCGGCGAGATGCCCGCCCAGTTCCACGGGACGGATGCGGCCGGCCCGGCCTTGGCATTGGTGATCCAGATGGTGTCCCACGCCGGCAGGAACGTCTTGGTGTACGGCTGGATCGAGGCGTAGAACGGGTCGCTCGAGGCGCCCTGGACGGCGGGCGCGAAGCCGGCCTTGTCGTTGAACAGGTGGTAGTTCTTCGTGAAGAAGTCGAGCCACTGGATGGCGGCCTTCGGGTTCTTCGCGTTGGCCGGAACCGCCAGCGACAGCTCGACCTTGCCGCCGAGGTTGGCGTTGTCGGATGCCGTGTCGCTCGAGGGCAGCGGCACGTAGCCGAAGTCGAGCTTGCCGGCGCCGGACTGCTGCAGCGTCGTCGTGTTCCACGTGCCGTCGGGCATCATCGCGAACTTGCCGTTGACGAAGTCACTGGTCATGGTCGCGTAGCTGACGCCGGCGAAGTTCGGCTCGGCGTACCCGTAGAGGGTCTGCACCTTCTGCAGCACTTCGAGCTGCTTGCCCGTGTTGAGCTGCGCCTTGCCCGCGTAGAGGTCCTTGGCGAGGGTGTTCATCGCGTCGGCGGTCGGGTAGAGGCCGGTGGTGACGCCGAGGGTCATCACGCCCGCGGAGTCCTTGCCGGCGATGCCGAGCGGCACGACGCCCTTGGCCTTCAGCGCGGCGCAGACCTTCAACAGGTCGCTCCAGGTGGTGGGCACCTGCAGGTTGTTGTCCTTGAAGATCTTCTTGTTGTAGAACATGCCGGTGTAGTAGCTGAGGCCGGTCGGAACCGTGTAGTTCTTGCCCTTGTACTTCGTGGCGGCGAGGACGGTCGGGTTGATCGTCTTGAGGAACGGCTGGCCGGTCAGGTCGAGGTAGCCGCCCTGGTCGGCGAGGCGGGCGTCGTCGCCCTCGTTGGATGCCGGCACGTAGCTGGGCACCTCGCGGGGGAACGCGACCACGATGTCGGCGCTGCCCGCGGTGAGGCGGGAGGATCGCGCCTGGTTGTAGTTCTCGTTCGGCACGGCCGTCAGGTTGACGTTCACCTTCGGGTACTTCTTCTCGAAGGCCTTCGTGACGGCCTGGAACCCGGCGTCGGAGCCGGTCGCGCTCGAGACGAGGATGTTCAGCGTGCCGCTGGCGTCGCCGCCGGCAGTCGGAGCGGCGCCTCCGGAACTGCCGCTGCAGGCCGTCAGCGCGATCGCGCCGACGGCGACGACCGAGGCGAGGGCCAGGCCTCGTGCTCGGTGGAACTTCGTTGTTGCCATGATGCCTCCGTGGTCTTACCGAAACGTTTCGGTTTGGTGACCATAGCACGAGAAGGCGCGCAAACAAGGGGGTTGACACCGAAACGTTTTGGTGCCGTGATGGATGCCTCAGCGCATGGGCGCGAGGAGCGAGTCCCGTTCCAGCAGGTGCGTGGGGGCGATGTCGAGGTCGGCGACGGCCTGCCCGTCGACGAGTTTCAGCAGGGTTTTCGCGGCCTCCGCACCGAGTTCGCGGGGCGACGTCACGACGGTCGTGAGGGCCGGGCGGATGTACCGGCCGAGGTGGATGCCGTCGAAGCCGGTGACCGACACGTCACGCGGGACGTCGTAGCCGAGGGAGCTGGCGCGGGCGATGAATCCGATGGCCATGAGGTCGTTCGCGCACACCACGGCGGTGGGCGCGGGGCCCGGTCCGCTCAGCAGCCGGTCGGCTGCGCGGCTCCCGCTCTCGGTGGAGAAGTCGCCGTAGACGAGGCTGCCGGGACGGATGCCGGCCGCGTGCAGGGTCGAGCGCCAGACGTCGATGCGCTGCCGGGTGTGGATCATGCCCCGGCGGCCGGCGACGTGCGCGATGTCGCGGTGGCCGAGTTCCACGACCCGGCGGACGAGTTCGCCGAACCCGGCGTTCTGGTCCTGCCGGACCGAGGTGATGGCGCATCCGGGTCCGGAATTGATCGCGACGGCGGGCAGCCCGAGCTCGGTGACGAGTGCGACACGGGGATCGTCGACGGACATGTCGGTGATGAACACGCCGTCGACCCGGTGGTCCAGGTGCAGCTGACGATAGCGGTCGGGGCCTTCGTTGCGGCCGGCCAGCTGCAGCACGAGCGCGTAGCCTCGGCTCTGCAGTTCCCCCTCGACCCCGGCGATGAAGCCCGCGAAGAACGGGTCGGACTCGATCACCTCGGGCTGCCGCGCCAGCACCAGGCCGAGCGCGTACGAGCGCTTGCCGGAGAGCCCACGGCCGCGCACGGACGGAACCCACCCGAGGCGCTCGGCACTCTGGATGATGCGTGCCCGGGTGTCTTTGGACACCCCGGGCCGCCCGTTGAGGGCGGCGCTGACGGACGCGATCGAGACGTCCGCGTCTGCGGCGACATCCAGAATCGTGACCCGCTGGCTCACCGCGCCTCCCCTGTTGCGTGCGCGCCCGCCCCGGGAACGCCTGGAGACACGGTACATCGCGGAAGGGCGACGCCAGGCGGGAACCCGGCGATCTCGGTCGGCGAAGCGATCGCTGTCAGACGCGACGGCTGCGTTTCACGAGCACGAAGGTCACGGCGGCCCCCACGATCCCACTCACGATCGCGAGCGCCGCGCGGGCGACGATCGGCCAGTCGGTCAGCGTTCCGAGACGACGAGCGCGACATTGGCGGCGATATCCGCGCGTTTGTCCTTCTTAGCGTCTTTAGACACGAGGACCTCTCATTCGTTCAGGGCTCTTAACGTCTTTGCGGACCACGAGCGTCTCAAAGTCGGATGAGTGCCGCCGCCACGGGCATGACCAAGGCACCGAGCAACATTGAGCCAACACCAAAAACAAGTACAGCTACGGGACGCAGCTTCTTCCTGCCTGCGAGCAGCACGATGGTGTGCGAGATCAGGACAAGAAGGACGGGGATGCATATCGCAAGCGGTGAGAGCAGCCACCCCGCGTCTCTCCACGGATTCGTTGCCCGCGCGCTGGCGAACGCGAGGCTTGTGAGCAGGACGAGCGGCGGCGCGAAAACAACACCAGACAGGACCAGGGCGATACGAACGACCGTGGAACTCAAACGACGGCGCAGGCGTGGTTCGACGAACACTAACTGGACCGTCGCCAAGCCAACTGAAGCGCCAACAAATATGGCCTGCGCGAGATACTCGCGATGAACCTCATCCGGGTCAGACACGCCCATACCCAGGGCCTGACCCGCGAGGGTGCCCCCGAAGGACAAGAAGGCGGCGAGCAGCAGACTCGTGATCGCTAAGACAAAGTAGATCGTACTCACCAGCAAGCGACTCCGCTCCGATGGGCGCGACTCACTAGGGGCTACACTCGCCATGTCATTCCATTCTCATCGAGCGACGAGTGGCACTGAAATTCTAAAGACCAGCGAATCGCGCGATCGCGTCAGCGAAGCCATCCCCGACATCCTTTGCTTGGACCGACGTTGGCGTGGGCGCGTCCCAGAGAACCGCCTGCCTCGGAAAGGCGGTCCAGAGCGCCTCGCCGGCGAGCGCATCCTTTCCAGCAGCAGCCATCATGCTAACTGAACCGTTAAATCGCCGACTGATGAACTGCCTGAAGCGCCAAGCCTCGTCCCGCTCGCAGCCGACCTCGATTTCGCGAATGCAGTCCGACAAGGGTCGGAATGGATCTGTGCGGAGCATGTCGTCCACCAAGAATGCATCGATGTCCCCGATGAGATCTATCCAACCGAAACCTATGTCGACCGTCTTATGGCCGATATACGTCGCCATCCACTCCCTCAAGCTCGCGGGGGACGGGCTCGCCTTTCCGCAAAATGCCTTCCACGCCTGCGCGAGATCCAGCGCCCATGCCCCGAGATCTCCCGTAGTCGTCGTCGACCCAACTGGCGCCGCAACGCGGGAGTACGTCATGTATCCACGGCTGGACGCCGCCCAGTGCTGAATTCTGTCCTCCAACGCGCCCACTGGCCGCTCGGCATCCTTCTCGAATGCGCCACGAGCGCGCGAGATCTCGTTTGCGAGGTCCGCCGCGATACCTGCTTGATGTTCGGGCAGCGGTGCGTATACCGGCCAGATCTCGGCTAGTTCGCCACCGCCACCATGCCAGTACTTCGGGCGCTGCAGGTAGTGCAAGACAAGATCGGCGGCGATCCGCCCGGTCACCTCGCTCTCGACGGCCTCCGCGGCTACGGTCATTCGAGTCAGGTACCAGAAGTAGTCTTCATCGAAATCTGTAAACGTTGAGGATGGCGGCTTGACCACCAATGGCGTCGGGAGCACATCAGCTCGACGCGCTGGGTTGGCGCGTGCGGATTGAACGTCCTTATCGATGGCAACATTGGGGCCGGTTAGGGCACCCAGGGCCTGGCCTGAGATCTGGTCGTAGGACCAGGAGGGCGGTAGGGCAAATCCGAGGTTGCCACTGTAGCCCCAGGACATGTCTGAGACGAACGCTTCGCTGGCGAGGCCAGCATTGATGATCGTGGTGCAGACGTTACGGGTGCCGTAGACACCCGTCTTGTAGGTGACGCGGGTCGAGTTGAGTACGTCACGAACGCCTTGGAAGTAGGGAATGACGTACATGGTGATCTGGTCATCGAGCGCATCGAAGTCCACAGCGAAGAACACGGTGGTTCCGTCTTTGAAGCCGAGTTGCCGAAGCCGAACCAACGCTTGGAGCCCGTGATCCCGGCCTTTCTCGTAATTGAAGTCCGCGGTCGAAGTATTGGCTTCCTGCATGATCGGAAACGTGGCGAGGCCTGCCGCGAAGATCCGCTCGAGTTCGCCGGGCAGGTAGCGCTTGCTCGCCACGGTGAGATAGCGACCAACTGTGCGGTAGCCATTCGCGTACAGCAGCGCGCATTGATCTGTGCTGAGCTGCGTTGCCATGTCGCTGGCGATGCCAGGTCGTGTCTCGTCTCCGGTGCTGATAAGCAACGACGCCCAAGTCCGATAGTCCCCAGCGCCGCTGGCGGTGAGCGCAGCGAAGGATTGGAACGCGAGGGTGGCGTCGCGCGTCCCCGACCGGAACGCGCCATCGAACGCGGAATCGTATCCATTGAAACGGAGCGCCCCCTGATAGAGGCGCACCCAGTTCTTGGATCCGTCGCTGCTCCCAACGCTGACGCCGGCTTGGGCCTTCAGGCCTGCCTTTGTTCCAGGCCCGAAGTTGCCGTTGGCCACCCCGTCGGCCATGCCCAGTTCGTACTGGATGGCGAACATCATCCCCTGTTGCGTGTTCCGGGAGAAGATGCCGTCGCACGGAAGCAGGCTGAAGTCGCGGCGTCCTCCGTACCGACCGTTCAACCATTGCTGAACCTCCCGACGAGATGCAGTTCCCCCGGCGATGGGCGTATAGGCATCCATCGACATGAGGCTCTTGAGCACCTTCCCATCAATCGAGGACGAGGCGCCGATTCCCATGTCAGCGGTGACATTGAGGACTGCCTGCTTCATGGTGCCGTCGAATACACCGCCTTGATACCCGCCGGCGTATCCCTTGCACCAGAGAGCCCCCTGCGCGAGGTGGATGACATTCTTGGTGGTTGTGGCCTCGCTGATGCTGCCGTACTTGCTCGCGAACGCCGCGAGCGTCCCCGCACCGAAGTTGTCAGCCAGCGTTTGGATGCCGAGCTCGATCTGCAGCCCACGGATCAGGCCGAAGATCGTGCCCCATCCCGTGTACCCGTCCTCCGTGACAGCGCGCCACTGAGGATTGGCCTGATAAGTCTGGTTGAGCCACATCTGCGTCTGCAGAACCATCGGATCCGTCATGTCATGCTCCTTCAATCCTGCTGCCCGCCGCGACGAGCACGCCGGACGCTGTGAGCGGCACGACCGTCAGCCGCCCTGTATCCCTCATCGATGCCAGTTGCCGTTTCGGGGGACGGATGAACACCTCAGCGACATCTCGCGGCATATCCTGCGCGAGAAGTCGAGCCCCAGGTCTCGCATCGATCCGTAACTCCCTGTCCGCTTCCACCGCCTCACTGAGCGTGAAGATCACGTCCCTCAGCCGCCCCTTGATGGAGTGCCGTCCACCACCACCGGCCGTCTTGGGCGCAGCATTCGCTTTCGGAGCTGGCGTCGACGCCTGCGCGCGCATCACCACGTCTGTGCCGGATGGAATCGGGTTCGGACCGACGCTGCGGATGAGGACATCAGTCGGGTACGACGCGCCCTCCCCTGTTGCCCAGGCGGCATAGATCTCCGCTCCCCAGGGTTTGGTTTTGCTCTGCCGGGCAGACAGGTCTGGGCGCGTCGTGACCCACGAGTAGTCGAGGCGGGACGGGATCGGTCGCCCGAGCGCTTCGAGCGGATAGAGGTCGCGCACCGCAGCTTGAAGGAGCAGGTCGGTGGCTTCCCCGCCGACGCGAACGCGCATATGGCCGGGGCGGTAATCGCTCGATGCCACGGATTCGAACCCGTCGTGGGATGCGAGCGCCGCGACTGGCCTTACGTCGAACAGTCGACGGTCCCACGTGATCGTGACGTTTGAGTCCTCGCGTCGAGCGCCGGCGTCCGGCAGAGGTGTCGCCACAGGAAACTGCACGACGTATCGGCTCTCCCAAGTCTCCGAGAAGCATTGCGCTTCAACAGTTCCCTGGGCCGTCGCCGCGTCCTTCGTGCGAGCGAAAGCGACATCCGGCCGGAATCCTACGGGCGCGGCGATGACTGCACTGCTCGCGCCCAGTAGGAAGCCGCGGCGGCTCACCGTCCAACGTGAGCTTGTCCTCGACAATGACATCGAATCGTCCGCCGACCGGCTCACGTCAGGTTCGCGATCGCGTTGTCCCAGCGGAGTTCTGCTTTCCAGTTGACGGTCTGGTAGCCACCCGTCATCGTGACGACGTGAGCCCATACCCGCAGATGCGTCTCCTTGGTGGGGTTTCCAGGAATGTATCCGAGTGATGTGAAGTCCGGCATGACGCCCCACTTCTTGGACAAGTCGGCATCAGCCCACACTTTGTCGTGAACGTCAACAAGCTCGACGATGAAGCGGCACGTGTACCAGGGCGAATGATCGTTGCGCAGGCTCACGTCGGTGAGTCGCATCTGGACGTTCCCTCTGATGGGTCGATACGTCGCGTAGTCAATGCCGTAGACACCCCCGCTGCCCTGAGTCGCGGACGGATGTGCGTAAATCCAAGTCATGAGGATCTCCATTCGGTGGTGGTGAGGTGAATCGGACGAGTCAATACACGACGTTGTGACAGACACGGCCGCCGCGACTTCCGACCGTGTCGACTGAGGCCAGGTCGAGATTGAATACATCGCCAGGCATGAGTTCCGCGCCAAGGCAGTGCCGCCGGGCATTGAAGATGGTGTCCAAGGCTTCCTGGCTTAGACAGAATCGGTCCGCGATCGCGATTTCCGCATCGCCCGGGGCGACCGTGTACGCGACGAGACGTCCGTTTTCGGTGAGGAGGGGCGTCCCCGTCGCGAATTCTCGAGGACCGCGGTCACGAGGCTCGCGAAGCGATGGGTCGCACTGCACCGACGGCGACGGCGACTCACTCAATGCCTTCGGTGTGTGTTCGGCGCCCGTCGTGGTCGCTGTCGCCTCGGCTGTGCATCCAGCAAGCGCGCCGATGATGAGAGCCAAGCCGGCGAGGCCAGTCCCGACCCTGATTGCATGAACGATGGAGGCTGTTGCCTGCGCATCATCGACCAGGACGTTCATGTGTGCCTCCAGACCACTCGGCCGGCGCGCCGAGCAGTCGACGCGTTCTCCGAGGGCCAGCGGATCCAAGCGTGGAGGGGAGTATCCGACCGCGTTGTCAAGGACCGCTGGCGCTCGGGCGACGCGTTCGGATCGTTCGAACACCAGCGAGGCGAACGTACGGCGGCGGGTGCCCCGACGATCGCGAGATCGACGGATTTGAGTGGTGAAATCGCCGAATTGAGTAGTGCCGGGCAATTTCCGTGCAGCGCCCCGATCCCCGGCCGGAGCTGGTCACCGCCTATGAGTAATTAGCCACGGCGCCTTCGAACCACCCCGTCGCGCTCACGGCCGAGCTGGGTGGCCGCGGCGCCGAGCGATCCGGATCGCCAAGGCGATCACAACACCGGCGAGCCCAGCGACGAGCGTCGGCGCAAAAAGTCCGCCCCCCGAGGAGGCCGTGATCGCGTCACCGCTGACGTCAACCCTGATCAGGAGCGGAAATGACACCGCCACCTGACGATCGACGGCGAGGGCGAACGTCGAAGCGACGGCAACGGCCGTCGCAAGAGTTCCGACGATGATCCCTGCCACGAGTCCGATGAGCGCCGTGAGCATCCAGCTCCAGACGGCCGCCGATCGCCCGGCATCCCCCGCAGACGCTACCGGCGACATGCGGCCCTCACTCCGTGCCCGCTCGCCTTCACCCGGTCAAGAGCGACTCCCATGTCAGACTCCAATCTCGACGACGCTGGTCTGCGCGCCCAGCGTTCCACGGGCCGGCATCCCTGACCCTCTGATCGCGCGGATTGAGTGCTGATCTCTGCGAATTGAGTACTCGACGCCGCGGACCGTGCAGAGCACCTCGCGCCGCCGCATCCTGGACTCTGAGAGCACACTCAGAGGGCATCCGCCGCGGGCGCATAGGGTCTTTTGAGGGTGTTGCGCAGTCGTCCCGGATTCCCGCCCGGAACTCGACAGCGCCGCCCGAAGCCGCACGACGGCGCTGCGAGTTGAGGAAGTAGAGAGTCTCATGAGTGTGAAGTACGACCAGGGTGCGTCGGATCCGGCGACCCGAACGCTGGACTCGGTCACCGGGATCAGTAAGAAGGGACTCCCCACCGGAACGGTCGGTGTGCTCGGCGCACTCGTGATCGGCATCTCGACGTGCGCGCCCGCGTACACGCTGACGGCGGCGATCGGTCCCGCCGCGAGCGAGGTCGGCTATCAGACCCCGGCGATCTTCCTCATGGGATTCATCCCCATGCTTCTCGTGGCCCTCGGCTACCGCGCGCTCAACTCGGCCATGCCCGACTCGGGCACGTCGTTCACGTGGGCGACGCGCGCATTCGGACCCTGGATCGGCTGGATGGCCGGGTGGGGCCTGATCGCGGCGACCGTGCTCGTGCTCTCGAACCTGGCCGGCATCGCCGTCGAGTTCCTCTTCCAGTCGATCAGCATCGTCGTGGGCGACCCGTCGATCGCCGACATCGCGGACAACAAGTTCGTCAACATCCTGGTCTGCCTCGGATTCATGGCGCTCGCGACGTTCATCTCGTACCGCGGCATGACGTCGACGAAGATCTTCCAGTACATCACGGTCATCTTCCAGATGGCCGTCATGGTCTGGTTCGTCATCGCGATGTTCATCGGCGCGGCCAACCCGGCCAACCCCGAGGGCCAGATGCCCCAGCTCAGCTGGTTCAACCCCTTCGAGGTGTCCAGCTTCAGCGCGTTCGCCGCAGGAATCGCCGTGTCGATCTTCGTCTACTGGGGCTGGGACACCGTGCTCACCATGGGCGAAGAGACCAAGCCCTCCAAGGGCCGCCTCTCGACCGAGAGCAAGGCGGCGATGATCCTGGTCGCGATCCTCGTGGTCCTCTACGTGGCGACCGCCACCGCGACGGTCGCGTACGCCGGACTCGGCGACGGACCCACCGGCCTCGGCAACCCCGCCATCATCGAGAACGTGTTCGCGGCGCTCGCGAACCCCGTGATGGGCCCGGCGGCGATCCTGCTCTCCGTCGCGATCCTCGTCAGCGCGATGGCATCCATCAACTCCACCGCGATCTCGCCCGCGCGCACGCTGCTCGCCATGTCGCACTACGGCGCGCTGCCGCCGGCGATCAAGAAGGTGCACCCGAAGTACAAGTCGCCGCACGTCGCGCTGCTGCTCTCGTCGATCGTCGCCTCGGTGTTCTACGCCGTCATGCGCTTCATCAGCGAAGACGTGCTGTGGGACACGATC
This sequence comes from Microbacterium mangrovi, assembly GCF_000802305.1. Taxonomy (GTDB): domain Bacteria; phylum Actinomycetota; class Actinomycetes; order Actinomycetales; family Microbacteriaceae; genus Microbacterium; species Microbacterium mangrovi. Next base: position 83,301 of record NZ_JTDK01000017.1, on the reverse strand, counting down.
ACCGCGCTCGGCATGATGGTGTGCTTCTACTACGGCATCACGGCGCTCGCGAGCCCGTGGTACTTCCGCAAGGCGGCGATCCGCGAGGGCGTCGGCTCGGTCATCTCGAAGATCGTCCTCCCCGCCCTCGGCGGCATCCTGCTGCTCGTCGTCTTCGTCAAGACCACGATCGACGCCATGGATCCGTCCGCGGGTTCGGGCAGCAACATCGGCGGAGTGGGCCTCGTGGGCATCATCGGCGTGACCGTGCTCGGGATCGGCGTGATCCTCATGTTCATCCAGGCCAAGGTGTCCCCCGCGTTCTTCCGCGGGGGGCGACTGGCCAAGGCGGATGCCACGAACGACACCTCGGTGCTGCAGGTGTTCGACGACGGCCTGAGCGGCTGACGCGGTCGGGGCGCGCACGGCGCCGCGCGACCCACGTTCGCTGACTCGTCACGATCCGCAGGCGCGCACGCACATCGTGACGAGTCAGCGCGCCGCCCACTTGCTCACTCGTCACGAACCGCACTCCCCCGCGCACATCGTGACGAGTCAGCGCGCCGCGCGACCCAACCCCGCTGACTCGTCACGATCCGCAGGCGCGCACGCCTTTCGTGACGAGTCAGCGCCGCCGACCTCCCTCGCTCGTCACGAACCGCACTCCGCCACGCACATCGTGACGAGTCAGCGCGCCGCCCACTTGCTCACTCGTCACGATCCGCAGGCGCGCACGCATTTCGTGACGAGTCAGCGCGCCGCGCGACCCACGTTCGCTGACTCGTCACGATCCGCAGGCGCGCACGCACTCCGCGACGAGTCAGCGCCGCCCACCTTGCTCACCCGTCACGATGCGCACTCCCCGGCGCACATCGTGACGAGTCAGAGACGGTCGGGGGGTGCTGCCTTGCCGGCGACGCGGCCCGGATCCGCCTACGCGGTCGGGATGGCGACGATCGGCGGCGAGGTGGGTTTGCCCGTCGGGGACCCGCCCGCCTGCTCGACGGTGACCGCGATGGTGTCGCCGGCGTGCATCTTGCCGTCGAGGGAGGACGTGGCATCCCCGTCGGATGCGTGGAAGGTTCCCGCCGAGACGGGGGTCCCGCCGCGCACGAACCACATCTCGTAGACCTTGTCGGTGGCGATGGGCGCGAGGTTGTCGGACACGAGCACGGCCTTGCCGAGCGAGCCCGACCAGTGCGCGGTGGCCGTCCCGCCGCCGGCCACCGGGGCCGTCGCGCTCTGCGCATCGGGCTGCTTCTCGATCTGCTGCAGGGCATAGTTCGATGCGGGGGTGGCGAGCTGCCGGGCGATGAAGAAGCCGCTGACCCCGAGTCCGAGAACGAGCACGATGGATGCCGCGAGCGCGAACCAGCCGCGGGGTCCGAGTCCGCGACGACCCGGGGCATCCTTCCGCTCCACAGCGGGGGATGCGGCATCCGGGCTCGGCGCGGCCGCCCCCGGCTGCTCCCCCGCGATCGCGGCGAGCAGCGCGTCGCGGGCGGATGCCGGCGGCGCGACCTCGGGGGCGGCATCCGCGAGGGCCGCGGCGGTGGCGGCATCCTGATCGGCGATCGCCTGCCGGCCGGGGTCCGCGGCGAGCGCTTCGGTGAAGCGGCGCTCGTCGTCCGGCGAGAGGGCGTGCAGGGCGTGGCCGGCCGCGAGCTCCTCGAACTCCTGCTCGTTCATGCCGTCACCCCCAGTTCTGTGCGCAGGCGGGTCAGGCCGTCGCGCATCCGTGTCTTGATCGTTCCGAGCGGCGTTCCGGTGAGCGCCGCGATCTCGCTCTGACTGTAACCGCCGTAGTAGGCGAGGGTCAGAGCCTCCCGCTGGGCGTCGGGGATGCGCCGCAGCGCGTCGACGACCCGTTGTCCTTCGATTTTCAGTTCCACCTGCTCGGCGACGCCGTCGTGGGCGACGTCGAGGTCGCGGATGCCGACGCGGACGTCACGGTCGGTGCTCGCCTGCGAGGATCGCACGCGGTCGATCGCCCGCCGGTGAGCGATCGTCAGAATCCACGTTCTCCCCTGCCCTCTATTCGGAGCGAAGCGCGCGGCGGACTGCCACACTTCGAGGAACACCTCCTGCAGCACCTCCTCGCTCTGCGATCGATCGACGAGCACGCGCAGGAGGAGGCCGAAGACGCGCGGCGACAGCGTGTCGTAGAGGGCGGCGAACGCGCCCTGGTCGCCGCCGGCGATACGCACCAGCAGCTCGCCGACGTGGTCCACGGGTTCAGGATCGACGTCGGGCACCTCGAAGCCGTCGATCACCATGTCGACAAGCATGTCACCCGTACGTGAAGGAGTAGGCCTGCACGCCGAGGGTTGACGTGACGTCGATGGTGTGCTGGCCGGCGGACACCCCGGATGCGATGACGTGGGCGTCCGGCCTGCCCGCCACGCTGATGACCTTCGGGGCTCCGCCGTCCAGCCGCACGGTCACGGTGCCGTGGCCGCCGAGCACCATCTCGACGCGGGAGGCGTGGAACCGCAGCCGGATGTGCGCATCCGGTGCGGCGGGCGTCGCACTCTGCGCGGCGAGGGTCCACCGGCCGGAGAGCGCGAACGTGTCATCCGCCTGGCGGCTGGGCAGGGCGAACGTGCTGGTGCCCTGACGGTAGGCCGCAGGGCCGGCGAAGTTCACGTCCTTCGCGTAGCCGAGGTACGTCTCGCGCGTGGTCGACCCCGCGGTGGGCGTGTCGTCGGCGACCTCGGTGGATGCCGGCAGCGTCACCCCGGGGTGCGCCTGGGTCAGCAGCCGGCGGATGAGCTTCTCGGTGGCGGCGTAGTCGCCCTCCCCGAACACGATCTGCCGCACGACGCCCTTCGCGTCGATGAGGTAGTGCGCCGGCCAGTACCGGTTGCGGTAGGTGGTCCAGGTGGAGAGGTTGTTGTCGAGGCCGACGGGGTAGGTGATGCCGAAGCCGCGGGCGCCAGCGGCGACGTTCGCGGCATCCTTCTCGAACGCGTACTCGGGCGAGTGGATGCCGATGACGTCGAGGCCCGCGGCGCGGTACGCCCGGTCCCACGCGACCACGTGCGGGATGCTGCGCCGGCAGTTGATGCACGAGTACGCCCAGAAGTCGACGAGCACCACTCTGCCTTTGAGGGCCGCGAGCTGCACGGGCGCTCCGTTCGGGGTGTTCAGCCATCCGGTGATGCCGGTGAAGGCAGGGGCGGTTCCGCAAGACTGCAGCGTGGGCGAGCCGTTGGTGCACTTGGACAGGTCTTTGTTGGCGTTGGTGACGAGGCCGCCGAGGTTCAGTGCCTTCTGGGCGTTCGGATTGTCGGTGAGGTTCTGCTGCAGTTGGGCGGTGTAGTCGGGCACGAGCTGCTGCACGGCCTGCGGCACGTTGAAGGTGAGGCCGACGGCGAGCGCGAGCATCGCGATGCCGGCCGTGATGCGCAGGCCGCGCTCGTGGGTGCGGAAGGCGCGGATGCGTTCGACGAGTCCGCGTCCGGCGAGCGCGAAGATCAGCAGCGGCACGGCGACGCCGATCGCGAACGAGACCGTGAGCAGTACGGTGTCGGCCCCGATGCGGCCGGTGGATCCGGCGACGATGATCGCGGCCAGCACTGGTCCTGCACAGGGGACGAACACGGCGCCGAGCGCGAAGCCGACGCCGAGTCCGCTCCCCCGGTTCGGTACTTCGCTGCGGCGGGCGAGGCGCTGGAACGGGCGCTCGAGCAGCCGTTCGACGCGCGGCACGAGCAGGCCGATGCCGATGAGCACGAGCACGCCGATGCCCACCCAGCGGATGATGTCCTGCGGCAGGTGCAGCAGGCCCAGCAGCAGGGAGCCGACGAGGGTCACGAGGGTGAAGCTCGTGACGAGGCCGAGGATCACCAGGTAGGGGCGCCAGCGGGATGCCGGAGCCGGCCCGTCGGTGCCGTCGAAGCGCGCGGACTGGGCGCCGCCGGTGAGGAAGATCACCGGCAGCACGGGCAGGATGCACGGCGAGATGCCGGTGATGAGACCGCCGAGCAGTCCGATGACGACCAGTTCCATGGAGTCCCCTCGAGTTCGTGGGTTGTTCGGCCCGGAGGCCGGAACGGATTGGTTCGAGGAGGACCCGCGGCCGGTTTCGAATCCGGCCAATCCGATCGACGGGTGGTGCCGAAGACCCCGTGAACGTCGCTTCGGGCGACGCATCCACAGCGGAGTCTCGGACTCCTCGATCCGGAGGTACACAACATGCTCGGCAAGAAGATGTCCGTCACGGCGGGCGCCCTGGTGGTCGCTGCGGCCTTCGCACTCAGCGGCTGTTCGATGAGCGGTGCGGCTTCGTCGCAGCCGACGAAGTCCATGGAGCCGAAGGCGGCATCCCCGATGGCCACGGCGGATCCCGCCGCGAACCTCGTCGGTCCCGGTTGCGCGGGGTACGCGGCGAAGGTCCCGTCGGGGGCTGGTTCGATCCAGGGGATGTCTCAGGACCCTGTGGCGGTCGCGGCATCCAACAATCCGATGCTGACCACCCTGGTGAGTGCGGTCAGCGGCAAGCTCAACCCGAAGGTCAACCTCGTCGACACGCTCGACGGCAGCCAGTTCACCGTGTTCGCGCCGGTGGACGACGCGTTCAAGAAGGTGCCGGCCGCCACGATCGCCAGCCTCAAGAAGGACGGCACCACGCTGACGAAGGTGCTCACGTACCACGTGGTTCCCGGCCAGATCGAGCCGAGCAGCATCGCCGGCACGCACAAGACCGTCGAGGGATCGACGCTCACCGTCACCGGCAGCGGCGACAACCTGATGGTCAACGGCGCCAAGGTCGTCTGCGGCGGCGTGCAAACCGCCAACGCCACCGTCTACCTGATCGACTCGGTGCTGCTGCCGCCGGCGAAGTAGGCGACCCGAGGGGGCGGGTTCTGGGGGCGCACAGCCGCCGGCTTTGACGGAAGCCGGCGGCTGTGTCGTGTTCGGCGGTCGGGCGCGGCCCTGGGATGCCGCGCCTAACGACGACGGTCCGGGTCTATCCGCTGCCAGATCAACGGTGCGCTCAGCGCAAGGGAGACGGCGACGAAGCCCAGGGTGAGCGGCGCGCCGATGTCGGAGAGCTCCTGGCCCGCAGACGTGTCGGGGCCGACGATGAAGCTGGCGACGAGGATGCCGGCAGAGCAGACCGTCCCGATGCAGGTGAGCAGGAGGGCTGCTTTGTGCAGGGAATGGAGTCGCATGACGTCGTCCTTTCGTGCGAAGGGTGCTTGCCGTCGCATCCAGGCCTCGGGTCTGAGATGACGCATCGGGTCAGTCGGGTCTGAGATGACGCATCGGGTCAGTCGGGTCGGTTCTCACGCGCCGCCCGCTTGACGGCTCGACGACGCTGGCCGATCAGGACGATCGCGCCACCCACCGTGGCGAGGACGTTGACCGCGAGGTTGACGCCACCCGCGAAACCTCCCGCGCGCATGACGGAGATCGACGCGATCGAGCCGACCACCGCGAGCGTGATCAAGACCCAGCCGAGGACGATGAGAGGCTCCCGGATCTTCATCATGCGCGGCATCCCCTGATCTACTGGGCCGGTTGGGTGGGTGTCGACGTCCTCGCCGGCGTCGTGAAGTCACGGTAGGCGGCGAGCGCACCGGGCAACGCGCTGCAGGGGGAATTGAGTATCAGCGGGCCTGATTTGAGTGGCGCAGCCACAGAGGTGAGTGGCTGGAACCGGTTCCGTGAGTGGTCCTCGCCGATCGTCGTGCAGCGCGGTCGCGCTCGTTACAGGTGCTCCCGCCTTGGCCCGCACGGAAATCCCGACCAGGCACTCAAGACTGCTCCCATCCCTACTCAATCTGCCCGTTCGGGCGTCGTCGTCGTCCACCGATCCATAACGTGTCGAGGGCCGATGCGCTCGCGCTGACACCGTTCGATGAAGACGGCGTCGAACCATGGCACGGACCGTGAAGGAGTAGGTGACGAACGATGGAGTCAAGGGACAGCCGTCAGAAGTGGCCCCGTGAACGGATCGTGTTCACCGTCGGTGCCGGAGTTCTGCTTGCGGTGGGACTACTCGTCCTCATGCCCATCGCGGTCAGGACCGGTCACCCCGGGGCGTGGTTTCTGCTTCAGATGGCGATCCTCAGTCTGTGGACGGCCTGGCATGTAGAGGCGCGTCGCCGCAGACGACGGACCCGCTGAAACTCCTCGCTACGCGGAGTCGGCGAAGCCTCTCTACACTGGTCCTGTGAAGATCGGGATGGTGCTGGACGCGATGCGCGGCACGAATTGGAAGGTCTGCCCGACCGCCCCGTGATCCTCCTGTCCTCCTTCGCCCGATCCGGGAGAGGAGGTGGATGCATGGACGATCAGACTCCGCAGGCCGGTGATCTCATCACCGCGACCGTCACGAAGCCGGTCCCGTTCGGCGTTCTCGTGGAGTATGCCGGGTGGCCAGGGCTCGCGCGGGGCGTGAAAGCAACGCTCGGAGCCGAGCTGAACTTGCGCGTGCTCGAGTTCGACGCCGCTCAGCAGCGGTTCTCGGCTGAACTCGCGTGACCCTGAGGGTGCGGGCAGGCGGATGATCCGGCTGCCCGCATCCTCGTGTGAAGGAGCAGGCCGACCGACGATAATCGCTCTCTGTGGACATGAATCGTGTGCTCGCTGAGGTCGCCGACGAAGTCGCGGGACACATCGGAGAAGGCAGGGTCGCCAACTACATCCCGGCGCTGGCATCCGTTGATCCTCGGCAGTTCGGCATCGCGGTCGCTCTGCCGGACGGCACCAGTTACGGCGTCGGTGACTGGCTGACGCCGTTCTCGATGCAGAGCATCTCCAAGCTCTTCACCCTGTCTCTGGCGTTGGCGTCGGACAACTCCGTATGGTCTCGCGTCGGCCGCGAGCCATCGGGAAGCGCCTTCAATTCGCTCGTCCAGCTCGAGTACGAGAACGGGCTGCCGCGCAACCCGTTCATCAATGCCGGGGCGCTGGTCGTCACCGACCATCTCGCCGGACACGTCGGGGATGCGGCGGATGCCGTTCTGCAGTTCCTCCGGACGGAATCCGGCAACGCCGTGATCGAGTTCGACCAGGCGGTCGTCGAATCCGAGGCATCCCACTCGCAACGAAATCTTGCCCTCGCGCACTTCCTGGCCTCGTACGGGAATCTGCACGGTGATCCGCACAACATCGTCGACCAGTACATCCGGCACTGCGCCATCGCGATCAGCTGCCGGGATCTCGCGCTCGCAGGGCTCTTCCTCGCCTGCCATGGCGCGCTTCGCGACGGCTCGCAGGGGCCGTCCGCTCGCCAGACGAAGCGCATCAATGCCGTCATGCTGACGTGCGGCACGTACGACGCCGCGGGCGAATTCGCCTACCGCGTCGGCCTTCCGGGCAAGAGCGGCGTCGGGGGCGGCATCCTCGCGATCTGTCCCGGGCGGTGCTCCATCGCGGTGTGGGGACCCGGCCTGGATGAGCGTGGCAACTCGGTGGCGGGCGTTGCGGCGCTGGATGCGTTTACAACGAAGACGGGCTGGTCTGTGTTCTAGGGGTTACGGCCGACAGGTGGGGCGGCCGAGGTGTGATGCTCGGCTCAGCCCGGCGACCGGTTCGAGGCGACCCTATTCAGCCCGGCGCGGCGACGTGCACGCGCATAAACGCCGGCCCACGACTTTGGGCGATGTCTACTCAATATCGCGTTTGCAGTACTCAATTTCGCGCTTTGGGAGATTCGGGCGTGACCGAGCCTCGTAGCGTCGGCGTGTGCTCGGAACGATGATGTTAGCCGCTCTGATCGTGGTCATCACGATCGTCGTAGTGCTCTGCGCGGTGGGGAGGATTCAGCGGAATCCGCTCGTGGGTATCCGCGTCGCAACCTTCTTCGCATCGGAGGAAGCGTGGAAAGTTGGGCATCGTGCCGCGATCATCCCCCTCGTCGTCGCAGCCGTCCTGAGCTTCGGAGTGGTCGCCCTCGTCTCGTCCTTCGCCGAGGTCGGAGATATCGCGGGCACCCTGATCAACTGTGGTCTTCTTCTGGCCAGCGTGATTTGGGGGGCGGTGCGGGGATCCCATGCAATCCGACGACAGCTCTGACGCCCGCATTCCGTCGCGACCCGGGAACCGACGGGTTGCAGGGGGCCTCATTGTCACCGCCGTCTTGTCCTGGGCGCCGGCGGTGTCTGTACTCGTCTCGTTCTTCACATGGCCTCACAAACCGTCACGGATCGCCGTCCACTGGAACAGTTCGGGACTCGCTGACAGTTGGGCGTCGCCTTCCATCGCGGTCTTGATACCGGTCGCGTTCGGCGCGACGCTCGGGCTGCTCTGCACACTCGTCATCGGCTTGAACCATGACGACATTCCGCGATGGAAAGGTGCCCTCGGCTTTGCAGCGGCGGGGTGGTTCCTGGGAACGATCGCGTGGATCTGGTTTCCGATGATGTCGGCTGCCCGCGCGCCCGGGCAGGCTGCGGAAGATATCGCCGTGGTGCTCGGAGCAGGTGTCCTCTACGGCCTGGTTCTCGGGTTCCCCGTGGCCCTGCCGCGATACGTCGCGCCGAGGATCCCCCCGGGATCCAGTCAGGAGGAGCCCGACAACTAGACCTCTTGAGAACTACGCCACCTCGCTCGACCGACCGAAGAAGAACGGAACGACTTCCATGCACACATCTATCGCCGCGCTCATCACCGCTGGTGCGCTCGCCAGCTCCTCGCTCACGGCAGCGCCATCGCAGCCGCAGGATTCCGGAGCGGACTCCGCGTCTCAGGTGGTGGCCGCTGCGGACTCGCCGCAGCCGCAGGATCCCAAATACAGCGATGCCGACATCGTCGAGTTCTTCTTGTTCGGACGCGGTCCGGCAGCGGACGACCGGCCGGACCTGATCGAGTCGCTAGGGATCGTCGTGCAGCCGGAGCCAAATGCATCGACCGTGTCAGGCATCGTTCGAACGTTGACCACTGCCGATCCCAGCTTCCATGAACGTGTCACAGCTCAGCTTCAAGCTCGAGACCCCTACAAGGCGGAGGCCGGCATGAAGGCCTTCGCGTCCGATCTGCGGGGCATCACTGCCACGGCGTCGGCGTCCACTGGGCCGAGGCGCCTGCTCACGAGCAAAGCTGTGAGCTCGGGCTGGGCCGTCGGCCAGAACTACATCGCGCTGTACAACACCGCCGTCGTCAGCGTTGGGTTTGCCGTTTCCGTCGCCCTCGTTGCCAGCATCGCAGGCGTCGTACTCGCGTTCTACGAGCGTCCCGACGACACGAGCGACCTCAGGCAGCAGCAGTACGCTCAGGCACTCGCCGGGGCGCTGTAGTGGGCACGCGAGCGCGATCCAGGACGCCCGGCGAACCAGCATTTTGGATCGCGCTCGCCCTGATCCTCGTGTGGCTGGCTGGAACAGTCGCAGTCTCGTGGCCCACGAATGTCCTGACGGACCAGCGCGCGTCCGCCCGGACGATCCAACGCGATCTTTCGTTGCCCCTTTCACAGGCCTGGGCGTTCTTCACACGAAGTCCGCAAGCTGCAACTCTCGTCGCATACCGGCAGAACAGCGGCAACGTGTGGACACGCGCGGGCACCCTCCCCCAGAGCTCCGTTCGGAATGCCTTTGGCCTGAGCCGCAATCAGCGCGCACAGCCAACGGAACTCGCGATCCTCGCATCCGAAGTGCGCTTCACGACCTGCGACGACTACCTCAATGTGTGCCTCGGCCGTCCAGCCAAGGACCGGAGCAAGATCGCCAACCCGACGAACGGGAAGTACTTCTGTGGACCATTCCGCCTCGTTTCCGAGGTTCCCGCCAAATGGACCTACCGCCGCGAGGTCCCGAACCGAATCCGGGTAGTCGAGTACGCGGACATCAACGTCACCTGCAAAGGATGAACCCATTGTCCTTCACACCGCTCTCCGGCGCGCTACGAGCACTCGCACGGAATATCCCACGGTTCGACCCTCGCGCCGCAAACGTCCAGATCGGCCGCAGCCTGATCGCCCTGGCACAACTGCTGACGCTCGGCCTCACCAACTGGACAAACCTGACAGCAACCATCCTGGGGGTTTCACCCCACGCACATTGCGAGCCACCTAGACAATTCTCCACGTTCTGTCTCGGCCAGCAGGTGCCCACCGCCGCCGGTCAATGGGTAGGGATCGCCATCCTTCTGCTCGTCATGTCAGGGGTCTTTCCGCGATACATTTCGATACTTCACATCTGGGTGTCGATCTCGATGAATATCTCGCTGTCCCTGCCCGACGGGGGCGAAGCCGTCGCAGCCTTCGCCACGATCTTCATCGCCATCATCACGGCAGCCGACGCCCGGATCTGCGCATGGGTCCCACCATCCCGGACCCTTGCCCGCCCAGGACTACAGGCGATCGGGTACGCCGCCGCTCTCGCCCTGAATATCCAACTCGCAGGTCTCTATCTTGAGAGCGGCCTCTCGAAGATCGCCGTCCCGGAGTGGCTCGATGGGTCAGCGATGTACTTCATCCTCCGCGATCCGTACTTCGGTCCGTCCGGGTCCGTCGGCGACATCATGCGAACCGTCAGTGACACCGCTCCCGGCACCGCCATCCTCACCTGGGGAACGATCATCTTGGAGTGCGTAATCGGCGTCCTCCTCCTCAGCAGCTGGCACTGGAAGAAGTACGCACTCGCCCTGATCGTCACACTCCACCTCGGCATCGCAATCTGCCTCGGCCTCTGGTCATTCGCACTCGTCATGATGGGTACCGGGACCGTCGCGGCATACCGCCTGCGCTCCCGCCCGCACGCCACGCTCTCCGCGAACGCGCAGCCCCGTTCAACACCGGCCCCCGTGACGTGACCAGCCTGGATGCGCCGAGGGCAATCCCCCGCTTCCGGGAGTTCCCGTGGCTCGGAGACCGTCACGCCAGCCCGGTGACCGGCATCCCGAGCCACTCGCCCAGGTCGGCGATCTCGGCGCGCACCATCTCGTGCTCCTCCGGTTCCCACGGGAGAAGCTCGTGCACGGCGTTGACGCGCAGCACCTCCTGTTTGCGGTCGACCTCGGCATCCAGCATCCCGATGAACCGGTCGCCGAGCAGGACCGGATGCGCGAAGTATCCGTACACGCGCTGCGCCTTCGGCTTGAACTGCTCGAGCACGTACGTGAACTCGAAGAGGTCCTCGAGCCGTTTGCGGTCGAACAGCATGCTGTCGTAGGGGTTGAGGAACGCGACGCGTCCGCCCGGATCGTCGTCGAGCGCGGCGAGCGCCTCCGGATCGACGCGGAACTTCTGGCTGGTCCCCTCGACGACGGCCGCCTCGCCGGTGGTCTTGCCGACGCCGGTCCAGTACCAGTGGGGGCGGGCGATTCCGGATGCCTGCAGCCGCCGTTCCTGGAGCATCCGCTCAGCATCCTCGGCGGAGTACTCGGGGAGGTCCTGCGGGTAGACGCGCTCGGCGAGGTCCCACACGCGGTGGCGCCCCTCCCGCCGGACGACGGCGACCTCGCCCTGGCGGGACAGGAAGTCGAGCATCGTGAGCGTCTGGTTCGTGCCCGACCAGCCGTCGGGAGCGCGGGACACCTGCGCGGTGTCAGGGATGTCGGATGCCAGCAGCGGCCCGTCCGCTTTGAGCCGGGCGAGGACGTCGCTGCGGAACCTGGCGTTCGCGTCGAGCCACTGCCGGGAGCTCTCGCGCTTGGGCCACTCCCGCATGTCGGGGAGCATCAGCGGCAGCAGGCTGATCGGCCGGAACGCACCGTCGAACTCGAACAGCTGGCGGTCGTCTTCGGCGGCTTTCTTGAGTTGTCCGACCTCGTATGACCAGCCGATCCGCGACCAGAGGATGGTGTGCTCCGCGGGGGCGATCGTCGCGGTGGGGTCGATCTTGATGTACCCGAGCTGCTCGGCGACCTCGACGACGTCGCCAGGACGGGAGGCGTCGAGGAGCTGGGCACGCACCGCGACGCGGCGCGCCTGCTCGCGGGTGAGGGTGACGGGCATGGGTTGAGAATATTCCGGATGCTGCGCAATATTCGCAAGCGAGCACAGGGCAGGCGGGGATGTCTCACCTCGGTTGGATCGCGTCTTCAGCACGCAGTAGCGAGCGAAGATCGGCGAGGCGCCTTCGCCGGGTGCGCTATTCAGTCAGGGCGCCGGGGACCCCGGTAGACTTGCCCCTGTCCGGCATCCCCACCCCACATCCGCCTGGGGTCCTCATCCTGGAGCCCGCGTGACCACCACCGTCTCTGACACCGTCTCCCACGCCGCCGCAACGCCTGAGCGCGAGCAGCCCTACGCAGCCCTCGGCCTCAAGCCCGACGAGTACGAGCAGATCAAGACGATCCTCGGCCGCCGCCCCACCTCGGCCGAGCTCGCGATGTACAGCGTCATGTGGTCGGAGCACTGCTCGTACAAGAGCTCCAAGATCTACCTGCGCCGTTTCGGCGACAAGGTCACGCCCGAGATGCGCAAGAACCTCATGGTCGGCATGGGCCAGAACGCGGGCGTCGTCGACATCGGCGAGGGCTGGGCGGTCACCTTCAAGGTCGAGTCGCACAACCACCCCTCTTATATCGAGCCGTTCCAGGGCGCCGCGACCGGCGTCGGCGGAATCGTGCGCGACATCATCTCGATGGGCGCCCGCCCGGTCGCCGTGATGGACCAGCTGCGCTTCGGCGCGATCGACAACCCCGACACCGCCCGCGTGGTGCACGGCGTCGTCGGCGGAATCTCCTTCTACGGCAACTGCCTCGGCCTGCCGAACATCGGCGGCGAGACCGTGTTCGACGCGGTCTACCAGGGCAACCCGCTCGTCAACGCGCTCGCGGTGGGCGTGCTGCGCCACGAAGACCTCAAGCTCGCCAACGCGTCCGGAGCCGGCAACAAGGTCGTGCTGTTCGGCGCGCGTACCGGCGGCGACGGCATCGGCGGGGCATCCATCCTGGCATCCGACTCCTTCGACGACGGCGGCCCCACCAAGCGTCCGGCCGTGCAGGTCGGCGACCCGTTCGCCGAGAAGGTGCTCATCGAGTGCTGCCTCGAGCTGTACAAGGGCGAGCTGGTCGAAGCCATCCAGGACCTCGGTGCCGCCGGCATCTCGTGCGCCACCAGCGAGCTGGCCGCCAACGGCGGATCGGGCATGCGCGTCGACCTCGAGAACGTGCTGCTGCGCGACCCCACGCTCACGCCGGAGGAGATCCTCATGAGCGAGAGCCAGGAGCGCATGATGGCGATCGTCGCCCCCGAGAAGCTCGATGCCTTCTTCGAGGTCGTCAACAAGTGGGATGTCGAGACCAGCGTGCTCGGCGAGGTCACCGGCGACGGACGCCTGCAGATCTTCTGGCACGGCGAGCAGATCGTGGATGTCGACCCGTCCACCGTCGCGGTCGACGGCCCCGTCTACGAGCGCCCGGTCGCCTACCCGACCTGGATCGACGCCCTCCGCGACGACAGCGCCGACGCCCTCCCCCGCGCCACCGACGGCGACACGCTGCGCGAGCAGTTCACCAAGCTCGTCGCGAGCCCCAACCTCGCCGACACGTCGTGGATCACCAACCAGTACGACTACTACGTGCTCGGCAACACGGCCCTGTCGTTCCCCGACGACGCCGGCATGATCCGCGTCGACGAGCAGTCCGGCCTCGGCTTCGCGATCGCCACCGACGCGAACGGCCGCTACTGCCAGCTCGACCCGTACCAGGGCGCCCAGCTCGCCCTCGCCGAGGCCTACCGCAACGTCGCCGTCACCGGCGCGACGCCTGCGGCCGTCACCGACTGCCTCAACTTCGGCTCCCCGGAGAACCCCGAGGTCATGTGGCAGTTCGGCCAGGCCGTCGACGGCCTCGCCGACGCGTGCCTCGAACTCGGCATCCCCGTCACCGGCGGAAACGTCAGCTTCTACAACCAGACCGGCGACACCCCCATCCACCCCACCCCCGTCGTGGGCGTGATGGGCGTCATCGACGACGTCGCCCGCCGCATCCCCTCGGGCTGGCAGGATGCCGGCGAGAACCTCTACCTGCTCGGCGTCACCGCCACCGAGCTGTCGGGTTCGGCGTGGGCCGCGACGATCCACAACCACCTCGGCGGACGCCCGCCGGCCGTCGACCTCGCCGCCGAGAAGCGCCTCGCCGAGCTGCTGCGCGCGGCATCCGACCAGGGTCTTATCTCGTCGGCGCACGACCTCTCCGAGGGTGGCCTCGCCCAGTCCCTCGCCGACGCCGTGCTGCGCTTCGGCGTCGGCGCCCGCGTGTGGCTGTCCGAGCTCATCGAGCGCGACGGGGTGGATGCCGCCGCCGCGCTGTTCTCGGAGTCCACCGGCCGCGTGCTCGTCACCGTCCCCCGCGAAGAGGACGTCAAGTTCAAGGGCCTGTGCGAAGGCCGCGGCTACCCGGTGCTGCGCATCGGCGTCACCGACTCCGCGACCGACGGCGCCGAGCTCGAGGTGCAGGGATACTTCACCGTGCCGCTGAGCGAACTGCGCGCGGCATCCACCGCGACCCTGCCGGCCGCCTTCGGCCCCACCATCACCGAGCCGGAGGCCTGAGGATGCCCAACGACGACGACATGGACGAATTCGCCGCCGCCCGGCAGCGCCGCACCAAGGTCATCGCCTGGGTCGTGATCGTCGCGCTCATCGTCGCCGGTGGCGGCGCCGCGGTGCTCGCCCTGCTGTTCGGCTGAAAGTCCCGGTCCAGCGGGCCCGATCCGGCATAGGCTGAGCGGGTGGAGCCGTTCTTCGTGTTCGTCGGGAACTACTGGTGGCTCGTGTTCCCGCTCATGGGAGTGTTCGCCGCGGTCGGAAACCGCTACGAACGCTCCGCCCGTCGGCGCCATCAGCGACGCCTGGAGATGCTCCACGCCAAGGCCGAAGTGCGCGCCGCGCGGCGCGGCCAGGTGCTGCCGCCCTACGGCACCGCCGGGGTTCCGACCCAGGCGCCCGCAACGGCATCGGCCGCCACGGAGGTTCCGCAGAAGGTGCAGCTGCAGCGCCTGTTCGACGCCCACGACGAGATCACCCGGCGGTGGCTCGAGTACGAGCTGGATGTCGCCAAGCTCATCGAGTTCCCGGCGATGAGCGACGGACGCCAACCGCTCACGGCGGCGTTCCTGCGGGCACGGCACGCCGCAGACCGCGCCCGCCCGGCATCCGCCGACGCGAAGCTGACCGCCGAGGACTTCGCCGCCTACCGCACGGCCGTCACCGACTACGAGGTCGCGTTCGACGTCGCCGAGCGGGATGCCCGGCGCCTGAAAGACACCGGGTTCACGGATGTCGAACGCCACCGGCTCGACACGGCGAAGCAGCTGCTGAGCGTCGCCGTCGACCAGGCTGCCACGCCGGCGGAGCGGCAGCTCGCATACAAGCGGGTGCGGCGGGAGCTGGACGGGTTGATCGCGCTGTCAGATGACGCGATCGAGGTGCTCGAGACGAAGGTGTCGCTGGAGCTGCCGGCCGCGAGTTCGAGCGGGCGAGACACAGGCGGGCCGAGCCTGTCGAAGGCCGGTACGCCCGAGGCCGACGGTGCGGGTGGGGATGCCCTTCGACAAGCTCAGGGCGCACAACCGGGGGCTGAGGGTGCGCAGCCCGGCGCGCACCCGGAACCGCAGGCGATGCCGGCGCCGTGGCCGGTGCCGAAGAAGTCGTAGCGACCGGGGCGGCCCGGCTTCGAGCGGGCTGAGCCCGTCGAAGCCCGGTACCACCCGATCCCGGGGCGAGCGCTTCGTCTCGCCCGGCGGCTCGCTCAGCGACCGGGGGTGTGTCCGACGCAGGCATGTGACACAGTGGGCGTACGTGCCACGAGAGGAGTGCATCGTGTCGTTCGTCACTCGCGGGTTCACCGGTCGCCGTCGGGACCCCAACGAGAATCTGCCTCCCGGGCAGACCCTGGTCCATGACTTCCCCGTGCTGTCGGCGGGCCCCACTCCCGAGATCGACACCGCCGACTGGGAGCTGTTCATCCGAAGCGAGACCGGCATCCAGCGCTGGACGTGGGACGACCTGCAGGCGATGGATGCCGAAGACGTCACGGCCGACATCCACTGCGTCACGCACTGGTCGAAACTCGGCACGCGGTGGCGCGGCGTCCCCCTCGACGCCCTCTTCGCCGACGTGGAGAGCGTGCACGACTACGTGATGGTGCACAGCTACGGCGGGTACACCACGAACGTTCCGCTCGACGAGCTGCTCGACGGACAGGCGTGGGTCGCGTACGAGTTCGACGGCGAGCCGCTCGAACCCGAGCACGGCGGCCCGGCCCGCCTGATCGTGCCGCACCTGTACTTCTGGAAGAGCGCCAAGTGGGTGCGCGGCTTCGAGCTGATGCCCACGGACGCCCCCGGATTCTGGGAGCAGAACGGCTACCACCTGCACGGCGACCCGTGGCTGGAGGAGCGGTACTGGTGAGCACTCCGACGCGCACCGTGCCGGCATCCCGCGCCAGCTGGCATGCGGCCGAGATCACCGACACGCGCCCCGAGACCGGCTCCGCGGCACGCCTCACGCTGCAGGTCGACGGCTGGCCGGGCAACCTCCCCGGGCAGCACGTCGACGTGCGACTGACCGCGCCCGACGGGTACACCGCCACCCGGTCGTACTCGCTCGCGTCATCCGGCGACGGGGCATCCGTCGTGCTCGCCGTCGACCGGCTGCCTGACGGCGAGGTCTCGCCGTACCTCGTCGACGTCGCGCAGGTCGGCGACCGGGTCGAGGTGCGCGGACCCCTCGGCGGATACTTCGTGTGGCGGCCGCCGGCATCCGGCGCGGCGGTGCGGCCGGTGCAGCTGATCGCCGGCGGGTCCGGCGTCGTGCCGCTGTACTCGATCGTGCAGGCCCATGCGGATGCCGCCGATGCCACTCCGGTGCGGCTGCTGTACTCGGTGCGCACGCCCGACGACGTGTTCTTCGCGGACGAGTTGGATGCCGCCACCCGCGGGTCCGGACCCTTCGCCCTCGACCTCGTGTACACACGCCGGGCGCCGGCCGGTGCGACGCGTGCAGCGGGCCGCGTCACCCGCGAGGTGCTGCGGGCGGCCGTCATCCCGCCGGAGCAGAATCCGGTGATCTACGTGTGCGGATCCACCCGGTTCGTGGAGACCGTGGCATCCTGGCTGCTCGACGACGGGCACGACCGGCGGTCGATCCGCACCGAACGGTACGGAGGAACCTGATGCCCCACCTCGACGGAAACACCCTTGCCGGGCCCCTCGGCGACCTTCTGCGGTTCGACGTGACCACCGCCCGCGTGCGCTGCACGGGATGCGGGACGGTGGCCGAACTCGGGACGGCGCACCTCTACCGGTCGGATGCCGGCAGCGTCGCGCGCTGCCGCGACTGCGGGCACGTGCTCGTGACCCTGGTCGAAACCGACGACCGGACGTTCCTGAACTTCACCGGCACGATCGAGATCGTCCGGGACGCGGCGGGCTACGACGGTCCCTGAGCGAGGCGCGCAGCGCCGAGACGAAGGGTGCGCACCCACCGGGGCGAGCGCTTCGTCTCGCCTGGCGGCTCGCTCAGCGACCGGGGGTGGTGCGGCATCCGGCGCGGGCGTGACTCGTCACATTCCGCAAGCGCAATCCCGCTTCGTGACGAGCCAAAACCCACGGCACGGCTCACTCGTCACATTCCGCGGACGCAACCGCGCTTCGTGACGAGCGAACCGCGCTACCGGTACTCCGGGTTCGGGTGGAAGCGTTCGCCCTTGTCCCACTCCTGGCGGAGGTTGCCGTAGGCGGGGATGCCGCCGGCATCCTTCAGGCGGCGCGCCGTGTGCAGCAGGTTCCACGTCATGAAGGTCGTGTTGCGGTTGGTGAAGTCGTTCTCCGGACCACCCGACCCCGGGTCGAGGTACGACGGACCAGGGCCGATCTCGCCGATCCAGCCGGCATCCGCCCCCGGCGGGATCGTGAAACCGATGTGCTGCAGGCTGTAGAGGATCGACATGGCCGCGTGCTTCACGCCGTCTTCGTTGCCGGTGATGATCGCGCCGCCCGTCTTGCCGTAGTAGACGTACTGGCCCTTGTCGTTGAACAGGCCGCTCATCGCGTAGAGCCGCTCGATCAGCTTGCGGGTGATCGACGCGTTGTCGCCCAGCCAGAGCGGACCCCCGATGACGAGGATGTCGGCGGCGTCGATCTTCGGCCAGATCTCGTCCGGCCAGGCATCCTCCGCCCAGCCGTGCTCGCGCATGTCGGGATACACCCCGGTGGCGACATCGTGGTCGATGAACCGGATGTTCTCGACCTGCACGCCCTGCGACCGCATCAGCTCGATGCTGCGGTCCATCAGCCCCTGCGTATGGCTCTGATCCGGTGAGCGTTTCAGCGTGCAGTTGACGAACACGGCCCGCAGGTCGTCGTATACACCGGGAGCATCCATCGGTCTCTCGCTCTCTTCGTCGGGTGACTGGAGCGGCCGCCGGATCGGAGCGAGGAATCGGCGCTGATCAGCGACTACAACCCACACCGTACTCGGCGCGGGCGGCGCGCGTCACTGGCCGTCGGCTGCGGCGACGTGATGCTGGATGACTTCGGCGACGACGAAGTTGAACCACTTCTCGGCGAACTCGGGATCGAGCTCGGCCTCTTCGGCGAGCCGGCGCAGGCGCGCGATCTGGCGCTCCTCGCGGGCGGGATCGGATGCCGCCATCCCGTGCTCGGCCTTCAGCACGCCCACCTGCTTGGTGCACTTGAAGCGTTCGGCGAGCATGTGGATCAGTGCGGCGTCGATGTTGTCGATGCTGCCCCGCAGGCGCATCAGTGTTGCGGTGGCTTCGGCGTCGGTCATGGCATCCTCCCTCGTCCCTTCGAGGCTACGGGATGCGGGCGGATGCTGACCGCGCGAGCTTCTGGCTTCTGGGGCGCCACCGGCCGTTTCCTCATCTTTTTGTGCGAATGTCGGAGGGTGGTGTCATACTCTGGACATGGACACCTTCGAGGCTATCGTCGAACAGAATCTGCAGGTTCTCGCGGCGGCGCTGGGTGCTGTGTCCGTGCGCGGAGCGGGCGCGGTGATGACGACTCTGCGCGACGACGATGTGATCGCGGTCATCGAGTCCACCTCGAGCGCGATCCGCGAACTCGAGGGTCTTCGAGTGCTTGCGACGGGCATCGCGGCGCAGCGGTCGACGCGGGACGCCGGACACGGCGGGCTCGCGCAGAAGCGCGGGCACCGATCCGCCGTGGCCCTGGTCCAAGATCTCACCGGGGTGTCGCGGACGCAGGCCGGCAAGGTCACGCAGCTGGGGCGTTCGCTGCTCGAGACGATCGAGTCGGGGGCGGATGCACCGGGGCCCGAGGGCGGCGACAAGGTGGAGCCCCGTGACGACGTGCCGCCAGGGCCGCCCCCGGAGCGACCGTGGCATGCGTGCCTGGGTGACGCATTCACGTCCGGGCGGGTGAGCGTGGATCAGCAGGCGGCGATCCGGCGCGGGCTGGGCGAGCCGCCCGAATCGGGTGACCCGGCGATGGATGCCGATGCGCGGGCGGCCTGGGCGACGGCGGCGGAACAGCTCGTCGATGAGGCGTCGCGGCGCACGGTGGAAGACCTCGGGTCTGCGGCCCGGTGCATCCGCGACCAGCTCGATCCCGAAGGCGCCCGGCGTCGGTTCGAGGAGCAGTACGAGGCCCGGTCGTTCCGGATGTGGCGGGATGCCGACGGCGTCACGTGCGCGAAGATCCGGTTCGAGCCCGGCGGGGCCGCGTGGGTGACGTCCGTGCTGGATGCCGCGCTGCGGCCGCGTCGCGGTGGGCCCCGGTTCGTGGACCCCGACGAGAAGGCCGCGGCCGACGCCCTGGTCGCCGACCCGCGTACGAATGACCAGCTCGCGTACGACCTGCTGATCGACGTGCTGCACACCGGGTCGCTCGCCGACGCCGCGTCGGTGTTCGGTGCCCGGCAGGCCGGCGTGCGGGTCGTCGTCACCGACACCAGCCGCGGCAGGACGCCGGGCACCGGCCACGCATCCGGCACCGGCCACGACGGGCGCCGCACACCGGGGGTGGCCGTGATCGAAGACACCAACACCACGGTGCCGGCCGCGTTCGCCGCACAGCACGTCTGCGACACCGGCACCACCGCCATCACCATCGATCCGAACGGCAACCCGCTCACCCTCGGCCGCGACACCCGCCTGTTCACCGCGAAACAACGCCTCGCGCTCGCGCAACGCGACGGCGGGTGCGGCTGGACCGGGTGCGACAGACCACCCTCCCACTGCGAAGCGCACCACATCGACCTGCACTCCGAAGGCGGCAGAACCGATGTGGACCGCGGCATCCTGCTGTGCAGGTTCCACCACATGAACCTGCACCACCACGGCTGGTGGATCACCCGTCACGGAACCGGACCCTTCATCCTCCACTCCCCCGACCCCGACATCGAACCCGTCATCCTTCACCAGCGCCTCGAACGCCGATACGCGTTCGGCGACCTCCAACCACCACCCACCCGATTCCGAACCGCCACACCCGAGGCCGCCGCATGACGCGCACCGGGGCGTCCACCCGCCGACGCCGACCTGAGAACCTGACCGCAGAAGAACCCGACCACAGATGGGAGCCATCCATGACCGCGCGCCCGTACTCGCCGCGCACCCAGCGCCGAGTCACCAGCGCGAGGGATGCTTCGTCGAGCAATTCGGCTGATCCGAGGCCGGATGGGGTGCACACCGGAGCGTCGAGCAACCGTTTCCCTGGGATTTCCCTGTCAACCAATAGAGTGTGACCGTGACCGACGACACCAATCCCCACGGCCCGAAGCGGCGCACCCGTCTGCGTCGCCGCCCGGCCGCCGCGCCCAGCGGCGCAACGCTCGGAGCGCCGACGGGCGTCGCTCAGCCGCCCAGTCCCCGAACCGACACCGACCCGCAGCAGTGGCGCAGCATCAACCATCCGGTGATGGTGGGCTTCCTGCTCACCCTCGGCGGCCTGCTCGCGTTCGCCCTCGGCATCGCGTTCACGAACCTGTCGACGATCATCATCTACATCGTCTTCGCGCTGTTCGCCGCGCTCGGCCTCGACCCCGTGGTGCGCATGTTCGAGCGGCACCACGTGTCCCGCGCATGGGGCATCGTGATCGTCTACGCGATCTTCGCGCTGATCATCGCCGGCGTGCTGCTGATCATCGTGCCGGCCGCCGTCGACCAGATCTCGCAGCTGATCAAGAACATCCCGGCGATGGTCGCCGACTTCCAGAAGTCCGACTTCTACGCGTGGCTGACGGCCACGTTCGGCAACATCACCGACCAGGTCACCAAGCAGGTGCAGAAGTTCCTGTCCAACCCGGCGAACGTCGCCGCCATCGGCGGAGGCATCCTGAAGGTCGGCGTGGGCATCGCCTCCGCCATCTCGGGCCTGCTCATCATTCTGGTGCTGAGCCTCTACTTCCTCGCCGGCCTGCCGACGATCAAGCAGGCGTTCACGACGCTCCTCCCCGCCCGCAACCGCCCGATCGCGGCCTCCCTCACCGACCAGATCACCGACTCGGTCGGCGGATACCTCGGCGGCATGGTGATCCTCGCGTTCTGCAACTCGGTGGTCGCGTTCTTCCTGCACCTGTTCATCGGACTGCCCTACCCGGCACTGATGGCCGTGGTGGCGTTCCTGATCACCCTGATCCCGCTCATCGGTTCGGTGCTGTACCTGATCGTCGCCACCGGCATCGCGCTGTTCAGCAGCCCGACGCAGGCGCTCATCTTCGGCGTGATCTACCTCGTCTACATCCAGATCGAGGCATACGTGCTCACCCCGCGGGTGATGAACAAGACCATCTCGGTGCCGGGTGCCCTCGTCGTGATCGGCGCCATGGTCGGCGGCACGCTGCTGGGTCTGCTCGGTGCGCTCGTCGCGATCCCGGTCACCGCCGCGATCCTGCTGATCATCAAGCAGATCTTCATCCCCAAACAGGACGCCAAGGTCTAGCACCCAGGGCGGATGCATCGAGGGGCACGATCACGCCGATCGTGCCCCTCGGTCGTGTGCGGGCGGGTGCCAACACGACGATCGTGGTCTCGCTGCTCGTGAGGACCGGCGCGGTCAGCGCCGCTCCGGCATCCATCCTCAGGCGACGCGACGAAGCGTGCGACGCTCGGAGAGCAGCACGATGCCGACGATCACGACGGCCATCGCGGCGACCGACCACGCGGCGGGGAGCACCAGGGCCGCCGCGCCGACGCACGCCGGGGCGACGATCGCCGGCACCGCCCATGGCAGCACCCGGCGCCAGGGGGTGCCGTACCGCAGTGAAATCGCGGCGTTCGTCGCATAGAACAGCATCACGCCGAGACCCAGCGAGACCGCCGCGGCGGGCGGCAACGGCGTCGACGGCGACGTGATCGCCAGCGACACCGACCCGGCGAGCATCATCACCCCGGCCACGAGCAGGAACGGCAGGAAGGCGACGGTCTCGACGATGCCGCGGGAATCGTCCTGCGCGAGCAGCTTCTCCAGACCTTCGCGCATCGCGTCGATCCCGAACAGGAACATCCCCCACGCCAGGCCCGCCGTGACCACGAACGCGAGTACGGCGACCAGCGCCGCCATCCCCGACGGATCCTCGGACACCACGACGACGATCGCCAGCACTGACTCCCCCAGCGCGATGATCACGAGCGTGCCGAACCGGTCGGCGAGATACTCGACGTTGATCGACCCGATGCGCCGCAGCAGGCCTGGCGACGAGACGATCAGCAGCGACATCTCGATCGCGATCGCCAGCGCCCACAACACGAACCGCCCCGGTGACGGGACGAACACCGACAGCAGCCAGATCATCGCGGTCACGCCGTTGTACATCAGCACGCGGATGCGCGAACCCGTTCCGGAACCCCAGCTGCGCCGAACCCACAGCCCCAACATGATGACCCGGATCGCCGCGTTGCCGACCGCGAACAGCCAGGCGCGGTCACCGACGGCATCCGGAGCTGCCACCGCGATCACGCCGACCGCCGCCATCGCCGCCAGCATGAACCCGGCCAGGGTGCGCCGCGACATCCCCACCTGAATGCTGATCGTGAAAGTCAGGTTCACCCACGACCACCACACCGACGCGAACAGGGCCAAGAACACCCCGAGCTCGACGAAGGTGGGATGCGTGCGCAACCCCGCCGACAGCTGACCGATCAGCGCCACGAACACCAGGTCGAAGAACAGCTCCATCCAGTCCGCGCGCGACGCATCACGGTCGAGCAGACGCAGGGGCACCGGGCGGCTGGGCATGCGACCATCATCCCGCGGGCCCGGGCGCGCCGTGGGCGTTGCCCTTCGACAAGCTCAGGGCGCTGCACCGCCCACCGGTTCCACCGACAACAATGGTCCCCGGGGCGCGCAAATCTTGTCGGCGGAACAGCAGTGCAGGGGTCAGTCGTCGTCGCGGTGGCGGCCGTAGCGGCGGCGATACTGCACGATGAACACCACGAGCGTGGTCGCGATCATCACCGCGCACACGACGAGCCACACGGTCTGCTGGGCGCCGGTCATGCGTCCATCATCCCGCGCGGCGGCAGCCGAGCCGCCGCGATCACACCACGAGGCAGGTCGGGGACGGCACCGCCGTGCGGTGCAGGGCACGACCCGGGATGCCGGAGCGGGCATCCACCGTGAGCGACGCGACCTCGTCGGACAGCTGCCCCGCCACCAGCAGGGTGTCACGCACCAGCACGTGGTGCCGCGGCCAGTCCACGCCCGCCTCGACGAGGGCGACGGCATCCAGCGCGGAACCCTCGCCGCGCACCCGCAGCACCGCGATCGTGTTCGACCCGCGCACCCCCGCGTAGACGAACTCGCCGTCGCGCGACAGCGCGATCTCGGCCGCGGTGTCGTCCACGAGGATGCCGGCACCGAGGTGCGCGGAACCCACGATGCCCCAGTGCCCATCAGCGCCGAGCGCCAGCACGAACACCTCGTGCGACAGTTCCGTGACGACGTACAGATGCCCGGACGGATGCCACACCATGTGCCGGGGACCGCTGCCGCGCGGCAGCGTGATCGCGTCGCGCAGACGCGGAGCACCGGCATCCGCCCGCCACAGCCGCACGACGTCGAACCCCATGTCGGTCGTCGCCAGCCAGCCGTCCGGCAGGAACCGGGCCTGGTGCGCGCGCGAGGCGCGGTCCGGCGCGGACGCCAGCTCGACCTCCTCCGTCGACACCCCGAACAGCGTCGTCGGCTGCGCGCCGAACACCGGCTCGTCCGCCCAGGGGTCATCGACCCCAGGAAGCTCGCTGCGCTCCCCCAGGAACCCGTCGGCACCGAGTCCGACGCGCACCACCCGGCCGTCACCCCAGCACGAGACCAGCAGCGACCCGACATCCGGCGCGACCGCCACGTGGCAGGCGAGCTCTCCCGCCTCCACCGGGGCGCCGAACGCCACGAACCGGCGCTCGTCCACCTGCCGGTACGCCCGCACCGCACCCTGACCCTCGAGCGCCGCGTAGACCACGTCCAGCGACGGATGCCGCGTGATCCACGACGGCGACTCGGAGTCGACCACGGTGCCGGCGAACCCGAGCGGGCCGAAGGCCGACGCCGAGTCCGGGTCACCGGCCAGCAGCATCCCGATGCCGGAGGCGGATCCGTCCATGTCCGCGGTGTACCCGCCGACGAGCAGCTGAGCCATGTGAGTCTCCGTTCTGGGGGTTGTCGGGTTTGGGGTGGTGGCGTTTCGTCTCGCTTCGCGACCGGGGCGTTCGACCGGGGGTATGCGATCGGGTGGGCGTTTCGTCTCGCTTCGCGGTTCCTGAGCGAGCGTCAGCGAGACGAAGGGCGCTCAACGACCGGGGGACTCAGTCCACCAGGTCGTGGCGGACGACGACGGCGTCGCGGGCCGGGCCGACGCCGATCACCGAGATGCGGGTGCCGCTCATCGCCTCGAGGGCGAGCACGTACTCCTGCGCGGCGACCGGGAGGTCCTCGAACGACCGGGCGCCGGAGATGTCCTCGCTCCAGCCGGGAAGGTACTCGAGGATCGGCTTGGCGTGGTGGAAGTCCGACTGGTTGACCGGCACCTCGTCGAAGCGGACGCCGTCGACGTCGTACGCGACGCACACCGGGATCTGCTCGAGCCCGGTGAGGATGTCGAGCTTCGTGAGCACCAGGTCGGTGATGCCGTTGATGCGGGTGGCGTACCGCGTGATCGGCGCGTCGTACCAGCCGACCCGACGCGGACGCCCCGTCGTGGTGCCGAACTCGAAGCCCCGCGACCGCAGCCAGTCGCCCTGCTCGTCGAACAGCTCGGTGGGGAACGGACCCGACCCGACGCGGGTCGTGTACGCCTTCACGATGCCGACGATGCGGTCGAGGCGTCCGGGTCCGACGCCCGAACCGGTCGCCGCGCCGCCGGCGGTCGCCGACGACGACGTCACGAACGGGTAGGTGCCGTGGTCGACATCCAGCATCGTGGCCTGGCCGCCTTCGAACACGACCACTTCGCCGGCATCCAGCGCCTGGTTCAGCAGCAGCGACGTGTCGGCCACCATCGGCGCGACGCGGTCTGCGTACGAGAGCAGGTCTTCGACGACCTCGTCGACGGTCACCGCG
The DNA here is from genome assembly GCF_000802305.1 of Microbacterium mangrovi. GTDB lineage: Bacteria > Actinomycetota > Actinomycetes > Actinomycetales > Microbacteriaceae > Microbacterium > Microbacterium mangrovi. The sequence continues at coordinate 57,881 of NZ_JTDK01000017.1, read as the reverse complement.
CGGCGGTTGAACACCTTCACGAGCAGGTGGTTCTTCTGGTCGAGGGCACCCTCGACCTTCTGGCGGAGAATGTTCTCGTCGAAGAGGTCCTGCACGCGGATGCCGACGCGGTTGATCTTGTCGGCGTACGCCGGTCCGATGCCGCGCCCGGTGGTGCCGATGTTGCGCTTGCCGAGGAAGCGCTCGGTCACCTTGTCGAGGGTGCGGTGGTACTGCGTGATGATGTGCGCGTTGGCGCTGATACGCAGCTTCGACGTGTCGATGCCGCGGGCGCTCAGCGCTTCGAGCTCGTTGAACAGCACCTCGAGGTCGACGACGACGCCGTTGCCGATGACGGGGTTGACGCCGTCGGAGAGGATGCCGGACGGCAGCAGGTGCAGCGCGTACTTCTCGTTGCCGATGACGACGGTGTGGCCCGCGTTGTTGCCGCCGTTGAACTTGACGACCCAGTCGGTGCGGTCACCGAGAAGGTCGGTGGCTTTGCCTTTGCCCTCATCCCCCCATTGCACTCCGACGATCACGATGCCTGGCATTTCAGCCCCCCGGGGGTTCAAGGACGGGTTACACCCCACCCTATCGTGCGGTCCCGGGCGAACGCCCCAGGGGCGCTCCGCGGTGCGGTGCGCCCCCGGGTCGGCCCGGCCGACCAGGCCTTTCGTCAGGCCCGGCGGCGTCGGCGGGTGGTGATCAGCAGCACGGTGCCGCCGCCGATAAGCACCAGGCCGATGCCGCCCGCGATCAGCCACACGGTGGCATCCCCACCCGTCACCGGCAGCACCGGCGTCGCGTCGAACGTGTTCGTCACGACGACCTGCACCTCGGTGCCGTCGCCGACGACGACGGACGCCGTCTGGGGGTTGTCCGGCGAGGCCGGCGTCATCGAGACCCCGGCGGCTCCGGCGGCATCCGTCTCGGTGACGGTGCAGTCGGCGCCGGTCGGCAGCCCGCTGTACGTGACGGGCTGGGCCACGGTCAGGGTGCGCTCGTCCCCGCCGGGGATGTCGATCTGCACGCCGTTCCAGACGCACATCAGCGAGATCTTGAAGGTGTCGCCGGTGTGGTCGGATGCCCCGTCCCCGGCGACCTTCTTCGTCACGACGATCTGCCCGACCGTGAACGTGTTGGTCGCCGTGACGGTCACCGTGGTGCCGTCGCCGATCGTCACGAGCTTCGGATCGACGGTGGATGCCTGTGCCCCGGCGGCATCCGTCTCCTTCACGTGGCATTCCGCCCGGGTGGGCAGGTTCGGGATCGTCGCGGTCAGCGGGTTCTCGCCGCCGAGCACCACGTCGCCGTCGTAGACGACGTTCGGGTCGGCGCCGAGCAGCACGCAGGCCACGTGCATCGTGAACGGACCTGCGCCCCACAGCTTCGCCCCGTCGCCGTCCACGACCTTCTGCAGCTGCAGCGACCCGACGGTCATGTGGTTGGTGAACCGTGCCGTGGTGATCGAGGCGTCGCCGGTGCCGATCGAGAAGTCGACCGAGCCGTCGCCGGACACCTCCGGCTTGCCCTGCTGGGTGAGCACCACCGTCGTCGACCCGGCCCCGCCCGTTCCGATCTCGGCCACCGTGCAGTCCGCCCCGGTGGGGAGGTCGTCGAACGACTCCGACTGGCCGTCCATGAGCCGGAACGTCTCGTCGAGCATCGACTCGTCGCGGTACGTGCACGTCGCGTGGAACGTGAACTTCTGGTCGTAGAAGATCGGGTCGCCGTCCTGGTTCACCGCGTCGGAGGCGACCTTCTTGGTGACCGTGAAGCCGCCCACCGTGTAGACGTTGTCGACCAGGACGTGCGCGGTCTCGCCGTTCTCCGTCACCGGCACGACCGCCTGGTCGGGGTTGTCCGGGTCGGCCGGCGTGAAGGTCACGTCGTTCGCGCCCGAGTTCCCGGTCTCGGTGATGGTGCACTCGGCCCCGACCGGCAGGTCGTCGTAGACGACGGGCGTGCCGACGTGGAGCTCGCGCACCGCGCCGCCCGGCACGTCGATCGGCTTGCCGTCGTACGTGCAGGCCGCCGTCACCTCGAACGTGTCGTTCTCGTGCAGGTTCGCTGAGCCGCCGGTGACGATCTTGTCGACCCGGATCCGGCCGACGTCGAACGTGTTGGTCACCGTGAGCTGCAGCGGCTGCTCGTCGTCGGTGATCGTGACCGGGTGATCCGCGTCGACCGGGTGGCCGGCGGCATCCGTGATCGCGGTGGTCGTCGCGAAGCCCTGATCGGTCTCGGCGAGCCAGCACTTCGCGCCGACCGGCAGGCCGGAGTACGACGCGGTCCAGTTGCCGACCAGCGCCAGGGTGCGGGTCGCCCCGCCCGGGATGTCTGCCGCCGGGATGGTCTTGCCGTTGAACGTGCACGTCAGGCTCACCGTGTACGGCCCGGTGCCCCAGGCGTCGGCCCCGGCGCCGTCGCGCACCTTGTGCACGTCGAGCCCGCCGAGACGGAACGTGTTCGTCGCGGTGAACGTCTGCGTGTCGCCGTCGCCCACCGTGACCGATTGCGGCGTCACCTCGTGCGCGGTCGCGCCGCCCGCGACCGTCTCGGTCGTGGTGCAGGAGGCCCCGGTCGGCAGGTCGTCGATCGTCTTGGTGAGATCGTCGGGCGGGGTCAGCGTGAACGTGTCGTCGTACACCGTCGTCGTCGGCGTCACTCCGTCGAGGGTACACACCGTGCGGAACGTGAACGGCCCGGCGCCCCACGGGTCGGCGCCGTCGCCGTCGATGACCTTGTGGATCGCGACCGACCCGACGGTGTATCGGTTGGTGAACGCCGCCGTGGTGATCGTGGCATCCCCGTCCCCGACGGTGAACTGCGTCGACGATCCGGTCGTCTTCGACGTGTCGCCGCCCGTGGTCAGGGTGATGTCCGTCGATCCGGCGCCACCGTTGCCGGTCTCCGTCACGGTGCACTCGGCCCCGGTCGGGATGCCGGTGAACGCCTTCGAGTCGCCGTCGTGCAGCGTGAAGGTGCGATCGGCGACGGGGACCGCCTCCTGGCCGAGGTACGTGCAGGATGCCGTGAACGTGTAGGTCCGGTCGTAGACGATGGGCGTGCCGTCCTGGTTCACCGCCCCGCCGTTGTCGACCGCCTTGCTGACGGTGAACCCGCCCGCGGTATACGTGTTGGTGACCGTGAACCGGGACTCGTCGGGCGTGCCCACGTACGGGTGGTTGACCTGGTCGTTCGTGCTCAGGTCGCGGTCGGCGGTGAGGGCCGTGTCCGGATCGATCTTCACGGTGACGCCGGGGACCTTCGGATCCTCGATCATCGTGCACTGCGCGAACAGCGGCAGATTCACCGGCCCGGTCGTGTTGTCGTAGACGAACACCGAGCCGTCGGCCGGCACGGACGGCCGCGAGGCATCCGACCCGTCCGCGAAGACGAGCGTGACCGGCTGGTCGTCGGACGTGCAGGTCACCAGCATCGGGTACGAGGTCGGCAGGTCGATCGGTGACGAGAAGTCGGGGGCGTCCACGATCTTCTTCATCTGCAGCTGACCGGTCGCGGTGGCCACGCCCACGCGCTGCGGTTCGGCCGGCAGCTCGCCGTGCTCGTCCTGCGAGACCGTGGCGACCGTGCGGGATGCCGCCGCGAACGAGTTGTACGCCACCGGCTGCCCGGACGGCACCGCCGACTCCTTCGGCAGCACCGACGGGGTGCGCGTGTCGAAGCGGATCGCGAGCGTGTCGCCCGGCGCCAGGCCGGCCGTGCCCGGGTCATCCGGATACGTCACCACGAACTGCACGCTGCGCGCGCCGGTGAGGGCCGACTCGGGCGTCGACGCGTCGAACGGGGTCCACCCGAAGTCGCACGCCGGGTCGGCGGCGGTCTTGTCGGTGTACACCCGGATCGCGTTCTCGTTGCAGTCCTGGCTGAGCACCTTCGTCGAGAAGAACGACGTGAGCGTCGCTCCCGGGTCGAGGTTCGCGAACACCTTGCCGACGAGCGACACCGCGAACTGCGATCCGCGCCCGCTGTGCACGATCACGCCCTGGTCGCCGACCGCGGGCAGCGTGTCGACCGCGGCGATCACGCGCGCGTTCGCGTTGCCGGAGTTGGTGAACTCGAGCTTCCAGGTCTCCTCGCCGCCCGGACGCGTGATCGGCGCGCACGGGTACGTGTAGTAGCCGTCCTGGAACACCTTCGCCTCGAGCTTGCTGCACGCCGCCGAGCCGGTGTTCGACACGTTCAGCACGCCGAGGTCGTCCGGCACCGGGCTGGCGTTCGGGTCACCGGCCTCGTCGCCCTTGACCCACTTCTTCATCGACACGACCGAGCTCGCGGCCGGCGCGACCGTGGTGTCGGCGGCGCAGTCGGCGACGTTGTGCGTGTCGGGCTTGGGCTGCAGGTCGGTGCTGGTCGACTGGCACGTCTCGAACAGGCGGTCCGAGGTGGTCGTGACCGTGTTGTGGATGACGGTGTTCGGGTCGAGCCCGGGACGGAACAGCAGCGGCGCGTTGACCTTCAGCGTCCAGCCGTGGAGGAACACGAAGTCCGCCGGCGTCGTCACCGTGATGACGCCCGTCGCCTCGTCGAGGTGGGCGGCGAAGCCGGTCGTGTCGCCGGTCTCGCCGTTCGGCCCGGTGAGGGTGAACGTGTACGCGGCCGGCGTCGGTTCGATCACCGGGGACTGCCCGTCCACCAGCGGTGTGATCTGATCGGTGACGGTGAGCCCGGTCATGTCCCACTGACCGGTGTTCTTCACGGTGAACACGTACGGGATGCTGCCGTTGGCATCCAGCAGGCCCGCCGAACCGCGGGTCTTGGTCACCTTGATCGAGTTGACCAGGTGCTTCACGAGGGTGGTGGCCGTGGCGGCCGCGTCGTCGGTGAAGGTCTGGTTCGGACCGAACTGCGCATCGCCGTGCGTGCGGACCGTGTTGCTGATGACGCCGCGGTCGGTCTCGCCCGGGTTCGGCTGCAGGTCAGGACGATCGGTGCCGACGAGCAGCGTCGGGTCGCTGCGGGTGTACTCGCGGCGAGTGGTGCTGAGCGAATACGTGATGCGCGGGTTGTACGGCTTCTCCCACTGCACGGGCGCGCCGTCGACGAGCTCGCGGGCGCCGTAGCGCAGGCCCACGACCTGCGCGGCGGTGACCCCGGCGGGCAGGGCGAAGGTCACCGTGCTGCCCGGCGTGGTGTCGATCCATTCGCCGGTCGTCCAGCACGCGGCGGTCTGGGTGACCGGCGTGCCGTTGCAGGATGCCACCAGCTTTCCGGCCACGACGTTCCACGTGATGGTCTTGCCGCCCGCCGGATCGCTCACCAGCACGTCCATCCGCACCTGGTTGATGGGTGCGGGCACGATCATCCGGGAGCCGGTGTAGTCCATCGTGTTCCAGAACGTGGGCGTGTCGTCCGTGGTCGTCATGAGCACGGTGCGGGCGTTGCCGTTCGGCTGCGAGATCAGCGTCGACGTGTAGTTCGGCGGGGTGACGTCCTCGTACATCGAGGTGGGGTTGATGCCCTTGAACGTGGCGACGGTGTAGTTCGCGTCGACGATGTTGAAGCTCGCCGTGGCGTCGTCGGTGCCTGAGCTGCAGAACTCGGACGGGTTGTCGGTGCAGGGGATGCGGGCCGGGCTGTCGACCTGCACGTGCGCCTCGTTGTCGACTGCGTTGCCGGCCGTCGGCTGCATCGGATCGCCCGACGTGCGATACGTGGCGCGCAGCTGCCAGGTGAGGCCCAGCACGCCCTGCGCCTTGGTGACGATGATCGGCGACCCCGTCGGGGTTCCGAACGCCACCTCGATGCCGGTCACGGTCGCCAGCTGGGTCGGGGTGAGCGCCTCGGCCGCCGCCAGTGTGTACGTGCCGGCGTTCGGGCCGCCCGTCAGCGTGACGATCGTGTCGTTCGCGGTGGCCCCCGGCGGCGGCGTGATGGTGTCGATCGAGTACAGGTTGAGGCTGTCGAACGCCGTCGGGTCGGCCTGGCCCGGCGACGGATCGGTGATCACCATCGACGAGATGTTGCCCGCGGTGTCGTTCGTCGCCGTGATGGTCGACGAGATCAGCGGATAGTCGCTCTGCGCGGTTCCCTCCTGCGGGAGGCCGAGCTGCGTCTGGTCGAACGTCTTCGCGATGTCGACGTTCACCGGCGAGTCGAGGATCGTGATCTCGTCGTGCGCGGTCGACGTGAAGTCGCTGCCGGCCGGCGTGGTGCCGGTCGCGGCGACGGTGTTGTCCACCACGCCCTGCTGGCCCGAGTTGTACGTGTAGGGGTGCAGGGTGCCGAGGACGTACTGGCTCGGGTTGCTGCGCAGCGTGTCGCGCAGCGTCCAGGTGAGGTTCAGCGGCCGGTCGAAGCCGTACGACGAGCCGATGCCCGCGCCCGGCGTCCGCTCGGAGTACACGAACCGCACGCCGGTCGCCGTCGTCTGCTCGGCGCCCGACAGCGTGTACCCGCCGAACTGGCCGGTGCATCCGTTCGCGCAGGCGGCCGCGGTGACGTCCACCCAGGCGCCGTTCTCGTACAGACTCACCTGGCTGATCACGTCCTGCGCGATGAGCGGGTCGTCGGCGGGGGTGATCGGCTCGATGCGCTTCAGGTTCCACGCGTCGAAGACGCTCGTGGCCACGTCGTCGAGCTCGCCCTGGGTCGACGGATCCGTGATGGCCATCGATTTCAGCTTCAGCCCCTGGGTGCTCCAGCCGATCCTGGTCGTGCGATCGTCACCCGTCAGCGACGGGACGGAGGGCTGGGTCCACGCCTTGTTCACGAACTGCGGACCGTTGCCGCCCTCGAGCGGCACGATGTCGATGCTCGCCTCGGCGCAATCCGTCTGCGGCGAGCGCACCGCAGACGGGTTCGCGACCTTGCTGCACACCCCGTTGTCGACGGAGATCGGTGCATCGTTCGTCTGCGTCGTCTCGACGCCGATGCTGGGCGTCACGTTGAACCCGGGCGGCAGCACCTTCGGGCATCCCGCGGCCGTGCTCGGGGTGAAGATGAACTGGATGCCGCCGATGTCGTCCTGGATGTCGGACGGCACCGTCACCTTGAGGTTCTGCTGCGGGCCGGCGATGTTCTGGGCACCGGGCAGCGGCTCGAACGTCCCCTCCGACTTCGAGAAGTAGTTGACGGTCAGCACCGAGCAGTTGGGCACGTCGGTCTGCACGTAGTCGGCGGTGAACTGGTCCCAGAAGCCGCTGCTGTCGGTGCGCGGGTTACTGGGGTCGGAGATGATCAGGTAGTTCGAGCCCACGGTGGAGTCGTCCGAGACCTTGCCGGTCAGCGAGATCGTCGCCGTGGTGCCCGGTTCGCCGTAGATCTGCGTGGGCGTGATCTTCTTGGTGACCTGCGTGTCGACGGTCAGCGGAGAGATCGTGAAGGATGCCTTGGTGTCGGCGGTGCCGGACTGCCCATCGGTGTTGGTGACGGCCGTGTCGACGAAGTTGGTGCTCGACTTCTTGGTGATCACCGTGTTCGCGGTGATCTGGATGGGCAGCAGCGCGTAGCTGCCGGACTGGATGCCGTCCGTGCCCGGCGACTCGTACGTCACGCTGAACCCGTCGACGGTGCAGCCGGACTGCGGGTCGGGCAGTGTGTCCTTCGTCGTCGTGGAGGCGGTCGTGGAGGCGCAGTCGGTGTAGTCGTACGTGATCGTCGCCTTGGTCGCGGCGACCGGCCAGGCGAGGCCGGCGCCGAACCCGGTGAACGTGACGCCCTGCTCGGCGAAGCCGGGTTCGCCGTCGGTGGGCTCGTTGATCGTCAGCGATTCGACATCCTGCGCGCCGACCGTCGCCTTCACGCTCGCGGTGGCGGACTGACCGGACAGCAGGGTGGTGTCGTCGAACGACTTGGTGATCGAGACGTCCGGCGCGTTGGCCGACAGGTGCACGGTGGCGCTGTCGGTGGCCGGGTCGCTCGACGCGCCGTTGTTCTGCACGACGGCGCTGGCGTCGTTGCGGATCGACACCGTCTGGCCGTCCGGGATGCCGGTGACCTGGTCGTTCGTGACCGAGTGGACGACGATGTCGCCGGATGCCCCGGGCGCGTACGTGCCGTGGAAGGTGACGCGCACGCCGTCGGCGGTGTCCGGTGCGACGGGCTTGGTGGTGGTCCACACCCCGTTCACGGAGTACTCGATGTCGGTGCTCGTGGTGGTCGGCGGCGGCGTGACGTCGGCGCCGGTGAAGTCGAGGTACTGCAGGTTGGTCGGCGGGTGGGCGAGGTCGACCGGATCCTGCACGACGATCGTGTCGACGTTCTGGTTGGAGTTGTTGGTGGGCGACACCGTCCAGTCGACGGGCTTGCCCGGCACGGCCGGGATGGTGCTCACCGAGGCGTTCTTGCTGATGCCCGCCGCGAGGGTGGTCGGCACGCTCAGGGTGACGTCGGCGGTCGCGTTCTTGCTCGGGGCGTTGTCGGCGTTCGCGACGGCGGTGTTGGTGATCTTCTGGCCGTTGTAGGTGCCGGGCACGTCATTGGGAACCTTCACCGACACGGTGATGACCAGCTGGTGGCCGGCGATCATGCCGGTCTTGGAGGCGCCGTTGTACGTCCAGGTCTCGTTCGGGGTGACGGTGAACCCGGTGGTGCCGGCGTACGCGACATCCACGGGACCGGCCGGCGACAGACTGGCGGTGACCTGCGGGTTGGCCGCCGGGTTCAGCACCAGCGGGGCGGGGAGCTCGTCGGCGACGGTGGCGTTGATGCATCCCCCGGTGGTCGTGGAGCTGCACGAGACGGTGATGCGGTACTGGAACGTGTCGCCGGGCTGGAACGTGGTCTGGTTGCCCACCACGCTCTTGGTGATGCCGAAAGCGGCATCCTGCGCGAGCGCCGCCGACGCGGACTGCGGTGGGGTCATCACCGCCAGTGTGACCACGGCGACGGTGAGCGCGGCAAAGGCCGCGAACCACTTTTTCATATGAAACCCCCGACAGTTTCAGCGCGAATGCGCAGAAAAGGCATATCGGGGGCCAGCCTAGCGAGTTGACAGCGATCGCACAGGGCCGCTTCCGGTCACAGGAGTCCCATGCGTGACTCCGCGCTCGGGGAAAGGGATTCAGCCGGCGAGCGGCTCTCCCGGCCGGGTCCAATCGCCCGACTTGCCGCCGGATTTGGCCACGATCCGGACGTTCGCGATCGAGGTCCCCTTGTCGAGGCCCTTCACCATGTCGACCACCGCGAGGGCCGCGACGCTGACCGCGGTCATGGCCTCCATCTCGACGCCGGTGCGATCCGCGGTGCGCACGGTGGCCTCGATGGCGATGCCGGCATCCTCGATGCGCAGGTCGACCGTGGCGCCGTGCACGCCGATGATGTGCGCCAGCGGCAGCAGCTCGGGAGTGCGCTTGGCGGCCTGGATGCCGGCGATGCGCGCCACCGCCAGCACGTCGCCCTTCGGCACCGAGCCGTCGCGCAGCGCGGCGACGACGTGCGGCGCGCAGTTCACGAAGCCGCGGGCGGTGGCCTGCCGCACCGTCGGCTGCTTCTCTGTGACATCCACCATGCGGGCGTTGCCTGCGGCATCCAGGTGCGTGAAGCTCATAGAGACAAGTGTGACGGATTACCCGAGGAGACGAGATGCGCGCTGCCGTGGTGACGGTGTCGGACCGTTCGAGCGCCGGAGCCCGGCCGGATTCCTCCGGCCCCGTCGCGGTCGCGGCGCTGCGCGAGGCGGGGTGGGAGTGCGAGGATGCCGTCGTGGTGCCCGACGGCGCCGACAGCGTCGCGGCGGCGCTGCGCGAGGCGGAGGATGCCGGCGCCCGGCTGATCGTGACCTCCGGGGGCACCGGGGTGGCGCCGCGCGACCGCACCCCGGAGGGCACCCGCACGGTGATCGAGCGCGAACTGCCCGGGATCATGGAGGAGCTGCGCCGGAGCGGAGCAGCCGACACCCCCATGGCGCTGCTCACCCGCGGCGTGGCGGGAGTGACCGCGCGGGCGCTCGTGGTGAACCTGCCCGGTTCGCCACGGGGCGTGGCGTCCGGCATCCCGCTCGTGCTGCGCGTTGCCGGGCACGTGATCTCCCAGCTCGACGGCGGCGACCACTGACCCGCATCTGATGCCCGGGTTCACTCGTCACGAAACGCGACGCCTGCCGCACAAGGCGACGAGTCGGGATGCCGGAGCCACTTCGCTCGTCACAAGTCGCACCCGCACCCGCACAACGTGACGAGTGAGCCCCCTCCCCTGCGGTCACACACCCCGGGGCTGGCGGGGAGGGCCGCGGATGACGGATGCCGACTTCGGCGCGATCCTGCGGCTCGGTAGGCTTGGACGCATGTCGAAAGTCCTGCAATCCCTGCCCGTCGGCGAGCGCGTCGGCATCGCCTTCTCCGGAGGCCTCGACACCTCGGTCGCGGTCGCCTGGATGCGCGACAAGGGCGCGATCCCGTGCACCTACACGGGTGACCTGGGCCAGCCCGACGAGACCGACATCGAGGCGATCCCCGGCCGCGCGTCGCAGTACGGCGCCGAGGTGTCGCGCCTGGTCGACTGCAAGCCGATGCTCGTCGAAGAGGGCTTCGGCGCCCTGGCCTGCGGCGCGTTCCACATCCGCTCCGGCGGACGCACCTACTTCAACACGACGCCGATCGGCCGCGCCGTCACCGGCACGCTGCTGGTACGCGCCATGAAGGAGGACGGCGTCGACATCTGGGGCGACGGCTCCACCTACAAGGGCAACGACATCGAGCGGTTCTACCGCTACGGCCTGCTCGCCAACCCCAACCTGCGCATCTACAAGCCGTGGCTCGACGCTGACTTCGTGCACGAGCTCGGCGGCCGCCAGGAGATGAGCGAATGGCTGGTCGCACACGGTTTCCCGTACCGCGACTCGGCCGAGAAGGCGTACTCCACCGACGCCAACATCTGGGGTGCGACGCACGAGGCGAAGACCCTCGAGCACCTCGACGTCTCGCTCGAGACCGTCGAACCCATCATGGGTGTGCGCTTCTGGGACCCGTCGGTCGAGATCGCCACCGAAGACGTCACCGTCGGCTTCGAAGCCGGACGCCCGGTCTCGCTCAACGGCGTCGAGTACACGGATGCGGTCGCGCTCGTCCTGGAGGCCAACCGCATCGGCGGCCGCCACGGCCTCGGCATGAGCGATCAGATCGAGAACCGCATCATCGAGGCGAAGTCCCGCGGCATCTACGAGGCGCCGGGCATGGCGCTGCTGTTCACCGCATACGAGCGCCTCGTCAACGGCATCCTGAACGAGGACACCCTCGCGACCTACCACGAGCAGGGCCGCCGCCTCGGCCGCCTCATGTACGAGGGCCGCTGGCTGGAGCCGCAGTCGTTCATGCTGCGCGAATCGATCCAGAAGTGGGTCGGGTCGGCCATCACCGGCACGGTCACGCTGCGACTGCGCCGCGGCGAGGACTACACGATCCTCGACACGACCGGCCCCGGCCTGTCGTACGCGCCCGAGAAGCTCTCGATGGAGCGCGTCGGGGATGCCGCCTTCGGCCCGGTCGACCGCATCGGACAGCTGACCATGCGCAACCTCGACATCGCCGACTCGCGCACGCGCCTGGAGCAGTACGCCGGCATGGGGCTCATCGGCGGCGCCACCGGCGCCCTGGTGGGCGAGCTCGAGCAGGGCCAGGGCGAGGCCATCGCCGAGAGCGAGTCGGATGCCGAACTCGCCGCCGTCGCGGAGGCATCCGAATCCGCCGCGTTCGACACCGGCACCGACTGACCGACGCTTCGCACGGCGCCCATCGACCTCGGTCGGTGGGCGCCGTGCTTTGTGCCCCGGCCCGCGTTCCACCGACAACAAATGCGCCCGCCGAGCGCCGATCTTGTCGGTGGAGCGGGCGCATCCCCTGCTCCACCGACAAGAAATGCGCGACGGGCGGGCAAATGTTGACGGTGGAGCAAGAGGGGCGTAGGCACGTTAACTTGCACAGTAGCGTGCAAGTTAGGTAGAATCGGGGAAATGACCACCCCTGCTGCCGCGCGCAAGCCCCGCCGGGACGCGCTCGAGAACCGAGCCTGCATCCTCACCGCGGCGATCGAGACGCTGGCATCCGACCCGCACGCACCGCTGGACGCGATCGCGCGGGCTGCGGGGGTCAGCCGACGGACCCTGTACGGCCACTTCGCCGACCGCGATTCCCTGATCAGCGAGCTGATCGCGGCCGGCGCGCAGCGCTTCAACGACATCGCCCTGCGCGTCGACGACGCGGACGCCCGCGTCGCCCTCGCCCGGCTGACCGCGCTGCTCTGGCATGAGGCCGCCGCCGTGCAGGTCGCCGCCGCCATCGCCCTCGACGAGGCGCACGTGGCCGAGACCGCCGCCGCGCTCGCACCGCTGCGGGCCCAGGTGCTCGCGATCGTCGAGGCCGGACGGGCCGCCGGCGCCCTGCGCACCGACATGCCGGCCTCCGTGCTCGCGCGACTGGTCGAAGAGGCCGCGCGCGCCGTCGTCACCCGGCTGGATGCCGCGACGCCGGATGCCGCGGGGATCGCCGTCCGGGCGGTGCTGGGCGTGGCGGGCCTGTCGTGGCGCGAGGCGATCGCGCTCATCGACGGGCATCCTGAACTCGAACTTGATTCCGGACCGCGGTCCGACATGGAGGGGACCGACTGATGCGCGTGGAACTTCGCGGAGTCCGCAAGGGCAAAGACGGGGAGGTGCTGCCGCCCGCCGACGTCGCGTACGCGTCGGGCGAGGCCGTCCTGGCCGTCGCCGAGACCGAGCAGCGCCCCACCGTGCTCGGCCTCATCGCGAGCGGACGCATGGTTCCGGATGCCGGCACCGTCGCGATCGACGGGACGGCCGACGGCCGCGCGCTGCGCCGACGCGTCGCCCTCGTGGACGCCCCGCCGGTGTGCGACCCCGAACCGAACGTCACCGTCACGGGGCTCACCGTCGAGGAGCTGATGTTCGCCGGACGCCCGTCGACGATCTCAGCCGCCAAGCGCTGGCTCGCCGAGCACGGTTTCGCCGAACTCGCACGTCGCCCGATCGGCGAGCTCGTGCCACGCGATCGCATCGAACTGCTGATGCAGCTGACCGCCCTGCGGCCCGAGGTCGAGGGCCTGGTGCTCGTGTCCCCCGACCGCCACCGCGGCGAACCCGCGGAATGGTGGGAGACCGCGAACCGATTCGCCGCCGACGGCTACGCCGTGCTGGTCGTCGCGGGAGCCGCCGCCGTGCGCGTGCTGGCGGAGCTTCCCGAGGAGGATGCCGGGGTGGATGACGGGAACGGCGGCGAGGCTGCGGGCGAAGAGCCCGAACGGGAGACGAGCGGGGGCGAGCGTTTCGTCTCGCCTGCGGCTCGCTCAACGACCGAGAGCGACCAACCCGAACGGGAGACCAGCGGAGGCGAGCGTCTCGTCTCGCCTGCGGCTCGCTCAACGACCGAGAACGACGAACCCGAACAGGAGAGCAGCGGAGGCGAGCGCTTCGACTCGCCTGCGGCTCGCGGGGCGACCGAGAACGACCAGCCCGAACGGGAGACGAGCGGGGACGAGCGTTTCGACTCGCATGCGGCTCGCTCGACGACCGAGAACGACGAGGAGGAGGACGCCCGATGAAGATCCCCGCCATGGTCATGGCCGAACTGCGCCGGCTCACCGCCACCAAGATGTCGCGTCTCGCCGTCGCCGCGCTCATGCTCGTCCCGCTGCTGTACGGCGGGCTGTACCTGTGGGCGAACCAGGACCCCTACGGCAAGCTCGCCGACGTCCCCGTCGCACTCGTCGTCGACGACGAGGGCGCCGACGGAACCAACTACGGCGACACCGTCGCCGACCAGCTGATCAAGGGCGGCGCGTTCGACTGGATGCGGATGTCGGAGGATGGGGCATCCCGCGCGCTCCACGACGGCGCGGTCGACTTCACGGTGACGATCCCCGCGAACTTCTCCGCGGCGCTCACGTCGGCGGCAGGGTCCGACCCGCACCAGGCGACGATCTCGCTGGAGACCAACGACGCCAACAACTACCTCGCCTCCACGATCGGCGCGCAGGCCGTCGAGAAGATCCGCCGGTCGGTCGCCGAGACCGTCGGCGAGACGGCGGCCAACCGCCTGCTCACCGCGATCTCCGACATCCGCTCCAGCCTCGTGAAGGCCGCCGACGGCGCCGGGCAGCTGGCCGACGGCACCGACCAGGCGCAGTCCGGGGCGGCGCAGCTGCAGTCCGGAGCGCACAGCCTCGCCGGCGGCACCAGGACGCTCGCCGGCGCCACGCACCAGGTCGCGGACGGCGCGGCATCCCTCGCCTCGGGCGCCGCCGAACTGCAGGGCGGCAGCGCCACCCTGGCTCAGGGTTCGGCGAAGGTCGCCGCCGGCGCGAAGCAGGTCGCCGCGGGCAACGCGACGATCGCGGGCTACGCCGATCAGGCCGGCTCCGCGATGCAGACCGCGACCGACAAGCTCCCCCAGCTCCGCCAGGACATCATCACCGAACTGCGCGCGCAGGGCCTCGACGACGCCCAGATCGACCGGGTGCTCGGCAAGCTCGACCCGATCGCCTCGCGGATCAGCCAGGGCAACACGAAGGTGCAGTCCGCCGTCGGCAAGATCGACGCGCTGTCGGCCGGCGCGAACCAGGTGTCGTCCGGGGCCGCGCAGGTCTCGTCGGGGGCATCCGCCCTGCACGCCGGTGCGACGAAGCTGGCCTCCGGGGCGAGCACCCTCTCGGCCGGTGCGGCCAAGACCGCGGCGGGTGCCGATTCGGCCGCGGCGGGGGCTGCGAAGCTCAGCTCCGGCACCGACTCGCTGGCGACGGGCCTCGCCACCCTCGACAAGGGCGCGCACACGCTCGCCACGAGCCTCGCCGACGGCGCGCAGAAGCTGCCGAAGTCGGATGCCGCCCTGCGCGAGGCGCAGGCGAAGACCATCGCCGACCCGATCGCGATCGACTCGGGCAAGGTCGCCACCGCGAAGAACTACGGCGCCGGGCTGGCTCCGTTCTTCGTCGCCCTGGCCGCCTGGATCGGCATCTACGCCCTGTTCAACATCATCAAGCCGGTCTCGCGCCGCGCGATGACGGCGCTGCGCAAGCCGGTGCGCATCACGTTCGCCGGCTGGCTCACCCCGGCACTGCTGGGCGTGCTGCAGATGGTGGCGCTGTTCGGAGTGCTCGCGGTCTGGCTCGGGTTCTCGTTCGGGCATCCGTGGGGAACCCTCGGCATCATGTTCGCGGCATCCCTCACGTTCGCGGCGATCATCCTGGCGCTGAACGTGTGGCTCGGGTCGACCGGACAGTTCCTCGGTCTCGTGTTCATGGTCATGCAGCTGGTCACCGCCGGCGGCACGTTCCCGTGGCAGACGCTTCCCACTCCGCTGGCCGGCCTGCACCACGTCCTGCCGATGGGATACGTCACCGACGCCCTGCGACAGGTGATGTACGGCGGCAACCTCGACCGGGTCGGCACCGACCTGCTCGTGCTCGGGGCCTGGCTGGTCGGCGCCCTCGCGATCACCGCGCTCGGCGTGGCCCGCAAGACCCACCACCGGACCCTCCGCGACCTGCAGCCGAGCCTCATGGCCTGACCCGCCCGCACAAGACGCGTCTCCTCGAGGCGGCCCGCCGGGTCCTGTCAGCATCCGCCCAGGATCGGTAGGATGCCGCGGGTGACGACGACCGCGCCGACGCCGACGCCCTCCCCGACCCGCTCCTCGGCGCGCAAGCCCGCGCCCCCGCGCAAGCGCTCGGTGGGACGCCGGATCGCCCTGTGGGCGTACGGCATCTTCGCGGGCGTCGTCGCGCTGGCGATGATCGCGGTCGGCGCCGGCGTGTGGGCGGTGCAGGCCTCGTTCCCGCAGCTGGACGGAACCGTCACGGCGGCCGGCCTGCACCACCGCGTGTCCGTGCTGCGCGACGCGAACGGCATCCCGACGATCCAGGCCGACGACGCCCACGACCTGTTCTACGCCCAGGGCTTCGTGCACGCGCAGGACCGCTTCTTCGAGATGGACTTCCGCCGGCACGTCACCGCCGGGCGGCTCAGCGAGCTGTTCGGCTCGTCCCAGCTGGTCACCGACAAATTCCTGCGCACCCTCGGCTGGCGGCACGTCGCCGAGCAGGAGGTCGCCCTCCTCGACCCGACCGCGAAGGCGTATTACCAGGCGTACGCCGACGGCGTGAACGCCTACCTGAAGGACCACAGCGGGGTCGCCCTGTCGCTCGAGTACGGCATTCTCGGCATCCAGAATCCGGGCTACACGGTCGAGAAGTGGACGATCGCCGACTCACTCGCCTGGCTGAAGGCCATGGCCTGGGACCTCCGCTCCAACCTCGACCAGGAGGTCGACCGCGCGCTCGTCGCCCCCGACTACTCGGCGGCCCAGCTCGCCGAGCTGTGGCCCAAGTACCCGGCCGGCCAGAACCCGCTGATCGTCCCCGAACTGACGACGGATGCCCCGGCGCCGAGCCCGGCCGCCGGCACGGACGCCGCCCGCGCCTCGGTCAGCTGGAAGAAGGTCGGCGGGGTCGTCGAAGCCGCGTCGCTGCTGCTCGGCCGCACCGGCGAGGGCGTCGGCTCGAACTCGTGGGTGGTCTCCGGCGACCTCACGGCATCCGGAATGCCGCTGCTGTCGAACGATCCGCACCTGGGCGAGTCGATGCCGGGAATCTGGCACCAGGTCGACCTGAAGTGCCGGGTCGTGTCGGATGCCTGCCCGTTCGATGTGGCCGGCTACGGCTTCTCCGGGATGCCGGGCGTGATCATCGGGCACAACGCCCGCATCGCGTGGGGCTTCACCAACCTCACCACCGACGTCACCGATCTGTACCTCGAGAAGGTGCGCGGGGACACGTACCTGCGCGACGGGAAGTACGTGCCGCTGCAGACCCGCACCGAGACGTTCAAGGTCGCCGGCGGCCCGGACCAGCACATCACGGTGCGATCGACCGGCAACGGGCCGATCATCTCGGACGTGTCCGCGGAGGATGCTGCGATCGCCGCGAACGGGTACACCGGCACACGGGGCACGACGACCAAGCAGACCGTGACGCCGCCCGACACCACCGCGCTCGCGCTGAAGTGGACCGCACTCTCGCCGGGAACCACCGCCACCGCGATCTTCGCCCTCGACGTCGCGAAGGACTTCGCCGGGTTCCGGCATGCGGCGAGCCTGTTCGACGTGCCCGCGCAGAACCTCATCTACGCCGACACCGCGGGGAACATCGGCTACCAGACCCCCGGGAAGCTGCCGATCCGCGGGCTCGGCGACGGCTCGATGCCGCAGCCCGGATGGGACTCCGCCTACGACTGGAAGGGCTTCATCCCGTTCGCGAAGCTCCCCGTCGTGTACAACCCCTCCGACGGCTACATCGTCACGGCCAACAACGCGATCGTCTCCGAGAAGTACCCGTACTTCCTCACGAACGACTGGGACTACGGCTGGCGCGCGGCCCGCATCGCCGAGCTGATCGGGCAGCGGTCGTCCACCCACAAGCTGACCGTCGCCGACATGTCCGCGATCCAGGCCGACAGCCGGCTGTGGCTGGGCAAGAAGCTCATCGTCGCGTACCGGGACGTGCATCCCGCCGACGCCCCCACGGCGGCGGCGCTGAAGGTCCTCCAGCAGTGGGACGGCTTCGACGCGGTCGACTCCGCGGGCGCCGCCTACGCGAACGTGCTGTGGGACGAACTCGGACAGGACGTCTTCGCCCGGCGGGAGCATCCGATCCCGACGTACGACCAGGACCGCCTGTTCCTGGTGATCGCGACCATGCTCGACGATCCGCAGTCCGAGTGGTGGAACAACCCGAAGATCGGCGTCGCGGGCAAGGATCAGATGCTGCAGAAGGCCGCGACGGATGCCGCGCACCGGATCGTGAAGCTGCAGGGCCCCGACCCGCGCGGATGGCGCTGGGGCGACCTGCACCGGCTGACGCTCACCAACGCGACCTTCGGGTCGTCCGGCATCCCGGCCCTCGAGTGGATCTTCAACCGCGGGCCCTTCCCGGTGGCCGGCGGCACGTCCGTGGTGGATGCCACCGCCTGGGACATCGGCTCGGATTTCTCGGTGCAGACCCTGCCGTCGATGCGCATGATCGTGGACCTGAAGGACTTCGACCGGTCGCGCTGGATCCAGCTCACCGGCGAGAGCGCGCACGTGTTCCACGACAACTATGACGATCAGTTCCCGCTTTGGCAGACCGGCCGCACCAACCCCTGGCCGTTCTCGAAAGCCGCCGTCACGAAGGCGGCGACCGACACCCTAACCCTGGAGCCGGCCCCTGGATCCTGATCAGAGGGCCATTCAGGGGACGTGCCCCGGTTGTTGACGGAACGTCCAGAAACGGCACCTACGGTGGTCGGAAGTCGTCCGCAGCTTCCCCGCGGCGGACGGATGACCCGAGCCGGGCAGAATCACGACCCGAGTGACTGCACGGAATCCGAACCCGAAGGCGTCTGCGCGCCTGCGGAATCCGCGGCCCGGGTGACCCGCCTGCCCGGGTGACGTGCGCCGAAACGTCCCCCGTTACCCGTCGTGCCCACCCCCCTGCGGTGCGACGGCCGGACCACGCAGGGCACTGCGAACATTGGAGACCCGTGCGCCTTCGCGACGTGCGCCTGAGCGCCCTCATCCCCCGTAAGTCGTTCACCCCCGCCCTCGCCGCCGTGGCGATCGTGGCGAGCGTGGCCACCCCCTTCCTCGCGACGTCGGCTGCAGCCGCCGCGACCACAGACTCCGCCGCGGACGGCACGGCTCACGTGCTGACCACGATCCAGCCGGCTTCGATCCAGCTCGCCGCCCAGCGTCCCGTCGACCGGGATGCCGCCTTCTACGCCAACCTGGCGCGCGGCACCATGCAGCAGGCCGACGCCGCCAAGGTCGACACCCGCCAGCTCGGCATCCAGATCGCCCAGCTCAGCCAGTCGGCGAACCTCCCCGAGCTCACCGTCACCGCCTTCATCGGCCAGCTGCGCACCACCACCAGCGACGTCGCCGCGCAGGTCGCCGACGCCGAGGCCAAGGCCGCCCATGCCCGGGCCGTCGCCGCCGCGAAGGCCAAGGCCGCCGCTGCCAAGGCGAAGGCCGCGGCCGCAGCCGCCGCCCGCCTCGCCGTCACCAACACGCCCGACGGCGCCCGCGCCGCCGCGCAGTCGATCATGGCGTCGACCTACGGCTGGGGCGCCGGACAGTTCTCGTGCCTGAACTCTCTGTGGAACAAGGAGTCCGGCTGGAACTACAAGGCGTACAACGCCAACGGCGGAGCGACCGGCATCCCGCAGGCCCTCCCCGGGTCGAAGATGGCCGCCGCCGGCTCGGACTGGGCCACCAACGCCACCACCCAGGTCAAGTGGGGCCTGTCGTACATCGCCGCGAGCTACGGCAGCCCCTGCGCCGCGTGGGGTCACTCGCAGGCCATGAACTGGTACTGAGCCCCGCTCAGGCCGCGTTCTCGCACCGCCCGATTTCGGAGAATCCCTCCGGAATCGGGCGGTTCCGCGTTCAGCATCCGAATTCGCCGCGATTCTCCGAATTCGGTGGCCCAGCACGGCACCCCCGGTCCCTGAGCGAGCGCCGGCGAGACGAAGGGACACCACCCCGACTCAGCCCTCCGACTCGCGGTCCCGGGCCAGTTCGTCGGTGTACAGCTCGTCGCTGCGCAGCGTGCCGTTGCGGTACGCCTGCCGTCCGACCATATGCGCGGCCAGCGGCGCGGTGGCGAGCTGGATCAGCACCACCGGCACCAGGAACGCCACGACCGCCCAGGTGTGCAGCGCGAGCGCGATCGCCAGGCAGATCAGCAGGAACCCGAGCACCTGCGGCTTGGTGGCCGCGTGCAGACGCGTCGGGACGTCCTTGAACCGCATGATGCCCAGCGCCGCGGTCAGGCACAGGATCGCCCCGCACAGCACGAGCACGATCGCGATGAGGTCGAGCCAGTCGGTCATGACGCCTCCCCGTCGCGGGTGGATCTCGCGGGTCCGGATGCCCCGCCCGGATCGTCCGGCGCCTCGACGTCGCGCCGCGCCACGAACCGGGCGATCGCGACCGAGCCGAACACGCCCACGGCGGCGATGATCAGCAGCACGGGAAGCGTGTCGGTGTGGTGGTTGATCACCATGTCGGCCCCGAGCACGCACATCACCTCGGTGAGCAGCACGTCCGACGCCACCGCCCGGTCGAGGATCGACGGCCCCAGGACGATGCGCACCACGGTGAGCACCGCCGCGATCCCGAACAGGGTGTAGACGATCCACAGCAGCACGGTCATCGGGCCCCCCCGGCATCCTTCGCGGCGATTCCGGAGTGCACCTGCACCACCTGGCCGGGCGAGCCCACGGCCCGCACGATGCGCTCCTCCCAGTGCAGCACGTCGGCGCGCTGCTTCTCGACGTCGCGATCCGAGCGCACCCCGATCACGTGCAGGTACAGCACGCGCCTGGCCCGGTCGGCCTCGATCACGAGGGATCCGGGAATGAGGGATGCCACCACCGCGGTGTGCGTCATGATGAGGTCGTCGTCGGTGCGCAGCGGCACCGCCACGATCGCGGCGCCCGGCTGGCGGCGGACGTCGAGCACCTGCCAGGCGACGGTGAGCGAGCCGCGCACGAGTCCCCAGAGGAAGTCGAGCACGAACACGACGCCCCACCACACGTTGATGCGCCCGGACAGCTCCACCGGCGGCAGCCGGAACACCGTCGTGACGAGCACCACCACGATGAGGCCGGTGACGAACGCGAGCACCGTGAACTGGCCCCACAGCAGCATCCACAGCGCGACCAGCCACACGAAGAACGGCAGCTGTCGCCAGATCCGGCTCGCCCGGGCCCGCAGGTCGGTCATCGCCCCAGCTCCCCGCTGATCTGCGACAGGTGGACGGGCTCCATGAGGGATGCCCCGGCCCGCGCGCACACCTCGTAGATCGGCCCGGCGAACACCGTCAGGGCGACCGTGACGCACACCATGCCGGTGGTGGCCGCGGTCATGATGCGCGGGATCACCCGGCGCTCGGTCATGACGCCGGCCTCGGGTGCCGCACCGAGATACTCGATCCGCTCCAGCGTCTCGGTCTCGGGCGCTTCGTCCTTCTCGCGCCAGAACGCCAGGTTCCACGCGCGCATGAGGGCGTAGAGCGTCAGCAGCGAGGTCACGATGCCGCCGACGATGAGCAGCATGTTGAGCCCGCCGCCCTGGTTCGCCGCGGCGTCGAACAGCGCGAACTTGCCGATGAACCCGGAGAAGGGCGGCAGGCCGCCGAGGTTGACGGCGGGGATGAAGTACAGCACGGCCAGCACGGGTGCCGCCCGCATGAGCCCCTTGACCCGCAGGATCGAGGTGGATCCGGCCCGCCGCTCGATGAGTCCGACGGAGAGGAACAGGGTCGTCTGCACCACGATGTGGTGGATCATGTAGTAGATCGTGGCGCCGATGGATGCCGGGGTCGCGATCGCGAGGCCGAACACCATGTAGCCGATGTGGCTGACCAGCGTGAACGACAGGATGCGCTTGAGCTCCGCCTGCGCGAGGGCGCCGAGCACCCCGACGATCATCGTCGCCAGCGACACCCACATGAGGAGCACGTTCACGCTGTCCTCGCGGAAGAGCATCGTCTCGGTGCGGATCAGGGCGTACACGCCGACCTTCGTGAGCAGGCCCGCGAACACCGCGGTGACCGGTGCGGGCGCGGTCGGGTACGAGTCGGGCAGCCAGAACGACAGCGGGAAGACCGCCGCCTTGATCGAGAACGCCAGCAGCAGCATGAGGTGCAGGGTCAGCTGCGTGGACTGCGGCAGCTCGGCCATGCGCTCGGAGATCTGCACCATGTTCACCGTGCCGACGGCGGCGTAGATCATCGCGATGGCGGCGAGGAACAGCACCGACGACACCAGCGACACGACGATGTAGACGACGCCGGTGCGGATGCGGGACTCGGTGCTGCCGAGCGTGATGAGCACGTACGAGGCGACCAGCAGGATCTCGAACCCGACGTACAGGTTGAAGAGGTCCCCCGCGACGAACGCGTCGAAGATCCCGGTGGCGAGGATCAGGTAGCTCGGGTGGAAGATCGACACCGGCGTCTCGTCGTCGCCGTCCGCGGCGCCCTGCCCGACCGAGAAGAGCAGAACCGCCAGGAGCACGACCGACGAGACGACCAGCAGCAGGGCCGACAGCCGGTCGACGTAGAGCACGATGCCGAACGGCACCGGCCAGCCGCCCACCGAGACGGCGAGGGGGGTTCCGGCATCCACCGTGACGAGCATCACCAGCGAGATGGCGAGCACCACGGTGAGCGTGGCGATCGAGACGACCACCTGCACGCGACGTCGACGGCTCGCGATGAGGGTGATGGCCGCGCCGAGCAGCGGCAAGGTGACGACGAGGGGCACGAGGGCGTTCACGCGTCACCTCCGTGGTCCGGGTGATCCCGGTCGTCGGTGGGCGCGTCGTCGTGGATGCCGGGCAGGTCGCGGTGGTGCAGCACGGTGATGGGAGAGGTGGGCGTGCCGACGAAGTCGGTGCGGTCCTTGTCGTCGGCATCCTCCATCTCGACCTCGTCGTCCAGGGCGTCCTCCACGGCTTCGCCGCGGGCGCGCACGGCGACGTCCTCGGTGTCGTCCTCCACGGTGTCCTGCTGGCCGAGCTGCCACGAGCGGTAGATGAGGGCCAGGAGGAACGCCGAGACGGCGAACGTGATGACGATCGCGGTGAGGGTGAGCGCCTGCGGAAGCGGGTCGGAGATGACCCCCCGAGCTCCGTAGAACGCGGCCTGACCGGGGGCTCCCATGACGATCAGCAGCAGCAGGTTGGCCGCGTTGCCGAGCAGCAGGAACCCGATCAGCACGCGGGTGAGGCTGCGCTCGAGCATCGCGTAGACGCCGGCCGCGAAGAGCACGGCCATGACGATGATGAGGATGCCGCTGAGGGTCATGCCGCACCTCCGTCCGGGCTCGAATCGCGCCGGATGTCCTCGCGGCTCATGGTGCCCCGCTTCTTGACGGACTTCACGGCGTCGAAGCGCTCCGACCGCTCGGACGGCACGCGCGGCTCGGGCACGGCATCCCACCGCTGCCGGTCGACCTCGGCGCCGAGCGAGCGCAGCACGTCGAGCACGAGTCCGATGACGACGAGGTACACGCCGACGTCGAAGATCGTCGAGGTGACGAACTCGAGGTGCCCGAGCACGGGGATCTCCGCCTCGAGGACGCCGGACTTCAGCGGCGGGAAGCCGAACAGCAGCGGCACGAGGGCGCAGCCCACCGCGAGCGTCATGCCGATGCCGAGGAGCCGGCCGGCATCCGTCGGCGCAGCCGCTCCGAGCTCGTAGCGTCCTCCGGCGATGTATCGCATGACCAGGGCCATTCCTGCGACGAGGCCGCCCGCGAACCCGCCGCCGGGCAGGTTGTGGCCGGCGAACAGCAGGTACAGCGAGATCACGATCATGGTGTGGAAGAGGATCCGCACGATCACCTCGAGGATGAGCGAGCGGTTCTCGGGGCGCACCTTGTTGCCGCCCACCAGCCATGCGCGCCGCGTGTTGTCGGCGGCGGTGTCGGCCGGACGGATGCCGTCGGCGGTCTCGACCAGTACCCGCCGCGAGGTCACGCGCGGGTTGACGAACCGCGACAGCGTGTCGGTGCGGTCGGTGACGAAGACGAGGGATGCCACGCCGGTGGCGGCGAGGATCAGCACGGACAGCTCCCCCATGGTGTCCCAGCCGCGCAGGTCCACGAGGGTGACGTTGACCACGTTGCGGCCGTGGCCGAGCTCGTAGGCGAGGTCGGGGAAGCTCGCCGAGTCGGGGATCGCGGTGCGCGCGCCCGACACGACGACCGCGACGGCGGCCATGACGAGGCCGACCGCGCCGCCGATGATGCCGCGCAGCACCGGCCGCACCGACGCGTTGTGCTCGCCCATCCGCGACGGGATGCGGCGCAGCACCAGCGCGAAGGTGATCATCGTCACGGTCTCGACGAGCGCCTGCGTGAGGGCGAGGTCGGGGGCGCCGGACACCGCGAACAGCACCACCATGCCGAGGCCGGTGACCGACACGAGCACGACGCCGGTGTACCGCTTGCGCGCCCTCACCGCGACCAGGGCGGCGACGATCATCAACGGGGCGATGGCGACCTGCATCGGCGACTGCCAGGCATCCAGCTGGGCGCCGAGGCTGCCGCCCATGATCAGTGCGGTGCCCTGCGCGACGACGAACACGACGAAGATGATGCCGACGTACACCGGCAGCGATCCGCTCTGGGTGACGCTCGTGACGGCGACGGCGAGACGCGCGACGAGTCGCAGGCCGAGGTTGTAGACCTCGGTCGCGGCGAACGGCAGCAGCCGGCCGCGCTGGTCCAGCCGGATGCGCCGGGCGAGCACGAAGACGCCGATGCCGAGCACGATCGTGGCCAGCGAGATCCACAGCGCGGGCACCGGCCCGTGCCAGAGCGCGAGGTGCGCGTCAGGCGGCGGCGGGACGCCGGGGCTGGATGCCGGTGCGGTGTCGGCGTAGCCGGAGAACGCGTGGTCGAGGAGCGGGGCGCACAGGCCGGCGACGATCGTGAGGCCCGAGAGGACGATCGGCGGCGCCAGGAATCCGAGCGGCGGATCCGGCCATTCCGTTTCGGGAATATAGTCGCCGTGCTTGTCGCGCTTGCGCCAGAACGCGCCCCACACGAACCGGATGCCGTACGCCGCGGTCAGCACGGAGCCGAGCGCGATGCCCGCGACGGCGACGATCGCCCAGAACTCGCCGTGCACCGCCTCCTCGAGAAGGGCCGTCAGCGCGCCTTCCTTCGCCACGAAACCGATGGTCGGGATGATGCCCACCATCGAGCACACCGCGATGATCGAGAACACGGCAAGCGTCGGCGCCTGCCGGCCGACGCCGCTCAGCTCCCGGATGTCGCGGCTGGACAGCTGCCGGTCGATGATGCCGACGACGAGGAACAGCGCCGACTTGAACAGCGCGTGCCCGAGCAGCAGGGCGAGTCCGGCCAGGGCGGCGTTGCGCGTGCCGTAGCCGAGGACCACGGTGAGCAGGCCCAGCTGACTGACGGTGCCGAAGGCCAGGATGCGCTTGAGGTCGGTCTCGCGCAGCGCCTGGAATCCGCCCAGCAGCATGGTGAAGACACCCAGGGCGATCACGATCGGGCGCCACGGAGCGGCGAGCGCGAACACCGGCGCGAGTCGGGCGATCAGATAGATGCCCGCCTTGACCATGGCCGCCGCGTGCAGGTACGCCGACACCGGCGTCGGCGCGGCCATGGCGCCCGGCAGCCAGAAGTGGAACGGGAAGATCGCCGACTTGCTGAGCGCGCCGACGAGCACCAGCACGAGGGCGGCATCCACCACGGGCCCGGTGGGATGCGCGACGAGCAGCCCGGACAGGCTCGTGGACCCGGTCACGACCACGAGCAGCACGACGCCGACGAACATGACGAGGCCGCCGACGGTCGTCACCAGCAGGGCCTGCAGGGCGGCACGCCGGCTGGCGCCGCGCGTGTGCGCGTACCCGATCAGCAGGTACGACAGGATGCTGGTGACCTCCCACAGCATGACCAGCACCACCATGTCGTCGGTCAGGACGAGCCCGTACATGGCGCCCGCGAAGGCGAGCAGCACGGCGCAGAACTGGCCGAGGCCCTGGTGTTTGCCGGCGAAGTACCACCGGCAGTACAGGATCACGAGGGTGCCGACGCCGGTCACGATGAGCGCCATCACCCACGACAGCTCGTCCATGCGCATCGAGATCCGCACCCCGAGCGCGGGGATCCAGTCGTATGACTCGAACGGAATACGACCGGACAGCACGGCCGGCGCCTGCATCGCGGTATGCACGAACGCGACCGCGGGCACGAGGGATGCCGCGAAGAAAGCCCGCTCGCCGATGAGGTGCACGAGCCACGGCATGAGCAGCGGCGTCAGCGCGAACACGGCGAGGAGGATCAGCACGGAACCTCCTCGGGACTGGCGAGTGGGCGGGCCTCCAGTCTAACTGAGAGCCGCCTGTGAGCCTCCGGGGCGACGTTTCGTCTCGGTCGGGCTGCGCGCGTCCTCGCTCAACGACCGGATCGCCTCCCCCCCCCCGGTCGTTGAGCGAGCGAAGCGAGACGAAACGCGCCCACCCCGGTCGCGGGCCCCTGTCGCCCGTCCCCGGATCGGTCTACCGTGAGAAGAGGGAGGGAGGCCGAGATGCGAGCGACAGTGGGAGACCGCATCCGCGTGCACGGCCGCGCCGTCGGGATGGCGGATCACCTGGGCGAGGTCATCGAGATCCGCACGATGGGCACGGACGAATACCTCGTCATCCGCTACGACGACGGGCACGAGGGGTTGCTGTCACCGGGATCCGACTGCGAGATCCTGCACAGCAACGGCTGAGGCGGCACCGGCCGAGGCGAGGCTCACTCCTCGCGGAGCAGCAGTGCGCCCGGCATCCGGCGCACGATGGCGGAGAACGGCGTCTTCGCCAGCGGGGCGGCCTCGGCGGCATCCACGATGCGCGGGTCGTTCACCCAGACCTCGCGCCCCTTCCAGGTGAGCGAGGCACCGCCGGCGGCCACGACGTTGCGCGCCCAGTTGGTGTCGCGTCCCCAGGGCAGCCCGATCATGACCAGGCCCAGCTCGCGCGTCGGGATGACGGCGATCGGCGTGTGGAACGGACGTCCGGATCTGCGGCCGGTGTGATGGATCGTCGCCCACAGCGGCATGACCTTGCGTCCGCTGAGCGCGTGCGCGGCGGGTTCGGCGAGCCGGAGGGCGAAGGCCGGGGGCGTCTTCCTGTCGGTCATGCATCCAGCATCCCTCCACTCGTGCACGAGAGGGCCCGATAGCCTGGAACCCGTATGAACGTCACGGTCACCCATTCGCAACTCGTCCGCTGGCGCACCGCGATCTTCGCGATCTTCCTCCTCTCCGGCTTGGGCGTGGCGTCGTGGGCGGCGCGCGTGCCCGCCATCAAGGACGCCCTGGACATCAATCGCGAGGGCCTCGGCCTGCTGCTCCTGCTGGGCGGCATCGCGTCGATCCTGGGCATCTCGACCAGCTCGGTGATCATGGCGCGGTTCGGCACCCGCCGCGGGATGCTCGGCACGCTGACCGTGTTCTGCGCCGGCCTTGCGCTCATCGGCATCGGCACCGACATCGTGCACCAGCCGTGGCTGGTCGGGCTCGGCCTGGCGTTCTGGGGCTTCGGCGGCGGATCGACCGACGTGATGATGAACGTCGAGGCGACCGCGATCGAGCAGCAGATGGGCCGGACGATCCTGCCGCTGTTCCATGCGTTCTTCAGCTTCGGCACCGTGATCGGCGCGGGTCTCGGCATCGTCGCGATCACCCTCGGACTCACCCCGTTCGATCACCTGCTGATCGTCGCGATCGGGGTGCTCGTGCTGTGCTTCGTCGCGATCGCGAACATCCCCGTGACCGAGGGCGAGGAGGTCGAGCCGGATGCCCCGAAGGCGCCGTTCCGCGAGCGCCTGCACGTCGCGCTGTCCGCCTGGCGCGAGCCGCGCACCTACGCGATCGGCGTGATCATGCTCGGCATGGCGTTCGCGGAGGGGTCGGCCAACGACTGGCTGGCGCTCGGCATCGTCGAGGGGCACGGCGTCGACAACGCCGCCCTGGGTGCCGCGGGGCTCACCGTGTTCTCGGTGTCGATGACCGTCGTGCGCGTGTTCGGCGGGCCGCTCGTGGACCGCTTCGGCCGCGTGTTCGTGCTCCGCGTGCTGTCGGCGACGGCCGTCGCGGGTCTGCTGCTGTTCATCCTCGGCCCGACGGTCCCGCTGCTGTTCGTCGGTGCGGCGCTCTGGGGCATCGGCGCCTCGCTCGGCTTCCCGCTGGGCATGTCGGCCGCCGCCGACGACCCGGCGAAGGCCGCCGGGCGCGTGGCCGCCGCCGCGACGATGGGCTACGTCGCGTTCCTCGCCGGTCCGCCGCTGCTCGGCTACGTCAGCGAGCACATCGGCCTGCTCAACACGCTCTACATCATCGTGGCGCTGATCGTGGCATCCGGATTCGCCTCCGGCGCCGCGAAACCCCTCGCCCCCACCTACGACACCGCGAAGGACGCCTGATGCGACTCGTCATCGCCCGCTGCTCGGTCGACTACGCCGGACGACTCAACGCCCATCTGCCCGAGGCCACCCGCCTGCTGGTGCACAAGGGCGACGGCAGCCTGCTGGTGCACTCCGACGGCGGCTCGTACAAGCCGCTCAACTGGATGAGCCCGCCGTGCACGCTCGAGGTCGAAGAGCCGGATGCCGACCAGGCCGCGGCCGGCGTGCAGGAGCTGTGGCGGGTCACCCACCAGAAGTCGGGCGACACGCTGCTGGTGCGGCTGTACGACGTGCTGCACGACTCCGCGCACGAGCTCGGCATCGACCCGGGTCTGCAGAAGGACGGGGTGGAGGCCGACCTGCAGCGCCTCCTGGCCGAGCAGACCGGCCTCATCGGCGACACGCTCACCCTGGTGCGCCGCGAGTTCCCGACGGCGATCGGCCCGGTCGACCTGCTGCTGCGGGACCCCGCCGGCGGCACTGTCGCGGTCGAGGTGAAGCGCCGCGGCGACATCGACGGCGTCGAGCAGCTCACCCGCTATCTCGAGCTGCTCGGCCGCGACCCGCACCTGGCGCCCGTGACCGGCGTCTTCGCCGCACAGGAGATCAAGCCGCAGGCCAAGGTGCTCGCCGCCGACCGCGGCATCCGCTGCGTCACCCTCGACTACGACGAGATGAAGGGCATCGAGTCCGGCGCCCCCCGCCTCTTCTGACCCGCGCGGGATGCCGCGGGTCAGGGCTGTGCGAGCAGCTTCAGGCCGGTCTCCTCGTCGTAGACGCGGGTGAGTGGGCGCTGACGCGGCGTCAGCAGCACTTCGCCGGTCAGGCCGATCGTGCACGCCTTCACGTGACCGCCGAGCACCGAGTAGTCGGCGCGTGAGAACGTGCCGTGGATGTGCCACGCGGGCCGCCCGTCGATGATCGCCAGGTCGCCGCGCGCCCCGACGATCTCCAGCGGCTCCGTGAACTCCTGCCACTGATACTCCCGGGCCGACGGGTCGTAGTAGCCGAGCGTCACGGCGGATGCCCCGCCGACGATGTCCACCCACGCGCCCTGCATTCGCTCCGCGGCCGCGAAGCCCGCGAGCTGTTCGATGAGTTCCTCGCCCTTGCGCAGTACGAGCAGGTACGTACCGGATGGGGCGTCCAAGTAGTGCTCCATTTCCGCAGTCTAGGCCGGACCCTCAGCCGACGGGCCGGACCCTCAGCCGCGTGGCCTAGGGTCGAAAGATGGATGTCGCTTCCCCCGCCCCGCACCGGGACCCCGTCGCCGCGCGCTCGATCCGATCGCCGTGGACGTGCATCCTGTGGGACGTCGACGGCACCCTGATCGACGCCTCCGAGGGCATCCTCCGTCGCCTGAAGACCACGCTCGAGCACTTCGGTCATCCGCCGGTGCGGGAGGCCGAGCTGGCGCACTGGATCGGCCCGCCCATGCTGGAGTCGTTCCAGGTGATGGCGGGGATGGATGCCGTCCAGGCCGAAGCGGCGGTCACCTACTACCGGCAGGTGGCGCGCGCGGACGGCTACGAGACCGGCGCCCGGGTGTATCCCGGCATGGCCGACCTGCTGCGCGACATCCATGCGGCCGGCATCCCGCAGGCGACCGCCAGCTCCAAGCCGGAGGACCAGGTGCTGCGGCTCATGCAGCACTTCGGTCTCGACGGATACCTGGATCGCATCGTCGGCGCCACGTCCGAGGCGCGCGATCGCGGCCTCAAGGCCGAGGTGCTCGCCGACTCCCTGCGCCGGCTGCAGGCGCTGGGCGTCGACGTCTCGCGCCCGGTGCTGATCGGCGACCGGCACCACGACGTCGAGGGCGGCGCCGAACTCGACGTGCCCGTCATTTTCAACCGCTGGGGCTTCGGCTGGCCGCACGAGGCCGACGGCGCCGCGGCATCCGTCGACTCCGCCGACCAGCTGCGCGCGCTGCTCCTGGTCGGCGACGACTGACGAGACCGCATGGACACCGTGCTCGGCTGGGTGATCCCCGCGGTCGTGGTCTTCGGCGGCACCGCGGTGCTCGCGATGCTCATCGGCTGGGCGGTCCGGGCGTCGCGCCGGTCGCCGCGGGCACGGGCATCCGCCGACCGGGCCCGCACGGATGCCGGCGCCGCCCTGGTGCGCCTCGACGACGAGCTGGGCGACTTCGACATCGACGTGACCCTGGCCGGGTCGATGTACGGCGGCGACGCCCCGCCCGTGCTGCGGCACGCCAAGATGAGCGCGCAGCACGTGCGCGACCAGGCGTTCGGCTCGTTCGCCGAGCTGGACGATCCCGCCCTCGTGCCTGTCGAACGCGAACGGCGCGCCAAGGACGTCTTGGCCCGCGTGACGAAGGCCCTCGCCGAACTCGACGCCGCCCGCGCGCAGTACGCCCGGTGGACGGCGGAGCACCGCTCCGCGGGCGACGAGGTGGCCGCGGTGCGCGCCCGCCTCACCGCCGTTCAGCGGCAGCTGGGCGACCCGGGCGCGCTCGTCGCGTCGCTGCGGGGGCGTTTCGATCCGTCCGAATGCGCGGATGCCGAAGCCGCCGCAGCACGCACGCAGGCGGCTCTCGCCGAGGCATCCGCGCGTCTCGACACGGCCGAGCGGGGTGCCGCCGATCCGACGCGCAATGCCCTGCCCGACCTGGCCGCGGCCGAACGTGCACTGCGTGACGCGCAGGATGCCGCCCGGCGGCTCGACCAGAGCGCGGAGCGCCTCACCGCGGCATCCGATTCCGTCGCCGCCCAGTTCGCCGATGCCCGCTCCGCCGTGCGCCAGGCGGCTGCGCTGCGCGAGCAGCTCGAGCCGGATGCTGCGGTGCGCCTCGGGACCGCCATCGCCCGCGCCTCGGCCGAGCTCGACGCCGTCGAGCCGGATTCCGCGCGCCGGCCGATGCACGCCGTCGACCGCATCGCGCGCATTCGCGACGGCCTCGACCTTGCGACGGGCGATGCCCGCAGTGCGCAGCAGCGCCTCCGCGGGGCGCAGACCGCCCTGCCCGGCACCCTCGCCACGGCGGCCGCGGCCGTCTCCCGCGCCGAGGGGGTCGCCGCGACGGCGGGAGCGGATGCCCGGGCCCGACTCGCCCTCGCCCAGCGCGCCCTCGGCGACGCCCAGCGCGGCACGGACGCGATGACGGCGCTGGATGCCGCCCGCCGCGCGATCCGCCACGCCGAGGATGCCGAGGCCCTCGCGAACTACGACCGCCTCGGCCGCCGCTGACCTGCGCCCGCCCCACGCGCGCTTCGACAGGCTCAGCGCCCACCCGCCTGCGCCCTGAACCTGTCGAAGGGCAATCCCCGCGCGCGCCCTGAACCTGTCGAAGGGCAATACCCGGCTGCGCCCTGAGCCTGTCGAAGGGCAATACCCACCCTTCGCCTCAGATGCCAACTTCCCTGGCTTCACACCCCAGAACTTGGCACCCGAGCCGGCCACCCGCTGACCCCGCACACTCTCCACACCTGTGGGGCGGTCTCACACCGGGCCTTCGGCGGGACGCGGCTAACGTTGGTGCGTGACGGATGCCGTGTCGGTCGACTCCCGCCCGCGCACCTCGGCTCAGGGCCGAGTGCTGAGGGTGATTTCGCGTACTCGCGTCACCCTGATCTCGATCGGGGTGCTCCTCCTGATCGGGGCGATCACCGGGGCGCTGTGGCGTCCGTTCCTCTACAACCCGCTGTGGGATTCGGTCGCCTACGGCCTTCCGGCGTTCCAGGCGGGCCGCTGGTGGACGCCTGTCACCGGCACGTTCTTCGTCTCGCACCCGGCACTGTACTCGGTGACGATCCTGTCGTTCGCGGGCATGGCGTACCTGGAGCTGCGACGCGGCTGGCGGGTCGCGATGCTCTACTTCTGGATCGGCCAGCTGTTCGCGGTCTTCGGCGCCGCGCTGCTGCTGTGGCTGCTCACGTACACGCCGTCGCTGTGGGCGGTGGTCGTCGCCGAGAACACCGGTGTCGGCCCGACGGCCGGCACGTTCGCCTGCATCGCCGCCGCGACCGGACTCCTGCCCGCGCCGTGGCGCGTGCGCGGCTGGCTCGTGCTGCTCGCCACGCTGCTGGTGACCCTGCTGTTCTGGGGCCGCCTGCTCGATGTTCAGAACACCCTCGCGGTCTTCCTCGTGCTCTTCGCCGACCGGACGCTGCGCATCCAGCACACCACCGTGCGCGAGCAGCGCCTGATCACCTGGGTGGCGGTGGTGACCCTGGGTGTCGTCGAGCTCATCGTGCTGCTTGCCCCGACCAACGGGCCGTTCGGCGACAGCGACCCGGCCAGCGGGTCATGGTGGGACATCGCCACCGACATCCTGCTCATCGTCATCGTCGCCACGGCGCTTCGCCGCGGTCGCCGGTGGGCGTGGTGGACCACGCTGATCCTCGCCGGGGTGAACGTGGTCACGGGCATCCTGCTCGTGGTCGTGATCGTCGCCGTCGGGCCGGCCGAGGCGGACGACATCATCAACGGCAACCCGTCGCTGACCTTCGCGACCGCGGTGATGTGGCTCGCCATGGGCATCTACCTGATCTGGGTGCGACGTGCGTTCCGGTCCAAGATCGGGCGCCGGGCCCGGCTCGGGTCGCAGCCCGCGCCGGATGCCGTCGAGGCCAAGCGTCTCGTGCGCCAAGCGGGCGGCGGCGATCTGTCGTGGGTGGCCACCTGGGAAGACAAGACGTTCATGCGCACGACGACCGGGATCGTCGCCTACCAGCAGCGCGCTGGCGTCGCCCTCGCACTGGGCGATCCGCTGGGCCCGCCGGCCGGGCGCGCGCAGTCGGTGCGGGAGTTCATCGACGACGCCGAGCACGCCGGGCTCATCCCGTGCTTCTTCTCCGCGTCGGACGACACGAAGGCGGCGGTGCCGGCCACGTGGCGATCGCTCGTGGTCGCCGACGACACGATCGTGGATCTTCCCGATCTCAGCTTCACCGGCAAGCGCTGGAACTCGGTGCGAACCTCCCTCAACAAGGCCGCCCGCGAGGGCGTGAGCTTCCGGCTCACCCATCTCAAGGACGAACCATGGGGCGTGCAGGCGCAGCTGCAGGCGATCAGCGAGATGTGGGTCTCGGACCGCGGCCTCCCCGAGATGGGGTTCACCCTGGGCACCCTGTCCGAGGCGGAGGACCCGGATGTCCGGATCGCCCTCGCCGTGTCGCCCGAGGGCGATGTCGACGGCTTCCTCTCGTGGATGCCCGTGTACGGTCCGGGCGGCCGGATCGACGGCTGGACCCTCGACCTCATGCGTCGGCGCGAGGGCGGGTTCGGCCCGGTGATGGAGTACCTGATCGCGCAGTCGGCCATGACGTTCCGCGAGGAGGGGGCCCGGTTCATGTCGCTCTCCGGCGCACCGCTCGCCCACGACTACCCGCCGCGGGCGGGCATGATCGCCGAACTGTCGGAGTGGCTCGCCGAGGCCCTCGAGCCCGTCTACGGCTTCCGGTCGCTGCACCGGTTCAAGGGCAAGTTCCACCCGCGGTTCCAGGCGATGCACCTGCTGTACCGCGACGAGGGCGACCTGACCCGGGTGGCCGGCGCGCTCACGCGGGCGTTCCTTCCGGATGCCACGCTGCGCCAGTTCGCCGGCGCAGGAATCGACATGCTCCGCCCGCCGGCGCGCTGATCCGCCGCACATCGGGGACGACAGGCGCCCCGGCATCCCGATAGCGTGGGCCCATGAGGCACATCGACCTGCGCCCCCTGGAGGACGACGACCTGGACGCCGTCTACGACATGATGCGCGACCCCGACGCCGTGCGCATGGCCGCGTTCACCGCCGACGACCCCGACGACCGCGAGGCGTTCGACGCGTGGATCGCCCGGAACCGCAACGCCCCGAGCGTGTCGCAGTGGGTCGTGACCGAAGACGGCGCGTTCGCCGGCACGATCGCCGCCTTCGACATCGAGGGCGATCGCGAGGTCACCTACTGGATCGCCCGGCACGCGTGGGGCCGCGGGGTGGCCACCGCCGCGCTGCGCCTGCTGGTGAGCCGGGAGGCGACCCGTCCGCTGTTCGCGCGGGCCGCGGCATCCAACACGGGGTCGATCCGCGTGCTCACGCATGCCGGATTCACCGAGGTGTCCCGGATGACCAGCTACGCGCGCGGGCAGGATGCCGAGATCGAGGAGATCCTGTTCACTCTGGTTCCGGCGGTGGAGTAGCCGCCCGTCCGCGGCGCGTCAGCCACGGCGCCCGGAGGCGGAGGACGTCGTGCAGGCTTCGTCCCTCGCGCCACTCGCGGATCGTGAGGACGATGATCAGCACGTCGAGGACGCACAGCAGCAGCACGCCGACGGAGAACTTGAGGAACAGGTCGACGATCTGCACGATCGTCAGCAGCGCCAGCGCCGCGACCGCCCACGGATAGATGCGCCGGGTCCCCAGCAGCAGCGCGACGACGATCGCGAGTTTCACCGCGCCGTGCACGATCAGATAGATCCCGCCGATCGCGAGGCTCGCGTGGCCGAAGCGCGCGACCTCGCGCAGCAGCAGATTGGCCCAGGCCGAGTCGGGGTCCTCGCTGAGCTCGCTCGCGGTGAGCCAGCGGGCGACGCCGCTGATCTGGCCGGGCGTCAGGAACAGCAGCGGGATGCCGACGAGCAGTTCGATCAGACCGTCGACGCCCTTCAGCAGCACCCCGATGAGGAACGTCCAGTCCAGCAGCGCCTCCCGGCGCGCCGAGCGCGATGCGGCCATGCGTCCAGCATCCTCCCTCCGGACGGAATCCGGCTGAGCCGCCCGTTTTCCGGGCTTCCTCGCAAAGACCGGCATCCCGGCGCCTGACGCGTCGGGATGCCGGCCGGGGAGGTCAGACCGCGTCGACGAGGTCGGGCAGGTCGTCCTCGATGGTCTCCGCCGCACGGCGCTCGGCGCGCACCTTGACGGTGAGGTAGATCACCAGCGCGACGATCGCGACGAGGAAGGTCACGCTCGTGACGGTGGTGCCGAGGCCCAGGCCGCCGTCGGACTTCGGCGACGACAGCAGGTCGCCGAGGGATGCCCCGAGCGGACGGGTCAGCACGTACGCGGCCCAGAAGCAGAACACCGAGTTGAGACCGAGTCGCCACGCGACGGCGATCGCCGCGATGAGCCCGACGAACAGGGCCAGGGACAGCCAGTAGCCGAGCCCGAGCGCCTCGCCGATGAAGTCGCCGGCGGCCGTGCCGAGGGCGAACGTGAACAGCACGACCACCCAGTAGAAACCCTCGCGGCGGCGGGTGTAGATGGAGTGGATCGACAGCGTGCGCTCACGGGCGTACCAGATCGCGAACGTGCCGCCCATGAGGACCGCGAAGACCACGGTGGAGATCCACAGCGGAACCCCGAGCCCGTCGGTGAGGTTGTCGGTCACCAGCGTGCCGAAGATGCTGATGACGACCACGACCGACCAGAACAGCGGCGGTGTGTAACGGCGCACGCTGAACTCCGCGATGAGCAGGGCGACCAGCAGCAGGCCCATCGCGATCGTGGTGCCGGTCAGCCCGAATCCGAGGGTCGAGTTCAGGAAGTCGGCGAAGGTCTCGCCGGTGGTCGTGGACAGGACCTTGATGATCCAGAAGACGAGCGTCACCTCGGGGACCCTGTTGCGCAGGATGGCCAGAAGGTGCTCGTTGCGGTCGGGGCCGGAGCGGGTCGCGGTCACGATGGTGGTTCCTCTCGATGGGGATCACGGATGTGGAAGAGCCAATCCGATCGCCCGCAAGGAATCTCTAAGACCCCGATCACGCGTCACATTCTTCGACTGCGGGTCATCCTCCGTTCACCGCCTGCACGAGCACGAACCCGACGAGGCCCACGATCAGCAGCCCCACGAGGACGGTGATGACGACCCCGGCCGGGCGCCCGAGGTTCACCGTCCAGCCGACCCCGAACCGGCGCTGCACGAACAGGGCCGGGTCGTCCCGGTTCAGATAGAGGATGCCGGCCTTCCAGAACCGGTCGTCGTCGGGCGCGTCGACGGTGGCGTGCACCGCCCGCTCGGCGGCGACCGTCGCGGCGTCGCCGCGCATGAGGCTGCGCCAGCGCAGCACGAACAGCACGACGACGAGCAGGATCAGCACGACGATCGCCACCGTGCCGCCGGCGCGCAGCCCTGCGACATCCGGCAGCAGCCACAGGGCGAGGGTGGTCCACGAGAACGACAGCGCGATGAGGAACATCACCCGGCCGATGAGCGCGGACATCGCGGCGCGCATCGCGTGGTCCCGGCGCACGTTGGTGGCGGCATCCACCCCCGGCAGCGCCCGGATCGGCACCCGGCGTCCGAGGAACGAGAGCGCGAAGAGCAGGGCGACGACGACCGTTCCGATGAAGAGCGGGCCGAACACCGACCACACGCTCTTGTCCGCCCAGCGGTCGGGCTGTCCGCTGATGCCCCAGTGCGTGGGGACCGTGGCAGGAAGGGTGGGATAGAGCAGGATGCCGGCGATGTACCCGCACGCCAGCAGCACGGCGCTCGCGACCGCCCAGCCGACCGGCACCGGGGCGGGTTCGGCGGGGACGGAGACCGAGCCGGCGATCCGCACCGGCACCCCCGCGTACCAGTCGCCGTCGCGCTTGGCGCGGATGATCATCCGCCGTGCGATGACGTACGCCGCCAGCTGGGCGACGATGAACAGGAACACCGCCAAGAGCACCCAGGCCGGGGATGCCGTCACGGCGAGCACTGCGAGCAGCACCATGCACAGGAGCCAGGCGATCGCGATCATGACCCGGTAGCGGCGGATCGCGCGCCGGATCACCGGCTCGTCGAGCCGTTCCGCCGGCACGCTCACCCCTAGCGGCAGGGTGGGCCGGGTGACCGCCGGAAGCGCCCCGACCAGGATCGCGATGAATGTGAAAACGACGGCGATCGCGATGACGTCAGCGCGCATCGTCCGCTCCCTTCTCGGATGACCGGGTGCGCGCCTCGGCGCGGGACCCGGAGAACGACTCGAGGATGCCGTGCACCACGTCGGCGATCGCGGTATCCTGCTCTCCCTGTGCGACGCCCTCGGCGAGCACGGTGGCCAGGCGGGCCGTCCACGCGTCGCGGGCGGATGCCTCCCACTCCCCCACGCCCGGCAGAGCGTCGGGTCCGGGGGCATCCGGCGTGGGCCGCGGGGCCCGCGCCACGACGGTGCCGGCGGTGCGGTTGGTGCGCACGAGGCCCTCGTTGCGCAGCAGTTCGTAGCCCTTGCCGACGGTGGCGATGTTGATGCCGAACTGGGCGGCGAGGCTCCGGACCGGCAGGAGCTGGTCGCCCACGCGCAGCTCGCCGCGTGCGATGCCCTCGACGACCCGGTCGCGAAGCTGCTGGTACAGCGCGACGTCCGAGAGCGGATCGATCTCGATCTGCATGGCATCCTCCTGTCCTGCTTGTACTGGTTCTTATAGTACAAGCAACACAGCGGATCGTCCACCGGTTCGTCGCGGGCTCACATGTTCGGGATGACACGATTGAGGGGTGACTGCGCGACCCCGGGCAAGACCCTTCCTCCTGGCCGCTCTCGTGCTCGCCGTCGCGTTCGTGGCGACCTATCTGCTGTTCGTGCGCACCTACGTGGGGCAGATCGTCGACGAACGCGCGTTCATCGGCGCGTCCGACCAGCACGCGTTCGTGCACCGGCTCTCCGGCGCGATCCTCGGCAATGCCGCGTTCCTCGCGATCGGCGGCGGCGTGCTGCTCACCGTGCTGATCGGCGGGGTCACCCGGCGACCGAAGCACATCGTCGTCGCCCTCGCCTCGGGGGTGATCGCCGTGATCATCGCCGAGCTGTCCAAGTACGTCTTCCTCAGCCGCGCCGTGACCGGCGCGACGGACATCTTCAACAACTCGTTCCCGTCCGGGCACGCCACGGTCGCCGCGGCCGCGGGCTTCGCCGTTTTCCTCGTGTCAAAGCCTCGCTGGCGACCGCTGGCGGCGGTCCTCGGCGGCGGATTCGCGATGCTCGTCGGCATCCTCGCCGTGATCAGCCAGTGGCACCGGCCGAGCGACGTCGTGGCCGCCTTCATGCTGGTCGGCGTGTGCGGAAGCCTGGGCGGGGCGGTGCTCGTCGCCTGGCGGGTCCCCGCGGCGATGCCCCCGGCGGGTCCGCTGCGGCCGCTGTGGTGGATCGCGGGGATCAGCGCGGCGATCTCGCTCGTCTGCTTCGTGCTCATCTATCTGACCGTGCAGGATCACGGCCGCCACCTGCAGATCGCCTACCTCGGCGGCGGCACCGCCATCCTCGCCCTCGGCAGCGGACTCGCCGCCGCCGGCAACCGGCTCTTCTGCCGCCTGTCCTGACCGCCCCGTCGCCCGGCTCGCCCCACCGAGAGTTGTTCCGCTGTCCTGGATCGCACCGTTCGCCGTCATTCAGGACAGCGGAACACCGGCCGCGGGGGGCGGGGCGAGCGCTCGGCCCGGGAACGACGAAGGCCCCCGGGGTGTCCCGGGGGCCTTCGATCTGCGGTGCGCGAGGGGGGAGTTGAACCCCCACGCCCTTTCGGGCACTGGCACCTGAAGCCAGCGCGTCTGCCTATTCCGCCACTCGCGCGTGAATCCGGCTGCTGCCGAACTCAACCCGCCGAGCGTATCACGGCCACCTTCGTCCCGGCGAATCGACCCGGTCCCGCCCCGGAATCCACCGGTCGCCGACCAGAATCCTCCCGTCGCGCGCACATCCGGGTATCAGCGGTCCTCCAAGGGTTGCCATTAGCATGTAGCGAAATATCAGCCTGCCTGAGGAGCCTCGTGGGACTACTGGACAGCTTCGAGAAGGGTCTCGAGCGCGCCGTCAACGGCGCGTTCGCGCGCACCTTCCGCAGCGGCATTCAGCCCGTCGAGATCGCCTCCGCCCTGCGCAGCGAGCTCGACAAGAAGGCCGCTGTGGTCAGCCGTGACCGCATCCTCGTGCCGAACACCTTCACGGTGTACCTCTCGCCCGCCGACGACGAGAAGATGGCGGCGCTGGGCACCGCCCTCAACAGCGAGCTGCTGCAGGTGATCGACAAGCACGCCAAGGCGCAGCACTACTCGTTCGCCGGCGCCGTCTCGGTGACGCTCACCCGAGACGAGCAGCTCGCCACCGGAACCCTCCGGGTCGAGTCCAACACGATGCAGAACCGCGTCACGTGGCAGGGCTTCGTCGAGATCGGCGGCACGCGGCATCCGCTGCACAAGAGCCGCACGGTCATCGGCCGCGGATCGGATGCCGACATCACCATCGCCGACACCGGCACGAGCCGCAAGCACGTCGAGGTGCTCTGGGACGGCGAGCGCGCCATGGTGCGCGACCTCGGCTCCACCAACGGCACCCAGCTGAACGGCCGGCGCATCGACGAGGCGCAGCTGCTGCCGGATGCCACCTTCCGGATCGGCCGCACCGACATCACGTTCCGTGTGCTTCCGCAGGCCGAGCCGGCTCCGCGCGCGCCGCGGCCGCCCGCCGAGCCCCCGACGACCAAGCTCCCTCCGCAGGCGCCGGGCCGGACGCCGGGCATCCCGCCGCGTCCGACCATGTCGGCGGAGGATGCCGGGCGGCTGTACGACCACGGGGGGACGCTGTGAGCGAGCTCACCCTGCTCCTCCTCCAGATCGGCTTCCTCGTGCTGATGTGGTTCTTCGTGTTCGCCGTCGTGTATTCACTGCGCTCCGACCTGTTCGGGGTGAAGGTGCGAAAGCTCGACCCGACCACCGCCACCCCGCCCGGGGGCAGCCCGGTGGCGGCATTCCAGGCATCCGGAACCACCGCGCCGGCGGCTCCGGTCCGCGCCCCGGCGCCCGCCGCCGCGAAATCCGAGCCGGCCGGCGGCCGGGCCACCACCGCAGCGGTGTCGCGCATCGTGATCACGTCGGGCCCGAAGGCGGGCCTCGAACTCCCGCTCGGCACGGAGCCGCTCACCATCGGCCGCTCCAGCGAGTCGGGGCTCGTCATCCGCGACGACTACACCTCGAGCCATCACGCACGTCTGGTGCTGTGGGGCGAGCAGTGGATGATCCAGGACCTCGACTCGACCAACGGCACCTGGCACGACGGCGTGCGGGTCTCGGCACCGACGCCGATCACGATCGGTGCCCCCATCAAGGTGGGCGCGACGACGTTCGAGCTTCGGAAGTAGCGCTCGAACGCCGATGACGTTCCAAGGATCCGCCGCTGCGCTCTCCCACACCGGGAAAGTGCGCTCGAACAATCAGGACTCCGGCTATGCCGGGTCCAACCTGTTCGTGGTCGCCGACGGCATGGGCGGCCATGCCGGCGGGGACGTGGCATCCAGCCTCGCGATCGCCGAACTCCAGCCGCTCGATCGCACGTACGAGAACACGGCGGATGCCGAACGCACCCTGCGCGGAGCGGTGTCGGATGCCGCCGAGTCGCTGATCGACACGGTGCACCTGCGGCCGGAGCTTGCCGGCATGGGCACCACGGTGAGCGCGATCATCATGGTCGACGACTACGCCGTGATCGCGCACATCGGCGACTCGCGCATCTACCTGTTCCGCGACGACGCGCTCACCCAGATCACCACCGACCACACCTTCGTGCAGCGGCTCGTGGACTCGGGTCGCATCACCCCCGAGGAAGCCCGGTACCACCCGCGGCGCTCGGTGCTGATGCGCGTGCTCGGCGACATGGATCCGAACCCCGAGCTCGACACCTTCATCATGCCGACGCAGCCCGGCGATCGCTGGCTGCTGTGCTCGGACGGCCTCTCGGGCGTGGTCGACGATCCGCACACCGCCAAGGCGATGGCCGCCGGCCTCGCACCGGGTCGCACCGCCGACGTGCTGCTGAAG
Source organism: Microbacterium mangrovi (assembly GCF_000802305.1). GTDB lineage: Bacteria > Actinomycetota > Actinomycetes > Actinomycetales > Microbacteriaceae > Microbacterium > Microbacterium mangrovi. The sequence goes on along the minus strand of NZ_JTDK01000017.1, from coordinate 17,207 downwards.
CAGGCGCTGGATGCCGGCGCCCCCGACAACGTGACGATCGTCATCGTGGACGTCGGCGGTCAGCATCCGCTGCAGTCGGGCACCCCGACGATCGTGGGTGCGGCGTCCACCCCGAAGGGCATCGAGGTGCCCGCCGCGCGCCCCGGGCGCACGTCGTGGCTGCATCCGGCCCGCCAGGCCGCCAACGAGCCGTCGCACTTCGAGCCGGCCGCGGAGTTCCTCGAGGAGCTCATCGAGGAGGACCGCCGCCGCGCGCGCCGACGGCGGATCGGCTGGTTCATCGGCCTGGTGCTCGTGCTCGGGCTCATCGCCGCCGGGCTCTTCGGCGCATACAAGTGGACGCAGACGCGCTACTTCGTCGGAGCCGACGGCGCGACCGTCGCGATCTTCCAGGGCATCCCGCCGAGCCTCGGCAGCATCGCGCTGTCGCAGGTGTACGAAGACACCGGGGTGCGGCTGGACTCGCTCAGCGAGTTCGACCGGCAGACCGTCGAGGGCACGATCCCGGCCGACTCCCTGGCCCAGGCGCAGGAGATCGTCGCACGCCTGAACGACCGCGACGGCCACACGCCGTCGCCGTCGCCGAGCGGATCGCCGAGCCCCACATCGACCACGGCAGGAGGGCACGGGTGACCGCCGCCACCGAACCCGAGCAGCTGCAGACCGACACCGCGGTGCTGCGCGCGCTGCGCAAGATCCGGATGCCGCAGAAGCAGCGCAACCGCGAGCTGTCGCTGCTGCTGTTCGCATTCGTGATCGTCACCGGCGCCGTCATGCTGGTGCAGCTGGGCGCGGTCGGCAGGATCGACGGCAAGTTCCTCTCCTACGTGGGCGCGTTCTTCGCGCTCGTCCTGGTGCTCCACGTCGTGCTGCGCCTGCGGGCGCGGGATGCCGACCCCTTCGTCGTGCCGATCGCGACGCTGCTCACCGGCATCGGGATCGCCGAGATCTACCGGCTCGACGAGCACTGGGCACGCACCGGCTGGGGATCGGTGGCGATCCGGCAGCTGGCCTGGGCGGGCATCGCGCTGGTGCTGACGATCCTGCTCGTCTATCTGCTGCGCAACTACCGGGTGCTGTTCCGCTACACCTACATCTTCGGCCTCGCCGGCATCCTGCTGCTCCTGCTGCCGGCGATCCCCGGTCTGTCGACGCCGGGCGCGAACGCCGCCGTGTGGGTGACCATCCCCGGCATCGGAACATTCCAGCCGGGTGAGATCGCCAAGCTCTGCCTGGCGGTCTTCTTCGCCGGGTACCTGGTGCGCACCCGCGAGAGCCTCACGACCACCGGCCACCGGTTCCTCGGGATCACCTGGCCGCGCCTGCGCGAACTCGGCCCGGTGCTCGTGTTCTGGATCGCCTCGCTCGGCATCATCGTGCTGCAGCACGACCTCGGCACGGGCCTGCTCATCTTCGGCATGTTCATCGCGATGCTGTACGTCGCCACCGGCAAGACCAGCTGGGCGCTCATCGGCGTCATCCTGCTCGCCGTCGGCGGGTACGCGGCATCCCGCGTGCTGCCGTACGTGAACGCGCGCTTCCAGAACTGGCTCGACCCGTTCAACCCCGACACGGTCAACGGCTCCAGCTTCCAGCTGGTGCAGGGCCTGTTCGGGATGAGCCAGGGCGGCCTGATCGGCACCGGCCTCGGGCAGGGACGCCCGTGGCTCACTCCGGTGGCCGAGAGCGACTACATCTTCGCGAGCCTCGGCGAGGAGCTGGGCCTCATCGGCCTGTTCGCGCTGCTCGCGCTGTACATGGTGTTCGCGAGCCGCGGCATCCGCATCGGCCTCGCCGGGCAGGACGACTTCGGAAAACTGCTTGCGACCGGGCTTTCCTTCACTGTCGCCCTGCAGGTGTTCATCATGGTCGGCGGCGTCACCCGGGTGATTCCGCTCACCGGCCTCACGACGCCGTTCCTCGCCGCGGGTGGTTCCTCGCTCATCGCCAACTGGCTGATCGTGGGTCTGCTGCTGCGCATCTCGGATGCCGTGCGCAGCCGGCCCCGGGTGGTGATCGGATGACCCGCGAGCTGAAGCGGCTGAGCATCATCATGCTCGCCATGTTCCTGGCGCTGTTCGGTGCGGTGAGCGTCATCCAGGTGGTGCAGGCGAACGCGCTCAGTCAGAACGCGAACAACCGGCGCGCCCTGTACGACTCGTACGAGGTGCAGCGCGGATCGATCATCGCGTCGGGTTCGGCGATCGCGTCGTCGGTCGCGTCGAAGGATGTCTACAGCTGGCAGCGCGTATACACCGACCCGAAGATGTGGGCTCCGGTGACGGGCTACATCAACCCGGCACTCGGATCGGCGACCGCCATCGAGCAGGCGATGAACCAGGCGCTGTCGGGCACCGGCGGGTCGCAGTTCCTCACCCACGTCGAGCAGATCCTCTCCGGCAAGCCCGCGCGCGGGTCGAACGTCGTGCTGACCCTCGACAGCAAGGTGCAGAAGGCCGCCTATGACGCGCTGGGCAGCCTGCAGGGAGCGGTCATCGCGATCGAGCCGAAGACCGGCCGCGTGCTCGCCATGGTGACGAGCCCGAGCTACGACACGAACGGTCTCGCGACCCACGACACCAAGGCCGCGAACACCTACTACGAGCAGCTCGTGAAGGACCCGACGAACCCGCTCTACAACCGGGCGATCGCGGGCGACCTGAACCCGCCGGGCTCGACGTTCAAGCTCGTCGTCGCCTCGGCGGCGCTGTCGACCGGCCAGTACACGCCGCAGTCGCGGCTCCCGAACCCGTCGTCGTACGTGCTCCCGCAGACGACGACCACCATCCACAACGACACGCACGGAACCTGCGGCCCCGGCGCCACGGTGACCATCGCCGACGCGCTGCGGCTCAGCTGCAACATCCCGATGGCGGAGCTCGCCGTGAAGCTCGGCGACGACACCATCCGCGCCGAGGCCGAGAAGTACGGCTTCAACAACTCGTTCCAGATGCCGCTCAAGTCGACCCCCTCGGTCTACCCGCAGGGACTGGATGCCCCGCAGACGGCCCTCACCGGCTTCGGCCAGGGCCAGGTGCTCGCCACCCCGCTGCAGATGGCGATGGTGTCGGCCGGGATCGCGAACGGCGGCGTGGTGATGAACCCCCGCATGGTCGACCAGGTGATCGGCGCCGACCTCTCCGTGCAGCAGACCTACGGCAACACGGAGTTCGGCCGCGCGCTGGATGCCGCAAACGATGCCGAAATGGTGCAGATGATGGTCGACAACGTCAAAAACGGCATCGCGACAAATGCAAGAATTGACGGAGTGGATGTGGGCGGCAAGACCGGCACCGCGCAGAACGGTGACAAGCCGTACACGCTGTGGTTCACGGGCTTCGCCCCCGCAGAAGATCCGCAGGTAGCAGTGGCCGTCGTCGTAGAGAATGGCGGCGGTCAAGGACAGTCGGGCACAGGCAACACCATCGCCGCCCCGATTGCGAGAAAGGTCATTGAGGCGGTGCTTAACAAATGAGGCCCACACAGGGTGTGACCTTCGGCGGCCGCTATGAGCTCGAGTCGCGGATCGCGATCGGCGGCATGGGTGAGGTCTGGGAAGCCACGGACCACGTCATCGGACGCACCGTCGCCATCAAGATCCTCAAAGACGAGTACATGGGCGATCCCGGATTCCTCGAGCGCTTCCGCGCGGAGGCCCGGCACGCCGCCCTCGTCAACCACGAGGGCATCGCCAGCGTCTTCGACTACGGCGAGGAGAACGGGTCCGCGTTCCTCGTGATGGAGCTCGTCCCCGGCGAGGCCCTGTCGACGATCCTCGAGCGCGAGAACACGCTGTCCAGCGACAAGACGCTCGACGTCGTCGCGCAGACCGCTGCCGCCCTGCAGGCCGCCCACGCCGCCGGCCTCGTTCACCGCGACATCAAGCCCGGAAACCTCCTCATCACGCCCGACGGGCGCGTGAAGATCACCGACTTCGGCATCGCCCGCATCGCCGACCAGGTACCGCTGACGGCGACCGGTCAGGTCATGGGCACCGTTCAGTACCTCTCGCCCGAGCAGGCCTCCGGTCATCCGGCATCCCCGGCGACCGACATCTACTCGCTCGGCATCGTCGCGTACGAGTGCCTGGCCGGCAAGCGTCCGTTCGGCGGCGAGTCGCAGGTCGCGATCGCGATGGCGCAGATCAACGACACCCCGCCGCCGCTGCCGCCCACGGTGGCCGAGCCGGTGCAGAACCTCGTCATGGCGATGATCGCCAAGAAGCCCGAGGAGCGTCCGGCATCCGCCGCCGCCGTCAGCCGTGCGGCCACCGCACTGCGCCGCGGCGACATCGCCGGTGCGGGCGCCGCGGTTCCGGCGATCGTCGCCGGCATCGGTGCGGCCGAGGCGGCGACCATGCTGCTGAACACCGACACCGCGGGCGCCACGGCGATGCTGCCGACCACCGAGCCGCTCGTGCCGGCGGCCGAAGAGAAGCAGAAGAAGAAGCGCAGCCCGTGGACGTGGCCGCTGATCGCCCTCATCATCCTGCTGATCCTCGTGCTCGGCGGAACCCTGTGGGCGCTGCTCAGCGGAAACCACGACGCTCCGGCGGCATCCCCGTCGACGCACTCCGCGACGCCGACGCCCACGAAGACCCCGGTCGACGTGTCGGCGCTGGGCCTGGTCGGAATGCCGTGCGACCAGGCGATGACCACCGCCTCCACCGCGGGCCTGAACCCGACCAAGGTCGCCGGCGACCCGGCATCATCGTCGTCGAAGGTGGGCACCGTGCAGAGCACCGACCCGTCGGGCGGAAACGTCGCGCAGGGCAAGGGCATCACGATCCGCTGCTACGGCGACCAGACGGCGCTCGGCGCCCCCGACGCGCCGACGATCATCGGCGACGGCGAGGGCGGCGGCGTGGTGGCCGGCGGCAACGCGCAGATCAAGGACCTCCAGTACACGTGCCCGGCCGGCACCGGCAACGTCACCGGCTACACCGTCAAGGTGACGATGGGCGGCCAGACGCAGTCCCTCTCGGTCTCGCCCGGCTCCACGGCGCAGGTGCAGGTTCCCGAGGGCACCACCGGTCAGATCAAGGCGTCGTACACCGCGACCTGCACCGGCGACAGCGGTGGCCGGACGACCCCGTCGTCGGCGGCGTCGCAGGCCGTGATCTCGCCGGCACCGGTCATCCCGACCCAGACGCCCGAGCCCTCGCTCTCGCCCACTCCCTGAGTCCGTCAAGGCCGGTCGGATAGGCTGGCCCCCGCACCAGAGGGAGTATCTGTGACCGATCAACCGCGCGTTCTTGCCGGACGCTACCGCGTCGACGCGCTCATCGGGCACGGGGGAATGGCCGAGGTCTACCGCGGCCGCGACCTGACGCTGGGGCGCGACGTGGCGATCAAGATCCTCAATCGCGAACTCGCTCAGGACGGAACCTTCCGCACGCGCTTCCGCATGGAGGCGCAGGCCGCGTCCCGGATGTCGCACCCGACGATCGTGCGCGTGTACGACGCCGGCGAAGACACCGACTCGTCCGGCGATCGGCCCCGCCAGATCCCGTACATCGTCATGGAGCTGGTGCACGGCACCCTGCTGAAGGACATCATCGCCCGCGGACCCGTGCCCGTCGACGAGGCGATCCGCTACACCGACGGCATCCTGGAGGCCCTCGAGTACTCGCACCGGGCCGGAGTCGTGCACCGCGACATCAAGCCCGGCAACGTCATGGTGACCGGCGACGGCCAGATCAAGGTGATGGACTTCGGCATCGCGCGCGCGGTGTCCGACTCCTCGTCGACCGTGGCCGAGACGACGCAGATCATCGGAACGGCCGCCTATTTCTCGCCCGAGCAGGCCAAGGGCGAGTCCGTCGACGGGCGCACCGACCTCTATTCGACCGGTGTCGTGCTCTACGAGCTGCTCACCGGCCGCCAGCCGTTCCGCGGCGAGAGCCCGGTGGCCGTCGCGTATCAGCATGTCAGCGAAGCACCCGAGCCGCCGTCGGAGGTCATCGACACGATTCCGGCCGGCGTCGACGCGGTCGTGCTGCGCGCGCTCGCGAAAGACCCGTTTCAGCGGTTCTCCGATGCGGCCGCTTTCCGCGAGGCGCTGGATGCCGCGGCATCCGGAGCCGCCACGGCGAAGAAGCACGCGGCCGTCGGAGCCGCCGCGCTCTACGGGCCCGACCCGCAGGCCGCGGCCGACACCGCGCGGACGCTGCGCCAGCTGAGCGACGACACCACGATGAGCCGCACCCAGTCGGGTCCGCCGGCGGCGTGGATCTGGGCGGGTGTGGCGCTCCTGGCGGTGCTGCTGATCTCGGTCTTCATCTGGGTGCTGTCGATGCGCGCCGGCGACGGCGTCCCGGGCGGCGCCCGGCTGGTGCCGGACGTCTCCGGTCTGGCGTACGACAATGCGGCGAACAAGCTCACCGGCGAAGACCTCGTGCCGACGCGCGTCGACGAGCCGAGCGACACGGTCGCCAAGGGCACCGTCGTCGAGACGGATCCGGGTGCCGGAGTGTCGGTCGCCAAGGGCCAGGAGATCAAGGTGTTCGTCTCGAGCGGGCCGGATGCCACCACCGTTCCCAAGCTCGAAGGTCTCAGTCAGCAGGACGCGACCACGGCGCTCGAGGATGCCGGGCTGACGCTCGGCGCCGTGCGTCAGCAGGACGACCCGAACACCGCGCAGGGAATCGTGCTGTCTGCCGACCAGCAGCAGGGAACCGCGGTGCCCAAGGGCACGTCCGTCGACCTCGTGATCGCGACCGGCACCGTCACGGTCGTTGACCTGACCGCGGGCTACACGCTCGACGACGCCGTCGCGGCACTCAAGTCGCTCGGACTCACCGCGACCGTACAAGACGACCCGAGCTGCGCCAAGACCGACCCGCGCTCGGTGAACTCGCAGTCGGCGGGTCCGGGCGAGGTGCCGATCCACTCGACGGTAACGCTCGTCAGCTGCTCGGGCTGACGCCCTCAGCCCACGGTCGCATCCTGCGGGTCGACGATCGGGCTGAGCCAGGGGAACACCCAGAAGAACAGGCCGTACAGCACGACCGCGACGGCGACGACGAGAATGAGCACGCGCACCCACCACGGCCCGGGAAGGATGCGCCACAGCGCTGCGTACACGGTCAGCTCCTCACCGGGTCGAGGGATGCCGGCGCTCCGGCGGAACGCGGCGTGAACGATTCGAACACGCTGTACGCGACGATCCGCTCGGTCTTGAAGTACATCGGGGAGCAGCTGGTCATCGTCAGGTACCGTCCGTTCGCGGCGACGCCGGTCTGCTGCGGCACGGGGTCGGTGACGTCGTAGGCATCCGGCTTGACGTACTCCAACGTGCGGAAGCGGTACGTGTACCAGCCCGCCTTCGTCTCGATGACGATCGCGTCGCCGACGTGCAGGGTGGCGATCTTGTTGAACGGCTTGCCGAACGTCGTGCGGTGCGCGGCCACGGCCATGTTGCCGAGCTGACCGGGCATCGGGGTGCCGTCGTAGTGTCCGATCCCGATCGGATCGAGCGTCGCGGCGCGCGTGGTGCCCCCGGCCAGCGGCACGTCGTAGTCGGCTCCGAAGCGCGGGACGTGCATCGTCGCGAAGATCTGCGCGTTCGCCGGCTGCGGCAGGGCGGGCGGGGATGCCGTTGCCCCCGGGTGCCCGGCGGTGCCCGGCGACGCGGTCGGCGTCGGGCCGCCGGCCTCGGCCGCCCACCGCTGCGAGAGCCGGGCGCCGGCGGCATCCTTCTGGGCGGCCCCGATCCAATCGCCGATCCACAGCTGCCACGCCACGAACAGAAGCACGAGCACGCCGAGGGTGAGGAGGATCTCGCCGAGCACGGTCGCGACCGACGTCCGGCGGCGCGGTTTCGGGCCGCCACCGGCGCGCGCCGCCGGGCGGCTTCTCGGTCACAGCGCGAGTCTACCCAGCGTGCTCCACGCTCCTCCGGGGTGAACGAGCGAGCCCGGCCGCTTACACTGGTCTGCATGGCACGATCTGGAAAGGCTGACGACAGCCTCGTCGAGCGCGAAGGCGACGCCGCGCCCAACCCGGTGTGGTTCAAGCCGATCATGGTCGGTCTCATGCTGGTCGGACTCGCATGGGTGCTCGTCTTCTACCTGAGCGGTTCGGCGTTCCCCATCCCGGGGATCGGCGCATGGAACCTGGTGATCGGATTCGGGATCGCCTTCGTCGGCTTCCTGATGACCACCCGCTGGCGCTGAGGCATCCACACCCCGGAATTACACCTGTGTAATTCTTTCCCCAGCTGGGGATAGAGATGTGGATAACTCTCCACCGGCCTGTGGAAACCGCCCGGCGAACTGTGGAACGGGGTGGGGACAACCCCTCACCGTACGAGCACCAGGTTCGTCACGACCACCACGGCGCACAGCGCCGCGAACAGCGCGACGAGCAACCACACCTGCAGCGCACGGCGGCGCGGCGAGCGCGTGCGGGCGAAGATGAGCCCCGCGACGGCGCCGGTGATGAGGCCGCCGACGTGCGCCTGCCACGCGATGTTCGTTCCGGGCAGGAACGTGAAGACCAGGTTGATGCCGATCACCACGGCGATGCCGCCGATCGGGGCGCCGATGTGCCGGCCGATGATGAGCAGCGCGCCGAACAGCCCGAAGATGGCCCCGGACGCACCCACGACGGGCTGCAGCGGCGAAGAGAACGCGACGACGGCGGCCGAGGCGCCGAAGCCGCTCAGCAGGTACAGCGTCACGAAGCGCCAGCGACCGAGCAGGGGCTCGAGGCTCTGACCGATCATCCACAGCGCGAGCATGTTGAAGCCGACGTGGAGGATGCTCTCGTGCACGAACAGCACGGTCAGCATCCGCCAGGGCTGGAACGGCGCGCCCGAGACGGGCATCACGTAGACGCCGGCGAGTTGGAGCCACGCTGCCACGGGAGAGCCCGGGATCAACTGGGTCAGGTACACGACGACCGTGATCGCGATGATCGTGTAGGTCGCCAGCGGACGGGTGTCGTACGCCGTCGCGGTGCGGCGGCGGGGCACCCAGGTGCGGGCGGAGCGCGCGGAACCCGCACGCGCCGCCCGCTGGGAGGCTGCGGCATCCTTGCCGTGCTGCGCCATGCACTCCGGGCAGATCACTCCCACCGGGGCGGGGGTCTGGCACTCGGCGCAGATGGTGCGCAGGCACCGCTGACAGAGCACGAAGCTCTGCCGGTCGGGATGCCGGTAGCAGTAGTTTTCGCGGTTGCGGGTGAACTCGGCCGACGTCATGAAACGACTGACGTCAGGAACGGACGGCGGTCACGATGCTCACCCACGCGGCAGTGCCTCAGGCCGCGACGATGTCGATCGACTCGATGACCACCGGCTCGACGGGACGGTCGGCGGCACCGGTCGGGACGGCGCTGATCGCGTCGACGACCTGGCGCGACGCGTCGTCGGCGACCTCGCCGAAGATCGTGTGCTTGCCCTGCAGCCACGGGGTCGGGTCGGTGGTGATGAAGAACTGAGAGCCGTTCGTGCCCTCGGCCTGGCCGGTGATCGCGTTGCGACGAAGGCCCGCGTTGGCCATGGCCAGCAGGTAGGGCTTCGCGAACGTCAGCTCGGGGTGGATCTCGTCGTTGAACGTGTAGCCCGGGCCGCCGGTGCCGACGCCGAGCGGGTCGCCGCCCTGGATCATGAAGCCCGGGATGATGCGGTGGAAGACCACGTTGCGGTAGAGGGGGCCTTCGCCGGGCTTGCCGGTGGCCGGGTCGGTCCACTCTCCGGTGCCGTCGGCGAGACCGGTGAAGTTCTGCACGGTGCGGGGTGCGTGGTCGCCGAAGAGGTTGACGACGATGTCGCCGTGATTCGTGTGGAGAGTCGCCACAGCGGTAGGAGTTGCCATGCGTACATTCTTTCAGAGTTCCTGGCAAGGGCCTCGGAAAGGCCGTGCCCGTGCCGGTATGGTCTGGCAAGATGAGAGGAATCCATCCGAGGAGAAGGAGGGGTCCACGTGAGCCTCACCCGTAAGCGCAAGAAGGAGCTCAAGCAGCTCCAGGACCAGGCGAACAAGCTCTGGTCGGCTCAGCAGGGCCTGATGAGCGAGGCCACGGTCGTGGCCAAGGAGGCCGGGCGTCAGCTCGGAAACTACAACCGCGAACACGTTCAGCCGCGTATTCAGGCGAACTACTCGAAGTATGCGGCCCCCTACGTCGACAAGGGCGTGGAGGCGTCGCAGCGCGTCATCAACGGCCGCGTGATCCCGGCAGCGGGCGCGGTCGTGGGCTCTGCTCTCTCGGTGTGGGATGCCGCCAATGAGCGTCGCGGCAGCATCAACTCCGGCCGCGGCGTCGTGGCAGCCCCGGTCGAGCCCAAGAAGGGCATCGGCGCCGGCGGCGTCATCGCCCTGCTCCTGGGCATCGGCGCAGCGATCGGAGTGATCTACGCCGCGTGGCAGACGCTGCGCGCCGACGACGAGCTCTGGGTCGCCGACGACCCGCTGCGCGCGCCGGATGCCTGATCAGGCCGATCCCACCGCGCGTGTCCGGCAGGCGGCATCCGTCCGCGACCTGCCGATCGAGATCCGTGAGCGCCCCGCCGCCTCCAGCCTGGCTGAGGCGGCGGGGCTGCTCGGTCTCGAGCCGCGCGACATCGTCAAGACGCTCGTCGTCAAGCGCAGCGACGACACCTATCTGTTCGCGCTGATCCCCGGCGATCGTGCGATCGCCTGGCCGAAGCTGCGCGCCCTCGTCGGCGTCAACAAGCTCCAGCTGCCCTCACCCGAGCACGCCCTGGCGGCGACCGGATACGAACGCGGCACGATCGTGCCGATCGGCAGCACCACGGACTGGCCGGTGTACGCCGACTCCGACATCGCCGGCCGCCGCATCGCCATGGGCGCCGGCGCGCACGGCTACAGCCTCTTCGTCGATGCCGACGACCTCATCGCGGCGTACGGCGCCACGGTGGCCGACATCTCGCAGCCGGTGAACTGAGGCGAGTTGTCCACAGGTCTGTGGATAACTTCTGAGAACGGTGCCGGGACCGCCCCGCGCCCGCGACGCCCCGCGTAGAGTGCGGTCTGAGGCACCATGAGCACAGACGAGCGGAGCGAAGGGCGCAGGGTCCTGCGCGCTCAGCTCACCGTGGGTCAGCTGAGCTGGATCACGATCCTCGTGCTCATCGGGCTCGTCCAGGTGATCCGTGCGCAGCCGTTCGACGCCCTGTTCTTCGCCACGGCGGTCCTCGTGACGACGATGGATGCCACCGGCATCCTGACCGCGGCGACGCAGCCGCGGCGGGTCTCGGCGCGCGTGCTCGTGGTCGTGGGGGCGGTGGCGGCCACCGCACTGGCGGCGCTCCCGCGGCATGGACCCGCGATGGTGACCCTGATGCTGCTGCTCGGCGCGGCCGTGCTGCTGCTCGCCTGGCCCGGTTCCGCGGAGCGGATGCCATGGTCTCGCGGCATCCGGTCCTTGGCGTGGTGCTGGGGGATCATCCTGGTGATCGGATGCCTCTGGGAGCTGTTCGCGTTCATCCTGAGCCTCGTCGATCCCCGGGCACCGGCTCCCGCCCTGAGCGATCTGCTCGATCCGATGCTCGGCAACCGGCTCGGTCAGGCCGTGTTCGCCGGCCTGTGGGTGCTGCTGGGCATCTGGCTCGTGCGACGGGTGGGGCGCCGATGATCAGCATCCTGTACTTCGGCGGCTGCGCCCTCGCCCTGATCGGCGCCTCTGCGATCGTGCGCCACGATCACCCCGAGGCGACCGTGACCGCGCTCTTCGACATCCTGATGGCCGACCGCGTCATTCGTCTCGCGATCCTTGCGTGCTGGTGGTGGCTGGGATGGCATTTCCTGGCCGGGCAGACCATCTGAAATCGGCGGGATCCGGCGCCGTGGTTGTGAGGATCGGCCGTTCGTCGGGTTGACTTGGGTCATGGCATCCCCTCGCCGCATCGTGCTCGTGCTGGACTACTCCCCGGATTACCTCGGGGGCGCCCAGACCGCGTTCGCATCGCAGGTCGAGCTGCTCGCGCAGAGCGGTCACGTCGTGCTGGCCGTGACGCCGCCGAGCCGCGCGTTCGCCGAGCACTGCGCTACGGTCGGCGCGGAGCATCTCGAGGTGGCGGCGCCGTTCATGCTTCCGGCGCTGCAGCTGCCGTACATCCGCAACACGCGGCGTCTGCGCCGGCGCCTCGGCGACCTCTTCGCGCGGTGGCGTCCGGATGCCGTGCACGTGCACTCCGAGTTCGGCCTGTGCGTCGCCGGCGTCGAGGCCGCGCAGCGCGCCGGGGTGCCGGTCGTGCACACCGTGCACACCGTGTTCTGGCAGGCTCCCGGCGCGGCCGGGCGGCTGATGGCCACCGGCATCCGCACCGGGTACCGCCTCGTCACCGGTCGGCGCAATCCGCCGCGATCCCACGGCGGACGCCCCGCCGACGATGCCCTGCGCGGCATGACCACGACGGTGGCGCGCCTCGCGGACGTCGTCGTCTCCCCGTCCGCACACCAGGGAGACGTCCTGCGGTCGCACGGCGTGGCCGACGTGCAGGTGATTCCCAACAGCGTCGCCGACATCCGGGCCACGCCGCTGCCCGATCAGCCGCCCCTGCGTCTGCTGTGGGCGGCGCGGTGCGAGCCTGAGAAGCGCCTGCTGGAGTTCCTCGATGCCGTGGCGATCGCGCAGCACCAGCTCGGCCCGGGCCGGCTCGAGGTCGAGGTCGCCGGGGAGGGGAGTCTCCTCCCGGCGGCGCAGAAGAAGGGCGTGCCGGGGACGACCTTCCTGGGGCGCATCCCGCACGAACAGGTCGGCGAGCTGCTGAGCCGCAGCCATCTGCTGGCGGTCACCTCGCACGGGTTCGACAACCAGCCCATGACCATCGTGGAGGCCATCGGCGCAGGGCGCGGGGTGCTCGTGTGCGACCCGCGTCTGCGCGAAGGGCTGAGCCGGGCGGGATTCCTCTGCGGACCCGAGCCCGAGCCGATGGCGGCCGCGATCGTGCAGCTCGCCGAGAAGCCCGAGACGGTGCGCGAACTGTGCGCCGCAGCCGGATTCGAGACCGAGTTCTCGCCGGCGGCGTTCGTGCGCCGGCTGGATGAGGCGTATGACGCCGCGGCATCCCACGCCCGAGAAACGACCCCGTGAGCCGCACTTTCTGAGCGTGTGCGCACCGGGGTGTCCCGTCGCCGTTCCACGTGAAACATGACGATGTGTGTCATCGCTGCTCGACCATCGTCCCGGGGTTTCCCTATCGTGCTGTGAAACCCCAAGCGACAGCCGAGCCCGGCATCCGCTCGACCCAACCGGCCTGGTCCAGGCCGCTGATCGAAGGAGCCGTGGTGACTGTTTCCGTGCACCCCTCTGTCCCGTTCCCGTCCGCGACGATCCTCGGGTTCCCGCGCATCGGGCCCGACCGCGAGCTCAAGAAGGCCGTCGAGGCGTTCTGGGGCGGAACCCTCACAGAGTCCGAGCTGGAGTCGCGCAGCCGGGAACTGCGCGCCCAGACGCGCGCGCGCCTCGTCGAGCTCGGTCTCGGCCGTGACGACGCGTCGATCCCGGAGTCGTTCTCGTTCTACGACCAGGTGCTGGACGCGGCCGCCACGTTCGGTGCCGTGCCGAGCCGTTTCGCCGACGTGGATGCCGCCACCCTCGGCGGCTACTTCACGCTGGCACGGGGTCGCGCAGCGGATGCCCCGCTCGAGATGACCAAGTGGTTCAACACGAACTACCACAACCTGGTGCCGGAGCTCGGGCCCGAGACCTCCTTCACCCTCGCCTCGCGCCGGATCGTCGAGCAGTTCGCCGAGGCCGTGCGCGACGGCTACCTGACCCGTCCTGTGATCGTGGGACCGGTGACGTTCCTGCTCCTGAGCAAGGCGGCGGCCGACGCGCCCGACGGCTTCGCGCCGCTCGATCTGCTGGATATTCTGCTTCCGGCATACGTCGAACTCCTCGCCGAGCTGAAGGCCGCCGGGGCGTCGTGGGTTCAGCTCGACGAGCCCGGACTCGTCTCCGAGAACCTTGGTGTCGAGGAGCAGACCGTCCTCGACGCGACCCGACGTGCGTACGCGGTGCTGGGCGGCGCCGACGAGCGGCCGAGCATCCTCGTGACCTCACCGTATGGCAGCCTCGGCGAGGCCCTGCCGGTGCTGCTGGACGCCCCGGTCGAGGCCGTGCACGTCGACCTCCTGTCCGAGGCGCCCGACAGCATCCCCGCCACCGAGAAGACGCTCGTCGCCGGCGTCGTGGGCGGGCGCAACATCTGGCGCACCGATCTGGCCGCCGCACTCGACACGCTGCAGGCGCTGACCGCTGTCGCCGCGCGGGTGAGCGTCGCGACCTCGACCTCGCTGCAGCACCTGCCGTACAGCCTCGCCCGCGAAGAGAAGCTTGACCCGCAGCTGCGCTCCTGGCTCGCCTTCGCCGACGAGAAGGTCGGGGAGGTCGGGGTGCTCGCCGACGGCCTGGCGAACGGACGCGCTGCGGTGCAGGACGAACTGGATGCCGCCTCCGCCGCACGGCGCGACCGCGCCACCGCGCCGGGCGTCGCCGACGGGGAGGTCCGTGCCCGGGCCGCAGCCCTGGTCGCCGCGGATGCGGCCCGCACGCCCTACGCGACGCGCCTGGCCGCACAGCAGGAGGCGCTCGACCTGCCCGCGCTGCCGACGACGACCATCGGTTCGTTCCCGCAGACCGGCGGCATCCGCTCCGCTCGCGCCGGCTTCGCGCGCGGACGTATCACCGAAGCGGAATATGTTCGTGCGATGCAGGACGAGATCCGTGACGTGATCGCGCTGCAGGAGGAGATCGGGCTCGACGTGCTGGTGCACGGCGAGCCAGAACGCAACGACATGGTGCAGTACTTCGCCGAAAACCTCGACGGCTTCGCGGTCACCGAGCACGGCTGGGTGCAGTCGTACGGGTCCCGCTGCACGCGCCCGTCGATCCTCTGGGGCGACGTCGCCCGGCCCGCGGCGATCACCGTGCCGTGGTCGCAGTTCGCCCAGTCCCTCACGGACAAGCCCGTCAAGGGCATGCTCACCGGCCCCGTGACCATCCTGGCGTGGTCGTTCGTGCGCGACGACCAGCCGCTCGGCGACACCGCGGTGCAGGTCGCCCTGGCGATCCGCGACGAGATCGCCGACCTCGAGGCGGCCGGCATCGGGATCGTGCAGGTCGACGAGCCCGCACTGCGCGAGCTCCTGCCGCTCAAGCGCACCGAGCACGACGCATACCTGGAGTGGTCGGTCGGATCGTTCCGTCTCGCCACCGCCGGTGCGGCGGATGCCACGCAGGTGCACACCCACCTCTGCTACTCGGAGTTCGGCGAGGTCATCGGGGCGATCGACGCGCTGGATGCCGACGTCACCTCGATCGAGGCGGCGCGGTCGGCGATGGATGTCGTCACAGACATCAGGTCCGTGCGGTTCGGCCGCGGCATCGGCCCCGGCGTCTACGACATCCACTCGCCGCGCGTGCCGTCCACGGACGAGGTCGTCGGCCTCATCGAGTCCGCTCTCGACGGCATCCCGGCGCGGCAGCTGTGGATCAACCCCGACTGCGGTCTCAAGACCCGCGGCGTCACCGAGGTGACCGAGTCGCTCACGGCGATGCTGGCCGCGACCCGGCAGGCCCGCGAGGCACTCGCGACCGTCTGATCCGGTACCGTTCGGCGGAGGGCTTCTGCGCACGCCGGTCCCGACTCGGTCGGGATCGGCGTGTCGCGGTCGCCGTCCGGACCGGCGCGATGAGAGTGTTCGCAGGAGGCACGATGACCCGCCCGTTCTGCGAGCTGCACCTGCACATCGAGGGGACGCTCGAACCGGCGACGATTTTCGAGCTCGCCGCGCGTCAGGGGATGTCCCTGCCCTATGCCGACCCGGGCGAGCTCGCCGCGCGATATCGCTTCTCCGATCTGCAGTCGTTCCTCGACCTGTACTACGAGAACATGGCGGTGCTGCGCGACGAGGATGCCTTCACCCTGATGACCTGGGCCTACCTCCAACGGGCGCACCGCGCCGGCGTGGCACACGTCGAGCTGTTCGTCGATCCACAGGCACATTCCGTTCGCGGCATATCCGAGCAGACCGTGCTCCGCGGCATCCAGCGCGCTCTCGACCGGGGTGCGTCCGAACTGGGGATCACAAGCGGCATCATCGTGTGCGTGCTCCGCGATCAGCCGGTGGCCTCCGCGCACGCGATGCTGGATGCCGTGCTGGGGGCGGACATCCCGGTGCTCGGCATGGGCATGGATTCGGCGGAGGTCGGATACCCGCCGTCGCTATTCGCCGGGGTGTTCGACGAAGCCCGCGCGGCCGGACTCCACGTGGTCGCCCACGCCGGCGAGGAGGGCCCGCCCTCGTACGTCTGGGAGGCTCTGGACGTTCTCGGCGCTGAGCGCATCGACCATGGCATCCGCTCGCTGGACGACGCTGCGCTCGTGGCGCGACTGGTGCGCGATCGCATCCCGCTGACGGTGTGCCCGCTGTCGAACGTCGCGCTCAAGGTGAGCCCGAGTGTCGCTGCGGTGCCGATCCGCCGGATGCTGGATGCCGGCCTGTGCATCACGATCAACTCCGACGACCCCGCGTACTTCGGCGGCTACCTCGACGACAATCTCGCCGCCATCGAGTCCGCGCACGGCCTCACGGCGGCCGAACTCGACACGCTCTGCCGCAACTCGATCGAGGCGTCCTTCGTCACCGAGGAGCGCCGGATCGGACTGTTCACGCGCCTCGGGCGCTGATGCGCTGCAGGTACCCGACGGCGGCGTCCGCGTCGTAGCCGCGCGCCGCCATCCCGGCGAGGAACTGGCTGGCGAGACGCGCAGCGTCCTCGTCGACGACCTGCACCTGTCCCGGTGCCACCGTCGTGCCGTTGCGGCCGCTGGTGACGACGAGTCCGGCCGCCTCAAGCTCGCGATACGTGCGGGCCACGGTGTTGGCAGCGAGTCCCAGGTCTTCGGCGAGCCGCCGGACGGGCGGCAGCTTCGCGCCCTCCGCGAGCTGCCCCGACTCGATCTGCCCGGTCAGCTGCGCGCGCAGCTGTTCGAACGGCGGGGCGGAGGACTCGGGATCGATGGTGAGCGGCCTCATCCCGCCAGCATAGGAGGGGCAACGAAAAAGCGACGATCCGGTGGACCGCCGCTGTGTGACTGTGGAGCCTAGGATGTCTGGTTTCAGGACATAGGTCTCTCGTGATCGGTCCCTGGTGAGTCGGGTCATAGGTCACAGTCGGTGACGTGTCGAAGAACCGGGTCATCGTATTGAAGGTCGTCGCGGGCGAGTTGAC
>NZ_JTDK01000016.1 GCF_000802305.1 Microbacterium mangrovi | reverse complement strand
TCGACAAACGCCGACCCTGCACCGCCATGCGACGTCTCCTGCAAGCCAGGGATGAGACCTGCCGGTTCCCCGGCTGCCGCCGCCCCGCCCGAAAATGCGACATCGACCACACCACCGCCCACGCTGAGGGCGGACCCACCGCCCTGTGCAACCTCGCCTGCCTGTGCGAACGCCACCACACGGTGAAGCACCACACCGACTGGCATGTCGAGCAGCTCCCGGGCGGCATCCTGCACTTCACATCCCCGACTCGCCGCGGGTACCGCACCCGGCCCCCCGCCGCCGTCCGCTTCGTCCCCGACCGACCACCCGGCCGACCCCCCGGGATTGATTCCGAGGGACCGATCGGGCGCAGGATCGCGGTACCAGACGGTACGACTCCCTTCTGAGCCCGACCCCGCCATCACGCGGCTCGAGGGGCACCCGGCCACGCCGTCGGGGGTATCCGCTACGTTCGGGACTGAACGACAGGAGACCTTCATGACATCGCCCATGCCGCGCGGCGCCGTCCGCGTCGACCTCAACATCTCGCTCGACGGTTACGCCACGACCACCGATCAGACCCCCGAGAATCCGTTCGGGCACGACTGGGGCCGGCTGGTGGGTGCGTACACCGCGACCCGCACGTTCCGCGCCCGGGTTCTCGGCGACACCAGCGGCGCCGGCACGACCGGTGTCGACGAGGCGTACGCCGAAGCCTATTTCGAAGAGGTCGGCGCCGAGATCATGGGTGCCGGCATGTTCGGCCTGCACGATCACGGGGATGACCCGGACTGGCGCGGGTGGTGGGGCGAGAACCCGCCGTTCCACGTGCCGGTGTTCGTGCTCACGCATACGCCGCACCCGACGCTCGAGATGGAAGGCGGCACGACGTTCCGGTTCGTCGACACCGACATCGAGCACGCCCTCGAGCTCGCCCATGAGGCCGCCGGCGGCAAAGACGTGCGGATCGGCGGCGGACCCACGACCGTCCGGCAGTTCCTCGCGGCCGGGCTCGTCGACCGGCTGCACGTCGCGATCGCCCCGATCCTGCTCGGGCGCGGCATCCGCCTGTGGGACGACCTGCGCGGGCTCGAGGCGGGCTACGACGTCGTTGCCGAAACCGCCGACAGCGGCACGATCCACCTCACGTTCCGTCGCGAGTGATCCGACGCGGCGAGGTGGCGAAGAAGTGCCCCCGGAGAATTTCGAAATCTCGACCCGCGGATTAAAAGTCCGCTGCTCTTCCTCTGAGCTACGGGGGCGCCGGTCCAGCCTATGACACCCGGGCGAGGACGACCGACACGGGCACGTCCGCCCCGGCCGCCTCGGGCTGCGGATAGCCTCGAAGGGTGGCATCCGCTCCTCAGACCGTCCAGACGCTCGCGCATCTGCGGCAGGCCCGCGACCTCATGGACCGGGCCTACGCGGAGCCGCTCGACGTCCCCACGATGGCGGCGAAGGCGTTCATGTCGCCCGCGCACTTCAGCCGCGAGTTCAAGACCGCGTACGGCGAGACGCCGTACTCCTACCTCATGACGCGGCGCATCGAGCGCGCGATGGCGTTGCTGCGCGACGGCATGACCGTGACGGATGCCTGCACCGCGGTGGGCTGTACGTCGCTCGGATCATTCAGCTCGACCTTCAGCCGCCTCGCCGGCGAGTCGCCCTCGGCGTACCGGAATCGCCCGCACGCCGCCGCCGAGGCGATGCCGTCGTGCATGGCGATGGTGCTGACCCGCCCGCGCCCGCCGGTGTGACGCCCGGTGAGCGGACCGAGCAGGATTCGAGAAGCATCCCGCATCCGCGGCTCGTAGCGTGAGGGACATGACCGATATCTCCCTCGCCTACAGCCCCGTGACCGTCGACGACGTGGACGCCGCCATCGCGTTCTACCGCGACGCCCTCGGGCTGGAACTGCTCAACGACGTCTCCTCCGACGGGCACCGCTGGGTGTCCCTCGGCTTCACGAACCAGCCCGGAGTCACGCTGGTGCTCTCCGACCCCGGCGCCGGCCGCTCGCCCGACGACGGCGAGGCTCTCGCGCGCCTGGTCGTCAAGGGCTCCGGACCGGGCCCGTTCGTCTTCGCGACCTCCGACCTCGACGGCCTGTACGAGCGCGTGCTCGCCTCCGGCGCCGAGGTGCTCCAGGAGCCGAAGGTGCAGCCGTGGGGACCCCGCGACTGCGCGTTCCGCGACCCGGCGGGCAACCTCATCCGCATCAACCAGGCCTGACCCGCCCCGGCCGGCCGTCCCTCCGCCTGAACTACCCTGGAGGGATGGCCGGCACACCACGCGAGTTCCACAAGCCCGTGCGACTTCCCGGTGAGACGTTCGACCGCCTCTTCACCGGTTCGGATCCCGCCGAGGTCTCGCGGGTCGCGCACTCCACGGCGGCGGCGCTGCTGGCACGGGTCCGCAACGACCCGCAGCCCGAGGTCATCGACCGGCTCCTGTCGTTCACCGACGAGCACGGGCTGCACGACGTCGCCGAGCTGTGGTCGAAGGCGCCCGCGCATTCGCTGCCCGGGGCGCTGTGGATGCTGTACCTCCTGCAGCTGACCATCCACAACGACCCGCGGACGGCGGCGCTCCTGTACGAACGCGGCCGCATCGAACTGCCGTCTGTCGACCCGGTCGTCGCGGGCGCGCCCGTCCCGGCGTCGCCGGACGAACTGGTCGCCGTCATCGACACGATCCTGCGCGGTGCATTCACCGGAGACTTCGCCGTTGCACTGGACCGCGCCGCCGCGTTCTGCCGCGTGCAGGCATCCGGAGCGACGCACCTGGCCGACGACTACGAAGCGACCGAACCGGCGCGGGCGACGACGTTCACCCGGCGTGCGCTGCGGCTGTCGACCATGGCCGTCGACCTCACCGGCTGTGCGGGGCTGTGGCGCCGAGAAGCGCTGACCTGACGGCGCACGGCGCAGGCCGGACAGAGCAGTGCCGGACCGCAGAAACGCCTCTCGGCGCAGGTTCGCTCGAAGCGACAGAAGATGGAGCCCGGGGTTTGCTGCGGCCCGGCGTCCCCAAGTCTAACGGACCCGTCGGGCACCCCTCTCGGCGATCGCCCAGCGCGAACCACGGGAATAGGCTCGGGGTATGGCCGCTGCCCGATTCGCCCTGCTGATCACCCCCGCCGAGTCCACCGATGAGGAGCGCGCCGACTTCAGCGACAGCTTCCGCCGCATCGATCCGTCCGCCCCCGCGCTGAGCGTGGGCGAGCTCAGCACACAGCGCGGCGACGGCATCTTCGAGTCGATCGGCGTCGTCGACGGCCACGCGCAGGAGATCGGGCCGCACCTGCAGCGGCTCGCGCACTCCGCCCTGCTGTGCGACCTGCCCGAGCCGCATCTGGAGCAGTGGCGTCAGGCGGCCGCGATCGCCGCCGCCGAGTGCGGTCCGGGGGAGTGGGTCATCAAGCTGATCCTGAGCCGCGGGGTCGAGCACGGGCCGGCGCCGACCGCGTGGGTCACGGCATCCCCGGCGGCCGACTTCACCGACGCCCGCACCCGCGGTGTGCGCGTGGTGACCCTCGATCGCGGCGTCGACAGTGACGCTCCCGCCCGCGCGCCCTGGCTGCTGCTCGGTGCGAAGACGCTGTCCTACGCCGTCAACATGGCCGCGATCCGCGAGGCGGTGCGGCGCGGGGCCGACGACGCCGTCTTCGTGTCGACGGACGGCATCCTGCTCGAGGCGCCCACCGCCAGCGTCGTGCTGCGCCTCGGCGACCGGTTCGTCAGCCCGGAGCCGGGCGCCGGCATCCTGCAGGGCACCACGCAGGTCAGCCTCTTCGACCATCTGCGGGCGCAGGGGCACAGCGCGTCGTACGAGCGTCTGCCCGTCGCCGCGCTCGCGGCCGCGGATGCCGCCTGGCTGCTGTCGAGCGTGCGACTGGCCGCGCCCATCACCGCGGTGGACGGTCTGGCGAAGCCCATCGACGCCGAACTGACGGCATCCCTCAACCGGTACCTGCTGAGCCCGCGCGACTGACGCGCGGTGCCCGTCCGGCGAACGGAAGCCGCTTACCCGAAGCGGCCCGAGACGTAGTCCTCGGTGGCCTGGACGGTCGGCGTCGTGAACAGCGCGCCGGTGTCGTTGAACTCGATGAGCCGCCCGGGGGTGCCCGGGCCGTCGATGTTGAAGAAGGCGGTGCGCTCGGAGACGCGCGACGCCTGCTGCATGTTGTGGGTCACGATCACGATCGTGTACTCGCTCTTGAGCTCGCCGATGAGCTCCTCGATCGCGTAGGTCGAGATCGGGTCGAGGGCCGAGCACGGCTCGTCCATTAGCAGCACCTGGGGCGACACGGCGATCGCGCGCGCGATGCACAGTCGCTGCTGCTGGCCGCCGGAGAGGCCGCCGCCGGGCTTGTCGAGGCGATCCTTGACCTCGTTCCACAGGTTCGCGCCGCGCAGCGAGCTCTCGACGAGGTCGCTCGCGTCCGACTTCGAGATGCGCTTGTTGTTCAGGCGGACGCCCGCGAGCACGTTCTCCTTGATGGACATCGTCGGGAACGGGTTGGGACGCTGGAAGACCATGCCCACCTGGCGTCGCACCGCCACCGGGTCGACGCCCGGCCCGTACAGGTCGTCGCCGTCCAGCAGCACCTCGCCGGCGACGCGGGCGCCGGGGATGACCTCGTGCATGCGGTTCAGCGTGCGCAGGAACGTGGACTTGCCGCATCCGGACGGGCCGATGAACGCGGTGACGGTGCGCGGCTCGATCCGCATGTTGACGCCCTCGACGGCGAGGAAGTCGCCGTAGTAGACGTTGAGGTCGTTGACTTCGATGCTCTTGGACACGTGGGTTCCTTCGTGGGGTGTTCGGCCGGCCGGCGCGATGCTCAGCGGCCGTACTTGGGGGCGAAGATCTTGGCGATCAGGCGCGCGATGAGGTTCAGTGCCATCACGATGAGGATAAGCACCAGAGCGGCGGTCCAGGCCCGATCGATGGATGCCTGTGCGGCGACGCCCGCGGCCTGCGTGTACTGGGTGTACACGAACACCGGCAGCGTCATCATGCGCTCGTTGAAGATGTCGTAGTTCATGCTGAACGTGAATCCGCACACGATCAGCAGCGGGGCCGTCTCGCCGATGACGCGCGCGATGGCGAGCATGACACCCGTCACGAGTCCGGCGATCGAGGTGGGCAGCACGATCTTGACGATGGTGCGCCACTTCGGAACGCCGAGCGCGTAGGAGGCCTCGCGGAGTTCGTTCGGCACCAGGCGCAGGATCTCCTCGCAGGAACGGACGACGACGGGGATCATCAGCACCGACAGGGCGATCGCACCCATGAAGCCGTTGCGCACGGCCGGCCCGAAGATCAGGGCGAAGAGGGCGTAGACGAACAGACCCGCGACGATGGACGGGATGCCGGTCATGACGTCGACGAAGAACGTGATCGCGCGGGCGAGCGCGCCCCCGCCGTACTCGACGAGGTAGACGGCGGCGAGGATGCCGATCGGCACCGAGATGATCGCCGTGGTCAGCGTGATCAGCAGCGTGCCGATGATGGCGTGCAGCGCCCCGCCACCGGCGCCGATGACGTTGCGCATCGACTCGCTGAAGAACTGCACGTCGAACCGGGCCAGGCCGTTGGCGATGACCGTCCACACGAGCGAGACGAGGGGGAGGAGCGCGATGATGAACGCGGTCAGCACGAGCGACGTGACGAGCCGGTCGATCGAGCGGCGCCCGCCCTCGACGATGCGCGAGAGGAGGGTCAGCAGGATGACGAAGAGCACCGTGCCGAAGAAGATCGTGCCGACCGGGTCGAAGCCGCTCGTGGCTCCGGATGCCGCCATCAGCCCGTAGACGGTGCCGGTGACGATCCAGCATCCGGCCAGCAGCAGCCACGGCACAGCCCGGTGCAGGCGTCCGGCGGTGAGCGTGTTCGCGCCGCCGGTGCGGGGGCGGGAAGGGCCCGGGGGCGGCGCGGTCGCGGCGGTGGCCTGAGTGGTCACGAGGAGGCTCCCGAGGGCTTGCGGTTGATGATGGCGCGGGCGAGCATGTTCACGATCAGGGTGACCGCGAACAGCACCAGACCGGTGGCGACGAGCGCGTTGACGGACAGACCGGTCGCCTCCGGGAACTGCAGCGCGATGTTGGCGGCGATGGTGTTCGGGCTCTGCGCCTGCAGGACCGCGAACTTCACGATGAACGCGGGCGAGAGCACCATGGCGATCGCGAGGGTCTCTCCGAGCGCGCGACCGAGGCCCAGCATGATCGCCGAGATGATGCCGCTGCGGGAGAAGGGCAGGACGGCCAGGCGCACCATCTCCCAGCGCGTGGCGCCGAGGGCGAGGGCGGCCTCCTCGTTGAGCCGCGGGGT
Organism: Microbacterium mangrovi; assembly: GCF_000802305.1. GTDB lineage: Bacteria > Actinomycetota > Actinomycetes > Actinomycetales > Microbacteriaceae > Microbacterium > Microbacterium mangrovi. The sequence goes on along the minus strand of NZ_JTDK01000016.1, from coordinate 146,556 downwards.
CTGCAGGAAGACCTCGCGGCAGATCGCGGTCATGATCGGGATGACCATCACGGCGAGCACGATCGCCGCGGTGAGGATGGTGCGGCCGGTGCCGGAGACGGGCGGCGCGAAGAGGGGGAACCAGCCCATGTTCTCGGTCAGCCAGGCGTAGAACGGCTGCACGAACACGGACAGGGTCGCGATGCCCCACAGGCCGTAGACGACCGAGGGGATCGCCGCCAGCAGGTCGACGATGTAGCCGAGGGTCCGCGCGAGGCGGCGCGGCGCGTAGTGCGAGATGAACAGGGCGATGCCGATCGACAGCGGGGTCGCGATCAGCAGCGCGAGGAACGCCGACCACACGGTGCCGAACACCAGGGGCCACACGTACTGCCAGAAGTTGTCGGCGTTGTTGGGGAGTTCGCCGGGCTTCGCGAACAGCGCGGGAAGCGACTGCAGGATGAGGAACACGGCGACGGCCGCGAGGACCGCCAGGATGATGGAGCCGGAGACGACCGTCGTCGACTTGAAGACGCGGTCTCCGACGCGCACCATCGGCTTGGGCTTGTCGGCCGTGGGGGTGGCGGTGCTGGTGGTCATTCGCCCTTTTTCCTGCGTTTCGGGAGGGAAGTCAAGTGCGGGTGGCGGGCGCAGTCGCGCCCACCACCCGACTGGATCACTTGATGGACGCGGCGGCGGTGTTCACCTTCGCGGCGAGTTCGCTCGACAGCGGGGCGGAACCGGCCTGCTTGGCGGCGGCGGCCTGCGCCTCCGGCGTGACGATGTACTTCACGTAGTCGCTCACGAGCTTGGCCTTGGCGGCATCCTTGTACTGCTGGCAGCCGATGACGTACGAGACGAGCACCAGCGGCCAGGCGTTCGCCTGCGTGTCGGTGCGGTTGATCTTGATCGCGAGGTCGTTGGCGGCGCGGCCCGAGACGAGCGGCGAGTCGTTGACGACCGCGGCGGCGCCTTCGGCCGAGATCTTGTTGAAGGTGCTGCCGACCTTGAGCTCGGCGACCTTCAGGCCGGTCGTGCCGATGCCCGACTCGTCGATGTAGGTGATCGAGTTCTTCGCGTTCTTGGCGGCCTCGGCGACACCCGAGGTGCCCTTGGCGGCGTCGCCGACCTGGTACGGGAAGGTCTGGTTCGCGGGCTTGCCCCACTCGGCGGCGGCGTTCTGCGCGAGGTAGTCGGTGAAGTTCTGCGTGGTGCCCGAGTCATCCGAACGGTGCACGACGGTGATCGAGGCCGACGGCAGCTTGGCGCCGGAGTTCAGCGCGACGATCGCCGGGTCGTTCCACTTGGTGATCTTGCCCGAGAAGATCTTCGCGATGGTCGGCGCGTCGAGCTTCAGGTCGGTCAGGCCGTCGACGTTGTACGCCACGGCGATCGGCGAGATGTAGACGGGAAGGTCGATGCCCTTGGTGCCGGAGGCGCACAGGGCGAAGGTGCCCGCGAGCTCCTCGTCCTTCAGCGCGGCGTCGGAGCCGGCGTAGTCTGCCGCACCCGAGATGAAGCTCTTGCGGCCGGCGCCGGAGCCCTGCGGGTCGTAATTGATGGTCAGGTTCGGGTTGATGCCCTGGATGCCGGCGATCCAGACGGTCTGGGCAGCGCCCTGAGCCGAGGAGCCGATGCCGTTGAGCGTGCCGGTGAGCGCAGCGCCTGCCGAGCCCGACGACGACGAGGCGGGGGTCGAGCCTTCGTTGGACGCACAACCGGCGAGAACCAGAGCGGTTGCGAGGGCGACAGCGCCGAGCGGCGCGATGCGGGAGAGCTTCACAGTGTGAGTCCTTCTCGTGATCAGGGTTGGAGCCCTGCTGTCGGGCTCGCCACGACGCTAAGCAGACAGGATGACGCGGATGCTGTCAGAAGGTGAACGGCAGGTGAACCACGGCCCAACAACTGGCGTCGGCGCCTCAGAGATTGGGCTCGTGCGTCTCGATCGTGACGATCCCCGATCCGGGGTTCGCGGCCGAGAGGTGGACGACGGAGAAGCCGCCCATCGCCAGGGCCGAGGCGCTGCCGAGATACGAGCCGCGCAGGGTCCCGGTCGCCAGCGCCAGCTCGCTCAGGATCTCCGGCAGCACGGGGCCGTGGCTGCACAGCACCGTTCCGGTGCGCGAGCGCACCGTCTTGCCGACGATGTACCGGGCATCCGACTCGCCCTCCTCCCAGGCCGCCTGGCTGATGAGCCGCGACTGGGAGATCTTGATGCCGGTCAGTTCGGCGAGCGGCTGGACCGTCTGCACGCACCGCACGGCCGGGCTCGTGACGATGCGCTGCGGACCGAAGGCGCGCAGCGCCCGCGCGACGAGCTTGGCCTGCTTCACTCCGCGGGCGGTCAGCGGGCGGGTGTTCTCGGACTTCTTCCAGTCCTCGCGCGGCGTCGAGCGCGCGTGCCGCTGCGCGATGACCGGAAAGGTCTGCAGCACCCCGTCGTCGACGAGCTGGAGGAAGTTCTCGGCGATCTCGACGTCGATCGCGTAGCTGAGCTGCTTGAGCAGCTTCTTGGGCGAAAGCCATTCGAGCGCCGCGATCTCGTGATTGGGCACGAACGTGCTCGCCCGGATCGCCTCCTCGGTCGCCTGCGCCGCCCAGTAGTGCACGATCTTCTGACGCCCCGAGGGCATGACGTACCGGGAGATTCCGACAGGGACGCCCAGCGCCACGCGGATGCCGGTCTCTTCGGCGATCTCGCGCACGGCGGTCTCGGCGAGCATCTCGCCCGGGTCGACCTTGCCCTTGGGGAGGCTGACGTCGCGGTAGCGGCCGCGGTGGACGACGAGCACGCGCAACTTGCCCTCGACGATCCTCCAGATGACGCCTCCGGCGGCGTAGACCGCGGTCTCGACCGCCGTGCTCATCGGACCGCCCGGACCCGCCGCCGCTTCTGCACGGCCGCCATCGTGAGGTCCTGGAGGTCGGCGAGACGGGCTCCGTCGGCGCCCACCGCGTGCCGCTCCCAGACCCCGTCGGCGGTCAGGTGCCACGATGCCGTCTCGTCGCTCATCGCGAGGGTGAACAGGTCGTCGAGCTCTTTGACGTGGGGCGGGTGGATGACGCGCACGAGAGCCTCGACGCGGCGGTCGAGGTTGCGGTGCATCATGTCGGCGCTGCCGATGTAGACGATCTCGTCGCCGTCGTTCGCGAACGAGAAGATGCGCGAGTGCTCGAGGTAGCGGCCGAGGATGCTGCGCACCCGGATGCTCTCGCTGAGGCCCGGCACGCCGGGCTTGAGGCTGCAGATCCCGCGCACCCACACGTCGACCGGCACACCGGCCTGGCTGGCGCGGTAGAGCGCGTCGATGATCTGCTCGTCGACCATCGAGTTGACCTTGATGCGGATGCGGGCGGGCTTGCCGGCGAGGGCGTTGCGCCGTTCCCGGTCGATGTGCCGCAGCAGGCCGCGGCGCAGGTGCAGCGGAGCGACCAGGAGCCGCTTGAACTTCTTCTCGATCGCGTACCCGGAGAGCTCGTTGAACAGGCGGGTGAGGTCTTTGCCGACCTGCTCGTCGATCGTGAACAGGCCGAAGTCCTCGTAGATGCGGCTGGTCTTGGGGTTGTAGTTGCCCGTGCCGATGTGGCAGTAGCTGCGCAGCATCCCCTCTTCCTGGCGCACGACCAGGGCGAGCTTGCAGTGGGTCTTCAGGCCCACCAGGCCGTACACGACGTGCACGCCGGCCTTTTCGAGCTTGCGCGCCCAGAGGATGTTGGCGGCTTCGTCGAACCGCGCCTTCACCTCGACCAGGGCGAGCACCTGCTTGCCCGCCTGCGCCGCGTCGATGAGGGCCTGGACGATCGGGCTGTCGCCGGAGGTGCGGTACAGGGTCTGCTTGATGGCGAGCACCTGCGGGTCTTTCGCGGCCTGCTCGAGGAACGCCTGGACGCTCGTCGCGAACGACTCGTACGGGTGGTGCACGAGGACGTCGCCCTTGCGGATGGCGGCGAAGATGTCGGCCGTGCCGTTCTGCTCGGACGGCTGGAAGGGCACGGCGGTGACCGGCACCCGCGCCGGATACTTGAGGTCCGGCCGGTCGATGCGGCCGAGGTCGAACAGCGCTCGCAGGTCGAGCAGCCCCTGCAGCCGGTAGACCTCCTGCTCGGTGATCTCCAGCTCGTCCAGCAGCAGCGCCATCGTGACGTCGTCCATGTCCTCGGTGACCTCGAGGCGGATCGGCGGGCCGAAGCGGCGGCGGGAGAGCTCGGCCTCCAGCGCCTGGATGAGGTTCTCGGTCTCGTCCTCTTCGATGACGACGTCTTCGTTGCGCGTCAGGCGGAAGGTGTGGTGGTCGAGGATCTCCATGCCGGGGAAGAGGTCGGCGAGGTTGTTGGAGATGAGGTCTTCCAGCGGCAGCAGGCGGATGCGCCCGTCGACGCGCGGCAGCTCGACCACGCGCGGGAGCATCGGCGGAACCTTGAGGCGCGCGAACTCCTGACGCCCCGTGCGGGCGTTGCGGATGCGGATCGCGAGGTTCAGCGAGAGCCCCGAGATGTACGGGAACGGGTGCGCGGGATCGACGGCCAGCGGCATCAGCACCGGGAACACCTGCGACTGGAAGTACCGGTAGAGCTCGGCCTGCTCGTCGCCGTCGAGGTCGTCCCAGCCGACGAACGTGATGCCGGCCTCGTCGAGGGCGGGGCGCACCAGCTCGGTCCAGGCGCGGACGTGGCGCTCCTGGAGCCGGTGCGCCTCGGCGGAGATGTCGGCCAGGACGTCCTGCGGGGCGCGGCCGATGTTGGTGGGGACGGCGAGGCCGGTGAGGATGCGGCGCTTGAGGCCGGCCACGCGGACCATGAAGAACTCGTCGAGGTTGCTCGCGAAGATCGCCAGGAAGTTCGCCCGCTCGAGCAGCGGCTGCGAGGGGTCTTCGGCGAGCTCGAGGACGCGCTGGTTGAAGGCGAGCCAGCTGAGTTCGCGGTCGAGGTAGCGGGAATCGGGCAGCTCGGTGCCTTCGACCTCGATCGTCTCGAAGTCGTCGTCGTCGCCGAGTTCCGCGTCGAGTACGTCCTGTTCGATCATCCCCTCATCATGACAGGGTGCCCCGGCATCCGGTTAAGTTCCGGAAACTTCCGGCGTCGTCTCGGTGAAGGGCAGGTCGGCCTCGTCGACGATGTTGAACCGGTAGCCGACGTTGCGCACGGTGCCGATGATCTGCTCCATCTCGCCGAGCTTGGCGCGCAGCCGTCGCACGTGCACGTCGACGGTGCGCGTGCCCCCGAAATAGTCGTAGCCCCACACCTCGCTGAGCAGCTGCTCGCGGGTGAAGACCCGGGACGGATGCGTCGCGAAGAAGTGCAGCAGCTGGAACTCCTTGTACGTGAGGTCGAGGGGCCGGCCGCCGACCTTCGCCGAGTAGGACGCCTCGTCGATCGTGACGCCGGAGGTCTGCACCGGGGCCGGAGCGGCGGTCGTCGCGGACGCCCTCCCGAGCGCGAGCCGGAGGCGGGCATCCACCTCGGCCGGCCCGGCGCCGGACAGCAGCACGTCGGCCACGCCCCACTCGGGGGAGACGGCGGCGAACCCGCCCTCGGTGACGATCAGCAGCACCGGGGTGTCGGCATCCGTGGTCGTGAGGATGCGGCACAGCGCCTTGGCCGCGACGAGGTCGGCACGGGCATCCAGCAGCACGGCGTCGACCACCGGGGCGTTGACCAGCGACGCCGGATCGGAGTGCAGGTACTTCACCTGGTGGCTCAGCAGGCCGAGCGAGGGCAGGGCGGAATCGGTCGTGGGGCTCAGAACGAGCAGCTGCGCCACGCGGGTCCCTCCTGCTTGGTCGTCAGGTCTCATCCTAGGGCCGCGGAGGGATGTCAGAATGGGACGCATGTCGGCACCCGATCTCGCCCCGCGCGGAACCCTCGGCGGCATCATCGCGGTCTGGGTGATGGCGGCGCTGATCGGGATCGCGGTCGGGGTCTTCGTGCCGACGCCCTGGCAGCCCGCGTGGGCGGCGCTGGGGATGGCCGGATGCCTCGTCCTCTCGTTCGTCGTGCAGCTCGCATACGGTCGCACCGAGCGGTTCATCCAGCGCATCGGCGCGAGCTGTCTCGGTTCGCTCCTCGTGCTCGGGCTGATCAGCGGCGGCTTCGCGATCGCGTCGCTGCTGCACTGATCGAGTGGCTAGAGTGGAGGGCATGGACCTTGTCGCGCTCGAACTCTTCTTCGTGGGCCTGCTGGCGCTCGCGTCGCTTGCGATCGTCTTCGTCGGCGGAGTGGTGATCAAGAACCTGTACCGCGGCCAGCGCTGAGGTCGTCGTGCTCGAGATCCCGACCGACCTTCCCGCCGACCTCGTCCCCCTGTCGTGGCTGATCGGGGTCTGGGAGGGCACCGGCGTCATCGACTACGAGGTGTCCGGCACCCGCGTCAACGGCGAGTTCGCGCACCGCGTCAGCTTCAGCCATGACGGCGGCCCGTACCTGAACTACTCGGCCGAGGCGTGGATGCTCGACGACGCCGCCGACGACGGCCGCGGCGCCGGACTCGTCTCGGAGCTCGGCTACTGGCGTGTGGCGCGCCCGGTGACGGCGGCGGATGCCGGTCCGGCGCTGCTGCCGCCGACCGCCGACGCGGTCACGCGCACCGCCGACGACGTCGAACTGCTGCGCACGCCCGAGGGCGGATTCCCGCTGCAGGTGGCGCTGGTGCACGCCGACGCCATCAGCGAGCTGTACCTGGGCCAGGTCAACGGCCCGCGCATCGACATCGCCACCGACGCGATCGTGCGACCCGAGGGAGCCAAGGAGTACGCCGCGGCGACGCGCATGTACGGCCTCGTCGAGGGGCACCTGCTGTGGGCGTGGGACATCGCGGCCCTCGGCTCGCGCCTCGGCGCGCACGCGTCCGCCCGCCTCGCGAAGGTCGACTGATGAACCACGACTTCCTCACGACCCTCCCGGGCGCGGTGGTGGAGGACGACGTCCTGCAGCACCTCGGCAATCCGGTCGCGGAGCAGCGCTCGCTGGCCGCCGGCACAGCGCTGGCGGTTCTCGGCGACCGCGCGGTGATCGCCGTCCCCGGCGAAGACCGCCTGTCGTGGCTCGACTCGGTGTCGTCGCAGGCCCTGACGAATCTGGCGCCCGGCGAGAGCACCGAACTTCTGATCCTCGACCCGCAGGGGCACGTGGAACACGCCGCCGGCGTCGTCGACGACGGCGAGACGACCTGGCTCATCGCGGATGCCGCGGATGCCGAAGGCCTCCTCGCCTGGCTGCGCCGGATGCGCTTTCGGCTCCGGGTCGATCCGCGCGACGCGAGCGACGAGTTCGCGATCGTGGCCGGCACCCGCGCCGCGATCGCGGGCGTGCCCGCCGCGGCGGTGTGGCACGACCCGTGGCCGGGCGTCACGGCGGGCGGCTGGGCGTACGGCAGCGGGGCCCCCGAGCGCGACTGGGCGGAGGCCCTCGTGCCCGTGGCATCCCTCGAGTCCGTGGTCTCCGCCGCGCAGGGCATCGCCGGTGCGGTCGCCGCGGACGCCCTGCGCGTCGCCGCGTGGCGGCCCCGCATGGCGGACGTCGACGAGCGCACCCTGCCGCACGAGATGGACTGGCTGCGCACGGCGGTGCATCTGAACAAGGGCTGCTACCGCGGGCAGGAGACGGTCGCCAAGGTGCACAACCTCGGGCATCCGCCCCGTCGCCTGGTCGCGCTGCAGCTCGACGGCGTCGTCCCGGCGCGCGGTGACGCGGTGCGCCGCGACGACGCCGAGGTCGGCACCGTCGTGGCATCCGCCCTGCACTTCGAGGAGGGGCCGATCGCCCTCGCGCTGCTGCGCCGGTCGGTTCCGGTGGATGCGGCGCTGGCCGTGGCGACCGCCGACGGAGACGTCGCCGCCGCGCAGGAGGTCATCGTTCCGCCCGATGCGGGGGCGACCGCCGACGTGCCGCGGATGCCGCGCCTGGGCCGACGGGCCTCGTAGGCCCCGATGCCCGAGTCCGCGCAGCCGACCGCGGCACTGACCGTGCCGGTGAAGACCGGCTGGCGCGCGCGGTTCGATCTGACGCCGAACGTGGAGCGCCTGCGGATCTCCGCGATCGCGATCGTGCAGATCGTCGTCGCGGCGACGGTGGCGTGGAGCTTCGCGCGATACGTGCTCGGGCATCCGATCCCGACCCTCGCGGCGAGTGTGACGGTCACGAGCCTCGGGTTGGTGCGGGATGCCCGGCCCAAGCGCGTGCTGATCACCGTCATCGGGATGCTCGTGGGCGTGCTCATCGCGGACGGGTTCTCGATGGTCGCCGGCACCGGCTGGTGGCAGATGGCGCTCGTGCTCGGCAGCACGCTCCTGGTCGCCCGGTTCCTCTCGTCGTACCCGCCGTTCGCGATCATGGCGGCTGTGCAGGCCATCGTGGTGATGTCGTCGCCGTCGATCTCGCCGTTCGCCCGGCTCATCGACGGAGTCGTCGGCGGCATCGCGGCGCTGCTCGCGACCGCCTTGATCCCGCGCAATCCGCGCCGCGAGGAGGTGCGCGACGGCCGGGCCCTGTTCAACGCCTACGCGAACGCCGGCGGCACGATCGTGCAGGCGCTCCGCCGCGGCGACCGGCACCGCGCCACCCGGGCGCTCGAGAAGGCGCGCGGCCTCGGCCCGCTCGTGGACAACTGGAAGGACGCCCTGGACTCGGCGCTCGGCGTCGCGGGCTTCTCGCCGTGGCTGCGGCGCCAGCGACCCGAGCTGCAGCGCCACGAGCAGGTGCGCCAGGCGATGGACTACGTGGTGCGCAGCACCCGGATGGTGGCCCGCAACGTGGTCTACGTCACCGAGGACGGCGTGCCACGGCCGGTGAGCGCGGCCATCGTGCGCGACATCATGCGCGGCGCCGACCTCCTCGCGCACAGCCTCGAGGACATCACCTTCCTGCCGGCTGCCCGCGAGGCGCTGCTGGGGGTGGCATCCCGCCTCGATCCGGCGATCCTGATGCCGGACGCCTCGCTCGGCGACCACCAGGTGATCGCCGGGATGCGCCCGATCGTCGTCGATCTGCTGACGGCCACGGGCATGCCGGCCGCCGAGGCCCGTGCCGCCCTGCCGCACATCTGACGATGTCGGAGCCGGCTGGAATACTGACGGGGTGACCGCAGCCGGCATCCTCACTTCCCTCGTCTCCTCGATCGACGCCGCCGGTCTCGGCGCCTACGGCGTGCACGTCCGGCAGGGAGACGAGCAGGCGCAGCACCGGTGGCGCAGCGACGACCGCGTCAACATCTACTCCGACTCCAAGGGGGTCGCCGCGCTCGCCATCGGCATCGCCGCCGACGAGGGCATCCTGACCCTCGACACCACCGTCCCCGAACTCCTGCCCGCGATGACCCTCGGCGCGGGCGTGGAACACGTGACGGTCCGCCACTTCCTCACGATGACCAGCGGCATCGACTTCCCCTGGTTCGGCGACCAGGAGGTGTCCTGGCCCGACCTCGCGCAGGAGATGCTGCGGCGCCCGTCGGCGGGCGCCGGAACACGGTTCCAGTACAGCGACGCGAGCACCTACCTGGCGATGCGGATGCTCGGAGCCGCCGTCGGCGACGTGCGCGACTGGCTGATGCCCCGCCTGTTCGGCCCGCTCGGCATCCACAATCCGCAGTGGCATCGCTGCCCGCTGGGATGGATCATCGGCGGGAGCGGGCTCGAACTGCGCACCGAAGAGCTCGCCCGCATCGGGGGGGTGCTGCGCGACCGCGGACGATGGGGCGAGACCCGGATCGTCAGTGCGGAGTGGGTCGATCGCATGCACGCCGAGTGGGTGCCGACCGGCGGGCCCGGCTCGTCCGCGCAGTACGGACTCGCCGTCTGGAACGGTCCTGGTGGATGCTGGCGCCTCGACGGACGCTACGGCCAGTACGTCATCGTCGACGAGGTGCGGGATGCCGTCGTCACGATCACAGCCCACGAAGAGCACCGCGACCACCTGCTCGCCGAGTTCGCGGTCGCCGCGATGGAGGCCTCCGCGGACTGACCCCGGAGCCGGCAGCACCGTCGTCAGGTCGCGACCTCGGTGAAGTCGACCCGGCCCGTCGCGATATCCGCGGACTGCAGCAGGACGCGGATCTCACTCCCCGGGGCGGCGCCGTCGGTCACCGTGCAGGAGGCCGTGATCAGCGGGTCGCGGATCTGGATGCGGGCCTTCGACCCGTCGCGGCCGAGTACAGCCGCGGTGAAGCGCTCGCCGACCCGGTCGCGGACCAGGGCGGCCTCGATGCGGTCGCGCGATCCGCTCGCGAGGCGGGAGGCGCGCTGCGTCGACGACCGCATGAGTTCGGGCACCTGGGGCAGCGATTCGCGGGCCCAGGCGGGGACGTCGACGCCGGCGCAGATCGCCTCGCACACCACCAGACCCCACCGGTCGACGAGTCGGCGCAACGGTGCGGTCACGTGCGCGTAGGGGGCGGCCACCGCCGCCTGCACCGTCACCGCGGGCGCCGTGCCGTCGAAGGCGGCGTAGTCCGCGCCGCGGAACAGGGATGCCGCGGCGTGCATCACGGCGAGGGTCTGCGGGTCGTCGCGGTCCAGGCTCCGCAGGTAGTCGCCGTAGCTCTGTCCGGCGCCCCACGGGCGCCCGAGCGCGTCGACGCGCACCCGGAAGTCCGCGAGCGCGTCGTCGTCCGGCGGGGGCATCGTGCGCAGCACGCCGACGCCCGCGCCGAGCATGAGGGATGCCCCGGCCATGCCGGTGAGCAGGGAGAGCTGCGCGTTCCAGTCCTCCACCGGCAGGGGGCGCCGGCGAACCACCCGGTATCCGTCGGTGGGATCCTTTTCGATGTCCTCGTCGGGGAGGTTCAGGCTCGCGCCGCCGCGCGCCTGCTCCTGGGCGATGCGCAGGCGCCCGATGATCGGCAGCAGCGCCGCCGGAGAGTCGGCCCCGGCATCCAGCGTCCGCTGCGTGCCGGCGTAGTCGAGCTGCACGCGCGAGCGGACGAGGGCACGCTCCACCCGGTGGCCGATGTCGGCGCCGTCGGCGTCGAGGTCCACGGTCCAGACGAAGGCGCTGCGATCCTGGCCGGGAAGGAGCGACGCGCGACCCTCGCTCAGCACCTCGGGATGCAGCGGCACCGTGCCGTCTGCCGCGTACAGCGTCTGGCCGCGACGGCGCGCCTCGGCATCCACCGCGCCGGCGGGGGCGACGACGGACGGCACGTCGGCGATCGCGTACCGCACCCGCCAGCCGCGGGGCGTCTGTTCGAGGTGGAAGGCCTGGTCGAGGTCGCGGGAACCGGGCGGGTCCAGGGTCGCGAACGGGAGGTCGCGGAGGTCGGTGGCGGGGAGCGCGGCACGGGCGGCATCCGCCTCGGCGAGCACCTCGGGTGGGAAGGCCTCCGGCACCTGCAACTCTTCGCGCAGGGCGATGAGGGACGCCGCGAGCTCGGTCTGAGCCGTGGACGCGGTCAGCCGATGTCGCGGAGTGGGCACCCCGCCAGCGTACGCCGCGCCACGGCCGGGGCGGCCCGCCGCGGAGAGGTCGATTGCTTGACGTGTTCAGTGTTTTGTATACAGAATACCTGAGAACGATGTCGTTCCACGATCGGAGACCTCCCATGAGAAATCGTCCCCTCCTGCTCGCCGCCACGACGGCTGCGATCGCCGTCGCCCTGACCGGGTGCGCCTTCGGCGGCGGTGCACCCGCGGCGCAGAGCCTCGCGCCGACCGCGAAGGCGTCGGGCTCCATCACGGTGTGGTCGTGGGACGTCGCCGCGACCGCGCTGAAGCGGCTCGCGAAGCAGTACGAGGCCGCGCACGCGGGCACGAAGATCGACGTGGTCGACATCGGGTACGACAACGCCTACGACAAGATCTCGGTCGGGCTGCAGGCCGGCACCGGCCTGCCTGACCTCATCACGATGGAGACCGACCACAACCAGGGCTACATCACGCAGTTCCCGAAGGGCTTCGTCGACCTGAACCCGGTGATGGGTGCGCAGAAGGCCGACTTCGACCCGTTCAAGTGGGCGGCCGGCAACGACAAGGGCGGTCATCTGCGCGTGGCGCCGTGGGATTCGGGCACCGTCGCGCTCTACTACCGGACGGACTACGCGAAGCAGGCCGGCGTGGACATCGCCGCCGCGAAGACGTGGGACGACCTCGTCGCCGCGGGCAGGACCATCAAGGCGAAGACGGGACACACCCTGCTGTCGTCGGACCTCTCCGCCGGCGGCCCGTTCACGATGATGCTGCAGCAGAACGGCGAGGGCGTGTTCAACGCCGCCGGCGAGATCACCGTCAACTCGCCCGAGGCGGTCAAGGTCCTCACGCTCATCCAGACGATGAACAAGGACGGCCTGATCAAGAACGTCAAGGGCTGGGATGCCGAGGTCAGCTCCGCGAAGAAGGGCGATTCCGCCACGACGCCGAACGCCGTGTGGTGGACGGGCACGCTCACCCGCGAGGCGGCCGAGCACTCGGGCGCGTACGCCGTGGTGCCGCTGCCGCTGGTCGACGCGAGCAGCGCGCCGACCTCGAACAGCGGGGGATCGGGCCTCGCGATCCCGGCCCAGGCCAAGAACCCCCAGCTGGCCGCCGCGTTCCTGACGTCCGTGCTGGCGGACAAGCAGAACCAGGCATCCATGATGAAGGACGAGGGGCTGTTCCCGGCGTACCTGCCGGCGTTGAAGACCCCGTACTTCGCGCAGCCCCAGGAGTACTTCGGCGGCCAGAAGGTGTACCAGACGTTCGCCGAGCTCACCCCGCAGATCAAGCCGATCAGCTTCACGTCGGACTACGCCAAGGCGAGCGACATCGTCGCGAACGCGGTGCAGGCGGCCGTGCTCAACGGGCAGGACCCGAAGGCGGCCCTGGACTCGGCGGCCCAGCAGATCGCCACCGCGACCGGCCGGAAGATCGCCGGATGACAGCCCTCCTGACCGAGCAGGGCCGTGACGTCACCCGTCGCGGCCCTGCGGCCCCGCGGCCCTCGCGGCGAGGGCGTTTCGCGCGACGTCGCGAACGCCCCGGACTCTGGTTCGCCCTTCCTGCCGCGGCGCTGCTCGCGATCTTCTTCGCCTACCCGCTGGCGGTCTCGCTGCTGCAGAGCTTCTTCTCGACGAGCGGCGGGACCACCACGTTCGTCGGCTTCGCGCAGTACGCCCGGTTGTTCGCCGACCCGCTCGTCGGGCAGAGCCTCCTCAATGCGGGGCTGATCCTGGTGGTGCAGGTGCCCCTGATGATCGGCCTCGCGGTCGGGCTCGCGTACCTGCTCAACCAGGCCTGGCTGCGATTCAAGGGCGGGTTCCGGCTGATGACCTTCCTCCCGGCGATCACCACGCTCGTCGCCTACGCCGTCGTGTTCCGGGTGATGCTCGCGACCGACGGCGGTGCGATCAATCAGCTCCTCGGGCTGCTGGGCGCTGCCCCCGTGGACTGGCTGAACAACGAGTGGTGGGCGCGCGTCGCGCTGATCGGGGCGATCACGTGGCGCTGGACCGGCTACAACATGGTGATCATCCTCGCGGGGCTGCAGGCCATCCCCGCCGAGCTCTACGAGGCCGCCCGCATCGACGGGGCGGGCCGGTGGCAGACGTTCCGGCACATCGTGGTCCCGCAGCTGCGGCCCGTGCTGATCTTCACCACCGTGACGTCCACGATCGGGGCGCTGCAGCTGTTCGACGAGAACTTCGTGCTCACCGGGGGAGGACCCAACAACGCGACCCTGACGCCGGTGCTCTACCTCTACAAGGTCGGCTTCCAGCAGTTCGACTCCGGATACGCCTCGGCCATCGCCTGGATGCTCGTCGCCCTGACGGCCGTCATCTCGTTCGTGCAGTTCCGCCTGATGAGGGAGAAGTCATGACCACCGCGCGCCGGCTCGTCCTGCAGTCGCCGGTCTACCTCGTGCTCGTCGTCGCCAGCGTGCTGGCGCTCATCCCGTTCCTGTGGATGGTGATCGCCTCGACGCACAAGACCGCCGACCTGTTCGCGACGCCGCTGCCGATCCTGCCCGGCGGCGAGTTCTGGACCAACCTCGCGCGCCTGCAGGAATCGACGAACTTCGGTCAGGTGATGCTCAACAGCCTGGGCGTCGCCGTCGTCTACACGGTGTTCAGCTCGATCGTGAGCATCATGTGCGGGTACGGGCTCGCGACCTACCGGTTCCGCGGCAGCGGCGCGCTGCTGGGGGTCATCCTCGTCACGATGATGATCCCGATGCAGGTGCTGCTCGTCCCGCTGTTCCAGATGATGGCGAACGCCGGATGGATCGACACGTACCAGGCGCTGATCGTCCCGTTCCTGGCCAACGCCTTCGGCATCTTCCTCATGCGGCAGGGGTTCCAGGACTTCCCGACGACCCTGGTCGAGGCGGCCCGGATCGACGGGGCGAGCGAACTGCGCACCTTCTACCGGATCGTGCTGCCGGTGGCGCGGCCGCAGATCGCGGCCCTGGTCATCTACACGTTCATCAGCCAGTGGAACTCCTTCATCTGGCCGCTGCTCATGCTGAACACGGAGGACAAGTACACGGTGCCGGTGGCCCTGAACACGATGGTCGGAGCCACCCACGTCGACTACTCAGGGCTGATGCTCGGGTCGCTCCTGGCCACGCTGCCGCTGTTCGTGCTGTTCCTGGTCTTCCAGCGCCAGTTCGTCGCGGGGCTGCTGGGCGGTGCCGTGAAGGGCTGAGGTCACGAGTTGGTCACGCCCCCTTGACATCGAGTGTGTTCTGTATACAAAATACTGTTACCCGAATCGCACGGGTCCTGGACAGAGCCGTTCACCCGAAAGAGGAGCCTGGCATGCCGAACTCGAAAACCTTCCTGAAGGCGGGCGTCGTGATCGCCGCCACCGCCGCCCTGACCGTGGGCCTGGGTGCCTGCAGCGGCGGCAGCGGGGGCGGTGACAGCTCCAAGACGATCGTGTTCTCCACGTGGGGCTCCGCCGACGAACTCGCCATCTACAAGAAGTTCGACGCGGCCTTCATGAAGAAGCACCCCGACATCACCGTCAAGCTGCAGCCCGTGGCGTCCTACAGCGACTACCACTCGAAGCTCCTCGCGCAGCTGGCCAGCAACACGGCGCCCGACGTCTTCTACGTCGGCGACGACAAGATCGGCCAGTTCGTCGACTCCGGCCGCCTGATGGACATGACCACGCTCATGAACTCCAGCGCGAGCCAGTCGAAGGTCGCCGACTTCTACCCGGGCCTGTTCGGCGCGGCGGTCAAGGACGGCAAGTACTACGCCGCCCCGAACGACTCCAACCCCGACGTCCTCTGGTACGACAAGATCGCGCTGAAGAAGGCCGGCATCACGCAGGACCCCGCCACGCTCGCCGCCGAGGGCAAGTGGACCACCGCCACCTACCTCGACATGAACGACAAGCTGAAGGCCGCGGGCCTGACCGGCTCGATCTTCTGGAACTACTGGTCGACCCACTACAGCTGGATCTCGTCGCAGGGCGGCACCGCCTACGACTCGAACGGAAAGTTCGTCGGCGACACCGACCCGAAGACCGTCGCCGCGGTCGACCAGCTGGGCACCTACTTCCAGGCCAAGAAGTTCATCGCCGCCGACACGCTGCCCGAGGGCGCCGGCGCCGACAGCCTGTTCGCGACCCACAAGACGGGCTTCTACGTCGAGGGCCGCTACGGCATCGCGACCGCCCAGCAGTCCGGCGACCCGAAGGCGTACGACATCGCGCCGTGGCCGACCCCCGACGGCAAGGCCGCCCCGACCGGCGTGGCGACCTCGTACCTCGCGATCAACAAGCAGACGAAGGCCAAGGGCGCCGCATTCACCTTCTGGACCGAGTTCCTGAGCGCGCAGGGCCAGACCTTCCGACTGCAGGGCGCGGGCAACGCCGTGCCGTCGATCAAGGGCGCCGACAAGGTCGTCCTCGAAGACAACTACCCGGCCCACGCCAAGACGTTCCTCGAGATGCGCAACATCGGCTTCGAGGACTACGCGACCGAGGCGCGCGTGCCGAACCTGTCGACCGACATCAGCGACCTGTACCTGAAGCTCTACCAGGGCCAGTCCACGGCCAAGGACACCCTCGATCAGAGCGCCGCTCTGATCAAGAGCAAGACCGGCCAGTAAGCATGAGCGGGATCGCCGCGGGCGAGCGGGTGCTGCAGGAGGAGCTTGCAGCACCCCACGGCCCGAGAGGGACACGCAAGGAGTCGGCGTGGCGTCGTCGTGACCGGCGCTGGGGCTACGCCTTCGTCGCTCCGCAGCTGATCGGCATGACGCTGTTCGTCGTCATCCCGTTCGCGGCGAGCCTCGTGCTCGCGTTCGGCCAGTGGGACGGCCTCGGCGCCTTCACCTGGGTCGGATTCGAGAACTTCACCAAGGAGTTCCAGGACGGACTGCTGTGGCGGTCGATCCTGAACACCCTGATCATCGCCCTGATCACGGTCCCGATCGGCCTGGGCCTGGCGGTGGTCATCGCCGTCGCGCTGGAGAAGCTGAAGACCCGCACCCTCTACCTGGTGCTGTTCTTCGCGCCGGTGGTCACCTCGACGGTCGCGGTCGCGATGATCTGGCAGCAGATGTTCCGGTCCGACGGGGTGCTCTCGACGGTGATCTCCAAGGTCTTCCACGTCACCCCGCCGGACTGGCTGCAGGACCCGCACCTGGCCCTGCTCGCCGTGTGCATCGTCACCATCTGGTCCTCGCTCGGCCTGAACGTGGTGATCTTCCTGGCCGGCCTGCAGAACATCTCACCGTCCGTGATCGAGGCGGCCCGCATCGACGGGGCGGGCGCGACACGACTGTTCTGGAGCATCCGGCTCCCGCTGCTGTCGCCGATCGTGTTCTTCTCGTCGGTGATCGCGTTCATCTCGTCACTGCAGACCTTCGACACGGTCTACGTGCTCGTGAAGGATGCCGGACCCGACAACGCCACGCGCACGATCGTGTACCACATCTTCGATCTCGGCTTCACCCGGTTCGAGTTCGGGCCGTCGAGCGCGGCATCCATCATCCTGCTGATCCTGACGCTGATCATCACCGCGATCCAGTTCGGCGCCCAGAAGAAGTTCGTGCACTACGAGGACGACCCGGCATGAGCACTTTGACACCTCCCGCCCCCGCCACCCAGTCGACGGTCGCGATCACCGCGCCCGGTCACAAGCCCCGGCCCGGCGGCGGCAAGGGGAAGCGCCGCGCCGGCGCGACCGCGCTGCACGTCGTGCTGGTGCTCGCCGGGCTCCTGTTCGTCTTCCCCTTCGTCTGGATGATCCTGACGTCGTTCAAGACGCTGCCGCAGCTGCTGAAGCAGCCGCTGTCATTCCTGCCCCGGCCCTTCACGTTCCAGAACTACATCGACGCGTGGAACGCGGTCCCGTTCGCGCAGGCGTACTTCAACAGCTTCTACATCGGGGTGCTGGTGGTCATCGGCACGATCATCACGGCATCCATGGCCGGGTACGCGTTCGCCCGCATCAAGTTCCGCGGCGCACGGGTCATGTTCATCGTGTTCCTCGCGACGCAGATGATCCCCGCCCAGGTGACGCTCATCCCGTTCTACCTGCTGATGTCGAAGCTCGGCTGGGTCGACTCGCACCTCTCGCTCATCGTCCCGGCGCTGCTGGCGAACCCGTTCGCGGTGTTCCTCATGCGCCAGTTCGTGCTCGCCGTGCCGAAGGAGCTCGAAGAGGCCGCCCTCATGGACGGCGCGGGACGCTTCCGCATCTTCTGGAGCGTCGTGCTGCCGAACCTGAAGCCCGGCATCGCCGCCCTCAGCATCATCACCGCGATCAACGTCTGGAACGCGTTCCTGTTCCCGCTGATCCTGCTGAACACGCCCGATCTGTTCACCGTGCCGCTCCTGCTGCAGAGCTTCCAGAGCCAGTTCGGCTCGGTCAACTACGGCCTCGTGATGGCCGCCTCCGCGATCTCCACGATCCCGATGCTGATCGTCTTCATCATCGGGCAGCGCAAGATCATCAGCTCCATGGCGGCATCCGGGCTGGGTGGCCGATGACCCCGGGCGACCTCGCCGCGCTCACCGGCGGTCACCTCGACCTCGTGCGCGCCCCCTTCACGCTGCCCTCGTCGCGCCTCCTGGTGTTCCGCGCCGAGAACGGCGACGGCGTGCGCGTGCACACCGCCGAGTACGAGAAGCAGCTCGACGAGTGCCGGGTGCTGGACGCCCTGGTCATCCGGGATGCCGCCGGAACGGCGCTGCCCATCACGCGTGTGCTGCCCCACGAGGTCGAATTCGGCGGGGGAGCGGCGACCCTGGTGTTCGACGGGATCGGCGCGCTCTCCCTCGGGGCGCCCGAGCCCGGCTGGTCGGCCGAATGGACGACGCCCGACGGGCGCGCACACCTTCGCGCCCTCGACCCCGCGCTGCGGTTCGCCGTCTCGGCCGACCGCGCAGTGACGGTCGCGGCATCCGACGCGCATGCGGATGCCGCCGCCCGGTCCGCGCGGATCTGGCAGGACTGGTTCGCGAAGTGCCCGCTCGTGCGCGAGGACCTGCAGGCGATGACCGCGTTCTGCTGGTGGGTGCTCGGCGCCAACATCGTGAGCCTGCCCGCCCTGCAGGGAGCGCGGCCGGTCGTCCCGTCGAAGATCGGGTATGTCGGCCTCTGGCAGTGGGACGCCTACTTCATCGCGATCGGCCTCAGCCACGGCGACCCGGAGCTCGCCCGCGAGCAGCTGGATCTCGCCTTCCGCTTTCCGACGCCCGCCGGACAGCTGCCCGACGTCGTACACGAAGAGGGCGTCCTCGCCTCCAGCGACGACCTGCCGGCGGCCGACCGCGACCGTCTGCGGCGTGCCGGATCGGCCATCGCCGATCCGAACGCCCCCGTTCCGCTCACGAAGCCCCCGCTGTCGGCGTGGGCCCTGCGCCGGGTGCTCGAGGCGGCGCCGGCGACCGCCGAGATCCGCGACTGGGCCCGGCGGCAGCTCGCCACGATCCGCCGCTCGCAGGACTGGTGGTTCGCCTGTTCCGACCTCGACGGCGACGGGATGCCGGAGTACGCGCATCCGTACTCGTCCGGTCTCGACGACAGCCCGATCTTCGACGGCCCGCTGCCGACGACGGCCCCCGACCTCGGCGCCTACCTCGTGCTGCAGGACCTCGAACTCGCCCGGTTCGCCGACGAGGACGAGGACCTGGATGCCGGCATCCACCGCGATCGCGCCGCACGGACGCTCGGGAAGCTGCTGGACCTGTGGGATGCCGACCGCGGGGTGTTCCTCGCGCGTGCGGCGGGCGAGCCGGTGGCCTCCGACGCGATCACCGGGCTCATGCCGCTGCTCACCGGGGCGCTCCCGGAGCCGGTCGTCGATGCCCTCGTCGCGGCGATGGACGACCCGCAGCGGTACGGCACCCCGTGGGGACTGCCGACGGTCGCGGCATCCGACCCCGACTTCTCGGCGACGCGGATGTGGCGCGGGCCGGTGTGGATCAACACCAACACGCTCGTTGCCGAGGGGCTGGAGAACTCCGGGCATCCGGATCGGGCGCGGGAGCTCCGCGAGCGCACCGTCGCGCTCGTCATCCACGGGGGCGGACCGCACGAGTACTTCAACCCGCTCACGGGCCAGAAGGCCCCCACCGCGACGACCGCCTTCGGCTGGTCGGCGGCGCTCTTCGTCGACCTCGCCGTGCGGCTCTCGCGCTGAGGCGTCGCGCCTCAGTAAGTGAAGTACGCGCTGGTCGTGTTGTCGAGGATGCGGCGCATGCCGTGCATCCAGTTGGCCTCGAGCGCGACGATCGCGCCATCCACGTCGCCGGCGGCGAGGGCGCGGGCGATCTCGGCGTGCTCGGCGGCGACGCGCTCGACCATGACGTCGCTCGGCACGAGCAGCGACTCGTACCGATGGAAGGCGTCGCGGGTGGCTCCGATCATCGCGACCAGGCGCCGGTTGGGGCAGCCCGAGACCATGAGGCCATGCCACTCCTCGTCCTTCGTGATGACGAGGCCGTGCTCGACCACCTCGTCGCGGAAGGCGGCCGAGAGCGCGACGAGGCGCTCACCGATCGCGATCAGCTCGTCGGCGGGGCTGAGCCGCAGGGCCAGGGCCTCGAGGGCCGCCAGGATCGGCGCGAGCTCTTCGAACTCGCTCTTGGACAGCGGCACGAACCGGAATCCCTTGCCGTTCTGGCTCTCGATCTGCCCCTCGCTCTCCAGGGCGATGAGCGCCTCGCGCAGGGGCGTGCGACTGACGCCCAGCTCGGCGGCGAGCTGCACTTCGTTGATGCCCTCCCCGGGCTGGACGTCGCCCGCGCGCATCCGCGTGAGCAGCTCGTCGCGCACCTGGGAGCGCAGGTTCTTCCGTTCGATCGCCATCGGCCGTCTTCCTTCGTGGTGTCGTCAGCTTAGGGCTTGACCGGATTCGGCTTCGGCCTTACGCTTACTGTATACAGAATACATTGGACAGTAGACGCCGTCCAGTACCTGGACGGAAGTGACTCAGAGAGGAGACGCCGTGGCCACCACCCCGCGCGCTCTGCGGCTGGATGCCCTCGCCTACGGAGGCGACTACAACCCCGACCAGTGGTCGGAGGACGTCTGGCGCGAGGACGTGCGCCTCATGCGCGAGGCCGGCGTCAACATCGTGAGCCTTCCGATCTTCAGCTGGCCGCAGCTGGAGCCGCAGCCCGGCGTCTACGACTGGGCGTGGCTCGACCGCATCCTCGATCTGCTGTGGGAGAACGGCATCGCGATCGACCTCGCGACCGCCACCGCGACCCCGCCCTCGTGGCTGCTTCGCGCGCACCCCGAGATGCGCCCGATGGATGCCGAGGGGCACCTCCTCGAGTTCGGCTCCCGCCAGGTGTACTGCCCGAGCTCGCCGGTGTGGCGCGAGAACGTCGCCCGCATGGCACGGGCCATGGCCGAGCGCTACGGGAACCACCCGGGCCTCGCGCTCTGGCACATCTCCAACGAATACGGCGACCACGTGTCCCGCTGCTGGTGCCCGGAGTCGGCCCGGCACTTCCGGCGCTGGCTGCAGAACCGCTACGGCACTCTCGACGGCCTCAACGAGGCGTGGGGCGTGAACGTGTGGGGCCAGCGCTACACGGCGTGGGACCACATCGAGACGCCGAAGAAGGCGCCCGGACCCGGCAACCCGACCCAGCTGCTGGACTTCGAGCGGTTCTCGTCCGACGCGATGCTCGAGCTCTTCCAGCTCGAGATCGACGTGCTGCGCGAGGTCACCCCCGACATCGCCGTCACCACCAACTTCATGAGCATGTTCCGCGACCTCGACTACTGGCGCTTCGCCGAGGTCGAGGACCTCGTCACCGACGACGCCTACCCGGAGCCGGCCGACCCGATCTCGCACGTCGGGGCATCCCTCAACTACGGCCTCATGCGCTCGCTGAAGGACGGGCAGCCGTGGCTGCTGCTGGAATCGTCCGCGAGCGCGACCAGCTGGCGCGACGTCAACGTCCCCAAGGCGCCCGGCAGGATCCGGGTGGAGAGCCTGCAGGCGGTCGCTCACGGCTCGGACGGCGTGATGTTCTTCCAGTGGCGCCAGGCGAAGTACGGCCAGGAGAAGTTCCACTCGTCGATGCTCGGCCATCGGGGCGAGAAGTCGCGGTCGTACCGCGAGACCAAGGCCCTCGGCCTGGAACTGCAGCGCCTGGAGCCGGTGCGCGGCAGCCGCGTGCGCTCGCGCGTGGCGCTGGTCGTGGACTGGGACTCCTGGTGGGGCTCGAGCGCGATCGAATCGCTCCCGTCGCAGCGCCTCCAGTGGGCGCAGCAGGCCCGGGCGTGGCAGCGCGCCCTGTACCTGCTCGGCCAGCCCGTCGACGCGGTGCGCGCGACCGGCCCCTTCGACGGGTACGACGTCGTCGTCGCGCCGAACCTCTACATCGCGGATGCCGCGCAGTCCGCCGCCCTCACCGCGTTCTCCGAGGCGGGCGGCACGGTCGTCGTGGGTCCGTTCTCGGGCGTCGTGGACGCCACCGAGAAGGTGTTCGACGGCGGCGCCCCCGGCCCGTTCCGGGAACTCCTCGGCATCGAGGTCGACGAGCAGTGGCCGCTGCGAGACGACGACACCGAGCGGGTCGAGACGGCCGCCGGCACCTTCGCGAACGTCGTGTGGAGCGAGTGGATCGAGGAGGATGCCGACGTCGAGGTGCGTGCCCGCTACGGCTCCGGCGAACTCGACGGGCACCCCGCGGTGACCGTGCGGGCAGCGGGGAAGGGATCGGCCTGGTACGTCAGCTGCGTGCTCGACGACGAGGGTCTGACCGCCGTGTTCCGCGACGTGCTGACCCGCGCCGGCATCCCGGCCCGCGACCAGGTCGACGTGCACCTGGACGTCGTGACCCGCGCCGACGCCGACACCGACTACACGTTCGTCCTCAACCACGGGCGCGACCCGCTCACCGTCGACGTGCCCGCCGGCGCCCGCGACCTGCTCACCGGGCAGACGGTCGCCGACACCCTGACGCTGCCCCGCTACGGCGCGGCCGTGCTCGCCTCGCCCCGCGCCGGGGCCGTCCCGTTCCTCACCCTGACCACCACCACCGATTGAAGGATGCCGTGACCGAAACGTTCGTCCACCCCTACATCCCCAACACGGCCCCCGCCGTGAAGCAGGCGATGCTCGACGCCGTGGATGCGGCAAGCGTGGAGGAGTTCTACGCCGACGTCCCCGCCGAGCTGCGCCTGCAGCGCGCCCTCGACGTCCCCGAGCCGCTGCCGGCCGAACAGGACCTCGCCCGCCACGTGCGCGGCATCCTGGCGAAGAACCGCACCACCGAGGAGCGACTGAGCTTCCTGGGGGCCGGCACCTACAACCACTACGTGCCCGCGGTCGTCGACGAGGTGATCCGCCGCAGCGAGTTCCTCACCGCCTACGCCGGCGAGCCCTACGAAGACCACGGCCGGTTCCAGGCCCTCTTCGAATACCAGTCGCTCATGGCGGAGCTGCTGGCGATGGACGTCGTCAACGTGCCCACGTACGACGGCTACCAGGCCACCGCGACGGGCCTCGCGATGGCGGGCCGGATGACCGGGCGTCGCCGCGTGCTCGCGGTCAGCGACGTGCTCCCCGAGAAGGATTCCAAGGTGCGCGACTACACCCGCGCGCAGCTGCAGATCGAGGTCGTGCCGACGACGGGC
Organism: Microbacterium mangrovi; assembly: GCF_000802305.1. Lineage (GTDB taxonomy): Bacteria > Actinomycetota > Actinomycetes > Actinomycetales > Microbacteriaceae > Microbacterium > Microbacterium mangrovi. Next base: position 123,554 of record NZ_JTDK01000016.1, on the reverse strand, counting down.
GGCACCGCCGACCTCGACGGCCTGCGTGCTCGCCTCGGCGACGACGTCGCCGCGGTCTGGGTCGAGACGCCGAGCTTCACCGGAGCGGTGGAGACGCAGCTGCGCGCCATCGCCGACGCCGCCCACGCAGCCGGTGCCGTCGTGGTGGTCGGCACCGACCCGATCGGCTACGGGGTGCTGACCCCGCCGGCCGTGCAGGGCGCCGACATCGTCACCGGCGACATCCAGTCCCTCGGCCTGCACCAGTGGTTCGGCGGCGCGCACGCGGGCTTCATCGCGGTGCACGACGATCCGAAGTTCGTGATGGAGATGCCCTCGCGCCTGTTCGGACTCGAGTCCACCCACGTGCCCGGCGAGTACGGCTTCGGCGACGTCGCCTACGAGCGCACCTCGTTCGCGCTGCGCGAGGAGGGCAAGGAGTGGGTCGGCACCGCCGCGGCCCTGTGGGGCATCGCGACCGGCGTCTACCTGTCGCTCATGGGTCCGGCCGGGATGGCCGAGCTCGGCGAGCTGCTGCTGGCCCGCACCCGCTACGCGCAGCACGTGCTGTCGCAGATCCCCGGCGTGAGCCTCGGCGACGACGCGCTGCACCTGCGCGAGTTCACCGTGCGGCTCTCCGGCATCCGCGCCGCCGACCTCGTCACGACCCTGCGCGCCCAGGGCATCGAGCCGGGCGTCGTCGTCTCCGAGCACATGCTGCTGGTGTGCGTGACCGACGCCACCTCCGCATCCGACATCGACCGCCTCGCTGCCGCGATCGCGGCAGCGATCGACACCACCAAGGAGCAGGCCGCATGACCCTCCCCGTCGCACCCAAGACCAGCCCGCGCCGGTTCCACCAGGCCAGCTGGGACGAGCCCATCGTCTTCGAACTGTCCACGCCGGGGGAGCGCGGCATCGCGATCACGCCCGTCGAGCCGGCCGTGCGCGAGGCCGTCGGCGACGTCCTGGCGGGCCTGCCCGAGGGCATGCGCCGCGCCGCGCCGCCCGCGCTTCCGGAGATCGCGCAGATGCGCGTGCTCAAGCACTACCTGCGCCTGTCGCAGGAGAACCTGGGCTCCGACCTGAACGTCGACATCGGCCAGGGCACCTGCACCATCAAGTACTCGCCGAAGATCAACGACCAGCTCATCGAGGTGCCGCAGCTGCGCGCGCTGCACCCCGCGCAGGACCCGGCCGACACACAGGGCGCGCTGGAGATGATCTGGCGGCTCGAGGGCCTCATGGCGGAGATCTCCGGGATGGATGCCGTGTCGCTGGCCTCCCCGGGCGGATCCGCCGGCATCTGGACGAACATCGCGATGATCCGCGCCTACCACGCCTCCCGCGGCGAGGCGGACCAGCGCGACGAGGTCATCACCACGATCTTCAGCCACCCGTCCAACGCCGCCGCCGCGAAGGTCGCCGGCTACAAGGTCGTCACGGTCTACCCGGACGCCGACGGCTACCCGGACCTGGGCGCCCTCAAGGCCGCGCTGTCCGAGCGCACCGCCGCGATCATGGTGACGAACCCGGAAGACACCGGCATCTACAACCCCGCCATCAAGGAATGGGTGGATGCCGCCCACGCCGTCGGGGCGCTGGCGTCCTACGACCAGGCCAACGCGGCCGGCATCCTCGGCATCACCCGGGCCCGCGACGCCGGCTTCGACGTGTGCCAGTTCAACCTGCACAAGACGTTCTCCGCCCCGCACGGCTCCGGCGGTCCGGGGGCGGCGGCCAACGCCGTCAGCGCCGCGCTAGCGCCGTTCCTGCCCGGCCCGCGGGTCGAGCGGGTGGGCGACGAATACGTCGTGCGCGAGCCCGGTGAGCTGTCGATCGGTCACGTCGCGCCGGCGCACGGCGTCGTGCTGCACGTCGTCCGCGCCTACGCGTGGATCATGGCGCTCGGTGCCGAGGGGATGCTCGCCGCCTCGCAGATCGCGGTGCTCAACAACAACTACCTGCTGAAGAAGGTGCTCGAGATCCCCGGGGCCTCCGCGCCGTACGCGACCGGCCGCCGGCGCATCGAGCAGGTGCGCTACTCGTGGCAGGAACTGTTCGAGGACACCGGCATCACGTCAGAGGAGATCGGCATCCGGATGGCCGACTACGGCTTCCACTACTGGACCAGCCACCACCCCTACGTCGTGCCCCAGCCGTTCACGCTGGAGCCCACCGAGTGCTACTCGAAGGCGGAGATCGACGAGTACGTCGCGGCGCTCGCGCAGGTGGCGCAGGAGGCCCGGGAGAACCCCGAGCTGGTGCGCACCGCCCCGCACAACCAGACCGTGCACCACACCCACCACGACGATCTCGACGACCCGGAGCGGTGGGCGGTGACCTGGCGCGCGTACCGCCGCAAGTACTTCGGCGAGACGCCCGTCGACTTCGCCGCGCCCGCGCCCGCGCCCGCGCTCGCCGGGGCGGCAGCCTAGCCGGATGCTCGGACTCCTCGTCAACCCGGTCGCCGGGGTCGGCGGCCCTGCGGGGCTCGCCGGCTCCGACGGGGCCGACGTGCAGCGCGCGGCGGCGTCCCGCGGGTCGACCGCCCGGGCGGCGTCCCGTGCGGCTGCGGCCCTCGAGGCGCTGACGGCCGGCACCGTGGTGCTGACCGCGGCGGGAACGATGGGGGAGGATGCCGTGCGGGCCGCGGGCCTCGAGCCCCGCGTCGTGTACACGCCGGGGGCGAAGACGACTCCCGCCGACACGTCCGCCGCCGCACGTGCGCTCGCCGAGGCGGGAGCGACCCTCGTCCTGTTCGCCGGCGGCGACGGCACGGCCCGCGACGTGGCGGCTGGGCTTGACGCGTTTCGTCTCGCTCCGCTCGCTCAACGACCGGATGCGGAACAACCACCGGTCGCCCCGCGAGGCCGCGCGGAGCGCGCCCGAGACGAAACGGAGGCCCCGGCGGCGCTCGGTGTCCCGGCCGGGGTCAAGATGTACTCGCCCGTGTTCGCCGTCAGTCCGCGGGCGGCGGGCGGCCTGGCGGCGTCCTGGTTGTCCGGAACCCTGCCGGTGCAGCAGCGCGAGGTCCTCGACATCGACGAGGAGGCCCTGCGCCGCGCCCGGGTCGAGCCTCGCCTCTTCGGAATGCTCGCCGTGCCGTTCAGCCCGGGGCGCACGCAGGCGCGCAAGGCCCCCACGCCGACCTCGGAGCGGGATGCCGTCGCGGCGGCAGCCCGCGGGGCGGTCGCGCTGTTCCGGCCCGGGGTGCGCTACCTGCTCGGCCCGGGCGGCACGATGGCCGAGGCGGCGCGGGCGCTCGGCCTGGATGGCAGCCCGCTCGGGGTCGACGTGCTGCTCGACGGGGCACTCGTGCGCCGCGCCGCGAGCGAACAGGAGCTTCTCGACGAGATCGCCCGCGGGCCCGCGCAGGCGGTCGTCACCGTCATCGGCGGGCAGGGGTTCCTCCTCGGCCGCGGCAACCAGCAGCTCTCCGCGCGCGTGCTGCGCGCGATCGGCGACGGTCCCGACGGCACCGGACCTTTGCTGGTGGTGGCGCCGGAGGCCAAGCTCATCGAACTGCACGGCGCCCCACTTCTCGTCGACACCGGCGACGCCGCGGTGGATGCCTCCCTCACCGGCTTCGTCCGCGTGGTCACCGGCCCCGGGGCATCCAGCTTCTACCCTGTCCACGCACCCGAACTCGAACACCAACGACTTCCCGAACAAGAAGGAGGACGCCATGCGTCTTGAAGGCAAGAAGGCCATCGTCACCGGCGGCGCGGGCGGCATCGGCCGCGCCACGTCGCTCGCATTCGCCGCGGAGGGGGCATCGGTCGCCGTCGTCGACCTGAACGCGGATGCCGCGCAGGCCGTCGCCGACGAGATCCGCGCCGCGGGCGGCACCGCCGTGGCGATCGCGGCGGACGTCTCCAGCGAACCCGACATCGAGCGCGTCGTCGCCACCGCGCAGCAGGAGCTCGGCGGCATCGACGTCGTGTTCAACAACGCGGGCATCATCCGCCGCACGACAGCCGTCGAGACGAGCGTCGAGGAGTGGGATCGCGTGTTCGGCGTCAACGTGCGTGCCATCTTCCTGATGTGCAAGCACGTCGTGCCGATCATGGCCGCCGCCGGCGGCGGGTCGATCGTGAACACCGGCTCCGGCTGGGGCCTGAAGGGCGGCGGGCAGGCGATCTCGTACTGCGCGTCCAAGGGCGCGGTCGTGAACATGACCCGGGCGCTGGCGATCGACCACGGCCCGCAGGGCATCCGCGTCAACTCCGTCAACCCCGGCGACGTCGACACCGGGATGCTGCGCGACGAAGCCCGTCAGCTCGGCCAGGACCAGGCCGGATTCCTCGCCGAGGCCGCCGAGCGCCCGCTGAACCGGATGGGGCAGCCGTCCGAGATCGCCGCGGCGGTCGTCTGGCTGGCCAGCGACGACTCGTCGTACGTGACCGGCTCCGCCCTCGTGGTGGACGGCGGCGGCATCGCCTGAGGCAGGACACGAACGAAGGCCGGCACGGGGCCCCGTGCCGGCCTTCGTTCGTGGTTCAGCTCGTCAGCTCCTCACTTGTTGACGATCGTGAAGTGCTCCACGCCGCAGGCGGACGTGGCGCCCTTGTTGTTGGAGTCTCCGCTGTAGACGGACTTCCAGTTCCAGGTGCCCGCATCGCTGGCGATGAAGGCCCCGGCCCCGGTGTTGGTGGTGCTGGCGCTGCCGCCCGAGACGGCGACTCCCAGCTCCTTGTACGCAGGCGTACCCGAGCAGGTCGGGTCACTCGGGGAGAACAGCATGAAGTCCACGGTGCCTCCGGGCGTGCCGAAGCCTCCGCTGACGGTCATCGTGTCGTTCGGGATGAGGTTCTGCGCCGTTGCCACGGTCGGCTGCGCCTTGTTGACGACCAGGTGCTCGTCGGTGCAGGTGCTGGTGGCGTTGTTGTTGTTGCCGTCACCGGACGTGTACACCGCCTGCCAGTAGTAGTCGCCGGGCGTGTTGAAGGTCAGCGCGTCCGAATCGGGCACGGTGCCGTCCGCGTTCAGCGTCTTCGTTCCGCCGTCGGACGGCGTGGCCTTGACCGTGCACTTGTCGTCCGTGTAGACGGTGTACGTCACCGTCCCCGTGGCGCCCGCAGACGCCCCGGTGAGCGCCGACGAGTCGTGCACCGAACCACCCACGGTGATCGACGTGTCCGACAGAGTCGTCGCGATCGTCGGACTGTTCGTGTAGTGGTTGGTGTAGGTGCAGGTCACGTCCTGTCCGGGACTCAACGTGATGTCGACCTTCTGCCCGGTGACGGTGCCGACGGACGAACTCGTCGTATCGTCCTTGCAGGAGACGCTCACGAAGCTCCATCCGGTCGCGGTGACGGTGTTCTCGGAGACCGAGTACGCACCCTGGCCGAGCGGAGTGAACACCTTCTTCCCTCCTCCGGTGAGGGAGAAGTTCGACAGGCCTGTGCCGGTGGTGGTGTAGCCGAACGACGTGGAGTCGCCCGCCGGTGCATTCGTCACGACCTTCTTGACGGTGATGGTGCCGCAGTTGGAGATGCTCACCGGGATCGGGGCGATGAAGTCCTTCAGCTCCGCAGTGAACGAGCTCGACGAGCGGCTCTTGATGAACGCCGAACCGAAGGCCTCGCAGACGCCCTGCTGGAAGACGCCGGCCGCCGTGAGGTTGATCGCCGCCTCACCGAACAGACCGGTGCCCAGCGTTCCTCCCGCGATCGACTCCGCGATCGAGCCGGTGTTGACGGCCCCCTCGGCGACGGTCGAGTTGAACGTCGTGTGCAGACCCCAACACGGCAGCGTCGAGCTCGCGTTGCACTGGGAGGCCGTGTTGCCGGCCGCCGCGGTCAGCCACTTGCTGTAGCCGAGGGTCGGGGTTCCGCTTCCGCCGAAGTCGTAGTTGATCAGCAGGTCTCCCGCGGTGCGGGTGATCGTCGACGCGCCGGGCGCACCGGTGAATCCGGGGCTCGTCATCTGGTTGATCTCGAAGTCGAGGTTCGCGTTGCCGATGTTCACCAGCCGCTCCCACGCGAGATACAGGTAGATGTCGCCGCTGGCGACCTGCTCCGACGACTCGTAGAAGCGGGTGAGGTCGTTCTTGTTGGGGGGAATGGACCCCGTGACGACGGTCGGTGTGGCGCTGTCCTCCTTGGTGCCTTGGCCGAACGAGTTGTCGGTCTTGCCGCTCGCGATGTCGGTGCCCGTGTTCGGGCTGACGTTCGCCCAGTCGTGGTGGCCGCTGGTGTCGACCACCATGTTGCCGTCATTGCCCTCGAAGGTGCTGCCGGTCAGGTTGGCCTGCGCGACAGCGGGGGTGATGACGGCGACGGCGAACGCCGCAGCGAGGGCTATCGCCAGGCGGCCCCTGTGGCGGCCTGGCTTCTCAGAGCGCTGGAACATCTCTCAGACTCACTCTCCGGGCGCGATGCGCCCTTCGTGCCGGCCGTTTTCGCGTAGCCGGCGATCGGATACGACGGCCGGAGAGCGGCGCGGAGCGCGAGCGAGTGCGCGGGGACTGCCTCCGCGCATGGAAGCCGTGTTCCCGTGTGGTGGACGAACCGAATGTGCCCGGACACGTGTCATTCCCCAGTCTCGGCGGACGGTCCGAGGGGCGACGCGACGGGTGGGTTGCGGGTCCGGGGATCGAGTGTTCCGCCGGTGACCAACGCCCCCACAACATTGGCTACGGCGCGTAATCTACACCTAGTCCAGATTCGACCGCAAGGGTATTTTCAGCTGGATCTCGACGCACGTTCAGGATGCCGGGCGCAAGGGGCGTGCGGCATCCTTCTCTAGACTTGGACCGTGGTCACCCGTCTTTCGAACTTCTTCCTCCGCACCCTTCGCGAAGACCCTGCCGACGCCGAGGTCACCAGCCACCGGCTGCTCGTGCGCGCCGGCTACATCCGCCGGCAGGCGCCGGGCATCTTCGCGTGGCTGCCGCTGGGGCTGCGGGTCAAGGCCCGGCTCGAGCAGATCATCCGCGAGGAGATGGCCGCGGCGGGCGCCCAGGAGGTCCACTTCCCGGCGCTCATGCCGCGTGAGCCCTACGAGGCCACCGGCCGCTGGGAGGAGTACGGCGACGGCATCTTCCGCCTGCAGGACCGCAAGGATGCCGACTATCTCCTCGCGCCGACGCACGAAGAGGCCTTCACCCTGCTCGTCAAAGACCTGTACTCCTCGTACAAGGACCTCCCGCTGACCCTGTACCAGATCCAGGACAAGTACCGCGATGAGGCGCGCCCCCGCGCCGGCCTGCTGCGCGGCCGCGAGTTCACGATGAAGGACGCGTACTCGTTCGACTACACCGACGCGGGTCTGGACGCCAGCTACATGGCCCAGCGCGACGCGTACGAGCGCATCTTCCAGCGTCTCGGACTCGAGTACGTCATCGTGCAGGCGGATGCCGGGGCCATGGGCGGATCCCGCTCGGAGGAGTTCCTGCATCCCACCGCCGTCGGCGAAGACACCTTCGTGCGCTCGGCCGGTGGCTACGCGGCCAACGTCGAGGCGTTCGAGACCATCGTGCCCGCGGCCGTCGAGTACGACGCCGACGATGCGCCGGTGATCTTCGACTCGCCGGACACGCCCACGATCGAGACCCTCGTCGCGCACTCGAACGCGGTGCTCGACGGCGAGTACACGGCATCCGACACGCTGAAGAACGTCGTGCTCGCCCTGACGCACCTCGACGGAACGCGGGAGATCGTGATCGTCGGCGTTCCCGGCGACCGCGACATCGACGACAAGCGCGTCGAGGTCGCCTTCGCTCCCGCTGAGGTGGAGCCGGCCACCGACGCCGACTTCGCCAAGCACCCGCTGCTCGTCAAGGGCTACATCGGCCCGTGGACGGAGCAGGGGCAGCTGCTGGGCGAGGAGTCGGCCACCGGCATCCGGTACTTCCTCGACCCCCGCGTCGTGGACGGCACCTCGTGGATCACCGGGGCGAACATCGACCAGAAGCACGCGCACTCGGTGGTCGCCGGCCGCGACTTCGGCGCCGACGGCTACATCGAGGTGGCGAGCGTCCGCGAGGGCGACCCGGCTCCCGACGGCTCGGGCCCGGTGACGCTCGCCCGCGGCATGGAGATCGGGCACGTATTCCAGCTCGGCCGCAAGTACGCCGACGCCCTGGGCCTGCAGGTGCTCGACGAGAACGGCAAGCTCGTCACCGTCACGATGGGCTCGTACGGCATCGGCGTGACCCGCATCCTCGCGATCATCGCCGAGCTCAACAGCGACGACAAGGGCCTGGTGTGGCCGGCGTCGGTCGCTCCGTTCGACGTGCAGGTCGTCGCGACCGGCAAGGACTCCACGGCGTTCGAGCTCGGCGCGCAGCTGTCCGCCGACCTCGAGGCGGCCGGGTTCGACGTGCTGTACGACGACCGCCCGAAGGTCTCGCCCGGCGTGAAGTTCAAGGATGCCGAACTCGTCGGCGTGCCGAAGATCATCATCGTCGGTCGCGGTGCCGCCGACGGCGAGGTCGAGCTGTGGGACCGTCGATCCGGCGACCGCGAGGTCGTGCCGGCATCAGAGGCCGTCGCGCGGCTGACCGCACAGCGCTGAAGCAGGATCGTCGCGCCCGCCCTCGGCTGACTTCAGAACAGCGGGGGCGGGAGCACGCCTTCGAACTCCAGCAGCCAGCGCTTGGTCGCGAGTCCTTGCCCGTGTTCGCCCCCCGAGTAGCCGCCCAGGCCGTCGCTTGCGAGCACGCGATGGCACGGGACGATGATCGGCACGGGATTGGCGCCCATGATGGCACCGATACCGCGCGCAGGGATGCCTGAGCCGCTGCGTTCGGCCAGTTCGCCGTAGGTGATCGACTCGCCATAGAGCACCGACTCGTGCAGGTACGTCAGCACCGCGCGGGTTCCGTCGCTCTGCTCGCCGAGATCGACGGGGACGTCGAAGCGCCGCAGGCCGCCGCCGAAGTACGCCGCGAGCTGGTCGAGGGTCTCGGTCAGGAGCGGATCGGCCGTCTCGGCGGCATCGTCGGGACAGGTCAGGCGCCACCCGACATCGGTGATCGCGTCGCCGCGGCAGATCACCCCGAGGGTGCCCACGGGGGTGCGCAGGGTGCCGAACGATCGCATGACCGGAGCCTATCCGGCGGCTCCGACATCGAGTCGGCGTGCCCGGCCAGCCGGTGTTCGGGGTCAGCCGGTGCTGCGGGTCAGAAAGGCGCGGTTGCTTCGGACCCGCCGTGCGCGGCCACTGCGCCGGTCGGGCGCGTGCCTGGGGGCGTGCCGGCCGCGCCGGGCGGGCGGCTGGGTTGTCCGGGTGGTCGGTCGGGCGTGAATCGGACGGCGGCCGGGGGCCGGGTGCGGTAGCCGCGGCGAGTCGGGGATGTGAAGTGGAGGATGCCGCCGGGGAGCTGCTGGACGGTCCAGTCGGTGTGGTGTTTGACGGTGTGATGTCTCTCGCACAGGCAGGCGAGGTTGCACAGGGCGGTGGGTCCGCCCTCCGCGTGTGCGGTGGTGTGGTCGATGTCGCATTTTTTGGCGGGGCGGCGGCAGCCGGGGAACCGGCAGGTCTCATCTCGGGCTTGGAGGAGGCGTTTCATGGCGGTGCAGGGTCGGCGTTTGTCGACGGTGACCGGGACCCCGGTGGTCGGGTCGGTGAAGATCCGGTACCAGTCGTCGGATCCGCCGGCGAGGGTGCGGGCGGTGTCGTCGTCGACGAGTCCGCCGCCTTCCGCGGTGGCGCCGCCGGTGGTGGTGCCGGCGAGGGTGGAGGCGGGGATGGTCAGGTGCACGGTGGCTTGGATGGCGCCGAGCGCGTCGCGGTGTTCGGGGGTGGTGCCGTGCGCGTCGGGGACGTTGGTGAGCAGCAGGTCCAGGGCGACATCGGCCATGATCTGCGCCCGGGTGCGCTCATCCGGAGCGAAGGGAGTCGCGGCGTCGGCGTCGTCGCCGGCTTCCGAGTGGACTGCATCGACCTCGGTTGCACCCGCGGCTGCTTCAGCCGCCTCGGCCGCGGCCGTGTCAGCTTGGTTGGCGGTGTGGAGTTCGGTGGCGATGTCGGTGAGCCGGTTGTAGGTGCCTTCGATGTGGGCGGTGGGGCCGGTGATGATCAACTGCCCCACCCCCGGCTCGACCGTGCGTTTGCGTACCGAGCGGCGGGCGACCGCGTCACGGACGCGTTGTTGGGTGCCGTCCGGGTCGAGCCGGTCCACCAACACCCCGAGCGCGTCCTTCAACTGGGCGGGGGTGAGCTCACCGGCCAGGTCGATCGCGTGCTCCTCGTACTCGGCGCGGAGGTGGGGGTCGTCGATGACGCCGCCGACATCCGCGATCGTGGTCGCATGCTGCGGGGACAGCACCCCGGCATCCACCCGGGACATCGTCGTAGCGAATCGGGACACCAACACGTGGGCTTGGTTCACCCGGGACGCGACCTGATACTCGGACAGGCGCACCGCGGCGGCGATCTCGGCGTAGATCTCCCGCATCGCCAACTGCGACGCGGACACCACCGCCCCGGTGTCGGCCTGCTGGGCGCGTTCGCGTTCCCGCCGATCCACCAGGGCGGCCACCGACGCGTAGAACCGGGTCTCCGCACCGAACGCGGCCGCCACCCGCGCCCGCGCACCGCCGAGACCATCGACCAGGACGTCCAGGTCGGACAGCACCGGAGAGAGCCCATCGTGCGACGTGTCGGCCATGGCATCCCCCTCCGGATTCGTTGGAATCTTCGAACTGATACCTCCACACTATCGAACACGCATCAAGAATGCAAGCGGGTTGCAGGACATCTTGATGCCGAACCCGGGGCGAGCGTTTCGTCTCGCTACGTTCGCTCAACGACCGGGGGTGTGTGCGGGTCGCGGGGACGGGAGGCGGTGATCCGAACGACTGGCGGCATCCCGGCGGCGTGTCGTCCCGCCATCCGGACGTATCACCGCCATGCGTACCCGCCCAACCCGGAGGTGTGATCCGACCCCCCACGAGCGGGACCCATCTGGGCCAGGATGTGGGGCATGGGACGCTTCCTGCTCACGGCGATGCCGTTCGTCGGGCACGTCGGCCCGCTGACCGCGGTCGCGCGCGCCCTCGTCGAGCGCGGCCATGACGTGCGGTTCTATACCGGCCCGCGGTTCCGTGAACGCGTCGAGGCATCCGGCGCGCGGCTCGTGCCCTGGAACGCCGCACCCGACTTCGACGAGAACGACATGGCCGCCACCTTCCCTCGGCTCGTCGGCAAGAAGGGGATGCGGCAAATGCTCATCAACGTGGCGGACTGCTTCATCGCCACCGCGCCCGCGCAGGTGGTCGACCTGACGGCGGAGTGGGAGCGCGAACCGTGGGATGTGCTTGCCGCGGACGAGGTCTCGATCGGGGCCGTGCTCTTCTGCGAGAAGCGCGGGATGCCGCGGGCGACCGTGTGCATTCTGCCGCTGAACCTGCCCGGACCGGCCGGTCCGCCGAGCGGGATGGGCATCCGTCCCGGCACCAATGCGCTCACGCGCGCGCGGGATGCCGCGCTTCGCGGGCTGGTCCCGGTCATCTCGAAGCCTCTCGCGAAGCCGATCGCCGATGCCGAACGCGGTGCGGGTCTGACGCCGACGGGGCGCACGATGGACCGGATCGTGTTCTCCGACACCCTGATCGCCGCGAGCGGCTCCCCTCTGCTCGACTACGGCCGCGCCGATCGTCCCGCCCACCTGCGCTTCGTGGGGGAGCTCGCCGCTGCACCCCGGACCTCCGCCCTGCCTGCCTGGTGGAGCGACCTCGACGACCGCCGCGTGGTGCTCGTCACGCAGGGGACCCAGAACATCGATCCGCACGACCTCGTCCGCCCGGCGCTTGAGGCGATGGCCGGGCGCGACCTGATCGTGGTGGCGACGACGGGGGTGCCGGGCCAGGACGCCTTTCCGTTCCCGGTTCCGGCCAATGCGCGCGTGGCGGGCTACGTCCCGTTCAGCGAACTGCTCCCACGCGTGGACCTCGCGATCACGAACGGCGGGTGGGGCGGCACCATCGCCGCGCTCGCGCACGGCATCCCGCTCGTGGTCGCCGGCGGCGACCTGGACAAGCCCGAGGTCGCCGCGCGGGTGGCCTGGTCGGGCGCCGGCGTGAACCTGCGCACCGGCACGCCGAAGGCCGCGGACGTGGGCGGTGCGGTCGACCGCGTGCTGCGCGACCCGTCGTTCCGGCGGGCGGCGGCTGCCGTCGGGGCGCAGCTGCGCGGGCTCGGCGGAGCCGCCCGCACCGCCGACCTCCTGGCCGGGATGCTCTGAGCCCGCGTCCCGTGCCGTTCACCGCCGGGCCACCTCGCGGTGGCAGGCTGGGCACATGATCGACGACGAAGAGTTCGACCGGCTGATCGCGGATGCCGGCATCACCGGGAACCGGGCCCTCATCCGCCGGATCCTCCGCGCCGGCATCGAACTCGGCACCGACCGCACCACCCGCCTCGACCTGAAGATAACGGCCGCCGCGATCGAGGAGATGCGGGATGCCTTCCGCCTGTACGCCCCCTACGCCGACGTGTCGAAGGTCACGGTCTTCGGGTCGGCACGGACGCGCCCGGGCACCCCGCTGTACGCGCAGGCGCGGGATGTCGCGGCATCCCTCGCCGCCCAGGGATGGATGGTCGTGACCGGCGCCGGACCGGGCATCATGCAGGCGGCGACCGAGGGCGCAGGCCCCGGCCGCTCGGTGGGAGTGTCGATCCGCCTCCCGTTCGAGGAGAAGCCGAACGAGGCCGTCGCCGACGAACGCCACGTGTCGATGAAGTACTTCTTCACGCGCAAGCTCATGCTCATGAAGGAGTCCCGCGGCTTCGTGAGCCTGCCGGGCGGATTCGGCACGCTCGACGAGACGTTCGAGCTGCTGACCCTGCAGCAGACGGGTAAGGCCGAGCCGATGCCGATCGTGCTGCTGGACCGCCCGGACGGAACCTTCTGGACGGCCCTGGCCGACTACATCGAGGACGAGCTCGCGGCGTCCGGCACGATCGCCCCGGACGACATGGATCGCGTGCTCATCACCGATTCCGTCGAGGCGGCGTCCGCCCACATCGAGGGCTTCTGGCGCAACTACGACTCGCTGCGCTGGGTGGGGGACCTGCTCGTGCTGCGGCTCAAGCACGCGCCGACCGAGGCCGAGGTCGCCTCGCTCAACCGCGAGTTCGCCGGACTCCTCGCCACGGGCACGATCGCGGCATCCGACGCCCTGCCCATCGAGGTCGCCGACCACGACCGGGCCGACCTGCCCCGGCTCGTGCTGCACCTCAACCAGTACAAGGTCGGGGAGCTCTACCAGCTGATCCGGGCCGTCAACGCCCTCGGCTCCGCCGCCTGATCCGGCCTCGCTCAGAGCCTGGCGTAGCGGGCGCGGGCGAAGAGGAACAGGGAGTACGCGATGAGGCCCAGGCCGATCGCGCCGAGCAGCCAGGATCCGAACGGCAGCTGCCGCAGCGACGCGAGCGCCTTGTCGAGGCCGCCGGCCTGTGCCGGGTCGACCTTGACCGCGGCGACCAGAAGCAGCACGCCGAACGCCACGAGCGCGAGGCCCTTCGCGATGTACCCGACGACGCCGAGAGTCGTCACGGTCCGGTCCACGGCTCCGGCGGGCAGGGTGACCCGCTTGTCGAATCGCCGGGTGATCCCGCTGACGACGAACCCGACTCCGATGGCCGCGATCAGGAGGCCGACCAGCCCGAGAAGGAACGGACCCCCGGGCAGCCGCAGGATCGCGTCGCCGGCCCGCGACGACGACTTCTCGGAGTTCGGGTGCCCGCCCGATGCCACGGTGGCGGCGATGATCCCCACCGCGATGTAGGCCAGCGCCTTGCCCCAGGACTCCAGACGGTGCACCCACTCCTTGGTGTCGTCGGGCGCCTGGACGAGGAAGCCTTCCAGGATGTACCAGACGCCGAGTGCCCACAGGGTCACCGCGATCAGCCACAGCAGCACGAATCCGGCGGGCACCGCGGCGATGGCCCGGAGTGCCCCGCTCTGATCGGCTTGCCCGTGACCGCCCCGGGCGAGCACGATCGCCAGCAGGCCGATCCCCGCGTGCACCACGCCGCTGGCGGCGAAGCCGCCGCGGACGAGGAGGTGGATCGCCGGTGTGTTCGCCGCACCGCGTGCAGCGCTTCTCGTGGTCGATGTCATAGCGCGACGGTAGGCGGGACGCCCCGTGCGGCACACGGTGATGCGGCGGCGTGCGGCATCCGGTAATGTTGTCTGAATGCCGGGACGCCGGTGACATCTGAAGAGGGAGGACCCCACGTGGACATCGATCTGGGACTTTTGCGGACAGTCGAGCGTGAGCGGGAGATTCCCTTCGACGAGCTCGTGCACATCATCGAGCAGGCGATCCTGACCGCCTACGCCAAGCACACGTCGCCGACCGGCACCCTTCCCGAGGGGACCCGCGCGCACCTCGACCGCAAGACGGGCCACGTCTCGATCTACATTCCGCTCGTGGATGACGAGGGCGCCGTCATCGGCGAAGAGGAGAGCACGCCCGAGGGCTTCGGACGGATCGCCGCCTACGCCGCCAAGCAGGTCATCAGCCAGCGCCTGCGCGACATCGCCGACGACGCGGTGCTGGGCGAGTTCCGCGGCAAGGAGGGCGACATCGTCGCCGGCGTCATCCAGCAGGGCCCCAATCCGCGCATGGTGCACGTCGACCTCGGCACCGTCGAGGCGATCCTTCCCCCGGAGGAGCAGGTTCCGGGCGAGGAGTACACCCACGGCAGCCGCATCCGCGTCTACGTGACCTCCGTCGCGAAGGGCACCAAGGGGCCCGCGATCACCGTGTCGCGCACGCACCCGGGCCTCGTGCGCAAGCTCTTCGCGCTCGAGGTGCCGGAGATCGCGTCGGGGCTCGTGGAGATCGTGTCGCTGGCGCGTGAAGCGGGCCACCGCACCAAGATCGCGGTGAAGGCGAACGACCCCTCGATCAATGCCAAGGGCGCCTGCATCGGCGAGCTCGGCCGCCGTGTGCGCGCCGTCACCGAGGAGCTCGCCGGTGAAAAGGTCGACATCGTCGACTACGACCCGGAACTGCCGAAGTTCGTCGCGAACGCGCTGTCGCCGGCCAAGGTCACCTCGGCCTTCGTCCTCGACCCGGCCAGCAAGGCCGTGCGCGCGCTCGTCCCCGACTACCAGCTGTCGCTCGCGATCGGCAAGGAGGGGCAGAACGCGCGCCTCGCCGCCAAGCTCACCGGCGCGAAGATCGACATCCAGCCCGACTCGATCCTCGAGTCGTGAGCGCGAAGGCCGGCCACGGTCGGCTGGCTGACAGGTGGTCTGTGTAGAATGGATCCCGTACGGACGTGCGTCGGATGCCGCACGCGTGCTTCCCGTTCCACCCTCCTCCGAGTGGTGGCCGTCGATTCCACCCTCGTTCTCGATGAGGGTGCGTCGATGCCCGGGAGGGGCGCGTGGGTGCACGACACACGTGAGTGCATGACCGCCGCTCTGCGGCGCCGTGCCTTCGTCCGTGCACTGCGGGTGTCGGGTTCGCTCGACACGCAGACCATCGAAGAACACCTCCAGCGAAAAGGCTGAACGGCTATGGACAAGAAGTGAACGGCTCGAAATGAGACCCGTCCGCATCTAATGGTCTGCCCTGTCCGGGGTGGGCCCTGAGACAGGAGAACTGTGGCAAACGCAAAACCACGCGTGCACGAGATCGCTTCCGAGCTCGGCGTCGACAGTAAGGTCGCGCTCGCGAAGCTGAAGGAGCTCGGCGAGTTCGTCAAGAGCACCTCATCCACCATCGAGCCCCCGGTGGCGCGGAAGCTCCGCGCCGCGCTGGAGGCCGACGGTGCCGGCAAGGACGCTGCGGCGCCCAAGCCTGCGGCGTCATCCGGCGCCCCCAAGCCCGGCCCCAAGCCGGCGCCGGCCCCGCGCCCGGGTCGCACCCCCGCGCCCAAGCCCGAGGCCGCCCCCGCGGCTGCGGCAGCCGCGCCCGCACCGGCCGCCGAGACGGCGGCTCCCGCTGCTCCCGCCGCTCCCGCTGCCCCGGCCGCTGCCGAGGCTCCCGCCGCGTCCGGTCCGAAGCCCGGCGCGCCCGCGCCGAAGGCCCCGGCCCCGAAGGCACCGAGCCCCGCGCCGCGTCCCGGTGGCGCTCCGCGCCCCGGCAACAACCCGTTCGCCTCCTCGCAGGGCATGGGCCAGCGGCCCGCCGCCCCGCGTCCGGGAGGCGCTCCGCGTCCGGGCAACAACCCGTTCGCCTCCTCGCAGGGCATGGGCCAGCGCCCGAGCCCCGGCAACATCCCGCGTCCGCAGCCCCCGCGCCCCGGTTCGCCGCGCCCCGGCGCTCCGCGTCCCGGCGGTGCCGGTCGTCCCGGCGGTGCCGGTCGTCCCGGTCGTCCGGGCGGCGGCGCGCCGTTCCAGCAGCGTCCCGGCGGCCCCGGTCGTCCGGGCGGTGCCGGCGGCGGCTTCCAGCGCCCCGGCGGCGGTGCCGGCACGGGCGCTCCCGGCGGCTTCGCCGGTCGTCCCGGTGGCGGCGGCGGCCGTGGCCGTGGCCCCGGCGGTGGCACCGCGGGTGCGTTCGGCAAGGGCGGCGGCAAGTCGCGTCAGCGCAAGTCGCGTCGGGCCAAGCGGCAAGAGTTCGAGATGCGGTCGGCGCCGGTCGTCGGCGGCGTCAACGTCCAGAAGGGCAACGGCGAGATCATCCGGATGCGCCGCGGCGCGTCGATCTCGGACTTCGCCGACAAGCTCGAGGCGCTGAAGGGCTACACCGTTCAGCCCGGCACGCTGGTCACGATCCTCTTCAACCTGGGTGAGATGGCCACCGCCACCGAGTCGCTCGACGAGGCCACCTTCGAGGTCCTCGGCGCCGAGCTCGGCTACAAGATCCAGATGGTCTCGCCGGAAGACGAGGACAAAGAGCTCCTCGAAGGCTTCGGTCTCGACCTCGAGCAGGAGCTGCTCGACGAAGAGGACGAAGATCTCGAGATCCGTCCCCCGGTGGTCACCGTCATGGGCCACGTCGACCACGGTAAGACGCGACTGCTGGATGCCATCCGGCAGACCAACGTCGTGGCGGGCGAGGCCGGCGGCATCACGCAGCACATCGGTGCCTACCAGGTGTGGACCGAGCACGAGGACATCGAGCGCGCCATCACCTTCATCGACACCCCTGGTCACGAGGCGTTCACCGCCATGCGTGCCCGTGGTGCGCAGGTGACCGACATCGCGATCCTCGTGGTCGCGGCCGACGACGGCATCATGCCGCAGACGGTCGAGGCGCTGAACCACGCCCAGGCGGCGAACGTGCCGATCGTGGTCGCGGTCAACAAGATCGACAAGCCCGAGGCCAACCCGGCCAAGGTCCGTCAGCAGCTCACCGAGTACGGTCTCGTGGCCGAGGAGTACGGCGGCGACGTGATGTTCGTCGACGTCTCGGCTCGCAACAACATCGGCATCCAGGACCTCCTCGACGCCGTGCTGCTGACCGCCGACGCCGGTCTCGACCTGCGCGCGAACCCGAACAAGGACGCCCGCGGCGTCGCGATCGAAGCCAAGCTCGACAAGGGCCGCGGTTCGGTCGCCACCGTGCTGATCCAGTCCGGAACCCTGCGCGTCGGCGACGCGATCGTCGCGGGCACCGCGTACGGCCGCGTCCGCGCGATGATCGACGAGAACGGCGAGCAGGTCGAAGAGGCCGCTCCGTCGCGTCCGGTGCAGGTGCAGGGTCTGAACTCGGTGCCGCGCGCCGGTGACACCTTCATCGTCACCGAGGAGGACCGCACCGCCCGGCAGATCGCCGAGAAGCGCGAGGCCGCCGAGCGCAACGCCCAGCTGGCCAAGGCCCGCAAGCGCATCTCGCTCGAGGACTTCACCCGCGCTCTCGAAGAGGGCAAGGTCGAGTCGCTCAACCTCATCATCAAGGGTGACGTCTCCGGTGCCGTCGAGGCGCTCGAGGAGTCGCTGCTCAAGATCGAGGTCGACGAGTCGGTGCAGCTGCGCATCATTCACCGCGGTGTGGGTGCGATCACCGAGTCCGACGTGAACCTGGCGACGATCGACAACGCGATCGTCATCGGCTTCAACGTGCGTCCCGATGCCAAGGCCCGCGAGCGCGCCGCCCGCGAGGGTGTCGACATCCGGTTCTACTCGGTCATCTACAACGCGATCGACGATGTCGAGCAGTCCCTCACGGGCATGCTCAAGCCGGAATACGAAGAGGTCCAGTCGGGCGTCGCGGAGATCCGCGAGGTCTTCCGGTCCTCGAAGTTCGGCAACATCGCCGGTGTCATCGTCCGGTCGGGCACGATCACCCGCAACGCGAAGGCGCGCGTCATCCGTGACGGCGTCGTCATCGCCGATGGCCTGGCCATCGAGTCGCTGCGCCGGTTCAAGGACGACGTCACCGAGGTGCGGACGGACTTCGAGGCCGGTATCGGCCTCGGCAAGTACAACGACATCCAGATCGGCGACGAGATCGAGACGACCGAAATGGTGGAGAAGCCGCGCGGCTGATCCGCGAACGGTTGTGGTGCGGGATGCTTCTTGAGGAGGCATCCCGCACTTCGGCTCAGGGGGAGTAGGAGAAGAAGATGGGTTCCGAACGACAGGCTCGACTGGCGGACCGCATCCGCGTGCTCATCGCGGAGCGGCTCGAGAAGGGGCTGCGCGACCCGCGGCTCGGTTTCGTGACGATCACGGACGTCCGGGTGACCGGCGATCTGCAGCACGCGTCGGTGTTCTACACCGTGCTCGGCAGTGAGGAGGAGCGGCTCGCCTCGGGCGCCGCCCTGAAGTCGGCGACCGGCATGATCCGCAGCGAGATCGGACGCCAGCTCGGTGTTCGCCTCACTCCCACGCTCGAGTTCATCCCCGATGCGCTTCCCGACAACGCCGGGCACATCGAGGACCTGCTGCGCGAAGCGCACGAGCGCGACGCGCAGGTCGCGGGCCTGGCGGCCTCGGCATCCTTCGCCGGTGAGGCCGACCCGTACGTCAAGCCCCGCGAGCTGGAGCTCGAAGAGGACTGAGCGGCTTCCGCCGAGAGCCGCCGATTCAGTCGGATCCCTCGTGGATCCTGCTGAATCGGCGGCTTCTTGCCGAGGGCGTTCAGGCGGGGAGGCGCAGCATGCCGTCGTCGGCCTCGGCGAGTCCGTCGGCGATGAGCGAGTCGATCGCGCGGTCCCGCTGCGCCGGGTCGGGCCAATCGGCGATCACTTCGTCGAGCGGGACGGATGCCGCCGCCCGCAGTTCTCGCAGCACGGCTCCGCGCGCCTGCCGGTCGCTGCCCTCGTAGCGGGCCTGCCGGCGGGGTGCGTCCGCGTTGTCCGGGCTCCCCGCGAGCCGCCACGCGCACATATGCGCGAGTGGGCATACGTCGCAGTCCGGGGTGCGGGCCGTGCACACGAGAGCGCCGAGTTCCATCGCGGCCGCGTTCACCACCGCGGCATCCGGAACGCTCGCGGGCAGGATGCCGCTCATCCGGTCCAGGTCCCGGCGACCGGGGGCTCCCGGATGCGCCTGACCGAGCACGGCCCGCGCCAGCACTCTCCGGGTGTTGGTGTCCACGACCGGATGCCGGTCGCCGTACGCGAAGACCGCCACCGCGCGCGCGGTGTAGTCGCCGATGCCGGTGAGGGCGAGGAGCGCCCCGACATCGCGGGGGACGACGCCGTCGTGCCGGTCGCGGATCTCCACGGCCGCCTGGTGCAGCCACAGGGCGCGGCGGGGGTATCCGAGGGTCGACCACGCCCGCACCGCCTCGGCGGGGGCGTCGTCGGCGAGGGCGGTCGGAGTCGGCCAGCGCGTCAGCCAGGCATCCAGATGGGGGATGACGCGGTTCACCGGAGTCTGCTGAAGCATGAATTCGCTGACCAGCACGCCCCACCCGCCGTACCGCGCCCGGAACTCGGCGCGACGCCAGGGCAGATCGCGCGCGTTCTGCCGGTACCACCGGATCAGTGGCGGGGCGAGTTCGGGCATCCGTCCAGCCTAGGCTGGATGCATGCGCCTGCCATCCACCCCCGCCACCGAGCTGCAGCGCGCGCTGCGCGACGAGGCGCGGTCCCGTTTTCCCGGCGGCCGGGTCGTGATCGCCGTGCACGGACCCGACACCGCGGCCTTCGCCGCCGGCCTCGCCGACGTCTACCGCGAGGGCGACATCGCCGTGTTCCGGGCGCACATCGCCGACTTCCAGCGCCCCCGTGCCGACCGCGCCCGCGAGACGGGAGCGGGGCGCTACGACCTCGCGACGCTTCGTCGCGTGCTCATCGATCCGTTCCGGGATGCCGCCCACACCTCGGCGACCACGGGCTTCCAGCTCGCCGCGTTCGACGCCGTGCGCGACATGCCCGCCGCCGCCCGCTGGGTCACGGGGCCGGCCGATGCGACGCTGCTGGTCGACGGCTCCGACCTGCTCGACTTCCGTCTCGAGGGCTTCTGGGACTGGCGGATCGACCTCTCCGGCGATGCGGACAGCGTCGCCGAGGCGGTCGTCGACGTGACCGACCCCGCCGATCCGAAGCGGGTGCGCTGATGGGGCCGTCCGGCATCCTGCTCGTCGACAAGGCGGGCGGGATGACCAGCCACGATGTCGTCGCACGGGCGCGACGGGCTCTGAAGACCAAGAAGATCGGCCACGCCGGAACACTCGACCCGATGGCGACGGGGCTGCTCATCCTGGGAGTCGGCCCGGCCACGCGCCTGCTCACCTTCATCGTCGGCCTCGACAAGACGTACGAGGCGACGATCAGGCTGGGGGTCTCCACCGACTCCGACGACGCGGACGGCGAGGTCACGCGGACGACCGATGCCGCCCACGTCGCCGACGCGCAGATCGAAGCCGGCATCGCCCGCTTGCGCGGTCCCCTCAGCCAGGTCCCGAGCACGGTCTCCGCGATCAAGGTCGGCGGCCGTCGGGCCTACGACCTCGCGCGGCAGGGCGAGGAAGTGCAGCTGAAGGCGCGCGACGTCGTGATCTCGCGCTTCGAGGTGCTCGGCATTCGTCGCACAGACCACGCGGGCGAGACCGCGATCGACGTGGACGTCGTGGTGGACTGCTCCAGCGGCACCTACATCCGCGCCCTCGCCCGCGACCTCGGCGCCGACCTCGGTGCGGGCGGGCACCTGACAGCGCTGCGCCGCACGCACGTCGGGCCCTTCGCCGTCGCCGACGCGCAGCCCGTGCCCGATCGCGACCGACTCGAAGACAGCGACCTGGGCGACCACCTGCGTCCGCCCGCCGAGGTGGCGGCATCCGTCCTGGGCGGCGTGCAGGTCACGGCCGAGCAGGCCCGGGACCTCCGCCACGGAAAACGGATCGCGCTGCCGGATGCCCCGGCCCGCGCCGCCGCGATCGCGCCCGACGGCTCGCTCATCGGCGTCGTGGAACGGCGGGGCCCGGCGGTGAAGAGCGTCATGAACATGCCCGAACCCGAAAGCCCGGAGCAGCCCGCATGATCACCTGGTTCACCTACGTCGAGGTCGCCGTCGCCGCGCTCGGCGGTCTGCTGTGCGTCATCCTCGGACTCGCGGGGCGCCGCCCGAGCGACCTCACCGTCGGCATCCTGGCCTTGATCGAACTGCTGCTGATCGTGCAGGTCGTCATCGGGATCGTCGCGCCCCTCACCGGCAACCCGCCCACGGGGAGCCTGCTCGAGTTCTGGGTGTACGCGGTCTCGGCGGTGCTGATCCCGCCCGCCGCGGTGGTGTGGGCGCTGCTCGAGCGCAGCCGCTGGAGCACGGTGATCATGGGCGTCGCGGCGCTCGCGATCGCGGTGATGGTGTGGCGCATGCACGTCATCTGGACGGTGCAGGGCGCCTGAGGAGACGCGCGGCGCACGCCGGTAGAATTGGCGGAATCATGCCTTCCCCATCTCACGGTGCGGCCGAGACCGCGCCGCCCCGTCGCCGCCGGATGACCGGCATCGGTCGTGTCCTGGTCGTCGTCTACGCGATCCTCGCGCTGGGCGCGACCGGTCGCTCCTTCGTGCAGATCGCCGAGCGCTTCGATCAGGCGCCGCTGGCCTTCTCGCTGTCCGGCGTGTCCGCCGTGGTGTACATCGTCGCGACGCTGGCGCTCGTCCTCGGCGCCGGATCCCGCATCTGGTACCGGATCGCCTGGGTGACGATCAGCTTCGAACTGATCGGCGTGCTCGTCATCGGCACCCTCAGCCTGGTGCAGCCGACGCTGTTCCCCGAGGCGACCGTGTGGTCCTACTACGGGATCGGCTACCTCTTCGTCCCGCTGGTGCTGCCCTTCTTCGGAGTCTGGTGGCTGATCACGCACCCTCCGGTCGAGACGCCGAAGGATGCCGCGGCCGAACAGGTCGTGTCCGGCTGATGATCGTCTTCGACGCTCCGGAAGCCGTTCCGGCGGACTTCGGCCCGTCGGTGGTCGCGGTCGGCAAGTTCGACGGCGTGCACGCCGGGCACCGGGCTCTGCTGCAGCGGGCCCGGCAGGATGCCGAGCGGCTCGGCGCGAAGGTGGTCGCGGTCACGTTCGACCGCAATCCGCTGCGCACCGTGCGCCCTGAGATCTGCCCCGACGACGTCATCGGACCGAGCCAGAAGCTCGACCTGCTGGCCGAGGCCGGCGCCGATGCGACGCTGCTGCTGCGGTTCGACCAGCAGCGCGCCGCACAGGAGGCGTCCGAGTTCATCTCCGAGGTGCTCGTCGACGCCCTGCACGCGAAGGTGGTGCTGGTCGGCCGCGACTTCCGGTTCGGCCACCGTGGTGCCGGCGACGTCGCGCTGCTCGAGTCGGCCGGTGCCCAGGCGGGCTTCACCGTCGACGTCGTCGGCGACATCCGTCCGGACTCCGCCGAGCGCCGTGTCTCGTCCACCTGGGTGCGCGAACTCGTCGCCGCCGGCGACGTCGCCGGTGCGACGACGCTCCTCGGGCGCGCTCCGTCGGTGCGCGGCGACGTCGTCCACGGCCTCAAGCGCGGCCGCGAACTCGGCTACCCGACGGCGAACATCGGTGGCGAGGTGGAGGGACTGATCCCCGCCGACGGCGTGTACGCCGGGTGGCTCGTCGACGGTGCGGCGCGGTATCCCGCGGCGATCAGCGTCGGCACGAACCCGACGTTCGACGACGTCCACCACCGCCAGGTGGAGGCCTACGTCCTCGACCGGGACGACCTCGACCTGTACGACCACCGCGTCGACGTCGAGTTCACCGAGCGCATCCGCGGGATGGTGGCCTTCGACGGCATCGGCCCGCTGCTGGCGCAGATGGCCGACGACGTGCAGCGGGCCCGCGGCATCCTGGCCTGACCCGGCGCGGCTGAGCTGTTGACAGCCGGCATCCTGCCGGTCTACGCTGAACTGTAATCGATTACACTTCAGCGGGGCGGGAATGGCGACGATTCAGGACGTGGCGACGGCGGCGGGCGTGTCCACCGCGAGCGTCTCGCGGTACCTCGCCGGCCAGACGGTGCGCGCCGCCACCGACATCGCGCGCGCGGTCGACGAGCTCGGCTATCAGCCCAACGTCTCGGCGCGCAACCTCCGCACCGGCCGCCACGCCGCGATCGGCGTCATCGTGCCCGACGTCACCAACCCGTTCTTCGCCGCGCTCATCAAGGGAATCGAGCAGGAGGCGCGGACCGCAGGGCTGCAGATCCTCCTCGGCAACAGCGACGAAGACCTCGAGCAGGAGAACGCGCTGATCGGCGAGCTCTCGCAGCGCACCGACGGCATCATCATCGCCCCGCTCGTCGAAGACGGCCGCTCCGCCGAAGACGTGGCGAGGCTGCGGCTTCCGGTGGTGTTCGTCGACCGCGAGTCGCGCGAGCGTCGCGACGTCGACCGGGTGATGGTCGACAACCTCGAGGGCACCCGGCTCGCGGTGGCGCATCTGGCCGCCCTCGGGCACGAGCGCATCGCGTTCATCGGCGGCCCGCTGTCGTCCACGCCCGGGCGCGAGCGCCACGCCGGGTTCCGGGCGAGCATGGCGGCCCGCGGGATGCCCGTCGACGAGGCGCTTGTGGTGGTTGCGGATTTCCGCGAGTCGGGCGGCCACGATGCCATGCGCGCACTGTGGCGGTCGCGTCCGACGGCGGTGTTCGTCGCGAACAACCTCATGACCATCGGTGCTCTGCGCGCCCTCGACGAACTCCAGGTCCGCGTGCCCGCCGACATCTCCGTCGTCGGATTCGACGACCTGTCGTTCGCCCCGCTGCTGCGCCCGCCCCTGACGGTCGTGCGCCGGCCGGAGGTCGAGCAGGGCGCGACGGCGGCGCGGCTGCTCCTGGACCGCATCGGCGCAGAACCGGGTGCCGATCCGGTCATCCTGACCCTGCCCGTCGAGCTCGTCGTGCGCGGCTCGACGGCCGGCCCACCGCGAGAGAGGGCGGCCCACCATGGCTGAACGGGCCATGGCCGAACATGGGCGATTGAGACATCATGAGTCTGACGAGCTCGGACTCGACGAAGAGGAAAGAGGAACGATGACCTCCACCGACCTCGCGGTCACATCCGACCGCGCTCGGGAACTGATCGGCGGCGAGTCGGACGACGCGACGCTGCGGCGGTTCCTGCACGGCCTGCCCGGAGTGGATGCCGTGGGGCTGACGCAGCGGGCAGATGGCCTCGGCACCCGGTCGATCAAGACGACGTCCAAGGCGTGGGCGCTCGACAAGATCATCTCGCTGATCGACCTGACCACCCTCGAGGGTGCCGACACCCCCGGCAAGGTGCGCTCCCTGGTGTCCAAGGCCGTGCATCCCGATGCCTCCGACCCGTCCACCCCGCAGGTCGCCGCGGTCTGCGTGTACGGCGACATGGTGCCCGCCGCGGTCGAGGCGCTCGGCGCCCGCCACGGCGACCCCGACGACGGACTCGTGTCGGTGGCCGCGGTGGCCACGGCATTCCCGTCGGGGCGGGCCTCTCTCGCGGTGAAGCTCGCCGACACCGCCGACGCGGTCGCCGCCGGCGCGGACGAGATCGACATGGTCATCGACCGCGGCGCGTTCCTCGCGGGCAACTACGGCAAGGTGTTCGACGAGATCGTGCAGGTCAAGCAGGCCTGCGTCAGGCCCGACGGCACGGCGGCATCCCTGAAGGTCATCCTCGAGACCGGTGAGCTGAACACGTACGACAACGTGAAGCGCGCGTCGTGGCTGGCGATCCTCGCCGGCGGCGACTTCATCAAGACCTCCACCGGAAAGGTGGCGCCGGCCGCGACGCTGCCGGTGACACTGCTGATGCTCGAGGTGGTGCGCGACTGGCACCGCCTCACCGGCGAGAAGATCGGCGTCAAGCCCGCGGGCGGCATCCGCACCGCGAAGGATGCCGTCAAGTACCTCGTCACCGTCGCCGAGACGACGGGGGAGGAGTGGCTGCAGCCGCACCTGTTCCGCTACGGCGCGTCGAGCCTGCTCAACGACGTGCTGCGTCAGCGGCAGAAGCTGGCCTCCGGCCACTACACCGGCACCGACTACGTGACGATCGACTGAGGACCCGAACAATGAGTTTCCTGGAATACGCCCCCGCCCCCGAGTCGCGGTCGATCCTGAGCCTGCGCGACGAGTACGGACTGTTCATCGACGGCGAGTTCCGCCCCGGCACCGGCGGCACGTTCACCACCATCTCACCGGCCGACGAGTCCCACCTCGCCACGATCGCGCAGGCGAGCGAGGATGACGTGGATGCCGCCGTGCGGGCCGCCCGGCGCGCCTACGACAAGGTCTGGTCGAAGATGTCCGGGCGCGACCGCGGCAAGTACCTCTTCCGCATCGCGCGCCTCGTGCAGGAGCGGGCCCGCGAGCTCGCCGTCGCGGAGAGCCTCGACAACGGCAAGCCGATCAAGGAGTCCCGCGACGTCGACGTGCCGCTGGTCGCCGCGTGGTTCTTCTACTACGCCGGCTGGGCCGACAAGCTCGACTACGCCGGACTCGGCGCGAACCCGCGTGCGCTCGGGGTGGCCGGCCAGGTGATCCCGTGGAACTTCCCGCTGCTGATGCTGGCGTGGAAGCTCGCGCCGGCACTGGCCGCGGGCAACACGATCGTGCTGAAGCCGGCCGAGACGACGCCGCTCACGGCGCTCATCTTCGCGGAGATCCTGCAGCAGGCCGACCTTCCTGCCGGCGTCGTGAACATCGTCACCGGCGCAGGCGCCACGGGGGCCGCGGTCGTCGCGCACCCGGACGTCGACAAGGTGGCCTTCACCGGGTCCACGGCGGTCGGCCGCGCGATCGCACGCCAGGTCGCCGGCACCCCCAAGAAGGTCACGCTCGAGCTGGGCGGCAAGGCGGCGAACATCGTGTTCGACGACGCCCCGATCGATCAGGCTGTCGAGGGGATCGTCAACGGGATCTTCTTCAACCAGGGGCACGTGTGCTGCGCAGGCAGTCGCCTCCTCGTCCAGGAATCCGTCCACGACGAGGTCCTGGACCGCCTGAAGGATCGCCTGTCGACGCTGCGCCTGGGCGACCCGCTCGACAAGAACACCGATATCGGCGCGATCAATTCGGCCGAGCAGCTGGCGCGCATCCGCGAGCTGTCCGCGGTCGGCGAGGACGAGGGCGCCGATCGCTGGACGGCCGACTGCGTCATCCCCGACAAGGGATTCTGGTTCGCGCCGACCATCTTCGACAACGTGCAGACCTCGAGCCGCATCGCGCGCGAGGAGATCTTCGGCCCGGTGCTGTCGGTGCTGACCTTCCGCACCCCCGACGAGGCGATCGCGAAGGCGAACAACACGCCGTACGGCCTGTCGGCCGGCATCTGGAGCGACAAGGGCTCCCGCATCCTCGCCGTCGCCGACCGCCTGCGTGCCGGCGTCGTGTGGGCGAACACGTTCAACCGTTTCGATCCGTCGAGCCCGTTCGGCGGCTACAAGGAGTCCGGCTACGGCCGGGAGGGCGGCCGTCAGGGCCTGCTCGCGTACCTGAAGGGGGCAGGCGCATGAGCAAGCGGCTGACGATTCCGAAGACCTACAAGCTGTTCGTCGGCGGCGCCTTCCCGCGCTCCGAGTCCGGTCGGGTGTACGCGGTCGAGGGTCCCAAGGGCGCGTTCCTCGCGAATGCGGCCAAGGCGTCGCGCAAGGATGCCCGCGACGCCGTCGAGAAGGCGCGTGCCGCGGTCAAGGGCTGGTCGGGTGCCACCGCGTACAACCGCGGACAGGTGCTCTACCGCGTCGCAGAGGTGCTGGAGGGCCGTCGCGCCCAGTTCATCGACGAGATCGTCGCGCAGACCGGCGTGAGCGCCGCGGCCGCCGGCGCCGAGGTCGACGAGGCGATCGACCGCTGGGTCTGGTACGCCGGATGGTGCGACAAGTACGTCCAGGTCACCGGAGCGCTGAACCCGGTCGCCGGCCCCTACTTCGACATCTCGGTGCCCGAGCCCACCGGCGTCGTCGCTGTGATCGCTCCGCAGGAGAGCGCGCTGGTCGGCTTCGTCTCGGCGGTCGCCCCGGCGCTCGTCGCCGGGAACACCGTCGTGGTCGTGGCGTCCGAGCGGCATCCGCTCTCGGCCATCAGCCTCGCCGAGGTGCTCGCCACCAGCGATGTGCCGGGCGGAGTGGTGAACGTGCTGACCGGTTCCGCGGCCGAGATCGCGCCGTGGCTGGCATCCCACCCCGACGTGAACGCGCTCGACCTCGTCGGCGCCGGTCACATCGACTGGGTCGACCTGCAGATCCGGGCGGCCGAGACCCTCATGCGCGTGCTCCCGCCCGAGCCGGGAGCGGATGCCGCGACCCCGAGCCTGGAGCGCATCACCGCGTTCACCGAGGTCAAGACGGTGTGGCATCCGAAGAGTCTGATCTGATCACCGGGGAGTCCGTTCCGGACTGAGCACCGCCGCCCTCGCCAACCGCGGGGGCGGCTGTGCGCGGCGGGTTGCGGATGCCGAGCAGCGAGCAGACACCGCCCACCGCGAACATGGCCGCGGTCACGATGATCGAGCGGTGCAGGCCGATGACGGTGATCGCGCCGCCCGCGATGACGCCGAGCATCGCCACCGTGAGAAGACCGGCGATGCGGGCGACAGCGTTGTTGACGGCCGAGGCGATGCCCGACCGCGACGGGTCGATCGCCCCGAGCACGGCGGACGTGAGGGGCGCGACGGTCAGCGCCAGGCCGAGCCCGAAGACGATCATCGACGGCAGCACCTGCAGCCAGTAGTTCACGTCCGCGGTGACGGTCAGCTGCAGCAGCGTGCCGGCGGCCATGACGAGCGGCCCGAGCGTCATGAACAGGCGTGGGCCGAAGCGGCCGGCGAGCGTGCCGAAGCGTTCGCTCAGCGCGACCATGATGATCGTGGTCGGCAGGAACGCCAGGCCGGCGAGGGTGGCCGGCCACCCGGAGACCTGCTGCAAGAAGACGCCCAGCACCAGGCCGGCGATGCCGAGCGCGCCGTAGATGAACGCGGTCGCCACGTTGCCGGCCCAGAAGTTCCGCACGGTGAACAGGCTCAGGGGCATGAGGGGGAACCGGGCCGTGGCCTGCCGCACGAGGAAGCCGATGAGGGCCGCGCCGCCGATGACGGCGCTGCCCCAGATCAGGGGATTGCTCCATCCGAGGCGATCCTGCTCGATGAGGGCGAAGACGATGCCGCCGAGGCCGACGGTGCACAGCACGGCACCGGCCCAGTCGACCTTCGCGTCGGGGTTGCGCACGTCGGGGTGGTGCAGGATGGCCAGGAGCCACAGGGTGACGGCGATCGGCAGCACGTTGATGAGGAACGCGTACCGCCAGGAGAGCAGGTCGACGAACCCGCCGCCGAGCACCGGGCCGACCAGCAGCGCCGCCGTGGTGGATGCCGTCCAGATGCCGATCGCGCGCGCCTGCGCCGGGCCTCGGAACGTCGAGGTGATGAGAGCCAGGGAGCTCGGCACGAGGAGGGCTCCGGCGATGCCCTGGATCGCGCGGGCGATGATGAGGAACAGCGGGTCGGGCGCGGCGGCGATGGCGATCGAGGCGGCGCCGAAGCCGATCAGCCCCACGCGTAGGATCAGGGCGCGTCCGAAGAGGTCGCTGAGCGAGCCCGCGACGAGGATCAGCGCCCCGAGCGTCACGAGGTAGGCATCCACGATCCACTGCTGGGTCGTCAGCCCGCCGCCGAGTTCGCGCTGCATCGCGGGCAGCGCGACGTTCACCACGGTGCCGTCCAGGAATGCGACGAAGGACGCCAGGATCGCGATCCACAGGACGAGCCGTTCCGCACGATTCATCGCCACGTCGCCACCATAGACCCGGGCGGGCACATCGGGGGCGGACCGGGTGGCGAGGAATACCCCTGGGGGGTATCATGTTGGGGACGGTGGAAAGGAGCGACATGACCACCGCATCCACGACCGCCTCCCGCGAGGCGCACGAGAACCGCGAGGCCGTCCTCGACATCGAGGGCATGACCTGCGCGAGCTGCGTCGCGCGCGTCGAGAAGCGCCTCCAGACGGTGCCCGGCGTCACCGCGGCCGTGAACCTGGCCACGGAGTCCGCGAAGGTGAGCTTCCCCGTCGACGTCGACGCCGACCGGCTCGTCCAGGCGGTGCGCGAAGCCGGGTACGACGCCCGGGTGCGTCCGGCACCGGGGCAGGATGCCGCCTCCCGCGAAACGTCGGACGCCTCCGTCGAGGCATCCGACGCGCACGCGCACGGCGGGCCGCTGCGCACGCGTCTGATCGTCAGCGCCCTGCTCGCCGTCCCGGTCGTGGCCCTGGGCATGATCCCCGCGCTGCAGTTCCCCGGGTGGCAGTGGGTGTCGTTCGCACTGGCCACCCCGATCGTCCTGTGGGGCGGATGGCCGTTCCATCGCGCCACCTTCGCGAACGCGCGGCACGGCGCGATGACCATGGACACGCTGATCACCCTCGGCACCGGGGCCGCGTACCTCTGGAGCGTGTGGGCGCTCCTGTTCGGCACCGCCGGCGAGGTCGGCATGGTGCACGAGGCCACCCTCTTCGCGCCAGACGCCGATCCGACGTCGATGGTGTACTTCGAGGTTGCGGCGGCCGTCACCGTGTTCCTGCTGCTCGGCCGGGTCATCGAGCAGCGTTCGAAGCGGCGTGCCGGCAGCGCCCTGCGCGCGCTCATGGACCTCGGTGCCAAGGACGTCGAGCTCGCCGACGGCCGCCGCGTGCCGATCGACGAGTTGCTCATCGGCGACGAATTCGTGGTGCGCCCCGGCGAGAAGGTCGCCGCCGACGGCGTCGTCGTCGCGGGGGAGGCGGCGGTCGACCAGAGCATGCTCACCGGCGAGTCGGTGCCGGTCGACGTCGCACCCGGTGCGGAGGTGACCGGGGGCACGATCGCCGCCGACGGCCGACTCCGGGTTCGCGCGACCGGCGTCGGCGCCGACACGCGCCTGGCCCGGATGGCCCGCCTCGTCGAAGACGCGCAGGCCGGCAAGAGCCGGGTGCAGCGTCTCGCCGACCGCATCTCGGCCGTCTTCGTCCCCATCGTGATCGCACTCGCCGTGCTCACGTTCGCGGGGTGGATGCTCGCGGGGCAGCCGGTCGCCGCCGGCTTCACCGCCGCGGTCGCCGTGCTCATCGTCGCCTGCCCGTGCGCCCTGGGCCTTGCCACGCCCATCGCGATCCTCGTCGGAACCGGGCGCGGCGCGCAGCTGGGCATCCTCATCACCGGTCCCGAAGCCCTCGAGCAGGCCGATCGCATCGACACCGTCGTGCTCGACAAGACGGGGACCGTGACCACCGGCGAGATGACGCTCGGCGACGTGACCACCGTTCCCGGTGTCTCGCGTGACGAAGCGCTCGCCGTGATCGGCGCGCTGGAAGCCGTCTCCGAGCACCCCGTCGCCCGCGCCATCGCCGATGCCCGGCGGGGGGAGGAATCCGTCGACGGCTTCCGCTCGCACGCCGGACGCGGCGTCACCGGCACCGTGGGCGATCTGGCGGCCTTCGCCGGAAAGCCCGCCTTCGCGGCCGAGAGGGGCGCGACGATCCCCGCCGACCTGGTCCCGGCCGTGGCCTCGGCGGAGACGGTCGGCACCGCGGTCGTGGCCGGGTGGGCGGATGCCGACGGTGTGCCGCGGGTGCGCGCCGTGTTCGCCGTCGCGGACGGCATCCGACCCGACAGCGCCGACGCGATCGCACGCCTGCGCGACCTCGGTGCCGACGTCGTCCTGCTCACCGGCGACAACGAGACCGTCGCGCGGGCCGTTGCCGCCGAGGCCGGCATCCCGACCGTCGTCGCCGGCGTGCTGCCGGAGCAGAAGGTCGCCGAGATCGAGAGACTGCGCGCCGAGGGGCGACGCGTCGCGATGGTGGGCGACGGCGTGAACGACGCCGCGGCCCTGGCGACCGCCGACCTCGGCATCGCGATGGGCGGGGGAGCGGATGCCGCACTCCACGCGAGCGACATCACCCTGGTGCGCTCGGGGCTCCCGGCCGCGGCCGACGCCCTCCAGCTCAGCCGCCGCACGATGCGGATCATCCGCGGGAACCTGTTCTGGGCGTTCGCGTACAACGCGGCGGCGATCCCGCTGGCCGCGCTCGGCCTGCTCAACCCGATGATCGCCGGGGCGGCGATGGCGTTCTCCAGCGTCTTCGTCGTTCTCAACAGCCTGCGCCTGCGCCGGGCGGTCTGACTCCTGCGGGCGATTTGCACAGGAAGTCGCGTCGTAACCTGAAGGCCGGCGCCGGCGGGGTACACTAGGCGGCGGGGATTGTCGCACATCCGTGCGTGCGCCGGGCATCGAAGATGCCGAGACAGCGCATCGGCTGCATCTTGCGGCACCCCGCCCTCTGCGCATGACAGCCGCGGAGGATGCCCACCGGGACTTCCCCATGTTCCGGTCTTTCCGCTCAGGAGGAGCATGTCGACCACGGTCGAAGCGGCTTCGAAGAAGCAGGCCGCCCCCAAGTCCGCGCCGCGCCGGCGCTCGTCGTCGCGCCGTGACGACGAAGCCCCGCTGATCCCGATCCTGGCGCGCAAGGTGCGCGAGGTCGAGGCGAAGGCCCAGCGCGGCAAACTCGGACCCACCAACCGCGTGAAGTTCCAGGTGATCGCCTTCCTCGTCCGCGAGGAGCGCGCCCGCGTCAAGGCCGACCAGCAGCTGACGGATGCCTCCCGCGCCGAGCAGCTCAAGCGCCTCGACGGCGTCGCGACGATCCTCGCCAAGACGGCGGCGCGCGACACGTCGCTCATCCAGCTGCTCGAGGTCGACCAGGCGACCTCGCCGGTCGCGAAGCGCATGCGCCGCGACTGGCTGATCGAGTCGGGCGCCGAGCTCGCGCCCGATGAGCTGATCATCACCGACACCGCTCCCGCGACGCCCACCGTGGTGCCGGCGGCGCTGGCCGACCGCCAGGTGACGCCGCCGCAGATCGAGGCGCGCAAGGAGTCCAACCCGTTCCTCGCCCCCGACCTCACGACGCGCTCCACCGCCCCGACCCCGCGTCGGCGTCTGGACGGCTGGGAGCTCATGGGACCCCTGTACAAGGCGTTCGAGACCGGCGCCGGCGGCGGTGCGGCGACCATGGACCTCCCCGAGGTGCCGGAGTTCGATCGGCTTTCGCCCAAGGGACTCGAGGTCATGGCGCACCAGTCGCGCTTCCTCGAGGCCGTGCGTGACGGGCATCGCTCGTTCCTGCTGGCCGACGAGCCCGGTCTCGGGAAGACCGCGCAGTCGGTGCTGGCGGCATCCGTCGCCGGGGCGTACCCGCTGCTCGCGGTCGTGCCGAACGTCGTCAAGATGAACTGGGCGCGCGAGGTGCAGCGCTGGACGCCGCACCGCCGCGCGACCGTGATCTCCGGCGACGGCGATGACATCGACGCGTTCGCCGACGTGTTCATCGTCAACTACGAGGTCCTCGACCGGCACCTGTCGTGGCTGGGCGACCTCGGGCTCAAGGGAATGGTCGTCGACGAGGCGCACTTCATCAAGAACCTGACGTCGCAGCGCTCGCAGAACGTGCTGGCGCTCGCCACGCGCCTGCGCGAGCAGAACCGCAATCCGCTGCTGCTCGCCCTGACCGGAACCCCGCTCATCAACGACGTCGAGGACTTCGACGCGATCTGGCGCTTCCTCGGGTGGACCAACGGCGAGAAGCCGGGTCCGGCGCTGATGGAGCGGCTGGATGCCACCGGGCTCACCCCCGCCGACAAGTCCTTCTACCCCGAGGCGCGCGCCGCCGTCATCTCGATGGGGATCGTGCGCCGCAAGAAGAAGGATGTCGCCGCAGACCTTCCCGACAAGCTCATCGCCGACCTCCCCGTCGAGCTCGACGACGAGTACGGCCGGTCGATCCGGCAGGCGGAGCGCGAACTCGGTCAGCGGCTCGCCGACCGGTATCGCCGGATCATCGCCTCGCGAAGCCACGTCGACCTCGGCCCCGGAGAGATCGACGACGACATCGTTCGCCTGGTCGCCCACAACGAGCTCGAAGAGTCCAAGGCCGCCGGCACCGGCAGCGAGAACGTCTTCACCATGGTGCGACGCATCGGCCAGGCCAAGGCGCAGCTGTCGGCCGACTACGCCGCCCAGCTGCAGCGCTCGGTCGGCAAGGTGGTGTTCTTCGCGAAGCACATCGACGTGATGGATGCCGCCGAGGCGCACTTCGCGGCCTCCGGCATCCGCACCATCTCGATCCGCGGCGACCAGTCCACGCCGGCACGCCAGCAGGCGATCGACGCGTTCAACAACGATCCCGAGGTGGGGATCGCGGTGTGCTCGCTGACCGCCGCCGGCGTCGGCCTGAACATGCAGGCGGCATCCAACGTCGTGCTCGCGGAGCTCTCCTGGACGGCCGCCGAGCAGACGCAGGCGATCGATCGCGTGCACCGCATCGGGCAGGACGAGCCGGTCACCGCGTGGCGCATCATCGCCGCGCACACGATCGACACGAAGATCGCCGAGCTGATCGACTCGAAGCAGGGTCTGGCCGCGCGGGCGCTGGACGGCGACGCCGTCGACCCGCAGTCCAGCGACTCCGTGCAGCTGTCGGCGCTCATGCATCTGTGCCGTCAGGCGCTCGGCGCCGCGTAGGCGCCGGGCCCCGGCGGCGGGGGGAGTCCGCGAAGGCGATAAGGTCTACTCAGGCAGCGTCGCCGACCACTCGTTTCTCTGCTCTCTGAACCGGCAAAGGACACTCTCCCCCATGAAGATCGGCATTCTCACGTCCGGCGGCGATTGCCCCGGGCTCAACGCGGTGATCCGCGGCGTGGTGCTCAAAGGCACGACCGCGTACGACCTGGAGTTCGTCGGCATCCGCGACGGCTGGCGCGGTCTCGTCGACGCGGACTTCTTCCCGCTCACGCGCCACGAGATCAAGGGCCTGTCCAAGGTCGGCGGCACGATCCTCGGCACCAGCCGCACGAACCCGTACGAGGGTCCGCGTGGGGGTGCCGAGAACATCAGCAAGACGCTCTACGGCCACCGCATCGACGGCGTCATCGCGATCGGCGGCGAGGGCACCCTGGCCGCGGCGAACCGTCTCGCGAAGGACGGCATCAACGTGCTCGGTGTGCCGAAGACGATCGACAACGATCTGCGGGCGACCGACTACTCGTTCGGTTTCGACACGGCCGTGAACATCGCGACCGACGCGATGGACCGCCTGCGCACCACCGGCGACTCGCACCAGCGGTGCATGGTCGCGGAGGTCATGGGCCGCCACGTCGGCTGGATCGCGCTGCACGCCGGCATCGCGGCCGGGGCCCACGTCATCTGCATCCCCGAGGTGCCGATGTCGATCGACGAGATCTGCGAGCAGGTCACGAAGGCCCACGACCGCGGGCGCGCGCCCCTGGTCGTGGTGTCGGAGGGCTTCACCCTCACCGGCATGGAGGAGGCGTACAGCGACAAGGGCCTGGACGCCTTCAACCGGCCGCGCCTGGGCGGCATCAGCGAGGTGCTCGCCCCCGAGATCCAGCGCATCACCGGCATCGAGACCCGCGCCACCGTGCTCGGGCACATCCAGCGCGGCGGTTCACCGTCGGCGTTCGACCGCGTGCTGGCGACCCGTCTGGGCCTTGCCGCCGCCGACGCGATCGTCGACGGCGCCTGGGGGCAGATGGTCTCGCTGCGTGGCACCGACATCGTGCGCGTGAGCTTCGAGGACGCCCTCGGCGAGCTGTCCACGGTTCCCCGCTACCGCTACGACGAGGCCGCCGCCCTCTTCGGCTGATCGCCGCCCCAGAACAGCAGGATGCCCGAGAACAAGCTGATCCGGATGGATCCGGCCTGTTTTCGGCCATCCGCCTGTTCCAGGCCGGCGGATGCCTGGTCGGCGGCATCCCGCCCCAGAACAGCAGGATGGCCGGGAACTGGCTGATTCGCCGGCATCCTGCCTGCTTTTGGCCATCTGCCTGTTTTCGGCCGGCAGGTGCCGGACGGTGGCATCCGAGTGTGGCTGGCAGGGTTTTCGGCAGGCGGCGCCTCGCCTCAGAACATCAGGATGGCCGGGAACAGGCTGAATCGCCGGCATCCTGCCTGCTTTCGGCCATCTGCCTGTTTTCGGCCGGCAGGTGCCGGACGGCGGCATCCGAGTGTGGCTGGCAGGGTTTTCGGCAGGCGGCGCCTCGCCTTAGAACAGCAGGATGGCCGGGAACAGGCTGATTCCCCGGCATCCGGACTGTTCTCGGCCATCTGCCTGTTTTCGGCCGCGGGTCCGGCGAAGCGGATGCCTCGGCCACCCGGAACACCCGCGCCCCAGAACAGCAGGATGTCTGAGGACAGGCTGATCCGGATGGATCCGGCCTGTTCTCGGCCATCCGCCTGTGGGCGGGTGCTCAGCGGCTGATGCGGTGCAACCCCTGCGCGATGGCCGTCAGCACGGACTCGAGGACATAGTCGGACTCGAAGAAGATCTGTTCGTAGTCGAAGCGCAGGGTCGTGTATCCGCGCAGGGCCAGACGTGCGTCGGCGCGGAGGTCGCGGCGCCGATCGGCCGCTCGATGGAACTCGAACCCGTCGAGCTGGACGACGAGCCGCTCGCCGATGAGACCGTCGACGGGATGCCCGTCGATGGAGACCTGCTGGCGCACCGAGACGCCGACGGAACGCATGAGCAGCGTGAAGCGCGTCTCCAGACCCGAGTCGGACAGGTCACCCGCGATCGACGCGAGATCGCGCGCCGCCGTGCTCGTCCAGGTGACTCTGCGGACCACCTCCGGTTCGACCCAGCCGCGGCGGAAGGCCGACTCCCAGACTGCGAGCGCATCCGCGCGTGGCAGGCAGCGGGCGATGTGGAACAGGACGTTCAGCGGCGCGTCCACGATGGCGAGGCGTGAAGTCGGGACGGGGCCGCGCGCCCAGTGCAGTGTGCGCTCACCCTCGGGCAAGCGCGACGAGCCTGGTGTGATCGCGACGTGGACGCCGCCGGAGTGCTGCGGTGTCCAGAGCCCGTGCAGTGCACCCGCGCTGACGCAGGTCAACCGGCCGGACACCTCTGCCGCGGCGGTGAGCTTCGGGTCGCAGGCCGGCAGGGCGATCCACGACCGCCGGATGCGGTGAACGGTGCCGGACGCCACGGCGGCGGCGACGACATGTTTGTCGAACCCGGCTTCGCGGGCATGGCGGGTGTGCGAGATGCCGCGGTGAGACGCGAGCCATCCGACGAGCGGGGGGACATCCTGACGAACCACTTCGCCATCGTCCGTGGATGCGGACGGCCTCGGCAACTGCTCTCGTGCGACCTGTGGATAACTCCGCTGCCCGGAAACAGCAGGATGGCCGAGAACCGGCCGCATCCCCCCGGATCAGCCTGTTCTCGGCCATCTGCCTGTTCTCGGCCGCGGACTCCCGCCTGAGGTGTCAGTCGGCGACGCCGAGGCGGTCCAGCAGCCAGGCGAGTTCGAAGGCCCGCTCGCGCCAGGCGTTGTACCGGCCGCTGACGCCGCCGTGCCCGGCGGACATCTCGCACTTGAGGATCGCGTCGACCTCGACCTCGCGCAGGCGCGCGACCCACTTGGCGGGTTCCACGTACAGCACCCGGGTGTCGTTGAGCGACGTGACCGCGAGGATCGGCGGATAGGCGGCATCCTGCACGTTCTCGTACGGCGTGTACGACTTCATGTAGGCGTAGACCTCGGGGTCGTGCAGCGGGTCGCCCCACTCGTCCCATTCGATGACGGTCAACGGCAGCGACGGGTCGAGGATGCTGGTGAGCGCATCCACGAACGGCACCACGGCGAGGATGCCGCCGAACAGGTGCGGGGCGAGGTTCGCAACCGCCCCCATCAGCAGGCCTCCGGCGGATCCGCCCTCGGCGACCATCCGATCGGGAGTGGTGATGCCGATGTCGACGAGGTGCCGCGCGCACGCCACGAAGTCGGTGAACGTGTTCTTCTTCGTGAGGGTCTTGCCGTTCTCGTACCAGGCGCGGCCCATCTCACCGCCGCCGCGGACGTGCGCGACCGCGAACACGACGCCGCGGTCGAGCGCACTCAGCCGGGCGATCGAGAACGCCGGGTCGATGGAGTGCTCGTACGATCCGTAGCCGTAGAGGTGTACGGGCCGGGGTGCGTCGCCCACCCCGCCGAACGACGTCTTGTACACGAGCGAGATCGGCACCTTCGTGCCGTCGTCGGCCGTGGCCCACACCCGCTCCTGGGCATAGTCGGCCGGGTCGTATCCGCCGAGCACCGGCTGCTGCTTGCGCAGCAGCCGCTCGCCCGAGGCCAGCTCGTAGTCGTAGACCGTGCCGGGGGTCACGAAGGACCCGTAGCCGATGCGCAGCAGCGGGGGAGCCCACTCCGGGTTGCCCGCCGTGCCGACGTCGTACAGGGGCTCGTCGAAAGTGAGCTCGTCGACCGCTCCCGTCGCATAGCCGAGCAGGCCGAGCCGGGTGAGCCCGTCGCGACGATAGCCGACCACGCCCCAGTCACGGAACGTCGACACCCCCAGCAGACGCCGGCCGCTCTCGTGCGGGATGACGACGGTGCGCTCGCCCGTGGGGTCGGATGCCGACACGCGCACCAGCTCGAAGTCGAGAGCCTGCTCGCCGGTGGCGGCGGGGCCGTTGTGCAGGACGAACAGGACGTCCTCGCCGTCGATGACGGCGTGCTCGCTGCCGTACTCGACCCCTTCGACGCGCGGCCACACCAGGCGGGGCTCCCCGCGCAGGTAGTCGGCGTCCAGGAGCCACTCCTCGCTCGTGATCGACGACCCGGCCCCGATGGTCAGGTAGCGGTCGCTGCGGGTGAAGTCCGCGCCGACCCAGAAATGGTCGTCGGGCTCGTGGAAGAGCTTCACATCGTGGTCGGTGGGGGTGCCGATCTCGTGCAGCCAGACGGTGTCGGGCCGCCAGGCGTCGTCGACGGTCGTGTAGACGACGTTGCGGCCGTCGGGGGAGAGCGACGCTCCCGCGAAGGTCCCCTCGATCACGTCGTCCAGTTCGCGGCCGGAAGCGATCTCGCGCAGTCGCAGCGTGTACCGCTCGTCGCCGGCGACGTCGACGCCGTAGAGCAGCAGCGTGCCGTCCTTGGACACCTCGAAGGTCCCCAGGGAGAAGAACTCGTGCCCCTCGGCCTCGACGTTGCCGTCGAGCAGCACCTGCTCGCCCGGTACGGGCACGTCGGCCGTCAGCTCGGGCGGCGTCCAGTCGTCCTCGGACGCGAGCGGGGCCCGGCAGTGGATGCCGTACTGCTTGCCCTCGACGGTGCGGCCGTAGTACCACCACGAGCCCATGCGCACCGGCACCGACAGGTCGGTCTCCTGGGTGCGGCCCTTGATCTCCTCGAAGATGCGGCCGCGCAGGCCCTCCAGGTGCGCGGTGCGCGCGGTGGTGTAGGCGTTCTCGGCCTCGAGGTGGGCGATCACGTCGGGGTCGTCCTTGTCGCGCAGCCACTCGTACGGGTCGTCGAAGGTGTCGCCGTGGTGGGTGCGCTGCACGATTCGCCGTGCCGCGACGGGAGGAGTGGGGGATGCCGGTGCCTCGTTGATCACGGACACCACGCTACGACGTGCCTGGGACATCCATCCACAGAAGCTCCAGGGTTACCGGATGCCCGAGTGGTGTGCGAGGATTTCCCAGGGCCCCGGTTGCCGGAGCATGTACCCCAGGTGAACTCTTCGTTCGCGACGCCGTTCCGCGGCATGTCCCGTCGTCCACATCTCCCTGAAAGCGAACGGTGGAATCCGTAGCCCTGCTCGTCATCCTGGTCATCGCGCTGTCGTTGTTCTTCGACTTCACGAACGGCTTCCATGACACAGCCAATGCGATGGCGACGCCCATCGCGACCGGCGCCCTCAAGCCCAAAGTCGCCGTCGGCATCGCCGCCGGTCTGAACCTCGTCGGCGCGTTCCTGTCGACCGAGGTCTCCAAGACCATCTCGCACGGCATCATCAACGAAGACGTGATCACGCCCACCGAGTTCCTGCCGGTGATCTTCGCGGGCCTCATCGGCGCGATCACCTGGAACATGCTGACCTGGCTGCTCGGGCTCCCGTCGAGCTCGTCCCACGCCCTGTTCGGCGGCCTCATCGGCGCGACGATCGTCGGCGTCGGCGTGATGGCGATCAACTTCGGCACGGTGATCAGCAAGATCATCCTCCCCGCCGTCATCTCACCACTCACGGCGGGCATCATCGCCTTCGCGGCGACCCGTCTCGCCTATGCGCTCACGCGCCGCGCCGACAGCAAGGCCGACGGCCGCGACGGCTTCCGGTTCGGTCAGATCTTCACGTCGTCGCTGGTCGCTCTCGCACACGGCACCAACGATGCGCAGAAGACGATGGGCGTCATCACCCTCACGCTGATCATGGCCGGATGGCAGAGCCCCGACCAGACCTCCCCGTACACCTGGGTGATCTTCGCGTGCGCCTTCACGATCGCGCTCGGCACGTACATGGGCGGCTGGCGCATCATCCGCACGCTCGGCAAGG
The DNA here is from genome assembly GCF_000802305.1 of Microbacterium mangrovi. Taxonomy (GTDB): domain Bacteria; phylum Actinomycetota; class Actinomycetes; order Actinomycetales; family Microbacteriaceae; genus Microbacterium; species Microbacterium mangrovi. The sequence goes on along the minus strand of NZ_JTDK01000016.1, from coordinate 83,890 downwards.
GCCTCACCGACGTCAAGCCGGCCCAGGGCTTCTCGGCCGAGACGGCGACCGCGGCCACGATCCTCTCTTCGAGCGCGCTCGGGTTCGCCCTGTCGACCACGCAGGTCGCATCCGGCTCGGTCATCGGATCGGGTCTCGGGCGCCGCGGCGCCAAGGTGCGCTGGGGCATGGTCGGCCGAATCACCGTCGGCTGGGTGCTGACCCTTCCCGCCGCCGGCGCCGTGGGGGCCATCGCCGCGGTCATGGTCCACCTCTTCGGCGGCTGGGGCATCCTGATCGACGCCGTCGTCGCGGTCATCCTCATCGTCGCGATGTTCGTGCGCTCCAACCGGAACGCCGTCACGGCCGCGAACGCGATGAGCGAGGTCGCCGAGTCGGGCCGTGCCGTGAAGGTGAAGCGCAACCCGCCGCCCACCCGCCGTCAGCGCCGGCTCGAGGCCGCCGCCGAAGAGGCGAGGCGGGCCGAAGAGGCCGCGAAGGCCGCACGCGCGGAAGCCGCAGCGCCGGATGCCGGCAAGGATCCGGTCTCCTCGGTGTCGAACAACCGCGACGAGAAGGGCGGTGACCGCGCATGAGCATCGAGATCGACTGGATCGCATTCCTGCAGGTGTTCGCGGCGGCGATGGTCGCGACGGTGCTCGTCGTCGGCTTCTACTCCCTCGGGCTCCGGCTGCTGGTCGCCGCCGGACGCCCGCCGGTGGTCGCACCCGCGGAGTTCACCGACGCCATCACCGTGATCTCGCCGAAGGCCGCCAAGCGCGCCGCGAAGGCCGCGGCCAAGGCTGCGAAGAAGAACCCGCTCACCGAAGGGCAGAAGCGCGCCGCGCTCGTCGGCGCGTACGCCTCGTTCGTGCTGTGCGGGGCGGCGGTGCTCTTCGGTCTGGGCCTCCTCGTCTGGCAATCGCTGCACGGCTGACGAACGCCGGGTCCGGGCCTCCGGCAGGTCGCTGACGGCGCGGGGCTGTCCGCGTACTCTGTGCTCATGGCCTCCGTTCCCGGTCCGCAGTTCGGCGCTCACGCGCCGGCCGGTCACGTCATCGTCCACCTCAGCGACACCCATGTGATGGCCGGCGGTGTGCCGCTGAACGGCCGGTTCGACACGACGAAGAACCTGCAGCTCACGCTGGAGGCCGTCGAGCGGCTCGGGGTGCGCCCGGACGCGCTGGTGTTCACGGGCGACCTCACCGACCTCGGCGAGCCGGAGGCGTATCGGGCCCTGCGGGCGGCGGTCGAACCCGTCGCCGAGCGGCTGGGCGCACCGATCATCTGGGTCGCCGGCAACCACGACGAACGACCCGATCTGCACCGCGACCTGCTCGACGAGGAGCCTACGCAGCAGCCGGTCAACGGCGTCTGGGACCTCGCCGGCCTGCGGCTGATCGCCCTGGACTCGAGTGTTCCGGGCTGGCACCACGGCGACCTTGATCCCGGGCAGCTCGCGTGGCTGCGCGGCGTCCTGGAGACTCCCGCCCCGCACGGCACCCTGCTGGCGATGCACCACCCGCCGCTGCCGAGCCACATCCCGTTCTTCGACATCCTGGAGCTGCAGAACCAGCCCGCCTTCGCCGACGCGATCCGCGGCAGCGACGTGCGCGGCATCCTCGCCGGTCATCTGCACTACTCGACGAGCGGGATGTTCGCGGGCTTCCCGGTGAGCGTGGCGGCGGCGACCTGCTACACGATGAACCTGCAGCGACCGCCGCAGCTGGTCAACGGCATGGATGCCGGCCAGTCCTTCCATCTCGTGCACGTGTACGACGACACGATCACGCATGCCGTGGTGCCCGTCGTGGAGGCACCGACCGGCGATCACTTCGACGAGGCGTGGCTCGCGGCGATGATCGCCCGCACCCCGGAGGAGCGGCGCGAGGCTTTCTCGCGCAAGCCGCAGCTCTGACCCGCGACGGGCTCCCGAGTGGATGCCTGACACAATGGCCGGTTCCGGCATCCTTCCTGTACACGGTGTACATGCGGCTGTCCGTGTGCGCCGCGTAGGCTCGGGGGCATCCCCCTCAGAGCGTGAGACCCACGAGGAAGCACAGTAATGGCGACTGCAAAGATGCGTACCGAGACCGATTCGCTGGGATCCCTGGAGATCCCCGCCGATGCCTACTGGGGCATCCACACCGCCCGCGCGCTGGAGAACTTCCCGATCGCGAAGCGGCCGATCTCGGTCTACCCCGAGATGATCGTCGGTCTGGCGATGGTCAAGCAGGCGTCTGCTCGCGCGAACAAGGAGATCGGCGTGCTGCCGGCCCAGAAGGCCGACCTCATCGACCGCGCCGCCCAGCTCGTGATCGACGGGCAGTTCCACGACGAGTTCGTCTCGGGCGTGATTCAGGGCGGCGCGGGCACCTCCACCAACATGAACGCGAACGAGGTCATCACCAACATCGCGCTCGAGCTCGCGGGCCGCGAGAAGGGCGACTACGCCTACCTCTCGCCGATCGACGACACCAACCGCAGCCAGTCCACCAACGACGTCTACCCGACGGCGATCAAGGTCGGACTCTCGCTCTCGCTCCAGAGCCTCCTGGACGAGCTCGACCTGCTGCGCGGTTCGTTCCTCGGCAAGGCCCGCGAGTTCCACGATGTGCTGAAGGTCGGCCGCACACAGCTGCAGGATGCCGTGCCGATGACGCTCGGACAGGAGTTCCACGGGTTCGCCTCGACGCTCGGCTTCGACCACCAGCGCCTCACCGAGAACGCCTCCCTGCTGTTCGAGATCAACATGGGCGCCACCGCCATCGGCACCGGCATCACCACCCACCCGGCCTACGCGCCCGCCGTGCTCCGCCACCTGCGCGAGATCACCCGGATGCCGCTGAACACCGCCGCCGACCTCGTGGAGGCCACCAGCGACACCGGGTCCTTCATGTCGTTCTCCGCGTCGCTCAAGCGCAACGCGATGAAGCTCTCGAAGATCTGCAACGACCTGCGCCTGCTGTCGTCGGGTCCGCAGGCGGGCCTCGGCGAGATCAACCTGCCGGCCAAGCAGGCCGGGTCCTCGATCATGCCGGGCAAGGTCAACCCGGTCATCCCCGAGGTCGTCAACCAGGTCGCGTTCGCCGTGGCCGGTGCCGACCTCACCGTCACGATGGCCGCCGAGGCGGGACAGCTGCAGCTGAACGCCTTCGAGCCGGTCATCGCGCACTCCATCTTCCAGTCGATCACGTGGATGCGGCAGGCCATGTGGACGCTGCGCGTCAACTGCGTCGACGGCATCACCGCCAACCGCGAGCGCCTGGGCGCCATGGTCGGGCAGTCGGTGGGCGTCATCACGGCGCTGACCCCGTTCATCGGGTACGCGGCATCGGCGGCGCTGGCCAAGACCGCGCTGCTCACGCACCGCAACGTCGCCGACCTCGTGGTCGAGGCGGGGCTCATGTCGCGCGAAGAGGTCACCAAGCAGCTCGCCCCCGCGCGCTTGTCGGGCCTCGAGACGATCACCGCGGCGATCCCGGTCGTCAAGCAGGCCGCCGAGAACGTGGTCGTGGACGGCGTCGGCGCCTGAGGCCGCGCTCAGCACAATCAAACAAACCTGACCTGTCTCTGGGATAACGCTGGGCAGGGACCTTCGATATGCTTTGAAGGTCCCTGCCCATCGCACTAGAGGGGGAATCCATGAGCGATTCGCAGACCCCGGGCGCCACGCCCGACAACTCCATCCCGCCCCAGCAGCCTTCGGTCCCCGAGCCCGCCCCGGCCGCCGAGCCCGTCGCTCCGGCATCGTCCGAGCCCGCCGCTCCGGCACCCGCCGAGCCGGTCGCCCCGGCGCCGGCCGAGCCCGCTGCTCCGACGCCGGCCGAGCCGGCCGCACCGGCGTACGCCGCCGCTCCGCCCGCCGAGCCCGCTGCGCCCGCGTACGCCGCAGCTCCGCCCGCGCAGCCGGCCTACACGCAGGCTCCGGCGTATGCGCAGGCTCCTGCGGCCGCCGAGAATCCGGGCCGGACGCTCGGAATCGTCGCGTTCGTGGTGTCGATCTTCTTCAACGTCATCGGCCTCATCCTCGGCATCATCGCCCTGGTCCAGAGCCGCAAGGCGGGTCAGAAGAACGGCTTCGCGGTGGCGGCGATCATCATCGGCGCCGTACTGTTCGTGATCGGCATCATCGTGGCGATCGCCATCGTGGCGTCCCTCGCGGCCGCCTGCGGCGCGGGCTACTGCTCGAGCACGTACTGAACCGTCCAGAAAGGGGCGGCGCGATCGGATGATCGCGTCGCCCCTTTCTGCGTGCGGATGCCGGATCAGTCGATGATGCGGCAGTGCGTGGTCAGGGCACCGATGCCGTCGACGCCGACGGTCACGGTGGAGCGGTCGCGCAGCGGGATCTGCGGGTCGCGCGAGTAGCCCGCACCGCCGGGGGAGCCCGTGGAGATCAGGGTGCCCGGCAAGAGCGTAACGGAGGTCGACAGGTGCTGGATGAGCGTCGCGACGCTGCGCACCATCTGGCCGGTGGAGGCATCCTGGACCGTCTTGCCGTCGACGATCGCCCAGATGTGGAGGTCCTGCGGGTCGGGGATCTCGTCCGCCGTGACGACGAACGGCCCGGTGGGGGTGAACCCGTCGAACGACTTGCAGCGGGACCACTGCGCCTCGGAGTACTGGATGTCGCGTGCGGTGATGTCGTTGACGACGGTGTAGCCCCACACATGGTCGAGGGCGCGCTCGGCGGAGACATCCTTCGCGGGCTTGCCGATGATCACGCCGAGCTCGGCCTCGTAGTCGACGAACTGGGTGAGACCGCGCGGCCACGAGGTGGTGCGTTCGTGGCCGGACAGGGAGTTCGGCCACAGCACGAAGACGGTGGGCGTGCTGTCGGTCTTCAGTCCGAGCTCACCCGAGTGGGCGGCGTAGTTCAGGCCGACAGCCAGCACCGTCGGGGGAGTGAGGGATGCCGATGCGAAGCCCACGGACGCGAGCGGATGCCCGGTTCCGGCGGCGGCGCCGGATGCCGCCTGCCGCACCCGGTCGAGCAGATCGTCCCCGCCGGCGATCAGCCGCTCGAGGCGCGCCGGACCGCCCGGAAGCAGGTCCGGCACCGGGAAAGCCTCGTCGCCCTGGATGACCGCGAGAACCGGCTCTCCGGATGCGAGGCCGGGGCCTTCGGGCAGGGTCACGTGGGCGAAGCGCATTGTTCGGGGGCTACCTTTCGCGGCTTGGAGTCCGGCGTCGGCTGCGGCGCGGGGCTGGATCGGCGAGCCGATCGGCAGGTCAGAACGTGACTCAGCGCCCGGTGCCGTGGCGATGCCTACGTGACTCCCGAGCGCTGAGTTCTGGTCCTAGGGTAACAACAGATACGCGGTGAATGCCACCTTCTCCCAGGGACGTCCACGTAATAATCGCCCGGCCCGTCCTCCCTTTGACCGCGCCGCGCGACTCGGGTTGGATGGATGGCATGACTGACAACCGCACCAAGCCGGAGATCGACGCCCCCCAAGGACCGGCTCCCACCGAGCTCGTGATCCGCGACATCATCGTCGGCGACGGCGCAGAGGCCAAGCCCGGCGACACCGTGACCGTCCACTACGTGGGCGTCGAGTACGAATCGGGCGAGGAGTTCGACTCGTCGTGGGGCCGGGGCGAGAGCATCCAGTTCCCGTTGCGCGGCCTCATCCAGGGCTGGCAGGACGGCATCCCGTCGATGAAGGTCGGCGGTCGTCGTGAGCTCGTCATCCCGCCGCACCTGGCCTACGGCCCGGCGGGCGGCCACTTCCTCGGCGGCAAGACCCTCATCTTCATCATCGACCTGCTCGACGTCGCCTGACCCGAGTCGTCTTCCACGGCCGTTGAGCGGACCTCCGGGTCTCGCTCAACGGCCGTCGCCGTTCCTGCGACACGCCCGGGATACATGCACGGGAATGGATCTCGGCGGAGCTCGGTTTCATCATTCATCGCCGCACGACGCGGCTCCCACGAACGAAGGAATCCCATGAGCTCCAACGCACTCCCCGAGATCGCCGGATACAAGCCGGGCACGTACAACCTCGACCCCTCGCACAGCGAGGTGCAGTTCAGCGTCCGTCACATGATGATCTCGAAGGTGCGCGGCACGTTCGGCGTGAAGAGCGCGACGTTCGTCGTTCCGGAGAACCCGCTGGAGACCACGGTGGAGGCATCCGTCGACGTCACCTCGATCAACACGAGCGACGAGAACCGCGACGGCCACCTGCGCTCGGCCGACTTCTTCGACACCGAGAACCACCCCACGATGGACTTCCGCTCGACCGGCGTCCGCTACGAGGGCGGCGAGTTCCTCGTGGACGGCGACCTGACCATCCGCGGCATCACCAAGCCCGTCACGTTCGACTTCGACTTCGGCGGCTTCGGCACCGACCCGTACGGCAACTACAAGGCCGGCGCGACCGCCAAGACGGTCATCAACCGCGAGGACTTCGGCCTCACCTGGAACGCCGCGCTCGAGACCGGCGGCGTGCTCGTCGGCAAGGACGTCACCATCGAGCTCGACCTGCAGGGCTCGCGCGCCGCGGAGTGATCCGCCCCTGACCTGCCGGATGCCCCGGCCCTCCGCTTCTGCGAGGGCCGGGGCATCCGCCGTTTCAGGGCTCGGGGTTCTCGGCGTCGTAGGCGCGGAAGCGCGGGTTCAGGCGCACGAGCGTGCTGACGATCACCACGATGAGGATGCCGCCGAGCAGCGGCGGGAACCACAGCGACGTGATCGTGGCGAGGGTCCCGACGTAGAGCGCGCCGATGCGCGGCCCTCCCGCGACGACCACGATGAAGATGCCCTGGAGGCGTCCGCGGATCGCGTCGGGGACGGCGGCCTGCATCATCGTCGACCGGTAGATCGCGCTGACGTTGTCGCAGGCGCCGGCGATCGAGATGACGATGAACGACAGGACGATGAGCACGACGTTCGCCGAGTGCGGGCCGACGTCCGGCGGGGCGAACCACCCGAGCGCCGCGGCGCCGAGGATGAGCCCGAATGCGAGCATCGCGATGCCGTACGCCTGGATCGCCCGCTCGATGCCGAGTCCGTGGTGGCGCACCCGGCCGATCGGACCGGAGAAGAGGCTCGACGTGAAGGCGCCCACGGCATACGCGGCGGTGAGGATGCCCGTGGTCACGGGACCTCCGCCGAGCAGGAGCGCGCCGATCGCGGGGAACAGCGCGATCGGCTGTCCGAACGTCATCGCGGTGATGTCGAGGATGTACTGCAGGCGGATGTTGGATGCCCGCTTGAGGAAGGCCCAGCCGTCGGCGAGCGACTTCAGCCCGGGCCGGACGAGTTCGCCCTCCGGCTTGATGCTCGGCAGGGTCCACAGACCGAGGAACAGGGACGACATCAGGATGACGTCGATCGTGTACGTCCACGCGTAGCCGGACACCGCCACGAGGATGCCGGCCAGGGCCGGGCCGACCATCACCATGAGGCCGAACGAGATGCCCTGCAGGGCGGATGCCGCCGGCAGCAGCTCGCGGGAGATGAGGCGCGGCACGATCGCCGAGCGCGTCGCCATCACGATCGAGTTCGCCGAGGAGTTCACGACGCTCAGCACATACAGCCACCACACCGACTCGACGTGCGCCCACGTCAGCACGGCCAGGAGGGCCGTCGACGCGAACGTCACGGATGCCGCGCTCAGTGCCACGACGCGGCGGTCGAACGCGTCGGCGAGCATCCCGCCGTAGAGTCCCGCGACGATCATCGGGAGCAGCCCCGCGACGGCGACCATCGAGACGGCGAACGAGTCGTGCGTGATCTCGTACACCTGCAGCATGACGGCGACGACCGTCAGCTGGCCCCCGAGGCCCGACAGCGTCGAGCCCACCCACATGCGCGCGAACGCGGGGGAGGAGGTGAGGGGGCGGAGGTCGATGAGGTGGTCGCGGCGCAGGCGGGCCATCAGACGTCGTGCACCGTGACAAGCATGCTTCGAGCGTATCGCGCGGGCCGGTCGGCGGGCGCGGCGCAGAACCGGCCGATGTGACGGGAGAGCCGGCATCCTGTAGACTCTTCAGGTTGCCGTTGGATCGGCCGCGGATAAAGAGAGCCTACGGATCAGCCGTCGGGCACCGCGCAGCAAAGAGGAAGGGGATCACCTATGGCACTGGATGCAGACGTCAAGAAGGCGATCATCGAAGAGTACGCGACGCACCCCGGCGACACCGGATCCCCCGAGGTGCAGGTTGCGATGCTGACGCAGCGTATCAAGGACCTCACCGAGCACCTCAAGGAGCACAAGCACGACCACCACTCGCGTCGTGGTCTGTTCCTGCTCGTCGGTCAGCGCCGTCGTCTGCTCGGCTACCTCCAGGACATCGACATCAACCGCTACCGGTCGCTGATCGAGCGCCTGGGGCTCCGCCGATAAGGCAGCCCAGCGTACAGTCGCGCAGAACATTCTTGGGTCCTCACGAGGACCACGAAGGCCGCTCCCACGGTGTGGGGGCGGCCTTCGTCATTTCCGGCGACGGATGACGGCCGGTTTGTGACCGCTGCGGGGGAGCAGGTAAGGTTCTACTAACTTTGGTTCGCCTAACCTGATCAGGGTCGGGCGGACGCCGTTGAATCCCCGATCTTCCCGAGAGAGGCACACCTGTGCTCGCGACCTTCCTGATCGGCCTCCGTGAGGGCCTCGAAGCGGCGCTCGTCGTCGGCATCCTCGTCGCCTACGTCGTCCGGATCGGACGCAAGGACGTGCTGCCGCGCCTGTGGCTCGGTGTGATCCTGGCGATCGCGCTCGCGCTCGGGATCGGCGCGCTGCTGACGTTCGGCGAGTACGCGATGACCTTCCAGGGGCAGGAGATCCTCGGCGGCACGATGTCGCTGCTGACGGTCGCGATGGTCACCTGGATGATCTTCTGGATGCAGCGGTCTTCCCGGAACATGAAGAAGTCGCTCGAGGGCGGCATCGACCAGGCGCTCGCGCTCGGCGGCCTGTGGGCGCTCGTCCTGATCGGATTCGTCTCCGTGGCGCGCGAAGGCGTCGAGTCGGCGCTGCTGCTGTGGTCGATGACGCAGTCCTTCGGCAGCTCGCCGCTCGTGCTCGTCGGCGCCGTGCTCGGCTACGGGATCGCCGCGGTGGCCGGCTGGATGCTCGCCAAGGGCGCCGTGAAGCTGGACCTGCGCCGCTTCTTCGCCTGGACGGGTGGAGTCCTCGTCATCGTCGCGGCCGGCGTGCTCGCCTACGCGATCAAGGACCTGCAGGAGGCCGGCGTCCTCGTCGGCCCGTTCACCGCCGTCGCGCCGGTGACCGCCGCCGGCGGCGTCGCGACGGGACTCGCCGGGTTCCCGTTCGGCTGGGCGTTCGACGTCACCTCGGCGATCGCGCCCGGCTCGACCCTGGCCACCGTGCTGCAGGCGACGGTCGGATTCATGCCGCAGATGTCGTGGCTGCAGGTCATCGCCTGGGTCGCCTACGTCGGCATCGTCGGCTTCTTCTTCCTTCGGGGCCTGCGCGCCCCCGCCCGTGCGCCGAAGGTGTCGCCGGTCGCCGAGACCGTGGATGCCGCGGCATCCACCACCCCCTCAGCCAACCGCACCGCCCCGGCGTCCTCCGCACAGGTGGCGCCCATCGCCGTCACCGGAGGAGCCCGATGACCCGTTCCCGCACCGCCGCCGCCCTCGCCGGACTCGCCGTGGCAGCCGTCGCGCTCAGCGGCTGCGTCGCCAAGGCCGACGCCGCCGGCCGCTCGCAGAACCTGTCGGTCACGTCGACCGACCAGGAGTGCACGGTGTCGGGCGCGTCCGCCACGAGCGGCACGATCGACTTCGCCGTGAAGAACACCGGGTCGCAGACCACCGAGTTCTATCTGCTCGCGCACGACGGGCTGCGCATCGTGGGCGAGGTCGAGAACATCGCCCCCGGCGCGAGCCGCACCCTCACCGTGACCGCGCAGCCGGGCAGCTACTACACGGTGTGCAAGCCCGGCATGGTCGGCGACGGCGTCGGACGCACGGCGTTCGAGGTCACCGGCGGCAAGGTCGAGGCCGCCGGGTCGGATGCCGCCCGGCAGAAGGCCGCGGTCGACCAGTACGCGTCGTTCGTGAAGAACCAGGTCGAGCAGCTGGTGCCGGCCGTGGCCGCCTTCACCGCGGCGTACGCCGCCGGCGACGACGCGAAGGCCCGCGACCTGTTCGCGAAGACCCGCATCCCCTACGAGCGCATCGAGCCGATCGCCGAGTCGCTCGGCGACCTCGACCCGAAGATCGACTACCGCGAGGTGGATGCCGACGCCGAGGGCCTGCCGTGGACCGGATTCCACCGCATCGAGAAGGATCTCTGGGTGCCGGCGAAGTCCGCGCTGAACTCCGACGCCCAGACCCCCGCCTGGCAGGACTGGAAGCCCTCGACGACCGCCGAGCGACAGAAGTACGCCGCGGGCCTCGCCGCGAACGTCAAGACCCTCAACGACTACGTGCACAGTGCGAAGTTCACCGCCGCGCTCGAGGCGGCCGGCGTGGCGGGTCTGTCCAACGGGGCGATCAGCCTCCTCGACGAGGTCGCGAAGAACAAGATCACCGGCGAAGAGGACTGGTGGTCGCACACCGACCTGTGGGACTTCGCCGCGAACGTCGACGGATCCAAGATGGCGTTCTCGCTCGTCGAAGACCTCGCCGCGTCGAAGGGCAGCGAGGGCAAGGCGCTCGTGGCGCGCATCGACAAGGCGTATCGCGCGCTCGAGGCCAAGCTCGCGACGTACGGCAACGCCTCGTCCGGGTACGTCTCGTACACGAAGCTGACCACCGACGACAAGCGTCAGCTGACCGACCTGCTCAACGCGCTGGCCGAGCCGCTCTCGCAGCTGACCTCGACTGTGGCGGCGTGAGCGACACCGAACCCCAGGCGTCGACCGAAGCGGCTGCCGGTGCGGAGCCTTCCGACGACCAGGCGCGCGGCCTCTCCCGGCGCGGCCTGCTCGGGTTGCTCGGCGCGGGGGCGGGCGGCCTCCTGGTCGGCGGCGCCGCAGGCGCCGTGGTCGGGGCATCCGTCGCCTCCGCGAACACGTCCGCCTCGGGCGCGACGGTGCACCCGTTCTACGGCGAGCACCAGGCGGGCATCACGACGCCCGTGCAGGAGCATCTGCACTTCGCCGCGTTCGACATGGCCGACGGGGCGACCCGCGACGACCTCGTCTCGCTGCTGAAGGACTGGTCGTATGCGGCCTCCCGCATGACGCAGGGGCTCGACGTGAGCGCGTCCGGTGCGGTCGGAGGATCGCCGCAGGCGCCGCCGGACGACACCGGCGAGGCGCTCGGCCTGCCGGCATCCGCCCTGACTGTCACGTTCGGATTCGGACCAGGGCTCTTCGACGCGCGGTTCGGTCTCGCGTCGCGCAAGCCGGCGGAGCTCGCCGAGCTGCCTCGCTTCCTCGGCGACCAGCTCATCCCGATGAGCTCCTCCGGAGACCTCTGCATCCAGGCGTGTGCGGACGATCCGCAGGTCGCCGTCCACGCGATCCGCAACCTCAGCCGCATCGCCTTCGGCCGCGCGCAGATCCGCTGGTCCCAGCTCGGCTTCGGGCGCACCTCGAAGACCACGGTCGACCAGTCGACGCCGCGCAACCTCTTCGGCTTCAAGGACGGCACCGCCAACATCCTCGCCGACGACCAGGAGGCGCTGAAGAAGAACGTGTGGGTCGCGGCGTCGGATGCCCCGGCGTGGCTTGCGGGCGGTTCGTACCTCGTCGCACGCAAGATCCGCATGACGGTCGAGGTGTGGGATCGCCTGCGACTCGCCGAGCAGGAGCGCACGATCGGCCGGAACAAGGGCGAGGGCGCGCCGCTGTCCGGGGGCAGCGAGCACACCGAGCCCGACTTCACCAAGGCCGGCAAGACCGCCGATCCCGCGATCGACCCGCGTTCGCACGTGAAGCTCGCCCACCCGGACTTCAACAAGGGTGTGCGGATCCTGCGCCGCGGATACAACTTCGTCGACGGCAACGACGACCTCGGCCAGCTGTCGGCCGGGCTCTTCTTCCTGTCGTACCAGCGCGATCCGCAGCAGTTCATCGGCATCCAGCGCGCCCTGGCGAAAGACCTCATGAGCGAGTACCTCGTGCACACCGGCTCCGCGATCTTCGCCGTCCCGCCGGGCGCGAAGGAGGGCTCTTTCGTCGGGGCGGGACTCTTCGCCTGACCCGCCGATTCGAGCGCGCGGTTATGCTGACGGCACGCGGGCCCTGCGGGGGCCGGGGGACCATGCCGAGCCGCATCATCCCTCCCGCTCCGTGCCCGATCGCCACGAGCGCCGAACGGGTGCAGCCATGAGCGCAATTCCAGACCGATCGATCGGCGACTTCCTCCACGCGGCGCTCGCCGGAGCCGCCGCGGAGGTGGCCGAGACCTTGCCGCCGGCGCTCGCGAACGAACCCGACGGCGTGCACCAGCAGCGCACGCGCGTGCGCCGGCTGCGCAGTATTCTCGCCGGATATCGACACGTCGTCGACGTGCGTGCCGCCGACCGCGTGCGGGTGGCGTACGGGGAGTGGGGACGCGAGCTGGGGGTGGTGCGCGACATCGAAGTGCGGGCTGCCGTCGCCGTGGACCTGCTGACCCGGGCGGGTGTCGACGATCCCGGCATCGTGCATCGCCTCATCGGCGTGGAGCGCGCCGCGTACACGCGCGCGCACGCGCGCCTGGTCGCCCTCGCCGGGGAGCCGCGAGCCGTCGCCCGGCAGAAGATGCTGCGCGTGCTCGTCGAGGCTCCGGGTATCGCGGATCCGGATGCCGCGGCGGCCGGCGTCATCGCGTCGGTCCTGAGGCAGCAGGCGCGCCGGGTGCGCAAGGCGGCGCGTCGGCTCGACGGGACGAACGACGGCTACCACGAGCTGCGCAAGGCCGCCCGGCGCATGCGCTACGTGGCCGAGACGGTCGCGGAGGTCGACCCGGAGCTCGACCGCCCCGAGTTCGCCGACCTGGCAGCGGCCGGGGAGGGACTGCACGACGTGCTCGGGAACCACCGCGACGCCGTTCTCGTTGCGGATCAGGTCGCCCGCCAGGCGACGCTCGCCATCCGTGCGGGGGAGCGACCCGATCCCTTCGCCGTGGTCGAGGAGCTGGCGCGGGCGGATGCCGCCGCGCATCTCGCTGCGGTGCCGGAAGCAGTGCAGAACCTGCGATCCGCCGTCTCCGCGCTGCCGCGGAAGTGAGCGTGGAATACTTCCGACGTGCAGGTGTTACACCAGATGTATCCACTTGAATAGATCGGATGCTTCGACAGGCCCCTCCCGGGCCGGCACCCGAGAATCGGAAGGCGATCGTGAGCGAGAACACCACCTGGCCCGGCATGCAGTTCGGCATCTTCACGGTGAGCGACATCACGCAGGACCCGACCACGGGCCACACCCCCAGCGAGGCGGAGCGCATCAAGGCCACGCTCACCATCGCCAAGCACGCCGAAGAGGTGGGGCTGGACGTCTTCGCCGTCGGCGAGCACCACAACCCGCCGTTCTGGTCGTCGTCGCCTTCGACGACGCTCGCGGCCATCGCCGGTCAGACCGAGCGCATCATCCTGTCGACCTCGACGACCCTCATCACCACGAACGACCCGGTGAAGATCGCCGAGGACTTCGCGATGCTGCAGCACGTGTCGGGCGGCCGCGCCGACATCATGCTCGGCCGCGGCAACACCGGCCCGGTCTACCCGTGGTTCGGCAAGGACATCCGGCAGGGGCTGCCCCTCGCCGTGGAGAACTACGCGCTGCTGCACAAGCTCTGGCGCGAGGACGTCGTCGACTGGGACGGCAAGTTCCGCACGCCGCTGCAGGGATTCACCTCGACGCCGCGCCCGCTCGATGACGTGCCCCCGTTCGTGTGGCACGGCTCGATCCGCACCCCCGAGGTCGCCGAGCAGGCCGCGTACTACGGCGACGGCTTCTTCGCGAACAACATCTTCTGGCCGAAGGACCACTTCCAGCGGCTCATCCATCTGTACCGCCAGCGCTTCGCGCACTACGGTCACGGCACCGCCGAGCAGGCGATCGTCGGCCTCGGCGGCCAGGCCTTCATCCGGCCGAACTCGCAGGACGCCGTGAACGAGTTCCGTCCGTACTTCGACAACGCGCCCGTGTACGGGCATGGTCCGTCGCTCGAGGACTTCAGCGAGATGACCCCGCTCACCGTGGGATCGCCGCAGCAGGTCATCGATCGCTACGCCGCCATGCGCGACACGTTCGGCGACTACCAGCGTCAGCTGTTCCTCATGGACCACGCCGGGCTCCCGCTGAAGACCGTCCTCGAGCAGCTCGACCTGCTCGGCGGCGAGGTCGTCCCGGTGCTGCGCCGCGAGCTCGCCAAGGACCGTCCGGCGGACGTTCCGGATGCCCCGACCCACGCGAACCTGGTGCAGGCGAAGTACGGCGACGGTCCGGTGCGCCAGCCCACCCCGGGCGCCAACCGCGGCGACAACCTCACCGCGGGCGGCCCCTACCAGGACACCCCGGCGCCCGCCGGTGCGGCCTTCGGCCTCGGCGCAGCCGGTCGTTGAGCGAGCGAAGCGAGACGAAACGCATGAACACCTCTCCCCGTCGCATCGCGGTGATCTCCGCGGGGCTCTCCTCGCCGTCGTCCACCCGGATGCTCGCCGACCGGATGGCCGCCGCCACCGTCGCGGAGCTCACGGCCCGCGGCATCCCGGCGTCCGTCGACGCGTTCGAACTGCGCGACGTCGCCCACGACATCACCAACAACATGCTCACCGGCTTCGCGCCGCCGGCGCTTGAGTCGGTCATCAACGCGGTCGTCTCCGCCGACGCGGTGATCGTGGTGACGCCGATCTTCTCGACGAGCTACTCGGGCCTTTTCAAGTCGTTCATCGACGTGCTCGACAAGGACGCCCTCATCGGCAAGCCGGTGCTCATCGGTGCGAACGCGGGAACGGCGCGGCACTCGCTGGCGATCGACTACGCGATCCGCCCGCTGTTCGCGTACATGCACGCCAACGCCGTGTCGACGGGCGTCTTCGCGGCCTCGGAGGACTGGTCGGGTCGCGGCGACGAGGTCGCCACGCTCGCGGATCGCGTCGCGAAGGGCGCCCGCGAGCTCGCGGACGCGATCGCCGGGAGCATCCGGGCCCCCGCGGCCGACCCGTACGACCCGGACACGTACGCCCAGGAGGGCAAGTCGTTCCGGGATCTGCTCGGCGGCTGAGGCGCGCGATCGTCAAGCGGCATCCGGGGTGCGGCCCCGGATGCCGCGTCGGCGTCAGGCCGGCAGCTGCTGCGCGCCGCGGGCTGTACGCACCTGGGCGGCGAACGCCGAGAACGGCGCGGCGGCGAGCTGCGGGGGAGTGTCGAGCGCTTCGGGATGCCACTGCACCGCGATCACGGTGCGGTCCGGGCGCTCGAAGGCTTCGACTAGTCCGTCCTCGGCGACGGCCGTGGCGACGAGCCCGTCGCCCAGTGTGCCGATGCCCTGGTGGTGGCCGCTCGCGACCGGCATCCGGACGCTCCCGACGGCGTCCGCGAGTGCCGAGTCCGCCTGCAGGGCGACCGGATGCCACGCCCACGCGATGCCGTCGGAGCCGGCCGCCGGTCCCTCGCCGTGCTCCACGTCCGTCTCGGGCAGGTCTTCGACGAGCGTGCCGCCGTGGATGACGTTGAGCACCTGCAGCCCGCGGCAGATGCCGAGCACGGGGATGCCGGCATCCAGCGCCGCGCGGGCGATGCCGAAGTCCAGCTCGTCCTGCGCCGGGTTGACGTCGTACAGCGCGTCGGAGGCCTCGCCGCCGTACTGCGCCGGATCGATGTCGCCGCCGCCCGGGAGGATGAGCCCCGCGAACCGCGATGCGTCGGCGGCGGCATCCCACGAGTCGACGACCTCGACGTCGAGCCCTTCGGCCTCGGCGAGGCGGACCACATCCGCGAAGATGCGGTTCGCCTCGTCGATGCGCGGGTCCACGGCCCCGTCCGAGAGCCGGGCGGGGATCGCGATCGTCGCCATCAGCCCGCCTTGCGGCGGAAGGTGCGCTTGTTGCCGACGGCCCCGTGCGGGCCGGTGATGGCGGAGTTGGCGTCGAGGTGGGCCTCGCCGCCGTGCTTCTGCGAGTTCTTCTTGTCGAGCGCCTCTTTGAACTTGCGCTTCACGTCGTCGGTGGGCGCCGTGTCGGACGCTGCGGTGTCAGTGGCTTCCTCGTCGCTGGTCATCGCCCCAGCCTACGGCGTGCGAACGGCCGGCGCTCAGTACCAGTGCGGGTAGACGCTCATCTCGTGGTTCCAGGCGCCGCACGGCGTGCCGTAGCTCTGCGAGATGTAGGCGAGTCCCCAGTCGATCTGGGTGTCGCCGTTGGTGCGCCAGTCCGGCCCTGCGGCGGCCATCTTCCACCCCGGCAGGGACTGCGGGATGCCGTACGCGCCGCTCGAGGGATTGGTCGCGTTCGCGCGCCATCCGGACTCCATGTTCCAGAGGTCGATGAGGCACTGGAATTGCCCGGAGCCCCAGCCGTACGCCCCGATCGCCCGGCGGGCGTACGCCTGCGCGCCGGCGGGATCGACGACCACGCCGTACGACGACGGGGAGCCGCCTCCGCCTCCGCCGCCTCCGGAGGAGGAGGATCCGCCCCCGCTGTGGTGATGGCGCGCTGCCGCGGCGGCGCGTCGTGCCGCGGCGGCGGCGGCCGCCTGCTCCCGCGCTCGCCGCTCGGCGGCGGCCTGCGCGGCCACACGGACGCCGATCTCGTACTTGCGCTCCACGGCGGCGCTCGTGTTCTTCAGGGCGGCCAGCTGTGCGTACAGGGTGTCGGTGTGCGCCTGGGCCTGTGCCACGGCGGTCTGCGCGGCCTGGGCCGCGGCCGCGGCGGCCGCGGATGCCGCCTCCGCCGCGCGGGCGAGCTTCGTGCGGGCGGCCTCGGCGCGGTTCGCCTGGTTGCGCAGTGACGCGGCGGTGGCCATCGCCAGCACGGCGCCCTGGGCGGTGTCGTTCCAGTTCTGCGTGACGTTCTGCAGCACCCCGAGCCGGGCGAGCAGTTGGGACGGATGCGAGGAGGTCGCGATCTCCATGAGCTTGCCCGAACCGCTCGCCTCGTACAGCAGGGGAGCGAGGTCGCCCACGGCGCCCTTCGCCCGGTTCGCGCGCGTGGTCGCGGCATCCGCCTGCGTCCGGAGGGCGTCCGCGCGGGTCGTTGCCGTCGCCAGGGCCGCGTCGGCGGCCTGCGCGGCCTGCGCGGCCTGGTAGGCGGTGTTCGTCGCGGCGGCGGATGCCTGCTGCGCCCGATCGAGCGCGGCCTTGACCACCACCACCTCGGCGTTCGTCGCGGCGACGCTGCTTCGGGCCTTCTGCACGTCTGACCACGTCGGGTATCCGGGCGCCGAGGGGGCGGGGCCGCTCACGGCGACGGCGCTGGGCACGGCCCAGGTCGCCAGCACGACGACGACCAAGCCGATGCCGATGTGACGAAAGTTACGACTGTTGCGCATGGGGCGCATGGTCACAAGCGTAAGACGCCGGGACGCGGTTGTCGATGGGGCCATGCGGTCTCGCCGAGCCCGCGCAGGTGGCGCTGATAGGGTGGACGCGGCCGCAGTCCGTCTGTGTCGCGCAGGTGCGCGAAGAGAAGCGACGCCTGTGGCCATCGGAATGCTCGCCCGTCATACGGACGGTGCGAGCCTAAACAAAGAAGGAGGGACCTCTTGGAAGGTCCGGAAATCACCGCTGCTGAAGCCGTCCTCGACAACGGACGCTTCGGCACCCGCACCGTCCGGTTCGAAACCGGACGCCTCGCCCAGCAGGCGCAGGGCTCCGTCGCCGCCTACCTCGACGACGAAACCATGCTGCTGTCGGCCACCAGCGCCGGCAAGCACCCCCGTGAAGGGTTCGACTTCTTCCCGCTGACCGTCGACGTCGAAGAGCGCTCGTACGCAGCAGGCAAGATCCCCGGTTCGTTCTTCCGTCGCGAAGGCCGTCCGTCCACCGAGGCCATCCTGGTCTGCCGTCTCATCGACCGTCCGCTGCGTCCGTCCTTCGTCGACGGCCTGCGCAACGAGGTCCAGATCGTCGTCACGGTCCTCTCGATCGCTCCGGGCGAGTTCTACGACGCCCTCGCGATCAACGCCGCGTCGGCATCCACCCAGATCTCCGGCCTGCCGTTCTCGGGTCCGATCGCCGGTGTGCGCCTCGCGCTCATTCCCGGCCACGGCGAGCACGCCGACCAGTGGGTCGCGTTCCCCAACGTGAAGCAGCTCGAAGACGCCGTGTTCGACCTCATGGTCGCCGGGCGCGTGCTGCCCGACGGCGAGGTCGCGATCATGATGGTCGAGGCCGAGGCCACCGAGCACAGCTGGAACCTCATCAAGGCCGGCGCCACGAAGCCCTCCGAAGAGGTCGTCGCGCAGGGTCTCGAGGCCGCGAAGCCCTTCATCAAGGAGCTCGTCGCCGCGCAGACCGTGCTCGCCAACACCGCCGCGAAGCCGATCCAGCCGTACCCGGTCTTCCCGCCGTACGCGCAGGAGACCTACGACTTCGTCGCCGGTCGCGTCTACGACGAGCTCGTGGCCGTCTACCAGATCGCCGACAAGGTCGAGCGTCAGAACGCCGACGACACGCTGAAGGAGCGCGTCAAGGGCGAGGTCGCCGCCGCCGTCGAGGCGGGGCAGCTGCCGGCATCCGCGAACGCCGAGGTCTCGGCCGCGTACAAGTCGGTCACCAAGCTCATCGTCCGCGGACGCATCCTCACCGAGGGCGTGCGCATCGACGGTCGCGGCCTGGCCGACATCCGTCCGCTGGATGCCGAGGTCCAGGTGATCCCGCGCGCGCACGGCTCGGCGATCTTCCAGCGCGGCGAGACCCAGATCCTGGGTGTCACCACGCTGAACATGCTCAAGATGGAGCAGCAGATCGACTCGCTGTCGCCGGTCACGCACAAGCGGTACATGCACCACTACAACTTCCCGCCCTACTCGACCGGTGAGACCGGGCGTGTGGGGTCGCCCAAGCGTCGCGAGATCGGGCACGGCTTCCTGGCCGAGCGCGCGCTCGTGCCGGTGCTGCCGGCCCGCGAGGAGTTCCCGTACGCGATCCGTCAGGTGTCCGAGGCGCTCAGCTCCAACGGCTCCACGTCGATGGGCTCCGTGTGCGCGTCGACCCTGTCGCTGCTCAACGCCGGTGTGCCGCTGCGCGCCCCGGTCGCCGGCATCGCGATGGGCCTCGTCTCCGACGAGGTCGACGGCCAGACCCGCTACGCCGCCCTGACCGACATCCTGGGCGCCGAGGATGCCCTCGGCGACATGGACTTCAAGGTCGCCGGCACGAGCGAGTTCGTCACCGCGATCCAGCTCGACACCAAGCTCGACGGCATCCCGTCGTCGGTGCTGTCGGCTGCGCTCAAGCAGGCGCACGAGGCCCGCATCACGATCCTGAACGTGCTGACGAGCGCCATCGACTCGCCGGACGAGATGGCGCCGACCGCGCCGCGCGTCATCAGCGTGCAGATCCCGGTCGACAAGATCGGCGAGCTCATCGGCCCCAAGGGCAAGACGATCAACGCGATCCAGGACGAGACCGGCGCCGACATCTCCATCGAGGAGGACGGCACCGTCTACATCGGCGCCGTCGACGGCCCGTCGGCCGAGGCCGCCCGCGCACAGGTGAACGCGATCGCCAACCCGCACAACCCCGAGGTGGGCGAGCAGTTCCTCGGCACCGTCGTGAAGATCGCCGCGTTCGGCGCCTTCGTGTCGCTGATGCCGGGCAAGGACGGCCTGCTGCACATCTCCGAGGTGCGCAAGCTCACCGGCGGAAAGCGCGTCGAGAACGTCGACGACGTCCTGTCGGTCGGCCAGAAGATCCTGGTGCGCATCGGCAAGGTGGATGACCGCGGCAAGCTCTCGCTCGAGCCGGTGCTCGAAGAGACCGCGCCGGTCGCCGAGGTCGTGGAGGTCGTGGTCGAGTAAGGCCCCCGACTCCTCGCTGCCTGCAGCGTCCGCGGATGCCTGTCCCCGCCCGGGGGCGGGCATCCGTCGTCTCCGGCGTGTATCAGGGCGAATGAGAGCGCTCTCCCTGTCAATGTGACGGAAATGTTACGAGATTGTTCACCGGAACGCCGCGTTCTTGGCAAGTTCCGGGGGACGCGTCGAATAGCCTTTTCGAAAGCGCCGGGGGGCGCCGAAGGCGGCATCTCAGGCAAAGAGACCTAAGTGCGCGCAGGGGGTGATCATGTCGATCTTCAGCATCGATGAGCAGACGTCCCCCTCGGGCGTGCCCGCGACCCGGCGCAGTGCCCGCGAAGCGGCCGCGACGACGGCGCCGCCGGTGCATCCTTCGGCACCGATCCCGGTGCAGGGACCTGCCGTGGGCACCGGCATCCGCGTCCCGCTCGGCGAGACCGGCTTCGACGTGTTCCCCCTCATCCTCGGCGGTCGTGCCTTCGGCGCGTCGGTCGGGCAGCACCGCGCCGATGCCACGCTCGACGCCTACGTCGGCCGGGGCGGCAACGCCGTCTACACGGCCGACCGGTGGGGCGCCGGGCGCAGTGAGCAGATCATCGGCCAGTGGCTGAGCACCCGCGGGCTGCGCGACGACATCGTCCTCGCGGTGCGCGTGGGCGGGCATCCCGACAATCCCGGGCTCGGTCCGGTGAACCTGGTCCGCGCCGTGGAGGCGTCCCTGACCCGCCTCGGCACCGACCGCATCGACGTCCTCTACCTTGACGGCACCGGCGAGCCGGCGGCCCTCGACGACACTCTGGCGACCGCCGAGTGGCTGGTGGGCGCGGGCAAGGCGCGGGCACTCGCGGCGTACGGCTTCACCGCCGAGCAGCTGGTCGAGGCGCGCATCTTCGCTTCCGCCGGGTATCCCCGGTTCACGGTGCTCGACGCCCCGTACAGCGTGGTGCGCCGCGGTGACTTCGACGGCGACCTGCGGCTCGTCGCCGGTGCCCAGGGCATCGCCGTGACTCCGTCGCACGCGGTGGAGCGGTCCCTGCTGGCCGCAGACGCCCCGTCCGCGGCACGGATCATGGCCCGGGCGGTCCGACCCTCCCAGTGGGGACAGTCGCTGCAGAGGCGGGCGGCACGCCTGCGCAAGGCTCTCATCTCCGTCGGAGCTTCCCTCGGCGTCTCCGAAACCGCGGTGGCGGTCGCGTGGCTGCTCGCCCAGCGGCTGATCGTGGCCCCGATCGTCGATGCGACCGGGCCCCAGCAGATCGAAGACGTGGTGCAGGGCGTGGGCGTCCACCTGAGCCGTGCCCAGCTGACTGAGATCGCGCGCGCGGCGGAGTGACGTCATTCGTGACGTAAGGTGGTTGACCGTGTGCCCGCACCGGGCCGGCATCGACGCCTGAGAGGATTCAGCCATAACGCACTACATCTACCTCGTGCGTCACGGGGAGCACCAGGACGCCGAGCACGGCCTCACCGACGGGCATCTGTCCGCGCGCGGGCGACGCCAGGCCGAGCTCCTCGCGGATCGCCTGTCGGGAGTCCCGCTGGATGCCGTGTGGCACTCGCCCCTCGAACGCGCCGCCCAGACGGCGCATGCCGTCGCGGAGCGCCTGCCGGCGATCGAGCCGCAGCCGACCGCGTTGCTGTTCGACTGCGTCCCGAGCGGGATGACGCCCGAGACGCCGGCGGCGTTCGAGCCCTTCTTCGGATCGGTGACCGAGGCCGAGGTCGAGGCGGGCACCGCGCAGATGGCGGACGCGGTGAGCGAGTTCCTGGTGCGCAAGCCCGGTGACGTCCATGAGCTGCTCATCACCCACAACTTCGTGATCGGCTGGTTCGTGCGCGAGGTGCTCGGTGCTCCCGCCTGGCGCTGGATGACCCTGAACCAGGCGCACTGCGGCCTGTCGATCATCGCGCAGCGGCACGGCCGCCCGTGGACGCTGGTCTCGCACAACGACCTGGCCCACCTGCCCTTCGAGCTGCGCACCGGCCTCCCCGAGCTGCCCCCGGTCTGAGCCGTCCGGTCGCCGGCGGAGGAGATACGCCGGCCGGAGGAGGCTTCGGCATCCCGGCATCCTCCCCTCGCGCCATGTCCTCCGCTGCTCGCGCCGGGCGTGGGCGGTCGCGGTCGTGAGCGGAGGGGATGTGGTGGGCGGAGGAGGTTTCGGCGGCCCGGCATCCTCCCTTCGCGTCATGTCCTCCGCCGGTGGCGCCGCGGCGCCCGCGTCAGAGGGTCTTCGCGTACCAGCGGGTCGCGTTCGGGTTGTCGTTGTAGCGGGCGACGGGAGTGAAGCCGGTGGCGCGATACAGGCCGGCGGCCGCCTCCAGCGAATGGTGGGTGTCGAGCACCAGCTCGGCCGCACCCCACTCGCGCGCGTGGGCCTCGAGCGCCTCGAGCAGGAGGCGTCCCCACCCCTGGCCGCGGCCGGCCTCGCGCACGTACAGGTGCTTGACCTCGTAGCGGATGCCGGACGGGCCGTCCGCCAGGCGCCGGATGCCGCCGCATCCGCTCGGCACATCGCCGTCGTCGAGCACGAGGAACACACCGCCCGGGGGCACGAAGGCCGCGGGGTCCGGGAAGTGGATCGCGTAGTCGACGCCCTGATGCGCGAATCCGATCTCGCGCGTGTGGAAGTACTCCTCCAGCAGCTCGTGCGCGTCGGTCGCGTCGACGGGGGAGGGGCGGAGGGATGCCACCCGCCCACGGTACCCCGGCGGGCACCGGAGCCGCGATTAGGCTGGAAGCATGACGACGCGTGTGGCTGTGGTGGGGGCATCCGGAAAGCTCGGAGGGATCATCTGCGACATCGTGCGCGAGACCGCCGGCTTCGAGCTGACCGCCCGGCTCGGCTCGCGCGACGACATGTCGGCGCTCGCCGGCGCCGACCTGGTGGTCGATGCCACGACCCCGGCCGTCTCGGGCGACGTCGTGCGTCTCGCGATCGAGCACGGCGTCCCCGTGCTCGTGGGCACATCGGGCTGGTCCGCCGAGCGGATCGCCGCGATCCGGCCGCTCGCCGACGCCGCCGGCACCGGCGTCATGTTCGTGCCGAACTTCTCGCTCGGCTCCGTGCTCGGCTCCGCGCTCGCCGCCGCTGCGGCTCCCTTCTTCGACTCGGTCGAGATCATCGAGGCGCACCGCGACACCAAGATCGACTCGCCGAGCGGCACCGCGGTGCGCACCGCCGAGCTGATCGCCGCCGCGCGCACCGAGCAGGGCCCCGTCGACGCGCCTTTCGCCGACCAGCGTGCCCGGGGCCAGCAGGTCGCCAGCGTTCCCGTGCACTCGCTCCGCCGCCCCGGGGTGGTCGCCAAGCAGGAGGTCATCCTCTCCGGCGCGGGCGAGTCCCTGTCGATCGTGCACGACACCGTCGAGCCCGCGCAGGCCTACGCGCCCGGCATCCGGCTGGCGCTGCAGCACGCACCCACGGTGCAGGGCGTCGTGGTCGGACTCGACTCGGTGATCGACATCGGGATCGGGGCTTCCCGCTCATGAGCACCCGCATCGGCGTCGCGACCATGTCGGTCGCGCTGCTGCTCTACCTGGTCATCTCGCTGAACTGGGCGGTGGCCCTGCTGCGGACCGGAACCGCCGTCGCGATCGTGATGGGCGTGGCGCTGCTGATCCTGCCGCTCGTGGCCGGATGGGCGCTCGGGCGCGAACTGTGGTTCGGATTCCGGGCGGAGAGGATCGGGCGCCGGCTGGAGGCCGAGGGCGGGCTGCCCGACGACGAGGTGGCCGTGCGCGAGAGCGGCCGCGTCGTCCGCGAGGATGCCGATGCGGTCTTCCCCCGGTACCGGGACGACGTGCAGGCGCACCCCGACGACTGGCGCGCCTGGTACCGCCTCGGTCTCGCCTACGACGCATCGGGCGATCGCCGCCGCGCGCGGGACGCCGTGCGCACGGCGATCCGGCTCGAGCACGCGGCCTCGGCATCCTGAGTCGGAACGACGAAGGCCGCCCCCGAAGGGACGGCCTCCTCGATGGCGTGCGCCTCAGGCGAGGGTCGCCTCGATGGTGATCTCGATGCCCGCGAGGGCGGCCGAGACCGGGCATCCGGCCTTGGCCTCCTGCGCGAGGCGCGCGAAGTCCTCCTGCGAGAGGCCGGCGACTTCGGCGTTCACGTTGAGGTGGCTGCCGGTGATGCCGGTGCCCGGGATGAAGGTGACCGACGCGGTCGTCTCGAGCTTCTGCGGCGGGGTGCCGTTCTCGGCGAGGGCGAGCGAGAACGCCATGTTGAAGCAGGACGAGTGCGCGGCGGCGATGAGCTCCTCGGGCGTGGTGACCGAGGTCGAGCCCTCGCTGCGGGCCTTCCAGTTGACGGCGAACGGGCCCTGGTTGGAGCTCTCCAGGGCGACCTCGCCGGAGCCCTCGAACAGGCTTCCGCTCCAGGTGGCGCTGGCTTCGCTGGTGACGCTCATTGTTCCTCCGTGGGGTGCGACGCCCGTCGATCCGGGCGTGCGGGTCTGGTGCGACGCGGATGCGCCGACGCCAGCCTAACGGCAGGACGTCCGAGCAGTCACTCGGCGTGCGCCTGGGCCGTGAGGCGGGCGAGCTCGAGTTCGACGACGCTGCGGCCGGGGGTGCCGCCGAAGCGCGTCTGGACCATGCCGTGGCGGTCCAGGACGAGAGTCGTGGGCGTCTGCATGACGCGGAAGTGCCGGGCGATGTCGGGGCGGTGCGTCACGTCGACGTCGAGATGCAGCACGCCCGACCGGTCGCGGGCGACGTCCGCGAGAACGCGGTGGACGCCCGGGCACCGGGTGCACGAGCGCGTGCTGAACTGGAGCAGGGTGGCACTCTCCCCGAGAGCCTCGGCTCCGAGCCGGTGGGGCTCCACGACCTCGTCCATGGCGGGGGAGGTGAGGACCCGGCCGCGCCGCCAGGCGAGCACGATGCCGCCGATCACGGCCCCGAGCACGAGCGCGGCCAGAACCATGCACGCGACGAACAGACCCATGACAGAACAGGGTAACGCGATACCGCTGACATATTCACCAGATTGTTGTTTTGAATTCCCAGTGACGTGCGGGTTCCGCTGATCCCGACCCGGGGTCGGACCCCCTCGGTATCGTGGTGTCCGTGAGCATCGCGACCCCGTACGAAGACCTCCTCCGCGACGTCCTCGCCCACGGCACCCACAAGAGCGACCGCACCGGCACGGGCACCACCAGCGTGTTCGGCCGGCAGATCCGCTTCGACCTCGCCGAGGGGTTCCCCCTCATCACCACCAAGCGCGTGCACTTCAAGTCGATCGCGTACGAGCTGCTCTGGTTCCTGCGCGGCGAGTCCAACGTGGCGTGGCTGCGCGAGAACGGCGTCACCATCTGGGACGAATGGGCGGATGCCGCCGGCGAACTCGGCCCGGTCTACGGCGTGCAGTGGCGGTCGTGGCCGACGCCCGACGGCGGCCAGATCGACCAGATCAGCGACGTGATCGCGCAGATCCGGCAGAACCCCGATTCGCGGCGGCTGATCGTGTCGGCGTGGAACCCGGCCGACATCCCCGACATGGCCCTCGCGCCGTGCCACGCCCTCTTCCAGTTCTACGTCGCCGACGGCAAACTGTCGTGCCAGCTGTACCAGCGAAGCGCCGACCTCTTCCTGGGCGTCCCGTTCAACATCGCCTCCTACGCGCTGCTGACGATGATGATCGCCCAGCAGACCGGCCTCGAACCGGGCGACTTCGTCTGGACCGGCGGTGACTGCCACATCTACGACAACCACCGCGACCAGGTCGCCGAGCAGCTCACCCGCGACCCCTACCCGGCGCCCCGGCTGCGGTTCACCCGCACGCCCGCCTCGATCTTCGACTACGCCTACGAGGATTTCGCGATCGAGGACTACCAGCACCACCCCACGATCCGCGCGGCCGTCGCCGTATGAGCCGGATCGGCCTCATCTGGGCGCAGACCCCCGCGGGTGTCATCGGCGCGCAGGGCGGGATGCCGTGGCACGTCCCCGAAGACCTGGCGCACTTCAAAGAGACCACCCTCGGCTCGCCGGTCGTGATGGGCCGGCGCACGTGGGAGTCCTTCCCCGACCGGTTCCGCCCGCTGCCCGGGCGCCGCAACATCGTCGTCACCTCGCACGATGACGTGGGCGAGGGCGCCGAGACGGTGCGCTCCCTGGGGGCGGCGCTCGACCTCGCGGGGCAGGACGACCCGGAGTGGGTGTGGGTGATCGGCGGTGGGCAGATCTTCGCCGCGGCGATCGACGGCGCCGACCGTCTGGAGGTCACCGAACTCGACATCGAGGTGCAGGGCGACACTGTCGCGCCCGAGGTGATCGGCTGGCACGTCACCGCGCACCGGCCCGCCGAAGGCTGGCTGACCTCGCGCACCGGCATCCGCTATCGCTTCCTCCGGCTGGAACGCTGATGGCCACGGCCCTCATCACCGGGGCGAGCTCCGGACTCGGCGCCGAATTCGCGCGGCAGCTCGCCGCGCGCGGTGCCGACCTCGTGCTCGTCGCCCGCGACCAGGACGCCCTCGACGCGCTCGCCGTGCGGCTGCGCGCGCACGGGGTCGCCGTCGAGGTGCTCGTGGCCGATCTGACGGATGCCGAGCAGCTCACCCGTGTCGAGGCCCGAGCGGGCGACGCCGCGAATCCGATCGACGTTCTCGTGAACAACGCCGGGGTCGGGCTGTCGCTCGCCTTCGAGCAGAACGACATCGCCGACGAGGTCCGTCACCTGCGCCTGCACGACGAGGTGCCCATGCGCCTCATGCACGCCGTCCTCGGGCCGATGCTCGCGCGGGGGAGCGGACGCATCATCAACGTGGCCTCCATCGCGGCGTTCATGCCCCGCTCGACCTACGGCGCCGTCAAGGGCTGGCTCGTGCAGTTCAGCCGGTGGGCGAACGCCCGCTACGGCCCGCGCGGCGTCACGGTGACCGCCGTCTGCCCGGGGTGGGTGCACACCAACTTCCACGAGCGGCTCGGCCTGCCGCCGGGCGAGGAGGGGATCCCGGCGTTCCTGTGGCTGAACGCGCCCCAGGTCGTCCGCGAGGGTCTGCGGGATGCCGCACGCGGCCGATCCGTCTCGGTTCCGTCCGTGCGCTACCGCGTGATCCGGCGCCTGCTGCCGCTCCTGCCCGACCACGTCGGCGCGCACCTCGGGGAACGCGGCCGAACCTAATCCCGATAACCTGGGGTACATGACACATTCGGGCAATCCCTTCGGTCAGGTGCTGGTCGCGCTCGTCACTCCGATGACGGCCGACGGCGAAGTGGATTGGCCCAGCGTCGAGAAGCACATCGACGACGTGATCAACGCCGGCTGCGACGGCGTCGTGGTCACCGGCACCACCGGCGAGACCTCCACCCTGACCGACGCCGAGAAGCTGCGCCTGGTCGAGGTCGGCAAGTCGGTCGCCGCGGGCCGCGCCAAGATCATCACCGGCGGCGGCTCGAACGAGACCGCGCACGCGATCGAGCTGTACAAGGCGAGCGAGAAGGCGGGCGCCGACGGCGTCATGATCGTCACGCCGTACTACAACAAGCCGACGCAGGCCGGCATCCTCACCCACTTCCGGCTGGTGGCCGACGCCACCGACCTGCCGGTGATCCTGTACGACATCCCCGGCCGCACCGGTGTGCCGATCCAGTACGAGACCATCCTGCGCCTGGCCAAGCACCCGAACATCCTCGCGGTCAAGGATGCCAAGGGCGACTTCAGCGAGGTCAGCCGCGTGCTCAACCAGACCGACCTCATGTACTTCTCCGGTGACGACTCGAACGTGCTCCCGCACCTCGCGATCGGTGCCACCGGCCTCATCGGCGTGACCGCGAACATCACGGCCGCTCCGTACCGCACGATCGTCGACGCGGTCAACCGCGGCGACCTCAAGACGGCGACAGCCGAGCACAAGCGCCTCGAGCCGCTCGTGCGTGCCGCGATGACGCACGTGCCCGGCACCGTGGCGACCAAGTACATCCTGCACGGCCTCGGCCGCATCTCCAGCCCCCGCGTCCGTCTGCCCCTCGTGGGGCCGGAGGAGTGGGAGGCCGCCAAGATCGAAGACGAGCTGGCGCTGGTGAAGGACGTCCCGGGTGCCGACTTCTCGGACTTCCGCCCCGACCGCAACGCGGCCGCCGGCGGTGCGCTGCCGAAGGTGTCCGGCACCACCCGCTGAACCGCCCCGGGCGACAATTTTCGATAGGAACGCGATGACCAACCCGACAAACCCGCCCGCACTCCAGCCCGGCACCCTGCGTGTCATTCCGCTCGGCGGGCTGGGGGAGGTCGGGCGAAACATGACCGTGTTCGAGTACGAGGGCAAGCTCCTCGTCGTCGACTGCGGCGTGCTGTTCCCTGAGGAGCACCACCCCGGTGTCGACCTGATCCTGCCGGATTTCGAACCGATCCGCGGGCGGCTGGACGACATCGTCGGCGTCGTGCTCACGCACGGCCACGAGGACCACATCGGAGCGGTGCCGTACCTGCTCAAGCTCACACGTGACATCCCGCTGATCGG
Source organism: Microbacterium mangrovi (assembly GCF_000802305.1). Classification (GTDB taxonomy): domain Bacteria; phylum Actinomycetota; class Actinomycetes; order Actinomycetales; family Microbacteriaceae; genus Microbacterium; species Microbacterium mangrovi. Next base: position 55,570 of record NZ_JTDK01000016.1, on the reverse strand, counting down.
ATCCGGCCTCACGCTCGCCCTCGTCGAGGCGAAGCTCAAGGAGCACCGCATCAAGCCGTACACCCTCACGGTGCGCGAAGGCCAGCACGAGAAGGTCGGACCGTTCGACCTCGAGTTCATCGCGGTCAACCACTCCATCCCCGACGCCCTCGCGGTCGCGATCCGCACGCCCGCGGGCACGGCGCTGGCGACCGGCGACTTCAAGATGGACCAGCTGCCGCTCGACGGTCGCATCACCGACCTGCGCTCGTTCGCGCGCCTCGGCGAAGAGGGCGTGGACCTGTTCCTGGTCGACTCCACGAACGCCGACGTGCCCGGGTTCACGCCCACCGAGCGCTCGATCGGCCCGGTCTTGGACCAGGTGATCGCGAAGGCCCCGCGCCGGGTCGTCGTCGCGAGCTTCTCCAGCCACGTGCACCGCGTGCAGCAGGTGCTGGATGCCGCACACGCCCACGGTCGCCGCGTCGCGTTCCTCGGACGCAGCATGGTGCGCAACATGACGATCGCGTCCGACCTCGGCTACCTGAAGGTGCCCGAGGGCGTGCTCATCGACTACAAGAAGGCCAAGGACCTCCCCGACGACCGGATCGTCTACATGTCGACCGGTTCGCAGGGCGAGCCGATGGCGGTGCTGAGCCGCATGGCGAACCTCGATCACGCGATCGAGCCGGGGCCGGGCGACACCGTCATCCTCGCGTCTAGCCTGATCCCGGGCAACGAGAACGCGGTCTACCGCGTCATCGACGGGCTCACGAAGCTCGGCGCGACGGTGGTGCACAAGGGCAACGCGAAGGTGCACGTGTCGGGGCACGCGGCGGCGGGCGAACTGCTCTACTGCTACAACATCCTGCGTCCGCGCAACGTGCTGCCGGTGCACGGCGAGTACCGGCACCTGATGGCCAACGCGAAGCTCGCGCAGGACACCGGCATCCCCTCCGAACGCACCATCATCGGCGAGAACGGCACCGTCGTCGATCTGCGCGACGGGGTGGCGTCGGTCGTCGGCCAGCTCGACCTGGGCTTCGTGTACGTCGACGGTTCCAGCGTGGGCGAGATCACCGACGCGGACCTGAAAGACCGGCGCATCCTCGGCGAGGAGGGCTTCATCTCGGTGATCGTCGTGGTGGATGCCTCCACCGGCCGCGTCATCTCCGGTCCCGAGGTGCACGCCCGCGGCGTCGCCGAGGACGACTCGGTGTTCGACGACATCGTCCCCAAGATCACGGCGGCGCTCGCCGAGGCGGCCGGCAACGGCGTACGCGACAACCACGCCCTGTCGCAGGTCGTGCGTCGCACGATCGGGCGCTGGGTGGCTCAGAAGCTGCGCCGTCGCCCGATGATCGTGCCGCTGGTCATCGAAGCCTGATCGTCCGCCGGCGGGACTCGGTCGAGCCCGCCGGCGAGCCGGATCGCTCCCGGTGTCACCGGAGCGCGGCCACCGTGCCGATCACGCGCTTCGCGAAGCGCAGCTGCCGCTCGTAGGTCGCGGCGATGACGATGAGGATGACGCCCGCGATCGCGAGCCATAGCCACCACCACACCTGGGCGTAGGCGAGCGCGATCATCGGCCACAGCTGGTTGATGCCGTGCACGGCCAGCACTCCCGCGCCGAGCAGGAACGGCGCCTGCAGACGGGCGAACACGCCGACCAGCATCAGTGCGAAGGCCACGACGCCGAGCGAGACGAGCCGCCACGTCTGCGGGTCGCCGAAGTCGGCGACGAGCGACGGCACGAGCAGCACGCTCAGCCCGGCGCCGAGGGCGGGCCAGCTGTGCAGCGACGGATCACGACGCATGCGGACCGCTCCGGCCGTGGTCATCGCGGCTCCGGCCACCACCGTGACCAGGTCGACGGGATCCACGACGCCCGCGAGCATCGTGACGCCCGCGGTGACCAGCAGAGTGACGAGGACGGTCCAGACGGTGAGCCGGTGCGCCAGGGGCGGGATGCCGGGCAGCGCCGTCAGCACGTGCAGCATCCCGAGGATGACGACCGGTGCCAGGGCGAGCAGCACCGGACGCGGGAGATCGGTGCTGAGAAGCACCGGAACGGCGGATGCCACGACGACCGCGGAGGCCAGGGCCGCATCGAGCCGGGCGTTCGTGACCGTGTGCCGCTGCCGGCGGATGACCGCCCAGAGACCCGCTGCGAGGGCGAACGCCGCCCACGCGCCGATCGCGACGGTCACCGGTATGGCGATGCCCGGCAGCACGGACGACGACGCACCCGACTGAGCCTCGCCGCCGAGCTCGATCGCGCGGATCGCCGCCGCGCCGGTCGACGCCGTCAGCGCCGAGCAGAGCGCAATCAGTCGCAGCGGGGTACGCCGGAAAAGGCGCGGGATCCACGGGATCGCGACGATGAGCGCGATTCCGACCCCGGCGAGGACCACCGGGCGCAGGGCGGAATCCCCGCCGGCGAGGGCGCTCGGGACGACCGCGACGGCGGCTCCCGCCCACACCGCCGCCGCGCGGCCGGAAAGGGCGCCGCCGACGAGAACCGACGCGCCCACAGTCACCGTGACGAGGTCGAACGGATCGATGTGGTCCAGAAGCAGGATGACAGCGCCGACCACGGCCGACGCGGCCACCGCGGTCGCCCCGACGAGCGGGTGAGACCAGGGCCTGCGCCCGGGGATGCAGACCGCCACTCGCAGCGCGGCGAGGGTCAGGAGCGGCGGCAGGACCACCGCCAAGGGCTGGGTGCCGTGAGCCAGCAGGACGAGCACGGGGAGCGTGGCGACGGCGATCGCGCTGGACGCGACCCAGGGCGCGACGTCGGCACGCACCTCGCCCAGCCGGTCGAGCAGCACCGCGCCGACGAGGCCGCCCACCAGGACGATCGCCGCCCAGACCTCGGCGGCCCACGGCATCCCGGCCCACGGCTCGGCGGCGACGAGAGCAGGATCGGCGGCCACGGCGAGCCCGCGGACGGCCGCGGCGCCGACCGCAGCGCCGGTCGCGGCGGCGAGGGCGATCGTCCGAACCGGAACCGAGCCCACGCGGCGCGGGATCCAGCGGGAGACGCCGAAGACCACGGCCGCCGCCGCGACCAGGAGGAGCGGACGCAGCGCCGGGTGATCGCTCGCGGCGACCGAGGGGAGGACCGTGATCGCCGCCCCCGTCCAGGCGAGCCAGGTCCGCCCGCCCAGGATGCCCGCGGTGACCAGCGACGCCCCGACGAGAATCGACACCGGATCGAACGGGTCGATGCCGCTGACGGCGATGCTCACGGCGCCGAGTCCGACGACCGACGTCAGCGACGCCCACCGCGACGCCGCCGCATCCAGCGGCCACAGCGTCGGCAGCGCCGTCGCCGCGTGCACGACGCCCAGCACGACGATCGGCGCCAGCAGCATCCACATCGGCACAGACGGATGCAGGCACAGCACGGCGGGCGGGGCAGCGGACAACAGGGATGCCGCGCCGGCTCCGGCGCCCGCGACGCGGGACGGCACCGCCGCGATCCGTGCCGCGAGGGCAGCGGCCGCCAGTCCGCCGACGAGGGCGGCTGCCGCCCAGACGTCGGCCGGCCAGTCTCCGTGCATCGCCAGGGCGACGCCGTGCACGGTCGCGGCTCCGGCGACGGCGACGCCGCCGGCGGTCACGGCGATCAGCCGGACCGGGATGCCGCGCCAGCGCGTCGCGAACCACGGCGACAGGGCCAGCAGCAGCACGCCTGCGCACACCGTGAGAACGGCCCGCAACGACGATTCCGCGCCGGCCACGACGCTCGGCAGGACGGCGACCCCGGCCCCCGTCCAGGCGAGCGCGGAACGACCGGCGAACCGGGCTGCGGACGGGTCGGCCGCAGCCGGGCGGCGGAAGGCGAGCACCACCGCGATCGCCGACACCACGGCGGCGGTCGGAATCGTGTACGCCTCGACGGCGCCCGCCCCGGCCTGATGCAGTGCCGTCCACAGGGCCACCAGCCCCAGCACAGGCGTCAGCCAGGCCAGGTGCCGCCACGGCGACGTGCCCGCGGTGGGCTCGCCATCGATCGAGGCGATCAGGTACGGGATCGGGGCGGCGAGCAGGACGACCAGCCACGCCTGCGGAGCGCCCGCGGCTCCGGCGATGGCGGCCGCGCCGACGAGGGCGCTCGACGAGAAGAGCGCGACGGCCGTGGACCGGCCGGCCGGGACCCGGATGAGCAGGGCGCTCGCCGTGAGGACGAGTGCCACGGCCGACACGGCGACCCAGCGCAAGCCCCGGTCGATCGCGAGCAGCGGCAGCACATGCCAGACCGTGACGGCAGCGGCGATGGGCAGGAGTGCAGCCAGGCAGGTCCGCAGGTGCGACCGGCGGTCGACGGTGACCCCCACGCCGCACACGACGGTCAGCACCAGCGTCGGAACCCAGGCGCCGGAGGCGGATGCCGGAGACGTCGCCGCGGTGGCGAGGCCCGCGGCGGCGCCGAGCAGCGCCGGAGCGGAGACCGCCCAGGTCGCGACGCGGTCGAGGGGGCGGACGGCGAGCGCTGCGGCGAGGACCCCGGCGGATCCGAGGACGAGCCACGGCCCGGCGCTCGTCCACGGCTCGACGAGGGTGATCCGTGCGGCCGGCGCCCACAGCGGCACCGCAGCGGCCGACACGCACAGCACCGCGGAGGCGATCGCGAGATGGATCGCTCGCGCCGGCATCCCGCTCGCGCTCGGCCACACCCGGGGCGCGAGCGCCGCACCGACCACGCCCACGGCGACGAATGCCGTCGTCGTCGGCAGGAAGAGCGCCGCGTCGGTCCAGGCGATCGCGAGGAGCAGGATGCCGGCCAGCATCTCCGCCGTCGTCAGGACGACGCGCAGGCCCGGTCCGTGCAGACGCGTCGCGAGCCCGAGCGACACGACCGCGATCGCGACGTCGGCGGTGGCGGAGAGCGCGGGGTCCGGGTACGTGGCGGCGGCCAGCGCCGCCCACGCGAGGAACAGCGCCGGCAGCCACGGCACCGCGCCGAGCCGGCGCCGCACGAACAGCGACGCGCCCGCCGCGACCGCGACCGCGAGGGGCGCGACCGCGGCCGCGGCACCGGTGACGACCGGACCGTACGACGCCGGCGCCCCGTCGCCGCCGACGAGCCATCCGCCCGCCGGAGCGGCGGCCACCGTGACGGCGCGCAGGACGCCGAGCAGCAGACCGGGGAGCGCGGCGATCGTCGTCACGACCGCGGCCGAGAGGACGGCCCCGCCGCCCACGTTCGGCCGGATGCGTCCACGGAGTGCAGCGATGCCGGCGGTGACGAGCCCGGCGCCGGCCGGTGCCACCCAGGCGCCCGCCTCGAGGGCCAGTTCCTGGGTGGCGGCGACGACGGGGGCGAGGGCGGCTGCGCCGCCGGCGACGACCGCGCAGACCACGCGCAGCCGGCGTGCCCGGACCGGGACCGCGGCGATCAAGGCGCCCCACATCCCGGCGGCGACCCCGAGAGTGAGGAGCGCGTGCCAGGGCAGGTCGGGCAGTGCATCCGCGGCACCGAGGACGGCCCCCAGCCCGAGCACCCCGCTCTCGACGGTCATGACCGTCGCCGGTCGCGAGCGCGGCAGCAGTCGCGCCGCGACGCCGACGAGGAGTGCGGCGAGCCCGCCCACCCAGAACCGGGTCGAGCCCTGTTCGGGAGCGAACGACGACGCGAACAGCGCAGCGCCGATCGGGGCGAGACCGGCAGCCGCGTAGCCGGCCGAACGGAGCCCGGTCAGTCGCCGCGCCGCGGCGAGGGCCGCAGCCAGGATGAGGGCGGTACCTCCGTAGTAGGCGGCCTCGTCGATCGTCCCGCTGCCGAAGGCGTCGTTCGCGCGCACGATCCACACGTCCAGCAGGAGCAGCACGATCGCGACGATCCCGACGCCCTCGCCGGTGACGATGAGGCCTCGCCGCCGCAGGAACCAGGCGAGGGCGAGCACGCCGATGCTGCCGACCGCGATGATCAGCGATCGCACCTCGAGGCTGGCGACCAGGTACGCCCAGAACAGGAAGACGACGGCGGCGACCGACGTGAGGATGACCCCCACGCTGAGGATCGTGAACTGCATGCTGAAGCGGTGCGCGAAGGCGCGCGGCCGCGGCTCGTCCGCGGGCGCCGGTGCCGGCGCGGGCGCAGCGGCGCTCGGGGCGGCTGCCGCCTCCGGGGCCGGTGCGGCGACGCGGGCGGCCTCGGCCCTCGCGGCGGCCTCGGCCTGCTCTGCCGCCTGCCGCTCGTCCTCGCGCCGACGCGCGGCCTCCTGCTCGCGCCGGACCGCCGCCGTGTGCGCGTCCCGCAGCGCCTGCTGAGTGCGCACCGAGACGAGCATCTCGGTGCGCTCGCCGACGAGCCGCTGGATGCTGCGTCCGGCCTCGAGGACCGGGGCCAGGCCCGGCATCCGGACGTCGAGGCCGCAGACCGCGCACACCATCGTGCTGATCGGTGTGAAGCAGATCGGGCACTTCGCGGTGTCGGCGAAGGCCGTGGGGTCCGCCGGCCATTGCGGCGGCATGACGGTGGCGGCGCCACTGCCGCCCAGAGAATCGGACATGGGATCAGCCCTTCATCGACGACGTTCGCGCGTCGGCTCTCGGTGGTCGGTGCGTCCGGCGTCAGCCGTGGACGCGCGGCCGCAGCCGCGAAGCGCGAGCGGTGTCGTGCCGGGGCACGTGCCGGTGCCGGTGCGTCAGCAGGATCAGGGCGCCGCCGGTGAGCACGAACGCGATCGCGATCGCGGCGATGTAGGTCAGCGGCGTCGCGTACCCGGTCGGCCCGTTCGGGTCGAGGAACGGGTACGGATACCAGTAGGCCGTCGATCCGTCCGGCGCGGGCACGAGCGGCCCGCGCGCCATCGTGTAGACCGCCCACAGCAGCGGGATGCCGACCACGGCCGACAGGGCGCTCCAGCGCAGCCGGCGCCGCCGCGGCCCGAAGACGGCGTCGACGACGATGAAGATCGGCAGCACCACGTGCAGCGTCTCGATCGCCCAGTGGTCGAGGAAGGCCACGACCGGCGGATCGGCCGCCGCGACCGCGGACGGGATGCCGCGCAGCAGCGCGTTGTAGACGATGCCCAGGATGATCACCGCCGCGCTCGTCGTGACCAGCGCGTTCGCGAGCGGCGCCGACTCCACGGCATCCGCCGGCGCGTCCGATCCCCGTCGGGCGGCGATGAGCAGCACCACGACCGTCGCCGTCGAGCAGACGATCGTGAACAGGCTGAAGTAGTTCGCCAGCACCAGGCCCAGATCCTGATGCATCCGCTCGGCGCGGGCGACGTTGACGATGAACCCTGCGATGACCCCGGTTGCCGCAACGGCGGCTGCGCCGGTTCGCCATGTCGACCAACTCATGGCCGGCTCCTTTCCCCAGCGGGGCTGCGGCGCCCCCGTGGTGCCGCAGCCCCGAACCCCCCGGCCGAGGACCCCCCTCCTCGACTTCTTCCAGCGTGGCAGGGCGGCGCCCGGCTGTCTGTCGGCACTTCGGGGGACATCTGCCGGGAGGAAACTCCGCAGAACGGGCGATTTTGTCGGTATTTCGGGGGACATTTGTCCCCATTTCGGGGGACAAGGGCCCTCGCGCGGCCTGTTCCGGACCTCGGGCGGATGCCGCGTCATTCCGGCCGATGTCCGAGGCCTGTCGTACCGTGGAGTAATGGCCAAGAGCACCGGCTCGACCACGCGTGGGCGCACGCCCGCGAAGTCCGCGTCCGCGGGCTCGTCGTCGCGCGCCCGCAAGCCCGCGCCCACCCCCAAGCGCTACGTCGACCAGCCCGACCGGCCCCCGGTCGTCCAGCGGGCGTGGATGGGCGTCGCGCACGGTGTGGGCGGGCTGTTCCGGGCGTTCGGCCCCGAGACCCTCGAGAAGGAGCAGCGCCGCGACGGTCTGCCGTTCCTCATCGTGCTGCTGGCGATCGCCGGGGCCGTGGTCGAGTGGTTCCTGATCGGCACGCCCGCGTCGGCGAACATCAGCGCCTACTCGGTCGGCGCGCTGGTCGGCCGGGTCGCCTTCGTGATGCCCGTCATCCTGGTGATCCTCGCCGGCTGGCTGTTCCGGCATCCCGCCTCGGTGCACGACAACGGCCGCATCGGGATCGGGTTCCTCCTGTTCGTCGTCTCGCTCGCCGGCATCTGCCACGTCGCCGGGGGTCGCCCGGCGCCGAGCCAGGGCCTGCCCGCGCTCAGCAAGGCCGGCGGCCTGTTCGGCTGGATGGTGGGGGAGCCCCTCGCCATGCTCCTGACGAACATCGGCGCATACATCGTGCTCGGGGCGCTCGCGGCCCTCAGCATCCTGATCCTCACCAAGACCCCGCCGAACCGCATCGGCCGGCGCCTCGGCGACCTCTACGCCTGGATGTTCGGGGCCGAGCGCCGCGAGCAGGCGCCTGCCGCCGCGACCGGACCCACGGTCGCCTTCACCCCCGACGAGCAGGCGGACGACGCCGACCCCGCCCTGCCGTGGTGGCGCCGCAACAAGTCGGGCCGCGAGAAGGACCCCGACCACGACGTCGATTCCGAGGCGCTCACCGAGCTGCTCTCGCCCGGGCAGTCGCAGGGCGGCTTCGACAAGGCGATCGCCACGACCGAGCCGCATCACGCCACCGACGACCTCACCGAGGTCGTCACGCGGGCCGTGCTCGCGGGTGCGCAGAAGGCCGCATCGGCCGCGCGCACCGGCCTGAAGGACGACAGCCTCACCGAGGTCATCGACGACGGCACGCTTCCCGGGCTGTCCGGCATCGGCGGAGCGAGCGAAGGGATGCCGCCGGGCGCCCCGTACCGTCTGCCGGCGGTGCAGACCCTCGCCGCGGGAAGCCCGCACAAGGCGCGCTCGGAAGCGAACGACGCCGTCGTCGCGGCGATCACGAGCGTCCTCGAGCAGTTCCAGGTGAATGCGCGCGTCACCGGCTTCTCGCGCGGGCCGACGGTGACCCAGTACGAGATCGAGGTGGGTCCGGGCGTCAAGGTCGAGCGGATCACCGCGCTGACCAACAACATCGCCTACGCGGTCGCCTCCAACGAGGTGCGCATCCTCGCGCCGATCCCCGGCAAGAGCGCGATCGGCGTCGAGATCCCCAACACCGACCGCGAGATCGTCACCCTCGGCGACGTGCTGCGCTCCAATGCGGCGCAGACCTCGACCCATCCGATGACGATCGGCGTCGGCAAGGACGTCGGCGGCGGGTACGTCGTCGCGAACCTGGCCAAGATGCCCCACCTGCTCGTGGCCGGATCCACCGGTTCGGGCAAGTCGAGCTTCGTGAACTCCATGATCACGAGCCTGCTGATGCGCGCCAAGCCCTCCGAGGTGCGCATGGTGCTCATCGACCCCAAGCGGGTCGAGCTCACGTCCTACACCGGCGTCCCGCACCTCATCACGCCCATCATCACGAACCCGAAGAAGGCCGCCGAGGCGCTGCAGTGGGTCGTCAAGGAGATGGACATGCGGTACGACGACCTGGCGTCGTTCGGGTTCCGCCACATCGACGACTTCAACAAGGCGGTCGTCGCCGGTGAGATCCAGCTGCCGGTGGGCAGCGAGCGCGTGCTCAAGCCCTACCCGTACCTGCTCGTGGTCGTCGACGAGCTCGCCGACCTGATGATGGTCGCGCCGCGCGACGTCGAGGACTCCATCGTGCGCATCACGCAGCTGGCGCGCGCGTCCGGCATCCACCTGGTCCTGGCCACCCAGCGCCCCTCGGTCGACGTCGTGACCGGCCTCATCAAGGCGAACGTGCCGTCGCGCCTGGCCTTCGCGGTCACCAGCGTCACCGATTCGCGGGTCATCCTGGACCAGCCCGGCGCCGACCGGCTCATCGGTCAGGGTGACGGCCTGTTCCTGCCGATGGGCTCGTCCAAGGCCCTGCGGGTGCAGGGCGCCTGGGTCAGCGAGTCCGAGATCGAGAAGGTCGTCAAGCACGTGACCGGGCAGGCGCGCCCCGACTACCGGGCCGACGTGCAGGCCGTCGTCGAGAAGAAAGAGGTCGATGCCGACATCGGCGACGACCTCGAACTGCTGCTGGCGGCGGCGGAGCAGATCGTCTCCACGCAGTTCGGGTCCACTTCGATGCTGCAGCGCAAGCTGCGCGTCGGCTTCGCGAAGGCGGGCCGCCTGATGGACCTGCTCGAATCGCGCGAGATCGTCGGCCCCTCCGAGGGGTCCAAGGCGCGCGACGTCCTGGTCACCCCCGAGCAGCTGCCCGAGGTGCTCGCGCGGCTGCGCGGCGAAGACGTCCCCGCACCCGCGCCGGCGGGTGCCGAAGCCGACGACCGCTACGGCACCGATGCGGTCGAGAAGCAGTACGAGGGCGTCCCGGTCGACGACCAGGACGGCGACGAAGACGCCTGGCAGCTGACAGGACGCGACTGACATGGCGGTTCCCCGGCAGCTGCCGAACACCATCACCGTCATCCGCATCCTGTGCGCGCCGGTCTTCCTGTGGATGCTGCTCGCCGACGGCGGTCAGAACGGCGCCCTGCGCTGGTGGGCCACGGTCCTGTTCGTCGTCGCCATCGCCACGGACGGCATCGACGGATGGCTCGCGCGGCGCAACGACATCGTCACCGATCTCGGAAAGATCCTCGATCCGATCGCCGACAAGGCGCTCACGGGGTGCGCGTTCGTCGGGCTGTCGATCCTGGATGAGCTGCCCTGGTGGATCACCGTCATCGTGCTGGTGCGCGAGATCGGCATCACGATCTACCGCTTCATGGTCATCAGCGACCACGTGCTCGCCGCGGCGTGGATGGGCAAGCTCAAGACGGTCGCCCAGGCCGTCGCGCTGACGCTCGCCCTCGCGCCGCTGTGGACCCTCGTGGGGGATTGGATCTTCTGGGTCAACGGCATCACGATGACGATCGCCGTGGTGCTCACGATCGCGAGCGGCATCGACTACGTCGTCAGCGAGGTGCGCGGCCGCCGCGGCAAGGCGGCCGGGTGAGTGCGTCCGGAGCGGATGCCGAGGCCGCGACGCTGCTGGCCGCGCTCTCCGCGCGCGGCTGGTCGGTCGCGGTGGCCGAGTCGCTGACCGGCGGGCTCGTGGTCGCGTCGCTCGTGTCGGTGCCGGGTGCATCGGCGTGGGTGCGCGGGGGAGTGGTGGCCTACGCGACGGAGCTCAAGCAGTCGCTTCTCGGCGTCGATGCGGCGCTCCTGGCCGCGCACGGCGCCGTGCATCCCGAGGTGGCGCGGCAGATGGCGACCGGCGTTCGCCGCGCGGCATCCATCTCCGGGAGGGATGCCGACGTGGGCATCGCGACCACCGGCATCGCCGGACCGGACTCGCCCGACGGGCAGGAGGTCGGCACGGTCCACGTGGGCATCGCCTGGCCGGGCGATGACCTGGTGGTCTCGCTGCAGCTGCACGGCACGCGCGACGAGATCCGCATCGCGTCCGTGCGGCACGCGCTGCGCGCCGCGACCGATGCGATGACACGCGCGGAATAGGCGACGCGCCGTTTCCGTTCTATGTGACGTATCCCCAGCGAGTGGGAAGATTCACGGGTTAGGGTGAGGATGACGTCAGGTAGACTGGCCAGCCAATCGAGATCGCGGCGCACAGCACGTCCGGGGGCGACAGAATGAAGGGGGCTCCGATGGTTCTGGTACGACAGGAGATCGGCGACGTTCTGCGCGATCTCCGACTGCAGAAGGGCCGTACCCTTCGCCAGGTCGCAAGCAAGGCGTCGGTCGCGCTCGGTTACCTCAGCGAGGTCGAGCGCGGGCAGAAAGAGGCGTCCAGCGAGATCCTGGCGTCCGTGGCGGATGCGCTCGACACCCCGGTCTCGGTGATCATGCACGAGGTCGGCGACCGCATGGCCGTGATCGAGGGGCTTCACCTCGTTCCCGACGTGGTGCCCGACGACCTCGTCGCCTCGGTAGGACCCGAGCTCTCCCTGCGCTGACACGGTGCGACGAAGCGAGTTCGATCGCGCCGTCGAACGCGAGTTCGGCGCGCGCGCGGCATCCTTGGTGACCGACCTCGGCCTGACCGGCGTCGGCGGCCGGACGGCGCGCGAGGCGCTGGATGCCGGAGTACCTCCGCGGGAGGTCTGGATGGCGCTGTGCGAAGAGACCGACGTTCCCCTGTCGCGCCGGCACGGCGCGGGGCGTCAGGAACCGCACGCTCGGCGCTGAGCGCCGCGATCCCGCCCCGATCTTTTCGGCGTGTCGTCGAAGATGCGTTCGAGGACTGCGTAGTCTGTCCACAAGGTGATCGTCCACGTGACTTTCCACAGTACGGGGCCCGATCGGACCTTCTCGAAGGGCCGATGTCGGACCCCCCTCGTACTGTGAGCGGTGGTGAACGACACCGACGCCTTGTCGCAGTCTCCCGGACGGCCCGGCCGCCCGGAGCGCGACAGCCTATAGGCGGCAGAACCGAGACCGGAGACATCCGGAGACGCATCCTCAGGAGGAGCAATGCCCACTCAGGCAGACCGCGAGAAGGCCCTCGAATCGGCCCTCGCACAGATCGACCGCCAGTTCGGCAAGGGCTCGGTGATGCGTCTCGGCAGCGACGAGCGCGCGCCGGTCGAGGTCATCCCCACCGGATCGATCGCGCTGGATGTCGCGCTCGGCGTCGGCGGCCTGCCGCGCGGCCGCATCATCGAGATCTACGGCCCCGAGTCGTCCGGTAAGACCACCCTGACCCTGCACGCCATCGCGAACGTCCAGCGCGCCGGCGGTATCGCAGCTTTCATCGACGCTGAGCACGCCCTCGACCCCGAGTACGCCAAGAAGCTCGGCGTCGACATCGACCAGCTCCTCGTCTCGCAGCCCGACACCGGTGAGCAGGCCCTCGAGATCGCCGACATGCTGGTGCGTTCCGGAGCGATCGATCTCGCCGTGATCGACTCGGTCGCGGCCCTCGTGCCGCGAGCGGAGATCGAGGGCGAGATGGGCGACTCACACGTCGGCCTGCAGGCCCGCCTCATGTCGCAGGCGCTGCGCAAGCTCACCGGTGGTCTCAACCAGACCAACACCACGATGATCTTCATCAACCAGCTGCGCGAGAAGATCGGCGTCTTCTTCGGGTCGCCCGAGACCACCGCGGGCGGCAAGGCGCTCAAGTTCTACGCCTCGGTGCGTCTGGACATCCGCCGCATCGAAACCCTGAAAGACGGCGCCGACGCGGTCGGAAACCGCACGCGCGTCAAGGTCGTCAAGAACAAGATGGCGCCGCCGTTCAAGCAGGCGGAGTTCGACATCCTCTACGGTGTGGGCATCTCGCGCGAGGGCAGTCTCATCGACTTCGGCGTCGAGCACGGCATCGTGAAGAAGTCCGGCTCCTGGTACACGTACGAGGGCGATCAGCTCGGCCAGGGCAAGGAGAACGCCCGCAACTTCCTGATCACCAACCCCGATATCGCCGCCGACATCGAGCAGAAGATCAAGGTCAAGCTCGGCATCGGCGTGCCGCGCGCGGCGGCTGACGAGCCGGCCGACGAGCTGGCGAAGAAGCGCACCGCCTGAGGTCCGGCGGGTCGACCATGGATCAGTGGCACGGGAGCGACGAGACCGAGCGCGACGACCTCGCTCCTGTCATTCCGCTGTTCGCCCAGCGGATGCCGACGCCGACCGGCGCGGCATCCGCTCGGGCGATCGCCCCGAACCATCCGGCGTTCGCCGGCGGCGCCCGCACCGGCCGCGACGACGCCGAAGCAGCAACGGCCCCGCGCGCTGCGCCCGAACCGCTGCGGCCGTCGCGATCGCATTCGGTGCGGTTCGTCGAACTGGATGAGTCCGAACCGGCAGGGTTCGACGCCGACGACGCCGGCCACGACGCCGCGGGGCCGGCCGTAGCCCAGGCGCACGCGGAGTTCGCGGAGAAGGCGCTGCTGCGAAAGCTCCGAACGCGGTCGCTCTCGGTCCGCGAGGCGAGAGCAGTTCTCGTCGGGTTCGATCTGGCCGGAGAGGCGGTCGACGACATCGTCAACCGCTTCGAGCAGAGCCGCTACCTCGACGATGCGGCTCTCGCGGAGCAGCTCGTCCACACCGGGTCCGCGCGCAAGGGTCAGGGCCGCCAGGCGATCGCCCAGACGATGGCCGGCCGAGGCATCCCGCGCGAGGTCGCCGATGCCGCCCTCGCCGATCTTCCCGACGACGACCTCGAACGCGCCCTCGACTACGCCCGCACCAAAGCGGTGTCCCTGGCGCGCCTCGACCCGCAGACCGGGCTGCGCCGGCTGATGGGGCAGCTCACCCGGCGCGGCTACCCGTCGCACATCGCCATGACCGCCGCGCGGCAGGCCCTCGACGAGCAGTCGCGTCCGCGCGGTCCCCGGTTCAGCTGAGGGGGCGCCCCGGCTCACAGCCCGCGATCGTAGAATGAGCGGATCATGACTTCCCCCTCTTCCACACCGACGCTCATCGCGCCGTCCGCTGCGGCGACGATGCCCGACGGCCGCGCGCGCACCTACGAGGTCCGCACCTTCGGGTGCCAGATGAACGTGCACGACTCCGAGCGGTTGTCCGGCTCGCTGGAGAGCGCCGGCTACGTGCCGGCCGAGGCGGGCGCCGAGGCCGACGTCGTGGTCATCAACACGTGTGCCGTGCGCGACAACGCCGCCGGCAAGCTGTACGGCACCCTCGGACACCTCAAGTCCCGCAAAGACCAGCACGAGGGCATGCAGATCGCCGTCGGCGGATGCCTCGCGCAGATGGACAAAGACACCGTGCTCGACAAGGCCCCGTGGGTCGACGTGGTCTTCGGCACCCACAACATGGGGTCGCTTCCCAGCCTGCTCGAGCGGGCACGCCACAACGACGAGGCCGAGCTCGAGATCCTCGAGGCCCTCGAGGTGTTCCCCTCGACGCTGCCCACCAAGCGCGACAGCGTCTACAGCGGCTGGGTGTCGATCTCGGTCGGGTGCAACAACACGTGCACCTTCTGCATCGTGCCGAGCCTGCGCGGCAAAGAGAAGGACCGCCGCCCCGGCGACATCCTGAGCGAGATCAAGCTCCTCGTCGACGACGGAGCGATCGAAGTCACCCTGCTCGGGCAGAACGTCAACTCCTACGGCGTCGAGTTCGGCGACCGTCAGGCCTTCGGCAAGCTGCTGCGCGCCGCCGGCGAGATCGAGGGGCTCGAGCGCATCCGCTTCACCAGCCCGCACCCGGCGGCCTTCACCGACGACGTCATCGACGCGATGGCCGAGACCGGCGCCGTGATGCCGCAGCTGCACATGCCGCTGCAGTCCGGCAGCGACCGCATCCTCAAGGCGATGCGACGCTCCTACCGCAGCGACAGGTTCCTCGGCATCCTCGACCGGGTGCGCGCGAAGATCCCGAACGCGGCCATCACCACCGACATCATCGTCGGCTTCCCCGGGGAGACCGAGGAGGACTTCGAAGACACCCTGCGCGTCGTCGAGCAGGCCCGCTTCTCGGCGGCGTTCACCTTCCAGTACTCCATCCGCGAGGGCACCCCGGCCGCGACCATGCCCGACCAGGTGCCCAAGCACATCGTCCAGCAGCGCTACGAGCGCCTCGTGGCGCTGCAGGAGCGCATCTCGCTCGAAGAGAACCAGAAGCAGCTCGGCCGCGAGCTGCAGGTGCTCGTCTCCACCGGCGAGGGCAAGAAGGATGCCGCGACCCACCGCCTGACCGGCCGTGCCGAAGACAACCGGCTCGTGCACTTCGAGGTGCCGGCCGGGTCCGACCTGCCCCGTCCCGGTGACATCGTCTCGGTCGTGGTCACCCACGCGGCGCCCTTCCACCTGCTCGCCGATGCGCCCGACGGCGCCCCGCTGCGCATCCGGCGCACCCGCGCCGGCGACGCCTGGGACCGCAGCCAGGCCGAGTCGTGCGCGATCCCGGCACCCGCCGGGGGGCCGGGCGCGCCGCGCGCCGTGTCGCTGGGTCTGCCGACCCTGCGCGCCGGCGTGTGAGCCCCCGCCTCTACGCGATCGTCGGGGCCACCGGCACCGGCAAGACGGCGCTGTCGCTCGACGTCGCCGAGCAGCTGACCCGTGCGGGTCGCCCCGCCGAGATCGTCAACGCCGACGCCATGCAGCTGTATCGCGGCATGGACATCGGCACGGCGAAGCTCCCGGAGTCGGAGCGGCGCGGCATCCCGCACCACCTCTTCGACGTGCTCGAGGTCACCGATGAGGCGGCCGTCGCCTGGTACCAGGATGCCGCCCGCACCGCGATCGCCGACATCCAGGCGCGCGGTGCCGACGCCGTGCTCGTCGGCGGCTCCGGGCTCTACGTGTCGAGCGTCGTCTACGATTTCCGGTTTCCGCCCCACGACGACGAACTCCGCGCCGAGCTCGAAGCGGAACTCGACCGGCACGGACCCGGTGCGCTGTACGCGCGCCTGCAGCGCGAGGACCCGGCGACGGCGGCCCGGGTCGACCCCCGCAACGGCCGGCGCATCGTCCGCGCGCTCGAAGTGCTCGCGCAGGGGGAGGCCACGCACGGCGCGGCCCTTCCCGACGAACCCGTGCTCTGGCACCCGGACACCCGCCTCGTCGGCGTGCAGGTGCCGCGTGACGAACTCGTGCCGCGCCTGGACGCGCGCGTCGAGAAGATGTGGGCAGACGGGATCCTCGACGAGGTCGAGATGCTGCGCGCCCGCGGGCTCGAACGGGGCACCACGGCGCGCCGGGCGATCGGGTACGCCCAGGCGCTCGCCCAGCTGACCGGCGAGAAGACCGAAGCCGACGCGATCGCCGAGACGCAGGCGCTCACCCGGAGGTATGCGCGTCGCCAGGTCTCGTGGTTCCGCCGCTATCCCGGACTCCGCTGGGTGGACCCGGGCCAGGATGCCGTCACCCTGACGGGCTGACGGACGGGCGGGCGATCGCCGCCCCCTAGACTGAGAGCCATGTCGCGCACCGTCTCGTTCACCAAAGGTCACGGCACCGGCAACGACTTCGTGATCGTGCCCGACGCGGACGGCGAGCTCGACCTCAGCGCCGATCAGGTGGCCGTGCTGTGCGACCGCCGCTTCGGCATCGGCGGCGACGGGATCCTCCGCGTCGTGCGATCGTCGCGCATCGAAGTCGGGGCGGATGCCGCAGCCCAGGGTGCCGAATGGTTCATGGACTACCGCAACGCCGACGGCTCCATCGCCGAGATGTGCGGCAACGGCATCCGGGTCTTCCTGCACTACCTGCTCAACACGGGCCTGGCCACCCTCGACGCCGCCGGTGAGATCGGCATCGGCACGCGCAACGGGGTGCTGACGATGACGCGCAGCGACCTCGGCTACGAGGTCGATCTCGGTGCGTTCCGGGTGGAGTCGGGCGAGCCGCTGGTGCGCGCCAAGGGGCTGCCAGTCGCGCGCCCCGGCCAGGGCATCGACGTGGGCAACCCGCACGTCGTCGTCGCGATCGCCGGCGACACCGAGCTCGACGGCCTCGACCTGACCGTTCAGCCCGTCATCCAGCCGGAGCCGCCGCTCGGCGCCAACATCGAGTTCGTCGTGCCGGCCGATCCGCTGGTGCACGACGGCGTCGGGCACATCCGCATGCGCGTGTTCGAACGCGGGGTGGGGGAGACCCTGAGCTGCGGCACCGGCGTCGCCGCGGCCGCCCTCGCCGTGCGCGAATGGGCCGGCGCGGCCGCACCCGACCGCTGGCGCGTCGAGGTCCCCGGCGGGGTGCTCGGCGTGCGCATGGTCGACGGCCACGTGCTGCTGTCGGGGCCGGCATCCCTCGTCTTCTCCGGCGAGGTCGCGCTCGCCTGAGCGCCTCTGCGGCGCCGCCCCCCGTCAGTCGCCGAAGGTCTCCAGCAGGCTCGCCGACGGGACGAAGAACACGCCGCCGGTCAGCGCCGTCGAAAAGTCGAGCAGCCGGTCGTGCTTGCCCGGCGGATCGCCGATGAACATGCGCTCCAGCATCCGCTCGATCACCCACAGCTCGCGGGCGTAGCCGATGAAGTACGTGCCGAACTCGCCCCGACCCGGCGAGCCGAACGGCATGTTGTCGCGCAGGATGTCGTGCTCCACGCCCTCGTCGTCGGTGATCGTGGTGAGCGTCTTGTGGGCCTTCTGATCGGGTGCGGCCGCGTCGTCGAGTTCGATGTTGTCGGACTTGGTGCGCCCGAGGATCGCCTCCTGCTGCTCGGTGGTGAGGCCTTTCCAGGCGGCCAGATCGTGGACGTACTTCTGCACCACGAGGTAACTGCCGCCCACGCCGGCGGGATCCTCCTCGCCGATGATCGTCGCCGCCGGGAGCGCAGGGCCGACCGGATTTGCGGTGCCGTCAACGAACCCGAGAAGGTCGCGGACGTCGAAGTAGCGGAACCCGACAGTTTCGTCGGCGACCTCGACCGCGTCGCCGAAGAGGCCGAGCAGTTGGCGTTCCAGCTCGTAGCAGAGGTCCCGGCGGTCCGCCCGGATGTGCAGCAGGACATCGCCCGGCGTGCCGGGGGCGCGGTGGACGGAGCCGCGCACCTCGCGGAACGGATGCAGGTGCGCCGGCCGCGGTGCGCCGGTGACGGCGTCCCATGCGTCGCTGCCGATCCCGACCGTGCAGGCAAGGGATGCCGACAGATCGCGAAAGGCCACGTTCTTCGTGACGTCGGCGAGGGCGCCAAGAACCTCCCGCACCCGTTCGGCCGCATCCGGCGCATCGGTGAGCGTGAGGGTCAGGAGCACGGCGGATGACGTCAGTGGCGCGTCCACGCGCTGCGGCTCGATCGGAACGCGGGCGTTGGAGCTGTCCACGATCCGAGACTAGACCAGCCGCGCTCAGACGACCGTGATCGCCTCGGTGGGGGGAGTCCCGTGCCGGCGCACCTTGAGCACGCGGTACCCGCGGGCGGTCGCCGCACGGTGCACGCTGTAGCCGTTCGTGAACGTGGCATCCAGCCAGCGCTGGAGCGAGTCCGACCCGAGGTCGCGCTTGACGACGAACCAGCCGTCGCTGCGCTCGCCCAGTCGCGGGATCCACCGCTCCAGCATCCCGTGCAGCTCGTTCTTGCCGACGCGGATGGGCGGATTGGAGCGGATGCCGCGCAGCTCGACGTGCTCCGGGACCTGATCGGGCGTGACGGCACGGATGTTGTCGAGTCCGAGCGCCTGCGCGTTGCGGCGCACGAGATCCAGCGCGCGTTCATTGACGTCGACGGCCCACACCGTGGCGTGGGGCGACTCCATCGCCATCCACAGCGAGATCGGGCCCCAGCCGCAGCCGAGGTCGAGAAGATCGCCGCCGGGCGGCGGAGCGGGCGTGTTGGCCAGCAGAACCTGGGTTCCGGCATCCAGACGGTCGGGACTGAACACACCGCTGGCGGTGGTCACCTCGACTTCGCGGTCGACCAGGCGAACGCGGATGCGTCGCAGGCTCTCGGGACTGGCCGGTGACGCCGTGAAGTAGTGGTCACTCGGCATAGGAGTGAGCGTACCGGACCAGGACCGCTCTGCGTGGGGATAGAGTTTACGGATGCCGGCACATCGCGTGCGGCCTTCTATCGAAGGAGCCTCCTGATCGAGACGTCACACCCCGCCGATCCCACCGATCCCATCGAACGCGTGCTGCAGAATGCCGATTCGCATTCCGGGGTGCACCGGTTCGGCCCGGCGCAGGCGCTCCAGGATGATGCGACCGCCGAGGGCGGCGACTTCGACGGCGGTCAGTGGGACCGTGAGGATCGCGCCGCGCTGCGGCGCGTGGTGGGCCTGTCGACCGAGCTCGAGGACGTCACCGAGGTCGAGTACCGCCAGCTGCGCCTGGAGAACGTGGTGCTCGTCGGCGTGCACCCCCAGGGGGCGACGGAGGATGCCGAGAACTCGCTGCGCGAGCTGGCCGCCCTCGCCGAGACGGCCGGAGCCGTGGTGCTCGACGGCGTGCTTCAGCGCCGCCCGCATCCGGACCCGGCGACGTACGTCGGACGCGGCAAGGCGGAGGAACTGCGCGACATCGTCGCGGCGGTCGGGGCCGACACCGTGATCGCCGACACCGAGCTCGCACCCAGCCAGCGTCGTGCCCTCGAAGACGTCGTCAAGGTGAAGGTCATCGACCGCACCACGGTGATCCTCGACATCTTCAGCCAGCACGCCAAGAGCCGCGAGGGCAAGGCCCAGGTCGAACTGGCGCAGCTCGAGTACCTGCTGCCGCGCCTGCGCGGCTGGGGCGACTCGATGAGCCGCCAGGCCGGTGGCCAGGTCGGCGCCGGCGGCGCCGGCATGGGCTCGCGCGGACCGGGTGAGACGAAGATCGAGCTGGACCGTCGCCGCATCCGCACCAAGATGGCGCTGCTGCGCCGGCAGATCAAGGACTACGCGCCGGCGCGCGAGGCGAAGCGGGCCGAGCGCAAGCGCAACACGATCCCGTCGGTCGCGATCGCCGGGTACACCAACGCCGGCAAGTCCAGCCTGCTCAACCGCATCACCCACGCCGGCGTGCTGGTGGAGAACGCCCTGTTCGCCACGCTGGATGCCACCGTGCGCCGCGTGGAGGCCGAGGACGGCCGCATCTACACGCTCGCCGACACCGTCGGCTTCGTCCGCAATCTGCCGCACCAGCTGGTGGAGGCCTTCCGCTCCACGCTGGAGGAGGTGGGGGATGCCGACATCATCGTGCACGTGGTGGATGCCGCCCACCCCGACCCGGCCGGACAGATCCAGACCGTGCGCGACGTGCTCGGCGAGATCGGTGCCCGCGACATCCCCGAGATGGTGGTGTTCAACAAGGCCGACCTCGTCGACGACGACACCCGGCTGGTGCTGCGCGGCCTCGAGCCGCGCGCGCACTTCGCGTCGTCGCGCACCGGCGAGGGCATCGCCGACCTGCGCACCGCGATCGAAGCGGCACTGCCGCTGCCGGCCGTGGAGATCCGGGCGGTCGTGCCGTACGACCGCGGTGACCTCATCGCCGCGGTGCACGAGACGGGCCACGTGGTCTCGCTGGAGCATGGCCCCGACGGCTCTCAGCTGCACGCCTTCGTGGGAGAGCGTCTCGCCGCCCGGCTCGCGCCGTTCCTCGCCGCCTGACGGCGCGACGGATCAGTCGAGGGCGATCGGGTCGACCCCGGGCGTGGCGAACCCCAGCACGGCGCCGAGGAAGGCATATTCGGCCTCCAGCGTGCGCACGATCGTCTCCGACCGCCGGAAGCCGTGTCCCTCGCCCTCGAACGTCAGGTAGGCCGACGCGATCCCCTTCGCGGCGAGGGCATCGCGGACCGCTTCGGACTGCGACGGCGGGACGACGGCGTCGTCGAGTCCCTGTTCGAGGAGCATCGGCGTCGTGAATCCGTCCAGGTGCGACAGCGGCGACCGCTCGATGTAGACGGCCTCGGCCTCGGGGAGGGGCCCCACGAGCCCGTCCACGTACCGGGCCTCGAAATCGTGGGTGTCGGCCGCGAGGGCGCGGAGGTCCGCGACGCCGTACCGGCTGATGCCGGCGGCGAAGCGGTCTGAGGCGGTGAGGGCGCAGAGCACGGTCCAACCGCCGGCCGAACCGCCCTTGATCGCGAGGCGCGCGCCGTCGGCGAGGCCCTGGTCGGCCAGGCCCGCCGCCGCGGCGATGACGTCGTCGCGGTCGACGATTCCCCACTGGCCGCGCAGCCGGTCCCGATAGGCGCGGCCGTAACCGGTGGAGCCGCCGTAGTCGACGTCGAGCACGCCGATGCCACGGCTCGTGAAGTACGCGACGTCGAGGGATGCCCCGCCCGAGGCGCTCGCCGTCGGCCCGCCGTGCGCGAGCACGAGGTAGGGCGCGAGCTCGCCGTCGGGCGCCTGCGCCTCCGGGCTGGTGGGCGGATACGCGTAGGCGTGGACCGGCCCGTGCGGGCCGTCGACCGTGACGGCCCGCGGCACGGCCAGCCACGCGGCATCCACCCCGGCGTCGCCGCCGGCCACCGGGTGCGGGCGGCCCTCCGGGTCGTCGAGGTCGAGCATCCAGACGGCTCCGAACGTCTGCGCGCCGGCGCCGCGCAGGAGCACCCGGGAGCCGCGCACGTCGTCCAGCAGCACCCGCGAGGTCACGACCGCGGGCAGCTGCCGGATCGCCCCGGAGACGGGATCGAGGACCACCAGAGTGTCGCCGCCGTCAGTGCGCACCGCGAGGATGCGGCCGTCCGCGAGGGGGAGGAACCAGCGCACGCCGAGGTTCCACAGCGGTCCGCCGGTCTCGGCCTCGGCGGGTGCGAGGGCCGAGGTCTCGTCGTCCGCCCACCGGTACAGGTTCCACCATCCGGTGCGATCCGAGACGAAGGTCAAGGCGCCGGGGCCCGTCCATTCCGGCTGCAGCACCGATTCCCCGGGGCCGCCGGCGAGGTCCCGCCACGAGCGCACCTCGCCGCCGCGCAGATCGCCGACCCGCAGCCGGGTCTCGTCCCAGGGCATGTTCGGGTGGTCCCACGCGATCCACGCCAGCCGGGTGCCGTCCGGCGACACCCGCGGGTACGCCACGAAGTCGCTCCCGCCGACGACGCGGCCGAGGGCCCGCGCGTCGCCGGATGCCGAACCGTCGAGCGGGATCCGGACGATGTCGCGGGGCGGAACGGCCGCCCCGGTCCCGTGCGTCTCGCGCACCGCCCAGACCTCGTCGCCGACGATCTGCAGGTCGGCGAAGCGCATCCCCGCGTCGGCGGGCGTCAGCGGCTCCGGCTCCGCCCCGGGCACGAGGATCCGGAGGCGCTGGTCGCTCTTCTCCGCGAACACCAGGCGACCGTCATCGGTCACGGTCCAGGCCCCGCCGCCGTACTCGTGGACGCGGGAGCGCGCGTCCCAGGGAGCGGGCAGCACCGTCTCGTCGCCGTCGGCACCGCGCCGCATCACGGCAGTGCGACCGCCCTCCTCGGGCACGCTCTGTCCCCACCACACGTCGTCGCCGACGAAGCGGGCCCCGTCGAGGCGGGGAGCGGCGGCCGCCGCCTGGGCGGCCGTGATCGGGGACGGCCAGGAGCCGTAGGGGAGCGTCGTGGGCATGGCCCCACGCTACGCGGTGTCACGCGGCGTCATCCGCGCGGAGCCATCGCGTACTCTGAAAGTGTCGGATCCGGACATCGTCTCCGGGCCGGCCACGCGACAGCCGAGCCCGGCATCCGCGACGAACGCCTCCGGGCGTCGCCGTCTTGTCTGTCTGCCCCGAAGCGAGGTCCGCATGCCCGCCACCGTCGAAGTGCCGGTGTCGTTCGAGCTCTATCCGGCACGCACGGATGCCGGCATTCCCGCGCTGCACGAGACCGTCCGGCGTCTCGCCGCCATCGATCCCGCCTTCATCTCGGTCACCTATGGGGCCGGGGGCTCCACGCGGGACAGGTCCCTCGCCCTGCTGCGGCACATCCTCGACACCACCGACGTCGAGCCGATGGCGCACCTCACCTGCGTCGGCACCAGCTACTCGGAGGCGACCGCGCTCATCCGGGAGTTCCTGGATGCCGGCATCACGCGGTTCCTGGCGCTGCGCGGCGATCCCCCCGAGGGCGCCGCCGAAGGCGACGACTTCCTCGGCGACATCCGCAGCGCCGCCGAACTCGCCCAGCTCATCGACCGGGTGCAGGCCGAGCGCGTGCCGTACGGCGAGGCGCCGGTGCCCGGGCTTCCGCAGGCGGCGCGCGTGGTCGAGCCCCACGACGTGCAGATCGCGGTCGCGGCGTTCCCCAACGGTCACCCGCGATCGCGCCACTCGCGCGAGCACATCGACGCCCTTCTGGCGAAGGAGGCGGCCGGCGCGACCCTCGCGATCACCCAGCTGTTCTTCTACGCCGACGACTACCTGTCGTTCGTCGACCGGTCGCGCACGGCCGGCGTGACAATTCCGATCCTTCCGGGGATCATGCCGATCATCTCGCCCAGGCGCCTGCAGCGGGTGCTGCAGCTGTCGGGGGAGAGTCTGCCCGGCGAGCTCGCGGTCGCGCTGGACGTCGAACCGACCGCCGAGGGCCAGCGTGCAGTCGGCATCGCGCACGCATCCGCGCTGGTGCGGGCGGTGGTCGAAGGCGGGGCGCCCGGCGTGCACCTCTACGCGTTCAACAACCATGCGACGGTGCTCGACGTGCTCGCGGCGGCCGACCTGCTTCCCTCGCGGGCCTGAAGAACGCGGAGGGGGTCGCAGCGTCCTGGTGCGACCCCCTCCGCGATTGCTCAGCGTCGTCCGAGCGGCTCCGTGGCGGTGGCGTCCTCGTCGGCCGGGAGCGGGGCGGTGTCGCCGTCGGACCCGGGCTCTGCTTCGGGCTCGATCGCCGTGTCGCCGGGGTGCTCGTCGACGGGCTCGGCGGACGGCGCCGGGACCTCGTCCGGACGCTTCTGCAGGAGCTCGATCACCCAGGTGATGAGGAGCACGACGACGATGACGAGCACGATGTCGCCGAACGAGAGCGGGCGCAGGGCCAGTAGCCACACCACGGCGGCGACCACGGCGAGCACGTGGATGAGGGTGCGGAACCGGAAGAGTCCCTCCCCGAACCGCCCGGTGTTCATGCCGCGTGCGGCCAGGGACGTGCGCGCGCTGCTGTTCAGCCCTCCGACGAGGCCGCGCATCCGGCGGGAGGAGGACCAGCTGCCCAGAGCCCAGCCGATCACGGCGATGAAGAGGCCGAGGACCGCTCCGATCGTCGCCGTGTGCAGCATGTCCTTCACGAGCGCCTGGTAGACGACGTCCAGGCCGCTCGCGGACACCTTCAGCCGGGAGGCCGCGACGCCCACGACGCTGTCGCCGATCTGGAACGAGATCGCAAGCGCACCGGCTCCGACGAACAGGCCGATGCCGGACCCGACCACGGCGACGCTGCGGCGACGGGCCAGCAGGATGCCGAGGAGGAAGAGGGCGAGGGTGACGAAGGGCAGCCAGTACCCCGCTGTGACGGCGAGGCTGTACACGGTCTGGATGGTCGTCACCGCGCTGCCGTCGCCGATGATGATCACCTTGTCGACCGTCGGGATCATGTTCGCCACGCCGATGCCCTGGGCGACGAGCTTCTGCTTGACCTGATCGACGATGGGGCCGAGGTTCAGGCCGAGGCCCTTGTCGGTCAGGACGAACGCCCCGGTGTTGTCGGCGGTCGCGACGGCCGTGAGGGCCCGATGCGCGCTGCGGACGGCCGTGTTCCAGACGTCTGTGAACTGATCGGACTGGACGACCTTGGTCACGCCGGTCTCGACGAGGTTCTGCAGGCCGCTGGCCGCCGGGGCCTTGAGGAGGTCGAGCGCCTGCGCCGCGCGCGGCGGCATGCCGTTGAGGCCGGCGACGCCGTCGATCACGTTGCTCGTGATCTGCTGGAAGTCGACCTTCTGCTCGATGGCCGTCATCGTCTCGTCGATGACCATGTTCTGCACGGCCGGATCGGCCGCGAGCGGGCCGAGGGTGGCGACGAACTGGTCTTCGTTGACGAGCTCCGCCCGCGCCCACGCTCCGACCACCGAGACGGGAACGAGGATGGTGGCCAGGGTGATGCAGATCGCCGACAGGACCGCCCGCCACCAGGATCCGCGTGGGTAGCGGCGCTCCTTCTCGACGGCCGCCGGACGGCCGGCGTCGGCGGCGAGCCGCGCGTTCTCGGCTTCGAGTTCGGCGATGCGCCGCTCGAGTACCGTCACATCTTCGGCTCCGGCGTCATCGGCCGGGACGGCCTTCGAGTTGTCGGCCACGTTGATCCCCTGTCGCTCATCGGACGTCGCACCGCGCCCGAACTGCCCCAGCGCGCGTGCTGATGCCCATTCTGCACTGTCGGCGGGGGCGCGCACACGCGCCGCGCGCTGAGCCTGCGGGGAGGGATCAGACGGCGCGCAGAACCGCCACGACTTTGCCGAGGACCACGGCCTCGTCACCCAGGATCGGCTCGAAGGCCGAGTTGCGCGGGAGCAGCCAGGTGTGCCCGTCGCGCTGCCGGAACGTCTTCACGGTGGCCTCGCCGTCGAGCATCGCCGCGACGATGTCGCCGTTCTCGGCGTCGGACTGCGAGCGCACCACGACCCAGTCGCCGTTGCAGATCGCGGCGTCGATCATCGAATCGCCCTGGACCTTCAGCATGAACAGGTCGCCCTTGCCGACGAGGCGCCGCGGGAGCGGGAAGATCTCCTCGACCTGCTGCTCCGCCGTGATCGGCACTCCGGCCGCGATCTGGCCGACCAGGGGCACGAGCGCGGCATCGCCCATGGCGGGGGCGACGTCGACCGGGTTCTCGGTCGCGGCGCTCGGGATGTCGATGAGCACCTCGAGCGCGCGGGTCTTGCCGGCGTCGCGGCGCAGGTACCCGCTGAGCTCGAGCTGATTGAGCTGATGCGTGACCGACGACAGCGACTTGAGCCCGACGGCGTCGCCGATCTCCCGCATGCTCGGCGGGTATCCGTAGCGCGAGATCGACTGCTGGATGACCTCGAGGATCGCCATCTGCTTGTCGCTCAGGCTCTTGCGGCGACGGGTCTGCCGCTTGGGCGCGCCGGATGCCGGCGTCGCCTCGCCGGCCGCGGTGGTGGGTTCGTCGCTCATCTCGGGCTCCTGTTCATCGTTCGTGTCGCGCCGGTCCGTCTTCGAATGTCGGAGGTGGGTGCTTTGATCCCTGCATCGAAACGGTATCCGCTTCCGGATGCCCTCGCCGGGAGGCGCATCGCGTGTCGCTCGACGAAGGTATCCGAAATCGGTCGGCCATTGACATTCTAGAGAATCGAAAGTAACTTCGGAAGAGAAGTTCGCATCAGACATCCCACGGGTTTCGTCCGATGGTGAACACTTCGACCGAACGCGGTTCCGATTCTGCTTCCGACGAGGGGGAAGAGCACATGAGCACCATCGACATCACTCCGGCGATGACCACCCGGCTGCGCCTGACGATGCGCGGGCGGCGCGTGCTCGCGGCGATCGCCGCGATTCCCGCCGCGATCGCCCTCGGCGTCGCGATCCTCGGGGGCGGCGCGGCGCTGGCCTCGCACGCGAGCGGAGCGACGGTGCACTACGAGACGATCACCGTGCACCCCGGCGACACGCTGTGGGGCATCGCGCAGGAGGTCGCGCCGCGCGACGATCCGCGCGACGTGGTCGATGCCATCGTGAGCCTGAACGCGCTCGACCAGGTCACGCTCGTCCCCGGCCAGCGCATCGCCATCCCGTCGGAGTACACCGGCAAATGACCGCCGCCGTACGATGGGTGGGGTGAGCCCGCGACTTCAAGACCTGCCCCTCCGAGACGATCTGCGCGGGCTCCAGCCCTACGGCGCACCGCAGGCGCCCCTGCCGGTGGCGCTCAACGTGAACGAGAACACCCATCCGGTTCCCGAAGAGGTCGCGGACGACATCCTCGACTCGATCGCCCGCGCACTGCGCGATGTCAACCGCTATCCGGATCGCGAGTTCATCGGCCTGCGGGAGGGGTTCGCCGAGTACCTCGGCCACGGGCTCTCCGCGGAGAACATCTGGGCGGCCAACGGCTCCAACGAGGTGCTCCAGCACATCCTCCAGGCGTTCGCCGGACCAGGAAGACGCGCGTTCGGCTTCGCGCCGACGTACTCGATGTACCCCCTGCTCACGCGGGCGACGGGAGCCCAGTGGGTCGCGGGCACGCGGGGTCACGACTACGTCCTCGAACCGGAGTCCGCCGCCGAGCAGGTGGCCGAGGCATCTCCGGACGTGGTGTTCCTGTGCTCTCCGAACAATCCCACCGGCACCCCCCTGTCGATCGAGGTCATCGAGGCGGTGTACGAGGCCACGGACGGCATCGTCATCGTCGACGAGGCGTACTGGGAGTTCGCGCCCCACGAGGAGCGCTCGGCGCTGACGCTGCTTCCCGGCCGCGAGCGGATGGTCGTCTCGCGCACGATGAGCAAGGCGTTCGCGTTCGCGGGCGCACGCGTGGGCTATCTGGCCGCCGACCCGGCCGTCATCGACGCCCTGCGGCTGGTGCGGCTGCCCTACCACCTCAGTGCCCTCACCCAGGCGGCGGCCTCCGCCGCGCTGCGGCACGCGCCGACGATGCTGCGCATGGTGGACGAGATCGTCGCGCAGCGCGATCGCATCTCGGCGACCGTGGAGGCGCTCGGGTTCCACGCGTACGAGTCGTGGACCAACTTCGTGCTGTTCTCGGGCGTCGACGACCCGGGGGCGACGTGGCAGGCCCTGTACGACCGCGGCATCCTCATCCGCGACATCGGACTGCCGCACAGCCTGCGCGTCACCGCCGGCACCGAAGAAGAGACCACGGCGTTCCTGGACGCGCTGGCCTCGATACAATCGGCCTCATGACCGCACCCGCCCGCGACCACCGCACCGCGTCTGCGCGGCGCGTCACGAGTGAGTCCTCCGTCGAGCTCGACATCGATCTCGACGGCGACGGCACCGCTCACATCGACACGAGCGTCCCGTTCTTCGACCACATGCTCAACGCGTTCGCGAAGCACTCGCTGACGAATCTCACCGTGCGCGCGTCCGGAGACACCGACATCGACGCGCACCACACCGTCGAGGACGTGTCGATCGTGCTCGGCACGGCGATCCGCGAGGCGCTCGGCGACAAGTCCGGGATCTCCCGGTACGGCGACGCGCTCGTCCCGCTCGACGAGGCTCTCGCGCAGGCCGTCGTCGACATCAGCGGGCGCCCCTACCTCGTCCACGACGGGGAGCCGGCGGGATTCGAATACCACCTCATCGGCGGTCACTTCACGGGCTCCATGGTCCGTCACGCCTTCGAGGCGATCACCTTCAACGCGGGTCTGACCGTGCACGTGCGCGTGCTGTCGGGGCGCGACCCGCACCACATCGCCGAGGCGGAGTTCAAGGCCTTCGCCCGGGCGTTCCGCCAGGCGAAGGCGCTCGATCCGCTCGTGAACGGCGTGCCGAGCACCAAGGGCGCCCTGTGAGCTCCGCGCCGCTGGTCGCGGTGCTCGACTACGGCTCCGGCAACGTGCACTCCGCCGTGAAGGCGCTCGAGGCGGCGGGGGCGGATGCGCGCCTGACCGCCGATCGCGGTCTCATCCAGGACGCCGCCGGGCTCGTGGTGCCCGGTGTCGGCGCTTTCCAGGCCGTCATGGCGGCGCTCCGGGCAGCGCGCGCCGACGAGCTCATCGACCGCCGGCTCGCCGGGGGCCTCCCGGTGCTCGGCATCTGCGTGGGCATGCAGGTGCTCTTCGAACGCGGCGTCGAGCGCGGCGTCGACACCGAAGGACTCGGAGAATGGCCGGGCGTCGTCACCGAGCTCGACGCCCCGGTGCTGCCGCACATGGGCTGGAACACGGTCCGCCCGGACGCGGGTTCGCGCCTGTTCGCCGGGATCGAAGACGAGCGCTTCTACTTCGTGCACTCGTTCGCGGCGCAGAGCTGGCAGCTCGAGGTGCAGGATCCCTTCCCGCCGGCCACCCTCACCTGGTGCGACTACGGCACGCCGTTCCTGGCGGCCGTCGAGAACGGCCCGCTCTCGGCGACGCAGTTCCACCCCGAGAAGTCGGGGGACGCCGGCATCCGGCTGCTGGCCAACTGGCTCGGCACCCTCAGCGTCGGCTAGTACTGTGGGCGTGGGTCGTTCGACCCTTTCATGCATCCCCACTCTCCCGTCGAGGACCCCATGACCGACTTCGCCCTCACTCCCGCCCTCGAGCTGCTGCCCGCCGTCGACGTCGCCGACGGTCAGGCCGTGCGCCTCACCCAGGGAGAGGCCGGCAGCGAGACGAGCTACGGCGACCCCGTCGACGCGGCAGCCGAGTGGGCGGGGCAGGGTGCCGAGTGGATCCACCTCGTCGACCTCGACGCGGCGTTCGGTCGCGGCAGCAACCGGGACGTGCTGCAGCGCGTCATCCGCCACGTCAAGGGCGTGAAGATCGAGCTGTCCGGCGGCATCCGCGACGACGCCTCGCTCGTGTCCGCGCTCGAGTCGGGCGCGACGCGCGTCAACCTCGGCACGGCCGCGCTGGAGAACCCGGACTGGGCCGCCGACGTGATCGGCCGGTTCGGCGACGCGATCGCCGTCGGCCTCGACGTGCGCGGCACGACCCTCGCAGCCCGCGGCTGGACCCGCGACGGCGGCGACCTGTGGGAAGTGCTGGCGCGCCTGGAGGAAGCCGGGTGCAGCCGCTACGTCGTCACCGACGTCACCAAGGACGGCACCCTCCAGGGCCCCAACCTGGAGCTGCTGCGCGAGATGACGCGGCGCACGGACAAGCCCGTGGTGGCGTCGGGCGGCATCTCGAACCTCGACGACATCGCCGCCCTGCGCGAGCTCGTGCCGCTCGGCGTCGAGGGCGCCATCGTCGGAAAGGCGCTCTACGCGGGCGCGTTCACGCTCACCGAGGCGCTGGATGTCGCATCCCGCTGACGACGCGCACGCGTGCGGTCCGGCCGACTCCGCGGGGCAGCCGTGGGCCGGGCGCAGCTTCCAGCCGAGTCCGTTCGCCGGCGATGACGGATCGGCCGATCCGGCTCTGCTGGCGGCGCTGACGGCGTTCCGCGCCGGAACCGGCGACCAGGTCGCCGTCATCGACGCGTACCGCTCGGCGCGCCTGCTGATTCCGCTCGTCGCCGAGAAGGGCGACGAGGGCGTCGGCCCGACCGGCCTCACGGTGGACAAGACCCAGGAGCTGTCGATCGTGACGGTGGCGGCCCCGGACGGTCGCCGGGTGCTGCCGGTGTTCACCTCCGTCGCGACGATGACCGCGTGGGATGCCGGCGCGCGCCCCGTCCCCGCCGACGGTGTGCGCACGGCGCTGGCCGCGGCCGACGACGACACCGACCTGATCGTGATCGACCCGGCATCCGCGACGGAGTTCATCATCCGCCGTCCCGCGGTGTGGGCCATCGGCCAGGGCATCCACTGGGAGCCCAGCCACCTCTCGCCGGAGGTCATGGCCGGACTGACCGAGTCCGTGGCGTCGGAGCTCGCGATCATCGACGTCGCCGTCGCCCCCGGCGATCCGGAGGCGCGCATGCGCGGGCCCGAGCTCGTCGTCCTCCTGACCCTGATGTCGGGGCTCGACAAGCCCGAACTCGACGCCGTGCTGGCCCGCCTCGCCAAACGCTGGGCCGCCGACGAGCGGATCGCGGTGCTCGTGGATTCCCTGACCGTCAGGCTGCAGCGCGCCGCCTGACCCGGCGTGTCCGGCCGGACGCGGGGCTAGAGTCTGGCCATGCCGGACACTCCGCTCCTCTTCCAGCATCTCGCGGGCATGTACGCCATGCAGCTGCTCGCCGTCGGCCAGCGATCCGGGGCGCTCGCAGCGCTCGTGGAGGGGCCGGGCACGGCGGACGAGCTGGCCGAACGCGCCGGCCTCGATCGCCGGAACGTGGCGCAGTGGCTGCGCGGCATGGCCGCCGCGGGGTTCGCGCGGCACGACGACCGCGTCTTCACGATCGATCCGCAGACGGCCGCACTCCTGGCGGGCGGGCTGCCCGTCGACGTGGTCGGCATCCTCGATTTCGTGCTGGCGCTCTCGGCGGAGCCGGTGCGGCGGCTTCCCGATGCGATGCGCACGGGGCGCGGCATCCCGAGCGCGATGTTCGACGAGATCGGTGCCGCCGCGGGCGGGATCAACGGTCCGGCCTACGCGGGTTCGCTCGTGGACGAGTGGATCGCGCACGATCCCGCACTGCTCGCCCGGCTGCAGGCCGGCGGGCCGATCGCGGACGTGGCGTGCGGCAACGGGGATGCCGCCGCGGTGATGGCCCGGGCGTTCCCGCGCAGCACCGTCCTCGGGATCGACCCGGGCGCGCCGCCGCGCACCGATCCGCCGAACCTGCGGCTGCTCGGCGCGACCTCCGGCGAACTCGCCGCGCACGGCGAGTTCGCGCTGGTCACGTGCCTGGACAGCCTGCATCACCTCGGCGACGTGCGCGCGGTCGCGGCCCAGGTGCGCGCCGCGCTCGCGGACGACGGGGTCTTCCTCGTCGCCGAGGGCGCGATGACGGGGGACCTGGATCAGGATGCCGCCGACCCGTTCGCCCTGTTCACGCACGCCTCGGGACTGCTCTACTGCATGCAGGAGAACCTGGCCGAAGGCGGCGCGGGGGAGACCTCGTCCATCGGACTCGGCTGGGTGACCGACGCGCTTCGGGATGCCGGATTCGGCGCCGTCACGGAGTTCGACTCCGACACCGGCTTCCGGGTGTTCCTCGCCCGCAAGTGAGGGTCAGGTGACCGGGCCGGTCCACTTCTCGCCGGGGCCCTTGCCCACGGCATCCGGAACCGGCGACGCCTCGCGGAAGGCCAGCTGCAGGGAGCGCAGTCCGTCGCGGAGCGACCGGGCGTGCATGTCGCTGATCTCCGGGGCGCCGGCGGTGATGAGCCCGGCGAGGGCGTTGATGAGCTTGCGGGCCTCGTCGAGGTCGAGCTGCGTGGCGGGGTCGTCCGCCAGGCCCACCTTGACGGCGGCGGCGCTCATGAGGTGCACGGCCGCGGTGGTGATGACCTCCACGGCGGCGACGTCGGCGATGTCGCGGCTCGCGGCCGCCGCTTGACGCTCCTGCTCCTCCCATCGAGCGAGTCGCTCGGCGTCGTCGTTCGGGGCATCCTGGGGCGGAATCGTCGTCACGGGTCACTCTCTGCTAGACTTGTGCGGGCTCTGAGGCATCCTGCCTCGGACCGAAAGAGGATCACATCCCACCCGCGCTTGCCGTTCCAGGCTACCGGGTCACCAGCACCCCGCTGTTCGTCTGAGCAGTCGAGGCCCCTGCGGGCCACGGGTGCAGAGCCGGTGCTCAACGTGCCGCTCGGGTGGAATGCATCTTCTTTCCGCCCGCGGCACCCGTGTCGCGGTGGCCAACACCCACACGAAGAGGAGTTCCGCATCAGCGATCCCCGCACCAACGAGCGCATCCGCGTGCCCGAGGTCCGACTCGTCGGCCCCAACGGCGAGCAGGTGGGCGTCGTGAGCATTCAGGTTGCCCAGCGCTTGGCGCAGGAGGCCGATCTCGATCTCGTCGAGGTCGCACCCAACTCGAAGCCCCCCGTGGTCAAGATCATGGACTACGGCAAGTTCAAGTACGAGGCAGCGCAGAAGGCCAAGGAAGCACGTCGCAACCAGGCCAACACCGTGCTCAAAGAGGTGCGGTTCCGCCTGAAGATCGAGGCGCACGACTACACGACCAAGCTCAAGCGTGCCGAGGGCTTCCTGCAGGCCGGCGACAAGGTCAAGGCGATGATCCTGTTCCGCGGCCGCGAGCAGTCCCGTCCCGAGCAGGGCGTCCGGTTGCTCCGCAAGTTCGCCGAAGACGTCGCCGAGTTCGGCACCGTCGAGTCGAACCCCACGATCGACGGCCGCAACATGGTCATGGTGGTCGCGCCGCACAAGAACAAATCCGAAGTGAAGACCGAGCAGAACGCCGCCCGTGCGGCGAACAAGGAAGCTGCGCGCCAGGCGCGCAGCGGTGCCCCCGCCGGGGATGCCGCAGAAGCCTCCGACTCGGCCGAATGAGCTCCCCCCGCGCACGCGGGGGACTGTGACTCCCGCCGCGCGGGATGCAACGAAGGAAGAGAAATGCCGAAGCAGAAGACGAACTCGAGCGCCAAGAAGCGCTTCAAGGTCACCGGCAGCGGAAAGATCATGAAGCAGCAGTCGGGCATGCGTCACCACCTCGAGGTGAAGCCGAGCAAGCGCACCCGTCGCCTGAACCAGGACGAGACGATCTCGCGCGCCGACGTCAAGAACGTCAAGAAGCTCCTCGGCCGCTGAGGCGCGCCGACGCAGAAGGAATAGGAACGAAAAATGGCTAGGGTCAAGCGGGCGGTCAACGCCCAGAAGAAGCGTCGCGTCATCCTCGAGCGCGCCTCGGGTTACCGGGGTCAGCGTTCGCGTCTCTACCGCAAGGCGAAGGAGCAGGTCACCCACTCGCTCGTCTACGCGTACCGCGACCGTCGCAAGCGCAAGGGCGACTTCCGTCGCCTGTGGATCCAGCGCATCAACGCTGCGAGCCGCCAGAACGGCCTCACCTACAACCGCTTCATGCAGGGCCTCGGCCTTGCCGGTGTGCAGGTCGACCGTCGCATGCTCGCCGAGCTCGCGGTGAACGAGCCGAAGGCATTCGCCTCGCTCGTCGAGACCGCCAAGAAGGCGCTGCCGAGCGACGTCAACGCCCCCAAGGCGTCGGCTGCGTAAGCATCCATGCGTGAACCGGGCGTCCTCCTTCGGGAGGGCGCCCGGTTTTCGCTTTTGCGCGCCCCTAGACTGAATCCGTGCTCGAGAATCCGCGTTCAGCCCGCGTGCGCACGGTGGCGAAACTGACCAAGCGAACCGCCCGTGCCGACACCGGCCTCTTCCTTCTCGAAGGGCCCCAGGCGGTGCGCGAGGCACTCGTCTACCGGCCCGAGTCGGTCGTCGAGCTGTTCGCGACCCCGACCGCGCTGGAGCGTCACTCCGACCTGCGGCAGGCCGCCGCCGAGCGCGACGTGGAGGTCGTGTTCGCCACCGAGCACGTCCTGGACGCGATGGCCGACACGGTCACGCCGCAGGGCATCGTGGCGGTCGCCCGGCAGTTCCCCGCCCGGCTGCGCGACGTCTTCGGCGCATCCCCGCGCCTGATCGCCATCTGCGAGGAGGTGCGCGACCCGGGGAACCTCGGCACGATCATCCGCGCAGCCGATGCGGCCGGGGCGGATGCCGTCATCCTCACCGGCCGCACCGTCGACCCGTACAACCCGAAGGTGGTGCGCGCCACCACGGGGTCGCTCTTCCACGTGCCGATCACCGTGGGCGGCGAACTGGCCGATGTCGCGATCGCCGCCCGCGCCGCCGGGCTGCGCGTCGTCGCCGCCGACGTCAAGGGCGGCGACCTGCTGGAGGCCCGTGCCGCCGGCGACCTCGCAAAGCCGACCGCCTGGCTGTTCGGCAACGAGGCGCGCGGGCTCACCGACGAGGCGCTCGCACTCGCGGACACCGCGCTTCGTCTGCCCATCTACGGGCGTGCCGAATCGCTGAACCTCGCCACCGCGGCATCCGTCTGCCTGTACGAGTCGGCGTTCGCCCAGCGCGCCTGACGCGCGGCATCCGCACCCCGGCGCCAACCCCGGGAACAGCAGAACGGGCCGCGCACCCGAAGGTGCACGACCCATTCGTCGTGATCGGTCGATCAGCCGTTGGCGCCCGCGGGGGACGTGGTGACCTGCGTGCCCTCCAGCTTGTTCGCGGCCTGCGCGTACTTGTTGGTGAAGGTGTTGGCGAGGGTCACCTTGGAGGTGTCGACGCCGAGGGCCTTCTCCATGGCCAGCACGGTGGCCGGGCCGCCGGCGGGCATGATGCCGTCCGGCAGGAACTGGCCCTTGTCCTGCGCCAGCGCCTTGACGTACTGGTCCTTGGTGATCGTCGCGTTCTGCACGAAGTCCTGCGGCAGCTTGTCGGCGATCTGGGCCGCGGTGTGGGTGTTGATCCAGTGCATCGTGGCCACGAGCGCGTTGACGACGCCCTGGGTCGCGACCGGGTTCTGCTTCACCCAGGTGGCGTTTCCGAGGAGGCCGGCGGCCGGCCACTCGCCGCCGAGTGCCTTCAGGGCACCGCCGGTGGTCGCGAGGTCGACCGCGGAGTAGGCGATGTTCTTCGACTCGAGGGCGCCGACGGTCGGCTGCGTGGTCATGGCGCAGTCGACGCTGCCCTGCTGCAGTGCGGCGATCGCGGTGCTGCCCGCGTGGACCGCGACGGTGCTGTAGTCGCTGTGCTTGACGCCCGCCTTGAGCGCGATGAACTGGGTGAGCTCATCGGTGCCCGAACCGAGGTCGGTGACGCCCATCTTCTTGCCCTTGATGTCGGAGGGGGAGTGCACGCCGCTCTTCGGGGTGCACATGATCCGCTCGCCCGGGGCGCCGGAGAGCTGCACGACGTTGATGACGTCCTTGCCCTTGGACTGGAAGTCGATGGCGTGGATGTACCAGGCACCGGCGAAGTCGACCTGGCCGGAGG
Organism: Microbacterium mangrovi; assembly: GCF_000802305.1. GTDB lineage: Bacteria > Actinomycetota > Actinomycetes > Actinomycetales > Microbacteriaceae > Microbacterium > Microbacterium mangrovi. Next base: position 19,862 of record NZ_JTDK01000016.1, on the reverse strand, counting down.
CCATGGCGTCCTCGGCGCCGACGCCGCCGTTCTGCTCGGTGGACAGCTCGGCGTTCACGCCGTACTTCTTGTAGTAGCCGAGCTGCTGGGCGAGCTGGTAGGGCAGGTAGATCTGCTTGTCGATGCCGCCGACCATGATCTTGACGGTCGGGACGGTCTTGCCCCCCGCGGTTGATCCGCCCGACGAGCCGCCGCTGCTGCTGCAGGCGGCGAGTCCGAGGGCCAGGGCGCCGACAGCGACGATGCTGAGGATGCGCTTGTTCATTGCTTTCCTTTCGTGTGCCGAGCCGGGGCTCGGCGGTTTCCTGGTGAAGGTCTTGGGTCTTCGCGGGTCAGATCGACGCGGCGCTCTCGGAGCGGCTCGGGGGACGCCACTTGAGCACCCGGCGCTCGAACATCGAGATGACGTACTCGGCGGCGAGAGTGAAGACCGCCATGATCGCCATGCACGCGAACACGGTGCTCGGGTCGAAGTTGCCCTGGGCCGTCGAGATGATGAGGCCGATGCCCTTCTGGGAGCCGAGCACTTCGGCCACGAGCGCGCCGATGATGGCGAAGCCGAATGCGGTGTGCAGGCTCGCGATGATCCACGTCATCGCCGAGGGGATCGTCACGTGCCGGGCGATCTGCAGCGGGGAGGCCCCGAGGACGCGCACGTTCGAGACGAGGTTCGGGTCGACCTCCCGCACGCCCTGGAACGCGTTGAAGAACACGGCGAAGAAGACGAGCACCGTCGCGAGGAGCACCTTGGGGAAAAGTCCGAGACCGAAGGCGATGACGAACAGCGACCCCAGGACGATGCGCGGGACGGCGTTGACGATCTTGATGTAGGGCCCGCACACGTCCGCGAGGTAGGCGTTGGTGCCGAGCAGGATGCCGACGACGATGCCGAGGACGGTTCCGACGAGGAAGCCGCCCAGCGCCTCCTGGACCGTCACCCAGAGGTTCTCCCAGATGGACCCGAACGAGGTCCCCTCGGTGAACAGGTGCACGAGGCTGCCCCAGATCATGGTCGGCTGCGAGAAGAAGAACGGGTCGACGATCGCGGTCGTGGCCCCGGGGAGCTTGACCGTGGTGAGCAGCTGCCAGGTGCCGAGGACGAGGACGAGCAGGGCGACCCGGCCGGCCCAGACCCACGCGGTGCGGCGGGCGCGGGCGCGCTGGCCCTTGGCTCGAAGCTCGGCTTCGGTCTCGATGTGGACGGCGCGTGCGGAGCTGTCGGCCGTCACGGCTGGTTCGAGAGTCATGGTCATGCCGCCACCGTCCGTGCGTAGGCGCTGGTGACCTCGTCACGCAGCGAGTTCCAGATCTTGCCTTGCAGTTCGAGGAAGTGCGGGTCGCGCCGCAGCTCCTGGATGTCGCGGCGGGGCCGCGGGATGTCGATGGGGAAGACATCCTTGACCGTGCCCGGGCTCGAGGTCATGATGACGACCTTGTCGGCGAGGGCGACGGCCTCGTCGAGGTCGTGGGTGATGAACAGCACCGAGGGGCGCAGCTGCTCCCACAGCTGCAGCAGCTCCATCTGCATGATCGCCTTGGTCTGCACGTCGAGCGCACCGAAGGGCTCGTCCATGAGCAGGATGCGCGGGTCGTTGATGAGGGCCGCCGCCATCGCGACGCGCTTGCGCATGCCGCCGGAGAGCTGGTGGGGGTAGCGGTCCTCGAAGCCGGCCAGGCCCACGCGGCGCAGCCAGTCGCGGGCGAGCATCTCGGCGTCCTTCTTGGCCATGCCCTTGAGCACGGGGCCGATGAGCACGTTGTGCAGCACCGACTTCCAGGGGAACAGCGAGTCGGCCTGGAACATGTAGCTGACGCCGTCGGTGATGCCGTCGACGCGCTTGCCGCCGACAGCCACCGCGCCGGCGCTGGGCTTCTCGAGCCCCGACACCTGGGCCAGGGTCGTCGACTTGCCGCAGCCGGTCGGGCCGACGATGGCGCAGAACTCGCCGGGCTCGACCGTGAGCGTCACGTCGGTGATCGCGGTGAACGGCTCGCCCTTGGGGGTGAGGAAACGTTTGGTGAGCCCGCGGATCTCGATGCGGGCGGCATCCTCCGTGCCGGCGGCACGGGGCGATGCGGGAGTGGGGACGGCGGTGTCCATGACGGCAGACCTCTCTGTCTTCGTTGGTGAACCGAATGTAGGCAGGCCGCGTGAGCCGGCGCGCGCTTGCGCGCCATTCGGCGTTTTGTGCGCGTTTCGGAGAGTTCTGCGCGTTCTGCGCACCTTGCTTTCCGGCCGCGGAATACCGACAATCAGGCGGATGCCCGTTCGTTTCCGCAAGATCAGCACCCAGATCTTCCTGGCCCAGCTGGTGATCCTCGCCGTCTCGATGGCGGTGGGGTTCGTGCTGTTCACGCAGGAGGCGCGCAGCAACCTCGACCACGAGTACCAGGCTCGGGCGGCGGCGATCGCGCAGACGTTCGCGCAGATCCCCACGGTGCGCGGCTGCATGGGGTCGAGTCCGGTGAGCACGGGGTGCTCCGCGACGATGCAGCACCTGGCCACGTCCACCGCCGACAGCACCGGGGCATCCTTCGTGGTGGTGATCGGCTTGGACCGCGTGCGCTACACCCACCCGGATCCGGCGCTCATCGGACAGAAGGTGAGCGAGCCGATCGTGACCAAGGACGGCAAGGTGCACCTGCGCGTCGACCCCGGCGCCACCGGGGTCAGCGCCAACGCGCGGGTTCCCCTGTATGCGCCCGGCGGCGCGATGGCCGGCGAGGTCTCGGTGGGCATCCGCGAGAGCTCCGTGTCCAGCGAGCTGTTCGCGCAGCTGCCGACGTACGCCGCCTGGCTCGCGGTGGCCCTGGCGATCGGCGCGATCGGCTCCTGGCTCCTCGCGCGACGTATGAAGAAGCGCACCTTCGGGCTGGAACTCGATGAGATCGCCCACCTGCTCCAGGAGCGCGAGGCGACCCTGCACGGCATCCGCGAGGGGGTGATCGCGCTCGACCCCGACGGCCGCATCTCGGTCATCAACGACGAGGCGCGGCGTCTTCTCGGCCTGTCCGGCGTGCCGCTGCGCCGGCGCCTGAACGAGGCGCTGCCGCCCGGCCGGATCCGCGACGTCCTGCTGGATGAGGGAGGCGTCGAAGACGAGCTCGTCGTGACCGACGACTTCCGCCTCGTGGTGAGCCGGATGCCGGTCGTGCTGAACGGACGCCCGCACGGCAGCGTCGTCACCGTGCGCGACCGCACCGAGGTGGAGGCGCTCGCCGTGGAGCTGACCGGCACCCGGTCGCTCACCGAGTCGCTGCGCGCTCAGCAGCACGAGTTCTCCAACCGGATGCATGCGATCGCCGGGCTCCTCGAACTCGGACGCCTGCCCGAGGCGCTCAGCTACGTGCACGAGATCCGCGGGACGAGCGCGGACCTGGATGAGACTCTGCGGGCGCACATCGCCGCCCCGCAGCTGATCGGCCTGCTGCTGGGCAAGGCCGCCGAGGCGGGGGAGCGGGGCATCGACTTCGTCATCTCGCCGGACACCCTGGTCGGCGAGGTGCCCGAGCGCGTCCAGGCGCTGACCACGATCGTGGGCAACCTGGTCGACAACGCGTTCGACGCCGTCGCGGCGACCCCCGCCCCGCGGCGGGTGGAGCTGAGCATCGTGGAGTCGCCGGACGCGGTCGTCGTGCGCGTGGCCGACAGCGGGCCGGGGGTCGACGACGATGCGGCGCCCCACCTGTTCGAGGCGGGATTCACGACGAAGGCGGCCGATCTCGCCGGCCACAGCGGGATCGGGCTGGCCCTGGTGCACGCGGCGGCGACGCAGGCGGGCGGTTCGGTCGCGGTGACGACGGGGCCCGGTGCCGTCTTCACGGTCGTGCTGCCCCGGCCCGCCGCCCGGTTCACGACGGAGGAGTCATGAGCGATCCGGCAGAGTCATCCGCGGTGCGCATCCTGGTGGTCGACGACGACTTCCGCGTCGCCGCCGTGCACGCGGGCTTCGCCGCGCAGGTCCCCGGCTGCACGGTCGTCGGCGAGGCGCACACCGCCGCCGAGGCCCTCACCCGGATCGAGGCCGACCGCCCCGACCTGGTGCTGCTGGACCTGTACCTTCCGGACGGCAACGGCCTGGACCTCATCCGGGCGATGCGCGCCATGCCGGAGCCGCCCGACGTCATCGTCGTGTCCGCGGCCAACGACGTGGCATCCGTGCGGGCGAGCCTGCAGCTGGGCGCGGTGAACTATCTCGTGAAGCCGTTCTCCTTCGCCGACCTCTCGGCACGCCTGGTCGCGTACCGCGACGCCCGCGCGCGCATGGAGGAACTGCCCGGCGAGGCGACGCAGGCCGACATCGACCGCCTCTTCGGGATGCGTCGCCCGGCCGCCGTCCCGGGGCCGCCGGTGGAGGCATCCCGGCTGGCACCGACCCTGCGCCTGGTCTATGAGACCGTCGCGCGCGGCGAGGCCTCCTCGGCGAGCGAGGTCGGGGCGGTGGTCGGCATCAGCCGGGCCACGGCGCAGCGGTACCTCACCCAGCTCGAGCAGAGCGGGATGCTGCGGCTCGAGCTCCGGTACGGCGCCACCGGCCGCCCCGAGCACCGGTACTCCGTGCGGCGGGGCTGAGGAGCCGGCACCCCGCGAAGGCGGGACGGATGCCGCCGGTAGAATCGATTCTCGTGTCCGAAGAGGTTCCCCAGATCACACCCGAAGCGGTGTCCGAGGCCGTCGATGCCGCTCTCGCGGCGATCGCGTCCGCGGGCGACACCGCCCAGCTGAAGGCCGCCCGCGCGGCGCACACCGCCGAGGGCTCGACCCTCGCGCGCCTGAACGCGAGCATGCGTCAGGTCGCGCCCGAGCACAAGGCCGAGTTCGGCAAGCTCGTCGGCCAGGCGCGCGGCCGCGTGAACCAGGCCCTCGCCGCGCGCGAAGCCGAGCTCGAAGAGGCCGAGACCGCCGCCCGGCTGGAGGCCGAGCGCGTGGACATCACCGCCGTGGCATCCCGCGCGCGCACCGGCGCCCGGTTCCCGATCTCGCTCCTGCAGGAGGAGATCGCCGACATCTTCGTCGGCATGGGATGGGAGGTCGCCGAGGGGCCGGAGCTCGAGCACGAGTGGTTCAACTTCGACGCGCTGAACTTCGACGAGGACCACCCGGCCCGCCAGGAGCAGGACACCTTCTACGTGGCGCCGGCGTCCCGGCACCTGGTCATGCGCACGCACACCAGCCCGGTGCAGGTGCGCTCCATGCTCGACCGCGAGCTGCCGGTGTACGTCGTGTGCCCGGGGCGCGTCTACCGCACCGACGAGTTCGACGCGACCCACCTTCCCGTCTTCACCCAGGTCGAAGGTCTCGTCGTCGACAAGGGCATCACGATGGCCAACCTCAAGGGCACCCTCGACCACTTCGCGAAGGTGCTCTTCGGCCCGGAGGCGCGCACGCGCTTCCGCACCAACTTCTTCCCGTTCACCGAACCGTCCGCCGAGCTCGACCTGTGGCATCCGACCTTCAAGGGCGGCGCGCGCTGGATCGAGTGGGGCGGCTGCGGCATGGTGAACCCCAACGTCCTGCGCGCGGCCGGCATCGACCCCGAGGTGTACTCCGGGTTCGCGTTCGGCATGGGCATCGAGCGCACGCTCATGTTCCGCAGCGACGTCCAAGACATGCGCGACATGGCCGAGGGCGATGTCCGCTTCAGCGAGCAGTTCGGAATGGTGGTCTGATGCGCGTCCCGCTTTCGTGGTTGCGTGAGTTCGTCGACGTCCCGAAGGACGCGACCCCCGAGGACGTCCTGGCGGCGCTCGTCTCGGTGGGCTTCGAGGAGGAGGACGTCCACGGCTTCGAGATCACCGGTCCCGTCGTCGTCGGTCAGGTGGTCTCCGCCGAGCCGGAGCCGCAGAAGAACGGCAAGACGATCAACTGGTGCCAGGTCGACGTCGGCGAGGCGAACGGGGGAGTGCGCGGCATCGTGTGCGGCGCCCACAACTTCGGCCCCGGCGACAAGGTCGTGGTGACCCTGCCGGGCGCCGTACTGCCCGGCCCGTTCCCGATCGCCGCGCGCAAGACGTACGGGCACACCTCCGACGGCATGATCGCCTCGGCGCGCGAGCTGGGCCTCGGCGACGAGCACGACGGCATCCTGCGGCTGGTGGACCTCGGCATCGATGCGGAGGTCGGCAGCGACGCGATCGCGCTCCTCGGCCTCGACGACGTCGCGGTCGACATCAACGTCACGCCCGACCGCGGCTACGCGCTGTCGATCCGCGGCGTCGCCCGCGAGTACGCGCACGCGACCGGTGCCGCCTTCCACGATCCGGGCGTGCGCGCCCACGACGAGGTCGCCCCCGGCTCGGGCTTCCCGATCGCGGTGAACGACGACGCCCCCATCCGCGGTCGCGTCGGCGCGAGCGAGTTCGTCGTGCGCATCGTGCGCGACGTGGATGCCTCGGCTCCCACGCCGCCGTGGATGATCGCCCGGCTCGCGCTGGCCGGCGTCCGGTCGCTGGGCGTGCTGATCGACATCACCAACTACGTGATGCTCGAGCTCGGCCAGCCGATCCACGGCTACGACCTCGACAAGCTCACCGGCGGCATCACCGTGCGCCGCGCGGCGGCCGGCGAGAAGCTGACCACGCTCGACGGCCAGACGCGCACCCTGAACGTCGAGGATCTGCTCATCACCGACGAGTCCGGGCCGATCGGCCTGGCCGGAGTGATGGGCGGCGGCACCACCGAGATGTCCGCCGACACCCGCAACGTTCTCATCGAGGCGGCGACCTTCGAGACCGTGTCGATCGCGCGCACGGCCCGCCGGCACAAGCTGCCCTCGGAGGCGTCCCGCCGCTTCGAGCGCGGTGTCGACCCGGCCGTTCCCTTCGTCGCCGCCCGCCGCGTGGCCGACCTCATGGTCGAGCTCGCCGGAGGCACGCTCGACCCGGAGCTCGGGGCGGCTCTGTTCACCGAGACGACGCAGACCGCCATCGCGCTGCCGAAGCCGTTCGTCCCCGGCATCATCGGGGTCGACTACACGGATGCCGAGATCACCGGCGCCCTCGAGATGATCGGGTGCGACGTCGTGGATGCCGGCGACCAGTGGCAGGTCTTCGCGCCGAGCTGGCGCCCCGACCTCACCGACAAGTGGACGCTGGCCGAGGAGGTGTCGCGCATCCACGGTCTCGACCGCATTCCCTCGGTGCTGCCGACGCCGCCGTCCGGACGGGGGCACACCGCCGCGCAGCGCGCCCGGCGCCGCGTCGCGAACGCGCTCGCCGCGGCCGGCTACGTCGAGACGCCGTCGTTCCCGTTCACCACGGCGGAGCAGAACAGCCTGCACGGTTCCGCATCCGGGGAGGACCTCCCCTCGGTGGAGCTGGCGAACCCGATCGACGGGCAGACGCGGTTCCTGCGTCGCTCGCTCCTCCCGGGCCTGCTGCAGACCGCGCACCGCAACCTGTCGCGCGGCTTCACCGACCTGGCCGTGTTCGAGCTCGGCTCGGTGTTCCTCCCGGCTCCGGGCGTCGAGTACGGCACCGACTTCGTGCCGCCGCTCGCCGAGCGTCCGGATGCCGAGACCCTCGCCGTGCTGAACGCCTCGATCCCGCCGCAGTCCCGGTTCGTCTCGGTGCTCGTCACCGGCCAGGCCGTCCCGAAGCAGCCGGGACAGGCGGCGGTGCCCGCCGGGCTCGGCGACGTGCTCGGCGCGGTGGAGACGATCGCCTCGGCGGCGGGCGTCGCCGTCCGGGTGGAGCAGACGCGTCGCGCCGCCCTGCACCCGGGTCGTGCCGGGGTCGTCCTCGCCGGCGACGTCGAGGTGGGTTACCTCGGCGAGGTGCTGCCGGCGGTGTCGGCCGACGCCGACCTGCCCGGTCGCGTGTACGTCGCCGAGCTCGACCTCGACGCGCTCACCGATCTGGCGGGGCAGCGCGTCACGGCGGCCTCCCTGTCGACGTTCCCGGCAGCCACGCAGGACGTCTCCCTCATCGTCAAGGCAGACCTTCCCGCCGCCGATGTCGCCGCCGCCCTGCGCGAGGGCGCCGGCGACCTCCTGGAGTCGCTGCGGCTCGTCGACGACTACCGCGGCGCCGGCGTGCCCGACGACTCCAAGAGCCTCACCTTCGCGCTGCGCTTCCGCGCCGAGGACCGCACCCTCACCGCCGCCGAGGCGACCGAGGCGAAGCTCGGCGGCGTCGCGGTCGCGACCGACCGGTTCGGCGCCACTCTGCGCGAGTAGGCCCTTCAGTCTGCTCATGGGCGCCCCGCGTACCGTGGCGCCCATGAGCGAGACCCTGCAGCTGACGGCTCCCGACGGGACCGACTTCGACGTGTACATGGCCGAGCCGGAGGGGACGCCGAAGGCCGCCCTCGTGCTCGTGCACGAGATCTGGGGACTGCAACCCCACATCCGCGAGGTCGCCGACCGCTTCGCCGCCGACGGCTACCTGGTGGCCGCGCCCGACATCCTCAGCTGCGCCGGCATCGCGCCCGACCTGGGGGAGGAGCTCTTCACCCTCATGCACCACCCCGACGAGGAGGTGCGGGTGGCCGCGCAGCCGCGTCTGCGCGACGCGCTCACCGAGGCGCGATCCCCGGGGTACGCCGGCTGGGCGACGAGCGCGCTCGTCAGCACCGTGGACCGACTTGCCGCGCAGCCGGGAGTCGCCGGCCGCATCGGTGCTGTCGGCTTCTGCTTCGGCGGCACCTACACGTTCCTCCTCGCCGCCGCCGACGACCGTGTCCGAGCCGCCGTCCCGTTCTACGGGCACGCCCCGACGCCCGACCGGCTCGCCGGCATCCACTGCCCGGTGCTCGGCCTCTACGGCCAGAACGACGCCGCGCTCGTGGAGGGGCTGCCCGAGCTGCGCGAGCAGATGGCCGATGCGGGCGTCCGGTTCGAAGACGTGGTCTATCCGAATGCCGGCCACGCCTTCTTCAACGACGCCGGTCCCCGCTACGTGGAGGCGGCGGCGCAGGACTCCTGGGACCGCGTGCGCGCCTTTCTCCCCGCGAACCTCGGATGACGACCCGCGTCATCCGGATTTGCGGATGCCGCCCGCCGCCCGATAGCCTCGCCCCATGTCCTCGGCCGTCGCCAACCTCGAGCAGCTCCGCGTGAGCCTCGGTGGCGCGCGCCGACGCCCGGGTCAGCGCCGACTTTAGGCGACCCTGCCACGCGCCTCTTCCGCGCGCGCAGCGGGCGTCGCCGCCTACGCCCGACTGACCTGGAAACTAAGGTGGAACCATGCCCTATTCGGTCGCCGTCTCCGGCGCCTCCGGCTATGCCGGCGGCGAGCTGCTGCGCGTCCTCGCCGGCCATCCCGACATCGAGATCCGCACCGTCACCGCGCACTCGAACGCCGGTGACCCGCTCGTCGCCCATCAACCGCACCTGCGCTCCCTCGCGCACCTCACGCTTCAGCCGACGACGCCCGAGATCCTCGCGGGCCACGACATCGTCTTCCTCGCCCTGCCGCACGGCCAGTCGGGCCAGTACACCGACGCACTCGGCGACGTGCCGCTGGTCATCGACGCCGGCGCCGATCACCGGCTGACCTCGCCGGATGCCTGGGACGCCTTCTACGGCGGCGCGTTCCACGAGCCGTGGACCTACGGCGTGCCCGAACTCCCGGTCGCGGGCGGCAAGCAGCGTGACGCACTCGTCGGGGCGTCCCGGATCGCCGCGCCCGGCTGCAACGCGTCCACGGTGAGCCTGAGCCTCGCGCCCGGGGTCGCCGCCGGCGTCATCGACCCGGGCGACATCGTCACGGTGCTCGCGGTCGGCCCGTCCGGTGCGGGCAAGAGCCTGAAAACGCACCTGCTCGGCAGCGAGCTGCTGGGCTCCGCCAACCCCTATGCGGTCGGCGGCACCCACCGGCACATCCCCGAGATCAAGCAGGCGCTGGCCGGGGCATCCGGCCCTTCGACAGGCTCAGGCCCTTCGACAGGCTCAGGGACCGAGTTGAACGGTATCCACGTCTCGTTCACGCCGGTGATCGTGCCCATGGCGCGCGGCATCCTCGCCACCAGCACCGCCCCGATCGTCCCCGGCGTCACCGACGAGCAGATCCGGCAGGCGTGGGAGGACGCCTATGCCGGGGAGACGTTCGTGCAGGTGCTTCCGGCCGGCCAGGTGCCGCGCACCGCCGACGTGCTCGGCGCGAACACCGCGCTGCTCGGCCTCGCGATCGACCGCGACGCCAACCGCGTGGTCGTGGTCGCCGCCGTCGACAACCTCGTCAAGGGCACCGCCGGTGCCGCCGTCCAGTCCATGAACATCGCGCTCGGTCTGCCCGAGGACCGCGCACTCACCGTGAACGGAGTCGCGCCGTGAGCGTCACCGCACCCCAGGGATTCGCCGCGGCCGGGGTCGCCGCCGGCCTCAAGTCGACCGGCAAGCCGGATGTCGCCGTGGTCGTCAACCGCGGGCCGCGCAAGGTCGGTGCGGCGGTGTTCACCAGCAACCGCGCGCAGGCGAACCCGATCATCTGGTCGCGGCAGGCCATCCAGGACGGCATCGTCGAGGCGGTCGTGCTCAACTCCGGCGGCGCGAACTGCTTCACCGGCACGTTCGGGTTCCAGACCACCCACCAGACCGCCGAGAAGGCCGCCGAGCTCCTCGGCGTCAGCGCCGGAGACGTCCTGGTGTGCTCCACCGGCCTCATCGGGTCGGGCGACGAGGTGTTCCGCGGCAAGGTGCTCGCCGGCACCGCCGATGCCATCGCACAGCTGAGCGAGGACGGCGGCGACGCCGCCGCGGCCGCGATCATGACCACCGACACGCGCCCCAAGACGGCCGTCCGCACCGGCGACGGCTGGACGATCGGCGGCATCGCCAAGGGCGCGGGCATGCTCGCCCCGGGCCTGGCGACCATGCTCGTGGTGATCACCACCGACGCCGACCTCGACGCGGAGCAGGCGGATGCCGCCCTGCGCGCGGCGACCGGTCGCACCTTCGACCGGCTCGACTCCGACGGCTGCATGTCGACCAACGACCAGGTGACGCTGCTGGCCAACGCCGCGTCCGGCATCCGGCCCGACCTCGACGCCTTCGCGGCATCCCTCGCCGATCTCTGCCGCGACCTCGCCGAGCAGCTGCAGCAGGATGCCGAGGGCGCCGGCCACGACGTCACCATCGAGGTGGCGAACGCGGCCTCCGAGTCCGACGCGGTCGAGGTGGGCCGCTCGGTCGCCCGCAACAACCTGTTCAAGGCGGCGATCTTCGGCAACGACCCGAACTGGGGCCGCGTGCTCGCCGCGATCGGCACCACGACGGCGGAGTTCGACCCGTACGACACCGACGTCTGGATGAACGGCGTGCGCGTGTGTACGGCCGGCGGCCCGGACCGCCCGCGCGAGGACGTCGACCTCACCCCGCGCGCCACGCACGTGCTCATCGACCTCAAGGTCGGGACCGCGACGGCGACCATCCTCACCAACGACCTCACCCACGACTACGTTCACGAGAACAGCGCATATTCGTCATGATCCACGCTCCGCTGCAAGACACCGACCCTGCGGAGGCCTCCAAGAAGGCCGCCATGCTCATCGAATCGCTGCCCTGGCTCAAGCGCTTCCGCGATCAGATCATCGTGATCAAGTACGGCGGTAACGCCATGGTGTCCGATGAGCTGCAGGACGCCTTCGCCGAGGACATCGCCTACCTCCGCTACGTCGGCGTGAAGCCCGTCGTGGTGCACGGCGGCGGCCCGCAGATCTCCGACATGCTCGACCGGCTCGCGATCCCGAGCGAGTTCAAGGGCGGCTACCGGGTGACCAGCACCGAGGCGATCACCGTGGTGCGCATGGTGCTGACGGGCCAGATCAATCCGCAGCTGGTCGCCAAGATCAACGCGCACGGACCCCTCGCGATGGGCCTCAGCGGCGAGGATGCCGGCCTGTTCGGCGGTCGTCAGCGCGGCGTGCTGGTCAACGGCGTCGAGCAGGACCTCGGCCGCGTGGGCGACATCGTCAGCGTCGACCCGCAGCACGTCCTCGACCAGCTCGAGGCGGGCCGCATCCCGGTGGTGTCCTCGATCGCCCCCGACCTCGACAATCCGGGTCACTCCCTGAACGTGAACGCGGATGCCGCGGCATCCGCGCTGGCGGTCGCGCTCCGCGCCGAGAAGCTCGTCATCCTCACCGATGTCCCGGGCCTGTACGCCGACTGGCCCGACCGCTCCTCGCTCGTGTCGCACCTGACGGCCGCCGAGCTGCGGGAGCTGCTGCCCAGCCTCGAGTCCGGCATGATCCCGAAGATGCGGGCGTGCCTGGACGCCGTCGACGGCGGGGTCGAGACCGCCGCGATCATCGACGGCCGGGTGCCGCACTCGGTGCTCGTGGAGATCTTCACCGAGAACGGCATCGGAACGGAAGTGGTCGCATGACCGGCACGACCTGGCGCGACGACGTCGCACGCGACCTGATCAAGAACGTCGGCCCCCGGATGGAGCTGTTCGTCCGCGGCGAGGGCGCCCACATGTGGGATGCCGAAGGTCGTCGCTACCTCGACTTCCTCGCCGGCATCGCCGTGAACTCGCTCGGGCACGCCCACCCCGTGTTCGTCGAGGCCGTCACCGCGCAGGCGGCGACCCTCGCGCACGTGTCCAACTACTTCGCGACGCCCCCGCAGCTCGCGCTCGCCGCACGTCTGAAGCGTCTCGCCGGGACGGGCGAGACCGGTCGCGTGTACTTCGCGAACTCGGGCGCCGAGGCGAACGAGGCCGCGTTCAAGCTGGCCCGCCTGCACGGCGGGGCCGAGCGTCCGCGCATCCTCGCGCTGCACGGAGCGTTCCACGGTCGCACCATGGGCACCCTCGCGCTCACCGGCAAGCCGGCGATGCGGGCCCCCTTCGAGCCGATGCCCGCGGGCGTGGAGCACCTCGAGTCCACGATCGAGGCGCTCGAGGCCGCGATGGGCGACGACGTCGCCGCCGTGTTCGTCGAGCCCATCAAGGGAGAGGCCGGCGTCGTCGACCTTCCGGTCGGGTACCTCGAGGCGGCGCGGGAACTGACCACCCGTCACGGGGCGCTGCTGATCGTCGACGAGATCCAGACGGGCGCCGGCCGCACCGGGGCCTGGTTCGGGTTCCAGCCATCCGGCATCACGCCCGACGCGATCACGGTCGCCAAGGGCATCGGCGGCGGATTCCCGGTGGGGGCCCTCATCACGTTCGGCGCCGCGAGCGACCTCTTCTATCCGGGAACGCACGGATCGACGTTCGGCGGCAACCCGCTGGCGGCGGCTGTCGCCGTCGCGGTGCTCGGCGAGATCGAGGCATCCGACCTGCCCGCGAACGCCACCCTGCGCGGCGCGCAGATCCGGCAGGCGGTCGCCGAGCTCGGATCCCCGCTCGTCGCCGGCACGAGCGGCCGGGGCCTGCTCATCGGCGTCCAGCTGACCGCCCCGGTCGCGAACGACGTGGTCGCCGCCGCCCAGGAGCGCGGCCTCATCGTCAATGCCGCCAACGAGAGCACCATCCGCATCGCCCCGCCGCTGAACATCGGAGACACCGAGATCGCCGAGTTCCAGCCCCTGTTCGCCGAAAGTCTCGCCGCCGTCGCGGCACTGTCCCCGGAGGTTTCCGCATGACCCGCCACCTGCTGCGTGACGACGATCTGACCCCCGCCGAGCAGGCCGAGATCCTGCAGCTGGCCGCCGAGCTGAAAGCCGACCGCTGGGGCCGCAAGCCCCTCGCCGGCCCGCAGACGGTCGCCGTGATCTTCGACAAGTCCTCGACGCGCACCCGCGTCTCGTTCGCGGTCGGCATCGCCGACCTGGGCGGCTCGCCGCTGATCATCTCCACCGCCAACAGTCAGCTCGGCGGCAAGGAGACCCCGAGCGACACCGCCCGCGTGCTCGAGCGGATGACGGCGGCCATCGTGTGGCGCACGTACGCGCAGGCCGGCCTCGAGGAGATGGCGCGCGGCACGACCATCCCCGTCGTGAACGCGCTCAGCGACGACTTCCACCCGTGTCAGCTGCTGGCCGACCTGTTCACGATCCGCGAGCACAAGGGCGACCTGGCCGGACTGACGGTCACCTTCTACGGCGACGGGAAGTCCAACATGGCACACTCGTTCGTGCTGGCCGGCGCGATCGCCGGGATGCACGTGCGGGTGGCGTCGCCGGAGTCGTACGCCCCGAGGGAGGACGTCGTCGCCGACGCGCACCGCATCGCCGCCCAGACCGGCGGGTCGCTGACCCTCCTCAGCGACCCGGAGGCCGCGGCCGAGGGGGCGGACGTCATCGTCACCGACACGTGGGTCTCGATGGGCAAGGAGGACGAGAAGCAGCACCGCCTGCTCTCGCTCGGCAGCTACAAGGTGACAAGCGACATCATGGCCCGCGCGGCCTCCGACGCGATCTTCCTGCACTGCCTGCCCGCCGACCGCGGGTACGAGGTCGACGCAGAGGTCATCGACGGTCCGCAGTCGGTCGTCTGGGACGAGGCGGAGAACCGTCTGCACGCGCAGAAGGCGCTGCTGGTGTGGCTCCTCGCGAAGCAGGAAGAGGCAGCATGAGCACTCCGCACGGCACCAACGAGGGCTCGCTCTGGGGCGGGCGCTTCGCGTCCGGTCCGTCGCCCGAGCTCCAGGCGCTGAGCCGCTCCACGCACTTCGACTGGACCCTGGCGCTGTATGACATCGCCGGGTCGCACGCGCACGCGAAGGCGCTCGAGGCGGCCGGGTTCCTGGATGCCGCCGAGGCCGAGGCGATGCATGCCGGCCTCGACCGGCTCGCCGAGCGGATCGTCGACGGCACCCTCGTCGCTCAGCCGGGCGATGAAGACGTGCACGGCGCGCTCGAGCAGGCGCTCATCGCCGAGGTCGGTGCCGAGCTCGGCGGCAAGCTGCGCGCCGGCCGCAGCCGCAACGACCAGATCGCGACCCTGGTGCGCATGTACCTGCTCGATCACTCGCGCACCATCGCGCGCGATGTGCTGCGGGTGATCGATGCGATCGTCGCCCAGGCGGAGGCGCACCCCGACGCGATCATGCCGGGGCGCACGCACCTGCAGTCCGCCCAGCCGATCCTGCTCGCGCATCACCTGCAGGCGCATGCGTGGCCGCTGGTGCGCGACCTGGAGCGGCTGCGCGACTGGTCCGCGCGGGCGTCCGTGTCGCCGTACGGCGGGGGAGCGCTCGCCGGCTCGTCGCTCGGTCTCGACCCCGCGCTGGTCGCGCGCGAACTCGGTCTCGCCGGCCCCGCCGAGAACTCGATCGACGGCACCGCCGCGCGCGACGTCGTCGCCGAGTTCGCGTACATCGCGGCGCAGATCGGCATCGACGTCTCCCGGTTCGCCGAGGACGTCATCATCTGGAACACGCGGGAGTTCGGCTTCGTCACCCTGGACGACGGCTTCTCCACCGGTTCCAGCATCATGCCGCAGAAGAAGAACCCGGACATCGCCGAACTGGCGCGCGGCAAGGCCGGTCGCGTGGTCGGCAACCTCACCGGGCTCCTCACCACGCTCAAGGGCCTGCCCCTCGCGTACAACCGTGATCTGCAGGAGGACAAGGAGCCGGTCTTCGACTCGGTCACGACGCTCGAGGTGCTTCTGCCGGCGTTCGCCGGAATGGTGGCGACGATGCGCTTCGACACCGAGCGCATGGCCGCGCGTGCACCGGAGGGCTTCTCGCTCGCGACCGACGTGGCGGACTGGCTGGTGCGCCGGGGCATCCCGTTCCGCGACGCGCACGAGATCTCGGGCGCGCTCGTGCAGGCGTGCGAAGAGCGCGGCATCGGCCTGGCGGATGCGTCGGACGAGCTGTTCGCCCAGGTCTCGCCGCTGCTGGACCCCGCGGTGCGCGAGGTACTCACGATCGAGGGGTCGGTCGCGTCCCGCGCCGGCGTCGGCGGGACCGCCCCGCTCCGCGTCGCCGAGCAGCGCACCGAACTCATCGCCCGGTCGCAGGCCGTCGCGCACGCCCTCGGTCTCTAATATTCTCGACTCGATAAGATAAACACTTATCAACTGCGAATATCAGTGATACCCTGATGTCATGATCGCGGTCACCGCCGACATCATCGGCTCCCGGGCACTCGCGGACCGCGCGTCCGCGCAGCGCGCGCTCGAGGCCGCCGTCACGCGGGTCGAGACCGATCTGCCCGTGGTTGAGCGGCCGCTGCGGCCGACGGTCGGCGACGAGCAGCAGGGCGTGTATCCGACGCTCGAAGCGGCGCTCGGGTCACTCCTGCTGCTGCGCCTGGCGCTGCCCGACGGCATCGAGTGCCGCTACGGCGTGGGGATCGGGCCGATCGGCGCGGTCGCGTCCCGGGCGGCCGCCACCGGCGAGATCCCGGAGGGCCCCGGCTGGTGGGCGGCCCGCGAGGCGATCGACCACGTGCACGGCCTGCAGAAGCGCACCGTGCCCGGGGCGCGCACCTGGGTGGTGGCGCACGAGTCCGAGCCGGATGCCGTGCACGCCGCGGCGCGCCGGGCCAACGCGTATCTGCTGGCACGCGACCAGCTCGTCTCGGACATGACCGCGCGCGCTCGCCGGCTGACGTACGGGCGCTGCCTCGGCCGCACGCAGCGGGAGCTGGCGGACTCCGAGCAGATCACGCAGTCCGCGGTCTCGCAGACGCTCGCGGCATCCGGCTCCGCCGCGGTCGTCGAGGGATTCCGGCTGCTCGGCGTGTCCTGACGCGCGCGATCAGAACATCGCGAGGCGGACGAGCCCGCCGACCACGCACGCCCACAGCAGGCTCGCGAGCGTGCCGATGATGAACCGCTCCCGCGCGTCGGCGGAGGCGAGCTCCGAGAACCGGCCGATGCCCTTGATCGCCACGACCACGGCGATCGCCTCCGGATAGCCGGCGATGATCGAGATCACCACGGCGATCCGCTCGAGGTAGCCGATGACCGTGCCGCCGCGCATCAGGGCGCGCGTCCCCTCCTCCTCGCCGTCGTCGCCCTCGACGGGGACGAGGATGCCGCCGTCCTCCGTCTCGCGCACCCGGCCGCCGGTGGCGACCTCGAGGACGCGTCGCGTCACCGGGTTGCCTCCCACCACCGCGACGGCGGTGCCGAGGACGGCGAGGATCATCCCGAACAGATTCGGGATCTTCACCGGCGAGAGCGCCACCACGATGAGGGCCAGCAGCACCAGGCCGCCGGCGATCAGCAACGGCAGCGTCATCGGTCGCTGCAGACTCACGATGCTCAGCACCAGGGCCCCGCAGAGCACGACGAACAGGAAGATGGCCAGTATCGCCGCGAGGAACGGCTCGGCGCCCAGGGACAGCATGCCGCTCAGTCTTCCACGGGCCTCCGACGTCGACGGGGCGCCGCACCGCCCGCTGATAGCCTGAAACGCGTGACCGAAACCCTCCCTCGCGCCCTCGCGCCCGCCAACGATCCCGCGTTCGAGAACGTGTGGGACGAACTGGTGTATCGCGGACTGGTGCACGTGTCCACGGATGCCGAGGCGCTGCGCGCCGCGCTCGGAGGAGAGCCGATCACGTACTACTGCGGGTTCGACCCGACGGCGCCGAGCCTGCACCTGGGAAACCTCGTGCAGCTGCTGCTGCTGCGCCGGATCCAGCTCGCCGGTCACAAGCCCCTCGGGCTCGTCGGCGGCTCGACGGGCCTCATCGGCGACCCTCGTCCCACCGCGGAGCGCACCCTGAACACCCGCGAGACGGTGGCCGAGTGGGTCGCGCGCCTGCGCGCCCAGGTCGAGCGCTTCCTGAGCTTCGACGGCGACAACGCGGCCCGCCTCGTGAACAACCTCGACTGGACCGCCCCGCTGTCGGCGATCGACTTCCTCCGCGAGATCGGCAAGCACTACCGCGTGGGCACCATGCTCAAGAAGGACGCCGTCGCGGCGCGGCTCAATTCGGACGCGGGCATCAGCTACACCGAGTTCAGCTACCAGATCCTGCAGGGGCTGGACTACCTCGAGCTGTACCGCCAGTACGACTGCACGCTGCAGACCGGCGGCTCCGACCAGTGGGGCAACCTCACCAGCGGCACCGACCTCATCCATCGCGTCGAGGGCCGGTCCGTGCACGCGATCGGCACGCCGCTGATCACCAACAGCGACGGCACGAAGTTCGGCAAGAGCGAGGGCAACGCCATCTGGCTCGACGCCGAGATGTGCAGCCCGTACCGCATGTACCAGTTCTGGCTCGGCACCGCCGACGCCGACGTGGCCGCCCGGCTGAAGATCTTCACGTTCCTCACGCGAGCGGAGATCGAGGAGTACGAGCACCTCGTCGAGACCGAGCCGTTCCGCCGCGCCGCGCAGAAGCGCCTCGCGCTCGAGGTGTGCACCACCGTGCACGGTCTCGAGGCCACGCAGGCCGTGATCGCGGCATCCGAGGCGCTGTTCGGCAAGGGCGACCTGTCGACGCTGGATGCCGCGACCCTGCGCTCCGCGCTCGAGGAGCTGCCGAACGCGACGGTCGCCGGCGGCACGCCCGTGGTCGATGCGCTGGTTGCGACCGACCTGGTGTCCAGCGTCAGCGAGGCCCGACGCGCGATCGCGCAGGGCGGCGTGACGCTCGACGGTCAGAAGGTCGACTCCGACGACGCGGTCGTCACGGGCGCGCTGCCGGGCGGTGTGTCCGTGCTGCGCCGCGGCAAGAAGACCCTCGCGGGGGTGTTCGTCGCCTGACCGGCGATCGCCTCGCGATCCGCCAGGATGTGAGTTGTGCCGTTCACGCCCAGCCACGCCATCGTCGCCCTCCCGTTCATCCGCACGCCGCTGCCGGCGGCCGCCGTGGCGATGGGGGCGATGGCACCCGACCTTCCGCTGTTCGTCCGGGCGTACCCGGAGGACTACGGGATGACCCACAGCTTCACGTGGCTGCCGGTCACGGTGCTCACGGCCCTCGGCCTGCTGCTGCTGTGGCGCTGCGTGCTGCGCCCCGCGACCCGGGAGCTCACGCCGACCTGGCTGGCGTCGCGCCTGCCGGGGGAGTGGGATGCCGGAGCGGCCTCCGGGTTCCGGGAGACCTTCGCCCGACGCGGAGCCGCGGCCCCGTCGGTGATCGGCACGCTGCTGCTGGTCATCGCCCTCGCGATCGGCGTCGCGTCGCACATCGTGTGGGACTCGTTCACGCACGAAGGGCGCTGGGGCATGACCGCGCTCGACCTGGCCGTGTCGTGGGGACCGCTTCCCGCCTACAAGTGGCTGCAGTACGGCTCGAGCATCCTCGGACTGGTGGTCCTCGCCGTCTGGGCGACGCTCTGGCTGCGGCGCCGCAGGCCGGCCTCGGTCACCCGGGTGCTTCCGGCGTGGATCCGCTGGTCGTGGTGGATCGCGCTTCCCGTCCTCCTGGTCGGTGCGGCCGCGATCGGGTATGCGCACTGGGGACCGTTCACCTCGGAGTTCACCCCTCAGCACCTCGGCTATCGGGTGCTCCCGCGGGCGAGCGCGGTGTGGGCGGGACTGGGTGTTCTGCTCGCACTGGTCGTCCCGATCGCGCGGCGCCTGCGGGCCTGATCCCGGGCCCGGAGCGGGTGGCGGCACCGTCAGTCCCGGTCAGCGCACGGATCCGTGGCAGCGACACGCCCGGGGTGCGGCCCGGATTCGC
The DNA here is from genome assembly GCF_000802305.1 of Microbacterium mangrovi. Taxonomy (GTDB): domain Bacteria; phylum Actinomycetota; class Actinomycetes; order Actinomycetales; family Microbacteriaceae; genus Microbacterium; species Microbacterium mangrovi. Next base: position 375 of record NZ_JTDK01000016.1, on the reverse strand, counting down.
CGGGTCCGCGGGATCCACGTAAAGTATTACTTGTTCGCCCCAAAGGGTAGAGCGAAGAGCCGGAAGGCCCGCTCCCCTCAAGTTGCGAACACGATCCCCTCACAGAAGAGCAGGCCTGCGGGTCTGGTCAGATGTGGGGCTCGTTCGTCTTCCGTCAGACGGAAGCGGGACGCGACGAAGTCGCGACACGCCGAGTTTGACAAACGAAATCGGGCGAGTTTAGGATAGAGAAGTTGCCCCGGAGGGAAGCGACCAGTCAGGTCGCGGACGCCGGGTGCATCCGATCCTTGAGAACTCAACAGCGTGCACTTGTCAAATGCCAAATAACCTCGTCCAACCGTTTTTCGGTTGGTGAGATTCCTTTGGATCAATTCA
>NZ_JTDK01000015.1 GCF_000802305.1 Microbacterium mangrovi | reverse complement strand
ACGGCCTCGCCCACACCCTCCGCGCCTGGGTCGGCGAACAAATCGGCCCCATCGCCCGCCCCCGCGACATCTACATCGTCGGCGAACTCCCCAAAACCCGCTCCGGCAAAATCATGCGACGCCTCCTCCGCGACGTCGCCGAAGGCCGCGACATCGGCGACACCACCACCCTCGCCGACACCCACGTCATGAGCATCATCAGCAGCCAAGTCAAATAGGCACAGACACAGAAGGGGCGGGATGCCATGGCATCCCGCCCCTTCTGCGTGCTGAGCGCGTCGATCCGCTCAGTCGAGAGTGAAGACGACCTCGACCTCGACGGGGCTGTCCAGGGGCAGCACCGGCACGCCGACGGCGGAGCGGGCGTGGGCGCCGGCATCCCCGAAGAGCTCGCCGAGGAGTTCGCTGGCGCCGTTGATCACCGACGGCTGCGCGGTGAAGTCGGGCACCGACGCCACGAAGCCGGTCACCTTCAGCACCCCGGTGAGACGGTCGACGTCGCCGACGGCGTTCGCCGCGGCCGCGATCGCATTGAGCGCGCACAGCCGCGCGTACTCGCGGGCATCCGAGGCGGGCACCACCTTGCCGTGGCCGTCGCTCACCTTGCCCGTGGCGGGGAGGGCGCCGGCGACGAGCGGCAGCTGGCCGGCCGTGTAGACGAGGTCGCCGTGCACCTTGGCGGGGACATATGCCCCGGCGGGAGTCGCGACGGGCGGCAGGTCGATGCCGAGGTCGGCGAGCTTCTGCGAGAGCGACATGTCAGTTCCCTTCGAACTGCTTGGCGGCCTCGGCGGCGGCGCCGAGTCCGGCGTTGGCGGCACCGGCCCCCGACGGCCGCTTGAAGTAGGCGACGAGACCGCCCTCGGGTCCGGTCACCACCTGCACCAGCTCCCAGCCCTGCTTGCCCCAGTTGTTGAGGATGGCGGCGGTGTTGTGGATCAGCAGGGGCGTGGTCATGTATTCCCACGTGGTCATGAAGCGCTCCGGTGGTTCGTTGCTGAAAGCAATCGGACAGTTTCCAGGGAGGGTCCGGGCAGGGTTCGCCCAGCCTCGTCCCCTAGATTGAGCCTATGCCTGATAACAAACGGACTGCTGCAGGCGTGCTCGGGGGGCTGGCGGGCCTCGTCGGTTTGAGTGCGCTGGCCGGTGTTCTGGTGACCGCGACGGTCACCCCGGCCGTGGCTGTGACAAGCTCCGCTGCGACAAGCGCGATCACCATGTTCGACAACCTGCCGAGCGTTCTGACGATCGACAAGATCAGCCTTCCGTCGACCTTGTACTACAAGGACCCGAAGACGAAGAAGGACGCCGTGCTGGCGAAGTTCTACGACCAGAACCGGTCGCCGGTGACGTGGAAGCAGATCGCGCCGGTGATGTACGACGCGATCTTGTCCAGTGAGGATGCCCGCTACTACGAGCACGGCGGGGTCGACCTGGTCGGCACGACCAGTGCGGTGCTGTCCAACCTGAAGGGCCAGTCCTCGCGCGGCGGTTCCTCGATCAGCCAGCAGTACGTGAAGAACGTGCTCATCCAGCAGTGCGAGTGGAACGCCGACGGCAACAGCGTCGACGCCGCCAACTCCTGCTGGCAGAAGGCTGCCGGCGCCTCCGGCACCGACGGCATCAAGCGCAAGATCCAGGAGATGCGGTACGCGATCGCACTGGAGCAGAAGTACTCGAAGAACGAGATCCTGCTCGGCTACTTGAACATCGCCCTGTTCGGCGGCACCAACTACGGGGTGGATGCCGCGTCCCGGTACTACTTCGGCATCCCCGCCTCCAAGCTCAGTGTCGCGCAGGCGGCGACCCTGGCCGGCATGGTGCAGAACCCGAACTCGTACCGCATCGACCTGCCCGCCGGGTCCACGCAGGTGAACGGCAAGGCCGCGAACACCGCGAAGGACAAGATCGCGCTGGTCAAGAACGGCGACTACTACGACATGGTCGATCCGGCATCCGCCCCGAAGGATGCCGTGAAGATCACCGGCTACTCGGTCACCAAGGAACGGCAGCTGTACGTGCTGGGCCGGATGCTGAAGAACGGGAAGATCACCCAGAAGCAGTACGACCAGGCCGCGACCGCCCCGATCGTGCCGAACATCACCCAGCCCACCGTGGGCTGCGCGAAGTCCACCGCACCGTACTACTGCGCGTACGTGCGCAACACGATCCTCACCGACAAGGCGTTCGGCGCGACCGCGTCCGACCGCGGCCGGATGCTGCAGAAGGGCGGGCTGAAGATCTACACCACCCTCGACCCGCGCGTGCAGAAAGCAGCCCAGACCGCCCAGAACACGTACCTGCCCACCGAGGTCTCGTACATGAAGCTCGGGTCGACGTCGGTGAGCATCCAGTCCTCGACCGGGCGCGTGCTCGCGATCGCGCAGAACACGAAGTACAGCGACGTCAGCAACAAGAACGGGTACCAGACCGTCATCTACGCCGGCGATTCGAAGAACGGCGCCTCCGGCGGCTTCAACGCGGGCTCGACCTTCAAGCTGTTCACGCTGCTCGCGTGGCTGAAGGCGGGTCACTCGGTCAACGACATCGTCAACGGCACCCATCAGTCCTTCTACACCTGGAAGGACTCGTGCCTGCCGAGCGGGACCCTGTCCGACCCCTCGGGCTACCAGCCCGGAAACTTCCAGAACGAGGTGGCGAAGTTCGGCACCCCGATGGAGTTCACCAAGGAGTCCCTGAACTCGGGCTTCTGGGGCATGGCGCATCAGCTCGACCTCTGCGACATCGGCAAGACCGCCGCATCCCTCGGCGTGACCCTCGGTGACGGCCTGGCGGTCCCGCTGGCCACCGACGGTCAGGGCAAGCAGGGCTACCCGGCGCCGTACGAGATCCTCGGATCGGACAACGTGTCGCCGCTGGCCATGGCGGCGGCGTACGCCACCGTCGCGAACAAGGGCATCTACTGCCAGCCGAAGGTGATCGACCAGGTCACCGACGCCGCCGGCAACAAGCTCGCGATCCCGAACACCACCTGCAAGCAGGTGATCGACCCGAAGATCGCGGCGACGGCGGCGTACGCCCTCAAGGGACCCATGCAGCCGGGCGGAACGGGCGCGCAGGGCAACCCGAACGACGGCACCGAGCTCATCGGCAAGACCGGAACGCACCAGTCGTACGAGACGTGGCTGATCACCTCGAGCACGGCCGTGACCACGGCGAACTGGGTGGGCGCCTGGGACGAGCAGAACAAGCAGCCGCGGATGGACCTGAACTACTACAACGGCACGCTGTTGTGGAGCATCCGCTATCCGCTGGCCCGTGACATCCAGGGCGCCATCGACCAGTGGTACAAGGGCGGCAGCTTCCCCCAGCCGGATGCCACCCTCACCAAGACCGCTCAGAAGTCCGTGCCGAACGTGGTCGGCATGAGCCAGTCGGACGCGATCGCCGCGCTGCTGAACGCCGGCTTCGGCTACGTGATCAGCTCGTCGGTCGACTCCGCACTGCCCGCGGGCACGATCGCGGAGCAGAACCCCGGCCCCGGCAAGGCGAACGCCGGCATCCGCATCACGATCAGCCCGAGCAACGGCAAGGCCAAGTCCGGCGGCGACAACGGCGGCAACAACAACGGCGGCTCCGGCGGCGGCTCGGGTGGCGGGTCCGGAGGCAGCAACAGCACTCCGACCCCCGGCCCCAGCAAGGGCAGCGGGCACGGCGGCGGTGGCGGCGGCAACGGCTGACGTGGCGAATCGCTCGACTCGGACCGCCCTCACCGCGCTCGGCGTGGTGGGGGCGGTCGGCGTCGCCGCGGCCACGTGGGGCATCGGCATCGAACGCCACCTGTATACCGTGCGGCGGCACACGCTGCGGATCCTCCCGGCCGGGACTCCCCCGCTTCGGGTTCTGCACCTCTCGGACGTGCACATGGCGCCGTGGCAGCAGCGCCGGCAGCGGTGGCTGGCGTCCCTCGCGGCGCTCGAACCGGACGTGATCGTCAACACCGGCGACAACATCGGCCACCTCGACGGGCTGGCCGGCATCCGTGCGGCGTTCGAGCCGTTCCGGGGCATCCCCGGGTTCTTCGTGCACGGCTCCAACGACAAGGTCGAGCCTGCCCCGCGGAACCCGCTGAAGTACTTCCAGGGTCCGTCGAAGGTGCACCGCATCCCGCTGAACATCGACAGCGCCGCGATGGATGCGTACTTCGCGGGCCTCGGCTGGGCGGACCTCAACAACACGGCGGCCACGATCGAGGCCAAGGGCGTGCGCATCAACGCGTTCGGCGTGAGCGACGCGCACCGCGACTGGGACGACCTCGACGCGCTCCCTCCCCTGGTCTCCGGGTTCGGCGACGGCCTCGTGTGGGGCGTGACGCACGCACCGTATCGCCGGGTCCTCGACGAGTACGTCGATCTCGGCGCCGAGATGATCTTCGCCGGCCACACCCACGGCGGGCAGGTGCGGGTCCCGTTCGCCCGCAGGGCGCTGGTCGCCAACTGCGACATCCCGCTCGACCAGGCCCGCGGGCTGTCGTCGTGGGCGCGCGACGGCCGCACCGTGCCGCTGAACGTCAGCGCGGGCGTCGGCCACTCGATCTACGCGCCCGTGCGATTCGGATGCCGCCCCGAGGCATCCCTGCTGGAGCTGCTGCCGGCCTGACCCCGTCGGTCCGCAGCGGTCGATTCGGACCCGTCCGCAGCGGACGGATGGCGGTGGATCGTACGGATGGCGGGTCGGATGGACCCGGGGATACCGCCCCGCGTTCACAGCGCCATCCGTGCCTGCGTCTTGCGACCGGTCGTCGCGATGTCGGAGGCCGGGTCTACGGTGGGTGCGAAGGAGCGGACATGACGGACGAACCCGAAGACCACATCAGCGCGGCGCAGTTCCACGCGTCGCCGGGCACGGCGGGATGGCACGTCCTCTACGGCGGCGCGCAGACCCTGTTCCCCACCGACTCCCTCATGATCGGGGCACGATTCGCGCGCCGCGTCGCCGAGGTGGCCGCCGGACTCGGCCGCGCCCCCGACATCGATCTCCGGGCGCGCTGCGTCGCCGTGCGCACGGCGCGCAACCCGCGCGGACGACTCGCCCGTGCGGATGCCGAACTCGCTCGCCTCGTCACGGAGGCCGCGCGCGAATCCGGACTCGCGCCGGATGCCTCGCAGCTGCAGACGCTGCAGATCGGCGTGGCGCAGTACCCGGGCGTCGACACGCAGGAGTTCTGGCGGGTCGTCCTCGGATACGAGCACCTCGACGACGTCGTCGCCGACCCGCTGCGCCGTGGTCCGCGTCTCTGGTTCTACGCGCTCGACAAGCCCGGTCGAGGCCGCACCCACTTCGACATCGCCGTACCGAATGCCCAGGGTGCGCAGAGAGCAGAAGCCGCCCTCGCCGCCGGCGGCCGGCTCTCGTGGGGCGACGACGTGCCCGCGTGGTGGGGCCTGGCATCCCCCGACAACCACGGCGTCGACATCGCCGCGTGGGGCGACGTCTCCGAGGCGGTGCTCTGACATGCCCGCGCTGCCGACCGACCCCGCACCGATCAGTGCGAAGCAGTTCCATGCTGCCGACGGCGTCGCCGAGTGGCGCGTGCTGTTCGGCGGGGCAAGCGCGCACTGGCGGACGCCATCGCTGGTGCAAGGCACCGAGTTCGCGATCGCGGTGGCCGATCTCGCTGCCGAGCACGACCGGGCGCCCGACATCGACCTGCGTCCGCACGACGTCATCGTGACGACGCGGCGGCCCGACGGGGCCCTCGATTCCGCCGACATCGCGCTCGCACAGCGGGTCACCCTGCTCGCCCGCGATGCCGGTCTCGTCGCCGACCCCGCGGTGCTGCAGGCGATGCAGATCGCGGTCGCCCATGCCCGCGACGTCGACGTGCGACCGTTCTTCGAAGCGGCGTTCGGGTATGCGGATGCCGACGACACCGACGCCGCCGACCCGAACCGGCGTGGCATCCCTCTGGCGTTCCATCCGTTCGATCGGGTGGGTCGCGGGCGCACCCACCTCGACGTCTCGGTGCCCGCCGATGTCGCCGAGGCACGCGTACGTGCGGCCCTGGACGCCGGCGGGCGGCTGGTCGACGACTCCCACGCCCCGCGGTGGTGGACACTCGCCTCTCCCGACAACCACGGCGTCGACATCGCCGCGTGGCCTGACCTCGACGACTGATTCGATTGTTCGATCCTTGACAGTTAGAACTCTAACTGTTAGGTTTCTAACCATGACACGAGCCGAGCAGATCAACGCCGCCATCCGCGCGATCGCGTTCGCCCAGCGGGCGACCGCCGACGCCTGGGTGGCCGGCAGCGGACTGACCCGGCAGCAGGCGTTCACGCTCGGCTACATCGAGGAGCACCAGGATCGCGGCGTGATCGCCCGCGAGCTGGCCGAGATGTCCGGCACGACGCCCGCATCGGTCGCGAGTCTGCTGCAGGGACTCGAAGACCGCGGTCTCCTCACGCGCACGCCGTCGCCCGACGACTCGCGCGTGAAGCTTCTCGCCGTCACGGAAGAGGCATCCGAACTGGTCGTCGGCTTCGACGAGCAGATGCGCGCGGCGCAAGAGCGGTTCTTCTCCTCCCTGACCGTCGACGAGCAGGACCAACTCGCGGCTCTGCTCGATCGCGTCGTCGCCGGACTCGACGTCGACATCCCCACCGAGCCGCCGCGCCGCACGCGCAGACGCCGCTAGTCCCCGGCCGAATCCGGTCGCCGTCCGGCGACCGGTGCTCGTCGCGCCCGCTCTCCCCCCATTCAAAGCCGTTCCCCGTGACGGAGGTCTCATCATGTCCGCATCCAACCGCTTCTATCTCTCATCCGCCCCGATCTGGCGATCGCTGGTGCACCTGTGCATCCCGATGATCGCCGGCTTCTCGGTCGGCGTCGTCTACAACATCATCAACGCGGGCTTCATCGGCGCCCTGCACTCGACGCCGATGCTCGCGGCCGTCACCTTCGCGATGCCCGTCTTCGCCCTCATCATGGCGATCGGCGGCGTCTTCGGCGTCGGCGGCGGCACCTACATCTCGCGCCTTCTCGGCGCGCAGGAGACCGAGGATGCCGACGCCGGAGCCGCGGCATCCCGCATCAAGCAGGTCTCGTCGTTCACGCTGTGGGCCTCGATCGCCACCGGTGCGGTGATCGGGGTTCTGGGCCTCGTGTTCGCCACTTCGCTCGCGGGCCTCGTCGGGGCATCCGGCGCTGCCCTGGCGCCCACCGCCCAGTACATCGGCGCCATGTTCGCGTTCGCGCCCGTCCTCGTCGCCTGCTTCTCGCTGGAGCAGGTGGTGCGCGCGGAGGGGGCGGCCGTGGCATCCATGACCGGTCTCATCGCCTCGACCGTCGCGAACCTCGTGTTCGACGTGCTGTTCATCCTCGTGCTCGGGTGGGGCGTCCTCGGCGCGGGGATCGCGCTCGGCCTGTCGAACGTGGTCATGGCCGGCTACTACGTGTGGTGGCTGAGCCGCCGCAGCGAGGCCATGTCGCTGCGCCCGCGCTGGTTCCGTGCCGACGGCGAGATGCTGCGCACCGTGTTCGGCGTCGGTGCGTCCGAGCTGCTGCAGTCGTCGTTCCTCATCGTGACGACTCTCGTCACGAACTGGATCGCCATCGGCTACGGCGACGCCCTGCTTGCCTCGATGGGCGTGGCCCTGCGCATCTCGCAGCTGCCGGAGATGATGTGCATGGGCGTGTTCATGGGGGCGATCCCGCTGTTCGCCTACGCGTTCGGCGCCCGCAACCACGCGCGCCTGCGCCGCGGCATCGCCGGGGCCGCGGTGGCGATCCTCGGGATCACCGTGGTGTTCTCCGGGATCGTCTTCCTGTTCCGCGACCAGGTGTTCGCGCTGTTCAGCGCCGACCCGAGCGTCGTGAGCGACGGCACGCAGGTGCTCACCGCCATGCTCGTGGCGACCGTCTTCAACGGCATCACCGGCCTCGTCATCGCGGTGTTCCAGGCGACCGAGCAGGTGCGCAACGCGACGATCATGTCGGTGGCTCAGGGCATCCTGTTCATCCCGATCGTCCTGCTCGGCAACGTCGTGTTCGGCATCACCGGTGTGATCTGGGCGATGACGGTCACCGAGCTGCTCACGTTCGCGCTGGGGATGACGCTGTTCGCGCTGTCGCGCCGCGCGCTGGATGCCGCGCCCTCCCCCGAGGCTGTGGAGGCGGCCGAGGCCGCGGTCGCCGCCTGATTCCGGCTCAGGACGGCATCCGGCTCACAGCACGAGCAGCGAGCTGGATGCCGTCGCGAGCAGCCGCCCCGCGGCATCCGTGATGTTGCCGTCGGCGAAGATCACCCGACGGCCGGGCTTGGTGACCGTCCCCACCGCGGTCAGGACTCCGTCGTCGGCGGTGATCGGCCGCAGATACTTGACCGAGATCTCGATGGAGGTGTACCCCCGACCGGCCTCGAGGGTGGTGTGGGCGGCGCACCCCGTGACCGTGTCGAGCAGTGTGCAGGCGAGACCGCCGTGCACCATGCCGAGCGGGTTGTAGTGCTCCAGCCCGGGACGGCACTCGAACGTCACCGTGCCGGGGTCGGCCGCGACGAGCTCGAAGTTCATCGTCTCGGCGATCGGCGGCCCCGGGTACAGTCCGTCACGGATCGCCCGCATCGCCTCGAGCCCGCTCATGCTCGCCACGCGATCGCGGGTCTCATGCGGGTCGGCGAACTCGATCGTGCGGGTGTGGCGCAGCTCGGTCATGCGGTTTACTCTTTCTCGTGGGTGGGCAGCGCCGCGGCCTCGTCGCGCAGGCCGCCGACCACCAGGTCGAACGTGTGCAGGGATCGCTGGGCACGCGCGATGGCGACCGCGCCTTCGATGCCGGCCAGGAGCCGGGCGGCGAACGCCTCCGCGGCGGATGCCTCGACGCCGGCAGCCGCGAACAGGGCGGACAACCGCGCGATCCAGCGGGCGAACATCCTCCCGGCATCCGCGCGGAGCTCTCCCGGCCCTGCCGAGGCGGTGACCGCGACGAGGGAGCATCCCACGGCGAAGTCGGTCTTCTCGAGCGACCGGCGCCAGCCGGCCGCGAACCCGTCGACGATGTCGGCCGGCGTGCGTCCGGCGAGGCGGTCGAGCCCCCCGATCACCCGGTCGGCCTGGCGCTCCAGCGCCGCGCGGACGAGTTCGTCCTTGCCGCCGGGGAAGTGATGGTAGATCGACCCCCGTGGGGCACCGGATGCGGCGAGCACCTCCGTGAAGGAGGTCGCCTGGTAGCCCTCCTCGGCGAGCAGGCGCGCGGCGGCATCCGCCATCAGGTCACGGATGCCGGTGCTCATGGGTCCGTCGGCCGGCGGCGATCTCGGCGCGGGCGAGGTCGACGAGATCGGCGTTCGTCTGGGCGTGGCCGTACAGACCCCAGCCCCCGTCGGGTGCCTCGATCATCTGCACCCAGGTGCGCGGACCGAGCGACGGATCGCCGGATGCCGTCACCACGATGCCCGTGATGTGGTCGACGAGGAGGTTGCGCTTGGCCTGGTCGAGGGCGCCGGCATTGGTGAGCACCTGCACGCGCACGTAGTTGCTCTCGCCGTCGACGTTCGAGATCGCGGAGGCGGGCAGCTCGTGCACGAAGGCGGCGGTGTTCTTGCGGAACATCGCGATGTCGGGGACCTGTTCGACCTCCATCACGGCCGTCGCCAGCTGCTGGGCGACCGCGTGCGTGGAACCGAACGTCCCCTCGGTGCAGTACACGTCGATCATCGGCATGGCAGCCTCCTTCGGTTCGCGCTGACTATGACGCTCAGCATAGTATGACGCGCGTCATATCGCCAGAGTCGGCCGATGTCCGAAGCGATGCACCATCCCCGCTGAGGCCAGTAACGTTGCACCCGTGACCGACAGTGCTGCCCCCATCGATGCCACGTCCACCTCGGCCTGGGCCGAGCTCACCGCGCACAAGGCGGGAATCGCGCCGGACCTGCGCGCCTGGTTCGCCGACGATCCGGGCCGCGCCGAGCGGCTCAGCCTCCCGCTGGCGGATCTGCACGTCGACCTCTCCAAGAACCTCGTGACGGACGGCATCCTCGCCTCCCTCGTGCGCCTGGCCGAGCAGACCGGCGTGGCCGAGCGGTTCGACGCCATGCTCAGCGGCGTCCACATCAACACCACCGAAGACCGCGCCGTGCTGCACACGGCACTTCGCCGCCCGGACGGCGCCTCCCCCGCTCTGATCGTCGACGGGCAGCACGTGGACGACGACGTGCACGAGGTCCTCCGCCGGGTCGCGGAGTTCGCCGACCGGGTGCGCTCCGGCGCCTGGACCGGCGTCACCGGCAAGCGCGTCACCCACGTCGTCAACATCGGCATCGGCGGCTCGGACCTCGGCCCCGTCATGGTCTACGAGGCGCTGAAGCCCTACGCGGATGCCGGCATCGAAGCCCGGTTCATCTCGAACATCGACCCGACCGACCTCGCCCAGAAGACCGCGGACCTCGACCCCGAGACGACGCTGTTCATCGTGGCATCCAAGACCTTCACGACGCTCGAGACCCTGACCAACGCGCGACTGGCGCGCGACTGGCTGTGGGCGTCCCTCGGGAACGCCGGCGTCGACGTGGCATCAGATGAGGCCAAGAAGGATGCCGTCGCGCACCACTTCATCGCCGTGTCGACGGCGCTCGACAAGGTGGCCGCGTTCGGCATCGACCCGGCCAACGCGTTCGGGTTCTGGGACTGGGTCGGCGGCCGCTACTCGGTGGACTCGTCCATCGGCACGTCGCTGGCGATCGCGCTCGGCCCGGACGCGTTCGGTCAGCTGCTGGCCGGATTCCACGCCGTCGACGAGCACGTGCGCACGACGCCGCTGGAGCGCAACGTGCCCGTCCTGATGGGTCTGCTCAACGTCTGGTACAACAACTTCCTCGGCGCGCAGTCGCACGCCGTGCTCCCGTACGCGCAGCAGCTGCACCGGTTCCCGGCGTATCTGCAGCAGCTCACTATGGAGTCCAACGGCAAGTCGGTGCGCTGGGACGGCAGTCCGGTCACCACGGAGACCGGCGAGGTGTTCTGGGGCGAGCCGGGCACGAACGGCCAGCATGCGTTCTACCAGCTGATCCACCAGGGCACACGCCTCATCCCGGCCGATTTCATCGCGTTCGCCAACCCGGCGTACCCGCTGGCCGACGACGGACGCGACGTGCACGGCCTGTTCCTGGCGAACTTCCTCGCGCAGACGAAGGCGCTCGCGTTCGGCAAGACCGCCGCCGAGGTCGAGGCGGAGGGCACCACCGGCCCGCTCGTCGCCGCGCGCACGTTCCCCGGCAACCGGCCCACGACGTCGATCTTCGCGGACGCTCTCACCCCGGCCGTGCTCGGCCAGCTCATCGCGCTGTACGAGCACATCACCTTCACGCAGGGCGTGATCTGGGGCATCAACTCGTTCGACCAGTGGGGCGTCGAGCTGGGCAAGCAGCTCGCCCTGCAGATCGCCCCCGCGATCGAGGGCGATGAGGATGCCGCCGCCGCCCAGGATCCCTCGACCCGCGCCCTCCTCGCCTACTACCACGCCCACCGCCGCTGAGCCCGGTCCCCGGTCGGCGGCATCCGGCCGGCCCCGCGCTCGGCGCAGTTTCGCTCGTCGCGAGGTGCGAGTCGACCCGCACTTCGTGACGAGTGAGTGACGAGTGTGGGGCAGTCCCCGCGCGTCACTCGGCACGTTCTGCACTTCGGCCGACGCGTCGTGACGAGTGAGTGACGCTCCCGCGCTTCGCTCGTCACGTTCTGCGCCTCAGTCCACACGTCGTGACGACTGACCCGGATACGCCCGGCCTCGCGGCGCCCGGGATCCGTCACGAACGTCGGGCTCAACCGGGCGTTCGTGACGGATCCGGGTGGGTTCGCCGCGGGTCAGACGACCACTCGTCGACCGTTGAAGCTTGTCGCGCAGCCGAAGAAGTGTCGCCGTGTTTCGACCGTGAGCAGGGGATGACTCGCAAGCGCAGCCGCCGTGCGTTCACCATCCCCGTAGGCCCGCAGGTATCGCGCCAGCATCCGGTACTCCTCGGTCTCGGCGACCAGAAGTCGCGCGAGCCGCGGCACGACGACACCGATGTAGAAGCGGTAGAGCGCGCGAAGAATTCGGTGCGGAGGCTCCGTGACCTCGATGAGCGCAAAGTGGCCGCCGGGCTTGAGGATGCGTGCCAGTTCCTCGACGAAGAGCTCCGTCTGCAGCCGGTCGAACGTCTTCACCCCGTAGGCGCTGACGAGAACGTCCAAGGATCCGTCCGACAGTCCGCTCACGAGCATGTCGTTCTGGACGACGGCGATCTTCCCGCCGTGGCGTGCTGCGCTTCGTGCGCGCGCACGGTCGACCATGCGCGAGGAGAAGTCGAGCGCGACGAGGTTCGTCCCCGGGAAGCGCCGGACGAGCGCCGTCCACGTCTCGCCCATGCCGCACATCGCATCGAGAATGCGGGCGTCCGCCGGCTGTGGCGGGACGAGTCGCGCGAGGCGGCGTCGCCACAAGACGGAGAACCCGAGTGACAGCGCAGTGTTGACGCGCTCGTAGGACCGGGACATGCGGTCGAAGAGGTCACGGACCGACGATGCGGAGTACAGGTCGTCGGGTGCTGGTGAAACCCGCCCCGCGGTGACCGGGACCGCGTCCTGGAGAGTGCCCTTCATGCCCCACCAACCGTCGGTGGCAGCGGGTCGTTCGCTGACGGCGGCAGCGCCACAGCAGCACCTTGACGATCCCGCGCGAGCGCCGCCCGTGACGTGATCAGCCATCCGAGCGACACCACGACACCGGAAGCCCACGAGTCGGCGCGCATCATCGACCAGGGCTGCAGCAACGTGCCGAAGGGGTTGCCGGAACCGATCGAGAAGACGTATTCGACCGCGAGGCCGACGGCGAGACCGTATCCGAAGAACGCCAGCACGTGGATCCAATCCCGATCCACCCGCCGCATGCGACGACCGAGCAGGTATGCGAGCGGCATGCCGAGCAGCGTGACGAGCCCGCTGACGAGGAGACCAGGCACGAGCCAGAGGAGCGCACCACCGAAGATCGTGCCGACGACGTTCGGTTGCGCGCCCGGGCTCACCTCGAGGATCATGCCGACACTGAAGACGAGGGCTCCAATGGGCTGGAAGAGGACATAGGCGATGCCGGCTCCGCGAACGAACTCATCCCCTGTGAAGGCCCGAGGCTCGTCGGCAGTGCGGGGCGACACCCAAACCTCCGCCGGAGACATGGCCGCCACGGCGTTCACTCCCCCACCTCGACGACGAGATCGAGCAGCCCGCGCAGCGGGCCGCGCACGACCGGCATCCGCGTCAACGGCAGCCCGAGCTTCAGCAGCTTCAGCGCCTGGGTGAGCAGTCGTTCGGTTCGCCTCTGCCCGGGGCTGCGGTCGTAGCTCCAATACAGGGAGAGCAGGAGGTAGCCGAGCCAGAGTGCCTGCGGCATCCGCACCGCGAACTCCTCCGGGAGCGGGTTCTTCTTCGCACGCGCCACGGCCTCGCGGAACAGGCCCACTGTGATGTCGCGTGCCGGGCTCGACTCAGCAGACATCGGGTTGAGCGGCGACTCGGGCGCGATCATCGCGGTGAGGAATCCCGAGGCATACTCGTGGAACGGACGAAGCTGCTCGAGCCCGGTGCGGAACACGATGGCCAGACGCTCCACCAGGTCGGTGGTCTCGTCGAGCCGTGGCAGCGCCGCCGCGCGGTGCGCCTCCTGCACCTCGACGTAGAGCTCCTGCACGAGGTGCGTCTTGGTCGGGAAGTAGTAGTAGGCGTTGCCGATCGACACCCCGGCATCCGCCGCGACCTTGCGCATCGTGGTGCCATCGAACCCGTGGTCGCGGAACGACCGCAGAGCGGCATCCCGGATCGCAGCACGTGTGCGCTCCGCCTTCGGCGTCAGCGCTGCCGAAGTGGCGTCGGGGCCGGCATCCTCATTTTCGAACACGTTCAAAAACTAGCACGCGCTCGATCGGCTGGCTACCCTCGACCATTCGGCTGTCCTGGATTGCACGCGCGGGCGTCATCCAGGACAGCCGAACAGCCCAGAAGCCGTCGGTGAATCTCAGCGCAGCCTCGCGACCGCGTCGCCGGCCGATCCCCACGAGGCCAGCACACCGCGCAGATCGGCATCCCTCTCATCGGCGAGCGCGGCGGTGTAGGCGTTCTCGAGCACGCCGTCGAGCGCGACCCGATGGCCGGTGCGGGCGGAGCGCACGGCCCCCTCCACCATCGCGATGGTGTGGATGTTGGAGTGGACCTCGCCCGAGGGGATGCCGCCGGTGCGCAGCGCCCGGACGAACTCGTCGAGCGCCCCGGCGATCTCCGAGCGCGCGGTCACCGGGCCGTCCGCCGGGACGACCGCCGGATCGGACACCGGCTCTCCCTCGCCGTCCCACGCGGCGGTCCCGTTCTCGCCGCTGATCCGCCACGTGCCGTTCCACGACGTCTCGAGCCCGGGGCTGCACCAGCTGCCGGTGTAGACGTAGCGCGCACCACCGTCGAATGCGAAGTCGGCGGATGCCGCGGCATCCCCCCGGTACCAGCTCCACGACGGGTTGAACGACCGGCAGTCGACCGATGTCGCCTCGGCGCCCAGGAGGTAACGCGCCACGTCGAAGGCGTGGATGGCCATGTCCACGAGGAGCGGATCGTCCATCTCGTCGCGGAATCCGCCGAAGTGCGGCGCCTTGAAGAACTCGGTCGTGACGATCCCGATGTCGCCCAGTGTCGCGGCCATGCCCTTCAGCCGCGCGAGGGCCGGGTAGTACCGCCGTGACTGGCTGGTCATCAGCAGCTGACCGGTCAGCTCGGCGGCCGCGACGAGCGCCATCGTCTCGGCCACCGTCGGCGCGATCGGCTTCTCGCACAGCACCGGCAGGCCGGCCCGCAGCGCCTCGACGTTCACCGCCCGGTGCGCCTGCGGCGCGGTCACGTCGATCACGGCATCCGCCCCCGTCTCGGCCGCGACGGCGGTGAGGGATGCCCCGGAGATGACGTCCGCGCCGGATGCCGCAGCGGCCTGCGCGGCGGCCTCGGTGTCGAGGTCGACGACGCCCACCAGCTGCGCCGCGGGTGTTTCGGACACGATCCGCATCCAGTGGCGTCCCATCACCCCGGCGCCGACGACGACCAGCCGGAGCGGCGCGGTGCCGGGGATCGTCGCGAACGCCGGGGTCATGCGTCGTCCCGGTTGTGCATCGCACCCTGGTAGCCGTGCCCGGTGAAGAAGTCGCCGCTTTCGTACCGCAGCAGCACCGGCGTCTCGCGGGCGGGACGGTCGGATGCCGCCCACAGGACTCCGTTGGCGATCACGCGCCGCACGTCGCGATGGTGGTAGACGGGGTAGTCCTGGTCGCCCGGGCTGAAGTAGAAGATCTTGCCGTTGCCGCGACGGTAGGTGATGCCGCTGCGGAACACCTCGCCGCCGGAGAAGGTGCTGAGGAAGACGATCTCGTCCGGCCTCGGGATGTCGAACTGCTCGCCGTACATCTCCTGCTGCGGGATCTCGATCGGGTGCGGCACGCCCTGCGCGATGGGGTGCGTCGGGTCGATCGTCCACACGAGTTCCCGGTCGTTCTCGCTGCGCCAGCGCAGCGTGCAGGACGTGCCCATCAGCTTCACGAAGATCTTCGACCAGTGTCCGGAGTGCAGCACCACGAGCCCCATGCCGTCGAGCACGTGGCGGTGCACGCGCTCGACCACCTCGTCGGACACCTCGGCGTGGGCGGCGTGCCCCCACCAGGTCAGCACGTCGGTCTGGGCGAGGCGCTCCTCGCTGAGGCCGTGGTCCGGGTCGTCGAGCAGCGCCGTGGTCACCCTCACGCGGTCGCCGAGGTGCTCCTCGATTCCCGACTTGATCGCGGCGTGCATCCCGTCCGGGTAGATCGCGGCGACGTGCGGCTCGACCTGCTCGTGGCGGTTCTCGCCCCAGACGACGACGCGCAGCGGGTTCTCGGCCGTGGGGTTCATTTGTTCTCCTTCGTAGGTCATTTGACGGCGCCGCCGAGGGCTCCGGCGGCGATGTAGCGCTGGGCGAAGATGAGCAGTGCCGCGGCGGGCAGGGAGGCCAGCACGGCGGTCGCCATGACCGGCCCCCAGCTCTGCACGTTCGCCGAGATGTAGTTGTAGATGCCGAGGGTGATCGGCCGGACTTCGGGAGTGCTCGTGAGGGTCAGCGCGAACAGGAAGTCGCCCCAGGCGCCGAGGAACGTGAACAGGGCGGCCGTCACGATCGCATTCTTGCTGATGGGCACCACGATCGAGATGAACGCGCGGAAGTTGTTCGCGCCGTCGACGAGCGCGGCCTCGACGAGGCTGGGCGGGATCGACGACATGAACGCCCGGATGAGGATGATCGCGAACGGGATCTGCGCCGCGCTGTCGGCGAGGATGAGGCCGACGTACGAGTTCAGCAGACCGACGTTGTTGAAGAGGGCGTACAGTGCGTTCGCGATCACGATCGACGGGATCATCTGGGTGATCAGCAGTGCGAACACGAACACCGTCATCCCCCGCATCCGGAACCGGGCGAGGCCGTAGGCGGCGGGGGTCGCGATCGCGATGGTGAGCACGACGGTGCCGACGGACACGATGATGCTGGTGACGAAGTTCTGACCCTGCTCCTGGATCGCGGTGGCGTACCCGGCGAACGTCGGATGCAGTGGCAGCCACGTCGTCGTCGCCGCTCCCGAGTTCGCCTGGAGGCTGCTGTTGACCATCCAGTAGACGGGGAAGATCATGACCACCAGGAACAGGATGCCGAGCACCGTCATGGGCCAGCGGCGAGCGTGCGCGCGTCTGGCCGCCTTCGCTCCGCGCGGGATGACGACCGCCTGCGTCGCGCTCATTCGTCGACCTCCTTGCGTGACAGATACAGATAGACGAACGCGAACACGAGCGAGACGACGATCAGCACGTTGCTGATCGCCGCGCCCTGCCCGAACGCGAACTCCACGAACGACTTCTGGTAGGCCCAGGTGGCCAGGGTCTGGGTCGAGTTGGCCGGGCCGCCGCCGGTCAGGCCGAGGATGATGTCGACCGCTTTGAGCGTGTAGACGACCCCGAGGACGATCACCACGCTGACGACCGAGCGGATGCTGGGCCACGTGATGTGCCAGAACGCCCGCCACCCGACGGCGCCGTCGAGGGATGCCGCCTCGTACAGCTCCTCCGGCACGGCCTGCAGGCCGCTGTAGAGGATGGTGGTGTTGAACGGGATTCCCAGCCAGATGTTCACGCCGATGACGGCGACGAGGGCGAGGCTCGGACTCACCAGCCACGGCACGGGCTGGATGCCGAACAGCCCCAGGAACTGGTTGAGGGCGCCGCTGTCCTGGTCGAGGATCCACTTCCAGACCGCGCTCGAGGCGATGAGCGGCAGCAGCCACGGCAGCAGCAGCATCGACCGCAGGAATCCGCCGAGCGGGAACTGCCGCGTGAAGAACAGCGCGAGCGCGAGGCCGATCACGAACTGCAGGGCGATCGAGCCGATCGTGAACAGCGCCGTGTTGACGACGGTCGTGCTGAACAGCGAGTTCGTGACCACCGAGACGTAGTTCGCGAATCCCACCCAGGGCGCTTCGCCGGTGTAGAAGGTGGCCGTCGTGTAGTTCTGCAGCGACATCGTCACGTTCTTGACGACGGGGTAGCCGAAGAAGATCAGCACGAAGAGGATCGCCGGGATGACGAACATCCAGCGGGCGAGCGAGGCGCCCCATCCCCGCCGCCGGCGCCGCGGTACCGGCGGTGGGGAGACGAGGCGGTCGTCGATCGCCTCGGCGGCGATCGTGGCGTTCACGGTCGACATCAGACGGTCACTTGTTCTGCGCCTGCGCCTGCTGCAGCGCGTCGGCCGGAGTCGCCTTCCCGGTGAGGGCCAGCTGCACGGCGGTGTAGATCGCCGTCGCCGCGGTCGGCCACTTCTCGCCGAGCTCGGCGGTGCGGGCGCGGGCGGTCTTGACGGTGTCGATGACGGATGCCACCTGCGGGTGCGTCTTCGCCCACGCGGCGGCGACGACCTCGTTGGAGGGCACGTTGCCGGATGCGGCGGCGACCTTGGGCTGCATGGCGGCGGAGTTCAGGCATCCCACGAACTTGCCCGCCAGCGCCATCTTCGCCTTGTCGCCGGTGTTCGGCACGGTGTAGGTCTCGCCGCCGAGGGGCGAGACGATCGACGTCGACGAATCAGGGGTGGGGATCGGCACGCTCGCGAAGTGCAGGCCCTTGGCCGCGTTCAGTGCGGGCAGCTGCCACGGGCCGTTGATCATCATCGCGGCCTTGCCGGCGATGAACTGGTTGTTGACGTCGGACTGCGCCCAGGTGATGGAGCTCTTGGACATCGATCCGTCGTTTTGCAGATCGTTCACGAGCTGCAGGGCCTTCGCCGCCTCCGGGGTGTCGATGTTCTTCTCGTCGCCGCCCGCGGTCCAGAAGAACGGCAGGAACTGCCACGTGCCCTCGTAGGTGTTGATGTTGCTCATCGCGAAGCCGTACCGGCCCTTGCTCTTGTCGGTGAGCTTCTTCGCGGCCGCGCGGAGTTCGTCCCACGTCTTCGGCGGCGTGATGCCCGCGGCCTTCAGCTGGTCGACGTTGTAGTAGAGCGCGATGGAGTTGACGACCGGTGCGAGCCCGTACAGCGTGCCCTTCGACGACCCGGCCGCGACGACGGCCGGCACCGAGCCCTTGCCGTCCAGGCCGTACGCCGACAGCGGCGACAGCGCCCCGGTGGCGGCGATCTGCTGCACGTCGGGGTTGTCCAGCATGAGGACGTCGGGGAGGGTCTTGGAGGATGCCTGCTGGAGGACCTTGGAGACGAGCCCGGCGCCGGCGACGTGGCTGGCCTTCACCGTGACGCCGACCTGCTTGGCGCATTCCGCGTAGATCGCGTCGTAGCCCGTGGCGTTGCCCTGGTAGTAGTCCTCGACGGTCAGGGCCTTGCTGCCCGCCCCGCTGCCGCCGCTGCCGCCGGCGCTGCTGGAGCAGGCGGCGAGGCCGAGGGAGAGGATCGTCGCGCCGGCGAGGGCTGCGACGAGGCGTTGCGTGTTCACGGATGAGCTCCTTTGCTGAGGTGAAAGCCGTGCCGCGAGATCTGGTCAAGCGCTTGACCTCAACGGCTTGATCAGGATTCTGCACCCTCGTCGAAACGGAAGTCAAGCGCTTGACCACAAGTTTCCGGAAGCGGGATACTGGATGCATGGACGAAGGATTCGGTCACGGCCCGTGGTGACGATGCAGCAGGTGGCGGATCGGGCGAACGTGTCGATCTCGACCGTGTCGTTCGTCGTCAACGACACGAAGCCGGTCAGCCCCGAGACGCGCGCCCGCATCCTCCAGGCCATCGACGAGCTCGGTTACCGGCGCAACGCCGCCGCCCGCACCCTCGCGAGCCGCCACTCACACGTGATCGCCCTCATGTATCCGCTCAGCGAGCACCACCTGAGCGAGTTCGTCACGGCGGCTGCCGCGGCGTCGGCGCGCCTCGGCTATCGGCTCATCCTCTGGCCGACCCACGGCGACGATGCGGCGTCGGAGGTCACCTCCCTCGTGAAGTCCGGGATCGCCGACGGCGCGCTGCTCATGGAGGTCAAACTCGAAGACGAGCGGGTCGCCATGCTGCGGGATGCCGATGCGCCGTTCGTGCTGATGGGGCGCACGCGCGACACCACCGGGATCGACTTCGTCGACGTCGACTTCGAGACCACGACCACCCAGGCGGTGGGGCAGCTCGCGCGCCTCGGGCACCAGGACCTCGCCCTCGTCGTCGAGGACAACACCGACACTCCCCTGGCCGGCTATGCGCCCGCGGCCCGCACCGAGCAGTCCTTCGTCGCGGAGACCGCCGCCCGAGGACTCGGCGCCTACGTCGCCCGGCTCCCGCGCGGGCCTGCGGCCGGGTCTGCGTTCGCCGATCTGCTCGTGCAGCACGCCCCGGACACCACCGCCGTCATCAGCCTGCACAACGACGCCAACTTCGGCCTCGTCAACACGCTGCGCCGCCGCGGGGTGCAGGTGCCGCGCGACCTGTCGATCATCACGATCTCCGCACCGGAGCGCCTCGGCGCCCTGTGCGATCCGCCGATCACCACCTATCCGCAGCCCGCCGAGGAGCTCGGCCGCCGCTCCGCCGAGGCGCTCATCGCGCGCCTGCAGGGCTCGGAGGAGGAGCCGATCCAGCTGCTCATCCCGTGCGAGCATCCCTCGTCGACGTCGTCGGTGGCAACCGCTGCGCGCGACCGGGCGCCGCTCACGGGCGCCGACCTCTGACGGCCGGTCAGCTCAGCGCGAACGCGGCCGCGTCGAACGCCGCGATCGTCGACAGCAGCTTCTCGCCGTCCTGCGGGGACGGCCAGGTCGACACCTTCGCCGCGACCACCCGGGCCGCACGGTTGATGTAGATCATCTGCCCGTGGATGCCGAGCGCGAGGAAGACGTCCGACCCCGCCCGCGGGAACCAGAACCCGTTGCGGTACATGCCGCCGTCCATGAGCGTCGGCTCCGGCGCGTTCGCGAAGGCGGCCCGCGAGTCCCACGCTCCGATGGCGGTGTCGGCGACCCACCAGCTCGGCAGCACCGGCACGCCGTCGAGGGCGTACCCGTCACGCAGGAAGAGCGATCCGAACCGGGCGAGGTCGCGCAGGGATGCCGACACACCGCCGTCCAGCATCGGCGCGCCGACCCGGTCGACGCCGACGTGGGCGTCGAACTCCGCACCCATCGGCTGCCAGAGCCGGGTGGCCATGACGTCGGCCGCGTTGATGCCGGTGGCCCCTTCGAGCACGAACCCGAGGGCATCCGTCTCGCACGACTTGTAGTCGAACCGGCCGCCGTGCGGGCCGTCGGCGCGCAGCGTCGCGAGGAAGCCGAGGAGCGTCAGCGGCACCCCTTCGTGGCGGCGGGGCGCCCAGTCGATCGCCTCTTCGAGCAGCCGGACCTCTGCCGCGTCGTCGAGGTAGTCCTCGGAGAAGTGGATGCCGGTGCGCATGTCCATCAGGTCTTGCACGGTGGCGCCCACGTACCCCGAGCCGGCCAGGGCCGGCACGTAGTGGGCGACGTGGAAGGACGGATCGAGCTCGCCCGTGCCCTCGAGGATGCCGGCGGTGGCCGTGGTGAGCGACTTCGAGACCGACATCAGAAGGTGCACGTTCTGCGGCGCGAACGGCTCGCTGTAGGACTCCTCGACGATCGCCCCGTCTTTCGTGACGACGTACCCGTCGGTGTCGGTCGCCGCCATCACCTCGGCGAACGTGCGCGTCTCACCGCCCCACGGATGCGGCACGGCGAGCGCCGACAGGTCTTGCGGCGTCCGCGCGAACGCGGTGGTGCGCGCACCGCGCGCGATGGGGTGCACGGGCAGGAAGCTGGCGATGTTCTGCATCGACCAGGCGAGGTATCCCGCCGTCTGCCACTGGTCCAGGGGCGGCCCGCTGGGCCTCGAAGCCTTGCCGCCGATCACATCGAACTCACTCGTCGTATACATCTCTGCTGCTGTTCGCGCACCCATCGGCGCGCCGTCGTCTCGGGTCAGGAGCCCTTGGCCGCCGATGTCCGGGGTTCGGCGGCGCGGCTCTCCAGGGGCGTTGCCGCATACATGCCGCGGATGGAATCGATGAAGTGCATCGCGCGGATCGTGAGCTTGTTGCCCGGTGTCTGCAGACGCCCCTTGGTGACAAGGATACCGAGGTCGGCGCCCTTCCAGCGATAATCGCCCGGTCCGTAGACCCGCAGGAAGAACGCCTCGCCCTCGTTGTTGATCTGGTGCCAGTCCGATTCGGCGTTCGAGAACACCAGCGCGCCGTCGTGGTTGATGACGTATCGGCCGGTGGGCGGGGCGGCGTTGATCAGCTCCACGGTGGGGTCGGTGTGCTTGATGACCATCGTCGACCACTCGTCTTCGCTGGCCAGTTCTTCCCAGCGCGCGTTGATCTCGGCGACGTCGAGCTCGAAGTCCACGCCGGCGTACTCGAGCAGGTGGAAGACGAACAGCGGAACGTCGGCGTACGCGCCGGCGGTCACGTTGGTCGTGGCGGACGCCCCGGAGATGCGCGGGTTCAGCTCGCCCAGGTACACCTCGCCGGTGTCGGTGTCGACGAGCACGTCGACCTCGAAGAACCCCCGGTATCCCTCTTTGCCGAGGGCGCCGCCGAGCCGCACGACGAGGTCGGTGGCCCGCTTGCGCGTGTCGTCGTCGAGCACCTCCGGGAACATCTCGTTGCCGGCCCAGCCGCCGCGGTACGGGGTCAGCGCCTTGTGTCCGGTGATCTCGGTCATGCAGGGTCCGACCACGGTGCCGTGGCGGGTGAGCACGGCCTCGACGGCGATCGGGCGGTTGTTGATCCGCTTCATGATCTTGATCTCGACGCCGGTGACCTCGCCGGCGATCTTGGCGAACTCCTCTTCGCTGGTCACGAAGAACGTCGTCTTGCCGGAGTCGCCGTACGCGGTCTGCAGCACCAGGTCGGTGCCCAGCTTCGCCTTCTTCGCGACCGCGACGACGTCCGCCCAGCTCTGCACCGTCGTGAGCACGTTGGGCACGCTCGGCGCGCCGACCGAGTCTCCCAGCTGCGTGGTGACGATCTTGGAGTCGAGGCGCTCCCGCAGCTCCGCCGACGGCAGGATGAGGTCGTAGCCGAGCTCGGCGCAGATCTCCTCGGTCTCGGCGTCGAAGAACACCATCGCGATCTGCGGGCGCGTGCCCGACGGCGTGCGCCGCGCGATGTGCGCACGCACCTCCGGATTGCGAAGCAGCCAGTTGTTGATCTCCTCGCCGGACTCGAACTCGATGTACGGCTTGTCGATCGGGCTGAACACGCGCGGGTGCGACCGCTCCCATGCGTCGTAGTAGACGATGTACGAGAATCCGCGCACCCAGCGGTCCAGACCCAGCAGGTTGAACGCGGTGGCCCCGACGAAGAACACGGGCTGCTCGCTGGTGCGGAAGTAGTGCCGGATCTCCGACATGTTGTGCAGCGCGTGCTGCTCACCCGTGGTCTTGGCCCGGCGCGCGTTGGCGGTGCGCCGGCGGGGTGCGGGTTTCGCGACGGTCTTCGCGACGGGTTTGACCACCGGCTTGACCGGGACCCGTTTGGTCGCGGCCGGCTTGGCCGCCGCCGACCTCGCCGGGCGTGCGGCCGGTTGGGTCGCGGGCTCGGTCGGAGCGACGGATGCCGTCGCGGCGTCGGCCAGTGCGGCGGAGCCGCCGGAGACGTCCTCGGCCACGGCGTCCGTCGAACGGACTGAAGACTTTCGCGCCATTGTGAAACCCCGTTTCCTGACTCAGGTGCCGCAATCCTGCCACAAGAGGACGGTGCGCGTCAGTCCGCGCGCGATTGATTTCCTAATCGGATTAGGTGATGCGATTGCTATGAAGACCCGGTGGACGCGTCATTCTCAGTCCAGTCTTGGCGGTTGCGCTCCACGATCGGAGCATGACCTCCTCCCCCGGCGCCGCGACACGCGTGTGGAACGCCGTCGCGATCACCGTGATCTGGCTGACGAGCCTGTTCGTCGTCGCCCTCTGGGTGCACGGCGGCGGCATCCGTTCGCTGTTCGCGATGGATGCCGACACGCTCGACACGCTGGGTCGCATCACCGGGCTGGTGTCGGCGAACCTGCTGCTGTACCAGGTGCTGCTCATGGCCCGGGTGCCGGTGTTCGAGCGCGGGTTCGGGCGCGGCGCGATCACGCGGATGCACCGGCTGGTGGGGTTCTGGTCGTTCTGGCTGCTGATCGCCCACCTCGTGCTCATCACCCTCGGGTATGCGTTCGCGGCGGCGATCAACCCCTTCGTGCAACTGTGGCAGCTGATCTGGGACTACCCCGGGATGCTCCTCGCGACGGCGGGCACGATCCTCCTGATCATGGTCGTGGTCACGTCTCTGCGCCGGTCCCGGCACAGGCTCCGGTACGAATCGTGGCACCTGCTGCACCTCTACGGGTACCTCGGCGTGGGCCTGGCGATCCCGCACATGCTCTGGACCGGGGCGGACTTCCTCGGCTCGACCGCGGCGACCGTCTACTGGTGGACGCTGTGGGCCGTCACCGCGGCGGCCGTCCTCGTCTACCGCGTGCTGGTGCCGCTGGTGCGCTCGGCCCGGCACACCGTGCGCGTGGCCTCCGTGCAGCGCGACGGCGCGAAGGGCGTCACCGTCCGGATGACCGGGCGCGCGCTGCACCGCCTCAAGGCGGCGCCCGGGCAGTACTTCGTCTGGCGCTTCCTGAACGGCCCGGGCTGGACGCGGGGCAACCCGTTCTCGCTGGCGGCGGCGCCCGACGGGAACGAACTCGTGATCTCCGCCCGGCTCGTGGGCGACGGCACCTCGCGCCTGACCACCCTGCGCCGCGGCACCCGGGTGATGTTCGAAGGACCGTACGGCGACCTGACCGGCGAGCGCCGCCAGGCGCACCGCCTGCTGATGCTCGGTGCCGGCGCGGGGGTCGCACCGTTGGTCGCCCTGCTCGAGGGCGAGCGCTGGGAGGCGGGCGACGCCATCCTCGTCACCCGTGACAGTTCCGCGAGCGAAGCGCTGCGCACGACCGCCATCGCCCGGCTGGTCCAGCGCCGCGGCCTCGTCCACTACGCGCTCGACGGCCCGCGTGCCCGGAGCGGCGCGCCCTGGCTTCCGGCGACGCACGAGCAGTGGGCGGGCCCCGACCTCCTCCGCTATGTGGCGGGCGATCTCGCCGCGTATGACGTCTACGTCTGCGGGCCGGTCCCCTGGATGGACGCCGTGATGGCGGACCTGCAGGAGGCCGGTGTCGCGCCCGCGGCCATCCACCACGAATCTTTCAGCATCTGATCGGAGCCACCATGAAGAAGATCGTCATCGCGGTGCTCGCCACCCTCTCGGGCCTGGTGCTGCTGTTCAGCTATAAGACCTCGCTCGACCAGTCGATCCCGGTTGCATCCACCGGCGGGACCGGCACGGGTTCCTCGGGATCGGGAACGACCGGCTCCTCGGGATCGGGAACGACGGGGTCGACCGGGCGATCCGCCTCGCCGACCCCGACGGGATCGTCCGCGACGAAGGGTTCGTCGGGGTCGGGGCTGAAGGACGGAACGTTCACGGGGCAGGCGGTGGACACCCAGTACGGCCCGGTGCAGGTCGCGATCACCGTCTCCGGCGGCAGGATCACCCACGTCTCTGTGCCGGAATACCCGCAGAACGACCCGCGCGACCAGGAGATCAACTCGCAGGCGATCCCGATGCTCGTCTCCGAGACGACACAGGCGCAGTCCGCGAACATCGACATGATCTCCGGTGCGACCTACACGTCGCAGGGGTACCTGCAGTCGCTGCAGTCCGCCCTGGACCAGGCCAAGTGAGCACGGGCGAGAGGGGCACCGACATGGGCGCCGGCATCCGGTACACGCGCATCGAGCACCTGATGGGCACCGTCTTCAGCGTCCACGTGATCGGCGCGCCCGATCGCGGACGGATGCCGGACGCCGTCGACGAGGCGATCGACCGCACCTTCGCCCAGCTCGCCGACGTGGAGCGCGTGTTCTCCCCGTTCCGGTCGGACTCCGACATCTCCCGGCTGCGCGACGGCGTCGCACGCCTCGGCGACCTCGACCCGCGCCTGACCGAGGTCGAGATCGCCTGCCGCACGCTCGCCTTGGAGAGCGGCGGCCGGTTCTCGGGCTGGCGGGACGGCTGGTTCGATCCCACCGGCTACGTGAAGGGCTGGGCGACCGAGCAGGCGGCACGCACCCACCTGGCCCCGCTCACCGGGCTCGACGGCATCCTCGCCGTCGGCCTCAACGCGGGCGGCGACGTCCAGGTCCACACCGCTGCGGAGGCAGAGTGGACGTGGCGGATCGGGATCGCCGACCCGCGGCATCCCGGGGCGGTCCTGGCGACCGTCGAGCTGCGCGACGGCGGCGTCGCCACCTCCGGCACGGCCGAGCGGGGCACGCACATCGTCGACCCGCGCACCGGGGAGCGGGCACTGCAGGTGCTGAGTTCGACGGTCGTCGCCGACGGGCTGACCGACGCGGATGCCTGGGCCACCGTGGGCGTGGTCGCCGGGCCGGACCTGTCGTGGCTGCGCGACGCTCCGGTGCGCTCCGGGATCCTCGTGGCCGCGGACGGGGCGGTGCGGCGCTTCGCGCACGGCGTGGAGCTGGCGCCCGCGGGCGACCTGCTCAGCTGCGCGCGAGCGCGGTGACGACGATCGTCGCGACCGAGAGCGTGAACCGCCCGCCGGCGGCATCCACCGCGTCGCGGATGCCGGTGAGGACGTCGGCCTGCGCCTGCTCCGGCATCCTGCTGAACCCGCCGAAGGTGGCCACCATGTCCAGCCACAGCGCGGTGTCGACCTCGGTGGTCCAGTCGAAGCGCCAGCGCTGCGGGTCGGTGTATCGTCCGGAGTCCGCGAAGCCGCGCTCGGTGTTCTCGAGGATGGTCATCGTCTCGTCGATCGTGGGGACCGCGAACGGCGTGAACGGCAGACCGGTGTCGGCGGACCGGTAGACGTCGGCGAACTGCTCGGCGAGGAGACGCGGCGGGTCGGCGATGTTCCAGAACACCGCGATGCGACCGGCCGGACGGGTGGCATCCGCCGCCTTCCGCGCCCCCGCGAGCGGATCGATCCAGTGCCACGACTGCCCCGCGATGACCAGGTCGAACCAGCGGCCGTCGGGGTCCCACTCCTCGAACCGGCCCTCCTCGACGGTGAAGCCGCGTGCCCGGGCGAGCGCGGCCATCCGGGCATCCGGCTCGACCCCGGTGACCAGGTAGCCGAGGTCGGCGAAGGCCTGGGCCGCGATCCCGGTGCCGATGCCGACGTCGAGCACTTTGCGCCCATAGGTGGTGCGACGGATCGCGTCGATCATGGCCTGCGGGTAGCGCAGACGGGCGCGATCGTAACGGTCGGCCTCGGCTCCGAACGACTCCGCGATGTCGCGGGCCTCGTAGCTGGCCGGCTGCGGTTCGGGATCGGGCGTGCTCACGCAGGGAACACTACCCGGGTCGGGCGGTCCTGCCCTTCGACAGGCTCAGGGCGCGAGGCATGCGGGCTGAGCCTGTCGAAGCCCACGACCCCGGCCGGACATCACGCGAGGGTGCGGGCTGAGCCTGTCGAAGCCCACGACCCCGGCCGGACATCACGCGAGGGTGCGGACGGCGTCTTCGATGAGCGACCAGAAGCGGGGCACGTCCAGGTCGAGCGCGACCGTCGCGTTGTGCGGCCGGTCGAGCGCGTCCAGCAGGTCGACGCTCGTCGCACCGCGGGTCTCGGTGCCGGCCAGTTCCACGTCGAGCCGGGTGCGAACGGTGGTCGCGACGGCGGGGTCGGCGAGCAGCGCGACGGTGATCGGGTCGTGCAGGGGGCCGTCCGGCATCCGCTCCGCCCGCTCGTAGGTCGAGCTGAAGTAGTCGAGCAGCTCGCGTCCGAACGCACCGGTGCGGGTGCCGGTGGCGGCGATGCGCGCCCGCACCTCCGGAGTCGCGAGCGCCTGGTGGGTGATGTTCAGGCCGACCATGGTGAACGGGACCTCCGCAGCCAGCACGATCGCGATCGCCTCCGGGTCGGCCCACGCGTTGAACTCGGCGTACGGGGTGACGTTGCCGCGGGTCGTCGACCCGCCCATCCACACCACGCCCGCGATGCGCGAGACGGTCTCCGGGGTCTCCTCGAACAGCATCGCGACGTTCGTGAGAGGCCCGGTCGCGACGATCGTGATCGGCTCCGGCGACGCGTCGATGACATCCCGCATGAGCTGCTGCGCGTTGCGGTCGTCGAGCGGGACGGTCGGGGCCGGCAGTTCCGGCCCGCCCAGGGCGTTCGGGCCGTGGATCCAGTCGGCCGGATGCAGGGGCCCGGCCAGCGGGTGCGCGGCACCCGCGCCGATCGGGATGCCGGACACCCCCGCCACGGTACACGCCACGCGCGCGTTGTAGGTGGTGTGCTCCAGGAGCCCGTTGCCGCCCACCGTGGTGATGGCCCGCAGGTCGATCGCCGGATGCGCGGCCGCCAGCCAGATCGCGAAGACGTCGTCGTGGCCGGGGTCGCAGTCGAGGATGATCGGCGTGGTCATCCCGGCAGGATATCGATGCCGGACCGTTGCGTCCGGGATGCGCGGCCCGGAGACTGGGACCGGCGGGAGAAAGCGAGATGCACATGTCCGAGATCGACGTCACCGAGAAGCCCCTCCCTGCCGTGCGGCTCGCCGCGCGGCGCACCGTCGTGGTGGAGCAGCGCGAGATCCCCGACTTCGTCGGCCCGGCGTTCGCCGCCGTGGCCGAGGCCGTCGGCGGTCCGGCCGGTGCCCTGGCGACTCCGATCGCGCAGTACGACATGGGCGAGGCCGGCACGGAGATCACGGTCGGCTACGCGTACGACGGCCCGGAGCTCCCCGGCGTCGAGATCGTCGAACTGCCGGCCGCCGACCGGGCGGTCTGCGGCATCCACCTCGGGTCGATGGAGCGCATCGCGCAGAGTTGGCAGGCCCTGCAGTCGGCGATCGCCGCCCGCGGGATGGTGCCCGCGGGGCCCTGCCGCGAGCTCTACGTCCGGGCTGAGTCGGACGACCAGTCGGACTGGGTGACGGAGTTGCAGCAGCCCGTGGCGTGAACCTGAACGATGGCTATGCGTCCACGTTCAGGAGCTGCAGGATGCCCCCGACCACTACCGCTCGTTACCGTTTCGTTATAGAGTGATCGCACGGCGACCGAATGCTGTGGCGGTCTCCGGATTGTGATTGCAGGACTACTCCTGGTGCAGGGTTGGGCCGGTCGGAAGCCTCTCCGACCGGCCCTTGCTCTGTCTCACATCCAGGTCGTGATCCGGTCAGACTCCCCCGCCGCCACCGCCCCCGCCGCCACCGCCGGCGAACCCGCCGCCGCCGGCCCCACCCGTCGACGACGACGCCGTCGCCGCGGCCGACAGGGTCGCGATCCCGGCCGAGAAGGCGTCCGCGTCGAACCCGCCGCCATTCAGGCCGTAGTACCAGACGGGCGCCGCGCCGGCGGCGGCGGTGTACACCGCGAGGTGCTTCGCCCACTCCCGCTCCTGGCCGAAAACGACCGCGTACGGCAGGAGCGCCTCGTAGAGCTTCAGCATCTGCCGCGGGTCGGAGGCATCCACCCGGACGCGCTCGGCCCCCTGCGGCGACTGAAGCATCCGGATGCGGTCCTCCTCCGCCCACTCGATGAACATCTTGAGGCCGGCGAGGTGATCCTTGGCGGCGACGCCCTGCGCCGTGAGCGGGCGACGGCCGACGAGGACCGCGATCACGACGATGATCGGCACGAACAGGGCCATCGCGAAGATCAACCAGCCCGGGTCCGCGGATGCCGCGAGGGCGGCGAGCAGGAAGCCGAGCCCGGCGAGCCCGGCGAGGATCGCGAGCAGGATCGGCCACGCCCGCGCCCCGGCCGGCACCGGCGCGAAGTAGCCGCGGGCCTTGAGTTCCTTCGTGATCGCGCCGGTGATCTTCGTGACGGCGCTCGCGAAGGCACTGTTCTGCGTGCCGAACTCGAACTCGGGACCGCGTCGGAACATCGCGTCCAGCACCATCCGCCCGTCGGCATCCGCCCTGGACGCGTCGACGAGCTGCGCGCTGAGCTTCGGCTTGCCGGTGAAGCTCCGGCCGGTCTCGACGAGTCGGATGCTGCCCCCGATCGCCTGCTCCAGGATCTCCGCCGGCACCGCCTTCGGCTGCTTCGCCAGCAGCAGCGCGCCTTCCAGCGCGTCGACACCGGGCGGCGGGGTGTACTCCGGGATGACGATGCCGCGGCCCGGGGCATCCCGCAGCCACCGCCGCCGCGACCGGAGCGCCAGGACGACGGCGACGAGACCGACGAGCACGGAGCCGAAGACCGCCCAGCCCCACGGCGTGGCGAGTGGCGACGTGTCGAACGACACGAACGTGCCGGCAGTGAAGCCGACCGCGAGCGTCATCGTGTTGTGGGGCGCGACGGGTGCCGCGGACGCCTTGGTCGCCTGCCCGGTTCCGTCGATCGTGCACCGGTTCGTGCTGCCCTGGGCGCCGACGTAGCAGGCCTGCTCGCCGGTGCGGGCTTTCGCGAGCTCGGGCGTCAGGTGCAGGGTCGCCGTCACCCGGCCGAACTGCTGCGGCCAGTCGAAGCCGTTGACGTCCCAGTAGAACTCGTCGTCGCCGGTGTCCGCGAAGTGCGCGGTCACGTGCCGGAGCGTGTAGGTGAAGACGAACGTCTGCGCCCCGTGCAGGTAGTCGGGCGAGCGCGACGTCATCGTGAACGTGCCGCCCTGCTGGTCGACGCTCGCCGGGCGCGGGTTGCCAGCGCCGTCGGTGATCGACACGAGGTGCGGCTGCAGCGGTTGTCCCTGGTACGTGTCGGGGATCGCCCGCCGCATGCCGTGGTTCTGGTCGGAGGTCGGGAAGTCCGCGACGAACGTCTCGACGACCCGCAGCGTGCTCGTGCCGTCGGGCTCGCGGCCGAGGGTGTAGTCGGCATCCATGCTCTGGAAGCTGAAGTCGTCCACGCCGGTCATGACCTGGGCGGATGCCGGGGCGGACGGGCCCGTCAGCACCCCGCCGATGAGCGCGACCGCGGTCAGGACGGTCACCGCGACAATGCGCCGGATCCTCATGACACCAGCTTATGAAGGACAAAGGTAGGGTGAGGGACATGACCGACCGGCGCCTCGCGATCGACGCGTGGGAGAGCCTCTTCCGCGCGCAGCACGAGGTGCTCGCGGAGATCTCCGCCGACTTCGATTCGGGCGTGCTCTCGCAGGCCGAGTACGACGTGCTGCTCACGGTGACGCGGGCCCCCGACATGACCGCGCGGCTCCGGGACGTGACCGCGAACATGCTGATCAGTCAGCCGAGCGTGTCCCGGCTCATCGACCGGATGGCGGTGGCCGGACTCATCGTGAAGGCCGCCGACCCCGAAGACGGCCGCGGCGCCCTGGTGCAGGCCACGCCCGAGGGCGCCCGGCGGTTCCGCGCCCTCGCCTCCCAGCACGGCCGTGCGATCGCCGAGCGCATGGCGGTGCTCGACGACGGCGAGCTGGCACAGCTGCGCGACCTCACCGCCAAGCTTCGCTCCCCCCGCGAGGAAGGCGACTGACAACGCCGCGTGCGGGCTGAGCCTGTCGAAGCCCACGCGCCGCGGGTGGTCTTACCCTTCGACAAGCTCAGGGCGCAGGTCCACAAGCTCAGGGCGCAGGTCCACGGGCTCACCAGCGGTTGTGCACGTCCTCGGCGAAGCCGTCGAGGTCGGCGAACGGGAGGGGGGTGCCGCCGGGCGGGGTGAACGTGCCCGACCACCGCCCGAAGCACTGATCGGTCCGCGAGGCGACGACGGCGAGATTCGTGTCGGAGTGCTTGAGCCGCTCCGGGGTGAACACGGCATCCAGATCCCCGCCGTGGATGCGCCACGGCTTCAGCACGTCGGCGAGGTCGTACTCCCAGGCAACCGGCACCGAGATCTTGTGCAGCACGCCGTCGACCACGACGCCGTTCTCGGTGGAACCCGTTCCGTCGGTCCAGCGTCCGCCGACCTGGATGCCGATCGTGCGGCCGTCCGTCACGCCGCTGGCGGCGCCCCAGTTCCACGCGATGTCGTACGGCCACTTGCCGCGCCCGTGGTCGA
Organism: Microbacterium mangrovi; assembly: GCF_000802305.1. GTDB lineage: Bacteria > Actinomycetota > Actinomycetes > Actinomycetales > Microbacteriaceae > Microbacterium > Microbacterium mangrovi. The sequence goes on along the minus strand of NZ_JTDK01000015.1, from coordinate 127,669 downwards.
GCACCGCCCACGCGGCGTCGAACTCGTGCCGCACGCCGTCGACCGTGACCGAGCCGGATGCCGGCAGGGCGACATCCTTGACGGTGTACTGGAACCGGCGGTCGTTCCACGGCACCACCACGGCCAGGCACTCGTGGCCGGCCGGCCGGGTGACACGCACGTCGAACCACGCGGTGTCGATCCGCGCCCGCAGGCGCACCACCGCGCCGGCGGCATCCTCGGGCTCGATGTCGATCGTGAGCTTCCTGGCCCGCGCCCGGGCGGGACCGGCATGCAGGCGCGGGGGCAGCTCGACGCCCCGCGCGGGGAGGACGGTGGCATCCGCACCCCACGTCCGCCCGCTCGCGCGGTCGCAGATCCAGACCTCGTGGACGGCGGCGTAGTCGATCGACGAGACCGTCAGCGCCAGGATGTGCGACGGGGTGATGACGTTCCAGTACTCCCACCGCTTGTTGCGGCCCCAGCCCGCGGGGATCCCCGCCGTGTCGACGAGAGGATGCCGCGCGAATCCGAGCGACTTCGGGTCGAGCCGCCCACCGGGTGTCGTCAGAGAGACGTCCTCGGTGAGTTCGTGCTCGGTCGGGTCGGATTCGCGCGCGGCATCCTCGGTCATTCGTCGATCATGCCGCACCCGCTCGCTTCCAGATGCCGAACGCGTTCGGCAGTCCCTCGACGTACGGGGCGAGCCCGGGGCAGTTTCGCGACAGCACCGTGGCCATCGTGTTCTCGCGCACCCAGGCCATGCCCTCGGGCGTGTAGACGTCGTCGGTGAAGGCATCCGTGAAGAACCGGTCGCTGTTCAGGCGCCGAGATGCCATCAGCACGAAGATCCGGAACGCGGTGTCGCTGAACGCGAAGCCCTCGGGCAGGTCTTCGCTCATCACGCCCGGGATCAGGTCGAGGTCCTCGATCCTGCCGTCGTAGACCTCCTCCAGTTCCCGCGCCCACTGCTCGTTGCTCGTGACCTCGGCGAAGGTCTCCGGCACGGTCAGGTGCAGCAGCCGCCGGAACTCGCAGTAGCGCGGCACGCCGAGCTCCCGGCAGCGGGTGATGTCCAGCGCGGCCATATCCATGATCTTCCCGTCCGGCCGGGTGTACATCTGCAGCCCGCGGGGGAAGTTGTGCAGGGTCACCAGGCCCGGGTTCATCGTGCCGAACGTGTACAGCAGGTCGGTGAGCGAGACGCTGCGCAGGATCGGCACCGCGTGGGGCCCGGTCAGTTCGCTGAACTGCTTGGCTCCGAGCGTCGGCGCGTCGTCGGCCGCGGCCCGGAAGTCGAAGTCGTCCGGAATGAGCGGATGCATCCGGTACACGGCCACGAACTCCTCCGTGAGCGCGTACGGCACGCCGTAGTCCTCGGTGCCGGTTCCCGGGATGCCGCGCAGGGCCTCGTTCTTGGAGAACGCGGCGACGAAGTCGTGCAGCTTCTCGCCGGCGAGCCCGTACCAGTTGACGTGCAGGGCCTCGGCCGCGGTGGGGTGCGCGGTGACCGCCGGCGTCCACTCCACAGTGTGGATCTTGGCGATCAGCGCGCACACCACCAGCCGCGCCTTCTGGAACAGGGTCTCGTCGTCGAATTCGGGGTGGGCTGCGGCGAGGTGGTCGGCGACGGCATTGTGCTCGTGCGTGAAGAGGGTCTGCATCATCCCGAGCCCCAGCCAGAAGCCGGGAACGCGGGTGGGGTCGGCGGCGGGGTCGTCCGGGATCGGAGGCAGCCCGTCCACGATGCGCATGCGACCTCCGGTGCCCTCGCGCAGGAAGACCTGCGCCGCCCGGTCGTTGCCGTAGATCGAGGAGCCGTCCCACCAGTGGGTGTTGGTGTTGATCCAGGTGCGAGGGCCACGGGCATCCGGCGGCGTCGTCGGGTCGTCGGGCACGCGCATCACCTGCACCGGCGGAGTGGGCCAGGTGTCGCCGGGGACCGGCGGCATCACCCAGGGACGGTCGGTGGGGCTCGTGCCGTGACGGAACCAGTCGTGGATCATGAACTGCAGCCACGACGCGATGATCGCGTTGCCGCCCGTGGCGGCGTTGAGCTTGTCGCGCGTCATGAGCTTGAGGCTGATCTCGCGCGGGTTCGGGATCAGCATGCGGTCGTCGTCGCGCGCGGTGTTCTCGAGCGGGACGTTGCGGCCGAAGCGCGTGTTCGCCATCCCCATCTCGGGATGCTCGAGGTCGTTCCAGCTGCCGTCGGGCGTGCGCTCGGTGAGGAAGCGCTCCTCGAACGGCGGCGCCTGGGTGGCGTTCACGGCAGGGAGCCGGCTGGTGTCGTAGAGGTTGTGCTGCCGCAGGGTGTCGCGGATGCCGATCAGCTGCGCCAGGCCGAGCGGCTTGGGCAGCTCGTACCACGGCTTCTGCCGCGACCAGTCGTCGGTGAGGTGGTCGTACCAGAGCTGGAACGCGCCCGGCCGGTCGGGTTCGTCGGCCGTGCTGTCGTAGTCGGCGACGCGTTCGTCTGTGGTGGGTGCGCTCTCGTTCTGGGGTTCCATGGTGCACTCCTCTCGCCAAGAAGAGCGCCCCGCGGCATCCCTGATACGTGTTCGGCCCCGCCGTGCGTCAGCACTCGATGACGTTGACGGCGAGACCGCCCTCGCTCGTCTCCTTGTACTTCGTGGACATGTCGATGCCGGTCTGGCGCATCGTCTCCACGACGGCATCCAGCGGCACGTAGTGCGACCCGTCGCCGCGCAGCGCCAGTCGGGCGGCGGTGACCGCGGTGGATGCCGCGATCGCGTTCCGCTCGATGCACGGGATCTGCACGAGGCCGCCCACCGGGTCGCACGTCAGCCCCAGGTGGTGCTCCATGGCGATCTCCGCCGCGTTCTCGATCTGCCGGTTGGTGCCGCCCATCACGGCGGTCAGTCCGCCGGCGGCCATGGCGCACGCCGACCCGACCTCGGCCTGGCAGCCGCCTTCGGCTCCCGAGATCGACGCGTTCGCCTTGAACAGGGAGCCGAGCGCAGTCGCGGTCAGCAGGAACCGCCGGATGCCGCGGCGCCGGTTCGCCTCGGCGAGCTCGTCGTCGAGGTCGATGCCCTCGATCGCGGCGATCTCGCTCCGCTCGGCCGACAGCCGGGCGCCGGCATCCGCCGCGCCGAAGCCGAGCAGGGCCGAGCCGACCAGCTCACCGTGCGGGGTCACCGCGTTGCCGACCCCGAGGCCGGAGTCGGCGAGGAACCGCCACCAGTACATCGCGACGGCGGGGAGGATGCCGGCAGCCCCGTTCGTGGGAGCGGTGACGACCCGCCCGCCGGCGGCGTTCTCCTCGTTGACGGCGAGCGCGAAGGCGCCCAGCCACTCCCCCGGGAGCTCGCGGTGCCCGTCGGATTCGACGCCCTCCAGCTGGGCGCGGATGACGGATGCCCGGCGCTTGACCTTCAGGATGCCGGGGAGCGTCCCATCGGTGCGCAGCCCCGCCTCGACGCAGGTGGCCATGGCATCCCAGATGCGGTCGAGGCCGTCGGCGACCTCCTGCTCGCTGCGCTGCGACTCCTCGTTGCGGCGCGCGGCCTCGGCGATCGTGAGGCCCTGCTCGTCGCACAGCTGCAGCAGTTCGGCGGCGGAGTCGAACTGCAGCGGGTAGGTGTGCTTCGCGACCTGGGCGGGGGCTCCCTCGCGGCGGATGAAGCCGCCGCCGATCGAGTAGTAGGTCTCGGCGGTGAGGGGCGCGCCGGCGGCATCCTTCGCGACCAGCGTCATCGCGTTCGGGTGGCCGGGCAGCCGGGTGCGCGGCGCGAACGTGATGTCTTCCTTCGCGAACGGCACGGGGTGGGTTCCGCCGAGGATCAGCGGGTCGCCCTCCGGCCAGTCCTGCCAGGCGTGCCGCACGTCTGCTGGGTCGCAGGTCTCGGGCTCCAGCCCCTGGAGCCCGGCGACGACGGCGTCCGGGGTGCCGTGCCCGATGCCGGTGGCGCCGAGCGACCCGTAGAGGGTGCCTTCGACGCGGGCGACGGTGTCGAGGATGCCGGCCTCGCGCAGCCGGGCGACGAAGTCGACAGCGGCACGCATGGGGCCGACCGTGTGGGAGCTCGAGGGTCCTACGCCGATGGAGAACAGCTCGAACGCCGAAACGTATGCGCTCATACTCCGAGCGTAGGACCCCGCAGAGCCTGCGGCTCTACTCGGCCCGGGTCTGCCCGCCGACGGCGGTCTCCAGCGCGCGGTCGTGCACCGCCGCGAGGGCGTCCGCGCCGCGCAGCTGCTCCCATGCCTGCGCGGTCGCCTCGAGCGTGAACGCGAGACCGGCCGCATACGCCACGATCGACTCGTCACCGACGTACCACGGGTGCGGGTCGGGGTCCGGGAACGGGAACGGCACCGGGATGTGCGGGAACTTCCGCGGCGGCGGGCAGATGTCGTCGCCCGGTTCGAACGCGACGCCGAGCAGCTGCGCCGTCGAGGCCGCGCGCACGAGTTCGACGGCGACGCCGGCGCCGTAGTGCATCGCCCGCTGTTCGGCGGTGCGTCGCGCGGCTGCGATGGGCGGCAGCGGCTGCGGGTTGAGCGCGGCGAGGTTCGCGCGCTGCTGCCACGGCGCACCCGGTCCGCCGTCGACGATCTCCCAGATCGCCGGATTGATTCTCGCGATGATCGCGATGAGGCTGTTGCTGAGCATGACGAATGCTCCCCCCTGGTCATGGCGCCCGACGGGCGCACCCGCACGGTGCGGGGCACGGAGAGGAGCCGGTCGCCGCCGTCGCTGATACGACGCCCGGCACGGGTCAGCTGCGCTGGAACGACACCAGTCCGACGGTGTTGCCCTCGCTGTCGCGGATGAACGCCTGCCATTCGTCGTGGCCGGCCGGGCCGAGCGTGTCGTCGTCGTGGTGGAAGATCACGTGCGGCTCGGTGACGACCTCGACGATCTCGTCGAGGCGCCCGAGCGCGGCCCGGACGTCATCCACCTGCAGGTAGACGAGGGCGGTCGGGGCTCCGGCATCCAGCAGGAGCCGGGTGCCGCCCAGGTCGAAGAAGAGCAGCCCGGGCGGGTCGAACCGGGCCGTCGGCGGGGCGCCGAGAAGGGCGGTGTAGAACCCCGCCGCGCGGTCGAGGTCGTCGGCGTGCTGGGCGATCTGGACGAGTCGCATCAGCGGTGCTCACTTTCCCGTCACGCTCGTGGACATGACCCGAGCATGGCAGAACACGCCGGTGTTTTGACCCCGATCGCCGGGTGTCGGCATGCTGGGACGGCTCGGTTCCGGGCGCGACCGGAGGAGCACCGAAACATGATGGGGACAGCGCATGCCGTCAGCGGCGCCGCCGCGTGGGTGGCGGTGACCGCGACGGCGCTTCCGGCGCTCGGTCTCTACCCGCTGACGCCGGGGGCCGTCATCCTCGGCACCGTCGTCTGCGCGGGTGCTGCGCTGCTGCCGGATGCCGACCACCACAGTGCCACGATCGCACATTCGGTGCCGGTGCTCGGCGGTGCCGTCACCGACGTGGTCGAGGCCGTCTCCGGCGGCCACCGCCACGGCATGCATTCGCTGCTCGCCGTCGTCGGGACGATCGCCGCCACCCTCGGGCTCGGACTGCTGCACTGGACCCCGGAAGGGTGGGACCACAGCCTGCAGCTGGGGTCCGCACTCGCGGTCATGGCGTGCATCGCCTTCGCGCTGAAGGTGCTCACCGTCGTGCGCGCGTGGCTGCTGGCCTGGGTGATCGGAGCGTTCGTCGCGGGCGGCATCCTGCTGTGGGCGCCGACCCAGTTCGGCTGGCTCCCCCTGTGCGTCGGTCTGGGCTTCGCCGTGCACCTCCTGGGGGACGCGCTGACGATCGAGGGAGTGCCGCTGCTGTGGCCCGTGAATCCGCGGCCGCCCCGCGTGCTCACCGAGATCCCGGTGCTGCGCGACGTGTGGAAGCACAACGGCTATCTCGCCCTTCCGCTGCTCGGCCATGCCGGGTCGCGTCGCGAGTGGATGCTGATGCTGCTGCTGGCCGGGTACGCGCTCTGGGGCGTCGGCGCGTCGGCCGTGCTCCTCGCGGACGTAGGCTGGCCGACGTGACCCAGCCTGCCGCCGTCTCCGTGCCCCCGATCGCCGACGAGCCCGCCGACCCGCACCTGTGGCTGGAGGACATCCACGGGAGCGAAGCCCTCGCCTGGGCGGCCGAGCAGACCGCACGCACCGAGTCCCGCTACGCCTCGGGCTGGCGCAGCGAGCTGGAGCAGCGTCTGCGCGGCATCCTCGACGACCCGCGGCGGCTGGTGGTTCCCGCGCGGCGCGGCGACTGGATGTACAACTTCTGGCGGGATGCCGAGCACCCGCGCGGCCTCTGGCGGCGCTGCCCGCGCGACACCATGCGGGCGGGTGCGCCCGAGTGGCAGGTGCTGCTCGACGTCGACGCGCTCGGCGCCGCGGAGGGCGTCGAGTGGAGCTTCGCGGGCACCTCGCACGGACCACGCGGCACCGGCCGGGTCCTCGTCAGCCTCAGCCCGGACGGCGGCGATGCGCACGTGATCCGCGAGTTCGATCTGGATGCCGCCACCTTCGTGACCGAGGCCCCCTTCACCCTCGAGGTGCACAAGTCGCATGCGGCGTGGGTCGACCGCGACACGCTGCTGGTGGCGACCGCGCTGGAGGGCGGCGGCACGACCGACTCCGGCTACCCGATCTCGGCCCGGCTGTGGCGGCGCGGGACCCCGCTGCGGGATGCCCCGGTGGTCGTCGCCGGGAAGGCATCCGACGTGGGCGTCTTCGCGGGCGTGGACCACACCGGGGGCGGCGCCACCGCGGTGGTGGAGGTCGCGCACGACTTCTTCCACTTCGAGAACCACGTGTGGGACGCCCGCGACCCGCAGGCGGCGCCGCAGCTGCTCGACCTCCCGCAGGATGCCCGCACGTCCGTCCACGGCGAGCTCGTCGCGGTGCGCACCACGACCGACTCCGTGGTCGGCGGCGTCGAGGTTTCGGGCGGCACGCTGCTGGTCGGGACGATCGCCGACGTGCACGCCGGACGCCCGCTCACGGTGGTCTTCGCGCCGACCGCGACCCGCGTGCTGAGCACCTGGACGTGGACGAAGAACCGGCTCGTGCTGACGGTGCTCGACGACGTGCAATCGCGGCTGGTCGCCGTCGACCCCGCCGACGGGTGGGCGGCGACGCCGCTCGACCTGGCGCTGCCCGCGACCGACGTCTACTCGGTCGACGTCGTCACGCGGGATGCCGAAGAGGACGACGAACTGTGGGTCGTGGCTCGCGGGTTCCTCACCCCGCCGACCCTGATCGTGACGGACTCCGTCGCCCCGAACGCCGAGGTGGTGGCATCCGCACCGGCCGTCTTCGACACCACGGGGCTGTCCGCCGCGCAGCACTGGGCGGTCTCGGCGGACGGCACCCGGGTGCCGTACTTCGAGGTCGGGCCGCGCGAGCGCGACGGGCGCCTGCCGGTGCTGATGAGCGGGTACGGCGGGTTCGAGCACTCGCTCACCCCGGAGTATCCGTCGATCGTCGGCCCCGCCTGGCTCGAGACGGGCGGCGTGTTCGTCGTGGCGAACATCCGCGGCGGCGGCGAGTTCGGCCCCGCCTGGCACCTCGCGGCGCTGCGGGAGAACCGGCACCGCGCCTACGAGGACTTCGTCGCGGTCGCGCGCGACCTCGTCGAGCGCGGCGTGTCGACCCCGGACCGGATCGGATGCCACGGCCGCTCGAACGGCGGGCTGCTGGTGGGCAACATGCTCACGCAGTACCCGGACGACTTCAGGGCGATCGTGTGCGGCGTCCCGCTGCTGGACATGCGCCGCTACGCGCGCCTGTCGGCGGGCGCCAGCTGGATCGCCGAGTACGGCGACCCGGACGACCCCGCGGACTGGGAGTTCGTGCAGACGTTCTCGCCGTACCACCTGATCGATCCGAATGCCCATTACCCGGCATCCTTCATCTACGCGGCCACGAGCGACGACCGGGTCGGACCCGTCCAGGCCCGCAAGATGGCCGCCCGCCTCGAGGCCGAGACGGATGCCGAGGTGCACTACCTCGAACCGGCCGACGGGGGCCACGCCGGGTCGATCGACAACGCCGCCACCGCCGCCCTGCACGCGACGATCCACGCGTTCCTCCGGGACACGCTGCGGGCGTGATCGACGGTCAGCCCGAGGGAACCTCCTCGTGGAGGAAGCGGAACTCGTGGCGGCGGAGGATCCGCAGCACGATCGCGCGGGGGTTGCCGTACGCCGCGAGACCATCCGCAACGCTGCACGGCTCGATCCGGTCGATGTGATGGATCGCGCCGCGGTACAGCAAGTCGCACTGCCCTGCTGCGACGATGTTGCGGTACCAGTTGACGTCGGGGCCGTAGGTGAGTTCGGCGACGAAGCCACCGGGTCTGCGGGCGACCATGATCGGAGTCTCGTAGACCTTGCCGGAGGTGCGGCCGATGTGACGCACCAGGGTGAACGGGCCCCGGCCGGAGCGGGCGGCACGCACGGTCGCGCGATTGAGGGTGTTCTTCAGTACCCACAGGTAACGAGTCCGGAACGACATCACGATCCTTTCCGCGCGGTGACGACCCTCGGCATCCTTCGGCACGAGGTTCACGATACGAGCCGGTAGCCGGCAGCGCACCCCGAGGATGCCCGGATGCTTGACATCGCGAGTGATTCGCGGAGACCATGAGCCCATGACACGCGATGTCCCCGAAGGCGATGCCATCGCAGAGGTGGTCAGACGACTGGAAGAGCGATTCCCCCAGCTCCCCTCGTCGCAGATCGCCGAGGCCGTGCTTGAAGCACAACATCACTACGACAATGCGCGGGTGCGGGACTTCGTCCCGGTGTTCGTCGAACGGGAGGCACGGGCCGCGCTGGAACGCCCCATCCTCACGGAGTGAGAGCGCTCGGCACCTTCTCTCCGGCCTCGACTGCGACCTGCAGCCGGTTCTCCGCCGGCGGCAGCGGACACGTCGCATACGGGGTGTACGCGCACGGCAAGTTCACCGCGCGGTTGAAGTCGATGGTCACCCGGCCGTCCTCGTCGGGCGCGGCGATCGAGACGCTGCGGTTCGCCGCGTAGGTCGTCACCCCGCTCGTGAGGTCCGTGAACAGCGCGAGCAGTCCGCCGCCGTGCCCGTCGAACGCGACGAGCGAGCGCGGGCCATCGAGGTCGAACGAGACGGTCCCGGGCGCGTGGTAGACGTGCTGCAGACCGTCGACGACCGATCCGACCGTGACCTCTCGCGGCTCCGGGAAGGGCGTGAAGACGCCGTCGACCACGAACCGCTCCTGCGGCGGGTAGGCGTCGGTCCCCGGGTACGCGGTGCGGATGGGCGCGTCGGGATGCCGCGGCCGGATGATGTCGTGGCCGCCCCGCCGCGCGATCTCGACGACGGCGACCGTGTCGCCCGTCGTCCAGGACGCGGTGAGGCTCGACCGCTCGGGCAGCCGCCCGAACCGGTGGATGCCGGTCACGCGCCGCCCGTCGAGGTCGAGGAACTCGTCGTCGACGAGCACCACGACCGGGCCGTCGTCCGCCGTGCTCCAGGCACCCGGCACATCCGGATATCGGGTGGGCTCGGGACCGAGCCAGCGGATGCTCGTGATGGCGAGGAACCCGTGCTCGTCGGCGCGGACGCGTTCGTGCGCGTCGTGCCACTCCCGCCAGGCGGCGTCGAATCCGGACTCGGTCAGCAGGTCGGAAGCGCTCGTGCTCATGGGGGCGACGCTAGGCGACCCGGCCCGCGCCCGGGCCGGGTGTTGCGGGATGGGTCGTTCCGTGACAATGCGCGTCCTGTTCGTGTCGTCCCGAGTCGACCGGGACGACGACGCCCGGCCGGCGCGCTTAGCCTCCTGGCATGACCGACGTCTCCGGCACCCGCGAGGTGCACGATCGCATCGAGGTGGAGGTCGCCGTCGTCGGCGGCGGAGTCGTCGGCGCCGCCGCCGCGTGGGCGCTCGCCCGGCGCGGCAGAGCGGTCGCCCTCTTCGAAGCCCACGAGGCCGGCCACTCGCTCGGCGCGTCGCACGGCACCACCCGCAACTTCAACCCGGCGTACAGCTCGCCGCACCACCTCCGGCTCCTCCGGCGCGCCCTCCCCTTATGGCGCGAGCTCGAGGCCGAGTCCGGGGAGGTGCTGCTCGAGCAGACCGGCCTCGTCGAGCGCGGCCCGCGTGCGGATGCCGCCGCCCTCGCCGCGGAAGCTCCCATGTTCGGGTTCGACGTGGAGCGGATCCCGGCCGCGGAGGCGGAGCGTCGCTGGCCCGGTCTCCGCTTCGCGGGCTCGGCGACCTTCCTGCCGCAGGGCGGGCGCCTGTTCGCCGACCGGGCGGTGCGTGCCCTCCATGACGGAGCGGTCGCGCACGGAGCCGCGGTCCACCACACCAGCCCGGTGCGCAGCATCCTGCCCCGCGGCGACGACCTGGTCGAGCTCCGCACCGACGCGCACGCGATCCGGGCACGCCGCGTCGTCGTCGCGGCCGGCGCGTGGACCGACCCGCTGCTGCGCGGACTCGTCCGGCTCCCCCGGCTGACGGTCACCGAGGAGCATCCGGCGCACTTCGCGCTGCGGCTCGGCGACGACGGCGCAGGATGGCCGAGCTTCAACCACGCCCCCGAACCGTCGGGATTCCGCTGGCCCGGCCCCGTGTACGGCCTCGTCTCCCCCGGCGAGGGGGTCAAGGTCGGCTGGCATCGGGTCGGCCCGGTCGTCACCCCGCAGACGAGAACCTTCACGCCGTCGACGGAGCTGTCGGAGTCTCTGCGCCGCTACGTGCGGGAGTGGATGCCGGGTGCCGACCCCGACGTGTTCGAGCCGATCAGCTGCACCTACACCTCGACGGACGACGGGGACTTCGTGCTCGACCGGACCGGGCCGATCGTCGTCGCCGCCGGGTTCTCCGGACACGGGTTCAAGTTCGCCCCCGCGATCGGGGAGCACCTGGCATCCCTCGCCTCGGGCACCGCGCCGACGATCGCCGGATTCCGGCTGGAGCGGTAGCGGTTCACCACCACCAGGAGCGGCCGCGGAGCATCTCGCCGAAGTCCTCCGGCGTCCCGTGCCAGTCCTCCCGCGAGCCGAGGTAGCTGTCGACCACGGCCCGGCCGAGGTCGTCCAGCTCCGGCGCGACGACCTGGCCGCCGGCACGATGCGCGAGGGCGTCGATGAATCGGGCCAGGCTCGGGTCGTCGCCGAGCCGGAAGAACGTGGTCTGCGCGCCCAGCCGGTGCACGGTGTCCAGCTCGCGCACGGTCATCGCGACGGTGAGGGGATCCGGCGGGTAGGCGAAGACCGCTTCTCCGTCGGGTTCGAGGTGCGCGGTCGGCTCCCCGTCGGTCACGATCAGCAGCACGGGCTGCGCCGCCGGGTGCCGGCGGAAGAACCGCCCGGCCAGCAGCAGCGCGTGATGCAAGTTGGTGCCCTTGTCCCACACCGCGTCCTTCGCCGTCAGCTGCTCGATGTCCATCACCTCGGCGTACCGGGCGAAGGCGATCAGCTGCAGGGTGTCCCCGCGGAAGCGGGTCGAGATGAGGTGGTGCAGGGCGAGCGCGGTGCGCTTCATCGGCACCCACCGGTCATCCAGCGCCATCGAGAACGAGGTGTCCACCAGCAGCGCGACGGCGGCCTGGGTGCGCTGCTCCGTCTCGACGACCTCGACGTCGCGGGTGTCCAGCCGCACCCCGCCCGAGGGGTCCCCGCCGTCGGCGACCGTGCGCAGCACCGCGTTGGACACCGTGCGCGGGATGTCCCACGGCTCGGTGTCGCCGAACGCCCATGCGCGCGTCGCGCCGGTGCGGTCGCCGGCCGCCCCCGCGTGCCGGGTCTCGCGGCGCCCGAGCCGCCCGGACTGCCGGGTCGCGACGTCGCGCAGCAGCGCCCGCCCGAGCTGCCGCATGGCGCGGGGCGTGAGCCGCAGGGCCCCGTCGGAGGCGCGCTGCAGCATCCCGGTGTCCTTCAGCTGCTGTTCCAGATCGCGCAGCGTCTGCGCACTGACAGCGGCATCCTCCCCGACGAGCCGGCTCAGCGCATCCAGGTCGATGTCGTCCATGCGCGCGCCCGGGTACGCCTGGCTGAGCTGGTCGGTCAGCGAATCCAGGTCGGCGAGATCCTGCATGATTCCGGTGGCCTCGCCGAGCCCGGTCGGTTCGTCGCCCGAGAAGGATTCCGCGCCCGACCAGTCCTCCCCCGGCCGCAGCGACCGGAGGTTGGCGTCGAGGCGGGCGAGCGACTCGCGCAACTCGGGAGACCCGAACGCCTGCGCGGCGAGGCTCAGCAGCTCGTCGCGCTGCTCAGGAGTCATCGAGTTCAGCATCCGCTGCGCCGCCGCCGAACGCTCCGCGAGCGTGTCCAGCAGCTCGTCGAGGTCTCGCGGCTGCTCGGGGAACTGATCGCCGTGCTTGCGCATGAACTCGTCGAAGTCCTCCTGGGTGTCTTCGCCGCGGCGCCGCTTGTCCAGGAGGTCGTTGAGGTCGCCGAGCATGTCGCGGATCGCCTGCCGGTCGGCATCCGTCGCGTTCTCCAGGGCGTCCTTCATGCCGGCGAAGCGCTGGTCGAGCATCTCGCGGCCGAGCAGTTCGCGGATGCGGTCGTAGTCGGCCCGGGCGGTGCGACTCTGCCAGTCGTAGTCGGCGAGCTCGTTGACGGCGGCCGCCGTGCTCTGCGGCAGGTTCTCCAGCCGCATCTCGGCGAACGCCCGCGTCTGGTCGTCGAGCTCCACGTCGCGCACGAGCTGTTTGCGCTCCTCGAGCACCGCGTGGTCGAGGAGCCGGCGGACCTCTTCGAGCGTGCCGTCCAGGCGATGCCGCCGGAGCAGCTCGGAGCGACGCTGCTGCACACGCTGCGCGAGGTCGTCGAGTCCCTCGCGACCCCGGCCGCCGCGCCGAAGGTACTCGCGCATGGCGCGTTCGGCGGAGGTCCCGGCCATGACGTCGGCGCCGATCGCCTCGAGCGCCTCCTGCACCGGAACCGGCGGCGCCAGCGGGTCGCCGCCGGCATACCGTCCGTACCGTGCGGTGTGCGCGGGCGCCCGGTGGAAGCTGCGGACCATCAGGCCACCGCCGGGAATCGTCCGGCCGGAGCCGGCGTCGTGTCATCCATAGACGGTCTCCCCTGCGGCGCTGTCCTTGCCGATGCGGCGCTCGAGGAACAGCGCCTCCAGCGCCAGCTCCACCGCCCCGGCCCGCTCGCCCGACGTCTGCGCGCCGAGCCGTTCTGCGACCCGGTCGTAGAGGTCCGACTCGCCGAGCACCGGCATCCCGGCGAGCACGTCCGCGGCCGGGACCTGCTCCCCGGTCATCACCGTCACGCCGTCGTGCAGCGCCTCGACGAGGAGACGGAAGTCGATCCCGCGCAGGTGCACGCGGGCCGTGTCGGCGACGGCGGTGCGCAGCAGGTGCTCCAGGATCGCGCGCTCGCGGCCCTCCTCGCCCGTCTCGAACTCGATCTTGCCGCCGAGCACGTCCACCGCGGTCTCCAGGTCCACCGGCCGGGCGACGGCGACCGCCTCGTGCTGGCGGGTAGCCCGGTGCAGAGCGGCGGCGGCGATCGTCTCGGCACCCGCGATCGCGAAGCGCGCGGACACCCCGGCGCGCTGGTCGACGGCGTCCGACTCTCGAAGATTGCGGGTGAACCGGGCAAGGATCTCGAGGAGGTGCTCGGGCACCTCGGCCACCAGGTCCGCCTCCTGCCGGATGACGGCGATCTCCTCTTCGACGGTCTGCGGGTAGTGGGTGCGGATCTCGGCGCCGAAGCGGTCCTGCAGCGGCGTGATGATGCGTCCGCGGTTCGTGTAGTCCTCGGGGTTCGCGGTGGCGACGACCAGCACGTCGAGGTCGAGACGCAGGACGTAGCCGCGGATCTGGATGTCGCGCTCCTCCATCACGTTCAGCAGCGACACCTGGATGCGCTCGGCGAGATCGGGCAGCTCGTTGATGGCGACGATGCCGCGGTGGCTGCGCGGGACGAGCCCGTAGTGGATCGTCTCCGGGTCACCGAGCGATCGTCCCTCCGCGACCCGGATCGGGTCGACGTCGCCGATGAGGTCGGCGACCGAGGTGTCCGGTGTCGCGAGCTTCTCGGCGTACCGCTCGGCGCGGTGCCGCCACGCCACCGGCAGGTCGTCGCCGAGTTCGGCGGCACGCCGGCGGGAGCCCGGGGTGATCGGGTGGAAGGGATGCTCGCCGAGCTCGGAGCCGTCGATCACCGGCGACCACTCGTCGAGGAGTCCGACCAGGCTGCGCAGCAGCCGCGTCTTGCCCTGGCCGCGCTCCCCGAGCAGCACGATGTCGTGACCGGCCAGCAGGGCGCGCTCGAGCTGCGGGATGACGGTGTCGTCGAAGCCGTGGATGCCCGGCCACGGGTCGCGACCGTCGGCGAGCGCGGCGAGCAGGTTCTCGCGGAGTTCGACGCGCAGCGGCCTGTGGGTGTGCCCCGACGCGCGCAGCTGTCCGGTGGTGGCGATGGCGGGCGGGAGCGTTGTCATGACCAGAGAGTAGGACCACTGGACACCCCCGTGGGCCGGATTCGCAAGATCGGGGGTTCGAGACGAACCCGGCCACGGGGGTGAACAGCGGGGGTCAGAGGAGGAGCGCGCCCGCCGGCACCGTGATCGTCGTGGAGTCCGCGTAGGCGACGCCGTCGATCGTCGCGGTGACCGTGACGGGGAAGGTGACGGCGTCGGTGACGGGCCCGGCGCTGCTGGTTCCGACGAGGATGAACTCGATCATGGTCGTCACCGCCTGGTCGGCACCGGCGTTGAGGGGGAACGCCGGATGGGTCCACGTCGTCGTCGGAAACCCGGTCCCCGCCTGTCCGTAGGTGGGCTGGTTGTAGACGGAGAGCTGACTGCCGTTGATCCCGAAGACGCCGAGCCCGTAGGCGGTGCCGTCTGTCGGCGCCGCAGCGCCGCTCGGGGCACCGAAGGTGACGACGAGGCTGTCGATCAGGCCGGATTGCGGCGCCGAGCCGTTGGTGATCACGAAGCTGAGGGGAACGGTGACCGGTACCTGCGACGTGGCCGACTTCGTGGTCTCGTTGATCTCGAAGTCGGTCACCGCCTTGGTGCCCGACCACGCGATCGTCGGCGGGACGGTCGAGGCGGCCTGAGCCGGGGCGGCGACCGTGGCCGCGAGGATCGGGACGGACCACGCGGCCCCTTTGAGGAGGGTGCGGCGCTGGATGCGGGGGCCGCGGGGGGCGTCGGTGAACTCGTGCTGCGAGGAGGCGGTCATGGTGGCCTTTCGGTCGGGGCTCTGGATTCCGAGCCTGCTGACACAACCGGCATCCCGCACGGAAATCCCCGGCTTTGAGTAGTCGAAGCCGGGGATTTGAGTGGTGATTGCCCGAAATTGAGTAGTGATCTGAAAAAACCGTGGAGCGACGCGTCTGCCCCGGTTGCCTGTATCCGTCTGCGGCCCGGTGCATCCCTGCGGTCGGCCACCGCTGCGGCAGCGGGACGACCGCGCCAGCTTCCCCGCGCCCCTCGGGCAGAGTGCTCCCACGGTTTTTCCGGATCACTACTCAATTCGGCGAAATCACTACTCAATGCCCCGGTTCTGGCGTCCGGGCGGTGGGCGCCATCCGTACGGTGGCTATGCCGGTGTTCGGGAGATCAGGCATAAATCCCTTCGGACACGGCGATCCCTTGACGGGGGTGTTTCCATCCGCCGCCACCCCTGTCGAGGACCACCGGGCTCGGTTCAGACCCGGGGGTGGGGTGTGTGCGGCGCCCACGGGCCAGTAGTGGGCGCCGCGCAGCTCCCCTCAGGCTTCCGAGGGAACGAGTTGCGCGATCAGGTTCTCGACGCGTATGCGGATCTCGTCACGGATGCGGCGGACGGTCGCAACATCCTGGTCGGCCGGGTCGTCGAGCACCCAGTCTTCGTACCGCTTGCCGGGAAAGATCGGGCACGCGTCGCCGCAGCCCATCGTGATCACGACATCCGACTCCCGCACTGCGTCGACGGTGAGCAGCTTCGGGGTACGGCCGGCGATGTCGATCCCGGCTTCGGTCATCACGGCGACGGCGGCCGGGTTGATGCTCTCCTTCGGCTCCGAGCCGGCGGAAAGCACCTCGATCCGGTCGCCGGCCAGCGCCTGCAGGTATCCGGCGGCCATCTGCGACCGGCCCGCGTTGTGCACGCACACGAACAGGACGGTGGGCTTGTCGGTCATCGGATGCTCCTTTCAGCGAACGGCGGCATGTCCATCTTGGCCCGGTGAGCTACCGTCCTTGACGTTTCTTGTACGGCTTCGGCTGGCCCTTCACCACGGGGGCGCGGCCCTTGCCCTTGGAGGCTTTCGCCTTGCCGCCGGCCGGCACCACCGGCTTCGGTGCCGGAGCGGGCGCGGCCGCGATCTCGGCCTTCGCGGTCGGCAGGAAGAGGCTTCCGGCCTTGGTCAGGCGGGTGCGGGCCCCGTCGCGGACGAAGAGCGGCTCGCCGACTTCGCTTTCGAGCTTGTCGATCGACGAATACAGCGACGCGAGCGGGATGCCGAGGCCCGCTGCCGCTCGCGGGAAGTGCAGTTCCTCGGCCGCGGCGACGAACCGGACAAGCAGGGTGACGTCCATGACGGCCTTTCGTAGGTCTTCACCCATTCTGCCGCGGTCCGCCGACCGGTCCGCTCGATGGCTGCGGTGCAGCCGTTAGTGGAAGGCATTCACGGCGCGGGCGACGATGAGTCCGAACAGTGCGAGAGCGACCGTCGATTGCACGACCATCGCGTATTTCGCCCGGAGCGACAGAGGCATCACGTCCGTCGGGCTGAACGCGGTCGAGTTGGTGAAGGCCAGGTGCAGGTAGTCGAGGAAAGCGGGGCGCCAGCCTGCCGGCGCCACCTCGGGGGTGAGCTGCTGCGTGAACGCGAAGTCGGCGGGACGCTCACGGCGGGCGCGCTGTGCCGGGCCGCCACTGTCGAGGAGCCAGAACAGCAGCGCGAACGAGAGGACGTTGCCGAGCCACACCAGCCCGCCGGAGGCGAGGAGCAGCGCGGGCTCGTTCGTCAGCTTCGATCCCCAGATCAGATCGTTGGTGAGGCGAATGGTCGCCCAGAGTGCGGAGGCGACCATCGCGAGAACGAGCACGATAGCGATCGGACGCAGCAAGCGTCGCTGCTTCACGAGCCCGCCCGGATGCCCGAAGAGGAGCACGATGAGGATGACGGTCTCCACCGTCGGGAGGAGCCAGGGAAAGGTGAGGATTCCGCTCCGGGGAAGCCAGATGCTGCCCGCGACATCCATGAGCAGGAAGATGAACACGGCGATGGCGGGGGGCCAGCGGGATTCGCCGAAGATCTGGTGATCGCTGGGGGTCGAATCGGCGGCTCGCCCCGGTTCGGCGTGTGAGGAGTCCATGGCCGCACGAGCCTATCGCTCGCGATGCCCGCCGACCAGATCCTCAGCGCACCACGCGTTCATCTGTTGCGGTAGTGGTCCGCGCTCGCGGTGATCCAGCTCGCGAACCGGCGCGCTCCCGCCTCGTCGCCTGCCGGGGGGAAGGTGATCCACGCCTGGTCGGCGCTCTCGATCGCGAGGCCGAGAGCCCGACGGTCGAAACGGCCGAACTGGCGCCAGGCGAGCCTGCCCCGAGGACCGAACAGGGCCTTCGCGTGCGCCGCCCGTGAGAAACCGGGCCTCTTGCCGATCCGCTCGAGGCTGTCCACGACGGCGACGACACCGGCGATCGGCTGACTCAGCTCTCCGAGGTGGATCCACCGGCCGTCGACCACGACTCCGGCGTACGCCTGCTCGCCGCCGCTGAATCGCGACTGCGCCGTCCAGCGGCGCCCGTCCCACCAACGCATCCGACCACGGCCGTCGTCGTACCAGCCCGCGGCGGTGGGGGCGGATGCCGGAACGGCGCTTGTGCGCAGCTCGACCCCGAACCCGAAGTCCGCGAAATCCTCGGTCCACCGCGAACCGTCCCACCAGCGCATCGCACCGGTGCCGTCGTCGTACCACCCGGGCTCCACCGCCGCGACCATGCCTCGAGGCTACCCGCGCGAGCATGGTGCGCGGCGCTCACCGTGAGACAGTCCGGAAACAAGAAACGGCCCGCTTTCGCGGGCCGCTCTTCACTGTCTCAACATCGGGATGCGGCCGCTTCAGGCGATCCGGATTCGCTCGTCGCCGTTACGGGGCCGTATCGCGTTCGCGTTTCATTCGTCGTGTGTCTTCGCCTGCCCACCAGATGACTATGAGCGCAACGATTGTCGCGACGTATCCGGCGATCAGTCCGACCGTCGGCCGCACCTCCATCGCGAGGGCAGTCACTAACGCGATGACGATGATCGGGACGATCGCTCCGAGCCAAACAGGGTTGCATCGCGACAGCCACACGTGAAGGGCGATGAGCAGCACCCCGAGTGCGAGGCCTGCGGGGACGACGCCGGGTGGAAGATCCGCGATGCTGTCGTAGCTCGCGATACTCAAAGCACGCATATGCCTGCCCCTCCGACCAACTTGCGCGTGCGGTGGCAACGCACGCTACTTGCCTCGGAGCAGTGACACGCAGCTTCCGATGCCGAACAGGTCAGCGAGCACGGAGACGCCGAAGACGGCAAGGCCTTCGACCGCTGCTTGCGTCGCCTTACTCAGCTTGCTGCGCTGGGTGACGTGCGTGCGCACTGCCGAGATCGCCTTCTTCAGCCCGCCAAGCTTCATGACAACTGCGGCGAGCTTCACACTCTTGTGGATGATCTTGGTCGCCTTCCGTTTGGCGTTGATGTGCTTGCCACTCACAGCGAGGCTCGCACCCGTCAGCACGTGCACGAGACCAAACCCAGGACTTTGAGTAGTCCCGACGCCCGTTTTGAGTAGTGACCGGGGATGCGTGTGCACTGGAGTGCGTTCTCGGCCGAAGCATCCGCGCCCTCGGGGGCCAGTCTGCCCGCATCCAGCGATCGAGAGGCCACCTGAGACGAGCACGGGGCAAAGCGGATCGACTCGCTCTGAGACAATTCCTCCATGCCACTCGAACCCCCGCAGGGCACGCTGGAATCGTGACCCGCCGTATCGAAATCACCCTGCAAAAACCGCGGTTCGCGCTCTACGGCCGGATCAAACCCACGCTCGTGATCGGCGGGCGCGGTCAGCCGACCCAGTGGGGGCTCGGCACCTGGCAGGTTCCGTCAGACCAGACAGCGCTCATCAGCGCCTTTCTCTACAACCGGCTCTGGCGATTCGGTCAGGCGGAGTTCGTGCTCGATCCAATTCATGCCGCGTCCCTCGTGTACCGCGCGCCCGTCTTGCCGTTCGGCCGTGGACGGATCTACGTCCAGACGAGCGCCGACCCATCGGCCTGACGGTCGCGTAGTCGGACTGATGGATGAGAAGGTCCCGGCGTGCGACATCGACGGCCCAAATCTGGTGCACACATAAGTTCACACATGTGACTCCCGTACACACCGCGTCGCTCACCGATCTCGGCCTCGGATTCCGCGGAATCACGCGGAAATCCGTGGCACGGCGCGCCGAAACCTGCTGATTCGTGATCAGACGGCACATGACCCGAATCAGAGCGGACCAGAAAACAAGAAAAGACCCGGATGACCGGGTCTTTTCTCAATCACTGTCTCAACACAGTGTGCGCCTGGAGGGACTCGAACCCCCAACCTTCTGATCCGTAGTCAGATGCTCTATCCATTGAGCTACAGGCGCTTGCTGTACCGTTCGGCGCAACAGTCATCGAGTCTATAGGAATGTCCGCGTCACCGCGAATCGGCGGCGGTCCCCGAGGATCCCGCGCGTGTCCCGGTTCGCTTGTCCTGTTTCGCTGCCTTCTTCTCGGCCTTCGCGTTCTGCTTCGCGGCCTGCCGGGCGGCATCCTTCGACTTCTTGCGGTGGGCGCTCAGCCGCGGAAGATCGACCAGACGCAGCGCCTGCATGCGAGCGTCGCGCAGCTTCGCGTAGTCGGGCTCGAGGTCCGGGCGGGCGGCCTCGATGCGCAGCGAACTGTCGATGTTCCGGGCGACCTCGCCCCACGCAGCCTCGCGGGCATCCTCCACGAGCTTGCGCAGCTCGTCCGGGTCGTCGGCACGACGACGCAGCTCGGCTGCCACCTGCACCGACTGCTTCTCGCGCTTCTTGAGGTTGCGCACGTCGCCGCGGCGGTAGTCGTGGGTGCCGAAGGACTCGCTGAACCGATGCGCGGCCTTCTTCCGCTGACGCTCCAGCCGCTTCGCGTCGCCCTCCGCCTCGATCGCGAGCGTCAGCAAGGAGTCACGGGCGTCGTCGATGAAGTGCTCGACGTCGAAGTCCTCGCCGCGGGCGATCGTGTCGACGAGGATGCGGTTCTTCAGATCGAGCCGGGTGGCCGCCGCGGCCACGTAAAGGCCGTCCGCGACCATGTCGCGCACCTTGAGCCTCGCGGGCTTGTCTCCATCTGCCACACATCGAGTCTGGCAGACGGGACGGGGCTGTGACTATGCACAGGCGCATCCTTCGTCGTCCTCCCAGGATGGGCGAGCGTACCCTGGATGTACGCCTCCTCTCAGTGTCTTCCTCACCACCTGGCGCGCCGATCCCGTGACGATCGTCGTGCTCGTCGTCGCGTCCGCGCTCTACGGTCTCGGCCTCTGGAAGATGCACCGCAAGGGCGCCGCCTGGCCGGCTCGCTACACCCTCGCCTACTACCTGGGCGGCATGGGCTCCTACGCGTTCGTCGAGCTCGGATTCCTCGGCACCTACGCCCACGACCTGCGCTGGGCGTTCACCACCCGCATCGCGCTGCTGATCTTCGTGGTGCCGGCGCTCATCGCCGCCGGACGCCCTCTCGAACTGCTGATCCAGGCATCCGGCGACGGCGGAGCCGCGCGCATCACCCGCATCCTGCGCTGGCGCATCGTGCGGATGTTCGGCAACGCGATGTTCGCCACCGTGTTCGTCGCGGGAGTGTTCCTGCTGTTCCTCACCCCGTTCGCGTGGACCATGCGCGGCACGCCGTGGATGGAGGCCGCGCTCGGCATCGTCGTGCCGCTGCTCGGCCTCATCATGGTGCTGCCCATCGCCGCGACGACCGGGATGCGGTCCAGCACGTTCATCACGATCGAGTTCCTGCTGGCGTTCGTCGAACTGCTCATCGACTCGATCCCCGGCATCCTGCTGCGTCTCGACGACGCCATCGCCGACCATGCCCCGGTGATCCACAACAGCGCGCCCTGGTGGCCCTCGCCGCTGCACGACCAGCACCTCTCCGGCGACTTCATCTGGTTCATCGCCGAGGTCATCGACGTGCCGATCCTCGTGATCCTGTTGGTCCGGTGGATGCGGCGCGACAAGGCCGAGGCCAAGGAATACGACGACCTCACCGACGACGAGTACGAGGCGATGGCCCAGGCGCACCTGCGCGGCGAGCGCTGAGCGCCCGCCGCACCGGTCACGCCATCGTGTCGAGGATGGCGCTCATCTGCTCGAAAGTGGTCAGCGGGTTGATGATCGCGAACCGCGTGTTCGGGCGCCCGGCGTGGGAGCTCGGCACCACGAACGCGCGCTGCGAATCGAGCAGGCCCGCCGACCAGTTCTCGTAGTCGTCGCGGTCCCAGCCCTCGCGCTCGAACACCACGACCGACAGCTGCGGGTCGCGCACCAGCGACAGGTACGGCCGCGAGGCGATCTCCTCGGCGATGCGCTGCGTGAGAGCGATGATCTCGGTCACCGCCTCGCGGTACGCCTCGGTTCCGTGCGTGGCCACGGAGTACCACAGCGGCAGGCCGCGAGGGCGCCGGGTGAGCTGGATCGAGTAGTCCGAAGGGTTGTACTCGGGCTTGTCGTTGAGCGTGTCGAGGTACTCCGCGTGCTGCGTGTGCGCGCGACGGCCGGTCTCCGGGTCGCGGTAGATGAGGGCGCACGCGTCGAACGGCGAGAACAGCCACTTGTGCGGGTCGACGATCACCGAGTCGGCGCGCTCCACCCCGGCGAACCGGTCGCGAGCCAGGGGCGACAGCATCGCGGTGAGGCCGTACGCGCCGTCGATGTGCAGCCAGAAATCGAATTCGTCCTTCAGCGCCGCGATCGAGGCGATGTCGTCGACGATGCCGAAGTTCGTCGAGCCGCCGGTCGCGACGACGGCGAACACGGCATCGCCGTGCTCCTCCAGCGCCTGGCGCACCGACTCGCCGTGCAGCATCCCGTCGTCGCCGGCGGGCACCAGCACGGTGTCGACGTCCATGACCTTCGCGGCCGACTTGTTCGACGAGTGCGCCTCGGCGCTGCAGACCATCTTCCAGCGGGTCGGCTCGGGCTTCCCGGCCGCGGCGAGACGCTCGCGAGCGGCGGCGCGCGCCGCGACCAGCGCCGACAGGTTGCCGATCGTGCCGCCCTGGACGAACACGCCGCCCGCCCCCTCGGGCAGGCCGAACTCGGTGCGCAGCCACTCGAGCACCTCGTTCTCGGCGTGCACCGCGCCGGAGCCCTCCATCCAGCTGCCGCCGTACAGGCTCGACGCCGACACGGCGAGATCGAACGCGATGGCCGCCTTCGTCGGCGCGGCGGGGATGAACGACAGGTACTGCGGGTGGTCGATCGTGAGGCACGCGGGAGCGAAGATGTGCTCGAACACGGCGAGCGCGCGTGCACCCCCCATGCCCTCGGGCAGGATCGTCGGCCCGGCGAGACGCTTGAGGTCGGCCTCGGAGACGGGCTTGTCGAGGGGCACGTCGTCGGACAGCAGCCGGCGCCGGGCGTAGCCGAGCACGGAGTCGACGATCAGGGCGTTGTCGGGGCTGTTCGCATGCATGCGGGCGGAGGACTCAGTCACGACACCCACCCTAGAAACGGGGGCGGATGCCTTTCAATAAGCAACACGCATCAATTCGGATCGATCCTGCGCACTTTGCGCACCAGGTGAATACATTAGGTGCATGACCGTGCCGATCGACGACCTCGACCGCCGTCTGCTGTCGCTCCTGCGAGCGAACGGGCGGGAGCCGGTGGCGTCGCTGGCCGCCCGACTCGGGGTGACCCGCACGACCGTCTCCAAGCGCCTCGAGCGGCTGCTGTCGACCGGCGTGATCGTGGGGTTCTCGGTGCGCGTGCACGATCCGGCCGACCACGCCGCGGTCCGCGCGGTGACGATGGTCGCCGTCGAGGGCCGGGATGCCCGGGAAGTCGTGAGCGGCCTGCGCGGCATCCCGGAGATCGCCGCCCTGCACACCACGAACGGCCGCTGGGACCTCGTCGCGGAGATCAGCTGCGACAGCCTCGCGCGCCTGGATGCGGTGCTCGGGGTCATCCGCACCCTCGACGGCGTGCGCGACAGCGAGACCAGCATCCTGCTGTCGTCGGCGTCGGTGTGAGCCTCAGGCGCGCAGCGCCAGGGTGAACGGGAGCACGGCGCTGACGCCGGTGCGCCGCAGTTCTCGCGCGGCGACGGTGAGCGTCCAGCGGCTGTCGGCGATGTCGTCGACCAGCAGCACGGGCCCGTCGGCCACGGGGAGTTCTGCGGCGCTGAAGGCACCCCAGACGCCGGCCAGCCGGAACGCACTGTTGCCACCGGGCCGGCCCGTCGGGCCGGCGCCGTTCCACGCCAGCTCGCCGAGGTCGGTCAGACGCCCGATCCGCGCGAGACCACGGGCGAGCGAGCCCACCAGCTGCGGCCGGGAGCGGGACGGCACCGAGACGACCGCGGCGGGGCGCTGCGCCCACTGCCAGTCGGCGAGGACGCGCACGCAGGCGTCGAGCATCTGCGGCGTGATCGGGGCATCCTCTGCTCCCTCGGCGAAGATCCGGCGCAGGGTTCCGCCCCAGCCGAGATCGGTGAGGCGGGCCAGGGCGCGCCCCTCCGCGGCCTGCTCGCCGGGCGGGATGCGCCCGCTCACCGTGACGCCCAGCCGAGCGACCCCCGTGGGCCATTGCCGGCGCGGCTCGATCGGCACGCCCACGCGGTCGAGCGCAGCGCCGGCGGCGGCCCCCTCTTCGGCGCTCACCGCGGTCGGATACCACTCCCCCGCGCACGAGTCGCATCGGCCGCACGGCGTCGCGGTCTCGTCGTCGAGGGCATCCTGCAGGAACGCCATGCGGCAGGTCTCGGTGGTCTCGTAGTCGAGCATGCGCTGCTGTTCCGCGGTGCGCTCGGCGGCGATGCGCCCGTAGCGCTCGTGGTCGTAGGTCCACGGCGCACCGGTGGCGACCCAGCCGCCCTGCACCCGGCGCACCGCGCCGTCGACGTCGAGGACCTTCAGCAGCAGTTCGAGCGGTGAGCGTCGGATGTCGACCATCGCCTCGAGCGCCGGGGTCGACACCGGGGTGTCGCCGAGGGCCGCGAGGATCCGCTCGGCCCGCTCGCTGTCGGGCATCGACGCCGTGGCGAAGTAGTGCCAGATGTCGCGGTCTTCGGCGGCGGGAAGGAGCAGCACGTCGGCGGAGTCCGTCGCCCGGCCGGCGCGGCCCACCTGCTGGTAGTACGCCACCGGCGACGAGGGTGCGCCGAGGTGCACCACGAAACCGAGGTCGGGCTTGTCGAACCCCATGCCCAGCGCGCTCGTTGCCACGAGTGCCTTGACCGTGTTGTCTTTGAGGGCCTGTTCGCACTCGGCGCGCTCGTCGGGATCGGTCTGCCCGGTGTACGCCCGCACGTCGTGGCCGCGTTCACGCAGCAGCCGGGCGGTGTCGTGCGCCGCCGCGACGGTGAGGGTGTAGATGATGCCCGAGCCGGGCAGATCGTCGAGGTGGCTGGACAGCCAGGCCAGCCGCTGCGGCGCGTTCGCCAGGCGCAGCACCCCCAGCCGCAGCGAGGCACGCGCCAGCGGACCGCGGATCGTGAGCACCTCCACCCCGCCCGTGGTCAACTGCTCGCTCACGTCGGTGACCACCCGCCGGTTGGCGGTCGCGGTGGTCGCGAGCACCGGGACGTCGGGCGGCAGCTGCGCGATCAGCTCGCGAAGCCGCCGGTAGTCGGGCCGGAAATCATGCCCCCAGTCGCTGATGCAGTGCGCCTCGTCGACGACCAGGAGCCCCATCCGGCGCACCAGGTCGGGCAGCTGCTCGTCGCGGAACACGGGATTGTTCAGCCGCTCCGGCGAGACGAGCAGTACGTCGATCTCGTCGCGCTCGAGCTGCGCACGGACGCCATCCCACTCGTGCGCGTTGGTGGAGTTGATCGCCACGGCCCGGACGCCGGCGCGCTCGGCCGCGGCGATCTGGTCGCGCATGAGGGCCAGCAGCGGCGAGACCAGCAGGGTCGGCCCGGCGCCGGCACGCCGCAGCATGAGGGTCGCGACGAAGTACACCGCCGACTTGCCCCACCCGGTGCGCTGCACGACCAGCGCCCGGCGGCGTTCGGCGACGAGCGCGGCGATCGCCTCGAACTGCCCGTCGTGGAACTCGGCGTCGGGCCGGCCGGTGAGCGCACGGAGGGCGTCGAGGGCGGCATCCCGGATCGCCGGGGCGGTGGATGCGGGTGTCGGCGTCATCCCCACAGGATGCCTCACTCCTCCGACATCGGCGCTCCCGGAGCGACGGGCGTGAAACGGATGGCGGCGATCTGAACGCCGGGCGGCATCCCAGCGGCGCGTCATCCCGCCATCCGGACACATCACCGCCAGTCGGAACCGTGTCGCCCCAGCCCGGGGCTTAGCCGGCGAGCTGCAGCAGGCCGCCGATCAGGGCGCGGCGCTCGTCGGCGGTGCGGGCCATCGGGTTCACGGTCACCGTCGTCACGCCGGATGCCGCGAACGCGTCGAGGCGCTCGCGCACCTCGTCGGGGGTGCCGATCAGGCTGATCCCACGGGCGAACTCGTCCGGGACGGCCGCCGCGGCCTCCTCCTTGCGCCCCGCGAGGTACAGGTTCTGGATGGTCTCCGCGGCCTCCCCGAAGCCGTAGCCGGTCGCGACGTCGTTGTAGAAGTTGCGGCCGCGCGCCCCCATGCCGCCGACGTAGAGCGCGATGTGCTGCTTGACGACGGGCAGCACCTGCTCGGCGTGCGGGCCGATGTACAGGGCCGGATTGGCGAAGACGTCGAGGGGGCCGAGGGCGGCATCCCGCTTGGCGGAGCCGTCGGCGAGCGCGTCGCCCCACACGCGCGAGGCCCGCTCCGGGTGGTAGATCGTCGGCATCCAGCCGTCGGCGATCTCGGCGGCCTGCGCGACGGCCTTGAGACCGAGGGCTGCGACCACGATCGGGATGCTCTCGCGCACGGGATGGTTGATGAGCTTCAGCGGCTTGCCGAGTCCGGTGCCCTTGTCGGCCGGAAGCGGGATCTCGTACGCCCGGCCCTGGTACTCGAGCCGTTCGCGCTTCCAGACGGACCGGCAGATCTCGATGATCTCCCGGGTGCGGGTCAGCGGGATGTCGTACGGCACGCCGTGGAACCCCTCGATCACCTGCGGCCCGGAGGCCCCGATGCCGAGGGTGAAGCGCCCGTCGCTGACGAAGTCCAGCCCCGCCGCGGTCATCGCGGTCAGCGACGGCGTGCGCGTGTAGAGCTGCAGGATGCCGCTGGCCAGTTCGATCGTGGAGGTCTGCGCGGCGAGGTAGCCGAGCTGGCTGACCGCGTCGAACGAGTACGCCTCCGGCACGACGACCAGTTCGAGCCCGTCGGATTCCAGCTGCTTCACTTCGGCTGCAGCCTCGCGGAACCCGCCCGCGTAGTCCAGCATCATCCCGATTCTCATAACCGGAATCCTCGCACGGCGCGGGAGGTCGGCCCGCGAAGGCCGGATTGCGGGGACGATGGAGGCAGACAGAATGGAGCGCACATGACCCGCGCAGCCCTCTACGACAGCACCGGCGGCCCCGAGGTTCTGCAGGTGGCAGAAGTCCCCGAGCCCGCCCCCGGAGACGGGGAGGCGGTGGTGCGCGTGCGTGCCGCCGGACTGAATCCGATCGACAGCAAGCTGCGATCGGGCTTCGCGCCGAGTGATTCGCCGTTCCCGCGGCGCGTTGGATCGGACGTCGCCGGCACGGTCACCGGCGTCGGTGCGGGCGCCGTCTACTGGGACGGCAGCCCCATCGCGGTGGGCGACGAGGTGCTGGGGCGGGCCCCGGGAGCGGTCGCCGAGTCGGTGACGGCGCGGGCATCCGAGCTCGTCCGGCGTCCGGATGCCGTTCCCGTGGACGTGGCGGGCGGTCTGTGGATCGCGGCGCTGACGGCCCTGTCGTGCGTTGTGACGGTGCCGGTCACGGCCGACGACACGGTGCTCGTCGGCGGGGCCGCGGGTGCCGTCGGAGTGCTGGCCGCGCAGCTGGCCGCGGCATCCGGCGCGCGCGTCATCGGCACCGCGAGCCCGCGCAACCACGATCTGCTGCGCGGCCTCGGGATCGAGCCGGTCGCGTACGGCGACGGGCTCGCCGATCGCGTCGCCGCCCTCGGCGGGGTGACCGCCGTGATGGACTGCCACGGACGCGACGCGCTGGATGCCGGCGTGCAGCTGGGCGTCCCGGGCGACCGCATGGTGGCGATCGCGGCGTACGGGGCCCTCGCCGAGACCGGCGCACACAACGTGGAGCGCTCCGCCCGCACCGCCGCGAATCTCGCGCGCCTCGTCGACGAGATCGCCGCCGGACGCCTCACGCTGCCGGTCGCGGCGACGTTCTCCCTCGACGACGTGCGCGACGCGTTCCGGATGCTGGACGGCGCCCACCCGGCGGGGAAGATCGTCGTCCTCCCCCGGTGATGCGACCCGGGCGCGGAGCTCAGAGCGGAACGGCGCGCTCCGCGCCCACCTTCTTCATGACCAGGGTCGACGTGATGCGCTGCACCCCCGGGAGGCCGCCGAGCGCGGTGTCGAAGAGGCGCTGGTACGACTCGAGGTCGGCGGTCAGCACCCGAAGGATGTAGTCGGGATCGCCGAACAGGCGCTCCGCCTCGATGACGTTCGGCAGGGCCGCCAGGGTGTCTTCGAGCTCGGCGACGGTCTCGGGGTCGGTGCGGCCGATGGTGACGAAGACGATCGCCTCGAAGTTCAGCCCGGCGGCGCGCGGCGAGATCACCGCACGGTACCGCTCGATGGCTCCGGACTGCTCGAGGTCGCGCACTCGCCGATGACACGCGGACAGGCTGAGACCCACCCGCGTCGCCAGTTCGGTCACGCTCAGCCGGCCGTCATCCTGCAGTTGCGAGAGAATCTCTCGATCCAGGGCATCCATGACGACGATTCTTCACCAAAGCAGCCCAGATCGCGCCATATCTCGGAACACCTTCGGCGCCTTTCTGCGTAGGTTCTCTCTCGATGAGGGAGGACGAGGCATGGACCTGACGCTGATGGTGCAGTTCTGGACGGTCGCGGTGCTGCTCGCGCTCACCCCGGGGGCGGACTGGGCGTACGCCATCGCGGCCGGACTGCGAGCCCGATCGGTCATGCCGTCGATCGCCGGGATGCTGCTCGGCTACGCGTGCGTGGTGACCGTGGTCGCCCTGGGTGCCGGCGCTCTCGTCTCCCGGTACCCGGCAGCGCTCACCGTGCTCACGCTCGCCGGCGGC
Organism: Microbacterium mangrovi; assembly: GCF_000802305.1. Classification (GTDB taxonomy): domain Bacteria; phylum Actinomycetota; class Actinomycetes; order Actinomycetales; family Microbacteriaceae; genus Microbacterium; species Microbacterium mangrovi. The sequence goes on along the minus strand of NZ_JTDK01000015.1, from coordinate 99,328 downwards.
GCGTACCTGATCTTCCTCGGGGTGACGACGCTCGCCCAGCCCGTGTCGGGCATCGCTGCGAGTGAGCGTCCGATCGGGGGAACCGCGCTCGGACAGCTCGCCCGCGGCGCCGGCGTCAGCGGCATCAACCCGAAGGGGCTGCTGCTGCTTCTGGCGCTGCTCCCCCAGTTCACGTCGCGCACGGGCTGGCCCTCGTCGGAGCAGATGCTCGCCCTCGGCAGCCTGCACCTGCTGAACTGCGCCGTGATCTACACCGCGGTGGCACTGCTGGCACGCCGCATCCTGCGGTCGCGCCCGCGTGCCACCGCGATGGTCACGAGGTTCGCCGGTGTGGCAATGACGCTGATCGGGGCCGGCCTGCTGGTGGAGCGGCTGATCGCCGGCCACTGATCCGCACGCCGCGGACTGACAACAGCGGCTGCAACGTCTTCAGGGGGGTCATACTCACTCTGCCCCGGCTCGGCGCACTCAATTGCCCCCTCCTCCGCGTGCCGCCGTCCTGCTCCACTCAATTTGCTGCTTCCGACTACTCAAACATCATGATTCTGAGCATGTGACGCCCCTGCCCACGGGAGCCTGAGGCACACACCTCCTGATCCGCAGGAGCGTTCAAAGGAGAACATCTCGTGAGGAAGCAACTGATGTCGATGGCCGTCATCGGCGCAATTGGAGCCGCGACCTTCATCACCCCCGTGGCAGCGAACGCGGCACCCATAACTACAACTGGGTGACCTGGACATGCTGGGCGCTCTGAGGCGCGTCCGATTCTGGGTGAATCTCGCCGCGATCCCGCTGCTACTGGTCTTCACGGCCAGCCGCACCTACGCGGTTTTCACCCCGGAGCACCACGGATTCCTGGGCGGGTCTGATCAGGTCTACTTCATCCTTGGCCTGGTTCTGCTTGTTCCAAGCGTCGCGGTCATCCCGCTTCTTCGGCACCCGGGAGTCGATCGGCGCGCCGACTGACAACAGCGGGGCCCGAGGCTCACTTTCGGTGAGACTCGGGCCCCGCTCGTGCCACATGCGGTCAGTCCGCGTCGGCGAGCGCCAGCACCTCGGCCTCCTGCTCGGCGGTCTCCTCCTCGAGGTTGACGTGGGCGAGCGTGCGGCTCCCGGCGATGATGATCAGGGCGGCCACGATGACCGCCGCACCGCCGACGAAGTAGGGCGTGGCGGGGGCGTACTGGGCGGCCAGCCACGTGGTCAGCGGCGGGGCGATCGCACCGCCCAGGAACCGCACGCCGGAGTATGCGGAGGATGCCACGGTGCGCGGCAGGTCGGTGGCGGCCATCACGCACTCGGTCAGGACCGTGTTGATGACGCCGAGGAAGAGACCGCCGACGATGATGCACACGATGATGCCGGCGACCGATCCGATCGCGAATCCGGCCGCCACGAGCGTCAGGCCGAGGAGCACCATCACGATCCACAGCACGCGGGTGCGCGGCAGGAACCGGGTCATCAGGGGCGCGACCCAGACGGACGTGACCGCGAGCGCGACACCCCAGCCGAAGAAGATGAACCCGAGGGTCTGGGCGTCCTCGATGCCCAGCGGCACGAGCGCGAACGGCGAGTAGGCCAGCAGCGTGAAGAAGCCGAAGTTGTAGAAGATCGCGGCGACGGCGAGGATCGTGAGCGCCGGCTTGCCGAGCGCCTTGAACGGCGCGAGCAGGCTCGTCGGTGCCGGCTTCTCGGGGTTCTTGCGCATCAGCGTGACGATGAGGATGAAGCCGATGGCCATCAGCGCCGCCGTGCCGAAAAAGGGTCCGCGCCAGCTGATGGAGCCCAGCCATCCGCCCAGCAGCGGGCCGATCGCGATGCCCAGGCCGAGGGCCGCCTCGTAGAGGATGATGGCGCTCGCGGTGCCGCCGGACGAGGCGCCGATGATGGTCGCCAGGGCGGTCGAGATGTAGAGCGCGTTGCCGAGACCCCAGCCGGCGCGGAAGCCCATGATGGCGCCGATCGAGTCGGAGAGCCCGGCGAGGGTCGCGAAGACCACGATGAGCGCCAGGCCGATGAGCAGCGTCTTCTTGGCGCCGATGCGGCTGGACACCCAGCTGGTGAAGAACATCGCGATGGCGGTCACGAACAGGTAGGTCGTGAACAGCATCTCGGTCTGGGTCGGCGTCGCCTGCAGCTCCTTGGCGATCGCGGGGAGGATCGGGTCGACCAGGCCGATGCCCATGAAGGCGATGACGCTGGAGAACGCGACGGCCCACACGGCGGCGGGCTGCTTCAGGATGGATCCCTTTTGCGGGGCGTGGGATGACGACATGGGTCAGTCAGCGACCTTTCGGGTGGGTGAGGTGAGTTCGCGATGGCCCCGGACGATGCGCGGCCCGATCAGGTCGAGCGCCCGGCGCACGGTGTCGAACTGCTCCGGGGTGAGGTCGTCGAAGGCGGGCACGAGGGAGTCGGCGATGTGCTGCCGCCACTTGACGAGCACGGCGTTGCCGGCGTCGGTGAGGGCGATCTGCTGCACGCGGTGATCGGTGGGATCGGCGATGCGCTCGACCTCCCCCCGCTCGACGAGGCCGGCGACGATCTTGGTCATGGTCGGCTGCGCGACGCCGGATGCCTGGGCGAGCTCGCCCAGGCGCAGAGGGCTCGTGGCCTGGAGCACCGACAGCGTGCGCCAGGTGGCGGACGTCGTGGGGTCGTTCGCGGCGCGACGAGCGAGGCGCGAGAGGCGCCCGCCGGTCTGCACGAGGTCGACGACCAGAGCCCGCACCGCGTCGTCGCGCGTCGCCGCCGTGCCGGGAGACTCGCTCGTGTCGGTGTGCATGCTGCAACTATACATAGCCTGGCTATATATATCAATAGCCAGGCTATGTATTCTCCTCTTTCCCCCGAAACAGAAAGTTCCGCTGTCCTGGATCGCACGGGCACGTGCGATCCAGGACAGCGGAACAGCGGGGGGGTGGATGCCGCGGCGGGCGCCGGGAGGCATCCGGGTCAGGCGGCGGGGCCCTCCGCAAGGGTCACCTGGGCCTGCTGGGACTGGCCGGAGGCGTCGGTCCACGTGATCGTGACCTTGTCGCCCGGCTTGTAGCCCGCCAGCGTGCGGGACAGGTCGCTCGACGAGGTGATCGCGGTGCCGTTCACGGCCGTGATCACGTCGCCCTGCTGCAGGCCGGCGTTCGCGGCGGGGGTGCCGTCGATGACGCCCGCGACGGCCGCGCCGTCGGTCTGGCTCGGGATGCCGGACGCGCTGCCGGTGGCATCCTGGCCGACCTGCACTCCGAGGAAGGCCGGGTAGCCGAGCTGGATGCCCGAGCCGCCGGTGCCGGAGGTGATCTTCTCGGCGATCGACAGGGCCTTCTGGATCGGGATGGCGAACGAGTCGGGGGTTCCGCCGGAGCTCGCCGCGGTGTCCATGCCGACGATCTCGCCGTCGGCGGCGTACAGCGGCCCGCCGGAGTCGCCCGATTGGATGGCCGCGTCGGTCTCGATCATGCCCGACAGCGACTCGGAGTCGGCGTACTGCTCGGCCTGGGTGGTGAGGCTCTGGTCGAGCGCGGTGACGGTTCCGGGCGCCGCGATGAGCTCGCCGCCGCCTTGGGCATTGCCGACGCCGGTGACGCTGTCGCCGACCTGGAGGTCGCCGGCGGTGTCGAAGGTGGCGGTGGTGAGGCCGGACGCGTTCTGCAGCTGCAGGACGGCGACGTCGTCGGCCGCGTCGGTGCCGACGACCTTCGCGGTGTACTTGGCACCGGTGGTCGGGATCTCCACCGTGATGGTGGTGGCACCGGCAACCACGTGGTTGTTCGTGAGGACCTCGCCGTTGCCGGTGACGACCATGCCGGTGCCGGCGGCCTGGGCGGCACCGTAGTCGACGGTGGTCGTGATCAACGCGACGCCCTGCGACTGCGCGGTCGTGGCGGGTGTTCCGGTGACGCCGGTCGACGAGCCGGACGAGCTGCCGCCGCCGTCGCCGAACCCGCCCGAGCCGTCCTGACCGGTGGAACCGGAACCGTCCGAGCCCGACCCGTAGCCCGGGTAGCCGGCGTTCGGACCCTGCGGGGAGGTCTGCTGGGTCTGGCTCTGCGAGCCGGAACCGGACGAGGATGCCGCGGCGATGCCACCGGTGGCGAGGTTCGCGCCGAGCACGGCGCCGAGGCCGAGCATCGCGACCGCGCCGACGCCGGCGCAGGCGATGAGGGCGCCGCGGTGCTTGCGGGCCGGGTGCGCGGCGGCCGGGGCCGGCTGCGGGGCGGCCGGGCCGAAATACTGCCCGGACGACGCACCCGCGTACGGCGTGGGCTGCGGTGCGGGGTAGACGGGGGGCGGGCCGTACGCGGCGGGCTGGGCGAACGCGGCGGGGATCGGCGGCTGAGGCGGCAGGGGCGGGACCGGCGGCACGGCCGGATGCTGGCGGGCGGCCTGCATCTGCGGCTGCGACGCCGGGTCGTCGGACTGCGGCGCGGGGTCTGAGTGCTGGGTCATGAGAATCATGAGACCCGGTCAAACCCGGCGACACATTGGCCCGCGCTGTGCCGATCCTATGTGCACAGCATGAGGTCACCCGTTCGATAACGGTCCGGTCACGCCGCCGGGACGTCCGGCGCCCGGGTGGCGGCCTCGCGCAGCACGGCGCGGATCTCCTCGGGCAGGTGCGGAGAGGTGTGCAGCGACACCATCCGCGCCGGCACCCGGTCGGCGAGCGCCACGAACCGGCAGTCGTCGGAGCTGACCGGCAGGGCGAGCTCGGGGACGAACGCGATGCCGATCCCGGCGGCGACGTAGGCGGCGACCACCCGGTAGTCGTCGCTGTACTGCGCCTCGACCGGCAGATAGCCGGCGCGACGCGTGAAGTCGTGCAGCATGCTGTCGATCGCGTCGTCGGGGTCGCGCCCGACGATCCAGGACTCGTCGCGCAGCTCCGCGATCGAGACCTGGTCGCGGTCGGCGAGCGGGTGGGAGCGGGCGACGAGGATGCCGAAGTGCTCCGCGAACAGGCGGTCGCCGCCGGGGCGTCCGCGCGGCTCCGTCTCGTAGGTGATCACGGCGTCCAGGCGCAGGGCGTCGAACCCGGCCCACAGGCTCTCGTTCTCGGCCTCCGTCACCTCGATGCGCACGCCGGCGTCGGTCGCGGCGGCGACGACGGCCGGCAGCAGTCGCGCGGCGGCGGTCGGGAAGACCCCGAGCCGGCATGACCGCCGGGTGTCGCGCAGGGCTGAGGCCACTTCCGCCTGGGCACGGTCGGCCCGGTCGAGGATCGCCTCGGCGTGCGGCAGCCAGAGGGCACCGGCGGGGGTGAGCGCGGTCCCCGCGCTCGACGAGCGCACGACCGGCGCGCCGGTGGCCCGGGCGAGCCCGCGCAGGTGGTGGGTGACTGTCGGCTGGCTCCAGCCCAGCTGGCGCGCAGCGGCAGCGGTGGAGTGCGTGCGGGCGACGGCGCGCAGCGCCTCGAACTGGCGCAGGTCGAGCATCCGGACCTCCATAGTGGGTATTGAGTTCTGAAGATATCTCGATATTCCCTCTTCATCGGCGAAGGGTGAGTATGGGAGCATGACGACCGAACCGCGCGTTCCGCTCCTCGACCGCCTGCCGGATGCCGCACCCGCCCCCGCGGCGACCCCGTACGCGGACGCCCTCGCCGTGCACGGCGACCGCGAACAGGTGCGCGTGATCGTGCCCGGGCACGCCGCCGACCCGGTCGCCGCCCCTCGCCTTGCGGCATACTTCGGCGAGACGGTGCTGCGGCGGGATGTCACCCCGCTCATCCCGGGGCTCGACCTCGGGCCCGGCAACGCCCTGCAGCAGGCGCGGGAACTCGCCGCCGACGCCTGGTCGGCGCGGCGCACCTGGTTCCTCACCAACGGCGCCTCGCAGGCGAACCGTACCGTCGCCCTGGCCCTCGCGTCGTACCGCAGCACGGATGCCCCGGTCGTCGTGCAGCGCAGCGCGCACTCCTCGACCGCCGACGGCATCGTGATCGCCGGCCTGCACCCGGTGTGGGTGCAGCCGTCCATCGACACCGAGCACGGCATCGCGCACGGCGTCTCCCCCACAGCCCTCGCCGCCGTGCTGGCGCGGACGCCGGACGCCAAGGCGGTGCTGCTCACCTCCCCGAGCTACTTCGGCGCGGTCGCCGACATCCCCGCGCTCGCCGAGGTCGCGCACGCCGCCGGCGCCGCCCTCATCGTCGACGGCGCGTGGGCATCCCACTTCGGGTTCCACGAGGACCTCCCCGCGCAGCCGCTCACGCAGGGCGCCGATGCCCTCGTGAACAGCACGCACAAGTTCGGCGGCAGCCTCACCCAGTCGGCCATGCTGCACATCGCCGACACCGAGTACGGGCGGGCCCTGGAGCCGCTCATCGAGCGGGCGTTCCGCCTGACGCAGTCGACGTCCGAGAGCACGCTGCTGCTGGCATCCCTCGACCTGGCCCGGGCGCAGCTCGTCGACGGCCACGACGGCATCACGGCATCCATCGCGGCCGCCGCGGAGATCCGCGACCGGATCCGCGCGATCGGACGCTTCGGCATCGCGTCCGACGATTTCGCGGCGTTCGACGACATCGTCGCCGTCGACCCGATGCGCGTCTCCATCGACGTCGCCCGCGGCGGCCTCAGCGGCCACCAGGTGCGCAACACCCTGATGGAGCGCGGCGTGTTCCTCGAGATCGCCACCGAGACGTGCGTGGTCGCCATCCTCGGGCCCGGTGTCGTGCCCGACATCGACCGGTTCATCGCCGAGCTGCATGCGCTGACGCCGACCGACGCCGGCGAGATCCCCACGGTCGGGAGCATCCCCGCACCGGGCGAGATCGTGCTGCCGCCGCGCGATGCGTTCCTGCAGCCGTCGGTCGCCGTCCCGACGCAGGACGCCGTCGGCCGCGTGAGTGCCGAGACGCTCGCCGCGTACCCGCCCGGCATCCCGAACGTCATGCCGGGCGAGCTGATCACCGCCGAAGCGGTGCGGTTCCTGACGGCGGTGTCGAACTCGCCGGGCGGCCACGTGCGCGGCGCGAGCGACCCGAGCCTCGAGACGCTGCGGGTCGTCGCGCACGGATGACGGACTTGACCGAGTCCGAGCCACCCGCCCGCGGTGAGAGTTCGACAGTGGATGCCTCAGCCCTTCGCCGGACCGGCATCGGCCTGGAGGCCGTCACCCTCGCGTGGAACGTCGTCGGCGTCGCGGTGCTCGCCGTTCTGGCGTTCCGGTCCGCGTCGGTGGCGCTGCTCGGGTTCGGACTCGACAGCCTCATCGAGATCGGGGCGAGCGCCGTCGTCATCTGGGAGCTGACGGGCAGCAGCGAGAAGCGGCAGCGCGTCGGCCTGCGGCTCATCGGCTGGGCGTTCGTCCTGCTCGCCGCGTATCTGCTGGTCCAGGCCGTGGTCGCCCTCGCTGCCGGGCATCGGGCGACGCCGCTTCCCGGCGGGATCGCCTGGACCGCGCTCACCGCCCTGGTGATGTTCGCGCTCGCGTGGGGCAAGTGGCGCGTCGGGAGCAGGCTCGGCAATCCGGTGCTGCTCACCGAGGGCCGCGTGACCCTGATCGACGGCGTCCTCGCGACCGGCGTGCTGCTGGGCATCGTGCTCGACGCCGTGCTCGGATGGTGGTGGGCGGATCCGGTCGCCGGCCTCGTCATCGTGTTCTACGCCGCCCGGGAGGCCGTTCACATCTTCCGCGACCCGCCGGAGGACGCCGTCGCTTAGACCCGTCTGTGAGCGGGGCGCCTACCGTCGGGACGATGACCTCCACCGGCACTGCCGCCACTGCGCGCAGCCCGATCCTCACCTTCTTCCGGATCGACCTGCCCGGCGCGCGCTGCCAGCCGCGGGCGTGGAGATTCCTGGTGGCGACGCTGGTCGCCGTCGTCGGCTCGGTCGCGGCGTGCGCGGTGCTCGCCCAGGTGGGGATGCTGGCCTACCCGAGCACGCGCGGCTACGACCACTTCCGGTTCGCCGACTACACGAAGCTCACGGTGATCGGCGTCGTGATCGCGAGCCTCGGCTGGCCGCTCGCGGCCGCACTGAGTTCGCGGGCGCGCCGCCTGTACTTCTGGGCGGCGGTCGCCGTGACGGTGGTGTCGTTCGCCCCCGACGGGTGGATCCTGATCCACGGTCAGAGCCCGGCCGGGGTATTCATCCTCGCCGTGATGCACGTCGCCGTGGCGGTCGTCACGTACTGGTCCCTGGTGCTCATCGCCCCGCAGCATGACCGGGAGCCCGCCTCGCGCTGAGCGGGCCGCGCCTCGGGGTGCGGGGCGAGTGAGCATCTGGCACGAACGGCGGGTTCGACCGTGCATTCGTGACGGATCGTCGACAGGGCCGGATGCCTCGCCCGATGTTCGGCGCCGTACCGCTCAGCGCGTCACAGCATCCCGGCGCTCGCGGCGAGCGCCCACGTGGCGGCTGCCACCGTCAGCGGCGCCACGATCGCACCCAGCAGCACGTACCGGCGCCAGCGGATCTCCACGTCGAGGGACGTCAGCCGCTGATGCCACAGGAGCGTCGCGAGCGACGCCCACGGGGTGATGAGGGGGCCGACGTTGACGCCGATCAGCAGGGCGACCACGCGCACCGCGCTGCCGGTGACCGGCTCGAGGGCGAGATAGGCGGGCAGGTTGTTGATCGCATTGGCGCTGAGCATCCCGACGAACGAGAGCCGCAGCAGCGCGATCGGCGAGTCGCCCTCCCCCGCCACCCGATGCAGCAGTGCGCCGAGTCCCGCCGAGTGCAGCGCCCCGATGAACAGGAACAGTCCTCCGGCGAACACGAGCAGCCGCCACGGCACCAGGGCGAACCGCAGCGCCGAGCGCTGCCGCACGGCGAACACGACCCCCAGCACCGCGGCGGCGCCGGTGGCCGGCATCCACACCGGGATGCCGGACACGAGAAGCGGCACGAGCACCACCAGCACCACGGCCGCGGCCCGGAACAGCACCGGATCGCCGGGACGCCGGGCCACCCCGATCTCGTAGCGTCCGGTGAGCGACCGGCGGGAGAGGACGAACACGACGACCATCGGCAGCACGGCCGCCACCAGCGCCGCCGCCCACGTCAGCCCGGCGAAGGCGAGCGGCGAGATGTCGCCCATCGCGTGCTGGGCGAGCAGGTTGGTGAGATTGGAGACCGGCAGCAGCATCGATCCGGTGTTCGCCATCCACACCGTGGTGAGGGCGAACGGCAGTGGGCTGAGACCCACGTGCCGGGCCAGCACGATGGCGATCGGCGTCAGCAGCACGGCGGTCGTGTCCAGCGAGAGGAACACGGTGCTCGCCGCGGCGACGACGGCGACGAGCAGCCAGAGCAGCCACGCCCGGCCGCGGCCCCAGCGGGCGGTCGCCTGCGCCAGCACGGTGAACACGCCGGCGACGGCGGCCAGTTCGGTCACGACGGTGATCGCCGCGACGAACAGCAGGATCGGCCACACCCGGTTCCACAGGGCGACGGCGTCGGCGACCGGCATGACACCGGTCAGGATGGCGACGAACCCCAGCGCGAGGAGCACCGCGCCGATCACCCAGGACCGCATCGCACCTCCTCGACCCGCAGAATCGTATCCGGCTGCCGCGTCAGCTGACGAAGGCCGCCGCGAGCGCGGCTTCCACCGAGTCCCGGGCGAGGCTCGGGTCTTCGACGTGCATCGTGCCGAACGTGGCCGGGTCCCAGTCCAGCCCCAGCGCGGCGTTCACCTCGGTGAGCACCGCCACGAACCGGTCCACCGGGCCGAAGGCCAGCATCCCGCTCAGCAGCCGCGCACCGCGCACCGCTCGCTGGGACGTGCCGATCAGCTTCACGACACCCCGCGCGTTGATGCTGAACTCGCCGGGGCAGTACTCTCCCGCGACCTCGCCGAGCCGGGCATCCAGCCCGAGCTCCTGCAGGGCGTCCACGATCGTGTTGCCGGCCGCGGCGAAGAACCGCGTCGGATCGAGCTCGGCGTCGTCGCGGCTGATGACGTCGAACACCAGGCACGACTCGTCGTAGGCGACCGCCCGGCCGCCGGTGGGCCGGATCGCGGGCGTGAAACCGTGGCGGATCGCCGCCGCCCGGGCATCCTCGTACCCCGGCATCCGGCTCTCCCGACGGCTCATCGCGACCGTCGGCGCCGGGGCGACCAGGCGCACCACCCGCTCTTCGGCGAGCTCGCCGGAGGCCACGCGGCGCAGCAGATCCACCGAGGCATCCAGGTCGTCCTGCGGTTCGAGGGCGGATGCCTGCCGGATCACGAGGCCGGGAGCGGGGCGCAGGCGGGGGTCGTCGAATCCGGTCACTCCCCCATTCTGGCCGGATGCCCGCTCGTCACGGATTGCGCAACTCATGACCATTCGTGACGAGCGGCCTGGGAAGGTTTTCCGCGCGCGGGCGGAAGAACTCCGGGTCCGGGCGGGTTGGCCTTCCTCATGACCACCACCGCGCCCGTCCCCACCGTCGTCTCCCGGTCGGTGCCGCCGCGCCTGCGGTACGGGGCCCTGTTCGCCATGATGGCGATGAGCTTCCTGCTCGTCACCGCCGAGTTCCTGCCCGGCGGCGTGCTCACCGACATCGCCGCCGAGATCGGCGTCACGCCCGGCCAGGCGGGTCAGATGGTCACCGCGACCGCGCTCGCGGGCTTCATCGTGGCGCCCACCATCGGCCTGATGCTGCCGCGCCTGGACCGCCGCTCGCTGGTGGTGTGGATGGCGATCGGCGCGACCGTGTCGAACCTCGTCGTGGCGATCGCCCCGAACCTCCCCGTCCTGCTGATCGCGCGCCTGCTGCTGGGCGCGGCGCTGTCCGGGTTCTGGGCGATGTCGGTCACCGTCGCCGCCGGCATCGCCGGGCCCGAACGCCTCGGGCGCGCGATGATGTTCACCTCCGCCGGGGTCTCACTGGCGACCGTCGCGGGCGTGCCGCTGGGCGTGCTCCTCAGCCAGGTCGTCGACTGGCGGGGCGTGTTCGGCATCGCCGCCGCCGCGACCGCGGTGCTCGCCCTCGTGCTGCGCCTGCTGCTGCCGAGTGTCCCGGCCGAAGGCGCGGCGCGCCTGTCCACCCTGTTCGACACGTTCCGTCGCCCCGGCATCGGGATCGGCATCGTCGGGCACGTGCTGATCGTGTTCGGGCACTTCCTCGCGTACACGTACATCCGGCTGGCGCTCGCGCAGGTGCAGGATGCCGGAACCCCGATCACCGAGCAGACCGTCATCGTGCTGCTCGCCCTGTTCGGCATCGGCGGCTTCCTCGGGAACATCGCGATCGGGATCATCGTGGACCGCCGCTACCGGGCGCTCGCGGTGATCACGCCGCTCGCGATCGCGGCGGCCGTGGTGCTCATGATCGCCGCATCCGGCTCGCTCTGGGCGATCGCCGTCGTCGCCTTCGTCTGGGGCGTGTTCTTCGCATCGTGGCTGCTGATCGTGAACACCTGGATCGGACACCGGATGCCGGACCGCCTCGAAGCCGGCGGAAGCCTCGTGGTGATGGGGTTCCAGGCGGCGATCATGGTGGCGGCGGGCCTCGGCGGCATCCTCGTCGACGCCCTCGGCATCGGCCAGGTCTATCTCGCCGGCGCCGCAGCACTCGTGATCGGATCCGTGCTGTTCGCGATCTCCGGACGCATCGGCAGCCGGTCCCGCTCCGGCGCTGCGCGCGGCCGGTAGCGGGTTCAGGCCGACAGCGCCGGCTCAGCACGAATCGGTCCGAATCGTGCTGATTCCGGCGCATCGCACTGAATCCGGATGCCGAGGTCGCTGACCGCCCGCGCGATCAGACGATCGTGCGCAGTGGTCCGCCGTTCCAGGCGACCGCGTCGCGGAAGGCGGCGATGACGTCGAGTTCCTCGCCCCGGGAGTCCGCGTACGCCCGGTGCAGATTGAGCACGATCCGCTCGGCATCGGCCCAGTCCGCGAACTCGCCGAGGTCGAGACGCGTCGCCGTCTCGAACGGGGACGCGCCGGAGGCCAGCCCTCGATCCGCGGCATCCCGCACGAACGCGTAGTACCGCCGGTGCCGGTCGAGCTGCGGGGCGAGGTCCGCCCGCGACAGCACCGGGCCGTGCCCCGGCACGATCACGTCGGCGTCGAAGGCCGCGATCCAGTCGAGCACGGCGGCGGCGCCGGCGAGCGACCCCATGAACACGAGCGGGGTCAGGCCGGCGAACAGCAGATCGCCCGCGAACAGCACCGATTGAGCGGGCAGCCACACCACGGCATCCCCCGTCGTATGCGCGGCATGCCCGGGATGCCGCACCTCGACGCGGGTGGCGCCGCGGTGCACGGTGAGCGCGTGGTCGAACGTGAGATCGGGCAGGCGGCGCGTCACGGCGCCCCAGTCCGGCACCGGCGACCAGAACGGCGGGCAGCCGTCGATCACCGCGTCCGCGGCGAGCGTCTCGCGCATCCGCTCGTGGCCGATGAGGGTGACGTCGGCGGGAAGCACGCTGTTGCCGTACGTGTGGTCCCCGTGCGCGTGGGTGTTGACCGCCCAGCGCAGCCGCGAGGCGGGCCGCACCGCCGCGACGGCGGCGAGCAGCGCCGCGGTGCGATCCGCGGTGGCGCACGTGTCGACCAGCAGGTCTCCGTCGTCGCCGGCGATGAGTCCGGCGTTGTTCACCCACCACGTGCCGTCGCGCTGGACCCACGCCCAGACCCCGTCGCCGATCTCCTGCAGCTGCGCATCGCTCTCCACGACAGCCATTCAAGCGGATGCCCCCGGTTCCACCGACAAGACTTGTCCCCCACCGCCGCCATTGTCGTCGGCGGAGCGAATCGGACCGTCGCTAACCCACCCGGGCGCGCCGGGGGTGCACGATGCCCGAGGCGGCGCCGAGAAGCGCCCCCACCAGGGTGTCGACGACACGCTCGAGGATGAGCGCCGTGGTCACGACACCGGACGCGGCGCCCGCCGTGGACGTGATGATCAGCACCAGCGGCGTGATGAACACGAGGGCGAGCGCATAGTTGCGCACCACGAGGATCTCCACGACGTACTGGAGCCCGCCGAGCAGGAACGGAAGCAGCCACACCGGGATCGGGAGGAACGCCAGCCCGGCGAACAGGCCCGCACCCACGACCGTGCCCACCAGGCGCTGGTTGCCGCGCACGAACGCGGCGCGGCGACCGGCGTTGACGCCGATCACGGCGAGACCGGCGCACACCGTCCAGTACGCCCGGGCGGTGTCCACCAGCAGCACGCTGAGCAGCGTGCCGAGAACCGCGACGATCGCCACGCGGACGAGGAGCGCCCGGGAGTCGGCGTCGAGGCTCGGCGTCCGGGGCAGGCGGCGCACGGAATCCGGATCCGGACGCCGGACCGAATGCATGATGACGGCGGCGACCACCGCGATCAGGTACGCGATCGCGACCCCCGCCGCGAACGCCGCGAGGAACAGCAGCGGGTCGACGACGCGCTTCCCGCCGACGACGGCGGTCACGTGCGTCGCGAGCCCGTACACGAGCACGAAGAACAGCGGCCCCGGCGGACCGAGGCGGTACCCGTAGTGCAGCGCGCTCGAGACGATCGCGACCACCACGAGACCGATCGCGGCGACCGCCGGCCACGGGGCGACGACCGCACCGAGCGCCGCGCACACGAGCAGCGCCAGTCCGATGACGGGCAGGATCCGGATGCGCTGGGCGGGCGTCGCCCAGGCGACGTAGATGACGGTGAACGCGCCGGATGCCGCCATGAGCCCGACCGAGGGATGCCCCAGCAGCGTGAACAGCCCCACCGGCACGAACATCGACAGGGCGGCCTGGAGCGCCATCGGCCACCGCGGCGCGGGGGCGGGCGCGAAGGAGACGAGGCTGCGCACCCAGATGCGCGTGAGCGCCGTGCGCGGATGCGGGTGGTGATGCTCGGGGTGGTCCCGGGGCTCGGGTTCGGGCGGCTCGGCGGTCATCGCGGCCTCAGAGCCCGGTCGCGCCGCGCAACCGGTGCCCGACCGCGATCGACTCGCCGCTGATCGCGCCGCCGAGCGGCGACACGAGGAGGGCCACCAGGTCGGCGACGTCCTGCGGCGTGCACTGGCCGCTGCGGCCGCGCTCGACGTCGGCCGAGGGTGCTTCGACGACGATCCCGGGGCTGACGGCGTTGACGGTCACCCCGCTGCCGGCGACGGAGTCGGCCAGGTTCTTTGCGGCGATCACGACGGCCGCGTTGCGCACCGACCCGGTGATGTTGCCCGTGAGGAAGGCGTTCTGGCCGCTGATCCCGACGACGCGCCCGTACCCGGCATCCACCATCTCGGGCAGCGCCGCGTTGGCCAGGCGCAGGAACGTGAGGGCCTTCGCCTCGAAGGCCTCGAGCACCTGCGCCGGGTCGGAGTTGCGGGCGGGGTCCAGCGTCCGGGCGCTCGGCGCCGCGGTCACGACCAGGCCGTCGAGCCGGCCGTGCTCGTCCCGCACCCGGGCGAGGCCGGCCGCCACCGACTCGTCGCTCGCGGCATCCAGCACGATCCCGTCGGGCGCGTGCCGGGATGCCGGGATCGCCCGGGCTCCCTCGGCCCGCAGCCGCGCGACCACCGCGCTGCCGATCAGGCCGTGGCCGCCCACGACCAGGATGGTCCGGCCGTCGAGTCGAAGATCCACGTGCACTCCCCTTCTCCGCGGCCGGACGGCCGCGCCTGTTCCATTCTGGCCCGGGCGAAACCGCTCGACGCCGCCGCCCGGATTGACGAGAGGGGCATCCGGGGCGGACCATGGCACCGTGCCCCGCAAGATCGTCCTGTACGAACTGCTGTCGTTGGACGGGGTGGCCGAAGACCCCGACGCGTTCGTCACGGAGTGGGATGCCGCCCTGGACGCCAATCTCGGCTCCGTCATCGCGACGCAGGATGCCGTCCTCCTCGGCCGCCGCAGCTACGAGGAATGGGCGCGGTTCTGGCCGACGAGCACGATCGAGCCGTTCGCGTCGTTCATCAATGCGGTCGACAAGCACGTGGCCTCCGCGACTCCCCTCGAACCCGCGTGGGCGAATTCGCAGCGGATCGCCGAGGACCCGGTCGACTTCGCGCGCCGGCTCAAGGACGCACCCGGCGGGGACATCGGCGTGCACGCGAGCATCTCGCTCGCCCGGTCGCTGCTCGCCGCCGGCCTCGTGGACGAGATCCGGCTCGTCATCGCACCGCGCGTCGCCGGCCGCGGAAGACACCTGCTCGATGAGCTTCCGCCGATCCGGCTGGAGACGCTGCGCGTCGAGCCCTCGCCGGCGGGATACCTGCTGGTCGACTACCGCGTCGTCGGCTGACGCGGACACCGCCGCTCAGGCGGACCCAGGCGCGTCGACGCGCCGCCAAGGTCGAACGCGACCGGCGACGAGAGGAGCGCCGACCCTTTCTCGGCTTCCCCAGTGAGCCGCCCCTCGAGCCGGAAATCCCCTCTCGTCCTCTCGTCGCACGATCCGTTCTGCGGAGACAGTACGTCTCGGATCCTGGGCGAGTCAATGCTTCGCCGAAAAGTACCCGGATTCGTCGTGTGCGGCGTCGTTCCGCGGACATTTGCCGTCCCCCTAGGGTGGAGGCATGGTGGCTCGCGTCGGCCCGGTGGTCGTGGCCTCCGGCATCCTGGGCGGCAGGGGTGCGGGCCACGCACTCGGGCGGGGCATGCTCGAGGGGATGCTGCGCGCACTCGGCATCCCGGGAGCGATCTCCACGCACTGCGACGTGTGCGGCTCCGACTCCCACGGACGCCCGGTCACGGCCTCCGCCCTGCTGAGCGTCGCGTATGCCCCCGGGCGCGTGGTGGCCGCGGTGGCGCCGGCCTCCGCCGGGCGTGCGATCGGCGTCGACATCGAGGCGGAGCGGGATCCCGGCCCGATGGGCGAGCTCGCGGCCCTGTTCGCTCCGCACGATCCCCCCGACGTGCGCGGCTGGACGATGATCGAGGCGGTCGTCAAGGCGGACGGACGCGGGCTCCGGCTGCCGCCGCACCTGGTCGTGGCCGCGGACGAGCCCGGCGGCATCCTGCCGGCATCCCGCCGCTACAGGGTTCCCGGGCGCGGAACCCGCATCGAAGCCGTCGGCGTCCCCGCCCCGCCGGGGTACGTCGTCAGCGTCGCGATCGATCCAGGTTCGGAATCGGCGCGGTGATCGGCGCCGGCTCCTCGGTGGAGTCGGATGCCGGGAGCGCCGGCAGCGCCTCCTGCGCCAGCCACGACTCGAACAGCTCGTCGAGGCGGGTGCCCGCGTGCTCCTCGGCGAGCACGACGAAGTCCGTGGTGTCGACCGTCGCCAGGGCGTGCCGTGCCGACCACTCGCGCAGCACCGCGAAGAAGGCGTCGTCGCCGATCGTGAGCCGGAGCGCGTGCAGGGTCAGCGCCCCGCGCTTGTAGACGCGGTCGTCGAACATCGTCGACGGCCCCGGGTCGGCCAGCACCAGGTCCTGGGGCAGTTCGGCGAGCCGCGCGTGATGCGCGAGCGCCTTCGCGTGGGCGGACGGGCCGCCGGAGGCCTCCGACCACAGCCACTCCGCGTAGCAGGCGAAGCCCTCGTTCAGCCAGATGTCACGCCAGCGCCGCAGCCCCACGCTGTTGCCGAACCACTGGTGGGCCAGTTCGTGCGCGATGAGCCGCTCCAGGCCACCGACGCCGTCGATGTGGTTGGCGCCGAAGACGCCCATGCCGAGCGCCTCCAGCGGGATCTCCAGATCGTCCTCGGTGACGACGATCGTGTAGCCGCGGAAGGGGTACGGGCCGAACGCCCCGGCGAAGGCATGCATCATCCGGCCGAGGTCCCGGAAGTCGCTGCGCACCCGCGCCTTCAGCGCCCGCGGGTAGAAGACCCGCGCCGGCACCCGGTCGAGCTTCTGGGTCTCCTCGGTGTACCGCCCGATCTGCACGGTCACGAGGTAGCTGGGAGCGGGCGTGTCGATGCGGAACGTCCACACCGCCTTGCCGCGGATCACCTGCCGGATGCCGGGAACCGCGGTCACCACCGTGTACCCGGGGTCGGTCGTGAACGAGATCGTGTAGGTCGCCTTGTCGGCGGGGACGTCGTTGCACGGGAACCAGGTCGCCGCTCCCGTGGGCTGCGAGGCGACCAGGACCCCGTCTTCGAGCTCCTCCCAGCCGATCGTGCCCCAGCGGGTGCGCCGCGGCTTCGGCGCACCGGCGTACTCCACCCACACCCGCAGGTCGGTGCCCGCGGCGGCCGGCGCCGACAGCGACACCTTCAGCTTGTGGTCGCCCTGCTTGAAGGACGCCCGGTCGTCGCCGTCGACGCGCACGCGGGTGGCACGCAGGCCGACGAGGTCCAGGGCGAACGACTTCGTCTGCGCGACGAGGTGCACGTGCAGCACGGCCGTGCCGGAGAGCCGATTGGTGCCGATCCGGTAGTCGAGGGTCAGGTCGTAGTGGCGCACGCGGATCGCGGCATCGCCGCTGTGCGGCGTGTACGGGTCGACGTGCCGCCCGCTCACGCTCCGGTCTCCTGGTAGGCGCGCACCTTGACGGCCCGCCACGGGCCGATCGGGTTGCCGCTCCAGCGGCTTCCGGTGGGCACGGTCTCGCCGCGCATCACGAGGGATGCCGGTCCGACGGTGGCATCCGCGGCGATCGTCGCCGCGGGCAGGACCACCGAATGGGGGCCGAGCGTGGCGCCGGCCTCGAGGGTGACGGTGTCGATGCTCATCACTCGATCATGGAACAGATGCGTCTGCACCACACAACCGCGATTGACGGTGGCGCCGTCGCCGAGGGTGACGAGGTCGGGC
Organism: Microbacterium mangrovi; assembly: GCF_000802305.1. Classification (GTDB taxonomy): domain Bacteria; phylum Actinomycetota; class Actinomycetes; order Actinomycetales; family Microbacteriaceae; genus Microbacterium; species Microbacterium mangrovi. Next base: position 81,687 of record NZ_JTDK01000015.1, on the reverse strand, counting down.
TCGGGCAGCCAGTAGCTGTCGGTCCACACGCCGCGCCCGACCTTGACGCCGAGGGTGCGCAGCCAGATCGCGAGCGCCGGGGTCCCGGCCGCGGAGTTGGCGAACCAGGGGGCGGCGATCATCTCGGTGAAGGTGTCGGCGACCTCGGTGCGCCACACGAAGCTCGACCAGAGCGGATGCTCGCCGGCACGGATCGTGCCGACGAAGATCCATTTCGCGGCGGTGGTCAGCGCTGCCGCGACCGCTCCCGCGACGATCAGCACGACCCCGGAGAGCAGAATGGCCGCGACCAAGCCGATCCACTGGGTGAGGGCCGCGAGCGTCAGCATCACCGCGAGGCCGAGGACGCACGTGAGGAACACCGGCACGATGCGGCACAGCTCCCAGAGCCCGCGCGCGACGCGCAGCCCCGGGCGGGGCCGGTAGGTGCGCTCCAGGTCGGAGTCGTTCACGATGCGGCGCAGGCGCACCGCCGGCGAGCCGAGCCACGACGACCCGGGCTTGGCCTTCTCGGGCGCGACCGACAGCACCGCGATGAGGCCGTCCTTGGGCACGCGGTGCCCGGCGGCGGCCAGGCCGCTGTTGCCGAGGAACGCGCGCTTGCCGATGCGGGTGGGCCCGAGCCGCATCCAGCCGCCGTTGAGCTCGTACGTGCCGACCATGGTGTCGTCGGCGAGGAACGCGCCGTCGTCGATGGTCGTCATCGACGGGATGAGCAGCACCGTGGATGCCTCCACGTCGCGCCCGACGGTGGCTCCCAGCATCCGCAGCCAGACCGGTGTGAACAGGCTGGAGTAGAGCGGGAACAGGATCGTGCGCGACGAATCGAGCAGGCGCTCCGTGCTCCACGCCTGCCATGCGACCCGCCCGTGCACGGGGTGCACCCCTTCGACGAGCCCGATCGACAGCAGGCGCACCGCGAGCACCACGACGATCGCGAAGACGAGGCCGGTGAGCAGCACCGCGGGGATGAGCCACACGGCGAGCGCGGGAACGGCCGCGGCGAGGGATGCCGATCCGCGGGCACCGGCGGCCAGCACGATGCCGCCGACCGCGAAGGCGATGATCGGCAGCAGTCCGAGCAGCGCCGACGACGCCCCGTACGCGACCAGCCAGCGGCGGCGCACCGCCGGGGCGGTGTCGGCGAACGGCACGGACTTGCCGCCCACCCGCACGGCGGGCGACCCGGCCCAGCGCTGCCCGGAACGCACCCGGCCGAACACCGCCGACCCGGGTGCGATCTCGGCCCCGCGACCGATCTTCGTGCCCGGGGCGAGGGTGCTGCGCGCGCCGATCGTGGCATCCGCCCCGATCCGGATCTCGCCGATGCGCACCGTGTCGCCGTCGATCCAGTAGCCGGCGAGGTCGACCTCGGGTTCGATCGCGGCCCCGGCGCCGACGTGCAGCATCCCGGTGACCGGGGGGAGGCTGTGCAGGTCGACGCCCTTGCCGATCTGCGCGCCGAGGGCGCGGGCGTAGTAGACCACCCAGGGGGCTCCGGCCAGGCCCACTGGGTCGACCTGGTGCGACACCTGTTCGGCGAGCCACAGCCGCAGGTGCACTCCCCCGCCGCGCGGGTAGTCGCCGGGGCGGACGCCGGCCAGCATCCCGCGCGCGATGCCGGCGGTGATGGCCATGCGCCCGAACGGGGTGGCGAACACGACGAGCCCGACGAGGATGACCCACAGCGGCGCGCTCGGGAGGAACCCGAACCCGGGGGCCAGCTGCAGCAGCCAGCTCGCCGCCAGGAGCCACGCGACCCATTTGGCGCCGCTGAGCACGAACAGCGGGATGCCGGCCAGCGTCTGCACCCACTGCATGCGACGCGGCGTGGGGTGCGCGACGGTGAACTCGCGTTCGGCCTCCTCTTCGACCGCCTCGTCGTCGACGGCCTCGGCCATCTGTCCGAGCCGAGGGAGGTCGTAGACGTCGGCCATCGTGAACTCGGGCGCGCGGGCCCGGATGCGCGACACCAGCTGCGCGGCCGCGAGCGAGCCGCCGCCGAGCTGGAAGAAGTCCGCCGACTCCTCGTCGGGGCGGGTGCCGAGCACCGCGAACCACTGCTCCGCGAGCCACGCCGCCGTGCCGGAGAGGTGCGAGTCGGCAGCGCCGGTGTCGGTGAGCGGCCAGGGCAGCGCGGCCTTGTCGACCTTGCCCGAGGTGCGCACCGGGAGGTCGTCGACGACGGCGAGGAGCGGAATGAGGGGCGCGGGCAGCTCCTCGGCCAGCTGCGCACGGGCGACGGCGCGGTCGAACCCCTCGCCCGGAACGACGTACCCGACCAGCAGCGGCACGCCGGCCTCGGTCTTCTGCACCACGACCGTTCCGGCGGTCACGGCATCCAGACCCTGCAGGGCCGCCTCGACCTCGCCGAGCTCGATGCGGCGCCCGCCGATCTTCACCTGGTCGTCGACGCGCCCCTGGAAGAGGAGTCCCTCCGGGTCGGCGCGCACCATGTCGCCGGACCGGTACGCGCGATCCCAGCCGAGCGTCGGCATCGGCGCGTACTTCTCGGCGTCCTTGGCGGGGTCGAGGTACCGGGCCAGGCCCACGCCGCCGATGATGAGCTCCCCGACCTCGCCGTCCGCGACCGGTTCCCCCGCGGCATCCACCACGGCGAGCGCCCAGCCGTCCAAGGGCAGGCCGATGCGCACCGGGCCGTCGGCATCCATGAGGGCGGCGCACGCCACGACCGTGGCCTCGGTGGGGCCGTACGTGTTCCACACCTCGCGGCCCTCGCCGACGAGGCGCGCGACGAGCTCCGGCGCGAGGGCCTCCCCGCCGAAGATCAGCAGGCGCACGTTCTCGACGGTGTCCTGCGGCCACAGGGCGGCCAGGGTCGGCACCGTCGACACGACGGTGATCCCGTGCCCGACCAGCCACGGCCCGAGGTCCTCGCCGGCGCGCACGAGCGAGCGCGGTGCGGGCACGAGGCAGGCGCCGTACCGCCAGGCCAGCCACATCTCCTCGCAGGACGCATCGAACGCGACCGACAGGCCGGCGAGCACCCGGTCCCCGGGCCCGAGCGGGGCATCCTGCAGGTACAGCCGCGCCTCGGCGTCGACGAACGCCGCGGCGGAGCGGTGCGACACCGCGACCCCCTTCGGCACGCCCGTGGAGCCGGAGGTGAAGATGATCCAGGCGTCGTCGTCGACCGTGGGCGGCTCCGGGATGCGGATGCTCGTGGAGCTCGGATGCGGGTCGATCGGGTCGAACAGCACCGCACCGGAGGCCGTCGGGTCGGCGGGCGCGTAGTGGCCGCCGCGTCCGATGACGCCATGCACGTGCGCCTCGCCGAACACCAGGTCGGCGCGTTCCTGCGGGTCGTCCGCGTCCACCGGAACGTACGCCGCGCCGGCAGCGAGCACGGCCAGGATCGCGACATACAGGTCGCGCTCGCCCGACGGCATCCGCACCCCGACCCGGTCTCCGCGGCGCACCCCCTGATCGTGCAGGTGCGCGGCGGTGCGCCCGACGCGGACGAGCAGTTCCGCATAGCTCAGGGCACCTTCGGCATCCTCGATCGCCGACGCGTTCGGGTACCGCTTCGCGGTCTCGCGCAGGATGTCGATCAGCGTGCGCGGGTCCGGTGCCTCCGGCCTCCGGTCGTATCCGTCCTGCCTCGCCATGTGCTCCCCCGTCGCCCTCTCGGCCGTCGGGCGCGGACGAGAGGAAATCGGCCACATCGTACCGGGCCCCGGGAAACCGGTCGCGAACCACACCGCCCCGGCGTCCCTCCGGCCCGCTCCCCGTCCTCCTCTCCCGCTCGCTCTCCGTCCCGCCCGCTCTCCCGCCCGCTCCCCCGCTCGCCCCTTCTCCGCCCGCTCTCCCGGCTGTTCCGCTGTCCTGAATTGCGTCGTCCCGTGCGAAACAGGACAGCGGAACAGCCGACCCCGGGTGCGCGGGGGCGGTTGGGTCTATCCTGAGCCCGTCGACGAGGGAACGGGGGCCCGAGGTGGACGTCTTGAGCGGGGAGCACAACTTCGCGAGTCTGGGGGTGCGGGACCTCCTCGAGGCGCGCGACCAGTACCACTGGCAGCTGCTGAACAAGCGCAACGTGGTCGGCACGGCGGTCGGGCTGTACCGCATCCGCAAGACCGACCCGTGGCCGAGCGGGCACCGCCCCGCGACCCTCGCCTTCGCGGCGCGCCCGGTGAGGTCGGAGCGCACCCTGGACAACTCCGAGGTGCGCGACTACTCATGGCCGTGCGTGCTCGTGTTCGTCGACACCTGGGTGGATGCCGACGAGTTCGGCGCCTCGGCCGATCAGGTCCCGTTCGACGACATCGTGCCGCGCATCCTGTTCATGGCCGACGGCCGGGCCGTGCCGGTGTGCGTCGTCAAGGTCGATCCGGCCGCGCCCACCGAGACGCTTCTGCCGGAGCGCTCGTGGCCGGCGGGGCGCATCGGCGGCGGATTCCCGCTGATCTCGACCGTCCAGGGCGAGGAGAACCTGGCATCCGTCGGCGCACTCGTCACCGACGGCCACACCGTCTACGCGCTGACCTCCCGCCACGTGGCGGGCCCCCGCGGGCACGAGGTGTCGAGCATCCTCGCGGGCCGGCCCGTGAAGGTCGGGGCATCCAGCGCCCTCCAGCTGTCGCGCCGCCCGTTCTCGGACGTGTACACGGGCTTTTCCGGCCTGCGGACCTTCCTCACGCTGGATGCCGGGCTCATCGAGCTGGACACCCTCCGCGACTGGACCTCGCAGACCTACGGGCTCCCCCGCACCGGAGAACTCGCCGACCTCAACGAGCAGAACGTGACGACCCGCCTCATCGGCGCCGAGGTGCGCGCGTTCGGGGCGGCATCCGGAAGCCTGCGCGGCACGATCGCCGCCCTGTTCTACCGCTACCGGTCGATCGGCGGCTACGACGATGTCACCGACTTCCTCATCGCGCCCGATCCCGGCACGCCGTCGTCCCGACCCGGCGACTCCGGCACCGTGTGGCACCTCGTCTACGGCGACCGGCTGCGCCCGATCGCCCTGCAGTGGGGCGGGCAGACGTTCCTCGCCGGCGTCGACCAGAAGTGGAACTTCGCCCTCGCCGCCAGCCTGTCGACCGTGCTCCGGATGCTGGATGTCGAACTCGTCGTCGAGTACAACACCGGCGCCCAGCCCTACTGGGGAAAGACCGGGCACTACACGATCGCCGCCCTCGCGACCACGAGCGCGATCCGCAGCAGGAACCTCGCGACGCTGATGGCGGCCAACACCGACCGGATCAGCTTCGCGGTGGAGCGCCTGGACCACACCACGATCAACGACGACACCGTCGCCGAGAAGAAGGCCGGCGCCTTCCTGCCGCTGGCCGACGTGGCCGACCTCATCTGGAAGAACCTGCCCGCGAAGGTGAAGGGCGGCCGCGACATCCGCTTCAACGTGGGGCCGGAGCATCCCTGCCACTACGCCGACATCGACGAGCCACGGCCCGGGGACGGCAAGACCCTGCGTCAGCTGTGCATGGCCGACACCGGCAACGTCGCGGTGCCGGTCTGGCAGGACTACTACACGTCGCTCGGCCACACCGCCTCGGCGGATCGCGGTCTGCTGCCCTTCCGCGTGTGGCAGTTCTTCGATGCCATGGCGGCCGCCGTCAGCGCGAAGCAGCTGGATGCCTACCTCGCCGCGGCCGGCCTCGTGGCGCACTACGTCGGCGACGCCAGCCAGCCGCTGCACGGCAGCTATCTGAGCGACGGCATCCCGGGGGCGGGCGGCCGCAAGGGGGTCCACTCGGCGTACGAGTCGACCATGATCGACCGGCACGAGCAGGAGATCCTGGCGAGCCTCGACCAGGCTCTGACGAAGGGCCGGCGCCCGGCGCGCCTGCACAGCGGGCGCGAGGCGGCGATCGCGGTGATCAGGCTCATGGACAGCACCGCGAAGAACGTCCCGCCCAAGGACCTGGCGGATGCCTACGCCGCCGTCGCCCAGAAGGACGACGACACGTCCGTCGCGGTCACCGACGCCCTGTGGTCGCGGTTCGGCCCGGGCACGGTCGCGAACCTGGTGGCATCCATCCGGCTCCTCGGCGTCGTGTGGGAGAGCGCGTGGCTCGCGGGCGGGGGCGAGACGGCGTTCGATCCGGCCGACCTCGTCGCGCGGCCGACCGACGTGCTGCAGCAGCTGTATCAGGATCCGACGTTCGTGCCGTCCCTCGATCTCGACCACGTCGGGACGGTGCTCACCACCGGCTCATGAGCCCCCGGCCGGGGGCGCGGTGGTCCCGCGGACGACCAGTCGGGTCGACAGGCGCAGGTGCGTCTCGGAGACGGTCTCGCCGTCCATGAGGGCCACGAGCGTCTCGACCGCCCGCCCGCCGAGCGCCTGCATGTGCTGGCGCACCGTGGTCAGCGGCGGGTTGGCCTGCGACGCCTCGGGGATGTCGTCGAAGCCGACCACCGACAGGTCCTGCGGCACGCGCAGTCCGAGCTCCCCGGCGACCGCGATGATCGCGAGCGCCGAGAGGTCGTTGGCCGCGAAGATCGCGGTGGGCCGGTCGGACCTGGCGAGGAGCGTCGCCGCGGCTTCGCGCGCGGCGTCCGTCATATACCGCCCCGCGCCGATGAGGTTCGGATCGGCGGGCAGCCCGGCATCCGCGAGCGCCCGGCGGTACCCCGCCTCGCGCGCGAGCGACGAGCGCAGATCGGGGCGGCCGGCGATGTAGCCGATGCGGGTGTGGCCCAGTTCGATCAGGTAGCCCACCGCGTCGCGCGCGCCGCCGAAGCTGTCGGACTCGACGGTCGGCAGGTCCGCCGGCCCGGCGTGCGGGTCGATGGCGACGATCGGCACGTCACCGGACTGGGCGCCCACGACGCTCGGCGTGACCATGATGACCCCGTCGATCAGGGTGCCCGACAGGCGACTGAGCGAGCGGCGCTCCCACCCCTCGCGCTGGGCGTGCCCGGCGCTGTAGGCGAGCAGTTCGTACGGCTTGTCGCGCAGACCCGCGGAGACCCCCTTCAGCACCTCGGTGCTGAAGGGCTCGAAGTCGGCGACGAGGACGCCGATCACCCCCGATCGGCGGCTGCGCATGCTGCTCGCGATCAGGCTGGATTCGTAGCCCAGTTCCTCGACCACGCGCATCACCTTCTCGACCGTGTTGGATGCCACGCCGTACCGTCCGTTGACGGCTTTGGAGACGGTGGCGACCGAGACTCCGGCCGCGGCCGCGACGTCTCGGATCGTGGGGCGCATGGTCATGTGCTCGATGGTAACGGCTATAAAACGTTTTCGAAAACGTTTGACACATATTTGTTGGATCGTAAAACTTATCCGGACACAGCGCGGGGCATCCTCCCCGCCAAGCAGATCCACGGCGTCTCCGCGACGGAGCCGCCTCTCGATGAAGAGAACAGGAAGACATGAAAGCCAACAAGATCCTGTTGGGGTCGGCGATCGTGGCGCTCAGTGCACTGGCACTCAGCGGCTGCGCCGGCGGCGACGGAAGCTCCAGCGGTTCGGGTGACGGCAAGGTCACGATGACCCTGTGGCAGAACTCCACCACCGGTCCCGGCCAGCAGTACTGGAAGGACGCCATCGCGGCGTTCGAGAAGGCCAACCCGAACGTCACCATCACCATGCAGTCGATCCAGAACGAGGACCTCGACGGCAAGCTCCAGACCTCGCTCAACGCGGGCGACCCGCCGGACATCTTCCTGCAGCGCGGCGGCGGCAAGATGGCCGACATGGTCAAGGCCGGCCAGCTGATGGACATCACCGGCAAGGTCGCCGGCGAAGCCAAGGCCAACATCTCGGCCGGCTCCCTCAAGGCGGAGACCTACCAGGACAAGGTCTGGGCGATGCCCCTCGCCGTCCAGCCCGGCGGCATCTTCTACAGCAAGGACGTCTACCAGAAGGCCGGCGTCACCGCCGCCCCGACCACGGTCGGCGAGCTCGAGGCCGCGAACGCCAAGCTCAAGGCGAGCGGCGTCGCACCCATCGCCCTCGGCGCCAAGGACGCGTGGCCCGCCGCGCACTGGTTCTACTGGTTCGCGCTGCGCGAGTGCGCTCCGGCGACGATGGAGAAGACCGGCGACTCGCACAAGTTCGACGACCCGTGCTGGACGGCCGCGGCGAACGACCTGCAGAAGTTCGCGGCGACGAAGCCGTTCAACGACGGATTCCTGACCACCTCCGCCCAGCAGGGCGCGGGCAGCTCGGCCGGCCTCGTCGCCAACCACAAGGCCGGCGGCGAGCTGATGGGCGCGTGGGACCCGGGCGTGATCGCCTCCCTCACCCCGAACCAGAAGCCCCTGGCCGACCTCGCCTGGTACCCCTTCCCCGAGCTCGACTCGACCGGTCAGGGTCAGCCCGGTTCGATGATGGGCGGTGTCGACGGCTACTCCTGCTCGGCGAAGGCCCCCAAGCAGTGCGTCGACTTCCTGAACTTCATCGGCTCCGACGCGCAGCAGACCGCCTACGCCAAGGCGTTCACCACCATCCCGGTCAACTCCGCAGCGCAGAAGACCCTCACCGAGCCCTACCTGAAGGACATCCTCGCCGCCTACTCCAAGGCGCCGTACGTCTCGCAGTGGCTGGACACCGTGCTCGGCCAGAACGTCGGCAACGCGCTCAACGTCGCCGTCGTGAACATGCTCGCCGGCAAGAGCTCGCCGGCGCAGCTGATCGCGGCCGCGAACCAGGCCGGCGCGAAGGGCTGACCGGAACGATGCTCACCAGCGAGAACACCCTCGAGGCCGATGCCTCGGACGTGAAGCTCGCACGGCGCGACGAGGGCGGCACCACGCCGCCCTCGTCGTCGCGGCGCCGGCGCCGCGGAGGATTCGGGTGGCGCGGCCGCCTCGAGGTCCTGCTGCTCGTCGGCCCGGCCGTGGTCTTCTTTCTCGGGTTCGTCGTCTTCCCCGTCGTGATGGCCGGCTACTACGGCTTCTTCAACTGGAAGGGCTACGGGCCCGCCACCGACTTCATCGGCCTCAAGAACTACGTTACGATCCTCACCGACCCCGAGTTCCAGGCGGCGCTCGGCCACAACGCGTTCATCGTCGTCGCCTCGCTGCTGCTGCAGGGGCCGGTCGCGATCCTCCTCGCCCTGCTGCTGAACCGCCGGATGCGGGGACGCTCTGTCATCCGGGTCCTGATCTTCGTGCCCTACGTGATCTCCGAGGTGGTCGTCGGCACCGGATTCAGCCTCATGCTGCAGACCCAGGGCGCGCTCAACGACCTGCTCAAGGACCTCGGGATGCCGTGGGCGGTGCACGACTGGCTCGCAGACCCCAACCTCGCCATCTGGACCCTCATGGCGATCCTCACCTGGAAGTACGTCGGATTCGCCGTCATCCTCTTCCTCGCGGGTCTCCAGGGCATCCCGGAGGAGCTCTACGAGGCGGCCGCGCTCGACGGCGCGTCGTACTGGCAGATCCAGTGGCGCATCTCGTTCCCGCTGCTGGGCCCGACGCTGCGGATCTGGGCGTTCCTGTCGATCATCGGCGCCCTGCAGCTGTTCGACCTCGTGTACATCATCTGGGGCCAGTACGTGGCCTCCACCGCCGGCACCTCGACGATGGTGACCTACATGGTCTCGAACGGTCGCAACGCCGGCAACTTCGGGTACGGCAGCGCCGTCGCGGTCGTGCTCTTCCTGATCTCCCTCGTCGTCGCGCTGATCTACCAGCGCTTCGTGCTCCGGCGCGACACCGACGGCGCCCTCACCGAAAGGTCCGCCGCATGACCGCCCTCGGCACCGCCGCACTCGGCACCGCGCCGCACCGGCCACGCAGGTCGCGCAACTGGAGCAACCCGGTCGTCTGGTTCATCGCGCTCCTCGTGATCGCGCTGATGCTGGCCCCGGTGCTCTACATCATCATCGGCGGGTTCCGCACCAACTCGCAGATCACCGTGAACCCGGCCGGCTGGCCGGATCCCTGGCACGTGGAGAACTACCTCGCAGTCCTCGGCAGCTCGACGTTCTGGCGCGAGGTGCTCAACTCCACCATCACCGCCACGGCGACCTCCGTGGGAGCCGTCGTGCTCGGGCTGATGGCGGCGTACGTGCTGGCACGGTACCGGTTCCGCGGGCGCGCAGCCCTGTACGCGCTGTTCGCCGCGGGACTCATGTTCCCGCTCACCGTCGCGATCACACCGCTGTACATCGTGGTGCGGTCGCTGGGCCTCATGAACTCCCTCACCGGGGTCATCCTGCCCCAGATCGCCTTCGCCCTGCCGACCACTATCATCATCCTCGTGCCGTTCCTGCGCGCGATCCCCGACGAGATCCAGGAGGCCGCCTTCATCGACGGCTGCAGCCGTCTCGGCTTCTTCTGGCGGATGGTGCTGCCGCTGGCCGTGCCGGGCGTCATCACGGTCGGCATCCTCGCGTTCATCGGCAGCTGGAACGGCTACCTGCTGCCGCTGTACATCCTCAACGACCAGGCGCAGTTCACGCTGCCGCTGGGAACCCAGGCGTTCGCGTCGCAGTACTCCGTCGACACCGCGAAGGTGCTGGCGTTCACGTCGCTGTCGATGATCCCGGCCCTCGTCTTCTTCTCGGTCTTCGAGCGTCGTATCGTGGGTGGCCTCACCGGTGCGGTGAAGGGATGATCGTGGACGAAGACACCCGCACGTCGGACGCCTCGCTCGCCGAGCAGCTGCTCGAGCGGATGACGACCGACGAGAAGATCGCGCAGCTGGTCGGCTTCTGGGTCGATCAGGGCGACGAGGTCGTGGCGCCGATGGCCGGCGAGATGGCGACCTCGACCGCCTATGCGGACGCAGTGGCGCACGGCCTCGGCCACCTCACCCGCGTCTACGGCACCCGCCCCGTCGAACCGGCAGAGCGCGCGCGCTGGCTGTGGGACGAACAGCGGCGCCTGCGGGCCGAGACCCGGCTCGGCATCCCGGCGCTCGTGCACGAGGAATGCCTCACCGGTCTCGCGGCCTGGAAGGCCGCCACCTTCCCCACTCCCCTCGCCTGGGGGGCCGCGTTCGATCCGGATGCCGTCGCCGAGCTCGGCCGGGTGATCGGCGAGTCGATGCGCGAGCTCGGCATCCATCAGGGCCTCGCCCCCGTGCTCGACGTCATCCGGGACCCGCGCTGGGGCCGCGTCGACGAGTGCATCGGCGAGGACCCGTACCTCGTCGGAACCGTCGGCACCGCGTACGTGCGAGGACTGCAGGATGCCGGCATCCACGCGACGCTCAAGCACTTCGTCGGGTACTCGGCCTCGCAGGCCGGACGCAACCACGCCCCCGTCCAGGCCGGCGAACGCCTGATCGAAGACGTCTTCCTGCCCCCGTTCGAGATGGCGGTGCGCGACGGCGGCGTCCGCTCGGTGATGAACTCGTACACCGAGATCGATGGGATACCGGTCGCTGCGGACCCGCGGTATCTGACCGAAGTGCTGCGTGAGCGCTGGGGCTTCGACGGGGTCGTCGTGTCGGATTACTTCGCGGTGGCGTTCCTGCACTCCATGCACGCGGTCGCCGCGGACCTCGCGGAGGCGGCCGAGCTCGCCCTGCGCGCCGGCATCGACGTGGAGCTGCCCAGCGGCGACGCGTTCCTGGTCCTCGCCGAGCGCCTGCGGACGGGCACGGCGTCGCCGGATGCCGCCGCACTGGTCGACCGTGCCGTGCTGCGGGTGCTCCGCCAGAAGGAGGAGCTCGGGCTGCTCGCCCCCGAGGCGTTCCTGGACGAACCGCCCGCGCACGTGGACCTCGACGGCCCGCAGCATCGCGCGATCGCCCGCAAGCTCGCCGAGGAGTCGATCGTGCTCCTGGCCAACGACGGCGTCCTCCCGCTCGCAGCCGATGCGGGTCGGATCGCACTGATCGGTCCCAACGCCGACAGCGCCGAGGCCCTCATGGGCTGCTACTCGTTCGCCAACCACGTGCTGGCGCACCACCCCGACCTCCCGCTCGGGTTCCGCATCCCGACCCTGCGCGAGGAGCTGCAGTCCGAGCTCCCGGACGCGCAGATCCGGGTCGAGACGGGGTGCGCCGTCGAGGGCGCCGACGTCTCCGGCATCCCTGCCGCGGTGGATGCCGCCCGCGCCGCGGACGTGGCGATCGTCGTCGTGGGCGATCGCGCGGGCCTGTTCGGTCGCGGCACGGTCGGCGAGGGCAACGACGCGGACAGCCTGGAGCTTCCCGGGCCGCAGCGACAGCTCGTCGAGGCGGTCGCGACGACGGGGACGCCCGTCGTGCTCGTGATGCTGTCGGGACGCCCGTACGCGCTCGACTGGGCGCTGGGCGAGACCGGTGCGGCAGCGGCCGTGCTGCAGGCGTTCTTCCCGGGCGAGGAGGGGGCGGGCGCGATCGCCGGCATCCTCTCCGGCCGGGTGTCGCCGTCCGGGCACCTGCCGGTGTCGCTGCCGCGATCGGCGGGTGCGCAGCCGTATTCGTACCTGCATCCGATCCTCGGCGGACCGAGCGAGATCACCAGCGCCGACCCGACGCCGCTGCTGCCCTTCGGGCACGGCCTCGGCTACACCGGGTTCGCTCGCACGGAGCTCGATGCGCAGGAATCCGTCGTCGCCGGCGACACGTTCACGGCATCCGTCCGCGTGCGCAACACCGGCGACCGCGCCGGCACCGATCTCGTGCAGCTGTACGCGCGCGACGTCTACGCCAGCGTCACCCGGCCCGTCGCGCAGCTGCTGGCGTACCGGCGGGTGCCGCTCGAGGCCGGCGAGGAGGCCGTCGTGACCTTCCGGGTGCCGACCGCGCGACTCGCGTTCACCGGTCGCGACCGCACCCGGATCGTGGAGCCGGGCGCGGTCGAGCTGTGGGTCGGCGGTTCGTGCGCCGACCGCGAGACGGAGACTGCGATCGAGATCGTCGGCGCGGTGCACGTCGTGACCGCCGCCGACCCGCGATTCGCCGAATCGACGGTGCAGCCCGCCTGACCCGGGCCGCCGTCACGAAGACTCGGCTGCCGCTCCGGTCCGCCTCCCTCCGGCGCGGCATCCGATACCCGACCGGTGTACCGAACGCAGGATCGTCGACGTTCCCCTCGCCCCGCGCCCGCTCCATTGCGCGGTCGCGGGCTGACGCCGGGGGTGTTCGTCCTGCGTTCGGTACGGCCGGTTCAGTCCGCCGGGTTCTGGGTCGCCCAGGCGATGGCCGCGGCCTCCTGCGAGACCGGGAAGACCCGAACCTTTCCGTGGAAGAGGCCGGCGAACAGGTTGAGAGCCCCCTCGATCCAGTGCTTGTCGGTCACGACGGCGAGGCGTCCCCAGTCCGAGAGAGGGGCGGCGCCGACCTCGGCATCCTGGATCATCGCGCCGAGGCTGAACCGCTCGACGTCCTCGCCGATGATGAAGACCAGGTTGACGGCCGGTGCGCTCGCGTGCGCAGCTGCGAGTGCGGGTTCGACGACGTCGCGGTAGTCGTCGGCCGTGACGACGCCGTGGGCACGGAATCCCACGGTTCCGGAGGGCAGGTCGGAGAGCGCTTCGATCATGCGTGCAGTCTGCCAGCGGACGTGGGATGCCGCCACGGCGCGATCAGTCCGCCGGGTCCTGGAGGCCGGCGGAGATGAGGTCGGCGAGCGCCGGAAGGTCGGCCGCCTCGGCCTCCCCGACCGGCACGTCGGCGGGCGGCGCCTGCGACTCGTCGGCGCCGCCGCGGTCGCGCAGGGCCGGGGTGGTGAGGATCGCCACCCACGCCGTGGCGGCCGCGCGCAGGCGATGCGCGCCGATCGGATGGAGGAGGCTGGCGCCGAGCACCTGCTCGACGAGGCCCTGCAACTGGCGCCGGTAGTGGCGCAGCCCGGCATGGACCTCGGGGTGGGTGCGCTGCTCGCGCCACACGATGACGCGGCGCACCTCGGACTCCTCCTGCACCCGGCGGAGCACGGCCGAGACGTTCAGCAGCGTCCGGGCCGGGTCCCCCCGCGCGACGAGGGGTCTGGTGTCGATCGGGTCCAGCTCGAGCCGCTCGGTGACGAGGGCCCGCAGCAGATCCGTCTTGCTGGGGAAGTAGTAGAACAGCAGCCCTTTCGGCACGCCCGCCGACCGCGCGATCGCCGCGGTCGGGGTGGCGTCGAAGCCGCCTTCGGCGAAGAGCTTCTCGGCCGCGTCGAGGATCAGCGTCCGGCTCTCCTTGCTTCGGGTCATGTGCGCATCCTCACACACGCGACTGGGACGGCGGTCGCATCCGTCGTCCCAGTCTCAGCCGATGAATCAGTGCGGAAGGGAACGGTCGTGCCCAGCGTGCATGGCCGGCCTGATGGCCATCGCCGCGACGACCACGCAGACGATGCCGCCGATCCAGCTCAGCCAGGCCGGGCCGGTCATCGCGGTCGCGTAGGCGCCGAGCCAGGGGGCCACGATCAGCAGAACGCCGAGGGCGAGCTGCACGTACTCCATGGCGACGAGGCCGGGCATCGCGAGGTTCACGAGGCCGGAGGCGATCAGCAGGATGCCGAGGATCAGCATCCAGGGCATCGAGGCGCCGACCTGAGGCACCACGAACGTCGACAGCGCGACGATGAGTCCGACGCCGACGGCGACCCAGTCCTCCCAGCGCGTCCATTTCTTCATTCGACTCTCCCTCCTTCGAAAGGGGTGGTGGCTCCCGATGCGGGGGTCGCCCTCAGAATAGACCTGACTGACCGCCCGGTCAAGAACTGTGAAACCGGTCCCAACGGCACGATGATCCCCCTTTTGCGGCCGGTCGCGGAGGGCTATTCTCAGGTCACCCGCGGTACTGGGGCCGCGGCGGTGCCTATGGAGTCTCCATGCGCGTGAACGTTGTGTCGGCGTCCGATGACTGATACCGCGACTGACGAACGGCGCGGCCTCGCGCTCTTCCGGGAGAACGTCGCCACCGTCTGGCAGAACAGGAACGTCCGGCGGATCCAACTCGGTCTGCTCGGCGCCTCGATGTGCCAGTGGGCGTACGCGATGGCCATCATGGTCTGGGCCTACCACGAGGGCGGCGCCACCCTGGTGGGCATCTGGGTCGGCATCCGGTTCCTGCTGATGGCGATGCTCACCCCGATCGGCGGCACCATCGCCGACCGCATGTCGCGCCGCAACTACATGCTCGCCGTCAACGCCATCAGCCTCGTGCTCGTAGTGCTCGCCGCCCTGGCCATCTGGTTCCAGCTGAACATGTGGGCCGTGCTCGTGCCGGCCACCCTCATGTCGATCGTGTCGGGGACGTTCCGTTCTGCGCAGGCGGGCCTGCTCCCCCACCTCGTCGAGAACCCGAAGCAGCTGACCTCGGCCAACGCGACCGCGGAGATCATCGAGAGCACCGCCCAGTTCGCCGGACCTGCCATCGCGGGCATCCTGCTCGGCATTGTCGGGGTCGTGCCCGTCGTGCTTCTGAACGCCGTCGGCCTGGGCTGGTCGCTCATCATGGTGGCGGGGGTGCAGAAGGACTCGCCCGAGGAGCGCAAGTCGGACGACGAGGAAGAAGAGGGCCCGTTCATCAAGGAGGCCGCCGGCGGGTTCGCCGCCATCGGCAAAGACCGAGACCTCCTCGCCCTGAGCGGCCTGATGGCCGTCAACGGCATCCTCTGCGGCGTCCTCAACATCATCGTGGTGCTCATCGCGGCGCAGATGCTCGGCGATGCGAACAAGGTCGGCCTGCTCAACGCCGTGCTGGGGGCGGCCACGTTCGCCGGTGGGTTCATCATCCTGGGCATCGCCGGACGGGTTAAGCTCGGTCGGCTGATGATCTTCGGGGTACTGGGATGGTGTCTCCCGCTCATCCTGGTCGGGATCGCGCCGTTTCCCCTCGTGGCGGTTGCAGCCCTCATCGTCATCGGCCTGTGCGATCCGATGATCAATGTCGGATACGGCACCATTCCGCCGCGCCTGGTCGCCGATCGCATCCTCTCGCGCGTGTTCGCGGCGATCGAGTCGACGTTCATCGCGGCAGCGGCGCTCGGCGCATTCGTGACGCCGGTCCTCGTCAACTGGCTCGGGCTCGGAACCGCCATCATCGCGATGGGGATCGTCGGCACCGCAGTCTGCGTGGTGTGCGCCCTCCGGATCCCGCACCTGGACAAACGCCTCACCCCGCCGCGCGGGCTGTCGCTGCTCGAGAAGGTCGATCTGTTCCGCCCGCTCGCCCCGGCCATGCTCGACCGCATCGCGCACAAGCTCGAGCCCGCGACGGCGCCGGCGGGCGAGATCATCGTCGCCGAGGGTGGCATCTCGGACCGCTTCTACGTCATCGAGTCCGGCGAGGTCGAGGTCACCCAGGACGACCGGCACCTGCGCACCGAGAGTGCGGGCGACGTGTTCGGCGAGATCGGGCTGCTGCGGGACGTCCCCCGCACCGCGACCGTGCGCGCCGAGACCGACACGGTGCTGCTCACCCTCAGCCGTGACGACTTCTTGGAGCTCGTCTCGAGCGACGACGCCGTGCGCGGCAACGCGCAGGAGCTCGCCACCCGGCGTCTCGTGGGGTGACGCCGGGTGGCCGCCCGTTCTCGGGACGCGCCGAACACCCCCTGTCCGTGACACATCCACGGGCATACAGTGTGCGCAAGGGCCCTTTCCCAAGGCCTCGGGCGTTCCCAGCGCCCATCCCCCAAAGCGAGCCCCCGCTCGTCCCCCTTCAGCACGGGTGCGAACGGGGGCTCGTCGCGTGCGTCCGTCGTTCAGGCCGTGCGCGCCAGCTCGGAGAGACGGTCGAAGAGCGCGCCGGACGCCGGGATATCGATGCCGTAGACCACGGCGACGACCTTCGTCCACGAGTAGACGAAGTAGTCCCAGCCGTCGACGATGCGCAGGTCGGGGCGTGCCCTCTCCCGCGCATCCGCCAGGAAGTGGAGCTCGCCGCGGTAGTTCATGTCCCACAGCACGGACTCCCGGGGATAGGGGGCCCGGGCCGACACCGGCGACCCGGGGCGGTCCTTGCCCATCCCCGTCGCATTCACGATCACCGCGCCCGGAGTCGCTGCGGCGACGACCCGGTCGGCGGCGACGGGCGATTCCGCCACGAGGTACTCGACGGGCGCGGCGAATCCGATGCGCTCGTGCAGTTCGCGCATCTCATCGAGTCGCGCCTCGGACCGCGCCGTCACGGCCACCCGGGCCGGAATGGCCCGGCCCGCCTGCGCCGCGCGATGGAGTCCGAGGGTCAGGGCGATGCTCGCGCCGCCGGCACCCAGCACGACCAGCTCCCGCTCGTCGTCCCAGTAGTCCGCGCCGACCGCGGCATCCAGCCCGAGCAGGCTCGTGCGGTCGTCCAGTGCCGCTCCGAGCAGGCGTTCGCCGTCCTTGTGGAGGCAGCTCGTCTCCTTCAGCAGCGTGGCGGCGTCGTCGAGACCGTCGAACAGGTCGCGCGCCGCGGCGAGCACGTTCAGCTTGTGCGTCGTGATGAGACCCCCGACCGCCAGCGGATCCGCCTTGATCCGCGCGACGGCGGCCCGGTAGTCGGCAGGCGGAGCGCCGACCGGGAAGTCCAGTCCGACCAGCTCCGAGTCGATGCCCAGCTCGGACATCCACCGTGGGAAGATCCGCCGGATCGCCGAGGAGCCGGTGGTCACGCCGAAGAACGAGAACGTCGTGGTCATCCGATCAGCTCCTGCGCGGTGAACGGATCGCCCAGCGCCGGAACATGCCCGCGGGTGCCGGCGGTATCGGCCAGCCGGGCGCGCAACTCGTCCGGGTCGGCCGTGTTGAACGCGAACATGCCCCAGTGATGGCAGACGAGCGCCGGGATGCCGGCGGCGCGCACCAGCTCGAGGCCCTCGTCGAGGGTGAGATTCCCGGGAACGCCGTTGGCCTTGCGGTGCGCATCGCGGCCGTTCACCGGCAGCAGAGCGAGGTCGACCCCGAGCGCCGCGACGATCTCGTGCTGCCCCGGGTACGGTGCGCAGTCGCCGGAGTGATAGATGCGCATCCCGCCGATCTCGATCACATACCCGAGGAAGAGGTTCTGCCCGTGGGCGTCCACGGTCAGTTCCTCGTGCGCAGCGGGCACGGCGGTGACGCGGAAGCCCGGGGCCTCGAAGGTCTCGCCGGCGTCGATCCCGACGAGACGGGCGGCGGGGATGCCCCGGCTCATCCCCTTGACGGCCTCGGCGCGCGGAATGACGAACAGCGGATCCGACCCGGTCTGCAGGTACGGGATGGCGCCGAGATCCATGTGGTCGGTGTGTCCGTGCGTGCACAGGACGGCATCCAGGCCCACCACGTCAGAGGGGTTCACCGGGGGTGGCTGCAGGCGGGTGTGCGGGAAGATGCGCCCGCGGTACTTGTCGGCCAGGACATCGCTCAGGTAGGGGTCGATGAACAGCAGGGTCTCGCGGTGGCGCACGGCGAAACCCGCCTGCCCCAGCCACCACAGCACGACCTGGCCGTCGGTTCCCGGCGGATGCGGAAAGCGCGGATCGATCGAATCGGTCACGGTGTCGTCTCCTTCGGGCGGCGCGTCAGACGCCGCCGTCGTATCTCTGCGAGTTGTCGTAGTAGCCGCTCGGGATGTACAGGGCCGGGATGCCGGCGTCCTCGTACATCGCGACGATCTTGCGGTTGTCGTCCGCCGCGAGGCGAGGGTCGAAGCCGAGCGCCCGCAGCCGGGCGATCTCTTCTCGTTTGTAGTCCACGGCGTGCCGCGCGTCGTCGTCCTCCTCCGGCGGGCGGCAGATCAGCATGTCCCAGCGGATGCCGTGCACGTCGAGCCAGTCGCGGGTCGCGTCCGCGACGTCGTCGATGCGACCGGTCAGGATCAGCACCGGAAGCTCGGCCGCGACGGATGCCGCGAGCGCACGGCCCGCCGCGATCACCCCGTCGGCGGAGACACCGGCGTAGAAGCCCGTCCAGTCCGGCTCGTCCTGGTGCAGGAAGCGCTGGCGGTGGGCGGCGTCCGCGATGACGCCGTCGAGATCGAGCAGCACCACCGGACCCGGCTGGGGAGCGCGGTGTCGCGGGTGCCAGTTGCCGGGGAGCGCCGCGCTCATGCCAGAGCCTCCCGGGCGATCCGTTCGATGCCCGCGGCGTCGAGACCGTAATGCCGGTAGAGGTGCGTCGGCGGTGCGATGAGGCTGTATTCGTCGCGGATGCCGTGGCGCACCAGGCGCGCGCCGGTCGGCTCCTCGGCCATCACTTCGGCCACGGCGGAGCCCAGCCCCCCGAGCACGTTGTGCTCTTCGACGGTCAGCACGACGCGCGAGCGGGATGCCGCACGGACCGCCTCGATGTCGAGCGGCTTGATCGTCGCCATGTCGATCACCCCGACCGAGAGGCCGTCGGCGCGCAGCGCCTCGGCCGCGGCCAGCGCCGGGTGCACCTGCGTGCCGCAGGCGATGATCGTGAGGTCGCCGCCCTCGGCGTGCGTGATGGCGCGGCCGAACTCGAACACGGTGTCGTCGTCGTAGACCTGCGGGTCACGGCCGCGGCTGATGCGGAAGTAGATCGGCTCGGGCCAGTCGGCGCTGGCGCGGATCGCCGCGCGCAGCTGCGGGCCGTCGGCGGGTGACACGACCGTCAGGCCGGCGAGCGCGCGCATCGTGGAGATGTCCTCGGTGGCGTGGTGGCTGGTGCCGTAGAAGCCGAGAGCGATGCCGGTGTGGTGGCCGATGAGCCGCACCGGGAGCTTCGTGTAGGCGACGTCCATGCGGATCTGCTCGCAGCACAGCAGCGCGAGGAACGACGCGAAGGTCGCCACGAACGGCATGGTCCCGGCCGTCGCCAGGCCCGCGGCGGCCGAGACCATGTTCTGCTCGGAGATCCCGAACTGGACGAACCGGTCGGGGTGGCGCTGTGCGAACGACACCAGGCCGTTGGAGTACTGCAGGTCCGCCGTGCCGGCGACGACGGGATGCCCGGCCTCCACGAGGTCCGTCAACCCGTCGGAGAGGTGATCGAGGCCGGGGTTCAGCTCGTTGAGCGCCCGGTACTGCCAGGATGCCGGATTCTGCGTGCCGCTCATGCCGATGCTCCCCTGATCTCGGCGATCGCTCGCCGTCCGTCGTCCGGCGCCAGGTACCCGAGGTGCCATCCCGGCTCCGCCTCCATGTACGACACGCCCTTGCCCTTGCTCGTGTGCGCGATGATGCAGACCGGCGCGGCATCCGCGGGCCGGTCGCGCAGCCCGATCAGCAGGTCGGCGACGGCGACGGCGTCATGGCCGTCGACGTCATGCGTCTCCCAGCCGAAGGCCCGCCACTTGTCGGCGAGCGGTTCGATGCCGATGACGTCGTCGACGGCGCCGTCCAGCTGGTAGCCGTTGCGGTCCACGATCGCGACGAGACGGCCGGCCCGGTGGTGCGCCGCGGACATCGCCGCCTCCCAGACCTGGCCCTCCTGCATCTCGCCGTCGCCGAGCATCACGTACGCGAAGAAGTCGCGATGGTGGAACCGGCCACCGAGGACCATCCCGAGCCCGTTCGAGAGCGCGTGTCCGATGGAGCCGGAGCTGAAGTCGATGCCCGGGACCTTGGTCATGTCGGGGTGGTCGCCCAGCGGGCTCCCGAGGCGGGTGTAGCCGTCGAGAAGTTCGGTCGGAAAGTAGCCCAGATCGGCGAGGATCGGGAACAGGCCCACGGCCGCATGCCCCTTGCCCATGAGGAAGCGGTCGCGCTCCTGCCACTGCGGCCGCGCGGGGTCGAGGCGCATCACCGCGTAGTAGAGGGCGGCGAAGATCTCGGCGCAGGAGAAGACGCTGCTGTAGTGGCCGGTTCCGGCGATCTCGATGAGCCGGATCGTCTCGGTGCGCACGAACGTGGCGCGATCGGCGAGGAGGGCGGCATCCGTGGGAGGAGGCGGTGACGGCTTCGTCTGCATGCCCTCATCGTGATTGAAATTTTATCCATTGTCAAACTAGACTTCGAAGAAATTTCTACTATCGCGGTCGACGGACGATCGCATCAGGAGGTGGGCAGGATGCCCCAGGAGCGCAAGCTGGCTGTGATCACCGGCGGCGGAACGGGAATCGGCAAGGCGATCGGCGGGCTGATCGCGGCAGACGGATGGGACGTGCTCGCGGTCGGGCTGGCATCCGACCAGCAGCTCCCGGAGGGCATGCGGTTCGCGCACGCCGACATCACCGATGCGGCGGCGCTGGCGGACGCCACGGCGGGCAACCGTCCGGTGGACGCGCTGGTGACCTGCGCCGCCGTGCTGCGCGACCGCGCGGAGTGGGATCCCGCGACGTTCCGCACCGTCCTCGACGTCAACGTCACGGCGGCCCTCACCGCGGCCGAGCACCTGCGGCCTCGACTGGCGGCCCGCGGCGGTGCGATCGTCAACTTCGCGTCGATGTGGAGCTATTTCGGCACGGCCAACGCCCCGGGCTACGCCGCCTCCAAGGGTGCGATCGTCGCCCTCACTCGCTCGCAGGCCGTCGGCTACGCGGCGGACGGCATCCGGGCGAACGCGGTGGCGCCGGGATGGATCGAGACCCCGATGTCGACCCGCGCACAGCAGGACGACGCGCGCCGCGCCGCGATCGACGCGCGCATCCCGCTCGGCCGATGGGGGCGCGCCGACGACGTCGCCCGGGCGGTGCGGTTCCTCGTCTCCGACGACGCGGCCTACATCACCGGAACCGTGCTGAACGTCGACGGAGGCTACGCGATCGCGTGACCAGGACCACGCGCCGCCGCCGGGTCGGACCCGGCGGCGTCGCTTCGGTCAGAAGACCACGAGCGTGCGCGCCCCCGCGCCGGCGGTCAGCGCCTCGATTCCGCGGTTGATGTCCTCGAGTGGCATCCGCTCCCCGACGAGCGCCTCGAGCTCCAGCGATCCGCGCAGGTACTCCTCGACCAGCCGGGGGATGTCGCCCTGGGGCTCGAGCGACCCGGCCCGCACGCCGTGCACGCCCTTGCCCGAGTGCAGGTGGGATGCCGGGAAGTCGATGCGCGCGGCATCCCCGAACACGCCGACCGCCCACACCGAACCGCCGCGCACCGCGGCATCCAGGGCCGTCTCGACGAGGCCAGGGACGCCCACGGCCTCGAAGACGTGATCCGCGCCCCCGTCGCTGAGTTCCCGGACGCGCGCCGCGACATCCTGCTCCGCGGAGGCGTCGACGACGTGCGTGGCGCCGAAGCGTTCGCGCGCGAGTGCGAGCCGGTGCGGGCTGCGGTCGACCGCGACGATGATGCCGGCTCCCGCCAGGGCCGCCCCCTGGCAGACGTTGAGGCCGACGCCTCCGGCGCCGATGACCGCGACGGCGTCGCCGGGAGCGACGCGCGCGACCTTGCGCGCGGACCCGACTCCGGTGGCGACGGCACACCCGAGCATGGCGGCCAGGTCGAGGGGCATGCGCTCGTCGATCACGGTGACGGCATTTCGGTGCAGCACCATCTCCTCCGCGAAGCCGGCGATGTTCGTCCACTGGTGCACCTCGCGCCCGGCGATGCTGAGCCGCGGCTCCTCCCCCGGCGCACGCATGGTCGCCTCGCGGTCCTGGCACATCGCGGGCTGCCCGGCGCGGCACATGCGGCACCGCCCGCAGAACACGACGAAGCACGCGACGACGTGGTCGCCGGGACGGACGTCGGCGACGGCGGACCCGACCTGGGTCACGACGCCCGATGCCTCGTGCCCGAGGACGACGGGCATCGGCCGGACCACCCGGCCGTCGATGACGTGCAGGTCGGAGTGGCACAGGCCGACGGCCGCGGTGCGGACGCGCACCTCGTCGGGCCGGAGCTCGTCCGGCGTGTCGACGTCTTCGAGCCGGAGCCGCCCGTGGGGCTCATACAGTACTGCTGCGCGCATCTTCCCTCGCCATGGTCGGGGTGGATCAATAATCATTTCTAGATTAGTCTGTCCGGTAGAATTTATTTCTATCCCTCACGAGGAAGTGAACGAATCGAAGATGAGCACGACGCACGTCATGGCCCTGGACGCCGGAACCGGAAGCGTTCGCGCGATCCTGTTCGCCCGCGACGGGTCGATCACCCACATCGCCCAGGACGAGTTCGCCCAGCACTACCCCGAGCCGGGCTGGGTCGAACACGATGCCGAGGTCATCTGGGAGACCCAGCTGGCGGTCGCGCACCGCGTGCTGCGAGAGTCCGGAGTCGCCGCGACGGACGTCGCCGCGATCGGCATCACCAACCAGCGCGAGACCGCCGTGGTGTGGGACCGGGAGACCGGCATCCCCGTGCACAACGCGATCGTCTGGCAGGACCGCCGCACGGCCGCCGCGTGCGACGCCCTGCGCGACGCCGGCCACGCGGACCTGATCCGCGCGGCGACCGGCCTGCCCATCGACACGTACTTCTCCGGCACGAAGATCGCGTGGATCCTCGACCACGTCGCCGGCGCCCGCGAGCGCGCCGAGCGCGGCGAGCTGCTGGCCGGGACGATCGACTCGTGGCTGATCTGGAAGCTCACCGACGGTGCTCGGCACGTCACCGACTACTCCAACGCCTCGCGGTCGATGTGCTTCAACATCCACGAGCTGGACTGGGACGACCGCATCCTCGAACTGCTCCGGGTCCCCCGCGCGATGCTCCCCGAAGTGCGGCCATCCAGCGAGGTCTACGGCCGCACCGGCGCGGCGGCCGGATTCGGCGCCGCGCTGCCGGTCGCCTCCGCGTCCGGCGACCAGCAGTCCGCCCTCTTCGGCCAGGCGTGCTTCACCCCGGGGTCGGTGAAGGCGACCTACGGCACCGGCGGGTCGGTCATGATGAACACCGGCACCACGCCCGTGCTGTCGGATGCCGGACTCATCACCACCGTCGCGTGGGGCCTGGACGGACGCGTCGAGTACGCCCTCGAAGGGGTCTTCTTCGCCGTCGGCGTGCCGATGAAGTGGCTGCGCGACGAGATGCGGATCATCGACGACCTCTCCACCTCGGCCGACCTCGCCCGCTCCGTGCCGGACACCGCCGGCGTCTACTTCGTTCCCGCCTTCACCGGCCTCGCCTCCCCGTACTGGGACCAGTACGCCCGCGCTGCGCTCATGGGCCTCACCCCAGGCGCCAGCCGGGCTCACATCGTCCGCGCGGCCCTGGAGTCGATGAGCTACTCGTACCGCGACGTGATCGACGCGATGACCTCCGAGTCCGGCAACCCGCTGCCGGAGCTGCGCGTCGACGGCGGCGCCGCGATCAACGACTTCCACCTGCAGTTCCAGGCCGACCAGCTCGGCGTGCCCGTCCAGCGCCCGATCGTGACCGAATCCACCGCGCGCGGTGCTGCGTTCCTCGCCGGCCTCGCGACCGGGTTCTGGACCTCGCAGGACGAGCTGCGCGGATGCATCGAGATCGAGCGCACGTTCACGCCGCAGATGGATGCCGCGACCCGCGACCACCTCTACGCCGGGTGGCGCAAGGCCATCACGCGGTCGCTCGACTGGGCCGAGCACTGACCCGGGAGCACCGGACACGACGAGGGCGGGCCTGCTGCATGCAGGCCCGCCCTCGTTTCGTCGGCGTCGCACGTTCAGTGGATGCTGTCAGCCGCCCGTCCGCGTCGGCCGGATCGCCGACTGGTAGCTCTCCCGCAGGAACGGCTCGGTCTCGTCGAAGTAGCGCGTCGCATAGTTGGCGTAGAGCACGTCGATGACCAGCAGCTGCCCCCACTTGGCGGTCACCGACTCGCCGTACACGTCGGAGCTGGCCGCGGCGCCGGCGGTGAGCAGCACGGTGTCCGCGAGCTCGGCCAGACGCGAGTCGACGGTCGCGGTCAGGGCCACCACGTGCGCGCCGTGGAACCGCGCGATCTCGACCGTGGCCAGCACCGGGGTCGAGTCCCCGGAGTGGCTGACCGCGACGAGGACGTCGGTCTCTTTGAGGGTCGCGGCTCCCATGGACTGGGCGGCCTGGTCGCGGAAGAACGCGCAGCTCTTTCCGGCACGCGTGAAGCGAAGCACGGCGCTCTCCGCGATGGTCGCCGACGAACCCATCGCGGCGAAGTACAGCGAGGATGCTCCGTGGATGCGGTCGACCACGGCGCTGAGGGTCAGCGGGTCGATGCGCTCCGCGGTGCGGGTCAGCGCCTCGATGCTGCCGTGCAGCACCTTCTCGACCACCGCGGGCTGCGGGTCGTCCTTGAGGATGCCCTCGTACACCCACCCGGAGGATCCGGCCGTCGAGACCGGACGCGAGTAGATCGCCTGGGCGATTCCGAGCCGCAGCTGGTTGTAGCCGTCGAGGTCGAGATCACGCAGGAACCGCGAGACCGTGGAATCGGCGACTCCGGCGCGGTTCGCGAGTTCGGTGATCGACATCGCCTGCGCAGCCTCGGGATCAGCGAGGATCACCTCGGCGACGCCGCGCAGGGCGGGGCTCATCGAGCTTGCGCGCCGAGAGATCTGATGCAGCAGATTCGTCCCGGTGGTCTCGTCTGTCACGGGTCGATTGTATGCCGGGGAGGGCCGCGCCCCCGGCAATGCGGTGCGCGCGGCCCTCCCCCTGTTCGGCATCGCCATGTCAGTCGAAGAGGATGACCGACTTCATGCCGGTCCCCGAGGCGGACTGCGCCATCGCCGCACGGATGTCCTCCAGCGGGAACCGATCGGTGATGACCGGAGACAGGTCGACGTTCGGCGACGCTGCCATCGCGAGGACGTCGGCGTAGTCGCGCACGCTCGAGCCGGTGGTCCCGGTGACGGTCTGCTCCAGGTAGTGCAGCGAGTTGACGTCGATGGCGGGCCGCGCCTGGTCGCCGAGCCCGGAGAACACGTTGATGCGGCCGAGGCGGCCGATGAGATCGCTCGCGCCGGCGATCACGTCGGGCTTCGACACGCACGTGATGACGACGTCCGCGCCCTCGCCGTCGGTGATGCGCAGGACCTCCTCGTGGAGGTCCTGCTCGGAGATGTTGATCGTGATGTCGGCACCCATCCGGCGCGCGATCTCCAGGCGTGGCTGGCGGGTGTTCGAGACGATCACGGTCTGCACGCCCTGCTGCTTCGCCAGGAGGGCATGGAAGCACCCGATCGGGCCGGCCCCGACGATGACCACGACGTCGTCCGGCTGCAGGTCGACCTTGCGCTGGCCGTGCAGGCAGCACGACATCGGCTCCAGGATCGCCGCCTCCTCGAACGACAGCACATCCGGCACGTGCATGAGGTTGCCGCGCGCGATCGCCGCCGCAGGCACCCGCATGTACTCCTCGAAGCCGCCGTCCATCGTGATGCCGAAGGCCTCGTAGTCGGGGCACAGATTATTCAGCCCGCGCCGGCACATGCGGCACCGGCCGCATCCCACGTTGGGCACGACCGAGACGCGGTCGCCGACGGCGAAGCCGCGCACCTCGCTGCCGGCCTCCGCGATCTCGCCGGCGACCTCGTGGCCGAGAACGCGATGCTGCCCCGCGGGAAGCCGGAAGTGGCCGTGCTTCATGATGCGCAGATCGGTCCCGCAGATGCTCGCGGCACGGACGCGCACCAGTACCTCGTCGCTGCCGATCACGGGCACCGGGATGTCGTCGATCTCGATGACCCCGGGCTCGCGGAACACCGCCGCCCTCATGCCGGCACCTCCGCCGAGAACGATTCGGCGAGGATGCGTGCACCCTCCGCGAGGGCCGCTTCGGACACCGCGAACATCGACTTGTTCGACCACTGCGCCCGATCGGCGAGATCGGTGAACGCCTGCTGCGCGTCGTCGATGTCGATGACGTGACTGATGAGGTCGGCGCCCGCCACGTCGCGCCCGAGATGCGCGATGACCATGTCCCAGTCGCTGTGATCGCGCGGGGCGATCTTCGCGTTCCAGGTGCCGTGCAGCACGAGCTCGCGACGGAGGATGCGCGACACCGTCTCCTTCGCGAGAACGGCGTCGTCGCGCAGGTCGCCGAGGAGGATGACGTGGCCGGAGTGCGCGGCGGCGTTGATCGCCTGCACGAAGGTGAGGGCGAGTCCGCTCGCCTCGACGGCGATGTCGACCCCGCGACCGCCGGTGCGTTCGAGCACCTGCTCGTCGGAGGGTCCCGCCGCCGCATCGATCGTCTCGAACCCGAGGCGCTCCGCGAGGCGGCGCTTGCGATCGTCGACATCGGCCACGATCACCCGGGTGACTCCGAGCACCCGCAGCCACTGGGCGGCGAGCATCCCGATGGGGCCGGCTCCGATGACGAGCGCCGACGCGTTGGCCGGAACGGGGGCCTTGCGCACGGCGTGCAGCGCCACTCCGGCGGGTTCCACCATCGCGCCCTCGAGCAGGCCCATGTCGTCGCGCAACGGGAACAGGTTGCGCTCCGGCACCCGGAGGTACTCCTCCAGGCCGCCGTCGCGGCGGGAGCCGAAGTAGTCGTATCCGGTGCCGAGCGTGAACTCGCCGATCTCGGTCATGGGGTCGTCGGGGTTCGGGATGCACGGGAAGATCGCCACCCGGGTGCCCGCCTTCAGCCGCCCGGACGGCGAGTCCTCGGCGAGGGTGCCGGACATCTCGTGCCCGAGCACGAGGGGGAACCCGTAGCCCTTGCCGACGCTGAAGCGCAGCACGTCCGATCCGCACACCCCGACGGCGTCAATGCGCACGAGGGTGGCGGCGACGCCCACCGGCTCGGGGAGCGGGACGTCTTCGATCCGGATGTCCCGGATGCCGTGGAGGACCGCCGCTTTCACGGTCAGACCTCCATCCCGTAGCGGTGCGCCTTGTGCGTGGGGTACAGCGAGAACGTCGGGATGGTGACGTCCGGCGTGCGGGTCGCGATGTACAGGGCCGCCTCGGCGACGTTGGAGACGTCGATGCAGCTGGCCGCGATCCCCTCCTCGATCTCCTTCTCGTCGAGCCACCCGTCGGTGTAGGCGGGCAGGTCACCGTCGTAGAGGCCCTGGTCGATGATCTCGGTCATCGGCGTGCGCACGTGCGAGGGGTTGAGCACGGTCACGCCGATGTTCTTGTCGACGCCTTCCAGCAGGATGTTCTTCGAGAAGCCGAGCATGCCGTGCTTGCTCGCGCGGTAGGGGCTGTGGCCGGGACCGGATGCCACCCGGGTCGACGACGACCCCATGTTGATGATCCGGCCGCCGCTCTCCTGCGTCTCCATGATGAGGAACGCCTCGCGGCAGCAGAGGAACACGCCGGTCAGGTTCGGGCCGATCGTCTTGTTCCACTCTTCGAGGGTGACCTGCGTCACCGGCGGCGCGAGCGAGTCGCGGCCGGCGCTGTTGACCAGGATGTCGAGGCGCCCCCAGCGCTGGACGGTCTCGGCGAAGAACGCCCGAACGGCGTCCTCCGACACGACGTCCGCCACGGTGTCGACGACGTCGCCCCCGCGCTCGCGGATGTCGGCGGCGACCTCGCGCAGCCGCGCAGCGTCGGTGTCGATCATCGCGACGCGGGCGCCGTTCGCGGCGTACTCGCGCACGACCGCCTCTCCGATGCCGGAGGCGGCGCCCGTGACCAGCGCGACCTTTCCGACGAGGGCGTCGCCCGGACGGGGCAGGTAGTCGGGCACCATCGGGTGCTCCTCTCGTTCGTGGGACCTGTGCTGTCTCTGTCGCTCGGATCGGCGGAGCCGCCTCGCCTGTGAGGGGAGTTTCCGAGGTGGTCTCACCATAACAGAAATTTCTTCTCTATTGATGGCTCCGACGGAAAAACTGACCGCCGCACCCGTCGAGGACGGGTGCGGCGGTCGGTCGCGGCGGCGGATCAGCGCCAGTCGATGAGCACCTTGCCGACGACCTCGCCCCGGTCGACTGCGGCGAAGGCGCGCTGCGCGTCACTCGCCGGGTAGGACTCTCCGAGCAGGCGGCGTAGGTCCGGCATCCCGCGGGCGGCTCGGAAGATCGCCGGGATCTCATGGCGCTTGAAGATCCAAGTCCCGAGCACCCGCACCTCTTTGCGGATGAGATCGACTCCAGGGTCGATCTCCATCGAGCTGTTCGACCCGATGAGCAGCACCGTGCCGTGCGGGCGCACCGCCTCGGTCGCCTGGCGCTGCGCGCCGGCGTTCGCCGAGCATTCGATCACGATCTCCGCCCCCTCGCCCTCCGTGGCGGCACGGATCGCCGCGACCGGGTCCGCCGCGGTCGGATCCACCGCGATCGCGGCGCCGAGCTCGCGCGCGAAGTCCCGCCGCTCTGGGATCGGATCGACCGCGATCACACGGCATCCCGCAGCGACGGCCGCGATGACGACGCAGAGGCCGACCGCCCCGAGCCCCGTCACCACCACGCGATCGCCCACCCGAGCACCGCTCTTACGCAGGCCTGCGAACGCGGTGCCGAAGTTGCAGGCGATGAGCGCGGCGAGCGCGTCGTCGATGTCGTCCGGCAGCGGCACGAGCGAGACGTCCGGCGCAACGAGCCATTCGGCATCCGCCCCGTGCCGGTGATTCCCGAGGGTCTCACGCCCCGCACAGAACATCGGCTCCCCGGCCGCGCAGTGCTCGCACCGGCCCTCCCCGCTGTGGTGGTAGACGAGCACGCGGGTGCCCGCCGGCACCCCGCCGGGCGCCGCTTCGACCACGAACCCGACCGGTTCGTGCCCCGGGACGATGTGCGCGCGGCGCCCGAGATCGCCCGCCGGCGCGCGGTAATGAGGCAGATCACTGCCGCACACCGCCGACATGGTGATCCTCACCAGTGCCTCGCTCGGTCCCCGCGGCGGGACATCCAGCTCGGCGAGGCGCACCGCGCGGTCGCCGGCGAGCTGGATGCCCCGCATGCGGGTGGGCGCCTCGACGGTGGTCGCCGTCTCCGCGGGCTGCACAGGACTCACTCCCCCGCGTGCACGCGATAGCCGCGGTGGTCCGGGTTGGGCACGAGCGCCCAACCATCTCCGTCGGCCACGACGATATTCTTCATGCCGCCGGCGTCGGAGATCACCTGGTAGTCCTGGCCGGCATCCGCCGCGTAGCAGAACAGCGTGACGAATGGTTCGTCGCCGATGTTCACACTGCGGTGCACCCAGTGACCGGGGACGTCCACCGCCTTGCCCGGGGTGAGCTCGATCGCGGACGACTGCCCGTCGACGGTGTCCATGAGCATCACCCCGCGCCCGCTCAGGCAGTAGTAGAGCTCGGCACGGTCCGAGACCTCGTGGATGTGCCCGCGGGTGAGCGCGAACTCGTCGCCCATGCGGCCGGGCAGCACTGTGCTGGTGCCGACGATGAGAGCCCCCGGGCCCTCCTGGTAGCGGTGGTCGTCGACCCAGTACTCGAGGCGATCCGCGCCGTGCTCGGCGACGGCGGCCTCCCAGGCGTCCGCGTCGCGATAGACGCCGGCCATGTCCCCCAATCGCTTCTCGTAGCGGCGGCTGCGTCCCTCGATCCCGCCCTCCCGGGCGATCTCGAGCAGGACGGGGGTGTCGACGACGGGGTGAGTGGTCACGGTTTCTCCTTCGGATGTGTGGTGTAAGGGGTCGCGCCGGGTCAGTCCGGCGGCAGCGCCCCGGTCATGACGCCGACCAGGTCGTTCATCGACTGGTCGCCCGGCGTGCGCAGCGCGATGCGGCGCCCGAGCCGGTGGACGTGGATGTGGTCGGAGATCTCGTAGACGGACGGGATGTCGTGGCTGATGAGCACCACAGACCGGCCGGCATCGCGGATGCTGCGGATCAGGTCGAGCACGCCCTTCGTCTCGCGGACGCCGAGAGCGGCGGTGGGCTCGTCCATGATCACCACGTTCGTGCCGAAGATCGCCGCGCGGGCGACCGCCACGGTCTGCCGCTGCCCGCCGGACAGCGTCTCCACCCGCTGCGTGATCGACTGCAGGGTCGAGATCCCCAGTTCGTCCAGGCTCGCCTGGGCGTGCTTTTGCATCGTGCGGCTGTCCAGCATCCGCAGCACAGAGCCGAGCCCGCCGCGATACCGCTTCTCGCGTCCGAGGTAGAGGTTCGAGGCGATGTCGAGCTCGGGCACCATCGCGAGATCCTGGTAGACGGTCTCGATGCCCGCGCGCTGCGCGTCCTTCGGGCTCTTGAACGAGACCTCCGTGCCATTGAGGAAGATCTGCCCCGAGTCCGGGACGACGTCTCCCGAGAGCACCTTGATGAGCGACGACTTGCCCGCGCCGTTGTCTCCGATCACCGACAGGATCTCCCCGCGCCGGAGCTCGAAGTCGCTGTCGCGCACTGCGACGACGTGTCCGTACTGCTTGCGGATACCGACCGCCCTCAGAACCACTTCGTGTTCCGCCACGGCGGTCGCGCCGCTGCCGTTGCCGGCTTCTGCTTCAGGCAAGTCTCTCCACCCTTCGTGTGAACTGGTCAAGTGCGACGGCCGCGATCACGAGCGCACCGGTGAGCACCTGCTGGTACAGCGGATCCAGGCCCATCTGCGTCAGGCCCGACTGCAGCACGAGCACGATGAGCGTGCCGAAGTAGCTGCCGATCACGGTGCCGCGTCCGCCGAACAGGGAGGTCCCGCCGATCACCACGGCGCTGATGGTGTCGAGGTTGGCGGTGCCGAACACGTTCGCCGAGGTCGCCGGGCTGCGGCCGAACGCCTGCCAGGCGCCGAGCGCGTACAGCAGGCCGGCCACGAGGTACACGACCAGCAGCACGCGCCGCACGTTGATGCCGGTGCGCCGGGCTGCGGTCGGATTGCCGCCCACGGCATAGACGTGGCGACCCCACGCGGTCCGGGTGAGCACGTAGTGCAGGACGATGACGGACGCGATGACGACGAACACGCCGATCGTGATCTGGAACACGCCGAACAGGTAGCCGCCCGTCCCGAGGACGGTCAGGGGGCCGTCCGGCACCACCAGCGTCTGCTGCGAGTAGAGGCGCGCACCGGCCGTCAGCATGGTGTACATGCCGAGGGTGACGATGAACGCCGGGAGGGCGAACCTGGCCACCAGCACGCCGGAGACCAGAGCGAGTCCGCCGCAGACCAGGAAGCCCACCAGGAGGATGCCGAACTGTGCCGCCGGGGGCTGCCCTTGCGCCAGCTGCGCCATCACCAGCGCGCCCACCACCAGGATCGCGCCGTTGGCGAGGTCGATCCCGGCGGTCAGGATGATCAGTGTCTGACCGAGAGCGAGCGTGCCGATCACGACCGACTGCTGCAGGATGACCGAGAAGTTCTGCGCGCTGAAGAAGGTGCTCGTGGTCACCGAGAACAGCACGATCAGCACGAGCAGGGCGGCCAGCGGTCCGAAGAAGGGATTGCGGGCTGCCAGGGCGAGAACCTTCACCCCGGTGTCGTTCCCCTTCTTCGGCGGAAGCGGGATGCCGGCCGTGTCCGCCGCGCCATCGGAGGGCGCGGGGCGGACACGCGAGTCCGGGATCGTCACTTCGTCCCCCAGCAGTTGGCGGCGCCCCAGGTGGTGTCCTTGTAGCTGATCCCGTTGACGGCCTGGTCGGTGATCAGGGTTGTGCCGGTGTCGATGTAGCCCGACGACGGCATCGTCGGCTTCACGCCGTCCTTGATGTACTTGACGGCCGCGTCGATGGACATCTCGGCCATCTTCGCGGGGAACTGCATCACGGTCGCCGTGAACTGGCCGTCCTTGACCGATGCGACGCCGTCGCAGCTGCCGTCGATCGACCCGAGAAGGACCGCCTTGGTCTTGCCGGCATCGGCGATCGCGGTGGCGCCGCCGCGCCCGGCCGGCTCGTTGATGCTGTAGACGACGTTGATGCCGGGCTTCTTCTGGAGCATGTTCTCCATCGCCTGCTGCCCCTGGCTCTGGTCTCCGCCGGTGTCCTGCGCGGCCACCACTTCGGGGTCGGTCCGCTTGACGCCGAAGCCGTCGAGGAAGCCGGTGCGGCGCTGGTCGCCGACCGTCACGCCGGGGTGGTAGTCCAGCAGCGCGATCTGCGGGGTCTCCCCGGCGTCGTTCTTGCCGAACGCGGCCTTCACGTACTTGCCCAGCAGGACGCCGCCCTTGTAGTTGTCCGTGGCCCACGTGCCGTAGACGGCCTTGTTGCCGTCGACCTGGGTGTCCACGGCGAACGTCGCGACGCCCTGCTTCTGGGCGGACTGCAGCGCCGGGATGATGGCGGTGCTGTCGTTGGGATCGACGATGATCGCCTTCACGCCGCTCGTGATCATGTTCTGGATCGCGGTGATCTGGCCGTCGATGTCGCCGTCGTTCTTGCCGGCGGCGGTGATCAGGGTGACGCCCTGCTTCTTGGCCTCTTCCTGCGCCTTCTGCTGCATGAAGACCCAGAAGGGGTTCGAGTTCGTCTTCACGATGAACCCGATCTTGATGTCGCCGTTCGCCCCGCCCGAGGCGGCCGAATCGGTGGGCTTCGCGGTGCACGCAGACAGTGCGATCGCGGTGAGTGCGACGGCTGCGATCGCGAGGACTCGCTTCCCCGTCCTGGCTGTGACGCGCATTTGATCTCCTTCTCCGTTGGCGGATTCAAAACGTGCCGCAACGGG
Source organism: Microbacterium mangrovi (assembly GCF_000802305.1). GTDB lineage: Bacteria > Actinomycetota > Actinomycetes > Actinomycetales > Microbacteriaceae > Microbacterium > Microbacterium mangrovi. Next base: position 48,519 of record NZ_JTDK01000015.1, on the reverse strand, counting down.
TCGGGTCGGATCGCCCTCGCCATCGTGGTCAACGCCCAAACTGTAGCAGGACTACATTCTGAGGGTCAACAGGTGCGCCAGGAGGTTGATTTTGCGTCGACTGTGCTCGATTCTGTAGTTCTACAAAACTTTCAGTCCTCGCTGCGGAACTGCGCGAGAGCGCGCTTCATCCCTCGGATCGCCTCGACGTGCTCGTCGCCGCGACGCATCGCCACGGTCGTCGCGAGGATGTCGACGATCACGAGAGCGGCCAGCCGGCTGACGGCGGGGGTGACGGTGTTGGTGTCTTCGAAGGTGCGGACGATGATGCCGATGTCACTGCGGTCCCAGAGCGGCGACTCGTCTCCGGTGATGCCGATGACGGTCATCCCCCGCGCCCGGGCGTGGTCGACCACCTCGAGCACCAGGGCCGTGCGCCCGGTGTTCGAGATCGCGATGACGACGGTGCCGGGGTCGCTCGTCATCGCCGCCATGAACTGCTGGTGCGGGTCCTCGGGGGCCGAGCAGGGCACGCCGAACAGGGCCGCCTTCTGCTCGGCATCCTTCGCGATCACCGCCGATGCCCCGAAGCCGATGAACAGCAGGGAGCTGGCTCCCATGATCGCATCCGCGGCCGCGGCGAGCGCATCGGTGTCGAGGTAGCGCCGCGCGCGGTCCAGGCTCGAGATGCTGTGATCGAAGGTCTTGCGGGAGACGTCGGCGATGTCGTCGTCCTGACGCAGCGCCGAATGGGTCACCGGCATGCCGAGAGCCAGCGCTTGGGCCAGGGAGAGCTTGAACGACTGGAAGCCGTCGAATCCGAGGCTGGTCGCGAAGCGCATCACCGTGGGCTCGCTCACGGTCGCCGCCTCGGCGACGGCGGCCATCGTCGACTCCACCACGAAGTGCGGATTGTCGAGCACGAGGGCCGCGACCTTGCGCTCCGACTTGCGCAGGCCCGTCAGTTCTCCTGAGAGCCGTTCCAGCACCGACCCGCCGGTCGCCGTCCCTTGATCGTGGACCTCGGTCATCGGTCCTCACCTTCCGTCTGCGACGAACGGCGGCATGTCCGCGCGCATCGCGCTCTGAGAATACTGTGCCGGATCAGCAGGCATCCCGTGACGAGGTCGGCCGTCCCGATCTGTGATGTTTCACTACATTCTCTCGCGGAGATCGCGGCCTGATCGGATCGAATCGGACGATTTTCGGAATGCTTCATCGCTATTCGTGTAGTCTAACTACATTCTGACGAATCAGAGATCGACTCCGAAAGAAGGAAGAACATGGATGTTCTCGCCGAGGTCGCGCAGATCCGCGTCGTTCCCGTCGTCGAGATCGACGATGTCGCGACCGCCGTCCCGCTCGCGCGCGCCCTGACCGCCGGCGGCATCCGCACCATGGAGGTCACGCTGCGCACACCGGCCGCGCTCGACGCGATCCGTGCCGTCGCAGCCGAGGTGGAGGGCTTCCTGGTGGGCGCCGGCAGCGTCGTCACGACCGATCAGGTCGCCGCGGCCGCGGCCGCGGGCGCGGTCTACGGGGTGAGCCCGGGGTGGCATCCCTCGCTGTCCGCGGCGGCCGCCGACGCGGCCTTCCCCTACGTCCCCGGGGTCGTGACGCCGTCCGAGGTCCTCGACGCCGCGGCGCACGGACATCGCCGGCTCAAGTTCTTCCCGGCCGGGGTCTACGGCGGGGCGGCAACCCTTCGCTCGTTCAGCGGCCCGTTCGGAGCCCTGGGCGTCTCGTTCATGCCCACGGGCGGCGTCACCCCCGCCAGTCTGCCCGATTTCCTCGCCCTCCCGAACGTGTTCGCCGTCGGGGGCACCTGGGTCGCCGCTCGCGGCACCATCGCCGCCGGAGACACCCCATCCATCACCCGCGCCGCCCGCGAAGCCGCGGCCGCCGCCGCGGCCTGACAACGAAGGAGCACCATGCCCCTGACCTTTACGTGGGACACGCTGGAGCCCGCACGAAAGCCGACCTTCTACTTCATCGGGGTCACCACCGGCCGGTCGTCGATCCGCACGGTCTTCCCGCTGTGGGCCGAGCACCTCGGCCTCGGCGACGTCGAAATGGTCGGCATCGACCTCGCCCTGCACGCCCCGGCGGAGCACTACCGCGCGGTGGTCGAGTTCCTCAAGAAGGACGAGCTGAGCCTCGGCGCGCTCGTGACGACGCACAAGCTCGACCTGTACGCGGCAGCCCGGGACCTCTTCGACGAGATCGACCCGCTCGCCGACCTGATGGACGAAGTGAGCTGCCTGTCCAAGCGAGACGGCCGTTTCCGCGCGCACGCGAAGGATCCGATCACCGCGGGCCACGCGCTCGACGCGCTCCTGCCGCCGGGCCACTTCGCCGCGACCGGAGCGGATGTCGTGGTCTTCGGCGCCGGAGGATCGGCGATCGCGATCGACTGGTACCTCTCCCGCCCGGCACGAGGTGCCGATCGGCCCCGCCGCATCCTGGTGACCAACCGGAGCGCCGCGCGACTGGAGACCCTGCGGCAGGTGCACGACGCATCCGGGACCGACACCGTGCTGGAGACGCGCCTGTGCCCGCAGCCCGCCGACAACGACGCCGTCCTCCTGACGGCTCCGGCCGGATCGCTCGTGATCAACGCGACCGGACTCGGCAAGGACGCCCCCGGCTCGCCGCTCACATTCGGCGGGGTCTTCCCGCAGGACGGTCTCGTGTGGGAGCTGAACTACCGGGGCGACCTCGTCTTCCTCGATCAGGCCCGCGCCCAGGAGCACTCGCGCAGCCTCGCGATCACCGACGGCTGGGTGTACTTCATCCACGGATGGACGCAGGTGATCGCCGAGGTGTTCGACGTCGAGATCGCCCCCTCCGGCCCGTCCTTCGATGCGCTCGTCGCGATCGCGGAGTCGACGCGATGACCCGCATCCTCGTGACCCCGCGCTCTCTGACCGCTGCCGGGCTCGACCGGGTCGATGCGCTCGGCGCGCTGCGCGAACGCGGGTGGGAGCTCGTGCCGGGCCCGGCCGGGCGACAGCCCGACCCCGCGGACCTCCACGACCTGCTGCCCGGCATCGACGGCTGGATCTGCGGTGTCGAGACGGTGTCGGCGGACGTTCTGCGGTCGGCGGACCGGCTCAGGGTCATCTCCCGCAACGGGGTGGGTGCGGAGAGCGTCGACCTCGCCGCAGCCGGCGCCCGCGGCATCCGGATCGTGCTCGCTCGCGGTGCGAACTCGCGCGGGGTCGCCGAACTCGCCGTCGCGCACATGCTCGGCGCCCTCCGCGACATCCCCGCCGCCGACCGGGCGCTCCATGCCGGGGACTGGGTGCGGCGCCAGGGCCGAGAGCTCGCCGACAGCGTCGTCGGCATCGTCGGCTTCGGGGCGATCGGGCGCCTCGTCGCCCGGCTGGTCCAGGCCTTCGGCGCCGATGTGCGCGCCTACGACCCGTTCGCGATCATCGACATGCCGGGCGTGCAGCAGGCCACCCTCGAAGAGCTCTTCGCCGAATGCGACGTCATCACCCTGCACTCCCCGCCGCCGGCCGACGGCGCTCCGCTCGTCGGATCCGCGCTCCTCGCGCGCAGCGCGCCCGGCACGGTCCTCGTCAACACGGCCCGCAGCGCCCTCGTCGACCAGGACGCCGTCCGCCTGGCACTCGAAGACGGCCGACTGCTGGCCTACGCCGTCGACGCGTTCGACGAAGAGCCGCCCGTGCTGAACGGACTGCTCCGGCATCCCCGGACGATCATGACCCCGCACGTCGGGGGCTTCACCGCGGCGAGCGTCGAGCGCGCGACGGAGCAGGCCGTGGCGAACCTGATCGACGCGCTAGCGGACCCGTCACCGGCATCCGCCGGAGCGGCGCGAGCGGACGCCGCGTCGTGAAGGCCGTCCACTTCGGCATCGGCAACATCGGTCGCGGACTCATCGGCCTCGTCCTCCACCGCGGCGGATACGAGATCACGTTCTGCGACGTCTCCTCAGCGCTGGTGGACGCGATGAACGCAGCAGGAAGCTACACCGTGCACGAGGCGGGCGTGGGCGGCGCCGTCTCGGTCGTCACGGGTTTCCGTGCCCTCGACAGCGGCATGGATCCCGACACTGTGGCCGCCGAGATCGCGACGGCCGACGTCGTCACCACGGCCGTGGGACCGACCGTCCTCTCCCGAATCGCGCCGCTCGTGGTCGCCGGACTGCGCCGCCGCGACCCTGCGCGACCGCCGCTGCAGGTCATGGCCTGCGAGAACGCGATCGGAGCGACCGATCTGCTCAAGAGCGAGATCGCGCGCCTCGCTGGAGGCGATGCGACGACCTTCCGGGCCGTCTTCGCCAACACCGCGATCGATCGCCTCGTGCCGACGCAGCCAAGCCGCGACGGCGTGGACGTCACGGTCGAGCCCTTCTTCGAGTGGGCCGTCGAACGCGCGCCCTTCGGCGATGACCCTCCGGTCCTCCCCGGTGCGCACCTTGTCGACGACCTCGCGCCGTTCATCCAGCGGAAGCTCTACACCGTCAACACCGGGCACGCCACCGCCGCCTATCTTGGGTTCCGGGCCGGCTTCGAGACCGTCCCCGAGGCACTCGCCGATCCTCAGATCGCGCGTGTCGTGGCGACCGCGATGGAGGAGACGTCCGCGGTCCTGGCACGTAGGCACGGTCTCGATGCGGTCGAGCTCGCCGAGTACCGAACGACGGCGCTGCGACGGCTCGCCGACCCGGCGATCCCCGCCGACACCGTGGCGCGCGTGGGACGCCAGCCGATGCGCAAGCTGTCCCGGCACGAGAGGTTCATCGGTCCGGCGGCGCTCGCCGCCGAGTGGGGATTGCCGGTGGAGGCTCTCCTCACCGGCATCGGCGCTGCGCTCGCCTTCGACGTGCCGGCGGACGCGCAGGCCGTCGAACTTCGGGCCCTGCTTCAGACGAGGGATGCCGGCGAGCTGACGAGCATCCTCACCGGCCTCGACGGCTCTCACCCGCTGTTCGCGGCGGTGCGGGCCCTGATCGTTGATCGTCAGGCGTCGAGCGTCAGGGGCAGGATGCCGTCGCGCGCCATCCGGGCGTAGAGTCGCATGACCCTCTCGGTGACCTGCAGGTCGAGCGCCATCACGCCGGGATCCGACGTCACCGAGGCTGCCTCCTCGAGCCGCCGTGGGCGGATGAGGCGAAGCGTCGAGATGCGGTCGGCTCGGCGCTCCTGCCATCGCGTCGTTCCGACGTCGCCGTGCTCCCAGTGCACGAGCTCGTGCGCGACCGCGCACCGCTCGACGGCGCCCTGCAGGTTCGGCCGCACGAAGATCACGCGGCGGCGATGGGAGTAGGCGGCCACCATCGAGCCGGGAAGGGTGGGGTTCGCGACGATCCGCGCGCCGAGCAGGTCGGCGTGCTCCCACGGGTCGTAGTCGCGCGCGTCCGGCGTGTCTGCGGCATCCACCCCGAACATGCGCGCGGTCGCGATCTCGGCGAGCCCCACCCCGATCACCGCCCTTCTAGGCGCGGCGGTCCGGATCCACCGCGCTGTCGTCTTCTGACGCTGCAAGGTCGTGCGCCTCCCGGGAGAGGTCCACGCTGTGGTCATCCTCCCGGCGGCCTCCGACATCGCCGCTCTCGCGCAGCCGCCGCACCAGTTCGGTGGCCAGCTCGAGCTCGCTGAAGTCGTCGAGAGTGTACGCACGAGGCGCAGCGGCGGGCAGCTGGGCCTCGGCCTCGGTCAGGTAGCCGGCCGCGATGAGCGCCGAGACCGGCGTCTGCCCGAAGGCGCGGGCGTAGGCGACGACCTGCCGGGGCTTGGGGTCGACCGTGCCCGTCCGCCAGCGCCCGACCGTCGCCGGGTCGACGCCGATCGATTCGGCGATCGCGTTGTTGTACGCGCCATCGCTGGTCGCGTCGATGTACTTGCTCCACTGTGTCTTATCCACCACGTGTGCAACCGTAACACTGTTCATTGCACTGTTGCAATGATCTTGCGACGTATACCACGCAGTTCATCTGCACCTCATCGCCACGACGCGTTGACATGGGTGCAAAGTGCTTGCGCTTCATCCATCATCGCGGATATGTTGATACTATGCGATCCCCAGGCAGAACGTCCAGAGGCCCCCACCTCACGGTGGAACGAGACCGACTCGACAGTCTCCGCAAGGCGCACGGCATCGACTCCGATGCGGACCTTGCACGAGTGATCGGTGTCGACCCCGCCACGCTGTACCGCGTGCGGGAAGGCAAGACCGTGGCCTCGAACGAATTCCTCGCGAAGGTGGCGATCGCCTTCCCCGGCGCATCCTTCGACCACCTCTTCACGGTGGTTCCCGGCGCGTGATCGGGCGCCGACGGAGTGGTCGCCGTGGGAGCGGCGAGCTTCTCGGGATCTGTCCATGAGCGGACCAACAGAACGGAAGGGGGTGACATGGAGAACGAACTTGCCAAGATCGAGCAGCTCGAGCCTCTCGAGGCTCCGGGCTGGGGCGAGTGGGTCGCCGGCATCGGCGCCGGACTCGTCGGCGGCGGTCTGCTGATCTACGGCGGCGTCGCCGTCGGTGTCGCCATCACCTGAGCGACGAAGGCCGACTTCTTGGACGAACCCACGGGAGGGGGTGACTGAAATGGAACAGAGCACGATCGACATCCGCGATGCCTTCGACGAAATCGTGGCGGGCATCGAATCCCTCGAGCCGCTCGAGGCGGCATGGGATTGGGGCGCCTTCTTCGGCGGTGTCGCCATCGGCGTCGGCGGAGCCGGCGTCTTCGCCGGCGGCGTCGCCATCGGCGTCGCGATCACGTGAGCCGGGATTCTCGGTCGTGGTCGGACGGCCGCGACCGAGAATCCCGCACTTTCCCGCCCGGCTGCAACCCCGGAGGCAAACCATGCCCGCAAACTCCAACAAGACCCCCCTCATCGCCGCCATCGGCGCCCTCGTGGCGGTGATCGGCGCACTCACCGCGGTCCTGGCCGTCACCATCGCGTCACCTCTGGTGACCGGAATCGGGATCGGCCTGGCCGCGATCCTCGTCGTGCTCCTCGGCATCCTCATCGGCCTGTCGATCTCGGAGCGGCGCACGCGATGACACCGCCGATCGTCGTCGACCGACTGTCGAAGAGGTACCGCTCCGTCTCCGCGTGCGACCGCATCTCCTTCACCGTCGAGTCGGGTCAATGCGTCGGTCTGATCGGCCCGAACGGGGCGGGCAAGACATCGCTTCTGTCCTGCCTGGCCGGACTCCGGCTCCCGACCACGGGTGTCGTGCGCATCGACGGGCACGACCCGACGCGCCTTCCGCACGCAGGATCCGCACTCGGCTACGCCTTCGACCCGCCGCCACTGACGACCGACCTGACCGCAGAGGGATGCATCGTGTGGGAGGCCCTCGCCCAGGGCTTGAGCATCTCGCAGGCGCAGTCCGTGATCGCCCGATACGACCTCAGCGACTATGCCCGCCGGCGCGTCGGCAGGATGTCCACCGGGCAGCGTCAGCGTGTCGCGATCGCCGCATCCCTCGTCGGAGACCCCGACGTCGTCATCCTCGACGAGCCGACCAACGGACTCGACATCGAGGCATCTCGGTGGCTGCGCGATCTCATCGTCGATCGCACCGCCCGCGGCAAGACGACCGTCGTTTCCTCCCATCAGCTCGGCGAAGTGCGGCGGATCGTCGACCGCATGATCGTCATCGACCGGTCGCTTCGATACGACGGCGCGGTCCCCGCCGGCTCCGACGAAGAACTCGAATCCTGGTATCTCGCCCAGATCGGCCGCGAAGCGGAGGTCGCCCGATGATCATCCGAGCCGAGATCTACCGATTCCTGCGCAACGGAGCGCTTCCGGCGCTGCTGATCATCGCGATCGGACTCAACGCTCTCGCCGTGTTCGGCACGTCCACCCAGCTGCCGCACGTTCCGGTCGCGACAGCGGCCACGAACGAGGCCCGCACCATTGAGCTGCTGCACCTCGGCTTCGGCGCGAGCCTGTTCTCGATCATCTTCGGCGCTCTCTCCGTCACCCGTGACTTCGGGACCCGCGTCGTCGGACGTGTCCGGCTGCTCACCGGCGGCTCCGGGCGCCTCCTCCTCTCGCGCGCGATCGTGGTCGCTCCCGGCATGCTCTCGTTCGGCGTCCTCGGCCCCGGGACGGTCATCCTGGTGGCGTGGATCGCCCTGCCTTCATCGGGCAGCAGTCTCGCCTGGTCGGCGGATGCCACGACGATCGTCGCGGGGACCGCGGTCTCGACCGTCTTCGCAGGCTACCTGGGGCAGTTCGTCGCCTGGCAGACCCGCCGGTCGCTGCTGACGGTCATCGGCCTCGTCGCCTGGACCGTGGTCCTCGAGACCTACGCCATCACCCTCCTCCCGCTCATCGGGCGCTTTCTGCCCGGCGGACTCGCCCAAGCCATGATGATCGACACGTCCACGACGACGGAGGTGCTCGACGCACCTGCCGGGTACCTCGGCTACGGCATCTGGCTCGTCGTCCTCGGCGCGCTGGCCTACTGGCGACTGCGACGCTCCGACCTGGTCAAATGACTCCGGGGACGTCCGCGGGAGGGCGCGGCTGGATCGAGCGCATCGCGTTGTCCGCGCCCGACCCGCAAGGCCGAGTCATCGTCTCGACAGCGGAGGGCCCCGTGCTCCGCCTCCCCGCAGCGCTGGCACCGGTCATGCGCGCGGTGCATGCCCACCCTGAACGCGACCCGGCCGACATCGCCGCAGAGCTCGACCTCACCGTCCCGCAAGTTCAGGCGGTCCTGGACCGTGTGGCCGCGGCGCCCTCGGTCGTCACGCCCCGGCGCCCTGCCCGCGTGCAGTTCCGCCCGCCGTTGACCGTCCAGTTCACCCTCATCGATCCGTCACGGCTGATCCGCCCGGATGGTGCGATCGCGCGCGCGGTGCGTGCGCGCGCCTTCTGGATCGGCCTGGTGGTCGTCAACGTGCTCGCCGCAGGCATCGCCGCCGCACTGATCACGGTCCCCGCGGGCCCGCTGTCCGAGCGACCGACGCCGTCCGCGTACGGATGGCTGCTCGCGGGGTTCCTCGGGTCGATGTTCGTCCACGAAGCAGCCCATGCCGTCACGCTCATCACCCACGGAGGCCGGACGCACCGGATGGGCTTCATGTTCTTCTATCTGGCACCCGCATTCTTCTGCGACGTTCGAGACAGCTGGTCGATCCCGCCGCGGGCGCGCGTGAAGGTGGCCGTTGCCGGGGTGATGGCGCAGGGCGTCATCTCCGCCGCCTGCGGTGCGGCATCCTTCGTGACGCCGCCGGACGCCGCCGCGGTGCTGGCGACGCTCGCTGTGCTCAACATCCTCTACTGGCTCCTCAACCTCATTCCCTTCGTCAAGCTCGACGGCTACGTCGCGCTGGCGGGGTACCTCGACCGTCCCTACCTGCGCGATCACGCGATCGGCGCGTTCCGCGAAGCGGTCGACTCAGCCCTCGGCATGCGCCCCCGAGCAGCGGCGCGACCCACCGCAGGATGGGTGCTGTTCGGCGCGGCTTCGCTGCTCTTCCCCGTCGTTCTCGTCATCGGCTTCGCGTTGTCCGTGAGGTCCGTCCTCGCGTCCCTGGGGACGACCGCGCTCTGGGTCGAGTTGATTCTCCTCGGGGGTCTTCTTCTCTGGGCGCTGCTGAAGATCGTGCGACACATCGGGCGTCGATGGCGGGATGCCGGCTCCCGGATTCGGCTGCTCGCCGCATGGAGCCTGACCGTTGCGGTCACCGTGGCCGCGGCGACCCTCATCCCCATTCCGCAGCTGCGAACGGGAGGGGTGTTCACAATGGACGGAGTCACCCGGATCGGTCTGCTCTCACCGCCTCCCCCCGGCGACCCGAGCGGCCGCGGAGTCGTCGTCCGGCAGGCGGGGATCATCCCGGGTCCCCGGATCGGCAGCGGGACGATCTCCGATGGCTTCCGCGCATGCCGGATTCCGCTGAACGCTGTCGTCTTCGTCAGAGCCGGCGGATTGTCATTGCCCGGCCGGTGCGCGGAGGTCTCGGAGGGTGGCCGGCTGCACGACGCCCTGAGATCAGAGCCCTACGGGGTGGCGAGCGGAATCGTGACGTTTCCCGCACGCACGACCGTCCAATACCTCGCAGACCTCTGGCGGACGGCCACATCATGAACGCGCATCGCCCTCGTTTCTCGGTGGTCTGCCCCACCTACCGGAGCGGACCCGGGCTGGCAGCGACGATCACCAGCGTCCTCAGCCAGACCGACGGCGATCTCGAACTGCTCATCGGCGACGACGGGTCGGACGACGGCACGCTCGCGCTCGCCTCCTCGTTCGCGGCGACGGACGAGCGCGTGCGCGTTCACCGCTTCGCGCACAGCGACGACCCGGGAGAGGTCCGCGCACGGCTCGTCGAACGCGCATGCGGCGACATCATCGCGTACATCGACCACGACGATCTCTTCCACCCCGAGCACCTCGCACAGCTCGGCGGTGCGATCAGCGTCACGCGCCCCTTCGTCGCCGCGGGAGCGGTGTATCGAGCGGAAGATCCGGATGCGGCGCCCATCGAGCGGACCGGCGAACTCTGGTCGCGCGAGATCGCCGTGGTGGACCCGGTGGCAGAGCCCTCGCGGATCGCACATCGGCGCAACATCCTCGAGGTCGCCAGCTGGCGTCGATCGGGTGGAGCGCTCGAAGACTGGGATCTGTGGTGGCGGCTCGCGACGCGGCGCGTGCCGTTCGCCGTGCTGGACGACGTCAGCGTCACAGTCCGGCTGAGTCCCGGCTCGCGCCGGAACCGACTGCGACACCGCCCGACGGTGGTGGTGGGGCACGCCGGGCGGGATGCCGACCCGGCGGAGCTTCTGGCCGCTTTGAGGCGCACCCATCTGGCCGCGTACGAGCGGGATCTCGCCCGCTGGCACCGTCAGCGCGGCCGACGCACGTCTTCGGTGCCGGCCGATCCCCACACCCCTCATCCGCCCCCGTCGTGGTTCGTGCCGTGCGCGATGCCGGGCGGGCCGCACGGATGGCTCCTCGGATACTTCGCCCCCGTGGTGGATCGGGCGCACGCCGCCGCCATCGCGGGCGTCATGCGTCGTCGCTTCCCGGGGCTCCTCGACGCCACCGCCGACGCCATCCGAGCGGTTCCCGGAACCGTCCGCGCAGACATGATCACCACGCCTCAGCCGTCAGAAGGGACCAGCCGATGAACGACGATGCAGACCACACGATGGCGGTCCAGGCGCCCCCTGGTGCCGCGGGTGCCGCGGCCGAGCGGCTCCGGATCTGGCTGGAGGGAGAACGGGCCGACCCGAGTGCCGTCGATGTCTTCGTCGAGCCCGACGCGCCGATCGACGCCGTGAAGCAGCTGCCTGCGGGCGACGTCGGCTGGGTGTTCGCCGAGCAGGGGCAGGCGGAGGCGCTGGCCGGCACGGGCACCAGGGTCGTCCCGTACACCGGACGACTCGACCTGCTCGGCGGGGAGGTGGCCCTCGCTGCCGACGTGCTCGTCCAGACCGAGAGCTACGCGACCGCGGCCTACGTTGCGATCTCGGTACCGACGGCCTTCAGCGTCGCCGACGAAGTCGATCTGTCGGCGCTTCGCATCGATGCGGAAGTCGCCCTCACCGAAGGGCGTTTTCCGGACCACCTCACGACCCCCATTGTGACCGTGGTCGACGAACGCGCCCTGTTGGTGCCGATCCTCCCCCCGCTCCCCCACGTCGCGCGGCTCCTCGTCCGTGCCGACGGGGAGGTGCTGGACGGTCCGCTCGGCGCGCAGACCGGGCCGGACCTCGGGCGGGCCGCCCCTCAGCGGGCCGGCCGTGACGCCGTTTCACTGGCGCGGTTCCTCGGAGCAGCCAAGGTCATCCGGGCGTTGCGGTCCCGGTTCGGTACCGAGGTCGAGATCGCAGACTTCGGTCCCCAGCGACGCATCCCTGCCCGCGAGCGCGACGATTCCGTGTTCGTCGCGTCGGCGGCTGGTCAGGCGTACGTCGTCGATCTCGCGACGCGGCGCGTGAGCCGCGTCCCGTCCCCGATCGCCGAGCTCGTCGAGCACATGTTCAGTACCTCCCGCGGGGCCGGGTTCGACGCGTCGGAGCGATCCGTGCTCGAAAGGCTCGGCCTGCAGCGATACGACGTCCCCGCGCCGATCGGTGCGGCGGAATGACCGGCGCAGCCCCCACCGCTTTGTACAGCGGGCGCGGTGCAGAACTGTACGACCGGATCGTCGCGGGGGACCGAGCCGAGCTGCGCGAGATCCTGCGGCGCATCGACCGCCGAAACCTGAGCGTGCTGGAGCTCGCCTGCGGGTCGGGACGCATCACACTGCCCCTTCTCGCGAGAGGCGCGGAGGTCACCGCGGTCGATCTCTCAGAGGATCTCCTCGCCCGTCTGCGGATGCGGGCCGGTCGCAATCCACGACTTCACGCGATCCAGGGCGACATCCTCTGCTGGGAGACCGATCGCCGCTTCGACAGGGTGGTCCTCGGAACCACGTCGATCAGCCTGTTCGATTCGTCCGAACGGCGCCGGCTGATGACGCGCGTCCGGCGGTGGCTGTCTCCCTCCGGTGAGCTGCTGCTCACCCTGCGCGTGCCGCGTGATCGATCGAACAACCGGCACGAGGTCGAGCCGGGGCTGCAGCTGCGCGAGGTGTACGACCCCGAACGACGGACCCTCACTGCGACGCTGGCGCACACCGCTCCCGACGGCAGCGTCGCTGAATACTCGGTGACCACGCACCTTCTGGAGCTCGACGAGCTGCGGGACGAACTCGCCGCCGGCGGTCTGGAAGTCGTCGACGAGACCGGCATCCCGCCGGCCCCCGGTGCCGCCCCCGTCGGCGACCACCGGCTGCTGACTGCCCGCCGCGCGCCGCGTCCCGCGTCGTTCGAGTTCTTCCGCCCACCGTCTGCCTGGGGCGGCGTCGAAGCGGTCGCCGCCCGAGGGACGACGGTCACATTCCGAGACGGCTCCGAGGCGATCTGCGCGATCAGCGGCATCTGGAACGCCTCCCTCGGCTACGGGAACGAACGCATCGCGCACGCGGTGCACCGGGCGAATCTCGATGCATCGGCCCTTCCTCTCTTCCGGCGCGGCAGCAGTTACGCCCGTGAAGCTGCCGCGCGCCTGCGGGCGTGGGCCGGATCCGACCGCTTCGCAGCCGTGTTCTTCTCCACCTCGGGAAGCGCGGCGCTCGACGCTGCCGTGAAGCTGAGCCGGCAGGTGGGCAAACTGGCGCACGGCCCGGCGCGACGCCGCGTCGTCAGCCTGGTCGGCAGCTATCACGGGATCACGAGCTCATCGATGGCGCTCAGCGGCGTGTACCTGTTCCAGGACGTCTACGACGCGGACGAGAGATGGCACATCAAGATCCCGCAGGACGATCCGCGCGCACTGGATGTCGTCATGCAGCGCCACGGCGACCAGATCGCCGCCGTCGTCGTCGAGCCCGTGCTCGGCTCGGGGGCACACCCCCTTCCCGGGGCCATGCTGGAGGCGCTGCAGCGGCACCGCGCGCAGCACGGATTCCTGCTCGTCGCAGACGAGGTCGCAACCGGCTTCTACCGGACGGGAACGCGGTTCGCGAGCGACAGCTGGACGCCCGGTCCCGACATCCTCATCACGAGCAAGGCCCTCACGAACGGCACCTGCGCCGCCTCCGCGCTGCTCGTCTCACCCGACGCTCTCGCCGTGCTGGACGATGCCGATGCGGTCTTCTGGCACGGGGAGACGCAAGCGGGGTCGCCGCAGTCGTGCGCAGCCATCCTCGCGACGATCGCGGAGTTCGAACGCCTCGACATCGCCTCGACGGTCCACGCGCTGTCTGACGCACTCGCAGCCGGCATCGGGGCGATCGCAGACAGTTCTGGTCGGCTGTCGACGACCGGATGCGGGGCGATGCGCGCCCTGCGGATCCGACACGAGGACGGCCGCGACCTCTCTACGGACGAGGTGCTCGACCTCGTGACCAGATGCCGCATCGCCGGCGTCGTCGTTCAGCCCTCGCCGTCCGCGATCCAATTCATGCCCGCTCTGACGATGCCCCTGGAGGTGCTCGAGGAGGCGATCGGCCGCGTGTCCCTGTGCGTCTCCGAGTTCCTCGCGGAGCCCGCATGATCCCTTCGACGCCGGTGGCACGCGGGCCGGCGCCGGCCCAGCTGGTCGGGACGGGAGCGGTCCGGGCGGCGATCGCTTCCCTCGGGATCTCGCATCCGGTGGTCTTCGTCGATGCGAACACCACCTCTGCTGCGGATACGGTGCTCGGCGGCTGCCCCGCCCTCTCACCCGCGGACCGCATCGTCGTCGACGCCCCGATCGGATGGACCCAGATCGAGTCGTTTGCACGGATCGTCCGCGACGCAGCGCCGGACGCGCTGCTGGCCATCGGCGGAGGCAACACGATGGATGCCGCGAAGCTGTCCGGCTGGTGCGCAGCCGCGGATCGGACGACAGGTGCGCTGCGGGCGCGGTCGCAGCTCGGCGGCCTGCTGTTCGCCGGACGCGCGGACGATCTGCTGCCGCTCGTCTGCGCCCCGACCACCGTGGGGACGGGAGCAGAGGTGTCATCGGTCGCTTGCACCGAGGTGAGACTCGGGGATGACTCGTTCAAATGCCTCGTCGGGTTCGAGCAGTCCACGGTTCGAGCGGCGGCGTATGATCCGCGGCTCCTGGACGTGCCGCGCCGGCTGCTGACGGCGGGCATCGCCGAGGCGTGGATCAGGGTGCTCGGCGCGTTCGTCGGGGCTTCGTCGAGCATCCCCGGTTCGGACCAGGAGGCCATTGCACTGATTGGTCGGCTGGCGTCGATCGCCGAAAGGACACACGGAGGCGACGACCCGGATCAGCGTGTCGTCGCGGATGTCGCTCTCGCAAGCGCGGCCACGCACACCGGCTGGGCTCTGCGCGGGCGCGGCCTGGCCCCGTCGCCGCTGTGGTTCATCGCCAACGAGCTGTCGATGATGGCGTCCGTCTCCAAGATGGAAGCGACGCAAGCCCTCCTCCCGGGATGGCTGCGAAGCGTGTCCACGGGTGATTCCGCCTGGGGTGCAGCGCCCCGTGTGCATCAGGCGCTGGAGGCCTCGGGCTGCGACCGCGGCAGCGACCTCGCCGCACGCATCCGCGCGCTCGTGGGTGCTCCGCGAATCACCTTCGATGCACGGCGCCTCGCCGACCGCGTCGTTGCCCGGTTCGGAGGCGGCCGGCCCCTTCCCCGGGCACTGACGAGGACCGTGATCGCGCGGATGGTCGCCCCGTCCGCGGATGACGAGAAGGGAGGATCCGATGCTGCGGATTGACGTCGCCGCCACGCTGGCCCGCCGCACGGGGGTCGTCCGCGAAGTGCGGGTCATCCCGCCGGACGGCGTGGAACGCGCGCTGTGGACGGTCGCCTGCGACGTCGGCATCGGAGATCGACGATGCGATGACTCGCCGCTCGACATCACATGGGTCGGCGCAGCCGGACTCCGCCGTGCCGGGACGATGGTGCGCGCCGCGGGCGAGAGCATCGAGCGCTGCGCACTCTCGATCGCGGGGGCCGGGCTCGGCGGCGGTGATCTC
This sequence comes from Microbacterium mangrovi, assembly GCF_000802305.1. Lineage (GTDB taxonomy): Bacteria > Actinomycetota > Actinomycetes > Actinomycetales > Microbacteriaceae > Microbacterium > Microbacterium mangrovi. Next base: position 33,050 of record NZ_JTDK01000015.1, on the reverse strand, counting down.
CCCTGGGCGCCGCGGGGGTCGTCGTGGGCGCCCGATGCAGAATCCGGCACCGTGCACACGTATCGGGCGCTCACGGTCACCGGAGGGGCCGGCCGCCCGACCCGCGTCCCGGCGGCCGCCGTGGACTACCCGCCGTTCGCCGAGTCCACCAATGTGGACCCTGGGCCGTCCGGAACAGCATCCGGCATCGGACGGGCGATGGCACTCCGATCCGCCGCGAAAGAGACGATCGAACGGGATGCCGCGATGCGCGCCTGGTATCGACCGGACCGGGCACTCCGACTGCCGGCCGATTTCTCGCGACTCGCACCTCCGGAAGTGGTCCGCGTCGTTGAATGGATGCGGGAAGCGGGGGTCGAGGTCCGCTGCTTCGCGCTCGACGCCGCCGGCGACGCACCCGTCGTCCTCGCGCTGGCGGTCGATCACGAGCGGGGCGTGGTCGGCGCGGGCCTCGGCCTGGAGTCCTTGACATCCCTCTCGGTCGTGCGTGCCGTTCAGGAATCCCTCCAGATCCGGACGCTGCTGCTCGATCTCACCACGGTGAGCCGCCCCGCCCGGCTTTCGGGGCCCGTCGAACGGGAGATCGACCGGGCGAGGTACTGGTCCGGTCCGGCAGCGATCCCGGCGGCGCTCCGATGGGTCGAGCAGACGAAGTCAGATGCTCGCGAGCTGCCGCACAAACCGGCGATCACCGACTGGACGGCGCTTCTGGACACCTATACCGCCGTGGAACTGACCCGGCGCCTTCCCGCTCGAGCCCGCGAACTCGGTTGGTCGGTGGTGCGCCTGTTCTGCCCGTCGATGCAGCCGCTGCGGATGTCAGAGGCGCTCGCGTGGAATGCCCTGGCTCCGGTGGGCTCCCCGACACCGCACCCGTTCGTGTGAGCGCGATCAAGCCCGCGTGCGCTCCGTGCCGCTCCCGCTCGGATGGGTGATCTCGAGCGACGTGCGAGTGCGGGAGTCATTGCGGCACCAGTAGCCGTTCGGCACGGGAACGCGGCTCCCTTCGGGGCAGAACAGCGCCGTGAAGTGGTCGCGCGCGAACAGCGTGACCCTTCCGCCGACGACCCGCAGGATCGTGCCCGGAACCGTCTCCGAGTACGCGACGATGCCGCCCGGCGCGATCACGATGATCTCGCCGGAGGACTGGCGATCGAATGTCTGGAAGCGACGGACCCCGACATCGGCCCACGGCGTGTCGACCGTCCAGTACGCCGGTTCGAGCGTCATCGCGAACCCTCCGTGAACACTCGCACGTGGTCTTCCGGCTCCTGCTGCAAGACCCGGAGGACCCGCGCGACCGAGATGCGATAGCTCTCGAAGAACGAAGACCGCCCCGCCGCCATCGCCTCCCGATGCAGCGGGTGGGCGACCCACCGGCTGTGCGCCTCATCGTCCTCGAACTCGACGATGGCGCAGTTCTCGCCGTCCTCGGCACGGAACCGCTTGAACGACACGAATCCGGGCACCTCGCGGGCGGCCTCCAACAGGCGCCGCTCGAGGTCCGCGTACTCCGCTCCGGCGTCGGACCGGGTGCGCTGTCGAAACACCGTGATGATCATCGAAAGTTCTCCTCCACTCCCCGGCTCCCCCTCGTTCTGCGGCGGCGGAAGCCTCTGTACTTCTACCGGCCGCACGGCCGCCCCACCGCCGAAAATGCCCTCTTCGAGTGCGCGATGGCCGAAATTGAGTAGTCCTCGCGAAAATCCGTGCAGGTCGAAAGATGGCACCCCTTCGAAGCAGTCTTCTAATATGGACATCGATGTCCCGGCTCATCATCGAACTGTCCGGCCCGTGCACGCTCTGCGGCGGCACGAGCGGCATCCGCGGTGCGCAGGGTCTCGAATGCGCGGTGTGCGGCTGGCGGGTCGGCGATGCGCCCGACTTCGAGCTGCCGCTCCCCCGCGTCGACGTCGTCTACTACCTGAGGTACCAGGACCGCATCAAGATCGGCACGTCCCGCAATCCCCGACAGCGGCTCGCGGCCATCTGGCACGACGAGCTGCTCGCGTTCGAACGCGGCGGCCGTGCGGTCGAACAGGCCCGGCACCGGCAGTTCGCCGATCTGCGCGAGGGCGGCGAATGGTTCACGGCCGCGCCCGAGCTGCTCGCCCACATCGCCACCCTCGCCCACGCCGACCCCTGGCACGCGTACGCGCGCTGGATCGCCGAGTCCCTCCGGTAGGGAACGTCAGGCGAATCATGCGATTCGTGTGATGCGGCCCCGCCCGGGGCCTCGATAGCGTCCGAAGCGACAGTGGGCGCCCACCCGTCGGCGTCCCGGTTTGATGAAAGGTACGACATTGTCCTTCTGGGATTTCTTGGTGTGGCTGTTCTGGGTCTACATCCTGTTCGCATGCATCTGGATCTTCATCACGATCATCATCGATGTGTTCCGCGACCACACGCTGGGCGGCTGGGCCAAGGCGCTCTGGGTGATCTTCCTCATCGTGTTCCCCTTCCTCGCCGCGATCATCTACCTGATCGCCCGCGGCCGCTCCATGTCGGAGCGCAACGCCGCCCGCATGCGCGACGCGCAGCAGGCGGATGCCGCCTACATCCGCGACGTCGCCGGCGGCGGATCGTCGCCCGCCGCGGAGATCGAGAAGGCTCAGCAGCTGCTCACCGCGGGCAGCATCACGCAGGCCGAATTCGACGCGATCAAGGCCAAGGCCCTCGCCTGACCCGCGGTCGCCGGATCGACGCAAGGAGCAAGCATGACTGACACGAACATCGACGCCGACGACGTTCTCGTCACGGCGGAGGACGTCGCGGCGGCGGAGGTCGAGGCCGTCCAGGCTCTCGCCGCCGACGCGGCGCTCGGCCCGATCGACTACATCGTCGTCGAGTTCCCCGCCGGTGAGAGCCGGCTGACCGGGGAGGCCGCCGCCGAACTGGTCGCCCTCTCGGCCGCCGGGACGATCCGGGTGCTGGACCTCGTCATCGTCCACAAGGGCGAAGACGGCTCCATCGAGGTGGACGAGTTCGAAGACCACGACGATCTCGGCATCCTGGGTGAGCTCGAGGCCGGACTGGCCGAGGTCCTCGCCGAGCAGGACCTCCTCGACATCTCCGCCGCTATGGAACCGGGCAGCAGTGCCGCGGTGCTGGTGTGGGAGAACACGTGGGCGGCGCCCTTCGCCGTCGCTGTCCGCCGCAACGGCGGCCAGCTGATCGCCTCGGGCCGCATCCCGACGCAGGCGATCATCGCCTCGATGTCGAACGAAGGAGAGTGACGATGCCCATGAGGATCGGACGCGTCGGGCGGGTCGGCATGATCGGCGCCCCCGTCGCACGCACGGCCGCTGTCGTCGGCACGGCCAAGGTGGTCTCCAACGGCGTGGACCGGCGGCAGGACCGTCGCCAGGACCGTCGCGACGACCGTCACGACCGGCGCTGACAGACCGCGACGGCACGGCCGCGCGCATCGTTCGACGATGCGCGCGGCCGTTCGGTTTCGGCCCGGTCGCCGCAGCCCGATAGGATGCCGACCGTGTCGGAGGCCACTCGAGCGTCCACTCTGGGGGAACGCGATCTGCAGGCGCTGCTGCTGGAAAGCAAGACGCAGGTGCCTTCGTGGCGCCCGGATGCCGTCAGCAGACGCCGCCTGATCGACCGCGCCCGGACGAGCGGCGCCCGCGTCGCCTGCGTCACGGCTCCGGCCGGCTATGGCAAGTCGACGCTGCTCGCGGAATGGGCGGCATCCGAGGGTCGCAGCGTCGCCTGGGTGTCGCTGGAGCGCACCGACGACGACCCGGCCGCGCTGCTGCCGGCGATCGCCGCGGCCTGTTCGCCGTTCTCCCCCGTCGTGGCGTCCGTGGCCGCCGACATGCGCGGCGCGGGTGACGGAGCCCTCGGACGCTCCGCGCCCCTGCTCGCCGCGGCGCTGGCATCCACCTCGACGGACTTCGTGCTGTTCATCGACGACCTGCACTTGGCGGGCTCGACCGCCTGCCAGGACGCGCTGGAGGTGATCCTCGCCCGCGTCCCCGCCGGCTCGCAGGTGGTCCTCGCCGGACGCCGGGAGCCCTCGCTCGTCGCGCGGCTGCGGACCGAAGGCGCCGCGTGGGAGGTCACCGCCGACGACCTGTCGCTGGACGCCGCCGCGGCACGTCGCGTGTTCGAGACCGCCGGCGCGCCGCCGGTCGCAGCAGACGACCTCGCCCGGATCGTCAGCCGCTGCGAAGGCTGGCCGACGGGCCTCTTCCTGTGCGCGCTGGTGGCGCGGGCGGGCGGGGATGCCACCGCCGTCACGGGCGACGAGCGGTACCTGGCGGACTACCTGTACCGGGAGTGCCTCTCCCGGCTTCCCGAGAACACCCAGGCCTTCCTCCGCCGCAGCTCCGTCCTCGATCAGTTCTCGCCGGATGCCTGCAACGCCGTGCTGCAGATCGGCGACGCCCGGGCGCAGCTTCGCGAGATCGAGGCGGCGAACCTCTTCCTGGTGCCGATGGACCGGAACCGCACGTGGTTCCGCTTCCACGCTCTGTTCCGGGAGTTCCTCCTCACCGAGCTGGAGCGCTCCGAAGGCGCCGAGGCCGCCGCCGACCTGCATCGTCGGGCGGCGACCTGGCACGAGGAGCAGGGCGCCCCGGCGATCGCCGTGGAGCACCTCCTGCAGGCGCGCGAGACCGAACGCGCCGCCGCCCTGGTCGCCGACCTCGGACTCGAGATGTACGGGCAGGGACAGGTGACGACCGTCCGCCGCTGGTTGGAGGAGCTCGGCGACGACGTGCTGCTGGCCAACCCCGCCCTGGTGGTCTCGATGACCTGGATCGCCGTGCTGCTCGGAGACGTGCGGCTCGGTGAGAAGTGGGCCGCCCTGCTCGACGCCATCGAGGCGAGCGCGCTGCCGGCCGACCATCGGGTGCCGTTCTCGTCGGCGCGCGCGATGGTCCGTGCAGCGATGTGCCCCGAGGGGTACCGGGCGGTCGTGGCGGATGCCGCCTACGCCCTCGAGCACGAGCCGGCATCGAGCCCGTGGCGCGACCAGGCTCTCCACCTGTGGGGATCGGCGCTGCAGCTCGACGGCGACCTCGCGGCATCCCGCCCGGTGTTCGAAGAGGCCGTCGAGGTCGCCTCGGCGATGCGCAATCCCGACACCGTCATCCTGAGCGAACCGGAGCTCGCCCTCCTCGCCATCGACGACGGACAGTGGGGCCGGGCCGCGCTTCACGCGCAGCGCGGCGTCGATGCGATCGTCGCGAGCCATATGGAGGGGTATCCGACCACCGCCCTGGCCCTGGCCGTCGCCGCCCGGGTCGCTGTGCACTCCGGCGACCGGGAACAGGGCGAACGGCTGCTGGCCCGGGGCATGCGGGCACGGGTGGGATGCACGCATCTGCTCCCCTACCTCGCCGTCCGCGCCCGCATCCAGCTGGCGAAGGCCCACGTCGCCCTCGGCGACCGTTCGGCCGCGTTCCACCTGCTCGCCGAATGCGACGAGCTGCAGCGCAAGCGCCCGGGCCTCGGCGCCGCCGGCCGGCAGCTCGAGGAGTTCCGTGGGGCGCTCTCCGCGGAACCCGCCACCGCCGGGACCGTCCCGCTGACGCCGGCCGAGCTGCGGCTTCTTCCCTATCTCCAGACGCACCTGACGATCGCCGAGATCGGGCGCCGCCTGTTCGTGTCGCGCAACACCGTCAGCTCCCAGCTCAGCTCGATCTACCGCAAACTGGCGGTCACCACCCGGGGCGCCGCCGTCGAGCGCGCCATCGCTCTGGGACTGCTGGGCGGGTAGTCACAGGGCGCCTCATCGACCATCGTCGGACACGCACAGCTCCTCCGCGTACCCGAGGGCCGCGGCGATCCGCGGCGCCGCCGCGACGGCGCGCGGCATCCCGACGACCGGGACGACCCCGTCGAGCACCGCAATGACCTCGTCCGGCCGCACGCCCACCCCCGTCGCGGCGTCGACGGCGCCGCGCACGGATGCCTCCGGCGCCGAGACGGCGACGAGGGCGCCCACGGTGATCAGAGCCCGCGTCCGGGCATCCAGCCGCTCCGTCCAGAGACTCCCGGACTCGTCCGCGAGCGCCGGGTCGCCGATGCAGAACCGCCGCAGCAGGTCCGATCCGTCCACGTCACTCTCCCGCCCTGGCCCGATCGACGCCCGTGCGCCGGTCGCCTCACACTCAACCGGGGACCGCTCCGGCGCGCATCCCACAGATCGCATGAACCCGGCAGAGGGCCGGGTCAGCTCCAGGTGTGCACCGGTTCGTTCGAGTGCATCGCCTCGCGGTACTCGAGCAGTGTCGCCCGGAGTGCGTCGAAGCGCTCCATTCCGCCGCGACGGTGCATCCGCTCGGAGAACCAGCCCGCACCGGTGACGCCGGTGAGGCACCGCCCCTCGATGACGCCGAGCAGGCGATCGCCCACCTCCGGCGCGACGCCCCAGGATCGAAGCCCCTCGTGCGCCATCGGCAGCAGCCGGCGCAGCACGAGCTCCGTCACCGGCACCTGGCCGACGCTCGGCCAGTACAGCTGCGCGTCGATGCCGTCGCGCGCGGCGGTGTGGAAGTTCTCGTCGGCGGCCCGGAACGACAGCTGCGACCACAGTGGCCGGTCGTTCTCGGCGATCGCCCGGACGAGCCCGAAGTAGAACGCGGCGTTGGCCATCATGTCCACGACGGTGGGCCCCGCAGGCAGCAGCCGGTTCTCGACCCGCAGGTGCGGCGTGCCGCCGGCGACGTCGTAGATCGGGCGATTCCACCGGTAGATCGTGCCGTTGTGCAGGCGCAGCTCGGCGAGGGCCGGGATGCCGCCCTCGTCGAGCACCCGCATCGGATCGTCGTCGTGGACGATCGGCAGCAGGGCCGGGAAGTACCGCACGTTCTCCTCGAAGAGGTCGAAGACGGAGGTGATCCACCGCTCCCCGAACCAGACCCGCGGGCGCACGCCCTGCGCCTTCAGCTCTTCGCTTCGGGTGTCGGTCGCCTGTTCGAACAGCGGGACCCGCGTCTCGCGCCACAGCTCGCGGCCGAGCAGATACGGCGAGTTCGCGGCGAGCGCCACCTGCACGCCCGCGATCGCCTGGGACGCGTTCCAGTAGGGGGCGAAGGAGTCGGGCGATGTCTGCACGTGCAGCTGCATGCTGGTGCACGCCGCCTCGGGCAGGATCGACTCGGACGTGGTGGCGAGCCGCTCGGCGCCGGCGATCGAGATCGCGATGTCCTCGCCGCGCGCATTGAGGATCTGCTCGCTCAGCAGCCGGTAGCGCGGATTGGCACTGATGCTGTCGGGTCGCAGGTGCCGCTCGTCGAGCGTCGGCAGGATGCCGATCGTCACCAGGTGCGCGCCGATCGCCGACGAGCGCTCTTCGGCATGGTTGAGGCTGCGCCGGAGTCCGTCCTCGAACGTGGTGAGCCCGCCTTCGCGCAGACGAGCGGGCGGCACATTGATCTCGATGTTGAACTGGCCGAGCTCGGTCTGGAAGGCGGCATCCGCGATCGCTTCCAGCGCGTCGGCGTTGCGCATCGCCGGATCGCCGGTCTCGTCGATGAGGTTCAGCTCGACTTCGAGGCCGGTGAGCGGATCGTCGGTGTCGAACTGCGCCTCGCGCAGCATCCGCGCGAACACGTCGAGGTTGCGCCGGACCTTCTCGCGGTGCCGCGTCCGATCCGCGCGGGTGAACTCCTGTGCCGGGACATCCTCCCCCATGACCGCACTCTAACCGCCACGAGCCGACGGAGCCACGGGGAACGGCGCGGTTCGGGTTTCTCGACCCCCGGGATTGCACGCATACAAGGCTCTTGCACCAAGTCGACTGTCGTGATGGGATGGATCCCATGCAGTCCTGGCGCAACAAGTCCATCCGTCTCGAAGGAGGAGAGGAATGACACGTTCGACCACGATGCGCTCGATCATGCGACGCCTGCGACTGCGAGGAGGCGGCGACCGGACGCGTGCGCGACTGATCGCCGCAGGGGCGTTGAGTCTCGCCCTCGTCGCCGGCGGCACGACGACGGCGTCCGCCGCCGGCGATGTGAGTCCCGAGCGGGTCGTCCGCCAGAGCACGACCTACAAGGTGGTCAACATCAGCCGCAGCTATCACGTCCGCGGCACACAGGAAATCGGGCGCTGCGGGGTGGGTTCGAACGGGACCACCTGCTCCATCACCAAGACCCGGGGTGCAACCCGGTCGATCCAGTCGTCGTTCGGCCTCACCCGCGGTGCCGTCGCGGCGGGCCTGAGCATCACCTCGGCTGCCAGCGTCCAGGTCAGCGTCGGCTGCTCTCGGAAGATCAACCGGAATCAGGTGCTCGTCGCGTACCCGATCGGCACGAAGTACCGCTATCGCATCCGGAAGACCGTCAGCACGTTCACCGGCATCCGAACCAGCAAGCACACGTCGTACAGCCGGTACCTGACGGCGTTCAGCCCGGGAGGTGCCTCCATCTACTGCGTCGTGAAGTCGAGGTGAACATGCAGGCGCGCAAACGGATGGCGGCCGCGGTGGCGGTGATCGCTTCGCTCGGGCTGGCACTCGTGGGGTGCTCAGGCAACGGCGAACCCTCTCCGACAAAGCCCCCGTCATCGTCACCGACCAGACCTGCATCGGCATTCGTGGGGAAGTCGCTGCAGGACGCATTCGCCCATTCGCCCGGCAGCGTCACGTCCATGGACGCCGTCAAGGAGCTCGGCCTCCGGCCCGCTTCACCCGCACCGGCGTCGCGTACCACCGTGATCGCCGCCTGCTACTACAACGACACCCAGGTGAACGTCGTCGTGATTCCGAGCACGAGCGTCACGGAGAAGATCCGGGATGACGCCCGGCGCGGGAAGTACGACTCCCTTCTCACCGACTGTCGGAAGTGACCTCGCACGGCGAAGGCCGACGAATCCCCCACATCGCCGGTCTTCGCCGTCCTGGCGGCATCCTCCCCGAGTAGTGTGGCGCCTGACGGGAGGTCGCATGAGTTTCACGACACCGGACGGCACGTACGGCATCACGCTGAAGCCGAACCGCGTGATGCGGTGGTTCCTCGCGCGCCAGGTGCGCGGCATCCGTCGCGGCAAGAAGAAGATGATGGGGTTCGACGCCCTCGTCCTCATCACCCGCGGACGCAAGAGCGGCAAGGTCTACGAGACCCCGATCGCGTACTGGTCGCAGCCCGACGGAACCTGGACCGTCTGCGCGTCCGCGGCGGGTGCGGCGAAGAACCCGGCCTGGTACCGCAATCTTGCTGCCCACCCCGAGTCGGCGCGGATCATCATCGCCGGCGAAGAGATCGCCGTGTCCGCGGAAGAACTGCACGGGGCGGCCCGCGACGCGGCCTGGACTCAGATCATCACGGAAGCTCCGAGCTTCGGCGACTACCCGAAGAAGACCGACCGGCTGCTTCCCGTCATCCGCTTCACGCGGCTCCCGGATCCGAGCCTGACGGGCAACTGAGACGAGCGGGGGATGCCCCGCGTCCAAACCGCCCGCGAGGGACGAACGGTCGCTACGATCGGGCCATGGAAGCCATCTACGATCCGTCGGGCGAGGTGGTCGCCTGGCTGGATCCGCCGGACTTCGTCCTCGGACTGGACGGCGCGGTCCTCGGATGGCTCAACCACGGCGCAGTGATCGATCGCACCGGGCGGCAGGTCGGGTCCTTCGCCCACGGTCATTTCCGCGATCCCGACGGGGCCGTCGTCGCGTGGATGAAGGGTGCGACCGGCCCGAGCCCGACGAAACCCATCCGCACGGTGAAACCCGCCAAGCCCGTCCGGCACATGCGTCCCGGCCGCCCCGCCCGGCACGGCCGCTTCATCACGTCGGCACCCGTGCCCGTCTGGTCCTACCTCTCGATCGAGGAGTTCCTCTCCCCCGACGGCGGAGGCTGACGGATCGATGCCGGCGGGCATCCGATCGCCGGCCGAGAACAGCAGGATGGCCGAGAACAGGCTGTTCCACCTGGAATCCGCCGGTTCTCGGCCATCAGCCTGCAGCCGGCCGGCCCCCACACCCCGCACCGCCGGATGGTTCCGCTGTCCTGAACGGTACGAATCGCTGCGAAACAGGACAGCGGAACACAGTAACCGCGCGGGTGGCGACGAAGCCGTCTCGTCAGGCCGAGCTTCGGACTCGGGGGAGGTATGACTCGAGCGGCCTGAGGGCGGGTTGCGACTGCTGCTGCTCAACCGCCGACGCCCCGACTGCGCACGCCCGGTGAAGCGCGTCCGGCAGATTGTCCCCCCGGATGATTCCGAGGGTCAGTGCCGCAGCGAACGCGTCGCCGGCGCCGACCGTGCTGACGAGGCCGCGGGCCTCGACGCGGGCGCGCGCCACTTCGACGCCCTCGCGGAGGAGTACCGCGCCTCGATCTCCCAGAGTCACTGCGGTCATGCGCGCCGTTTCAAGCTCGGGATGCGCCGCGTACTCGGTTTCGTTGACGATGAACAGATCTCCTCGTTCCCGGAGTTGTGCGGATATGGCGCCGGCAGGCGAGACGTTGATGGCGACGAAGCCGTCCGTTGCGGCGACGATCGACTCGACGACCGTCACGGGGATCTCCAGTTGGGCCAGCACCGCGGTGTGGGGATCGACCCGCAACGCGGATGCGTCGATGTGAAGGTTGGCGCCCGGGCACACGACGATGGAGTTCTCTCCGTTGTCATCGACCACGATCAGCGCTGATCCTGTCGGGGCTCCGACTCGCTGCACCGATGCCGTGTCGACGTCCGAGGCCGCGAGGTTCGCGAGCTGGGCGTTCCCGTCCGGGTCGTCGCCGACCGCGCCGACCATGCGGACACGCGCTCCGAGTCGCGCGGACGCGACCGCCTGGTTGGCGCCTTTGCCCCCTGATAGCCGAGTCAGCCTTCCATCCGCCACCGTCTCACCCGGACCGGGCGCGCGCGACACGCACGCCGTCAAGTCGACGTTGATGGCGCCGGCGACCGTAAGGAGGGGTCGATCGCTCATGCCGATCTCCCGGCGGCGGTCTCGGCATCCGAACCCGAACCCGCGACGATCCCGTCGACGATGGCGAGGGCCGTCGCCGGGGCATCCAGTCCGACCGTGATCCGCGTGCGCCCGTCCTGGCCGGGCAGAAAACGGCTGACCCCGTCCTCATCGCCGCCGTCGATCGCCACGACACCGTACTCCGAGAATCGGAACATGCGGGGCCTGGTGAGCGTCAGAACCGTGACCGGGTCATGGGGCACGTTCCATTCCTCGTTCCAGAACCTCCACCACTGCTCGATCTCGGATTGCACGATCCGACCCAATCGGCCGGACTCCGCGATCCGCGTCAGCTCGGCACTTCCGATGTGGATCTGCCGGGTGACCTCGAGCCCGGTGACGGTCGTCGGGATGCCGGCGGCGAACACGATTCGCGCGGCGGCTGCGTCGCTGCGGAAATTGTGTTCCGGCTCTTCACTGGTGAATGCGCCGCCCATGACCCAGAGATGACGAAGAGAACCAGCGAATGAGGGGTGTGCAGCGATCGCCCGGGCGACATTGGTGAGAGGGCCGATCGCGATCAGATCGATCTCGCCAGGTGCCGACAGGACGGTGTCGACGAGGAACTGCACCGCGTCGTCCGATTCGTAGTGTTCGTCGTCCAGGTCCGCGTGGAGGACGCCTTCGTGGCCGGCCCACCAGACCTCTCGCCCCGAGAGCGTGGCGCTCTCACCCGCGTGGATCGGTACGCTCCGTCCGGCCGTTGCGAGCACACGCGCGGTCAGCTGGGCCCGCAGGCGCGTATCGCCGTACACGGTGGTCACCCCGACAAGTTCGATCTCGGGGCTTCCGAGGATCAGAGCGAGTGCCATGAGGTCGTCGACGTCGGTGCCGATGTCGGTGTCGAGGAGAACACGGTGGAGTGGAGACACAGCGGTGCCGTCCTTTCTGGACAAGAGAGGCCTACTTGAGCCCCGTCGTGCTGACGGACTGGATGAAGTAGCGCTGGAAGCCGAGGATGATCGCGAGCGGGATGAGGACGAGGATCATCGATGCGGCGAACAGGACGCCGTAGTCGACGTGGAACTGCCCCTGCATGTTGGCGAGGGCGACGGGCCCGAGAATGTGCGTGTTGTCGGTTCCCATGAGCAGCGGCCACACGTACGCCTGCCACTGGAAGAGGAAGAGCATCAAGCCCGCGCCGATCAGAGCGGGCCGCGACAAAGGCACGTAGATGCGCGTGAAGATCCCCCACCAGCCGAGACCGTCGAGTCGTCCGGCCTCGACGAGTTCTTCCGGGATCGCGAGGAAGAACGTGCGCAGCAGGAAGATGGCCATGCCGTTCCCGATGCCCGGGAGGATGAGGCCGAGGAACGTGTTCTGCAGGTGCCAGTCGCGGAACATGGCGGCCAACGGGATCGCGATCGCGTCGAACGGGATCAGGAACGACAGGATGACGACGGAGAACAGCACCCCTCGTCCGCGGAAGCGGAACGCCGACAGCCCGTAGGCCGCCGTCGCACAGACGGCGAGGCCCGCGACCACCGTGACGACACTCACGAAGAGAGAGTTGAGGATCGCCCGCCAAAGGTCGGTCTGCAGCAGCGCCGCATAGTTCTGCAGGCTCGGAGTCAGAGTGAAGAACGTCTGCCAGGACAGCGGATTCAAGTACGTGAACGTCTCGGCACCGGGCCGGAGCGAGCTGATGAACGTCCACCACAACGGGACGAGGAAGGCGATCCCGACGGAGACCGCGAGGAGGGTCGTCCAGATGGTGACGACGGTTCGTCGTGTGAACCGACGACGCCCTGCAGGCAGTGCGGTCGTGGCCATCATCAGTCCTCCGCCCTCAAGAGCCGGAACTGCAGTGCCACGATCGCCACGGTGATGACCACCAGGATCACGACCTCGGCCTGTGCCTTGTTGATGTCCCCGAACGTGTAGGCCCGGGTGTAGAGGTCGTACATCAGGAGATTGGTCGATCCGTTCGGGCCACCCTTGGTGAGGATCTGCACGGGCGCGAACACGAGGAAGTTCGAGACGGTGTCCGCGACGAGCACGAAGGCGAGAGGACGGCGCAGGAGGGGGAGGGTGATCGACCACAGCTGACGCCAGCCGGATGCCCCGTCGATCGAAGCCGCCTCGTAGTACGAGGCGGGGATGTCGTTGAGCCCGGCGATCAGGAACATCATCCAGTAGCCCACGCCGATCCACGAGAGAAGGATCATGATCGAGAGGAGCGCTTGACTCTGAGACGTCAGGAACGGCTGCGGCGGGATGCCGAACACCGCGAGGAATGAGTTCGCGAGGCCGTCCGGCCGGTAGATCACGCTCCAGACGACGGCCGACACTGCGGGCGGCACGGCGATGGGCAGGATCACCATCGATCGCCAGAATCGTGACCCGGCCGCGCGCTTCGTGAAGAGGATGGCGAGGAGCACGGCTGCGGCGATCTGCAGCGGGTTGATCACAAGTGCGAACAGCAGGGTCACGCCGATCGCATTCTGAAAGTCCGGATTCGCGAACAGCTCGAAGTAGTTTCCGAGGCCGACGAACGACGTCCCGCCGAGCAGTGTGGTGCGTGACAGGCTGTCGACGAGTGCGACGGCAGCGGGCGCCAGGCGGAGCACCACCAGAGCGAGCAACGCCGGAAGGAGGAACAGCAGGGCGATGCTGCCGGGCCCAGGGCGATGACGTCCGCGTCGCGGCGCCCGGGCGCGGGGCCGACTCGTCGTCGTCCCCGCACCCTTGACGGTCATGGTCATTTCAGCTGGCTCCAGGCATCCTTGATCTGCTGCTGGGCCTGCTCGAGCCGGGACGCGACATCGGCACCGTTCCGGATGTCGCCGAACGCCTTGTTGATGAGCGACTCGAACTGCACGTAGCCGACCGACACGGGACGAGCGACGGCCGTGTGCGAGATCTCGTACGTGATGAGGTTGGCGACACCCTTGCTGTGGGCGCCGCCCATGGCCTCGAGCTTCGGAAGATACTGCGCAGCGGCCTCGGTGTTCGCGGGAATGATCGTGGTCGCTTCGGTGGTCGCGAGGCTGCCGGCCGGATCGAGCGCTGCGAACTCGATGAACTCCTTCGCCGCGGCCTGGTTCTTCGAGGCGGTGTTGACACCCCAAGACCACGATCCGGTCGGCGTCACCTTGCTGCCGCCTTCGAAATACGGCTGCGGCGCGATGCCCCAGTCGAACTTGGCGTTGGCCGCGAAGTTTCCGACATCCCACGGCCCGCCGACGAAGAAGGCCGTCTTCTTGTCCGTGAAGACGGCGCTGGTCTGGAACCCGCCGACGCCCCGAGGCGACAGCCCCGACGCGAAGGTATTGCCGTACCACTGCATGGCCTTGTTCCAGCCCGGGTTCGTGACATCGACATCCAACATGTCCTTGCCCGAGATGCCCGAACCTCCCCCGACCGATTCCACGAGGGGCTGCAGCTGGTAGTACGCCTCGACCTGCTCGAGAAGAAGACCGGAGGCCGCGCCCGCGGTCATCGCCTTCTTGCCGGCCGCTGCCGTCTGCTCCCACGTCCAGCGCTGTGCCGGATCCGCAGAGGGTGCTGCGACGCCTGCCTTGTCGAGCATGTCCTTGTTGTAGAACATCATCTGGGTGGAGTTCCAGATCGACAGCGCATACATCTTGTCGTTGTAGATGTTGATCTTGTACTGCGCATCGGACGTCGCCGCCTTGGCCTTGTCCTTCAGATCGCTCAGGTCGACGAGGAAGCCCTGCGCGGCCATCTGGGCGAGGTTCGGCTGGTCGACGGCGAACACGTCGATCGTGTCGTCCTTGGCGGACAGACGCTGCTGCAGCGTGGTCGAGTACTGGTCGAACGGAACCTGCGTGTATTTGATCGTGATGTCCGGATGCTTCTTCTCGAATGCCGAGATCACCGGCGCGAAGGTCTTCGGATCCTCCGGGCCGAGGAACTGGACCGTGCCCGACGCTTTCGTGGATGTCGCGGAGCTTCCATCCGGGCTGGAGCAGCCGGAGAGCAGGAGTGCGACCGCCGCCACTCCGGTGACGAGCCCGAGTGCTCGCTTCATCTGTTTCTCCTTCGAATCAGTGCATCTATGCGGTTAGACGATGCGGTTAGATGAACCATAACCCGCCACGCGATCGGAATCAAGCGGAAGTTCCGGGGAGACTGCTGATAGCCTGAGCCCGGATCTAAGCGGTTAGGAGGCGACGGTGGCAACTGCCCGAGAGGTCGCGGCGCGCGCCGGCACGTCAACGGCAGTGGTGAGCTACGTGTTCAACGACGGGCCCCGCAACGTCGCCCCGGAAACCCGCGAAAAGGTCCTCCGAGCCGCAGCCGAGCTGAACTACCACCCCAACGCGCTCGCACGCGCCCTGAGTTTCGGCAAGACCCGCTCGATCGGACTCATCGTCCCGGACATCGCGAATCGCTTCTTCGGTGAACTCGCCCGCGCACTCGAAGAGGCTGCCGCCGCACGGGGGAACCTGCTTCTGATCGGGGACTCCGGACTGAACCCGGAGCGCGAGCAGTCCCATGTCGCGGCGTTCGTCCAGCGGCGCGTGGACTCCGTCGTCCTCGTCTCTCTCGCCGACGACCCGGACGTCGCCCCCTTCGCGGAAGCCGCGATCCCGGTCATCGCTCTGCACCCGCTCGCGGCGCGCGAGGGCGTTTCGACGATCTCCATCGACTATAAGGCCGCGGCCGGCGCGGCCACTCGGCACCTCCTGGACCACGGCTACCGGACGATCGCCATGTTCAACGGCCCGAGCGATTCCGCCGGTTCGCGACAGCACCGGGAAGGCTTCGAACTGGCGCTCAGCGAACACCCCGAAGTCGCCGCGACGATCTACAACAGCCAGATCTCGCGTGCCCACTCAGCCCAGGTTGCGCTGGACATCCTCGCGCGCCCGGACCGCCCCCGAGCGGTCTATTGCTCGACGGATGAGCAGGCGTACGGCGTCCTCTTCGCCTGCCACCGCCTCGGTTTGCGTGTTCCCGACGACGTCGCCGTGACCGGCTTCGACGGCACCGAACACTCTGCGTATTCGTATCCCCCGCTCACCACCATCCGACAACCGATCCCGGAAATCGCGGAGCGCGTGGTGCACCTCCTCACCGGCGACGCGGCGAATCTGCCGGTGTACGAGACGGCAGCCTTCGATCTGGTGGTTCGCGAGTCGTGCGGACAGCACGACGAAAGCCCCGCGGCACCCTGACTGTTCCGCTGTCCTGAACGGCACGAATCGCTGCGAAACAGGACAGCGGGAGCGCGCGGCGCGGGAGCGCGCGGCGCGGGAGCGCGCGGCGCGGGAGCGCGGCGAGCGGCCGGCGTCAGCCCCCGACGAGGTCGGTGAGCACCGCGCGGGGGCCGCGCTCGCGGAGGGCGGCGCGGGCGGCGACGAATGCCGACCGCAGGCGGGCGTCCTGACCGAGGCCGCCGAAGAGGTCCAGGTCGAGGAACGACCCCGGGTCGGCCGCCTCGGCGACGGCAGCGGCCCGCAGCTCGGCGAGGCGCCGATCCACCGGCGGCACCGCGGGGGGCGCTGCGGGATCGAGGCAGATGCTCCAGGCCGCGAGCACCAGCACGGCGCGGCGGATGTCGCCTCCGGCGGCGAGCTGTGCGCGGATGACCGGGAGGAGGAACTTGGGGATGCGGTCGGAGGCATCTACGATCTGCCGGGCGAGGGTGTCGCGCACCGCGGCGCTGCCGAAGCGCTCCAGCAGCTGGTCGCGGTACCGCTCCAGATCGATCCCGGGCACCGGGGGCAGCGTCGGGATCGCCTCGCGCGTCATGTAGTCGCGCACGAATGCGCCGAGCTGCGGATCACCGCACGCCTCGTCGACGGTGGTGAGGCCGGCGAGGATGCCGACGTGGCTCATCACCTGGTGCGAGGCGTTCAGCATCCGCAGCTTCATCAGCTCGTACGGCACGACGTCCGGCACGAGCTGGACGCCGACGTCTTCCAGCGGCGGTCGGCCGGCGGTGAAGGCGTCCTCCAGCACCCACTGCGCGAACGATTCGGAACGCACCGGCCAGCGGTCGCGGATGCCGAACGCTGCCTCGATCTCGGCGCGGACGGCGTCGGTCGTGGCGGGCGTGATGCGATCGACCATCGAGTTCGGGAACGCGACCTCGCGGTCGATCCAGGCGGCGAGGCCCGGGTCGAGGCGGGCGGCGAAGCCGACGACGGCGACCTTCGCGATCTGGCCGTTGCCGGGGATGTTGTCGCACGACATGACCGTGAACGGAACCGTTCCGGCGGCGCGACGCTCGGCGAGCGCGCGCACCAGGAATCCGAGCACGCTGCGCCGCGGGGCATCCGGGGCGTCGAGGTCGGCGAGGGTCGCGGCATCCGTCGGGGCGAACTCACCGGTGGCGTCCGACACCTCGTAGCCGCCCTCGGTGATCGTCAGCGAGACGATCCGCGTGGACGGCGACGCGAGCTGCCGCGAGACAGCCTCCGGATCGTCCGGGGCGAAGAGGTAGGTGACGATCGATCCGATCGTCTGCGCCTCCTCCGTCGCGTCGGGCGCGACGGTGACGAGCGTGTACGAGCCGTCCTGCGCGGCGAGCGCGTCGCGCATCGCGGCATCCTCCGGGCGCACGCCCACACCGCAGATCCCCCACTCGGTGCCGCCGGCGCGCAGCAGGCGGTCGAGGTACATCGCCTCGTGGGCGCGGTGGAAACCGCCGACGCCGAAGTGCACGATCGCCGGAGCGACGGCTGCGCGATCGTAGGGGACGGTGAACTCGGTCACGACGATTCCAATCGGGGATCGGGAAGAGGAAATGCGTCGCCCGCGGGCGCTGCTGCACCCGCGGGCGACGACGGTTCGATCAGTCCTGTCGGGTGATCAGTTGCAGGAGGACTTGTACGCCGCGTCCTTGCCCTCGGCGGAGTCCATGTTGTCCTTGGTGATGATGGTGAAGCCCGTCGTGATCTTCGGGGTGACCGTCTTGCCCTGCAGAGCGTTGAGGGCCTGCTCCACGCCGTCCTTGCCGATGGTGCCCGGCTGCTGGGCGATGAGCGCCTGGACCTGGCCCTCCTTCAGCTGGTTCATCTGGTCGGGGCCGGCGTCGAATCCGACCAGCGTGATGCCCTTCTTGCCCGCCTGCTGGATGCCGGTGGCCGAGCCCTGCGCCGCGAACAGGTTGGCCGCGAAGATGCCCACGATGTCCGGGTCCTTGGCCAGCGCGGCGGTCACGATCTGCGCGGCCGTGGCCGGCTGGTTGTGGCTGTACTGCACGCCGAGGTACTGGAACTTCGGGTCCGCGGCGGCGGCCGCCTTGAAGCCCTGCTCGCGCTGGTCGGTGGTGGTGATGCCGGGGTCGACCGAGACGACGAGCACCTTGCCGCCGTCCGGGTGCGCCTGCTGGATCGCCTTGAACGCCGCAGCGCCGCCGGCCTTGTTGTCGGACGAGATCTGTGACTCCGCGACCGACGGGTCGCTCAGCGTGGTGTCCACGAGGATGACCTTGATGCCGGCTGCCTTCGCCGCAGCGATCGGCGCCTGCATGGCGGTCGCGTCGGTCGGGGCGACCAGCAGCGCGTCGGGGTGCGACGCGACGACCGAGTCGACGATCGGCTTCTGCAGGGTCGGGTCGAACTTCTGCGGACCCTGGGTCGTGACCGTGGCACCGGCCGCCTTGGCGGCATCCTGGATGCCGCACTGCATGGTGATGTAGAACTGGTCGCCCGCGACGCCCTGGACGAACGCGAGCTTGTAGGCCTTGCTGCCGCCCGAGCCGGCCGACGTGTCGCCGCCGCCCGAGCTCGAGCATCCGGCGAGGGCCAGGGTCGCTGCGGCACCGACGGCGAGGACACCGAGGGCTGCTTTGTTCCACTTCATCGTGTTGTTCCGTTTCTCTGGTGGGTGGTGTGATTGCGGTTTGGGTTCGGGCGGAGTCAGCTGCCGGTTCTGCGGAACAGGAGCTTCTTCCAGAGGCCTCCGCTGGCGCCACGGGCGGCGGCGGAGCGGCGGAGCTGGTCGGCGTAGACCGCGACGATCAGCACGGCGCCGACGGCGACCTGCTGCCAGTACGGCTGGACGCCGGTGATCACGAAGCCGTTCTGCAGCACGGCGGGGATGAACAGGCCCACGACCGTGCCGATGATCGTGCCGTAGCCGCCGAACAGGGATGTCCCGCCGATGACGACCGCCGCGATGACGTTCAGGTTGGTCAGCGACTGACCGGCGATCGCCGTGGTGGCGAACTGCGAGAGCGAGAGGATGCCGGCGAAGCCGGCCAGCGCGCCGGTCATCGTGTAGACGTAGATGAGCTGGCGGTCGACCTTGACGCCGACCCGGCGCGCCGCCTCTTCGCTCGAGCCGACGGCCCGGGTGTAGAGGCCGAACTTCGTGTAGGCGAGCATGATCGCGCCGATCACCACGACGACCGCCGCGATGACGACGATCACCGGCAGCGACCCGAACACGTTGCCGTAGCCGATCGAGGTGGTGAGCACCAGCGGGACGGCGCTGATGTCGACGCCGCCGGTGAGGATCTGCGCGAACCCGAGGGTGGCGCCGAACGTGCCGAGCGTCACGATGAGCGGCGGGATCTTGGCCTTGGCGACGAGGACGCCGTTGACCCAGCCCCAGAAGATGCCGCAGATGATCGCGACGACGATGCCGACGATCGCGGTGCCCCAGCCCTGGCCGCCCATCGAGCGCATCACCATGGCCGAGACGACGCCGGAGAAGACGAGCACGGATCCGATGGACAGGTCGATGCCGGCGGTGACGATGACGAACGTCATCCCGACGCCGAGCACGGCGAGGATCGACGCGTTCTGCATGATCAGGCGGAAGTTCGACCACTGGGCGAAGGTCGACGGCGCGAGCACCGCGAAGACCGCGATGATGACGAGCAGGATCAGGAAGATCTGGAACGCCTGGGCGCCGAAGATCTTCTTCCACCACGGCGCGTTCGGCTCGTCGATGGTGCCGATCGCGACAGTCTCGGTGCGGGGGGCGGGATCGATCATGCGTTGTCCTCCTTGACGATCGCACCGGTCATGAGGCCGACGAGCTCCTCCATGTTCGTGTCCTTGGCGTCGAGGGTCGCGACCCGGGTGCCCAGGCGCAGCACCTGGATGCGGTCGGAGACCTCCATCACGTGCGGCATCGAGTGGCTGATGAACACGACGGCGATGCCCTTGTCGCTGACCCGGCGGATGGTGTCCAGAACATTCTTCGTCTGGCGCACGCCGAGCGCGGCGGTCGGCTCGTCGAGGAACACGAGGCGGCTGGCCCAGTGCACGGCGCGGGCGATCGCGATCGCCTGACGCTGGCCGCCGGACATCGCGCCCACCTCGGCCGACAGCGACCGGACCGTGGCGCCGAGGTCGTCGAAGGCGGCCTTCGAGCGCTTGCGCATCTCCTTGTTGTCCATGAACCCGAGGGCGCCGGCGAGACCGGATGCCTTGAGCTCACGACCGAGGTACATGTTCTGCACCGGGTCGAGGTGCGGAGCGAGCGCCAGGTCCTGGTAGACGGTCTCGATGCCGAGGGCGCTCACCGCCGACGGCGTCGACATGTCGACCTGCTGACCGTCGAACCGGATGGTCCCGCTGTCCACCGCGAGACTGCCCGAGAGCGCCTTCACCAGGGTGGACTTGCCGGCGCCGTTGTCGCCGATGAGCGACACCACCTCACCCGGGTAGATGTCGAAATTCGCCTCGTTGAGCGCACGCACATGCCCGAATTGCCGGGACAGCCCTCTCGCTTCGAGGACGGGCACTCGTTCATCGGTCATGAACAGCTCCTTCGCGGTTCTGTGGTCGTGGTGAGCAAGTTACGCGCCTCATGTCACCGGTGTCAAGCCTCGACATCCGTCGTGATCGAAAAGCGATCAACGCTCGATCGGCGCGCCTCAGCCGCGCCGAGGAGGCCGCCGAAGGATGCCGGTCACGGCACGGCGACCAGGCGCAGTCCGTCCGGATCGACCTCGATGCGCACCCGGTCCAGGCCGTCCACGACGAGACTGGCGTCGGCCAGTTCGGCGGGCGAACCGGTGCCGGTGACGGCGAGCACGTGGCATCCGGCGGCCCGCGCCGAGGCGATGCCGGCCTGGGCATCCTCGATGACCAGGCACCGCCGCGGATCGACGCCGAGCCGCTCGGCGGCGCGGAGATAGGGCTCCGGATCAGGCTTTCCGTGGATCACTTCCTCCGCCGTGACCCACACGGCGGGGCGCTGCATGCCGGCCGCGGCGAGCCGGGCCGTCGCGATCGCCACGGTTCCCGACGTGACGATCGCGCGCTGCCGCTCGGGCAGCGACGCCCAGAAGGCGGCGGCACCGCGCACGGCGGGCAGCCCGACCGCGTCGGCGACCTCCAGCCGCTCGATGCGCTCGCGCGCCTCCGCCCGGGCCGCCTCGTCGTCGATGAGCGCGGCGACGAGGACGTCGGCCGGACGCCCGTGGTTCGCGTGCAGCGCCTCGGCCGAGACCCCGTAGTGGTCGGCCCACCGCCGCCACGAGCGCGCGACCGACGCGGTCGAGTCGACGAGGGAGCCGTCCAGGTCGCACAGCACCGCGTCGAACCGCTCGCCGAACAGCGCCGCGCCGACGTCGAACGGCGCCCGCGCGCCCAGCGCCGGAAGCAGCCGCGCCAGTTGCTGCGCCGTGCTGAGATCGGCGTCGACCTCGATCACCGGCACCCCGATCACGGGCTCCGGTTGCGCCGGGCGGTGCTCGTCGCGCGCCTCCCCCCGCTCGGCGCGGCGGGCCGCGAACAGTGCCGGGTCGCCGACGAGCCGCACCAGCTGCACCGGACCGCACAGGGCGTCCAGCTTCGCCCAGGCGTCTCCGCCTTCGAGTTCGGCGGTGAACGGCGCCACCAGCACCGCGCCGCCCGCCGTCTCGACGACGTCGCGGGCGACGGCGCGCAGCGCGGCGTACCGGCCGTCGCGGATCACCGCGGCATCCGGACCCGACAGCCAGTGCCCGTCGCGCGGCAGGGCGTCCAGCAGGGGGGTGGTCACGCTGTCGAGATCGACGAGGGGAAGCCGCAGCTGAAGGGCGAGTGCCCGCCCGAGCGTGCTCTTCCCGCTGCCGGCCTCGCCGCTGACGGCGATCGTCCGAGGAGCTACTTGACAGGAATCGTGCACACCGCCCACGATAGAGGAAGATTCATGTCACCGGTGTCACGATGGTTCTCGATTTCGTCATGTCACCGGTGTCACGCCCACCTCTTGCAGGTGGCGCCCTGTCACCGCCGAGAGGATGCCCGGACATGCCCCGACCGCTGCCGCTGACCGCCGGGATCGACCTCGGCAGCACCTCGCTGAAGCTGCTCGTCGTCGACGGCGACGGCACGCAGGTCGCCTGCGAGCAGGTCGCCACGCCCTGGCGCAGCGGCGCCGGCGGGACGACCGAGTTGGATGCCCCAGCCCTCCGGACGGCGCTCGATCGCCTCGTCGCCACCACGGCGGCCGCGCTCCCGGACGGGACGACCGTCGCCGCGATCGGCATCGCGGGGATGGGTGAGACCGGCTACCTCGTCGACGACGCCGGGGAGGTCGCGGGCCCCGCGTTCGCGTGGTTCGATCCCCGCGGCGCCGCCGACGCCGCCGCGTTCTCCGCCGAGCTGCGGGCCGAGTTCCCCGGACGCACCGGACTCCCCCTCGGCGCGCAGGTGTCGCTCGCCAAACTCGCCCACGAGCGCAGGCGCGGCGTCCCCCTCGAGCGGTATCGGTGGCTGAGCATCCCCGAGTTCGCCGCCGCCCACCTCGGCGGCGACGTCGCCGCCGAGTACTCCCTGGCCTCCCGCACCGGCCTGCTCGACCAGAACTCCGGCGAGCCGTGGCAGCGCGCGCTCGACGAGCTCGGCGTCACCGCCGCATTCCTGCCGCCGCTGCGCTGGGCGGGCTCGCCCTGGGGAACGGCATCCGCCGTCGCATCCGGCCCGTTCGCCGGCGCGGCCCTCACCGTCGCCGGGCACGACCATCTCGTCGCGGCCGAGGCTCTCGGGTCGTTGCATCCCGGCCGGTACCACGTCTCGATGGGCACCGCCGAGGTGATCCTCCGCGTCACCGACGCGCCGCTCCCGCCGGAGGCCCGTGCCCGGCTCGCCGCGAAGCTCATCAACGAGGTGCGGCACATCGTTCCGGGCCGCCACGTCATCGTCGCCGGCGTCAAGAGCGGCCTCCTGCTGCGCCGGGCCCTCCAGCTGGCCGGCATCGGCGACCGCGACGGCCGCGACGAGCTCGACGCCGCAGTGTCGGCGCTGCCGTTCGAGGGCGTCCTGCCGGACGGCGCCATCGTCGCCTCCGGCGCCCGCAACGACGACGGCGTGCTGGCGCTCGACATCCGCAGCGACGGAGTAAGCCCCGCGGAGCTGTTCGGCGCCGTGCTGCGCCACAGCAACGACGAGATCCGCATCCTCCTCGACGCCATCGAGCGAGAGCTCCCGCCTGCCACCACCACGACCCTCACCGGTGGCTGGAGCGGGATGTCCAGCGTCCGACGCGCACGCAGCCGCGTGCTCCCCGACCTCACCGTATCCACCCGCGAACAGGACACCGCCCACGGTGCCGCCCTGCTCGCACGCACCCTGCTGAGGAGCAGCCGATGAACGCCCTGACCACCGTCGAACGCCGCGCCGTGCAGCGCATCTCCACGCCCGCGGGCAACATGCTCATCGTCGCCGCCGACCAGCGCAACAGCATGAAGGCGGTGGTGCAGGATGCCCCGGCCTCCGGCATCTCGTCCGCACAGCTCGCCGAGATCAAGGCCGACCTCGTCCACTACCTCGCCAACCACGCCCCGGCCATCCTGCTCGACCCGGAGGTGGCTCTGCCCGCCATCGTCGACGACGCCACCCTGGCGCGGGACACGGCACTCGTCGTGGGGCTCGACGCCTCGGGCGCCGACGTCGAGGACGGCCTCAAGTACACGGCCTTCGTGCCCGGCGTCAGCGCCCGGCAGGTGCGCGACGTGGGCGGCGACGTCGCCAAGATGCTCTACTACACGCGCCCCGACCGGCAGCAGGACGATGCGCGCCTGCTGCGGGACCTGTACCGCGCGATCGAGGACTGCGAACGTGAAGGCGTGCTGCTGATCGTCGAGCTGCTCACGTACCGCCTCGAGGGCGAGACCGACGAGGAGTATCGCGCGAAGTTCACCGATCTGGTCGCCGACGGCGCCCGCCTCGCCGCGGGACACGGCGCCAAGGTGCTGAAGCTGCAGTACCCGGGCTCGGCGGAGGGATGCCGCGCGGTCACCGAGGCCGCCGCCGGCGTGCCGTGGGCCGTGCTGTCGGCCGGCGTCGACCACGAGACGTTCGTGGAGCAGGTGCGCACCGCCATGGCCGGCGGCGCCGCGGGCGCCATGGCGGGCCGATCGCTGTGGAAGGACGCCCTGTCGTTCGATCCCACCGACCGCGAGGAGCTGCTCACCGCCCGTGCTCTGCCGCGCCTGCACGAGCTGCGCGCGGCGGTCGACGGACACTGACCGAAACAGGCGGCGCCGGACACCGGGCGTGCGGGTACTCTTGCATGACACATGTGACATCGGCGTCGCCTATGACGACCTCGCAAGGGAGTGAACCGTGGCCACGATGCGGGAAGTCGCCGCCCTCGCGGGGGTCAGCGCCAAGACGGTCTCCCGGGTCTTCAACGACGATCCGCACGTGCTTCCCGAGACGCGCGAGACCGTCGAGAAGGCGATGCGCGAGCTCAACTACGTGCCCAACGCCCTGGCGACGACGTTTCGCGCGGGGCGCACGGCGGCCCTGGGCGTGGCCGTCCCCGACCTCGTCGACCCGTTCTTCGCCGCGATCGCGCGGGCGATCGACGAGGTGGCGGCCGGACACGGGATGTCGACCCTCGTCACGAGCCTCGGCAGCGACCCCGACGCCGAGCAGGGCATCGTCGAACGGCTCCTCGGACGCCAGCTGACCGGCTTGATCATCACTCCGGTGAGCACCGATCAGCACTGGCTCACGCGCTGGCAGGACCACACGCCGATGGTGTTCATCGACCGGGCGCCGCAGCATCTCGTCGCCGACTCGTTCACCTATGACGACGTGGGCGGCAGCATCGCGGCGGTGTCGCACCTGATCGACAAGCGACATCGCCGCATCGCGTACATCGGGCACGACCCGGAGCTCGTGACCGAGGTCGACCGGCGCAGCGGCTACCGGAAGGCGTTGGAGCGGCACGGCATCCCGTACGATCCGGACCTCGTCGTGGAGCACGTCGACCAGCGCGACAGTGCCGCGGCCGCCGTCGCGCAGCTGTTCGAACTGGCCGATCCCCCCACAGCGGTCTTCACCTCCAACGCCCGCACGTCGATGCCGGTGACCGCGGCTCTGCGCGACAGCGGCCTCGCGATGGTCGGATTCGGCGACTTCCCGATGGCCGACATGCTGACGCCGTCGCTCACCGTCATGGACCAGGATCCGGCGCGCATCGGGCGGCTCGCCGCCCAGCGCATCTACGACCGGCTGGCATCCCCCCGCGCGGAGTTCCCGCTGCACACCGTGCTCGACGTGCCGCTGGTGGAACGGGAATCGAGCGGGGCACAGTCGTTCGGCGCACCCGCTGCCTGACTCGCGGCGCCCCACCCGATGAATCACCCTCGCAATGACACCGGTGACATGTAGTCTGGAGCCTGACCTTCCTCCCCTCATCGCCGAACGGAGAGCCCCGCTCATGACCGACTTCACCGGCCGCACCATCCTCGTCACCGGCGCCGCAGGCGGAATCGGCGGCGAGACCGTGCGCCAGCTCGTCGCCGCCGGCGCTGACGTGCTCGCCTCCGGCCGCACCGCCGAGAGCCTGGAGGCGATCGTCGCCGAGACCGGATGCCGTGCCCTCCCCTTCGACCTGGAGTCCGAGGAATCCATCCGCGCGGCGATCGAGGGCGTCGACCTCTCCGGCGTCGTCAACTGCGGCGGCTGGGGCGGGGAGATCGCCACCCCGATGGACACCGACATCGACGTCTTCGACCGCGTCATGCGCATCAACGCCCGCGGGTCGCTGCTGGTCACCAAGTACGCCGCCCGCGAGATGATCCGCGTCGGCCGCGGCGGCGCCATCGTCAACGTGTCCAGCCAGGCATCCCTCGTCGCCCTCGAGGGCCACATCTCGTACGGCTCGTCCAAGGCGGCGCTCGACAACATCACCCGGGTCTCGGCGCTCGAACTCGGCGGCCACGGCATCCGGGTGAACAGCGTCAACCCGACCGTCGTGATGACGCCGATGTCGGCCTGGTACTGGGGACGCCCGGAGATCGAGGGCCCGTTCCTGGCCGCCATGCCCCTGCACCGGTGGGCGACCGAGGCCGAGATCGCCGCGCCCATCGTGTTCCTGCTCTCCGACGGCGCCTCGATGATCTCGGGCGTCTCCCTCCCCATCGACGGCGGCTACACCGCGCGCTGACACAGTTCACGCCTGCGCCACCGGAATATAACCGGCTCCGTCTACCGTGGCAAGGCCGTCGACCCGGCGATTTCGCGCACCTATCCTGGCGGGGAACACGGGCCGCTCGGCCCCGCCGGAGGGGGACGCCATGGCAGGAATCGGTTCGACGAGTCGTCACGCCACGTGCGCGAGCACTGCGGAGCCTCCGGAGCCGAACCCTCCGGCATATGCACGGGTCGACATCGACCGCTACGTCGTGCTGCTCGACGGCCCGGTGGGGTACGTGGAGGTCGTGCCGCCGGTCATCGTCTGCTACGCCGGGCATCCGTTCCCCGTCGCCGTCGAGATCGCGCAGGTCCACGACTTCGACATCGCCGTCCGAACCGTCCGGGAGCACGCGCGCCGGGCCCGTCGGACGCCGGCATCCGATACGCTTCGGGCCACGCCCCGACCCGAGAACCGGACATGAAGCGAACGCCCACCTCCACCTACCGCCTGCAGATCACCCCCGCCTTTCCGCTCCCGGACGCGGCAGAGGTCGCGCCGTACCTCCGGCAACTCGGCGCGTCCTGGGCGTACGTCTCGCCGCTGCTCGCGGCCACGACCGGTTCGGATCACGGCTACGACGTCGTCGACCACTCGCGCGTCGACCCCGCGCGCGGCGGGTCGGCGGGGCTGCGGGCCTTCGCCGATGCCGCCCACGGCGAGGGACTCGGCATCCTCGTCGACATCGTGCCCAACCACGTCGGCGTCTCGGTGCCGCGCGAGAACCCGTGGTGGTGGGAGGTGCTGCGCCTCGGCCGGGATGCCCCGAACGCCGAGGCGTTCGACATCGACTGGGTGCACGGGGGCGGAGGACTGACCCTGCCGATCCTCGGCACGCAGCCCGCCGACGCGGTCGCTTCCGGACACATCGTCATCGACCCGGCGCCGGCCGAGGACGCGCCGGACGGCATCCTCCGCTACTTCGACCACGTGCTGCCCCTCGCCCCGGGAACGGCGCCGCTGCGCGACGACCTGCCGGCGCTCCTCGCCGCCCAGCACTACGACCTGCGGCACTGGCGGGAGCAGAACACCGAACTCGACTACCGCCGGTTCTTCGCGGTGTCCGAGCTCGCGGCGATCCGCGTGGAGCTGCCCGACGTGTTCGACCGCTCGCACGCCGAGATCATCCGCTGGGTGCGCGACGGGCTCGTGGACGGGATCCGCGTCGATCATCCGGACGGCCTGGCCGACCCCACCGCGTACCTCGAGCGCCTCGCCGACGCCACCGGCGGCGTCTACACCGTCGTCGAGAAGATCCTCGAGCCCGGGGAGCCGCTGCCGCCGTGGTGGCGTGCCGACGGCACGACCGGCTACGACGCCCTCACCGAGTTCGACCGCGTCCTGGTCGACCCGGCCGGAATCCCGGCGCTGGCGGCCCTGGATGCGCGGCTGCGCGCCGAGACCGGCCTGCCGCCCGCCCCGGCGTGGACCGACCTCACCCACGACACCAAGCGGATGATCGCCGACGAGCTGCTGCAGTCCGAGGTGCGGCGACTCGTGCGGACGCTGCCGCACCCGGACCCGGACGCGGCGGATGCCCTCGCCGAGATCGTCGCCTGCTTCCCGGTGTACCGCTCGTACCTCCCCGCAGGCGAGGAGCACCTGCGGGCGGCGATCGCCGAGGCGCGGCGCAGACGACCGGATCTGGATGCCGCGATCGGCATCCTCGCGCCCCTCCTCGCCGACTCGGGCACGGAGGTCGCGCAGCGCTTCCCCCAGCTGAGCGGTGCGGTGATGGCCAAAGGAGTGGAAGACACCGCTTTCTATCGGGACACCCGCCTCGGCACCCTCACCGAGGTCGGTGCGGATCCGTCGCGGCCTCCGCTCAGCCCGGCGTGGTTCCACGCCGCGCAGCAGGCGCGGGCCGCGTCCTGGCCGCATTCCCTGACGACGCTGTCGACCCACGACACGAAGCGGTCCGAGGACGTCCGGGCGCGGCTCGCCGTGCTGTCCGAGGTCCCGGATCGGTGGGCCGCGGTTCTCGACGAGCTGCGCGCCCTCGCGACGACCGGCCACGGCCCCCTCGACGCGCTGCTGTGGCAGGCCGTGGTCGGCGCGTGGCCGATTCCGTCCGACCGGGTGCTCGCGTATGCGACGAAGGCCGCCCGCGAGGCCGCCGAGCGCACCCGCTGGCAGGATCCCGATGCAGCATTCGAGACCGGGCTGCGTGCCCTCGCCGAGGCGGCGAACGGCGCGGCGCGGAGCGTCGTCGAGGGATTCGTCGATGAGATCGTCGGGTTCGGCCGGTCGAACTCGCTGTCGGCCAAGCTGCTGCAGCTGACCGGACCCGGCGTTCCGGACGTCTACCAGGGCACCGAGCTGTGGGACCTGTCGCTCGTCGACCCCGACAATCGCCGCCCGGTGGACTTCGCGGCACGGCGCGAGCTGCTGCGTCGCCTGGACGAGGATGCCGCGCGCGGCGTCCTGCCGCCGATCGACGACTCCGGCCGGGCCAAGCTGCTCGTCACGTCGCGGGCCCTGCGGCTGCGCCGCGATCATCCGGAGCTGTTCGGCATCCATCGTGCGGGCGAGGTGGCGGGCGATGCCGCCGCGCACGCGGTCGCCGTGGACCGCGGCGGGGTGACCGCCGTCGCGACCCGGCTGCCGGTGGGTCTCGCCGCCCGGGGCGGCTGGTGCGACACGGTGCTGATGCGGGCGCGGCGCCCCGCCGTGGACGTGCTCACCGGACGCCGGGTCGAGGGCGGGCCGGTCCGGCTGGCGGAGCTGCTCGCCGACTACCCGGTCGCGCTGCTGCGGGAGGAGCGATGATCTCGGTCTGGGCGCCCCGCGCCGAGCGCGTCCGCGTGCGCCTGCTGGATGCCGGCGGCCGCACCCGTGCCGAGCACGACCTCGAGCGGATGGAACGCGACGACGGGCAGACCGGCTGGTGGGCGAGCGGGCTGCGCCTCGCCGACGGCGACCGCTACGGATTCGTCCTCGGCGACGGCGACAGCCTGCGGCCGGACCCCCGCTCGCGCCGGCAGCCCGACGGCGTGCACGCCGCCTCCGCCGCGTTCGACGCTCAGGCGTTCGCGTGGACGGATGCCGCCTGGCACGGACGACAGCTCGCCGGCGCGGTGGTCTACGAGCTGCACCTGGGCACGTTCACGCCCGCCGGGACGCTGGATGCCGCCATCGACCGCCTCGATCACCTCGTCGCGCTCGGCGTCACCCACGTCGAGCTCCTGCCGGTGAACGCTTTCAACGGCGCGTGGAACTGGGGCTACGACGGCGTGCTCTGGTACGCCGTGCACGAGGGCTACGGCGGACCTCGTGCCTACCAGCGGTTCGTGGATGCCGCCCACGCCCGCGGCCTCGCCGTCGTCCAGGACGTCGTCTACAACCATCTCGGCCCGAGCGGCAACTATCTGCCCGAGTTCGGCCCGTACCTGCGCGAGGGCTCCCGCAACACGTGGGGCGACTCGATCGACCTCGACCAGCCGCCGGTGCGGTCCTTCATCGTGGAGAACGCGCTGATGTGGCTGCGCGACCACCACGTCGACGGTCTGCGGCTGGATGCCGTGCACGCGCTGCACGACGAGCAGCCGACGCACATCCTGAAGGAGCTCGCCGAGCAGGTCGACGCCCTGTCCGCGCACCTCGGCCGGCCGTTCACGCTCATCGCCGAGTCGGATCTCAACGACCCGACCCTGATCCTGCCGCGCGAAGCCGGCGGGGACGGGCTCACCGCCCAGTGGTCGGACGACTGGCACCATGCCGTGCACGTCGCCCTGACCGGCGAGACGACGGGCTACTACGCCGACTTCGCCGCGCCCGATGCCCTCGCGAAGGTCACCCGCGGCGGGTTCTTCCACGACGGGACGTACTCGTCGTTCCGCCGCCGGCCGCACGGCACGCCGATCCCCGACGACGTGCCCGCGTGGCGCCTGGTCACGTTCGCACAGGACCACGACCAGATCGGCAACCGCGCCGCCGGAGACCGGCTGAGCGCCACGCTCTCCCCCGACCGCCTCGCCGTCGCCGCCGTGCTCACGCTCACCGCTCCCGGCACCCCGATGCTGTTCATGGGCGAGGAGTGGGGCGCGTCGACACCCTGGCAGTTCTTCACCTCGCACCCCGAGCCCGAACTCGGGCGCGCGACCGCCGAGGGCCGCATCGCCGAGTTCGCGCGGATGGGCTGGGATCCGGAGCTCGTGCCCGATCCGCAGGACCCCGACACGTTCGCGCGCTCGCACCTCGACTGGGGCGAGCTCGCCGCGGCCGGGCACGCCCGGCTGCTCGAGCTGTACCGCGCGCTGATCGCTCTGCGGCGGGACCGTCCGGAGCTGACGGATCCCCGCAACGCGGCCAACACGGCGACGCTCGTCGTCGACGGCGACCCGGATGCCCGGGCGTGGCGCATCGAACGCAGCGGGCTCGCGGTCCTGGTCAACCTGACCCCGCATCCGGTGTCGTTCTCGGTCGGGGACGGCCGCGGCATCCTGCTGGCCACGCGCGAGGTCACCCGGTCGGCCGGCGACGTCGCCCTCCCGCCCGATTCCGCCGCCGTCGTCGCACCGCCCGGTCCCTGAGCGAGCGCCGCCCCTCCCCCGGTCCCTGAGCGAGCGCCGGCGAGACGAAGGGACACCGCCCAGACAGGGCCGCGGCGCACCCGTCTCGACGGCAGCACCCTGTTTCGCGACCGGACCGGTCGCTTCCCCGCTACCGCGCCAGGGTCACCACCAGGTCCGCGCGGGCGCGGGTCGCGGTGACGGTCGCCGCGTTGACCTCGTCGACGCCCTGCACCCAGGCGGTCGCGGCCGCGAGGTCCTCGCCGTGGGACTGCCGTCGGCGCACCAGGCGCGACGCGCGCACGTCGGCGGGGAGGTCGAGGAACCACGACTCGTCCAGCCGCGCGGCGACACGGTCCCAGCCGTGCTCGCGCAGCAGCAGGTAGTTGCCCTCCGTGATCACGAGCGGGATGTCGGACCGGACCGCCTGGGCGCTGCCGATCGACGTCTCGACGGCACGGTCGAAGACCGGGGCGTAGACGACGGCATCCGTCTGGGTCCGCAGGCGATCCAGCAGCGCGACGTACCCGCCGACGTCGAAGGTGTCCGGGGCGCCCTTGCGGTCGCGGCGGCCGAGGCGCACGAGCTCGTCGTTGGCGAGGTGGAATCCGTCCATCCCGACGAGCACCGCGTCGTCGCCGAGCGCATCCAGGAGCGCGGCGCACAGGGTGGATTTGCCCGCTCCGGGCGCTCCGGTGATGCCGAGGATGCGGCGCCCGCCCGCACCGGCGAGGCTGCGCGCCCGCGTCACGAGCTGCTCAATCGTCTCGCTGACGACGAGGGGGTGCGGGTCGTCGGTTCCGGGCAGGGTCATGCGATTCCTCGGGGATCAGCCGGCCGGCTCGACGAGCACACGCGCCGGATCGGGGTCGACGGTGGTGACGGCCTCGGGGAGTCCGTCGAGGGACGTGATGAGCGTCGCCTCCTGGCTGACCGCGAGGGCGCCGAACCGCGCCGCCATCGTGCAGGCGGCGACGAGGTCGAGCTCCTCGCCCTCCCCCGCCCCGAGCACGAAGCCGGCGAGGGAGGCATCCCCCGCCCCCGCGGTGCTCGCCAGGCGCGGAGCCTGCGCGAGGGAGTGCACCACGGTGTCGGCGGTGACGACGAGCGCGCCGTCGGGCCCCATGCTGACGTAGAGCAGCGGGATGCCGCGGGCGATGACCACCCGCGCCGCGGCGACCACGTCGCCGACGGTCCTGAGCGGGATGCCGCCGAGCGCCTCGGACAGTTCGTGCACGTTCGGCTTCATCAGCGCGATGCCGGAGGGCTCGGCGAGCAACCGCCGCAGCGGTTCGCCGCTCGTGTCCAGCGCGATGCGCGCGCCGCGGGCGGTGGCCCCGGCGATGAGGCTGCGGATGTCGGGGAGACCCCCGGCGACGTGGGGCAGCGAGCCCCCGACGACGAGCCATCCGGCGGCGGTGTCGTCGAGCGCGTCGTCGATCGCCTCGACGATTCCCTGCCACTCGTCCGCGGCGAGCGGCGGCAGGGGGCCGTTGATCTTGGTCGTGACGCCGTCGCGGTCGACGATCTGGGTGCTCACCCGGGTCGGGCCGGGGACGAGCACGGGCCGCAGCAGACCGGCGTGCGGGGAGGCATCCGCCAGCGACGCGTCGTCGGCGCCGAGCACCACGACCGCGGTGGCATCCATCCCGCCGGTCTGGAGCGCGACGGCCACGTTGACGCCCTTGCCGCTCACCTCGCGCACCGCGGCCTCGGCGCGGATCAGCTCTCCGCGCCGCAGGTCGTCGATGCGGTAGGTCAGGTCGATCGCGCCGCACGGCGTGACGGTGACGACGCTCATGCGGTTTCTCCGAGGGTGATGGTGCGCAGCATTCGTTCGACTTCGGTCGCGACGGCGGCGCGGGCGGGTTTCAGGAACGCGCGCGGGTCGATCAACGACTCGTCGGCCACCAACGCGGCCCGGACCGTGTCGGTGAAGACCCGGCCCACATGGGTGCCGATGTTGATCTTCCGCATCCCCGCCGCCACCGCCTGCACGATCGTCTCATCCGCCACCCCACTGGACCCGTGCAACACCAAAGGCACCCCGGTGGACGCCGCCAACCGGGCGATCAACCCCAGATCCAGCGACGCCGACCGCTCCCGCATCGCATGCTCACTGCCCACCGCGACCGCCAACGCATCCACCCCCGTCTCCGAAACGAACCCCGCCGCCTCGCCCGGGTCGGTGCGCACCCCCGGCGTATGCGCCCCGCCCTTCCCCCCGATCCTGCCCAGCTCCGCCTCCA
>NZ_JTDK01000014.1 GCF_000802305.1 Microbacterium mangrovi | reverse complement strand
CCCCCCCCCCCCCCCCCCCCCGGCAACGGGCGGCAGAAGGGAGGGACCCGTGGACCCGGACTCAGAACGTGCAACCACGTCGCCGGCTGGCGATGGCATCGAGCTGCGCGAAGCGATGACCGGCCGAGCGAGCCCGGCGAAGGCCGCGGTCGGCGACAAACCGGTCTTCGCGTACATCGCGAGCCTGCCGCAGCCGCAGCGCGGCATCGCCGAGGCGGTCGATGCCCTGGCGGCGCGGACGCTGCCTGGTCTTCAGCGCTCGGTGAAGTGGGGAATGGCGTACTACGGCGTGGGCGACGGATGGTGCTTCAGCTGCGGCGGCTTCGCCGGGCACGTCAAGCTCATGTTCATCAACGGCGTGACGCTCGATCCGGTCCCCCCTGTCACACCCACCGGGATGGGAAAGGCGACGCGCGGTGTCGAGATCGAATCCCTGGACGCTCTCGACGAACGGCAGGTCGCGGAGTGGATGACACAGATCGCGTCCAGGCCCGGTGTCGGAGGGAAGAAGCGCTCTTAGCGTCGACGTGCGAACCGGAGGAACACGGCGAACCGTGCCGTGGTCCGTCGCCGCGCCACCAGCGACTGCGCGTTGGTCAGCGTTCCGAGCATTCTGATCTCCGTTCACACGGCCGTGTATCCGCCGTCGATGACGATCTGCTGGCCGGTCAGATAGCTCGAGGTGTCGGACGCGAGGAAGACGACCAGCCCGGTGAGGTCTTCCGGGGTTGCCATGCGCCCCTGCGGGATGCGGGAGACCCAGTCGGCTTCGAGCTCGGGTTCGCGCTCGATGATCGCGCGAGTCAGGTCGGTGAGGACGTACCCGGGTGCGATCGAGTTGACGCGGATGTCGGAGGACGCCCATTCCACCGCGAGCGACTTGCCGAGGTGTGCGACCGCCGCCTTGGACGAGTTGTAGGAGGCGGCCCACTGCGGCACGTTGACGATGAGCCCGGACATCGAGGCGATGAGCACCGCGCTACCGGGCAGGCCCGCGTCGAGCAGCCCGCGCCCGAACGCCTGCGCGGAGAAGAAAGTGCCGGTGAGGTTCACGTCGATGACCTTGCGCCAGTCCCGCGCGGTGACGTCGATGGAGTCACCGTTGATCTCGATGCCCGCCGCGGTCAGCAGCACCTGGGGCGTTCCGATCCGCTCGGCCACGGTCTCGAATGCAGCCGCGGTGGCGTCCTGGTCTGTCACGTCGAGATGCTGGCCGACGGCTTGCACGCCATATTCGTCGGCGATGCGCAGCGCGACTTCGGCGACGTTGTCGAGCAGATCGAGGAGGGCGACGTTCATGCCCTCCGCGGCGAGAGAACGGGCGACGGCGAGCCCGATGCCGCGCGCCCCGCCGGTGACGACTGCGGTCTTTCCGCTGAGGTTGGTGTTCATTTCTGCTTCTCCCTGATGGTGTTTTTGGTATCGGACGGTGGGGTGGCGTGTGCGAGGTTCCATCCCTCGCGGGCCGCTTCGATGAAGTGGTGGGTGGCCTCGAGGGGATCGTTCGCTGTGAGGATTCCGCTCGTGGAGCCGGTCCCGTCGGCGCCGGCGGCCATGATCGCGCGGGCGATCTCGGGGGTCGAGACGCCACCGGCGTGCATGGCGCGGACCGCGGGATTCACTTCGCGCACGGATGCGGTGACGCGGCCGATCCATTCCCGTGGCCCGCTGCCGGTCGTGCCGATGAGTTCCGGCGGTTCGTAGAGCACGATGCTGGGGTGGTCCGCCGTGACCAGCAGCGCCTCTGCTTCACTGCCCGCGCAGGCGATCGTGTGCAGGCCGGCATCCCGAGCCCGGTGGATGGATGCCCTCAGCTGGACGGGCGTCAGCGGGTTGGCGTCGTGATTGAGCATGACACCGACCGCGCCGGCATCCACGAGTGACTCGGCCGTCACGCGTCCGAAGGAATCGCCGAGCGGGTCGAGGGCCATGTCCTGGGCGAAGACGTGCACGCCCGTGCCGAGGTCCGCGATGGGCGCGATCATGGCCGTCGGCACGGTCAGGATCACTGTGATGTCATGGTCCCGCGCAGCGTCGCCGGCTGCTCGTGCCAGTCGCTCGAGTGCTGGGCGCCGCAGATGGTTCTTCGGACCAATTTCGAAGAACGGACGCTCGAAGGCCATGCTTCACGCACCGATCAGGTCGGTGAGGAACGCGGCGTTGGCCGGCAGCGTCTCGGTGGGATCCCCCGCGGTGGAGCACTCGAGGTTGACGTACCCCGTGTAGCCGATTTCGCGGAGCGCGCCGAAGATGCCGGGCCAGTCGAGGTGTCCCATCCCCGGCAGCAGCCGGTTGCTGTCGCCGAGGTGGACGTGCACGATCCGGTCGCCGGCGTCGCAGATCGCCTGCACGGGGTCGCTCTCCTCGATCGACATGTGGAAGAGGTCAGGCAGCAGGCCGGCGTTCGGGTGGGCGACCTCGTCGATGAGACGCACGTTGTCGCTCACACGGTTCAGGTAGCGGCTCTCGTACCGGTTGATGGGTTCCAGCAGGATGCGCGCGTCGCTGCCGGCGACGACGTCGAGCATCTCCCGGTAGAACGCGAGGAATGCTTTGTGCTGGTCTGAGTCGAGTTGCTGGAACGGGTCGAACAGCGGGAGGGGATCCTGCACGCCGTACTGGTACTCGATCTCGGTGACCGCACCGATCTCGGCGCAGACGGATGCCGCCTGCCGGTACATCGCCCGGCATGCCTCACGCTCCGCGAGGTCCTCGGACATCGCCTTGCCGTAGATGTCGTCGGCGAGCACGAACTCGACGGGTTTCACACCGGTGCGCGCCTCGAGCGACGCGAGCTCGCGACGGACCTCGTCGTTCCACGATTCGAGCGGCTGGAACACCGCGATTCCGTCGTAGCCCCAGGTCTTGAGGCGCTCGGCCTTCTCGGTGAGGGTGTCTCCGGGCACCATCGGGGATGAGCAGCACAGTTTCATCAGGTCCTCCATGTCAGCGCGCTCCGTAGAGGCGGTCGAGATACTGTTCGAACAGTCGGTAGCGGTCTTCGCGAGCGGGGTCTCCGGACGGCTGGAAGAGTTTCGTCCGCGGCGGATGCAGGTGGCGGGCGTCCGCGATCCGGCCCAGTTCGCCGGCGGCGACGAGCGCCAGGATGGCTGCCCCTCGGCAGGTCGCCTCCTGCTCGTCGGGGACGAGCAGGTCGAGTCCGCAGACGTCGGCCTTGAGCTGGCTCCAGTAGGTGGATGCCGCGCCCCCGCCGGTCGAGACGATGCCGTTCGCCCGATCCGTCGTCAGGTAGTCGATGTTGCGTCGGAGGAGGTGCGCGATTCCCTCCTCCACGGCGAATGCCATGTCGATCCGGTCATGGCCGAGGTCGAGTTCGACGAAGGCGCCCTTCGCGTTCGGGAAGAAGTCGGGCGGGTTCACGCCGGTGAGGTAGGGCATGAACATCGGCGCGGCGGAGACCTTCCGGGCACGGAGCTGCCGTTCGAGTTCGCCGTACCGCATGCCCGCGAGGGACTGCAGGCGGAACCACTCGAGAGCTGCTCCGCCACCGTCGACGCCGTTGAAGAGCACAGTGTCGCCGTCGGTGAGCCCGGAGTGGAACGAGACCTGGCGATCGGGTTCGAAGGTCCATCCGCGGACCAGCTGAGACACCGACAGCACCGTTCCGGCGGACTCGCTGACGACGTTCGGCGCGTAGGAGCCGGTCCCCGCCATGGCGCAGAAGTGGTCGAGTGCGCCGACGTTCACGCGATACCCGCGCGACGGCGGCAGCGCCTCGCCCACCTCCGGGAGGACGGCACCGAGGTCGCTTCCGGCGGGCAGGACCTCGGGGAGCGCCTCGGGTGCGATCCCGCAGAAGTCCCCCATCTCGTGCCAGTACTCGGCCTTCCGGATGTTCCAGAAGTAGGTGAAACCCCGAGTCGTGATCTCGCCGACGGCGTGCCCGGTGAGGCGGCGGAGCAGGTCGTCCTTGATCATCAGGACCGAGTGCGTGCGATCCAGTGTCTCGGGCTCGTGGTGGCGCAGCCAGCGCAGCTTGGCGGCCGGCCAGGTCGCCGACGGGTGGGGCTGGCCGGTCACCGCGAACGCCTCGCCGTCGCCGAAGACCGCGCCGATCTCATCCGCCTCTGCCGTCGCGCGATCGTCCAGCCACGACATCCCGGGCCGGACCGGCTCCCCGGCTCGGTCGAGGAGGACCAGAGATTCGGCTTGCCCGGTCACCGAGATGATCGCGTGATGGGCCGCTGTGTTCGCGTAGGCCGACCCGCACTGATTGATGAGGTCGAGCACGGTCCGGAACAGCAGCGCCGGGTCGAACTCGACTCGCTCGCCGTCGCGTGAATAGCGCGCGGGTGCCGACGCGATCGCGAGACGTTCCAGCGTCTCGCTGTACAGCACCACTTTGAGGTTGGTGGTGCCCACGTCGACGGCGTAGACGAGCACGCTCAGGCTCCGAGGATGTGGAAGGAGACGGTCCGCGTGCGGGGGCGCACCGAGTCCAGGTCGCCGAAGTAGACGCGTCCGAACTCGCCGAGGACGAGTTCCCCGCCGACGAGCGGAATCGTCTCCGAGCGCCCCAGAATCGACGACAGGATGTGACCGTCCGTGTTGAGGCCCCACTCGGGCAGTTCATCGCGCAGCTTCGCTGCATTCCGGATGTGGATCGGTCCCGGGTGGAGATACTGCCCCTCGTGTCGGGTGGGCGGAGCGATCTTCGCCAGCACGTTCAGGGTGTCCTGCAGAAGCAGCTGCGTGCCGTAATAGGTCGTGTCCTCGGACTCCTCCTGCAGCAGCACACAGCAGCTCGTGTGCGGCGAGTACGCGACGACGAGGCCATCGGTGATGCCGCTGTCGCGCACGAATTGCTGCAGATCCGCAGTGACGTCGAAGAACTCCTGACGGGCGGGGGTCTCGAGCGTGATCGATCGGCTGTGACTGACCATGGGGCATCCTTCTTTCGGTATCGCGACGTGCTCGTCGAGTCTGCAAGCGCCTCGAAACGAGCGGAAGCTCGAAGTGGCGATGACCAAATAGGGTGGCCTTATCAGTGGGAGGAGGACAGATATGCCGTCGATCCCCGACGTGAGTCTGCGATCGATGCGGTACTTCGAGGCACTCGCGACCGAGCTCAACTACCGGCGTGCAGCGGAGGTGCTCTTCATCACGCAGCCCGCCCTGTCCGGGGCCATCCAGAGCCTGGAACGCACTCTCGGCACGCGCCTCTTCGACCGCGACACGAAGTCGGTCGCTCTGACGGATTCCGGGCGGGAGTGGCTCCCGCACGTGCGGCGCGCCCTGCACGAGGTGGATGCCGCGCTGGAGGCGGCCGCGATGCTCGTCGACCACGGAACGGTCCGGCTCGGGTACCTCATCGGCACCGGCGCCGATGTCATGTTCGAGTTGCTCGATGGCGCCGACCGGGTGTTCCCCGACATCCGCATCGAGACCGTCGAATACGACTTCTCGGACCCCACCGCGGGTCTCGCTTCGGGCGCATCCGACATCGCGCTGCTCCGGCCGCCGGTCGATGTTCCCGACGCCAAGATGGCGATCGTCGCCGAAGAATCGTGGGTCGCGTGCCTGCCGAAATCCCACCCGCTCGCGACGCGGTCAGAACTGCGGATCGAGGAACTGCTCGACGAGCCGATCATCGTCGCGCCGAAGTCGGCCGGGGGCTGGCGGGAGTACTGGTACGCCGCAGACGTCCGGGGCGGAAAGCCGCCGATGATCGCTGCGGAGGCGGCGACCTACGAGGCCGAGGTGACGCTCGTGTCCCGCGGAGTCGGGTTGAGCTTCACCACCTCATCGCTCGCGCGACTCTACGACCGCCCCGGCATCCAGTTCGTGCCGATCACCGACCGACCGATCAGCTACACCGCGGTCGCCTGGCGGCCCTCGCGACTCACCATGTCCGCGTCGCGCCTGGTCGAGCACATGCTGAGTCGTCTCCCGTCCGCCAAGAAGTCCTGACCGATCAGCTCCGCTTATCGCTAGATCACACGTTCGACATTCCGCACACCACCCCGTCCTCTGTTCACTGTTCTCAGCGACCAGCACCCACTGGTTCCGCAAGCAATGAAGCGAGGAGAAGCATCATGGTCGATTCAGCCCTCCCCGAGGAGGCATCCCTCACCCCGCCGCCACGTGTCGTCGGGGAGGACGAGGACGCCCGCCTCGCTGAGTTCGGCTACAAGCAGAAGCTCGATCGGTCCGTCGGGAAGATCGCGTCGTTCGCGATCGGATTCTCGACGATCAGCGCGACCACGGCCGTGTTCACCGGGTTCTCCGCCGGCTACCTCAACGCCGGCGCCCCGTTCATCTGGACACTGTTCCTGGCGATCCCCGTGTTCCTGCTCTGGACGCTGATCGCCGCCGACGTCGCCGCGAAGATCCCGCTCGCCGGGTACGCCTATCAGTGGACGAGCCGTCTCAACGGGCCGACCTTCGGCTGGTTCACCGGGTTCTGCGCCCTGATCGGCTGGATCAGCGGCATGACCAGCCTCGGCTACATCTTCGCCGGTTACCTCGGCAGCGTCATGGGATGGACCATCACCCAGCAGCAGCAGATTCTCATCGCGGTCGGCGTGGTGATCGTCTGCGTCGCGATCAACGCCTATCGGGTGCGGCTGGCGACATTCATCAACAACATCGGCGTCGGGCTCGAGATCGTCGTCACCGTCGGCGTCACGCTGGCCATCGCGGTCGTCATGTTCGCCGTTCCCGGCAATGTGCAGCCGTTCTCGTCCCTCTTCGTCGGCAAGAGCCCGGATCAGACGACGCCGTACATCCTCGCGTGGCTGGCGGCATCCCTGGGGCCCTTCTTCGGTCTCGTCGGCGTGGAAGCCGTCGCGGACGTCGCCGAAGAGACCAAGAACGCCCGCAAGGTCATCCCGCGCACGATGTTCTACGCCTTCGCGGTCTCGTGCATCATCGAGTTCCTGATGTACCTCGTGTACACGCTCGCGATCAAGGATCCGTCGGTGCTCGCGAACTCGTCCGCGCCGATCGAGGCGATCATCACACAGCAGCTCGGGCCGATCATCGCACGAGTCGTGGTGGCGATCGCGCTCACCAACATCCTGGTCTGCCTGCTGTCCAACGTGCTCGTCGGCACCCGCCTGCTGTACTCGCTCTCGCGCGACAACATGATGCCGTTCTCGCGCGCTCTCCGCCACGTGGCCCCGAAGCGGAAGACGCCGTCGACGGCGGTCATCACCCTGGGCGTCGTCTCGGTCCTCCTGCTGATGTCGGCCCTCATCAGCCAGCAGGCGTTCAACTACTTCCTCGGAATCGCGACCCTCGCCTTCTTCACCACCTAC
Source organism: Microbacterium mangrovi (assembly GCF_000802305.1). Taxonomy (GTDB): domain Bacteria; phylum Actinomycetota; class Actinomycetes; order Actinomycetales; family Microbacteriaceae; genus Microbacterium; species Microbacterium mangrovi. The sequence continues at coordinate 188,506 of NZ_JTDK01000014.1, read as the reverse complement.
GTGCTGCAGACCATCGGTCTGCTTATCGCCGCAGCCCACGGAAGGATCCCGGAAGCCGAGCCTGGAACGTTCGATCTCGGTCGCGGACGGGTGCCGATCCTGATCATCAGCCTGGTGGTGTTCCTCGCCGTGGAAGCGGCTCTGATCTTCCTTCCCGCGTTCGCCGGAAATGCCTACGTCTTCGGTGGCATCGTGTCGATCGCCCTGGTCTGGTGGCTCGTCTCGCTGCGGAAGCGCCTGAAGGACGGCCAGGCCGGCTCCCGATACGCCTTCGAGCACCCCGACGAGGAGACCGTGTCCATTACGGAACTCCGCTGACGTGAAGTCCCGGCGTGGGTCGGTGGGTTCGATTCCCGCCGGCCCATGCCGCCCGCGGGGCTCCGGAAAGACCTCCGCAATCTTGAAGCGTTTGTTCACCGATGCGGCGCATACTCCGTGGTGTGAGGACGATGGGGGTCGAGGAGGAACTCCTCCTGATCGACGATGGCACCGGCATCCCTGTCCCGGTGGCCCCGCGGCTGCTCGCCTCCGCGCCGGATCACGACCTCGGGAGCCGGGTCGCCGCCGAGTTCCAGCAGGAGATGGTGGAGGTCCAAACGCTGCCGAGGCACTCGGCGCACGAGCTGTTGCGAGACGTGATCGAGGGTCGGGCCGCGGTGGATGCCCTGGCCTCACGATTCAAAGCCCGCGCCGTGGCGCTGGCGATCTCGCCTCTTCCGATCACCCCGCATCCGACCAGGAATCCTCGCTACGACGAGATGATCGAGCGCTACGGCCAGGTGGGTCGCACCACCCTCGTGTGCGGCCTCCACGTCCACGTGAGCATCGAGTCTCGCGAGGAGGGAGTCGCGGTGCTGGACCGCATCCGCACCTGGCTGCCGACGCTGCTGGCGCTGAGCGCCAACTCCCCGTTCGCGAACGGCTTCGACACGGGTTTCGCCAGCTACCGCTTCAACGCCTGGCATCAGTGGCAGAGTGCCGGCCCTTCCGAGGTGTTCGGGTCGGCCGATGCGTACGACGCGTTCGAGCGGGAGCTCCTCGCGACGGACGTCATCATGGACGCCGGGATGCTGTACCTGGATGCGCGTCTCTCGCACCGGAATCCGACCGTCGAAGTGCGCGTCGCGGATGTCTGCCTCGATGCCCGGGACACGGTGCTGATCGCAGCGCTGGTGCGCGCCCTGGCGGACACGGCGAGCGCCGAGTGGCGTGCCGGCATCCCGCCCGCGGCGTTCTCCGCGGCCGCCATCCGGCTCGCCGAGTGGCAGGCGGCGCTCACGGGCGTCGGCGGTCGCCTGCCGAAGCCGGACGGCTCCGGCTCCGCCGCGGCGTACGTCGTCGTGGAGACGCTGCTGCGGCACGTCGAGGCCGCGCTGGCGGCCAACGGCGACCTGGCGTCGGTCGAGGCGGGACTGCGCCGCGTGCTGGTCGACGGCGGAGGGGCTCGGCAGCAACGCAGTGCGTACGCCCGGAGGGCCAGCCTCACCGACGTGATGTTCCGCTCGGTGGATGTCACGCATCGCAGGACGGACCTGAGCCCGACCCTGCTCCCCCTCGGCTAGGCACGACGAGTTCGGCAGCGCGCCGGTGGCGGTTCAGTCATCGTCGAAGTCGACATTCTCGCCGCGGAGAGCGGCGATCGCCTTCACGACCAGCTGTACGGCGGCGACCGCGATGACGGCCGCCACGACCAGTGCCAGCACGGGGTCGAGCCAGAAGAGGCCCCCGGTGATGAGGATGACGAGCCCCGCGACCGCGACGGCGCCGGCCGTGGCGGCATCCGCGAGCGAGTCCAGCAGGACGGAGCGCATGTGCAGGTCTTCGTCGGCCGCCGAGCGGCCCAGCACGAAGGCGCCCGCGAGCATCACCAGCATCGTGATCACGCTGACGATGACCATCGGCAGACCCTCGACCGGAGGCGGGCCCGCGACGAGGCGGGTCACCGCCTCGACCACGACGATGATCGTCATGATCAGCAGCAGGGCCGCGTTCACGAGGGCCGCGATCGCGATCGGCCGCTGGGCGTGGGGATGGTCCGGATCCCGGTCGCGCAGGGCGATCGCGATAAGCCCGAGGACGAGGGCGAGACAGTCCGCCACGGTGTCCCCCGCGGCCGCGAGCACGCTGATCGAATCGGCGAGGATGCCGGCGACGACGAGCCCGACGATGAGGGCGGCGTTCAGGCCCAGGGCGATCAAGATCCGGCGACGCTGGCTCCGGCGAGGCGCGCGGGATGCCGGCGAGCGCGACTCGTCCGTGATGCCGTCATCCACCACACCACTGTAGGCGGACGGCTCGAGGTGTTCGGCGCCGCCGACAGTCCGCGGCCCCCTAGCGAACCCGGATCTGAAGCACCAGGCCGATCGTCGCCGACACGGCGATCACGGCCGCGTAGACGATCGAGATCGTCGTCAGTCCGAGAGCGGAGATGAACAGCCCCGCCACGATGACGGGGAGGCCGAAGGCGAGATATGCGACGAGGTAGATCGCCGCGAACAGCCCGCCGCGCTCGTGGTTCGGAACATGCTCGGCGAGCAGCCGGATGTTTCCCGTGAAGGTCGAGCCGAGCCCCATGCCGCTGATGACGCCTCCCGTCCACAGGTGGGGAACGTGATCAATGCATCTCACTCCGCGCGATTGGGACCAGACTCGCCACGAGTCGCATCGATGACCGGCTTGATATCCAATGCGACACGTCTCGGCTGGAGGACGTGAAATCCCCAGACCCTCCCGATGTCCGTATCGCCAAGCTCCACGGGGTGGCTCGGGGCGTCTGCAAAGAAGAGTCGCATCGGGCCCTCCGCGAGGGTGAAGCCGGCCAGCCGCAGGAATTCGCCCACGTCGGTGCGGCTCCTGCTGAACCTCACCGACAGGAGCGAAGCGTTACAGGCACGGCCCCCATCCGCGATTTCACGAATGAGGCTGCTCCCGATCCCGCATCTCTGGACCGGAGGGGCGACTGCGATCGCCCTGATGTGCAGCACCTCCCGGGCCATCACCGTCGCCAGTGCGCGTTCGTGCGGATGCCCCAGGCCCATCGCGTCACCAGGTGCAGTCCTCGATGCGACAGCCGCGGCGAGGATTCTCCCCGAACGGGACTCAGCCACGCGAGTGATGGACGCCGAGTCGGCCCCTCCCCCCAACGACGTCTCGAGCGACGCACTGGTCGAATCGATCGGGAGGTGCTCGGAAAGGAACCTCAGCGTCCGGCTTCGGTCCCTCTCACCACGGACGCGACGCGACGCGACGGCCGCGCCGACGTGGGCATTCGGGCGTCGTGGCACCCGTGGTCGGTTTCGAACGACCGGCTCGTGCTGTTCGCGATCGGTGTCTTTCTGGGCGTCAATAGGACGATTGTCTTTTGCACCTGTTTCGATGAGATTTCACCGTTGACGGATCGGTGTTAAATGATGCGCGCGAACACACTCTCCGTCGCGAGCGCCTAAAGAGCATCCTTCGATGCAGACGTGCCGGCGTGAGCGACCGCCCAGTCGAGGGCGTACTCGGCCACCTCCTGCCAGCCGTCCTGGCTCACGATGCGGTGGGTGCGGCCCGGGAACTCCCTGTACTCGACGATCGCGGGGCTGCCCGTCGAGCGGTACTTCTTGACGATGGCCCGGCCGATCGCGGGCGGCACCACATGATCTCTCTCGCCGGTGATGATCAGCAGCGGCGCCCGGTCGGCCCGCGCATAGTCCACGTGGCTCGCGCCCCCTCGCTCGTTGAACGCTGCCGCGACGCCCTCGAAGAAGACCCGGTTGTAGGAGTTCACGGCGTACTCGGCCCAGATGCGGTCGGATGCGTCCCGGCTGAGGTCGTTGCCGAAGGTGAAGTGGAAGTGCGACTTCGAGATCGGCTTCGCGCCGTTGCGCCCGAAGGGGTTGCTGAGGATGGGAGCGCCGGTCCACAGCGTCGACAGCGGCAGCGTGGTGACGCCCGCGGGCTGGCCGGGCGTCACTCCCACGTACGCCACGCCGAGGTCGCGGTCTGCGAGCATCTGGGTGAAGAGGCCGCCGAAGGAGTGCCCCATGATGATCGGCTTGTGCGGCAGTGCGCGGATGATCCGCTCGTAGTGGTCGACGATCTGGGCGATGCCGATGCCCTTCAGCGCCTCGGGATTCCTGCGGATGTCGTCGACCTCGCGATCGTCGATGCCCGGCCAGCCGGGAACGATGACCTCGTGCCCTCGGGATCGGAAGTACTCGGCCCAGGTGTGCCAGCTCTTCGGAGTCATCCATAGTCCATGCACGAGGACGATGGGGACCTTGCCAGTGGGTGCGTTGTCGGGGTTCATGCGTGCTGCTCCTTGTCGATGGCCGTGGGCCTCGGGGGAAGTAGAACGATCGTTCTACATCGTGTGCTTCGAAATGTAGCCCGTGGAAACGCCCGATGTCAAGCAAAAAGAGAAAGATCGTTCTATCCTTCTTGTCATGGCTACTCGCACCACTCCCGCCGGGACGTCCGCCGCACGGGAACGCCTCCTCCGCGCGGCGACCGAACTCTTCTACCGCGAGGGCATCCACTCCGTCGGCGTCGACCGCGTGATCGACCAGGCGGGCATCACGCGCGCCACCTTCTACCGGCACTTCCCGAGCAAGGAGGACCTCGTGGTCGCCTACCTCGGGGTCGAGGACGCGACCATCCGCGAGGCGTTCGAGCGCGCCGGCGCGGTCACCGACGAGCCCGAGAAGCTGCTCGGACTCGTCATCCAAGGACTCGCCGAAGACGTGGCACGCCTGCACACGCGCGGCTGCCCCTTCATCAACGCCGCCGCCGAATACCCGGACCCGTCCAGCCCGGTGCGGGCGGCCGTCGGCGCGCATCGCGCCTGGTTCCGCTCGCAACTCGAGGGGCTCGCCGAGGCGGCGGGATCGGACGATCCCGCCGCCGTCGCAGCACAGCTCGTGCTGCTGCGAGACGCCGCGATGGTCGGCGGCTACCTCGACGGCTGGGACCGGGTGCGCGCCGCGTTCCTGTCGGCCGCGACGCGCGCGGCGGGCCTGGAGGCCTGAGTCCCGCACTGGACCCGATCGCCCCCGCGAGACACACCGCGACCGGAGGTGAGTCCGGCCGCGGTGTGTTCGGTTCACTCCCGGCGTTTGCGGAAGATGGCCGGCGGGTTCTCGGTGGCGGGGCGTTCGGCGACGACGGGGAACTTTCCGGTGTGTCCTTCGCGGGCGGCGGCGGCTTGCTGGATGCGTCCGCGGAACGTGTACCAGCCGATGATCAGCAGCGGGATGATGACGATCAGGGATGCCAGCACCCACCGCCCGGTGGGGGTGAACGCCATGGTGACGAGCACGAACGCGAGGAACGCGAGGGTCAGCCACGCGGTGAACGGGGCACCGAACAGGCGGAACGCGGGGCGTTGGATGCGGCCCTGGTTCGCCCACCGGTGCAGTTGCATCTGACACAGGATGATGGTCGCCCAGCCGCCGATGATGCCCAGCGCGGACACGTTCAACACGATCTCGAACGCCTGCTGCGGCACGACCGCGTTCAACCCCACCCCGAGCAGGGTGATGCAGGAGGTGAGCAGGATGCCACCGTACGGCACCCCGTTGCGACTCATCCGCATCGTGAACACCGGCGCCGACCCGTTCACCGCCATCGACCGCAGGATACGACCCGTGGAATACAGGCCCGCGTTCAGGCTCGACATCGCCGCGGTCAGCACCACGAAGTTCATGATCGACGCCGACACCTCCCCCGCCTGCGGGGAACCGATGTGGGAGAAGAACGTGACGAACGGGGACTCGTCCGCGGAATACGTGTTGTACGGCAGCAGCAGCGACAGCAGCAGCACCGAGCCGACGTAGAAGATCGCGATCCGGATCACGACCGTGTTCACCGCGCGCGGCATGATCTTCTTCGGCTCCGCGGTCTCCCCCGCCGCGGTGCCGACCAGTTCGATCGCCGCGTACGCGAACACCACCCCGCTGATCGCCAGCAGCGGCGCGAACGCGCCCATCGGGAACCAGCCCCCGTTGTCGGAGATCACCGTCAGCCCGGTCGGACCGACGTCGGTGTGCCCGACGAACAGCAGGAAGATGATCCCGATGATCAGGAACACCACCAGGGCGGCGACCTTGATCAGCGCGAACCAGAACTCCATCTCCCCGAACACCCGCACCGACACCAGGTTCAGCGACAGCACCACGATCAGCGCGACCAACGCGATCGCCCACTGCGGCACCGCCTGCAGGAACGGCACGTACGGCGCCCAGAACTTCACATACAACGCCACCGCGGTGACATCCACGATCGACGTGAACGCCCAGTTCAGGAAGTACAACCACCCGGCGGTGTACGCCATCTTCTCGCCGTAGAACTCCCGCGCATACGACACGAACGACCCCGACGACGGACGATGCAGCACCAGCTCGCCCAGCGCCCGAAGAATCAAGAACGCGAAGAACCCGCACACCGCATACACCAGCACCAGCGACGGACCCGAGGATGCCAGGCGCCCGCCGGCCCCGAGGAACAGACCCGTGCCGATCGCACCCCCGATCGCGATCATCTGAATCTGACGCGGCCGCAGAGTCTTGTGGTACCCCTCCTCCTCATTCGAGAAGTCCTGCGCCGCTGCGGCGCGGTCGCCGGTGAGTTCGCGATCGTTCTCGAGCGCGTCTTCTGGATCCAGCCGTGGGCTGCTGTGGGAATCCGACATGTTGTTTGCCTTTCGTTGGAGTGGAGCACGAGGGACCACCCGGCTGAGCGCGACTCCGTCAGCGCTGCTCATCGAGTGCGGTGATGGTGAGCAGGACCTCCTTCACCTGATCGAGATGGAAGTGCATGCCGTCCTCGGCCTCGGCGACCGATCCGCGGGCGATGGCCGCGACGATGGCACGGTGTTCGCTGTCGGACTGCTCACGGCGGCCCGGCGCAAGGTTGATGACGCTCGACTGACTGACCAGAGCGTGGCTGATCTGGGCGAGCACATCCGCGAAGACCGGATTCCCCGACGCCGCGGCGATCGTCGAGTGCAGGGACGAGTCGAGCTCGACCCACTTCTTCGGATCCTGTTCGTTGTCCATCTGCTCGAGGAGATCCTGCAGGGCCGTCACCTGGTCCTCGCTGCGACGGACCGCGGCCAGACCGGCGGCCGCCACCTCGATGTGCGGGCGCGCCTCGATGAGATCCGACGCCGAATAGCCGCCGAAGCGGAGTCCGCGGGTGGCTTCCAGCGCGGCGACGAACGTCCCGCGGCCTGTTCGCGTGACCGTGAGGCCGCGGGTTTCCAGGATGCGGAGGACTTCGCGGATGACGGTACGGGAGACTCCGTACCGGGCCGCGAGCGCGTGCTCCGCGGGCAGCCGGTCCCCCACGCGGGCGACTCCGGCGGTGATGGCGTCATTCAGATCGCGGAGCACGTACTCGACGGCGCCGATGCGACCGCCGGTCGGCTGACCGGTCCAGCTGTCTGACAGGTTGTCCACGCGTCCGATCCTGCTGGCACTCTGTTTCCCCGGGATTTCAGTCCGGAGGATTTTGGATGACGCCCGCCGGGGGGGGGTGCGTGTCCGCGCGCGATCGAGGGTTCGCCTGGCGTTCGCCGTCGTGACCGCACCCGTTCACAGGTGTGGGAAAGCATCGGGGAGCCCGAAGGAGTCCCATGATCGCCCGCCCTGCCGCGCCCCGCCCCCGCGTCCCGTTCGCCCGCAGCATCCTCGCACTCCTCGTCGTCGTCGGGAGCCTCGCGGTCTCGGTGCTGGCCGCGGCCCCGAGTGACGCGCACGGGTTCTCGAGCGTCGTCTACGTGGATGCCGCGAAATCCGCCGGCGACACGGTCCGCACGACGCTCGAGCTCGAGTACGACCTGCTCGTCGTCTCGGTCGCCGAGAACGAGAAGGCCCCGAAGTTCTACAAGGACGGCATGGCGGTCTTCCAGACCGGCCACGAGCCGTCGGCGCTCAATGCCCATGCGGACGAGGTGGTCTCGTATGCGACGAAGCGCTTCGCGGTCAGCGCAGGCGGCAAGCCGTGCGTGCCCGAGCGGTCGCGTGCCATCGGCGTGACCTACCGCGAGCAGTTGCCGTATGCCGCCCTGACGCTCGACTGGCACTGCCCGCCGGCGAGCGCGCACGAGTTCCGCTCGCAGCTGTTCCCGGATGGCGAGGGCTACGTGCAGGGCACCGTCACGATCCTCAAATATGCGCTGGACGGGCAGTCCGGCAGCGCGAGCCTCACGGCGGATGCCACGACGTTCAGCACGGAGCAGCCCGCGTTCGTCCGGTTCGGGCAGTTCTTCCTGCTCGGCGCCGAGCACCTGCTCTTCGGCATCGACCACATCCTGTTCCTGCTCGCGCTCATCGTCGGCTCGCGCAGGCTGCGGGACATCGTGCTCGCCGCGACATCCTTCACGGTCGCGCACTCGGTGACCTTCATCCTCGCGGCGCTCGGCCTCGTGACGGTGCCCGCGGCGATCGTCGAACCGGCCATCGCGATGTCGATCGCCGTGGTCGCGATCTGGTACCTGTGGCGGGTGTGGCGGGAGCGCAACGATCCACTCGCCCGGATCGCGCGTCAGACGAAGACGGGGCTCGACACGGCCGACTGGGCGCGCCTGGCCGTCGTGTTCCTCTTCGGGCTCCTGCACGGGCTCGGCTTCGCGAGCGCGCTCGGCATCGACGAGCCGCTGTCGTGGTCGCTGCTCGGCTCGCTGCTCGTCTTCAACGTCGGCATCGAGGCGGTGCAGCTGAGCATCATCCTGCTGGTCTTCCCCCTCCTCCTGCTCCTGCGCCGCCAGGTGCCGAAGGCGGGGATGCTCGCCGGGGTGGTCGTCGCGGCCGGCGTCTCCGTCATGGGACTGATCTGGTTCGTGCAGCGCGTCTCCGGCACGGCGTGACGGCCGCTGCGAGCGGTCGAGGTCAGTAGCGGTCGACGGGGATGCGCACGATGACGCCGGTGTACCCGCTGAGCACCGCGGCGGCGCCGGCCCGCAGCGCGGCGTAGGCACGCGGCGCCGTGACGGATGCCGGATCGTAGTAGTCCGCCTCCGGGACGCCCTCGCCCAGGTAGGCGGATCCCACCCAGTCCGTGGCGGTGATGTTGGTCGTCGGCTCGGCCACCTCGGCCCCCAGCACGAGGAACTGCTGGGGGTTCTCGCCGGCGTAGTTCGCGGAGACGACCGCGACCGGGTCGACCAGCCCGTTGCCGGCGACCACGATGAGATCGGCGGTCTTGGACCGCGCCGCGTGATCGATGGCGTCGATGGAGGTGTGCGGATCGCCGAGGTACCGGACCGTCAGTGAGACCCGGTCCTCGTCGCGGGCCCAGCGCTTGACAGCGTCGACGAGGGTCGCCACCTGTGGGTCGTGGGCGGTGTGCGCGTCGCGGCCCTGGGCGAGGAGCATCACCCGGTACTCCCCGGACGGGCGGACATCGGTCCAGGTCTCGGGGTCCGGCTCCACCACCTGGCTGCTGTAGTACGTCGCGCGGTCCGGGGCGTGGAAGCCGGATGCCAGGCTCCCCTCCGCCGCGGACGCGGGGTGTCCGGGCGTCGCCGATGCCAGGGACTTTCCGGCGATCCACACTCCCGCGATCGCCACGACGACGACTGCGAGGACGAGGACCGACACGACGGTGCGACGGCGGACGCGACCGGGGGACTGGACCGGCACGGAGCGACTCCATTCAGGATGCGGATCATCGGCGATGGCAGCGGGATGCCCCGAAGGGCGCCGCCAGGAGTCACCGTACGGGGCGCGGCATCCGCACGACGAACCAGGCGCGGGACAGCACGAGATGGTCATCGGCCGACCGTGTCCAGTTCACCCGGGCATCCACTGCAGTTCGCTGCACCGTTGCCGAAGGTGGGAAACATCTATGCCGGACCCGAGAATGCTCTGCATTTTCGCTCCACCATCCCGATTGAAACCTTGTGAAGGATCCGAAGAGATGAAGAAGAAACAGTCCCGCGGACGTCTGGCCGCGAGCGTCGGGGTCATCGCCCTCGGCGCGGGCGTCGCGACCGGCGGCGTCTTCGCCGCCCAGGCCGCGGTCGCCGCTGATGCGCCGGTCGACATCAAGACCATCGTGCTCGGCGTCGGCGCCGACGAGCGCTCGCACTACGTCACCTGGTACGCCGACAAGGACACGGCATCCGTCGTGCAGCTCGAGAAGACCGCCCAGCTGGACCACGGCGCGTTCGACAAGCACGCCGTCAGCTTCCCCGCCGAGATCATCGCCACGACCGGCACCTCGGGCGGCGACGTCGCCCGGTCGCCGTACCGGGGCAGCGCCCTGCTCAGCGGCTTCTCCGCGAACACGAGCTACTCCTACCGGGTGCTCGCGAAGGACGGCTCGGCCTCGCCGACCTACACGTTCAAGACAAGCTCGTTCGGCGTCGGCAAGGGCTTCACCTTCGGCGCGTTCGGCGACCCTCAGATCGGCGCGGACTCGAACAGCAACTCGCTGTCGACCTCGTCCGACCTGCAGGAGGACGCGGCCGGCTGGACGGCCACCCTGAACGCCCTCCAGGCGGATGCCGCGAACGACGGCCTGCCCCTCGAGCTGCTCACCTCGACGGGCGACCAGATCGAGACCGCCAACGTCGAGTCGCAGTGGGATGCCTGGTTCCAGCCGGACCAGCTGCGCACCATCCCCTACGCCGCCGCGATCGGCAACCACGACTCCTCCGACCTCGGCTACAAGTACCACTTCGCGCTGCCGAACAGCGACGTCACCACCTCCGACCTGCAGACCGCGGCGGGCGGCGACTACTGGTACACCTACAAGGGCGTGCTGTTCGTGGTGATCAACTCCAACGCCCAGTCGAGCGTCAAGAACCCGGCCCACATGGACTTCGTCCGCAAGGCCGTCGAGGCGAACCCGTCCGCGCAGTGGAAGGTCGTCTCGTACCACCACGCGATCTACTCGCCGGCCTCGCACGCCAACGACAGCGACAACGTGGCTCGTCGCCCCGACTTCACCAAGGCGTTCTCCGACCTCGGGATCAACCTGGTGCTGCAGGGCCACGACCACTCGTATTCGCGCTCGTACGTGCTGCGCAACTCCGGCGACGGGGCGGCGCGTCAGGATGCCGCTGAGCAGCAGGCCCAGGACTCGGTGTTCGAGGGTCCGGGAGGCGTCGTCTACGTGACGACGAACTCCGCCTCGGGCTCGAAGTACTACTCGCTCACCGAGCCGATCGCGGGAACGAGCGACGCCACGCACAACGGCCTGTACGACCTGCAGTTCATGCCGTGGGGTCCCGCGAAGGCCAACGCGACCAACGGCACGCCGGCGGGCACGCACGCCCTGCACTGGGCCAACTCGGTCGAGAACCAGGACAACGTCCGCACCTATCTCAAGGTCGAGGTCACCTCGCAGTCGCTGAAGGTGTCGAACGTGGTCGCCGGTGTCTGCGACTACCCGAACAAGTACACGACCCAGGGGTACGGCACCTGGTGCGGCGCGGCGCAGGCAGGCGGCAAGCTCGTCGACACCAACGGCGACGGCGTGTTCACCCGCAACCAGCCGTCGCGTGGCGCGGCCGGCACCCCCAGCAACGCCGACGCCGACAGGTTCGTCACCACGCAGGGCGTCGCCCCCGTGGGCAGCATCCAGGACTCGGTGACGATCACCCGCGACAACAGCACGAAGTGATGACCTCGCGATCCTGATGAGCGGAAGGGCGCCCCCAGCCGGGGGCGCCCTTTCGCGGCCTCACACCTTCACGCGGCGTAGCTCGCGGCGAGGCGGCGGAGGCCCTCGTCGATCGACACCTGCGGCGACCAATCGAGGTCGCGGCGGGTCTCGCGCTGGTCGAACCAGTGCGCAGTCGACAGCTGCTCTGCGAGGAAGCGCGTCATCGGCGGTTCGTCGTCGCCGGGCAGGAACGCCCACACCCGCTCGATACCCGAGCCCGCCGCGCGACCGAGCCAGGCCGGGACGCTCCACGCGGGCGGGCGCACTCCGGCCGCGAGACAGATGCTCGCGAGCAGGTCGCCCACCGGGCGCGGCTCGCCGTTCGTGATGACGTAGGCCCGGCCGTGTGCCTCGGGCGCGCGCTCGAAAGCCGCGGCGATCCCGCCGGCGGCGTTGTCGATGTAGGTGGTGTCGATGAGCGCGGTTCCGTTGTTCAGCAGCGGCAAGCGTCCTCGTCGCGCCCGGTCCACGACACGGGCGATCAGCTGTGTGTCGCCCGGCCCCCAGACGATGTGCGGCCGCGCGGCGACGACATGCATCCGCGACGAGTCCCTCGCCAACGCCATCAGCTCCGCTTCGGCTTTGGTCCGCGCATACTCGCCGCGCGCATGCTGCGGGTCTGCGGGCTCCGCACCGACGCCCGCCAGAGCAGACCCGGCGTGGGCGACCGAGGGCGAAGAGACCTGCACGAACCGGGACGCTCCCCCGCGCTCGGCCGCGTCGAGGAGCATCCGGGTGCCCTCGACATTGACCGCGTGGAACCGTTCGGCGGGGCCGGCGAGCGACACGTTCGCCGCCAGGTGCACGACACCGTCGACGCCCTCGACGGCGCGCTGAACAACCCGCGGGTCCGTGATCGATCCGAGGACATCCGTGACCCCGGCCACTCGAGACGGCCGCCGCTGCAGGGTGCTCACCCCGAAGCCCCTCGCGACGAGCTCGGCGGCGACCGCGCGACCCAGGTATCCGGATGCCCCGGTGACGAGCACCTTCACGGCGCCGTCGGCTTCGCGCCGGAGAGGATGCCCTCAGCCCATCCGGACAGCCGCGACCGATCGATCTTCGAGTTGTGGCGGATGTCAGTGGGCAGCTGCGGCACAGCGAGAACAGCGACGAGGGGGATGCCGACGCTCTCGCGCACCGTCCGGGTGAGGGCCGGATCGGCGAGCCCCGCCCGCCTCACGCGAGGGGTGGTCTCGACGACCGCGACCGCCTGCCGCAGCCCGTGCGGCCCGATCCCGACGACGGCCGCACGACGGACAGCATCGACGCGCTCGACCCGCTGCTCCGCTCCGACAGGCGCGATGAGCCTGTCCGCCGCGGCGATCACATGCGGCATCCGGCCTTCGATCCACACGCGTCCGCGCTCGTCGAGGTGCCCGACATCGCCCGTGCGATGCCAGCGGAGCTCCTCGCCGTCCCCGGTCTCGCGGACGGACTCCCGGTCGGTGAGCCAGAGCCGGTCGTAGTGGTCCCTCAGATGCGGCGCCGACACGACGATCTCACCGAGCACTCCCGGCTCCGCGCTCGGGGTGCCGGTCGCGCGCCCGTCGGCGTCGAGCGCGCTCACCAGCACGCGATTCGAGCCGATCGGCACTCCGACGCAGACGCCGGCATCCGGAGAGTCCGCCGCATCCCGCACGCCTTCGAGCGTCACATCGGTGACCAGCAGGCACTCGGTCATGCCGTACGGGGTGTGCGCCGTCGCATTCGGCATGATCTGCGCCGCGGCCTCCAGCAGGCCCGCACCGATCGGCGCTCCCGTCGAGAGGAACACGCTCACCCGGGCGAGCGCCTCGCGGTCGGCCTCGGTCAGATCGCCGGCGGTGTCCACCACGTTCAGGATCGCGGCCGGGGACAGGAAGACGATCCGGCCATCCGACGCGCGGACGGCCGCGGCCACCGCGGCTGCGGTGAGGGTGCGCGGTGCGGAGACGTCCATGTCCGGTGTCGCCGACCGTGTCCCCAGCGCCGGACCGAGCAGCGCGAACGGGGCGAATCCGGTGACCAGACCGGTCTCGCTCGTCACGTCGAAATGCTCGGCGAGAACGTCGCGAAGCGCGGAAAGCTGGGCGTGCGTGTAGACGACGCCCTTGGCGGGTCCGGTCGATCCCGAGGTGAAGAGGATCGCCGCGTCGTCACCGGCATCGGGCGGAGCCGGAAGGGACTCGTCGCGTCCCGCCTCCACGATGTCGCTGAGGCTGTACGAGACGCCGAGTGCCGCAGCCGACACCCGCGGCAGCCGAGGCGCCGAGATGCGCATGCCGGGCCAGCCCAGGGCACGCGCCGCGGCGAGACCGGGAGTCTCGCCGATGATGACGTCCGGCCACGCACCGCGCACAGCGCGGGTGAGGCCGCGGATGCCGAGCCCCGCGTCTGCGACGACGACCACCGCGCCGATCCGGAGGCAGGCATACACGACGGCCGAGAGCGTGGGTCCGGGTGGGATGAGCAGCGACACCCGGTCGCCCTTGCGCACGCCCACCCGGTGCAGCCCCGCGGCCAGTCGCCGCACCCGATCGTCGAGCTGCCGCCAGCTCACCCGGCGGACCGGCTGCGAGCGCCCCGTCGCCATGTCGATGATCGCGACGTCTCCATCTGCGGCACGATCGGTGAGCTTCTGCCAGATCGGCACGAACCCGGGCTCAGCGGTGGCTGTCACATCGGCTGTCTGCTCGTCGTCGGACTCCGCCGAGACGACACCCGGCGCTTGGAGCGTTTCCGCCCGGTCGCTCAGCCACGCGAGCACCGCGTCGGCGTACGGACGATCCTCGGCGACCAGGTGACCGGCTCCCTCGAACCGGTGCACATCGGCGTGCGGCAGACGATCCACGAGATCGTCGAGATATCGGTCGGTGAAGATCGGGTCGCGCGGCCCCCACAGGAGCAATGCCGGCACGGTGAGCCCGGCGACACCCGAGGCGATCCGGTCGAGCTCGGGATGACTCTCGTGCCGCTCATCGACGGGGATGTCGTCGACGAATCCGCCGATCCCACGACGCCGGGCGGCGGACCGGTACGGTGCCCGGTAGGCGGCCTTCGTCGCGGCATCCAACGCGGGCGAGGCGAGCGCGAGGGTCGTGTCGAGAAATGCGGACGTGGTCACGGTCGAGGTCGCGAGCACACCGCGCACGCGCGCGAGGCGCAGCGGCGCGGGGATCGGGACGCCGGACGGATGATGCACGGCGGTGTTCAGCAGCATCACCCCGGCGAGCGCGGCCGGATGATCGATCGCCCAGCCGAGCGACACCACGCCGCCCCAGTCGTGGCCGAGGGTGACGACCGGCCCGGTGAGGGCAAGCGCCTCCGTGAAGGCCGCAAGATCGGCGACCCGCTGCGCGAGCGGGCGGTGCACGCCGGTGCGCTCGGAATAGCCCATGTCGAGCTGGTCGACGGCGACGAGGCGCCACACGGGCCCGCCGGCCTCGGCCTGGCGCACGGTCTCGGCGACGAGGGCTCGCCACAGGTACGACCAGGTCGGATTGCCGTGGACGGCGAGGATGGTTCCGACCGCGGGATGCCGAAGTCGGTCGAGCTCTGCGCCGTTGTCGAGGCAGTGCCATTCCCGCACCGACCCGGCGTCGATTCCTCGACCGGGCACGGCGACGATGCGGGAGAACCGGGGATCGAGACCGGGCAGGTCGTGTGGGGGCAGGCTCGCACCTGCGCTCACCAGGCGAGCTCCATCATCGCCGTGTTGAGCCCCGAGCCGACGCCCATCAGCAGCACGCGGTCTCCCGGGCGGAGCGTCGCCTGCTCTTCGACGAGGGTGATCGGGATGGAGGCGGGCCCGACGTTGCCGTATTTGCTGAAGGTCACCGGCACACGCGAACGGTCGAGCTTCGCCGCCTTCACGATCGCGTTGGTGTGCACCGAGGAGACCTGGTGCGTGACGTAGCGGTCCATGGACGACCACCGCCACTCCGCGGCCGCGCCCTTCCACGCGGACTGGACGAGCTCGAGGCCGCCCTTGAGCAATGCCTTCGCGTCCGTGAACATGCCGTCGACGCTGCCGACGCACAGGTCGTGGAACTGCGTGGCGGCGCGCGACACCCCGCCCAGGATGCGATGGCCGGCGGGATGCTCGTCGGCCCGGCCGAGCACCGCCACGGCGGCTCCCGAACCGAGCGTGAGAGAGGCGAACTCGCTCATGAAGTCGTCACGACCCACCTCCGGGCGAAGCAGTCGACGGATCGTGTTGTCCTGGATGTCGTCGGCATCCTCACCGTTGACGATCATCGCGTAGCGGATCTGACCAGACTCGATCATGGTGGCGGCGAGGTTCATGCCGCTGACGAACCCGAGGCAGGCGTTGGCGATGTCGAAATTGATCGCGGAGCTGGGCAGGTTCAGGCCGTGGTGCAGACGAACCGCGACCGATGGTTCGAGGTGCTTGCGGGTCACGGACGTGTTGATGAGCAGTCCGACCTCGGAGGGATCGACCCCCGCCTCGGCCAGCGCACGTCGTCCTGCCGCGATCGTCGCGTCGTCCGAAGACTCGCCCGGCGCCCAGTTGCGTCGCTCGATCACCCCGGCGACACGCTGCAGCAGCCCCCCGGGCAGTTTCAGTCGTCGCAACGCGACCGACAGACGATCCTCGATCTCGGCGGATGTCGTCACGCGGCTCGGCAGGGTGCTCGCCACGGACAACAGGGCCACGTTGCTCAGCCGCGAAGTCGCATTTCCGTCCACCGGACCCCCCATCGAATATGGCCCAGCAGGCACTGACCCCAGGAAATGGACTATACGCCGTACGGGTGTGGGCCGGATTCAGGATGCCGAATACGGGACGTCGTCGAGTGCGGCCACCAGGCGGGAAGCAGCGCGAGGTAGATGCGCAGGAAGTCCTCGACCCGGGGTTCAGGCCGGCCGAGCCATCCGCGGATGAGCCCCACCGTTCCGTCCGCGAGGAAGCGTGACGCAGCGTCGGAGACCTCGGGCGCCGATGAGCCTTCGACCGTGATCGGGATGTCGATCCGCCCATCGCGCAGCAGCGCTTCTGTCGTCCCCCGGAAGTGCCTGCTGAGCATCCCGTGCAGCGCTCCGCCGTCGTCTCCGAGCTCACGACGGTAGATCTCACGGTGGCGCAGGATGTGCTCGAGGACCCCGGCGGTGACGGTGGTGAGGGCGGTCGCCGGGTCCCCGTGATCACGCATGAGCTCGTCGCGCAGTCGGTCGAGCTCTGTCGTGAGCGCGGCTTCGACCAGTGCCTGCGGGGAGTCGGCGTGTTCGTAGAAGGTCGACCGGTGCACGCCTGCGGCGTTCGCGACCTGCGTCACGGTGAGCGCCGAGATCGGGTGCTCGGCGGCGACCTCGAGTGCCGCGGCGAAGAGTCGGTCGCGGCTTCGGCGCTTGCGCGGATCCATGTCCACCCTCCGGGGAATATCTACGACAGGTGTTGGTTATCTTAGATGTCCGACAGCTGTCGGACAAGGAACGGCGCCACACATGACGCCACCAACGGAGGTAAATCATGGCTACGTATGATGTCGCGGATCGCTCTGCCGTCGTCACCGGCGCTGGATCCGGCATCGGCCGGGCGATCGCCCTCACTCTCGCCGCGAACGGCGCGGCGGTCGTCGTGGGCGACGTGCGACAGGAAGCCGCCGACGCGGTCGTCGCGGAGATCACGGAGGCGGGCGGCACCGCCGTCGCGTTCGTCGGCGACGTGTCGGATCCGGCGGTCGCCGTCGCCGCGGTCCAGGCGGCACAGGCACTCGCCCCGCTTCGGATCGCCGTCAACAACGCGGGCATCGGCGGCGCCGCGGCGCCGGTCGGCGAGTACCCGATCGACTCGTGGCAGAAGGTCATCGACATCAACCTGAACGCGGTGTTCTACGGCACGCGCGCGCAGGCGCCGGCCATCGCGGAGAACGGCGGCGGCGCGATCGTGAACATCTCGTCCGTCCTCGGCTCGGTCGGCATCCCGATGTCCTCCGCCTATGTCACCGCGAAGCACGGTGTCGTGGGCCTCACGAAGAACGCGGCCCTCGAGTACGGGGCACAGGGCGTGCGCGTGAACGCCGTCGGCCCGGGCTTCATCCACACGCCGCTCGTCGACGCCAACCTCGACACGGACGCACAGGCGGCCCTCGCCGCACAGCACGCCCTCGGCCGTCTCGGGGACGCGCAGGAGGTCGCGAACCTCGTCGCCTTCCTCGCGTCGGATGCCGCGACCTTCGTCAGCGGCAGCTACCACCTGGTCGACGGCGGGTACGCGGCACACTGAGGCGCGCCCAGACGATCAGGATCGGCCCGCGAGACTAACCCTCGCGGGCCGATCCGTCAAGGGTCCGTGATTCCCATCGTCGTCGGGTTCGATGGTCGAGCACGGAGGGAATCACCATGACCAATTCACATCTGGACCGGCACGTCGGGTGGCTGGAGAGCACACGCCGACTCATCTTCGGACCTCGTCGCCGCCGTCGGCGGTCGACCTGGTACTCCTACTGAGCAGGCGCGACGTCGGGCTCGGGAACGATGAACAGGCCGCCGGGCGAGTTTGCCGACTTCGTGAGGGCATCGATCCAGGCCGGGTTGATGCGCGGCGTGCGCCCGCCGAAGTACTGGAACGAAAGCGTCGCGTTCGGAGTGAGCCAGACGGAGGTTCGACCGAGGCCGGTGCGCATCGGATCCGACCACGTGAACGGGAAGGCCTCGCCTCGACGCAGCTTCGCCCAGATGACCTGCTGGAGGTGGGCCAGCACGCGGTCGTCGAACGAGACCGTGATTTTGGCATCATAGGTAAGGGTTCCCATTGCCCACAGCCTATCCCGCGACGCGACGAGAACGAACGGATCCCACGGAAGGAATGATGATGTCCCTGTCATCAGCACTGCATCCGGACGATCTTCGGCGCTCGCTTCGCACGGGAGGACTGGACATCGCCTACCAGGGCCAGTGGGATCTCGCCTCGACCGGAGACGATGACCCGCGAAACGCACGGCCCGTCGCCGTCGAGGCGCTCGCGCGGTGGTCGCATCCCGAGTTCGGCGAGGTGCCACCCGACGTCTTCATCCCCCTCGCGGAGGAGGGGGGCTTCCTCGAGACGCTGGACACGGATGTGCTCCAGCGGGCCGTCCGCCAGGTCGCGACGTGGCGCGCCGCAGGGCACGACCTCGCGCTGTCGGTGAACGCCGCCCCGACGCATATGTCCGTGGCCTACGCCGACGCGGTCATCCGGTGCGCCGAGGGAGCCGGACTGGAGCCGCCCGCGCTGACGATCGAGATCGTCGAGACGCCGTCGCCGCAGTTCAGTTCGGCGATGGGCGAGGCGCTCAGCCGTCTCGACCGCGCCGGCATCACCGTGTCGGTCGACGACTTCGGCGTGGGCGGGACGGCGCTGCACACGCTCGAAGGCCTCCCGATTCGCGAGGTCAAGCTCGACCGGTCACTCGTGCAGCGCGTCGACGTGCAGGCGGACCGCATCATCGGGCAGGTGATCGATGCTGCGGATCGGCACGGATGGCGCGTGGTCGCCGAGGGCATCGAAACGGTTGACGACCTGAACCGCTCGACGCGGCGCCGCTGTCACCGCGGCCAGGGATTCCTCTGGGGACGCGCGATCCCCGCCGCCGACTTCGAACAGCTCCTCGCCCGATCCGGCGCCTGATCGCCCTCCGGGTCAGAGGTCGTAGTCGTCCCCGCCCGCCAGCGTGTCTTCGGCGGAGGCCGCCTCGCCGACGTCGATCTGGGTCCAGGTGACGGGCATGCCCGGCGAGAAGAGGATGTCGATGCCCGGACCCCCGCGCAGCGGGGGGATGTTCACGTAACCGCCGCCATCGCGCACGGCGACGAGAATCTTCTGCTTCAGGTCGGTCACAGGGTCGGGAAGGAAGTAGTCACGTCCGTCCACGGTCAGCCGGTTCACGATCGCCATTCCCCCAGGCTATCCTGCCCCACCGTAGAATCGTCCCGTGGGCACCCTTCACTACGGATCGACTCCGGCATCCTTTCCGCTCGACGACAGGGATCTCGCTCACATCGAGCTCGTCATCCTCGCGAAGCTGCGCCGCCGGGAGAGTCTCTCCCTGGCGCTGATCGACGAGAAGACCTCGCTGCGTCAGTCGATGTGGATCTCGCCGGATGTCACCCTCCGGTTCGAGTACAGCGGACCGATGCCCGAGATCAACCGCCTCTGGCTTCAGGAGCTCATCGACACGGCGAACTCGCCCGGAGGGCTGCGGCTGGTCCCCGAGCCGGTTCCGTCATAGCGAGATCCGGCCGCCGCCGGCCTTCTTCGCGCGGTACATCGCCGCGTCGGCCGACGTCACGATGTCCGTCCCGCCGGTGACGAGGCCGCCCGAGACCCGCACCGACAGGGTCTCCCCCTCCGCGCGGATCGGACGCGCCACCGTCGCCAGCGCGCGTTCCGCGATCCCCCTCGCCTCCGCCACGTCCGTCTCCGCACAGACGATCAGGAACTCGTCGCCGCCCAGGCGGATGACGCGGTCTTCGTCGCGTACGCTTCCGCGCAGGCGCTGGGCGAGGACCCGGAGCACCGTGTCTCCGGTCGCGTGGCCGTGGGTGTCGTTGATCCCCTTGAAGTCGTCGACGTCGAGGAAGATGACGCTCGTGGTGTCGTAGTCCTCGGCGGACATCGTCGAGAGCAGCTGCTCGAGGAAGCGACGGTTGTACAGACCGGTCAGCGGATCACGCAGCGCGAGTTCGGCCTGCTCCCGCGAGGCGAGGGCGCTCCGCAGGCGGTCGCCGAACTCGAAGGCGTCCTGGGCGTGGGTGCCCCACGGCAGGCTGTGACCGGCCACGCTCTCGCTCCAGGCCGAGAAGGACCGCCGCGGCGAGAGGGCGTGCTCCCGATTCTCCGGACGCTGATCGCCCAGCCACTCGACCGTCTGCACGACCTCGTTGCGCACGAAGACGATCACGTCGTCGCGGTCCAGCGGCACCACGAGCAGCCCGGCGATCCCCGGGATCGCAGCCGCAGCCTCGGGATGCTGCAGGGGAAGCGCCTCCACCGCGTGCCGGCCGTCTCCCAGCAGACCGACCGCGCGGAAGAGCGACGCCGGAGGAGGAACGAGCCCGACCGTGTGGACCTCGCCGCTCAGGCGGACGACCACGCCGTCCGCGGGAACGATGTCGAGCAGGGTGTGCTCGCCGGTCGTCAGCGCCTCGCCGGCATCCGCACGCTCGAAAAGCGCCGCGAGGACCCCCGACAGGCGCTCCTGTGTGTCGATCCGGCGCTGCAGGGTCCGGACGCGCTGGAGGAGGGTCCGCTGCGCGGTGACCTGGGCCGCCAGCACCTCGAGCGCGCGACGCAGCAGAACCGGAAGCCTCCGGGGAGTGCGATGCGCGCACGTGATGAGCCCGACGAGCTTTCCGTCTTCGACGAGTGACAGCGAGAGGGTCGCGGCCTGCCCCATGTTGCGCATGAACACCAGATGGTGGGGGGAGGACGCCCGCAGCTCGGTCGGTCCGAGGTCGACGGGGCGCTCCTCGGGCAGCAGAGTGAGCACATCCACGCCGGGATCGTCCGTGTCGGCGATCACCCGGGACCGCTTCTCGACATAGAGCGCACGCGCCTGGGAGGGAATGTCGGATGCCGGGAAGTGCAGGCCGAAGTACGGGACCATGTCCGGCTCGCGCTCGTCGGCGACGATCTGGCCGTGTCCGTCCGCGTGGAAGTCGTAGAACATCACCCGGTCGAAGCCCGTGATCGCCTTGATCTCGCGGGCGGCGACCAGGGGAAGCTCATCGATGTCGTCGACCGCGGCGACGCGCTCGATCGCGCCCACCGCGGCGGTGCGCGCGTATTCGAGGTCGTCGACGACGAATTCGCACTCGACCAGCAACGGCGAGGTGCCGCGGTGCACGATGACCTCGACGGTCTTCCCGTCGACCTCCGCGCGGACGGGATCCACCGCCGACGCATGATCGAGGATCCAGCCCAAGCGGTCGCTCTCGTCGCGGAGCGTGCGCCCGAGATAGTGCTCGGCGTTGGCACTCGCCACCGTGACCGTGCCGGTCTCCTCATCGACACCCAGCAGAAATCCGTACGACTGCAGTCGACCGATCGCCCGGATGTCCTCCGTCGCGCACTCGACGAGCCGGGCGGCCTCATCCTCGACCCTCTGGGCCGATTCGTCCGGAGACAAGGCGAAGATGTCCGTCATGAGTGAGTCCTCTCGCGCAGGCGCCGCGAGTCGACCACCACTCCCACCGTAAGCCACCGGCCCTGAAAGGGGGGCCCGCTCGACTGGACGACCGGATGCTCCGGATCACTTCAGGCGAGGAGATCGACCCTTCGACCGCGTCCGGATCTGGCGAACGACGGCAGCTGTTCCTGCCCCGATCCACAGAAGTGCGGCCAGCATCACGAAGACGGGGAGTGCGAGAAGAATCAGCCCGGCGGTCACGTCGAGGGACGCATGGGGTCCGGCGGTGATGACCGTCACGAGGATGTAGCTGAGAATCTGCGCGAGGGCGCCGACCAACGCCGCGAACCAGATCATCACGCTGCGTCGTCCCTGACCGAGGAGCGCCCCGTATCCGATCGTCGCAGCGACCACCAACCCGGGGATGGCCCACGTCGTCCAGGCCGCAGCGGCCGGTGAGCCGGGGATGGACATCACGATGGCTCCGTCTGCGATGAGCCACCCGGCGACGACGACGAGCCATCCGATTCCGGCCCAGACCACCCACCGGATCGGGAGGCGCGCGTCAGTGACCGCGGGCACACCGCCGGATTGATTCGAGCCCCCGGCGAAGGCTGACGCGTCACCCTGCATGATCGAACAGCACCTTCCCCCTCTCCGAGCGTAACGCCGGGCGGAGGCGCCGGCGCTCAGCGCCGGGCGCGTGCAGCCGTCACGGCGTGAGGGCGGGTACCCGCGCCGGGGGCCGCACGCCGAGGAGGTCGCGCAGGGTGGCACCCTCGGGGTATTCGGTGCGGAACACCCCGCGCTCCTGCAGTTCGGGGATCACCCGGTCGGTGAACTCGTCGAGCCCGCCCGGCGTGAGGTGCCCGACGACGACGAAGCCGTCGGCGGCATCCCCCTGGACGTACCGGTCGATCTCGGCCGCAACGTGCTGCGGCGTGCCCACGAACGAGTGCCGGGACGAGACCCGGATCGCGAGATCGCGGATGCTGAGCCCGTCGCGCGCCGCGAGCTCCCGCCAGCGCCGCGCGGTCTCGAGCGGGTCGGCGCCGTGACGCACCCGCCCGCGTGTGACCGAGATGCCGCTCGTGTCCGGGTCGATCTCGGGCAGCGGGCCGTCGGGGTCGTACGCCGACAGGTCGCGGCCCCAGACCTGTTCGAGGAACGCGATCGCGGTCTGCGGGCTCACCTGCTGCAGCGCGATCTCGCGACTGCGTTCCGCGGCATCCTCGGCGGTGTCGCCGAGCACGAACGTGACGGCGGGGAGGATCTTGAGGTCGTCGCGTTCGCGCCCGTAGGATGCCAGCCGCGACTTCACGTCCGCGTAGAACGCCCGGCCGTCGTCGAACTCGGAGTGCAGGGAGAAGACGATCTCGGCCTTCGCCGCGGCCAGCTCGCGACCCTCGGCGGAGTCGCCCGCCTGCACGATGACGGGATGCCCCTGCGGGCTGCGCGGCAGGGTGCCGTAGCCGGTGACGTCGAACTGCGGACCGTGGTGGTCGATGCGGATGAGGGCATCGTCGGCGAGGAAACGCCCGGACCGCCGGTCGGCGACCAGGGCGGCGGGCGCCCACGAGTCCCAGACCTCGCGCGCCACGTCGATGAACTCCCCCGCCCGCGTGTACCGGTCGGCGTGGTCGAGGAATCCGCCGCGCCGGAAGTTCGCTCCGGTGAAGGCGTCCGAGCTGGTGACGACGTTCCACCCGGCGCGCCCGCCGGAGAGCAGGTCGAGGGTCTGCAGCTGCCGGGCCAGCTCGTACGGCTCGTTGAACGTGCTGCTGAGGGTGCCGACGAGCCCGATGCGTTCGGTGACCGCGGCGATCGCGGCGAGGACGGCGAGCGTGTTCGGCCGCCCGACGACGTCGAGATCGTGGATGCGGCCGCGGTGCTCGCGCAGGCGCAGACCTTCGGCGAGGAACAGGTAGTCGAACCTGCCGCGCTCGGCGGTGCGGGCGAAGTGCTCGAAGCTCGCGAAGTCGATCTGGCTGCCGGATGCCGGGTCGCTCCAGACGGTGGTGCTGTTCACCCCCGGGAAGTGCGCGGCCAGGTGGACCTCCTTCACCGGCTTTCCGGTGTCGGGGTGGATGCGGGGGCTCATGCGACGGCGCTCCTTGCGGTGGTGTGGCTGTGGGTGTCGACGGGGAGTCCGAGGCGGGAGCGGAGAGTGCCCGCGGGCCGTGCGTCGGCGGCATCCCGCAGGCCGGTCTCCTGCAGGGCCGGCACGAGGTCGCGCGCGATCCGATCCAGGTCTTCCGGGAGGCGCGCGGGGCGCAGGCGGGCACCCTCGATGCCGAGCCGCCGCCAGGCCTCGAGTCGCTGCACCACGGTCTCGGCCGTGCAGGCGATGACCACCGCGTCGCTCGTGATCGGGGTTCCGGCGAGCGCGTCGAGCCGGGCGAGCTCGCGACGGGCCTGTTCCTCGGTGTCTTCGAGCACGACGATCACGTCGGCCCAGATGCGAAGCGGGGTGCGGAGCCGATCCACGTCGCGTTCCTGTGCGCGCACCTCGTCGACGATCCGGGCAGCGCCGGCGTCGTCATGCGGGGTGACGAAGACCACATCGGCCTGCCGTGCCGCCAGGCGATACGGCAGTGCGGCGTGCGCGAGAACCGCCACGATCGGCTGCCCCTGGGGCGGCCGAGGCGTGATCGAGGGACCCTTGACGCTGAAGTAATCGCCCTCGAAGTCGATGTGGTTCAGCCGGTCGCGGTCGATGTAGCGGCCGGTCGCGACATCCCGGATCACGGCGTCGTCCGCCCACGAGTCCCACAGGCGCCGCACCACCTCGATCGCGTCGTCCGCCTCGGCGAAGCGGTCCACCACCGCCTGCGGGAACTCGCCGTCGACGATGTCCTCCTGCCGAAGGGCCGGGAACGTGCGGCGCCCGACCAGTGCCGCCTCGCTCGGTTTCGCCGACGCGACCGGACGCCACCCCGCACGCCCCTGACTCGCATAGTCGAGGGTCGCGATGGCCGTGGACACGTGGAACGGCTCCGTGTGGGTGGTGGCGACCGTGGGGATGAGGCCGATGCGGCTGGTGAGCGGGGCCAGCCAGTTGGCGAGCAGGACCGCATCGAGCCGCCCCCGGACCTCGCCCGTGATCGACGGGTCGACGTCGTCGAAGAGACGCGACTGCAGGCCGAACTGATCCTCGATGGTGAGGAGGTCGACACCGGCATCCTCTGCGGTGCGCGCAAGGGTCGCCCAGTACGCTCCGTCGAACAGCTCCGACGGACGAGCGGTCTCCACGCGCCACGCCCCGGGATGCCACCCGGCGCCGTCCAGCGCGACGCCCAGTCCGAAGCCGGCGCTCACGACGTCGCTCCGGCGCCCGCTGACGACAGGGTCGGGTTCGTCTCGGACGGGGGTGGGGATACGGCGACGGTCGTGCTCATGAGTGACGACACTAGGAGGGCCGCGCGCCCCTCGGCGGTGGTGTTGCGCGAAGGGGCGGCACGTGACGAATCGTGACGCGCGGTGCCCGTGCGACGACGCGCGAGCAGGTGTCGTCCTGTGACGACCCCGTGACGCCGCGTGACGGTCGGCGCCGAGGCCGGCTCCGCTCCCGGCCTATCGTTTCGGCCAGCAGACATCGAGAGTCGAGGGAAGAGCGAGATGACCACGATCACCGTGCTGGTCGGAAACCCGCAGCGTGCCTCACGCACTCGACAGGTCGCCGAGGAGGTCGCGGCCGCTCTCGCGCGCCGCAGCGGTTCCGCGGTCGACCCGACGATCGAACTCGCAGACGTCGCGCCGTCGTTGTTCACGTTTCCCGCCCCGGAGATCGACTCCCTGCTGGAGCGCGTTGCGAACTCGACGGTGCTGGTCGTGGCGAGCCCCACGTACAAGGCGACGTACACCGGATTGCTCAAAGCGTTCCTCGACCGCTACGGGTCCGATGCGCTCGGTGCGGTGACCGCCGTTCCGGTCCTCACCATCGGGAGCCCTGCCCACGCCCTCGCCGTGGAAGTTGCGCTCCGCCCGTTGCTCGTCGAACTCGGCGCCAGCGTTCCCACGCGCGGGCTGGCATTCCCGGCATCCTCCATCGACGATCGCGAGCAGCTCATCGACGCCTGGGCGGACGACGAGTGGCCCCGCATCGCCCACGCCCTGCCCCACGCCGTCTAGTGCGATCCAGTCCGGCACGCAAGCCCGTGTGACGCCGTGGGCGGGTCATGGTTAGGTGACTCCATGACAGCACGCATCGTGGCCATCGGCACGGCGGTGCCGCCGACGCGCGTCAGGCAGGATCGCGTGCGGGACTTCTTCGCTGCGCAGCCCGGCCTGGACCGTCTTGCGCAGCGTCGCATCCGCGCGTCCTTCGACGCGGCCGCCATCGACACCCGACACACCGTGCTGACACAGTTCGCGCATCTCGCGACCCCCTCCTCCGTCTCCGACGACGGGCACGCGGGGGTGGAGTTCCTGGGCCGCGACGACGTGCTGGCGCGGCCCACCACGGGCGAGCGCAACGACGCCTACACCCGCCTGGCGCCCGCACTGTATGCCGAGGCGGCGCGGTCGGCGCTGACGGATGCCCGGCTCGTGCCCGCCGACGTCACCCACGTCGTGACGGTCTCGTGCACCGGATTCTTCGCGCCCGGTCCGGACTACCGGCTGGTGCGCGACCTCGGCCTGCCCGACACCGTCGAGCGCTATCACCTCGGCTTCATCGGCTGCGCCGCGGCGCTGCCCGCGCTGCGGCTCGCGGCACGAATCACGGCGGCGCAGCCGGGGGCGGTCGTCCTCGTCGTCTGCGCCGAACTGTGCACGCTGCACATCCAGTCGTCGGCGGATCCGCAGCAGATCGTCGCCTCCTCCGTGTTCGCCGATGGGGCCGCGGCCGCCGTCGTGACCACCGCGCCACCGAGAGGCGTCGCGTCGCTCGAGCTCGGGCGCTTCGCCACGGCGCTCACCGGGGAGGGCGAGAGCGACATGGTGTGGACGATCGGCGACAGCGGGTTCACGATGACCCTGACCGCAGAGGTCCCCCGCATCATCGGCCGCGAGATCCGGGCGGCCGTGGACGGATTCCTCGGAGCGGATGCCGCACCCGACGTCTGGGCGGTGCATCCGGGCGGGCGCAGCGTGCTGGATCGCGTCGAAGCCGGACTCGAGCTCGCCCCGGGCGCGGTGGACGCGTCGCGTCGCGTCCTGCGCGACTACGGCAACATGTCGAGCCCGACGGTGCTGTTCATCCTGCGCTCGCTCATGGGCGATCCGGTGATCGGCGACGGTGCGCGGGTCGCGGCACTCGCCTTCGGCCCGGGCCTGACCGTGGAGTCGGCGCTGCTCACCCTGAGGCGCGCGGCATGAACCTCGCCGTTCGCGACGACGATCTTTCCGAATTGATGGACGATCCCGCCTGCGACGAGGAGCGACTTTCGGCGACTCTGCGCCGGTTCGCCGTCGTGAACCGGTTCGTGTCGGCGTGGAGCGGCACGTACCGGTCGACCGTGCGCCCGTGGCTGGCGGGGCTCGGGCGCCCGGCACGGGTGCTCGATCTCGGATGCGGCGGCGGCGACGTCGTCTCGCAGCTCGCCACGGCTTCGGAACGAGACGGCTTCGAGGTGAGCTGGGTCGGCGCCGACCCCGACCCGCGGGCCATCGCCGTCGCGCGCGAGCGGTCGTCGCGGTCCGTGGAATTCCGGTGCGTCGATGCCGCCCAGCTCGCCGCCGCGGGAGAGGCCTTCGACATCGTCCTGTCGAATCATGTGCTCCACCACCTCGGCGGTCGGCTCGAGGAGTTCGTCGACCTGTCGCTCCGGCTCTCGCAGGGTCTCGTGCTGCACGGCGACATCGCTCGCGGCCGACTCCCCTACGCGCTGTACGCCATCGGCATCACGCCCCTCGCGCCGGGGACGTTCCTGCGCACCGACGGGCTGAGATCGATCAGGCGCAGCTTCACCGCGGCGGAGCTGCGCGACGAACTCGGGCGCACGCATCCGGGCCGGTGGACCGTGAAGACGCCCGCACCCTTCCGCCTTCTCGCCATCGCGGACGCGCGTGCCTGACGTCGTCGTCGTCGGTGCGGGTGCCGTCGGGATGCTGCTCGCGGAGGAGCTCACCCGTCGCGGCGTGGACGTCGGGCTGTACGAGCAGCGTCCCCGATCCGCTCCCGGCAGTCGTGCGATCGGCATCCATGCGACGACGCTCGCCGCCCTCGAGCAGTCGGGCGTGACCGAGCGGCTCCTCGACAAGGCTCTTCGCGTGCGGCGGGGGGAGGCCCGCGCGGACGGCCGCGTACTCGGGGTCGTTCGCTTCGACCGTCTTTCGACGCGGTTCCCCTTCGTCGCCACGCTCCCGCAGTCGGAGACCGAGGCCGTGCTGGCATCCGCCGCGCCCACGCCGATTCGTGGCGCCCGGGTGACGGGTCTGCGCGAGTGCGACCGAACGGTGCGGGTCGAGATCGTGACCGA
The DNA here is from genome assembly GCF_000802305.1 of Microbacterium mangrovi. Lineage (GTDB taxonomy): Bacteria > Actinomycetota > Actinomycetes > Actinomycetales > Microbacteriaceae > Microbacterium > Microbacterium mangrovi. Next base: position 160,317 of record NZ_JTDK01000014.1, on the reverse strand, counting down.
GGCGGGACCACTCGAGGTGGATGCGAAGATCCTCGTCGTCGCCACAGGTGCAGGGGGTCGCGGCCTCGTCTATCGCCGAGCCGGCCTGCACCGCACCGACTACCGCGACCGCTACCTCATGACCGACCTCGACGCGCCGCCGCGCCCCGATGCCGACGTCGCGGTCGTGAACCTCGCGCGCGAGGGCGTGCTCGAGTCGTTTCCGCTCCCCGGCGGACGCCGCCGGTTCGTCGCATGGGATCCGACCGACGCCGACCCCGACCCACGAGCCCGCGTCTCGCGGCTGCGGGAGGCGCTCGCCATGCGAGGCGAGGCGGGCGCCGCGGACGCCGTCGAGGATGCCACGGCCTTCGGCGTGCGAGCGATCGTCGCGCCCCGACTGCGGCGGCGACGCGTCGTGGTGATCGGCGATGCGGCACACGAGGTGAGCCCGATCGGCGGCCAGGGCATGAACCTCGGCTTCCTCGACGCTGTCGGTCTCGCACCCCTTCTGGCCGAGTGGGTGCGCACGGGGAACGCCCCCGATGCCGAGCTTGACGCGTGGGAACGCCGGCGGGTCGCATCCGCCCGCACCGCGGCACGGCTCGCTGCCGTCAACACGCGACTCGGGCAGGCGCTGCCGCTCCCCGCTCATCGCCTGCGCAGCGTCGCCGTGCGAGGGATGCTCACTCCCCCGCTGGGCAGCGTCTTCGCCAAGGCGTATGCGATGGGGTTCGACGCCGACGCGTAACGATCGGCTTCTGCGCGGCCGCCCGGCGCGATCGGCTCAGCCGACGAGCGCACCGCCCGACACGACGAGCTGCGCGGCCAGCAGCAGTGCGGCGACCATGACCAGGCGGAAGAGCATCCGGGTCGGCGGTCGCAGCAGAGCGAGCGCGACCACGATCACCGCCAGGGCGACCGCTCCCCCGAACAGGACCCAGGACAGCGGCGGGACCGCCGACAGGTCCCGACCGGAGGCGCCGAGGAGGACCGCCGTCGCGCCGACCAGCATCGCCGCGGCGGCGACCACGGCCGAGACGCGGGCGCCCCATCGATGCGGGAGGCCGCGCACCCCGGTGCGCGCGTCGTCGTCGAGGTCGGGCAGCACGTTCGTCAGGTGGACGGCGGCGCCCAGCATCGCGCCCGCCAGCCATGCCCAGGCCGCCGCGAACGCCGGGTCAGGCGCCGAGAGCGTCGCGAGGCTCGGGAACACGCCGAAGCTCACGATGAACGGCACGATCGACCACACCGTCGACTTCAGGCCGGCGTTGTAGGCCCACGCCGATCCCAGGGCCAGTGCGTGAGCGGCCAGCATCCGCCATCCGAGCAGTGCCGACAGCGCCAGCGCAACGGCGAGCGCGCCGTACGCAGTCACCCAAGCGGTGCGGAGCCCGACGTCGCCCCGCGCGAGCGGCTTGTCGGGTCGCGCGACCGCGCGGTCGCGCGCGGCATCCAGGGCGTCGTTCGACAGACCCACCGAGATCTGTCCCAGCAGCACTGCGGCCACGAGGATCACGAGGCGCCACGGGGCGAGTCCGATCGCGACGCCGAGAGCGGCGGCGAGGGCGGTCACCACCAGGGTCGGACCGGGATGCGACGACGCCCAGAGCGCCCGGACGGCGGCAGTCGACCTCATGTCGCCACAGAATACAGTCACAACGCCGGAGTCGACCTCGCCCCACGACGGGCACGACCGCGCGCCCGGGAGCGCCGTGGAGATCGTGCCGGCGTCGGGCAACGTCGTCACGGGTGAGGGCGCGGACGAATCCAGCATCCGCCGTCAGTGAGACTCTCCATCGTTCGGGTTTCAACGATGTTGTCAACGCCGTTGACGTCCGGCTATCCTGCTGAGGACGATGCAGAGAGGCAGGCGCCATGTCCCGATACGAGCCGCGGTTGGATCTCGACGCACTCCACGCGATCGACATGCACGTGCACATCGAGCAGGACGGTCATCTGCACACCGCACTGCCCGCCGACCTCGCCGCCGCGGCCGCTCGGTACTTCCGCACGGACGGGGCCGTCCCCGACATCGACGGCGTGGCTGCGTTCTACCGGCAGCGCCGCATGGCCGCCGTCGTCTTCACGGTGGATGCCGGCACGAACCTGGGGCATCCCGCGCTCTCGAGCGCCGCGATCGCGGAGGGGGCCGCCCGGAACGCCGACGTACTCATCCCGTTCGGGTCGGTCGATCCGCTGCGCGGCGCCGCAGCCGTCGACCAGGCGCGGCGGCTCGTGGCGGAGCACGGCGTGCGCGGGTTCAAGTTCCACCCCACCCTGCAGGGATTCGACCCCAGCGACGATCGGCATTACCCGCTGTACGAGGCGATCCGCGACGCCGGTGCGGTCGCTCTCTTCCACACCGGGCAGACGGGGATCGGCGCGGGAACGCCGGGCGGCCACGGCCTGCGCCTCGGTCTCTCGAATCCGATCCTCCTCGACGCGGTCGCGGCCGACTTCCCCGATCTGCAGATCGTGATGGCCCACCCGTCGGTGCCGTGGCAGGACGAAGCGCTCTCCGTCGCCACCCACAAGAGCAACGTCTGGATCGACCTGTCCGGATGGAGCCCCAAGTACTTCCCGGCCGAACTCGTGCGGTATGCGGGCAGCATCCTGAAAGACCGCGTGCTGTTCGGCACCGACTTCCCCCTCCTCACGCCGGACCGGTGGCTGGCGGACATCGCCGAGATGCCGCTCAAGGCCGAGGTGATGCCCGGCATCCTGAAGCACAACGCCGTGCGGCTGCTCGGGCTGGAGGCCGCACGATGACCGACGTCACGTGGCGCCCCGATCCGGCGCGCGCGACCCGCATGGGTGCGTTCATCGATGCGGCCGCGGACCGCGGGGCCCCCTTCGGTCGGGGGATGCGGGACTACCGGACCCTGTGGGAGTGGTCGGTCTCCGACGTCTCCGGGTTCTGGGACGCGGTGCGCGTTCATTTCGACGTGCTCGGCGACGGGTTCTCCGGCCCCGCGCTGGCCGTCGAGCGGATGCCCGGCGCCGTCTGGTACCCGGACGCCCGCGTCAACTTCGCGGAGAACGTGCTCCGTCCGGCGCGCGACCCGCAGCGGCGCGACGAGCCCGCGATCATCGACATCGCCGAGGACGACGCGAGCACATCCCTCAGCTGGCGCGAGCTGGAGTCGTGGGTCGCCGTCGTCGCCGCGCGCCTGGCGGATGCCGGCATCCGACCCGGAGACCGCGTCGCAGCCGTCCTCCCCAACGTCCCTGAAGCGATCGTCGGCCTGCTCGCGGCCGCCGCCGTCGGAGCGGTCTGGTCGATCTGCTCGCCCGATCTCGCCCCCGACGCCGTCGTCGCCCGGCTCGCACAGCTCGAGCCCCGCGTCCTGATCGCATTCGCCGGGTACACCTTCAACGGCAAGTGGTTCGACCGTCACGACCAGTTGCGCACGATCGTCGAGGGGATGCCGAGTGTCGAGCAGCTCATCGTCCTCGAGTCAGGGACGGATGCCCCGGTCCCGACGCGTGCCCACGAGACCGCCTCCTTCCCGGAGCGGCCCCGCGACCACGTCGGTGCGGTTCCCGAGTACCGCCGGATACCGTTCGACCACCCCCTCTGGGTGCTCTTCTCGTCGGGCACCACGGGCATCCCGAAGGGGATCGTGCACGGGCACGGCGGCATCCTGCTCGAAGCGCTCAAGGGCACCGGACTCTGTCAGGACATGGGGCCCGGTGACACGTACTACGTCGCCGCCAACACGTCGTGGATGGTGTGGAACACGCTCGTCACCAATCTCGCCTCGGGCGCCACCGTCGTCACCTACGCCGGCTCCCCGACCTTCGGCCATCCCGCCCGTCAGTTCGAGATCATCGAACGCGCCGGGGTGACGATGTTCGGAGTCGGCGCCGCGTACCTCGCCCTGGTCGAGAAGTCCGGCGCGGTGCCCCGGGAGCAGTGGGACCTCTGCCGCCTGCGGTCGATCCTGTCCACCGGCTCGCCGCTGCCGCCGTCCACCTGGCGCTGGGTGCACGACGCCGTGAAGTCCGACGTGCACCTCGGATCCGACTCGGGCGGCACGGACATCTGCAGCGGCTTCGTCGGGTCGAACCCGCTCTCCCCCGTCCACCTCGGCGAATCCCAGGGCCCCCTGCTGGGCGTCGCCGTCGAGGCTTGGAGCCCGGACGGAACCCGGGTCCGCGGCGAGGTCGGCGAGATGGTGATCAGGCGGCCGATGCCGTCGATGCCCCTGTTCCTCTGGAACGACGAGTCGGGCACGCGCTACCGGGACAGCTACTTCGCGACGTTCCCCGGCGTCTGGGCGCAGGGCGACTGGATCACCGAGACCGCCCGGGGCGGCTTCGTGGTGCACGGCCGCTCCGACGCGACTCTCAACCGGCACGGCGTGCGCCTCGGCACCGCCGACATCTACGCCGCCCTCCAGGACATGCCCGAAGTCGCGGACTCCCTCGTGCTCGGCATCGAAGGACCGGACGGCGCGTACTGGATGCCGCTGTTCGTCGCACTCGCCGGCGACACGGCTCTGGATGCCGATCTGCGCGACCGCATCGCGTCGACGATCCGTGCTCGCACCTCCGCCCGCCACGTCCCCGACGAGATCATCGCCTGCCCGGCGATTCCGCTTACCCATGCCGGCAAGCGCATCGAGGTGCCGCTGAAGAAGCTCTTCACCGGACGTGCACTCGACCTCCGCGCGGTTCGCGGCACTCTGGCCAACGCCGAAGCTCTCGACTGGTTCTGCGACTTCGCGAGCCGCGATCGCCCGCGGGAGCAGGCGTGAGGAAGGGGGGACGAAGGACGAGAACCTTCTTCCGGATGCGGGAGGAACTCGTGTCGATCGGCGACGCTCAGTGAGCCGGGACTGCCCAGCGGTCGTTGAGCCGCCCGAGCTCGGTGGCGGTCGGGTAGGAGCCGATTGTGCCGTGCCCCTCTGCGGCGTACGCGCCGACGAGGTTTGCGGTCGCGGTGGCATCCGCGAGTGAGTCCCCGGCGTCGAGCCGCCACAGAAGGGCGCCGAAGAAGGCATCGCCGCAGCCCGTGGTGTCGACGGCATTCACCGGGATCGCAGCGACGACCGTGAGCAGACCGTTCTCGACGACCAGCGCTCCGACGCTTCCGCGCGTGATGACCACCCGGCCGGCTCCTGCGGCTCGCAGGGCGGGAGGCACCTTCCCGTCCGGAAGCGCGCTGATGTCGGTACCGATCAGCTGGCTCGCTTCGCGTTCGTTCACGACCAGCACCGTCTGGTCGCCGAGGAGGTCCTCAGGTGGCGTGGCGAACGGGGACAGGTTCACCACGACCGTCGCCCCCGATTCCGCAGCAGCTCGTGCGGTCGCAGCGGCGACCTCGACGTCGACCTCCAGCGAGATCCCGACGACAGCCGGTGCCGTTCGGGTCAGGACGCCCACGACGTCGTCCGACGCCAGGGCGGCGTTCGCGCCCGGGTGGACGACGATCTGATTCTCACCGTTCGCATCGACGGCGATCAGCGCGACGCCGCTCGGGTGGTCGTGGCGCACGATGATGTGGCCCGTCCTGACGCCCACCAGTTGCAGAACCTCGGTGAGCATCTCGCCGTGGGCGTCGGATCCGATCGCGCCGATCAGGTCGACGTTCGCGCCGAGCAGTGCCGCGGCCGCGGCCTGGTTCGCACCCTTTCCCCCTGCGCTCACCGTGAATCGGTCGCCGCGAACGGTCTCGCCCGGTGTCGGGAGCCGTCGCGCCCGGATGGTCAGGTCGGCGTTCAGAGAGCCGACGACGACGATGCTCACGCGGCGCACTCCATCCGCGTGCGGAGGATGCGCTGCTTGATCAGCGCGGCCGCCTCGGGCGCAGCGCCGAGGATGACGCGGGTGGTCGCGACTGATTCATCCTCCGCGATGATCGTCCTTCCTCGCTCGGGGCCGGTGACGAGAACGTCGATCGAGGAATCCTCGACGACTGTCGGCGCGACCTCCGCGGAGGCGATCGCCGCGGCGAGCGGGTCGTGCAGGGGCGATCGTCGGCGCCCGAGGACGGACTCGTAGTAGTCGATGTAGCAGCACAGCATCGCCCCGAGCGCGCGAGCGAGGGGAGTGCCGTCGGCCGTGAGATCCGCCGCGTCCTCGTCGTCGAAGTAGTGGTGGTGCGTCACGTCGAGCGGGACGAGCGTCGTGCGGAATCCGGCGCGGAGGACGAGCCGCGCGGATTCCGGGTCGTTGAAGATGTTGGCTTCGGCTGCCGGCGTGATGTTGCCGCTGACGTGCACTGCTCCTCCCATGACGGTGAGACGGCCGACCAGCTGAGGCAGCTCGGGGGCGAGTTCGACGGCACGGGCGATGTTGGTGAGTGGCCCGATGGCCAGCACGTCGAGCTGCTCCCCGCGGCGGTCCGCTTCGCGAGCGAGGCGGATCAGAAGCTCCGGTGCAGGCTCGGCCGACGGCTGACGTCCGCGCGGGAGCGTGACATCCCCGATGCCGTTCACGCCATGCACTTCCGGCGCGCCACCCGCGTACGAACCGCGGCGGGGGTCGTGCTCTCCGATCGCCACCGGGATGTCGTCCCGGTCGAGGATGCGAAGGAGGCTCGCTGTGTTGAGCGCCGCCTCTGCAGCGGAGATATTGCCGGATACTGTGCCGATGCCGCGCAGGTCGATGTTCGGAGTGCGCAGAAGGTAGCCGAGGGCGAGGGCGTCGTCGATCCCCGTGTCGCAGTCGAGGAAGAGGGGTGTGTTGACGGGCATGGTGGCTTTCTGTGGATGTCGGCGGCTGCTGTGCGATCGGGCGCGTCAGGCGATCCGGGTTGCGAGTTCGTGGCTGAAGCAGTCCTGGAGGAAGGCGATGCTCGGCGCGATATACCGCTCCGGGTCGTCGCCGGCGAAGGCGTGACCTGCCCCGGTGACGATGCGGACGTCGGCGAGGGCCCCTGCCCGCTGGTACTCGGCTGCGAGGCGCTCGCTGAGGACGGACGGGATGATGCTGTCGTCCGACCCGTGGATGAGGAGCATCGGCGCAGACGCCTCGTCGACGTGGCTTCGGGGGCTGGCCTCGTCGGCCAGTGACGCGTCCAGGCCGAGCAGGAGCATCGCAGGTTCGGCCGCAGGTCCGGTCAGCAGCGGGCCGAGTTCGCCGGGGCCGTACCAGTTGACGCAGGCGATCACCTCGCTCGGCTGATCCGTCGCACCGTGGTCCCCTTCGAACGCCGCCACACCCGCGGTCGTCGCGACCAGCGCGGCGAGGTGGCCACCCGCGGATTCGCCCCACACGGCGACGCGGTCCGGGTCGATGTTCAACTGTGCGGCGTACTGGCGCAGCCAGCGGATTCCGGCCTTCACGTCCTGCAGCGGCACCGGCCAGCCCGCCTCGCCGGAGAGCCGGTAGTCGATGGCCGCGAAAGCGATCCCGGCCTCGACCAGCTGCTCACGGATCTGGGGGCTCGGGACGGGGCCGTCGTGGAGCTTGTTCGATCCCCACTGCCATGCGCCCCCGTGAATCCAGGCCACGACGGGCACGGCCTCCGCGGACAGCGGGATGTCGACATCGATGTGCAGCGGCCGGCAACCGTCCAGTCGAGCGACGAGCGAGTCGCGCACCCTCCGCCTGTCGGTGAGCTCTTCGATGCCGGTCAGCTCGAAATCGGGGAACGGGAACAGCTCCGTGTCGTGCCACGTCACCGCGCGCTCACCGCCCCTGCGGTGAGGGCGCGCGTCGCGTGCGCCGTGATCCAGTCCAGCGTGGTGTCGATCACGATCTGCGACACGTCCGACCCGTCGTCTGTCAGCACGTTGAAGAGGTGATCGCCGCCGGGAATCTGAACGAGCGTGCGATCCGCGCCGGGCGCCTGGGTGACGAGCGCGATCGAGGAGCTGGGCGACACGACATCGTCCGCGGATCCGGAGATCGCCAGAACGGGGCCGTCGAACTGCCGGATGGCGGTCTCGAGATCCACGGTGCGGAACTCGTCCCACCATTCGCGGGAGAACGTGAACACCATGAACCCGAGGTCGGCCGCGACGGCGTCATCCTCGTTCTCGAACAGGTGGGCGAAGCTGCGGTTCCTGTCGTCCGTCGGGATGAGGCCGGACGACCAGGTCACCAGGCCTGCCACGCGCGGGTCGCGGGCTGCGAGCAGGGTGGCGATCATCCCGCCCTGTGAGAAGCCGACAACGCTCACGCGGCCGGCATCGATGCCCTCATGGGCGCACAGCCAGTCAAACGCCGTCTGGGCGTCGGCGAGTTCGTTCGTCACGGTGAATGCGGTCTGGGGGCGGTCGCTGTCCCCGCATCCGGGGAAGTCGATCCGGAGGGATGCCACACCGGCGGCCGCCAGCGCGTCCGCCGCGCGTCGGAACATGTCCCCGACCTCGTCCCGGCTGCTCGCGGTGCCGTGCAGCAGGAGCACGGCCGGCACGGTCAGGGCGGGTTCGTCGGGGATGGTGAACGTCGCCGGAACGTGAGAGGCGCCCTGCTCGAGGATGACGTCGGTGCTGCGGATGGTCATGCGATCTGTCCTTCGGTCTGGTCGGCAGCGGGGGCGGTGGCGGCGGTCTTGCGTCGATCGCGGGGCACCAGGAGGGTGAACGCGAAGCCCACGAGCATCAGGCCCGCGGCGGTCGCGAAGGCGATCGTGAACGCCCCAGGCGTCGGAACCGCGATGAGCGAGCCGACGACGGCGGTGCCGAGCGACGCGCCGATCGAGAACATCACGGACACGATGCCGGGGAGGAACGCAGGGCTCTCCGCGGGAGACAGCATGACGCCGAGACCGTTCGCCGCGGTCATGGTGGCGCCCGCGAAGACGGCCGACAGCAGCCCGAGGAAGATCAGCGTCATGACCGGCGACTTCAGCGAGAGCGTCATGCCGACCAGCGCGAGCAGGGACACAAGGGTGCCGCCGACGATCACGGGCCGCCAGCCGGTCTTCCGGGCCACCGCGCCGAGCACGGGCGCCAGCACGAACGAGAGCAGCGTGCCCGGCACGGTGGCCAGCGCGTAGGTCGTCGCGGTCAGCCCGCCGCCCCCTGCCTTCGCAGGCAGCTGCAGCCAGAAGGGTGCGAGCAGGGAGTACACGGCGAGGAAGCCGGCCATGCCGAAGAGGATCGCAAGCGGCACGCTGAGGGTCTTGCGGCTGGCCAGGTGGCGCACCTCGACGAGCGGCGCCGACGAGGCGCGTTCGATGAGGACGAACACGGCGATGAGCACGACACCACCGAGGAGCAGGCCGATCGTCGTGGGCGACGTCCAGCCGAGGTTCCCGGCGCCGCCGAGGCCGACCGAGAGCAGAACGACGCCGGCGCCCATGGTGACGAGTCCGAACCAGTCGATGCGCCCGCGCCGCACGGCGTCCCCCTGCGGGATGACGAGGGCCACACCGATCAGCGCGAGCACGCCGACCGCGGCGCCGAGCCAGAAGATCCCCTGGTAGCCGACGGTGTCGGTCATCCACCCGCCGACCGCGCCGTCGATGCCGGTCGCGCCCAGGTTGAGCGCGCTCATCCAGCCGAGGTAGATCGGGTAGCGGTCGGCAGGCGTGTGGTCACGCAGGATCAGGAACGACAGCGGGAGTGCGATGACGCCGGGGGCCTGCATCCAGCGGCCGATGTTGAACAGGACCAGGGTGCCCGAGTTGGCCACCAGGAGGCTGCCGAGGATCCCGAGCGTGATCACGACGAGGAGGACGTTCTTGCGTCCGAACCTTTCGCTGAGGGGAAGCGCGGCAGCAGCCAGACCGGCGATCGCGAACGCCACGCTCTGCGACAGTGACAGCGCGCTCGGAGCGGCGTGGAGCCGCATCCCGATCGCCGGAAGCGCGGGGAAGATCATCGTCGCGGCGATCTGGTTGACCGCGACCGCAAGGAACAGAACCACGATCAGCAGCGCGACGGGGCGCTCTCGGGTTGGGGTGAGTGACGTCATCGGAACTCCTGGTCAGTTTCGCGCTGCTCGGGTGTCAGCGCCGAGAGTATGCTCCAGACCTGACCGTCTCGGCGGCAAGAATTGCACGATTCCTCTTCTGAAGGAGCCCTGGATGCCAGATTCCACACTCGATGAAGTGGACCGCGCGGTCGTCCACGCCATCGAACGGAGCCCTCGCGCCAGTTGGAAATCGCTGGGCGACGTCATCGATGTCGACCCGGCCACCGTCGCGCGCCGATGGGCTCGCCTCGAGCGCGAGGGACTGGCGTGGGTGACCTGCTATCCGCTGCTGACCCAGGACCCGGCCTCCGCGTTCGTCGAGATCTCCTGCCGAGCGGGCACCACGGAAGACGTCGCGGCGGCCATCGCGCGACATCCCGAAGCGCTGTTCGTCGACATCGTCACCGGGGGGACCGACATCCTGATCACCGCGGTCTCCGCCGACCAGGCCGGGCTGAGCGACTACGTGCTGAGGCGGCTTCCCCTGGTCTCCGGGGTCGAGGACGTGCAGACGCAACCGGTCGTGACGGTCCACTTCGAAGGCGGCTACGCCGCCGCCGGCTCGCTGGAGCGTCGGGCGGCGGTCAAGCTCCCCACCCCGGAGCACGGCGTCCTCATCCGCACGAACATCGAGGTCGACGACCTCGACTGGGAGCTCTGCATCGCGCTCAGCCGGGACGGGCGCCAGCCGGTGGCAGACCTCGCCCGGGCCGTGGGGCTCTCCGAAACGGCAGTGGGGCGCCGCCTTCGTCGCCTCAGCTCGCAAGGAGCCCTGCGAATGATCGTCGAACTCACGCCGGATGCTGCCGGCAGGTCGGCGATCGTCTGGGTCTATGCGCGGGTCCCGGCCGGTGCTCGGTCGCTCGCCGTCCGCAGAATCGCCGAGATGCCCGGGGTCCGGACGATCTCGTCGATCGCGGGCCCCGAGAACCTCGCTTTCAAGGTCGCACTGCCGCACCTGTCGGCACTGGATGACTTCGAGACCCGCGTGAGCGAGATCGAGCCAGACCTCGTCATCGCGGATCGGAAGATCGTGCTGCGGCAGGTGCGACTGATGTCGCGACTGATCGACCCGCTCGGACGCGCGATCGGCGTGCTGCCCATCGATCTGCGAGCGCGCGGTCGCTGAGCCGAGCGGGCGCGATGCTCAGTTCGTGGCGGGCAGAACGACCCGTGATCCCTCACGCAGTTCAAGCGTCACCGACGCTGTCCGACCATCCGTGCGGACGGCGGACAGGCCCAGCCGGAGCATGTCACCCTGCTCGATGACGAACCTCGTCGGGAGGAACTCGAGGATGACGCTGGTCGTTTCGCTCTGCCGCAGGGGGCGGGGTGCCCGGTGCGAGAGGACCAGTTCGACGGGGGTTCCGTCGTCATCGAATCGACTTGCCGCTTCGTCCAGGTCGCGGTGAGAGAGTCGCTGCCGTGCTTCGGTCAGCTGCACCACGGCGCCGTCTGCGCCGACGAGTGACAGCCTCGCCAGGAGGTCGAGGTCTGCCGCATCCTCGGCGGTGACCTCCAAGACGAGGTGGATGACGCCGGACACCACGGACCCCTCGTCCAGGGCGAGCGCATGCCTCGTGGACTCCCCCCACAGGTGCAGTCCCGAGTCAGTGCTCGTGTCCATCGCGAACGGAACGGGCAGGGGCAGATCCTGCAGGGGCAGCCGCATCGGCCCGCCCACGACGGGCACTGTCAGCCCCGTCAGGTCCACACTGATGCGCCGTTCGACGGAGGGAAGCCCCGCGTGGGTGGACCAGGCGTCGGCGCCATGGGCCCAGAGTGTCACGTTGTCGCCGGTCGTCGGGTCATCACCCTCGCCCTTGAGCCAGTACGCCATCCACGCGGACAGCTCGTCGGTGTCATCCGGGTTCTGATGTCCCCATGGGCCGATCAGGAGTCGCTTCGGCGACCGAACGCGCTCGAAGCCGCGCATCGTCCCGCGCGCAAAGAAGTCGAACAGCCCGCCCAGGAAGAAGACGGGAACCTCGATGTCCTCGAGGGCATAGACGGGCGAACGCTCGTGGAATCGCTCATCGTCCACGGGCGTGCTTGCGAAGTCTCCGTAGTAGAACTGCAGGGCGTGCGGGACCGATCGCGTGGGCTGCCGGGCCGCCAGGAACGTCAGCGCAGCCCAGTTGACGTGAGAGGGGATGCCGCCGCGATGCGTCCAGTCCCGGAACACGTCGATGGGCGCCACCCCCGGTGCGATCGCGACGAGGCCGCGCGGACGACGAGCCGCGAGCAGCAGTTGATTCGCGCCGTAGTAAGACACTCCGGTGGTCGCCACGGCGCCCGAGCAGAAGTCCTGATCGGCCGTCCACTCGACGAGCTCGGCGTAGTCCGTGATCTCCCGCGGGCTGAGCGGCCCCAGGAACACACCCCCGGATTCCCCGGTTCCGCGCACGTCGGCGATCAGGCAGACGTAGCCTTCGCGTGTGAACCGTTCGATCGGCATCTCGCCCGGGAAGGTCGATTCCTTCAGATAGGGCAGCATCGTGAGAACGCACGGAGCGGGTCCGTCCTCGCCGGCGGAGCGGTGACGATCGACGGAGATCTCCACCCCGTCGCTCGTCGTGAAGCGGAAGTTGTCCCTGATGACGGTGATGTCGTTCATGTGAGTCCTCATCGTGCGCGGGCGCGCGACAGCGCCAGGAACATGCTTCACAGAAGACACGCTGAGCGGCGGTGAATGCATGATTCCCGTCGCACGTCACCGTTTCCTGCGGGAATCCTCCGCGTGCAGGGATGGCGCACTTGTCCCGACCGTTCGCCTGCGGCATCGCCGATGTCGCCACACGAGCGGCGACATCGGCGATGCGTGGCCGGCCGCGGTCAGGCGGATGCCTGCTGCGGCATCCGGTACGCGATGTGCACCCGCGTGATGTCCCCGTCGAAGGCGAACGGCATCCGGTCGACGTAGGCGCGGGAGACCGCGCCACCGTACGCCCGCCCGATGTCGAGGCAGTCGTTCGCCGAGAACAGCAACGGCGCACTGACCGGCACCACGCCGGAACCCACCTCGTCGCCGTTCACGCGCAGGGTGACCTGCAGCGGACCGCCGGGGCGGGGCTCGACGTACTGCGTCTCGATCTCGATCACCGCGTCACCGGCCGGAACGGCTGCCGAGGACGCGATCTTCGTGCGGTTGACGAGGAACAGGTTGTACTCGTAGCGCAGGATGCCGTCCTCGAAGAACGCGGTCAGCCCGCCGCCGGCGCCGCCGAGCTTGTACAGCACGCCGTTCGCCTTCTCCGGCAGGGTCGCCTCGATGCGCACGACGTTCGGCTTGTTGCCCAGTGCGGGTGCGCAGAACTCCGGCACCCGAACGGTGTCGCCGGTCATCTCCCACTGCGTGTACGGCACGGCGATGCGGTCCTCCGGGTGGTACACCGGCACCCACAGCCCCGCGCCGATCGGCAGCACCTCGTTCTTGGCCGCCTCGATCGCGAAGAGCTCCTTCAGCTCAGCGAGCTTCTCGGGGTGCTCGGCAGCGAGGTCGCGCGCCTGGCTCCAGTCCTCGTCGAGGTTGTACAGCTCCCACTTGTCGGCATCCGGCGTCCACGTCGCGATCCCGGGGGGCGCCCCGGGAACCCACGGCAGCCGCGGTCCCGGAGTCGACGCGATCCAGCCGTCCGAGTAGATCGAGCGGCTCGCCATCACCTCGAAGTACTGAGTGCGGTGCCGGCCCTCGGCATCCGGATCCTCGACGGCGTACGCGAAGCTGGTGCCGTCGATCGGGTCCTGGTGGATGCCGTTGACCTCCTCCGGGTGCGAGATGCCGAGGATCTCGTAGATCGTCGGCGCGAGGTCGATGACGTGGTGGAACTGCGTGCGCGGCTCCGGGTCGTGGGCGACGCGTCCGGGCCAGCGCAGGAACATCGGGTTGCGGGTTCCGCCCAGGTGGGATGCCATGAGCTTCATGCCCTGATACGGCGACGATCCCGCCCACGCCCACGCGGCGTGGTACTGGTTGTCGGTCGCGGGAGTCCCGAGCGCGTCCAGTCCGCCGAGCTCCTCGAGCGCGGCGATGTGCTGGTCGATCGTCGTGGGGATCAGGTTCTGCGCCGGCAGCTCGCTGATCGTGCCGTTCTGGCCCTCACCCGAGGAGCCGTTGTCGCCCCAGATGTAGACGACGATCGTGTTGTCGCCGTAGCCCAGCTCCTCGAGCACGTCGACGACCCGGCCCGCCTGCACGTCGGCGTGTTCGCCGAACCCGGCGCACACCTCCATGAGGCGCGCCTGGAAGGGCTTCTGATGGTCGGGGATGTCGTCCCAGCCCTGCAGGCTCTCGGGCCGCGGCGTGAGCTCGGCATCCTGCGGAACCCATCCCGCCGCCTTGGCGCCCTCGAGCGCCCGCTCCCGGTAGGCATCCCACCCGTCGTCGAACTTGCCCTTGTACTTGTCCGACCACTCCTTCATGATGTGGTGCGGCCCGTGGATGGCGCCGGTCGCCCAGTACATGAAGAACGGCTTGTCCGGCGTCAGCGCCTTGTGGTTGCGCAGCCACCCGATCGCGTCGTCGGCGATGTCCTCGCTGAGGTGGTAGCCCTCCTCCGGGGTCTTCGGCGGCAGCACCGAGGTCGTGTTGCGCACCAGGTTGGGCTCGTACTGGGATGCCTCACCGGCCAGGAACCCGTAGAAGTACTCGAACCCGTAGCCGGTCGGCCAGCGGTCGAACGGACCCGCGACCGTCGTCTCCTCGGCCGGGGTGTTGTGCCACTTGCCCCACGCTGCCGTCGAATACCCGTAGTTTCGCAGCACCTCGGCCATCGTCGCGCTCGACTTCGGGATGTGACCGGAATAGCCGTCCCAGTCGTTCGCGAGCTCGGCGATCTGGCCGGCGCCCACCCGGTGGTGGTTGCGCCCGGTGAGCAGCGACGCCCGCGTCGGCGAGCACATCGCCGTGGTGTGGAATCGGTTGAAGCCGATGCCCTCGCCGCGGATGCGATCCAGAGTCGGGGTGTTCACCGCACCGCCCAGAGGCGCTGGCAGAGCCGGGCCCGCGTCGTCGATCAGGATCACCAGCACGTTCGGCGCATCCTCGCCCAAGTGGCTCTGCGGCGGCAGCGGGCTGTACGTCGACTCGCCCAGCGTGCGGCCCGCGAAACTGCCTGACGGCTTCGGCGGGAACGGGAGACTCCGCGCCGGCGGCAGCGGAGCTCCGATGATCGAATTCTGAGGGTCGACGGGCATCGGCATCTCCTGACGTCCATGGTCGGTGGCTTCCCGATCGACGCTATCGCCCTTCTCGCCCGGCCCGCATCACGCAATTCGCGCGATCCGTCCGGGTCACGGCCGACGTGCCGGGAACATCACCACTTTCTGGTGATGCCGGGTCGCTGGGGTGCGCCCTAGCCTGGGCGCGCGAATCGTTCGCTCAAGGGGAAGGATCAACGATGGTCTATGACGTAGCAGTGGTCGGCGGGGGCATCTCGGGGATGACCGCCGCCCGCGATCTTCAGCGCAGCGGGCTCGACGACTTCGTCGTGCTCGAAGCGCGCGACCGCGTCGGCGGCCGCACACTCATCCAGCACGCCGACGGGGTCATCGTGGACGGCGGCGCGACCTGGGTGAACCCGAACCAGACGGCGATCCTGGATCTGCTGCACGAGCTCGGCATCGAGCGGTTCGAGCAGTACAGTGCCGGCGACTCGTACGCGATCCTGGGCGGGGTCGCGCAGAAGGTCAAGGCCGCCGCCCCGAACCCGCACCTCGGGCGGATCATGGACGCGATGGTCGACACCGTCTCCGCCGAGGCGCCGTGGGAGGCGCCGAACGCCAAGGA
Source organism: Microbacterium mangrovi (assembly GCF_000802305.1). Taxonomy (GTDB): domain Bacteria; phylum Actinomycetota; class Actinomycetes; order Actinomycetales; family Microbacteriaceae; genus Microbacterium; species Microbacterium mangrovi. The sequence continues at coordinate 144,674 of NZ_JTDK01000014.1, read as the reverse complement.
ATGGAACGACATGACGTTCCAGGAGTTCCTCGATACGCAGGACCTCGACGAGGCCACGCTGATGATCACGAGGATCGCCTTCGAGATCGCGAGCTGTGCCCCGCTGGACGAGATCACCCTCCTGAACCTCCTGTTCGCGATGCGTGCGACCGGCGGCTTTGCGGGAATCGGCGCACCGACCAGCGGGCTCCCCCAGTACCACATCATCGGCGGCATGGCGAGTATCGCCAACACGATCGCCGAGCAGCTCGGCGACAAGGTCCGGCTATCGTCGCCGGTCACGAAGATCTCCAACTGGGACGGCCCGGGGCCGGTCCGGATCGAGACGCCGGGTGGCGTCGTCGAGGCGCACAAGGTCATCATGTCGATGGGCGGCAGCCTTGCCTCGCAGATCACCTACGAACCCGAGCTGCCGCCGCTGCGCAAGGGACTGCACGACACCATCGACCGCGATCACTGCCTCATCAAGACCCACACGGTGTACGAGCGGCCGTTCTGGCGTGACAACGGCGAGTCGGGCCAGATCCTGTGGCCCGGCGGTCTCTTCAACATCAGCGCCGACGTGACCCCGCCCGGAACCGACAAGGGCGTCCTGGTGACCCTGGTCCGTTCGCCTCGCGGCGAGACGCCGCTGACGCTCGAAGAGCGCAAGGCCGGCACGATCGAAGCCTTCGCGAAGGCGTTCGGTGACGAGGCGCTCCACCCCACCGACTTCGTCATGCAGGACTGGCTGCAGGAGGAGTACACGAAGGGCGTCGAGGACCTCTGGTCGCCCGGCCTCTTCTATCAGTACGGTCCCGCGCTCCGCGAGCCGGTCGGCAACCTGATCTGGGGCGGCACCGAGACCTCGCTGTTCTGGTGCGGCTTCATCGACGGTGCAGTCCGCGGCGGCCACCACGCCGCCCTCGCCGCGCTCGCGGCTCTGGCGGAGACGCGCGTCCCCGTCAGCTGAGCACAGGAGTCGGAGGGCCCCGCTGCCGGGGACACCGCAGTGGGGGCCTCCGGCGCCGCCGTCGCCCCGACACCGTGTTAATCGCCGAGGAGCCCGACCTCGAGCGCTCGCGAGACCGCCCGGCTGCGACTGTTCGCGCTGAGCTTGCGATAGATCGACGACAGCTGCGAGTTGACCGTGTTCCGGGACACGAAGAGGCGCTGGCTGATCTCGGCGACGGTCAGATGCGTCTGAAGGTACGGAAGCAGGCGCAGCTCCGCCGGCGTCAGAGGCGCGGTCCCCTGCCGTGAAGCGGAGGACGTCGCGACCGTCTTCCGGAGGACACCGACCTGATCGGCCAGTGTGCCGACGTGCGGGCGGTGACGCAGGAGCGCGTTGATCTCCCGGAGCAGGAGCGATGCGGCCGGTTCGTCGTCGAGGCTCTTGTATGCCATCGCGAGCTGAAGGCGGGCGCGGATCGCGAGCCAGGGGAGCACGTGCGTGGCGTGCACTCTGGAGCGCATCCCGCGCGTGAGCAGTCGAGCGGCCGCGTGAGTCTCGGCGTTGTGGATTGCCACGCGCGCAGCTGCGCCGAAGGCGAGGGCGGTGACCGAGTAGCCGTCCATGCGATTCGCGTCGGCGGTCCGCAGCGCGGCGTCGGCGTGATCACTCGCCGCGCCCCAGTCGCCCCGCTCGATGGCGAGGACGGCGAGCTCGGCCTCGCTGAGGACGTGCGTGTTCGTGTTGCCCAGGCTGACGGCGGACTCACTCGCCAGCTGGAAGTCGCGGCTCGCGGCGTCGGCATCGCCGAGAAGGAGCAACGCGGATGCCTGCAGGTGCAGCGCCACGGTCCGCCAGGTGTTCCACACCGGGAGATTCGCGACCCCGTACTGCGCGGACTCGAGCATCCGCTCGGGCCCGTCCATGCACATCGCGGCACGCAAGAGGGCGCGCGGCGCCTCGAAGGCGAGACGAATCTCATCCGGGGCAACGGCGACGTCGATGAGATCGAGCGCCGCCGCCCATTTCTCGGTCGCCGGAGACTCCCCCTGGAGGACCGCGAGCCAGCCCGCCATCGCGGCGAGCGGCGGGAAGGCCAGGACGGACTCCTCGCCGAGGTCGCGCAGCCACCTCGACACCACGGCATCCTCGCCCGATCGGTGAATCGGCATGGCGAGCTGGGCGATCATCATCGGCAGGCGGTCCCGGTCCCCCGCGGCGAGAAGATGCTCGATCGCGCGTCGTGGCGAGTCCTGCGAGATGTACCAGTCGGCGGCGCGGATGTGCAGTTCGGGCACCATCCCGGGATGCACGCGCTCCAGCTCTCCCAGCAGGAACTCCCGGAACAGGGCGTGGTAGCGGAACCATTGACGGCGACGGTCGAGGGGGATCAGGAAGAGATTGAGCGAGTCGAGCAGATGGATCGTCTTCTGCGCGTCGTCGGTCTCCAGGACGGCGTCGCAGAGCGGACCCGAGAATTGATCCAGGATCGCAGTACGCAGCAGGAACTCCTGTGCCGCCGCGTCGAGGCCCGCCAGGCACTCGCGGTACAGATAGTCGGCCACGAGCCTGTCGTCGCCGGCGATCCGCCCTCGGGCCCCTTCGGTCACTGCGAGCGCGCAGAGGAAGATCCCGGCGGGCCAGCCCTCGCACCGCTCGACGGCCGATGCCAGCGCATCGTCCGGTGCGTCGGCGTGTGCGGCCGCGAAGACGGTCCGCGCGCCCGCGGCATCCAGAATCAGATCGTCTCGGACGATGTCGAACACCGCACCCTCCACGCGTGACCGCGCGAGGAAGCTCTGATCGTGTCGACTCACGATGACCACCTGCGCGCCGTGGGGGATGCCGGAGAGCACGATCTCGAGCACGTCACCGCACTCGGTGGATGCCGCCAGATGGACGTCGTCGATGAGCAGGACGAAAGGCTCGTCCGCTGTCGCCCATGCGCGAGCCAGAAGCGGAGCCGACCGGCCCAGCGCGGAGGCACCGACGCCGCGCATTTCGGAGACCAGCTGCTCTCCGTTCGCGGAGACGTCGACGGTCGCTGCGGCAAGCAGGGTCAGGAGCGCCGTCGGATGATCATCGAACCGGTCGACCGATGCCCAGCACACGCGACGATCCTCGATCGAGGCCCATTCGGCGAGCAGGGTCGACTTTCCGTATCCGGCAGGCGCCGTCACCGCGACGACGCGTTTCGCACTGTTTCGCGCGGATTCGATGAGCGAGCGCCGACTGACCACGTCGGTCCGCGGGAGCGGAAGCTCGGTCTTGCCCGCGAGCAGCGTCCCATCGACGTCGATCAACGGATCCCCCCATCTGTCGTCGTCTCGGCGCGTGCCCTCATCCTTCTCGCCCTCGCCCCTAGTGCGACGTGGATCCGGTCTCCACCTTCTCGTCCCGGCCGGCAGAGCGCTTCGCGAGCGCGCCCGCCAACGCCATGACCGCGATCGCGATCACGACGCCGATCAACGTGAACAGAATCCTCAGCCCCTCCGTGGTCAGGTTCGTGGGATTGGAGATGTCCAGGGCGATGAGGGCGGTCCCGGCGATGCCGGTCGTGTACAGCGCGTAGTTCGCAGTCCTGAATGCACCGCCGACCACGGCGAGCAGCACGATCGCGCCGGCGAGGACGTACTTGTCATGGACGGTCAGCAGCAGAACCCCCGCGACGACGGCGCCCAGGACGGTGCCGACCACCCGCTGCGTCGCGGCCAGTTTCGACTGCTGCGGATTCGGCTTCATGGCGACCTGGGCCGCGATCGGCATCCAATCGGCGTAAGGCAGGTGGAAGCCGAACGCGATCGCCACAGCACCGGACACCGCCACGGTGCGCAGCACGGAGTAGACGACGACGGGCTTCGTGAGGGCCGTGCTCTTGGTGTCGGTCGGCAGCTCCGCGACGAGCGGATCGCGGTCGGGTCGGCGACGCAGCGCGGTCACGATGCTGCTCAGCACGAACCAGGCCGCAGCTCCCGCCAGCCACGCGAGCGCCTGCAGCCACGGGTTGAGGGTGATCCCGGATGCCGCGAACCCCGGCGGGAGGGAGATGGCGATGAGGAACCACGCCGTCAGAAGCGACCCCGTGACGAACCGTCGCACCCCGAAGCGGATCACGAGGCCGGTGAGGAGTGTCACGACGACTGTCGACAGCGTGACCAGCATCCAGCCCGCGCTGCCGACAGCGACACCCCACGCCGTCACGACGGCACCGATCACGCCGAAGACGGCCACATACGCGGCGCGCGGGCCGAGCCGGCCACCGGGATCGGCGAGACCGACGAAAAGGACCCCGAAAGAGACGCTCAGCCAGTAGACGTCCTGGCCGATGAGCGCGAGAAGAAGGAGCGGGACGAAGAGCGCGATCGCGATCGTGATCCCCAGCAGCCAGTTCAGCCTGGACTTATCGAAGCCGAAGACATCGGCGATCTTCATGTCGTCCCCATTCGCACCCAGCCCGGCGTGGCCCCTGGGCGCCGGTCAGGCGTCAGTATATGACCGCCTGTGAACGGGGGTGGGGTGCTTTTCGGATCGACGCGGATTCGTTTCGCAATAATCGTGTGATGACGTGTGCCCTGGTCCGGTCGTAGCGTCGATCAAGCCGTCGTCACGCGCGAACTCCTTCCGCGCTCGGCCCGATGGATGTGGAGCCCGGATGACGTTCCCGAAAATCCTCACTCCGGTCTCGCTGCGTGGGTACCGGCGGGCTTGGCTGGGTCGTGACCTGATCGCGGGAGTGACCCTGACCGCGGTGGCGATCCCCGAGGTGATGGGTTACACCTCGATCTCGCAGACGCCGATCGTGACGGGTCTGTACACGATCCTGCTCCCGCTCCTCGCCTTCGCCCTGTTCGGGGCGTCGAAGCTCCTCGTGGTCGGTGGCGATTCGGCGACCGCAGCGATCCTCGCCGGCGGCCTGATCGCAGCCGGCATCCCCGGGTTGACGCCGGGGTCGCCGAAATGGGTGGCGCTGTGCGGGCTGACGGCGTTGGTGTGCGGGCTGCTGCTGATCGTCGCGCGGATCGCACGACTGGGCTTCATCGGCGACTTCTTGTCGGCCTCCGTTCTGATCGGATTCCTCACCGGTGTCGGCATCCAGGTCGCTACGGGTCAGATCCCCGACATCCTCGGCGTCCCGAAGGGTTCGGGCAACTGGTTCCAGCAGCAGTGGGCGTGGATCTCCTCGCTCGGCGACATCTCCTGGCCGACCTTCGCGTACGGCGCCATCACGGTCGCGGTCATCTACGCCTTCAAGTTCATGCTGCCGAAGGTGCCCGGGGCGATCATCGCCGTGATCGGCCTGCTCATCGTCGCGACGGCGACGAACGCGCCGAGCTACGGCGTGAAGGTGGTCGGCGCGATCCAGGGCGGGTTCCCGCCGATCGGCTTCCCCGCCGGCGTCAGCTGGACAGACGTGCCGGCGGTCATCTCGACGGCGTTCGCGTGCTTCGTCATCATCATCTCGCAGAGCGCGGCGACGTCGCGGAGCTTCGCGATGAAGCACGGCGACCGTGCCGACGTCAACCGAGACATCGTCGGCCTCGCGGCGGCGAACCTCGCCGCGGGGCTGAGCGGCACCTTCGTCGTCAACGGCTCACCGACGAAGACGCAGATCCTCGACGGCCAGAAGGGCCGCACCCAGGTCGCGAACCTCGTCGTCGTCGCGTTGACCCTGGTCGTGCTGCTCTTCTTCGCGGGACTCCTCACCGACCTCCCCAAGGCCGTGCTCGGCGGCGTCGTCTTCGTCATCGGCGTCGAGCTCATCGACATCAAAGGTCTCGTCCGCGTCTCCCGGCAGCGCCGTCGAGAGTTCTGGATCGCGCTCATCACCGCACTGACCGTCTTCATCGTCGGCGTCGGCGCCGGCGTGATCGCCGCCGTGGTGCTCTCCCTCATCGACGTGATCGAGAGACAATACAAGGCACGCGAGTTCGTCCTCGGCGTCAGGGGGCCCGACGGCTACACGTACGACTCAGCGGCGGACGGCTCGCAGAGCGAACCGGGCCTCATCGTCTTCCGATACGACGCCGAGCTCTTCTACGCGAACGCCTCCCGCTTCGTCGACGAGGTGCAGGAACTGGTCGACACGGCCGCCGAACCCGTCGAGTGGGTCATTCTGGATGCCGCCGGCATCTCCGATATCGACTACTCCGCCGGTCAGGACCTCGTCGGCCTGTTCGACTATCTCTCGAAGAAGCAGGTCACCCTTGTGCTCGCGCGACCCGACGCCGCGGTGCTGCAGGCTCTGACGGCGTACGGGCTGCGAGAGCGGCTTCCCTACGGAACCGTCTTCAACGATCTCGACACCGCGGTGCACGCATACCGCACCCGAGATGCGGCACCCAACGTGTAGACGGGTCACTCGGGATCGACAGGAGACATCGTGGACGCAGTCGAGCCCGCGCAGCGCGCCGAGCAGGAACGCCGAAGATTGATGGCCCAGGGCTACGAGCGCGTGTACGCCGAGTACGAATACTGGGGCGGGCCCGTGGGGGGCGTGGCGAACGTGGACGGTGTCGCCTGCTACTTCCTGAGTCGGTACGTCACCGAGGAGCTCGACACGGAGACGGGTGAGTATTTCGTCTGGCCGGTCGGCCGGAGCGTCCTCGATCTGGAGATCGAACGGTACCGCCTCCTGTCTGCGTGGATTCACGGCAGCGACGGTCGGGATTCGCCCGGCCCCGTGGTGAGCTCCCGCCACGAGGAGCTCGACGATCAACTCGCATCGCACCGCTGCATTCCGCAGGACTGCGCGACGCGAGTCGCTTCCTGGGCATACTTCGACGTCGTGCACTACCGCCTCGATGGCCCCGGATACCTGGTGCGCTGGAATCCGGAGTCGTCGCATCGCTGAGATGCATCGCTTATATACTGGCTTATACAGAGCGAGGAGGAACCATGACCGTCACATCGATCGACATCGATCCCGCTGAGCTGCAGCAGGCGAAGCTGCTGGCCGGCACGACATCCAATCGTGAGACCGTCGACCTCGCACTGCGGACCCTTATCGCCGTCCGCCGTCAGCCGGCCGCCGTGGAGCGGATCATCGCGCGCCGGTTCGATCCTGACCAGATCGACGCGCAGACGATCACGCCGGAGACCGCTTCGGCGTGACGATCTACCTCGTCGACAACAGCATCTGGCAGAAGGCTGCCACCAGCACCACGATCGCAGAACGGCTTCGCGCGATCTCCACGACGCACCTGATCATCACCTGCCCACCGCAGGTGCTCGAGTACTGTTTCTCCGCCCGCAACGCCGACGAGTATGCCGAGTTGCGAGAAGACATGGAGGACCTTCTGTCCGCATGGGAGCACCCCGATGAGCAGCAGGCGCTGAACATCCAGCACGCGCTCTGGGATGCAGGCATGCTCCGGGCCGCGGGCGCGTTCGACTGCCTCATCGCCGCCTATGCCGTTGCCAACGACGCCGTGATCCTGAACAGCGATCGCGACTTCGGTTACATCGAACTCGCGACCGAAGGCCACGTGCGGCAGGAGTACGTCCCCGAGTGATCGGAGCTCGGCGGTCAGTCCGGCGACCTCGGCGTCGGGTTACGCGACCGGGCCGACGGGGATCGCGACGGCCGCGGCGCCGGCTGTGTCTTCGTCCTTCAGGCCGGGGATGACGGGCTCCGGCGAGCGGAACCAGTCGAGGTAGGCGAGCACCCCGCCGAAGATCAGTGCGTAGACAAGCAGCACGATCAGCGGCTGCTCGATGCCGTTGCCGCCGAAGTAGATCGTGTTGCGCAGCAGCAGGAAGTCATTGCGCGGCGGGAGCAGCGGGCCGATCTGGTTCCAGAACCCGGGAAGATAGGCCGCCCCGTTCGATCCGCCCGACGACGGATTTCCGAACTGCAGGATCACGATGAGCGTCAGGACGACGCCGACGGGGCCGAGCAGTCTTCGCAGGACGGCCGTGAGCCACGAGATGACCACGATGATCAGCGACATGATCGCCCACGTGACCCAGAACGCGTCCACAGGGATGCCCTGGAACAGGAAGGTCACGGCGAGATCGATCGCGAGCGCAGTGACGACGGCGAAGCCCGCCAGCCACAGACCGCGCCAGCGCCCGGATGCCCTGCCGGAGGAGTTCGTCAGCATCGAGGCGGACATGTATCCGCCCACGAGCAGCGCCGTCAGAACGGTCGCCAGCACGAGTGCGTACGGGTCGCCCGAGGGCAGCGCAGTCGGCTCATATGGCTTGACCGTCAGCTTCTGGTGCTGCTCGGCGGCCGCCGTCTCGAACGCGTGGGTGAGGTCGAGGGGCGCGATGTCGCTGATGGACGGCACGACGACGAGTTGCGCCGGCTTCCCCGAGGCGATGAGCGCACCATAGATCTCGCCCCGCTCGATGGCATCCATCGCGGCCTGCTCGTCCGGGTAGGTGGTGACATCCAGCGAGAGGAGCGGCCCTTGGGCTGCGTCGGTGAGCTGGGTCGATCCCACGAGGCCGAACGGCAGGTTGTCTGCCACGGGCGAGTGACCGGAACTCGTGTAGTTGAGTGCGAACAGGGTCGTGAGGATGAAGGCGAATGCCGCGGGAATGAGGACCACGCGGTGCCTGGCCTTCTTTGCGGCGGGATCCTCGACCGTGACGGGCCCGGCCGAGGCAGCCGAGCGTCGACCGCCCACGACCACGATCACCACGATGCTCGCGACGGCGTAGAGGCCGAGCACCAGGATCGGCAGACCGACGTTGTGCCCGCCGAAGTAGATGACGTTGCGGTACAGCTCGATCGCATGGCGGGGCGGGAACAGGTTGCCCGCCGTCTGCCAGAACGTCGGCAGCAACGCCACACCCGCTCCCCCGGAGCCGGCCCCGCCGATGATGACGAACAGGAGTGCCGTCAGCAGCGAGCCCAGCGGTCCGACCAGCACTTGGAGCGCGACGGCGGAGAGACCGACGGCGGCCGTGACGAGGAAGAAGGCGGGGACCAGGGCCACCGCCCCGGCCGGGATCGCTTCGAGGACCGGGCCCGCGATCAGCCAAGTGACCAGCGCGATGATCGCCGCGTAGCTGAAGACGAAACCGATGCGTCCTCGTGCCGTTGCGGACTTCGTGACCGAGTACAGCAGCGAGGCGACGAGGTAGCCGCCCATGAGCGTCGGAAGAAGCAGCAGTCCGACGACTCCACCCGTGCGGTCGGACAGGGGAAGGGGCGCGACCACCGTCGTGGTGATCTTCTGGTGCTGTTCGGCCGCCGCCTTCTCGATGCCGCCACGGATGAAGATCTCACCGAAGAAGCTCTTCGCGGGCACCGTCACGAGGGTGTCGGAGCTCGAGCCGACGATGTACCCGCCGTAGATGTCCCCCTGTTCCGCGGCCGTCATGAGTGCGTCTTCGCTCGGATAGGTCTTGATGTCGAGCGCACCGTTCTTGTCGACCGCGTCGACGACCGGCGACGACGCCGTCACCCCGAACGCCATTCCTCGCGGCTCGAGGAGATGGACGGCGCTGACGAGGCATATGGCGAAGACCACCGCGAGGAACGCGACGATCCCCAGCGCAACTGTCGGCTTCTTGATCATGCCCCCGGCCTCCGTGTCTCGCTCGAACTGCTCTCCCGTACTCAATCGCCATCGCGGCGTCGCCACATCGCTCACATCATGTGAACTTCGCCCCCGACGCCCCTGCCGCGGTCAGTGGTGGAAGGAGCCGGCTTCGTCCTCGCTCATCGGCACCGTGATGGGGTGCTTGTCGAAGTGGGCGATCGCGTCGCGGTAGTCGTCCATCAGCAGGGTTGCCTCGTCGCGCCCGAATCCGGCGCGCACCAGGATCCGCTGGATGGCGAGATCCTCGCGGTTGGCCGGCATCGTGTACGCGGGAACCTGCCATCCGCGCGTGCGCAGCCGGTCGGCGAGGTCGAACAGCGAGAAGGGATGCTCCACCCCCTCCTTCAGCTTCCACGAGACGGCGGGGATGCCGGCCTCCGGGCTGCCGTCGTTGATGATGTCGAAGTGCCCGAGCTTGCCGATCTCGTCGGCGAGGAACATCGCGGTGTCGTAGCAGGACTGGTGCACCTTGCGGTATCCCTCGCGGCCGAGGCGCAGGAAGTTGTAGTACTGCACGACGATCTGGCCGCCGGGCCGGGAGAAGTTCAGCGCGAACGTCGGCATGTCGCCGCCCAGGTAGTTCACGTCGAAGATGAGCTCCTTCGGCAGGTCCGAGGCATCCCGCCAGACGATCCAGCCGACGCCGAGGGGCGCGAGCCCGAACTTGTGGCCGGAGGTGTTGATCGACTTGACGCGCGGCAGGCGGAAGTCCCACACGATGTCGGTCGCGGTGAAGGGCGCGAGGAACCCGCCGCTGGCGCCGTCGACGTGGATCGGGATGTCGAGCCCGGTCTCGGTCTGCAGCCGGTCGAGGGCCTCGCTCACCGCCTGCACGGGCTCGTAGCCGCCGGTGTAGGTGACGCCGAGCGTGGGGACGACGCCGATGGTGTTCTCGTCGACGCGGGCGACGACCTCCTCGGGCGTCATGAGGAACCGATCGCCCTCCATCGGGATCTCGCGCAGCTCGACGTCCCAGTACCGGGCGAACTTGTGCCAGCACACCTGCACCGGCCCGGTGATGAGGTTCGGGCGGTCGGTCGACTGCCCCGCCGCGCGGCGCCGCGCACGCCAGTTCCACAGCAGCGCCATGCCGCCGAGCATCGCCGCCTCGCTCGAGCCGGTGGTCGACGTTCCGAGGGTGTTCGCGGCATCCGGCGAGTTCCACAGGTCGGCGAGGATGTGCACGCAGCGGGCCTCGATCGCCGCGGTCTGGGGGTACTCGTCCTTGTCGATCATGTTCTTGTCGAGCGTCTCGGCCATGAGCGCCCGGACCTCGGGCTCGAGCCACGTCTGGCAGAAGGTGGCCAGGTTCTGGCGGGAGTTGCCATCCAGCAGCAGCTCGTCAGACACCACCTGGTACGCGTGGCGGGGCAGATGCTCCCGCTCCGGGATGCGGTACTTCGGCATCGACACCGACAGGTCGCTCGACGCGAAGACCTCGTCGAACATCTCGTCTCGGACCGACTCCCGATGATGCAGCATGACGAATTCCTTCTTCTCGTGACAGGTTGCGGTGCTGCGCAGGCGCAGCACCGTCCATCGACACTCAACGTCAAAGCCGCACGGGACGCATCGCGCAGATCGTGTGAACTTCGCCACGGCCGCGGGCGGACGGCTCGCGCCATCACGATGTGTACGTCTGGACGCGTTCGGATCGGTGTTTTCGACGACCGCCCCCGGGTATTCCGGCTCGGCCTACGATGGTCGCAGGTTCGCGCAGAAAGGTCCCCGCCGTGATCACTTTCAGCTGGATTCTGCTCATCGCCCTCATCGGCGGCATCCTCGCACTGGTCGACGGCATCCGTCGGCTCAGCGGCAACTCAAAGCTCATCGGCATCATCGAGACCGTCGTCGCGGCGCTGTTCCTGGTGTCCCTGTTCCTGCCGGGGATCCCGTTCGGAACGCTCGCTCTGGCCGTCGCGACGATCATCGTGCTCGTGATCGCCCTCGTCGTCGGTCGTCGGTCACGTGGCATCGCGATCGCCGCGCTCGTCGTGCTCGTCGTGTGGGTCGTGCTCGTCAACCATTGGATCGTGATCCCCGGCATCCGCTGAGCGTGGGATCGCGCCTCACCACCGGCCCGGCGTCGGACGCCGCTATGGGAGCGTGTGCCCGGCGGCTCGGAAGAGCTCGTACCACTCGGCGCGCGTGAGCGGGATGTCGGATCCCTTTGCTGCATCCGTCACCCGCTGCGCGGTCGTCGTGCCGAGGACGACCTGCATTCCCGCGGGATGCCGCGTGATCCACGCTGTCGCGATCGCGATCGGCGGCACGTCGTACGAGGCGGCGAGCCGGTCGATGACCGCGTTGAGTTCGGGGTAGCGCTCGGAGCCGAGGAAGACCCCGTCGAAGAAGCGGGCCTGGAGGGGCGACCACGCCTGGATCGTGATGCCGTTGATGCGGCAGTACTCCACGATTCCGCCGCCGTCGCGCACGACGGACTGCTCGAGCCCCTGCATGTTGGCCGCGATGCCCTGCGCGATGATCGGCGCGTGGGTGATCGACAGCTGAAGCTGGTTCGCGACGATCGGTTGCTTCACGGACGTGCGGAGCAGATCGATCTGGCGCGGAGTGTGGTTCGACACCCCGAATTGCCGGACCTTGCCGGTGGCCTCGAGGTCGTCGAATGCGCGCGCGACCTCATCGGGCTCGACGAGGGCATCCGGCCGGTGCAGGAGCAGGATGTCGAGGTAGTCGGTGCCGAGCGCGCGCAGAGACTCCTCGGCGGACGAGACGATGTGCTCGTACGAGAAGTCGAAGAAGCCCTGCCGGATGCCGCACTTGGTCTGCAGCGTCACCTCGCCGCGCTCCGACGGCGTCAGGCGCATCGCCTCCGCGAAGCGCCGCTCGCTCCCGTGCAGCGTGTCTCCGTAGATGTCTGCGTGGTCGAAGAAGTCGATGCCGGCGTCGCGCGCGGCGCCGACGAGGGAGCGGACGGCGTCATCCGGCATCCCGTCGATGCGCATGAGTCCGAGGGCGACGCTGGGGGCCGTGCCGGTCCCGAGGGAGATGCTCTTCACCTCTCCACGCTAGCGGCCCGCGCGTCGCGCCCTTCGGCCTCTCCGGCCCGCGCGTCGCGCCCTTCGGCCTCTCCGGCCCGCGCTCGGAGGAGCGCACGCTCGGCGGCGTTGTCGGTGAGGTCGGCGGCGCGGAGGAACTCGGCACGGGCTTCGTCGCCGCGCCCGAGTCGGGCGAGCAGATCTCCGCGCACGGCGTGGAGCAGGTGGTAGCCGTCGATGGTTCCGCTCGCGACGACGGCATCCACCAGCTCGAGCCCGGCCGCGGGACCGTGGACCTCGGCGACGGCCACGGCGCGATTGATCTCGACGATGGGCGACGGATGCCGCGCGGCCAGCACCGCGTAGAGTCCCGCGATGCGGCGCCAGTCCGTCTGCTCCGGCGTCGCGGCGAGCGCATGCGCCGACGCGATCGCGGCCTGCAGGGCATAGGGTCCGGGCGCCTCGCCCCGCGCGCGGGCGAGCGCATGCGATCGGGCCAGAGCCGCGAAGCCGCGCCGGATGAGCAGGCGGTCCCACTTCGTGCGGTCCTGGTCGCGCAGCAGCACGAGCTGACCGTCCGGATCGTGCCGGGCGCGCAGGCGCGACGCCTGCAGTTCGAGGAGGGCTGCGAGCCCGAAGACCTCGGGCTCGGACGGCAGCAGGCCGCACAGGATGCGGGCGAGCCGCAGTGCGTCGAAGCTCAGCTCGGTCCGCATCCATCCCTCCCCCGCCGTGGCCGCATACCCCTCGTTGAAGACGAGGTAGACCACTTCGAGCACGGCGTCGAGTCGTTCGGCGAGCTCGGCCCCGGCCGGGACGACGTAGGGGATGCCGGCATCCCGGATGGTCTTCTTCGCGCGGGAGATGCGCCGCACGATCGTCGAGGTCGGCTGCACATGGGCCCGCGCGATCTCCTCCGTCGTGAGGCCTCCGACCATCCGCAGCGTGAGCGCGACCTGCGACGCGCGAGGCAGGACGGGATGGCAGGCGGTGAAGAACATGCGCAGGAGGTCGTCATCGATCTCCTCCCGGTCGGGAGCATCCGCCGCCCCGAGCGCCTCGCTTTCCAGCAGCGGCTGCTTGCGGGCCAGGGTCTCCTCGCGCCGGATGCGATCGATCGCGCGCCGCTTCGCCGTCACCATGAGCCACGCCCCGGGATTCGCGGGCACCCCGTCGCGGGGCCACTGCTCGAGGGCGGCGAGATTCGCCTCCTGGGCGACATCCTCCGCCGTCCCGATGTCGCCGAGAAGACGCGTCAGCACCGCCGCGAGCTGCGGCCACTCGATGCGCCACGCCGCCTCGACCGCGCGCTCCACCGTGCGGCCGGGCTGCTCCGCGGTGGCCACTACTGCCCGTCGAGCTCGCGCAGCTCGAGGTCCATCCGCCAGTCGTCGCCGTGGATGCGCAGGAACCGGATGCCCCACTCGACCGCCTCGTCGCGCGTGCGCGTCTGCAGCAGGCAGTAGCCGCCGACGAACTCCTTCGACTCGGTGTACGGCCCGTCCAGCACCGTCACCTCGCCGCCGGCGAGCCGCAGGACGGCACCCTCCTCGGGCGGGCGCAGTCCCGCGGTGTCGAGGAGCACGCCGGCCTTCGTCATCTCCTCGAGGAGCGCGCCCATCTCCTCCTCGAGCCGGGGATCGGGGCCCCAGTCGTCGGGGAGATCCGAGATGTCCGGGCGGATCAGCAGCAGATATCGCATGGTCCGATCCTCTCTCACGCCACCGACAGGCGCAGGTAGGTCGCGCCGCTCTCGAAGACGTGCGACTCGACCCTGTCGAGGGCGAGTTTCGTGCCCGCCGGAAACAGCGGCGTGCCTTCCCCGATCACGATCGGGTGCACGAAGACGCGGACCTCATCGACGAGCCCTTCCGCGAGGAAGGAGTGCACGAGCTTCGGGCTGCCGTAGATCGCGATCGTCCCGCCCTCCGCCTCCCTCAGGCGGCCGAACTCCTCCGCGAGGTTCCCGCTGACGAGCCGCGTGTTGTTCCAGTCCGCCGATTCGAGAGTGGTAGACACCACGATCTTGGAGACCGCATTGACCCACTCCGCGTGCGCGCGCTCCGTGTCGGTGCTCTCCTCCGTCGGCTGGGCACCCCAGTACCCCGACATCCCGAGGTACGTCTCTCGCCCGTACACCGGGAGATCGATGTCCTCCTGGACGTGCTCCGCGTAGGCCGCAAGCTCGTCGTCGTAGGAGCGAAAAGTCCACTCGAGCCCCATCCCCTCGTTCGATGCCGCGTAGCCGTCGAGCGTCTGGTGGGCGAATGCCACGATCTTCCGCATGGCCGTTCCTTCCGGTGCGGGGGCCGCCGATCGGCCCCTTCACCTGTTCCGTCGAACGGGAGCCGCGGATTCGGACACGCATCGGAATCTCCGGTGATCGCGAACGACCGGCTGCTGCGGCGAGTCAGCGTGGTGTGACGGCAGCCCCATCCTCGGCATGATCCGCGCCGAGCCCGCGTGCACGCCGAGTCGCCTCGAGCAGCTCGGTGGACTCACTGGGGCTCATCAGCGGCAGCACGAGCACCCGGCCGTATCGTGCGCCGGGATGCCGGGAGGCGATCTCGACCGCTCCGTCCAGGTCGGCGGCGTTGACGAGGTCGAAGCCGGCGAACCATTCGGTGAACTCCGCGAACGGTCCATCGGTCACGCTGACGCGGCCGGCGCGCTTGGACACCAGGCGCGCGTCAGACATCCCGCGGACCCGCTCTCCCACGACGAGGCTCCCGCGGGACTCTCCGACGGCGATCCAGTCAGAGATGTCGTCGTCGGCTTCGCTCCAGGGTTCGCCGTCGGGCGCAGTGATGTAGAGCAGCAGATACTGGTTGTCGATCGCGGTTTCGCTCATCGCGGTTCCTCTCCGGTTCGGCGAGCACGGCGTGCTCGCTCGTCGAGCCAGCGCCGCTCGGCGGCGTTGGTGGTCATCCGTGCGGCCTCGGCGTAGGCGGAGGCGGCCTGATCGGTCGCGCCGCTCTGTTCGAGCAGTCCGGCCCGCACTGCGAGCAGCCGGGGGTCGTGCGCCACGCGCGCATCGTCGCTGAGCACGCTCAACTCGGCGAGCCCGGCGAGGGGTCCCCGCCCCATCCCGACGGCGACTGCTCGCCCGAGACGCACCGCCGGGCTCGCGTCCCGCAGAATCAGGGCGTCGTAGAGCGCGAGGATCTGCTCCCAGTCGGTCTCGGCGGCGGTCGGCGCCGCGGCATGCACCGCCTGGATCGCCGCCTGGATCGCGAGCGAAGTCAGCGGGCGGGCGGCGAGGGCTTCAGCTGCCAGTCCCCGTCCCTCGGCGATCATCGCGGCATCCCACGCCGTCCTGTCCTGGTCAGGCAGCGCCACCGCCACCCCGTCGGCGGTCGATCGGGCCGGTCCGCGGGCAGCGGCGAGCAGCATCAGCGCGAGGAGTGCACAGGTCTGCGGGTCATCCGGGAGCGCGGCGCGGAGCAGGCGGGTCAACCGAATCGCCTCCGAGACCATTTCGGCGTGCACGACGGTCTCGGACCGGTGGGGTGCGTGTCCTTCCGTGAACATCACGTAGAGCGTCGTACGCACGGCCTCGGCCCGGTCCGTGAGTTCGGATGCCGCGGGGAAGGCGCGCCCGGCGTCGTCGATCGCGCGTTTGGCCCGGGTGATCCGCTTGGCCATCGCCGCCTCGGAACTATAGAAAGCGGCCGCGATCTGCGCGGTCGTCAAACCGCACACCGCGCGAAGCGTGAGGGCGATCTGCCCGTCGATCGACACGGCGGGGTGACAGCACAGCACGAGCATCGCGAGCGAGTCATCGATCGAGGTCGCAGAAGACCCCCGCGTGCCAAGCACCGCGTCACGCTGTTCGCGCCGGCGCTGCGCGGACTCGCTGCGGACGGCGTCGACATACCTGCGTCGCGCGACGGTGAACAGCCAGGCACGCGGGTCGTCCGGCATCCCGTGCCGCTGCCAGGCGACGACGGCTTCGAGCGCGGCCTCCTGCACAGCGTCCTCGCATCCGGCCAGGTCGCCGTAGCGGCGCACGAGCGCCGCCGTGACCAAGGGAAGCACAAGACGCAGATTCGCTTCGACCAGCGAGTCGCCGTGCATGTCGCCCCCTTCGTCCGACGAATTCAGTTCAGCACATGGTCGGAACCGACGGGGCGGATCGGACACGACCCGAGAAATCCGCCGCACACGTCTCGTTGAGCACACCCGTTCCGACTGTCCTGTGAAAGCAGTCGCCGAGAAAGGGCCCGTCATGACCGTCACCATCGAGCTTCCCGAAGACGCCGAAGGCCTCGTGCAGGCGCTGCGCACTGAACTGCGCGCCGCGAAGCACCGCCGTGCCGACGCGCGCACGCAGACAGCCTTCCGGACGGTGCGTCAGATGATGGGCGTGCGCGAGCCTGACGACCGCTGATCGCAGCTCAGGACGCCGGATGCCGCTGGATCAGCGACACCCGCAGCTCACGGTCTCGTCACCCCGGCCGCGACTGATGCGAGCCACGTCCACGCGATGCTCGTGAAGATGATGAAAGGCGAACACAGCTCCATCAGAACCAGTCCCGCACTCCGTTCCCGGAACACGCCGAACGCGAGAACAGAGGTCACGATGACGGCCGCGATCGGAAAGATGGTGGCAATCCGGATGATCCAGACGAACGCGGCATAGTTGCATTGCGGCACGGGATCGACCTCGTTGCAGGCGTCTCCATCGAGGTTCAGAAGCTGACCCCAGAAGGCCGCGGCCGCAGCGACAACGACATTCGTGATCAGCAGAAATCGGTACGCCCAGGCGTTGTCATGGTCGTCCATGCGTCTCCTCGCCAGAGGGAGACGGTCGCGCCGGCGTCGGCCGCGGTGCCGCTCCTGCGCACGACAGTACAGCGAACGGGCCGCCCATGGGTGGTCAGGGCGGACGGGAACAGCGAGAAGTCACCCGCGGCTGCCCTGACCGGCCGTCAGCGCTCGGGCATCATCGACGACATCGGAGCCATGGGCTTCATCGTGGTGCCCGGCAGCGCATGCGGCGCGAGAAGGACCAGCACGGCGAGGCCCACCAGGACGGCCGCGGTGACATAGGCGGCGGTGCGGCGCCACGGCAGCAGCTTCTCGAGCGCGATGAGGGCGGCCACCGTGGCCATCCAGACCATGTTCATGACTCCGAGGGCGAACATGGCGGCCATCAGCGCCCAGCAGCATCCGAGGCACCACGCGCCGAGCTTCGCTCCCATCACCGCCGCGCCCCGCGAGCCATCTCTCCAGGTGCCGAGGAGGAACCCGAGGGGGCTCCGGCACTTGCCCAGGCAGGCGCGCTTCCACGGCGTGAACTCGTACACGGCCCCGAACAGCAAAGTGGCGATGGTGAGAGGCCGCCCCAATCCGTCCCACGCGAGCGCATCACCCGTCACGGCACCCGCCAAGGCTGCGATTCCCAGCACCACGATTCCCGCGGCGGCCCACACGATCAGATACCCGCCCGTGAACACGAAGGGCAGATACGGCCTCCGCGTCCGTGTCATCCGCGCATACAGCGCGACCGTGGGCGACACCGAGGGGAACATCATCGCCGCCATCATCACCGTCCAGGCCGCGAGGAACCAGCCCGGGGCACCCAGCGGCGACCACGGGCCGTCGTTCATGCCCGCCATCTGCTGCGCAGACCACCACCAGCAGACCGCTGCGATCGCGAGGAGGACGAGGACCGAGCCGACGCGCGTACGGACGGCTCGGAACGCAGCCGTCAGACCTCCGGTGTCGCTGTCCGCCGCCCCGGAAGGTTCAGCGGACACGGCGTCATCCCGCCCAGGAGAAGCTCGAGTACGACAGCCCCGTCTTTCCCTCGTATGCGATGCCGAACGCGTCGATCTGCGATGTCGTCGCCTCGGCCATCGTGAGGTCCGGCCCGACCGGATGGAACATCCCGTCGAACTTGACCGGCTGGCCGTCCTCCTTTCCGAACGGCACGATGTCCTTGATCTCGAACATGATCCTGTCGTCGACGTGCACGGAGTGCCGCAATCCGTCGTCGGCCATCGTGATCGCCGCGCGCTGCACGCCGGCCATCTCGCCGATGAGCGGTGCGAGCCCCGCCATCGGACCGCCACGCTGTCCGCCGAAGACCTCGACGAGGCGGTCGAACTGCTCGGCGGAGGCATCCTCGTCGATGAACACGCCGAGCTTCCAGTTGCCTTCGGTCATCACCTTCGGCGTGTCCGCGATGAGCACGACCTTTCGATCACCCACGTTCGTGCCCTCGATCGCGCCGTCACGGATGTTGAACGCGAGCGTGACGCGACAATAGTCGTACGTCGCACCGTGGTCGAGGCTCGTGTTGCACGGGCACATCAACTCGCACGAGCACGTCTCGGCATAACTCCCTGTCAGATTCCACGACATCGTCCACTCCCCAGTGTCGGGATCGGGTGGGCCGGCAAGCGTCAGCCACCCCGGACGCCCAGCTCCGTCCGGCGCTCGATCATGTTGCGGTCGTCGGGTTTGGCGATCGTGACCGGTGACGCATTCGATCGATGTCGACTTTCGGGTGTGTCATCGGGGTACGTTCCGATGGTACGCCGCACCTCTCGCCGTGGGAATGGGGGCGGGGTGCCGGCATCCGTGGGCGGCACGGTCCGACGGCCGGCGGTCTCCGCTCAAGATCGGCCCGGCAACCGGCTCGCTACACCGTCGGGCCGGCCGGACTCGTGCATGATGAACAAATGGCGGCGACGAAAGAGACTCGAGCACTGCTTCGGGATGCCCTGGAGTCGACAACGCTGATCGAGCTACGACGTCGCTCAGACAGCGACAAACCGACGGGGTTCGTCGTCGGTCTCGGGAAGAAATGGGTACTGCTGGCCCGCACGATGGACGGCGGCTTCTTCGACGGCCACATCGCCGTGCGGCTGACCGACATCCGCAACGTCCGACCCGACCGTTCGTTTCAGGGACAGTTCGCGAAGTCCCGACCGGAGTGGCCGCCGGCACCACCGACGCGCAACCCGGATATCGACCTTGACAGCACCCGTGGGCTACTGCGTACGTTTACGAGCACCTCGACGCTCGTCGGGATCGAGTCCGACCACAAGTACGCAGCGATGTGGATCGGCCTCCCGAACGACATCGTCGGGCCACGGTTCTTCCTCTGGGAGGTCCGGCCGGATGCGACTTGGCACGACGAACCGCTCGGCTACCGTATCCGGCGGATCACGACCATCGAGACAGAGAGCCACTACCTCCGCGGCCTCGCCGCCATCACCGGGACGCCTCCATCTGCCGCACTCCTTGCACGTTGGTAGGAATCAGGCGGTTCGAGGAGTCATCCACCCGTGCCAACTCCCCGTGGATAGTAGTGCCCCCTAGCGTGGTGTAGCTTCTCGGTGGCCAGGTCGCCGTAGAGGTGGACGCGGTCACCGTTACGCTGTGTACACAGTTGTATCTGCAGTTATAATGTCCATATGGATACCGTCACGACAGAGGTCTCGACACGCGAGCTGCGCAGCCAGCTCTCGGACGTCCTTGGGCGCGCGATGTACGCCGGAGAGCGCATCGGCGTCACGCGCAACGGGAAGCTCGCCGCGGTCGTCATCAGCGTCGCGGATCTCGAGGAGCTTGAGGCTTTCGAGATGGCGCAGGATGTCGCCTCGTACCGTGAGGCGAAGGCGGCCGACGACGGCAGCCGCGTCAGCCTCGCTGACGTGCGCCGCGATCTCGTATCGTGAGCTACCGGGTCGAGTTCACCACAGCCGCAGCGCGCCAAGTCAAGAAGCTCCCGCGACCAGCGCGCGACCGCGTCCTCGACGCCGTCGAAGACCTCGGGGACGACCCGCGGCCGCACGGCGCGAAGAAGCTTGCCGGAGAACAAACAGCCTGGCGGATACGCGTCGGCGATTACCGCGTGATCTACGATATCTTCGACACCGAACTCACCATCACGGTCATTCGCGCCGGTCACCGCCGCGAGATCTACGACAGGTAACGCTCGCCGTTGGCACGTAGAACGATGGGTATTCGTGCCGCCGGCTGGCAGGCGCCTCGTTTAGACGTCATTCACCTTTTTGGACGTCATTCATCTCTCTCGTTGATGCTCCGACGCTGGAATCATCGCGCTCACCCCATCGGGGAGTGGCACGCTTGAACCGTGACTCGAGTTCCCTTGCGTGCGCGACTGCTGACGGCGCTGTCGGGTGATCCGGACGGCACGCCTTCATGGGTGCGTGCTCTGGCTGAGGGGAACGACGACGGCTACTTCGCCGACGGCGGCGCTGTCTGGACTGTGCATGCCGGCACGGCGACGTTCGTCGCCGGCATCCGTGCTCTGCTCATCCAGGCGCTGCACCCGGGCGCGATGGCTGGCGTCCATGATTTCTCGCGTTATCGGGAGGACCCCGTGGGACGCCTCACGGGCACAGTGCGTTGGATCATCTGCGTCACTTATGGGTCGACCGAGCAGGCTGACGCCGAGACGGCCCGCGTGGGTCGCCTTCATCAGAGGGTTGCCGGCACCTACTCGACCGATAGCGGACCCCGCGCGTACTCGGCATCGGACCCATCCCTTGTGGAGTGGGTGCACCTTGCCTTCACGGAGGCATTCCTCGGCTCCCACCAGCGCTGGGGAGGGCGGATCCCGGGCGGGGCCGACGCGTACGTCCGCGAGTGGGCGCAGGCGGGCCGACTGATGCATGTACGCAATCCCCCAGAGACCGAGGCCGAGCTGAGGTCGAGGATGGAGGCGTACCTCGACCGCGGCGAGCTCAAACATGACGCGCGCGTTGCAGAGGTCGTCCAGTTCCTCCGCGACGTCCCCTTCACCGGATCGATGCGGCTCGCCTACCGCGTGCTGTTCGCCGCTGCTGTCGCGAGCCTCCCCCGGCGATATCGCAAGCTGCTCGGTCTCCGACGCCCCCTTCTTCCTGTCGTCACCGCGACCCGCGTCGTGCTCGCCATCTCTTCCCAGGCCCTCGGGTCGGGCCCACGCGCCCAAGACTTCGCCCGCCAGCGGCATCATCGACATCAGCAGCAAATGCGGGCCGCCGCCACTTCGAATTGGGAATCGACCATCCCTTCGCCGCATGACGAAGGCCCCGCCATCCCTTGAAAACACTGGGAGTCGGGGCCTTCGAACGTGGCGGTGACGGTGAGGGTGGGATTTGAACTCGCTGGCCAACGGTTCAGACCAGCGCTCGTTGGGCGTGCCCCCACGTGCACGGCCATACCGGCCGAAGATGGTGACGATCAGGTGCTGCCGGGTGAGATGCCGGTCAGGACGAATGACGCGATCGCTCGGCGCCATATCTGCCCTATGGCATCGAAGTGGTCGTCATCGATGCCGCGGAGCATGGGCGCATCCGTCCAGGCAGATCGTTCGCCGAACAGGAAGGGGAGGTCGAGGCAGTGTCCCGATCCCACGCCGGTAAGCAGGCTGCGCTCGTCGAAGACGAGCCGCTGCGCTCGAATGCCACGCCTACGGAGCGAGTGAACGGTCTCGGTAGCCGGACGCACGAAAGTGCTCCATGACACGGCTTGCACGAGCTTTTCGTACGGCGTCAGGGCAGCGTCGACCAGGTCGTCTCGACCGAGTCCTCGAGCCACGGCATGTGCGTCTTCGCGAGAAACCTCCGTGTGAAGCGGCGAGGCGAAGAAGAACGCACCCACCTCATCTTCGGTATGCGTCACGAGAACTTCGGACACGTGTGCGCGCGCGGCATAGGTGTCGGCATCGAACCACCAGTCCGGCACCGGGGCGCTGCGCACCGGCGTGAATCCGAACGAGATGCGGCCGAGAGCGGGTGTCTGCAGCGTGAGGGCTTGCGCTGAGAGCATTTCCGCGACCGACGAGATGCGTGGTCCATCAGGGAGTGCGCTGGTCGCCTTTTCGCCGAGTGCCGCCGCTTCCTTCTGCCGAGGCAGACGGGGGTAGGCAGCGCTCATCAGGCAGACGCGCCGGAACAAGCCCTTCGCACTCGGCATGACCGACAGGATTTGGGTGTAGGTTGCCCCAGCCGATTGTCCACTCAGTGTCACCGATTCCGGGTCCCCGCCGAAGGATGCGATGTTGTCGCTGACCCACCGAAGCGCGAGCAGGAGATCTGTGAGCGGCCGATTCCCGTCTTCGTCGGGGGTGCCGGTGACCAAGTGTCCGAAGATGCCCAGGCGGTAGTTGACGGTGACGACGATCATCCCGAGCGCAGCGAGGCGTCGGCCGTCGTACCAGCGCGCGGTTCCTGCTCCGCTGAGGAATGCACCGCCGTGCACGAACACGAGCACCGGCAGGTGCTCAGCACCATCGGGTGCCCAGACGTTGATGAGGAATGCATCCTCTTCGTGTGGATGCTGTTCGATGTCACGCCCCATCACCAGCCCAAGACGGCTGGGCATCTGTGGGAAGACGGCTGGCCGCGGGCGGCGGTCCTGCGCTCTCTCCGGTGACGCAGGAGGAACGGCTCTGCCGAAGCGGGCCCGATGTTCGAGCTCCCCGAACCGAATGCCCGAGAATCGGTTGACTCCCGAGCCGACGTCTTCACCGACGACGTCTCCCGAGGTCGTGGTTATCTGCATGGATCTCCCATCGATGGGTTGCGTCGTCAGACCGCGTCGCCAGACCGCGTCGCGGCTTCACCGTGCACGTCACGGCGTACTGGGCCGGTCGCCTCGCGCCTTGGCGCATCGACCGGCCCAGCTGTTTCGCCCCGGCTCAGGACTGGACCGCAGGGTCCTTCTGCGGCTTGATGACGAACGCCATCAGGACGGCGAGGAGGCTGATGCCCACCGAGATCCAGAGCCCCGTCGTGAACCCGCTCTCCGTACCCTGAGTGATCCAGGGCGCGACGAGGGTGATGCCGAGGCCCGCCCCGATGCCGAATGCGGCCCCGTTGACGGCCGGCAGTGCAGCGGGGGCTTCGCGCGGCGACTGCACGACGCTGAGCCCGTTGAGGCTCGTGAGGCAGACGCCGGTGTAGAAGACGCCGAGGACGGTCGCGGTGATCCCCGCGGCCCACGGGTCGCGCCAGACCAGGGCGAACACGACCATCAGCGCGAACACGGGGAGCGTCCCGATGCGCAGCGTCTTCAGCCAGCCGATACGCCCTGCGATCGTGCCCGCGATCGGGGCCGCGATCGCGCCGGAGAGAGCCGCCGGGGTCAGGAAGAACAGTGCAGCAAGTCCGGGAGGCAGACCGAACGCACCGCCAGTCGCACCCTGGGAGATGAGCACGATGCTGAAGGAGAGCACGGAGAACACCGCCGCCAGGAGGAGAACCGTGGTCATGACAACGGGCCACATACTGCGGGACACGAGATGCTGCAGGGGCACCAGCGGGTGGCTGCTGCGGGATTCGATGATCGTGAAGCCCACCGCCGAGACCAGGAGGCCTGCATAGCAGGCCAGCGTGATCGGTGCGGTCCAGCCCTGCGAGGAGCCTTCGGAGATCGCGTAGGTGATGCTGACAAGGAACAGTCCGATGAAGACCGCCCCCCACCAGTCCATCCGTCCTTCGGTGACGGAGGGCGCATCGGTCGGGATCACACGCAACACGAGCACGATCGCGATCACGCAGACGAGGGCGATCACGGCGAAGATCCACCGGAACCCGACGGTCTGCGTCATGAGGCCACCGAGAAAGCCATCGACTCCGCCCACTCCGCCGTTGATCGCGGAGACCGTTCCGAGAGCGGTGCCGAACGTGCGCGCGGTGAGCATCTTGGAGAGCAGCAGGAAGGAGAAGTTGAAGGTCGCGCCCGAGACGCCTTCGAGCACTCTGCCGATGAGCAGGATGGGGAGGTTGGGGGCGAAGACGCACATCAGGGTGCCGATGAGAAGGATGAGGAGCACGATGATGAGCGTCTTCCGGCGGCCGAGATAGTCCGACCATCGGGTGAAGACCAGGCCGAGAACCGCGCCGGCGAGGAAGAACAGAGACGACATCTGCGATGCCGCTCCGACGGTGACGTTGAAGGCGGCGGCCATGTCGGGCAGTGCGGGTGTGAGCATGCTTGCGCACAGCTGCCCGGCCACCACGGCGAGGACCAGGGTGGCGGTCAGCGCGACGGCCTTTCCGCCGTGCCAGATGGTCGCGTCGGGTTTCGGGGCGGATGCGAGGGTCGTTGGATCGTTCATGGAGGACTCCTTTGTCTTTCGGGGGTGGAGGTGAGCGCGCAGGGGTCAGTAAGGAACGCCCGGGGCGGGCGGTCCTTTGCGCAAGGGGGTGGAGGGGTTAGGCGACTGTCTGTGCGAGCGAGACGGCGCCGACTCGTTCGGTGAGCGCGCACTTCGCGAGGTACCAGGGGGTTTCGCCGCGGGACATGATCTGAGTGAGGATCAACGCCGGGTCATTTGCGCCGGCGTCGAGCAGCTGCGCTCGGGAGCTCCCGAGCCGTGCGGGAGCGAGCCGCACACTCGTCGGTTTGAGGTCGCGTGGGAACGCCTCGAGCAGCGCATTGAGAACGGTGGTTTCCGGAGCGTCGGTCGATCGCGCCTGCGCTTCGGGGAGGAGCCGCTCAACCAGCGCGCGAAGCTCGGTGGGTCCCTCTTCCGCGTAGGGAAGGTGCTCGAGCAGGTAGGCGACCGGCCTGCCGCCGAGCGAGAGCACAGATTCCACAGTCAACACGCGCGTTCCGGCGGGGACACCCAGTTGCGGGCTCGCGAACGTCGCGTCCGCGTGGTCCAGATGCGTCTCCAGTCTGACGACCGTGATGTCTCTGGCTGCCGGATCGGCGAGCAGGCGATCCAGGGGGATGGCGCGCTCGATTCCGGCCTGGGGCTTCGTGTCCGACACGAAACGGCCGATTCCGCGGCGAGTGACCACCAGCCCGTCCTCCGCCAAGAGCATGAGAGCCTCGCGGACCACTGTCCTGCTCACGCCCAGCAGTTCCGACAGCTGGTTCTCGGACGGGACGAGAGACTGCGGTGGCAGAATGCCCTCTTCGATCGCGGAGGCGATCCGCTGATACACGGTGACTCGCATGGGGTGAGCCGAGGAGTCGCCGAGGGGCGCACTGAAGTGGTCCGTGATGCTGCGGTTCATCATGCGTCTGCCTCTTCGTTCACCGGACTCTGCCAGCGGTTCGCCAGCGGGGAGCTGAGCCTGAAATTATCACCGGGGGGCCCATAGACCCGAAACCCGCTCGCACGGACGGGTCCCGTCAGCCACTTGGGATCCTCACCCCGGATGAAGCGGACCGCATCATCGTGAAGCGCTCGGACGTCCTCGGGGATCTCATTGCCGAGCACCCGCACCACGGAAGGATCATCCTGCACGCCGAAGAAGACGGGGATCTCGTTGCAGTGCAAGGACCGACCGATGGCCGCAGGAGCCCACCGGTAGTCGTACGCGAAGCTGCGGCCGGACTCGCGACGATCAAGAACTTCGGTGATCGTCGAACGGAACCAGAGTTCTGAGATCACACGCTGCCGGCTGGTCTCCGCGCCGGCTCCGAGCCCGTTGATGAACTGGGTTGCGTCGACGGAGGAAACTCCCGCACCCGCGAGGAGTTCGCCCACGGCATCGGGGCTCAGAGCAGGGGATTCGGCATCCCACTGCATCTCGTCCGCCGTCGCGCCGAGCACGAGCGGCACCCGGGACTGTGCCAGGCCGGCCGGAATTCCGGACGGGAAGAGCTCTTCCCCGACAACGGGCCCGAACGGCGCGAGCGTCGCCAGCACTTGTTGGCCGACGGCATCGGCGACGGCGCCGAAACTTTCGGCGGAACAGTCCGGAAGCCCCAGCATTCCAGCGAGCTCCATGGCTCGCGAGCGCGCCTGGTCCACGGGGTCGGATTCGAGAACGCCGGAGAGCGACCACGCCCGCTGGAACAGGCCGTCCGCCCGGCGGGTCGCCAGGAGCGCCAACACCGCACCGCCGCCGGCAGACTGCCCCGCAATCGTCACGCGGCCAGGGTCGCCTCCGAAGTCCGCGATGAACTCCTGGACCCATTCCAACGCTGCGATCCAGTCGAGGACACCGCGATTCTCGGGCGAACCGTCGATGTGCACGAATCCATCGACCGCGAGGCGGTAGGAGATCGACACGACGACGATGCCGCGCTGGGCGAATGCCCGACCGTCGTACCAGCCCCCGATCGCAGACCCCGACCGGTATCCGCCGCCGTGGATCCACACGAGGACGGGATGCTGGGCACCAGCGTCAAGCGTCGCAACGGGCGCGAAGACATTCACGTTCAGCGTGTCGTTTCCGGGTACGACGGGCTCGGGAATATCGAAACCCGGGTCTCGGCGCTGCGGGGTCGCACCCCAGCGCGTCGCGTCGAACCCATCCGGGTGCGGTACCCGGCAGCGGCGTGGGGCTGCGAAGCGTAGCTCGCCGACGGGCGCCGCAGCGAAAGGAAGTCCACGGAAAACCGCCACGCCCTCACGTTCGAGACCGCGCACAGAGCCGCCCCGCGTGCGGCGTCCGATCACGGACGCAGTCGTCCAGAATCCGTCGTCGGTGTGTGTCAGCGTCATCGCCATGTACTTGTTATACAAGCTAGTCAGACAAGTTGCAAGCGTGAGAATTCATCCCGCAACCGGGGTGTACGCGCGCCAGATCGCCGGAGCGGCGGATCGGATTCCGCGTTCCGGCGTCGACAAGCATCCGCCGGGGAAAAGCCCCGACGACCAGGCATTCGTCACTGCCTCCCCGACGGGCTACGACCCGACGACGTACTCTTCGAGCGCCGCAAGCGGCGGCTGTGATGCGGGGTGTTCGACCGCGGCAGCGCCGACGGCGCAGGCGGTGTGGAGGGCGGCAAGCGGGTCCATTTCGCTGTGCAATGCAATGACGAGCGCGGCACAGAAGGCGTCGCCTGCCCCGACCGTGTTGACGGCGTCGGCGGGGACGCCGGCGACGCGGGCTATCTCGTTGCCGTATGCCAATAGGGCGGCGCCGGCCGCGCCGTAGGTGACGGCGACGAGGCGCGCGTCATCGAGCTCGGGCATGAGCGCGTATTCGCTCTCGTTGGCGATGAACAGGTCGACGCGTTCGATCAGGCTGGCGGGCAGCTGCTGAGCGGGCGCCGCATTGACGGCGAGGTAGTTCGGTCTCGATGCCGCGAGGTGCTCCACGACCGTCCGGGAGACCTCGAGCTGGGTGAGGATGACCTCATCGGGCTCGATGTGAACAGCGTCTGCTCGCACGTGAGCGTTCGCACCGGGACAGACGGCGATCTGATTCTCCGCGTGCTCATCGACGACGATGAGCGCTGTGCCGCTGGGGTCCGGGACGGTCTCGACGGCCGAGGTATCCACGCCGGCCGCTGTGAGGTGGTCGAGGAGCCACTGCCCGTCCGCGTCGTTGCCGACTGCTCCGATCATCCGAACGTTCGCACCCAGTTTGGCGGC
Source organism: Microbacterium mangrovi (assembly GCF_000802305.1). Taxonomy (GTDB): domain Bacteria; phylum Actinomycetota; class Actinomycetes; order Actinomycetales; family Microbacteriaceae; genus Microbacterium; species Microbacterium mangrovi. Next base: position 116,882 of record NZ_JTDK01000014.1, on the reverse strand, counting down.
TGCGGCGGCCTGGTTCGAGCCTTTGCCGCCGATCTCTCGACTGAGGGTTCCGCCGCCGACGGTTTCACCGGCGGTGGGGAGCCGCTGGACGTGGCTGGTGATGTCGACGTTGATGCTCCCGACGACGGTGATGCGGGGCGCGGAATGGGTTGGCATGGGGCGCCTTTCAGTTGGGGGTCGACTGCACGATGGAGAGACTGCCGACCTCGGGGGACACGATGAACTTCGCAAGGTAGAGGGGGGTGCCGTCGTACTCGGCGGTCTGTGTGAGCACGAGGACGGGCATCGTCGGCTTCAGACCGAGAAGCGCGGCCCGGGTCTCACCGGCGACGCTCGCTGCGAGCGCGCACACGCCGCCGCTGAGGACGGACCCGAACCGGTCGAAGATCGCCCCGAGAAGGGTCTTCGACTCGGCGGCGAGGGATGCAAGACTCGCCGCAATACCGGGGTGGATGTCGCTCAGGTACTTGCCGGCCGGGAGGTGCTCCTGGGCGATCGCGACAGGGCTCCCGTCGATGAGGATCAGAGCCTCTCGGAACCATGTGTTGGCCGTCGCGTCGAGGGCGAGCTTGTTGGAGATGAAGTCCGTCGTGGGCTGGGTGTCGAATTCGAGTTGGCGCACCTCGATGTGGCGCCCGGATTCGGCGAGCGCACGTTCGAGGGGCTGCAGCTCTTCGAGGCCGATGTGCGGCAGCGTGTCGACGACGAAACGGCCCACCCCACGGCGCGTGACGATGAGGCCGTCCTCCTCGAGAAGCATGAGCGCCTCGCGGACGACGGTGCGACTCACACCCAACGCAGTCGCGAGTTCCGTCTCCCGCGGAAGGACGTGACCGAGCGGGAACACGTTCGCCCGGATTCCGCTGGCGAGCCGGGAGTAGACGGCCACACGAAGCGGCTGCCCGACTGCGGTTGTCAGCTGGTGTGCGAAGAACTGGTCGATGACGCTCAAGACGATGCTCCCTTGCTCGAGTGAAGTGTCTCCATGATCCCTCAGACATCAGTCTTGCACATGTTCTACCCGAGAGGTATAACTTCATACATCCCGACTTTCAGTGCTTCGACGAAGGAGTCTCTCGTGCACGCACCCGCCCCAACGGCCGCCATCCGGACGGAACCAGGCGCCGACATCACGCTTCTTCGAGGAGGACGGGCGGTCGCACTCGTCGCCACCCTCATCCTGTGCGTGCTGTCGTACCAGCTGAATGCCAGCATGCTCACCCCCGCGCTTCCCGACATGGCGAAGGAACTCGGGATCGACGTCGGCGCGGTGTCGCAGGTCTCGTCGCTGTTCTTCCTCGCCGGCGCGATCGGTGGGATCGTCCTCTCCCGGTGGAGCGATTTCACCGGTCGGCGCCGCGCATTGTTCATCGTGCTCGGCATCCTTGCAGTCGGCACCCTGCTGTGCTTGTTCGCACCCAACCTCCCCGTTCTGCTGGTCGGTCGTGCGCTGCAGGGCGCATCCAGTGCTGCATTTCAGCTCGCCTACATCATCCTCAGCGAGTCACTGAGCGCCAAGGTCTTCGGCGCCACCCTCGGAATCATCACGGCCGTGAACGGGGGCGTCGGCGGCGTCGACGGCTACATCGGCGGCCTCCTCGTCGAGAACTTCGGCTACCGGTCGATCTTCGCCGTCATCCTCGTCGTCGGCGCCTTCGCGATCGCCTGCGTGATCTTCACCGTCCCCAAGGACGGCCCTGTCGTGACGGCCGGGAAGATGGACTGGTGGGGCGCCGCCGCCCTTTCGGTGGCTCTGATCTGCTTCACCTACTTCGTCTCTCAGGGTGGAAGTGCGGGCTGGCTCAACCCGCTCACCCTGACGTACCTGGCGGCCGCGATCATCGCCTTCATCGTGTTCTGGTTCGTCGAGAAGCGTCGCCATTCACCGCTGATCGCGACCCGCCACCTCGGGTCCCGGCAGGTATGGCCCGTGATCGCCACGACTGTTCTCACCCTGTCCGGCGTGTTCGCGGTCATCAACTTCACCGTCGTCATCCTGAGCCAGACCCCCAAGATCGGTTTCGGTCTCGATGCCGCCACCGCGGCGGCGCTGTTCCTCGTCCCGCCCGCCATGATCGGCGTCGTCGCCGCACCGCTGTCGGGGTGGCTTGCCGGCAAGGTCGGCTGGATCCGGCTGCTCCGCGTCGGACTCGTCCTCAGCCTCGCCGCCGTCGCCCTGATCGCCGTCGTCCCCCAGAACATGGCCCTCGTGATCGCCGCGATCGCGGTCCTCGGAATCACCTACAACGGCCTGGTCCTCACCACCGTCAACGGCCTCGGGGTCCTCCTCTCACCGGAAGACGCCCCGGCAGCACTGCCCGGCCTCAACGGTGCCGCTTTCGGGATCGGCGCTGGGCTCGGGATCGGAATCGTGGCCCCGTTCGTCACGCAGATCACCGTGGGCGGATTCACCACAGCGCTGTGGATCTCGGCAGGAATCGTCGGGCTCGCCCTCGTCGCCAGCCTGTTGATCGCCCCCCGCAGCGGACAGCGGATCTGAGAGGACACCATGACCAACGCCCCGACCGTTACCGAACGCATCCCCGTCTACCTGGACTGCGACACCGGTATCGACGACTCCCTCGCCATCGCATACCTCGCGACATCCCCCGCTGTCCGACTCGTGGGCGTCGGAACCGTCAGCGGGAACACCAGCACGGAACAGGCCGCACGGAACTCCCTCGACCTCCTCGCCCTGCTGGATGCCGGACACGTGCCCGTGAGCATCGGCGCACGGGACCACCTCGCGAAAGACTTCGACGGCGGCGTCCCGCAGATCCACGGCCACAACGGGGTCGGCGATGTCGCACTCCCGAGATCACCCCGCGAACCCGAAGCGGGCACCGCCGCGGAACTCCTCATCCGACTGTCCCATGAGCACCGCGGTGACCTGCGAATCGTCGCCGTCGGGCCGCTCACCAACATCGCCCTCGCTTTGCGGGCCGACCCGACGCTCCCGCAGCGGGTTCGCAGCCTCACCGCCATGGGCGGTGCCGCGCTCGTCCCCGGGAACGTCACCGCGGTTGCCGAAGCCAACATCTGGAACGACCCCGAGGCAGCCTCGGAGGTACTCTCCGCCGACTGGGACGTCACCCTCGTTCCCCTCGATGTCACCCTCGAAAACACCCTCGACGAAGACGATCGCGCCCGGCTCCTCGCGGCCGAGAGCGAGGCTTCCCGCGCACTCGGTCACATGCTCGACCTCTACTTCGACTTCTACCTCCCGCTGTACGGTGAGCGCAGCTGCGCCTTGCACGATCCGCTTGCGGCAGCCATCGCGGCGGGAGGCGTCGTGCCGACGGTGGTCCCGCGAGTCCCGATGATCGTCGACACGACCGATGGACCAGGCCGCGGCCAGGTGATCGCGGACCTCCGGAACCAGCGGTTGGGGCCCGTGGATCACCCGAACGTTCGCACGCGGATCGTTCTCGACACCGACCGCGCCCTCGGCCCGCACCTCGTCGAGATGATCACCGGTGCAGCACCTCTCCCGGAGGTCGTCTCATGCTGATCAATCTGCACACGCACCTCGAGGGTCGAGTGCGCCCTGCCACCGCCCTCGAACTCGCACGCAAGCTCGACATCCCCGGCGCTGACCGGGATTGGGAAAGAGCGCTTCAACTCGACGCGCCAGCGGACCTGACCGTCTACCTGGAGAAGGTGTCGTCGAGCTACCCGTTCTTCGCCGACTATGAGTCGCTTGCCCGCATCGCCTGCGAGGCCGTGGAGGATGCCGCCGCAGACGGACAGGACTATCTCGAGCTACGCTTCGGGCCTGCCACACACGTCAGCCAGGATCTCCCGCTGGACGACGTCGTCGCCGCGGTCTGCGAGGGCGTCAGCCAAGGGACCACGAACAGTGGGATGCCGGCCGGGGTCGTCGTGGCGGCTCTTCGGCTGCACGACGCAGAACTCAACGCTCGAGTCGCAGCAGCCGCAGCCCGCTTCGCGGGCAGCGGTGTCGTCGGATTCGACCTCGCCGGCGATGAACTCCGCTTCCCATCGCTCGATCCGTATGTCGAGGCTTTCGCGATCGCCCGCAGCGCCGGCCTCGGCCTCACGTGCCACGCGGCAGAGGCCGCGCCCGCGCATGCCGCTCTCGACGCCGTCCGACTGTTCGGGGTCTCCCGAATCGGCCACGGCGCACACGTCGCCGCCGACGACGACGCCCTCCGGCAGATGGCAGATCAAGGCATCTACATCGAAATCTGCCCGACATCGAATCTCTACACGGGTGCCATCGCCGCTCGACGCCATCACCCCGCCGCCGTGTTCCGGAAAGCGGGCGTGGCGGTTGTCCTCGGAGACGACAACCCACGACAGACCCGATCGCCTCTCTCTGCGGAGCGACAGGTGCTGAGCGATGAGCTCGGCTTCGACGCTGCGGCTCTCGCGCGGCTCGACTCCGACAGCGTGGATGCTGCATTCATCGACGAATCAACCCGAAGCGCTCTGAGAGCACGAGTCGGCAACGGCGGCCACTACGAGTCGAACTGACCTCGATGCGAGGACGAGCAAACCAACTCGCAAGCTGGGCACAAGGACGTCTGCGTCGCCGGTCGAGCTCGTGGGGCGACGGAAGATCCGCCGCCCCACAGACGGGGTCAGCCCGCGACCGCCGCGAGCCGGTCGGCAAGGAGCTGCGCCGTCTCCGGCGGGATCTGCCCGGCGGCCATCGTCAGCACCGTCGCGAGGGGCATCGCTTTGATCATCCCGAGCATGGGATGGGTCGCGAGATCGGGCACGGTCTGCTCGATGACGGTCCTGGTCACCGGGTGATCGAGGAGGTCGCCGAGCGGGCTCGCCGCGGTCGGAACGGGGCCGTCCACGGCACCCCCGTGCTGCTCGGCAACCGGGCTCGCCGGTGCTACCGTGCGCGGTGCGAAGTCGCTGCGGATTCCGAATGCGACATCGTCGGGCCTGACTGTGCGGAGGGCGGTCGCCGCGCTCGTGATCTCGACCGGCAGTGGTTCACTCAGGGCGTCGACCCCGGTGCCGAGTCGCACCGCGTAGCTCCCGGGCTCCACGGCCCAGGCGTGCGACTCGACCGACCAGTGCGCGAACGCGCGCGGTTCGAGGTCGATGGAGATCTCGGTCACCGTGCCGGGCTCGGCGCGTACGACGGCGTATCCGGCGAGCCAGAGCTCCGGGCGGTCGACCTCCGTCGGTCCCGTTCTCGTGAGGTAGGCCTGCACGACCTGCTTGCCGACGCGTCCGCCCGTGTTCTCGACCTCGGCGGTGACGCGCACTCCCCCGTCGGGCATGGCCTCCGCATTCTCGTTCGACGTCGCCCACGTCGTGTACCCGAGCCCCGAACCGAAGGCCAGCAAGGGCGCAGGATGCCCCGGGCGAGACCATGCCCGGTAGCCGATGTCGCCCCGCTCCGCGTAGTCGAGCACGCCGTCGACGGGCTCGACCGCCCAGATCGGCACGTCGGCTTCCGTGCGCGGCCATGTGGTTGGCATCCGCCCGCCGGGTTCGCGGTCACCGCACAGGACGTCGGCGAGCGCGTTGCCGAACTCCTGCCCTGGGAACCAGGAGAGAACCACGGCCGCGACCTCGTCGAACCACGGCATGAGCACGGGCGCGCCCGCATTCACGACGACGATCGTGCGGTCATTGACCGAGGCGACCGCGCGCACCAGTTCGTCGTGCCCCACGGGCAGTGCGAGCGTTGCGCGGTCGTAACCCTCCGACTCGATCACGTCGGTGGTGCCGACGACGACAACGGCGACGTCGGCTTCGCGGGCCGCTGCGACGGCACGCTCTAGTTCGACCTCGGGGGCGTCGAAGATCTCCTCCTCGCCGACGATGAGCGATGCGAATGGGAAGCCGCCGGGAAGGAAGGGCCGGATCGTCACCTCGATGTCGACGCGCTGGCCCTCGGCCAACACGAATTCCTCGGTCTGCGCCTTCGGGTGCAGCACCGCCTCGACGGGATCGACGCCTTCGGCCGGGCCGACCCGCCCCGAGAAGAGGACCTTCCCGTCGACCTTCCACTCCAGACCGCCGAGGCCGGCGACCCCGAGCCGCCGGACTCCCGCGGCCGGGGCGACGTAGGTGGAGCGCATGCGGATCGTCGCCGCGAGGGCCAGGTTCGCGTCGCCGAGCCATCCGAACCGGCCGCTCGGGAAGACTTCCGAAGCGAACGGCGCACCGTCGGCGTCGAGGTACTCCACCTCGAAGCCGGGCGCTTCGCCGTGGCTCAGCGCGTCCGCAGAAAGGGGGCGGAGTTCGGGAGCCGGCGGCACGCCGAGAGTCGCTGTCACGTTCGTGTAAGCCGAGCGGATGCCCGCCAGAGGGCTGACCTGGTAGGGCGGGAAGACCGATGCGGAGCCTCCCCCCTGCCCGCGCCCGACCAGCGCGTGATGACCGATGACGGCGATGCGCTGACCCTCGTCGGCCAGGGGCAGAATCCCGGTGTTGCGTGCGAGCACCATGCCGTCGGCGGCCGCTTCGCGAAGGATCTCGGCGATGTCCTCATCAACCCAGGGCGACGGGACCTCGGTGCGCGGCGCCGATTCGAGCGCCCCGACCCGCTCGGCGAGCCGGAGCAGCCGCTCCACCTTGTCGTCGATGACGCTCTCGCCGATCTCGCCCGCGCGGACCGCGGTGAGCAAGGCATCCCCCCACGGCCCGACAGGTCCGGGCATGATCAGGTCCTGACCCGATGCAGCGGACGCGACCGTGTCGGTGACGGCGCCCCAGTCGGAGATCACGACGCCATCGAAGCCCCATTCGTCCTTCAGCGGCGAGGTCAGCAGTTCGTTGGCCGAGGCAGCGACGCCGTTGACCCGGTTGTATGACGACATGATCATCCAGGCGCCCGAGGCCACCGCACGCTCGAACGGGGCCAGATAGAGCTCGCGCAGCGTGCGCTCATCGAGGTGGACGTCGATGGTGTGCCGGTCGGTCTCGCTGTCGTTGGCGACGAAGTGCTTCGGGGTCGCACCGACCCCTTCAGCCTGGACTGCCTCCACATAGGTCGATGCGAGCGTGCCGGCGAGCCACGGGTCCTCGCTGAACGCCTCGAAGTCGCGACCGCCGCGCGGACTGCGGTGGAGGTTGATCGTCGGACCGAGCACCACGTCGACCCCCTTCGAGCGCGCTTCGGAGGCGATCAGCCGGCCGAGGGTGCGCAACCTGTCGAGATCCCAGCTCGCCGCGATGCAGCTCGCGGAAGGCAGGCTCGCGGACGGGGCGCGGTCGTCCAGTGCCTGCCCGCGCACGCCGGTCGGGCCGTCCGAGACGACGATGCTACGGAGCCCGACAGCGGGCTCCTCGTGGAGCGACCACGCCGAAGCACCGGTCAGCAGTCGCACCTTCTGCTCCAGAGTGAGCCGGGCGACGGCGTCGAGGCGGCTGTTCGCGGGCGCGGATGACCCGACCGCCGCCGGCGCGAACGAGGTCGTCCCCACCGGGATGTGCGCGGCGTTCGAGAGGGCGACCTCGCCGAGCCAGGCGAGGCTCGGCTTCGGCCGACGTTCGAACGTTTCGCGGTCGACCGCGATGAGTCCGAAGGTGGGCGCCCAGTGGCCCCACTCGTAGTTGTCGAGGGCCGACCAGTGTAGGTATCCGCGCACGTCGATGCCGTCCTCGATCGCTGCGGCGAGGTGGCGCAGCGCTTCGCGGGTGTAGTCGATGCGGCGGGCGTCGTCGGCGGTGGCGATGCCGTTCTCGGTGACGAGCAGCGGCTTGCCCGTCACTTCGTGGGCGTGGCGAAGGGCGATGCCGAGCGCGTCGGGCCGGTACGCCCACCCGGTGATCGTGTTGTCGGGGTACGGCGGATGCGGCACCGGGCCATCCGGCCCGACGGGCTGGGTCGTGTACGACTGCACTCCCACGAAGTCGTCGTCGCGGGAGGCCTCGAGGAACAGATCCTCCCAGGCCCAAGTGACCCGTTGGAAAATCTCCTCGTTGCCCTCGGTGGGCGTGTACGCCTGCTGGGCGATCGTCCAGCCGACCTTGGCGCTGGTGCGTTCGCGGAGGATCCGCGTGGCGATGCGGTGCGCCTCGACGAGTCGCGCGCTGAGTGCGGCGTCGGGCATCAGGGGCCCGTCGTGGGCGAGAGTGATGCCGCCCGAGAGCGCATCGGCCGTCAGATCAGCCCCGAGAAAGACCTGCATGAGCGCCACCATGTTGGGCTCGTTGATGGTGCACACCCACTGCACGTCGCCGAGGATGCCCGAGACCTTCTCGATGTACCGCGCCCACCGGTCGAGCGCGTCGTCGCCCATCCAGCCGCCGGCTTCGGCGAACCAGTACGGCGAGGTGAAGTGGTGCAGCGTCACGACGGGCTCAAGCCCGAGGCTCCGTGCCTGGTCGATCATGCCACGGTAGTGCGCGAGCTGGGCGTTCGACCAGCGCCCCGGTTCGGGCTCGATGCGCGCCCACTCGATGCCGAAGCGGTAGGCGTTGAGTCCGGCATCCGCGAGCAGCTTCATGTCTTCGGGGTAGCGGTGATAGTGGTCGACGGCGTCGCCCGAGTACTCGGCCATGATCGGGCCGTTGCCCTCGAGCCGCCAGATGTCACTGGAGATGTTGTCGCCCTCCACCTGGTGGGCCGAGGTGGATGCTCCCCAGAGGAAACCATCGGGTACGCGGGACATTGGGGGCTCCTTCTGCGAGGGCTCGCCTCGCCAGTCGATGGATGGTGCATGGTGGAAGGCGAGACCGTCGCGCCGCCATGCTGGTGCCTGTGCAGCCAGGCGTTCGCGAAGGTCGTCCCAGTCGCGGGCCGGCCCGGCGGCCCAGGCGCGCTGTGCGAGTCCGGGCAGCCGGGGCAGCAGCAGGAAGCTGAGGTCGTCGAAGTCCCTCACGGTCTCGCACCAGATCGCGGCCTCGAAGCCGACGACGTCGAGGTCGGTCTGCGCGTCGATGCCGGGAATCGGGGCAGTGACGGAGCCCTCGATCGTCGTGGCCGGGTATCCGGGCATCCCGACCCGCCCCCGACGGGCCTCACTGTCAGGATGGGTCGACGCCTCCGCGTACGGGGCGTCGAGGTACGCGAGGCCGGTGCGCGACATGATGACGCGGGCACGCGTGTCGATCGCGCGCTGCGGATCTGCAGAGGCTCCGGCGAACGCATCGAGAAGCATCTCGGTGATCCGCGGCGGCAACATGGAGAGCAGAGGATCGTCGGCCGATGGGGTCGAGTCACTGTCGATCCAGAGCTGGATCAGCTCCTCCGGCTGTGCGTCGGCGCGGACGGTTTCCTGCCAGCCGATCGGCTCCTTGCCGTGGCGTCGGACGATCGCGCGCGCGCGACGGACGAAGGCGGCATGGTCCTCCTCCGGCATGCCGAAGGCCTCGTCGCCGCCGATGTGCAGGAAACGCCCCGGCGTGAGTGCGGCGAGCTCCGCGACGACGTCGTCCACGAACGTCCACACCTCGTCGTTGTCGGGATCGAGGAACTGGGGCTCGCGCTCGCCGGAGGCCAGCAGGGCGATCGCTTCCATCGGGTCGGCCGGGTACGCCCACGCCGTTCCCGACCGGGTGAGCTCGGGGTAAGCCGCCAGTGCCGCCGATGAGTGCCCGGGCATATCGACCTCGGGCACGATGGTGATGAACCGCTCCTGCGCGAACGCGACGAGCTCGCGGTACTCGGAGTGCGTGAAGAACGTGCTGCCTGCCGGGGTCAGCTCCGGGCGGGACGGGATCTCGATCCGCCAGCCCTGGTCATCGGTGAGGTGCAGGTGAAGCACGTTCATGTGGTACCTGTCAAGCAGTTCGATAACGCGTCGCACCTCGCTCGTGGTGAAGGTCGCGCGCACGACGTCGAACGACAGACCTCGCCACGCGAGGCTCGGCCCATCCGCGATGGCGGCCGCGGGCAGTACGAGCCCTTCGGCATCCTGCTCGGCCTGTTCGGCGATCGCTGCCAGCGTCGTCGCCGCGTGGTGCACACCCGCGTTCGAGGCGCCGACCACACGGATGCCGTCGGCCGACAGCGTGAGCGCGGAGCGCTCCGCGCCGAGGTCGCTGCCGTCGGCCGCGACTCCGGTGGCAGACGGCACGGCGGCGATCATCTCGTCATCGGCGTCGACGACGAGATGGATGCCGCCGGGCGACGCCTCGCGGACGCGCGGGTCGGACAGGGACATGCCCGCCCAGGCTTCGAGCCGTTCGGCGAAGAGCCGGGCCGACGGCAGCAGCTCAGCCGACGCGACCGTCAGAGCGGTGCCCGGATGGATGCGGACCTGGCCATGGTGCTCCTCGATGATCCGGGGTACGGGGAGGATGCGCTCGAGCGCGGTGGAGTCGTTCATCTCGTCCTTTCGATGGGGTGCGAGGGCACCAGGTGGATGTCTCGAAGTGTCAGCGCAGGCTGCGGATCGGGAGCACGGCGAGAGCGCCGAGCACGCCGATTGCGCCGACGATGAGGAACAGCGGCGCATAACCGATGGCGAGGACGATGGCTCCGGCGGCGAGGGGCGCGATCGTGGTCGGCAGCGTTGCGGCGAGGTTGAGCACGCCGAGGTCCTTGCCGAAGTCCTCGGGGTCGGGAAGCACCGACGCCATGAGCGCCTGGTCGACGGCGGCGAACGCGCCGAATCCGATGGTGACCACGATCGTCTGCAGTACGAGGCCGAGCACCGACGGCAGGGCGAAGGGGATGACCGCCCCTGCCGCGATGGTGAAGCCCGAGATCAGGACGAAGGGCTTGCGTCGACCGACGCGGTCGGAGAGCGGTCCGGACACAGCGGTCGCGATCAGAAGGCCGGGCAGCCCGGCCAGCCCCAGTAGCGGCACGAGCGTGGTCGCCTGGTTGAGGCTGAGCCCGATGTAGTCCTGGGCGATGTAGAGGCTGTAGGCGCTGAGCATCGTGTATCCGCCGAACAGCAGAATCCGCCCGGTGAACCCCCAGAAGAAGTCGCGGTGGCGGATGGGGTTCACCCAGAACGCGGACAGGAACGCCATGAGCGAGAACTGCTTGCGCGGCTCGCCTCGGTTGTCGATGCCGGGGACGAGGGCGATGAACAGCACGATGAGCAGGAGCACGACGCCGGCGAGCGACAGGTATCCGAGCGGGATGGTCTTCACGAAGAACGAGGCGAGAACGGGTCCGAGCACGGCGCCCAGCAGAACGCCGATCCCGACCCCGGTCGAGTAGCGGCCCCGGAACCGTTCGGGAACACGATCGGGCAGCAGAGCGGAGAACGGTCCCTGCCAGGCGTTGTAACCGAACTGGATGAGCATGACGCACACGGTCAGCATCGCCACGTTCGTCGCGAAACCAGCCGAGATGAGGGCGAGCGTGCCGATGGCGGTGCCCACGAGCATCCACGGATGACGCGCACCCCAGCGGCTGCGGGTGCGATCGGACAGCACACCGAAGATCGGCTGGGCGACCATGGCGGCGACGGCCGAGAGCGCGTTGATCAGTGCCAGGTTCTGGACCTTGGTGTCGGCATCGAACAGCTGAACCTGGATCGCCATGAAGTAGGCGGTGACGCCGTAGGCGAGAGGGGCCGCCGAAGCGGCGAGCGGAGCCAGGCGAAACAGGCGTCGAAGGGAAGACGGGACTTTCATCCGGGACTGTTCGGGCTGTGCGAGCGTGTCGGCGTGGTCAGACATCGATGTCTCCAAGCAGGAAGGCGAGTGTAGAGTTACCACCATAGCGGTAACTTTTCACCACACCAAGCGATTCGAGATACTGGAGAGATGGCGAGCAAGCGCGGCACCTACCGGACGGGACGCGAGCGGGTTGAGTCGATCCTCGATGCCGCTCACATGCTCTTCGTCCGCAACGGCTACCGTGCCACCTCGCTGCGTGAAATCGCCTCCGAGGCCGGCATCTCACACCCCGCGGTGCTGCGGTACTTTGCGAATCGCGGCGAGATCCTCACCGCACTCATCGCCCGGCTCGACACCCAATCGGAACGCGTCTGGAATGCGGCCGAGCTGCGCGCGGGATCGGCGCCGAGCGCCGCCGCCGTCGCCCGCGCCAACAACGCCGTGCCCGGGTGGATCGAGTTGTTCACCGCTTTGCTCGGCGAGGCCACGAGCCCCGAGCATCCCGGCCACCCCATGATGCTGCATCGTCGCCAGGAGGGGCGTCGACGCGGACGCGCGTTCTTCGATTCGATCGGACTGTCGGCCACGGAAAGCGATCTCGCGACAGCTGAGATCATCGCGGGCTGGGAAGGTCTGCAGATCCTCACACTGTATTTCCCCGGGCAGATCGACATTCCTGCGCAACTCGACGAATTCGAGGGCCGCGTCACGCACCTCGCCGGCGCCTCCGCCGTTGCTCGCATCATCGCCCCGACATCGGAACCGCGACTGCCGCCCGCCCTCGCCGGTGATGATCCGCGCGCGCGGATCGTCGCGGCGGCCGCGAAGCGCTACGCCAGGCACGGCTATTACGAGACGTCGATGCAGATGGTCGCCGACGACGCCGGCGTGACCCGAGCCGCCCTGATCCACGTCGCGCCCACCAAACAGGCCCTGCTCGAACTCGTCGTCGCAGCCCTGTACGACCGCGTCACCGACGACCCGTGGATGCTGCACCTCGAGCGACTCCCCCGCTGGGTGACCGCCGCCGAGATCGTGCTGCTCTGCGAAGCGACGGTCGCCGCGCATCCACTGCACGACACCGCCGCCCGGCAATTGGCATGGACGCGGCAAGAGCTCACCACCCTGCTTCAGGCGCAGGGAGTCGCCGGCGCCGACGCCCGCACCGGGGCCGACTGGCTGATCGCAGTGGGTCTGGGCTGCATGATCGCCTGGCTCTACGAGCCCGACACCATCGACCCCGATGTCGTGCTCGAGACCGTGAAGGCACGAATCCTCGGTGCCGCCACCTCAGCCCTTGCCCCTCTCGCCCCTACCTCGGAGCGATAACCCCCTGCTATTGCAGGCTGAATTCGCCGAACGCCGGTCCGGCGAATCCGAAGCGAGACACGGTCACGACGGCGACCGGTCGCACCTCAGCCAGCCTCCTCAGGATCACGTGACACGGTCCGGTGGCAAAACTGTCCTGAATTGTCCCAAAACGCCGATCAGCGCCTCCAAAAAGAGGCGCTGATCAGGTATTTATTTGGCGGTGACGGTGGGATTTGAACTCTTCCGCGGAAGCCCACGCTGACCGGAACTGGATGCGAGTTGATTGATTTCACGCGGGACCATCAATTCGCAAAGCACGTTTGAGCAGAACCTGGACGAGTTCAGCGAAGTTCGCTTCCCCACGATTCTTCCCGCCGTCTTCCCACGAGACCTATCTCCGGGAGATTCGGAAGACGCGTACGAGATTCGTATTTATGTACGCTTTAGCGGCCGGGGTGCCAACGTGCCGGATCTGCGGGTTGGCGCCACTTAGTTCACTCTAAGCACGATGCGGGTAGACAGTCGACGTCAGGTCTGAAGCCAGTCCGTCGGCCTCAGCCGACATTCGTCAGCCTGAAGGCCTCCGGTAATATCCGCCGGGTCGCGGACTATCCGCCACAGCAGATACGCCGTGCAACCGGCCCTGGAACACCCTCTGCGGATGGGGGGATCAAGGAGAAGACGCTCAACCCCAATGCCTCACAACGAACGCATCACGACTGCAAGCCAGGCGCAAGTCTAGCTGCGGTGGCTGCGGCCTCGAGGACATCGTTGGACTCCCAGGGCGAGCTTAGGGTTAGGAACATATCGAACACGGCATCGGACTCTTCGAACGCGCCGAAGCAGTGAACCGTGTCCGCTTTGGAGACGTACTTCCGCAAAGTCGCGTAGCCGAGCAGCCGACCCTCTACGACATCGCGAAGAGTGCTTCGAGGGAAGCTCATCGCGATGAAAATCAGTGGCCTCATCGGAGCAGGCGACGTCTCGAGGTACATCGAGTGCAGCTCCCCGTCAGCGGCTGTGAGGTCGCGGAGCCGTCGCGCTTCATGGGCGATCCGCGCCCGTGTGCCCGGCTCGAGCTCCAGCAGACTTGTTGAAGCGCCCAGCCATCCGAAGGGGCGAGCCTCTTCCAACGTGGCCAGGATCTCATCCGACTCCGGATCTATCTCCTGTGCTGGTTTTGGTGCGGGGGTTTCGCGGAGTCCCTCGGTGTAGAACACCCAGGCGTCCAGATCGTTGGTGAGGTTGAGGATAAGGGTTGTCGCATCGGGCGAGCCCTCCGGGAACAGGCCCTCGGTGAGGTAGTGCATGACGTAGTCGAGCTCGTCGGCAGCCTGGATGTTATTCATGGTGCTGGCGCGGCGACGCCGGGACAGGAAGTGAATGAACTCAGCGGGCCGGTTAAGGAGCCGTGTGGTGACTTCCAGGTCGTGGATGTTGACCACCCACGGCGACGGGCTATCCTTGGGGATCAGCCCACTCTCGACAAGCTCGGACGTCACAGTGACGAGGTAGTTCAGGTCTTCCAACGACAGCGCGATGGTAAACACTTCGTCGACTTCGCTGACGTCGAGGTCCCAGTTCTTTCGGGTGCCGCTCGGCGAGGTTCTCACGTCCACCGCGGACACGATGTGGATTGAGGGGTCTTTCGCAATCAGGGCACGTAGCCGTTCAGCCTGTTCGGCGGCCTTGCTAATGATGGGCCCGAGCTCCTTCCAGAGCCTTACCGGGGCGCCGGCGCGAGCATACGGGGTCAACCGGTTGCTCTTCGCTTCTACGACGATGGCCACTTGTCCAATGACCACGAGTCCGTCCGCTTCAATCCGCTGCCCCGTCGGCCCGCGATACACAACATTCGCAAGAGCAACATCGGGGCGCAGCGCTTCGACAATGGCGTGCATGCCGCGGTGTTCAAGGTGCTGGCCCCGATGCTTCATGTAGTGCTGATCCATCGGCGCTTCGGTGAGAGCAGCCTCAAAGAGTTCGCGCATCCCGAAGATCAGCCAGGTGGGCTGCACCAGCATCCACTCACGCGTGCCCGTCGCGGTCAGCCGTGTGATGAAAGGTCGCGTCCGCATCCGGTTGTCGCCGTTGAGGAATGCCCGCGCCGCTCCCGCATTGTCGGCATCTAGGTCGATGCTCAGCCGCTCCAAAAGCGCGTTGAGCTGTGCCGCGTCAACGTCGCTGGCCTCGAGAAGGTCATCTAGGGAGAGACTCACCAGCGTGGACATAACCCCGAATGCGCGCGCCGTGATGAGCTTCGACATCGCGGCATCTCGACCGCTGCGATGCGCGGCCAGTAGCTCAACCAGTTCGGGCGAGGCGTCCACCGCCTGGTGAAGCTCCTCGCTCGCAGTTTGGAACTCGTCGGCCAGCCGCTGCGGGATGTACGAATTGAACGCGTCGAACACTGCGAACATCGCCTCAGGCCCAAAGCCGAGGCGGTCGACCACAGATTTCGTCACCTGGGGGGTGAAGAGTTCGCCGAGTAGCTGCCGTTCCTTCTGGTGGAAGCGCGGCAATCGGATATAGATCTCGCGGGTGATGGCGGCGGCTGTGAGTCGAGGTGCCACCTGCCCACCTTCGACGGGCTCTCGCCGTCGAACGAGTTGCTCAAACAGGACCCTCAGGGTCGCGGCGTGAAGGACCTTCGGCGCGAGCCTATGAACCTTGCCGAGGACGCGCGCGCTCGGAGCCTTGTTAGCGTCACCCGTCACCCGCTCCGCGAACAACAGGGCAACTAGTTCAGGCATGGCAAGCAGCCGCGTTCCGTCGGACCCATCGCCCGGCTCGGAAGCGATGGGTGCGACCGCGAGGAACATGTTCCCGATGACATCGAACGCGTCCGCTCCCCGTATCACGCGCCGCAGTTGCCACAGCAGATACGCCTGCCGGGCGCCGAAGAACCATGCGGCCGGGCGAGTGACGAAGCGGAGCAAGCTCATGCCCCCATCTTTCACACGCGCATCGCGATCGATGCCCAACCGAGGGGTGTGGCGCGTCGCGGCGTCCATCAGGGCGTTGATGCTTGATCGATGTCGGATTCAATCAGAAAGTAGGACGCAGCGAATCGTGGTCATTGGCGGATGCCGCGGTCGTTCTTCCCCGCCAGGCTGGACTCGCAAGCCCAGCGCGCCCCGATCCCTTCGGCGGCAGCCGGCGGCAGCCGGCGGCAACCGCCCGATGAGTGAGCCGAGGGCGGCAGTGACCTCGGCAGGCGCTCGAGTCGGCGACGTCGGGCTGGCCCGCGTCCGCTTGACCCGGGACACCTCCATTCCCGTAACAGTCGGCGCCGCCAGCCCTTCGCCTTGGCCAACGTGCATAAGGAGGGACACAGCTGGGGCCTAGCTGTTCGCCGGAGCCGTCAGCTGTTCGCGGGCGAGGTTCGCGGTCAGTCGCAGCTGCGGGTGTGTCTGCACGATCTCGCACTGCCTCTGGCCGGGTAGACCGAGTTCATGCAAGATGTTCAGGATGACCATTGCCGTGGTCACCTCGACCACGGCAGCAAGTTCCTCTAGCGAGTGATTCGGGGTCCTGCCCTCGTGGGCGAGGTCGTTCCGTGCTTTAGTGGTTCGCCTCGCCCACCTGTCTACGTCGGGAATAAGAAGCGCTATCGCGTCTTGATCCGGGCGCGCGGCAAGCGCGTACAAACGGTCGCGAAGTGTCGGATCGTTGCGTAGTGAGCCCTTGAAACGGGCGCGATGCTTCTCAGGAACTTGCTCAAGCATCGCGTTGCGCAAGCGCTCAAACTCCTCCGGCGGGAACGGTCGCTCGTCGATCCTCAAGCCCCGGTGTAGCACTTCCGCGGCACCCACCGCGGTCAGCAGATTGGCCTCAACATACCGCGCAGGAGCGTACCGGAGCCCAAGGATCATGTTCGTCGCAGCGTGAAGTCGTTCGCGTGCCTCGCACCAGCGCGGCATAACCTCCTCGAACCGGAGGGACTCGCACGTAAAGAAGACATGGTGATGACTGACGGCCGTCGCATCCTGCTTCCCCACCGCGGAGGGCGAGTAAATCGCCTCAGCATAGCGAGGTCGCGCAGGACGACCTGGAACCTGATGCGGATCGGGCCCTGCCAGCTCAAGCCGAAGCCAGATCACACCAGCCGCACGATGCGTAGCGAAAGCGATCAGGTCTTGCACGAGAGCTACCGCGGCCACCGCATCCCTCCACGAGATCGGCTCTCTCGGGACGATACGCATGAAAGCCGTGTCCCGCATGCGACCGACCGTCCCACCTGTCCGGCGATCGAGAAACGGCAGCCCGTAAGAATGCTCTAGCCGATATTCCGTCTCGCCCACCAGGACAGATTCAGCGGCGCGTCGCGAGACCGAGATGCTCCCACTCCCGTCAAGTTTGCCGTCGGGAGCACCAATGACCGTCTCCAACACAGAGGATGCAGCCCATGCTCCCATGTCCTCGACCGACACTGCAGCGGCAGCGAACGTAACGTCACGGTCGCCGCCAATGTGCACGCCGACCAGCGCTGTCGTCGCGTCGATGATCTGCTTGTCCGGACTGTCAACGCGCGCCCCGTAGGTTCGCAGGCCACCGGTGGGGATACACCCGAGAAGGGTGATTTCACGGTGCTCGGCGGCGCCGTGGATCACGTCCCACGTGCGGTGACCCTCGTGGACCGCTGTTACCCCGGGAGCAGGGGTGGACGTGATTCGGTCCTCGAACGCACCGATCAGGGAGAGCTCAAGCCCATTTCCGGGCCGGTAATGCAGTATGCCCGGGATCGGGTTCTCCTGCTCGTCCGGCAGCCACCACATGCCCTCCCACCGACGTGACTCGTCGAGGTCCACACGATCGTCACCCATCACCCAGCCCGCCTCGACTCTCAGCGTCCGTGAACTACCCGGTCGCGGAAGGTCGAACTGACAAACATCTGGTATCGCTGCTCCATGGCTCGATGCTACCGAGAGGGCCCGACGCCAACCGCGGCCGGCACCCGTCAAGTACGCGCACGACGCACGCGCACCTCACCAGGCCCTTTGCACGGTAGCGGCGGATAGCCACACCGCAGAGCCGATGCGATCGCTGAGACGCTGTCGCGTCCATTCCAGTGGCCTCCGGTCAGGCCACCTCGTCGAGCTCGTCACGTGCTTATGCCAGCGCGGATGAGTCACCGGGCGCGCGAAGCACGATGCTTCACTCGCCCCGACCGGCGTCGTCGCGCGATCGATCGTCAGCGTCTATGGTGCCTGACAGGATCTCCGCCGTTCAAGGGTTGCGAGGGCCGCTTTGGATTGATCCGCCGATGTGGTCGTAGTGATGCACATATGAGAGTGATGTCTGCTCACCAGTGCCGGCCGACTTGTATAGCGACTGAGCGAACGTGCCCGGAACAGGCAGTTCTATCTGAAGTCGGACGTTGTCGCTTTCCACTTTGACAATGTGCCCATCGAGGGGGCCGCCGCGAAGGAGGGCACGGTAGTAGCCGCCAACGGGTGCTTCGTTGCTCATTCCCCCATCATTCCAAGCGTCGACGGTCGGCGTCGAGGGGTTTGCCCGTCACGTTTTGTGCCAGCCGCGGCGCGCGCGCCGATCTGGCTGCGCGGTTGCGCGTAGCCAATTGCGTCGCAGCTCGCCCGGCGCCACCCGCGAACGTCGGCGCCCCGGCCTTGAGGCGATGAACGCATGGCCGGACCTCGAGAGGGAACCCGAGCTGGAGCAGCCTCTGTACATCGTCTGAATGTCAGAACCGATCACTCCGCGCCGTGCCAATCTCGGTGATCAGTCCACGCGCGCGCGTGACCTGGGCCACGTTCGGCTAGCGCGATTCCTCGCGCTCTGTGGCAGTTCGCACTCCCTGCTCCTCGAGCCGAGCGACCAGGTCCTCAAGCGTGACAACGACGTTGTCGTCTCGTCCAAGCTTCGCTAGAACCTGTTTCATCTGGGCGCCAGTAGCTCGCTCCGCCACCACATAGTCCGCGTAGGCTGCGCCACTGCTCAGGAAGAACATGTCGGTGAGATCGTTCTCGCGCCAGGTCCACCCGGAGTCCGTCAACCGACGCACGTAGAGCTCAACGAAGATTCCGAGCATCGGCATCTTCGCAAAGAAGTAGGGCACGTCGGCGGCGGGCAGGTCGAGACTAGCCGTTGGCTGGCCGAGGGCAGCCAACGCCAATGAGATCGCCTCGGAATGGTCTTCGAGGGCGGCAGCGTAGGCGGCTCGCCGTCGCGCGGTCTTGTCAGCGATGTTTGCGAGCTGTCGTTGGAGCCCCGTGTGCTTCCGCGCCCAGTTGGTCGCGATCGGATCGGGCGTTGGGTCAGGATCAGTAAGCATCTCCAAAATCACTGTCGGGCAACCCATGGCAAGAATGAAGAGCTCGCTTGAGTCGGGTTCGGTCGCTGCAACCTCTCGCGGATCATCCATCCACGCGTAGGGCTCCAATGTCACGCCTGCTCGGGGGGGCGGTTGCTTTGCATCCATCAGGCCGGCGACAGCGATCAGGATCTCGTGGCGGGCCACCGCGAGCGGGTGCCGAAGCTGCCAGCCGCCCGCAAGCTGCGCGATCGAGATTCCCAAGGCGTAACGTCGGTTCCCGTACATTGCGCCTGTTTCCCGAACGGTGGCCGATGACACGGGAAGCACGATCCCTGCATCAGACGCGAGTTCTGCGACGCGAAGCGCGGCTGCACGTTCGGACTCCGACCGAATCCGATGTGATCCGGTCCTCGCTGCAGCGAGCGAGCTCCAGTGGTTTTGGTCCAGGTATACCGTTATGCGCCCTCGAAGTGGGTTCCGCTCAACCGGCGAATACGTCTGCGCGAAGACGACGTCGCCAGTCTTCGTGATGTTGATCGTTGTCCACTTCTCCCAGTCGAAGATCGTTCGGGCGACCTCTGAGGCGATGAGATCACTGACTTCGATGGGTCCGGAGATGGTCTGACCGTCCTGAAGATAGACAGTCGCCGTGCCGGCGGTTCGATCCATCACCCAGTACTTGAATACCTTGCCAGACAGAGTGATGGGCGGGTCAAGGGCCATCTGCGTATGTTATCGAGGGCCCGCAGCATGCATGGCAGACAGTCAACGAGTAGTCCCGGCGGGCTTCACCCTTCAGAGACCATGTTGTCGGAGCCGTGCCGAGAGCTATGCTCCCCGCATGGGGAACTCCAACTGGGGAGGAGGACGCCGATGCGTGAGACGTCGATAGGCTTCGGCATCGTCCAAGTCGTTGTCACGCTCTTCGTCGCGGCACTGCTGATCTGGCTCGCCCTCGGACTGGCCATAGCGCTTCTCCTCGGCTGGGGAATATTCCATCTCGTGGTCACCCTTCGCGACCGCGGCTACGTTGAAGCAGCTGCAGCGGCCGCAAGCCCTTCGACGGCCGGCCGCGCGCAACATGTATGGGCAACGGCGCCAGAACGTGAGACGACGAACGTGCTCGGACTGGTGTCCGTCGTCATGCTCGCTCTGGCCGGAATCCCCACCCTCCTCGGGAGCTTCTCTTGGCTCGGGGTCGCAAGCGCCGGTACGGCGGCCGTCATTGCGCTGCTCGGAAGAGCGCAGCGACCGATCTCGCCTGCAACACGGTTCGCGCTGCTCGCGACCGCGGCCATCGGCACAATGCTGGCGGTTCTTGGAGTAGTCAACGTATGGGCTCAGACTCCAACCACCCTCTATGGGTCGAACTGGGGCGACGAGCAAGGCAAAATGGTCTCGATCGCCCAGCTTCAGAAGGAGCTCCCGTGCGTCGACAAAGCCGTCAGCCCCGCTGAACGGGACCAGAGCTTCTACTCCGTCGACGTCGATCAATTCCAGGCGACAGCAACTTGCCATCTGCGTCACGGCAACGACGTTCTGCCCTCCATGTTCGTCCAGGCGACATCAGCAGACCAGCTTGAGCGCATCTTTGCGGCAGGCGCGATCGTCGTCCAACGGAATCGCGACGTTGACCTCTGGGTCGAGCGTGACGGTGCGGTTGCCGTCATCACCGCGGACGACAAATCCTACGACCTGGCCCAACATGCCGGCACTACGTGGATCAGCCTCGATCCGAAGCCAGGCGATTGAGCGCAATACCAGTCGCACGCGTCGCACAATGCGCCCCACCCTGCCAATCGTGTCAACGTCGAGAACGCCAACCACGTCCGTAATCCATCCCGGATATGCGAACGTCCTGACGAACCCACGCTTCGCGGCCCCGAAGGTCGCGCTCCACATGGCGTTCAGCCTCTTGTGAGACAGATTCCCACCGTAGGGGTGCCCCACCAACGGCCAGATCCGCGAGATTCCGCGGATTCACGCGGGTCACAACAGCGCGTCGAGCCCGATTGGGAAGACTTGGGAAGACAAAACAAGCGGAGAATCTTCCCAATTTCTTCCCAAAACGCCGATCAGCGCCTCTCGAAAGAGGCGCTGATCGGGTGTTTATTTGGCGGTGACGGTGGGATTTGAACTCTTCCGTGGAAGGCTCACGTGACCCGTGCTGGATGCGGTATGGCTGAGTTCACGCGGGTTCGCGACATCGAAGAACAGGCTTGAGCAGAGTTCGAACGAGTTCTCTCGGGAGAGTTTCTCTACAAATCTTCCCGCGATCTTCCCACCAGGGCCGCCCGCGAACTCATGGGTGGATCCATCCGAGACGGGAAAGTATGTTCGGTGGGGCTTGGGCTCAACGGGAATTCAAGCACCGCAACTATGCTGCCGAGCCTACGCCTCGCTGCGGATGCGTCATCAGCCATCGCCGGGCTACTGAGCTTCGTCGGGCGCCTTCACAAACCCAAGTTCGGTCTGCGACAGTGCCCAGCGAACATCAGTATCCGTGAACAGGAACGACCGATCGTCGCCACCCTCGTTGGAGAACGGGTCTGCTGCACGGATACGTGACACCTGATCAGTGGTGCAGGTAACGCTGCTTCGAACACCCGCACGCACAACGACGTTGACGCATGCTGACTATCGTGCAGCGAGGACCCCTCGATCGACCTCCTGACGGGTTGGCAGGTCAGCTCCAGCGCGGGATACGGTGATTGCCGCCGCGACCGCTGCACGGTTACCCAGGGTCTGAAGCGACTCGGGGTCTGTCGAAGGATCGTCGAGCATCTGGTCGATCAAACATGCCATGTAGGTGTCGCCGGCCCCGACTGTGTCGCGGATTCGAACGGTGGGTGCCGCAACTCGGGTGGTGCCGTGCTCTGACGAGAGCACCGCACCATCAGCTCCCTTGGTCATCACTGCGAGGCGCGGGCCCGACTCGAGGATGCGGGTGAGCACTTCTTCTGCGGGCCGCCCCGGGTAGAGCCAGGCCGCGTCCTCGTCGCTGAGCTTTACGACGTCCGACAGTGCACAGATCTCTGCCACGCGGCGCGCGGCTCCCGCGTGCGTCGTCAGTATCTCGGAGCGGATGTTCGGGTCGAAGCTGACTTGAACGTTGCCGCGCGCCTTCTCGAGGAAGGTGAGAATACTGGTGGCGCCAGGTTCGAGGAAGCAGGCAACAGAGCCCACGTGCACAAACTGGACCCCTGCCGTCTCGATCCCGTTTTCGAGTCTCCATGACAGGTCGAAGTCGTACTGTGCACTGCCGTCGCCACCGATGACTGCGCGCGCAGTCGACGTGCGTTCCAGCGAAAAGGAGTCGCCGTCGACGACCACTCCCCCGGCTTCGAGATGGTCCTTGATGCGGCGGCCGCGTTCGTCGCGCCCGAGGGCGGTGCGAAGACGCACCGCCCTCCCGAGCCGGCCGAGCCCAAGCGCGACGTTTGCGGGCGACCCTCCGACGTGCTCCTCGGGTGCGACGCCACGTCTTTCGACGATGTCGATCAGCGATTCGCCGATGACGAGAACGCTGGCGACAGGCGTGCCGCTCATTAGATCGCACCCTTCATACGAGCGAGTAGACCGTGACTTCGGCGGAGTCGGTCGCGATATCGAAGCCGTCGCCGGCGGGCGAAATCGCGGCGCCGAACAGCCCGGCGTCCGATGACAATTCGAGCACGGGACCGTCAAGGACCACCCGGATCCCGCCGCGGACTGGCACAGACCATTCCCTGCCGCCGATCACGATCGATGCAGAGCCACCAGTCCGGATGATCTGGGCCGTTTCCTCTCCCCCAGAACTGATCGCGACGCTGCCGTCACCAGCGCGCCAAACAATGTCCGCGCCGAGCCCGTCGGTCCGACCGTCCGCGACGGGGCCGGATCGATGCGCCGCCACATCGGGGTGGGGCTCGGCGATGAGCGTGTCGCCCTCCAGGCGCAGTCGGTGGGGGACGCTGTGTGCGCTTGCCCATCCCTCTTCGATATCGGCGATGCCGCGCATCCAGAACGAGAGGCAGGGCTGTTCGGCCGCGTCGAGGAACAAGGAGGGTGCGTAGTAGCTCTCCCCATACGTGAGCCGTCCCCACGTGTCGGCGGTGAACTGTCCGTCCGCGTACGTCCCGAGCGCGTAGCCGGCGTAGTGCAGAACGTCATCGTCCCAGACCGACGAGACCATGACGGCGCGACCGCCGAGGTGGAAGATCTGAGGACACTCCCACAGTGCCCCCATCCAGACCTGGTCCGTCTCAGTCGTCGACCGCTGTAAGGCGATGCCGTCGTAGGTCCAGTTGTCGAGGTCATCGGACACGTACGACAGGGCGGTCGCTGTGCCATCGCGCAGCCCCGCTCCGACGAACATGCGCCACTCGTCATCCTCTTTGACGAGGAACGGGTCGCGGTATGCAATGATGTCGAGCCCGGCAGGAGCTTCGGCGACGGTGGCTCCCTTCTGCCAGGAGTTCCAGTCGTCCGCCTCAGGGATGGCCACTCGGATTCTGCCGATCCCGAAGTCCGGCATGGAAGTCGCGGTGTAGAAGATTCTCACGTCGTCGCCGTCCTGAACGAGGGATCCAGTCCAGATACCGTCGTCGCCGTCGCCGGGGGCAATTGCAACCGGCCCCTCCGCGAGCGAGAGAAGGTCTGGTCCGGTCGCGTGCCCCCAGTGGCAGTTCGGCGCCCAGCTCGTGCTGCCTGGGACGTACTGGTAGAAGACGTGGTACGCGCCGTCTCGGTAGGTGATGCCGTGCGGATCGTTGATCCAGCCCGAGTGGGCTGTGAAGTGGAGGCGAGGTCGCATGTCAGGCCTCTTTCCCCGTCGCGGTGACACTCGCGTCGAAACGCCGGCGGACATCTTGAGCGATCTCTGCGTTGGATGCTTCCCACTGGTCGACCTGCGCGCGTCGCTCCTCACGCAGTGCGTCTCGCTTGGCTAGGAAGTCACGCATCCGCGCGGCCGCAGCGTCACGTGCTTCGCGCTGGTCCTCGGTGAGCTCCGGCAGAGGGGCCTGGATGACCCGGTCGATGGGTCGCAGGGGCAGCCGTTCCGCGACATCGGGGATGGACAGCGTGGGTGACGGGAGCGTTTGGTACCAGTACGCGGTCGAGGACCACTCGTCCGACAGATGGTTGCCGTGACCGTGCTCGAACGTGACCTTGATCCGCTTCTCGAAACGGATGGGGTCGGCCAGGTGGAACCGGTAGCTGTGATGGAAGCCGGGGACGTCCTCCTCATGCACGATCGTGCCGTTGAAGAGGTAGGCATTGCGCTGCATGCCCCACGCATGGCCGAAGTAGTCCTCCATGCCGGTGCCGTGAAGGCTGGGCGGCCAGGTGTCGTCGTCGATGAAGATCATGTCGTCGCCTTCTCCCCACCAGGATCCCTGGAAGTGCCGCACGGCCAGCGTGGTTCCCACGTAGTGCCCCCGACCCTCGGTCTCGAGGGCGACGTAGTTGTCTTTACCGTCGAGGTTGGGCAGCGTGGTTTCGATACTGTTCGCCTGCAGGTCCGGACCCCAGCCGGTGTTCGGCAGTGCTCGCCGCCAATGCGCGTGGAAGTACACCGTGTCCTCTGGAAGGGGCTCCGGTGCGAGTTCGTAGTCGATGTAGAAGTACTGGAGGTAGGGAATGTCGTTCTGGTTCTCGACGACGATCCGTGCGCGCTTGCCGAAGGGCATCCGGAAGTAGCTGTTGAAGGCGGCGCTGCCACCGAAGGTGTGCAGCTCCGGCTCCTTCGCGGAGACCGACAGCGGAAGCGACTCGTACGATCCTGACAACGAGTTCATCAGTCCGAAGAAGTCGCCCAGCGGCGCGATGACGCTCGGAGTCTCCTGGTCGTCCCAGTACATCTTGAGCACAACCTTGCGGTAGTAGTCAGGATCGACAACCTCCCAGCTCACGCCGAGCGCGTTGTGGATCTCGAGCATCGGGACGCCGACGACGTTCGGGTCGATCTGGCCGGGACCTGGCTGGATGCGGCAGGACTGCGTCATCCAGATGTGTGTGATGAACCCCGGCCCTTCGATGTCGGCGAGCGTGCGCTGCTCGCCGGGCATGATGAGCCAGTTGTCTCGGTTGCGACCGGTCTGATCGAAGCTGGATGCCCGCGCGGAGCGCCCTCGTCTGGCCTGCGTCAGGTCGCCGAGCAGCCCCGTTGCCTGGGGAATGTGATCGGTCATCGTCGTCCTCTCTCCGCCCGCGTGGGGCGCTGGTGATGGGCGAAACTCCATCGAAACGTTTGTCTGCCGGGTAACGATAGATCAGGTCGGCGAGCATCGCAAGCGTCGGTCTCTGGCCTTGACTTTCCAGCACTGCTGGACCGGTCAGCAGGAGTGCGATAGATTTGCGCAAACACTGACTGCAACGCCCGATGATGAGCAGAAACGGAGCACGAACTCATGGCGACGATGGTGGATGTGGCGCGGATCGCTGGTGTATCGATCTCGACGGTCTCGCACGTACTCAACGGCACGCGGAACGTGGAGCCGGCCACTCGCAAGAAGGTGCAGAGCGCCATTGAGCAGACCGGCTACCGGCAGGACACGCTGGCGCGTGCGATGCGGCGATCCCGAACCGAGAGCATCGGCCTGGTCGTGTCGGACGCGGGCGAACCCGCATTCGCCGAGATGGTCCACGGCGTGGAGAACGCGGCAGCGGAGCGCGGGCTGACACTTCTGCTGGCAAACTCTGCCGAGGACGCAGACCGTGAGCAACGGGCGGTGCGGACACTGCTCGACCGTCGGGTCGATGGGCTGATCCTGGCGAGGGCGGCGGCGTCGCCGGATTCTCTGCTCGCCGGGCTTCGCGACGACAAAGCTCCCATCGTCCTGCTCGATCGCCTCTATCGCGACCTGCCGTTCGATCAGGTCGGCGGCGAGAACCGCGATTCCATGCGGCAGCTCGTCGGGCACCTGACGTCTCGCGGGCATCGGCGGTTTGCGGTCATCGCCGGCGATCTGCGGGTACCGACTCTGCAGGAGCGCCTCGACGGCTTCTTCGACGGGCTGCGTGACGCCGAAGTCGACCCCGTGGACCAGCTCATCGTCAAGGACTCGAGCCTCGACGCACTGACGCATGCCCTGGGTGATCCCGCATCCCGGCCGACCGCGGTGATCGCGTGCAGCACACCCCTTGCCGTTCAGGGGTTGACCGCCCTCGAAGCCAGCGGCCTGTCAACCCCGGCGGATGTCGCTTTCGCGACCTTCGACGGGTTCGCCTACCCCGATCTCTTCTCTCCCCGACTCACCACCGTTCGTCAGCCGGCGTACGACATGGGAGTCGCAGCGGTGGGCCTGCTTGCGGACCGTCTGGCCTCCCCCGACTCGAGCCCGAGGACGCTCCGCCTGCGGCAGGCGCTCGAGCTGCGCGAGTCCACCGAACTGCACTCGGTTGCAGAGCGGGCTTGACAGCTCGAATTGGGCGTCCTACTGTGTGACAAACGTTTCTCGCAAACGTTTCGATAGAAGTCCACGAAGACCCGAACCATCAAAGGAGATGACCGTGCGACGCACAGCACATCCTCGACGCATCCGGCGCATCGCGCTCGGCCTTGTCGCCGTGACGGCCGCCGCCCTCACCCTGTCCGCCTGCGGTTCCACTGCCTCCTCGGCGGACGGCAAGACGAACATCACGCTGTCCATGCAGAACGCCGACGTGAAGACCGCAGACCCCGCCACCTGGGCGATCGTGCAGGCGTTCCAGAAGGCGAACCCTGACATCACCGTGACCGTGTCTGGTGAAGCCGTCGCCGACCACCTCCAGAAGCTCTCGATCGCCGCCCAGAGCGACACCCTCCCCGACATCTTCTGGGTGTACAAATCGACCGCCGAGCAGATGCAGAAGGCCGGCAAGCTGCTCGACCTCGCCCCCGTCCTCAAGGACCTGAAGCTCACCGACTCGTTCCCGAAGAGCACGATCGCGAACTTCTCGAACGGCAACGTCATCTATGGCGTCCCCTACCAGGGGTTGCTCACCGGGCTGTGGGTCAACACCAAGATCCTGTCCGACAACGGCCTGACACCCCCGAAGACGTTCGACGATCTCGTGAAGGTCACCAAGGTGCTGAATGCGAAGGGGGTCACCACGATCTCCAACGGGGCGAACCAGTCATCGTTCAGCGTCTGGGCGTTCCTCACGATGCTTGACAGGTATGGCTTTGGGGACAAGGTCAAAGGACTCCTCGACGGGTCGGTGAAGTACTCGAACGACGAATTCCTGCGTCTGTACCAGCACATCGACCAGCTCCGGAAGGCAGGAGCGTTCCCGTCGAATGTGTCCACGCAGACCTATCAGCAGGCGGTCGACCAGTTCACGAGCGGCAAGGCAGCGATGCTCGATTCCGGTGTCTGGGCATCCAGCGCGATCCAGGCCTCGCCCATCGCGCCGAACATCTCCTTCTGGCAGGGACCCCAGTTCTCCGATGGTGTCGGGGAGCAGAACATCATCATGAACGTGGCATCCGCACCGTTCGCTGTCGACCACAAGGTGGCGAACGACGCGAAGAAGCTCGATGCGGTGAAGAAGTTCCTCGCGTTCTACTACAGCGACGAGGCCCAGCAGATCCTTGTCGACAACGGACAGCCGCCGGTGACGACCTACAAGGCCAAGCTCGACGCGCAGAAGCAGGGCGCGCTCAAGGCCGCTCTGGATGCTGCAACCGCGGACGGCGTGACAAGCCCGCTGTCGCAGCCCGACCTGCTGGTGCCGACTCCTGTCGCCAACTCGATGTACGACAGCATCTACGGGGTGATCGAAGGCCAGCTGACGCCAAGCGCGGCAACGGACCTCGTTCAGAAAGCCCTGGACAGCAACCAGCAGTAGCCCGCACGGGCGGGGCCAACACGGCCCCGCCCCCCACTTACGAGGAGTCAATTCATGATCTGGGTGAGCAACCGCTGGAAGATCCTGGCGATGCTGGGGCCCGCGCTCATCGTCTTCACGATGTTCGTCATCTACCCCCTGGCCTACTCGGGTGTGTTCAGCTTCACCCGATTCCAGGGCTTCGGAGAGCCCAAGTGGATCGGGTGGGACAACTACAAAGCCCTTCTGATCGACCCGTTCTTCTGGCAATCGCTGCAAAACACGTTCGTCATTCTGATCGTCAGCCTTGCCGTCCTCATCCCGTCATCCTTCGCACTGGCGATGCTGCTGCAGCGAACGATCCGCGGCGGCGGCGGCATGCGGGCCCTCGTCTTCGGGCCGGCGATCATTGCGCCGATCCTCGTGGGTCTCATCTGGGTGTTCATCCTCGACCCGAAGATCGGACTGCTCAACCGTGTGCTTGGAGCGTTGGGCGTCCCACCCGTGCAGTGGATCGGTGGAAACTACCTCACGCCGATCTCCGTATCCCTGGTCTTCATCTGGAGCAGTATCGGCTTTGCGATGACCATCTTCTACGCGGGACTCCAGCTGCTGCCGGCGGACGTGCTCGAAGCCAGCGCCCTCGATGGCGCCACCGGCTGGCAACAGACATGGCACGTGAAGATCCCGATGATGCGCGAGACATTCGCGATCGTCACGATCCTGATGATCACCAACGTCTTCAAGATCTTCGAACTCGTCTACATGCTCACCGGCGGCGGTCCCGTCCACCGTTCCGAGACACTCGTCAGTTACATGTACTTCGTCACGTTCACCAATCAGCAATACGGGTACGGCATGGCGCTCGCCGTGATCATCACGGTCCTCGGCGCCATCGTCTCAATCGGATACCTCGTCGCCGCCCGACGCAAGGAGAAGCTCGCGTGAGTGCCACCATCACCAGCCCGGAGACGCCCACGGTCGCTCCCCGATTGTCCACGAAAGCAGGGTCGAACGGGGGCAAGCGGCGTCGTCGCACCTCCCGTGTGCTGGCTGTGATCGCCTATCTGGTCACGTTCCTGATCATCACCCCGATCCTCTGGATCGTTCTCCTCTCTTTCCAGCCAAGCAGCAACATCCTCGGCAACCCCCTCTCGCTTGCAGAGCTGACGGTGCGGAACTACGCGAACGCGATCACATCGCTGCCACTGCTCCGGATGTACGGCAACACAATCTTCATCGCAGTAGTGTCCGTGACCGTGGGAACCGCGATTTCGTTCATGTCCGCATTCGCTCTCACGCGCATGGTGTTCCGCCGACGCCGCGTGCAATCGTCCCTGCGTTTCTACCTGCTCGCCGGTCTCGCCGTCCCCGTCTACATCCTGCTGTTTCCCGTCTACCAGCTCGATCTGGCGCTTGGTGTCTTCGGGACGTACTGGGCGCTCATCCTGCCCTACGTGGCCGTCTCGATCCCGTTCAACACCCTGCTCATGACCGGCTTCCTTCGGGAGTTCCCCACAGAGATCGAGGAAGCAGCGATCATTGACGGCGTCGGGCTCTGGCGGCTGTGCTGGACGGTCGTCCTGCCACTGATGAAACCCGTCATTGCCACGATCCTCATCTTCAACGTGGTCTACGTGTTCAACGAATTCCCGTTCGCGTCGATCCTGATCAACAACCCCGACATGGTCACAGTGTCTCTCGCCGTCTCACGATTCCAGGGACAATACACCGTCGACTACGGCGGAATGATGGCAGCAGCCACCCTCGTCCTCTTGCCGCAACTGATCATCTACGCGATCTTCCAGCGGCAGGTAATCGCAGGTATGACCGTCGGCGCCGTCAAAGGCTGAAGACTCGCCCGCCAGGTGGGGAACGGGCGGGACGTGGGAAGGCAACTCTGCGTTGCCGCGGGTGTTGGCCGCCTTCATCTCGGCGTCGGCAGCCCGTGGTCGGACGCCCGAACTGGCGGCGCATTCGAAGCAGAACCGACGCGGTGCCTGCGGCGCCTTCCCGAGGAGGCGCGCGGCTAGTTTTCTTCCCGCCTGCTGACGGAGGAGCGGGAGATGATCGGCATAGCGAGAAGCAGATGCGATGGTTCCGTTATCCCAAGCAGCATCTCGATCCCGCGGCTTGCCATGTCTTCATACGGGAGACGGGCAGTCGTGAGGGCGGGGCGCACGAGCGCGGCGAGATCCTCGTCATCGAATGAGACGACGGAAACGTCTTCTGGGATGCGGAGCCCACGCTCCCCGAGCGCCTGGTAGATCCCGAGGGCGACGCCGTCGGTGGCCGCGATGATGCTGGTGAGCCCCGGGTGCGAGTCCATCATTCGATGTGCCTCCGCGTAGCCGAGCTCGGTTGACCAGCCCTCAGCGATCGATTCCACTGGGGTCACTCGTCGGGCCTGAAGCGCGTCACGGATTCCTGCGACGCGGCGCGCGATCGTGGCCGACCGCCGCAGGTCAACTGCGACGGTCGGCAGATCCGCGATGAAGCCGATGCTTCGGTGACCCGCGTCGAGCAGCACGTTGGCAACCCGTCTCCCCGCGGTGTACTCGTCGGGCAGGATGCTCGGCATCCCGTCGGGCGTGATGCCGTTGACGACGACCACGGGAATGTCGTGGCGTGGTGGCGGGACGGTGATCATGCGGGCGACCATGAGGCCGACGAGGATGCCGTCGACGCGGCGATCGCTCATCTCCTGGACGGCGTCTGTGAGCTGCGTCGGGCCGTCGCCTGTTTCTGCGATGAGCACAGCGTGGCCGTCTTTGCGAGCGGTTCGAACGGCTCCCCGCACCATGGACGACGCGAAACGGGTGATCGTGACTTGGTCCGAGATGAACCCGATGGTTCGGGTCTTCCCGGACCGGAGGCTTCGCGCGGCGGGGTTGGGCCTGTAGCCCAGCGACTGTGCAGCAGCTCGTGCACGCGCGACCGCGTCATCGGATAGCCGTGTGCCGGGTCGTTCGTTGAGGATGAGACTGACCGCTGCCTTCGACAGGCCGGCAAGCTTCGCCACGTCAGCGAGCGTGGGGCGACGGGTCGCGGTCATCACTTCGCTCCCGAGCACAATGCCACGATTTGGCGGATGCGGCGGTTGCTGCGGCCCAACATCGGTGCCTCGCCCCGATCATGTGAGGCGGAACGCGGACCCGCTCGCCTGGTCAGCGGAGAATATCCCGTGGCCTGCTCGCGGAGCGGGGAAGGCAAGCGCTCCGAACGAGCCGATCAGTTCCACGACGGAGCCGTCGGTAAGGAGTCGTACCGGGCCGGTGCAGGGAACGCTCCACGTTCCGGCGTCGGCCACGGCGGTGAGGATGCCATCGACCCGCTCGAGTCGGAACACGTTTCGGTCAGCTTCATCGAGTGACAGCTGGCCTCCGCCGGTCCATTCGACGTCGAACGCTCGGCCGAGACTCACGGGGGTGTGCGCCAGGTTCTCAAGCGGGATTGCTTCGCCGCGGTGCTGGAGGAGACTCTGCGGCAGGGTGATCTGGAGCGTGCCGTCCTTCAGCGTCAGCTGATGGGGAACGCTGTGCGCGCCGGCCCATTCCCCCTCCGGGTCCGTCACGTCGCGAAGCCAGTAGATGATGCCGGGCGCGCCTGCGTCGTTGCGGAACACGGCTCCTGCGTAGTACGACGGTCCGAACGTCAGTCGCTGCCAAGGCGACTCCTGCACGAATCGGCCGTCATCGAGGTCGCCGAGCGCGTATGCCGTGTAGTGCGGGCGGGTGGGTTCCCAGACCGAGACGATGAGGACCCACCGTCCATCGATCTCGACCAGCTGCGGGCACTCCCAGACGGACCCTGTCCAGAGTTCGTCGCGTTCACTCTTGTGGCGCGACGCGACGATGCCACCATAGGTCCAGGTGTCGAGGTCGTCGGAGACGTACCCGTATGCGATGGCTGTGCCATCCGTGCGGCCCGAGCCGATCAGCATCCGCCAGCGTGCACCGTCGTGGAAGACGAACGGGTCTCGGAACGCGACGACGCTCTCGCCGTCGGGGAGCTGAGCGACGATCTGACCCTTGTCCCACTTCTCCCAGCTCGTGGCGCTTCCGACGGCTGGGCGTGCGATCCTGGCGTTGCCGATCTCGAAGGCCTTGTCGTCCACGGACGTGTAGAACATCGTGGTTCGATCTGATTCATCGACGACGACGCTCCCTGACCAGCATCCGCCGTCCCCTTCACCGGGTTCGAGCGCGATCGCGTGCGCCTCCCACGTCAGCAGGTCCGTCGATGTCGCGTGACCCCATCGGCATTGCGGAACCCATCGGGTCGTTTCCGGCACGTACTGGTAGAAGAGGTGATATCGGTCGTCACGAAAGGTCAGCCCGAGCGGGTCGTTGATCCACCCGGACGCCGAGGTGAAGTGGAATGCGGGACGCATGCGGGTCCTTTCGCGAAGGGATCAGGCAACTAAGCCCTGGGGGCAGAAACGGAGTCGCCCGCGACGATCGGGCATGCCAAGAGGGTGGGGTGGGATGCCAGCAGCCGGTTTTCGGCGTGCCCGGCGATCTGGTCCGCGAGGGTGTTCAACGCCCAGGCGCCCATGTCGTAGTGCGGGAGGGCGACGGTCGTCAGCGCGGGGAAGAGGCTCCGGGGAAGCGGAGCCTGGTCGTCGAACCCGACGATCGAGACATCATCCGGTATGCGCAGGCCCAGTTCGGCGACGGCGCGGTATGCGCCCATGGCCATTCGGTCGTTGTAGCAGAAGACGGCGGTCGGTCTGACGTCTTTCGGGCGGTTGAGCACAGCGAGGGCGGCGGCGTATCCCCCGCCGGCCTCCGAGTCCCCCTCGACGATCAGCCCGCTGGTGTCGAGTCCGGCAGACGCCATGGCCTCGGCGTACCCGACGGCTCGTCCTCGCGTCGCTGGGACGTCGACGGAGCTTGCCAGGAACGCGATCCGACGGTGGCCGCGACCGGCGAGCATGTCCACGACGCTCGCGGCTCCCGCGCGCTCGTCCGGCACGACCGACGGAATCTCCCCCGTCGCGTCACGCGCACCGATGAGGACGGACGGCGACTTGCGCATCTCGGCGGGCGGAACGACCTCATCGTGGAAGACCGTGGCGTAGATAATGCCGTCGACGTGACGCTCGAGAAGGGAGCGAATCTCCTCCGGCCCGACCTCGAGTTCGCGGTTCAAGCTGGCGTTGATGATGGCAAGAGCGAGGTTCCGACTGGTGGCGGCTTCCTGTGCGCCAAGGATGATCTGGCCGGCGTACGGGGTGGTCGCGATCTCTTCGGTGACGAGCCCGACCATCTCCGATGTCCGGGTGCGCAACCCTCGAGCCAGCCGATTCGGGCGGTACCCGAGCGCCTCCGCGGCGGTCCGGATCCTTTCCTTCGTCTCTTCGCTCGTGCGGGTGTGGGGCACATCGTTGAGCACATGCGACACGGTCGTGACAGAGACGCCCGCCGCCGCGGCCACATCCTTGATACCCACAGTTCTTGCCGGCATGATCGCCCTCCCTGAACGGCCTGAGCCGCCGTCTTTCGTAGACTGCAGACCCTCCAACCGAACAATACAGTTCTACCGCTTGACAATACGATTTGGCAAATCGTATTGTCGACGTGTCGGCACGCTGCCCAGCGTGTTGGCCCTGTTCAATCCACATCACAGAACGGATCCGAAGTGATGAAGCTTCGCCACTTGCTGCGTCCCGGGGGACGCAGCGCAACCACAGCATCCGCGGTGGCCATCGCCGCAGTCGCCGCAATCACCCTCAGCGGTTGCGGGGCCGGGGGCACCAGCAGCTCCGGCCCCAAGACCCTCACAGTCCTGGTGGAGGCGGGAGGCCACGCGGAGCTCCAGCCCATCGCCGACCTGTACAAGAAGGACAAGGGCACCACCGTCAAATTCGTCGAGCTCCCCTACAACGGCCTGTACAACCGGGTCAACAGCGAGCTGTCGTCCGGAAGCATCTCCTTCGACGTCGCCGCGCTGGACGCGATCTGGCTGCCCGCCTTCAAGGACGGGCTCACATCGTTGAACAGCTTCTTCACCGCAGAGGTCAAGAGCGACAACTTCCCCGCCATCCTCGACGAAGCCAAGGGCGGCGGCAGCAACTACGTCGGCGTTCCGGCGTTCGCCAACTCCGAAATCGTCTACTACCGCACCGACCTCTTCAACAACGCCAAGAACAAGACGGCGTTCCAGAGCGAATTCGGGTACCCGCTCGCCGCGCCGACCACCTGGCAGCAGTACAGCGACATCGCGAAGTTCTTCACCAAGGGCAGCCTCTACGGCACCGGGCTTCCGGGGGCGGTCGAAACCCAGTACCTGTCGACGCTGTCGCAGGCCGGTGAGAAGAACATGGTCCTCAACCCCGCGGGCACCGCGTCCACGCTCGGCGACTCGTACAGCCTGAAAGCGCTGGACTACTACACCAGCCTCGTCAAGTACGCGCCCCCCGGAACGGCCGCCGCGGACTGGAACGCGGTGCAGAACCAGTTCTACCAGGGCAAGACTGCCATGATGCAGTTCTGGGCACACGCCTACCGACAGGTGCCCACCTCGTCGCCGGTCTACGGCAAAATCGGCGTCGCCGCGCTGCCCGCCGGCCCCGCCGGCATCGCGGGCGTCCCCGGGCCCTTCTACCTCAGCATCCCGAAGGCCGGCAAGAACCCGACCGCCGCGATGGACTTCGTGAAGTTCGCGTACGACCACCAGGCGCTGAGCGCGACCACCTCGCTTGGCCTGGTCGCACGCATCTCGGTGCTGAAGCAGTTCGAGGACAAGCCCGGCTACGCCGCCTACCGACCGATGATCGAGACGCTCTCGGCACCGGCGACCATCTCGCGACCCTCCAGCCCCCACTGGCAGAACATCGTCGACAACGCCCTGGTCCCGATGCTGCAGAAGGCGGTCGTGCCCGGAGCGAACAACAGTCAGCTGCTGCAGGCAGCCGCACAACAGGTGAACTCCATTGTCTCCAAGTAGTCTCACGGGCGGGCGGTCCTCCGGGACCGCCCGCCTCCACCCGACAGCACCCCAGTCGAGTTCCCCCGTGCCTCGCGCCCGCCGCCGGCGGGGAATGAGCGACAAGCGCTTCGCCGCTTGGCTCCTGTTTCCTGCCGCGCTCTTCCTCGCGCTCTTCGTCGCGTGGCCGCTCGTCCGGTTCGTCACGGACAGCTTCTTCACGTACAACCCGATCTCCGACGCTCCCCACAAGTTCGTCGGGTTTGCCAACTACGTCGAGACGTTCACGTCGCCCGCGTTCGCCAATTCGGCGTGGCGCACCGTGGCTTACACGATCATCGTCGTGTTCTTCGAGTTCGCGCTCGGCCTCATCGTCGCTCTGCTGTTCACGTCGCTCGGGAACGCATCGCGGGTCTTCCGCACGGTTTTCCTCTATCCGCTGATGATTGCTCCGATCGTCGCCGGCCTGCTGTGGCGGTTCCTGCTGATCGACAACTCCGGGATCGTCAACCAGCTGCTCTACGAGGCGCACCTCATCCCCAGCCCCGACGCGATCGGCTGGCTGAGCGACCCGAACGTGGCCCTGTTCGCGGTCGCGCTCCCCGACATCTGGCTGACCACCTCGTTCATCACGCTAGTGCTGTTCGCCGGCCTGCAGAACATCCCCGCAGACGTCCTCGAAGCGGCACGCATCGACGGAGCCCGCTACCCGACCTTGCTGATCCGAATCGTCATCCCGATGCTGCGACCCGTGATCGCCGTGGCGCTCATCGTGCGCGGCGTCGACGCTGCCCGTGCTTTCGACACGATCGTCGTGATGACCAACGGGGGCCCGCAGAACTCGACCGAGACCCTCTCTCTGCTCATCTACAACACCCAGATCGCAAACGGCGACCCCGGCCTGGCAAGCGCCATGGGCACCGTCTACCTCGTCGGCATGCTGCTGGCGTCAGTCGCCGCCGTCACGCTGATCTGGCGGCCAGGAAGTGAAGACCGATGAACGGGCTTGAAAGCCGCCGGTGGAGTACCCGCACCATCATCTGGGTCGCGCTCGCGATCGCCATCGTGCTGTACGCGTTCCCTTTCGTGTACATGTTGTTCACCTCGTTCAAGATCCCGATCGAGACGAACGCCATTCCCCCGAAGATCCTCCCCTCCGTCTGGACGATCGACAACTATGTCAAGGCGCTGCAGACGGACGGGGTCGTGGCCTCCTTCATCAACAGCATCGACACGGCGATCATCAGCACCCTGCTTTCGCTTGTGCTCGCCGTCCCGGCGGCGTATGCCGTCACCCGGTACCGCACCCGACTCGGACGCGTGTTCATCCTGATGGCGCTTGTGATGCGGATGGTGCCGGCGATCGTGGTCGGTACGCCTCTCATCACCGTGTTCCACAACCTCGGGATGTCCGACACGTCCATCGCGCTTGCGATCGCACAGACGACAATCTCCCTGCCGCTGTCCATCTGGCTGATGGCGAGCTTCTTCGAATCGGTGCCCACCGAGCTCGAGGAGGCCGCTCGCGTGGACGGCTGCTCCCGGCTCGGTGCGCTCTGGCGCGTGATCCTCCCGGTGACGAAGGGCGGCATCGCGGTCACCGCGATCTTCGCGTTCCTGGCTTCATGGAACGACTTCATCTTCGCCCTGCTGCTCACCTCGGTGCGTGCCGTGACCACGCCCGTCATGATCGCGAACTTCCAGAGTCAGTTCGGGCTCGACTGGGGCACCATGACGGCCCTCTCCGTGCTGTACTCGATCCCGGTCATCCTCCTCACCCTCGCTCTCCAGCGCCACATCGTCGCCGGGCTCACGCTCGGCTCGGTCAAAGGCTGATCGATGACCACGCGGCAAGACACCGATGTCCTCGTCATCGGCGAAGCTCTCATCGACATCGTGGAGACGCCCTCCGGGACCACTGAGCACGTCGGAGGCAGCCCCACGAACGTCGCGCTCGGCCTCGGGCGTCTCGGCGTCCACTGCGCGCTGCTGACCCAGCTCGGGCACGACCGGCATGGGTTGATGGTCGCCGAGCACCTCCGGCAGTCGAACGTCACAGTGCTCCCGGAGACGCTCGTTCTCCCGCAGACATCGACGGCGATCGCCCATGTCGCCGCGGACGGCCAAGCCCGCTACGAATTCGACGTCACGTGGGATGCCTTCCCCGCCCCCAACGTGGTCCCCTCCCGGGCAGTGCACACCGGGTCGATCGGCGCGTTCCTGCAGCCTGGCGCCGAAAGCGTGCAGCAACTGCTGCGCGATTCGGAAGCGCAGATCATTACCTTCGACCCGAACATCCGACCAGCTCTCATGCCGTCACGGGATGCAGCACGAAGGATCTTCGAGACGACCGCCACGATCGTCGCGGCGGTGAAGATGAGCGACGAAGACGCCGCATGGCTCTACCCGGACCTGGGAGCAGACGCCGTGATCGATGCCGTCCTCAGCCTCGGACCGAAGCTCGTCGCAGTCACCCGCGGCGGCGAAGGCGCTGTGATCGCAACACAGGACCATCTCGTCGAGATTACTGCTCCCACTGTGAGTGTCGTCGACACCGTCGGCGCCGGCGACACCTTCATGGCCTCCCTCATCCAGAGTCTGCTCGGCGCAGGCATCCCGAACGATCGCGGAACTCTACGTGACTTCGGGGAGGACGCCGTTCGGGCCGCTGCTATCACCGTGTCGCGAGCCGGCGCGGACCTGCCTTGGGCGAGCGAAACGCGGGCGGCCTTGTTGCGCGCGCGGTCGGTGCCGGTCGACTAACCGGCGATCAACGAACACAAGAACATCAATACAGAAAGTAGGGAAGATCGTTGATGTCGAGAACGAATTGCTACGACGTAACGACGTGGCCGACCGGCGACGCCGCCGATGACATCGGTGAGGTCATCAACAGCATCATCGCTGACGTCAAGGAACGTCAGAAACTGACGGAAATGGGTGGCCGACCGGGCGCTGTCATCTCCATTCCCCCGGGGGATTATCGTCTCCGTACTCAGGTCACCATAGACATCAGCTTCCTTCGCATCGAGGGCTCAGGGCACGGTTTCACGTCGTCGAGCATCCGTTACAACGTGCCCGAAGACGAGTGGCGGGATCTGCACGAGCTCTGGCCAGGGGGAAGCCGTATCCTTGTCGACCTCCCCCCTGACCCCGGCAACGATGAAGCGGCCGGCGCTGCCTTCTACGTGGCCCGGACCGGGAACCCTCGCATCAGCTCGGTGGAGTTCTCGAACTTCTGCATCGATGGGCTGCACTTCGTAGCGGACGGCTCACACCCGGACCCGGAGAACACCTACGCCAACGGGAAGACGGGAATCTACGTCGCGGACGCCAACGACTCCTTCCGTGTGAACGAGATGGGGTTCGTCTACCTCGAGCATGGCATCACGATCTACAACGCAGACGCCCTGTCGATCCACGACAACTTCATCGCGGAGTGCGGCACCTGCATCGAACTCCGTGGCTGGGGGCAGGCATCGAAGATCACCGACAATCTGATCGGGGCCGGCTTCAAGGGGTACTCCATCTACGCCGAAAACCACGGTGGTCTCCTGGTGACCGCGAATAACGTCTTTCCTCGAGGCGCGAGCAGCGTGCACTTCGCGGGCGTCTCCAGGTCAAGCATCACCAATAACCGTCTGCACTCGTTCTACCCGGGCATGGTCGTCCTGGGGGCCGGAAGCTCGGAGAATCTCGTCGCCTCTAACCACTTACTCCGGGATGCCGAACCGTGGACGCCGTTCCTCGGCATCGACAACGGCTTGGACGACGAGCATGGTCTCATTCGCATCGACGGGAGCAACAACTCCGTCATCGGCAACCACCTCTCGGTCATTCTCGACTCCACGACTGTCACTCCGCTCGGCGCGACCCCTGTCGCGATCCGACTGACGGCCGGACGTCGGAACCACCTAGCCAACAACCATGTGGTCGCGATGGACGTGAGCAGCGAGGCGAGCGATTCGTGCTTCGCCGCGCAGGTGGACGCGCTATTGGCCACCGACGCGCGAGATGACATGGCAGTCGTCACTGTTTTGGTTGACCCCCGCTCGGACTCCAACAGGATAATCGACTCGGGCACGGCGGACGAAGTTGTCGCCGATATGGCGGTGAACGCCTTCGCGCCGACACCGAGCATCACCGTCTGACCCACCGCAGACGCGCGGAAGGCGTCCGAAGCGAGCCATCGCCTCGGACGCCTTCCTCATACCTGGTTTGCGCTGAACCCGACGGATCATCTTCGGAGATCGGCGCGGGGAGGTCACTGAGATGCCCTCCCTGCACCGCACGGGCACCTACGGAGTCGGGCGAAACCCATAGCTGGAGGAGTTGGCAAGCAGCTGCGCCGCGGTTCCGCTGTCGAAGACGTGCGAGTTGGTCGTGCCGGCGTCGAGGACGACGGTATGCACCGCAAGGTTGGAGATGATGTGGTTCGCTCCGACGAGGTTCTGGTCGCCATTCTTGATCCGGAAGATCGCGGCGGTTCCGTTGGCGGGCTTCACCTGATCCGGAGGAATGATTAGCGTGACGTGGTTCGACGTGATGGTGTTCCCGTCGCCGTTGACCTGCACGACCCCGAAGTCGTCGTCGAGGCCGTTGCCGACGCCGATGAACGGCCCGTAGGTCTCGACCTGGCGCTCG
Source organism: Microbacterium mangrovi (assembly GCF_000802305.1). Taxonomy (GTDB): domain Bacteria; phylum Actinomycetota; class Actinomycetes; order Actinomycetales; family Microbacteriaceae; genus Microbacterium; species Microbacterium mangrovi. The sequence goes on along the minus strand of NZ_JTDK01000014.1, from coordinate 77,410 downwards.
AACATGTTCGAGCTGATGAGGTTCTCCTTGCAGTTACCCTCGAGCGTGATGCTTCCCGGGTAGAACGACTGCAGTCGGTTGGACGAGATGTTCGATCGGTACGAGTTCTTGATGTGAACTGAGTCGATTCCGCGCGGGAAGATGTTGTTGCCAGTGATGAGAAGACCGTTGCTGTTCTCCGCGAAGATCGTGAAGCCCACAGGGCCGGCCCCCAGATGGTTATCCGAGATCTTCGACGCCTGGCTTCCGCCGATGATCATGACGCACGTCCCACACTCGGCGATGAAGTTGCCCGAAACGTCGAGCGCGTCCGGCCCCTGGATCAGGAGCGCCTGCTCCAGGTACACCATCCCCATCCCCCGGACGCGAGCCGAGTCGTTATCGGTCGCGAAACGGATGCCGACCTTGCCGTTCCGGTACGAGTTCTGGTTGCTTCCGAACGAGACGCCGTCCAGGCAGAAGTTCTCGAACGCCACCGAGCTCAGGCGCGGGTTCCCGCTCCTCGAGACGATGAATGCTTCGGAGTTCCCGTCGGTGTTCTCGACCCGGATGTGGCTGCCGCCTGGGTTGATCTCGTGCCACCCCGCCGTGTTCGAGTTGTACCGGATCGACAGGGACGAAAAGCCGTGGCCGGACCCGCGGATGGTGAGGAAGCTCACGTCGACCACGACGCGAGTCTTCAGTGAATAGGTCCCGGGTGGGATGTAGATGACGGCGCCCGGTTTGTCGGCCGGGTTGGTCTGCCTCTGCTTGATGTCGGCGATGATGCTGTTGATCACCGCGCCGATGTCGTCCTGCGGGTCGATCGGTTTCCCGGGGGTCTTCCAATCCGTGACGTCGTAGACGTTGGATTCCATCTGAATTCCTCTCGCTCGTTCTTGGCTGTTACAGGAGGCCGACAGGGACTCGGCGTTTGGTTGCGGGCTGATTTGCTTGCAAAGGTGGCGTCGTGTCAGCCACTGCAGCATTCGTGCCCAGGAGGCTGATCGCTGACAGTGCTGTGGCGGTAGCCGTCATGTGTAGGAATGTGCGCCGAGTCGGTCGAAACTGATCCGTCACGGTTCGTCCCCTTTCTTTGAAGGTCTTTGCGGGGGTGTTCAAGGCCTGGAGCGCCGCGCGTGTCCGAAGACGCCGCAGAGCCGAGTTGCAGGGCTGACGCGTCGCGCAACCGCGCGGTCAGATTGGCGTGAGCATGCTCCGGGGCGGGCGCCGCGCATCAGCTGTCATCCCAGCTGTTGCGTCGACGCCTGGGCAGAGCCCCCGGACCTGACCGCCCATGGCCCGCGCACGAGCGCGGTCGCAGGAGCTGGCCGCGAACATTGGCAATCGACCGTTATCAACACTGAACCTCCGACGAAGCATGGCGCCCCTATCGCTGGGGTATCCGCTCTGGAAACGCTCGCCAATCGTTCGAATAATCGTTTTGGCAAAACGTCTTGTCATCAAAGTACGATGCACTGTTCGGTGTCGTCAACTGACAAAATCAGCCAAAATCCGCGGCCGCGAGGGGCCTTGGGTCTGCTGCACGGATAGGTGACGGGTTGAGCTGCCGTCTATCTGTGCAGGTGACCTGAGTGCTGGGCCGGACGCAATGATGGTGCGCGTGGCTCAAGATTCAGACGACGAACGATTTCAGCTCGCGGTTCACGCGATGGTTCGGCTCATCCGGCAGTCCAGCGCGCACGTCGTCAGCTCGGTGCACAAGATGTCGACCTGGTTCGACAATGCCCCGAGCTGGACACCTTTCAGAACGGACTACGACGCGGCCGCCGCGGGCGACCACCTCATCGCGTTCCGGCAGCGGATCGAGCACGTCCAGACCATGAGCGGCGCCCTCCAGTCGCACCTCCAAGGCCTCGAGGTGCTGGCCGCACATGACACCTTCCACCCGCTGCCGGCGACTCCGATCACACGAGCCGTCGCGGAGATCTCAGCCACCTGCGCCTGGATCCTGCAGGCCGACATCAATGCTGACGCACGCGCAGCTCGGACCTACGCCGCACTGTTTCACTCTATTGAGAGGGGCATTGCCGAGATGGGTGTATCCGACGCGACGAAGTTTGCCGTCTCCCGCGAACTCCTCGTCGCCGAGTTGAGAGACCAGGGCGTCAGCGTCGTCCGACGAGACAAGACGGGCGTGAAGACCGATGAGATCGTGCAAGTGAAGGTCGGGCGCTCTTACGCCAGGACGAACTTCCAGATCTCGCAACGTGTCCTCGAGGAGATACCCGCGATTGGGAACCTGTACTCGGCGTTGTCGGGAGCAACACACGGCGAGTATATGCACGTCGCCGCGTCATGGGAGAGGCCCGACGCACAGGCCCGCATGATCGGCATGGTGGTGGCGCGGTCGGTGGAAGCTTGGTCTCGCGCTGTACATGCGTGGGTCGGCGTGACGCCGCGTCCTGTCTTTAACCAGCACGATGTTGACAACCTCGGACGGTCGATTCCGCTGGACGTTCTAGCGAGCTACGCCGCGCAAGACGGCTGAGTTGATCTGTCTAACCTTCGTCCCGCTCTTCACGAAGGGATGAAAATCGACGGGCGGAAGTCGTTACCCGAGTGGTCTCAGGCCGTGGGACACGCATGCTCGCGGAGACTCGCGCGAGACAACAAGGCGCTTATTCCACGTCAGCCGCGAACAGCAGCCGTCCGTCGAACCTATGTCCCGGATTGAGAACAGGATTCCGACAGAATCTTCCCAAACGCAGATCAGCGCCTCCGAAAAGAGGCGCTGATCAGGCTATTTTGGCGGTGACGGTGGTGTCTGGTTTCAGGACATCGTGAACGGGTGTCTCGGGACATCGTGAACGGGTGGGTTGATCGGGGCGGGGTGTCTCGGGACATCGTGAACGGTGGCGAAATACGAACTGCTGATCAAGGCAGTCACTGTTCAGGGCCTGTCCTACGCGGAGACCGCACGCCGGTACGGGGTATCGAAAGCACTCGTGCACAAGCTCCACCACCGGTGGCTGGTCGAGGGCGACGCGGCGTTCGAGGCACGGTCGCGGCGACCCGCGTCGAGCCCGAACCGCACCCCCGACAGTGTTCGGGACCGGATCCTCGAGTTACGCGACGAACTCGTCCGGCATGGTGTGGATGCCGGCGCAGACACGATCGGCGCGCATCTCGCCCGGGAACAGATCACAGTGTCCCGGGTGACGGTGTGGCGGATCCTCACCGCGGCCGGCCGCGTCACTCCGCAACCACACAAGCGGCCCCGCGCGTCGTGGCGGCGGTTCGCTGCCGACCGCCCCAACGAGCTCTGGCAATCCGACTTCACCCACATCACCCTGACCAACGGTGACGACGTGGAAGTGATCGGGTGGCTCGACGACCACTCCCGCTACCTGCTGCACCTGACCGCGCACCGACGCGTCACCGGCCGCGTCGTGACCAGCACATTCCAGGACGCCGCCGCCCTGCACGGATACCCGGCAGCGACACTGACCGATAACGGCATGGTCTACACCACACGCCTGGCCCGGGGCGGCCGCGGGCGCGGCGACGGGACCGGGAACGAGTTCGAAACCCTCCTCGCCGACCTGGGCATCATCCAGAAGAACGGGAAACCGTTCAAACCCACCACCCAAGGCAAGATCGAACGCCTCTGGCAGACCCTGAAGAAACACACGGTCACCCGGCCCGCTGCCACCCTCACCGACCTGCAAGCCACCCTCGACGCGTTCCGCGACTACTACAACACGATCCGCCCGCACCGCGGCATCGGCCGCCGCACACCCGAGACCGCCTACCAGCTCATCCCGAAAGCAACCCCCACCATCCCCGGCGACCCGAACACGTGGCGCGTGCGCTACGACACCATCGACCGCGACGGGAAGATCAGCCTGCGCCACTCCGGACGCATGCTCCACCTCGGCATCGGCAGAGCCCACGCCCGCACCGAAATCGCCTGCCTCATCCACAACCAGCACGCCACCGTCATCAGCATCAGCACCGGCGAAGTCCTCGGCGAATACACCCTCGACCCCACCCACAGCTACCAACGCAAAAACGGCTGAACCCCCGGAAACCGGGGGTTCAGCCGTTCACGATGTCCTGAGACATCACATTGGCGGTGACGGTGGGATTTGAACCCACGGTAGGGGGTTACCCTACACAACTTTTCGAGAGTTGCACCTTCGGCCGCTCGGACACGTCACCGCGGACAAGTGTACGCGACGCCCGCCGTCCTCGCGAATCGAGCGCCCCGCGGCATCCCGCGCTCACGCCTCCAGGAAAGACTGGTGGTGATACCCGGTGGGGTCGAGCACCGCGACGGTCGACTCGGGCACCTCGAGGAAGACGCCCGGCAGGTCGGTGAGCGGCTCCGACACGACGACCTGCGCGTGGTCGCCGAACAGGTCCAGCCGCTCGGCGGTCGGGTACATCTTGCGCAGCGTGGGCACGTCGGCCGAGTGGAACAGGGTGCGCGAGCGCCCCTGCGTCGAGTACCGGAACGCCCACAGCGTCTCGCCGTCCGAGACGGCGATCGTCCCCTGCATCGGGAACTGGATGCCGGCGCCCTCGCCCGCCTTCTCCACCCGCCGGATCGCCTTGCCGACCGCAGCGATCGGGCCGTCCATGAGTCCGTAGGTGAGCGCCAGGTGGAACAGCACCTCGGTGTCGGTGGTGCCCTGGATGCCGGCGTACAGCAGAGGGTCGACATCCATCGCGAGCTCGCGTTTGATCTGCTGGAACCCCGAGATCGCGCCGTTGTGCATGAACAGCCAGTTGTCGTGCCGGAACGGGTGGCAGTTGGTCTGCTGGATCGGCGGCCCCGCGGCGGCGCGCACGTGCGTGAAGAACAGAGGGCTCGTCACCGCCCGGCTGATCTCGCGCAGGTTCTGGTCGTTCCAGGCCGGTTCGGTGCTGCGGAAGACGTAGGGATGCCGCAGCCCCTGGGCATCCGTCGGCTTTCCGGTCGGATACCAGCCGACCCCGAACCCGTCGCCGTTGACCGTCTCGGCGCCGAGCGGCGAGTTCTGCGACATGGCCAGCACCGAGTGCTGCGTGTCGATGATCAGAGCGGCGGGCGGAATCGGCTCCCCCGTGTAGGCCAGCCAGCGGCACATGTGTTCTCCCCCAGTTCTCCGGTCCGACCGGCCCCGCCGAGACGGAGTCACCCCGACGGAACGGGCCCACACAAGCCCGGTGTCGGCGGGATCCCCCTGTTTCGCGGGCGCCGCGGCATCCGCCGACCGGCGGACACTGCCGCCAGTGTACGGCGCGACCGTGTCCGGCGAGCGAACCCCGCATGCACGGATGCCGCGGCGATCACGACCGCCGCGGCATCCTGCATGAACTCGACGTCAGCTGAGCACGGGCTCCCGCTCGGCCACCGCCTGCAGGGCCGCCTCGACGACGGAGACATCCCGCACGGCGCCCTTGTCGGCCGACTGCGCCATCACGGCGTACGCGCGCAGCGCGGGCGAGACGACGCGCTCCCGGTCGCGGGGCCGGTAGCCGCCGGCATCCAGCAGCGCACGCCGGCGCTCCTCGAGCACCTCGTCGGACACCTCGAGCGACAGGGCACGGGTGGCGATGTCGATCGACACGATGTCGCCGTCCTCGACCAGCGCGATGACGCCGCCGGACGCCGCCTCGGGCGACACGTGCCCGATCGACAGGCCCGACGTTCCGCCCGAGAACCGGCCGTCGGTCACCAGCGCGCACTTCTTGCCGAGCCCGCGGCCCTTGAGGAAGGACGTCGGATGCAGCATCTCCTGCATGCCCGGTCCGCCCTTCGGACCCTCGTAGCGGATGACCACCACATCGCCCTCGACGACCTGCTTCGACAGGATCTTCTGCACGGCCTCCTCCTGCGACTCGCACACCACCGCCGGGCCGGAGAACGTGAAGATCGACGGGTCGACGCCGGCCGTCTTCACGACAGCACCGTCGACGGCGATGTTCCCGCGCAGCACGGCCAGGCCGCCGTCCTTCGAGTAGGCGTGCGCGACGTCGCGGATGCATCCGCCCTCGGCGTCTGTGTCGAGCGCCAGCCAGCGCTCCGACTGCGAGAACGCCGTCGACGACCGCTTGCCGCCGGGCGCCGCGTGCCAGAGGTCGAGCGACTCCTCGGTCGCCGTTCCCGAGCGGATGTCCCAGGCATCCAGCCACTCCGCCACCGTGGCCGAGTGCACGGTGTGCACGTTCTCGTCGAGGAGGCCGCCGCGGCGCAGCTCGCCGAGGATCGCGGGGATGCCGCCCGCCCGGTGGACGTCCTCCATGTAGTAGGTGCGGTCGCCGGCCACGTTCGGCGCGACCTTCGCCAGGCACGGCACGCGGCGCGACACGGCGTCGATGTCGTCGAGCCCGAAGTCGACCCCGGCCTCGTGCGCGGCGGCCAGCAGGTGCAGGATCGTGTTGGTCGAGCCGCCCATGGCGATGTCGAGCGCCATCGCGTTGCCGAATGCCGCGGGGGTGGCGACGTTGCGGGGCAGCACCGAGGCATCCTCGTCGTCGTAATATCGCTTCGCGATGTCCACGACGAGCGTCCCGGCGTTCACGTAGAGGGCGCGGCGGGCGGTGTGGGTGGCGAGCGTCGAGCCGTTGCCGGGCAGCGACAGGCCGATCGCCTCGGTGAGGCAGTTCATCGAGTTCGCGGTGAACATGCCCGAGCACGAACCGCAGGTCGGACACGCGTTCTCTTCGATGCGGAGGATGTCGGCATCCGACACCGACTCGTTCACGGCCTCCGAGATCGCGTCGACCAGGTCGAGGGTGCGCACGGTTCCGTCGACGAGGGTCGCGCGTCCGGACTCCATCGGACCACCCGACACGAACACCGTCGGAATGTTCAGGCGCAGCGCGGCCATCAGCATCCCGGGCGTGATCTTGTCGCAGTTGGAGATGCAGATGAGCGCGTCGGCGCAGTGCGCCTGCACCATGTACTCCACCGAGTCGGCGATGAGCTCGCGCGACGGCAGCGAGTACAGCATGCCGCCGTGGCCCATGGCGATGCCGTCGTCGACCGCGATCGTGTTGAACTCGCGCGGGATGCCGCCGGCCGCACTGATCGCCTCCGACACGATCCGCCCCACCGGCTGCAGGTGGGTGTGTCCGGGCACGAACTCGGTGAAGCTGTTCGCCACCGCGATGATCGGCTTGCCGAAGTCGGCCTTGTTCACGCCGGCCGCCATGAGCAGCGCGCGGGCGCCCGCCATGTTGCGGCCATGGGTGACGGTACGAGAACGCAGGGGAATCGCCATGGTTCCAGAATCGGGTCCGGATGCCGTACAGAGAAGACGCCACTACTCCTGGTAGTGGCACTACTACCCTGGAGGGATGACTCCCCCACCCGGACGCCGCGCCGAACTCGGTGCGTTCCTGCGTGCCCGGCGCGAGCAGCTGGTGCGTGCCGACCACGGGCTCCCGCCCGCCGGGCGCGGCCGCACGGTGGGCCTGCGCCGCGAAGAGGTCTCGTACCTGTCGGGGGTCAGCGTCACCTGGTACACGTGGCTCGAGCAGGGGCGCGACATCAACCCGTCGCAGCAGGTGATGGATGCCGTCTCCCGCGTGCTGCGACTGGACGACGCCGGACGGCGGTACGCCCTGTCGCTGGCGGGCCTTGCGCCGTCGAGCGCGCTCGGCGACGCGGCTGCCGACGAGCTGCCCGCCCACGTGCAGCACCTTCTCGATGCGCTGGGCGACAACCCCGCGTTCGCCCTCACCCCCAACTGGCGCATCGCCGGCTGGAACGATGCGTACGAGCGCCTCTACCCGAACGTCGCACGCATCCCGGCCGAAGACCGCAATCTGCTGCGCGTGGTGTTCACCGACCCCGCCGTGCGTGCACTGCTCGCGGACTGGCCCGAGACCAGCCGCCGGTTCCTCGGCGAGTTCCGGGCGGAGACCGCCGCACGCCTCACCGACCCCGACCTGCGGGCGTTCATCGAGCGGCTGCGCGAGGACAGCCCCGAGTTCCGCGAAGGCTGGGCCCGCCACGACGTCCAGGGGTTCACGTCGCGGGAGCGGGTGTTCCACCATCCGGATGCCGGGCTCGTCCGGTACGAGCACCACCAGCTGCGGCCCTCCGACGTGCCGGGCGTGCAGATCGTGGCGTATACGCCGGTGGTGTGAGGCCGGCGCCGCCCGGGCCGCTGCGCGCGGCGTACCGAACGCAGGACGATCTCGACCCGGGCGGCGTCCCGTCCGCGCAAACGCGCGGGCGTGCGTGAGCCCGCGACCTGTCGGTCCTGCATTCGGTACGCGATTCGGCCCGGGCCGGCGCACACCGATGTCGGGGGCCGCGCCTACGCTCGTCTCATGGCCACCAAACGCCCCGCGCAGTCCGCACCGTTCCGCTGCACGGAGTGCGGGTGGACGACGCTGCGCTGGGTGGGTCGCTGCGGCGAGTGCCAGCAGTGGGGCACCGTGGTCGAAGCCGGCGAGCAGACCGGCATCGTCAAGCTCGTCACGCCCACGGCCCCGGCACGCAAGGCCCGCCCGATCACCCACATCGACACCACCGACACGATGCGGCGCACCACCGGCATCGGCGAGTTCGACCGCGTGCTCGGCGGCGGACTCGTGCCCGGCGCCGCCATCCTCCTGTCCGGCGAACCCGGCGTCGGCAAGTCCACGCTGCTGCTCGAGGTCGCGGCCCAGGGCGCCCAGGCGGGTCACCGCGTGCTCTACGCGAGCGGCGAGGAGTCCGCCCCGCAGGTGCGCCTGCGCGCCGAACGCACCGGCGCTCTGCACGACGAACTGTATCTGGCGAGCGAGACCGACCTCGGCACGATCCTCGGGCACGTCGACGAGGTGCAGCCCGACCTCCTCATCGTCGACTCGGTGCAGACCGTCTCCTCGGCGCAGTCCGACGGCGCGGCGGGGCATCCCAGTCAGGTGCGCGAGGTCGCCTCGGCCCTCATCCGCGTGGCCAAGGAGCGCGATCTGCCGGTGATCATCGTCGGCCACGTCACCAAAGACGGCTCCATCGCCGGTCCCCGCATCCTCGAGCACCTCGTCGACGTCGTCTGCCACTTCGAGGGCGACCGGCAGACCTCGCTGCGGTTCGTCCGCGCGCTCAAGAACCGCTTCGGGGCGACCGATGAGGTCGGATGCTTCGACATGACCGGCAACGGCATCACCGAGGTCCCCGACCCCAGCGCGCTGTTCCTCGGGCACGGCGAGCCGGTCGAGGGCACCTGCGTCACGATCGCGCTCGAAGGACGCCGCGCCCTGCCGGTCGAGGTACAGGCGCTGACGATCCCCACCGGCATCCCGAATCCGCGACGCATCGTCAATGGGGTGGATGCCGCCCGCGTCGCCATGGTGCTCGCGGTGCTCGAGAAGCGCGGCGGCATCAAGGTCTCCGATCAAGACGTCTACGTCTCGACCGTCGGGGGCGTGCGGCTGACCGAGCCGGCCGCCGACCTCGCGATCGCCATCGCGGTCGCCAACGCGATCACCGGTCACGCCATGCCGCGCCACGTCGCCGCGATCGGCGAGCTCAGCCTCGCCGGCGAAATCCGTCCGGTCACCCAGTCGAACCAGCGCCGCGGCGAAGCCACCCGGCTCGGCTATCGGATGGTGGTGGATGCCACGTCCGCCGACCTCGGCGGGGCACTCGCGGCCGTGGGCACGACCCGGGCCCGGCGTCGCCGCGCTGCGGTCCCGGCCGGCCCGCGCGACCTCAGCGACGTTCCGGAGTTCTGAGCGCCCTCGGCCTCGTCAGCCGAGCTGGAACACCGTGTCGGTGAGCGCATCGAACCCGCCGATCGACACCGTGAGGTGGTAGGTCGCTCCCCCGGACGGAGCCACGGGCCGCGACTTCGACACGCAGCTGTTCACCGACGACCGCGTGCGGTCCCAGACGACCGGCGTCGAACTGGTCACCGTCTGGCCGGCCTTCAGCAGCACGACCATGTCGCTCGGGTCCTTCTGGCAGTCGGTGGAACGCCACCACGTATCGGTGCCGCTCGTGATGGTGAACGACTGCGTGGCCGTGCCGACATTGATCTTGCAGGCGACGGCGCTGGTGTTGGTGAGCTTGATCGACAGCTTGGGATTCTGCCCGGCCGCGTAGACGGTGTGGTCGGTCAACGGCACCACCGTGACCGACGACGCGTCACACGCGGAAGCGACGGCGGTGCTCGACGGCGACGGCGACGGCGACGGCGAACCGGACGCGGTCGGCGACGGACTCGGCGACATCACGGTGGGCGTCGGGGTGGGCGTGGGGCTCGTCTGAACGGCGGCGGCCGCGGCCGGCGACGTCGTCGACGTCGAGGCGGCGGTCGCACTGCCCGACCAGGGGCGTGCGATCAGCAGCCAGATGACGGCGATGACGACAACCAGAATCAGCAGCGCCACCAGCCGGCGGCGGCGGTACACGGCCTTGGACGGGCGAGGCCGGGGCTCTGGAGTGGTCACGGTCACAGGGTAAGCAGGCGATCCGCGGCATCCACGGCGCCCACGCCCGCAACCGGAGGATGCGCAGACTCGGCGCAGCCCGTCAGACGAGCCGCTTGAGCATGCGCGTGTTGCCGAGGGTGTTCGGTTTCACGTGCGCCAGGTCGAGGAATTCGTGGATGCCGGCATCCGGACTCCGCACCAGCTGCGAGTACACGTCGGGGTCGACGACCTGCTCGCCGATGGGCTCGAATCCGCGCCGGGTGAAGAAGTCCACCTCGAACGTGAGGCAGAACAGCCGCGTGAGGCCCAGGGCCCGGGCGTTCGCCTCGAGCTGTTCGACGATCGCCCGCCCCACCCCGTGGCGCACCCAGTCGTCCGACACGAGCAGCGTGCGCACCTCGCCCAGGTCCTCCCACATGACGTGCAGGGCCCCGCATCCGATGAGCTCGCCGTCGGCTTCGGCGACGAGGAACTGCTGAGTCGCCTCGTACAGCACGACGATGTCTTTGCCGAGCAGGATGCCGCGCTGCACGTACGGCTCCAGCATCGCGTGGATGCCGACCATGTCGTCGCTGCGAGCCGGGCGCACGGAGAAGGGGCGCGGAGCCTGACGATCGGTCACCCGTCCAGCCTAGAACGAGCCGCCTGACAAACAGCGGATGCCCCGGCCGTGTGGCCGGGGCATCCGCTGGTGGACGATGCGTCAGATGTCGGTCTGCGTGATCGTCAGGTCGGGGCTCGCGGTGATCTCGCCGCCGCCGACGACGCCGACCGCGACCTTCTCACCACGGGGACCGTGCTCGAACAGGAACTCGCCGTTCTCGGAGTCCACCTTGACGTGGTCGCCGGGGTTGAGCTCGCCGTGCAGGATCTTCTCGCTGAGGCCGTCCTCGATCTCGCGCTGCATCGCACGGCGCAGCGGCCGGGCGCCGAGCGCCGGGTCGAAGCCGATCTCGATGAGGCGCTCCTTGGCGGCCTGCGTCAGCTCGATCGTCATGTCGCGGTCGAGCAGGCGCGTGCTGAGGCGCTTCGTGAACAGGTCCACGATCGCGATCAGCTCCGGCTTGGTCAGCTGCGGGAACACGATGATGTCGTCGACGCGGTTGAGGAACTCGGGCTTGAACTGACGCTTGAGCTCCTCGTCGACCTTGCCCTTCATCCGCTCGTAGGTCGTCTGCGTGTTGCCTTCGACCTGGAAGCCGACCGGGCCACCGGCGATCGCCGACGAACCGAGGTTCGTCGTCATGATGATCACGGTGTTCTTGAAGTCGACCACGCGGCCCTGACCGTCGGTCAGGCGACCCTCTTCGAGGATCTGCAGGAGCGAGTTGAAGATGTCCGGGTGGGCCTTCTCGATCTCGTCGAACAGGACCACGGAGAACGGCTTGCGGCGCACCTTCTCGGTGAGCTGGCCGCCCTCTTCGAAGCCGACGAACCCGGGAGGGGCGCCGAACAGCCGCGACACGGTGTGCTTCTCGCTGAACTCACTCATGTCGAGCGAGATCAGGGCGCCCTCGTCGTCGAACAGGAACTCGGCGAGCGCCTTGGCCAGCTCGGTCTTTCCGACGCCGGTGGGGCCGGCGAAGATGAACGAGCCCGACGGGCGCTTCGGGTCCTTGAGGCCGGCGCGCTGACGACGGATCGTCTTCGACAGGGCCGCGATCGCCTGCTCCTGGCCGATGACGCGCTGGTGCAGCGCCTTCTCCATGAACACCAGGCGTGCGCTCTCCTCTTCGGTGAGCTTGAACACCGGGATGCCGGTCGCCTGGGCGAGCACCTCGGCGATCAGGCCCTCGTCGACGGTCGCGTTGGTGGCGACGTCGCCGGAGCGCCACTGCTTCTCGAGGCGCAGACGCTCCGCGAGCAGGGACTTCTCCTCGTCGCGGAGGGATGCCGCCTTCTCGAAGTCCTGCTCCTCGGAGGCGAGCTCCTTGGCTTCGCGGACCTTCTGGATCTTGTCGTCGAACTCGCGCAGCTCGGGCGGGCTGGACAGGATCGACAGGCGCAGGCGCGCGCCGGCCTCGTCGATCAGGTCGATGGCCTTGTCGGGCAGGAAGCGGTCGCTGATGTACCGGTCGGCGAGGTTCGCCGCGGCGACGATGGCGCCGTCGGTGATCTGCACCTTGTGGTGCGCCTCGTAGCGGTCGCGCAGGCCCTTCAGGATGTTGATGGCGTGCGGCAGCGACGGTTCGGCGACCTGGATCGGCTGGAACCGGCGCTCGAGCGCGGCATCCTTCTCGAAGTGCTTGCGGTACTCGTCGAGCGTCGTGGCGCCGATCGTCTGCAGCTCGCCTCGTGCCAGCAGGGGCTTGAGGATGGATGCCGCATCGATCGCGCCCTCGGCCGCACCGGCTCCGACCAGCGTGTGGATCTCGTCGATGAAGACGATGATGTCGCCGCGGGTGCGGATCTCCTTGGTGACCTTCTTCAGGCGCTCTTCGAAGTCGCCGCGGTAGCGGGAACCGGCGATGAGCGAGCCGAGGTCGAGCGAGTACAGCTGCTTGTCCTTCAGCGTCTCGGGCACATCGCCCTTGACGATGGCCTGGGCGAGGCCTTCGACGACGGCGGTCTTGCCGACGCCGGGCTCGCCGATCAGCACCGGGTTGTTCTTGGATCGGCGGGAGAGGATCTGCATGACCCGCTCGATCTCCTTCTCGCGCCCGATGACCGGGTCGAGTTTTCCGTCGCGGGCGGCCTGGGTCAGGTTGCGGCCGAACTGGTCGAGAACCTGGGAGCCGTTCTGCGCCTGCTGCGGGTTGTTGTCATGGGCTGCGCCGGACACCCCTGCAGGCTCCTTCCCCTGATATCCGCTCAGCAGCTGGATCACCTGCTGACGCACCTTGTTCAGGTCGGCCCCGAGCTTGACGAGCACCTGTGCGGCCACGCCCTCACCCTCGCGGATGAGACCCAGCAGGATGTGCTCGGTACCGATGTAGTTGTGCCCGAGCTGCAGCGCTTCGCGCAGCGACAGCTCCAGCACCTTCTTGGCGCGCGGCGTGAACGGGATGTGCCCCGTCGGCTGCTGCTGGCCCTGACCGATGATGTCCTGCACCTGCTCGCGCACCGCGTCGAGCGAGATACCCAGGCTCTCCAGCGCCTTCGCCGCCACGCCCTCGCCCTCGTGGATGAGGCCGAGGAGGATGTGCTCCGTGCCGATGTAGTTGTGGTTGAGCATCTTGGCTTCTTCTTGCGCAAGCACAACAACGCGACGGGCCCGGTCGGTGAATCTCTCGAACATCGTCAACTCCTTGCGGACGCACTGGGGGCGTCGTCCTTCGAGCGTAACGAGCGGATGGATGCCGTGCGGCCGTGTTCGCCATGGGCATACGGCCTTGCGGGCTTGCGGCGGGCCCGCATCGGGCCATATCGTTTTTCGTTAACAACGAATATCGATATGGATCGGGGATGCCGATGGGGAGCTACACCGGATACGACGCGTGGGGGCTGTTGCGATTCGTCGGCGGAATGCTCTTGTTCCTGGCCGTGATCGTCGGCGCGGTGCTGCTGATCGCCCGCCGATATCGCCGCCGCGGCGAGGACACCACGACCCTGGCGGTCGACGCCACCCTCACCCTGTGCGGCGTCGCCGTGGGACTGTTCCTCATTTCGATGCCGTTCACCATCGTCCAGACGATGACGGCCGCCACCGTGAGCATCGACGACTTCCCGTTCCAGACGACCCTCTTCGACAATCGGTTCCCCTGCGAGATCGAGTCGGCAGCCAAGACGCACCCCGGAATCGATTGCTTCGGCGTCAGCTCGGCATGGGCGACGGTTTCCGGACTCACCGTCGGGGTGCGGGCGCTCATCGCGACCGATCAGCTGCTCTGGGCGCTCCTGGCAGTGCTGCCGGCCGTCGCACTCGGGGTCATCTGCTTCCAGCTGCTGCGCGGAATCCCCTTCGCCCGGACAGTCACGCGCACGCTGACGGTGTCGGCGGTCGCCGTGCTCGTGCTGGGGGTCGCCGCACCGATGCTCGACGGCATCAGCAAGGGTGCGGCATCCGCAGCGGCACTGCCGTCGGGCGAATCGGGGGCGGCGTTCACCGAGGGAGGGTTCTCAGTGACAGTGCCGGCGTGGCCGATCGGGGCGGCCCTTGCCCTCCTCGCCCTGGCCGCCGTCTTCCGCTACGGTGCGAAGCTGCAGCGCGACACGGAGTTGCTGGTCTGATGTTCCCTCTGCTCATCGGAATCGGCACGCCCGTCCTGATCATCGTCGTCATCATGTGGGTGTTCCGCACCCGTGGCACGAGGGACGCGGCACCCATCGTCCGGATCGCGCTGATGATCTCGGCGGCGTGGGCTGGGCTCGCGCTGCTCTGGGGCGTTGTCCGCACCGTCCTCTGGTTCCAGCCGGGGATCGGCATCCCGTTCACGGTGCGCACGCTCGCCTACTGGCCGGTGCCCGAATCGTCGGACGCGCTCGCGACCGCGGGCTCGATCCAGCTGGACGGGGGGTTCACGCTCGCCCAGCTGACGAGCTTCGATCTGCTGTCCACGCCGACCCGCGGCATCCTCGCCGTCGGGGATCTCCTCGGCACCGGGCTCACGGTCGTCATCGTGGGGCTGATCGCCCTCGCGTGCTTCCGCTTCATCCAGGGCAAGCCGTTCGCTCCGGAGCTCGCTCGCCTGAGCCTCATCGCCGCGAGCGTCGTGCTCGTCGGCGGCATCGCCACGCAAGTCGTCGCGCAGTACGGCGGCACGCAAGCGCTGGCGGAGATCGTGTCGGCCGGCCTCGGCCCCGACGGCGTCCAGGCCGCCGGCATCTGGGCGATCGACTGGTGGCCGGTCTGGCTCGCGATCGGGCTCGCCGCGTTCTCCGCGCTGATGAGGCACGGCACCGTCCTGCAGCGTGAGACCGAGGGCCTGGTGTGACCTCCGCGGACGAGGAGGAGGCATCCGGCATCCACTGCCGACTCGACGAACTGCTCGCCGAGCGCGGCATGACGCTCACGCGACTGTCGGAACTGGTCGGGGTGTCTGTGGTGAACCTGTCGATCCTCAAGAACGACCGCGCCCGCGCGATCCGCTACTCGACCCTCGCCGCGATCTGTCGGGCGCTCGACTGCGAGGTCGGCGACCTCCTCGTCCGCGCCGAGTAGTCCCCGCGGAACGGTGCATGGGCCGACTCGCGGCTCAGGGGCCGGCGTGGGAGCGGAGCCAGCCCACCGGGTCGACCGGGGTGGTGCCGTCGGCGAGGATCTCGAAGTGCATGTTCGCACCGAAGGCGTGTCCGGATGCTCCGACCTGCGCGATCTCCTGGCCGACCGAGACGCGTTCGCCCGCGTGGACGCGGATCGACCCGATGATCAGATGCGCGTACAGACTCGCGACGCGCTGCCCGTCCACCACGTGGTTGATGACGACGACGGCGCCGTACCCCTGGAAGTTGTCGGTCGCCATGCTCACGACGCCGTCGGCGATGGACTGGATCGGCGCCCCGAGACCCGGCGTGAAGTCGGCGCCCTGGTGGAACTCGCCGGGCCGCCATCCGAATCCGTAGGTGATGGGGCATCCCACCGCGAACGGCCACTGCACCTTTCCGCCCGGGTCGTTCACGAAGTACTTGTTCGACACCTGCAGGAATCCCGCCGGGATGGGCGAGGGGTTGCTGCCCCACCCGGCGGCGTTGTAACCGAGGTCGGACGTGGCGTTGTAGCCGTTGTCGGCGAGCATCTGCGACGCGCTGAGCAGCATCGAGCCGTTCGAGTACAGGCCGGCTGCGGCGATGGAGATCGGCGCGATGCCGCCCGACGACGACGCGGTGGACACCACCACACGTCGCGCGCCCGTCGAGAAGGAATCGCGGGTCAGCACGGCCTCGGCGGCCGTGGTGGCCTGGTAGTCCTGATCGTGGCGGACATCGCTCGCGTAGGATGCCGCGCCCACCGCCGACGCGCGATGCACGCCGGTGCCGTCGGCGGCTGCGACAGCGGATGCCGGAGTCGTCATCCCGACGGCGACGAGGCCGACGATCCCCACCCCGGCGATGCTCGTCAGCATCGCGCCCAGGCGGCGTCCGCGCCCCGGGCGAACCGGTGGTCGCACCGCGCGACGAGGCGGCGCGACGGTCGAACGGCCCAGAGCGGCCGCCGGCCGTGGCGGGAGCGGGGAGAGCGGCGGGGAGTCGGCATCCTCTGCCTGCTTCGCGCGCAGGGCGCGCCGGGTCACGGGCTGGTCGGGGCTGGTCTCGGACACGCAATCATCCTGAATCGGGTCGCGGCCGCGCCGGCTTCGGGGGCGTCGCCTGGGAGGGGCGACGGCGCGGTCGGGACCGAAGGTACGCCCGGTGTCTGGATGTCCCGTGCAAGCGGGATGCCGCGGACCTGACCGCCTACTGAAGAGCCGAGGTGAGCCGGGCGAGGTTGTCGAGCACGGTGGAACGCAGGGGCTGCTGCTGCCACTCCTCGAGGGTGAGCTCGCGGGACTGTCCGCGGTACATGTCCTCGACCTCGCGCACCTCGCGCACGAACTCCTCGCCGCGCACCAGCATCGAGATCTCGAGATTCAGACCGAACGAGCGCATGTCCATGTTGCTGGATCCGATGATGGCGACCTCGTCATCGATGGTGAGGCTCTTGGTGTGCAGGATGTAGGGCTTCTGGTACATCCAGATGCGCACGCCCGC
The DNA here is from genome assembly GCF_000802305.1 of Microbacterium mangrovi. Lineage (GTDB taxonomy): Bacteria > Actinomycetota > Actinomycetes > Actinomycetales > Microbacteriaceae > Microbacterium > Microbacterium mangrovi. The sequence goes on along the minus strand of NZ_JTDK01000014.1, from coordinate 60,421 downwards.
CTTCAGCAGGTGCTCGTAGTAGCTGCGCTGCGCGTGGTAGACGATCGCCTGGTCGCCCTCCTCCGACACGAACAGCTCCACCTGCAGCCCGCGGTTGCACGCCGTGGTCACCGCGAGCAGCAGCCCCTCGTCGGGCACGAAGTAGGGGCTGACCATGATGATCTTGCGCTGTGCCGAGTAGAGCAGGCTCGCGAACAGCTGCAGGTTGTTCTCGAACCGGAATCCCGGCCCGGACGGCACGATCTGGCAGTCGAGATCACCGGGCGCGTGCTCGGCCGCGAACACGTCGATCTCGTCGGCGAGCGACTCGTCGGTCTCGCTGTACCAGTCGGACAGGAACACGGCGTTGACGGATGCCACGACCCGCCCCTGCAGCCGCACCATGAGGTCGACCCAGTGGAGTCCGCGGCGGATGTTCTTGCGCAGGTTGTACGTGGAATCGGTGATGTTCTGCGACCCCATGAACGCCACGGCGCCGTCGACAACGAGGAGCTTGCGGTGGTTGCGGAGGTCGGGCCGCTGGTACCGGCCGCGGAACGGCTGCACGGGAAGCATCAGCCGCCATTTCGCTCCCATCGCCGTCAGTCGCTTCAACGTGCGCCGGTAGTTCGGCTTGCCGCGGTTCGCCCAGTGGTCCAGCAGCACGCGCACCACGACACCACGGGAGATGGCATCCTCCATCGCATCGAAGATGCCGCAGGTCGAGTCGTCCAGCTGCAGGATGTAGAACTCCAGGTGGACGTACTTCTTGGAGCCGCGGATGGCGGCGGCCATGGTGTCGAGGCTCTGCTGATAGTCGGGGATCAGGTGGGCGGAGTTGTCGCCGGACAGCGGCATCGCGCCGAGGTTGCGGTTGAGGGTGACCAGCGCCTGGAACCACTGCGGCGCATTGGGGCGCAGCGTCCCGAAGTCGAGGTGGGCACTGGCTTCGCGGATGGACTGGTTGATCGCCTCCTGCTTGCGGCGGCGCTTGCGCGGCAGCCGCGGGTTGCCGATCAGCAGGAACAGCAGCACCCCGATGAAAGGGATGAAGTAGATGGCGAGAAGCCAGGCGGTGGCTGCGGCGGGGCGCCGGTTGCGGGGCACGATGATGATCGCCGCGATACGGATGGAGATGTCGATCATGATGATCGCGTACGGCCACCACGTCTCGAAGATCGCCATCAACCAGCTGCGGTCGGCGTCTTGGGCGGCAGGCCCCGCTTGGCTCGCTCTTCGGCCTCGACCTTCGCGTAGGCCTTGCGCTCGTTGCGGTCGGATCGGACCACCGCGCGCAGGATGAAGAAGAAGAGCGTGAGCACGATCAGGGTCGGAGCCAGTGCCCAGATGATTCCCGACCATGCTTGCATACCCCCAGTTTACGCGGTCATTCCCTGTCAACAGGCAGTGCGCGCACCGCACCGACGAGAAGCCGTCCACAGCCGGCCGGGGCGGCGTTGCCGAGGGGCGGTGCGGCGACGCACGGTCGATGCATGACGACGATCATCACAGCGACCGATGCCGCACAGTTCCTCGGGCTCGTCCCGCACCTCCTCGGATTCCATCCGAGCGAATCGGTCGTACTCGTTCCGTTCGCCGGTCGCCGGTCCCTGGGCGCGGTGCGGCTCGACCTCGAGCACGCGAGTGCTGCCGATGAGGATGCCACGCGCCCCGTCGTCCTGCTCGAATCGCCGGCCGACGCCGTCGACCGGATCGCCGCGACGGCGATCGGCATGGTGTGCCGTCTCGCGGACGCCGACGCCGTGGCGGTGGTGGTGTACACCGACGAGCCCATCGCGCGGGGCCGACTCCCGCGGGAGCAGCTGGCGCGGGCCGTGGCGCGCCGGGCGGATGCCTGCGGCATCGAGCTGCGCGACGCCCTGTGCGTGGCATCCACCGGCTGGGCGTCGTTCCTCGAGGCCGATCACCCCGAGGCGGGGCACCCGCTCGACCTGATCGAGTCCGCCGACACGGCCGGTGCGCTGCCGCCGGTGGCGCCGGGCGACCAGCATGCCGGCGCCGACCTGCCCGTGGTGGACCCGACGCGTCTCGCCGACGTCGCGGCGGCCCTGGACGCGCTCACCGCCGCCGTCGTTCCGGCCCCGACGACCGAGCCCGCGGGGCGGGCCGAGCCGGCCGCGCGCGCCGATCCGCGCGCGCTCGAGACGCTGACGGCGCTCGACGACATCCCGGAGTTCCTCGAAGACCTGCTCGTGCGGGATGCCGCCTCCCTGCCGCCGTTCGAGGCGGCGCGGGCGGCGCTGTGCCTGTCGCGGCCCGCGGTGCGCGACATCGCCCTGTTGCAGTGGTCGGGGTCCATGCGAGACGGCGATGCCGCCCTCGCCGCCCAGCTGCACTGGGAGACCGGCGCCCCCTACCCCGAAGACCTGGGCGCGCGGGTGTGGGGCGACGGCCCGACGCCAGACCCCGACCGCCTCGCCGCGGGACTCGCCGTCGCGCGCGAATGCGCCGCGCTCACGACCGGCACCCGGCGTGCCGCCGTGCTCGGCCTCTGCGCGTGGCTGGCGTGGGCGCAGGGACGATCGACCGTCGCGGCCGACTACGCCGCCCAGGCCACCGCGATCGATGCGGATGCCGGTCTCGCCGAGATCGTGCTCGCTTTCGTGACCACGGCCCACCTGCCCGATTGGGCGTTCCAGCATGCCGCGGCGTGAGCTCGATCCGCCCGCGCGCGGGCTACTTGACGAGCGGGAAGAGGATCGTCTCGCGGATGCCGAGTCCGGTGATCGCCATGATCAGCCGGTCGATGCCCATGCCCATGCCGCCCATCGGCGGAAGACCGTGCTCCATGGCGCGCAGGAACTCCTCGTCGATGCGCATGGCCTCGTCGTCGCCGCGGTCGGCGAGCTTGGCCTGCTCGACGAAGCGCTCGCGCTGGATGACGGGGTCGATGAGCTCCGAGTATCCGGTGGCCAGCTCGAAGCCGCGCACGTACAGGTCCCACTTCTCCACGACGCCGGGGATCGAACGGTGATCGCGCACCAGCGGGCTGGTGTCGACCGGGAAGTCCATGACGAACGTCGGGCGCGTGAGCCCGCCCTTGACGAAGTGCTCCCAGAGCTCTTCGACCCACTTGCCGTGGGTGGGGTGGGCCGGGGCGTCCACGTCGTTCGCGGCCGCGAGGGCCTCGAGTTCGGGGATGCCGGTCTGCGGGGTGATCGTCACCCCGGCGGCCTCCGACAGCGAGTCGTACATCGAGATGCGGTCCCACTGACCGCCCAGGTCGTACACGGTGCCGTCGGCCCAGGTGACCTCGGTCGAACCGGAGACGGCGATCGCCGCGTTCTGCACGAGTGCCTGGGTGAGGTCGGCGATGCCGTTGTAGTCGGTGTAGGCCTGGTAGGCCTCGAGCATCGCGAACTCGGGGCTGTGCGTGGAGTCGGCGCCCTCGTTGCGGAAGTTGCGATTGATCTCGAACGTCCGGTCGATGCCGCCGACGACGGCGCGCTTGAGGTAGAGCTCGGGCGCGATGCGAAGGTACAGCTCGGCGTCGAAGGCGTTCGAATGCGTCACGAACGGCCGCGCGGCGGCGCCGCCGGGCTGCACCTGCAGCATCGGCGTCTCGATCTCGATGAAGTCGCGTTCGGCGAACGTGGCACGCAGGCTCGCGTTGACCTTGGCACGGGCGCGCACGGTGCTGCGGGCCTGCTCGCGCGCGATGAGGTCGAGGTAGCGGCTGCGCACCCGGGCCTCCTCGCTGAGCTCCGAGTACAGGTTCGGCAGCGGCAGCAGCGCCTTCGACGCGATCGCCCAGTCCGAGACCATGACCGACAGCTCGCCGCGGCGGCTCGAGATCACCTCGCCCGTCACCGAGACGTGGTCGCCGAGGTCGACGAGCTCCTTCCAGCGCTGCAGCGACTCCTCGCCGACGGCCGCGAGCGACACCATCGCCTGGATGCGGCTGCCGTCGCCCGCCTGCAACGCGGCGAAGCAGAGCTTGCCGGTGTTGCGGCTGAACACCACGCGGCCGGCGATCGAGACGACGTCGCCGGTCTCTTCGCCCGCCTCGAGGTGGGCGTAGCGCTCCCGCACGGCGGGGATCGTGTCGGTGACCGGCACGGCGACGGGGTACGCGCCGCCGGACGCATCCGCCCGTTCGGCGATGAGCCGGTCGCGCTTGGCCAGGCGTACCGCCTTCTGCTCGATGACGTCCTCTTCGGGCGTCTCGGCGGGGGCGGCGGCAGTGGTGTCGGTCATCAGGCTCCTCGGGAAAGTCGCCGTCCAGCTTATCGGGGCGGCATCCGTGGTTCCTGGAGAGCGATCAGGGCCTGGCTCCACGGGCGAGGATGCCCGAGGGACCGAAGGTCAGCCGAGGCCCAGAGTCGTCTCGGTGTCGGGGTCGGCATCGCGCAGCGCGTGGTCGACCGTCGCGTGCACAAGAGTCGACAGATACGCGCCCGGAGAGGGGATGCCGGCATCCCGCAGGCCGCCGACAGCCTGCTGCACGATCGACTTGGAGAACTGCGTCGCCGTCGCGATCGCCTCTCCGTAGGCGGCACGGTCGGCGTCGGCGACGACCACCGGCTCGCAGCCGAGTTCGACGGCGAGCGCCTGGGCGATCGGGAGCACGACGGCGGGGGCGGTGACGGCCGCGTACGCGTCCCGGAGGATCCGCAGATCCATCGACGTGCCGGTGAACGCGATCGCGGGATGCACGGCGACCGGCAGCGCGCCCTGACCGGCCGCCGGAGTGAGAACGTCGAGGCCGTAGCCCGGGTCGACGTGCATGACGATCTGCCCCATCTGCCACGCGCCCACCTCGGCCAGGCCGGAGACCAGGCCGGGCAGCTGATCGTGCGGCACCGCGAGCACCACCAGCTCGCTGCGGCGCACCACCTCGGGTGCGTCGAGGAAGGGAACCCCGGGAAGCACCGACTCCACCCGCTCGTCGTCGGATCCGTGGGTGATGCCGGTCACCGCGTGTCCGGCTCCGGCCAGGGCCGCGCCGATCACCGGGCCGACGCGTCCTGCGCCGATGATGCCGACACCCAGGCGTCCGTCACGAGTCATCCGTCGATGCTAACCGACGCCTCCGCACGTGGCCCGGGGCGGCGTCTCGCCGCCGCCGCCCGGTCAGGACACCCGTCAGGCCCCTTCCTTCACCTCATGGATCTCGTCGGGGACGAGCCCATGGGCCTCGCGGTGCACGGTGACCGCCGCGTCGGGAGTGGGCGCGTCGACGAGGCAGAAGACCCGCCCCTCGGATTCGTCGACCCAGTACTTCAGGTAGTGCACGTCGTGCGCGTCCTGGTGCTGCAGGTCGGCGGCGTGCGCCTGGGCGACGGCATCCAGAGTGACCGACTCGCCGAGGTTGTGGACATCCATGTACAGCGGCATGGTCCGCTCCTTCCCCAGAGGGAGTCGCGGTTCGAAGGACGACCAGGATGCCCGGGCGCACACGGGGGCGAAGCAGGTTCGGGTCCGCCGACGATCCGGGTGCGTGCGGTGCCGTCCACACGGCTCCACGGGCTCAGGCTACGCTCGTCAGCCCGCGTCGGGAACCCCGTCCGCCCACCGGTGGCTGCGGTCTCCTGCTCCGGCCCGCACGGCGCCCGCAGCGGCCTCGGCGAACAGGCCCACCACCGCGTCGCGGTCGATCGCGCCGAGCCGCCCGGAGACCCGGCCGGTGATGGTGTGCGCATGGACCTCGGCGACGCCGAGTGCCCGGTCGAGCGGTCCCTGTTCGATGCCGAACGACTGCAGCCGGGCCAGCGGCACCACGACGAGCTTTCGCCAGATGAAACCCCTGCGCATGATCAGCACGTGGTCGGTGAGTACGAACCCGTTGCGCCGCCACGACAGCGGACGCAGGATCCAGGCCCGCTTGGGCGTGGTCGTGAACGCGTCCTCGCCGTTGCCCGGACGGGCGAGAACGCCGCGGTCGAACACGAGCGACCAGGCGTCCTCGGCGAGACCGGGAAGAAGAAGGCGCATGACCCGTTCGGCATCCGCGCGGTCGCCGACCGGCAGCGCGTCGGCGGCCTGATCGGATTCGCGACTGCTCGACGACCTGCCCGCGAGCCGGTTGACGCGCACCACCCACCATCCGGCCGGACGCCACAGCAGCGGCTGCGACAGTTCGACGGCGTGCACGCGCCCCGGCGGCAGGATCTCGGTGATCGTCGTGAACAGGCCGTAGGTGATGCGCACGCCGTCCGGAGTGGGGGCGATCGAATAGCGGAACTTCTTGCTGAGGGTGCGCACCCAGTACGTGCCGATACCGATCACCGCCGGGATCACCGACAGCAGCAGCACGGGCGTGGTCTGCCACGACCCCCAGGCAATGAGCCCGATCAGCACGAGCAGCCACAGCGTCGCCTGGCTGAACACGTGCGACATCAGCAGGCGCAGCATCGGGATCTCGACGACGGATGCCGGCTCCACCGGCACCTCGGCGCCGAGCACCATCCCCGTGACGGCGTCGGTGACCATCGTGGTCGCCTGGGCGACGCGCCCCGGGCGCGGCATCCCGGGCACGCGGCCGGCGGCGACCGCCTCGGCGAGCTTCCGTCCGGAGGCCAGGCGCAGGATGTCGGCTCGCACCGCCTCGGCGGTCTTCGTCGACAGGTATTCCAGCTTGACGTTGGTGTCGGATCCGGCCCCGAGCACGTCGAGCTTGGCCATGCCGCACAGGCGCGCGATGAGCGGGCGTGTGAGGTTCACGCCCTGCACCCGGTCCAGCGGAGCGCGGCGCTGGCTGCGGAAGAGCACACCCTGCCGCACCTCGACGTCGTCGCCGGTGATCCGGAAGGTGTGGAAGCGCCACGACAGGTAGAAGAGTCCCACCAGCACGAGCAGCAGCCCTGCGAGCACCAGGAGGGCCACGAGCACCAGGTTGTGCTGCAGCACGAAGTCGATGGGGTCGCCCGGCTGCCCCTGGAAGCCGTCGGCGCCGGGCACCGTCGACGAGATGAAGAAGTCCGCGATCCGCTCGCGGAGGTTCGAGATGATGAGACCCGCCACGACCACGAGCACCAGCCCGCCGCGCAGCAGCGGGGTGAGGGGGTGCATCCGGTGCCACTCGCCGTCGCTCAGCGGCGATCGGAATCCGCCGGGCGTCGACGGCGGCGCGGGCGAGGGGCCCGGCACGCTCGGCCCCTGCGGCGGGGGCATGGACGGCCCGCCGTACGGAGCGGGGGCGTCGGTCACAGCCCGGTCCTGCGGGCTTCGGCGACCTCGACGAGCGTGTCGCGCAACTGCTCGGCGGCCCCCTGTGTGAGTCCGGGAATCATCACGCCGGTGGATGCCGCCGCGGTCACCAGCTTCAGCTGGGCGATGCCGAACGCGCGGTCGAGGGGGCCGTGAGTGATGTCCACGAGCTGCATCCGCCCGTAGGGCACGGCGACCTGACGCTGCCACAGGATGCCCCGGCGGAACACCAGGTCGTCGGTGCGCAGCTGGTACGCGTACGCACGAGCCTGGCGCGGCGTGATGGCTGCCGCCCACACGTACCCCGTAAGGAGGATGCCTCCCGCGATCCAGGGCCACGACGTCGCCAGCAGCAGCGTGCCGACGATGAACGCGACCGTCACCACGACGATGATGATGCCGAGGGAGATGAGCCGCACCCAGACGTAGTTGCGCGACAGCTGATGCCAGGTGCCGTCGCCGAGCGGCAGGCGGTGGCCGTTGCGCGGTTCGAGCACGCGGCCGTAGGTGTGCGCATCGAGGACGGCATCCTGCGCGGAACCGGATGCCGGCGCCTGCGGCCCGGGCGCCGGGTCCGGCACTGCAAACCCGGGAGCCGGGTCCGGGACCGCCCCGGGCACGGCGCCCGGCGCGGACGGGACCCGCGGCGTCGGCTGCGCTGGTGCCTCAGTCGCGGGAACGGGCTGCTCAGGGGCCGGGTCGGTCACGCGGATCCTCCATCGGGGGCAGACCCTTCCGGGTCGTCGTCGTCCTTGCGGATCGTACACAGATGCTCGGCGACGAGCCCGGCGACGATGAGCACCGCGCCGCACACGGCGGTGGCGATCAGCATCCCCACGACGGACGGGTCGTGCTCGGTGGGCCGCGACAGCACGTACAGCAGCATCCCGACGCCGGCACCCCCGAGAGCCGCTCCGACGATGCTCGACGCCTTCGCGAGCATCGCGATGCGCACCGCCCGGAAGGGGTTGATGGGCGCCTTGGTGTGGCCGCGCGATGCCCGGTAGATCGGGATCGCGAGTGCCACCACGATCACCCCGAGGCCCACCAGCACCACCGGCAGGGTGATCATCGGCGTGAACGTGGGACGGCCGGATGCCACCAGAAGCTGGTCGACGCCGAAGCCGACGACGAGTCCGATCACCGCGGCGACGAGGAGGACGCCGGGACCCGTGCGCTTCACGACGTCGCTCCCAGAGCCGCCGAAAGCTCGGCCACGGCCCCGTGACCGGGAAGCACCGCGTCCGCGTCGACGGCGAGCCACGGGTCGAGCACGAAGGACCGCTCCGCCGCGCGCGGATGCGGCAGTGTCAGCCGCGGATCGGTCGAGCGCACGTCGCCGTACGCGATGAGGTCGAGGTCCAGGGTGCGGTCGCCCCAGCGCTCGGCCCGCACCCGGCCATGCTCCGCCTCGATGCGGTGCAGGTGCGAGAGCAGCACCGACGGCGCCATCCGCGTGCGCAGCAGCGCGACCGTGTTCAGGTAGGTGGGGGCATCCTCGTCGGGTCCGTCCGGCTTGACCGCGACCGACTCGATCACCGGCGCGGCGCGGACGGCTGCCACCAGCGGCAGCTGCCGCAGCTCGTCGATCGCCGCGTCGATGGTCTCGGCCCGCGCACCGAGGTTCGCGCCGATCGCGACCACGGCGTCCGACCAGACACCGGCCGGTGTAAAGCCCTGCGCGAGACGCCGGTTCACGCCCGGTCCCGCGTGATCGTGATGGTGACGTCGTCGAACGGCACCGTGATGGGGGCATCCGGCTTGTGCACGGTCACCGTGACGCGCTGCACGCCGTCGAAGGCGAGCACCGCGTCCGCGACGCGCTGACTCAGCGTCTCGACGAGGTCGACCGGCTCACCGCCGAGCACGGCGGCGACCGCCTCGGACACCTCGCCGTAGTGCACGGTGTCGGCGACGTCGTCGGATGCCGCGGCCGGACGCGTGTCGAGCCACAGCGTGACGTCGGCGCGGAACTCCTGCCCGTCGCGACGCTCCTCGGCGAAGACGCCGTGATAGCCGAACGCACGGATCCCCGTGACCTGGATCCGGTCGAGCTGGGTGGTCACTGCGCCTCCTGAGATGTTCCCCGTCGATCGTCCCATGCCCGGGCGATGCGCAGCGCATCCCGGGTCGCCGCCACGTCGTGCACGCGCACCGCCCACGCCCCCGTCTGCGCGGCCAGCACGCTCGTGACCGCGGTGGCGAGGTCGCGCCGCCGCTCGTCGACGGGGTCGCCGCCCGGCTCCAGCGTCTCGGCGAGGAACCGCTTGCGGCTCGTGCCGACGAGCACCCGCGCACCGAGTCGCTCGAGCTGCCCGAGCCCGCGCAGCACCGCCCAGTTCGCGTCGCCCCGCTTGCCGAACCCGATGCCGGGATCGAGGATGATGCGCGACGCCGGGATGCCGGCATCCTCCGCGGCCCGCATCCGCTCGCCGAGCTCGACCGCGACCTCGGTGGCCGGGTCGTCGTAGTCGGCGTGCGCGTACATGTCGGCCGAGTGCCCGCGCCAGTGCCCGATCGCGTAGTCCGCTCCGGATGCCGCGACCGCGGCCAGCATCCCGGGGTCGGCGAGGCCGCCGGAGACGTCGTTCACGATCCGCGCCCCGGCCGCGACCGCCGCCGCGGCCGTCTCCGCGTGCATCGTGTCGATGCTCACGAGCGCGCCGGATGCCGCGAGCTCCTCGATCACCGGAATCACCCGGCGCTGCTCCTCGGCGGGACCGACCCGGTCGGCGCCGGGCCGGGTGGACTCGCCGCCGACGTCGAGGATGCCGGCGCCGTCGGCGATCAGCCTGTGTCCGTGCCGTACGGCGGCGGCCGGGTCGAAGTAGCGCCCGCCGTCCGAGAACGAGTCGGGCGTCACGTTGACGATGCCCATGATCTTCATCGCGCACCGCGTTTCGTCTCGGTCGCGCTACGCGCGTCCTCGCTCAACGACCGAGGGGCACCGCGTTTCGTCTCGGTCGCGCTGCGCGCGTCCTTGCTCAGCGACCGGGGATGCGCACCGCGCTTCGTCTCGGTCGCGCTGCGCGCGTCCTCGCTCAGCGACCGGGGATGCGAACCGCGCTTCGTCTCGGTCGCGCTGCGCGCGTCCTCGCTCAGCGACCGGGGCGACCGGGGGGTGCGGGGCGCGATCATCGGGACGAGCCCATGAGGGCGATCAGCTCCGCGCGGGCGAACGGCTCGGCGAGCTCCCCGCGGGCGGCGATCGTCACCGTCGAGGCATCCACCTGGCGTCCGCCGCGCATCGTGACGCACTCGTGCGTGGCATCCAGCACCACCAGCACGCCCCGCGTGTCGAGCGCGCCGGCGATCGTGTCGGCGATCTGCTCGCCGAGACGCTCCTGCACCTGCGGCCGGTTCGCGAGGATCTCGACGACGCGCGGCAGCGCACCGAGCCCGACGACCTGCTCCCCCGGCAGGTACGCGATGTGCGCGTGCCCGGCGAACGGCAGGAGGTGATGCTCGCACACCGAACGGAACCGGATGTCGCGCAGCATGACCGCCCCCGAGGGCAGGGTGTCGGGCGCCGGGCCGTGCGTCACCGAGATGGTGCGCGACAGCGGCTCTGCGGCATCCTCGCCGACGCCGGCGAAGAACTCGCCGTACGCATCGGCCACCCGCGTGGGCGTCTGGCGAAGACCCGGACGATCCGGGTCTTCGCCGATCGCGATCAGCAGCTCCCGCACCAGCACGCGGATGCGGTCGCGGTCCACGGCCACGATGCCGGCCGTCAGGCGGTGGCGGGACGCGCCTGCCCGTGCGGGCGGTGGCGCGGCGCCTCGTGCGTGGGCGCGGCCTCGGAGGCGGCGATGCCGGTCGGCACGGGCCGGCGCGGCACCTCGACCGGCGGAACCGGCGAGACCGGACGCTCGGAGCTGGAGAGCCACTGCGGGCGTTCGGGCAGCTTCTTGACGTCTTTGAAGATCTCGGCGATCTCGTTGTGGTCGAGCGTCTCCTTCTCGAGGAGCTCGAGGGCGAGCTTGTCGAGGATGTCGCGGTTCGCGTTGAGCACCTCGTACGCCTCGTTGTGCGCCTGCTCGAGCAGGTCGCGCACCTGGGTGTCGACGCGCTCGGCCATCGTCTCGGAGTACTCGCGGCCGTGACCCATGTCGCGGCCCATGAAGACCTCGCCGGATGCCGAACCGAGCTTGACCGGGCCGATGGCGCTGGTCATGCCGTACTCGGTGACCATCTTGCGCGCGATGCCGGTGGCCTTCTCGATGTCGTTCGACGCACCCGAGGTCGGATCGTGGAACACGATCTCCTCGGCGACGCGGCCGCCCATGGCCCAGGCGAGCTGGTCCTGCAGCTCGTTGCGGGTGACCGAGTACTTGTCGTCCAGCGGCATCACCATCGTGTAGCCGAGGGCGCGGCCGCGCGGCAGGATCGTGATCTTGGTGACCGGGTCGCTGTAGTTCATCGCCGCCGCGGCGAGGGCGTGGCCGCCCTCGTGGTACGCGGTGATGAGCTTCTCCTTGTCTTTCATGACACGGGTGCGACGCTGCGGACCGGCGATGACGCGGTCGATGGCCTCGTCGAGGGCGCGGTTGTCGATGAGCTGCGCGTTGGAGCGCGCGGTCAGCAGGGCGGCCTCGTTGAGGACGTTGGCCAGGTCGGCGCCGGTGAAGCCCGGCGTCTTGCGCGCGACGACCTCGAGGTCGACCGAGTCGGCGAGCGGCTTGCCGCGGCCGTGCACCTCGAGGATGTGCACGCGACCCTTGAGGTCGGGCGCGTCCACGCCGATCTGCCGGTCGAAGCGGCCCGGGCGCAGCAGCGCCGGGTCGAGGATGTCGGGGCGGTTGGTGGCTGCGATGACGATGACGTTCGCCTTCGGGTCGAAGCCGTCCATCTCGACCAGCATCTGGTTCAGGGTCTGCTCGCGCTCGTCGTGCCCGCCGCCGAGGCCCGCGCCACGGTGGCGACCGACGGCGTCGATCTCGTCGATGAAGATGATGGCCGGAGCGGACTCCTTGGCCTGGTTGAACAGGTCGCGCACACGGCTCGCGCCGACGCCGACGAACATCTCGACGAAGTCGGAACCCGAGATCGAGTAGAACGGCACGCCCGCCTCACCGGCGACGGCGCGCGCAAGCAGCGTCTTGCCGGTTCCGGGAGGGCCGTACAGCAGCACGCCCTTGGGGATGCGGGCGCCCACGGCCTGGAACTTGGCGGGGTCCTTGAGGAAGTCCTTGATCTCCTCGAGCTCCTCGATGGCCTCGTCGGAGCCGGCGACGTCGCCGAACGTGACCTGAGGCATCTCCTTGGTCACGAGTTTCGCGCGCGACTTGCCGAACTGCATCACCTTGCTGCCGCCGCCCTGCGCCGAGGAGAGCAGGAACCAGAACAGCAGGCCGAGCAGCACCATCGGGATGGCGATCGACAGGAAGCCGCTGAACCAGCTGGTCTTGGGAACGACGTCGTTGTAGCCGTCCTTCGGGTCGGCGGCGTCGACCGCCTGCATCACCTGGTCGGCGCGCGCCTGGGTGTAGTAGAACTGCACCTGGTCGGAGCCTTGGAACGGTGCGGAGAGCGTGAGGTCGACGCGCTGTTCGCCGTCCGTGTTGACCACCTTGGTGACGGTGTCGCCCTTGAGCAGCGTCATTCCTTGTTCGGTGGTGATCTGCTTCGCGCCGCCGAGGCTCGACATGAGCGAGAACCCCACGATCAGCAGCGCCACGATCAGCGCCACGTAGATCAGTGGGTTGCGGGAGATCTTCTTGAAATCCATGGTGCGGGGACGCCCCCGAGCCCTTTCCTTGCACTTCCGACATTACGGACAGTGAATTCAGGGTATCGCGGCACCACTATGCGGAGACTGGGCATTCGCCCACGGCGTACAAGGAGCCCCCATGGGAAACGCCCTTCGACCCGCCGTCTCAGCTGTAGACGTGCGGCGCCAGCACCGCGACGTCGCGGAGGTTCCGGTAGCCCTCCGCGTAGTCCAGGCCGTAGCCGACGACGAACTCGTTCGGGATGTCGAACCCGATGTACTTGCAGTCGACGTGCACCTTCGCGGCATCCGGCTTGCGCAGCAGCGCGAACACCTCGATCGATTCGGCGCCGCGCGAGGCGAAGTTCTCCAGCAGCCAGCTGAGGGTGAGGCCGGAGTCGATGATGTCCTCGACGATGAGCACGTGCTTGCCGTGCAGGTCGGTGTCGAGGTCCTTGCGGATCTGCACGACGCCGCTCGACTTCGTGGCCGCGCCGTACGACGACACCGCCATCCAGTCCATCGGGACCGTCTCGGGCAGCGCGCGCGAGAAGTCGGCCATCACCATGACCGCGCCCTTGAGCACGCCGATGAGCAGGAGGTCCTTGCCGGCGTAGTCGGCCGCCACTCGCGCTGCGATCTCGTCGAGCTTGGCGTGGATCTGCTCCTCGGTGACGAGGACGGTGCTGAGCTGGTCTGCGATATCGGCCGCGCGCATGCGGCGATTCTAACCGGGCGCGGCTGAGGATCCGCGGCTACGCGTCCGGCGTGACGAGGTCCGCGATGATGATCCGCCCCATCTGCATGAGCGCGTCGAACGCCCCGGGGTGCTTCAGCAGCGCATCCATGTTCTCGGGGACGATCTGCCAGCTGACTCCGAAGGCGTCCCGGCACCAGCCGCACTGCTCGGCGTCCGGGTACCGCGACAGCACGCTCCACAGGCGGTCGATCTCGTCCTGGTCCGCGCAGGTCGCGATCAGCGAGACGGCGATGTCGAACGTGCGGCCCTGCGGGGTCGGGGCATCCATCGCGGCGAGCCACGTCCCCGCCACGAGCGCGTCGGCGTACATGAGCGAGCCCGCGACGCCCTCTTCGGCATCCTCGGGGTACCGCGCGGTCGTGCCGCGATGGCTGTCCGGGAAGAGGGCGACGTAGGTCTGCAGCGCCGGCTCGGCGAGCCGGGCGTTCTCGTCCGAGAACATCAGCGACGGAACCACGAACGGCCGCGCGTCGGCATCCGGCCTGGTCAGCATGAACTGCCACGAGACGCCGAAGCGATCCTGCAGCCAGCCGTAGCGCGCGCTGTACGGGTACTCGTCGAGGGGCATCAGCACCGTGCCGCCGTCGCTGAGGAGCGCCCACAGGGCATCGAGGTGCTCCCGCGCCTGCGGGTCGCTCGCCGGCTGGAAGTTCAGCACGAACGAGATCGACGGGTTCGGATCCACCCCCGGACCGCCGTTGATCAGATTGATCCGGGTGCCGCCGATCTCGAGGTCGATCGTGAGGGTCTTCCCGGCGAACGGCTGCTGGAAGTCGAGCAGCCCCTCCGTCGGGTAGCGCGAGCTGTCGACGACGCGCGCATCCGGAAACGAGTCCGTGTACAGCGCGGCCATGTCGTCGGCGGTGTCATTGCACCAGATGCTGGGGATGATCCGAGTCATGATGCCTCCGTCCTCCCCCAGCCTCACCCCGTCGCGGGATCGGGTCAAGGGGTTCCGGATGCCTCGAAGACGACGAGCGCCCCGGCGCGCCGCGCGCGGCATCCGGGCAGGTCGATCGGTCCCTGGCCGGCCCAGTCGGTCACCAGCCGGGCCACCTCGAGGGTCTGCCCGCGGGTCAGGCTCACGTGGAACTCGGACGCGACGACGTGCCGGATGATGCGGTGGCGCAGGGCCGCGGGGTTGGCGGCCAGGGCGGATGCCGACACCGCGATGCCGGCCTCGGCGTGCTCGACGATGTCCTCGATCGTCTCCTCGATCATCTCGGCGAAGGCCGCGGCATCCTCCTGCAGCTGCTCGGCCGTGCGCGCGAGGGCGTCGGCGATGCCCGGCCCGAGCTCGGACTCGATCACCGGGAGCACCGTGCGGCGCACCCGCACCCGGGCGAAGCGGGGGTCGTCGTTGTGCGGGTCGTGCCAGGGCTCGAGTCCCTGGGCGGCACAGGCGGCCTCGGTCCCGGTGCGCCGCACGCCCAGGAACGGGCGCAGCAGCAGGATGTCGTCCTGCTCGGAGACCGGCGGCATCCCGCTGAGGCTCGTCGCGCCGGCGCCGCGGGCGAGGCCGAGCAGCACGGTCTCGGCCTGGTCGTCGAGGGTGTGCGCGGTGAGCACGGCGGATGCCCCGGCATCCCGCGCGGCGTCGAACAGTGCCCGGTAGCGGGCGTCGCGGGCCGCGGCTTCGGTGCCCGTCCCGTTCGCCACGACCTGCACGGACACGACCCGGGCATCAAGGCCCAGCCCCGCGGCGACCTCGGCGGCGCGGGCGGCCACGGCATCCGATCCCGCCTGCAGGCCGTGGTCGACGGTGACGGATGCCGCCCGCAGTCCCAGCTTGGGCGCCTCGAACGCAACGGCCGCGGCGAGCGCGAGCGAGTCCGCCCCGCCGGAGAGGGCCACGATCACGGTGCCGGGTGCGGGGAGGGATGCCAGCGCTTCGCGGACGACGAGCCGCGTGCGCGCGACGGCGGGGTCCAGCGGCGGGCGGACGACGGGCTGCGGCATCCCTCCACGGTACGGCGTCGCGGGATGCGGTGGCTGACCCGGGTGCGACGCGGACGGCGCCGGGCCGTGTGACGACTGTCTGGGACCTCAGACACAATCCCGAAATGCGGTTCCATCCGATTGCCGGACGGGGTGCACTATTGGGTCTACCGACCCCATGGAAGAGGTGCGAGCCGATGTCGTCTGCCGTGTCCCATCGCCTGTTGCCGCCCGGTGTGCCGGGGATGCCCGCGAGCACGTGGAGGCTGCGCAGCGATGCGTGGGAGTACCTGCGCTTCGCGATCAAGGGCATCGCCGCGGGCGGCGGCGACATCACCGCGGACGAGGAGATCTTCCGGTCTCTCGGCGCCCTGGAGACCCTGGAGCTGTACTGGGCGGGGTTCGGGCAGCGGTACGTGCGACTCGTCCACGAGCTGCTGCTCGACGGCGAGATCGAGCAGGCCCTGGACCTGATCGGGCGGGTCGTGTACCGGCTGCGGCGCTCGTCCGTGCCGGACGATCGCCGGGACGACCCGACGGATGACGCGGAGCGCGCCGAGCGTGCGAACGACGTCGATCCGCGGCCGCGCTTCGAGGTGCTGCTGATCGACGAGACCACGCCGGCCGACCGGGACCAGCTGCGGGCGGAGCTGCTGCGGATGCGATCCGCCGACGATGCGTTCATCTACGAGTACGTCGTGGTGCCCTCCGCCGACGACGCCATCGCGGCGGTGCTGACGAACCCGAACATCCTCGCCTGCGTGGTCCGGCCGGGATTCTCGGACCGGACGAAGCAGCCCCTGTCGCGGGACCTGACGGAGACGATCGCGCTGGCACACGAGCAGGGCGGAAACACCACGTCGGTGCCCCGCAGCATCCCGGCCAGCGTCCGCCGCGTCGTGCACCTGGCCGACACTCTCACTGCGCTGCGTCCGGAGCTGGACGTGTACCTCATGGCGGGGGCGCACATCGAGGACCTCGCGGGGACCCTGTCGCGCCGTTTCCGTCGGGTGTTCCGCCGGGAGGACCAGCTGGAGCTGCATCTGTCGCTGCTGCGCCGCACGTCGCACCTGTACGACACCCCGTTCTTCGACGCCCTGCGCGACCACGCCCGGCGCCCGGTGGGGGTGTTCCACGCGCTCCCGGTGGCGCGCGGCGGTTCGGTGGTGACGTCGAAGTGGATCAGCGACCTCGCCGACTTCTACGGCCTGAACCTGCTGCTGGCCGAGACCAGTGCGACCTCGGGCGGGCTGGATTCGCTGCTGTCGCCGGTGGCGACGCTGAAGAAGGCCCAGTCGCTGGCCGCACGGGCCTTCGGGGCGCGGCAGACCTTCTTCGTGACCAACGGCACCTCCACCGCGAACAAGGTGGTGCACCAGGCCGTCACCTCGCCGGGGGACGTGGTGCTCGTCGACCGCAACTGCCACAAGTCGCATCACCACGCGATGATGCTCACCGGCGCCCGCCCCGCCTATCTCGACGCCTACCCGCTCAACGACTACGCGTTCTACGGCGCGGTGCCGCTGGCGCGCGTCAAGCAGGTGCTGCTCGACTACCGGGCGCAGGGGCGCCTGGACGAGGTGCGCATGATCACCCTGACGAACTGCACGTTCGACGGGATCGTGTACGACCCGTACCGGGTGATGGCGGAGTGCCTGGCGATCAAACCCGACCTCATCTTCCTGTGGGACGAGGCCTGGTTCGCGTTCGCATCGTTCCACCCGGTCACGCGCCGCCGCACGGCGATGGCGGCGGCGCGCCGGCTGGAGGAGCGTCTGCGCACCCCGTCGCACGCGGCCGAGTACCGGGAGCAGCAGGCCCGGCTGACCGATCCGGTCACCGGCGACCGCGCCCCGGACGAGGTGTGGCTGACCGAGCGGCTCGTGCCCGCCCCGGACGCCCGGGTGCGGGTGTACGCGACCCAGTCGACGCACAAGACGCTGACCGCGCTGCGGCAGGGGTCCATGATCCACGTGCACGACCAGGACTGGCACCGCGACGCCGAGGAGCCCTTCCACGAGGCGTACATGACGCACACGTCCACATCGCCGAACTACCAGATCCTCGCCTCCCTCGACCTCGGCCGCCGACAGGTCGAACTCGAGGGCTTCGACCTGGTGCAGCGGCAGCTCGATCTGGCCACGAACCTGGCGCAGGCGGTGGCCCGGCATCCTCTGCTGCGCCGCAACTTCCGGGTGCTCACCGCGCACGACCTCATCCCCGCCCAGTACCGCGAGACCTCCCGCCCGATGCCGCTGCGCGACGGACTGTCGAGCATGTGGAAGGCGTGGGCGACCGATGAGCTCGTCGTCGACCCCAGCCGGATCACGATCGAGATCACCCGCACCGGCGTCGACGGCGACACGTTCAAGCACGAGTACCTGATGGACCGGTACGGCATCCAGGTCAACAAGACCAGCCGCAACACGGTGCTGTTCATGACGAACATCGGCACGTCCCGCAGCGCGATCGCGTACCTCATCGAGGTGCTCGTCAAGCTCGCCGCCCGGTTCGAACGCGAGCGCGCCGAACGCGACGAAGACGTGCCCGTGGTGGATGCCGGAGCCCTCCCGACCCTGCCGGACTTCAGCGAGTTCGCGCCCGACTACGCGGCCGGGGCCGGGATGCCGGACGGCGACATGCGCGCCGCGTTCTTCGACGGCCAGCAGCGGGGCCGGGTCGAACACGTCTCCCCCACAGAACTCCGGGCCCGCCTCGCGCGCGGCGAAGCCCCGGTCTCGGCCGGGTTCGTCACCCCATACCCGCCCGGATTCCCGGTGCTCGTGCCCGGACAGGTGATCTCGCCCGAGGTCGTCGAGTTCATGGCGGCGCTGGACACCCGCGAGATCCACGGCTACGACGAAGCCCGCGGCTACCGCGTCATGAAGTGACCGCCTTCTCGCCGCCACACGCCGCGCGACTAGGCTGGTCGCCGAAATCTTCCCGTTCAGAAGGAGCATGAGCATGGGCGCGTACGACGCCGTCATCGAGATCCCCCGCGGCAGCCGCGTGAAGTACGAGGTCGACCACGAGACCGGCCACGTCCACCTCGACCGCATCCTCTACACCGTCTTCGGCTACCCCGCCGACTACGGCTTCTTCGACAAGACCCTCGGCGAGGACGGCGACCCGCTCGACGTGCTCGTGCTGCTGGACCACCAGCTGTTCCCCGGCGTCCACGCCGAGGTGCGCCCGGTCGCCGTGCTGAAGATGAGCGACGAGGCCGGCGGCGACGACAAGGTCGTGGCGGTCCTCGCGAAGGACCCGCGCTGGGCGCACATCCAGGACGTCGACGACATCCCGGAGTACACCAAGAAGGAGATCTCGCACTTCTTCGAGCACTACAAGGACCTCGAGCCCAACAAGTGGGTCAAGGTCGACGAGTGGGCGAACGCCGCCGAGGCGGAGCGCCTGGTCGGCGAGGCGTTCGCACGTTTCGAACAGCACTGAGCCGCCACGAAGAGGGGGATGCCGACACCGGCATCCCCCTCTTCGTGTCTGTGCGGCTCAGACGCTGATGCCGCGCGCCGCCATGAACGTCGCCGGGTTGACCGGGTAGTTGTTGACGTACGTCTCGAAGTGCAGGTGGCAGCCGAACGAATGGCCCGTGTTGCCCTCGGCGGCGATCAGCTGACCGGCTTTGACATGCTGCCCGACGCGCACGAAGATGCCGCCCTGACGGATGTGCCCGTAGCCGGTGCCGTACTGGTCGCCGTTGTCGATGTGGATGTAGTTGCCGTAGCCGCCGTTGTAGCCGGCATAGACGACCGTGCCGCTGTGCGCGGCGAAGATCGCCGAGCCGCAGTACGACGCCAGGTCGACCCCGTAGTGGAAGCTGCTGGAGCAGTACGACCCGTTGCACACCGCGGTGCGGGGGCCGTAGCCGGAGGTCTGCACGCCGTTGGACGGACGACACCAGCCGTTCGAGAGCACGTGGCCCCCGACGCCGGTCGAGCCGTTGCCCCAGCCGCCGCCTCCGCCGTCGTTTCCGCCGCCTCCGCCGCCGCCCTGGTTGGCAGCCGCCGCCCGCGCCGCGGCTTCGGCCGCCGCCCGGGCACGTGCCTCCGCAGCCGCCCGCGCCTTCGCCGCGGCGATGACGCCGGCCTTGTACTGCGTGATCGTCTTCGCGGTCGTGCTCTGCAGCGCGGCGAGTTGGGCCTGCAGGTCGCCGAGGTGGGCGTTCTGGTTGTCGAGAGCGACCTGCGCGGCATCCGACGCAGCCTGTGCGGCCTTCATCTTCTTCTGCGCCTCGACCTGCAGCCGATCACGCTCGTTGCGGGCGACCTTGGCCTGGTTGGTGAGGTTCTGCGCGCTGTCACGAGCGACGACGGCCGCGTCGTACACCGCCCGATTCGACGAGAGCAGATCGTCCATCGTGCCGAGCCTGGCCAGCAGGTCGTCGGCGTTCGACGCCGACCCCGACAGGAACAGCTGGAGGGCAGCGCTGTCGCCCCCGCCGTTGCGGTAGAGCTCGGCGGCGACCTTGCCCGCCTTGGAGGCGGCATCCTTGGCCTGCACGGCCTGAGCATCGGCCTGCGCCTGCAGGTCGGCGGCGCGCTGCGCGGCGTCGAAGAACGCCTGCTGGGCCGCGTAGTACTCGTCGGATGCCTGGGTCGCCGCAGCCTGCTTGGCGGCGACATCCGCCTTGAGCCCCGCGATGAGGCTCTGGATGCGCGAGACCTCGCCGGCCTTGGCCTTCTGGTTGTTCAGCGCCCGCTGCACATCGCCCCAGGACGGATAGTCGGTGGCGAAGGCGGGCGGGAGATGCGGAGCGGCAGTCACGCCGAGTGCGACGACTCCGGCCGCACCGAGCGTCAGAGCGCTGCGTCTGGTGACCGCGGGCCAGAGCCTTTTGCGCTCCTCAGGGGTGGGGGCGCAATCGCAGTCAGTCGTGTTCAGGTGTTGTTCGTCCAGCACCGGGACTCCTCCCGTCATGCCGCCCGGGCTGCGGCGTGACACAACAACATCCACAGTAACAACATGTGTCACATCCGCAACGGGTAACGGATGCGTGTCCTCCCCAGAGGCACGCGACACCCCCCATCATCCGCCTTTTTCCGCGGTTTTGGGAGTCGTGACGCCCTCGATTTCACAAATCGGCACGTTGTCTCGTATGCTTGAGCGTCGGCAGGCGAGAGCAGCGAAACCCGAAAGGGAGGCGAGGTTCTCAGACCCGGCCCCATCGTTTAGCGGCCTAGGACGCCGCCCTTTCACGGCGGTAGCACGGGTTCGAATCCCGTTGGGGTCACACCTTCCGACATAATTGAATATCTTCATGGCCCTGTAGCGCAGTTGGTTAGCGTGCCGCCCTGTCACGGCGGAGGTCGCGGGTTCAAGTCCCGTCAGGGTCGCTCTGAGCGACGGGCCCTTTTCGAAGGGCCCTTCGTTTAGGTGCGACAGTTCATGGTTGTTGCACGGCTCTGTAGCTCAGTTGGTAGAGCGCACGACTGAAAATCGTGAGGTCACGGGATCGACGCCCGTCGGAGCCACAAGGGTGATCGTTACAATCACCCCAGAAACCCTCGCCTAGCTTCTACATGGCGGGGGTTTTGCTTTCCCCGGTGAGGGACGTTTTCTGCCCCGAGTCGCGTTCCGGTCGTTGAGCGAGCGAAGCGAGACGAAACGCATCTTCCGCGAAGCCGCCGGTCGTTGACCGAGCGAAGCGAGACGAAACGCATCTCCCGCGGAGCGTGTGCCGGTTCTGTGCCGGGAGCCGCCCGCTTGTAGCACGTCATCCACCGGCCGTACTCTCTGGGCATGGTTTCGAATTCCGTCGTTGGCGTCGCCCTCCCAGGCCACGGTGACAGCGCAGCGCGGTGATCTCGCGGACACGGTGAAGTGGCGGGCGCCGAGCGTCCGGATGTGCGTGCTGATGATCGGTCTCTCTGCCGCGCTGCTCGCCCTCTGTCTGTGGTGGTGGGCGGATTGGGGGTGGGCGTACGGACTCAGTGGCACCGCGTCTGGCGTCGGAGGCCTCGCCATCGGCATCTTCTACCTCGTGCGCGCGTTGCGCAGGCGTCGAGCCGAGAACCGAGGTGAAATCGCTCCGGTCGCACCACAGCTCTTCAAGGGCACGCGCGTGGTCGCGGTCCAGACGATCGGCGGGTGGGAGCGACCGAAAGTGCCAGCGGGGTCGGTCGGCACCGTCGTCCAGAGCGAGCGCGATTGGACGGGCCAGGCCGATGTCCTGTTCATCGTGCCAATGGGCTCGTGGGGCAACCAGCAGATCGTCACGAAGGTCTTCCCCGAAGAGGTAGAGATCGCTGAGACGTAGACGCTCCCACACGGTGCGCCCAGCGGGGTCGATGCGCGCATCGGGATGGTCAAGCAGGCAGTGTCATGGACGCCTCAATCACTGCTCGAGTTACGTTTCGGACGTCTGATGCGAGAAAACGGCCCGGGGAAGAATGGTCAACCGTTCCGAGTGCTTGCTTCCCGTCGTCGGCGGTAAAGGTCACAGCGTGTATGACCGCGTTCCTCCGCTGCGAGGCAGGTCTTGCCGGGCACGAGTAGAGCAGGACCAGAACGACCCACCATCCGCGACGCCACAGCCGTGGCAGTTCCCCCCGCCCAGTAGGCGCGCTCGAGCGCCCACGACCGGGCCATCATCACCTCCGCGAGGCTTCATCTTCTGAGCGCGGAGGGAAAACGCGACCCGCGGACGACCACCCGTCTCTTTCACGTAGGGAGTGACGGACAGTCCGTCGAAGACGACTGGCCGGAACGGCAGGCCATTGGCCTCCGGCGGCGCCGTCGGTTCGCTGATGCTCGCGATCTTGCCCGTGACCTCGTTCTGGCATCGATGATGCGCACCTGCCACAGCGGCCCGCCGGTGTTCCTGTCGAGATCCTGCCCCTGCCGCTCTCCGTCATCGGACCATTTCACGACCGGCTCGACCTCGCCGACCATGAACGCCCCACGAGGGAAGTAGGCCTCGAAGCTGACCGGGACTCCTGACTGCAGTGCCATGACTAGTTCCTCTCAGTCGGTGAGCTTTGTTCTCACTCATTAGTGTGACGCTTTCTCCTTACCCTGCCAACCTTTTTCTCATCACTTATGCCAACAGCTCCATCGCGCAGCTATAGGTGTGGGCCGTAAGCTATCTAGCTGGAGGTGGGAGCATGAGCACCACAACATGGGGCGTTGTTGCTGAGCCCGTGCGCAGCGTGCTGCAGCGCTTGCAAGAGCGCGCAGCGGAGGCGGTGGGCGCGATGGATACAACCCCCATCGCCGGAGACGCTCCCCAGAATCACGACGAAGCGTTTCGGCGCATGTCCGCGGCATCTGAAGCAGCGGATCGCGCCACTCGCGACTACCGCAGTGTCTTCAACGCGTATACGCACAAGTTCCACCAGCCCAAGCCGCCCATCGGCGAACTCGCCGCGATGCAGGGAGCGATCACGCAGTCGTTCGCCAAGCGCTACACACCCAAGACGGTCGCGGCGATCGAAGCTCTGCTCTCCGATGACCCAGACCTCGATGCGATCAGAAACGGGATCCGAGCCCTCGGCTTCGATGACTTGTGGGGCATCTCAGCGGCGCTCGATGAGGCCATGACCTCCGCACAACGGGACCCGCGATTCGTTCCCTGGACGCGGATCGACGAGCCCATCAGCGCGATCCAGCGCGTCGTGGTCGAGAAGGGCGGCGCGGCACCGACCAAAACCGGTTTCGAAGGCATGCGCCTCCCCGGAACTGTGGACGACTCCGTCGAGACCCGGCGCTCGTAGCTGTGAGACCTTTCTTTACTCGTTCAAGCCGCGGACTCCGTCCGCGCGATGTCCGGCCACCTGCGGTGCGTGCGGTCCTCGCTCCGCTCCGGTCCGCGCGCTCCTCGGCGTCTGGACATCACCGGAGCCCTTGACGTCCCGTGTCGCAGGTCCACGCTAACCTCAATCTTGACCTCGCTAGAGAAAGCAGCTACGTGCTCGACGTAAAGACGACTCGCCCGCAGTACGACAGTCCCCTGCGCTACCCAGGCGGCAAGTCGTCCCTGTCTGCCTTCCTTGGGGAAGCCATCGCGAAGGCGGAGATCGAGGGAGTGACTTATGTCGAGCCTTTTGCAGGTGGAGCTGGCGCAGCCATCACCCTGCTGCTCCAGGACCGCGTCGAGCGTGTCGTCATCAATGACCTCGATCCCGCCGTCTATTCGTTCTGGCGCGCCGTCGTTGATGAAGGCCCTCGCTTCACCGCCACGCTACAAGCTGTGCCCCTCACACTAAATGAGTGGCGTGCACAGAAGCAGACCTATGCCTCAGGTAGGGCCGCTGGGGGATACTCCTTCGAACTCGGATTCGCGTTCTTCTATCTCAATCGCACCAATCGATCTGGCGTGCTGAACGCCGGAGTGATCGGCGGGCAGCAACAATCTGGTCGCTACAAAATCGATGCTCGCTTCAATCGAGAAAAGCTCACGTCCCGTATCGATAGCATCTCTAAACTCCGCGAAAGGATCACAGTTTCGTCTCGCGATGGAAGAGCCGTGATCGAAGAGTACGCATCACTCCCCGAGGTGTTTCTCTACGTCGATCCCCCATACGTGCAGATGGGTGGCAGCCTGTACCTGAACTCGTTCACGGAAGCCGATCACACATTCCTGGCCATGTGCTTGAACCGGAACTCTTCTGCAAACTGGGTGCTTACTTATGATGACACTCAGTTGATCCGTGATCTATATGACGAGCGCTACCAGGAAACGTTTAGCCTGATCTATTCTGCGCGCAATATGGGAGTCGCGACCGAATTGATGGTCCTCTCCGATCGCATGCGCGATTCAATGATCGCTAAGAGCCTCTGAGTGCACGCCTTGCCCTGCTGACCCATTTGGTAATCTCGCGCAATTCCAACGCGACGGCAGGATCCCACTCGCCTCTGAGGCGTAGTACATCCGGAACAAAAAGTGTCATCCGAATGCGATCTATGACCACACCTAGGAGCATTTCCAGGGTGTGAGCATCGTCCTGGAGCAGCTCATCCCAAGTGCCCTTCTTTCCAACTCGAAGGTCTTCGTGCATGAGGTGTGGAATATACATAGCCGGAATGTAGTGTCCTGATGGATGCTCCTCAAACCATTTGAGGAAATGACTCTTCAACTTGTTCTTGACCGACTTGTCTCGCCATCTCTTGCCACTAGCAACCTGGCCGTAGGAGACGAGGACGTTCGAGCGACCGTCCGCGAACGGCCGCCAAGTGATGACATCAACGCCACCATCCTTGTTGCTCGTCTGCGAGGGCGGCTTGCGACTACGAAGGAGCCCGCTCCCGAGCACTGAGGTTAAACGTTGAAGAGCCGGCCCGTAGTCGTCGCCCTCGGGTCGAGGGAAGGCAATCCAGAACGACGGGCCACCCAGCAGTGCTGGCGAGATGAGAAAGACAATCCGCTGAAATGCGTCCGCAACTGGTTTTACCGCAAAGAGCGCTCGGTCAACTCCGGGGATCCGATCATGCCTGGCAGCGGACAGCAACAGACAGGCAACATAGACCGTCCTAGCCAGCCGTATTTCCGAACGGTTCCTCAGCTCCTGGCGAAGCCTGAGAACCCACCCCCTGCGAGATAGTGACAATTCAAATGGGTAGAGGTCGCCGAGGACTTCCTGTCGCCAACGGATCTCGTCCGTTGCACGTTCGAGAAGATCATCGAACTCGCCGTCCATGATTTCAGGGTCACCCCCGAACTCAGCGACTTCACGATCATCATCAAATCCATCGTCGTCGTCGTCGCTACCGGAGTCCCAACTCAGCGCCGAGACGTACTGTGACGACCGAAAACTTCCAATCTCGGACTCGAGGACCTTCAATTCAATCCAGTCGGCCGCATGCGATCGCGTCGCCCTCCGATCGACCGGGGAGATGGCGTTGGTCACTCGGCTGCTTCTTCCGCCGTATCTTTCTCTGCCGTCATCGCTGTAATGATCCCCCGCACGGTCTTCTGCACGCTGAGGGCCATCTCATGGAGATCAGGGTCATACGCGTAGTCACCTGCCGCTTCACTCGCCGCTCGGGCAGCCTTGTTAAGGGCGAACAGGCGCTCGGCGAAACGCCGGCTACGATCCTCTACTTGCTCGTAGGCAACTTTGAGATCCCGATCCGAGACCAGCATTGCGGTCGCCGTCTGATTCCCGAGAACATCCACCAGCTGGTTGAGGTTTGGGTTCTGGCTCTGAATTACGGTCTTGTGCGCACCCTGCCCGTAGAGCAAGGTCATGAAAGTCAACAAGGACTCATGACGCCCTGCGGGTACGGGGTCATCGGGCAGTAGTTCAGTAACCGCATCGTCTAGTCCGAGGTATGCACGGACGTTGGGCCGCGGAAGGGCGGTATAGAGATGTGAGAACGAGAAGTTTGATTTCGTGCGTTCGGCGATATCAAACCCGAGTCGCTGAGCCTGTCGAAGAACGATGTACGCATTCACAAGTCGGGCAACCGTATTGTGACTGTCACCTAGACGCTTCGCGACCGCGTCAAGCGAAATCCCTGACGGATCTCGCACCCAATCCCATGCAAACTTTGCCTTCGCGAGTGAATCCCACTTATGTGGGCCATTCACATGTTTGAATCCGATGAAGTCGCGCGCCTGCGATGGGCTACTCACCTTGATCGCTAGCACCTCGTCGGGGAGCGCGTTCGGATGCAGCGGGCTCGGGGGTGTGATCCCATATTCACGCTGCAAGGCGGGGTCTCGAAGGATACGCAGGGCGGCGAGGCGGCGGTTACCCTCGAGAACCACGTTCCCGTCTCGAAGCACGACCAGGGGCTCGTAGTTGAGCCACCCTGTGTTGCCGATCGCTTGAACTAGCTCGTTCGCGTCGGCCTCATCGACTAGGAACTCGAGCGCCTCCTCTTCCGAGTCAAAAGGTTGCTCAGGGTGCCTAGGATTGTTTCGGTCCAGGCAGAGGTCTTCAACGTTAACCGGTTGAGCGTCCGAGATCGGCTCTACAGCCTCCCCCACGGCGGGTGTGGCGTTATCTGCCATGCTCATCGGGACTCCTCTTCATCCGTGTGCGCGTTCCATCCTCTCGTACTTGACACTCGCCGTGCGCCCTCATCCAAGCCTGTGAATAAGTTGTGCCGGTTCCGTGCCGGTGGCTCCGCTGACGTCACCCACCGCCAACCGCAACCACCGAGCGCGACTTCCGCGGATTCCCGCGGGTAACGAGCACCAACCGGCACCCAACAGCCCGTGTCATCGAACTGAAAATCGTGAGTTCACGGGATCGACGCCCGTCGGGGCCACGGAAACCCTCGCGTAGCTTCTACATCGCGAGGGTTTCTTTGTTTCTGCTGATCAGCGCACGCTCATCCGACGGATCTCCTCCGCGTACTGATCGAGCACGTCGAAAATGCCGCGGTGCTGCCAGACACGACCGCGTGTCTTCCCCGTGGTCTCGGTGAGGACCTCCCGCTCAGTGAGTGCGTCGAGCGCACGAAGCGCCGCCATCTCGCCCAGGCCCACGGTCGTCATGAGGTACTTCGTATTGACCGCGGGCTGTCCGACGAGCGCAGGCAGAACCTTCCACGCCGCGGCGTTCGCCCGGATGCCCTTCATCTTCGCGCGTGACTCGTCGAGTTCACGGACCAGATCATCGACGAGTCGGGTGCCCGAGCTCGCCGCGATCCGGGCTGCCGAGGCGAATTCCCGGATGATGGGGCCGGCATCACCGTCCCGGAATGCGCTCAGCGCACCGAAGTAGCGGTTCACGTCGACGAGCAGCCCCGCAGATATCGGCACGGCGGTGGAGCCGACCAGGCCCTTGTTGCGGAGGATCGACTGGGCCAGCGCCCGCCCTGTCCGGCCGTTGCCGTCGACGAACGGATGGATCGTCTCGAACTGGGCATGAGCGACAGCGACCTGTACGAGCACGGACACGTCCTCGCGCCGCGCGAACGCGACCAGATCCTCAATCGCACCGGGGATGCGGTCATGATGCGGCGCGACGAACTCGGCCAGTCGGGGGCCGGCGTTCCCGGTTCCGATCCATACCTGCTCGCGCCGGTATTTCCCAGCCTCCTGCTCGAGGCCGACCTGGTGACTCAGCAGCGCGTCGTGCATGGCGAGGATGGACTCCTCGCTGATCTCGTCCGCGAGGGCAAGCGCTGCCTCCATGGCGCGGACGTTGCCGACGACGGTGAGCGCGTTTCGCTTCTCGCCCTCGTCGATCTCGGCGAGGGCGAGCTGTCTCGCCGAAGTCGTCAGGTGCTCGATCTGCGAGCTGGATGCCGACTCCGTGCGCAGCAGGATCGCGGTCATCGGTCCGAGTGCCGGGTTGTCGGTGCCGAGGGTGCGTTGTGCATGCTGGTCGAACGCGACCAACTGCCGGGTCGCGTCCTCCACGTCGGCAGCGTCTTCCCCGGAGATGTGGGGCTCCCAGCCGGCGATCGAGGCGGTGACGGTCGCCTCGTAGGGACCGGTCTGGCGCACCACTTCGGCGCGCGAGTACATCTGCGGCGCGCGCGGCTTCCAGTCGAACGTCTCGGAGGAGACGGGATCGATCGGGATCCCAACGTCAGCGGGAGGTGTGCTCACCCCATCATTTTACCAACACTTAGTTCTATAAGTGTTGGTAAGGGTTACAGACTCCAACAGAAGGTGGTTCCACTGCCAACACCTTGGGGAACATCTGTTGGTAACGGCACGTCTTACTCCCGTTTAGACGTCGGATATGACTCCAAGGAGAGGCCGGGTCTGGACCGGCTCTCAGCTGACAGACTCGATGAGAGACCGCTCGTTGCGGCGCAGCCACTCCTGCCGGCGCAGGATCGCGTCGCCGACGCCCTCGTCCCACATCCGGCGCCAGCCGCCGCCGTCGACCAGCGCTCGATGTCGCATGAGGTGCCACGACCGCTCGGCACCGTTCCGCGCGAGGGGCACGAGCAGCCTCCGCTCGGCGGGATCGAGGGAGTAGGCGTCCAGCATGGCTCTGGTGCGCTGGTACGGGTCGACATCGATGAGCGGGCCAGGACGGTCCTCTGCCGGCATCCAGGGTGCCCACCACTGCAGCATGTTGCAGATGTCGTCGGCCCGCGAGCTCGCCCGGGCCAGGTCGAAGTCGATCAGACCGACGGCGGCACCCTCCCGGAACACGACGTTCTCGACCGTGATGTCGCGGTGCCCGATGAGGTCGCGATGCACTTCGAGCGCCGGCGGGAGCCCCTGCGGTTCAGACAAGCGCGCTCCGTCGAACACCGTCGGCACCCCGAGAGACGCGACAGCGTCGTGGTATCGACGCAGCAGGCGTGCGACGCTGATCGCCCGGTCGGTGTCGGCCACCCACTCCGGCGCGGGTCGCCCGGCGGTCTCGCCTTCGATGAACGACAGCACGTCGCGGCCGCGGTCATCGACGCCGAGGTAGCGGGGTGCGCCGTCGAACCCGGTCTCTTCCAGATGCTCGAGCAGGACACGGACTGCAGGCGACGAAATGCCCGGCGGACGCCGAACGGTGTCACCGGAGCGCACGACGCCGACCGTGACGTCGCCTCCGAGAAGAGGCGTCTCGGGGCTGTCGGAAGTCCACGCCTGCTGCCTCGCGCTCATCATTCGATCCTGCCATCGCTTCGATGGCGCCGTGCCGCCCCGGGGCATCCCGCCCCGCTATCGGGCGGACCCGACGGGCCCGTCGACCGGGCGCTGCTCGCGCCGGATGAGGGCGACGACGATGGCGCCCGTGGCGATCAGCCAGCAGCCCGCCATGATCGCGGAGCTGAAGTCTTCGCCGTAGTCGAGAAAGCTCATCCCGTTGAAGAAAGCGCCGAACGTGAAGAACGCGGCAATGCCGGTGAGCCACCGCCAGCCACGGGCTCGGCGGAGAACGCAGGTGACGAACAGCGTGACGGAGCCGGCGAACAGCGCGGCCCCGACGAGCGCGTGCGTGAACAGCGCCGGCCCGCCAGCTCCGGACAGTGCCCAGAGGAGACTCGTGAACGACCGGCTGAAGTACTCGTCGCCGGATGTCCCGGGGTGCACGTCCGGAATCGTCACGAAGAGGTTGAGCGTCATCCCGAGGACGAACTGCAGGGCGTAGCCGACGAGCATCACGATGGCGAATCGTCGCAGGAAGCCGGCCCTCATACGGCAGGGCTACCAGCGAAGACGCGGCACCGCAACCGACTCAGTTCGCCAGTTCCACTCTGTCTCCGCCTGCGGCCTTCGCGCGATACATCGCGAGGTCGGCCCGGCGGATGAGTTGGTCGGGTGTGATCGTGCTCCCGGGCGGCGCGATCGCGAGTCCGATGCTGGCCTTGATCTCGCGCCACGGGCCGGGGCGGTTCTGAAAATCGTGGAGCATCGCGAGGATGCGATCGGCGATATCGGTTGCGACGGAGGACTCGTCGAGTTCGCAGGCGATGACGAACTCATCGCCGCCGTACCGGGCGACCAGGTCTTCGCTGCGAACAGCGGCGAGGAGCAGATTCGCCACCTCGCAGAGCAGTCGGTCTCCGGTGTGGTGCCCGAGCAGATCGTTGATCTGCTTGAACTTGTCGAGGTCGATGAAAAGCACGGCGCATCCGGACTTTTCCATGAGCTCGCTCATCTGCGTCTCTAGGAGCCGCCGGTTCGGAAGCCCGGTGACCTCGTCGTGGGTGGCGGCGTGCGCCAGCAGGGCCTGCAGCTTGAGGGTCGCGAGAGACTGCGCCGCCTGCCCCGCGAGTGCTTCCGCCAGCGGCGACGCCTCCCAGTCGAAGGTGCGCTCGTGATGGAACCAGCTGATGAACGCCCCGAAGTCGATCTCCTCATGATGCAGGGGCGCGGCGAGGATGGACTGGATGCCGGCGCTCCGCATCGCCGATCCGAGACCGGCCTTCACCTCGTCACCCGCGTCCGGTCCTTCGATCCGCACCACTCGCCGGGATGCACTGACCAGGTCGACGAGGGACGTGGTGTCGAACTCGGAAGGCAACGGGTCGAAGCCCGCGGAAATCGCCGTCGAGCCGTCGGATCGGCGGAGGTACACCGTCGATTCCTCGGCCCGATAAGCCCGGGTCGTCGTCTCTGCGAGGATCTCGCCGAGACGATCCTCGTCCGTGGCGGCGGCGAACCGCACCGCACTGTCCATGATCAGCTGCAGACGGACGCGGGTTCGATCCGCGAGGGCGTATCGGCGGCGCAGGTCGGTCAGCCCGCGGTACCGTTCACTCGCCTCCTGCACGACGAGGACATCGTGTCCGTCGTCGCCCTGCGCCACGTGGCGCGTCACCATCGCAGCCCGCCCGGGTGTGCGTGGATCGACCATCATCCGCGGACCGAGCTTCCCCGTCCGGATCGGGTCGTCGGTGTCGACCATGACCTCGCGGATCGGCAGGCCGACGAGGTCGGCCGCGGCCGTCCCGGCCCACTCGCCGAACCATCGGTTGGCTGCGGCGACGCGGCCGTCACCGTCCAAGCGCACGATCCCGACCGGCAACCCGTCGGCAGCGTGTTCGTTCATGCATCCCTCCTTCGGCCGGCATTCAGATCGGATTCTACGAGAGAGCCCTCCCGTACCCTCCGTTTTCCCTGATGTCAAGGGTCTCCAACGTCGTGTCGCACTCACCTACATGTAGTAGCCAACCCGTTCTCCGACGCTCGCAGTCGCGATGCGTCCGGAACGACCTCACGACCCGAGGAGGCCTCGAGCCCATGGATGACAAGACGAAGATGGCAGGGGTGCTGCTGGGTGGCTACCTGCTCGGCCGTACGAAGAAGCTGCGCCTGGCACTGGTGATCGCGACCGCGGTCGCCGGGAGGAAGTTCCTCCCCGTTCTGATCGAGCGAGGGAAGGATCTGCTGAATTCTTCGCCCGAGGTGAAGAAGCTGACCGAGCAGGTCACCGGCAAGATGACCGTCGCGATCAAGGAGGCGGGCGTCGCCGGAGCCGCCAAGGGGATCTCCTCGCTGACGGACAAGATCCGCAACCGGACGGACCGCATGAGCGGTGAATCCGACGAGGAGGAGCCCGAAGAGCCGGCCGACGAGGAAGAAGCCGACCAGGAGGAGCCCGCCGACGAGGAGCAGCCCTCTGACGAGGACGAGGGCGACCAGGACGACTCCGCCGAGGAGGAAGAGCCCGCCGACGAGGACGAATCCGCGGACGAAGAAGAGTCCGAGCCGGCGCCGAGGAAGCAGGCGACCCGGTCGCGAAGCGCCTCCGGCAACGGCACGCGCAGTGCGTCCGGCAGCGGCTCGCGCAGCTCGTCCGGCAGCGGCACGCGAAGCAGCTCCGGCAGCGGCACCGCGAAGAAGCCCGCACAGCGATCGAGCTCCTCGTCCAAGTCGACGGGATCCTCGTCGTCCTCCAAGCCCGCACCGCGCCGTCGCAGCTCCTCGGGCTCGTCGGGCAGCGGCTCGTCGAGCAGTGGTTCGTCGAGCGGCGGTTCCTCGAGTGGCCGCACTCGCCGGTCGTCGTCCAAGTAAGGAGTCCACGACATGGCTGACAAGTCGTCAGAGTCGCTGACAGACAAGCTGCCCCTCGACGACCTGATGGACTCCACCATCAAGTTCGGAAAGGCACTCTTCGGCAACGTGCTCGGCAAGGCCTCCGACAAGGTCGAGGGCTACACCGAGAAGCTGACCGGATTCGCGAACGGCGAATCGTCCGGCGTCGCCGGGCAAGCCGTGAAGGGCGGCGTCGAGGCCTCTGCCGAGGGCAAGAGCCCCGTCAAAGGCGCCATCGGCGGAGCTCTCTCCGGCGTGAAGGACAAGATCAAGGATGCCTTCACCGGCGGCGGCGGGAAGGGCAGCAAGAAGCAGAAGGTCGTCAACCTCGTCGAGTGGATCGACGTCGGCGTCCCGATCTCGGTCGCCTACAACCAATGGACGGAGTTCGATCAGTGGTCCGACTTCATGAAGAAGGTCGAACGCTCCGAGCCCTCTGAAGAGGAAGGCACCGTCGCCTTCAAGGGACAGGTGTTCTGGTCTCACCGGCAGTGGGACGCGAAGATCAAGGAGATGGTGCCGGATGACCGCATCATCTGGAAGTCCAGCGGGCAGAAGGGCCATCTCGACGGTGCGGTGACGTTCCATGAGCTGGCGCCGCGCCTGACCCGGATCTGCATCGTCGTCGAGTACTACCCGCAGGGGTTCATGGAGAAGACCGCCCAGATCTGGCGCGCGGTCGGGCGCCGCGTCCGCGTCGAGATGAAGCGTTACGTGCGTCACGTCATGACGACGACGATCCTCGATCCGGACAGCGTCGAAGGGTGGCGCGCCGAGATCCGCGACGAGGAGATCGTCCGGACCCACGAAGAGGTCGTCGAGCAGGAGAACGCCGAGAAGGAGGACCAGGAGAACGGGTCGGACGAGGCGGAGCCCGAAGAGGGTGACGAGGCGGAGGACGAGTACGACGAGGAGGAGGCGCCCTCCGACGAGGACGAGTCCTCCGATGAGGACTACGCGAACGACGAGTCCGACGAGGAGTACGCGGACGAGGAGCCCGCCGACGAATCGGACGAGGAGTACGCGGACGAGGAGCCCGCCGACGAGTCCGACGAGGAGTACGCCGACGAAGAACCCGCCGACGAATCCGACGAGGAGTACGCCGACGAAGAGCCCGCCGAGGAATACGCCGACGAAGAATCCGACGAGGAATACGCCGACGAAGAACCCGCCGACGAATCCGACGAGGAGTACGACGAAGAACCCGCCGACGAGGAACCGGCCGACGAAGAAGCCGAACCCGCCGACGAAGACGAAGAGAACGAGGAAGCCGAGCGACAGCCGGCGCGAAGGGCAGGTAAGGGCCGATGAGCATGACGACGCAATCGCAATCCCGCGGGTCCCGCGGCGGATACCTCGAGCGTCCGGCACCGAGTTCGCTCGCGGACGTGATCGAGATCATCCTCGACAAGGGGCTCGTGATCGACGCGTACGTCCGGGTGTCGCTGGTCGGCATCGAAGTGCTGACCATCGATGCGCGCATCGTGATCGCGAGCGTGGACACGTACCTGCGGTTCGCCGAGGCGACGAATCGGCTCGACCTGACCAAGGACAGCAAGGATCTCCCCGAACTCGTCGAGGGCATGCAGGAGAGCGGGGCCAAGGGCAAGACCAGCGGCGCGCTCTCGGGCGTGAAGGAAGCGTTCAAGGGGGACAAGGACGACAAGGACGACGACAAGGACGACGACAACGGCGAACAGCGTCGTCCCCCGCGTCGCCGGGCAGCGAGCCGAAGCGAATGACCGCCACCGACACCGACCAGTACGTCTACGGCATCGTGCGCACCGGCACGCCGACGCCGCCGGTGGCAGGCGTCGACGACGAACCCGTCGACGTCCTGACCGCCGGTGACCTCGCCGTGCTCGTGAGCCCGGTCGTGGATGCCGGGGAGATCGGCACCCCCGAGAACCTGCTGGCGCACAGCAGGGTCCTGGATCAGGTCGCCGCCGGGGATGCCGTGCTGCCGATGGCCTTCGGGACGGTCGTGCCGGATGCCGACGTTCTCGTCGAGGACATCCTGCCGCGCCTGCACGACGACTACCTCGAGCGGCTGCACCGCATCGAGGGCGCCACCCAGTTCACCGTGCGCGCGCGGTACGTCGAAGACGCCGTGCTGGCCGAAGTGATCTGGGAGAACCCGAACATCGCACGGCTGCGCGAGTCCACCGTCGGCACCACCGAGGAGGAGTCGTACAACGAGCGGATCGAGCTGGGCCGGTCGGTCTCGGACGCCATCGGGCGCAAGGCCGAGGAGGATGCCCGCGCGCTCTCGGAACGCCTCACCCCGCTGTCACGGGACCTGGTGATCCGGGAGCGGACCAGCGCGGAGGATGTCGCGGAGATCGTCGCGCTGGTCGACCGGAACGCGCAGGCCGACTTCGAGCGCGCCGTCGAAAGCCTGGCGGCGGAGAGCGCGGGTCGCATCATCTTCCGCCTGCTCGGCCCGCAGGCGCCCTACGACTTCGTGGGCGAGGTGTGAGCGCATGGGTCTGCTGACCAGCCTCGTCACCCTTCCGCTGGCGCCCGTTCGAGGAACCACCTGGCTCGCCGAGCGCGTGCTCGAGGAGGCCGAGCGCCGATATTACGATCCGGGCGCGATCCGGCGACAGCTCGAAGAGATCAGCGCCGCCCGGGAAGCCGGGGCGATCTCGGACGAGGACGCTCGCGCGGCGGAGAAGGAGCTGGTCGCACGACTCATCGAATCGCGGAGGCATCCGCGGCGGGAGGCATAGCCATGGCCGATGACGAGCAGTCCACGCAGGACGCACCGCGAAAGCGGCCGGCCGCACGGCGTCCGAGCACCGGTTCCTCCGCGAACCGGCCATCTCGCGCGCGACGCCCCAAGGACGCCGAACACGACGAGCCCCGAGAGCACGACAAGGCCCCGGAGCACGACAAGCCCCAGGCGCACGACGAGCACGCGCACGACAAGCCGCAGGAGCACGACAAGCCCCAGGAGCACGAGCACGGCGGCCGGAAGATGAAACCGGCGCAGGCTGCGCGGGAGGCGGTGCAACAGCTGCAGGAGCTGACACAGCACGAGGTCGAAGGCGTGGTCGGCATCGAGAAGGGCGACGACGGCGGCTGGAAGGTCACCGTGGAAGTCGTCGAGACCCGCCGCATCCCGGACACCGCGGACATCCTGGCCGAGTACGAAGTGGGCGTCGACGACGAGGGCGCCCTCACCACGTACACGCGGCGGTCGCGGTACACGCGGGGCCGGACCTCCCGCGACTGAAGCCCGTGCACCTGGACCCGAGAGGCCGTAATGAGCACTGACAACGCAGGCGCATCGATGATGCCGGCGCGTGGCACCGCCATGCAGCCGCAGAAGGCCGGAGACAACACGCTCACGCACGTGATCGAGACGCTGCTGGACAAGGGCCTGGTCATCAACGCCGACATCGTGGTGTCGGTGGCCGGGGTGGACCTCCTCGGCATCCGGATCCGCGCCGCTCTGGCGTCCCTGGAGACGGCCGTGCGCTACGGACTGGAGCTTCCTTCGGGAACGGACCGGGACACGATCGCCTGGCAGGAGGCATCCGGCCAGAAGGAGACGTGTCCGGCGTGCGGCAAGCGCGCCCCCCTGCAGCAGCTGCTCGACGAATTCTGCCCCTGGTGCGGCTGGCGCAGCGCCCAGGCGCTCTCCAAAGAGTCCGGGTCGACGGAAGGCTGAGGCATCCTCATGTCACTGTCGTCGCAACCGCCCCCCTCGCCCCTGTCGCCGACGCGCGACCAGCGCGCGACCCTCGGCGCGCTCGTCGACGTGCTGCTGGACAAGGGCGTCTACCTGGACCTCGACCTCATCATCACCGTCGCCGACATCCCACTCATCGGCGTCAATCTGCGCGCCACGATCGCGGGTATGGAGACCCTGCTCGAATACGGCCTGATGCGGGAGTGGGACGAAAGAATCCGAGCGGAGGCGCACGATGACCCTGCACGTGGATGAGGGAAGCCTCAAGAACGGCGTACTCACGCTCGTCGTCACCCTCGTCGAAGTGATCCAGGAAGCCCTGGAGACCCAGGCCCTGCGGCGGATCGAGGGGGGCACCCTGACCGAAGAGGAGCAGGCCCGGCTCGGCGATGCGCTGCTCGAGCTCGACGAGGCGATGGAGCAGATCAAGAACGATCACGGCATCGCCCAGTCCGTGGCCGATCTGCACGCCGGCCTCGACGATGTGGTCGACGATCTGATCGAGAGGCTCCTCCATCCGGAAGCGACCCTTCGAGACCGCGCCCGGGCCGGCCGAGTGCAGGCGCCGGATCCGGCCTCACGGGACCTCCCGGACTGGCTCGGGAAGGGATTCCGGGGCGAGCGATGACCGACGCCGCAGCATCCGGACTCTACCTCTACGCCGTCTTTCCGGAGCCGGCCGAGACGCCGTCGCTCGGGGTCGGCATCCGGGACGCACCGCTGCGCGTCGTCTCGGCAGCCGGTCTCGCGGCAGTGGTGCACGACAGCGACGTGGCGCCGCTCACCGGTGCCGATGCCGACGTCAAGAAATGGATCGTGCAGCACAGTGAGGTCGTGGAGCGCGTCTGGGCGCTCGCCGACACGGTGCTGCCGGCCGGATTCAACGTGATCGTGGCGCCGGGCGAGGACGAATCGGCCGAAGAGCGCCTGCGCGGATGGCTGAGCGATTCCGCGGCATCCCTCATCGCACGGCTCGACGCCCTTACCGGCCTCGTCGAACTGCGGGTCGAGATCGCCCTCGACCAGCACGTCGTGGCACAGGGCGACTCCAACGTGACGGAGTTGCGCACCGCGATGGCCGGGCGCCCGCCCGGGGTTCGGCGCCTGCTGCAGAAGAAGCTCGACATCCTCGAGCGCGACGCGGCCGACCGGCTGGCGAACGATCTGCACCCCAAGTACCGCGCACGACTGGCCGAGCACTGCGAGGACCTGGTGGAGAACCGCCGCGCCCACCCCCCGAAGGGGTTCGTCTCCGTGCTCACCGTGGCGCTGCTCGCCGATCGGGAAGCCGTGGAGTCCGTCGGGTCGGTGCTCGCCGCGATCCGCAGCGAGCAGCCGGCGGCCGAGGTGAGCTTCATCGGTCCGTGGCCGCCGTACTCCTTCACCGACTCGCTCGGCGAGGCCTGGACCCGCACCTCGAGCCCGTAGTCCGTCGTGCGTGCGCGGGGCCGCTCAGCTCAGGATGTCCTTGGTCGTGAACCGGGTGATGGCGAAGCCGCCGAACACGATGATGTAGCCGAGCTGCAGCACGATGTTCTGGCCGTACGAGTCGAACACGATGGGGCTGCGCAGCAGGTCGGCGAACCCGAGCCAGTAGTGCGTCGGCAGATACGCGTGGATGGCGTCGAACTGCGGCAGCTGGTCGAGCACCTGCGACACCCCGGCGATGACGACGGTCGCCGCCATCGCCCCCACCGGCATCGAGGTGAGCGTGGAGATGAACAGGCCGATGGCGCACAGCCCGAGCAGCGAGATCGACGCGTAGCCGGCCAGCAGCATCACGCGGCCGAAGGCATCCCCCACGCTCACCGTGTCGCCCGACAGCAGCGTCACCGGGCCCATCGGGAACAGCGCGGCTCCCGCCGCCACCCCGCCGATCACGATCGAAAGGAGCGCCGCCGCGACGAACACGCAGCTGGAGACGAACTTCACCGCCAGCAGCCGTACGCGTCCGACCGGCGCGATCAGCAGGTACCGCAGAGTTCCGAGGTTCGCCTCGCCCGCGATCGAATCCCCCGCGACGACCCCGACCGTCAACGGCAGGAACAGCGGGATCGACACCGTGATCGCGGTGAAGATCACGAACAGCCCGTTGCCGGTGATGTCCCCGAGGAACGCGGGTCCGCGGCCGCGCGACCCCGCACCGGTGAGTCGGACGGCGATCGCGATGAGCACCGGCACGAGGGCGAGCGCCACGAGCATCACGATCGTGCGCCACCGCCGGAACATCGTGGCCAGCTCCGATCCGAACAGCGCGAACGGGCGGCGTCCTGCCCGGGCGGTCGTGCGGGCCGAGAGGGATGCCGCGGCCGCCGTGTCATCCGTCGACATCGAATCCCTCCCCCGTCAGCTCCACGAATCGTTCCTCCAGGCTCGCGCCCGTCACCGCGATCCCGCGCACCCGCACGTCGTCGGCGACGAGCGCGGCGGTCACCGCCTCGACGGCCAGCGCCGCCGGGAGGGCGGCATCCAACTCGTCCGCGGTCGCCCGCTCGGCGACCATCCCGAGCCGGTGCAGGGTGGCGGCGGCGGCATCCGGGTCGGGCGTGCGCACGCGAACCCGCGGGGCTGACTCGGCGCGCAGGTCGTCGAGGGTGCCGGCGGTGACCAGGCGCCCGGACCGCATCACCGCGACGTGCGTGCACACCTGCTCGATCTCGGTGAGCAGATGACTGGAAAGGAACACCGTCGTCCCGTCGGCGGCGAGGGAGCGGATGAGCGACCGGACCTCCCGCGTGCCCTGCGGGTCGAGTCCGTTGGTGGGCTCGTCGAGCACGAGCAGATCGCGCGGCCCGAGGAGCGCGGCGGCGAGGCCCAGCCGTTGCTTCATGCCGAGCGAATACGCGCCCGCGCGCTTGGTCGCGGCCGCGCCGAGGCCCACGCGATCGAGGGCGCGGTGCACCCGCTCGCGGCGGGTCGCCGCCCGCGAGGTCGGGTCGGCCGCGTCGAAGCGGGCGAGGTTCGCGGCCCCTGACAGGAACGGCGCGAACGCCGGCCCCTCCACGAGCGCCCCGACCCGGGGCAGCACCGCGGACAGCCCGCGCGGCAGCTCGTCGCCGAGGAGCCGGATCTCGCCCGCCGTCGGCGCGGCGAGGCCGAGCAGCATCCGGATCGTCGTCGTCTTGCCCGATCCGTTGGGGCCGAGGAAGCCGAACACCGAGCCGTACGGCACGTGCAGGTCGAGGCCGTCGACCGCGGCGCCGTGACTGCGCCCGAAACGCTTGGTCAGCCCGCGCGTGACGATCGCGGCCTCCGCGGGCGCGGCCTTCGCGGGCGGGGCGTTCACTTGGCCGCGGCGAGAAGCGTCGCGGCCGGGACGGCACCCGCGTACACGGTTCCGTCGTCGCGCAGGTAGACGGTGAACAGGGAGGTCTGCAGGATGCGGCCGCCGTTCACCCTCTGCGTGAGCTCCCCGAGCAGGGCGCTGCCGTTCGCACCGAGACCCGCCGTCGCCTGTGCGGACAGCTTGCCGGCGGGCACCTTGACGACGGTGGTCCAGCCGGTGCCGATCACGGTGGGCTGAGGCAGGCCCGCCTTGTCGACCGGGGCCTTCTTCGGCAGGTCGCCGGGCAGCGAGACCTGCTTCACAGTGGTGCCGTGCGGGGGTGTGAACGCGAACACGCTCGCGGCGGGACGGCCGGTGTCGAACGACGAGAACGCGACGCTGATCGCCGGAGTCGACTGGTGACGGGCATCCACCCGGACCGCCAGCGGCACCCCGGTCTGCGCATCGACGGTCACGACGACGTCGCCGACGAGCGTGGCCGTCGTCTTCGGGGCGAGGCGCAGCAGGTAGACGCCGCGACCGAGGTCCGTGCCGGTCGAGACGGTCACGTCGGTGCTCGGCTGGATGGACGCGATCATCCGGTCGGCGAGGGCCGCCGGGGTGGCATCCTGCGGCATCCGGCCCTTGGCCTGCGCTGCCGACGCGGAAACGTGGGTGGCGGTGTGGTGCGAGGCGTCGTACGTCCACATCGACGTGCCGTCGTGGATGAGGTCGCGCTCGCTGAGCGTGTCGAGCAGCTGCACGCGCTGCCTGGTCTGCCCGTCGACGTACACCTTCGCGGTGTGCGAACCGGTGACCAGCTGCAGGACGGATGCGGCATCGAATCCGCCGGACGCCGACGGCTTCTGCATCGACACGGGCAGCTGCGGCAGACCGAGGTCCGAGGACTGCTCCACCGTTCCGGAGTAGTGCGCGCCGTGGCTGTGGGCGATGAGGGTGAGCACCTCGGCCGCGGTCTTGTCCGGCGGCGCGCTCGCGGCGTTGGCCATCGTCGGGATCAGGATGCCGCCGGCGACCACCACCGCGGGCGCCACGATCGCGGGGATCCAGGCACGCTTGAACGTCATCGGGACACCTCTTCCACGGGCCGCTGCATGTCGCGAGTGTAGGCGCGTTCGCGTGGCATGGGCTGAGTGTTCGCTTCGGCTTCCCGATGGCCGGTGTCGGCGCACCTCTCGATATCCGGGTGCGGGCAGTGGCACAATCGCTCGCATGGGCCGCCCCGGGCGCCCGGGGAGGGGACACCACCATGACAACCATCCGAGCGGCCATCACCCAGACCACCTGGACGGGCGACAAGGAGTCGATGCTCGACAAGCACGAGCAGTTCGCCCGGGATGCCGCGGGGCAGGGCGCGCAGGCCGTCTGCTTCCAGGAGCTCTTCTACGGCCCGTACTTCGGGATCGTGCAGGACAAGAAGTACTACCGGTACGCGGAGGCGGCGGACGGCCCGATCGTGCAGCGCTTCGCCGCCCTGGCGAAGGAGCTCGGCACGGTCATGGTGCTGCCGATCTACGAGGAGGCCGAGACCGGGGTCTACTACAACACGTCGGTGCTGGTGGATGCCGACGGCACGGTGCTCGGCACCTACCGCAAGCACCATCTCCCGCACCTCGACCGCTTCTGGGAGAAGTTCTACTTCCGTCCCGGCAACCTCGGCTATCCGGTGTTCGAGACCGCCGTCGGCCGGGTCGGGATGTACATCTGCTACGACCGGCACTTCCCCGAAGGGTGGCGCGAACTCGGGCTGAACGACGCCCACCTGGTGTTCAATCCGAATGCCACCAAGCCCGGCCTCTCCAACCGGCTGTGGGAGGTCGAAGGGCCGTGCGCGGCCGTCGCGAACGGATACTTCGTGCTGCAGCCGAACCGGGTGGGCCGCGAGGACAACGAGTTCGGCGAGGATGCCGTCTCCTTCTACGGCACGAGCCAGATCATCGACCCGCGCGGCAACTTCGTCGGCGAGCGCGGTTCGAGCGAGCACGAGGAGGTGCTGGTGCGCGACCTCGACCTGGACATGGTGCAGGAGATGCGCGACGACTGGCAGTTCTACCGAGACCGCCGACCCGACTCGTACGTGAGGATCGCGAAGCCATGACCACGACGCTCATCACCGGCGGCACGGTCGTCAACGCGACCGGCACGGGCCAGGCCGACATCCTCATCGACGGCGAGACGATCGCGGCGGTGCTCGCGCCCGGCTCGACCCTGCTCGGGCACGACCTGGCATCCAGCGTGGACACCGTCGTGGATGCCGCCGGCAAATACGTCATCCCGGGCGGGATCGACGCGCACACGCACATGCAGATGCCGTTCGGCGGCACCGAGGCATCCGACACGTTCGAGACCGGCACCCGCGCGGCGGCGATCGGCGGCACCACGTCGATCGTCGACTTCATCGTGCAATACCCCGACCAGAACGTCCTCGACCAGTACCACGCGTGGCACGAGAAGGCCGCCGGCAACTGCGCGATCGACTACGGGTTCCACCAGATCCTCTCCGACGTGCAGGACTCGTCGCTGACAGCGATGGACGAGCTCGTCGCGGAGGGCGTGACCAGCTTCAAGCTGTTCATGGCGTACAAGGGCGTGTTCCTGTCGGACGACGGGCAGATCCTGCGCGCGTTCCAGCGCGGGGCCGAGAACGGCGCGGTGATGATGATGCACGCCGAGAACGGCGCCATGATCGACGTGCTCGTCAAGCAGGCACTGGATGCCGGGCACACGTCGCCGTACTGGCACGGGATGACCCGTCCCTGGCAGGCCGAGGAAGAGGCCACGCACCGGGCGATCATGATCGCCGACCTCACCGGGGCGCCCCTGTACGTGGTGCACGTCAGCGCGAAACAGGCCGTCGATCAGATCGCCGCCGCCCGTGACCGCGGCATGAACGTGTTCGGCGAGACCTGCCCGCAGTACCTCTACCTGTCGCTCGAGGAGCAGCTCGGGGCGTCCAGCGACGAATGGGGCGACTTCGAGGGCGCGAAGTGGGTGTGCTCCACGCCGCTGCGCTCGCGCGCCGAGGGGCACCAGCACCACATGTGGCAGAGTCTGCGCACCAACGACATCCAGATGGTCTCCACCGACCACTGCCCGTTCTGCATGAAGGGCCAGAAGGACCTGGGCCTCGGGGACTTCTCGAAGATCCCCAACGGCATCGGCTCGGTCGAGCACCGCGTCGACCTCATGTACCAGGGGGTCGTCACCGGGAAGATCTCGCTGCCGCGGTGGGTGGAGCTGATCTCCACCACCCCGGCGCGCATGTTCGGACTGTACGGGCGCAAGGGCGTCATCCAGCCGGGTGCCGACGGCGACGTCGTCGTCTACGACCCGAACGGGCACACGTCGATCGGGGTGAACAAGACGCACCACATGAACATGGACTACTCCGCGTGGGAGGGCTTCGAGATCGACGGGCACGTCGACACGGTGATCTCCCGCGGCCGGGTCATCGTGGACGACGGCGGATACCGGGGACGCGCCGGCGACGGGCAGTTCCTCAAGCGCGGCCTGTCGCAGTACCTGATCTGAGGAGACGGACCATGGACTTCGGCGT
Organism: Microbacterium mangrovi; assembly: GCF_000802305.1. GTDB lineage: Bacteria > Actinomycetota > Actinomycetes > Actinomycetales > Microbacteriaceae > Microbacterium > Microbacterium mangrovi. Next base: position 17,914 of record NZ_JTDK01000014.1, on the reverse strand, counting down.
CGTCGTGCAGGTGAATCCGCCCGTTCCGCGCATCGTGTCGCTGGCGAGGCTGGCCGAGGAGCACGGCTTCGCGGCGTTCTGGACCTACGACTCGCACATCCTGTGGCAGGAGCCGTACGTCGTGCACGCGCAGATCCTGGCCGCCACGACGCTGATCAAGGTCGGGCCGATGGTCACCAACCCGGCCACCCGGGACTGGACGGTCACGGCATCCACGTTCGCGACGCTGAACGCGTCGTTCGGCAACCGGACGATCTGCGGCATCGGGCGCGGCGACTCGGCGGTGCGCGTCACCGGCGGCAAGCCGACGACCCTCGCCGAGCTGCGGGAGGCCGTCCATGTGATCCGGGAGCTGGCGAACTCGCGCCCGGTGGAGATCAACGGGTCGACCATCCGGTTCCCGTGGAGCCGCGGCTCGCAGCTGGACGTGTGGGTCGCGGCCTACGGCCCGCTCGCGCTCAAGCTCACCGGCGAAGTAGGCGACGGGTTCATCCTGCAGTGCGCGGATCCGGATGTCGCCCGGTGGATGATCGCGACCGTCCGGCAGGCCGCCGAGAGCGCCGGGCGGGATCCGGATGCCATCACGTTCTGCGTCGCCGCCCCGTTCTACGTCACCGACGGGACCGCGGCGGGGCGCGCCCACGCCCGGGACCAGTGCCGCTGGTTCGGCGGGATGGTCGGCAACCACGTCGCCGACATCGTCGCCAAGTACGGCGCCGACAGCGAGGTGCCGCACGCCCTCACCGACTACATCAAGGGTCGCGAAGGCTACGACTACAACGAGCACGGCCGCGCCGGTAACACCCACGTCGACTTCGTGCCCGACGAGATCGTCGAGCGGTTCTGCGTCATCGGATCGGCGGAGGACCACAAGGCCAAGCTCGAGGAGATGAAGGCGATCGGCGTCGACCACTTCGCCGGCTACCTCGACCACGACAACAAAGAGGAGACGCTGCGCGTCTACGGCGAGACGGTGATCCCCGCCCTGCGCGACCCGATCATCGCGAAGGTGTGAGGGGCGCGTCGGACCCGGCCGAGGGCGGCACCCGTTCCCGTCGCGGCGCCGCGCGGGATGCTCGCGAGCGCCCGATTCGTGAAGCACGACCGAATCCACCTCGACGACGTGTTCCGACATGTCGATCGTGCCTCACGAAGCGTTATCAGCCGCCCGATGTGGCCGTCCGCGGATCCTTGCGACTGTCCATTTCCTGTCGGAGACGTCTTACTTGAGTGCGAAGACGCACATTCGCGACGATAGCCAGAATGAGGGCCGCAATTGCGATGATCGTCGGTGCAAACTCGATGAACAGGCCAGCATATACGAGAGATGTATTCATGTCTCACTCGCTTCCAAACGGGTTAGTAGTTCGACGTGACCTTTGCCGAACTCGAAGACACACTGAGCAACAGGTACGGGTTGCTCGATCCAACGCCCGCCGGGAAGTTGCAGCTGGCGCGCATCTGCACCTTTGTCGACGTGACTCCGGCGAGGCTGGTTTTGGCGCATGAAGCTCCGCTCGACTGCAGATCCCAGTCCCAGCTGTTCGCGAGTTGGGCGCCCGAACCGCGTGACCACCGCTGGTAGTTTGCACGGAAGCTCATGTAGAGCACGGCGGAGTCTTTGGAGATCTTGCAGTTCGAGTACGACGCTACGCCTGTGCTCAGCAGGTACTTGCAACCGGAGATGCCTGCAATCTGTGGCGAGATGCCACCAGATGCGTTCGAAGGGACCGTCGGCCTTTCGACCGACGTCACCGACACCGAGCCGTCGGCGTAGACATCGCGCGTGAAGTCGGTGATGCCGACCCGGAAGGTCTCGATGCTGACAGGAGCCGCATCTGTGAAGCTGTCGAACTGCTCGCCCGCAGCCCACTTCGCGAAGAGCCCGGCTCGCGCGGCGCCAGCCACGCCCACTCGGTCGAAGCCAGCGTTGAGGTCGGCGACGACGCTGTCCGAGATCCCGGGATACTCCGTGATCTCGGACGATCCGTTGGGCGCCGAGTCGGCGAATGCCGGGGTGGCGATGCCACCGAGGAGAAGGGCAGCAGAAGCCGCGATTGCGGCCTTACGGAAGACTCGAATTGCCATGTCTCTTCCAATCTCAATCTTCGTTGATCCGGCCGCATCGTCACGACCGACACGTCGAAACTAAACTCGAGCAGCGCCCGGTTCGTGTGTGAACGGCCTCAGTGAGTAGTAGATCAAGGTCTTTGAGTAGCGAATCGACGCTATTGAGTGCTGAAACCGGAGAATTGAGTAGTCGACGGGCAAAACCGTGAGAGCGACCGCCCAGCCGAAGCCGGGCGGTCGCGTGCAACCGGTCGGATCGGCGGAGGACCACGTGGCCAAGCTCGAGGAGATGAAGGCGATCGGCGTCGACCACTTCGCCGGCTACCTCGAGCGGGGTCCCGGCATCGCGGCCTCGCAGGCGGACGGATGGCGGGACGACGAACGGATGGCGGGCGATCCGGCGGCGAGTCGGCCGCCAGAAGGGCAGACCGCCGCCATCCGTGCAGTGGCGTCCGAGCGGCCTACGCCTCGCCGAGCAGCAGCCGGATCGCGTGCTCGGGGCTGAGCGTCCGGTCGAGCAGGCGGCCCTGCCGGTACCGGGTGAACACGCGAGGATCGATGTAGCTGCTGCGGGCGACCGCCGGGGTGTTGCCCAGGGAGCCGGCCACCGACCGGACGGCGGCGACCTCGGCGCGGTGCCGGGCGCGGGATGCCTGCTCGACGCCCGTGCGGGACAGTTCGTCGGCGGCGAGGATGGTGCCGCGCAGCGTGCGGAAGTCCTTCGCGGTGAAGGGACCGCCGGTCAGCCGGTGGACGTACTCGTTCACCTCCGCGGGCCGGAGGGCGACCCGCCGCCGTCCGTCCTGGTGCCAGAGCAGCGGCGACCTCGGCGCTCCCGCTCCCAGCAACCCGAGCGCCGCGGCGAGGTCCTCGTCGTCGATCTCGATGTGCGCCCGCTGCCCGCTCTTCGCCGGGAAAGACAGCGTCACCACGGATCCGTCGACCGCGGCATCCCGACGCCGCAGCGTCGTGAGCCCGCGGCTCCCGTGGCGTTCCAGGTAGCGCGCCGAACCGACCCGGGGCGCGCCCTCGTCGAGAAGGCGGAACGCGATGGCGAGCGCGTGGTCGCGGTCGGGGTCGTCGCGGCGGAGGTCCCGGGTGACGATGGCCCGGGCGCTCGGCAGGGCCTCGGCCAGCGCGAGCGCCCGGGCGAACTTGCCGCGGTCGCGGGCCGCCCGCCACCGCGGGTGGTACAGGTACTGCTGTCGGCCGGCGTCGTCGGTGCCCACCGCCTGGATGTGGCCGCGCTCGTCGGCCGAGATCCAGACGTCCTGCCAGGCGGGCGGGATCGCGAGCGACCGGACGCGGCGCCGCTGGGTCTTGGGGACGTCGCCCCCGTTCTCCTCAAGGTACCGGAACCCCCTGCCCGCGCGCACCCGCCGGTATCCCGGGTCGACGCGGGGCCGCACCCGCACGAGTCTCGCCACGGCGCCTCCGTTTCTTCGTCCGGGCATTCATCCACGTGCCGGGGATGCTGTCAACCCCGTCGCCCTCGCTGCCGCGATCCCGTACCCTCGCTCTTGATGCCAGGAAGGGAGCCGTCATGACCAACGCGAACCCGAACTTCCCGCTCGTTCCCTCGGACGATGACGAGTCCGAGCACGCGACCAAGGAGGTCGACGGCGAGAAGGTGCTGGACCCGGATGCCGACCCCGACCTGATCGACAGCGCCGAGGCGGACCGGCTGGCCGCCGAGGAAGACGACCGCGACAAGCCGTGACCGACATGGTCCCGCGCTGCCCGGGAGACAGTTCGATCGCCTTCCTGTCCGAGGGCTACCTGTTCGGCCGCCGCCGGTTCGACAGGTGGAACAGCGACGTGTTCGCGTGCCGGCTCGGCGGCCGGCGCACGATCGTGCTGCGCGGGCAGGATGCCGCGCGCTGGTTCTACGAGGAGCCGCGCCTGAGCCGCGTGGGCGCGATGCCGACCTCCGTCGTGCACTCGCTCCAGGACGAAGGCAGCGTGCAGGCCCTGTCCGGCGCGGAGCACCGGGCACGCAAGTCCCTGTTCCTGCGCACGTTCGGACACGAAGGACGCCTCTCCCTCGCGGAGCGTTTCTCACAGCACTGGGATCAGGCCGCCGAGGCGTGGAACCAGGGGAGCATCATGCTCCTCGACGAGGTGAGCGCGGTGCTCACCCGGGCCACGCTGGACTGGCTCGGCATCGCGGTGACGCCGGACCAGGAGGCGGAGCGCACGCGGGAGCTGCAGGCGATGATCGACGGCGCCGGCTCGTTCGGTCCGCGCAACTGGCGGGGCCGGACGCTGCGCCGACGCACCGAGGCGTGGGCTGCGGCCGTGATCGAGCAGCGGCGGGCGCTCGGTGCCGCGTCGAACGGCGCCCCGATCGATGTCATCGCGGGCTGGGAGGACGCCCCCGGGCAGCCCCTGCCGGTGGATGTCGCAGCCGTCGAACTGCTCAACGCATTGCGCCCGGTGGTCGCGATCGCCCGATTCGTCGTGTTCGCCGCCCTCGCCCTGGCGCGGTGGCCCGAGTGGCGCGCACGGGTGCTCACCGAGCCGTCCGCGCGGGCGGCCTTCGCCGCCGAGGTGCGCCGATCCGCCCCGTTCTTTCCGGTGGTCGCCGGACGGCCGACCGAGGTCCTGAACTGGAACGGCGTCCGGTTCACCCCCCGTGAGCGCGTGCTGCTGGACCTGTTCGCGACGAACAGGCATCCCGGCGAGTGGCCCGATGCCGACCGCTTCGACCCGGCACGCTTCATCGGCGGCGACAGCGCCCGCCGCATCGTGGCGCAGGGCGGCGGCGACAGCGCCCGCCGCATCGTGGCGCAGGGCGCCGGCGACATGGTCGACGGGCACCGCTGCCCGGGAGAGCCGTCGACCGAGACGATCCTCGAGCTCGCCGTCACGAAGCTCGCATCCGGGGACTGGCTGTTCGTCGAGGGGATGCCGTCCGTCGACCTCCGCCGCATCCCCGCCGATCCCGGCGTGCGCCCTGTGCGCGTGCACTGGAAGGGCTGAGCGCAGGGCGCCCTGAGCCTGTCGAAGGGCAGGACCGCCCGCCGCGACGAATGCCCTTCGACAAGCTCAGGGCGCCGTGGCGGGGCAGGCTCAGGGCGCCGTGGCGGCGAGGAACTCCGCCTGGGCGAGCCACTGGTGGGCCTGGCCGCCCTCGTGGTCGTTGTAGCGGTAGACCGAGATGTCGCTCGGGCCGGCGTAGTGGTTGTAGGCGGCGAACACGGTGGACGGCGGGCACGTCTCGTCCATCAGCGCGACCGAGAACAGGGCGGGGGCGGTCGCCCGCTTCGCGAAGTTGGCGCCGTCGAAGTACGACAGGGTGTCGAGCACGCGCTCTTCCGCCCCGCGATGCACCGCCAGGTACTGCACGACCTCCTGATACGGGAAGCGGTCGGTGAAGCCGACGGCGCGCTCGAAGTGGCACAGGAACGGGACATCCGGCATCGCGGCGACCAGGCCGTCGCTCAGCGCGGCCGCGGCGAGGGTGATGCCGCCACCCTGGCTTCCGCCGCACACCGCGACGCGGGCGGCATCCACCTGGGCGAGCGTGCGGACGGCATCCACCGCGCGCACCGCATCGGTGAACACGCGCCGGTAGTAGTAGTCCGCGGGATGCTCGATGCCGCGCGTCATGAAGCCGGGCGACGACGGTCCGGTGCCGTGCGGGTCGGGAGTGCCGCCGCCGGCACCCCACCCCGAGCCCTGGCCGCGGGTGTCCATGAACAGGTGCGCGTACCCGGCCGACGCCCAGGCGAGGTGCTCGCTGGGCAGACCACGCCCGCCGCCGTACCCGTTGAACTCGACGACCGCCGGCAGGGGGCCTTCGGCACCGGCCGGCAGCAGCAGCCAGGCCTTGATCGGGTCGCCGGCGAAACCCGGAAACGTCACGTCGAACACGTCGACGGTGCGCAGCGGCGAGTCGACCCGCTCCACTTGCAGCTCGCCGCCGGCGGCCCGCGCCCCGGCGATCGTGTCCGCCCAGAACGCGTCGAAGTCGGCGGGCTCGCGGATCTCGGGCCGATATTCGCGCAGTTCGGGCAGGGTCAGGTCGATACGGGGCATGGCGGCTTTCCGGTCGGGGCGGGGGACTCCGTCAGTCTGCCGTGAGCAGGGCCACCGCCGGAAGATCCGGCTCGGCCCAATCCAGCAGCCCGAGGTCATCGGGCGTCATCCAGACCAGGCGATCGTGGTCGGTGCTGCCAGTCGGCGCCGGCCCGGTCAGCCGCGCGCGCAGGCACATGAGGCGGATGACCCGGCCGCCGACCCGGGTGTCGTCCGTCGTCAGCTCGTCGCCGATCTCGATGTCGACGCCGAGCTCCTCGCGGATCTCACGGCGCAGGGCATCGGCCGCCGACTCCCCCGGTTCGATCTTGCCGCCGGGGAACTCCCACCGACCCCCGGCATCCTTCTCGGAACGGCGTCGGCACGCGAGCACGTGCGGACCGTCGAAGATGACGGCCGCGACCACGTGCAGAGGATGCTGCTCGTCCGGTTGCGCCGCCACCACAAAAAGGTAGCGGACGCGGCACCCCGAATGCCGCGTCCGCTGTTTCCCTTGCTTCCCCTTGTCGCGCCCGCGAGGTCTCCGACTGCGAGGAGAGACCTGCGGGACGCGAGCCTAGACCCTGCGGCTTCCCGTGATCACCCGGACAAGCCAGACGATCAGCGCGATCACCAGCAGGACGATTCCTACCCAGAGCAGGAAGTTGAGTGCGTGCACCACGCCTCCGGTGATCAAGGCGATGACCGCGAGGATGGCGATGATGATGAGCAGGATGTTCATCTCGACTCCTTTCTGCTCGATGACTGCAACACTACGGTCAGGGGTGCCGCACCCGGAGGGGGTTGACAACTCCGTGATTTCTTGAGTAGCGATGTCCCACGTGGTTTCCAGGACTCGGCGCAACAATGGCTTTCCGCCCGGGCAGCGCACCCTCCGTCGCGCGCGCCCGAGCGCCGGGGAGGAGAACAGCATGAATGCCACGAGTCGTGCCGGGCCGACACCCGACGGTCGTGAAACCGGCCGCCCGGCCACGGCACACGCCGAATCGGGTGCCGGCGACCCGCACCTGGTGATCTCCAGCGAGGGCATCCGCCATTCGTTCGCACTGACGGCCGCTCACGTGCGGATCGGTTCGGCGCGCGACTGCGAACTGCAGCTCGACGGCATCGACGATGTGCACGCCGAGATCGTGCACGACGCGGATGACGAGTTCCTGCTCGTGCTGCGCGGTCCCGCTGCGGCGAGCGAAGCCCTGTCGCCGATCACCGCGCGGACCGAGGCCGAGGTGCTGCGCACCGGCGCGCAGTTCGTGCTCGGCCCGTGGCGGTTCGTCTTCGTGCGCGCGGAGTTCGCCGACAGCCGCCGGATGTCGGCCGGCCGGGAGTACGGTGAGGGCACGCACCCGCAGCCGCAGGGCGCCCCGCCCGGCTACACGCGGCTGCACCCGACATCAGAAGACAACGCACGCGCACGCGCGACCCACGAAACCCGAACGGAGGAATGAGATGGGTGTCATCTACTACGGGGGCGGCGAGACGCCGATCTACATCGAGGATCGCGCCCTCGCGCACCTCAAGATCGTGATCGCGACCAAGCTGCGTCGTCGCGAGAGCTTCACACTGTCGTGGCGGCATCCGGACGACCAGCCGCGCGGACGCACGACGATCTGGCTGCATCCGTCGATCCCCCTGCGTTTCGTCTTCGACGAGCCGGAGGCGCCCCAGCTGAGCCGCAAGTGGATCGAGGAGCTCGCGCACTCCGCGAACACGTCGGGCGGCATCCAGCTGGTGCCCGAGCACATGGACGCAGCCCCCCTGCAGATGCCCGACGAGCCGCCACTCGAGCTGGGTGCGGCCGATGAACCGGCGGATTCGGAGGAGCCGGAGGGGTCCGAGGACGAAACGGTCATCGCCGCCGGGGCCTCGCCCGTCACGCCGACGATGTTCGTCCCGTTCGACAAGGAGCCCGAGGAGGAATAGTGCCCAGACGCGGTGCCCATCTGTCAACCCCCTGCCCAGAGTTCTTGACGGCACTTTGACTGACACGGACACCGTGGAGGGGAGCAATAATGACCACCGCGCAGGACATCATGACCTCGGCGCCGCAGTGCATCGGTGAGAATCAGACTCTGGTGGATGCCGCCAAGGCCATGGACCTCTTGAGCGTGGGCGCGCTGCCGGTGTGCGGCGAGGGACGCACGGTCATCGGGATGCTGACCGACCGCGACATCGTGGTGCGATGTCTCGCCCAGAATGGGGACCCGTCCACGATGCGGGCGGGCGACGTCGCGCAGATCCCGCTGGTCTCGGTCGAAGCCGACGACGATGTGAGCGAGGTGCTTCGGGCCATGAGCGCCAACAAGCTGCGGCGCCTGCTCGTCACGAGCGGCCAGAACCTCGTGGGCATCATCAGCCAGGGCGACGTGGCCCGATGGGTGCCACCGGAGGATGCCGGCGCGACCGTCGCCCACATCTCCGAGTAGAGGGACTCCGGGTCCGCGAGCGCGCCGCCCGCGGACCCGGTCACTCTCCCGAAGGCGACTCAGGGGACGATGCTGATGGCGCTCTCGGGCAGCTCATCCAATTCGTTCTCGGCGGGCTCGGACACCACATACAGCCCGGACGGCGAGTTGGCCGTCATGGCGAGGGCGTCGATCCACGCGCGGTTCAGCGCCGGCTGACGGCTGCCGGAGAACTTGTAGACGATCGAGACACCGGGGTGCACCCAGACGGTGGTGCGGCCACCGCCGACACTGAGGTCTTCCCGCCAGGTGAAGTGGAACGCCTCGCCGCGGCGCAGCTTCGCGCCGATCACGACCATCAGGTGAGCGAGCACCCGGTCGTCGAACGTGACCTTGACCGACTGGTCGTACACGAATTTGCCCACGTGCCATCCTTTCTCCGGGTCGTCCGAAGTGGTGACATCAACTCACATCGTCCCGTCCGATGCAATATTCGTCCCCGCGACCGGACAGAAACAGTCCGTGTCCGGCCAGATTGCGACGCGGTTCGAGGAATCCGTCGACGACGGGGCTGACTCCGTCGAACAGCAGTGCCTCGATCAGCTCGTGGTCGTGGAACGATTCGACGTGGACGACGGGCTGGGCGATGCATCCCAGGACAGCGTGGAGTGCCGGGGCGGTGTGGGCGCTCAGCGGAAGACCCTCCGCGGTGCACTGGGCGGCGGCGTTCAGAAAGCCGGTGACTCCGCCGCAGCGCGTGGCATCCGCCTGCAGGGTGTCGACGGCCCCGGCCCGAATCATGTCCCGGAAGGATGCCGGGGTGTCGGCGTACTCCCCCGCCGCGATGCGCATCGGGGCCGGGCTGCGGTCGCGGATCAGGTGCAGGCCGACGAGATCGTCGCTGGACACCGGCTCCTCGAACCAGGTGACGCCGGCATCCGCATGCACCCGCTCGGCGAGCGCGATCGCGGGCTTTCGTTCGAGGGCCCCGTTCGCGTCGATGAACAGCTCCACGTCGTTGCCGATCGCCGCCCGCGCCACCATGACGCGCCGGCAGGCGGCGGTGACATCGCTGCCGATCTTCATCTTCACCGCGGTCATGCCCGCCGTCGCCCACCCCTCGAGCTGGTGGGCGAGCTCGTTGTCGGTGTAGTCGGTGAACCCGCCGCTGCCGTAGGCGCGCACGCGCGACCGCGCGGCCCCGAACAGGTCGATGAGGGATGCCCCGAACAGGCGTGCACGCAGGTCGTGCAGGGCGACGTCCATCGCCGACACCGCCGCTCCCGCGATGCCGTGCCGGCCCATGTTGCGCACCGCCCGGGCCATCGCCCACAGGGTCGCCGTGGTGTCGCAGGCATCCGCGCCGAGCACGACGCCGGCCAGCGTGTCGCGCACGACGGTCTGCGCGGCGGACGACGTGTACGAGTACCCGAGGCCGCGCTCGTCGCCGGCGTGCACCTCGACGACGAGCACGTCGGTGTGGTCCCAGCGTGCGGTGCCGTCGGTCTCGGATCGCGGCTGCCCGCCGAGCGTCGTCGGGATGCGGTAGCTGCGCACGTGCACGCGCGAGATCCGCGCGCGCGGTTCGGCCATCGCGTCAGCCATCGCTGTGCCCGACATGCAGCACCCCCTTGACGCGCTGCACCGCTTCGGTGGCGAGTGCCCGCGCGGAATCCTTGATGACGTCCTTCTCGAACGGGTCGCCCTGCAGCAGCGCCTTGCCGACGTTCTTCGTGTACTCCTTGGTGATGTGCGGCGGCAGCGGCGGCACGTTGCGGCTGACGTACGCGTCGATCAGGGTGACGCCGCCGGTCGCGAAGGCCGTGTCCAGCGCCTCCTCGATCTGGTCGTCGCGGTCCACGCGGATGCCCTGGAATCCGAGCAGCCGCGCGAAGCCCGCGTAGTCGACCGACTCGACGTCCTGCGCGCCGCGCCACACCGGGTCGGCATCCTCGGTGCGCATCTCCCAGGACACCTGGGCGAGGTCGTCGTTGTGCATGACGAGCACGACCAGCTGCTGGTTCTGCCACTCCCGCCGGTACTTGCGGACCGTGATCAGCTCGTTCATGCCGAGCATCTGGAACGCGCCGTCGCCGATCGTGCACACGACCGGCCGATCCGGGAATGCGAACTTCGCCGCCACCGCGTACGGCATCGACGCCATCATGGTGGCCAGGCGCCCGGACAGGTCGCCGCGCATCCCCCGGCGCAGGCGGATGTGGTGTCCGTACCAGTCCGCCGTGGTGCCGGCATCCGCCGTGACGACCGCCCCCTCGGGAAGCCGCGAGTTCAGCTCGTGGAAGACGCGACGCGGATTGGCGCCGTCGCCGTATTCGACGAGCGCCTGCGCGGTCATCTCGTCCTCCCACTCGGTCATCTCCTGGGCGACCTTGTGCTGCCACGCCCGATCGTGCTTCTCGTGCAGCAGCGGGATCAGCGCCTGTAGCGTCGCGCCCACGTCGCCCCACAGGTTGACCTCGGTCGGATACCGCAGGCCGAGCTGCTCGGGCCGCAGGTCGATCTGCACGGCCCGGGCGCTGCCGCTGGGCGGCAGGAACTCGCCGTACGGGTAGTTGGTGCCGAGGAGCACGAGCGTGTCGCACTTCGCGACCTGGTGCAGGCTCGGAAGCGAGCCGAGAAGGCCCAGCTGCTGCGTGTGGTGCGGGACGTCGGAGGGGATGACGTCCTTGCCGCGCAGGGCCGTGATGATCCCGGCGCCGGCGAGGTCCGCCGCCCGCAGCACCTCGTCGGTCGCGCCGGAGGCCCCGGCCCCGACGAGGAACGTCACCCTCTCGCCGGCGTTGATGACGTTCGCGGCCTGCTGCAGCTGGTCGCCGGGCGGGACGACGCGTCCGGATGCCGCCACCGAGCTGGACCGCGACACCCAGTGCGCGCGCGGCGGCTCCGGCGCGGGCATCGCCTGCACGTCGTGCGGCAGCACGATGACCGCCGGCTGCAGGCGCAGCCGAGCGGTGCGGAAGGCTGTGTCGACCACGGCTTCGACCTGCGCCGGACTCACGATGGTCTGCACGTAGCAGGCGACGTCCTGGAACACGCGCTCGAGGTTGTTCTCCTGCTGCGTCGCCGTGCCGAGCGCCGCGAGTCCCTGCTGCCCGACGATCGCGACCACCGGCTGGTTGTCCATCTGCGCGTCGTACAGCCCGTTCAGCATGTGGAACGCCCCGGGGCTGGAGGTCGCGACGCACACGCCCACCTCGCCGGTGAACTTGGCGTACGCGGTCGCCATCAGCGCGCAGATCTCCTCATGGGTGGGGCGCACGTAGTGCAGTCCCTCGCCGGTGCGATCGTCGGCTCCGAGCGCCCCGTCGAAGGCGCCGATGCCGTCGCCGGGGAATCCGAAGATGCGGGTCACCCCCCACTCCTTGAGCAGTTCGATCACGAGATCGCTGACTGTCCTGGTCATGATGTTCCCCTTCTTTCCGGCGTCGGATCGGCCGCGAGCCGGTCCGCGGCGCGTGCGGCGATCGCCATGATGGTCAGCGCCGGGTTGGCGCTGCCCTGCGTCGGCAGCACGCTGCCGTCGGTGATGAGCAGGTTCGGAACGGCGAAGGCCCGGCAGTCCCGGTCCACGACGCCCTCTTCGGCGCTCGCGCCCATGCGGGCGCCGCCGACGAGGTGCGCGAACCGCTGGATCGTCATCGTCTCGGTCGCCCCGGCCGCGTGCAGGATCTCCTGCATGACCCGCTCGGCGGCCTCCACGTTGCGTCGGTCGTTGTCGCACTGGCTGTATGCGAAGTGCGGAATGCGCAGGCCGTCCGGCCCCTCCCGGTCGGTGAGGGTGACCCGGTTGTCGGCCAGCGGCAGGAACTCGCAGAGCGCGCCGAGGCAGGCCCAGTGCACGTAGTCCGACATCCGCTCGCGCATATCCGCACCCCAGTGCCCCTGGGCCATGACGTGCTCGGCCCACGTGATCGGCAGCGGGGACACGTTCTGGATGCTGAATCCGCGTTTGAACGGGCGGGACGGGTCGGTCTCGTAGAACTGCTCGGTGCTCACCTCGGGCGGCGGCGCTTTGAACATGCGGATCTCCTGCTCGAACCGGCCGCCGGTCTGCGGGGCGCCCTGCACCATGACGTACCGGCCGACGAGGTCGTGGTCGTTGCACAGGCCGTCCGGGAACCGCGCCGACGTGGAGCTCAGCAGCAGCCGCGGCGTCTCGATCGAATAGCCGGCGACGATCACGATGCGCGCCCGCTGGAAGTACTCGTGGCCGTCGTGCTGGTACCGGACGCCGGTGGCGAGGCCCGTGCGCCGGTCGATCTCGATGCGGGTCACCATGCAGTCGGCGCGCACTTCGGCGCCGTGGGCGAGGGCATCCGGAAGGTGCGTGATGAGCGGCGACGCCTTCGCGTTCACCTTGCACCCCTGAAGACAGAAGCCGCGGTAGATGCAGTGCGGGCGGTTGCCGAACCGGCCGTTGGAGATCGCGACGGGACCCACCTCGGCGCGGATGCCGGCGCCCTCCGCACCCCGCTGGAAGACCTCGCCGTTGCCGCCCACCGGATGCGGACGCTGCGGATAGCCGTGCGGGTCGCCCCACGGCCAGTGCGCCCCGGCGACGGGAAGTTCCTGCTCGAGGTCGACGTAGTAGGGGCAGAGGTCGTCGTACGCCAGCGGCCAGTCGGCGCCGACGCCGTCGAGGGTCTGCGTGCGGAAGTCGCTGGGATGCAGCCGCGGCATGTACCCGGCGAAGTGCACCATCGACCCCCCGACGCCGCGCCCGGAGTTGTTGGATCCGAGCGGCACGGGGTCAGAGCCGCCGATCTGGCGCGGCTCGGTCCAGTAGAGGTCGTGCGATCCGGCCTCGTCGCTCACCCAGTCGGTCTCGGGGTCCCAGAACGGGCCGGCCTCGAGCGCCGCCACCCGCCAGCCGTGTCGGGCGAGGCGCTGCAGCATCGTCGCGCCGCCCGCGCCGGCGCCCACGATGACGGCATCCAGCTCCTCCGCGTCGGAGTAGCGACGCATCCCCTCCAGGAGTTCGGCGGGGATGCCGCCGTGCGCGTCGAGCAGCCACGCCGACTCGTTGCGGGCGCGCACGCTCATCGGCGTCCCTCCGGGCCGGTGCCGGACGACTCGCTGCGGGCATCCGGCATCTCCATCCCCTCCAGCCGGTCGATGCCGAGGTTGCGATAGCCGCGCGGGTAGGCGGGGCCGTCGAACCCGATCTCCGCCCAGGCGGCGGGATGCGAGTAGAACGCGGTCGCGGCGTACCGGGTCCACAGGCTCCACAGCGCTGCCGGCGGCAGATCGTGCCACCGCTCGTGGGGCCAGGTGCGCACCGTCTCGATGAGGTCGCGCTGATCCTCGTCGCTCATCGCCGCGAACGAGACGGAATGGCGGTCGCAGGCGTCGGCATCCAGCCCGGCCAGGCTCTGCCGCCATGCCTGGCGATCGGGCGGCATGGTGTCGAAGTACCAGCCGTCGGTCTGGTCGTGGGCGAGCCGGTCGTCCACCATCTGCACGAGCGGGATGTGCTGACCGGCGGGCCCCGGCGGCTGCCCCATCAGGTGATCGAGGAGGGCCGCCGCCGTGCGGCGCTCCGCCCCCGTGAAGAACCGCGGCACGGGCGGCTCCATCCGCCGTCGGATCGCCATGCGGGTGTCATCGTCCCACTGGCGCTGCGCATTCAGGGGGTCGAACCCGGGAAAGCGGGGCTCACGCTCGACGGGGCGGTCGAGGCTCATCGTTCCCGCCTCAGGATCGCGGCGAGCACGCCCATGCCGCCCACCAGGGTCACCAGCAGGGGTGCGAACAGCGGCGGCCCCATCTCCATGTTGTAGCGGAAGTTGCGCCAGCCGCCGGGTTTCTGCGAGATGCCCCGGGCATGGAGGTAGGTGCCGTGCAGGCCGTTGGCGATCACCAGGACGGATGCCGCCGGCAGCACCGTCTTGGCCGCTCCCCTGCGGAAGAATCCGGCGGTCGCGGCGACCGCCTCCACGGGTCCCAGGGCGATCGGCAGCCACATCCACGGGTCGCCGAAGCTCGCCTTGTCGTGCTCGAAGAAGATCTCGGCCGTCGTGACGAGGGCGCCGGCGGCCGCGCATGCCGACATGGTCCGTTCGAACCGGCCGTGCCGGACGTCCTCGATCAGCCGCGCGGGGGCTGCGACCACGGGGGGCTCTCTGCGGAGGAATCGGGGCATCCGGATCATGTCTTTCCCTCTCACCCGACGATGCGGAGACGGCGTCTCGTGGCGAAACGCGGTCGGCAGCTTCGCCGACGCGGACATCACAGACATGGAGATCCCTCCCTTTCCGAACGGTGGTCTGCCCGAGCATGCGCGGGATCGCCCGGACGGTCGCCCCCCTTGACATCCACGGCGAACGACTCCATCCGCCCGCACGTCGGCCGTCGCGGCGAGCCCGCTAGCACCGGTGCCGCCGTCGCGGCAAGCCCCTCCCGTTGCACGGGCGACCGGGGGCATCCTCGGATCGTCGAAAGGGAATCAGGATGTCCGGTCCGCTCCACCTGCACGGAATCCGCGCCGTCGCCGACGACGGGGCGGATGCCGGTGCGCCGGCGCATCCGCGGCATCCGGCCGCTCTCCTTCCGGCCGCCCGGGTACCCGACGCGGTGCGGTCGCTCACGACCGCGGGAAGCACCACCGTGTTCGTCAGCGGATGCTTCGACCTGCTGCACGCGGGCCACGCCGCACATCTGGTGCAGGCCAGCACGCTCGGCGACACCCTCGTCGTCGGACTCCACGACGATGCCTCGGCCGCGCGCCGGGCCGGCCCCGGCCGACCGGTCGACTCCCTCGTCGACCGGGCACGGGTGGTCGGCGCGTTCGGCTGCGTCGACTTCGTGGTGGTGTTCGCCGACGACACCCCTCTGCGGCTTCTCGCGGCCCTCCGACCCGTGATCTACGCGAAGGGCGGCGACTACGCCGGCGAGCGCCTGCCCGAGATGGACCTGGTGGAGCAGTACGGCGGGCAGGTGCGCATCCTCGACTACTTCGCCGACGAGTCGCCGGGATCCCTCGTCGAGCGCATCGCCTGGAACGCCCACGACGAGGCCCGCACCGCCGCGCGCGGCACGTCCTGAGCCGGCCGTGGGCGGGATTCCAGGCGCTGTCAACCCCCGTGCGTGGCCGGACGGCCCTCCTTAGCGTGGGCGGTCTCGATCGAAAGGACGGTGACCGATGTCTCCGACACCCGACGACAGCGAAGCACTGCAGGACGGCGATGTCGAGACGCTGTCCGAGCGCGGCTACTGGGTGACCCGCGTGGTGGGCGATCCGAGCCACGAACTGAGCTTCTCGGACTACGACGAGGCCGTCACGATGGGACGCGCGCTCGCCGAGGCTGCAGGATCGCGGCACATCGTGCCCGCCGACCGCTTCCACAATCCGGTCCCGCCGCCGGGAATCGCGACCGGACGGATGCCGGCGACCACCGACGGCCGCGGCCTGCCGTTCGACAACCCGTCGGGCTGAGCCCGCGGGTCGACACCGCAGCGGGCGACGGGGGCCTCCACCCCCGTCGCCCGCTGCCGTCAGTGGTTGCGGATCAGGTCGATCAGCTGCCCCTTGTTCTTGCCCGAGTAGCCGTTGATCCCGAGTTCCTTCGCGCGCGAGCGCAGCTCCGGCACCGTCCGCTCGTCGAGGTTCTCGGCATCCCCACCGCGGCGGCCGACCTTCGAGCGGCCGTCCCGGGCGGCGGCGTTCGAGACCCGCGCCGCCTTCTCCTTGGATGCGCCCTCCCGGCGCATGCTCTCGTACATCTCCTCGTCCTTGATGCTGTTGCTTCCGCGTCGTCCAGGCATGGTGTCTCCTCTCCGATTCCGTGACGGTAGGCGACCACCTGCCGGCTCTGAAGGGGGTTGACAGCCAGCGCATCGTGCCCGGAGGCATCCCTGCCACAGCATCCGGACCCGGTCAACCCCCTCAGCCGGGCGACCGCCGCCGGTTACGTTGGCCGTCCGATCGAGCAAGGAGGAGACCATCATGCTCAGTACCGTCACCGCCGTGACCGACGTGGCGGCCCCGATCCGGGTCGCCTACGATCGCTGGACCCAATTCGAGGACTTCCCCGACTTCATGCGGTCCGTGAACTCCATCGAGCACATCGACGACCGCACGCTGCGCTGGGACGTCCAGGTCGGCGGCACGTCCCGTCAGTTCGTCGCCGAGATCGTGGACCAGGTGCCCGACGACCACATCGAATGGACGAGCCTCGACGAGCCGCTGCACCACGGGCGGGTCGATTTCGAACCCATCGACGCGGATCACACGCGCGTCTCGCTGCAGATGGCATGGCAGCCGCAGTCCTTCATCGAGAAGGCCGGCGCCGCCGTCGCGGTCGACGACGCGGCCGTGCGCCGCGACCTGCAGAACTTCAAGGAACTCGTCGAGCAGGAGGGTGCGACCGGCGCCGGCTGGCGCGGCGAGATCCACGAGACCGACGTGCTGCCGCCGTCGGATCCGTCGCACGGCTACGGCACCGTCCTGGAGCACCCGGAGCTCGGCGATCCCACCGATCCCGACTCCCCGTCGCATCCCGGCATCCGCTGACGTGCAGAAGGCGGGTGCGGTCCTCTCGGGCCGCACCCGCCTTCGTCGTGTCAGTCGATGAATTCCGTCTGCGCGGCGACGTACTGCACGTCGGCGTCGCTCAGGACGGATCCGGGCGCGACAGTCGCGCCGGTGATCCGCTCGATCTCCTCGATGACCTCCGGGGCGAGCGGATGCGCGGGTCGGATCAGCACCGCATGACGGGCCGTGATCGTCAGGTACGGCCACCACGTGTGGATCGCCGGGAGCTCGTTCTGCTGATCGCTCATGTCGTCCTCCTCACAGCCGATGATCAGCCCGACGCCCGTGAAACCGGGAGGACCTTGACAGGCCGCCGTGCGGTTGATCCACGAAACGCGTCTGCGGGTGAGAGGAACCTTAATCCCCTTGCGCTTTGCGGATAGACCGTGGAGCGTCGAAAGCAGACCAGAAGGTCGGCAGCATCCGGGCCAACGCCTCCGTCACCCGCTGTCGACGAGTAAGAGCGGAAGCACCTGAGGAGCTTCCCGTGGGAAAGCTGACGTACGACCATGATCTCAGGGTCGAATTCGAAGACCGGCTGCTGCTCCACCTGCAGCAGGTGATCAGCAACAAGCTGCGCCGCGATGAGCCGTTCCTGTTCACGTGGCGCGACGAGCCCAGCCTGGGCGACGGGCGCACAAGCGTCTGGATCCACGCGCACGTCGCGCTGACGTACAAGTACTACGGCAGCCGGCGTCCGAGCCTCAACCGCAACTGGCTCGAGGCCCTCGGCTACACCGCGAACACCCCCGAGGGGCTGCACGTCGTCCCGGAGCCCGCGGACGACGCACTGGACCGGATCGAGGCGGAGTGACGGCGGGGCGGATGCCGGAACCCCGTGCATCCG
>NZ_JTDK01000013.1 GCF_000802305.1 Microbacterium mangrovi | reverse complement strand
GGGGGGGGGGGGGGGGGCGGGTCGTCGTGTGCGTCAGCCGTGGCCGCCGCCGTGCCCGTGCCCGTGCCCGTCACCGGTCCCCGACGGGCTCGGGCTCGGACTCGGACTCGAATTGCCGCCGTTCCCGCTCCCGTTCCCGTTGCCGCCCCCGCCGGACGCAGCGCCCGAACCGTCGCTCGGGCTGATCGTGACGCGCCGGCCAGCGCTCGTGACGCCGGGTGCGGGGTCCTGCTGCGCGATCGTGCCCGCCGGCAGGCCGGAGCTGACCGGCGCGCTGATGACCCAGCCGAATCCGGCTTTCAGCAGAGCCTGGATCGCATCCCCCACGCTCATGCCGACCACGTTCGGGACGGACTTCTGACCGACCCCGGTGAGTTTGGGATCCGGTGGGGGGAAGCTTCCGCCCGGATACCACTTGTCGATCGCACCCTGGATGTCGTGGGCCAGCGCGTAGCGGATGTTCCACAACAGCGTGCCGCGGTAGTAGTGCAGGTCCATCCGCGGCGCGCTGTTGGTGTCGGAGCTGATGCCGCCCCAGGCGCCGACCCAGTTCGCCGTGGTGACCGCGGTGCTCGACGTGTCGAGCCACGTCTCGAACGACTGGTGCGTCCCGGTCTTGCCGATCAGCTCGGTGCCGTCGTTCGGGTTGCCGAGCGCGCCTGTTCCGCCCGGCGACATCGGGCCTTTGAGGGCATACGCGGCGGTGGCTGCGATCTTCGGGGCGATCACCTGCGTGCAGGTGGTCTTCGGGATCGGCAGCGGCGTGCCGCCGGCATCGGTGACCCGGTCGATCACCTTGGGCTGGCAGTGGATGCCCTTGTTCGCGATCGTCGCGTAGGCGGCCGCCATCGCCAGCGGCGACACGTTGTCGGACCCGAGGACTTCGTACGGCGACGGGTAGCCGCCCGGGCTGGATTTGCCGCCCGAGGTGGAGAGCGGGATCGGGGCGCCGTCGCCGAGAGTCACACCGAGACTCGCCGCCGTCTTTCCGATCTCGCACAGGTCGAGCTCGTGCGCCATTGCCCAGAAGCCGGAGTTCAGCGAGATCTTCGTGAACTCCAGCGGCGTTCCGAACCTGCCCGCCTCGTGCTGGAAGTTGCCGGGCTGATACCCCGTGGGCTCGATCAGTCTCCCGCGTGGCAGACACGAATCGTGCCACCGGAAGAAGGACTGGTGGTTGCCGTTGACGATCTCGTTGAGCGGATGCCCGTCCTTCAGCCACGTGAGAAGAGTGAACAGCTTGAACGTCGAACCCGCGTTGAAGCCGCCGGACGCGCCGTTCTTCGCATCGCCGGCGTAGATGACCGTCTGGTACCCGTCCTTGTTGCTGGTGTCGCTGTACTTCGTGTTCTGCGCGATCGCCAGCACGCGACCCGTCGTGGACTGCAGACTCACCGACGTCGAGCCGAGCCTCATATAGGAGACGTGGGTCGGCACGTACGCGTCCTGGGCATCCTGCGCCGCCTTCTGCACCCGCGGGTCCAGGGTCGTGTAGACCTTCAGGCCGCCCTTCTGCAGCATCCGTCCCCGATCGGTCGCCGTCGCACCGAAGGCCTTGTCGGCGAGGATCGTGTTGCGCACGTACTGGCAGTAGTAGGGAGCGACCGAATAGGCGCAACCGAAGGACGGCTGGGTGATCTTCGGGACGATCGGCGCGATCGCGGCGTCGTTGTACTGCTTCTGGGTGATCTTGCCGTCCTTGAGCATCTGCCCGAGCACGTAGAGTTCCCGTTGCTTGGTGAGCGAGTAGCCCGTGATCTTCACGGCATCCTTCGGCGCGGATGCCGGGTCGACCATGTCGTAGTGGTCGCCGACCTGGACGAGCGCGATCTTGTCGTTCTTGCCGTTGACCGCCTTGCCGTTCACGGTGGCGGTTCCGCCGGGCAGGTCGATCCGGTACGTGTTCGGGTTCTGCACCATGCCGGCCAGGATCGCCGCCCGGGCCAGGGTCAATTTGCTGGCGGGCACGCCGAAGTAGTACTTCGCCGCCGCGTTGATGCCGTAGGTTGTGCCGCCGAAAAGTGCGATGTTCAGGTAGCCGAGCAGGATTTCGTTCTTCGAGTACTTCTGCTCCAGCGCGATCGCGTAGCGCATCTCCTGGATCTTGCGTTGGATGCCGGCCGTGCCGGTCACCCCGGCGGCCTGCTGCCAGCACCTGTTGGCGGCATCCACGCTGTTGCCGGTCGCGTTCCAGTCGCACTGCTGGATGAGCACGTTCTTCACGTACTGCTGGCTGATCGAGGAACCGCCGCGCGAGCTTCGCCCCGTGATGTTCGAGATCAGTGCGCTCGTGGTGCCGACCGGGTCGACGCCGCCATGCTCGTAGAAGCGTTTGTCCTCGCTCGAGAGGATCGCGTCGTACATCACCGGTGCGATCTGACCCCACTTCACCGGAGACCGGTTCTGGTCGTAGAACTTCGCCAGCACGACCTCTTGATGCGTCGTCGGGTTCTGGTAGTACAGCGTCGACGGGAGACTGATCTTGTCGATGGTCAAAGCGCTCGGGAGATCCTCGAACAGGGTGATCGCGCGCGTCGCCGCGGAACTGGTCACCGTCACGGCAGGCGTCACCAGCACTGTCACCAGGATCCCGGCCAGCACGCTCAACCCCACGAGACCGAACAGGCCTCCCAGGACACCGGCAACTGTCCGCTTCTGGGACATGCGGTCAATCTAGGCACGTCGACAATGGGGACCCTGCACAGACACTCCCGGTATCCTGAACGTTTGCTTTCATTAGGAGATGACTGAGCCGAAAGCTTCGCTGCGTCGGGCGGATCACGGCGCCGAGTGCGCGTCCCTTTGGCAAGCTTCCCGCTCCGCGTCAGCTATCGTCCCAGTGCAGGCCGAACCGGCGGAATGCCTCCTGCAGCTCATCGAGCTCGGGGGTGACCTGTGCGGGCTCCTGCGTGGGCTCGAGCTTGGGGCTGCGCGGCGGATCGTCGGGGCGCTCGAAGACCGCCCACATGCGGATCTCGTCGCCATGTCGGGAGTTGAACCGCACGCCGTCGACCAGGTCATCTCCGTCATAGCCGAGGTCGAACAGCCATCGCGCGATCGAACGCGTCAGCACGCGGTCACGCGCATCCTTCAGCACCGCCGAATCGATGTCGCCTGCTCCGATGCCGTGATCGGCGAATGGGTAGTGCGCGATGAGGGCTGCCATGGTCCGCGAGTGGGTGACGTAGCAGTAGCGACCGGTCTGCCGCGCGGAGCCGTACTGGCGATTCTCGACCCAGCGGTATCCCACGGCGCCGACAGCGGCCTCGTGGAACCTCCCCACGCTGCCATCGTCATCCTCGATCTGATCGAGTTCGTCGAGCAGCGATCGACTGGGACGGAACCGCGCCAGTAGTTCGAGGAAGCAGCCGAGGAGTGTGTCGGCGGTGTAGAGCGTCCGGAACTCGCCGCTCTGGTCATCCCACCGGCCACTGAAGCGGCCCTCGTCGTCGGCGTACCTCCACGGCGTCCACGCCCACATGTCGGGGTCGAAGCCGACCCGCCAGACATCGCCGAGATCGTCGGAGGGCTCGATCTCGAGATCGGGCTGCGTCATCCGATATGCGCGAACGACTTCGCGGCCGTGATTACGTCGCGCGCCGCCTTCATCTGGTCACCCTCGCGCAGAACCTGGGCCGGTGCTTCATCATTCAACGCGGGGTTCATCCCACGGAACCAGGATTGCACCGTCGTTGCGTCGTAGCTCTCGCGCAACAGGGCCGCGGCGTAAAACGCGTCACGCAGTCGCTGCTGATCTGCTTCGCTCGGCTTGCTCGCCCCTTCGGCCCATGTCGACACCGACCGAGCCGACTTCACGCCGCCGATGTAGGCGACGACCCGCACTCCGAGAATGTCTCGCAGCTGCGAGACGAGTTCAGAGAAAGGAAGACGGATCGAATCTTCGTGTGCACGTAGCCCTGGCCGCTGATCGTGTCGAACGGTGGTAGCCATACAGAGAGTGTACGTCGGAAGCCGACGCTAATACACCCCGAAAGTGCATGCGAAACTGCATGGTGGAACGCCGCTATCTCCGTCGTGTCGCATGCGGGCGACTCGCTGCGTCGGGCGGATCGTTGCGGTGCGGACGGTGGCGGCGCACCATGAGTGCATGGACATCGCGGAGTGGTGGCCCCGTCTCGACGAGAGCAGCAGAGAGTGGCTCATCGAGCACAACGGCGAGGCGGTATCGCCGGACGTGCGCCAGGCGATCACCGCCGCCGGCGGGGTGGTGACATCGGATTCCTGGTGGGTCGATCAGGACGGGCCGGAGGGCTTGTTGCTGTCGGATGCCGCGATCGATTGGATCGAGGAGAAGGCGAACGGCGAGTAGCCCGGAGAGCCGGCGACGTGAGGATGGACGAGGCGGCCGCGCGGGCGCGCCTGGCGGCGGCGCGCGTGGCGAGGCTCGCGACGGTGGGGGACGACGGTCGACCGCACGTGGTGCCGATCACCTTCGCCGTCGAGGACGACCTCGTCTTCACGGCCGTCGACCACAAGCCGAAGAGCACCCGGCGACTGCAGCGACTGCGCAACATCGCGCGCAATCCGCGGGTGGCGCTCCTCGCCGACGAGTACGTCGACGACTGGACGCGGCTGTGGTGGGTGCGGGCTGACGGGGTGGCGACCGTCGTCGAGGATGCCGAGAGGATGCGGCATCCCATCGACGCCCTCGTCGCGCGCTATCCGCAGTATCGCGAGCACCGCCCGGAGGGCCCGGTCATCGTGATCCGGGTGGATGCCTGGAGCGGGTGGGCCGGCACGGGGCATCCGCCGATTGTTTCCGCCGTGTGAAGTCTTCTCCAGCCTCTCGACCCGGCGACGCCGCGGATCTAGCATGCGGACATGACAGCATCCCCCACTGTCGGTGCCTCCGCCGCGCCGAAACCCCTGTCCGTCGAACCCGGTGGGATCGAGGCCATCCCGCCCGATCGTCGGCACGGGTCGCCGTGGCAGCTCTTCTCCACCTGGACGGCACCGAACCTCGAGTTCGCGACGGTGTTCGTGGGGGTGATCGGCGTCGCCTTCTTCGGGCTCGACTTCTGGTCGGCGGTGGCTGCGATCGTCCTCGGAAACGCCCTCGGCTCGATCAGCCAGGGCATCCTGTCGACGTGGGGTCCGCGCGAGGGGCTCGCGCAGCTCGTCCTCAGCCGCACCGCCTTCGGCCTGCGCGGCAACATCCTGCCCGCCGGGCTCAACACGGTCATGGCCGGGCTCGGGTGGTTCGCCACCAACTCCGTGAGCGGCGCGCTCGCGCTGACGGTGCTCACCGGGATGCCGGCGTGGCTGTCGCTCATCATCATCGTGGCGGTGCAGGTGCTGCTCGCCTTCGTCGGCCACGACCTGGTGCAGTGGTTCGAGCGGTACGCCACCTACGTGCTGGGAGCCATCTTCGTGGTGGCGGTCGTCACGATCTTCCTGAACGTGAACGTCAACGCGCCGATCAAGGGCCACGCGTTCAACTTCGCGGGCTTCACGCTCACCGCCGCGGCCGCCTTCGGGTACGCCGCCGGATGGAACCCATACGCGTCGGACTACAGCCGCTACCTGCCCAAGGACGCCAGCCCGAAGGCGATCGCCTGGGCCGCCGGCCTCGGCGACTTCATCGCGTGCACCGTCCTCATGGCGGCGGGCGCGGCCGTCGCCCTGCTCGCCGGATTCGATCCGGCCGACCCCACCGCCGGCTTCGTCGCGCCCATGCCGCCGATCATCCGCGATCTGACGCTCGTGGCGATCGCCATCGGCGCCATCGCCGCCAACGCCCTGAACATCTACTCGGGAGCGATGTCGTTCCTCGCTGCCGGCGTGAGGATCAACTTCGGGCTGCGCCGCGCGATCGTGGCGCTGGGCTTCGGCATCCTCGGATTCCTGATCGCGCTCGCCGCCATCCTCAACGCGTCCTTCGGCCAGTGGTACGAGAACTTCCTGCTCGTGATCGCGTACTGGATCGCGCCGTGGCTCGGCATCGTCTTCGTCGACCGGTTCCTGCGTCGCGGCACATCGATCGCGGAACTCGTGCCCGACGCCGCGCGGTACCGCAACGCCGCGGGGATCGTGTCGATGCTCATCGCGGGGGTGATCTCGATCTGGCTGTTCAGCAACCAGAGCTTCTACACCGGCTTCGTCGCGAAGATCCTGCCGATCGGCGACCTCACCCCGCTCGTGGGCTTCGTGCTCGCCGGGGCGCTGTATCTCCTGTTCTTCCGGGCGTTCAAGCCGGCCCTCGGCGGCCCGCTCGCCGACGAGCCCGACATCGTCATCGGGGTGGATGCCGCCGACACCGTCGCCTGACCGGGCCGGAGGCTCAGGCCTCCGGCCGGGCGAGTTCGTCGAGGTGGCGCGAGAGGATGTCCGGCGCCGGCGTCGCTCCCTGCGGGTTCCCGCCCCAGAGACCGTGCATCGCGACTCCGTCGAGGAGTGCGCGGAGTCGTCGCGCTTCGTATTCGGGATCGCGGTCCTCGCTCAGCTCACCCGTGTGAACGAGGATCTCGATGGCGGATCGGCAGGCTCGGTCGACGGCCGCGCTGAGGTCGATCGCCGCCGGACGAAGAGCCGCATCCGTCACCGAGAGGATGCCGAGTTGAACCTGTGCCAGCAACTCGGTGCGACGCTCCGCGTCCAGGGGCAGCAACTGCGCGAGCAGCTCGTCGACCAGGGCTCGGCCGGTGAGATCGAGAGCGCTGATCCTCGCCGTGACTCGTTCCTCGATGAGTTCGAGGCAGTACACGCGCAAGGCGTGCTGCGTGGGGAATGCCCGTCTCAGCGAGGCCGCGGCGATTCCGGCTTCGGCCGCGACGCCACGCACGGACAGACCGGCGAGGCCAACGCGTTCGAGGACGCGCAGGGCGGCGGACGCGATCTGCTCGGTGCGCTCTTCGGTGTCGATCCTGCGCGGCATGGTCACGCACCCAGAGTGGTGCTCTGCCGGGCGGCAGAGGGCTTCCTCGGCCACACCGTGTAGCTCAGTGCCCAGAGGACGTCGATGGCGAGGATGACTCCGAGGATGCCGAACCAGTTCGACAGCGCCGCTGTTCGCTCGGCGTCGTCCACGAGCAGGATGATCGAGCCGAGGATCGCCGCGGCGATGACGACGGCGAGGGTCGTGAGCAGGACGTCTCGCCAGCACTTCGCCGTGTAGCGGGCTCCGGTGAGCCGCTCGGGCGCGGGGCCCCCGGCGAACCGATGTGTGAAACGCGCGTCGGCCCAGGCGACCATGCGCTTGCCGTAGGCGACGGAGAACCCGATGTAGATCGCCGCCAGGCCGTGCTGCCACGACGCCGTGCCCCCGCCGAGCAGGTCGACGGCGACGAGCACGAGCAGGACCGCATCGATCACCGGGGCGAGGACGAGCAGAGCGGCACCGAGGCGGGGCCGGTGCAGGAGATAGCGTGCGGCGAGCCCCCCGAGGATCGCCACCCAGAACGCGACCTCGCAGATCACCAGTGCCGTCAGGATCATGGGCCGGCCTCCGTTCGTTTTGTTAGTACGAGTGTACTCAATAGAGTCACAGAACGACACGTCCGGAAACCGTTCGGCACACTGCCGCCCCGGCATCCACCCGCGACGCTGGACGGGCGTAGCGTCGCGGCATGAGCACGACACAACGCACCGAGACGGTGCTCGCAGTGGAGGATGCGCCGCCTTCGGTCTCCGACGCGGATGCCGAATCCGCCGCGCCGGCTCAGCCCCAGTTCGGGTCGGTGCTGGCCGCGCACTGCGCTCAGCTTGCGGCGCTGTGCCGCTGAGAAGTGAGCTCGGCCGCCACGCTGCGTGAAAGGGCCGGGTCGACGGCGTGCCAGTAGCCGAGCGCCCGCACGATGAGACCGGCATCCGACACGGGGCGAAGATGGGCGGCGATCGTCGCGGCGAGCCGAGCTCGGGCGGCGTCGTCCAGCACGTCGCGGACGAACGCGCCGGCCTGACCGAAGTCGTCCGTCGGCCACGTTCGCGGCGCGACCGGCCAGTCCGTCACCGGTTCGGTCGGCCGGCGCCCCACACGGTGCTCCGAGAAGAACGGGTAGCCGACCGAGCGCGCGCGCAGGAGCGGATCCGGACTCGGCTCGATGCCGGGAACGAGATTGGTCGGCGAGAATCCCACCCCCTCGATGTCTGCCTGCTCGTCGTCGGGGAGCCGATCCAGCACCAGCCGTCCGATCCGGCGCAGCGGACACCCGGACTTCGGCCACACCTTCGTCGCGTCGAACGGGTCGAACGCACACGCACGCGCATCGCCCTCGGCCATGATCTGCACGAAGACCGTCCACGCGGGCTCGTCGCCGCCCTCGATCGCAGCTCGGAGGTCGTCGCGGTAGTAGTCGACCTCCGCCTGCGGGATGCCGGCGGCTTCACGCTCGCTCAGCCAGCGGTGCCCCTGGTCGGTGCGCAGGTGGTAGCGCACCCAGAACCGTTCGCCCTGCTCATTCCGCCAGGCGAAGGTGTGCACCCCGAACCCGTCGAGGTGCCGCCAGGATGCCGGGATCCCGCGGTCGGCGAGCAGCCAGGTCACCTGGTGGGCGGTCTGCGGCGTCCGCGTGTAGAAGTCCCAGAGCCGCTCGTGGTGGTACAGGTTCTCGTCCGAGACCAGATCCTGCGCTCGCACCAGCGAGGCGAACTTCGCATCGTCGCGCAGGAAGAACACGGGGGAGTTGTTGCCGACGAGGTCGTACTCGCCGTCCGGGGTGAAGAACTTCACGGCGAAGCCGCGCACGTCCCGCCAGCTGTCCGGGCCTCCGAGAAAGCCCAGTGTGCGCGAGAACCGCACGGCCACCGGGGTGCGCGCGCCGGGCTCGAAGAGGCGCGCCCGGGTGAAGGCGCGCACATCCGCCTGGGTCTCGAAGAACCCGAGCGCCCCGCCGCCTTCCGAATGCCGGATGCGGCGGGGCGTCGTGCGCGGCCCGGGGGAGACGGTGCTCACTCGTCCGGGGTGATCGACACCCAGTCGTAGAACGCGATGAACCCGGCGATCGGCTCGAACGCGGGAAACGGGTCCGGGTACGACCACGCGACGGGACGCGCCTGCGGGTCGCCGGCGAGGGCCCAGTACTCGCTGGCGACGCCCTTGAACGGGCAGAAGCTCGTCGAGTCGAGCGGCACGAGGAGGTCCAGGCGCACGTCGTCGCGGGGGAAGTAGGCGCGCGTGGGCACGTCGACTTCATGGAGTTCGATCACCCGGTCGCTCGCCGCCAGGACGACGTCTCCGTGGCTCACCCGGACGGGGACGGGCGACGAGGC
This sequence comes from Microbacterium mangrovi, assembly GCF_000802305.1. GTDB lineage: Bacteria > Actinomycetota > Actinomycetes > Actinomycetales > Microbacteriaceae > Microbacterium > Microbacterium mangrovi. The sequence goes on along the minus strand of NZ_JTDK01000013.1, from coordinate 23,423 downwards.
AAGGTGGACGAGGTCGGGTGACGGCTCGGCCGGAGTCACCACGACATCAACCTTCTCGTCGTAGAAGGAGATGAGCCCCTCGATGGTGGCCACGCTCTCGAAGGGCTCCGGGTACGACCAGGCGATCGGATCGGACGACTCGTCGCCGGCGAACGCCCAGTAGTCGCTCGCGCTGCCCTTCCACGGACAGAAGCTGGACTGGTCGATGCTCTGCAACAGGTCGAGCCGGACATCCTCGCGCGGCAGGTAGTAGCGGTCTGCATGGTTGCGCTCGCGAAGCACCGAGGCGCGCGACGAGGCCGCGACCTGCTCGGATCCGCGGCGGACCGTGACGGTCCCGGTGAACGGGGTGATCTGGATCTGTCCGGCCGGGGTCGGCCGCTCCTGCTGAATCGTCGGCATCGTCGTGCTCCAATCGCGTTGTGGCTGCGGATGCCGCGGGTCTGCGGATCGCATTGGCGCGACTCTCGCAGACGCGCTCCACGCCCTGATCGTTCGTGACGTTTTGCAACGAAGCGTGACCGATCGGGCGTCATTCTCGACGCAGTTCGACCTCTCCCGTCACACAGTTGCCGCCCCTTCGACGAACCAGGATCGTGGGTCGACATCAGCGCCGCCGGCGTTTCAGACCTCCCGCATGACAGCCCCCGCGCATCGGCGCAGAACGGAGCCCCCGAACATGTCCGCCCCCCGACTTCCCCTTCCCGGACGGATCGCCGCCGCGTCGGCCGCGGTCCTGCTCGCGGCCGTGACGCTCAGTTCCTGCGCGGACGGGACCACCGCCGCCCCCGCCTCCTCCTCGAGCGCCGCCGCCGGTGGCAGGTACGTGATCGGCTCGACCGAGCCCGACGGCAACATCTCGCCCGTCACGACGGCGGACGGCAACTCGATGACCATCGTCAGTCTCGCCAACTCGTCGCTGGTCGAGGTGGACACCGCCGGAAAGCTGGTGCCGCAGCTGGCGACCAAGTGGTCCGCATCCGGCGACGGCCTGACCTGGACGATCACCCTCCGGAAGGGCGCGAAGTTCAGCGACGGCTCCCCGGTCACGGTGAAGGATGCCGTCGACTCGTTCACCAGCCTCCTCGCGCCGAACAGCCAGTCACCGGCGAAGAGCAGCTTCACCGGGATCGTGAAGTCGGTGGCGGCCGGAAGCGGCGACTCGACCGTCGTGTTCCGGCTCGAACGGCCGTACTCGGACTTCCCGTACCTGCTTGCCGGGGCGAACACGTACATCCTCCCGTCGGGCGTGAACGACGCGGACTGGATCCACCACCCGGTGGGCGCGGGCCAGTTCGTGCTCGAGAGTTACACCCCCGGCCAAGGCGTGGTCTACAAGAAGAACCCGAACTACTGGGATGCCGCCAACGTCAAGCTCGACGGCGTCGACATCAAGTTCTACGCCGACCAGCAGTCCGAGCTGCTCGCGTTCCAGAGCGGCGAGATCGACTCGATCGAGGCCGGAAGCCAGGCCACCGCGTCGCTGAAGAGCGCCGACTACCGCGAGGTGAAGTCGGGGTACGTGAAGTTCGACGGAATCGTCTTCAACGTCACGAAGGCCCCGTTCGACGACGTCAAGGTCCGTCAGGCGGTCGCCTGGGCGCTGGACCGCAAGGCCATCGTCGACACCGTCTACGGCGGGGCCGCGAAGGTCGCGAACGACGTGCCCACCTTCCCCGACTACCTCATCCAGCCGACCGGTCTCACGACCCGGGAGAAGGACCTCGCCAAGGTGAAGTCGCTGATCGGCGACCGCAAGATCGCCTTCACGATCACCACCTATCAGGGTGAGCAGACGCTCGCCGAGCTCGTCCAGCAGCAGCTGAACGCGACCGGCAACTTCACGGTCAAGCTCGACATCAAGACCCCGGCGGCCTACTACGCGGACGGCGCGAGTACTCCGTGGCTCAACGCGCCGGTCACGATCACCGACTGGGCGGAGCGGCTTCCGAGCCAGTACATCGGACTGCTCTACGCGAAATCGAGCAGCTGGAACGCGTCGCACTATTCGAACCCCGCGCTCGAGAAGCTCGCCGCAAAGTTCGACGCCACCACCGATCCCACCGAGCAGCAGAGCCTGGCGAACCAGATCGCGGCGATCGAGTAGACCGACGTCCCGGTGATCGCGCCGGCCTTCGAGGAGTCCGACACCCTCCTGAGCAAGAAGGTGCAGGGCGACTTCCGCAGCTCCCGCGCGTGGAGCCAGGACCTGCGCGGCATCACCGTCGCCGGCTGACATCCCCCGTCCCGGAAGGAAAGCCCATGACCACGACGGACCCGCGCACCCGCTTCCGCCGCGCGCGCGGGTCCGTCGCGGCCGGAACCAGGCGCACCCGGGTGGGACGACTCCTCACGACCCGGATCGTGCAGATCCCGGTCATCCTGCTCGTCGTCTCCGTGCTCACGTTCTGGCTGATCCAGGTCGTGCCCGGCGACCCCGGACGAAACGCGCTCGGCCAGTACGCCACCGCGGAGCAGGTCGCCGCGTGGGATGCCGCCAACGGCCTCACCGGGCCGGTGATCGAACGGTACCTGCACTGGCTCGGCGGGTTCGTCACCGGCGACTGGGGGAGCAGCTTCCTCTTCCATGTCCCGGCGCGGGGGTTCATCCTCGCGCGGCTCGCGAACTCGTTCCTGCTGGGTCTGCTCGCCTTCGTGATCATGGTGCCGCTGGCGATCCTCCTCGGTGCGCTGCAGGCCTACCGGGAGGGCAGGCGGAGCGACCGGGCCATCACGATCGGGCTCATGTCGGTCTCCGCGATGCCCGAGTTCGTCATCGGCGTGCTGCTGCTCGTCGTCTTCGCGGTCGCGATCCCGGTCGTGCCCGTGCAGGCATCCGGCGCGGTCGGCGACGGGATCGGGGCCACCCTGTCTGTGATGGTGCTCCCGGCCATCACCCTGGCGATCGCCTCGCTGGCGGTGCTCACCCGCATGGTTCGAACGGGGACCCTGGCGACCATCGACTCCGCGTACCATCGCACCGCCGTGCTGAAGGGGCTCGGCTCCTGGCGCACGCTGCGGCGACACGTCGTCCGGAACGCGCTCGTGCCGACCATCCCGCTCCTGGGCATCTACCTCGGCGGGCTCCTCGGCGGCAGCGCGATCGTGGAGACCCTCTTCAACTATCCGGGCCTCGGGGCCGCGATCGTCAGCGCCGCGGAGCGCAAGGACGTGGTGCTCCTCACCGACGCGATCATCGTGACCGGTGCCGTGTCCCTGCTGGCCCTGCTGCTGGCCGACGTCCTGCTGATCCTGATCGACCCACGCATCCGCTTCGAACGAGGAGCCGACCGATGACCACCTCCGTCGTCGCACCCGCACGCGCGCGCACCGCAGTGCCCGAACCGGACGTCGACGCTGCCCCGGAGCAGCATGCTCCCGCGGCACAGGAGGTGCGGCGCCCCGCCGCGCGACGGGTCGCCCTGCTGCTGCGCCGGCCGACCTTCGTCCTCAGCGCCGTCGTCCTCGCGGTCTGGGTGTTCGGCGCGCTCACGTGGCCGCTGTTCGGGCTCGATCCGTTCGGCCGGGCCGGGGCGAACCTCGCACCCCCGAGCCTCGCGCACCTCTTCGGCACGGACTACCTGGGCCGCGACGTCTTCGCCCGCGTGGTCGCCGGAGCCGGCAGCGCCCTGCTGGTCGGGCCGATCGGGGCGGTCCTGGCCACCGTCCTCGGGAGCGCCGTCGGACTCCTCTGCGGCTACTACCGCGGACCGGTGGATGCCGCGTTCATGCGCCTGTTCGACGTGCTCGTCGTCCTTCCTCCGCTGATCGTCATCGTCGTGCTCGTCGGCGCGTTCGGGGTCGGCACGCCGGCGCTCATCCTCATCGTCGCCCTCGTGTTCGCGCCGGGCATCGCCCGCATCATCCGCGCCGCGACCCTGGCTGAACTGGGCAAGAGCTACGTGATCTCCGCGCGCCTGCAGGGCGAATCGGGGCCGGCGATCATCGTCCGCGAAATCCTTCCGAACGTCTTTCCCACCGTCCTCATCCAGGCCACCCTGAGCCTCGCCGCCGCCATCTTCATGACCGCGTCGCTGAGCTTCCTCGGTCTCGGCTCGCAACCGCCGTCACCGGACTGGGGCCTGTCGATCAGCGACAACCGGATCTACATCCAGTCGGCGTGGTGGACGGTCGTCTTCCCCGCCCTGGCGGTCGCCTCCGTCATCACCGCCACCCATCTCCTCGCCGACAACATCAAGGAGGTCTCCGCATGACCGGCCCCCTCGTCGCCGTCGAAGAGCTCGAAGTCGGATACCGCAGCCGGAACGGCGTGAGACCCGTCGTCCACGGGGTGTCGTTCGCAATCGAGGCCGGGGAGTCCTACGGGCTCGTGGGGGAGTCCGGATCGGGGAAGAGCACCATCGCCCTCGCCCTCACCCGCTACCTTCCCGCCGGCACCTGGATCCATGCGAAGCGCCTGTCGGTCGACGACACCGACATCCTCACCCTCGACCGGGACGGTCTGCGCCGCTACCGGGGCGGGACGCTGGGCGTCGTCTACCAGGAGCCGGGCCTGGCGCTCAACCCGACCATGACGGTGGGCGCGCAGACCGCGGAGGTGTTCCGGCTGCGCGGACAGGGCCGTGCCGCCGCACGCGCCGCCGTCGCGGAGGCGTTCGAGCAGGTCCGGCTGCCGCGTCCGCAGCAGCTCGCCGATCGCTTTCCCCACGAGCTCTCCGGCGGGCAGCAGCAGCGCGTCGTCATCGCGATGGCCCTGGCGGCGCGCCCCCGGCTCCTCATCCTCGACGAGCCGACCACCGGACTCGACAGCAAGATCGAGGCCGACATCATGGCGCTCGTGGACGACCTGCGCGGGCAGCTCGGCTTCGCGACCCTCCTCATCAGCCACAACCTCCCCCTCGTCGCCACCCACTGCGATCGCCTCGGCGTGCTGCGGTCCGGGACTCTGGTCGAAGAAGGTGCCGCGGAGGAAGCCCTCCGCACACCGCAGCACTCCTACACGCGCGACCTGGTCAGCGCGCTGCCCTCTCTCACGACCGAGACGCGGACGGATGCCGGCTTCGAACCGCTCGTCACGGTCGAGCACCTCAGCAAGCAGTATCCGCAGCATCCGGTGCTCGACGACGTCGGCTTCAGCATCGGTCGCGGGGAGGTGCTCGGCCTGGTCGGCGAATCCGGATCCGGCAAGTCCACCCTCGGGCGCTGCCTGGCCGGATTGACCTCCCATGACGGGGCCATCCGCTTCGCGGATCCGGGCGGACGCCCCGGGCATCCCTCCGTGCAGATGGTGTTCCAGAACCCGCACGACTCGCTGAACCCGCGGCGCTCGGTGCGCCGGGTGCTCGCACGGTCCATCGCCCTGCTCGGCGGGGACCAGACGGTCGAGCAGCTGGCCGACAGCGTCGGCCTGGACCGCGCCGTGCTCGATCATCGGCCGGCGCAGCTCTCCGGCGGTCAGAAGCAGCGCGTCGCGATCGCGCGGGCGTTCGCCGGCAACGTCCCCCTCGTCGTGTGCGACGAGCCGACCTCCGCCCTCGACGTCTCCATCCAGGCCCGGATCCTCGACCTGCTGCACGAGATGCAGCAGCGCACCGGCGTGAGCCTGCTGTTCATCTCCCACGACCTCGCCGTGGTGCGCCGCCTCGCGCACCGGATTGCGGTCCTGGAGGGAGGACGACTCGTCGAGACGAAGTCGACGGCCGACATCTTCGACGCACCCGAGCACCCGTACACCCGTGAGCTCGTCGCGGCCGCCCAGAGGCTTCGGCGGCCGGTTCTCGCACCCGAGGCACAGCGCGCCGCGTGAGCGACGCCCGACAGAAAGGACTCCCGCATGACCGGCGATCTGCGCATCGGCATCCACTCCGACCTGCGCGAACACGGCGACCAGGCAGCGGTCTACCGCGAGCAGCTGGATCTCTTCGAACGCGCCGAGCGGTCGGGGTTCGACAGTGCCTGGGTGCGGTCGTACCACTTCCGCCGCAAGGCCGTCGGCTTCAGCTTCCCCGGCGGACTGCCGTCTCCCTTCGTGTTCCTGGCAGCCCTGGCCTCGCGCACGAGCCGCATCCGCATCGGGACCGCGGTCGTGCCGCTGCCGCTCGAGAACCTCGTGCGCGTCGCCGAGGATGCCGCCGTGCTCGACGCGATCAGCGACGGCCGGGTCGAGCTCGGGGTCTCCAACGGCGGGCAGGCCCCCATCGCCTCGGCGCTCGGGGTCGCCCTCGTCACCGACCGTGAGGCCAAGAAGCTCGACTACCTCCGGCGGCTCGACGAGCTCGGCCGGGTGCTCGACGGCGCGGTGATCGGCGCCACCGACCAGGAGCTGAACCCGCCGACCCGCGGCCTTTCCGCACGGATCTGGGAGTCGGCGCTGACCGCGCAGACCGGCGCCGAGGCGGCGCTGCGCGGACACGGCGTGCTCATCGGGACCACCCAGACCGTCCCCGCCGAAGTCACCGCGGCCGCCTACCACGCGGCGCTCCCGCCCGGAGTCCGCCCCCGCGTGGGGATCGTCGTCCACGTGCATCTCGCCCGCGACCGTGAGACCGCGCTGGCGCAGCTGGCACCCGACATCGCCGCGATCTACGAATGGGGAGGCGACTGGCTGCCCCGGGCGGACACCCTCGTGCAGCAGGCCGCCGGCATCAACATCCACTACGGCACCGCCGACCAGATCACGGAGTCCATCGCAGCATCCGCCCCCTTCCCGCTCGCGACCGAGCTGCAGTTCAGCGTCGCGCACGGCACCACCGACCCCGCGCAGCGCGTCGACGCCCTCGACGCGGTCGCCGAACACATCGCGCCCGCCCTCGGCTGGTGCCCGAGCACCCTGGAGAGGATCCGATGAGCACCCGCCTGACTTCCGAATCACTCACCATCGCGCTGTACGCGATCCTCGACGAACCCGGCGACCAGGCGCAGAAGTACCTCGACGCCCTCGACCTCTTCGAGCACGCCGAGCGCATCGGCATCGACGGGGTCTGGGTGCGTCAGTTCCACCTGACCCGCGAACCGAGGCACGCCGGACTGCCCTCGCCGTTCGTCTTCCTCGCGGCGCTCGCCGCCCGCACCACTCGGCTGCGGCTGGGGACCGCGGCGGTCACCCTGCCGCTGGAGAGCCCGTTGCGGGTCGCGGAGGATGCCGCGGTCCTCGATGCGCTGAGCGGAGGCCGGGTCGAGCTCGGCATCGCGAACGGGTCCGGCGCTCCCGGAACGGCCGAACTGCTCGGCCGCCCGCCGCTCGGAGACGTCGAAGACCGCAAGGCGGCCTACGCCGCCGACGTGCGGCGGCTGACCGACGGCCTGCGCGGCGCCGACCTCGACGGGACGGGTGCGACCCTCACCCCGCCGACCGTCGGCCTCGCGGACCGGATCTGGGAGGCGACGCTCAGTGACCGAAGCGGGCGCGAGACCGGGCGGCGGGGCAACGGCGTGCTCCTCGGCACCACGCAGACCGTGCCCGCCGAGGTCACCGCGCGTGCCTATTTCGCGGGCCTCGAGGACCGCGGGCGCACGACCGGCGAGACCGTTCCGCGGGTGGGCCTTGCCACCCTCATCTATCCGGCCGTCAGCCGTGGGGCCGCCCTCCGGGAGGCCCGCGACGGGATCGAGCAGAAGTACGCGTGGGGGAAGGACTTCCTCCCTCGTGCGACGACCCTCGCCGAGAAGGCGGCATCGATCAACCTCCACTACGGCACCAGCGAGCAGATCCTGGAGTCCATCCACGCCCAGCCCGCCTTCCCGTACGCGACGCAGCTCCTCGTGCAGACCGAGCTCTTCTACGGCAGCTGGAACCAGCGCAAGGACGCGATCGAGCAGTTCGCGACCGAGGTCGCACCCGCCCTCGGCTGGCGGTGCGCCCTGGCGACGGGGGTGCGCGCATGAGCACGAACCGGCACCTGGTCTTCGCACTCGGCCTGTTCTATCCGGGCGGTGAGCACGTCAGCAGCTGGCGCCTGCCGGATGCCCAGCCCGAGCGGTTCCTCGACTTCGAGTACTACCGCGACCTCGCCCGCACCGCCGAGCGCGCCGGTTTCGCGGCGATCTTCCTCGCCGACGAACTGTACGTGTGGGACCGCTTCGATTCCGGCGTCGAAGCCACCGTCAACGCCCGGCTCGAGCCGTTCACCCTGCTCGGCGCGCTGTCGCAGGCCACCGAGCGCATCGGGCTGGTGGCGACGGTCTCCACGTCGTACAACGAGCCGTACCATGTTGCCCGCAAGCTGGCATCCCTCGACCATCTCTCGCACGGGCGGGCGGGCTGGAACCTCGTGACCAGCGCATCCGACGAGGAGGCCCGCAACTTCGGTCGCGAGTCGCACTTCGACCACGCGGTCCGCTACCAGCGAGGGGCGGAGTTCGTCCAGGTCGTGCACGCGCTGCTGGGATGCGGATGCCGTCATCGCCGACAAGGCGACGGGGGTCTACACGCCGCGAGACCGCATCCGCAGCATCGATCACCGGGGCGAGTTCTTCCAGGTGCGCGGCCCGCTGAACATCGCCCGCCCGCCCCAGCACCGCCCGGTGCTCTTCCAGGCGGGCGCGTCGGAAGACGGCAAGGCGCTCGCCGCGGCCACGGCGGATGCCGTCTTCACGCTCAACCCGCCGACCCTCGCCGCAGCCCAGGACCTCTACGCGGACTACAAGCGCCGCGTCGCCGCGCACGAACGCGACCCCGCGTCTCTGGCCGTGCTCCCGGCGCTGGCGCCGATCATCGGATCGACCGAGGCGGAAGCCCGGGCGAAGGCCGACCTCATCCTCGAGCTCACGCCGGACCGGGTCGCGCTCGACCTGCTCTCGCACCGCCTGGGCGCGGACCTCAGCGACCGGGACATCGATGCGCCGTTCGAGTTCGACTTCGTCGATGCGACGACGTTCAACCAGTCGCAGTCGGGGTACGCGTCGATCCGCAAACTCGTCGAGAACGAGAAGCTCTCGCTCCGCGAGGTGTACCGGGCGATCGTGTCCCGCGGGTTCACCGTCGGCACGCCCGAGCAGATCGCCGACGGGATCGAAGAGCGATTCACGCAGAACGCCGCGGACGGCTTCATCCTGATGGCGCCCTCCCTGCCGAGCGGACTCGACGACTTCGCCGACCACGTCGTTCCGGAACTCGTGGCCCGCGGCCTCTATCGCACGACCTCCGAGGCGGAGACGCTGCGCGGGAACCTCCTCGGCGCGTGATCTTCCGGGAGGGGATGCCGCCCGGCATCCTCTCCCGGAAGACGCGGCCGGTCAGAGCACGTCGAGGGCGGCGGCGAGATCGGTGACGAGGTCGTCGGCGCTCTCGATGCCGACCGAGAGACGCACCAGGGTCTCGGGAACGGCCAGCTCCGTCCCTCGCACGGAGGCGTGCGTCATCGCGTCGGGGTAGTTGACCAGCGACTCGACCCCGCCCAGCGACTCCGCCAGCTGGAACAGGCGGGTGGATTCCACGAAGCGCCGTGCCGTGGCGGCATCCTCCAGCTCGAGCGACACGATTCCCCCGAATGAGGACATCTGCCGGGACGCCAGCTCGTGCTGCGGATGGGTGGCGAGACCGGGGTAGTGCACGGCGCTGACGCGGTCGTCGGCGGCCAGGAAGGATGCCACGGCCAGCGCGTTCTCGCTGTGTCGCTGCATCCGCACCGCGAGGGTCTTGATGCCGCGCGTGGTGAGCCACGCGTCCAGGGGACCGGACACCGCACCGACCGCGTACTGCAGGAAGGCGGTCTCGTCGAACACGGTGTCGTCGCGGAAGACGAGCGCGCCGCCGACGACGTCCGAGTGGCCGCCGAGGTACTTCGTGACCGAGTGCACGACGACGTCGGCGCCGTGGCGGATGGGCTGCTGCAGTGCCGGCGACGCGAACGTGTTGTCCACGACGACGAGCGAACCCGCGGCGTGGCCGAGCCGGGCCAGCTCGGCGATGTCACTGACCTTGAGGAGGGGATTCGACGGCGTCTCGACCCACAGGATGCGGGCCGGGCGCTCCTCGAGCGCCGCGGCCACCGCGGCCGTGTCGGTCATGTCGACGACGCGCACGGTGACGCCCCACGGCCCGAGGACCCGGGCGATGAGCCGGTACGTGCCGCCGTAGACGTCGTTGCCGAGGAGCACTTCGTCGCCGGGCCGCAGCACTGCGCGCAGCAGCGCGTCCTCCGCAGCCAGCCCCGACGCGAACGACAGTGCGTGCGCCCCGCCTTCGATCGCGGCCAGCTGCTCCTGCAGGGCGGTGCGCGTGGGGTTGCCGCTGCGCCCGTACTCGTACCCGCCGCGCAGACCGCCGATGCCGTCCTGGGCATAGGTGCTCGAGAAATGCACGGGAGGGATCACGGCCCCCGTCGTGGGGTCGAAGTCCTGGCCGGCGTGGACGGCGAGGGAGTCGAACCCGTGCAGCCGATCGATGTTCACAGAGTGCTCCTTTCCGGGGCGCCCGCCTCGGGCGCGAGGTCGAAACCGTTGGCCTGCATCCAGCCGTCGTCGAAGATCTTGCTGAGGTAGGCGCGACCGTGGTCGGGCAGCAGCACGACGACGACGTCGTCGGGACCGAGGTCGCGGGCGGTGCGCAGCGCAGCGACGACCGCCATCCCGCTCGAGCCGCCGACCAGCAGGGCCTCCTCCCGTGCCAGGCGTCGGGTCATCGCGAAGGATTCCGCATCGGTGACGCGCTCGTACCGGTCGACGACCGACGGGTCGAACGTGTCGGGGAAGAAGTCCTCGCCGACGCCCTCCACCTTGTAGCCGTGCACCGGGCCGCCCGAGTAGAGGGATCCGTCCGGGTCCGCGCCCACGACGGTGACCGCGCCTCCGGACGCCTCCTTCAGGTACCGGCCCGCTCCGCTGATCGTGCCGCCCGTGCCGATCCCCGCCACGAAGTGGGTGACCCGGCCGTCGGTGTCGCGCCAGATCTCCGGGCCGGTGGTCTCGAAGTGGCTCCGCGGCCCGTTCGGGTTGGCGAACTGGTTCGGCTTGAACGCCCCCGGGATCTCCTGGACCAGCCGGTCCGACACGCTGTAGTACGACCGCGGATCCTCCGGCGGGACGTTCGTTTCGGTGACCACCACCTCCGCGCCGAGCGCGCGCAGCACCGCGATCTTCTCGCCGAGGAACTTGTCGGGCACGACGAAGATGCACCGGTAACCGCGCTGTCGTGCCACGAGGGCCAGCCCGACGCCGGTGTTGCCGCTCGTGGGTTCGACGATCGTCCCGCCCGGTCGCAGTTGACCCGCGCGTTCCGCGGCGTCGAGGATGCGTGCGGCGATCCGGTCCTTGGACGAGCCGCCGGGGTTGAAGTACTCCACCTTCGCCAGCACGGTCGCGCGGATGCCCGCGACGACGTGGTTCAACCGGACGAGGGGAGTGTTGCCGACGAGGTCGGCGACGCTGGTCGCGTAGTGCACGAGGATGCTCCAGAGATTCTGGTCCCGCCGAGGCGCGGGAGACTGTCAGGGGTCGCGAAAGGGGGGGCGAGGGCCCTCAGTGACGACAGCGACAGGTCTGCATGACCCCGACCCTACGGTCCTTGCCGCGCTCGTGGGCGTTTGTGACGTCACACGAGGAAACAGCGGCGCCGGGGTCGTCGGCCGCTACGCGTCCGTGAAGACGAGGGACACGTTCTGCCCGCCGAACCCGAAGGAGTTGGAGAGCACCGCGTGCTGCGGAGCGTCTCGGCGCCCGGTGACGACGTCGAGGTCGATCGCCGGGTCGATGTTCGCCTCGCTCAGGTTGCGGGTGGGCGGGATGACGCCGTGCTCCACACTCAGGACGGCGATGAGCGCTTCGATCGCCCCGGCCGCGCCGAACAGGTGACCGAGGGCCGCCTTCGGTGCGGTGACCGTCGCGCGGCCGAAGACCGCGTTGATCGCGTTCGCCTCGGGGGCGTCTCCGACCGGCGTGCCGGTCGCGTGGGCGTTGACGTGGCTGATCTCCTCCGGGGCGAGCCGGGCCTGGGCGAGGGCCTTGCGCATCGCCGAGATCTGCCCGGTGCCCTCGGGGACGGGCGCGGTGATGTGATGGGCGTCCGCGGCGATGCCGGCACCGGCGAGGACCGCGCGGATGCGGGCGCCGCGAGCGCGGGCATGTGCGGCGGACTCCAGGATCAGCACCGCGGCGCCCTCGGCCAGGACGAACCCGCTGCGGTCGGCGGCGAACGGGCGCGACGCGGCGGCCGGGTCGCCGTCGTGGCGGGAGAGGGCGCGGGTCTGCAGGAACCCGGCCACGGTGATCGGCGTGAGGGCGGCTTCGGTGCCGCCGGCGATCACCACGTCCGCTTCGCCGGCGCGGATCAGCCGGGCACCGAGCGCGATCGCCTCCGCGCCGGACGAGCAGGCCGACACGGGCGTGTACGAGCCGGCCTGTGCACCGTACTCGATGCTGACGAGGGCGGCGGCGGCGTTGGCCATCAGCATGGGCACTGCGCGCGGTGAGACGCGGCGAAGACCCTGCGTCTCCAGCACGTCGTCCTCGTGGAGAAGGGTGTGGACTCCGCCGATCCCGGTGCCGATGGCGGATGCGAGCCGTTCCGGGTCGACCTGCGGGCTCCCCGCGTCGGCCCAGGCCTCGGCCGCGGCGACCAGAGCGGCCTGCTGCGAGCGGTCCGCGCGCCTGGCGACGACCGGCGCCAGCAGAGTGGCCGGGTCGACCGCCATCCGGCCCGCGATCACGTCCGGCATCCCCGTGTCGCCCTGCCCGTCGAGCGCCCCGCGGGTCAGCCCGGAATCCCCGGCCAGCAGCGCCCCCCAGGAGGAGGCGACGTCCTGCCCGAGCGGCGTGATCGCTCCGTACCCGGTGACGACGACGTCTTCTGATCGCATGACACGCACCTTTCTTGTATGGCGTACAAACTAGCACGGGATTTGTATGCCATACAATCGAGGCGTGGTGCGAGATCGAGCAGAGCCCCGGACCGTTGCCGAGCCGGTGCGCGGTCAGGCGACCCGGCATCGGATCATCGAGGCCGCCGCACGGTTGTGCGCGGAGCGACGCGGTTCCGAGCCGACCGTGTCGGAGATCGCCGAGGCGGCGGGCGTCTTCCCGAACCAGGTGACCTACTACTTCGGCTCGAAGGACTCCCTGCTCGTGCACGCCGCGTTCCTCGGGTTGCTGCACGACACGCGCCGGATCGAGCGCCTCGGGCGGGCCGCCGGCGACGCGGCGACGTTTCGGAGCAACATCGCCCGCGGGGTCCTGGCGATCCCGTCGCTTCCGACCGTCGCGAAGGCGCTGGCCGCGGCGGTCAGCAAACCGGACCTGGCGCCCGTGGTCGAGAAGCACCTGCAGCTGCTGTTCCGGCAGTCCGAGCGGTATCTCAGCCGCCTCGCGGCCGACCGCGGATGGACGCTGGGCCGCCCGCTGGATGCCGAAGTCAAGACGTTCTGGAGCACGGCACTCGGCGCCGTGCTGCTCGTCCGCGCCGGAGCGCAGGGCACGAGCTCGGACCTCGACCTCGCGGGGACGCTGACCGTCGCCGACCGGGATTCGGTCGCCGACTGAGGTCCGAAGCCCGCGCGGTGACGCGCTTATGCTGGGTGGGAAGGGGAGTGCGGATGGCGTCGGGGAGCGAGAGCGGCACGGGCCGCGTGACTCTGACGGACGTCGCCCGCCTGGCCGGGGTTTCGCGCTCGGCCGCGTCCTTCGCGCTCAACGGCAGGACGGATCTGCGGATCTCCGAAGAGACCGTGGCCCGGGTTCGGGATGCCGCCGAGGAGCTCGGGTACAGTCCGAACACCACGGCCAAGACCCTCCGCACCGGCAGGTCCGGAACCGTCGCGCTGGTCTCGGACTTCATCGGGACGACCTCGTTCGCGAACTCGATGGTCCGCGGTGCGCTGCAGGCGCTGCGGGATGCCGACGCCCTGCTGTACACCGTCGAGACGGAGGGGGATCGGGCCGCCGAGGCGCGGGTCCTCCAGAATCTCCTCAACCGGGACGTCGACGGCTTCATCTACGCCTCGATGTTCACGCGACGCGTGGAGGTCCCGGCGGTGATCGAGCGGGCGCCGGTCGTGCTGCTGAACTGCGTGTCGCCGGACGACTCGGTGCCGGCGGTGGTCCCCGACGAGCGGGCCGCCGGCGAAGCCGCGGCCGCGGCGCTGCTGAATGCGGGGCACCGTGACAGGATCTGGTTCGTGGGCACCTTCCAGGCCGGGGTCACCGGCGGCGCCGCCTGGCACGGGTGGAGTCCGCTCGCCCTGACCGAACGACTGGCCGGCATCCGCACCGCACTCCACGCAGCCGGCGTCGAGCTCGCCGGAACCCTGCCGATCGAGCGCGACTGGGACATCGCCAACGGTCGCGCGAGCGTGGCTCGCCTTCTGGCCTCGAGCACCCCGTCCGCGCTGATCTGCGTCAACGACGCCGTCGCGGTGGGTGCCTATCAGGCGCTGCAGGATGCCGGACTCCACGTCCCGGGCGACGTGTCGGTCGTCGGGTTCGACGGCAGTCCGCTCACGGAGGCCGTGGTGCCGACCCTGACCTCGCTCGCACTCCCGCATGAAGAGCTCGGCAGGGTCGCCGCGCGGATGCTGCTCGAAGACCCCTCGGCGCCGCGCACCGAACGGATCCCGATGCCCCTGGTTGCGGGGGCGTCCATCGCCGCCCCGGCCGGCATCCGCTGACCGGTCTCGCACCCATCGAGACCCGCGGGTTGACAGTTGCTATACCCGTATAGCACCATGATTTCACACGGATCACGCTCGAGAGCGAGACCAGCAACCCGGCTACGAAGGAGTACTCGCATGGTCACATCACGGTCGGACGGACGCGCCCCCAATGCCTGGTGGGTGGGATTCGTCTGCGGCATGGCCACGTTCGTCGACACCGGGGTGACGACCGGCATCCCGATCGCGCTGGTTCTCTTCCAGGCGCTCGCCCCGGGCAAGCCCGGGCTGACTCCGAACGAGGTCGGCCTGCTCACCGGCATCCTCACCGCCGGCGTCGCGATCGGGTCCCTGCTCGGCGGGCGCCTCGGCGACCGGTGGGGCCGGCGGACCGTGTTCATCGTGACCATGGTGATCATCGCGGTGGGCGCCGCCATCCCACTCCTCGGGCTGGCGCTCCCGACGCTGCTGATCGGCATCGCCCTGATCGGCATCGGCGTGGGCGCGGACCTCCCCGTCGCCCTCGCGACGATCTCGGAGGCGGCCCAGGACCGCAACCGCGGCAAGATCCTGGTCTTCTCCAACCTGCTCGGCGGGTTCGGCATCGTTCTCGCCGTCCTCCTGGCGATCAACGTCGGGGCGGCGGGGCCGACCGGCGGGCTCATCATCTTCGGCACCTTCGCCGCGATCGCGTTCGGCGTGCTGCTGCTGCGGCTCACGATTCCGGAGTCGGCCACGTGGCTGCGCGCTCGGGACGAGCGGCGTGCCGGCATCCACACCGTGCGCGCCGAGCGCGGGCGTCTTCGCGACTTCGCCCGACCTGCCTACCGTCGCCCGTTCCTGACGCTGATCGGGTACTACACCCTGGCCGCGATGGCCACGAGCGTCGCGGGCAGCTTCGGCACCTTCGTCGCGGTGAACGTGTCGCACGCCTCGATCGGGGAGTACAACTCCTGGACGATCCTCGCGATGCCCGCGGCGATCGTCGGCGCCCTGTGGTTCATGGCCGTCGTGGACACGAAGCTGCGCATGGCGTACTACGTGGTCGGATCGATCGGCGTCGTCGCGGCGAACCTCCTCCCGGTCGTCCTCGGCTTCAGCCTCCCGTCGATCATCATCGCCACCGTGGCGACCGTGTTCTTCGGCGCGTTCTGCTTCGAGACGATCATGAAGGTGTGGACGCAGGAGTCGTTCCCGACGATGCTCCGCGCCACTGCGCAGGGCACCATCTACGCGGTGTCGCGGTTCGCGACGGCGGCGCTGAACATCGTGACGCCCGCGCTCGTGCTGTTCAACCCGAGCCTGCTGTACATCGGCGTGTCCGTGGTCGCCGGGGTCGGGTTCCTCGTCGGCTGGCTCGGTTTCCGCCGGAACACCCGCAACGAGTTCGACCTCGAGGCAGGCCTCGTCACGTCGGCGATCAAGTCCGGCACGCCGACCGATGTCGCGGCCTGACCGCCGGGCGGCGGGTCGAGGGAAGGATCACTCATGATGACGGTCGTGCCGTTCCAGACCCGGGCGGGCGGGATCCTGCTGCGCGGGGCGCAGTACCTCCCGCCGGGGCCCGGGCCGTTCCCCACTGCCGTGCTGTTCCACGGGTTCGGTGCCTCGCACGTGGAGTTCTCGTCGCTGTTCGTCGCCCTGGCGAGGCGTCTCGCGGCGGCCGGCGTCGGATCCGTCGCGTACGACCGGGCAGGTCACGGCGAGAGCGACGGCGAGTTCTTCGACACGACGGTGTCGGGGGACATCCGTCATGCCCACGAAGCGCTGGAGGCGATCGCAGGCCTCGAGACCGTCGACGCGGACGACCTGCACCTCGTCGGGCAGAGCCTCGGGTCGGTCGTGGCGTCGGTGGTGGCGGCCGGGTCAGCGCGGCCGTTCCGCTCGCTGACCATGTGGTCCACCGCGGCGCTGTTCTCCGACGAGATCCGGGGCGGGATGCTGCAGGGCAGGCCCCTGGACACTCTCTACACCGACGGGTACTTCGACTTCCTCGGCATGCGCCTGGGCCCCGCGATGCGGGAGGATGCCGAGACCTTCGACGTCTACGGCCGCGCCTCCGGTTTCGCCGGCCCGGTGCGCCTGCTCCACGGAACGGCGGACTTCGTCCCCCTCGCCTACGCCGAGCGCTACCTCGAGGTGTACGGCGATCGCGCGGAACTCCTCGTCGTGGACGGGGCCGACCACGGCTGGGCGCAGGTGCCGCAGCGCGACGTCCTGCTCTCGCGCACCGTCGAGTTCATCGAAGCCGCCTCACCCCGGAACGGAAATCCATGACCAGCGACCACGGCTCGACCGTCTCCCTGCCCAGCGGCAGCATCCGCCTGGAAGGCCATCTCGATGTGATGCCCGTCCCCGGCGGAGTCCGTCCGATCCGGATACCGGTGCGTCAGTGGCCGCACTTCCCGCCGGTGGCGGGGATCCTTCGCGCAGTCGCGTCGAACGCCAGCGGGGTGCGCCTGCGCGTTCAGACCGAGGCGACGCGCGTGACGCTCACGGTCCGGTGCACCCGCCTTCAGATCGGCGAGGCGCTGCGGCCCACGGGGGAATTCGTGGCCCGAGTCGACGGGGCGACGGTGGCCTCAGTGCCCGCTCCGGTCGACCAGACGCTCCTCATCTCGTTCCCCGGGGAGGAGGCCTCCGTCGTCTCGCACAGCGACTCGTCCGTCATCGAGTTCGCACCGCTTCCGGCGGGACCCAAGACGGTCACCGTGTTCCTCCCGCAGAGCATGACGGTCGACCTTCTCGACATCGCCGGAGACGCGCCCGTCGTCGCGGCATCCGGCACCACACGACCGGTCTGGCTCCACCACGGCAGCTCGATCAGCCACTGCGCCGAGGCGGACGCCCCCACCGACGTCTGGCCCGTCGTCACGGCCGACCTCGCCGACCTCGACGTCATCAACCTGGGCTTCGGTGGTCAGTGCATGCTCGATCCCTTCGTCGCCGACGCGATCGCCGCCACCCCCGCCGACGTCATCTCGATCAAGGTCGGCGTCAACATCGTCGGCGCCCGGTCGATGGACCAGCGGACCTTCGCCCCCGCGCTCCACGGGTTCATCGACCGCATCCGAGCGGGCCACCCGGACACCCCGATCGTGCTGTGCTCGTCGATCCTCTGGCCGGGAAGCGACGACACCCCGGGGCCGAGCGACGTGGACTTCCTCGCCGACGGCGGCATCCGCTGCTTCACCGCGGGGGACCCTGCCGACATCCCGAAGGGAGCCCTGACGCTCGCCGAGTCCCGCCGGCACGTCGCCCATGTCGTCGAGGTTCGCCGGAAGGCGGGCGAGAGCATCTCGTACGTCGACGGGCTCGACCTCTACGGCCCGGCGGATGTCGCCCGTCATCCGCTTCCGGACTCGCTCCACCCCGACACCGCGCTCTACCGGGAGATGGGTCGCCGGTTCGCTGCACGCGTGTTCAGCGAGCACGGCTCCGTCCCGCGATCCACGCTGTCCCGGGGAGGGGCCTAGTCTGTTCGGCATGCGAACGAGCACCTGCATCCTGCCCGTCTGGCGCTGGGGCGAAGCCGCCGGGGTCTGGCGATCCGCCGACGAGCTCGGCTTCCACGCGGCGTACACGTACGACCATCTCTCGTGGCGGACGTTCCGCGACAAGACCTGGTTCGGGGCGGTGCCGACCCTGGCCGCGGCCGCGGCGGTCACCTCGCGCGTGCGCCTGGGCACCCTGATCACCTCGCCGAACTATCGCGAACCGGTGCTGTTCGCGAAGGATGTCATGACGCTCGACGACCTCTCCGACGGCCGGATCACGGTGGGGCTCGGGGCGGGCACGACCGGATTCGATGCGACGGTGCTCGGCCACGAGCCGTGGACCGCCCGCGAGCGGGCCGATCGGCTGCGGGACTTCACGGCGCTGCTTGATCGCCTGCTCACCGAGCCCGCGGTCACCCACGACGAAGGCGCCTATCGTGCTCACGAGGCCCGCAACGTCCCGGGGCCGGTGCAGCGGCCGCGCGTGCCGTTCGCGATCGCCGCGACCGGGCCCCGCGGATACCGGCTCACCGCGCAGTACGGGGATGCCTGGGTGACGACCGGCGGCGGGGACACCCCGGCCGAATCGCGCGCGATGGTCCGCGAGCAGGTCGCGCGTCTCGAGCAGGCATGCACGGATGCCGGTCGCGACCCGGCGAGCGTCGAGCGCATCCTGCTCACCGGATTCACCCCCGATCACCCGCTGGAGAGCGTCGACGCGTTCCTGGAGACCGCGCGGGCGTATCAGGATGCCGGCATCACCGAGATCGTCCTGCACTGGCCGATCCCCGGCACGGAATTCGACGCCGATCAGGAGGTCTTCGAGCGGATCGCCCGCGAGGCGGCCCCGCAGCTGGCGTGAGGGCGGCTCCGGGCGTCGCGACGGGAGGAGATCGGGCCGGCGGAGGAGGCATCCGGCATTCGCTTCCTCTCCCCGCGTCATCTCCTCCGCTCGCAACGGGCGTTGACCCGTCTCGGTCGCGCTGCGCGCGTCCTCGCGGGGCGACCGGGGTGGGTGTTCCGGTCGTTGAGCGAGTCCGGCCGGAGGCCGCACGAGTCGAAACGTGGCGGTGTGGGGGTCAGGCCGGCGCGGTCGTGCTCATACGAGCGTTCAGCTGCGCCCAGACCTGGCGGAGCGCGGACCGCAGGTCGTCCTGGTCGACGCCGGCCATGGCCTGCAGCACGATGCCGTCGAGGGCGGCGAAGGTCGAACGCGCGAGCGCGTCGGCGTCGCCCTCGACGCCGTGGGCTCGCAGGCTTTCGACGACGACATCGTGGTAGCGCCGGTACAGCCGCTGGACCGGCTCGCGGAACGTGTCGTTGCGGCGGGCCTCGAGGATCATCTCGTACTGGAAGGCCTGCAGCTCCGGCCGCGTCGAGATCGCACCCAGCAGTGACTCGGTGAACGCCGACTCGCTGGTCAGCTCCGGGAGCTCGGTCGCGGCGATCGACTGTTCGACGGCCCATTCGAGCGCCGCGAACAGCAGCGACTCGCGGGTTCCGAAATGGTGTGCGATCAGGGAGTTGTTGACGCCCGCGCGGTCCGCGATCGCGCGGAACGTGAGCCCGCGAAGACCCTTGTCGGCGACCACCTCGACCGTCGCCGCGATCAGGAGATCGCGCCCTTCTCCGTAAGCGACCGTGCGTGCCACCCGAACAGGATATCGGGGCGGGGACGGGTGGTGCCGAAGATATGAGCAATTGCTTAATTCCCCCTTGCGCAAAGAACTAAGCAGGTGCTTAAATCTATCCAGCGCGCAGCAGCGCGGGGATGTCGAGGAGGACAACAGACATGGCAGCAGACACTTTCACCGTCACCGGAGCCCTGGACCAGACGGCGGTCGAGCCCTTCGAGGTCGGGACCGTGCAGTGGGTGCGGCGCCCGGGCGAGGGGGAGCGCGACGATCTCTCCGCGGGCTTCTGGTTCATCAGCCCGGAGCAGACACCCGGTCCGATGCTCGTCGTGGGCCACGCAGACGAGACCGTGCACATCGTCGAGGGGCGCGTCCGGATCGAGCCCGAGGGGCAGGATGCCGTGGAGCTGACGTCCGGGTCGGTGGCGTCGTTCAACAAGGGCGTCCCGGTCACGTGGACCGTGCTCGAGCCCACGGTCGAGTTCTTCGTCTACTCCTGAGCCCGGATCGAGATCGCTGTGGACACCGAGTACGACGTCATCGTCGTCGGGGCCGGCTTCGCCGGGCTGACCGCTGCGCGCGAACTGGCCCACGCCGGGCGCCGCGTCGCGATTCTCGAGGGCCGCGACCGCATCGGGGGGCGCACCTGGCTCGCCCCCCGGATGGGCCTGAACCTGGAACTCGGCGGCACCTGGGTGCACTGGACCCAGCCGTACGTGTGGGCCGAACTGCACCGCTACGGCATCGGCCTCGCCCCGAGCCCGACCCCCGAGCGCGCCTCGTGGTGGAACGGCCGGGAACTCGTGCACGGCGAACCCGACGAGCTGATCGCACTCCTGGACGCACCGAACGAGCTGCTGACCACCCGGTCGCGTGAGGTGTTCCCGCAGCCGTTCGCGCCCCTGGCATCCACCGCGGCCGCCGACCTCGACGAGGAGACTCTGGCGGCCCACATCGCCGCGCTGCCGATCACCGACGAGCAGCGCACCGCGCTGGAGTCCTTCTGGACCCTCAACTTCAACGGGCGCATCGAGGATGCCGCGTTCACCCAGGCGCTGCGCTGGGTCGCGCTCACCAACGGCGACTGGAAGGTCAACTTCGAGGCCTGCGCGACCTACAAGATCCAGGGCGGAACCAAGGCGCTGGCCGATGCCATCGCCGCCGACGCAGACGTCGACGTGTTCTTCGGCACGGACGTGCGCGACATCCGCTCGGAGTCCGGCGGCGCGCTCGTGACCGACGCCACCGGGCGGGAGATCCGCGCGACCGACGTCATCGTGACGGTGCCGCTGCACGCCCTGCACCGCATCGCCTTCTCACCCGCCCCGCCCGCCGCCCGCACCGACGCCGTCGCCCGGGGCCAGCTCGGGCTCGGCACCAAGGCCTGGTTCACGATCGAGGGCGTGCAGCCGCACTTCGTCGCCCTGGGCGCCGCGGACTGGCCGCTGAACTTCCTGCAGTCCGAGTACCACCACGACGGCAAGACGTACGTGATCGGCTTCGGCGCAGACGCGCACGCGATCGACGTGACCGACCGGGATGCCGTGCAGGATGCCGTCTCCCGTCTGGTCCCCGGGGCGAGGGTCGTCGAGACCACCGGTCATGCCTGGGTCGACGACGAGTTCGCGGGGGAGACCTGGCCGATGCATCGCACCGGCTTCCTCACCGAGTCCCTCGCCGCACTGCAGCAGCCGGCCGGGCGCGTCCACTTCGCCGGCTCCGACATCGCCGACGGATGGGGCGGCTTCATCGACGGCGCCATCGAGAGCGGGATGACCGCCGCCCGGCGAATCCTCGCCGCCTCCCCCCAGCCGGTCGCCGCCCGGGTCTGACCCGCGGCACCCGCATCCCACCCCGCAGCACCCACCCGAAACAGATCAAGGATGATCATGATCACAGACGAACGGGCACCCCAGCCCACCAGCAGGTCCCACAAGTCCGGACCACCGACGACCAACCTCAAAACGGGCGCGATCGGGGTGCTCGGCATCCTCTTCTTCGTGCTCTCCGCGCAGGCACCGCTGACCGGGATCGCCGGTGCTCTGCCGCTGACCGTGTTCCTCGGCAACGGAGCCGGCGCCCCCGGCGCGTACCTCGTGATCGGCATCATCATCGTGCTGTTCGCGGTCGGGTTCATCGCGATGAGCCGCCGCGTGCAGACCAAGGGCGCGTTCTACGCCTACGTGACCGCCGGGCTCGGCCGGCGCATGGGAACCGGATCGGCGTGGCTCGCACTGCTCTCGTACGCCACCGTGCAGGCGGCGATGTACGGCCTGTACGGCGCGAGCATCTCCGCCCTGTTCGCCGGCCTCGGCGTGACGATCCCGTGGTGGATCCCGGTGCTGCTGACCATCGTGCTCATCCAGGTTCTCGGCTCGTTGAACATCGAACTGGGCGCGAAGGTGCTGGCGGTGCTCGTCGGATGCGAATGCGCCATCCTGCTCGCCTTCGCCGTGGTCATCCTCGTCACCGGCGGCGGCAGCCACGGCGGCAGCCTGGACTTCGCGGCGAGCTTCTCGCCGTCGGCCATCATGGCCGGTGCCCCCGGTGTCGCGCTCATGTTCGCCGTCGCGTCGATGTTCGGCTTCGAGTCGACCGCCATCTACTCCGGCGAGGCCAAGGATCCCAAGCGCACCGTGGCCCGCGCCACCTACCTGTCCGTGGCCGTCATCGCGACGTTCTTCTCGTTCGTCTCGTGGATGTTCGTCTCGTACTACGGCGCGGACCACGTGGTGGATGCCGCGAAGAAGGCCGTCGTCTCGGGCGACTCCACCAGCTTCGTCTTCGATGCGCTGAGCGGCACCCTCGGTCCCTGGGCCGGCACCGTCGCCAACATCCTGCTGATCTCGTCGCTGTTCGCCGGCATCCTCGCCTTCCACAACGGCATCAACCGGTACCTGCACGCACTCGCCTCGCAGCGCTCGCTGCCGGTGCGCCTGTCGGCCACCAACCGCCACCAGGCGCCGCACGCCGCCGCGTGGGCCCAGACCATCATGGCGATCGTGCTCGTCGCGCCGTTCGCGATCCTCGGCCTCGACCCGGTGCTCACGCTGTTCTCCTGGTTCAGCGGACTCGCCGTCGCCGCGCTCGTGACCCTCTACGTGCTCTGCTCCCTCGCCGTCGTGGTCTACGCGGTGCGAAACCGGGCATCGGGGATCTGGCAGTTGAGGATCGCGCCCGTGCTCGCCGGGCTGCTGCTCCTCGGCGTGCTCTGGCTCGTGGTCACGAACTTCACCGCGCTCATCGGCGGAGAACTGGTCACCGCCGTGCTGCTCCTGGCCGTCGTCCCGATCGCGTTCCTCGTCGGATTCGTCACCGAACGCCACCCCCGCGAACTACTGCACGAGTGAGTCCTTCGGCGCCCTGAGCCTGTCGACATCCTCGTTCGTTGAGCGAGCGAAGCGAGACGAAACGCCCCTGCCGGGAGAGTCGGATTCTCTCGGCTGGCGGGGCGTTTCGTCTCGTCGCTCCGCTCCTCGCTCAACGACCGGGGTCTCGTCGCTCCGCTCCTCGCGGGGCGACCGGGGTCTGTGCCTATTTGACCTGCGCGCTGATGATGCTCATGACGTGGGTGTCGGCGAGGGTGGTGGTGTCGCCGATGTCGCGGCCTTCGGCGACGTCGCGGAGGAGGCGTCGCATGATTTTGCCGGAGCGGGTTTTGGGGAGTTCGCCGACGATGTAGATGTCGCGGGGTCGGGCGATGGGGCCGATTTGTTCACCGACCCAGGCGCGGAGGGTGTGGGCGAGGCCGT
>NZ_JTDK01000012.1 GCF_000802305.1 Microbacterium mangrovi | reverse complement strand
GATGACGCGAGGGGAGGATGCCTGGCGCCGTCGGTCTCCTCCGCCCGCTCCATGTCCTCCTGCGGGAACCCGCACGAATCTCCCGGCCCCTCCTGTCCACAGGTGATCACGGCGCCCCGGATCGGCGGAGTCGTCCACAGTCCCCGCCACAGACGCTGCGCGGAGGACGGCCGCCGTCAAGGCTCGTCGGATGCGGAAACTGGAGACCCGGATCAGATCGTTGCTCGCCGACGTGGGGGAGCGCGGAGGTGTGGTGCGCAGCGCGGATGCCCGGGAGCGCGGCCACAGCCAGCGGACCATCGCCGCAGCCGTGGAGCGCGGGGAGCTGGAGCGGATCCGTCGCGTGTGGATCGCCCGGCCGACCGCCGATGCGCATCTGCGGGCGGCCGCGAGGGCGGGTGTCATCGTGAGCTGCATCACTCAGGCACGTCGCCTCGGGCTGTGGGTTCTCGACGAAAGGAGGGACGCACACGTAGCCGCTGACCCGCACCGCGGGCGCGTCGACGTGACCCCGGGCACCGTCATCCACCGTCTCAGGCCGGTCGTCCCGCGTGACAGGGCCGTTCTCGAGGATCCGATCGAGAACGTCCTCACCACCGTCGCCGCGTGTCAGCCGCTGGATGCCGCGATCGCCGTCTGGGACTCCGCGCTGCGCAAACGGCTGGTCACGCCGCAGGAATTGCGTCGTCTCCCCCTGACGGGCGCGGCGCGCCAGGTGCTGGACCATGCGAGTCCGTTCCACGACTCCGGGTTGGAGTCGATCGTCTTCCATCGCACGCGACGGTGGCCCGTTCGTGTCGTGGCGCAGGTGCCGATCGCCGGGCACGACGTGGACTTCCTGTTCGGCGACCGACTCGTCCTGCAGATCGACGGCGGTCACCACGTGGGCGCGCAACGGCAGACCGACCTGGAGCACGACGCCCAGCTGATGCTGATGGGGTACCACGTGATCCGCGTCGGCTATGCGCAGGTCGTGCACGACTGGCCGAGCATTCAGGCTCGCCTCATGCGTGCGATCGCCCAGGGACTGCACGAGGCCGACCCGCGGCGTTTCGGGCGGAGGGGATGACGGCAGGGGAGGATGCCGGACCCGACCAGCATCGTCCGCCCGCCCCATCTCCTCCGCTCGGACTGGTCCCCGTCGGCCCGGGCCTCGCGTTTCGGGCGGAGGGGATGACGGGAGGGGAGGATGCCGGACCCGACCAGCATCCTCCGCCCGCCCCATCTCCTCCGCTCGTGCCGCCCCCGCGCGAAAACGACGAAGCGCCGCCCCCGGGGGGAGCGGCGCTTCGTGCGGGTGCGTCAGAGGTTGATCATGTGTCCGGCGAGACCGTGGAAGGCCTCCTGGAGCGCCTCCGACAGGGTCGGGTGCGTGTGCACGTTGCGGGCCGCCTCGACAGCGGTGAGGTCCCACTTCTGCGCGAGGGTCAGCTCGGGCAGCAGCTCGGACACGTCCGGGCCGATCATGTGCGCACCGAGCAGCTCGAGGTGCTCGGCGTCGGCGATGACCTTGACGAAGCCGACCGGCTCGCCCAGGCCGTTGGCCTTGCCGTTCGCGGAGAACGGGAACTTCGCGACCTTGATCTCGTGGCCCGCCTCGCGCGCCTGCGCCTCGGTGAGACCGAACGACGCGACCTGCGGCGAGCAGAACGTGGCGCGCGGCATCATACGGTAGTCGCCCAGAGCCATGGTCTCGGCGCCCGCGATGGTCTCGGCGGCGACGACGGCCTGCGCCTCGGCCACGTGGGCCAGCTGCAGCTTCATGGTCACGTCGCCGATGGCGTAGACGCCCGGGACGTTGGTGCGCATGTAGTCGTCGATCTCGATCGCGCCGCGGTCGGTGAGCTTGACGCCGGTCTTCTCCAGACCGAAGCCCTCGACGTTCGGGGCGAAGCCGACCGACATGAGCACCTTGTCGGCGTCGATCTGGCCGGCGTTGCCGTCCTTGTCGGTGTACTCGACGTGCACGTGCGAGCCGTTGTCGGTGACCGAGCCCACGCGCGTGGAGGTGAGGATGTCGATGCCGTAGCCCTTGTACTGCTTGGCGATCTCCTTCGAGACCTCTTCGTCCTCGTTGGGGAGGGCGCGGGGGAGGAACTCGATGATGGTGACCTTGACGCCGTAGTTGGCCAGCACGAAGCCGAACTCCATGCCGATGGCGCCGGCGCCGACGATGACGATCGATCCGGGCAGCTCACGGGTGAGGATCTGCTCTTCGAACGTGACGATGTTGCCGCCGATCTCGACGCCGGGAAGGCTGCGCACCTTCGAACCGGTGGAGATGATGACGTTGTCGAAGGTGACCCGTTCGGACGTGCCGTCGGACTTGGCGACGTCGATCGTGTGCGCGTCGGCGAACGTGCCGCGGCCCTCGTACTCGGTGACCTTGTTCTTCTTCATCAGGTAGTGGATGCCCTTGACGTGGCCGTTGGCCACGGTGCGGCTGCGATCCCACGCCTTGCCGAAGTCGAAGTGCACGTCGCCCGAGATGCCGAACAGGTCGGCCTTGTGGTGGAACTGGTGTGCCAGGTCGGCGTTCTTCAGAAGAGCCTTCGAGGGGATGCACCCCACGTTGAGGCAGATTCCGCCCCAGTACTTCTCTTCGATGATGGCGACGGACTTGCCGAGCTGAGCACTGCGCACGGCCGCGACGTATCCGCCGGGACCCGCGCCGAGGATGACGACGTCGTAATGGGGCATGATCCAAGCCTATCGGTCGCGGTCAGGACTCTCGGTCGTCCGACGATTCCGTTTCCGCGGGCCGGCGACGGGTGACCAGCACCGCGATCACGATGACGACCACCACGACCAGGACGATGCCGCCGATCACCCACAGCACCGGCGAAGACGTGGATGCCGGCGCCGGGGCGGGCGTCGGCGAGGGCGTCCCGGTGGGGACCGGGGCGATGGTCGCGCCGGCGCCCTGCACCGTGAAGGAGAACTGTCCCGAGACCGGGTGCCCGTCCTCGGAGACGACGCGCCACAGCACCGTCACGGTGCCGGACGCGCCGCCGGCGACACCCTGGCTCACGACGTTGTCCTTCACGACCGTGGGTCCGGCGTTGATGGTCTTGCCGGTCGAGTCGGTGACCTTCACCTGGGTGCCGCCGTTGGTGTTGAGGACGAGTTCGCCGAACGTGAGGGTCACCTGCGCGGGCAGCGTCGCGAGCGTGGACCCGTCGGCGGGGTTGGTGGAGATCAGCTGATCGTGCGCGGACGCCGGCCCCGTCGTGAGGGCGACGCCTGCCGCCGCGAGCAGCAGCGACGCCGCCGCCGCGGCGATCCGGCGGCGAAGACCGCGAGGCTGCACGGTGGTGGAACGGAGCGGGCTGTGGGGCGTCGATGAGGTCACGCCCGGGAGCCTACCCGGGGTCTTTCCGAGACCCCTCCACGCGTTCTAGGCTGGCGCCAGGCGGGATCCGCCCGCCCATTCCGATCGAAAGAGAGGTGCGGTGTGGACACGATGATGATGGACGCCATGAAGTCGGGCGACATGATGTCGATGCGCGGCATGCCGGCGATGGACATGGCGATGATGCAGCGCTGTATGGATGCCTGCGCCGCCTGCGAGCAGGCCTGCACGGTGTGTGCGATGCAGGGGATGGACTGTGCTCCGGCCTGTATGAACTGCGCCGACATGTGCAACACGATGATGCGCAGCATGCTGCGGATGCAGGGCATGACCCCCGCCGTCATGATGTCGATGCTGGATGCCTGCATGGCGATGTGTCAGATGTGCATGGACATGTGCATGGCCCACAGCAACGACGACGTGTGCATGATGTGTGCTCAGGCCTGCAAAGCGTGCATGGACGCCTGCATGGAGATGAAGACCGCGATGATGGCGGCCGCCTGAATCGAGCCTGGCGCGGGGCGGATGCCGCCCCGCCCGGTCACGAGAGGTGGGCGACGTTCAGCCAGCGGGCCCCGTCGGCGAGCACGTGGTAGCGCTCGTGCAGCGCCACCGGCGACCCGGCGACGGGCAGGGATGCCGCGGCTGCCGTCCACACCTCGACGCGTGCGCCGTCGTCGACGCGGCGCACGATCACCGTTCCGGAGTGGCGCTCGGCCGACTCGACGACCGCATCGACCCACTCGGACGGGGTGGACGACGCGAGGCGTGCCTGGATGAGGTGCAGGGCGTGCCCCGGCGCGTATGTGGAGCAACCCTCGCCGACCGCGCACATGCACGCCGCTCGCTCACGCACCTCGAGGGGCAGTGGCGGACGGTGCGGCGTGGTCATCGCGGGCTCCTTCATCAAGGGATGGACTCGTGTCCTGGTGATTTCACGGTACGGCCGGACACGCCCGTGCGCACGCGATCCGAAACAGTGCGAAACACGCCGGTCCGCGGGGCTCCCGGGACCTGAGCGCGCCCTGTGAGCGGGTGTCTCATCCGATAGGCTGGGTGAAGAGGAGGATGAACGTGGACGAGAACCGCCGACCTGACCAGGCCGACATCCGACGCGTACCCGACGCCGGCCGGACGCCCGCGAACGATACGACCCAGACATTCGGGCATGACTCGGATCTGTCCTTCGTTCCCTTCGGGCTCGAACTCGGTCCGGCCGAGCTGGCCGCGATCGAAGCGCTGCCCAGCGGAGCGGCGCTCCTGCTCGTCCGCTCGGGCCCCACGGCGGGCGCGCGCTACCTGCTCGACACGGACGTGTCGACCGTGGGTCGCCACCCCGAAGCCGACATCTTCTTCGATGACGTCACCGTGTCGCGCCGCCATGCCGAGATCACGCGCGAGGGCACCCGGTTCGAGATCGTCGACCAGCGTTCGCTCAACGGCACGTATGTGAACGGTGAGCGCGTCGACCGCGCGGTGCTCGTCAACGGCGCCGAGGTGCGGGTCGGCAAGTTCCGGCTCAACTTCTTCGTCTCCCCGGCCGACCTCGCACGAGCGCAGGGGGCCTGATGGCACCCGCCGGGCAGGCGCGCACCGCGCCCGCGGGCGGGCTGAGCATCGGCCAGGTACTGGCACGACTCAGTCCCGAATTCCCGGCGCTGACCGCCAGCAAGCTGCGGTTCCTCGAGGTGCAGGGCATCGTGCATCCGATGCGCACCGACTCCGGGTACCGCAAGTTTCGGCCGGCCGACCTCGAACGACTGCGCCTCGCGCTGACGCTCCAGCGCGACCACTATCTGCCGCTCGCGAAGATCCGCGATTACCTCGACGAGGTGGATGCCGGCGAAAACCCGGCGCCACTGACGTCGACGCTTCCGGCATCCATCGTGCCGGGCCCGCGCCGCTACCGTCGTGACGAACTCCTCGCCAGCGCGGGGGCGACGCCGAAGCTGCTGGCCGATGCCGTCAGCGCCGGGGTCATCGCGCCGACCGACTCGTACAACGAGCAGTCGCTCGCGTTGCTGCGCGGCCTCGTCGCCCTCGACCGGCACGGCATCCAGCCCCGCCACGTGCGGGCGCTGCGGCAGTCGGCCGAGCGCGAGGTGGCCCTCGTGGAGTCGGCTCTCGCGCCGCTGCTGCGGCGAACGGATGCCGCTTCCCGCGGCAAGGCCGGCGAGCTCGCCTCGCAGCTGACGACGCGCATCGACGAGGTCCGCGCCGTGTTCGTCCGCGACGCGCTGGACCGCATCGTCTCGTAGCGCCCACGACACGCCGCCGACACGGCGGTCGTTGCCGCGGGCCCGGTGCGGTCGTAACGTTGGAGAAGTCAGAGATGGGGGAGCGGGATGACGGCACAGGAACGCGCTGACGCGTCGAGGTTCGGTTCCGAGCTGCTGTTCACCGACGGTCTCCCCGACATGGACGACGAGGTCGGCTACCGCGGCGCGGTCGCCGCCCGCGCGGCCGGCATCACGTATCGCCAGCTCGACTACTGGGCGCGCACCGAGCTGGTCGTTCCGACCGTGCGCGGCGCCAGCGGCTCCGGCTCGCAGCGTCTCTACGGCTTCCGCGACATCCTCGTCCTGAAGCTCGTCAAGCGTCTTCTGGACACCGGCATCTCGCTGCAGCAGATCCGCACCGCCGTCGAGCAGCTGCGGGTGTCCGGCATCCACGACCTCGCCGGCACCACGCTCATGAGCGACGGCGCCTCCGTCTACCTGTGCACGTCGAACGACGAGGTCATCGACCTCGTCAGCCGCGGCCAGGGCGTCTTCGGCATCGCGGTCGGCAAGGTCCTCACCGAGGTCGAGTCGACGCTCGTCGACTTCGACCCGCAGCTGCCCGACCCGATGGACGAGCTGGCAGCCCGTCGCACGCAGCGCACCGCCTGACCGTCGAGCACTCCGGCCGGCTCGAGCCGAGTTCTGCGCGGCCGAGAACTGCAGGACGGCCGAGCACAGGGTGATCCGGCGACATTCAGCCTGTTGCGGGCCGTCCGCCTGTTTTCAGGCGGGAGAGGGATGCCCCGGCGAAGGGGAGCCCGGCGTGCGCGGCCTTGGACCGAGAACAGCAGGATGGCCGAGTACAGGCTGATCCGGCGACATTCAGCCTGTTGCGGGCCATCCGCCTGTTTTCAGGCGGGGCCCGGGCCCGGCACGATGCGGGGCGGATGCCGACGGAGGATGCTGAGGCGGGGCGTCAGCCGACGGGCTGGTCGGCGGGGGCCTCGATGCGGCCGGCGCGCATGATGCGGTCCAGCAGGGCGTCGAAGTCGGCGGCGAGCTCCTGCGCGGAGTCGCCGGGCCAGATGTGCAGCGGCTTCGCGGCGCCCTGTGCCTGCTGCAGCGACGTGCGCTCGGGCAGCTGGGGCGAGAGCACGAGCGGACCGAACATGTCGCGCAGTTCCTTGATGCGGAACTGGTGCTCGATGGACTGCGGGCGGACGCGGTTGACGACGATGCCGAGCGGCTGCAGGCGCGGCGACAGGCCGCGGCGGATCTCTTCGATCGCACGCAGGGCGCGGTCGGCGGCGGCGACGGAGAACAGGCCGGGCTCGGTGACGACGATCACGCGGTCGCTGGCCGCCCACGCGGTGCGGGTGAGCGCGTTCAGCGACGGGGCGCAGTCGACGAGCACGAGGTCGTAGTCGGCTTCGACGGAGGCGAGGGCCTCTTCGAGCTTCCAGACGTCGCGGACGCTCGGGTGCGGGCCGTCGAAGTTGATCGCCGACGGGCTGCCGATCAGCACGTCGATCGTGC
This sequence comes from Microbacterium mangrovi, assembly GCF_000802305.1. Classification (GTDB taxonomy): domain Bacteria; phylum Actinomycetota; class Actinomycetes; order Actinomycetales; family Microbacteriaceae; genus Microbacterium; species Microbacterium mangrovi. Next base: position 132,852 of record NZ_JTDK01000012.1, on the reverse strand, counting down.
CCGGATGCACCTTCGCCCAGCCGCTGGAGGTGATCGCCTGACGGACCGTCTTCTCCTTGGGGTTGGCGAGGACGTCGGCGACGTTGAGCCGCCCGGCGACCTGGATGTCCATGCCCGTGGACACGTCCGACTGCGGGTCGAGGTCGACGACGAGCGTGCGGACTCCGCGCGCGAATGCGGCGGACGCGAGTCCGAGGGTCACGGTCGTCTTGCCGACTCCACCCTTGAGCGAGCTGACGGATAAGACGTGCACAAGCCACTACGTTACCGTCCCCTAGGCTGAGAGCACACTCAGCCAGCGACGGCAGCACACGCGCATCGCCGTCCCACCCGGAACGGGAGTCCTATGTTCCGCAAGATCCTGGTCGCCAACCGCGGAGAGATCGCCATTCGCGCGTTTCGCGCCGCATTCGAACTGGGCGCACGCACTGTCGCGGTCTACCCCTACGAAGATCGGAACTCCCTGCATCGGCTCAAGGCCGACGAGGCATACCTGATCGGACAGCAGGGGCATCCGGTCCGCGCTTACCTCGACATCGACGAGATCATCCGCGTCGCCGTCGAGTCCGGGGCGGACGCCATCTACCCCGGGTACGGATTCCTGTCCGAGAACCCCGAGCTGGCCGCGAAGGCCGCCGCCAACGGCATCGCCTTCATCGGCCCGCCCGCGCGCGTGCTCGAGATGGCCGGCAACAAGGTCACGGCCAAGGAGCACGCCATCGCCGCCGGAGTGCCCGTGCTGCGATCGACGGACGCCTCGGACGACATCGACGCGCTCCTGGCGCAGGCCGACGACATCGGCTTCCCCCTCTTCGCGAAGGCCGTGGCCGGCGGCGGCGGGCGCGGCATGCGCCGCGTCGACACCAAGGCCGAGCTCGCCCCGGCGCTGGCCGAGGCCATGCGCGAGGCGAACAGCGCCTTCGGCGACCCGCACATGTTCCTCGAGCAGGCCGTGCAGCGACCCCGTCACGTCGAGGTCCAGATCCTGGCGGATGCCGCGGGCCACACGGTGCACCTGTTCGAGCGTGACTGCTCCGTGCAGCGCCGTCACCAGAAGGTGATCGAGATCGCGCCCGCACCGAACCTCGACGACGCCACCCGCACGGCCCTGCACGGGTACGCGGTCGCGTTCGCCGAGTCGATCGGGTACGTCAACGCCGGAACCGTCGAGTTCCTCCTGGAGACCGCCGGCGAACGCGCGGGCGAGGTCGTGTTCATCGAGATGAACCCGCGCATCCAGGTCGAGCACACGGTCACCGAAGAGGTCACCGACGTCGACCTCGTCCAGTCGCAGATGCGCATCGCGGCCGGGGAGGACCTCGCATCCCTGGGTCTGGAGCAGGCCGACATCCGCCTGCACGGCGCGGCGCTGCAGTGCCGCATCACGACGGAGGACCCCGCCCAGGGCTTCCGCCCCGACACCGGCAAGATCACCACCTACCGCTCGCCGGGCGGCGGCGGCATCCGCATCGACGGCGGCACCACCGCCGCCGGGGCGCAGGTGAGCCCGCACTTCGACTCGATGCTGTCCAAGCTCACCTGCCGGGGGCGCGACTTCGGCGCCGCCGTGGTGCGCGCCCGCCGTGCCCTGGCGGAGTTCCGCATCCGCGGCGTCTCCACCAACATCCCGTTCCTGCAGGCCGTGCTCGACGACCCCGCGTTCATCGCCGGCGACCTGTCGACCTCGTTCATCGACGAGCGTCCGCAGCTGCTGCGCGGACGGTCGTCGAAGGACCGCGGCACGAAGATCCTCAGCTGGCTCGTCGACACGACCGTCAACAAGCCGAACGGCGCGCACCCCGGCGGGCCGGCCCCGGTCGCCAAGCTGCCCGCCGCCGACGTGTCCGCGCCCGCTCCGGCCGGTTCGCGTCAGCTGCTGGCCGAGCTCGGCCCCGCCGGCTTCGCCGCCCACCTGCGTGCCCAGACCGCGCTCGCGGTGACCGAGACGACGTTCCGCGACGCGCACCAGTCGCTCCTGGCCACCCGGGTGCGCACCAAGGACCTGGTCGCCGCCGCGCCGTACGTCGCGCGCCTGACCCCGCAGCTGCTGTCGGTGGAGGCCTGGGGCGGTGCGACCTACGACGTCGCGCTGCGGTTCCTCGCCGAAGACCCGTGGGAGCGCCTCGACAAGCTTCGCGAGGCGCTGCCGAACGTCGCGATCCAGATGCTCCTGCGCGGGCGCAACACGGTGGGGTACACGCCGTACCCGACCGCCGTCACCGACGCGTTCGTGGCCGAGGCCGCGGCATCCGGAATCGACATCTTCCGCATCTTCGACGCCCTCAACGACGTCGCGCAGATGCGGCCCGCGATCGATGCGGTGCTGGCCACCGGCACCGCGGTCGCGGAGACAGCCCTGTGCTACACCGGCGACCTGCTGAACCCGAACGAGAACCTGTACACGCTCGACTACTACCTGCGTCTGGCCGAGCAGATGGTGGATGCCGGAGCGCACATCCTCGCGGTGAAGGACATGGCCGGTCTCCTGCGGCCGGCGGCGGCATCCCGCCTCGTCTCGGCGCTGCGCGAGAACTTCGACCTTCCCGTGCACGTGCACACGCACGACACCGCGGGCGGACAGCTCGCCACGCTCCTGGCCGCCTCCGCCGCCGGCGCCGACGCGGTGGATGCCGCCGCCGCGCCGATGTCGGGGACCACCAGTCAGCCGTCGCTGTCCGCGCTCGTCGCCGCGCTCGCGCACACCGAGCGCGACACCGGTCTCGATCTGGACGCGGTGTCGAGCCTGGAGCCGTACTGGGAGGCCGTGCGCCACCTCTACGGCCCGTTCGAGTCGGGCCTTCCCGGGCCCACCGGCCGGGTGTACCACCACGAGATCCCGGGCGGCCAGCTCTCCAACCTGCGTCAGCAGGCGATCGCGCTGGGTCTCGCGGACGACTTCGAGCTGATCGAGGACATGTACGCCGCGGCGAACGACATCCTGGGGCGCGTGCCCAAGGTGACCCCGTCGTCCAAGGTCGTCGGCGACCTCGCCCTCGCCCTGGCCGCCAAGCGCGCCGACCCGGCCGACTTCGCCGCGCACCCCGAGCGGTACGACGTGCCCGACTCGGTCGTCGGCTTCATGGCCGGGGAACTGGGCGATCTGCCCGGGGGATGGCCCGAGCCGTTCCGCAGCAAGGTGCTCGCGGGTCGGCACGTGCAGGTCGGCGCGGCCGAGCTCACCGAGGCCGACACCGCGGCGCTGGCGGCCGACTCGGCGTCACGCCGGGCGCGCCTGAACCGGCTGCTGTTCCCGGCGCCGACCGACGCCTACGAGCGCAACCGCGAGCAGTACGGCGACCTCAGCGTGCTCGACACGGCCGACTACCTCTACGGGCTCACCCAGGGCGGCGAGCACGTCGTGGAACTCGAGCGCGGCGTCTCCCTCTACATCGGGCTGGAGGCCGTCGGCGAGGCCGACGACAAGGGCATGCGTTCGGTGATGACCACGCTCAACGGGCAGCTGCGCCCGGTGTTCGTGCGCGATCGCAGCATCCACGTGGATGCCGCGCCCGCCGAGAAGGCCGACACCTCGCGACCCGGACACGTCGCCGCGCCCTTCTCCGGAGCGGTGACGGTCAAGGTGAAGGTGGGCGACGCGGTGGAGGCCGGACAACCGGTGGCGAGCATCGAGGCGATGAAGATGGAAGCAGCCATCACGGTGCCGATTCCGGGCATCGTGGAGCGGCTCGCGGTGGAGGGGACCCGGCAGGTGGAGGCCGGCGACCTTTTGGTCATCATCCGACCGGGCGGGTAATCTGGGCCACTGGCCCTTTTCCCGCCGCAGATCCCGGAGCCCATGACTGTGACGCCCGAACGTCCCGAAGACCACGTCGACGACGCCGAAGAGAACGGTGTTCTCCCCGACACCGTGGGCGTCGACACGACGAGCATCGACTTCCTCGGCGGTGCGACCGCGCAGGTGAACCTGGTCGTGCCCGGTGCCGAAGAGGATGACGAGGCCGACGACGACATCTTCGGCGACGAGGTGGAGATGGCCGAGCTGCTCGCCGGCGACGACGATCCGGATGCCGACCAGCCTCAGGACGAGGCTCCCGCACCGGCCGCCTACCCCGCCGCGCACGAGGACGTCGAGGATGCCGTCGTGATCGAAGACCACGAGCCCGAGGTGCACGAGGAGCCGGCACCCGTCGCGGAGCCGCGCGTTCAAGCCCCGGCGTCCTTCGCCGAGACCGCGCCGACCGCGGATGCCGCCGAGGAGGCGGCCGATGCCGCCGCCCTCGCCGCGGTGACCGCCGAGCCGGAGGCATCCGTCCCCGCCGCTTCCCTCGTCCCCGCCGCCGCGGCCGCCGACGCCGCCCGCGAACCGGTGGAAGACGCGCCGACGACCCGGCGGGAGGCGCACCACACCGCGCCGGTCGCCCGCGTGCGGGAGACCGAGCGCATCACGACGCCGCGACCGGTGGCGCCCGAGCTGACGTCGAAGCGGCTGGGCGAGTTCGAGGCCGACCGTGAGAGCGCCGACCTGCTCACCGCCGACCGGCTGCTCGACCAGCACCGCGTGACCAAGCCCGAGCCGGAGGGCAGCTGGCCGCGCTTCATGTACTCGCTGACCCGCGGCAAGGTGAATCTCGGCGACGGCAAGCGCGCCAAGGCCCGCAAAGAACTCGACCGGCGCATCTCCGCCCCGCTCAGCGGCGGCGCGCGCTTCGTGCCGGTGCTGTCGCGCAAGGGCGGCGTCGGAAAGACCACGATCACGACCCTGCTGGGCATGGCCCTCGCCGATGCCCGCGACGACCGCGTGATCGCGATCGACGCCAACCCCGACCGCGGCACGCTCGCCGACCGCATCGACCGCCCGAGCGGTCACACGGTGCGCGATCTGGTGCGCGCGCATGATGCGGTCACCGGCTACAACGACATCTCCACGATCGTGACGCGGGACCAGACGCGCCTGGACGTGCTCGCCTCCGAGACCGACCCGCGGGTGTCCGAGGCGTTCAGCGACCAGGACTACGAGGACGTCGCCCGCATCGCGGCGCACTACTACTCGATCGTCCTCACCGACACCGGCACGGGCATCGTCCACTCGGTCATGGGGGCGACGCTGGATGCCGCAGATCAGCTCGTCGTCGTGTCGGGGCTGAGCATCGACGAGGCCCGCCTGGCCTCCGAAACGCTGACCTGGCTGGAGACCAACGGGTTCCGCGACCAGGTGCGCGGGGCGATCGTGGTGCTGAACAACTCCCGCCCCGGCACCCCGCTGGTGCGCGCGAGCGAGCTGGAGTCCCACTTCGGCACGCGCGTGCGCCAGGTCGTGCAGATGCCGTACGACCCGCAGATCGGAACCGGCAGCGCGATCGTGTACCGCGATCTGCAGCCGGCCACCCGTGAAGCGGCGCGCGCCCTCGCGGCGGCGGTCGTCGCGGGTCTGCGCGGCGAGGCCGGAGCGGCCTGAGATGACGGTCCGTCCGATCCGGCTCTTCGGCGACCCCGTGCTGCGCAGCGCCTGCGCGCCGGTGGAGAAGATCGACGAGGGCGTGCGTGCGCTCGTGCGTGATCTCGAAGAGTCCGTGGCGCTGCCCGGCCGCGCCGGAGTGGCCGCCAATCAGATCGGCGTCGGCGTGCGCGCGTTCAGCTACAACGTCGACGGGGTGATCGGGTACGTCATCAATCCGGTCGTCGTCGAGGTGCGCGGCGAGCCCGAGCTGATCGGTGAGGGATGCCTGTCCGTACCGGGTCTGTGGCACGACGTGCCGCGGCATCCGTATGCGAAGGTCACCGGCCTCGACCTCGACGGCAACGAGATCGTGATCGAGGGGGAGGGCCTCATGGCCCAGGCCCTGCAGCACGAGACGGATCACCTGGACGGCAAGCTGTATCTCGATCGGCTGCTCCCGGAGACCCGTCGCATCGCGATGCGCGAGATCCGCGAATCCGACTGGTTCTGACCGCGCCCCCGCCCACGCGAGGCGGGCGAGGGCGTTCGGCTCAGCCGAGCGGGACGTTGGTGGTCGGCGCGCCCGAGCCCGAGTAGAGGGCGTCGACATCGCCGGAGAAGTCCTGCAGGATGATGTTCCGCTTGATGCTGAGCTTGGGCGTCAGGTGTCCGCTGGCCTCGGTCCACTCCGTCGGCAGGATGGTGAACTTGCGGATCGACTCGGCACGGGAGACCAGCTGGTTGGCGGAGTCGATCGACTTCTGCACCTCGGCGCGGACGGCCGCGTTCTCGCACGCGTCCGCGAGCGGCATGTCGGCGGGCAGCCCGTTGTTCTGCAGCCAGGTGGGCAGCATCTCGGTGTCGAGGGTGACCAGCGCGCCGATGAACGGGCGCTTCTCGCCGACCACGACGACCTGGCCGACGACCGGGTTGGCACGGATCGGGTCTTCGAGCACGGCCGGGGCGACGTTCTTGCCGCCGGCGGTGACGATGATCTCCTTCTTACGGCCGGTGATCGTGAGGAAGCCGTCGGAGTCGAACGACCCCAGGTCGCCGGTGCGGAACCAGCCGTCGTCGAACGCGGCGGCGGTGGCCTCGGGGTTGTGCCAGTACTCCTTGAACACGTTGATCCCGCGCACCTGGACCTCGCCGTCGTCGGCGATGCGGATGCCGACACCGGGAAGTACGGGCCCGACGGTGCCGATCTTGGTCTTCTTCGCCTGGTTGACCGTCGCCGGAGCGGTGGTCTCGGTGAGGCCGTAGCCTTCGAGCACCGTGATGCCGAGGCTGGCGAAGAAGTGGCCGAGCCGATCGCCGAGCGGGGCCGACCCGGAGATCGCGTACGACACGCGGCCGCCCATCGCCTCGCGCAGGGTCTTGTAGACCAGCCGGTCGAACAGGGCGAACTGGATCTTCAGCGACAGCGGCATCCGGCCGCCCTCCTGCAGGATGCGGGAGTGGTCGATGGCCACCTGGGCCGCTCGGCGGAAGATCTTGCCCTTGCCGCCGGACTCCGCCTTCTGCTCGGCGGAGTTGTAGACCTTCTCGAACACGCGGGGGACCGCCAGCAGGAACGTCGGCCGGAACGAGCCGAGCGCCGGGAGGAGTCCGCGGGTGTCGGGCTGGTGACCGGTCTTCACCCCGGCGTGGATCGCGAGCACCGAGATGAACCGGGCGAACACGTGCGCGGTGGTGATGAACAGCAGCGTGGATGCCCCCGGGACGGAGACGACCTCGGCGAGGGAGGTCACCGCGTTGCGGGTCAGCTCGACGAAGTTGCTGTGGGTGAGCACGCAGCCCTTGGGGCGACCGGTGGAGCCGGACGTGTAGATGAGCGTCGCGATGTCGGACCCGCGTGCGATCGAGCGGCGCCGCTCGATCTCCTCGTCGGGGACGTCGGCGCCGGCGGCGACGAGCTGGTCGATCGCGCCCTCGTGGAGGTGCCAGACCAGGCGCACCCCGGGCAGGTCGCCCTGGGCCTCGGTGAGGCGTGCGGTGTGATCGGGGAGCTCCGTGATGCAGCCCACGGCCTCGGCATCCGACAGGTACCACTGGATCTGGGCGGCGGAGCTCGTCTCGTAGATGGGCACCATCACCGCGCCCGCATAGAACAGGGCGAAATCGACGAGGGTCCACTCGTAGGTGGTGCGGGCGATGAACCCGATCTTGTCGCCCGGCTCCACGCCGCATGCCGCGAAGCCCTTCGCCAGGGCGATGACCTGGCGTTCGAACTCGGCGGCCGTGACGTCCCGCCAGCCGTCTCCTTCGGGCACCGCGAACAGGGCGCGGTCGGGAGTGGCCCGCACCCGCTCCACGAGAAGGTCTGCGATGTTCGCCTCTGGGTCGGCGGGGACGAGGGGGGCGACCTCGAATTCGGTGGGCATAGTGCTCGGCATCTCCCTCGGTACCGTGAAATGGGGGTTCTTCGAGTCTAACCACGGCGCTCGAAACCTCCGTCCGCGAGCGGTTGCCCTAGACTTCAGCGGTGCTCACAGTCGGAATCGACATCGGCGGAACCAAGATCGCGGGCGGCGTCGTCGACGCTCAGGGGGTGATCGTCGAGAAGCTGCGCGTGGATACGCCCAGCGACACCCGTCACCTCGCCACCGCGGTGGTCGACATGGTGCGCCACCTGGCCGAGCGCCACGAGATCGGCGCCATCGGCGTGGCGGCTGCCGGCTTCATCTCCAAGGACCGGTCCACGATCATCCACGCGCCCAACATCGCCTGGCGCAACGAGCCGCTGCGCGACGAGCTCGAGTCCCAGCTGAAGATGCCGGTGACGATCGAGAACGACGCCAACGCGGCCGGCTGGGCGGAGTTCCGCTTCGGCGCCGGCGAGGCGTACGACGACATGGTGATGCTGACCCTCGGCACCGGCGTCGGGGGAGCGGTGGTGCTCGGCGGCGAGATGTTCCGCGGCGGGCACGGCATCGGCGGTGAGCTCGGCCACGTCCGGTTCGAGCGCAACGGCCGCCTGTGCGGATGCGGTCAGCGCGGATGCCTGGAGCAGTACGCGTCGGGGCGCGCCCTGCAGCGCGAGGCGAACGACATCGCGGACGCCGGCGGCATCGGTGCCGAGCTGGCCGCGCTGCGCGCCGAGCGGGGCACCATCCACGGCGAGGCCGTGTCGCGACTCGTCCTGGCCGGCGATCCGGGGGCCATCGAGGCCCTGCGCCGGGTGGCGACCGCGCTCGGTGAGGCATGCGGCGGATTCCAGGCGGTGCTGGATCCGGAGATCTTCGTGATCGGCGGCGGCGTCGCCCAGCTCGGCGAAGACCTGCTGCGTCCGATCCGCGCGGCGTACGAGGGCGCGGTCCCCGGCTTCTCCGACCGCCCGATCGCGACGTTCGAGATCGCCAAGCTCGTCAACGACGCCGGGATCATCGGCGTCGCGGATCTCGCGGCCTCGGCGGCGGAAGGCGTCTGAGCCCATGTTCTACTGGCTGATGAAGTACATCGTGATCGGGCCGATCGTGAAGGCGATCTTCCGACCGTGGATCATCGGCCGCAAGAACGTCCCGACCGAGGGGGCGGCGATCCTCGCCAGCAACCACCTCTCGTTCGCCGACTCGATCTTCCTGCCCCTGATGCTGGACCGCCCGGTGACGTTCCTCGCCAAGAGCGACTACTTCACCGGCAAGGGCCTCAAGGGCTGGGCGACCCGGCTGTTCTTCAAGGGCACCGGTCAGCTGCCGATCGACCGGTCCGGCGGCAAGGCCTCCGAGGCATCCCTGAACACCGGCCTGCAGGTGCTCGGCGCGGGCGACCTGCTCGGCATCTACCCGGAGGGGACCCGCAGCCCCGACGGAAAGCTGTACCGTGCGCGCACCGGGATCGCCCGCATGGCGCTGGAGGCGCAGGTGCCCGTGGTCCCGGTCGTGATGGTCGACACCGACACGATGATGCCCATCGGGCAGCGGATGCCGCGCATCATGCGCGTCGGCATGATCATCGGGGAGCCCTTGGACTTCGCGCGGTTCGCGGGCATGGAGAACGACCGCTACGTGCTGCGCTCGGTGGCCGATGAGATCACCGTCGCGCTGCAGCGTCTCGGCCAGCAGGAGTACGAGGACGTCTACGCGTCGGCCGTCAAGGACCGCCTGGCCAAGCCCCCGGCGTAACGTTCGCGTCGCCCCGGGCCCGCGCGGCGATCGAGGGGATCGCGCCCCAGTAGACTGAGCGGATGCCACAGCCCTCCTTCGACCTCGATCGCTGGCGCTCCCTCCCCATCAAGCAGCAGCCCCAGTGGGACGACCTCGACGCCGTCGCTGCGGCATCCTCCGAGCTCGCCGTCCTGCCCCCGCTCGTCTTCGCCGGCGAGGTGGACCAGCTGCGCGAGAAGCTCGGCGAGGCCGCCGCCGGGCGCGCCTTCCTGCTGCAGGGCGGGGACTGCGCCGAGACCTTCGCCGGCGCGACCGCCGAGCAGATCCGCAACCGCATCAAGACGGTGCTGCAGATGGCCGTCGTGCTCACCTACGGCGCGTCGATGCCCGTCGTGAAGATGGGGCGCATGGCCGGGCAGTTCGCCAAGCCGCGTTCGAGCGACACCGAGACGCGCGGCGACGTGACGCTGCCCGCCTACCGCGGCGACATCGTCAACGGCTACGACTTCACCGAGGGCTCCCGCCGCGCCGACCCGCAGCGGCTGCTCAAGGGCTACCACACGGCGGCATCCACCCTGAACCTGATCCGCGCGTTCACGCAGGGCGGTTTCGCGGACCTCCGCGAGGTGCACTCGTGGAACAAGGGCTTCGCCGAGAACCCCGCCAACCAGCGCTACGAGCGCCTGGCGTCCGAGATCGACCGCGCCATCAAGTTCATGGCGGCGGCCGGAGCCGACTTCGACGAGCTCAAGCGCGTCGAGTTCTACACCGGCCACGAGGGCCTGCTCATGGACTACGAGCGCCCGATGACCCGCATCGACTCGCGGACGGCGCTGCCGTACAACACGTCCGGCCACTTCCTGTGGGTGGGGGAGCGCACGCGCGACCTCGACGGTGCGCACATCGACTACTTCTCGCAGATCCGCAACCCCATCGGGGTGAAGCTGGGTCCGACGACCAGCACCGACACCGCGCTCGCGCTGATCGACAAGCTCGACCCGGAGCGCGAACCCGGACGCCTGACGTTCATCACGCGCATGGGCGCGGGCAAGATCCGCGACGCGCTGCCCCCGCTGCTCGAGGCGGTGAAGGATGCCGGCGCCACGCCGCTGTGGGTCACCGACCCCATGCACGGCAACGGCATCACCACCCCGACGGGCTACAAGACGCGTCGCTTCGACGACGTCGTGGACGAGGTCCGCGGGTTCTTCGAGGCGCACCGCGCCGTCGGCACCCACCCGGGCGGCATCCACGTCGAGCTCACCGGCGACGACGTCACCGAGTGCCTGGGCGGGTCGGAGCATATCGACGAGGCCACCCTCGCGACCCGGTACGAGTCCCTGTGCGACCCGCGCCTGAACCACATGCAGAGCCTGGAGCTGGCGTTCCTCGTCGCCGAGGAGCTCGAGCGCAGCTGAGGCGGCGCCGGCAGGCAGACGCGAACCCTGACCGTCCCTCCTCGTGGAGGGTGCCGGTCAGGGTTGCGTCGTTTCGGGCGGCTTCGAGGGACCGGCTCAGAACGAGCCGGTGATCGTCAGGTCGATGGTGGATCCCTTGGCGCACATCGTGCCGTCCGAGTTGCAGATCGCACTGCCGTCGGGTGTCTCGCCGTCGACCTTCGTGAGGCCGTTGACCACGGCATCCCACAGCGGGTTGTAGGAGACCTGGAAGCCGTTGTCGGTGAGCTTCTGCTTGGCGTCGTCGCGGGTCATGCCGACCACCGAGGGAACGGCGAAGAGCGGCGGCCCTGTCGAGACGATGAGCGTGACGGTGTCGCCGGGCCTCCAGTTTCCGCCGCCGGGCCGGTCGCCCATGCCGATCACGTCGCCCTTGGGCACCGAGCTGCTGCTCTGTTTGACGGTGTCGCCGGAGACCTTGAGCCCGACCCCGGTGAGCTTCTGCGTGGCGGCATCGACGCTGAGTCCTGCGACCGAGGGCACCGCGCCGACCGAGACGGTGAGCGTCGCGGCATCCCCCTCGTGGACCGTGCAGCCGTTCGTGCAGTCGAACGCCGTGCCGCCGCCGCGCGGCTTGATGGAGACGACCATCACGGAGTTCGCCGGAGCGCTGCTCGAGAAGAGCTTCCTGTCGGTGGAGGCCACCTCGACGCGGGCGGAGGTGAGCGCGTTGCGGGCATCCCCCTCGCTGTCGCCGGCGAGAGAGCCGATCTTGTGCGGCTGCGGGCCGAGGGAGACCAGCACCGCGACCTTGGTTCCCTTGTCGAGCGGTGTTCCGGCACCCGGGTTCGAGGAGATGACCAGTCCCTTCGCGACGCTGTAGTCGAAGCGCTCCTGCCGGGTCGCCACGAGCTGCTGCTCGGCGAGGGCGGCCTGCGCCTGCGAATACGTCTTGCCGGTGAGGTCGGGAACGGGCAGGTAGGAGCCCGGGCCGGATCCGTAATACCAGCCGAGCGCGGCGGCGAGGACGGCCAGCACGAGCACGACGGCCATCAGCCATCCGCCGCGCGAGGCGCGCCGGCGGGTGCTGCGCCGCAGTCGCGCGGCGTTGTCGACGTCTTCGATCTGGGTGATCGGGCCGGTCGGCGCCGGCGGGAGCATCTTGGTGATCTCGTCCGAGTCGTACTGCTCGGTGGATGCCGTGCCCGCGGCCTGGGTCGTCTGGACCTTGGGGGTGATGTCGAGCTGCCGCTCGATCTCGCGCAGGCGCGCGAGCATCTCGTCGGCGTCGGCGGGCCGGTCGTCGGGGTCGCGCTCGGTCGCCCAGAGGACGAGCTCGTCGAGCTGCTCGGGCACGCCCGGGTTCTTCACGCTCGGACGCGGCACCGAGTCCGTGGCGTGCTGGTAGGCGATCTGCATGGGCTGCTCGCCCTTGTACGGCTGCTCGCCGGTGAGCATCTCGTACAGCATGATGCCGAGTGCGTAGATGTCGCTGCGGGCATCGGCCATGCCGCGGGTGACCAGCTCGGGGGCGAGGTAGGCGATCGTGCCCAGCAGCATCTGGCCCGTCGCCGTGTTCGCGGTCGTCGCGCGGGCCAGCCCGAAGTCGCCGATCTTGATGCGCCCGTCTTCGGCGAGCAGGACGTTCTCGGGCTTGACGTCGCGGTGCACGATCCCCGCTCGGTGCGCGGCGCCGAGGCCGGACAGCACGGCGTCCATGATGCTCACCGCCTGCGACACGGACAGCCGGCGCTGCTGCCGCAGGAGTTCGCGCAGCGTGATGCCCGGCAGGTACTCCATGACGAGGTACGCCATGTCGAGGTCCTGACCCTGGTCGAACACGTTCACCACGTGCGGGTCGGCGAGCCGGGCCGCGGCGCGCGCCTCCTGGATGAACCGGCTCTGGAACACGGCGTCGTCGCTGAGATGGCTGTGCATCACCTTCAGCGCGACGCGGCGCTCGAGCCGCAGATCGGTCGCGACGTACACCGTCGCCATGCCTCCGCGGGCGATGCGAGCACGCACCCGGTACCGGCCGTCGACGAGACGGCCGATCAGCGGATCCGTCTGCTGACTCGTGCTCACGCACAAAGTCTACGAAGCACCGGCTGGGAGAGGGGGACCGCCTCGCCCGCGAACCCCGTGATTACGCTGATCGCAACCGGATCGAGACCTCGGGGGAGGCGCCGGGGATCAGGATGCCGCGAGCCAGCGCGCGGACGGCTTCTCCCACACCGCGTAGGCGTTCGGGAACGCGGACACCTGCACCGCCTGTGCGGCCTTCGTGTAGGGCATCGTCTGCCATCCGCGGATGTCCAGCAGTCCCCGGGTCGCGTTGCCGCGTCCGAGGAAGAACGCGCGCGTCGCCGACACGGGGTCGAGGATCTGCGCCTTGGTGCCCCACCCTGTGCTGGGGCGCTGCTGGAAGAGACCGAGCGAGTCCCGGTCGCCGTAGTTGAGATTGCGCAGCCCGGACTCGGTCATCGCCGTGCCGAGGGCGATCTCGATCCCGCGGGCGGGGACGCCGAGCGAGCGGCCGACGGCGACGGTCGTCCGCACGTTCGCGGACTGCTCGGCGGTCAGCCCCGCGATCACGCGGGCCGGGATCTTCAGCGTCTGACCGGGGTAGATGATCGACGACCACGCCAGGCCGTTCGCGCCCAGCACCGACTGGGTGCTCACGTGGAACCGCGCGGCGATGTCGCTGATCGTGTCACCGGCGCGGACCACGTAGCGCGACGCGGTCGTGCTGCTGGCGACCGGCACGGGCTTCGGTCCGGTGGATGCCGGCTGCCCGGCGTTCGAGGAGCCCGATCCGGCGGCGCCCTTCTGGATCACCAGGCGCTGCCCGACGTAGATGATGGACGCATTGCTCAGTCGGTTCGCCGCGACGATGTCCGCGATCGTGACCCCGTGCGCGACGGCGATCTTGTAGACGGTGTCGCCGGAGCGCACCGTGTAGACCGACCGGCTCGCCGTGCTCGGCGCGGGCTTCGGTGCGGGTTTCGGTGCGGGTTTGTGTGCCGAGGTGCTCGGCGCGGTCAGACGCAGCACCTGGCCCGGATAGATCACCGAGGAGTACTCGAGGTGATTCCACGCGAGAACGTCGGAGGTGCGCAGACCGGCGCGGATCGCGATCGCGGTGACGGTGTCCCCGCGACGGACCGTGTAGGTGGTGGCACGCGTGACCATCGGCGCGGTGCCGATCATCCCCGGAACCTGAATCGGCTCCGTGCGGGCCTCGGGCTGGATGCGGGCAGGAGCGGCCTGGGCAGCCGGTCCTGTCATGGTGAGTGCGATCGAGCCGGCCAAAGCCGCCGGCAGTGCCGCGGCTGAGCGGCGCAGAAGTGCTGTGGAGTGCAAGAGATCCCCCCTCGGGTGCTCCGCCACCGTGTCATGAAATCGTTATGAATGTCAACAGAAGTGGCAAAAGATACTTGTGTGAATGACGATGCCCGCGCGCCACGCCGCGCCGTCTCTCGTCCGTGTCTTCGACGGTGCGTCGGCCCTGCCGGGGTGAGATAGTGGTGGTGTGACCGACGACACCCGCGCCGAGACCACCGCAGACCGCACGGCTCCGTCCGCCTGGCTGACCATGCCCGACCTCGTCGAGGTGCTCGGCGAGCCGCTCGGCCGCGTGCACCGGCTGATCGACGAGCATCACCTCGTCGGCTCGCGCCGGGACGGCGCTTTCAAGGTGCCGGCGGAGTTCATCGTCGACGGGCATCCCCTCTCCTCGCTGCGCGGCACGGTCATCGTGCTGCAAGACGCCGGCTTCGGCGACGACGAGATCATCGACTGGCTGTTCGCGCCCGACGACTCCATCGGCCGTCCGCCCATCGACGCCCTCCTGGAGGGGCGCAAGAGCGAAGTCCGCCGCGTGGCCCGAGCCCTCGCCTGACGGGCCGACGCTCAGCTGGAGCGAACCGTCGCCGCGCGGGCGAGCTCGCGCAGCTCCGAGAGCGCCTCGGCGCCCAGCAGGTCTTCCTGGAGCACCGCCTCGGCCGCGGTGGCGTACTCCGCGATCAGAGCCTCGGTGCGCTCGAGGGCGCCGCTTTCCCGGATGAGCTGCTGCAGGGCGCCGATCTCGTCGGCATCCAGGTGCGGGTCGCCCAGTCGGGCGTCGAAGGCGGCGCGCACGTCCGCGTCCATCGCCTCGCGCGCGTACGCGACGAGGACTGTGCGCTTGCCCTCTCGCAGGTCGTCGCCGCTCGGCTTGCCGGTCACCACGGCGTCGCCGAAGACGCCGAGCACGTCGTCGCGCAGCTGGAAGGCCATCCCCACCGCGTGGCCGAACGCCGCCAGCGCCGCCTGCGGTGCGGGCGCGGCTCCGGCGAGGGCGGCGCCGATGACCAGCGGCTGCTGCACGCTGTACCGCGCGGACTTGAGGGATGCCACCCGCAGCGCGCGCGCCGCGTGCTCCTGGTCCGGGGCCACGGTGAAGCTCGACTCCTCGGCGATGTCCAGGAACTGGCCGATGGTCACCTCGCGACGCATGCGGCCGTACTCGGCGCGCGCGGCGATCGCATGGGGCGCCGGGGCCTGCTGGAGCCCGTCTTCGAACAGGTCGTCGCTCCAGGCGACGAGGAGGTCGCCCAGCAGCACGGCGCCGGCGCGTCCGAAGGCGTCGGCGTCGCCGTGCCAGCCGGCCTGCCCGTGCAGGGTCTCCAGGGCCCGGTGCGCGGCCGGGCGGCCGCGGCGCGTGTCGGAGTTGTCGATGAGGTCGTCGTGCACGAGGGCTGCGGCGTGGAAGATCTCGAGTGCCCCGGCGGCGGCGATCACGGCATCCGGAACCGGACCGACCTGGCTCGCCGCCGATCCCGCGGCAGCCCGCCAGCCGGCGAGGCAGAACCGCGCGCGAAGGCGCTTTCCACCGGCCACGGCGTCGGCGCCGGCGCGGACCAGGAGGGCCGCCTCCTCGCCCAATCGGGCCGTGTTCTCGACCTGCGCACTGAAGAACTGGTCAAGACGCTGAGAAACCGCCTCGATCGGATCCGTGCTGCGCATCACGGGCCTAGCCTAGTCAATGACAAGGCGCGTAGAATCGTCGCCGACAAGAACAGCAGAGGGGGATGCATGCCACTCTCCGAACAGGAACAACGTCTGCTCGATGAGATGGAGCGTCAGCTCCTGCACAGCGACGCAGACGTCGTTGGTGCGCCCGGTTCCGGGCGCGGGCTCAGCTACCGGCGGATCGTCTACGGCACCGTTCTCGTGCTGCTCGGGCTCGGCGGCCTGGTCGCCGGCGTCGCCTTGCCGATGATCGTCGTGGGCGTGATCGGCTTCGTCGTCATGCTCGGCGGCGTCGTCCTGGCGGTCACTCCGAACGGACGCCGACAGCCCTCCACCGGCGATGACAAGTCCGCCAAGAGCACGACCCGCAAGTCGTCGCCCGGGTTCATGGACCGCATGAACGAACGCTGGGACCGCCGGCAGGACGGACAGCAGTAGCCTCCGGCGTCCCACCCACCTCTTCGAACACCGATCCGCTCCAGCGGGTCGGTGTTTTTGCGTGCCCGGGGGTCGTTCTGGAGGGGCTGGGGAGCGCACTACCCCAAAAGTGGAGGAGAGTGGAGTAAAGTGGCGGGCACCTGCTGGGGCGGCAGGTCGAGGCGGTGAACGGAGGGGGTGAACGGCGATGTTGCTCGGCACACACACTCCGAAGCTGGACGACAAGGGCCGTGTCATCCTTCCCGCCAAGTTCCGCGACGACCTCGGGTCCGGCATCGTCGTGACGCGCGGGCAGGAGCGCTGCCTCTACGTGTTCAGCACGGAGGAGTTCGAGCGCATCCACGACCGCATCCGGGAGGCCCCGCTGACCAACAAGCAGGCCCGCGACTTCCTGCGCATGTTCCTCTCCGGGGCGAGCGCAGAGACCCCCGACAGCCAGAACCGCATCACCATCCCGCCGCCGCTTCGCACCTACGCCGGTCTCGAGCGCGAGCTCATCGTCACCGGCGTCGGCACGCACGCGGAGATCTGGAACGCGGATGCCTGGAACGCGTACGCCGAGGCGAACGAATCCGGCTACGCCGAACTCGAGCAGGAGGTGATCCCCGGCCTGTTCTGACCCTGGGCTTCGACTCCCAGCCGAGACGCCCTGACGCACTTCCCCGGCGCCAGGTCCTCGCGGATGGGGATCAGAGTCCAGGGTCGCACCGAGACACGATCATGGACATTCGCGACATCCACACCCCCGTCATGCTCGAACGCTGCGTCGAGCTCCTCGCCCCTGCCCTCGAGAGCCGCGCCTCCCGCGAGCGTCCCGCCGTCATGGTGGACGGGACCCTCGGAATGGGCGGCCACGCGGAGGCGTTCCTCGAACGCTTCGGGTCGATCCGCTACATCGGTCTCGACCGCGACCAGGACGCCCTGCGGATCGCGGGGGAGCGGCTGGCCCGGTTCGGCGACCGATTCATCCCCGTGCACACCGTCTACGACGGCATCGCCGACGCCGTGCGCGGCGCCGGCTTCCCGGTCGTCGACGCGATCCTCTTCGACCTCGGCGTGTCCTCCCTGCAACTGGACGTCGCCGACCGCGGGTTCGCCTACGCGCAGGACGCCCCCCTGGACATGAGGATGGACCAGAGCACCGGCATCACCGCCGCGGAGGTGCTGGCGACCTACAGCGAAGGGCGCCTGCGGGGCATCTTCGAGCGGTACGGCGAGGAGAAGCTCGCCGCACGCTACGCCCGGGCGATCCTCGCTGCGCGCGAGAAGGAGCCCATCGAGCGCTCCGGGCAGCTCGTCGAGATCCTCTCCGCGGCGACCCCCGCGGCCGTCGCCCGCACCGGGCACCCGGCCAAGCGCGTGTTCCAGGCCCTGCGGATCGAGGTGAACGGCGAGCTGGCCGCCCTCGAGGCGGCCCTCCCGGCCGCGCTCGACGCGCTCGACGTCGGCGGGCGCATCGTCGTGATGTCCTACCAGTCCCTGGAAGACCGGTTCGTGAAGCGGGCGTTCGCCGATGCGACCCGGTCGACGGCGCCGCCCGGCCTGCCGGTCGAGCTGCCCGAGCACGCCCCCCGGTTCCGGCTGGTCGTGAAGGGCGCGGAGCAGGCGGATGCCGCCGAACGCGAACGCAACCCGCGTTCGATCCCGGTCCGCCTGCGCGCCGCCGAGCGCGTCCGGGCCGCACAGCCGAAGGAGGGCCGATGAGTACTGCGACGTCGACGTCCCCGCGGGTCCGGCCCGCCCCCACGGGGGAGCGGCACGGTCCCCAGCTTCACGCCGTCGCCCAGCCCGCGGCACGGCGTCGCCCGAAACTCGTGTACGGGGTGGTCGCGGTCGCCGGCGCCGTGGCGATCCTCGTGGCGCAGATGGTGCTGTCGATCATGACCACCGAGGGCTCCTACGAGCTGTCCCGGCTCACCTCGCAGCAGCGGCAGCTCACCTGGCAGAAGCAGATCCTGTACGACGACGTCGCCGGGCTCAGCTCGCCGCAGAACCTCGCCGCGAACGCCACGGCCCTGGGCATGGTGATCGACCAGTCGCCGAGCTATCTGCGCCTGTCGGACGCGAAGATCCTGGGCAAGAGCGAGGCGGCGGCATCCAAGTCCACCGTGGACGCGCTCGGGCGCAGCCAGGTGCCCAACGCCCTGATCGCCAAGCATCCGCTGGTCACCGATCCGGCGAAGACGATCTCGGGGGCCTCGACCAGCTCCACATCCGCTGTGGATGCGGCGACACCCCCGGCTCTGAACGAGGGGCTGCCCGTCCCGCAGACACACTGAGATCATGACGAGCCGAAGCACCCGATCCCCGCGTCGTCGTACGGTCGTCGCCCTCGCCATCGTCCTCGGGGTCATGGTGACGTTCGTGTTCCGTCTGGTCGACATCCAGGTCGTCAACGCGCAGACCAACATCGACGACTCGCTCCGCTACGGCCTCGGGGTGACGCAGACGCTCACCGGCACGCGCGGCACGATCGTCGACACGAACGGCACCACCCTCGCCAGCAGCACTCTGAACTACGACTGCCAGATGACTCCGGTGAACGTCGGCACCACGAAACAGGGTGACGGCAAGGGTGGGACGATCGACATCCCGTGGTCGCAGATGTCGGATCGGATCGGCTCGATCGTGGGGATGACCGGCGAGCAGGTGCGCGGTCTCATCACGGCCGCCCTGGCGCAGAACGCGCACTCCCAGTACGCGCTGCTGAAGAACGGGCTGAGCACCGAGCAGTACCGCAAGCTGATGGAGCTCGGCACGGACTACATCGCCTGCAGCCCGCGGCCCTCGCGCGCGTACCCGAACGGCGCCGTCGCAGGGAATCTGCTCGGCTTCATGGGCAGCGACGGCAAACCGCTGGCGGGTCTCGAACTCACGTCCAACCAGTGCCTGGCGCCCTCCAACGGCAAGCTGTCGTTCGAGGTCGGCAAAGACGGGGTCATCATCCCGGGCACCGAGACCGAAAAGGCGGCCGTGGACGGCGGCACCCTGAAGCTGACGATCGACTCCGACCTGAACTGGTACATGTCGCAGCTCATCGCCCAGGGCGTGCAGAAGATGGGTGCCAAGTCGGGCACGATCACGGTGGTGGAGGCCAAGACCGGCAAGGTGCGCGCGATGGCCGAGTACCCGACGGTGGATCCGAACAACATCAACGGATCCTCGCCGGATGCCTGGTACAGCAAGATCTTCAACGATCAGTTCGAGCCCGGTTCGACCTTCAAGGGCCTGCTGGCATCCATGCTCATCGACAAGGCGGGTCAGACGCCGGAGTCGACCGCGATCGTCTCGGACCCCGAGCACTTCGCGAACGGCGCGCGGGTGGTCGACTCCTTCCACCACCCGACCTACGACTACACGCTCGCGGGCGTGCTGATCGACTCGTCGAACGCGGGGGCCTCCGTGTTCAGCGAGCGCATCAGCCTGGCCGAGCGCTACGCCATGCTGAAGAAGTTCGGGATCGGCACCGGCAGCGACATCGACTACCCCGGGCAGACCAAGGGCATCATCCACCCCTGGCAGACCTGGGACAGCCAGATGCGCTACGACACCTCGTACGGTCAGGGCCTCACGACGACGGTGCCCGAGCTCGTCGAGGCGTACGACGCGATCGCGAACGACGGCGTGCGGATGCCGCTGTCGCTCGTGGAATCGTGCACGACCGAGTCGGGCAAGGTGGAAAAGCCCGCCCAGCCGGCGCCGGTGCGCGTGATCAGCAAGAAGTCCGCCGTGCAGGTGCAGCAGATCCTCGAGAACGTCGCGATGCAGGCGGTGTACAAGGATCTCGTGAAGATCCCCGGCTACCGCATCGCCACCAAGACCGGTACCGGACAGATCTCCAACGGCAAGGGCTACATCCAGGGCCGCTACTTCACGACGATGATCGGTTTCGCGCCCGCCGACGACCCCCAGTACATCGTCGCGGTCACGCTGAATCAGCCCACTGCGGTAACCTCGTCCTCGGCCAACGCGCCCACGTTCAAGGCGGCGATGGAGCAGGTCCTCAAGACCTACCGGGTGATGCCCTCGACCTCCAAGCCCACGATCCTCGCCAAGTTCGGCTGACCCGGCCGGCTTGCGCACTTCGAAGACACCCAGGCAATGATCGCACTCACTCTCGCTCAGATCTCCGACGCCACGGCGGGTCGCCTGCTCCTCCACGGAGCCGACACGCCCGACACCGAGATCACCGGAACCGTCGACACCGACTCGCGCAACATGGCCCCCGGGTCCGTGTTCGTCGCCAAGCCGGGCGAGGCGACCGACGGGCACCTGTTCGTCGCCGGGGCCGTCGATGCCGGGGCGGTGCTCGCGATCGTGGAGCACGAGGTGGATGCCCCCGTCTCGCAGATCGTCGTCGCCGATGCCGTGCAGGCACTCGCCGACCTCGCCCGGGTCGTCGTCGCCCGCGTGCGCGCCCGGGGCCGCCTGCAGATCGTCGGGATCACCGGGTCCAACGGCAAGACGACGACCAAGAACCTGCTCGCCCGCATCCTCCAGGACGAGGGCGAGACGATCTCGCCGATCGCGTCCTACAACAACGAGGTCGGCGCACCGCTGACGATGCTGCGCGTGACGGACGACACGCGCTATCTGGTGAGCGAGTTCGGTGCGAGCGCCCCCGGAGCCATCGCGCGTCTGGCCGGCCTGGTGCGGCCCGACTTCGGCGTCGTGCTCATGGTCGGCATGGCCCACGCCGGCGGCTTCGGCGGAATCGAGGCGACCCAGAAGGCCAAGGCGGAACTCGTCCAGGCGCTGCGCCCGGGCGGCACCGCCGTGCTGAACGCCGACGACTCCCGCGTGGCGGCGATGGCCGACGTGGCCGCCGCCCAGGATGCCGC
Source organism: Microbacterium mangrovi (assembly GCF_000802305.1). Classification (GTDB taxonomy): domain Bacteria; phylum Actinomycetota; class Actinomycetes; order Actinomycetales; family Microbacteriaceae; genus Microbacterium; species Microbacterium mangrovi. Next base: position 111,659 of record NZ_JTDK01000012.1, on the reverse strand, counting down.
GGTGCGCTGGTTCGGCACCGGCCCGTCCGCCGACGTGCGTGCGACCGACATCGAAGTCCACTCGTCCGGCACCTCGTGCACGGTCACCGTCGGCGACGACTCCCGGCGGCTCGACCTCCGGGTGCTCGGGGCGCACCACGTCATGAACGCCCTCGCCGCGATCGCGACGGCGACCGCGCTCGGCGTATCGCTCGCCGCCTGCGTGGAACGCCTCCAGACCGTCCAGATCGCCGAGCGCTGGCGGATGCAGCCGCTCGGATCGGACCGGGTGCGCATCATCAACGACGCGTACAACGCGAGCCCCGACTCCATGGCCGCCGCCCTGCGCACCCTCGCGCAGATCACCGCGCCGGGGGAGCGCACCGTCGCGGTGCTCGGCGCGATGAGCGAACTCGGCGAGTACGCCGGCGAGGAGCACGACCGCATCGGCGAGCTCGCCGTGCGCCTGCGCATCCAGCGCATCGTCGTCGTCGGCGACGCGGCACGCCGGCTCTACCTGGCCGCCGTGGCCGAGGGGTCCTGGGACAGCGAGGCGGTCTTCTTCGCGACCGCCGACGAGGCGTACGACTACCTCGTCGGCGAGCTGCGCGACGGCGACCGGGTGCTGGTGAAGTCGTCGAACTCCGCCGGCCTGCGTTTCCTGGGGGATCGTCTGGGAGAATCGTTCTCGTGAGATCACTCCTGACGGCCTCGGCGATCTCGCTCGCATTCACGCTCTTCCTGACCCCTGTCTTCCTGCGGCTGTTCCGCCGGTGGGGCTGGGCGCAGGTGATCCGCACGCCCGAGCTCGGCAATCCGCAGCATCAGGAGAAGCGCGGCACCGCGACGATGGGCGGCACGATCTTCATCGCCGGATCCGTCACCGGCTATCTCGTCGGCTGCTACGTCGGCCACAACCCGCCCACGGCATCCGGGCTCCTCGTGATCTGGATGATGGTGGGGTTCGGTGCCGTCGGGTTCATCGACGACTTCCTCAAGGTCCACCGCAAGAACAGCCTGGGGCTGTCGGGCTGGCGCAAGATCGCCGGCCAGGTGTTCGTCACCGTCACCTTCGGCATCGGCGCGCTGCTGTTCCCCGACGCCTCGGGCAACACCCCCGGTTCCGCCTACATCTCGGTGTTCCGGGACATCCCGCTGCTGTCGTTCATGGCGCTGGGTCTCATCATCGGCTGGATCGTCTACCTGCTGTGGATCACCTTCATCGGCGTCGCCTGGTCCAACAGCACCAACCTCACGGACGGCCTCGACGGGCTCGCCACCGGGGCCGGCATCCTGACCATCGCGGCGATGAGCCTCACCACCTTCTGGCAGTTCAACCAGTCCTGCCCCGCCGTGCTGGGCACGCTCAACGAGCCGGCGTGCTATTCCACCCGCGACCCCATGGACCTGACGATCATCGCGGCCTCGTTCGTGAGCGCGCTCGTCGGCTTCCTCTGGTGGAACGCGCCGAAGGCCAAGGTCTTCATGGGCGACGTCGGATCGATGGCGATCGGCGGCGTGATCGCCGCACTCTCGATCCTCGGCCACACCGAGCTGCTCACCGTCGTCACCGCGGGCCTGTTCATCCTCGGACCGGCGAGCGTCATCCTGCAGCGGCTGTACTTCAAGGCCACCCGCGGAAAGCGCCTGTTCCTCATGAGCCCGTTCCATCATCACCTCGAGTTCCTCGGCTGGCCCGAGATCACGATCGTCGTTCGTCTGTGGATCATCGCGGGGATGCTCGCGGTCACCGGCGTGGGACTCTTCTACGTCGAATGGCTGACCCACCTATGACCGCTCCGCTGGCCGAGCTGAACAGCTGGAACGCCGACTGGAAGGGCCTGCGGGTCGCGGTGCTCGGGCTCTCGGTGACCGGATTCTCGGCCGCCGACACGCTCGCGGAGCTCGGGGCCTCGGTGCTCGTGGTCACCGAGGGCGCGTCCGAGGAGTACGCCCGCCTGCTTCCGGTGATCGGCGCCGACCTGCACGTCGGGCCGCTCGCCGAGGTGCCCGACGCCCTGGTGTCCTTCGCGCCGGACGTGGTGGTGGCCTCTCCGGGCTTCCCGCCTCATCACTCCGTCATCGTGTGGGCCCGGCAGCAGGGCATCGCCCTGTGGGGCGACGTGGAGCTGGCCTGGCGCGTGCGCGACAAGGTCCTGCGAGCCGATGGCACGCCGGCGGACTGGGTCCTCATCACGGGGACCAACGGCAAGACGACGACCACCCAGCTGACCGCGTCCATGCTGGTCGCCGGAGGCCTCCGCGCGGCGCCGTGCGGCAACATCGGCGTGCCGGTGCTGGACGCGGTGCGCGACCCGGCCGGATTCGACGTGCTCGTGGTCGAGCTGAGCAGCCATCAGCTCTGGTACCTGGGCCTGCAGCACGGGTCGGCGCAGTCGGTCTCGCCGTTCGCGAGCGTCTGCCTGAACCTCGCCGACGACCACCTGGAATGGCACGGTTCGTTCGACGCCTACCGCGACGCGAAGGCGCACGTGTACGACAGCACGCGTGTTGCGTGCGTCTACAACAAGGCCGATGACGCCACCCGGCTGATGGTCGAGGAAGCGGACGTCGTCGAGGGCGCCCGTGCGATCGGGTTCGACCTGGGCGTTCCCGGTCCGAGCGACCTCGGGGTGGTGGACGGCATCCTCGTCGACCGCGCGTACCTCGCCGATCGGCGCACCAGCGCCCGGGAGATCGCCACGGTCGCCGAGCTCGCGGAGCGCGGGCTCGCGGCGCCGCACATCGTCGCGAACATCCTCGCCGCCGCCGGCCTGGCGCTGGCGTTCGACATCGAGCCGGCCGCCGTGCGCGACGCGCTTCGCACCTTCCGGCTCGATCCGCACCGCATCGAGGTGGTCGCCGTCTCCGGCGGCATCACCTGGGTGGACGACTCCAAGGCGACCAATCCGCACGCGGCCGCGTCGTCGCTGGCCGCCTACCCCGGAGCCGTCTGGGTCGTGGGCGGTCTCCTCAAGGGCGTCGACATCGCCGAGCTCGTGGCCGACCGCGGCACGGGCGTGCGCGCTGCGATCGTCATCGGAGCCGACCGCGAGCCGATCGTCTCGGCGTTCGCGCGACACGCGCCCGGGGTGCCGGTGATCGAGATCGTCGCGGGTGAGACTGAAGAGGTCATGGTGCAGGTCGTGGAGCACGCGGCGCAGGTGGCCCGTGACGGGGACGTGGTTCTGCTCGCCCCTGCTGCGGCCTCCTTCGACCAGTTCTCCTCCTACGCCGACCGCGGGAGGCGCTTCGCCGAAGCGGTGACGCAGCGGATCGACCGGCAGGCGGCCGCAGCCGACGAGAGGGGGACCGGTGGCATCGACGCAGGCGACTCCGATCCCGCGGGGGGCGACGCGGTCTGAGCCGCGCCGCGGGCTCTCGGCCCGGATCGTGCTGGGCCGCGTGTTCGCGCCGGTGCCGAGCGAGTTCGTGCTCATCGTCTCGACGGCGCTGCTGCTGACCGGCTTCGGCCTCACGATGGTGCTGTCGGCCACGACCGCCGCCTCCACCGCGATCGGGGCCGACCCGTACGGGGCGCTCGTCAAGCAGGCGATCTTCGCGGCCATCGGCCTTCCGCTGATGTTCATCGCCAGCCGGATGCCGGTCAGATTCTGGAAGCGCATGGCCTGGCCGGCACTGATCTTCGCGATCCTGTTCCAGCTGACGGTGTTCACGCCCCTCGGCATCTCGAACGACGGCAACACCGGCTGGATCAGGATCTTCGGTCTGCAGGCGCAGCCGGCGGAGTTCCTCAAGCTCGCGCTCACCGTGTGGCTCGGCGCGGTGCTGGCCCGCAAGCAGCCGCTGCTGACGCAGGCCCGGCACGCTTTCATCCCGGTGATCCCGGTGACGCTCATCGTGATGGCGGCGGTGATGGCCGGCAAAGACCTCGGCACCACGATGATCCTGGCGCTGATCTTCCTCGCCTGCCTGTTCTTCTCGGGCATGCGGCTGCGACTGTTCGTCCTGCCGATCCTGCTCGGAGCGGCCGGGCTGGCGTTCTTCGTCGTGACCAGTCCGAACCGCATGCACCGCATCGCGAGCTTCACCGACTCGAGCGCGAGCTGCCTGGCCAACTACTACGGCACGTGCTACCAGACCCTGCACGGCATCTGGGGCCTGGCCAGCGGCGGCGTCTTCGGACTGGGCCTCGGCAACTCGAAGCAGAAGTACGACTGGCTGCCGGCGGCGGCGAACGACTACATCTTCGCGATCGTCGGCGAGGAGCTCGGGCTCATCGGGTGCATCGTCGCCCTGGCTCTGTTCACCCTGTTCGCGGTCGGGTCGTTCCACATCATCCGCAAGACCACCGACCCGTTCGTGCGGATCGTGGCCGGCGGCATCACGATCTGGATCGTCGGCGAGGCGCTGATCAACATCGCCGTCGTGCTGAAGCTCTTCCCGGTGATGGGGGTCCCGCTGCCGTTCATGTCGCAGGGCGGCACGTCCCTGGTCGCGGTGCTCGTCGGATGCGGCATCCTGCTCAGCTTCGCGCGCACGCTGCCCGAGAGGACCCAGCCGGGCTCCGGTACTCTCGCACGGTGACAACGTATCTGCTCGCCGGCGGAGGAACCGCCGGACACGTCAACCCCCTCCTCGCCGTCGCCGACGGACTGCGCGCGCGCGATCCGCAGGCGCAGACCCTCGTGCTCGGCACGAAGGAGGGCCTGGAGGCGCGACTCGTCCCGGAGCGCGGATACGAGCTGCTGATCGTCGACAAGGTGCCCTTCCCGCGCCGGCCCAACGGCGCGGCCGCGGCGTTCCCGAAGCGGTTCAACCGCGCGGTCGGGCAGGTGCGCGAGCACATCCGGACGCGCGGCGTCGAGGCCGTGGTCGGGTTCGGCGGGTACGCCGCGGCGCCCGCCTACGTGGCGGCCCGCCGCGAGAAGGTGCCGTTCGTGGTGCACGAGGCCAACGCGAAGCCGGGTCTGGCGAACGTCCTGGGCGCGCGCCGCGCGGCCGCGGTCGGTGTCGCCTTCGAAGGCACGAACCTGCGTGGCGGCGAGGTCGTGGGGATGCCGCTGCGGCGCGAGATCGTCGATCTCGACCGCGACGCCGCCCGCGCCGAGGCCGCGGAGTTCTTCGGGCTGGACGCCGCTCGGCCGACCCTCCTCGTCTTCGGCGGGTCGCTCGGCGCACAGCGGCTGAACGACGCCTTCGGCGGCGCCTGGCGTGACGTGCTGGATGCCGGCTGGCAGCTGATCCACGTCACGGGGGAGCGCTCCGAGCTGCCCGACCCCGGGGTCGCCGGCTACGCGCAGCGCCGCTACGTCGACCGGATGGACCTCGCGTTCGCCCTCGCCGACCTCTGCGTCTCCCGCTCCGGTGCGGCGACGGTGAGCGAGATCAGCGCGCTCGGCGTCCCCGCGGTCTACGTGCCGTATGCGGTCGGCAACGGGGAGCAGAGCCTGAACGCCCGGTCGGCGGTCGCAGCGGGCGCCGCGCGGGTCATCCCCGACGGCGAGTTCACGGCCGATCGCGTGCGCACCGAGATCGTCCCGCTGCTGACCGACGACGCCGCCCTTTCGCGGATGCGCGAGGCGGCCGGCACGGCGGGGACCCGGCGCGGCACCGAGAACGTCATCGGGCTCATCGACCGCGCCCTGCGCGGGTGACGCCGGCGTCCGGCGGATCCTCAGGCTGGCCGGGCGTGGCCTGATCCCGCCCTCAGCCCGGCAAATTAGGATTGACGCGACATGATCAGACCCGATTTGAGCCTTCCCATTCCCGAGCGCATCGAGGCGGCGCACTTCATCGGCATCGGCGGATCCGGAATGTCGGGCCTGGCCCGGATGTTCCTCGAGCGCGGCATCCGCGTCTCCGGTTCCGACCGCGCCGACAGCAAGGCGCTGCGCGATCTGGAGGCTCTCGGCGCCCGCGTGCACGTCGGTCATGACGCGGCCAACCTCGGGGATGCCGACACGGTCATCCACACCGGCGCGATCTGGCCGGAGAACCCGGAGTTCGTGACCGCGAAAGAGCGCGGTCTTCCGGTCATCCACCGCTCGCAGGCGCTGTACTGGCTGATCGGCGGACGCCGGCTGGTCTCCGTCGCGGGTGCGCACGGCAAGACCACGTCGACGGGCATGATCGTCACCGCGCTCCAGGCCCTCGGCGAGGAACCCACCTTCGTCAACGGCGGCGTCATCGCCCAGCTCGGCGTCTCGAGCGCGACCGGATCGGACGAGCTCTTCGTCATCGAGGCCGACGAGTCCGACGGCACGTTCCTGCTGTACGACACGGCGATCGCCCTCATCACCAACGTCGATCCCGACCACCTCGACCACTACGGCACCGACGAGGCCTTCTACGCCGCGTTCGCACGCTTCGCCCAGGAGGCTCGCGAGGCGGTCGTGATCTCGGCCGACGACGCGGGCGCGCAGCGGGTGCGCGCACAGCTGTCGCATCGGAACGTGGTGAGCTTCGGTCTGGATCCCGACGCCGACGTCCGGGTCGCGGAGGTGCGCACGGACGGACCGGTGTCGTGCACCCTGACCTACCGGGGCGACGAAGTGCGCGTGCAGCTGCAGGTGGCCGGCGTCCACAATGCCGTCAATGCGGCCGGCGCGGTCGCCGTGCTCGTCACGCTCGGCACGCCGTTCGCCGACGCGGCGCAGGCCGTGACGGGCTTCACCGGAACGGTGCGACGCTTCGAACTGCACGGCGTCGAGCGCGGCGTCAGCGTCTTCGACGACTACGCGCACCACCCGACGGAGGTCGCAGCCGCCCTCGCCGCCGCGCGCACCGTCGTCGGCGACGGGCGGATCATCGCCATCCAGCAGCCGCACACCTACTCGCGCACCCAGCACATGGCGCAGGAGTTCGCCGACGTGCTCGAGGCGTACGCCGATCACACCGTCATGCTCGACGTGTACGGCGCGCGCGAAGACCCCATCCCCGGAGTCACCGGCGAGACAGTCTCCTCGCGGTTCGCCGACCCCGATCACGTGCACTTCGTGCCGGACTGGCAGCAGGCGGCCGACTACACGGCATCCATCGCGCGACCGGGCGACTTCGTCGTGACGCTCGGATGCGGAAACGTGTACCTCATCATCCCGCAGGTGCTGGCGGCTCTCGCAGAGGCGGGGCCGGCCGGCGGCGCCGGGGAGTGACCGGATGCGCCGCCCGCCGCCGATCGAGCCGCCTCGGCGGCCGCTGAACGGCGCGCCCGCAGCGACCGACACGGTCGAGGACGACCAGCCGTTCGTCGCGCCGTTTCCCCGGACGAAGCCGCACGGGCGCGCCGAATCGGCGGCATCCGCCGAAGAACGCCGCCCCCCGGAGGCCGAGCCTGCGGAGTCCGACACGGCAGAGGCGGACGAGCCCGTCGTCGGACTGCGCGACGTCTGGCGCGCCGCACGGGCGCGTCGGCGGGTCCTCCAGTCCGAGGCGCGCCGCTTCACCGCCGCGCAGCGTCGCCGCCGCCGCATCTGGATCGGCATCGCCGCCGCATTCGTGCTGCTCGTCGGCGGCAGCACCGCCGCCGCATACAGCCCGCTGTTCGCCGTGCAGACCATCGAGGTCGCCGGCACGCACGCGCTGAAGGCCTCCGACGTGCAGAAGGCGCTGTCCAGCGAGCTCGGCAAGCCGTACCCGCTGATCGACCAGAGCGTGATCAAGGCCGCGCTGGTGCGGTTCCCGATGGTCGAGACGTACACCCTCGAGGCGGTGCCGCCGCACGAGCTGGTGGTGCGGATCGTGGAGCGGACGCCGGTCGGATTCATCCGCACGGGCGCCGGATACACCGTGGTGGATGCCGCCGGCGTCGCGCTGTCGACGACGCCGACGCGTCCGTCGGGGGTGGCCCAGATCACCGCGGGCGGCGTGGATTCGGCGTCGTTCCGGGCGATCGGCGAGGTGATGCGGGCGCTGCCGGCATCCATCCGCGACAAGGTCACCGCGGTGTCGGCGCAGAGTCCGGATGCCGTGACCTTCACCCTCGGGCCGACGGGCACGATCGTCGTGTGGGGGAGCGCGGACCAGACGACCTACAAGGTCGCGGTGCTCGAGCGGACGATGAAGGCGCGACCGCCGGCCGGGGTCCACCAGTACGACGTGTCCGCCCCGAACGCCGTCGTCGTGCGCTGAAGCACTGTCGGACCTCCGATCCCGCCGGGACTTGGACGACACGCCCGCGTGTTTCCGGGCATTCAGGCCGCCCTCTGCTTACCTTCATCACGAGGGAATTGCATACTCGGCAATTCTTTAAACCTCTAGATGAGGTTGAAGGTTGAAGCGGTTCGGGACGAGACGGAGGCCGGGATGAGCCAGAACCAGAACTACCTTGCGGTGATCAAGGTGGTTGGCGTAGGGGGCGGCGGAGTCAACGCCGTCAACCGGATGATCGAACTGGGCCTGCGCGGGGTGGAGTTCATCGCGATCAACACCGACGCCCAGGCCCTGCTGATGAGCGACGCGGACGTCAAGCTCGACGTCGGGCGCGAACTGACGCGCGGGCTCGGCGCAGGCGCCGACCCCGAGGTCGGCCGCCGCGCGGCCGAAGACCACGCCGAGGAGATCGAAGAGGCCCTCGCCGGTGCCGACATGGTGTTCGTCACCGCGGGCGAGGGCGGCGGCACGGGCACCGGCGGTGCACCCGTCGTCGCGAAGATCGCCAAGTCCATCGGCGCCCTCACCATCGGCGTGGTGACCAAGCCCTTCTCGTTCGAGGGACGCCGTCGCCAGAGCCAGGCGGAGGCCGGCGTCGCACGGCTCAAGGAGGAGGTCGACACCCTCATCGTCGTGCCGAACGACCGCCTCCTCGAGATCAGCGATCGCGGTATCTCCATGATCGAGGCCTTCGCCACGGCCGACCAGGTCCTCCTGGCCGGTGTGCAGGGCATCACCGACCTCATCACCACCCCGGGTCTCATCAACCTCGACTTCGCCGACGTCAAGTCCGTCATGCAGGGCGCCGGTTCCGCGCTCATGGGCATCGGCTCCGCCCGCGGCGCCGACCGCGCCATCAAGGCCGCCGAGCTCGCCGTCGAGTCGCCGCTGCTGGAGGCCTCGATCGAGGGCGCGCACGGCGTGCTGCTGTCGATCCAGGGCGGATCCAACCTCGGCATCTTCGAGATCAACGACGCCGCTCAGCTGGTCAAGGAAGCCGCGCACCCCGAGGCGAACATCATCTTCGGAACGGTGATCGACGACACCCTCGGCGACGAGGTGCGGGTCACCGTCATCGCCGCCGGCTTCGACGGCGGCGAACCGCAGGCGCGGATCGACGTCGTCTCCAGCCGTCGTCCCGAGCCGGAGGCGGTCACGGTGGAGCCCGCGCCCGAGGAGGACGCCGTGGTCGCCCCGCGCACGCCCGTCGTCGAGGAGAAGCCGAAGGTCGCGCAGCCGGTGGCGTCCTCGCGGTTCGACTCCGGTTTCTCGGACGACGACCTCGACATCCCCGACTTCTTGAAGTGATCGATGGATCTCGCCTCACGACTCGCCGACATCGACGCACGCATCGCGGATGCCGCGCGGTCGGCGGGTCGTGACGCGACCGCGATCACGCGCATCGTCGTCACGAAGTTCCACCCCGTCGGACTGATCCGCGATCTTCACGGTCTCGGTGTCCGCGACGTGGGGGAGAACCGCCTGCAGGAGCTGGCCGAGAAGGTGGATGCCGCCCACGACCTCCCCGGACTCCGCTGGCACTTCATCGGGCAGGCGCAGACGAACAAAGTGCGCCTGCTGGCCGCCGCGGCCGCGCGCGTCCCCCTCACGATCCACTCGATCGACCGTCCCAAACTGGTGGATGCGCTCGATCGTGCCCTCGGAGCCGACGGCGGCCCGCACGCGGCGTCGCCGATCGACTCGCTCCTGCAGATCAACCTGACCGACGATCCCGGCCGCGGAGGAATCGCTCCCGCCGACCTCGAACGGCTCGTCGAGCAGACGGCGCGGACATCCACGCTGCGTGTGCGCGGGGTCATGGGCGTCGCGCCCCTCGACGAGCCGCCGGCCGCGGCGTTCGACAGGCTCGCCCGGTACTCCGAGCGCGTGCGCGCGGTCGTTCCGGACGCCACCTGGATCTCCGCCGGGATGACCGGCGACTATGCGGAGGCGATCGTCGCCGGCGCGACACACCTTCGGATCGGCTCTGCAATAACCGGTCCGCGCCCGGAGCGCGATTAGCCTCGGTACAGACGAGCAATTGGGAGGAATGCGATGTCGAACCCGCTGAAGAAGACGATGGTCTACCTCGGCCTCGCCGACGAGGAAGAAGTCTATGAAGAGCAGCATTCGGCAAAGCCGGCTCCGCGCGCTTCCCAGCCTGTCGCCGAGAAGCCGGTGGCGCCGGTGACGCCCATTCAGCGACCGGCCGTCGTGCGCCAGCCGTCACCGTCCGCGGTGAGCGAGATCCTCACGGTGCACCCCAAGCAGTATCGCGACGCGCAGGTGATCGCCGAGAGCTTCCGTGAGAACATCCCGGTCATCATCAACCTGTCCCAGATGAGCGACGCCGACGCGCGGCGGCTCATCGACTTCGCGAGCGGGCTGTCCATGGGGCTGTACGGCCGGATCGAGCGGGTCACGAGCAAGGTCTTCCTGCTCTCGCCCGAGAACGTCACGGTTGCCGGCGACGGCGGGGTGGCGCAGGCCGACCCCGACGCCACGCCGTTCGCCCAGCAGCGCTGATCGCGCCGCGGGATGGTCGTGCAGACGCTGCATGACCGTCGTCGTGCGCGTGTCGTGTCGTCAGAATAGCGTTCGTGAACGTCGTCTCACTGGTTGCCGGAATCGTCAACCTGCTCCTTCTGCTCTACGTGCTGGTCCTGCTGGCACGAATGGTCCTCGACTGGGTCCCGATGTTCAACCGCGAGTGGCGTCCGCGGGGATTCGGGCTCGTCCTGGCCGAGGCCGCCTACATCGTGACGGATCCTCCGATCCGTCTCGTGCGCCGGTTCGTCAAACCGGTGCGCATCGGTGCCGCGTCGATCGACTTCTCCTTCACCGTCGTGCTGCTGGCGTGCTTCGTGCTGCTGGCCGTGACGCGCAGCGTCGCGTGATAATCCCACATTCAGGTACCCGCGGCTATGCTGACTGAAGACGAGCGCGCCTCGCGGCCGTGCACCGAAATCGACTTGCCGACTCCACCGAAAGAGGATTCACCATGGCATTGACCCCGGATGACGTCGTCACCAAGCAGTTCCAGCACGTCCGGTTCAAGGAGGGCTTCGACCCGGACGAGGTCGACGACTTCCTCGACGAGATCGTCGTCGAGTGGCGCAAGGCCATGACCGAGAACGAGGAGCTGAAGGCGAAGCTCGCGGAGTACGAGTCCGGCGCCAAGGCCCCGGCCGCCGCCGCACCCGCCCCGGCGCCCGCTCCCGAGAAGCCCCAGCTGCCGACCGTCGGCGGCGAGCCCGCCGCCGCGAGCGCCGGCATCATCGAGCTCGCCCAGCGTCTGCACGACGAGCACGTCGCCGAGGGCAAGGCGCAGAGCGAGAAGCTCATCTCCGACGCCCGCGCCCAGGCCGCGTCGATCGTCTCCGAGGCGGAGGCCCGTGGCCGCGAAGAGATGGCCCGCCTCGAGAAGGACCGCACCGTGCTGGAGGGCCGCATCACCGAGCTCCGCCAGTTCGAGCGCGACTATCGCGCCCAGCTGCGCGGCTTCATCGAGGGCCACCTGCGCGACCTCGACTCCACCTCCAGCGGGTCCAGCTCGACGCCGGTCTCGGCCGTCGGTCTGTAGGCCGGTCCTTGGCGGGCCGTGCCCCGCTTCGTGCTGCGGCGGCCGGCATCATCATCGCGATCCTCGCGCTGGTGGTGCTGGCCGCCGATCAGTTCGCGAAGCATCTTGCTCTGACAAATCTCCCGTACGAGCAGCCGGTGCACGTCATCGGCGACTTCCTGATCTTCTACCTCATCAAGAACGCCGGTGCGGCGTTCTCGCTCGGGTCCGGGGTGACGTGGGTGTTCACCCTCGCGCTCAGCGCCGTCGCCGTCGCCATCGTCTGGCTCGGCATCACCCGGGTGCGCTCGCGCGGCTGGGCGATCGTTCTTGGACTGCTCCTGGGCGGGGTGCTCGGCAACCTCACCGATCGCGTGCTGCGCGAGCCGGGCTTCGGCGTCGGCCATGTCGTCGACTTCATCTCGACGCCCTGGATGATGCCCGCGATCTACAACGTCGCCGACATGTTCATCACGACGATGATGGTGTGCGTCGCGCTGCTGGTGCTGTTCGGGGTGCGCCTGGACGGCACGCGCGACCGGCGCAAGGCTTCGGCCTCCAGCGGCGCCGAGGACTGACGTGGAGTTCCGGTCCCTGCCCGTCCCCGACGGGCTCGACGGCAGCCGGGTCGATGCGGGCCTGGCCAAGCTGCTCGGTTTCTCCCGGACGTTCGCGGCCGAGGTCGCCGACGCCGGCGGCGTGAGCTGCGACGGCGCCGTGCTGGGCAAGTCGGACCGCCTGCGGGCCGACACCTGGCTGGAGGTGTCCTGGACGCCCAAGCGCGAGCCCCGGGTCGAGCCCGTCGAGGTCGCCGACCTGCGGATCGTGCACGAGGATGCCGACATCGTCGTCGTCGACAAGCCGCTCGGCGTGGCCGCCCACCCCTCGCTGGGGTGGGACGGGCCGACCGTGCTCGGCGCGCTGGCCGCGGCCGGGGTCCAGGTCGCGCAGCTGGGTCCCGTGGAACGGCAGGGCATCGTCCACCGGCTCGACGCGGGCACCAGCGGTCTGATGGTGGTCGCGAAATCCGATCGGGCCTACACGGCGCTCAAGCAGGCGTTCAAGGACCGCACCGTCGACAAGATCTACCACGCCGTGGTGCAGGGGCATCCCGACCCGCTCGCCGGCACGATCGATGCTCCGATCGGCCGGCATCCCTCCCATCCGTGGAAGTTCGCCGTGACTCCCGACGGCAAGGACTCCGTCACGCACTACGAGACCATCGAGGCCTTCCGCGGGGCATCCCTGCTCGAGATCCACCTCGAGACCGGCCGCACCCACCAGATCCGCGTGCACATGGCCGCCCATCGGCACCCCTGCGTCGGCGACCCGCTCTACGGCGCCGACCCGACCCTCTCGGCGCGACTCGGCCTCTCCCGGCAGTGGCTGCACGCCCACGAGCTGGCGTTCGCGCATCCCGGAACGGGGGAGTGGGTGTCGTTCGAGGCGACGTACCCCGCCGATCTGCAGCACGCGCTGGACCTCCTCCGGGAGGAGTGAGCGGGCCGGCTCAGACCCCGCCTTCGAACACGGCCGGCCCGGTCACCGCGACGGCCCGCGCGATGCGTTCGCGCTGATCGCCGCGCTCCAGGGCCGGCAGCGCGTCGAGGTCGTACCAGCCGACCTCCGAAAGCTCGCCGTCGACGGGCCGCGGCTCGCCCGACACCCACTCGCACCGGAACACCAGGTCGAGGTAGTCGACGAGGTCTCCGTTCAGATGCGTCGTGCGCGGCAGCTGGTGCACCCAGGCCAGTCGCACCGGCCGGATCACGATGCCGGCTTCCTCCATCGCCTCGCGCACGGCGGCGTCGGCGGGTTCCTCGCCGGGATCCACGATGCCGGTGATCGGTGCGAGGACGCCGTTGTCGCTGCGCCGGCCGAGCAGCACCCGATCGCCCTTCACGATCACGGCGGTCACGCCGACGAGGGGGATCGGATCGTGCCCGATCCGGGAGCGCAGCTGCAGCACGAAGTCGGGGGTGGGCATGTCCTCACCGTACGGGGCGGCTCGACGCGGTGTCGGAGGCGCGACGTAGGGTGGAGTCGTGGCATCAGACAGCTTCGTTCACCTGCACGTGCACAGCGAGTACTCGATGCTCGACGGGGCAGCGCGCATCGGGCCGCTCGTGCAAGAGGCGGCCAAGCAGGGCATGCCCGCGATCGCCGTCACCGACCACGGCAACACCTTCGCCGCGTACGAGTTCTACAAGACCGCGATGGATGCCGGGGTCAAGCCCATCATCGGCATCGAGGCGTACGTCACCCCCGGAACCCACCGGTCCGACAAGTCCCGCGTGCGCTGGGGGACGCCCGAGCAGAGTGACGACGACGTGTCGGGTTCGGGCGCGTACACCCACATGACGCTGCTGTCCGAGACGACCGAGGGCATGCACAACCTGTTCCGACTCTCCAGTCGCGCCAGCATGGAGGGCTACTACTTCAAGCCCCGCATGGACCGCGAGCTGCTGAACGAGTACGGCAAGGGCATCATCGCGACCACGGGGTGCCCGTCCGGCGAGGTGCAGACCCGGCTGCGCCTCGGGCAGTACGACGCGGCGCGGGCTGCGGCGGCCGAGTTCCAGGACATCTTCGGCAAAGACAACTACTTCGCCGAGATCATGGACCACGGGCTGTCCATCGAACGGCGGGTCATGGGAGACCTGCTGAAGATCGCGAAAGATCTCAGCATCCCGCTCGTGGGCACCAACGACCTCCACTACACGCACCAGCACGACTCGACGAGCCACGCGGCGCTGCTGTGCGTGCAGTCCGGTTCGACGCTCGACGACCCCAAGCGCTTCAAGTTCGACGGCGACGGCTACTACGTCAAGACGCCGGCCGAGATGCGGCAGGTGTTCCGCGATCACCCCGAGGCGTGCGACTCGACGCTGCTGATCGCCGAGAGGTGCAACGTCGAGTTCGATACCTCCGCCAACTACATGCCGCGCTACCCGGTCCCCGAGGGCGAGACCGAGGAGACCTGGTTCCTCAAGGAGGTCGAGGCCGGCCTTCACGTGCGCTACCCGGGCGGCATCCCCGATGCCGTGCGCAAGCAGGCCGACTACGAGTGCGGCGTCATCGCGCAGATGGGATTCCCCGGCTACTTCCTCGTGGTCGCCGACTTCATCAACTGGGCAAAGAACAACGGCATCCGCGTCGGTCCGGGCCGAGGTTCGGGTGCCGGGTCGATGGCGGCCTACGCCATGCGGATCACCGACCTCGACCCGCTGCAGCACGGCCTCATCTTCGAGCGCTTCCTCAACCCCGACCGCGTCTCGATGCCCGACTTCGACGTCGACTTCGACGACCGTCGCCGGGCCGAGGTGATCCAGTACGTCACCGAGAAGTACGGCGACGAGCGCGTCGCGCAGATCGTGACGTACGGCACCATCAAGGCCAAGCAGGCGCTGAAGGATGCCGGCCGCGTGCTCGGCTTCCCGTTCAGCATGGGCGAGAAGCTCACCAAGGCGATGCCGCCCGCGGTGATGGGCAAGGACATGCCGCTGGGCGGCATGTTCGACCCCGAGCATCCCCGCTACAAGGAGGCGTCGGAGTTCCGGGCCGTCATCGAGAGCGACCCCGAGGCGAAGACCGTCTTCGACACCGCGGTGGGGCTGGAGAACCTCAAGCGGCAGTGGGGCGTGCACGCGGCGGGCGTCATCATGTCGAGTCATCCGCTGCTGGACATCGTGCCGATCATGCGCCGCGAGCAGGACGGCCAGATCGTCACGCAGTTCGACTACCCCGCGTGCGAGTCGCTCGGCCTCATCAAGATGGACTTCCTGGGGCTGCGCAACCTCACCATCATCAACGACGCGCTCGACAACATCGAGGCCAACCGGGGGCACCCGCTGGTGCTGGAGGACCTTCCGCTCGACGACAAGGCCTCCTACGACCTGCTGACCCGAGGCGACACGCTCGGGGTCTTCCAGCTCGACGGCGGCCCCATGCGGAGCCTCCTGCGCCTCATGAAGCCCGACAACTTCGAGGACGTCTCCGCCGTCATCGCGCTGTACCGCCCGGGGCCCATGGGCGCGAACTCGCACATCAACTACGCGCTGCGCAAGAACGGGCAGCAGGAGATCACCCCGATCCACCCGGAGTTCGCGGAGTCCCTCAAAGAGATCCTCGACATCAGCTACGGCCTGATCATCTATCAGGAGCAGGTGATGGCGATCGCGCAGAAGGTCGCCGGGTTCAGCCTCGGCCAGGCCGACATCCTGCGTCGCGCGATGGGCAAGAAGAAGAAGTCCGAGCTCGACAAGCAGTACGAGGGCTTCCATCAGGGCATGGTCGACCGCGGGTACAGCGAGGCGGCCATCGCGGCGCTCTGGGAGATCCTCCTGCCGTTCTCCGACTACGCGTTCAACAAGGCGCATTCGGCCGCGTACGGCCTGGTGTCGTACTGGACGGCATACCTGAAGGCGCACTATCCCGCCGAGTACATGGCGGCTCTGCTCACGAGCGTCGGCGACTCGAAAGACAAGATGGCCGTCTACCTGAACGAGTGCCGCCGCATGGGCATCAAGGTGCTGCCGCCGGACGTGAACGCCTCGATCCGCTACTTCGCGGCCGTCGGCGAAGACATCCGCTTCGGCCTGGGCGCCGTGCGCAACGTCGGGGCGAACGTCGTCGACGCGATCGTGGAGGCTCGCAAGGAGGCGCCGTTCACGACGTTCCACGACTTCCTGAGCAAGGTGCCGGTGCCGGTGGCCAACAAGCGCACCGTCGAGTCGCTCATCAAGGCCGGTGCCTTCGACGAGTTCGGCGACACCCGCCGTGCACTCATGGAGATCCACGAGGATGCCACCGAGGCTGCGGTCGAGGTCAAGCGCAAAGCGGCCACGGGCGCCATCGGGTTCGACTTCGACAGCCTGTACGACGAGACCGAGGAGGCCGCGCCGCCGAAGGTCCCGGAGCGACCCGAGTGGACCAAGAAGGACCGCCTCGCTTTCGAACGCGAGATGCTCGGGCTCTACGTGTCCGACCATCCGCTGGCGGGTCTCGAGATGCCGCTGGCGAAGCACTCGTCGACGTCCATCCACGACCTCCTGGCCAACGAGGACATCGAGGACGGAACCCAGGTCACCGTTGCCGGCCTCGTCACGAGCGTGCAGCACCGCGTCGCGAAGCAGAGCGGAAACCCGTACGGCATGATCACGGTCGAGGACTTCTCCGGCGAGGTCACGGTCATGTTCATGGGCAAGACCTACACGGAGTTCCAGTCGCTGCTCATCGCGGATTCCATCCTCGTCGTGCGCGGCCGGGTCTCGCGACGCGATGACGGCTTGAACCTGCACGGGCAGTCCGCGTTCGCGCCCGACCTGGGGGCGACGGATGCCTCCGGCCCCCTCGTGCTGACCATTCCGGAGCACCGCGCGACCGAGAACGTGGTGGGCGAGCTGGCGCGGATGCTGGAACGTCACCGCGGCGAGACCGAGGTGACCCTGCGGCTGCATCGGGCCGGCGTCGCCAAGGTGTTCGACGTGCCGATGCCCGTCAATCTGACCGCCGATCTCTACGGCGAGCTGAAGGGACTGCTCGGACCCGCCTGTCTGAGTTGACCCGTCCGCCCAGGAGATGCAGAACCCGTCCAGGGGATTGAGAACGTGCCCGCCGGTAGGATCTGGTGCTGTTCGCGCCACGATCCGTGAGCGGAGCGACCGAAGGAGACACTGTGCCTGAGCCGCAGAACGAGAACCAGCCGACCGCCGCCGAGGACGACGCCGCGCAGAGGTCCGCGGCGCGGGAGCGGGCCCAGCACGAACACGAAGACGTGCTCGCCGCACTCGTCGGCGCGGACGACCACGACGACCACACGCCGGCCGTCGAGCCCGAGCCGGAGTCGCACGCGCGGGCCGGCGGCGACGGCTCCGCCGTCGGCGCGACCGAGGCGGCCGCGGCCGATGACGACGCCGCCGCCGGCGGAGCAGCTGCCCCCGGCGTCCAGTACGGCGTCGGTCCGTTCTCGATCCGCGAGGTCGTCATCGGCGGCGTCTGGCTGGTCGCATTCGTGGTGTCGTTCTTCTCGATCCTGCCGGCGCAGGCGAGCTTCACCTCGGTATGGACCGAGGGCATCAACTGGATCCTGACGATCGCCGTCCCGACGGTCGCCGTGTTCCTGCTCGTGCTGCGCCGTCTGTCGCCCACCGGCATCCGGCGCGTCGGTTCGCTCGGCATCGACCAGTTCGCCTCGGTCGCGTTCTCGGTCGCGGCCGTCGTCTGGATCACCCTCGCGTGGGAGAGCGTCATGCTTACCGCCCGCTACGCGGCCGCATCCGGCTATTCCTGGGTCGTCTGGGTGGAGTCGGTGCTGATGGTCGCGGGAGTCGTGCTGACGGTGTTCGCACCTCTCATCCCGGTCTTCGCCCAGGACTTCCAGGGCCGCCCGGAGGCTCCGGCCCACCGTCTCGCACGCCCGGTGCGTCCCGTCGCCCAGCGCCCGCGGCCGGTGCGCCCGGCACCGGTCGCCCCCACGGCCGTGACCCCGCAGACTCCGGCTGCGGCTCCCGTCGCGGTGGCGGCTCCGGCTCCGGCACCTGCCGTCGAGCCCGAGCGGACCCGCGAACCCGAGCCGGCCGAGCCGGTTGCGGCCGACACCACGGTGATGGCTGCGGCCTCGGCGGATGCCGAGACCCGCGCCGTGCCGACGGCGACGCAGGCGTTCTGGGCCCTCGTCCCCGAACAACGCGACGTCGTCGACGCGACCGGGACTCCGCTGTTCTCCGTGGGGCCGACCGCCTGGGCGCTGGTCATCGAGGAGCGCGCCGACGGGTTCGTCGTGCGCCACGAGGACGGCCGCGTCGGCTACCTGCGTGACACGTCGGGGGTGACGCGCGGATGATGCGCACCATCGATCTCCGCGGCCGCTCGCTGTCGCTCGCCGAGCTGCTGGACGCCGTTCCGCGGGCCGAGGCCGCCCGCGCCGAGGCGCTCGCCGCGGCCGCCCGCATCGTGGACGACGTGTCCGTGCGCGGTGAGGAGGCCCTGCGCGCCCAGGCCGAGCAGTTCGACGGCGTCTCCGGTCATGACGTGCGCGTCCCCGCGTCGCACCTCGACGAGGCCCTCGAGAACCTGGACCCCGTGGTGCGCGACGCGCTCGAGCGGGCCATCGTGCGGGTGCGCGAAGCGTCGGCCGCTCAGGTCCCGGCACCGACCACGACCGTCCTTGCACCCGGCGCCGTGGTGTCCCAGCGCTGGCAGCCGGTCCGTCGCGTCGGCGTCTACGTCCCCGGCGGCAAGGCGGTGTATCCGTCGAGCGTGGTGATGAACGTCGTCCCGGCGCAGGTCGCCGGCGTCGAGCAGGTCGCGCTCGCCTCGCCGCCGCAGCGCGAGTTCGACGGACGCGTGCACCCGGTGATCCTCGCCGCGGCCCGGCTCCTCGGCGTCGACGAGGTCTACGCGATGGGCGGTGCCGGGGCGATCGGCGCGTTCGCGTACGGGGTCGCCTCGCTCGGCCTCGACCCCGTGGACGTGGTGACCGGTCCCGGCAACAACTTCGTCGCGGCCGCGAAGCGCGCGGTCGCGGGGCGCGTCGGCACGGATGCCGAGGCCGGCGCGACCGAGATCCTGATCGTGGCGGATGCCGGAGCCGACCCGCGCCTCATCGCCGCGGACCTCATCAGCCAGGCAGAGCACGACGAACAGGCATCCGCCGTGCTCGTGACCGATGCGCCCTCCCTCGCCGACGCCGTCGCCGCGCAGGTCGCGGTGATGGCGGATGCCACGCGGCACAGCACGCGCGTCCGGGCGGCCCTCGCCGGGCCGCAGTCGGCGATCGTGCTCGTCGACGACCGGGCGACGGCCACGGCCTTCAGCAACGCCTATGCTCCCGAGCACCTCGAGCTGCACCTGGACGATCCCCGACCGGAGGAGTTCGGGAACGCGGGTGCGGTCTTCGTCGGCGCGCACTCCCCGGTGAGCCTCGGCGACTACCTCGCCGGAAGCAACCACGTGCTGCCCACCGGCGGGCAGGCGCGATACGCGTCGGGGCTGTCCGCGGCGACGTTCCTGCGCCCGCAGCAGGTCATCGAGTACGACCGCGCGGCCCTGTCCGAGGTGCGCGACGCCATCGTGGCCCTGGCCGAGGCCGAGGCGCTGCCCGCGCACGGCGAGGCCGTCACGGCCCGGTTCGACGGGTAGTCTGTCGCCTCATGCACTGTCCGTTCTGCCGTCACCCCGATTCGCGCGTCATCGACTCCCGCACGACCGATGACGGTCTCAGCATCCGCCGGCGCCGCCAGTGCCCGCAGTGCGGCGGCCGGTTCACGACCATCGAGACGGCGAGCCTGTACGTGGTTAAGCGCAGCGGTGTGATGGAGCCGTTCAGCCGGGACAAGGTCGTGGTCGGCGTCCGCAAGGCGTGTCAGGGCAGGCCGGTGACCGACTCCGACCTGGCCGTCCTCGCGCAGACCGTGGAGGAGACCGTGCGCCAGACCGGCGCGTCGCAGATCGATGCGAACGAGATCGGGCTGGCGATCCTCGGACCCCTGCGCGAGCTCGACGAGGTCGCCTACCTGCGTTTCGCGAGCGTCTACCAGGCGTTCGAGTCCCTCGAGGACTTCGAGGCCTCCATCGCCCAGCTGCGCGCCGACCACGGGCGCACCGGGGCGCGTGTGCCGGCGTCGGGGGAGACGGACAGCCAGCCACGATAGCCTTGCGGACGATGTATCCGCTGCTCTTCCGCACCGTTCTCTCCCGCATGGACCCCGAGTCCGCCCACCACGCCGCGATGGCCGTCATCCGCCTGCTCGGCGTCCCGCCGTTCTCGTGGGCGGCGCGGGCGCTGACGCGTCCCGATCCGGCGCTGCACACCCGCACCCGCGCGCTCGGGATCGACTTCGACTCGCCGTTCGGCGTCGCGGCCGGATTCGACAAGGACGTGGTCGGCGTGCGCGGCCTGGCCGCGCTCGGATTCGGGCACGTCGAGATCGGCACGGTGACGGCCCTCCCGCAGCCGGGCAACCCGCGCCCGCGGCTGTTCCGGCTGATCCCCGACCGCGCGGTCGTCAACCGCATGGGGTTCAACAACCACGGCGCCGAGGCCGCCGCGGCGCGCCTGCGGAGGCTGCGCCGCCGCGGTACCCGCATGCGGATCGGCGTGAACATCGGCAAGAGCCGCGTCGTGGACGTGGCCGACGCCACCGCGGACTACGTGCGCAGCGCGTCGCTGCTCGCGCCGCTGGCCGACTACCTCGTCGTCAACGTGTCCTCGCCGAACACGCCCGGTCTGCGCGGTCTGCAGGCCGTCGAGACGCTGCGTCCGCTGCTGGAAGCCGTGCGGGATGCCTCCGGGGCCACGCCTCTGCTCGTCAAGATCGCGCCCGACCTCCCCGACGACGAGGTGACCGCGATCGCGCAGCTCGCGGTCGAACTCGGGCTCTCGGGCCTCATCGCGACCAACACGACGATCGCCCGCGACGGCCTGGCGACCGATCCCGCGACCGTCGAGGCGGCCGGTGCGGGCGGACTGTCCGGTGCGCCGCTCAAGGCGCGCGCCCTCGAGGTGCTCCGGATCGTTCGCCGCGCGGTGCCGTCCGAGTTCGTCGTGATCTCGGTCGGCGGGGTCGAGACCGCCGCCGACGTGCAGGAGAGGCTGGATGCGGGCGCCGACCTCGTCCAGGGGTACACGGCGTTCCTGTACCGCGGTCCGCTGTGGGCTCGCCAGATCAACCGCGGGCTCGTCCGCCGCTGACCGGCTCGACCCGCACCGCACCGCACCGCACGAAGAAGGCCGCACCGTTCGAAACGGTGCGGCCTTCGGCGGTCGATGCGGGTCAGGACGGGTACTGTCCGCGACGCACCTGCGGCTTGGGCAGCCGCATCCAGCGCATCTGCATGGTGCGCATGGCGCCGTACCAGCCGAGCCCGCGCTCGAGGCGGGCGGCCCCGAACTTGCGGCGCGCCGCGCGCTTGAGCCGGTTGCCGGTGACCACCATGTCGATGATCACGAAAGCGACGTACGCCCAGAGCACGGTGAAGGCGTAGATCTGCAGCGTCGTGATGTTCAGGATCATGATCACGATGACCAGGATCATGAGCGGCATCACGAGTTCGCCGAGATGCCACCCGGCATCGGCGTAGTCGCGGGCGAACTTGCGCTGCGGGCCGCGGTCCTTGGCGGGGAGGTACTTCTCCTCGCCGGCGGCCATGCCGATCCGCGCGCGCTCGCGCTCGGAGGCGACCTCCGCCTTGCGCTGGGCCTTGGCCTCTTTGGTGTTGGCGACGAGCGGCCGCTTGCGCGCTGCTTCCTGCTCGGCGCGGGAGGGCGTCGGGCGGCCCTTGCCGGCAGCACTGCCGTCGTTCGAGTTCGTCCCCGGCGACGAAGCGTCATTGGACGCGGGGGCGGGAGTCTTGGCCACGATGATCCTCGGAAGAGTCGGTTTGGGGTGAGTCCTAAGATTACCCGCATGAGTCTGGAACAGTCCCGTGCTGAAGCTGTCCGTGCCGCCGCCGAGGCCGGCATCCCCGCCGCCCTCGCCGATCTGGGGAAGCTGGTGCGGATCCCGTCCATCGCGTTCCCCGGCTTCGACCCGGCCGAAGTGCGCCGCAGCGCCGAGGCGGTCGCCGCCCTCGCGGAGGGCACCGGTGTGTTCGAGTCGGTCGTGATCCGCGACGCGGCGATCCCGGGCACCGACGAGCGCGGGATGCCCGCCGTGCTGGCGACGCGCCCGGCACGCAACGGCCGGCCGACGATCCTCCTGTACGCCCACCACGACGTGCAGCCGGTCGGTGACGAGTCGCTGTGGGACACGCCGCCGTTCGAGCCCACGGTGCGCGACGGCCGCCTCTACGGCCGCGGGTCCGCCGACGACAAAGCCGGAGTGGTGTCGCACGTGGGCGCGATCCGCGCGCTCACCGAGGTCGTCGGCCACGATTTCGACCTGGGCATCAGCCTGTTCATCGAGGGGGAGGAGGAGGCCGGTTCGCGCTCGTTCGCCCAGTTCCTCTCCGACAACGCCGACGCCCTGCGCGCGGACGTCATCGTCGTGGCCGACTCCGGCAACTGGGATGCCCGCACGCCGGCCGTCACGGTGTCGCTGCGCGGCAACGCCCGGTTCACGCTTCGCATCCGGACGCTCGATCACGCCTCGCACTCCGGGATGTTCGGCGGGGCGGTGCCGGACGCGATGATGGCGGCCGTGAAGCTGCTCTCCACCCTGTGGGACGACGACGGCGCGGTCGCGGTCGCCGGCCTCGCCGAGCGGGATGCCGAGACCCCGGCGTACACCGAGGAGACCCTTCGCGACGAGGCGGGCCTGCCCGCGGGTGTCAGCCCGATCGGACGCGGCAGCATCCTCAGCCGCATCTGGAACAAGCCGTCGATCACCGTCACCGGCATCGATGCGCCGAGCGTGCGCAACGCCTCCAACACGCTCAGCCCCGAGGTGACCGTCGTCATCAGCGCCCGCGTGGCGCCCGGTCAGGCGGCCGCGGACGCCTACGCGGCGCTGGAGGCCCACCTGCGCGAGCACGCGCCGTTCGGGGCCGAGCTGGAGTTCTCGGACGTCGACTTCGGGGACGGGTTCCTCGTCGACACGAGCGGCTGGGCGGTGGAGGATGCCCGCGCGGCGATGGACGAGGCCTACGGCGTCGCACCGGTGGACCTGGGGGTGGGCGGTTCGATCCCGTTCGTCGCCGACCTCGTGCGCGAGTTCCCCGCGGCGCAGATCCTCATCACGGGGGTGGAGGACCCGCACTCCCGGGCGCACAGCCCGAACGAGTCCCTCCACCTCGAGACGTTCCGCCACGGGCTCGTGGCCGAGGCGCTGCTGCTGGAGCGCCTGGACGCACGGACCGGGGCGTAGACTCGTGAGCGACTTCATCACCGAGGGAGCATCATGACCGACACCGCACTGACGACGCAGACCGCCGCCCACGGCGTCCTTCTGACCGACGCCGCCGCCGCGAAGGTGAAGAGCCTTCTCGAGCAGGAG
Source organism: Microbacterium mangrovi (assembly GCF_000802305.1). Lineage (GTDB taxonomy): Bacteria > Actinomycetota > Actinomycetes > Actinomycetales > Microbacteriaceae > Microbacterium > Microbacterium mangrovi. The sequence continues at coordinate 88,070 of NZ_JTDK01000012.1, read as the reverse complement.
GGCCGCGACGACCTGCGACTGCGCGTCGCCGTCCAGCCGGGCGGATGCTCGGGCCTCATCTACCAGCTGTACTTCGACGAGCGCTATCTCGACGGCGACATGACGGTCGACTTCGACGGCGTCGAGGTCATCGTCGACGACATGAGCGTGCCGTATCTCGATGGTGCATCCATCGATTTCAAGGACACCATCTCGGAGCAGGGTTTCACGATCGACAACCCGAACGCCTCCGGAAGCTGCGCCTGCGGCGACAGCTTCCACTGACCCTCCAGACCTCTCGCGCGGCGCGTTTCCCGGAAAAAGATCCGGGGACGCGCCGCCCTCGCGAATGCGGTCAGGACCAGGCGGATCGTCATCGAAACGTCATGGGGAGCCTGGGCGGCTGGCCGGAATCCGGTGAGAGGTTGCCCTAGACTGTCCTCTGTCGGACTTCCTGACCCGGAAAGGTGCACCGTGCACTCGAAACGTCGCCTTCGTTGGGCTGTTCTCCCTGTCGGGCTTGCAGCGGCCGTCGCTCTCGCAGGCTGCTCGCCCACTCAGCTGCACGGGTTCCTGCCCGGCTTCGAAGACAGCCAGCCCGCGACGAACCACACCGAGATGGTCTCCTCGCTGTGGGTGAACTCCTGGATCGTTCTCCTCGTCGTCGGCCTCGTCACGTGGGGCCTCATGCTGTGGGCGATGATCGTCTACCGCCGCCGCAAGGGCCAGACCGGTCTCCCGGTCCAGCTCCGGTACAACATGCCGCTCGAGATCTTCTACACGGTCGTGCCGCTGATCCTCGTCGTCGGATTCTTCGCGTTCACCGCGCGTGACCAGACGATCCTGGAGACCCAGAACGAGCACCCCGACGTGTCGATCACCGCGATCGGCAAGCAGTGGGCGTGGGACTTCCAGTACAACGGCACCGCGGCCGACCAGTCGGACGCGGTGTGGTCCATGGGCGTCCAGGCCGAGCCCGACGCCGGCGGCAACGTCGACCAGAACAAGCTGCCGACCCTGTACCTGCCGGTCAACGAGTCGGTGCGCATCAACCTTCAGTCGCGCGATGTCATCCACTCCTTCTGGATCATCGACTTCCTGTACAAGAAGGACCTCTACATCGGCCGCGACAACTCGTGGTCGTTCACGCCGACCCGCGAGGGCACCTACCAGGGCAAGTGCGCGGAGCTGTGCGGCGAGTACCACTCGGCGATGCTGTTCCGGGTGAAGGTCGTCAGCCAGGCCGACTACCAGGCCCACCTCGCCCAGCTGAAGGCCGAGGGCAACACGGGCCCGATCACCAAGGCGTACGACCGCCTCAACAACGACCCGGGTACCGGCGGAAGCCCCACCGGTCCCACCCAGGAGGGCAGCAACTGACATGGCGACTACGCTTCCGCTGCAGGGCGAGTCTTCGGGCCGCCCCACCACCCTGCCTCCCCGCCAGGCTGCGCTGCTGAGCGCCTCCCGCACGGGTGAGAAGGGCAACATCATCGTCAAGTGGATCACCTCCACCGACCACAAGACGATCGGGTACATGTACCTCATCGCCTCGGTGATGTTCTTCATGCTGGGCGGTGTGATGGCCCTCATCATCCGCGCCGAGCTGTTCGAGCCGGGTATGCAGATCATCCCGACCAAAGAGCAGTACAACCAGCTGTTCACGATGCACGGCACGATCATGCTGCTCATGTTCGCAACGCCGCTGTTCGCCGGTTTCGCGAACGCGGTGCTGCCGCTGCAGATCGGTGCTCCCGACGTCGCGTTCCCGCGTCTGAACGCTTTCGCCTTCTGGCTGTTCCTGTTCGGCTCGACCATCGCCGTCGCCGGCTTCCTCACCCCGCAGGGTGCGGCCGCGTTCGGATGGTTCGCCTATCAGCCTCTGGCCGATGCGAGCTTCTCGCCCGGAGCGGGCGGCAATCTCTGGATGCTCGGCCTCGGCATGAGCGGTTTCGGCACCATCCTCGGCGCCGTCAACTTCATCACCACGATCATCACGATGCGCGCCCCCGGTATGACCATGTGGCGCATGCCGATCTTCTCGTGGAACACGCTGATCACCAGCATCCTGATCCTGATGGCGTTCCCGGTGCTCGCCGCCGCGATCCTGGCCGCCGCAGCCGACCGCGTGCTCGGTGCGCACATCTACGACCCGGCCAACGGCGGCGTGCTGCTGTGGGAGCACCTGTTCTGGTTCTTCGGCCACCCCGAGGTGTACATCATCGCGCTGCCGTTCTTCGGCATCGTCTCCGAGGTGTTCCCGGTGTTCAGCCGCAAGCCGATCTTCGGTTACAAGACCCTCGTGTACGCGACCATCTCGATCGCCGCACTGTCGGTCGCGGTGTGGGCCCACCACATGTACGTGACCGGTGCCGTGCTGCTGCCGTTCTTCGCGCTCATGACGATGCTCATCGCGGTGCCGACCGGCGTGAAGATCTTCAACTGGATCGGGACGCTCTGGCGAGGCTCGGTGACGTTCGAGACGCCCATGGTGTTCGCGCTCGGCTTCCTGGTTTCGTTCGTCTTCGGCGGTCTGACCGGTGTCATCCTGGCGTCGCCGCCGCTGGACTTCGCGCTGTCGGACTCGTACTTCGTCGTCGCCCACTTCCACTACGTGGTGTTCGGAACCGTCGTGTTCGCGATGTTCTCCGGCTTCTACTTCTGGTGGCCGAAGTGGACCGGACGGATGCTGAACGAGCGTCTCGGTATGGTGCACTTCTGGATGCTGTTCATCGGCTTCCACATGACCTTCCTCATCCAGCACTGGCTGGGCGTCGACGGAATGCCGCGTCGCTACGCGGACTACGCGCCGTCCGACGGCTTCACCTGGATGAACCAGGTCTCGACGATCGGTGCGATGATCCTCGGCGCCTCGATGATCCCGTTCCTGCTGAACGTCTGGATCACCGCGCGCCGCGCGCCGAAGGTCACCGTGAACGACCCGTGGGGTTACGGTGCTTCGCTCGAGTGGGCGACGTCCTGCCCGCCGCCGCGTCACAACTTCACCTCGATCCCGCGCATCCGCAGTGAGCGCCCGGCGTTCGATCTGAATCACCCGGAGGCTGCCGAGTGGGCGGTCACGGCTCACGGAGAGGCCAAGTAAGTGCGTAGCAACGTCAACCTCTGGTGGATCCTGAGCGGATTCTTCCTGATCGTCGCGGCCGTCTACACCTTCTGGAACATCGTCGCGCACCCGCATGCTCCGTGGTATGACGGCGTCGAGTGGGTCGGTTCGGTCGCTCTTCTGTTCACCACGCTGATGTCGGCGCTGATCGCGTTCTACATCGGTCGCGTCCACAACGCGCAGGGCGGAGAGCTCCCCGAAGACGTGCTGACGAGCGACATCGATGACGGCGATCCGGAGCTCGGCGAGTTCTCGCCGTGGTCGTGGTGGCCGATCGTCCTGGCGTCCGCCGCGGCTCTGGGCATGATCGGGCTCGCAGTCGGCACCTGGATGGTTCCGATCGGGCTCGGCGTCTTTGTCGTCGCGATCGTCGGCTGGGTGTACGAGTACTACCGCGGTTACTTCGCCCGCTGATCCAGCGGTTCCGAGGGGGCGGTGCGCATTCCATGCGCACCGCCCCCTCGTCATTGCGCCTGGGAGGCGCTGTGCGCCCCGGAGACGCCCGGGAAGCAGGGACCGTGCAGGTTGGGCGCCACCGATCACTCAGGGCGCCACGGCCGCCAGGAGGCGTCTGGCACCACTCGTCACGATCGGCAACCAGAGCCGCGCATCGTGACGAGTCATCCGGCCCACTCCGCCGCGCTCGTCGTGCGCCCAGGTCTCTGAAAGCGAGCTCGGCCACACCCAGGGTTCCCGACACCAAGTTGCTCACTCGTCGCGATGCGTGAACGCGGTTGCACATCGTGACGAGCCGGCGACGCTCACTCGTCACGATCGGCAACCGGCGCGGCATATCGTGACGAGTCGGCGAGCCGGCACGCACCGAGCTGGCTCCCACTGGTCGCGCTCACTCGTCACGATCGGCAACCGACGCTGCACATCGTGACGAGTCGGCGAGCCGGCACGCACCGAGCTGGCTCCCACTGGTCGCGCTCACTCGTCACGATCGGCAACCGACGCTGCACATCGTGACGAGTCGGCGAGCCCGCACGCACCGAGCTGGCTCCCACTGACCGCGCTCACTCGTCACGATCGGCAACCAGCGCGACGCATCCTGACGAGCGAGCCCGTCAGCCGCCATCGACGGCGCGGGAGAGCGGACCCGACAGCCACGCTTCGACGTGGCGTGGGGTGCGGAGGCGCACGATCGGCAGATCGGGGCGCGCATCGGCGAGCTCGGTGAGGAGCGGGGCGTAGGCGCGACGCGTCCCAATCGCCCAGCGCACGATGTGCCCCGGATCGGTGAAGAACGTCCGCAGCGGCGGCTCGACGTTGCCGTTCCACAGCACCTCGCGCCGCAATCGCCGCCGCAGCGTGCGGGTCACGACCCGGGGGAGGACCACCACGGCGAACGGCAGGTCGAGCCAGACGAGCAGATCGGCGTGCCGGCTCAGGAGGGGGCGAACGGCCGTGTACTGCCACTCGGTCGTCCACGACGGCAGCTGTACCAGTGCAGTGACGTCGTCGCGGAACTCGGGCCTCGGCGTCCAGTGCGGGCCATGGTGCAGCCCGTCGATCTCGGTGTGCGGGGCATCCGCGATCGCGGCGATGCGCGCGGCGAGCGTCGTCTTTCCCGATCCGGAGACGCCGGCGACGAGGATGCGTCTCGGTCGGTGGGGGAGGGGATCCGCGTAGCCGAGCACACCTGGCATCCTACGAGCGGTGCCCCTCGACGACGGAGGCCCTGCTCTCCCCGAAGGGAGGACAGGGCCTCAGCCGTGACGAGGGATTCGGCCTTACTGGCCGGTCTCCTTCTCGCGGTTCTTGTGCGGGTGCTCCGGGTCGTCCGTGTTCAGGACGGTGGTCGGACGCACCGGGACCTCACCCTCCGACTCGCTGATCGGCGTCAGCGGAGCCTCGGGGTGGCCGGCGCGCTCGTGCGCGCCCTGGATCTCGTCGTTCTCGATGGTCGCCATCTGCTCCAGCTCGTGGTGCTGGTGGGCGTGGGCGGCCTCGAGCTCGGTCTGCGTCATCGGGACGAGGCGGTCTTCGTAGAACCAGCGCGACAGCGAGCCGCGGAAGTTCCGCCAGAAGCCGATCCGGCCCTTCGCGTTGGGACGCACGACGAGCGGCTCGTAGGTCTCGTAGTCGGCGAGTTTGATGCGCTCGAACTCGTCGACGGGCTGGTGGACCTCGATGTACTCGCCACCGGGCAGGCGCACGATGCGACCCGACTCGTAGCCGTGCAGCAGGATCTCGCGATCCTTCTTCTGCAGCGCGATGCAGATGCGCTTCGTGATGAAGTACACGACGATCGGGCCGAGGATCAGCAGCGCCTGGAGGGTGTGGATGACTCCCTCCATCGTCAGCTGGAAGTGCGTCGCGATGAGGTCGGACGATGCGGATGCCCACAGCACTGCGTAGAACCAGACGCCGGCTGCACCGATCGCGGTGCGGGTGGCCGAGTTGCGGGGACGCTGAGCGATGTGGTGCTCGCGCTTGTCGCCGGTCACCCACGCCTCGATGAAGGGGTACAGCATCACCAGCACGATGAACAGGCCCAGGACCGCCAGCGGGATGATGATGTTGAACGACCAGGTGTGGTCGAGCCACACGAACTCCAGGTGCGGCGGCACGAGACGCAGCGCGCCGTCGGCGAAGCCGATGTACCAGTCGGGCTGGGTACCTGCAGACACCGGGGAGGGGTCGTACGGGCCGTAGTTCCAGATCGGGTTGATCGTGAACAGCGACGCGATCAGGACGATCACACCGAACGTGATGAAGAAGAATCCGCCCATCTTCGTCGCGTAGACCGGCAGCATCGGGTAGCCGACGACGTTGCTGTTCTTGCGCGCCGGGCCGGCGAACTGCGTGTGCTTGTTGATGACCATGAGCATCAGGTGCAGCACGAGCAGCGCGACCAGGATCGCGGGCAGGAGCAGGATGTGCAGCGTGTACAGGCGGCCGACGATCTGGTTGCCCGGGAACTGGCCACCGAACAGCAGGAACGACGTCCACGTGCCGATGACCGGGATGCCCTTGATCATGCCGTTGATGATCGCCAGGCCGTTGCCGGAGAGCAGGTCGTCGGGGAGCGAGTAGCCGGTGAAGCCCTCACCCATCGCGAGGATGAAGAGGATGAAGCCGATCACCCAGTTGAGCTCGCGCGGCTTGCGGAACGCACCGGTGAAGAACACGCGGAGCATGTGCACGCCGATGCCGGCGACGAAGACCAGCGCGGCCCAGTGGTGGATCTGACGGACCAGGAGGCCGCCGCGGATGTCGAAGGACAGACGCAGCGTCGAGTCGAGGGCCGCGGACATCTGCACGCCGCGCATCGGCAGGTAGGCGCCGGCGTAGTGGGTCTCGACCATCGAGGCCTGGAAGAAGAACGTGAGGAACGTGCCCGAGAGCAGCACCGCGACGAAGCTCCACAGCGCGATCTCACCCAGCATGAACGACCAGTGGTCGGGGAAGATCTTGCGGCCGAGCTCCTTGACGAAGCCGGACAGGCTCGTTCGCTCGTCGATGTAGTTCGACGCCCAGCCGATGAAGCGACCGCCCAGCGGTGCTTCCTTCTCCGCGGCGGGCGCTGCGGGCGCCTCAGTCTCGGAGGGGGCAGTTGTGGTGCTCAATGGCGCTCCCAGAAGCTCGGGCCGACGGGTTCGAGGAAGTCGCTCTGCGCCACGAGGTACCCCTCGGCGTCGACTTCGATGGGCAGCTGCGGCAGCGGACGGGCGGCGGGGCCGAAGACGACCTTGGCGCCTTCGGACACGTCGAACTGCGACTGGTGGCAGGGGCAGAGCAGGTGGTGGGTCTGCTGCTCGTACAGGGCCACCGGGCATCCGACGTGCGTGCAGACCTTCGAGAAGGCGACGATGCCGTCGTAGCCCCAGTTCTCCTTGCCCTTGGGCGGGTGCAGCTGGTTGACCGGCATGCGGACGAGCAGCACGATGGCCTTGGCCTTCTCGTCGAGGTAGTTCGGGACCTCGTCGGGCATGAGGCCCTCGGGGATCACGTGGACGGCGGAGCCGAGCTGGATGTCGGACGCCTTGATCGGCTCACCCGTGGGGTCGTGCACCAGGCGGGTGCCCTTCGCCCACATGGTGTGGCTGAGCAGGTAGACCGGGTTGCCCGCGTTGGGGTTCTCCGGGCTGTCCTCGGGTGCGAGGCCGCGGAACAGCGTGATGCCCGGGACGATGGATGCCACCACGGCGGCGATCATCGAGTTGCGGATCATCGCACGGCGTCCAAAGCCGGACTCCTCGTTCGCGTCGGCGAAGGCCTTGACGGCGGCCTCACGGGTCGTGTCGCGTCCGCGGGTCGCGTGCCGGGGCTCGATGAACTCCTTGTCCGACATGACGGCCTTGGACCAGTGGATGGCGCCGATGCCGATGGCGAGCAGGGCCAGTGCGATGCCGAGGCCGACGAAGAGCTCGTTCTGCCGGATATCGACGAGGCTGCCGCTCTCGATCGGGAAGAGCATGTACGCCGCGACGGCCCAGATGCTGCCGGCAAGCGACAGGTAGAACAGCGTGTAGACCGTGCGCGCCGCGCGCTTCATCGCTGCCGGATCCTTGTCCGTCATGCGCTGGCGGTGCGGCGGCAGCTCGTCGTTCCGCACCGGGTCGGTGACCGCTACGGCGAGCCCGGGGGAGGGCTGCCAAGAAGCCCTCTCGTGCTCGAGCGGGTCGTCCTCGTGTGCCATGGTGCTCCTCGTACGTGGAAAGGGTCGGATTCGATCAGTTGGACTTCGCGGTGATCCACACCGTGACGGCGATCAGGGTGCCGATGCCGAAGATCCAGATGAAGAGACCTTCGGACACGGGGCCCAGGTCGCCCAGGCCGAAGCCGCCCGGGGACTTGTTCTCCTGCAGGAACAGCAGGTACGAGATGATGTCCCGCTTCTCGTTCAGGTTGAGGTTGGTGTTGCTGAACACCGGCATGTTCTGCGGGCCGGTGACCATCGCGGCGTACATGTGCAGCGCGCTGGTGCTGGTCAGCGGGGGAGCGTACTTGCCCTCGGTGAGCGCGCCGCCCGCGCCGGCGACGTTGTGGCACATCGCGCAGTTGATGCGGAACAGCTCGGCGCCGTTGGCGACGTCGCCCTTGCCGTCGATCGTCTCCGCCGACGGGTACTTCGGACCCGGAGCCATCGACTGGACGTAGGCGGCGATCGCCTGCGCCTGCGCCTCGGTCATCTGCGGCGGCTTGATCTGGGCCTGCGGGCCCTGGGCCGCGAGCGGCATGCGACCGGTGGAGACCTGGAACTCGACCGCGAGCTCGCCGACGCCGTAGAGCGAGGGCCCGCTCTCGGTGCCCTGCATGTCGAGGCCGTGGCAGGTCGCGCAGTTCGCCTGGAACAGCTTCTTGCCGTCTTCCGCCGTGAGGTTGGAGGACTGCTGAGTGGTGTCGTTGGTCGCGGCCATGGCCGCGGACGCCCCGGCGTACACCCCACCCGTCAGCAGCAGGCCGACGCCGATGAGGACGGCCGCAGCCAGAGGGCTGCGGCGTCCGGAATTGCGACGCTTCTTCTCTCGTGCCATTTCGGTACGGCTCCGGTTCTTATTTCAGGAAGTAGATGACGGCGAACAGGGCGATCCACACCACGTCGACGAAGTGCCAGTAGTACGACACGACGATCGAGGTCGTCATCTCCTTGCGGCCGAAGTTCTTGACGGCGTAGGCGCGTCCGATCACGAGCAGGAAGGCGATCAGGCCGCCGGTCACGTGCAGCGCGTGGAAGCCGGTCGTCAGGTAGAAGGCCGACGCGTAGGCGTTCGCGGAGATCGGCATGCCCTCGGCGACGAGCTGCGAGTACTCCCACACCTGGCCGGAGACGAAGATCGCGCCCATGATGAACGTGAGGTAGAACCACGGGACCATGCCCCACCGTCGCCGTCCGCTGGACTTGGTGGTGTAGGGCTGGAATCGCTCGGCCGCGAAGACACCCATCTGGCACGTCACCGACGAGAGCACGAGGATGACCGTGTTCACGAACGCGTAGGGAACGTTGAGGTGCTTGGTCATCTCCGCCCACAGGTCGGGGGAGGTGCTGCGCAGGGTGAAGTAGATCGCGAACAGACCCGCGAAGAACATCACCTCAGATCCGAGCCAGACGATGGTGCCGACGGCGACCGGGTCCGGCCGCTTCACGGTGCGCAGAGCCTGGTTGTATGTCGCTGGGGTCGTCACGCAGTCCATTATGGCCGATTCCGACGTCGGATTTTCGCACCGATGGGTCACGATTCGGCCAGCCGGGCACTGAACAGCCACTCCGAGGCCGTCGCGAGTTCTCTCGGCGCGGGCCGGGAATCGCCTGTCAACCTGGGCGGATGCCGCTGAACCGTGCAGCGCGCGAGGATCGGACCGGGATGACGCGATCACGGGCGCCCTTCTCGCGCTGGATAGGATCGGGAGTCATGGCGGAGCTCTACACCTGGCCGGACATCCTCTCCACTCTCGTCGGCGGGCGCGACCTGACCGTGTCGGAGTCGACCTGGGCGATGCGGAAGGTGATGGCCGGCACCGCGACGCCCTCGCAGCTGGCCGCCTTCCTCGTCGCGCTGCGCGTGAAGGGCGAGACGGTGGACGAGATCGTCGGCTTCCGCGACGCGATCCTCGAGGCCGCGCTCCCGCTGCCGGTCACGGCCGACGTGCTCGACATCGTCGGCACCGGCGGGGACCGCTTCGGCACCGTGAACGTGTCGACGATGTCGGCGATCGTCGCGGCCTCCACGGGCATCCCGGTCGTGAAGCACGGCAACAAGGCGGCCAGTTCGTCCTCGGGCTCGTCGGACGTGCTCGGCGCGCTCGGACTCGACCTGTCGCTGGAGCCGGACGCCGTCGCCGAGACGCTGCGACGCACCGGCATCACCTTCGCGTTCGCCTCGGCGTTCCACCCCGGCTTCCGCCACGCGGGCGCGACGCGGGCCGAGCTCGGCATCCCCACGGTCTTCAACTTCCTCGGGCCGCTGTGCAACCCGGCGCGTGCCGAGGCCAACGCCGTCGGCGTGGCGCAGCTGGACCGCGTGCCGCTCATCACGGGCGTCTTCCAGACCCGCGGCGCGACCGCCCTCGTCTTCCGCGGGGACGACGGCCTGGACGAGCTCACGACCACCGGACACAGCCGCCTGTGGGAGGTCAGCCTCGGCGACGTCCACGAGCACGACATCTACCCGCCCGACCTCGGCATCCCGCTCGCCGACCTGGACGATCTCCTCGGCGGCGACCCGGCGCACAACGCCGACGTCGTCCGCCGCACCGTGTCCGGCGAGCCGGGCGCCGTCCGCGACATCGTCCTGCTCAATGCGGCCGCGGGAATGGTCGCCTACCGGCTGTTCCGCGATCCGATGCAGGTGCAGCGCCCCATCCTGGAGCGCCTCATCGAGGCGAAGGACGCCGCCGCGGCCGCGATCGACAGCGGTGCGGCGGCGGCGAAGCTGGACGACTGGGTCGCCACGACGCGCTCCTTCGCGGCCTGACGGATCCCCTCCGGCGCGGCACTGGCACAAGGCGGGACGTCCCGCTAGTTTGGTGCCGAGTCCAGCCACCGGAAGGGGAGTCCGATGTCCGAAGAAGCGATCGACACAGCTCCGCCGCGAGGCGGTGCGCCGGTGCGCGGCGCCGGGGCGGTGAAGACGATCGGCGTCCTCGGGATCCTCGCCGGCATCCTGCTCATCGTCGTCGGAATCGTCGCCTGGGCCGCCGTCTCGGCCGAGCTGCGCGCGGAGAAGATCACGGTCCCCGACGACGCCGTCGCGTTCGCCGGGCAGCAGGTGTCAGGGCCCCTCACCGCCTACGTCCAGGCCGAGACCATCCAGAAGCACGCGATGGAGGCCTCCGGCGGCAAGACGTACGCTGAGCTCTCCTCCGACGACCCCGCCCGCGCGACAGTGATGAACGCATCGTTCCTGCGCGCGTCGCTGTTCACCTCGGTGGTGTCGTTCGGCGTCGCCGCGTTCGCGATCGGCGTCGGCATCCTCGCGATCCTGTTCGGCTTCGCGTTCCTCAAGGTCGCCGGCGCGATCCGGGCGTCGAGGGTCGCGGCGCCGTGACGCCGTGATCGCCCCGCGTGACGCGCTGCTCGAGATCGCGACCCTGCTCGAGCGGGAGAGGGCCTCGCGGTACCGCTCCAAGGCTTTCCGCTCGGCGGCGGCCGCGATCGACGGGCTCGACGACGCGCAGCTGCGCAGTCCCGCCCTGCGCTCGCGGCCGGGGATCGGCGACACCAGCTTCACCGTCATCACCCAGGCCCTGGAGGGCCGGGTCCCCGACTATCTGGCGGACCTGCGCGCCCGCTACGCCGTCGAGGCGAGCAGCCTGCGTGCGCTGCTGCGTGGCGACCTGCACAGCCACAGCGACTGGTCCGACGGCCTCACGCCGATCGAGGACATGGCCGCCGCCGCCGTGGCGCTCGGGCATGAGTACCTGGCGCTCACCGACCACTCGCCGCGGCTGAGGGTCGCGAACGGCCTGTCTCCGGACCGGCTCCGCGCGCAGCTTCCGGTCGTGCGGGCGTGCAGCACCGGGTCGTTCACGCTGCTCACCGGGATCGAGGTCGACATCCTCGAGGACGGCGCGCTGGACCAGGAGCCCGAGCTGCTGGGCGAGCTCGACATCGTGGTGGCCTCGGCGCACTCGAAGCTGCGGATGGAGCGCCTCCCCATGACACGTCGCCTGGTGGCGGCCGCCGCCGACCCGAACACGGACGTGCTCGGCCACGTGACGGGGCGGCTCGTCTCCGGCGACCGCGGCACGCGTCCGCCGTCGACGTTCGATCCGAAGCCGGTGTTCGAGGCGTGCGCGGCGCACGGCGTGGCCGTGGAGATCAATTCCCGTCCGGAGCGGCAGGACCCGCCCGACGAACTCGTGGCGATCGCGCTCGAGGCGGGATGCGTGTTCTCGATCGACTCCGACGCGCACGCGCCCGGCCAGCTGTCGCTGATCGATCACGGCGCGGCGCGGGCGGAGCACCTGGGCGTTCCGGCCGAGCGGATCGTGACGACCTGGTCGCTCTCCCGGCTGCGCGAGTGGGCCGCTCGGACGCGGTGACGCGCCCGAGCGGCATCCCTCACCGCGGGCCGGCGGCGTTCGTGCGCAGCACCTCGAGCCGGGCGCGGTATTCGACCTCGTCGATGTCGCCGCGCGCATAGCGTTCTGCGAGGGTCGTCTCGGCCTGGCGCGTGGGCGTGTTGCGCCCGCCGGGGCCGTAGCCTTCGGCGGCGGCGCGTCGCCAGCGCCGCCCGAGGAACACGAACAGCAGGACGAACACCGTGATCCAGAAGAGCGGAATGAGGAAGAACCACGGGAAGAAGAACCACGGGCCGCCGACCCAGTGGGCGGCGGCGACGGGGGCTGCGGACAGGAGTGCGGACATGAGAGCCTCGTTCGACGTCGATGCGTCGGTCGCATCTGACCCTTCGAGTCAAGGCCGGATGCCGCCTTCCGGCATCCGACCGGCGGAGTCACCTGTCGTGCTCCCGGGGGAGCAGGTCACTGCCAGCCGGGGTTCACCTGTCCGGTCTCGTAGGCGAGGATGACCAGCTGGACCCGGTCGCGGGCCTGGAGCTTCTGCATGATGCGGGAGACGTGCGTCTTGGCGGTCAGAGGTGACAGGAACAGCTCGGTCGCGATCTCGTCGTTGCTGAGCCCCAGAGCCACCAGGCGCAGCACCTCCCGCTCGCGCTCGGTGAGGACGTCGAGGCGGGCATCGGCGACGGGCGGCTTGAGTCCTTCCGAGGCGCGCGCGAGGAGGCGCCGCGTGACGCCGGGGGAGAGCAGGGCGTCGCCGGACGCCGCCACCCGCACCGCGCGGATGAGGTCGGTGGGCTCGGTGTCCTTCACGAGGAAGCCGGCCGCTCCCGCCCGCACCGCGCGGATCACGTACTCGTCGAGTTCGAAGGTCGTCACGATCACCATCCGCACGCCCGCGAGCGCGGGGTCGGCGGCCACCTGCTCGGTCGCCCACAGCCCGTCGCCGTCGGGCATCCGGATGTCGACGAGCGCGACGTCCACCGGAGTGCGACGCAGCAGCTCCAGCAGTTCCGCCCCGCTGGATGCCTCGCCGACGACGGTGAGGTCGGGCTCGGACTCGAGCAGCGCACGGAACCCGGCTCGCACCAGCTGGTGATCGTCGGCGATCGCGACGCGGATCATGAGGAGCCTTCCTGCCGCCACGGGAGCGAGGCGCGCACCGCCGTGCCGCGCGGGTGGGCGGCCTGCACCGTGAGGGAGCCGCCGACGAGGGAGGCGCGTTCGCGCATGCCGCGGATGCCCGCGCCCTCGCGCGAGTCCGCTGCGCCGGTCCCGTCGTCGGTGACGGAGACCACCAGCGCGTCGCCGTCGCGATCCAGCAGGACGTGGGCGGTCGATGCCGCAGAGTGGCGCACGACGTTGGTGAGCGCCTCCTGCACGATGCGGTAGGCGGTCGTCTGCACCGCGGAGTCGGGGGCGGCGCCGTGCAGGCGGTCGTCGAGGGTGATCTCCAGCCCGAGCCCGGAGCGCCGGGCGGTGAGCTCGGCGATGTCGCCGAGCCCGGGTGCGGGGGTGAGAGGTGCGGCATCGTCTCCGCGCAAGAAGGACAGCACGCCGCGCACCTCGTCCAGGCCCGTGGCGGCCAGGCCTCGGATGTTGGCGAGCGCCTCGCGGGCGCGTTCGGGCTCGCGGTCGAACAGGTGCAGCCCCATGCCGGACTGCACGGAGATCTGACTCAGCGAGTGGGCGAGCACGTCGTGGAGCTCGCGCGCGATGCGCGCCCGCTCCTCCTGCTCGGCGGCTCGCCGCCGTTCGTCCAGGCGCGCCCGGTACTGGCTGGCGCGCTGGATGCGGGTGCGGATGCCGGCGCCGATGGCGAAGCACAGGGCCAGGGCCACGGTCGCGGCGATCGCCACGGCGGGATGCCAGTGGGTGCCGGCGGTGGCGGCGACGCTCACGACGAGCGTCCACCCGACGGTGACCGAGACCACGGCCCACCACATCTGCTGCCGGACCACGGCGCCGATGATCGCGAACGCCAGCGCGATGACCGGAGGCCCGTACGACGGCGGCATCAGCAGGTACGCGGCCGCGAGCGCGGCGGTGAGGACGACCGTGAGGCCCGGTGCGCGGCGTGCGGCCAGCAGCACGAGGGCGGCCGCGGCGGCGACCGCGGTGCGCAGGATCACCCAGGGTGCGGGGGTCTGCGAGGCGAGGCCCACCCAGACGGTGCCCGGCACCTGGACGAAGAAGGACACGACGACCGGCACGACCACCACGACCGCCGTCGGCGGGTGGAATCCGCGCCGCACGTCGTCCGTCATGCCACGATGCTACGCGGGCGGGCCGGGGCGGGCATCGCCCGCCGGGAGCATCGGCGGGTACTCCCCGGGGAGTGCGTCAGCCGGCGACCGCGGCGATCGCGTCGCACGCGCGCCGCAGCGACGAACCGAGTCCCCACGCTTCGGCGAATGCCGCCGCCGCGGCGGCATCCGGCACCCGCAGCCGGGCATCCGGCTCCGGCAGGTCGAGCGTCGTCGCCACGCGCACGACGTCGGGGGCGACGGCGAGGTAGGGGCGGGCGGCATCCAGCTTGGCCCGGACTCCCGCGCTCATCCCCTCGCCGGTCTCGGCCGCGGCCAGGATGCCGGCCAGGTCGCCGTGGCGCTGCAGCAGCGTGGCCGCGGTCTTGTCGCCGACCCCCGGCACGCCGGGAAGGCCGTCGGAGGTGTCCCCGCGCATGGTCGCGAAGTCGGCGTACTGCGCGCCGTGGATGCCGTACTTCGCGACGACCGCCTCGTCCGTGAGCACCTCGAGGTTGCTCATTCCGCGTGCCGTGTAGATCACTCGCACGTCGCGGGCGTCGTCGACCAGCTGGAAGAGGTCGCGGTCGCCGGTGACGATGTCCACCGGCTGCTGCGCCCGCGTGGCGAGGGTGCCGATGATGTCGTCCGCCTCGGCCTGGATCGTCCCCACGACGGGGATGCCGAGCACGCCGAGGGCCTCACGGATCACCGGGACCTGCACGACGAGCCGGTCGGGCACCTCCTCGACGTCCGGACCTCCGGCGACGACGGTCTCCACCCGGTGGGCCTTGTAGCTCGGGATGAGGTCGACGCGCCACTGCGGGCGCCAGTCGTCGTCCCAGCACGCGACGACGTCGGCGGGCCGGTAGGTCGACACGAGCTTCGCGATGATGTCCATGAACCCGCGCACCGCGTTGACAGGGGTGCCGTCCGGCGCCGTGACCGAGTCGGGCACGCCGTAGAACGCACGGAAATAGAGGGACGCGGAATCGAGGAGCATGAGGCGCGAGGTCACGCGCTCATCCTCGCATGCGGGTCGCGGCCTCGAGCGGGATCAGCTCGGACGGCGGCGCAGCACCTCGCGCGCCGCCTCGCCTGGGGAGCGGTCCAGCACCCGTGCGGGCCACACCAGGTCCCAGCCGCCCGCCTGCTTGCGGTTGGCGCGCATCTCCTCGGCCGAGGGGATGCCGGCGAAGCCGGCGGAGTGGACGCTGTCGTAGCGTCGCAGCCGGATGCCGAACACGGAGCTGTTCGAGCCGACCCGGTCGACGTCCTTCCACGGCACGAGCGGACCGCGGCCGATCCGGATGCCCTCCTCGTCCGCCCGGAGCACGAGCGTGCGGCGCCACTGCCGGGTGAGCGCGTAGCCGCCGCCCACCCCGAAGAAGCCGAAGGCGCCGAGCCCGACGATCAGGTTGAGGGGCTTCGTGGGGGCCAGGAGGACCACCACGATGCCCATCACCGCGAACAGCGCGCTGACTGCGGCGAGGAAGATCAGCTTGCGTCGCGGGGTGATCAGGACCAGCGGGGGAGGGGTGTCGGCCATGACTCAACCGTAGGCGTCTCAGGCGTGTCTCCTGACAGACGGTGAGCGGTGCGGTAGAAAAGCAGGGTTGCAATCGTGGGGGATCGCTTTCTTCGTCGTCCACCGGAAGGACCCACCCGTGAAGATCGTCAAGCGCGTCGCCATCATCTTCGTCATCGCCTTCGCCGTCTTCTACGTGATCACGCGTCCGCACGATGCGGCCAACGCGGTGCAGGTGGCCGCCAACGCCGTGTGGGGCGCCGGGGCCGCGATCGTGAACTTCTTCGCCTCGCTCGCCGGGGCATGACCGAGGTCGATCCGCGCACCGCGCGGCACCTCATCGCCGACCAGGGCGAGGTGGTGATCGACGAGGTCCGCAAGCACTGGGCGGCGCTGACCGGCCCGGTCCTGGAGGTCTGCGGAGGCTTCGTCCTCATCCTTCTGACGGGGGCTGTGCCGAAATACTGGCCGGTGCCTGTGCTGCTCGGGCTCGCAGTGTGGGCGCACGCCATCTGGCGGATCCTCGATCGGCGGCGGGACCGGTTCGTGATCACCAACATGCGGGTGTTCCGCATCCACGGCATCCTGTCCGAGCACATCGCGACGATGCCGCTGTCGCGCATCCTCGACATCTCCGTCGACAAGCCGTTCATCGGCCGGATCTTCGGGTACGGCCACTTCGTCTTCGAGTCCGCCGCACAGGCGCAGGGGCTACGGGAGATCCGCTACGTCGGCGACCCCAACGAGCGCGGGCTCACGATCCAGCGCGTCATCCAGCAGGCGGGCCTGCGCGGCTATGCCGGCCAGCAGCCGGAGGGCGCGCGCCGGATGCCGGACCCGATCGATCGGGTTCCGCGGCCGCCGCTGCCGCCCCTGCCGCCGCTTCCGCCCCTGCCGGGGGACCGGTACGATCCGGACGGCACCACCACCGATCCGCTCGACCTCACGCGCTGACGCGGGGAGGCCGATCGGCGCAGCGGGTGGACCTCGGGTTCTGATACCCTGGAGTGTCACCCGTGGCGCGATTCCGTCGTGGAATCGATGCGCGGTGGCATCCAACAACATCCATTCGCTCTGCACCCCGCTGTGCGTGCAGGGCCCGAACACCGACCATCCAAGGGACACCCCACTACATGACTAACGCAACGACCGCCCCGGCCACCAAGCAGGTCGCCATCAACGACATCGGATCTGCTGAGGACTTCCTGGCCGCGGTCGAGAAGACCCTCAAGTTCTTCAACGACGGCGACCTCATCGAGGGCACCGTGGTGAAGATCGACCGCGACGAGGTCCTCCTCGACGTCGGGTACAAGACCGAGGGTGTCATCCCCTCGCGCGAGCTCTCCATCAAGCACGACGTCGACCCCAACGAGGTCGTCAAGGTCGGCGACGAGGTCGAGGCTCTGGTTCTCCAGAAGGAGGACAAGGAAGGCCGTCTCATCCTGTCGAAGAAGCGTGCGCAGTACGAGCGCGCGTGGGGCGACGTGGAGAAGATCAAGGAGAACGACGGCGTCGTCACCGGTCAGGTGATCGAGGTCGTCAAGGGCGGCCTCATCGTCGACATCGGCCTGCGCGGCTTCCTCCCCGCCTCGCTCATCGAGCTGCGCCGCGTGCGCGACCTGACCCCGTACCTGGGCCAGGAGCTCGAGGCGAAGATCCTCGAACTCGACAAGAACCGCAACAACGTCGTGCTGTCGCGCCGCGCTCTGCTCGAGCAGACGCAGTCCGAGTCGCGCACCACGTTCCTCAACAACCTGCACAAGGGTCAGGTCCGCAAGGGTGTCGTCTCGTCGATCGTCAACTTCGGTGCGTTCGTCGACCTGGGCGGCGTGGACGGCCTCGTGCACGTCTCCGAGCTGTCCTGGAAGCACATCGAGCACGCCTCCGAGGTCGTCGAGGTGGGCCAGGAGGTCACCGTCGAGATCCTCGAGGTCGACCTCGACCGCGAGCGCGTCTCGCTGTCGCTGAAGGCGACCCAGGAAGACCCGTGGCAGGTGTTCGCCCGGACCCACGCCATCGGCCAGGTCACCCCGGGTAAGGTCACCAAGCTCGTTCCGTTCGGTGCGTTCGTGCGCGTCGCAGACGGCATCGAGGGCCTCGTGCACATCTCGGAGCTCTCCGGCAAGCACGTCGAGCTCGCCGAGCAGATCGTCTCGGTCGGCGAAGAGGTGTTCGTCAAGGTCATCGACATCGACCTCGACCGTCGCCGCATCTCGCTGTCGCTCAAGCAGGCCAACGAGTCGGTCGACCCGTACGGCACCGAGTTCGACCCGGCCCTCTACGGCATGGTCACCGAGTACGACGAGAACGGGGAGTACAAGTACCCCGACGGCTTCGACCCGGAGACCAACCAGTGGAAGGAAGGCTTCGAGGCCGAGCGCGAGAAGTGGGAGCAGGAGTACGCTGCCGCCCAGGCTCGCTGGGAGGCCCACAAGTCGCAGGTCGCCAAGGCCCTCGAGGCCGAGGCCGCCGGCACCGACGTGGCCGCAGCGCCGTCCTCGTTCTCCAGCGACTCGAGCCCCGCAGGTACGCTCGCTGACGACGAGGCGCTCGCCGCGCTTCGCGAGAAGCTCTCCGGTCGCTGATCGAAAGCACTCCACAGCAGGGCCGCAACCTCACGGGGTTGCGGCCCTGCTGCCGTTTCCGCACCTCTCAGGATCGCTGAAGCGAGACCCGCTAGCCTCGTGGTACGCGACGAAAGGCGGATTGCAGATGGGGTTCTTCGATCGACTGTTCGGCACCGAGCCGCCACGCCGACCGGTCTCGCCCGCCTCTCCGCCGGCGTACGCCGTCGCACCCGGACAGCCGGGCGCCGCACCGACGGCCGACGAGCAGGCGCTCGCGCGCTACCGCTACCTGCTGCGCACGGCCCCTCCCGAGGCGATCGAGCAGGTGCACGCCGAGGCCTTCGCCGCGCTCACGCCCGCCCAGCGACAGCAGCTGCTGAACGAGCTGTCGGACCAGCTGCCCGTCGATGAGCGTCCGGCCAACGCCGACCCGCGAGTGATGGCGCGCGCCGCGACGCGTGCGGAGTACATGCACCCCGGGTTCATGGAGCGCAACTTCTCGTCCCAGCGCTCCGGTCCGGGCTTCGGCACCATGGTCGGCGCGAGCGCGCTCGGCGGGATCATCGGGTACGTCGCGACCGCGGCGATCATGGCCCCGTTCATCGGCTCGGACTTCGGCTACGCGGACGGATATGCCGACGGCCTGGCGGCCGACGGCGGCAGCGCGGCAGACGGCTCCGGCGCGACGGATGCCGGCACGGCGGACTTCGGTGGCGGCGACTTCGGCGGAGGCTTCGGCGATTTCGGCGGCGGCGATTTCGGCGGCTTCGACATCTGACCCCCCGTCGTCAGGGCCGGGCGAGGTCCGCGACAGACGTTCTGCGACATCCAGCAGACAGTCAGCGACACCGCCGCGCCGTCGTCGGTCGTCGGCCGCGCGCTGCGCGATAGCGTCGAGAGATGGATCTTGGGGGAGAGACAGCCGATCGGGTGCTGCGCGATCGCACCCGGGAGCGCGCCGCGGTGCTCAACCAGCTGCTGCTGGGCCTGGTCGTCCTGATCCTCGCCTTCATGATCGTGGTCGCCCCGGCCGCGGGGGATCTCGGCCTCTTCTTCACCGGGATCGTCGCCATCTTCGCGGCGACCGCGCTCACGGTCCTGGTGCCGTGGAACCGCGTGAGCGCCTCGTGGCTGGTCATCGTGCCGATCGTCGACATCGTCGCGATCACGATCATGCGCCTGGGCGGTCCGAACTCGGGCGTCGGGTTGCTGTGGATCTTTCCGGCGATGTGGCTCGCCTCGTCGTGGGGCCTGGCCGGCGCGATCGGCGGGGCGGCGGGCATCCTGGTCGGCTTCGCCATCACGGTCCTCGCCCAGCCCACGCGTCCCGTGGGATACGCGACCCTCCTGCTGCCGCTGGTCGTCATGACCGTGAGCGGGGCGAGCTATCTGACCGCCCGGCGCTCGGCCGCGCAGCGAAGTCTCCTCGACAAGCAGGCCGCGGTGCTCTCCCACGCGCTCGAGCGCGCCCGGCGCCAGGAGCTCGAAGTCGAGGAGCTGCTCGATGCGGCCGAATTCGGTCTGATCCGGATCGCGGAGGACGGGGCGGTGACGATCGTCAACGAGGCGCCCGGGCAGCTGCAGCGCGCACTGCTGCGCGGCGACGGCGACGGAGACGGCGGCGTGCGGGTGTTCTCCGCCGACGGCGTCACGCCGATGCCCGCGGAGCGGATGCCGGTGGAGCGCGCGCTGCGCGGCGAGGCGTTCGACGCGGAGGTGCTGTGGTTCGGCGAGTCCGGGCCGCAGAACGTCGCACTCGCGGTCACCGTCCGCCGCCTCACCGGGCCGCACGGCGAGGACGTGGGTGCCGTGCTCGTCTCCCGCGACGTGACGTCGGAGCTGCGCGCGCTGCAGGCCCGCGACCAGTTGGTGGCATCCGTCTCGCACGAGCTGCGCACCCCGCTGACCTCGATCCTCGGCTATCTCGACCTGGCCATCGACGACCCGCAGGTGCCCGCGTCGGCGCGGCGCGGGCTGGAGATCGCCGAGCGCAACGCGGAGCGGCTGCTGGGCATCGTCGCCGACATCCTCGCGGCATCCAGCGCGTCGAGTCGTCCCGTCGAACTGACCGTCTCGCCGGTCGACGTGGACGTGGCCGACATCGTGCGTGCATCGGTGGAATCCCTCGAACCCCGCGCCGCCGAGCGCGGCGTGACGCTGGACGATTCCGGGGTCGAGGACGCGGTGGCCTTCGTCGATCCGATGCGGGCGCGACAGATCGTCGACAACCTGATCGCGAATGCGATCGCCTACAACAGCGAGGCCGGAAGCGTGACGGTCGGGGCCACCACCGACGGCGACTCCACGTGGGTGCTCGTGCGCGACACCGGGATCGGGATGACGGAGGAGGAGATGTCCGGCCTGTTCGTGCGGTTCTATCGCACGCGCGGTGCACAGTCCGGCGGACGGCGCGGCACCGGACTCGGGCTCGCCATCAGCCGTGACCTGGCGCGCGCCCACGGCGGAGACATCACCGTGCGCAGCACACCCGGCGCCGGGTCGACGTTCATCCTGCGTCTGCCCGCCACCCGGGCCGCGTCCGCGCCGGCGCCCCGCGTCCCCGAGCGGGTCGCCGCCGCACGGCGGGAACCGACCGCACCCACCGCCGCACGCTCCGAAGGGGAGGCCGGATGAACGTCGAACTCGATCAGGTGACGCTGTCGCTCATGACGGCGGTGGTGGTGATCGTCAGCGGCACGTTCTTCATCGTCGAGACGATGCTGCGCCGCGACGAGGGTGCCGGGCGGGTCTGGTCCGTCGCGTTCCTGTCCGCGATGCTGACGACCCTGGCGTACATGGTCTGGGCCGTGGATCCGACGGTGATGTGGCCCGTCGCGGTCGGCAACACGACGTTCGTCGTCGGCACGGGCTGCATGTGGCTCGGGTGCCGGGTCTTCAACGGCCGGCGGATGACGATCGCCACCCTCACCGTCGCCGTCGGCGGGATCGGGGCGCTGCTGACCGTCCTCCTGGCCGGACCGGACGCCGGCGACTGGGCCGGGGCGCCCTGGATGTTCGCGTGCATCCTGCTGTTCGCCGCCCTCGGCTGCGTCGAATCGGTGCGCGGCGACATGGGCACCTACCGGACCTCGTGGGGGCTGTGCGCGGTGCTCGGGCTCCAGGCGGTGTTCTACCTGGGCCGCATCGTCGTCGTGATCGCCGAGGGATTCGACAGCACCCTGTTCAACACCTGGTTCGGCAGCGCCATGACCAGCGTCCTCACCGTGATCCTCACGATCGTGGCGCTCGTGGTGACCTCCGTGCTGCGCGCCGACCGCGCCGGTCAGCGCGGGCCCGCGCGCCTGGAGTCGTCCGCACCGCTGGGCACCGACGACGTTCTCCCGATCGCGTCGTTCACCGTGCTGCTCACCCGCGCCGCCGAGCGTGCCGCGACGCGTGCGGAGGAGTTGGCCGTGCTCGCCGTGCGGATGGACGACCTGCCGCAGATCTCGTCCGCCTTCGGCGGCGAGGCGGCGCGGGAGATCTCCGAGGCGGCCCGCGCCAGCGTCAAGCGGAGCACGTCCGCGCTCGCGCTCATCGCGCAGGACGGGACGAACGGGCTCCTCGTGGCGATGTCGGCCGCGTCCGAACCCGACGCCCGGCGACTGGCCGGCATCGTCTACCGGGGACTGCTCGACGATCTCGCCGAGGTCGGCGCCGGCGTCATCCCGGTGATCGGCATCGGCGTCGTCCTCACCGGGACGGCCGACGCGCAGCCGGCCTCCGGCGACGCCGCCGCGAGCCCGTGCGCGGGCGCCGCACAGCTCATCGCGGGGGCGCGGGAATCGGCCCGGCGCGCCGCCGGAGAGGCGGGCAGCGCGGTGCTGGTCGGCGGGGCGGACCTCAGCGCGCGGTGACCCGGTAGCCGACGCCGCGCACGGTCTCGATCCACCGCGGATCGGACGGGGACTCGCCGAGCTTGCGGCGCAGGTTCGCCATGTGCACCTCGATCGCTCGCGCGTCACTGTCGCTCAGGAACTCGGCCCCCGTCCAGCGTTCGCCGCGCAGCATGAGGGCGAGCTCGCCCTTGCTCACCACCCGCCGCCCGGCGCTGAGGAGCTCGGCGAGGATCTCGAACTCGCTGCGCGTCAGATCGAGTTCGGCGTCGTCCATCGTCGCCACCCGCATGTCCGGGTTCAGCCGGAGGCCGTTGTGCGTCAGCCATCCCTCCTCCTCGGGGACGGCGGCCGCCGGCGCGGGAGCGGGGGCGGGGGCGGCCGTGCCGGCGGGAGCGGACGTGTGCATCCGCGGCCGGCGCAGCATCGCTTCGATCCGCGCCCGCAGTTCGCGGGGTCGGAACGGCTTGGTCACGTAGTCGTCGGCGCCGGCATCCAGACCCTGCATCGCGTCGATCTCCTCGGATCGCGCGCTGAGCATCACGATGTACGTGGAGCTCACCGCGCGGATCCGGCGTGCGGTCTCGAATCCGTCCATACCCGGCATGTTGACATCGAGCGTCGTGACGAGGGGATCCACCTCCGACACGAGCCGGACGCCGTCGAGCCCGGTTCCGGCCGTATGGACGGTGAACCCGGCCTGCTCGAGCACGTCCGCGAGCAAAGAGCGGATGTCGGCTTCGTCCTCGATCACCACTGCGACGCGCGCATGATCCACGTGTCCTCCCCCCGGAATCGGAGACGCCGCGATCGGCGCCTCCGTGACTTCGGACAGGATATCGGAGAACATCCGCCGGAACGCCTCACCGGCCATGGGCACGCCCTTTCACGAGCAGCTCGGCGAGCCTTGGACCGCCGAACGGGCGTCGGCGATCTGGAACGGCACGGTGGGCAGCGTCGCCCAGTTGGCGGACGTCGCGCGCCCGCTGAGACTCGGTAGCGCCGCGCACGGTGACGTCGGGGTCATCTGGAGGCCGGCGATCGTGAACGCGGACGTCCAGGTCCAGGCGCCGACGCTGGTGTCGGTGCGGACGGTGGCGGCGCCCAGATTCGCCTGGAAGACGACGGCGGACGCCGCACTGCTGGAAACCGAGAAGGTCGCGTAATAGGAGCGCACATGCTTGTTGAGCGCGCCGGTCGCGTCGTACACGATCGACGTGATGGCGCAGGTGCCCACCGCCGCGCCGGCGCTGTTCAGCGCCGTGCACGAGCCGAGGGCAGACCAGGCACCCGACGTCACCGAAGCCGACACGCGGGTCGCGTCGGTCCAGGCGGCGCGCGTCTCGGCGGTGGCTGCAGCGGTCGCCCCGACGACGAGGGCGGATGCCGCCAGTCCGGCGGCCGCGACGCGGGCCCACCGGGCTCGCCCACGGACGCGGGCGCGCGGGTCCGCGGCGACCGGGGGCCGGGTGCCCTCGATCGCCGCGGACCGTTGTGTCGCAGGCATGGTCCCCAGATTCATGGCGCCGAGGTCGTCGCGAGTTCGGGCTCGCGGCGGGACTCGGCGGCACGGACGGTGCCTGCGGCGGACTGCTCCCGGTCGTTTCGGGTCCGCCCGGGAGCGGGGACCAGCCAGACCAGCCCCAGAAGGCCGGCCAGTCCCACGAGGAAGGCGACGATGACGCCCGGCGACGCCAGCCGCTGGATGGCCGCGCCCACGCCCGCCAGCTGCACCTGCGGCATCCAGACCTCGGGTCCGACGTGGTAGGTGAGCGCGTCCGCGAAGGCGTTGTTGTCGCCCTTGAGGGTGATCGCATAGCCGCCGTGCGCCTCGGCGGCGATCGTCTGGATCCGGTGCGTGACCAGATCGTGGGTGAGCGGGTTCGGCAGGCTGACGACGTCACCCGGCCGGAGCGCGGCGGCGGCGACCGGCCTGTCCACGACGAGATCGCCGGTCATGATGTGCGGCTCCATCGAACCCGAGATGACGATGAGGGGCTTGATGAGGCCGGCGGCCGTGGCTCCCCAGACCATCCCGCAGGCGATGCCCACGGCGGCCAGCAGCCAGAGGACTCCCAGGGCGATGCGACGCAATGCGATCATTTCTGCTCCCGATTCGGATTCGGCGGTGTCGTGGACGGGTCGGGTCAGGACGTGGCGGTGCCGGCGACGGTCACCACGACGTTGCCGAACTTGCCCTGGTTGACGGGGGCCCAGTCGGCCGGCGCCGACACCGTGAGGGTCACGGTGGTCGTGGTCGGGGTCGCGCCGTTCGCGGCGGCGAGCGTCGAGGAGGCGGGCGAGACCGAGATCGTCGGGTTGGTGGTGAAGGTGCTGCCCGATGCCCACGCGGCACTTGCGACGAGGGCCGAATTGGCGGTGCCGGTGTTCTCGACGTAGAGCGTGACCGTGCGGGTCTGGCCGGGCAGGAGGTTCGTGAAGGTCGAGGCCGGCACGACGAGCTGGACGCTGTTCGGGTTGTCCGACTGGACCCAGGTGGTGCCGTCGAGGGAGCCCTGCAGATCGAAGGTCGCGGCCTGTGCGGGGGCCGTGAAGAACACGTTGTCGGTCCATGCCGCGCTCGTGGCGGCTGCGCCGATGCCGCCGACGGCCAGCAGAGCTAGCGCCGTGGCGATGAGGGGACGCTTGCGGGAGCGGCGCCGGCTGCGGTTTGCGGGTGCGGTGTCCATGGGATGCCTTTCGGGATTTCGGGTTGCGGCCGGCGGTGCCGATCGCGATGTCTCGACGCTATGAGCCGCTCCTCAGGGCAGCGCTAAGGACGCCTCAGGGCTGCCCAAGGCTTGCCGTCCTGAGGCAAAGCTGAGCGACCGGCGGCGGCCGTGGCATCCTCGTCGTATGCCCCTCGTCGCCCTCACCGGTGGGATCGCCTCCGGCAAATCCACCGTCGCGTCCCGTCTCGCCGAGCACGGCGCGGTGATCGTCGACGCCGACGCTCTCGTGCGCGACGTGCAGGCGCCCGGCTCTCCGGTGCTGGCCGCGATCGCCGCGGAGTTCGGCGCGGAGGTGATCCGCGCGGACGGCTCGCTCGACCGGGCGGCGCTCGGCGCTCGGGTCTTCGGCGACGACGCCGCACTTCAGCGGCTGAACGCCCTCGTGCACCCCGCCGTGAAGGCGGAGTCGCAGCGGCGCTTCGCGGAGGCGTTCGCCCGGGATGCCGACGCGGTGGTCGTGTACGACGTGCCCCTGCTGGTCGAGGCGCGCGTCGACGACCCGTGGGATCTGGTCGTGGTCGCGGATGCTCCCGCCGAACTGCGCGAGCGCCGGCTCGTGGAGCTGCGCGGTCTGGACGAGGATGCCGCGCGGGCCCGCATCCGGTCGCAGGTTCCGGATGCCGCCCGGCGGGAGATCGCCGACGTGATCATCGACACGTCCGGGACGCTGGCGGACACTCTCGCTCAGGTCGACGAGCTGTGGCGGCGGGTGTCCGCGCAGGACTGAGGGAGCCGCATCCGGGCCCGATGTCGGAACCCCCGCCTACGCTGGAACACATGCAGACCACCCGCTCTGTCCGCCCGTTCGAAGTCGTCAGCGAGTACGTCCCCAGCGGCGATCAGCCGCAGGCGATCGCCGACCTCGCCGCGCGCATCAACGCGGGCGAGACCGACATCGTGCTGCTCGGCGCCACGGGTACCGGCAAGTCGGCGACGACGGCGTGGCTGATCGAGCAGGTGCAGCGGCCGACGCTCGTGCTCGCGCACAACAAGACGCTCGCCGCGCAGCTGGCCAACGAGTTCCGCGACCTCATGCCGCACAACGCCGTCGAGTACTTCGTCAGCTACTACGACTACTACCAGCCCGAGGCGTACGTCCCGCAGACCGACACCTTCATCGAGAAGGACTCCTCGATCAACGCCGAGGTGGAGCGGCTGCGCCACTCCACGACCAACTCGCTGCTCAGTCGGCGTGACGTGGTCGTGGTGAGCACCGTCTCGTGCATCTACGGTCTCGGTGCCCCCGAGGAGTATCTGCGCAACATGGTGGCGCTGCAGGTCGGGGAGCGCTACGACCGCGACGCGCTCATCCGGCAGTTCATCGCGATGCAGTACAACCGCAACGACGTCGACTTCTCTCGCGGCAACTTCCGCGTGCGCGGCGACACCATCGAGATCATCCCCGTCTACGAGGAGTTCGCGATCCGCATCGAGCTGTTCGGCGATGAGATCGAGGCGCTCTACATGCTGCACCCGCTGACCGGCGACGTCGTGCAGAAGCTCGATTCCGTGCCGATCTTCCCGGCGTCGCACTACGTCGCCGGGCTCGACGTGGTGCAGAGGGCGATCGGCACCATCCAGACCGAACTCGACGAGCGCCTGACGGAGTTCGAGCGGCAGGGCAAGCTGCTGGAGGCCCAGCGACTGCGCATGCGCACGACGTTCGACCTCGAGATGCTTCAGCAGCTGGGTTTCTGCTCGGGCATCGAGAACTACTCCCGCCACCTCGACGGGCGCGAGGCGGGCGAGCCGCCGCACACGCTCCTGGACTTCTTCCCCGACGACTTCCTGCTGGTGATCGACGAGTCCCACGTCACCGTTCCGCAGATCGGGGCGATGTACGAGGGGGACGCCTCGCGCAAGCGCACCCTCGTCGAGCATGGCTTCCGCCTTCCGAGCGCAATGGACAACCGTCCGCTGCGGTGGGACGAATTCAAGGAGCGGATCGGGCAGACGGTGTACCTGTCGGCGACCCCGGGCCGCTACGAGATGGGCATCGCCGACGGTGTCGTCGAGCAGATCATCCGCCCCACGGGGCTCGTCGACCCCGAGATCGTGGTCAAGCCCTCCAAGGGGCAGATCGACGACCTCCTCGAAGAGATCCGCGTCCGCGCCGAGCGCGATGAGCGCGTGCTCGTCACGACCCTCACGAAGAAGATGGCCGAGGAGCTGACCGACTTCCTCGGTGAGCACGGGGTGCGGGTCCGGTACCTGCACTCCGACGTCGACACGCTGCGTCGCGTCGAACTGCTCACCGAGCTGCGCGCCGGCGTGTACGACGTGCTCGTCGGCATCAACCTGCTCCGCGAGGGTCTCGACCTGCCGGAGGTGTCGCTGGTGGCGATCCTCGATGCCGACAAGGAGGGCTTCCTGCGATCGGGGACCTCCCTCATCCAGACCATCGGCCGCGCCGCGCGCAACGTGTCGGGCCAGGTGCACATGTACGCCGACACTGTCACCGATTCGATGCGCAACGCGATCGACGAGACCGAGCGCCGCCGCGAGAAGCAGATCGCCTACAACAAGGCGAACGGCATCGACCCGCAGCCGCTGCGCAAGCGCATCGCCGACATCACCGAGGTGCTCGCCCGCGAGGCCGACGACACCGACCGCATGATGCGCGGCAAGACGTCGGCGAAGCTGAAGTCCGGCCGGGGGAAGAGCCCGACGCCCCAGCTGCGGCGCGAGGGCATCGCCGCCGAGGGTGCCGAGCAGCTCGAGGCGACGATCGCCGACCTCACCGGTCAGATGCTCGCCGCGGCCGAAGAGCTCAAGTTCGAGCTGGCCGGGCGGCTGCGTGACGAGGTGCAGGACCTCAAGAAGGAGCTGCGCGCCATGGAGCGCGCGGGACACGCCTGAGCGCAGGTCTCACGGCTCAGGGGCAGAACATGAGCGGCTTCGGGCCCGTGCGGTCGAAGGTGTGCTGCGACATCGGCGCCCCGCACAGCGGGCACGGCCGCTCCGTGCGGGTCGGTTCCGGGGTCGTGTCGTAGGGGCCGACCGCCGCCGGGCCCGCGAGGCGCACGAGGTTGCGGTTGAACCACGAGTACCAGCCGCCTGCTTCACGCACGCGCTCGCGGAGTGGGGGACGATCCGCCGAATCACTTTGGGCCATGATCATTAGTGTACTAAGTAATTGGTAGGATGGGACCGTGGATCCCCGGGACGACCTGCTCAAGCTCGACAACCAGCTGTGCTTCGCCATCGTCACGGCCGCGCGCAACGTGGTCTCCATCTACCGCCCCGTGCTGGAGCCGCTCGGCCTGACGCATCCGCAGTACCTGGTCATGCTCGCGCTGTGGGAGAGCTCGCCGCGGTCGCTGGGCGACCTCGCCGCCGAACTCGCGATGGAGCCGGCGACGCTGTCGCCCATCGTGAAGCGACTGCAGGCGCAGGGACTCGTCGAACGCCTGCGCCGGCCCGACGACGAGCGGGTGCTCGACATCACGCTGACCGCCGCCGGCCGCGCGCTGCGCGAGCGGGCGCTCGACGTTCCCGGGCAGATCATGGCCCGCGTGGGGATGACCCCCGACGGGGTGGCGGCAGTCCGCGACGGACTCGCGCCCTTCGCCGGGCCGCGACCCGCGAACTGACGCGCTCCGGCTGCGGATCCCCCGCCGCGGATCCGCTCGGTCCGCGGCGGTGTCGTTCCCCGCGGGTATCGTGAGCCACTGTGAGGGACGAGCGCCGACGGATCGTCGCCGGGGGAGCGGTGGCGGTGCTCGCCGTGCTGGCCGTGGCGTTCGCCGCGCTCGCCGGACCCATCCGGTGGAGTCCGCCGCGGTGGCGGTTCGCCGCCCCCGGAGCAGCGCAGGTCACGTCCGAACCGCAACCGTCGTTCTCCGCCGCACCGGCACCCGCCGACGCCGGCCCGAACGAAGTGCAGCGCGTGCTGATGCTCGTGGTGCTGCTGGTCGCCTGTGTCGCCGCCGCGGTGCTGCTGTACCGGATCCTGCGGCGGCTCGGTGCCGTGCGGCGCGTCCGTCAGGATGCCGCCGCCCACCGGATCGAGGTGACCTCCGCCGGCGAGGTGATCGCCGAGTCCGCTCCCGCCGCCGCCCCGATCGTCCGCGGTCTCGCGCGCGCCCTGCAGATCCTCGACGACGAGCGCTCGGCCGACGACGCGATCGTGCGGGCCTGGCTCGGGCTGGAGGAGGCCTCCGCCGCCTCGGGCGCCGGACGCCGACCGGCCGAGACGCCCAGCGAGTACGCGGCTCGCGTGGTGGCCCGGTTCGACACCGACCGGCGGGCCGCCGCCGTGCTCCTCGACCTCTATCAGGGTGTGCGGTTCGGCGGTCGGCATGCCGATGCGGCGTCGATCGACGCCGCGCGCGAGAGCATCCGGCGCCTGGCGGACTCCTGGCACGAGGATGCCGAGGTGAAGAGGCGATGAGCACCGGGCGTCCTCGTGCGCGCAGAGTCCTCTCCGGGCTGGGCGCCGCGGTGCTCGGTGCGGTGACCGCCACCGTGCTGTGGCTCGTCGGACTCTCCTGGGCGTTCGCGGTCGCGTTCGGGATCGTGGCCGCGACGCTGGCCGTCCTCGGCTCCGGGCTGACGGATGCCGACGCCGTGCTGTCCCCGCGCGTCGACCCGCCGCCGCGCGCCGGCCAGCGCTCGGACATCGCGCAGCTGTCCTGGTCGCTGCGCCCGGCGCGTGCCGGCTCGGGGCGGTTCGGGATGCGTGATCGACCCGTGCACGGGGCCGGGGTCCGGCGTCTCCGGCGCTACGCCGCCCAGCGACTGGCCGGCCACGGGCTCGATCTCGCCGATCCCGCCCACCGGGCCGAACTGGACCGTGTGCTCGGGCCGGACGTGGTGGCCGTGCTCACTTCGCGTGGCGAGGACGTGTCGCTCCCGACGATCAACGCCTGCCTCGACGCGCTCGACGCGCTCCAACCGCCCCCCGAGAGGACGACCCCGCGATGACGACAGACCCCGTGACCCGCGTCTACAGTCCGGCAGACGTCGGTCGCGTCGCGAACGACATCCTGCAGGTCGTCGAACAGGTCGTGATCGGCCAGAGCGAGCCGCTCCGGATCGCGCTGGCCGGCATCCTCGCGGGCGGGCACGTGCTCTTCGAGGACGTGCCGGGCCTCGGCAAGACGCTCGCCGCCCGCAGCCTCGCCGCCGCCCTCGGGCTCGGCTTCCGTCGACTGCAGTGCACGCCGGATCTCCTTCCCGCCGACATCACAGGCTCCTACGTCTACGCGCCCGCGACGGGCGAGTTCGTCTTCCGCCCCGGGCCGGTCTTCACCGGCCTCCTGCTCGCGGACGAACTGAACCGCACCGCGCCGAAGACGCAGTCCGCCCTCCTGGAGGCGATGGCGGAGGGCCAGGTCACCGTCGAAGGCCAGAGCTTCCCGCTGCCGCGTCCGTTCCACGTCGTCGCCACGGCCAACCCCATCGAGTACGAGGGGACGTACGCGCTGCCGGAAGCCCAGCTGGACCGCTTCCTGGTGCGTCTGAGCGTCGGATACCCCGACCAGGCGGGCGAAGAGCGCATCCTCGCGAACCGCATCGCGCGCCGCACGGAGGTGGCCACCGTCCCGCAGGTCATCGCCGAGGGGGACCTCCTCGCCCTGCAGCAGGCCGTGGAGAGGGTCCACGTCGATCCGGACATCCTCCGGTACTGCGTCGACCTGGCGGCGGCGACGCGGGTCGACCGCGCGGTCGAGGTGGGGGCGTCCCCGCGCGGCTCGCAGGCGCTCATGCTCGTCGGACGTGCGCTCGCAGTCCTGGACGGACGCGACTTCGTCACCCCCGACGACGTCAAGCGGGTCGCGGTGCCGGCGCTCGCGCACCGGCTCACGCTGACCCCGGCCGCGTGGGCGGCCGGGACGACCGCCGCCCGCGTGGTCTCCGGGCTCGTGACCACCGTCGCCGGGCCGCCCGCCCTGCCCCGCGCGGAGCCGTGATGGACGGGCATCGGACCCCGGTCGCGCTCGCCGGCGCGGTGGCCGGCATCCTGCTCTTCCTCGTCGCGCTGTTCCTCGGCCGTGCGGATGTCGCCGTCGCCGGCGCGGTGCTGCTCACGGCGGTCGCGGCCGCCTGGCGGCGGGTCCCGGTGCAGCCACCGCAGATCACCGTGCACCGGTCTGCCGACGAGATCGCGGAGTCGGTCGCCGGGCCCCAGCACACGCGGGTCCTGGTGGACGTGGCGGGGGCGGATGCCGAGACCGTGCGGATCCAGATGCGCGCGCTCGCCGAAGACGTGCACCGGCTCACCGTCACCGGGTCGTGCGTCGTCGTCGTCGACGTGCCGGTGGCCCACTCCGGCATCCACGACGTGCTCAGCGTCGGCGGAGAGGGGGTGGGCGCGGACGGCACCTGGCTGTCGGGTCCGAGCGAGCGACGCCTGCTGCGGCTCGCCACCGAACCGATCGCCCGGCCGATGCCGTACCTGCCGGTCTCCCGTGTGCTGGCCGGGATGTCCGGGGTGCACGAGGCGCGCACGGCCGGGGACGGGGGCGAGTTCCTCGAGATCCGGCCGTTCGTCGCCGGCGACCGGCTCCGGCGCATCGACTGGAAGACGACCGCGCGCGTGGCGCGGCGGCCCGGCGAACTCTACGTGCGGCGGACGTTCGCGACCTCCGACGCGGACATCGCGATCGTGATCGACGACGGCGACGACCTCGCGGGCGTCACCGGCGACTGGTTCCACGCCGATCCGCGACTGGACGTCCCCCGGTCGCTCGACATCGCCCGAGAGGCGGCGTGGAGCCTGGCGAGCGCGTCGCTGGACGTCGGCGACCAGGTATCCCTGCACCTGCTCTCCCGGGCCGGGGGAGCGGTCCCGCGGGGCTCGGGCATCCGTCAGCGCGAGCGCCTGCGGGCGGCGATCGTCGCCGTCGAGGCCGGTCGGCGCCTCACCCGGGAGCGCGCACCCCGAGTGGTGCCGGGCGCGCTCGTCGCCGTGCTGTCCACCTTCCTGGACGACGACATGGTGCGCCTCGTGGAGTTCTGGCGGGCCGCCGGACACCGCGTGCTCGCGGTCGACACGCTGCCGCGCCTGCGCAGTGAACGGCTCACGCCGGAGACGGCGACCGCGGCGCGGATCATCCTCGCCGAGCGGGCGGACCGGCTTCGGGATGTCACCGCGGCCGGGGCGGACGTGCTGACCTGGGACGCGGATGCCGGCGTGCGCACGGCCGCCCTGCGCACGATCACCCGGGCGCGGAGGCGGCGATGAACGGTCCGCTGCGCGCGCGGGTCGCCGCCGGCCCGCTGGTGCCCGGCGTTCTCCCGGCGCTGCTGGTGGTCGCGGTGTCGTGCGCCGCCTTCGCGCTCATCCCGCTCGTGCCGGCGCTGATCGCGGTCGCGCTCGCCGTGGTGGGCGCCGTCATCCCGTCGAGCCTCGCCGCCTGGGGGGCGGCGCTGATGATCGGATTCGGACAGCTCGCCCATCCGCCCGCGGTCGACGACTGGCGCTCGTACGCCGCTCTGGCGGTCGTGCACCTGATCCACGTGCTCGGCGGACTCGCGATGGTCGTCGACCCGCGCGGCACGATGCAGGCGCGGGTGCTCCGGCGCCCGCTGCTGCGCTGGCTGTGGATCCAGCTGCCGGCCCAGGCGGTCCTGGCCGCCGTCCTCCTCCTGCCCCGCGTCCCCGTGAACGACGGCGGGGGGTTCGCCGTGGCCGCGGCGCTGTGCCTGTGCGCGGCGGCGGTCGTCGTGGTTCGGCTGGCGTCCCCGCGGCGCTGAGCGACCGGGCCGGCCTGAACGGTCCATCGGAGCCGATGTCGGAGGCCCCTCCTAGACTTGACGGGTGCCCATCGTCCCCGTCTCCTCCGCCTCGAATCCCAGTGGAAAGCTCAGCGTCCGCGGCGCGCGCGTCCACAATCTGAAGAACGTCGACCTCGACATCCCGCGCGACTCGCTGGTCGTCTTCACCGGGCTGTCCGGGTCCGGCAAGTCCAGCCTCGCGTTCGACACCATCTTCGCCGAGGGGCAGCGCCGGTACGTCGAGTCGCTCAGCGCCTACGCGCGGCAGTTCCTCGGCCAGGTCGACCGACCGGACGTCGATTTCATCGAGGGCCTCAGCCCCGCGGTCTCGATCGACCAGAAGTCGACCAACCGCAACCCGCGGTCGACGGTCGGCACGATCACCGAGATCCACGACTACATGCGTCTGCTGTGGGCGCGCATCGGCATCCCGCACTGTCCCGACTGCGGGGCCGTGATCCAGCGGCAGACGGTGCAGCAGATCGCCGACCAGCTCGTGGAGCTCCCCGAGCGCACGCGGTACCAGATCGTGGCACCCGTCGTCTCGCAGAAGAAGGGCGAGTTCGTCGACCTCTTCAAGGAGCTCAGCGCCAAGGGCTTCGCGCGCGCGGTCGTCGACGGCGATCTCATCCAGCTCTCCGAGCCTCCCACGCTGAAGAAGAGCTACAAGCACGACATCGCCGTGGTGGTCGACCGCCTGGTCGCGGCGCCGGGCATCCTCGACCGCATCACCGACTCGGTCGAGACGGCGCTGAGCCTCGCGGGCGGGGTCGTTCAGGTCAACTACGTCGACGTAGAGGGGGATGCCGCCTGGCAGTCCTTCTCCGAGAAGCTGGCGTGCCCGAACGGGCATCCGCTGCAGCTCACCGAGATCGAGCCCCGCACGTTCTCCTTCAACGCGCCCTTCGGCGCGTGCCCGGCGTGCTCCGGGCTCGGCACGCGGATGTCGGTCGACGTCGACCTGATGCTGGCCGACGAAGACCTCTCGATCAACGAGGGCGTCGTGATCCCGTGGACGACGCAGGGCAAGGGGCTCTTCCAGTACTACGAGCGCCTGCTGCAGGGCCTGGCGGACGACCTCGGCTTCTCGCTCGACACGCCGTGGCGAAAGCTGCCGGCCGCCGTCCGCGAGGCGGTGCTCCACGGGGAGAACTTCAAGGTGAACGTGCGGTGGAAGAACCGCTACGGGCGCGAGATGCGCTACACGTCGGGGTTCGAGGGCGTCGTGCCGTACATCGAGCGGCAGTACCTGCAGGCCGAGTCCGACACGCAGCGGCAGCGGTGGGCGGAGTACCTGCGCGAGGTGCCGTGCCCGGTGTGCGACGGCGCCCGCCTGAAGCCCGAGGTGCTCGCCGTGCAGGTGCACGGGCATTCCATCGCGGATGCCTCCCGCCTCAGCCTCGCCGACGCGCAGGCCTACTTCGCGCGCCTGGAACTCACCGAGCGCGAGGCCAAGATCGCGGCGCAGGTGCTGCGCGAGATCCGCCTGCGCCTCGACTTCCTCACCCAGGTCGGCCTGAGCTACCTGTCGCTCGGCCGCTCGGCCGGCTCGCTCTCGGGCGGCGAGGCGCAGCGCATCCGGCTGGCGACCCAGATCGGGTCGGGCCTGACCGGCGTGCTGTACGTCCTCGACGAACCGTCGATCGGGCTCCACCAGCGCGACAACCGCCGCCTCATCGAGACCCTCGTCGCGCTGCGCGACCTGGGCAACACCCTCATCGTCGTCGAGCACGACGAAGAGACCATCCACGCGGCCGACTGGATCGTCGACATCGGACCCCGAGCGGGCGTCGACGGGGGCAACGTGGTGCACTCCGGGCCGCTGCGCGAACTGCTCGAAGACCGCGGTTCGCTCACCGGTGACTACCTCTCCGGACGCCGGGCCATCGTGACGCCGTCCAAGCGCCGGCGCATCGACCGGAGCCGCAAGCTGACCGTGGTCGGCGCGCGTGAGAACAACCTCAAGAACGTCACGGTCGACTTCCCGCTCGGCGTGATGACCGCCGTCACCGGCGTCAGCGGCTCGGGCAAGTCGACCCTCGTGAACGACATCCTGTACCAGGTGCTCGCGTCCCGCCTGAACGGGGCGCGCACGGTGCCCGGCAAGCACACGAGGGTGACGGGCCTCGACAGCCTCGACAAGGTCGTGCACGTCGACCAGGCCCCCATCGGACGCACGCCGCGGTCGAACCCGGCCACGTACACGGGAGTGTTCGACCGCATCCGCACGCTGTTCAGCGAGACGCCCGAGGCGAAGGCGCGCGGCTACATGCCGGGGCGGTTCAGCTTCAACGTCAAGGGCGGTCGCTGCGAGGCGTGCTCGGGCGACGGCACCATCAAGATCGAGATGAACTTCCTGCCCGACGTCTACGTCGACTGCGAGGTCTGCCACGGCAAGCGCTACAACCGCGACACGCTCGCGGTGCACTACAAGGGCAAGAACATCGCCGAGGTGCTCGAGATGCCCATCGCCGAGGCGGCGGACTTCTTCGAGCCGATCCAGGCGATCCACCGGTACCTGCGCACGCTCGTCGACGTCGGACTCGGCTACGTCCGGCTCGGACAGTCGGCCACGACGCTCTCCGGCGGCGAGGCGCAGCGCGTCAAGCTCGCCACCGAGCTGCAGCGACGCTCCAACGGGCGGTCGGTGTACGTTCTGGACGAGCCCACCACGGGCCTCCACTTCGAGGACGTCGCGCGGCTGCTCGAAGTGCTGAACGGACTCGTCGACAAGGGCAACACGGTGATCGTCATCGAGCACAACCTCGACGTCATCAAATCCTCCGACTGGATCGTCGACCTCGGCCCCGAGGGCGGCGCCGGCGGAGGAACCGTGATCGCCACCGGAACCCCCGAGAAGGTCGCGCAGGTCGAGGCCTCGCACACGGGTGCGTTCCTGGCCGAGATGTTCGAGGCCTCCGAGCGCAAGGCCGGGTGAGGCCGGTGGCCGATCAACTGCCGTACAAGCCGCGGCAGGGTGAGATCCCCACGCAGCCCGGCGTGTACCGGTTCCGTGACGCGGCCGGGCGCATCCTCTACGTCGGCAAGGCGAAGAACCTGCGCCAGCGCCTGTCGAACTACTTCGCGCCGCTGTACACGCTGCACGAGCGGACCCGGCGCATGGTCACCACGGCGGCGTCCGTCGAGTGGACGGTGGTCGGCAGCGACGTCGAGGCCCTTCAGCTCGAGTACATGTGGATCCAGGAGTACTCGCCGCCGTTCAACGTTCGCTACAAGGACGACAAGTCCTACCCGTACCTCGCCGTGACTCTCGCCGACGAGGCGCCCCGGGTCATGGTGACGCGCAACCGCAAGATCCCGGGGGCGAAGTACTTCGGTCCGTACCCCAAGGTGTGGGCGGTGCACGACACGATCGACCTCATGATCAAGGTGTTCCCGATCCGCACCTGCAGCGACGCGTCGTACAAGAAGGCCATGGCGACCGGACGCCCGTGCTTCCCGGGCCAGATCGGGCGCTGCGGCGGGCCGTGCTCGATGAAGGTGACGATCGAGGAGCACCGGGCGATCGTCGACGACTTCGTCGCGTTCCTCGCGGGCGGCGACGAACGGTTCACCCGGGAGCTGACGCGCCGGATGCGGGAGGCGTCCGCGGCGATGGACTACGAGGCCGCGGCGGTCTACCGCGACAAGCTGCAGTCGATCGACGCCGTGCTCAGCCGCAGCGCCCTCGTGCTCGCGGAGGACACCGACGCCGACCTCTTCGGCATCGCCGAAGACGAGCTGGCCGCGACCGTTCAGCAGTTCGTGGTCCGCGGCGGCCGCGTGCGCGGTGTGCGGGCGACGACGATCGAGAAGGAGATCGACATCGTCGGACCCGACCTGGTCGACCAGGTGCTGCAGCGCACGTACGGTGACGCGGCCGCCGCCGACATCCCGCGCCAGGTGCTCGTGCCGGTGCTGCCGGACGACGCGGGGGAGCTCGAGGTGTGGCTGCGCGAACGGCGCGGCCGCAACGTCTCGATCCAGGTCGCGCAGCGCGGGCGCAAGGCGGAGCTGATGCGCACGGCCACCCTGAACGCCCAGCAGGCGCTGGTGCTGCACAAGACCCGGCGCTCGAGCGACTACGTCACCCGCACCCAGGCGCTCAACGACCTGCAGGACGCCCTCGGGCTGACCGAGGCCCCGCTGCGGATCGAGTGCTACGACGCCTCGCACCTGTCGGGCACGAACGTCGTCACCTCGATGGTGGTGTTCGAAGACGGCCTGCCGCGCAAAGACCAGTACCGCACGTTCAACGTCGCCGAGACGACGGATGACACCGACACCCTCTACCAGGTGCTCATGCGCCGCCTGGCCCACCTCGATCGTCCCGAGCGCGAAGAGGAGCCGGTGCCCGAGGCCACCGATGACGGCGAGGTCGTGACGACGCGCCGCAAGCCGCGCTTCGCCTACCCGCCGCAGCTGCTGATCGTCGACGGCGGGCAGCCCCAGGTGGCGGCGGCGGCCCGGGCGCTGCGCGACAGCGGGCACGAGGAGATCGCCCTGTGCGGCATCGCCAAGAGGCTGGAGGAGATCTGGCTGCCCGGCGACGACTTCCCGGTGATCCTGCCGCGCACCTCGGAGGCGCTGTACCTCGTGCAGCGGCTCCGCGACGAGGCGCACCGGTTCGCGATCACGCATCAGCGCCGGCGCCGGCGGCGCGACATCTCGACGGTGCTCGCCGAGGTCCCCGGTCTCGGCGAGGCGCGAATCAAGACGCTGCTGCGCCACTTCGGGTCGGTCGCGAAGCTGCGCGGCGCGGCCGAGAGCGAGATCGCCGAGCTGCCCGGCTTCGGTCCTAAGCTCGCGGCGTCCGTTCATGCCCACGTCTCCGATCACTAGGCTGAGAGCGACGACGTGTGGGGGGACGCATGACCGACGAAATGCCGAGCGAGACCGGCGAAGTGCTCATCGTGACGGGCATGTCCGGCGCCGGTCGCTCGACGGTCGCCGATGCGCTCGAAGACATGGGCTGGTACGTGGTCGACAACCTGCCCCCGCAGATGCTGCGGCCGCTGCTGGAGGTGTCCGGCCTCGCCGGAAGCGCGCTGCCGCGGGTGGCGGCCGTCGTCGACGTGCGCGGCCGCGACATGTTCACCCAGCTGCCGGATGTGACCCGCACGCTGCGGGATGCCCGGCCGCAGCTGCGCGTGGTGTTCCTCGACGCCTCCGACGACGTGCTCGTGCGCCGCTACGAGGCCGTGCGCCGGCCGCACCCGCTGCAGGAGGACGGCACGATCCTCGACGGCATCCGGCGGGAGCGCGAGCGCTCGCGGGCGATCCGCGAAGCGGCGGACGTCATCATCGACACGTCTGGCTTCAACATCCACCAGCTCGCCACCAAGGTCGTGGAGATGTTCTCCGCCGAGGGCTCGGCGCAGCACACCCTGACGATCATGAGCTTCGGGTTCAAGTACGGGCTCCCGCCGGATGCCGACGTGGTCGCCGACATGCGGTTCCTGCCGAATCCGTACTGGCAGGACGACCTGCGCGGACTCACCGGCAAGGACGAGGCGGTGCGCGATTTCGTGCTCGCCCAGCAGGGGGCCGTCGAGTTCCTGGACGCCTACGAGAACGCGATGATCCCGGTGATCGCCGGGTATCAGCGGGAGAACAAGCGCCACAGCGTCATCGCGATCGGCTGCACCGGCGGCAAGCACCGGTCGGTCGTGATGACGGAGGAACTGGCCGATCGGCTGGGGCGGCTGCCCGGCGTCGCGGTGCGCGTGAAGCACCGCGATCTCGGACGGGAGTGAGGTCCGGGTAAGCTGGACGATCGTCCCGCAATCCGATCCCACGAGGAGTCCCGTGTCGCTGACCGCCAATGTGAAGGCCGAGCTGATCGCTCTGCGCGACCCGCGTCCGACGGCGCGCGTCGCTGAACTGACGGCAATGCTCCGGTTCTCCGGTGGTCTGCATTCGATCGCGGGGCGCGTCGCGGTCGAGGCCGAGGTCGACTCCGACCGTCTGGCCCGGCGGATCGCCCGCGAGATCGTCGAACTCTACGGCGTGCGTCCCGAGCTGGTGCAGCTGCAGGCGGCATCCGTCCGCGGCGCCGGCCGGTACGCCGTCCGGGTGATCGAGAACGGCGAGACGCTCGCCCGTCAGACCGGCCTGCTCGACCAGCGCCGCCGGCCCGTGCGCGGTCTGCCGAACAAGCTCACCACGGGTTCGCGTCCCGACCTGGCCGCGACGTGGCGCGGGGCGTTCCTCGCCGCCGGCTCGCTGTCCGACCCGGGCCGCTCTGCAGCGCTGGAGATCTCCTGCCCGACCTCGGAGGCCGCCATGGCCCTCGTCGGCGCCGGCCACCGCGTCGGCATTCCGGCGAAGGCCCGCGAAGTGCGCGGCGTCCCGCGCGTGGTGGTGCGCGACGCCGAGGGCATCCGGGCCACTCTCGCGGTGATGGGCGCCGCCCGCGCCGCCGCCGACTGGGACGAAGTGCGTCAGCAGCGCGAGGTGCGCGCCGGCGTGAATCGCCTGGTGAACTTCGACGACGCCAACCTGCGCCGCTCGGCCCGCGCCGCCGTGGCCGCGTGCGCCCGCGTCGAGCGCGCCCTGGAGATCCTCGGCGACGACGTCCCCGACCACCTGCGGGAGGCGGGCGAGCTGCGCCTGGCGCACCGCGACGCGAGCCTGGACGAGCTCGGCCACCACGCCGACCCGCCCCTGACCAAGGATGCCGTCGCGGGCCGCATCCGGCGCCTGCTGGCGATGGCCGACAAGCAGGCCGAGGAGACGGGCGTCCCCGCGACCGAGGCCGCCGTGCCCGCCGCCGTCGAGGACTGAGCCGACCCCGACCTTCCCGTCACAGAGGGAATCATCCGGCCCGGCCGCTTCGTTGCCGTCAGTAGGATGAACTCGTCACCCTCGCTAGCTCGCGTGATCGTGCGCGCGCAGCGCCGACAGGAAGAAGAGAACATGGCGAAGTACACGCTGCCCGACCTGCCGTACGATTACGCGGCACTCGAACCGCACATCAGCGGCAAGATCATGCAGCTCCACCACGACAAGCACCACGCCGCCTACGTGGCCGGTGCGAACACCGCGCTCGAGCAGCTCGAAGAGGCCCGCGAGACCGGCAACTTCGCGAACGTGAACCGCCTGGAGAAGGACCTCGCGTTCCACCTCGGCGGTCACGTCAACCACTCGATCTTCTGGACCAACCTGTCGCCGAACGGCGGCGGTCAGCCCGAGGGCGAGCTGAAGGCGGCCATCGAGGAGTTCTTCGGGTCGTTCGAGAAGTTCCAGGCGCACTTCACCGCCGCCGCCATGGGCATCCAGGGCTCCGGCTGGGCGGTGCTGAGCTGGGACCCGATCGGGGCGCGCCTGATCATCCAGCAGCTGTTCGACCAGCAGGGCAACACCGCCCAGGGCACGATTCCGCTGTTCCAGCTGGACATGTGGGAGCACGCGTTCTACCTCGACTACCTCAACGTCAAGGCGGACTACGTCAAGGCGGCGTGGAACATCGCCAACTGGGAGAACGTCGCGTCACGCTTGGACGCAGCGCGAGAGAAGACCTCGGGCCTGCTGGTACTGTCATAGCCAGTGCGGTGTCCCGGTCGGTTCACCGCCCGGGACACCGGCGTCCTAGTCGTCTGAACCGCGCGCAAGCGCACGACACCCATTCAGGAGCATCTTCGTGACTGTGAAGATCGGAATCAACGGCTTCGGCCGAATCGGACGTAACTTCCTGCGTGCTGCGCTTGCGCAGAACGCGGACCTCGAGATCGTGGCGGTGAACGACCTCACCGACAACAAGACTCTCGCGCACCTGCTGAAGTACGACTCGGTCGGCGGCCGTCTCGACGCGGATGTCTCGTTCGACGAGGACTCGATCACCGTCAACGGCACCTCGATCAAGGTCTTCGAAGAGCGCGACCCCGCGAACCTCCCCTGGGGCGAGCTCGGCGTCGACATCGTCATCGAGTCGACCGGTCGCTTCACGAAGGCGTCCGACGCCGGCAAGCACATCCAGGGCGGCGCCAAGAAGGTCATCATCTCGGCCCCCGGCACCGACGTGGACGGCACGTTCGTCATGGGCGTGAACGAAGACACCTACGACGCGGCGACGATGAACATCATCTCGAACGCGTCGTGCACCACGAACTGCCTCGCGCCGCTGGCCAAGGTCTTCAACGACGCGTTCGGCATCGAGCGCGGCTTCATGATGACCGCGCACGCCTACACGGCCGACCAGAACCTCCAGGACGGCCCGCACAGCGACCTGCACCGCGCCCGCGCCGCGGCGATCAACATCGTCCCGGCCTCGACCGGTGCAGCCAAGGCCATCGGCCTCGTCCTGCCCGAGCTCAACGGCAAGCTGAGCGGCTCGTCGTACCGCGTTCCGGTTCCGACCGGCTCGATCGTCGACCTCACGATCGTCACGAACACCGAGGGCCTCACCAAGGAAGCCGTCAACGCGGCGTACGAGGCCGCAGCAGCGGACGGACGCCTGGTCGGGTACCTGAAGTACAACGCCGACGCGATCGTCTCGAGCGACATCCAGCTCGACCCGCACTCGTCGATCTTCGACGCCGGCCTCACCAACGTGAGCGGCAACCTGGTCAAGGTGTCGTCGTGGTACGACAACGAGTGGGGCTACTCGAACCGCCTCGTCGACCTGACCGAGTACGTCGCCGAGCGTCTCTGACGAATAAGGAATTCCGTGGCTCTTCGCACCCTTGACACCCTTGTTCAGAGTGCGGGGCCGCTCGCAGGAAAGCGCGTCGTCGTCCGTTGTGACCTCAATGTTCCTCTTCAGGACGGGGTCATCACGGACGACGGTCGCGTGCGGGCGTCCCTGCCGACGCTTCAGGCGCTGACCGGGCAGGGAGCCCGCGTCGTCGTCGTCTCGCACCTGGGGCGCCCTGCCGGCGCCCCGGACCCCAAGTACAGCCTCGCGCCGGTGGCACAGCGCCTGTCCGAGCTGCTCGGGCAGCCGGTCGCCTTCGCGTCCGACACCGTGGGCGAGTCCGCGCAGAAGACCGTCGCCGCACTGGAGGACGGCCAGGTCGCCGTCCTGGAGAACCTGCGGTTCAACGCGGGGGAGACCGCGAAGGACGACGCCGAGCGCGGCGCGTTCGCGGAGCAGCTCGCCGCTCTCGGGGACGCCCTGGTCTCCGACGGCTTCGGCGTGGTGCATCGCAAGCAGGCGTCGGTGTACGACCTCGCCCAGCTGCTGCCCTCCGCCGCAGGACTCCTGATCGCCGCCGAGCTGGACGTGCTCGACCGCCTCACCGAGAACCCCGAGCGCCCCTACACGGTGGTGCTCGGCGGGTCGAAGGTGAGCGACAAGCTCGGCGTCATCTCGCACCTGCTGCCGCGGGTCGATCGCCTGTGCATCGGCGGCGGGATGATGTTCACGTTCCTCGCCGCCCTCGGTCACCCGGTCGGCAAGAGCCTGCTCGAGCAGGACCAGCTCGACACGGTGCGCGGCTACATCGCCGAGGCGAAGGAGCGTGGCGTCGAGCTGCTGCTCCCCGTCGACGCGGTCGTGGCGGCATCCTTCTCGGCCGACGCCGACCACGTGGTCGCCGACGCTGAGAAACTCGAAGACACCCCGTTCGGCGCCGACGGCCTGGGCCTCGACATCGGCCCGCGCACGGCGGAGGCCTTCGCCGCCGCGGTGCGCTCGTCGACGACCGTGTTCTGGAACGGGCCCATGGGCGTGTTCGAGATGGCCGCGTTCGCGGCGGGCACCAAGGCCGTCGCCCAGGCCCTCACCGAGGTGCCCGGGCTCAGCGTCGTCGGCGGCGGCGACTCCGCGGCGGCCGTGCGCCAGCTGGGCTTCGCGGACGACGATTTCGGTCACATCTCGACCGGCGGGGGCGCGAGCCTCGAATTCCTTGAAGGCAAGACGCTTCCCGGCCTGGAGGTCCTCGGATGGCAGTGAATGAGACCGTGGCGCAGCGCAAGCCGCTGATCGCCGGCAACTGGAAGATGAACCTCGACCACCTGCAGACGGTGGCGTTCGTGCAGAAGCTGGACTGGACGCTGCGCGACGCCAAGCACGACGGTGCGGTGGAGATCGCGATCTTCCCGCCGTTCACCGACCTGCGCACCGCGCAGACCCTGATCGACGCCGACAAGATCCCGTTCGCCCTGGGCGCGCAGGACCTCTCGGCGCACGACTCCGGCGCGTACACGGGCGAAGTGTCCGGTGCCTTCCTCGCCAAGCTCGCCTGCCGCTACGTGATCATCGGGCACTCCGAGCGTCGCGAGTACCACGCCGAGTCCGACGAGGTCGTGGCCGGCAAGGTGCAGGCGGCGCTCAAGCACGGCCTCGTCCCGGTGATCTGCGTCGGCGAGACGGCGGAGGACCTGGAGAAGTTCGGTGCGAGCGCGGTGCCGGTCAGCCAGCTGCGCGCGGCGCTCGCGGACGTCAAGCCGGACGCCGACATCGTCGTGGCCTACGAGCCCGTGTGGGCGATCGGCTCCGGACAGGCGGCGACGCCCCAGCAGGCGCAGGACGTCTGCGCGGCGCTTCGTGCGGTGATCGCCGAGACGCTGGGGGATGCCGCGGCATCCCGCACGCGCATCCTGTACGGCGGCTCCGTGAAGTCGGGCAACATCGCCGGCTTCATGCGCGAGCCCGACGTCGACGGGGCGCTCGTGGGCGGTGCGTCGCTCGTGGTCGACGAATTCGCCGCGATCGCGCGCTACCAGAAGCACGTCGGCGTCTGATCGGGACACCTCCGTATACTTGAGGTTTGTGCGGCCCGCCGAGGCCGCCGCGAAAGGCTACTTCACGTGGAAATTCTCCAGTTCATTCTGCAGGTGATCCTCGGCATCACGAGTCTGCTGCTGACTCTGCTGATCCTCCTGCACAAGGGGCGCGGCGGCGGCCTGTCCGACATGTTCGGCGGCGGCATGTCGTCCGCGCTCGGTTCGTCCGGGCTGGCAGAGCGCAACCTCAACCGATTCACCGTCATCCTGGCCCTCGCGTGGTTCGTCTCGATCGTCGCGCTGGGTCTCATCACCAAGTTCCAGGGGATCTGACATGGCAGCAGGCGGCAACGCAATCCGGGGCACGCGCGTCGGCGCGGGCCCGATGGGCGAACAGGACCACGGGCACCACGCCGACCGCATCGCGGTCTCGTACTGGGACGCCCTCGGCAACGAGACCGTCCGCTATTTCGCGGCCGGTGTCGACGAGGCGGAGATCCCCGAGACCATCGACTCGCCGCACTCCGGTCTTCCGGCCGGGCGCGACAAGGAGAACCCGCCGGCCCTGGCCAAGACCGAGCCGTACAAGACGCACCTCGCGTACGTGAAGGAGCGTCGCACCGACGAGGAGGCCGACCAGCTCCTCGACGACGCGCTGCAGCAGCTGCGCGACCGGCGCGGGCAGGCCTGAGCCGCCGCCCCGCGAACGTGAGAAGACCCGATGGCCGAGG
Source organism: Microbacterium mangrovi (assembly GCF_000802305.1). GTDB lineage: Bacteria > Actinomycetota > Actinomycetes > Actinomycetales > Microbacteriaceae > Microbacterium > Microbacterium mangrovi. The sequence continues at coordinate 43,964 of NZ_JTDK01000012.1, read as the reverse complement.
CCATCGGGTCTTCTTCGTGCAGCGGGGAGAGCTGCGCGTCAGTCGTCGTCGCCGTCGATGAGGTCCGGAGGAACCTGGGCGGCCGCTGCCGCATCCACGAAGAACGTGGTGCGCTTGGTGCCTTTGGCTCCGGCGGCCGGGACGCTGCGGTAGCTGGCACCGGCGAGGGCGAGGCCCAGCGCGGAGGCCTTCTCGGCTCCGGTCATGACCAGCCACACCCGCTTGGACGAGTTGATGACGGGGCGGGTCAGGGTGAGGCGCTCCGGCGGCGGCTTGGGGGAGTCGCGCACCGGCAGCACCACCTCGTCGGTGACGGTGATCTCCGGTCGGTCGGGGAACAGCGACGCGATGTGCCCGTCGGGCCCCACTCCGAGCAGGGAGATGTCGAACTCCGGCCACGTCGCGCCGTCGGTCGCGAAGCGCGCCAGCTCGGCGGCGTACGCCGCCGCAGCGGCATCCAGATCGAGCCCGCCGTCGGCGGCCGGCATCCGGTGGACGTTGGCCGCCGGGAGGTCGACGGCGTCCAGGAATGCCGCCGCGGGCACGTCGTTGCGCTCCTCGGAGGATGCCGCGACGAACCTCTCATCGCTCCACCAGACGTGCACGAGCGACCAGTCGACCGCGGAGCGCTGCGGGTGGCGCCCCGCGGCGCGCAGCACCTCGATTCCCATCGTGCCGCCGGTCAGGGAGACGTGCACCGTCTTGCCGTCCGCGGTGCGCTTGGCGATCCGGCCGAGGAGCCGGGCGGCGACCACCCCGGCGAGCTCACCGGGAGTCTGGCGGAGCACCACGCGCTTGGTCATGCGGTCGCCTCCGCCGGCTCGTCGGTCAGCTTCGCCCAGCCCTCGGAGATCACGCGGCCGTAGAGGAGGTCGGCGTCCAGGCTCCGCAGCTCCTCGGCGATGCACTCGCGCAGCGTGCGCCGCGCGAACGCGAGCTCGTGCGTGGGCTGCCCGGGCTGGCTGAGGATCGCGAACCCCTGCTCCGGCCGCTCCAGGAGGGTGTCGCCGGACGCGCGGACGAGGCGCACCGACTTGATGCCGTGCGACCACGCGGACGGGTCGGCGTAGGTCCACTCCACCGGCGCGTCGAGCGTCAGCCGAAGCCACGCCGCGAGCAGGGCCGTGGAGGGGGAGTCGCCGGCCCCGTGCACCTCGACGCGGTCCACCGGCTCGAACGGAGGCTGATCGAGCACGGCCGCGAGCTGCTCGCGCCACCGGGTGAGGCGCGTCCAGGCGAGGTCGGTGTCGCCGGGGGCGTAGTGCTTGCTGAGGTCGGCGACCCACTCGGCCGGGTTCGGCTGGGCGGCGGCATCGGTGATGCGGCGCTGTGCGATCCGGCCGATGGAGGAGCGCGAGGGGGCCAGGGGCGTCTCGTGCGGCCACCAGGCCACCACGGGGGCATCCGGCAGCAGCAGGCCCGTCACGAGGCTCTCGGAGTTGTTGCCGGCCGCTCCCACCGCGCGCAGCACGATCACCTCGCTGGCGCCGGCGTCGCCGCCGACGCGGATCTCGGCATCCAGCCGCGGCGTGGCGTGGGTGCTGTCCTTGGCGTCGTAGGTGAGCACGATGACACGCATGGGATGCTCGCGCGAGGCGTCGTTGGCGGCCTCGATGACCTCGTCCTCGGCACCGTGCTTGGTGACGATGATGAGGGTCAGGACGCGTCCGAGGGCGGTGACGCCGCCCTCTTCGCGGACCTCGATCAGGGCCTTCGCGATCTTGCTGACGGTGGTGTCGGGAAGTTCGATGATCACGGACGCCTCCAGGTGCGGCCATCGCGGGCGAGCAGGGCGTTGGCGGACGCGGGTCCCCATCCGCCGGGGGTGTACTGCTCGAGGGGGCCGCCCTGCTCGCGCCAGTACTCCTCGACCGGGTCGAGGATCTTCCAGCTCAGTTCGACCTCTTCGTGCCGCGGGAAGAGCGGCGGGTCGCCGAGCAGCACGTCGAGGATGAGGCGCTCGTACGCCTCCGGGCTGGCCTCGGTGAACGCGTGCCCGTATCCGAAGTCCATCGTGACGTCGCGCACCTGGGTGCCGGCGCCGGGGACCTTCGAGCCGAAGCGGATCGTGACGCCCTCGTCGGGCTGCACGCGGATGACGAGCGCGTTCTGTCCGAGGCCCGCGGTCTGGTTGCGCCGGAAGAGATGCTCCGGGGTGCGGTTGAAGACCACGGCGATCTCGGTCACGCGCCGACCGAGGCGCTTGCCGGTGCGGAGGTAGAACGGGACGCCCGCCCAGCGCCGGGTGTTGATCCCGAGCTTCAGCGCCGCATAGGTCTCGGTCGTGGACTGCGGGTCCATGCCGTCCTCTTCGAGGAACGCCCGCACCTGCTCGCCGCCCTGCCAGCCGCCGCCGTATTGCCCGCGCGCCGTGGCCAGGCGCAGGTCGCTCGGGAGCGACACCGCGGCGAGCACCTTCTCCTTCTCGCCGCGGAGGTCTGCGGCCCCCAGCGAGATCGGCTCCTCCATCGCGGTGAGGGCGAGCAGCTGCAGCAGGTGGTTCTGGATGACGTCGCGCGCCGCGCCGATGCCGTCGTAGTAGCCCGCCCGGCCTCCGACGCCGATGTCCTCGGCCATGGTGATCTGCACGTGGTCGACGTAGTTGCGGTTCCAGATCGGTTCGAACAGCTCGTTGGCGAAGCGCAGCGCCAGGATGTTCTGCACCGTCTCCTTGCCGAGGTAGTGGTCGATCCGGAAGATCGAGTCGGCGGGGAAGGTGGTGCGCAGCGCCGCGTTGAGCTCGTGCGCGGACTTCAGGTCGTGCCCGAACGGCTTCTCGATGACGACGCGTCGCCAGCCGTCCGGATTGTCGGCCGTGTCCTTGACGAGGCCCGAACTGCGCAGCTGCTCGGCCACGATCCCGAACTGGTTCGGCGGGATGGACAGGTAGTAGGCGTGGTTTCCCATCGTGCCGCGTTCGACGTCGAGCTTCTCGACGGTCTCGCGCAGGCGCCGGAACGAGGCCGCGTCGCTGAAGTCTCCGCTGACGAACCGGATGCCCTGCAGCAGCTGCTGCCAGGTGTCCTCACGGAACTCGGTGCGCGCGTGGGCGCGCACCGCGTCGTGGACGACCTGGGCGAAGTCCTGGTCGGCCCAGTCGCGCCGGGCGAAGCCGACCAGCGCGAAGCCCGGGGGCAGCAGCCCCCGGTTGGCGAGGTCGTACACGGCGGGCATGAGCTTCTTGCGCGACAGGTCGCCGGTGACGCCGAAGATGACGAGGGCGCTCGGCCCCGCGATCCGGTTCAGCCGGCGGTCGTCCGGGTCCCGGAGCGGGTTGAAGTCACGAGTGATGTCGACGGTCATGCTGGGGGCATCCTCCTATGCGGCGTCGAACAGCGCGAGCAGATCGGTCTGCGGATCGGTGAGGGTGAGGGTGACGACGGGCCTTCCGCGCGCCGCGAGCACGGCCGCGTCACCGGCGGCCTGCGCCGCGATGAGCTGCCCGAGCGTGTAGGGGCGTCCGGGGACGGCGAGGTCCTCCTCGCCGGCGACGGTGATCTGCAGGAACACGCCGTTGGCGGGCCCGCCCTTGTGGTACTGGCCGGTGGAGTGCAGGAAGCGCGGGCCCCAGCCGAACGTGGTGGGCCGGCCGGCATCCGCGGCGACGAGCTCGCGCAGGCCCTGCAGCTCGCTGAGAGCTGCGCGGTCCGCGTAGGCCTGCACCGCGACGTATCCGTCGGCGGGCGTGCGCGACCACAGCTCCGACAGGACGCCGGAGACGGTGCCCGGGGCGAGGAGGCCCGGGTCGCTCGCGCGGACCTCGATGCCGTCCTCGACGAAGGCGGGCGCCGCGGCCGTCGGCGGAGTGTCCAGCAGGGCGCGGGCGGCCTGCTTGGCGGCCTCCACGTCGGGCTGGTCGAACGGGTTGACGCCGAGCATCCGTCCTGCGATCGCGGTCGCGTACTCCCAGACGATGAAGTGCGCCGCCAGCGACGCGCTGACGAGCACCTCGCCGGGGTGGTGCTCGAACACGTGGAACCGCTCGGCCTCGTCGACGAAGCGCACGACCTGCAGGTCGTCCGGTCGCGCGTCCAGCTCGGGCGACACCGGAAGCATGACCACCGGCAGGATGCCGGAGCCGTCCTTGCCGGTGGACTCCGCGATCAGCTGCTCGACCCAGTCCGGGAGCCCGACGAGCTGCGTGTCGTCGGCGACGAGCGCGAGCTTGTCCCGCCGGGGCGTCCCGCCGGCGATCGCCGCGGCGAGCACGAGCGCGGGGTTGTGCGGGCTGTCGATCGCCACCTCGAGCAGCGTCGCCTCGGCCTCTTCGAGCAGTTCCTCGACGTCGGCGCCGGCGAGACCGGCCGGGACGATCCCGAAGGCGGTGAGGGCGGAGAAGCGTCCGCCGACCGTCGGGTCCCCGTGGAAGACGCGGTAGCCGGCCGCCTGCGCGGAAACGTCGAGCGGCGAGCCGGGATCGGTGACGACCACGATGCGCTCGGCGGGGTCGATGCCGGCATCCTGGAACGCCGCCTCGAACAGGCGCCGCGCAGCATCCGTCTCGACCGTCGATCCCGACTTCGACGACACGACGAGGACGGTCTCGGCGAGACCGCCCTCCTCGTCTCCGTCGATCGCGGCGCGCACCTGCCGGGGGTCGGTGGAATCCAGGATCACCAGCGGAGCGCCCGCGCTCTGCGCGATGACCTCCGGGGCGAGCGAGGACCCGCCCATGCCGGCGAGCACCACGCGATCGACCCCCTTCTCGAGCAGGTCGTCGCGCAGCAGGTAGATGTCCGGCAGCAGGTCGCGGGATGCCGTGACGCATTGCACCCAGCCCAGGCGCTGTGCGGCCTCGGCTTCAGCCTCCGGCCCCCACAGTGTCGGGTCGCACGCCGTGATGCCGGTGGCGACCAGGTCGGCGACGAGAACGGGAACGGTGTCGTCGACGACCTTCTTGACGTGGCCCGACAGGTGGATGTGGAAGCTCAACGGGCCGCCTTACTTCGCGTTGCTGAGGGCGTCGGCGACGGTCTTCTTGACGTCCTGCCACGAGGTGATGAACTTCTCCACGCCCTCGTCCTCGAGCTGCTGGGTGACGTCGGCGAAGTCGATGCCGACGTTCGCGAGACGCTCGAACACGCCGTGCGCGGCGGTGTAGGTGCCGCGCACCGTGTCGCCGGTGATGACGCCGTGGTCGAAGGTGGCCTGCAGCGTCTTCTCCGGCATGGTGTTGACCGTGTGCGGTGCGACGAGCTCCGTGACGTAGAGGGTGTCGGGCAGCGACGGGTCCTTCACGCCGGTGGAGGCCCACAGCGGACGCTGCACGTTCGCGCCGGCGGCCAGGAGCTTCTTGGCGCGGTCCTCGGCGAAGGTGGTCTCGAACAGCTCGTAGGCGAGGCGGGCGTTGGCGATGCCGGCCTTGGAGCGCAGCGCCTCCGCGTCGGGGTCGCTCATCGAGTCCAGGCGCTTGTCGACTTCGGTGTCCACGCGGGACACGAAGAACGACGCGACGGAGTGGATGGTGGACAGGTCGATGCCGGCGGCCTTGGCCTGCTCGAGCCCGGTCAGGTATGCGTCGATGACGGCCTCGTAACGGTCGAGGCTGAAGATCAGGGTGACGTTGACCGAGATGCCCGCTGCGATCGCGTGGGTGATCGCGGGCAGGCCGGCCTTGGTCGCGGGGATCTTGATGTAGGCGTTCGGGCGGCCGACGGTCTCCCACAGCTGCTTGGCCTGGGCGACCGTCGCGGTGGTGTTGTGCGCCAGGTCGGGGGACACCTCGATCGACACGCGTCCGTCGAACCCGTTCGTGGACTCGTAGACGGGGCGCAGCAGGTCGCACGCGTCGCGCACGTCGTCGGTGGTCGCCGCGAAGATCGCATCCTCGACGGTGGCTCCGGCGATCGCGAGCAGGTGCAGCTGCGACGCGTAGTCCTCGCCGCCGCTCTGGATCGCGCCCTGGAAGATGGTCGGGTTGGTGGTGACGCCGACGACGTTGCGGGTGTCGATCAGCTCCTGCAGGTTGCCGCTGGTCAGCCGGGCCCGGGACAGGTCGTCCAGCCAGATGCTGACGCCGGCGGCCGAGAGGTCTTCGGTGGGGGTGCTCATGCGTTGTCCTTCAGGGTCTCGTGGGCGGCCTGGACGACGTGCTCCGTCGTGATGCCGAACTTCTCGAACAGGGTCTTGTAGTCGGCCGAGGCGCCGAAGTGCTCGATGGACACCGAGCGGCCGCGGTCTCCGACGATGCCGCGCCAGGGCAGGGCGAGCCCGGCCTCGACCGACACGCGGGCGGTGACCGATGCCGGGAGGACTGACTCCCGGTAGGCGGCGTCCTGCTCGGCGAACCACTCCAGCGACGGCGCCGACACGACGCGGGCGCCGATGCCCTCGGCCGCCAGGCGCTCGCGGGCGGCGACGGCCAGCTGCACCTCGGAGCCGGTGGCGATGAGGATGACGTCGACGGTGCCGGTGGGGGAGTCGATGAGCACGTAGGCGCCCTTGGCGGTGTTCGCCGCCGAGGCGAACGCGTCGCCGGTCGCGTCGCCGGTGCCGCGTTCGAACACGGGGATGTTCTGACGGGTCAGCGCGAGACCGCCGGGGCCCTCCTGCCGGCGCAGCAGCTCGAGCCACGCGTGCGCGGTCTCGTTCGCGTCGGCGGGGCGCACGATCGTGAGGTTCGGGATCGCGCGCAGCGCGGCGAGCTGCTCGATGGGCTGGTGGGTGGGGCCGTCTTCGCCGAGCGCGACGGAGTCGTGGGTCCAGACGAACAGCGAGGGGATGTTCATGAGGGCGGCCAGACGCACCGGGGGGCGCATGTAGTCGCTGAAGATCAGGAACGTGCCGCCGAACGCGCGGGTCGGGCCGTGCAGCACGATGCCGTTGACGATCGCGCCCATCGCGTGCTCGCGGATGCCGAAGTGCAGCACCCGGCCGTACGGGTTGCCCGACCACTCGTGGGTGGACCACTCCTCCGGGATGAACGAGGGGGCGTCCTTGATGGTGGTCAGGTTCGACTCGGCAAGATCCGCCGACCCGCCCCACAGCTCCGGCAGCTGGGCGGCGAGGGCGTTGATGACCTGGCCGGACGCGGCACGCGTGGAGACGTCCTTGCCTGCCGGGAAGACCGGCAGGGCGTCCGCGATGTCCGCGGGCAGGGTTCCTGCCTCGAGGCGGTCCAGCAGCGCCTTGCGCGCAGGATTCGCCGCGGCCCACGCGTCGAACGCGGTCTGCCACTCGGCGTGCGCGGCCGCGCCCCGGTCGACGAGCTGACGGGTGTGCGCGATCACGTCGTCGGCGACGGCGAAGTGCTGCTCGGGGTCGAAGCCGAGGGCGCGCTTGGTCGCGGCCAGCTCGTCGGCGCCGAGGGCGGAGCCGTGCACCTTGCCGGTGTTCTGCTTGCCCGGCGACGGCCAGCCGATGATGGTGCGCAGGATGATCAGCGACGGCTTGGCGGTCTCGCCCTGCGCCGCCTCGATGGCGCGGTGCAGCTCGGCGACGTCCTCGACGTACTGGCCGGTCTTCTTCCAGTCCACGACCTGCACGTGCCAGCCGTACGCCTCGTAGCGCTTGTGGACGTCCTCGGTGAACGCGACGTTGGTGTCGTCCTCGATCGAGATCTGGTTCGAGTCGTAGATCGCGATCAGGTTGCCCAGCTGCTGGTGACCGGCCAGCGACGACGCCTCGGAGGTGACGCCCTCCTGCAGGTCGCCGTCACCGGCGATCACGTAGATGAAGTGGTCGAACGGGCTCTGCCCAGCGGGGGCCTCGGGGTCGAACAGGCCGCGCTCGTAGCGGGCCGCGTACGCGAAGCCGACCGCGGACGACAGACCCTGACCGAGCGGGCCGGTGGTGATCTCCACGCCCTTGGTGTGCCCGTACTCGGGGTGGCCCGGGGTCAGCGACCCCCACGTGCGCAGCGACTCCAGGTCGGAAAGCTCCAGGCCGAATCCGCCGTAGTACAGCTGGATGTACTGCGTGAGGGACGAGTGGCCCGCGGACAGGATGAACCGGTCCCGGCCCAGCCAGTGGGTGTCGGACGGATCGTGCCGCATCACCCGCTGATACAGCAGGTACGCCGCCGGAGCCAGGCTCATCGCGGTGCCGGGGTGGCCGTTGCCGACCTTCTCCACAGCATCCGCCGCGAGCACGCGAGCCGTGTCCACGGCGCGCCCATCGATCTCATCCCATTGCAGTTCCGCCACCGGACCGCCCTTTCGAGTGCGGGGAGGCGCCCGCCGTAACGCGGTCGCCGCGGGGGCGACCCGGCAAGGGGCGCGCGTATGCAGTCAGCATAGCGAAGCGGGGGAGGGGGCCAGGCCGCGGGGACATGGGAGGACATCGGTCGGGATGCCGTAGAATCTCAGTGACTTCTTGACTGAGCGATAAGCGGAGGCGATCGACATTTCCACGACGTCGCATCCGGTGACCGAGGCGGTCCGGCACAGTTTCGGCACCAAGGTCCGCGGTTACGTCGCGCTGACCAAGCCGCGCGTGCTCGAACTGCTGCTGGTCACCACCATCCCGGTGATGTTCCTCGCCGCCGGCGGACTCCCGAACATGCTGCTGGTGGTGGCGACCGTCATCGGCGGCTCCCTCTCGGCGGGCTCGGCGGCCGCGTTCAACATGTACATCGACCGCGACATCGACGCGCACATGAAGCGCACCGAGAACCGGCCGATCGTGACCGGCGAGGTGTCGGCCCGCGGCGCGCTGGTGTTCGCGTGGACGCTCGCCGTGCTGTCGACGGTGTGGCTCTGGCTCACGACCAACTGGCTCGCCGCCGTGCTGTCGGCGGTCGCGATCTTCTTCTACGTCGTGATCTACACGATCATCCTCAAGCGCCGCACCGAGCAGAACATCGTGTGGGGCGGGATCGCGGGATGCTTCCCGGTGCTGATCGGGTGGAGCGCGGTGACCGGGTCGCTGTCGCTGACGCCGTTCATCCTGTTCCTGCTCGTGTTCCTGTGGACGCCGCCGCACTACTGGCCGCTGTCGATGAAGTACCGCGACGACTACGACGACGTCGACGTGCCCATGCTCGGCGCCACGCGCAGCAGCTCGCAGGTCGGTCTGCAGGTGATCCTGTACGCCTGGGCGACGGTGGCGTGCTCGCTGCTGCTCATCCCGGTCGCCGGCATGGGTCTGGTCTACACGGTGTCGGCCCTGGTCTTCGGCGGCTGGTTCATCTATGAGTCGCACGTGCTGTACAGCCGCGCGGTGCGGGGGACCACCCCCAAGCCCATGCGCGTGTTCCACGCCTCGATCACGTACCTGACGCTGCTGTTCGTCGCCATCGCGATCGATCCGCTGCTCCCGTTCTGATCGCCCCCTCCGCTTCGGCCCCGTCCTCGCAGACGGGGCCGTCCTCGTTTCCGCGGTCATATACTTAGTACTCGTCAAGTAAGTAGACGACGGCCAGAGGAGCGACGTGACACAGACCAGGGAAGCGGCATCCGGCTCGAGGTTCTCGAAGGACCACCCGCACTACAAGTGGGTGGCGCTGTCCAACACCACGCTGGGCATGCTGATGGCGACGATCAACGCGTCGATCGTGATGATCTCGCTGCCGGCGATCTTCCAGGGGATCCGGCTCGACCCGCTCGAAGCCGGCAACGTGGGCTACCTGCTCTGGATCATGATGGGCTACATGCTCGTCACGGCCGTGCTGGTCGTGACGTTCGGGCGCCTGGGCGACATGTTCGGTCGCGTGCGCATCTACAACCTCGGGTTCGTCGTGTTCACCGTGGGCTCGGTCGCCCTCGCGTTCGACCCCGCGCTCGGAGGAGCCGGCGCCCTGTGGCTGATCGCGTGGCGGCTCGTGCAGGGCGTGGGCGGGGCGATGCTGTTCGCGAACTCCACCGCGATCCTCACCGACGCCTTCCCGGCCGACCGGCGCGGCATGGCGCTGGGCATCAACCAGGTGGCGGCCATCGCCGGGAGCTTCATCGGCCTCATCGTCGGCGGCATCCTCGCGGTCATCGACTGGCGCGCGGTGTTCTTCGTGAGCGTCCCGATCGGGATCATCGGCACGGTCTGGTCGTACATCTCCCTGAAGGAGGTGGGCACCCGCACCCCCGGCAAGCTCGACTGGCCGGGCAACATCACCTTCGCGGTGGGCCTCACCGCCCTCCTCACCGCGATCACCTACGGCATCCAGCCCTACGGCGGCCGCCCGACGGGGTGGACCAATCCGTGGGTGCTCGGCGGCATCATCGGCGGCATCCTGCTGCTGGTCGTCTTCGTCGTGATCGAGCGGCGCGTCCGGCAGCCCATGTTCAACATGCGCCTGTTCAAGATCCGCGCCTTCGCGATGGCGAACCTCGCGGGGCTCCTGGCCTCCATCGGCCGCGGCGGCCTGCAGTTCATGCTGATCATCTGGCTGCAGGGGATCTGGCTCCCGCTGCACGGCTTCGATTACGTGGACACCCCGCTGTGGGCCGGGATCTACATGCTCCCGATCACCGTCGGGTTCCTCATCGCCGGGCCGATCTCGGGCACGCTGTCCGACCGGTACGGCGCACGGCTGTTCGCCACCACCGGACTGGTGATCGTCGCCCTCGCATTCGTCGGCCTGATGCTCATCCCCGTCGACTTCCAGTACTGGCAGTTCGCGATCCTCACCGGCCTCTCCGGCATCGGGTCGGGCATGTTCGGCGCCCCGAACCGCACGGCGATCATGAACAGCGTCCCGGCGCACGAACGCGGATCCGCGTCGGGGATGGCCGGCACCGTGCAGAACGCCGGCACGTCTCTGTCGATCGGCCTGTTCTTCTCGCTGCTCATCGCGGGCCTGGCCGCATCCCTGCCCAAGGACCTGTACGCCGGGCTGGTCGCGCACGGCGTCCCGGACGCGGCCGCGCAGAAGATCGCCGATCTGCCCCCGGTGGGAAGCGTGTTCGCCTCGTTCCTCGGCTACAACCCGATCCAGAGCCTGCTCGGGCAGGCCGGGATCCTCGCGAAGCTTCCGGCGGCGGATGCCGCGGAGCTGACGGGCAAGAGCTTCTTCCCCCAGCTCATCCAGAACGCGTTCCACGACGGACTCGTCGTCGTGTTCACCGCGGCGGCGATCATGACGCTCGTGGCGGCGGTCGCCTCCTTCGTGCGGGGGAGCAGGTTCGTGCACGCCGAGGCGCACCACACCGGCGGGCACCGGCCGCGCACCGGCGCGATCCCGGTGCGATCGACCGCCGCCGTGCCGGTGACGACGGCGGGTGTACGAGTTCCGGCCCGGACCGACGACAATTGAGGGATGCCGGACACCTCTGACCCCGACTCGCCCCTCGGCGACCCCGCGGTGCGGCTCGCCGTCGCGGTGGGCCGCATCAACCGGCGCATCCGCCCCACGGGGGACGGACTCTCGCACGGCCTGATGTCGGCGCTGTCGACGATCGTGCGGCAGGGACCGATCCGGCCGTCCGAGCTGGCGCGGATCGAAGCCGTGGCCGCCCCGACCGCGACCCGGGCGGTCGCCGACCTCGAGGCCCGCGGGCTCATCGAGCGGACACCGGACCCGGAGGACGGACGCTCCTCCCTGCTGACGGCGACCCAGGACGGCGTGACCGCCGTCATGCATGCGCGCATGGAGCGCGCCGAGCGCGTGGCACGGCTCCTGGAGTCCCTCACCGATGACCAGCGCTCCCGCGTGTGGGATGCGCTGGACGCCCTGGAGGCGGCGGCCGGCATCCGGCACTGAATCGGCGTCCCCCTCGCCGATACTGGAGGGATGACGACACATCTGCTCACAGGGGCCACCTCGGGAATCGGAGCGGCTCTCGCGGCCGCCCTGCACGCACGCGGAGACGACCTGGTGCTGATCGCCCGCAGCGACGCCACGGCGCGCCGGCTCGGGCGGGCCTTCCCGGACGCCACGGTGCTCGTCGCCGACCTGGAACGGCCCGAGTCGCTCGAGGCATCCCTCGCCGGGCGGATGCCGCCGGCCCTGGACAGCGTTCTGCACGTCGCCGGGGTGTGCGACCTCGGCCCCGTCGCGCAGCTGGGAGCGGGGGAGTGGCAGCGCACCCTCGCGGTGAATCTCGCCGCGCCGGCCGAGCTCACCCGGCTCGCGCTTCCGGCCCTGCGGGCCGCGGCGGGGCGCGTCGTGTTCGTCAACTCCGGTGCGGGACTTGCGGCATCGCCGGACTGGAGCGCCTACGCGGCGAGCAAGTTCGGGCTGCGCGCGCTGGCCGATGCGCTGCGCGCGGAGGAGCGCGCGAACGGGGTGCGGGTGACCTCCGTGTACCCCGGGCGCACCGCCACGCCGATGCAGCAGCGGGTCCATGAGCAGGAGGGCGCCGACTACGATGCGGATGCCTGGATCCAGCCCGGATCCGTGGTCACGGCGATCCTCACCGCGCTCGATCTGCCCCGCGACGCCGACCTGACCGATCTGCGCGTGCGGCCTGGTCTCTGACGCCTCCTCGGACGCATTAGCATCAGGGGTGCTGAACCCCGCTGATGCGGCACGAAGGAGTGTCATGACATCCATCCGAAGGCCCCTGGTGGCCGTCGTCGCCCTGCTGGTGCTGGTCGTGATCGAAATGATCGTCGACCCCACCGGCCTGCTCGCCCTCGTCGGGTGGCCGGGCGGCCACCTGCAGGTGCAGCTGTGGTGGCCGCTGGCGCCGTACGTGGTGTTCACTCCCGTGGTGGTTCTGGTCACCTGGTGGGCGGCGGTGCGCGCGGGCGGGCGCTTCTGGACGATGACGGCCGGGGTGGTGCTGGCCGTGCTGCTGGCCCAGGCGGTCACCCTGGGCGCGATGGGTGCGAATCTGCCGACGGCCGCCTGGGGCGCGGGATACGTCACCGCGAAGGCGGTGCCGGCGGCGCTCCTCGTCGCCGCCGCGACCCGCCTGTTCGCGCGGCGACCGAAGGCGGAGCTGCGGCTGTGGACCGGATCGGTGTGGCCCGCGGCGATCCTCGTCGGAGGCGTCGCGCCGCTGGTGTGCGGCCTCTGGTGGACGGGCGCCGCCACCGCGCCGGGGCTTCCCGTGCCGCGTCTCGACCAGGGCTGGTGGCCGATGGTCGGGGGCGCCGTGCTGCTGATGCTCAGCACCTGGCTCGGGCTGCGCTTCTTCCGCCGCCGCGTGCCCGGCATCCTCGGGGGCTGGCTGGGCGCCGTCGTGGGCGGAGGCCTCTTCGGGCTCGTCCTGGCCGTCATCGGACTGTTCGTCGACGACGGCTTCGCCGGCGATCTGTGGCCGCTCATGGCCGCCTACGTGCACGTCGCCGACGGCCTGTCGTTCGGGGCGGTCCTCGGCTGGGCGCCGGCTGTCGTCTGCGTGCTCGTGGACCGGCTGGCGGTGCGCCGGGAGGCGGCGCCGGCCTGGGTGATGCCGTCGGCGGCCGGCGTCGCGGTCCTCGCCCTCGTCGTGTCGGGCCTGGTCGCCCTGTACCTGCCGACCGGCGCCGCCGCGGCGGCCGCGCCGCCGGGCATCCTGCGGGCCGACGGCGGCCGCATCGCCGACGGGAACGGCAACACCGTGCTGCTGCGCGGCGTCAACGTCAACCAGCTCGTCGACTTCTATCAGCCGCGCCCCGGCGTCCCGGCGACCGAGCCCCTCACCGAGGAGGACTTCGCGCAGATCGCGTCGTACGGCTTCGACGTGGTGCGGCTCGGGATCTCGTGGTCGGCCCTCGAGCCGCAGCGCGGCGTGCTCGACCCGGCCTACCTGCAGCGGATCGACGAGGCCGTGCGGTGGGCCGGCGCTCACCGCATCTACGTCGTGCTGGACATGCACCAGGACGCGTGGTCGAAGGAGCCGACGCCCCCGGGCACGAACTGCCGGCCCGGCACCGACCCGATGTGGGGCTACGACGGCGCGCCGGCCTGGGCGACCATCGCCGACGGGACGCCGCGCTGCCAGTTCACCGGCCGGGACATCTCTCCGGCCGGCGACCGTGCCTTCCAGCACTTCTTCCAGAACACCGACGGGGTGCGCGACGCGCTCGTGCGCACGTGGGGCGAGCTGGCGGGGCACTTCGCGGGCGACCCGGTGATCGCCGGGTACGACCTGCTCAACGAGCCGGGGTTCGGCGAGCAGGCACCCCTCACCACCTCGCAGCGCCTCGGCGAGTATCAGGCGCACGCGATCCGGGCGATCCGCGACGCGGGTGCGCAGCAGATCGTGTTCGTCGAGCCGAGCATCCTGTGGTCGGGACTGGGCTTCGACACCGGGCCGTACCCCGGATTCACCGACGACCTCAACATCGTGTTCTCCCCGCACCTGTACGCCGAATCGATCACGATGGACGCGTCTCTGGGCCTGCCCACGATCGTGAGCACCGAGCGCCAGTTCGTCCTCGCGCAGCGGATCGCGGCCGCGTACCGGGCGCCGCTCTGGTCGGGGGAGTACGGCTACTGGGGTTCGCCCGAGCAGATCCAGCATCACATCGAGCGGTACGCCGCCGCCGAGGACGCGCACGCGCTGGGCAGCGCGTACTGGGTGTGGAAGCAGGCGTGCGGCGACCCCCAGAACGGGATCTCCGACGTCTCGTACGCCCTGGTGCCGCAGGACTGCGCGACCGGCGGGGAGGCGCCGCGCAACACCGCCCTGCTCGACGTGCTCAGCCGCGCCTACCCGCGTTCGGCTCCCGGGCGGATCGAACACCTGCAGGCGACGGGCGCGACGATGTCGCTGACGGCATCGGGCACCGGATGCGGCCTGGACGTGTGGGTGCCGGGCGACGCCCGGCCCTCGATCACCGGCCACGGCATCCGGCAGCTCGACACCGTCAAGGTCGCGGGCGGCTGGCGGATCGTCGGGTGCACCACGGGGGAGTACAGCCTGCGCACCTCGTGACCGGCGATCCCGGCGGTCGAACGGCGAAGAGGCGGGCCCCCGATCGGGGACCCGCCTCTTCGGCGCGATGCGGCTCAGACCGAGGGGGTCTGCGGCGGGGTCTGCGCGGTGGCCGACTCGTCGGCGGGGGCGAAGGGGAGCTCCGCGGCGGGCTCGGGGGCGGCCGCCGGCTCGTCCTCGGCCACGACGGGCACGAACGAGCGCAGGGTCGCGACGGCCAGTGCGATGAACAGGCCGATGAGTCCGGCGGTGGCCAGCGCCGCGCCGAACACGATCCACGATCCGCCCGCGTACACGTCGAGGGCTCCGGTGGCCTTCTGCGTCGTGGCGGTGAGGGTCGCCGTCATCGTGGACAGCTTGCTCAGCGCGATCCACGCGCCGAGGGCCGTGGAGGCGACGGACGCGATCAGCAGGATGATGAACGGGGTGCTGCGAGCCAGGCTCGGGCGCGAGGTCATGGGGTGGGTCTCCTTGGGGTTCCGCGGCGGGTGCCGCTCGGTCAGCCTGCGGGCGGGACCGATGCAGACTATCGGCGCAGGTTATGCGTTCTGTGTGACGGCGGGTGCCGCCGCCGCGGCCTCTTCGGTCTTCAGCCGGGTCACGACGGCCACCATCGTAGCGACCAGCAGCGCCGCGATCACCATGTGCACGCCGACGGACAGCGGAGGCAGGTCGGTGCGGGACTGGTACAGGCCGATGGCGATCTGCACCAGTTCGATGCCGAGGAGGGTCATCAGCCAGCGGCGGATCGGCAGGTGCTGCACCATGCTGACGATCGTCAGGAGCAGGGTGAGGGCGAACAGCACGTAGGCGGGCGTGGCGTGCAGGTGCTCGAGGATCGTCACGTCGAACCCCTGGCGGACGACGTTCGGGTCACCCGAGTGCGGGCCGTTGGCGGTCGTCGTGACCCCGAGGATCAGCACGACGACCAGCACGAGCGAGGTCACGTGGGTGGTGATCGCGAACCAGCGCGGCACGGCGAGGGCGCGCGGGGCGCCGGTGAAATCCATGCGCGCCAGGAACGCGGCCGCGACCGCGACGAGCGTGATCGACGCGAGGTAGTGGAACGCGACGAGGCCCCCGTTCAGCTCGAGGCGCACCGAGAGACCGCCGACGATCGCCTGGGCGAGGACGCCGAGCACGACGATGAACGCCAGCCACCAGAGGTCTCGGCGCGTCTTGCGCATCCGCCACACCAGGATCAGCAGGACGAGGGCCAGGATGCCGACGACACCGCTCATCATGCGGTTGCCGAACTCGATGAACGAGTGGATGCCCATCGCCGGCGTGGGGGCGAGGGAGTCGGGGGTGCACAGCGGCCAGCCGCAGCCGAGGCCCGAGTCCGTGAGGCGCACGGCGCCGCCGGTGCCGACGATCATCACCTCGGCGATGAACGACAGCCAGGCGAACACGCGCACGGCGGTCGTGACCCGATCGGGGAGGATCCGGCGCTTCTCGGGCGTCGTGGCGGGAGCTTCGGCAGACATGGGTCGCGCCTCCAGGGCTGTGTCGGCAGGGCCGACCAAGGTCACACAGGCCCGGATGCCGGAGGTGACCCTGTAGAATCGAGGGGTTCGGGATGCAGTGCAGAAACTGCTTCCCGCATCAATGACAGTGTAGGCGCGCGTTCCTGTGCGCCGAGATCGGGCCCCAGAAGCGGCATCCCCCCTCGGAACTCCTCCGTCGGAATCTCGCATGCCGGAACGGATGAACCGTGGGGCCCAGAGGAGAGTGTGGCGTCATGTCCGATGTGCTCATCGACCGTCCCGAGCTTGAAGGGCTGGGGGTGTACGAGTTCGGCTGGCACGATGCGGATGCTGCCGGTGCCAGCGCCAAGCGGGGCCTCAACGATGCCGTCGTCAAGGACATCTCGGCTCTGAAGGCCGAGCCCGAGTGGATGCTGAAGAACCGTCTCAAGGGTCTCCAGCTGTTCCAGCGCAAGCCGATGCCGACGTGGGGCGCCGACCTCTCGGAGATCGACTTCGACAACATCAAGTACTTCGTCCGCTCCACCGAGAAGCAGGCGCAGAGCTGGGAAGACCTCCCCGAAGACATCCGCAACACGTACGAGCGCCTGGGCATCCCCGAGGCCGAGCGTCAGCGCCTGGTCGCCGGCGTCGCCGCGCAGTACGAGTCCGAGGTCGTGTACCACCAGATCCGCGAGGACCTCGAGGCGCAGGGTGTCATCTTCATGGACACCGACACGGCGCTGCGCGAGCACCCCGAGTTCTTCGAGGAGTACTTCGGCACCGTGATCCCGGCCGGCGACAACAAGTTCGCCGCGCTCAACACCGCCGTGTGGTCGGGCGGCTCGTTCGTGTACGTGCCCAAGGGCGTGCACGTCGAGATCCCGCTGCAGGCCTACTTCCGGATCAACACCGAGAACATGGGCCAGTTCGAGCGCACGCTCATCATCGCCGACGAAGACAGCTACGTGCACTACATCGAGGGCTGCACCGCGCCGATCTACAAGTCGGACTCGCTGCACTCCGCAGTGGTCGAGATCATCGTGAAGAAGAACGCCCGCGTGCGCTACACGACGATCCAGAACTGGTCGAACAACGTCTACAACCTGGTCACCAAGCGTGCGATCGCGCACGAGGGCGCCACCATGGAGTGGATCGACGGCAACATCGGATCCAAGGTCACGATGAAGTACCCGTCCATCTACCTCATGGGCGAGCACGCCAAGGGCGAGACGCTCTCGGTCGCCTTCGCGGGCCCCGGGCAGCACCAGGACGCCGGCGCCAAGATGATCCACATGGCCCCGTACACGCAGTCCTCGATCGTCTCGAAGTCGATCGCCCGCGGCGGCGGCCGCGCCGGCTACCGCGGCGAGGTGCGGGTGGACGCGAACGCGCACCACGCGGCCAACACCGTGCGCTGCGACGCGCTGCTGGTGGACACCCAGTCGCGGTCCGACACCTACCCGGCCATCGACATCCGCGTCGACGACGTGCAGCTCGGCCACGAGGCCACGGTCTCGAAGGTGAGCGAGGAGCAGCTGTTCTACCTCATGAGCCGCGGCCTGCCCGAAGACGAGGCGATGGCGATGATCGTGCGCGGCTTCATCGAGCCGATCGCCCGAGAACTGCCCATGGAGTACGCCCTCGAGCTGAACAAGCTCATCGAGATGGGCATGGAAGGATCCGTCGGCTGAGATGACGACCACCTACGTAGAGACCGAGCCGACCTTCGTTCCGGTCCAGACCCGGTCCGAGCGCAAGACTTCGTACGACCCCGCTGACTTCGCCGCGCCCACCGGGCGCGAGGTCAACTGGCGGCACACGCCCCTCGCCCGCATCGCGGCCCTCCTCGACGGGAACGCCGGCGACGCATCCGCCTTCGGCGTGTCGGTGAGCGGGGCCGAGGCGGCATCCCTCGCCGTCGGCGAGTCGCCGCGCGGCGAGGTCTTCACCCCCGAGGACCGCCCGGCGGCGATCGCCTGGACCAAGACCGCGGCGGCGCGCCACATCGTGGTCGACGGCGAGCCCGAGGCTCCCGTCGTCATCGACGTGACCGGCCAGGGCGGCACCGGCCACGACCACATCGTGATCGAGGCGCTTCCCAACGCCCACGGCACCGTGCTGCTGCGGCACACCGGCACCGTGCAGCTCGCGCAGAACGTCGAGATCATCGTGCGCGACGGCGCCCACCTCGAGGTGGTCACCGTCCAGCAGTGGGCCGACGACGCCGTGCACGCGGCGGCCCACCAGGCCGTCGTCGGCCGCGACGCCACCCTGCGCCACATCGTGGCCAGCTTCGGGGGCGGGGTCGTGCGCGTCAACCCGAGCGTGCGCCTTGCCGGTCGGGGCTCGCGCGCGGAGCTGTACGGCATCGCGTACAGCGACGCCGGCCAGCACCTCGAGAGCCAGGTGTACCTGTTCCACGAGGGTCCGGACACCACCGGCGACGTGCTCTACAAGGGCGCCCTGCAGGGTGCGTCCGCGCACACCGTGTGGATCGGCGACGTGCTCATCGGCCCGGACGCCGTCGGAACCGACTCGTACGAGGCGAACCGCAACCTGGTGCTCACCGAGGGTGCGCGCGCCGAGTCGATCCCGAACCTCGAGATCGAGACGGGCGACATCCGCGGCGCCGGCCACGCCAGCGCCACGGGCCGCTTCGACGACGAGCAGCTGTTCTACCTGCAGGCCCGCGGCATCCCCGAGCCCGAGGCGCGACGCCTGGTCGTGCTCGGCTTCCTCAGCGAGATCGTGCAGCGCATCGGCCTGCCCGAGCTCGAGGCTGAGCTGATCGAGACCATCGAGGTCGAGCTGGCCCGGGGAGCGGCGGCATGACCGCGTCCCGTGTCTGCGCCCTGAGCGAGCTCGAGCAGGACGCCGCGCTGCGCGTCGAGGTGGATGGCGTGGCCATCTGCGTCGTGCGCGACTCGAACGACGAGGTGCACGCCATCGGCGATGTGTGCACGCACGGCGACATCTCGCTCGCCGAAGGCTTCGTCGAAGGGGAGACGATCGAATGCTGGGCGCACGGCTCGGCGTTCTCGCTCACCACCGGCAAGCCCCTCAACCTCCCCGCGTATGAGCCCGTCCCGGTCTTCGCCGTCACGATCGACGGCGACGACGTGCTCATCGATCCTGCTGTGAAGAAAGAAATCTGAATGTCTGTTCTCGAGATCCGCGACCTGCACGTCACCGTTGAGACGGATGCGGGCACCACCCCGATCCTCAACGGGCTGAGCCTGGTGATCCGCACCGGCGAGACCCACGCCATCATGGGCCCCAACGGCTCGGGCAAGTCGACGCTGGCCTACACGATCGCCGGACACCCCAAGTACACGGTGCAGAGCGGCAGCATCACCCTCGACGGCGAAGACGTGCTCGCGATGACCGTCGACGAGCGCGCCCGGGCCGGTCTGTTCCTGGCGATGCAGTACCCGGTGGAGATCCCCGGCGTCACCGTCACCAACTTCCTGCGCACCGCCAAGACCGCCGTGGACGGCGAGGCGCCGGCGATCCGCACGTGGTCCAAGGACGTCAAGCAGGCGATGAAGAACCTGCGCATGGACCCGAAGTTCGCTCAGCGCAACGTCAACGAGGGCTTCTCCGGCGGCGAGAAGAAGCGCCACGAGATCCTCCAGCTGGAGCTGCTGCAGCCGAAGATCGCGGTGCTCGACGAGACCGACTCCGGCCTCGACGTCGACGCGCTGAAGATCGTGTCCGAGGGCGTCAACCGCGCCAAGGAGGCGTCCGACCTCGGCGTGCTGCTGATCACGCACTACACGCGCATCCTGCGGTACATCAAGCCGGACTACGTGCACGTGCTCGTCAAGGGCCGTGTCGCCGAGGAGGGCGGCCCGGAGCTGGCCGACCGTCTCGAGGAGGAGGGCTACGACCGCTACCTCGAAGGCGAGTCGGAGTCGGCCGCCGACGCCGAGGGCGACCCCGCGTTCGCCGAGCCGGCGTAGGCTGATCGCATGACCGCGACGCTCACCCCGGAGAAGTTCGACGAGGTCACCGAGGCGCTCAAGGACGTCATGGACCCCGAGCTGGGGATCAACGTCGTCGACCTGGGTCTCATCTACGACCTGGCCTGGGACGACGAGACCGATGCGCTCGTCATCCACATGACGCTCACGTCGGCCGGATGCCCGCTCACCGACGTGCTCGAAGAGCAGACCGCCCAGGCCCTGGACGGCGTCGTGGAGCAGTTCCGCATCAACTGGGTGTGGATGCCGCCGTGGGGTCCGGAGCGGATCACCGACGACGGTCGCGACATGATGCGCGCGCTCGGCTTCGCCATCTGACACACGTGTGAACGCGCCCGCAGGCTTCGGCCCGCGGGCGCGTTTTCGCGTGCCGCGCGGTGCGGATGGCCGGCGGATTCACGGATGGCGGGCTGGATGGCGCCGGATCGGCCGCCGTCCGTGCGATCCACCTCCATCCGTGCGGCCTGGTCGCTGGGCACGGAGGCGCCGATAGGCTCGATGGGTGACCGTCATCCCCCTGGAAGCTCTGCCCATCGATCAGCTCCGACAGCGATCGAGCACGAAGTGGCGGCGCTATCCGGAGGACGTCCTGCCCCTGTTCGTCGCCGAGACGGACTTCCCGCTGGCTCCGGCCATCACGGCTGCGCTGATGCGCGCCGTGGAGCTCGGAGACACCGGCTACACGCCGCCGGACCCTGGGATCGCGCCGGTTTTCGTCGAGTTCGCCCGGCGCCGGTTCGGCTGGGAGGTCGACCCCGCGCGCATCCGCTGGACCTGCGACGTGGTCATGGGCCTCGTCGAGGTCATGCGGGCGATCCTGCGCCCCGGTGACCGCGTGATCATGACGACGCCGGTCTACCCGCCGTTCTTCGACGCGATCCCGGAGGCGCAGGCCGAGGCGGTCGACGTGCCGCTGCGGGACAACGGCATCGGCTGGGAGCTCGATCTGGACGCGATCGAGCGCGCCTTCGCCGACGGGGCGCGGGCGATCCTGCTGTGCAACCCGCACAACCCCACCGGCACCGTGCACTCCCGCGCGAGCCTGGCCGGCCTCGCCGAGATCGCGAAGCGCCACGGGGGGTTCGTGGTCAGCGATGAGATCCACGCCCCCCTCGTGCAGCCGGGCGTGGAGTTCACCCCGTTCCTGGCGGCATCCGACGCGGCCGCCGAGGTGGGGTTCGTCGTGACCTCCGGCAGCAAGGCCTACAACTTCGCGGGCCTGAAGTGCGCCCTGATGATCACCGGGTCGGAGGCCAACGCGAAGATCGTGCGGGCGATGCCCGAGGAGGTCGAGTGGCGCACGGGCCTGTTCGGCGCCATCGCCACGGTGGCGGCGTTCAGCCCGGAGTCGGATGCCTGGCTCGACAGCCTGCTGGCGCGCCTCGACGAGAACCGCCGTCTGCTCGCCGACCTCCTGGCCGAGCACGTGCCGGGTGCGCGCTATCGCCTGCCGGATGCCGGATACCTCGCCTGGATCGACCTCACCGAGCTCGGGTGGGGAGACAACCCGGCGTACAAGATCTTCACCGAGGCGAAGGTCGCCCTCAACTTCGGGCCGATGTTCGGGGAGCAGGGCGCAGGACACGTCCGCATCAACATGGGGTGCTCGCCGGAGATGCTGACCGAGGCCGTCCGGCGCATCGGCGCCCTGATCGGCCGATGACCGCGCCGGAGGCGACCGGAGAGCACAGCGCATCGATCTGGAGTCCTCGATTCCTGTGGGTGACGCTGGGCTCGACGGCGCTGGTGTTCCTGGCCGCGATCGAGTCGCTCGCGGTCACCACGGTCATGCCCGTGATCAGCACCGAGCTGAACGGCGCGGCGCTGTACGCGGCGGCGTTCTCCGGCACGCTCGCCACGAGCGTGATCGGGATGGTGGCCGCCGGGGTGCTCAGCGACCGGATGAACCCGCTCGTTCCGCTGACGGCATCGGTGGTGCTGTTCGTCGCGGGCCTGCTGGTGGCCGGATTCGCCCCCTCGATGCTCGTGCTCGTGATCGGCCGGCTGCTGCAGGGCTTCGGCGTCGGCGGGCAGGTCGTGACCCTCTACGTCGTCGTGGCGCGCGTGTACCCGTCGTTGCTCCACGGACGCCTGTTCGCGGTGTTCGCCGCGGCGTGGATCGTTCCGTCGTTCGTCGGGCCGTTCGCGGCGGGCCTGGTCGCCCAGTCCGTCGGCTGGCGGTGGGTGTTCCTGGGCGTCGCGGGGCTGACCGCGGCCGCGTACGTCGCCGTCGTGATCCCGCTGCGCGGTCTCGACCTGCACCCGAGCGCGGAGGATGCCGCGGCGGCTCGCGCGGCATCGGCGGGAGGACGCCTGTGGTGCGCCGTCGGTGTCGCGGCCGGGGCACTCGGGCTCACCCTCGCGGGCGAGACCCGCGACGTGGCGCCCTGGCTGCCGGCCGTGGTCGCGGCGGTCGCGCTGGCCGTGGTGCTGCTGACCGCACTCCCGCTCCTTCCGCGCGGGACGCTGCGGGCGCGCCGCGGCTTGCCGAGCGTCGTGCTCATGCGCGCGGTGATCGCCGGCGCCCTGTTCGGATCCGAGGTGTACATCCCGTACCTGCTCGTGGACGTCTACGGCTTCGACCCGGCATGGGCGGGCCTGGCACTGACCGCCTCCGCGATCACCTGGTGGGCGGCTTCCGAGGTGCAGGGGCGGGTCGGCGAGCGGCTCGGGTCCACGCGCATCGCCGTGTACGGCTCGACGGGCCTGGCCGTCGCGACGGCGGCGGCGACCGCGACCGCGCTGTGGCACCTGCCGCCTGCGGTCCTGATCACCGGTTGGGCGTTCGCCGGCGCCGGCATGGGGCTCATGTATCCCCGGCTCAGTGTGCTGACGCTGCGGTACTCGACGCCGCAGAACCAGGGCTTCAACTCCTCGGCGCTGTCGATCTTCGACGCCGTCGGGTCGTCGTCGGCGACGGCGATCATGGGCATCCTCTTCACGGCGCTGCCGGCGGTCGTCGGGTTCCCGGCGGTTTTCGCGCTGGCGCTCGCTCTCGCGTTGTTCGCGTTCGTCCCGGGTCTGCGGCTGGTCACCGAGGGGGCCGTCGCGGACCGGTAGCGCAACGGTGCGGATCGTTCGCCGGTGCACCCGTTTTGAGGATCGAGTGAGGTAAGGCTAACCTAAAGGGGTGACCCTCGCTTCGACCTCCGTGCGCCCCGGCTATCGTCCGTACTGCGTCACCGTCGCCGACGTCACCCGTCTCACGCCGCACTTCGTGCGCGTCGCTTTCGAAGGCCCCGACCTCACCGACTTCGGCACTGCCGGCGTCGATCAGCGCGTCAAGGTGCTGCTCCCGCACGCCGACGGCACCGTCACCGACATCGGGCAGGATGCCGGCGCGGGGGACTGGTACGCGCGCTGGCGCGCCCTCCCCGACGAGCGGCGCAACCCGTTCCGCACCTACACGGTCCGCGGGATCGACCCCGTCGCGCGGCGCCTCACCGTCGACTTCGTGCTGCACGACCCGGCCGGTCCCGCCGGACGCTGGGCGTGGGCCGCGTCCGTGGGGCAGAACCTCGTGATCGTCGGCCCGGACGAGCGCAGCCCCGACCGGGCGATCGGGCTGGATTGGCGACCCGGCCCGGCCCGCCGGGTGCTGCTGGCCGGCGACGAGACCGCGGCACCCGCCATCTGCTCCATCCTGGAGTCGCTCGCGGAGGACCTCGACTCGACCGTCTCCGCCGGAGACGCCTTCATCGAGGTGCCGTCGGCCGCCGACATCCTCCCGGTGCGCGTGCCGGCCGGTGTGCGGCTGACGTGGCTCGCCCGCGACCGGCATCCGCACGCCACCGTCTCGCGCGGTCCGGCCGCGCACGGCGCCCCGCTCACCGCCGCCGTCACCGCGTGGGAGGCGCGCGGCGCGGTCGACCTCGACGACGCGCGCACCGCCGAGGCGCAGGACGTGCCCGACATCGACGTCGACACCGAGACGCTGTGGGACAGCCCGGACGCGGCCGACGGCGACTTCTACGCCTGGATCGCCGGGGAGGCGGCGACCGTCAAGCGGATCCGCCGCATGCTCGTGCAGGAGTGCGGCATCGACCGTCGCCGCGTCGCCTTCATGGGGTACTGGCGGCTCGGGCAGGCTGAACGCCAGTGACCTCCCGCACCGTGCGGCCCGCCCTCGTGCTGGCCGCGTCGATCCTGCTCGCGCTCGGGGCGATCGGGCTGAGCCTCGCCGTCGGGGCGCGCGCCGTTCCGCTCGCGGACGTCTGGCACGCGCTCGCGCACCCGGACCTCTCCGCGCCGGACGACATCGTCGTGCTCACCCAGCGGCTGCCGCGCACGGTGATCGGCCTGCTGGCCGGCGCCGCTCTCGGCGTCGCGGGAGCGGTGATGCAGGGGCTTACCCGCAATCCGCTGGCCGACCCCGGCCTCCTCGGGGTGAACTCGGGCGCGTCGGTCGCGGTGCTCGCCGCGATCAGCGTGTGGGGGATCACGTCGCCCGCGGGCTTCATCTGGTTCGCCTTCGGCGGTGCCGCGGCGGCGGCCGCCGTGGTGTTCTGGATCGGATCGGCCGGCACCCAGGGCGCGTCGCCCGCGCGCCTCGCCCTGACGGGAGCGGCGGTGACCGCGGGGCTGACCAGTGTGTCGATGCTGATCCTCACCACCCAGCAGGCCGCGTTCAACGCCTACCGGTTCTGGTCGGTCGGCTCGCTCACCGGGCGCGACCTGTCCACGGCGCTGCCGCTGGCGCCGGTCATCGCCGTCGGCATCGTCATCGCCCTCGCCTTCGCCGGCGGACTGAACCTGCTCGCGATGGGGGACCAGACGGCACGCGGTCTCGGACACAACGTGCAGCGCACGCGCGTGGTGGCGGTGATCGCCATCGTGATCCTGTGCGGGTCGGCGACGGCGATCGCCGGTCCGCTCGTGTTCGTGGGGCTCGTCGTGCCGCACGTGGCGCGCGCGCTCGCCGGCACGGACTACCGCTGGATCGTCGCGGTGTCGGCTCCGCTGGGCGCGGCTCTGCTGCTGACGGCCGACACGCTCGGGCGGATCATCGCGCCGCCCGGCGAGGTCGAGGCCGGCCTCGTGGTCGCGTTCATCGGCGCGCCGATGCTGATCGCGCTCGTGCTGCGCCGCAGGGCGGTGGCCCTGTGACCGCCGTCACCGCCACGGGCGCCTACGCGCGGGTGCGTGCCGCGGGCCGTTGCCGGACCCTTGCCGTGGCGGCCGTCGTCGTCGCGGGGCTCGTCGTCGCCGCCGCCCTGGAGCTGATGCTCGGCGGCTTCCCGATGACCCTCGGCGAGGTCTTCCAGGCGCTCACCGGGCAGGCCACGCGCGTGCAGGAGTACATCGTGCTGCAGGTGCGGATGCCCCACCTGCTCGTGACGCTCGGCTGCGGCGCGGCGTTCGCGCTGTCCGGGGCGCTCCTGCAGACCCTGCTGCGCAACCCGCTGGCGAGCCCCGACCTGCTCGGCATCTCCGGGGGCGCGAGCGTGGGCGCCGTCTGGGCGACCCTCGTGGTCGGCGCCGGCGGCGCGGCGGTGAGCGCATCGGCCTTCGCCGGCGGACTCGTCGTCGCGGGCGTGCTGCTGCTGCTCGGCCGGCGTCTGTCGGACGGCGGATACCGGCTCGTGCTCGCCGGGGTGGGCATCGCGTTCCTGTGCTCGGCCGTCATCGGGTACCTGCTCAAGCGCGCGCAGGTGCAGCAGGCGCAGGACGCCCTGCAGTGGATCATCGGTTCGATCGGCGCCGTGGACTGGACGGATGCCGCCACGGTCGCCGGGATGCTGCTGCTCGCCGTGATCGCCGTCGCGGTCTTCGCACGCACCCTGCCGGCCCTGGAGCTCGGCGACGCGACCGCGGCCGGGCTCGGCGTACGGGTCTCCGGCGCCCGCGTCGCCATCGTCCTCGTGGCGGTCCTGCCCGCCGCCGCGGCGGCGTCGGTCATCGGGCCGGTCGGCTTCATCGCACTGTGCGCGCCCGCCATCGCCCGCGCGGTGATCGGGCGCGGGCACGCGTCACTGGGCACCAGCATGGCCCTGGGCGCGCTGCTGCTGTGCGCCGCCGACCTCGTCGCCCAGTTCGCGATCCCGGGGACCCCGGTCGCCGTCGGCGTCGTGACGGGTGCGATCGGCGCACCGTACCTCCTGTGGACCCTCGCGAAAGGACGCCGCACATGACCGCTTCCGCCTCCGCTGCCGACGCGCCGCGCCTCGTCGCCCGGGGCCTCGCCGCCGGATATCACGACCGTCGCGTCATCGCCGATCTGGACCTCGACGTCGCGCCCGGCAAGATCACCGCTCTCGTCGGCGCGAACGCGTGCGGGAAGTCGACGCTGCTGTCGACGCTGGCGCGCATCATCCCGGCGCAAGGCGGGACGATCACCCTCGACGGCGTCGACGTGCGCGGCATCCCGCGCCGTCGGCTGGCCCGCTCGCTCGGGATGCTGCCGCAGCAGCCCACGGCCCCGGAGGGGCTCGCCGTGGCGGAACTCGTCGCGCGCGGCCGCTACCCGCACCGCGGCGCGCTGGCGCGATGGACCGACGAGGATGCCGCCGCCGTCGACGAGGCCCTCGAGGCCACGGCGATGACCGAGTTCGCCGACCGCCCGATCGGGGAGCTGTCCGGAGGCCAGCGCCAGCGCGCCTGGATCGCGATGGCCCTCGCCCAGCGGCCGCGCATCATGCTGCTGGACGAGCCCACCACCTTCCTCGACCTCACGCATCAGCTCGACGTCCTGGACCTGCTGCGCCGCATGAACCGCGAGCGCGGCACGACGGTGGTCGTCGTCCTGCACGAACTGAACCTCGCCGCCCGCTACGCGGACGAACTCGTCGTCATGAGCGCCGGCCGCATCGTCGCGCAGGGCAGCCCGGACGACGTCATCACCCCCAAGGTCCTCGCCGACGCCTTCGCTCTGGATGCGCGCGTGATCCCGGACCCGCTCACCTCCACTCCGCTCGTCATTCCCGTCCCGAAAGGAACCTCATGAGACGCAACCGACTGATGCTCGCCGCCGCCGCGGTGGTGGCGGCGACCCTGGCCCTGGCCGGCTGCGCGGGCTCCGCCAGCCCGTCGTCGTCGTCCTCGTCCTCTTCGGAGGCGGCTGCCGGCTTCCCGGTGAAGATCGAGGACGCCTTCGGCACGACCACCATCGACAAGGCGCCCGAGCGCGTCGTCGCCTGGGGCTACGGCTCCGCGGACGCGCTGCTGGCGCTGGGAACAGTGCCGGTCGCGATCCCGAAGCAGACGTACGGAGGGGACAAGGACGGCGTGCTGCCGTGGATCAAGCTCAAGCTGAAGGAGCTGGGAGCAGCGACCCCCGCCGTGCTGCCCAATGACGGGACCACCATGCCGGTGCAGCAGATCATCGCGCAGAACCCGGACCTCGTGCTGGCGCCGTACTCGGGCATCACGAAGAAGGAGCGCGACCAGCTGACCGCGGTCGGCATCCCCGTGGTCGCCTACCCGGACAAGCCGTGGTCGACGCCGTGGCAGGACGTCATCACCATCACCGGCAAGGCCCTCGGCAAGCCCGCGGCCGCCGCGGCCGTGCTGGCGAAGATCGACGCGCAGATCGCCGCTGCGGCGGCCGCGCACCCGGAGTTCCGAGGCAAGACGGTCGCCCAGGTGTGGGACACCGCCGGCACCTTCTACGTCTACCTGCCCGCGGATGCCCGCGTGCAGTTCACCGAGCAGCTGGGCTTCACGACCGACCCGGCGGTGAAGACCCTCGACAGCGGGGAGTCGACCTTCTACACGACCGTCAGCCCGGAGAAGATCGACGCGCTGGCGAAGGCGGACATCATCGTGACCTACGCCGACGACGAAGCCCAGCTGAAGGCGTTCACGGGCTCCTCGGACGCGAAGCTGCTGCCGCAGGTGTCCACCGGCGCGCTGGCGGCCGTGGTCGGCCAGGCGCGCGTCACCGCCGTCTCGCCGCCCACCGCGCTGTCGCTCACGTGGGGGCTGAACGACTACGTGAAGCAGCTCGCCGCCGCCGTGGCGGCCGCCGGCAAGTGATCCGCGCCCGCCGCTGAGAACGAGGATGCCCCGGTGCGCTGCGCCGGGGCATCCTCGTTCTCAGCGCACGCCGCGGGCGCTCAGCGCGTCGCCGAGCTCGAAGGCGTGCTTGGATGCCAGCACGAGGAACGGCACCGCGAAGGCGCGCAGGCTCCCGCGCGACCCCCGCGCGCGCTGGGCGTCGCGCACCTGCGCGGCCAGCCGCGCCAGCACGGGGACGGTGGTCAGCGTCACGGTGAGCACGAGCGCGACCCGCTGCGGATCGATGCGGACGCGCTCGAGCGGGCGCAGGCCCCGCTCGACGGCATCCAGCAGCGCGGTGACCGGCGTCGTGAGAACGAGGAGCGCCGCGAGCACGACCGCCGCCGCGACGCGGGTGCCGTTGGCGACGGCGGGCTCCGGGCCGAGGAAGATCAGCTGACTGACGATCGTCAGCGCGAGCACCCACTTCAGCGCGGCGATCTGCCGGCCGAGTTCGCGCATGCCCAGCATCCCGTCGCGGAGCCCCGCCAGCGCGTAGACGGCGACGGTCACCGTCGCGGCGACCGCGGCCGCCCACCACGACGACGGCAGCAGCGAGACGGCGAGGACCAGGGCCAGGACGAGCACCGTCTTGGGCCCGGCGGGCATCCGGTGCAGGATCCCGTCCCCGGGGCGGTAGAGGCTCAGCATCGCAGCATCGCCTCGTAGTCGGCGACGACGGCGGAGGGCGTCCCGGTCGCCGCGACCCGCCCGTGTGCGAAGAGCACGGCGGTGTCGCAGCGGCGGGCGAGCTCGAGGTCGTGCGTGACGAGGACGAGCCGGTGCCCGTCCGGCGCGAAGAGATGGTCGGCGACGCGACGTGCGTTGCGGGCGTCGAGGTACGCGGTCGGCTCGTCGGCGATGACCAGGTCGGGGCGACGGATGAACGCGCCGCACAGGGCGAGGAGCTGCTTCTGCCCGCCGGACAGGTCGTGCGAGGCGTGGTCGTGGAGCTCGGTCAGCCCGAACCGGTCCAGGGCGGCCGCGACGCGCTCGCGGAGTTCCGTGCGGGGCAGCCGGTCGGCGCGCAGCGAGAACGCGACGTCCTCGGCCACCGTGGGCATGAGGATCTGCGTGTCCGGATTGCTGAACACGATGGCGGTGCGGCGGCGCAGCTCGCGGGCCTGCGCCGTGGAGTCCAGGCCGAGGATCCGCATCGTGCCGCGGGTCGGTCCGATGAGGCCCCCCAGCAACCGTGCGAACGACGACTTGCCCGATCCGTTCTCGCCGATCACCGCGATCGTGCGCGCATCGAGGTCGAGCGAGACGTCGCGCAGCACCTCCGACTCGCCGAAACGCACCGAGACGGAGTCCAGCCGGATGCCGCTCATCGCACCACCTCCAGCACGGCGGCGACGCCGAGTCCTCCGCCGACCGAGGCGGCGGCGACGCCGAGGGTGCCGGCGGGCGCGCCGCCGCGCACCAGACGGCTGAACAGCCGCACCACGGCGACCGCTCCGCTGGCGCCCCAGGGATGCCCGAGCGCGAGCGCGCCGCCGTCGGCGCACACCCGGTCGTCGTCCTCGGCGATCCCGAGCCGATCGAGCACCGCCAGGCTCTGCGCGGCGAAGGCCTCGACGATCTCGAAGGCGGCGACATCGGCGACGCCGGCCCCGGCCCGGTCGAGCGCGGCTGCGACCGCGGGGGCGGCGCCGATCCCGGGAAGGGCGGGGTCGCAGCCCACGATCCCCGTCTCCCGCACCGCCAGCCCGGGGGCGGTTCCGGCGGGGGAGACGAGGACGGCCGCCGCTCCGTCGCCGATGCGGGTCGTGGTGCCGGCGGTGAGCGTCCCCCCGGGGAACAGCGCAGGGAGGCGGGGCAGCAGGCGCCCGGCCGCGCCGACGGCGTCGTCGTGCGGGAGCCCGGCGAGCGGCACGAGCTCGGGGGCGAACCGGCCGGCCGACAGCGCGGCGAGCGCCCGCGCATGGCTGCGGGCCGCGTGCGCGTCCTGGCGGCCACGCGGGATGCCGTCGTGTGCGGCGAGGTCTTCGGCGGCGCGCACCATGTCGGGGTCCGGGAACCCCGCGGGCGCGAACGGCGCCCGGTCGTAGGGACGGCCGTCGATGCTGCGCACCGGGGCGGTGGAGGCGCTCTCCACCCCGCCGGCGATGCGGGGGCGCTCGTCGCCCGCGCGGATCGCGGCGGCGGCATCCAGGATCGCGGCCAGGCCGCTGCCGCACTGCCGATCCACGGTGCCGCCGGGGACCCCGGTCCCGAGACCGGCGGCGAGGGCCGCGATGCGGCCGGGATTGCCTCCGGGGCCCATGCAGTTGCCCAGCAGCACGTCGGCGACCTCCGGGGCGGCCCCCGTCGCCTGCATTGCGTCGGCCAGCACGGCGCGGATGACGGGCGCGGCGAGGTCGCCGACGGTGAGACGGGCCAGGGCCCGGCCGCGGGTGCCGATCGGGGTGCGTCGCGCGGCGACGATCACGGGGGAGCGGTCAGACGTCAAGTCGCGGCACCTCTCCGCTCCGGGCGCGCCGGGCCGCTTCGGCCCGCGCCGGCTTGCCGGACGGGGTCCGCGGGAGTTCGCCGGCGTACCAGAGGCGCGGCCGGTGCGCGGGCGCGAGCATCCGGGCGCACGCCGCCCGCAGATCGGCGGGCGGCGGCCCGTCGAGTTCGAGGTATGCGGCCACGAGCGCGCCCACGCGGGCCTGCGGCATCCCGAACACCACCGCGTCGCGGATGCCGGGGACCGACCGCAGTGCCTCTTCGACCTCTTCGGGCACGATGGTCGCCGAGGCGCTGAGGATGGCCTCGTCGCGGCGGCCGAGGAGGCGCAGGCGTCCGTCCACGAGCTCGGCGCGGTCGCCGACGGTGGCCCACTCCCCGTCGCGGCGCAGGGGGCCGGGAGCGCCCGCGTAGCCGAGGGCGGCGAACGGCGAGCGCACCCACAGCTCGTCGCCGTCGCGGACGTCCACCTCGACGCCGGGAAAGGGGCGCAGGCCGTCGCCGTCGTCGACGGCCACGAACGAGAGCTCCGCGGCGCCGTAGTAGCCGTGGACCCGGATGCCGGCGGCCTCGGCCCGCTCGCGCAGGGCCGGGTCGAGGTGCGACCCGCCGATGAGGGCCGTGCGCAGCCGGGGCGGGGGACCGGCATCCAGCACCGCCTGCAGCGCCTGGGGCGTTCCGTGCAGGCACGTCGCGGCCGGATCGGTCGGTCCGAAGGCGGGTCGGGGTCCGCCGCCCAGAGCGTGGGCGAGGGAGAACAGCGTCAGTGACGACGCGGGCGGTGCCGGCAGCAGCACCGCATCCTCGGGCCCGGCCTCGAGCAGCCGCTCGACGGCGCGGAAGGACTCCGCCCAGGACGCTGCGGTGCGAAGGACGATGCGCGGGGCGCCGCTGCTGCCGCTCGTCAGCGTCGCCCAGGCCGCCTCGGCGGGCGGCCTGGTGCGGGCGGTCACCGCCTGCACGGCGTCCCACTGCTCCTGCGGCCACCGCTCGTCGCCGACGAGCGGCACCTGCCCGAGCCCGCGCAGCCGGCGCAGGTGGTCGAGCAGTTCCGGCTCGTCGCCGCGGACGGGGACGATCACGGCACGCGTGCCGGTTCCGGGGCGGCGGGCGTCTGGTTCGTCGTCCAGTCGCGGCGGAACGCGCGCGGGTAGGCGCGGACGAGGGTCTGGATGACGGCGGTGGCGATGACGGCCTTCACGAGGTCGCCGGGGAGGAAGATCAGGCTGGTCAGTGCCGTCTCGGCGAGGGGCAGGCGGGTCACGGCGGCCTGGATCGGGATGCCGATGGCGTAGACGACGAGGATGCCGCCGACGACGCAGCCGAGGAAGGTGCGCCACAGGACGGGCTTGCGGCCGCCGGCGTGCACGATGAGACCGACGACGAACGCGCCGGCGATGAAGCCGATCGCGTAGCCCGCGGAGGGGCCGAGGAACACGCCGATGCCGCCGCGGCCGCCGGCCATCAGCGGGAGGCCGATCGCGACGAGCGCGAGGAAGACGGTCATCGAGAGGGCGCCGAGCCAGGGTCCGAGGATGGCTCCGGCGAGCATCACGCCGAGGGTCTGGGCGGTGATCGGCACGGCTCCGAAGACGGTGAAGCTGCCGGGAAGTCCGAGGACGGCGAGGATCGCCGCGAACACGGCCACGCGGGCGAGGTCTGTCGCATCGAGCTTCCGGGTGCGGGTGGGCCCTGTCATGGTCGTGTCTCCTTCATGAAACCTGAACGCTGTTCACCTGAACGCCGTTCACCTGAACAGTGTTCACTATAGTGGGACCATGGCGGGGACAGAAAGCGGACGACGTCACACGCGAGACGATGTGGCCCGGGCGGCACTGCGCATCCTGGATGACGACGGCCTGCCCGACCTCACGATGAGGCGGCTGGCGGCATCCCTCGACGTGCAGCCGAGTGCGCTGTACTGGCACTTCCCGAACAAGCAGACCCTGCTCGCCGAGCTCGCCGACCGCATCGTCGCGCAGGCGGCGCCGCGCCGCGCAGGGGCGGATGCCGGATCCCACACGCGTGCCGCCGCGTTCGCGCTGCGGGATGCCCTGCTCGCCTATCGGGACGGCGCCGAGGTGGTCTCCAGCACGCTCGCCCTGGGGCTCGGTGCGGCGTCGGCGCGGGAGGGCCTCGCGGACGCCATCGCGGCCGACGGCTTCGCGCGCACCGACGCCGACCGGGCGGCGACCGCGCTGCTGCACTTCGTCATGGGCCACGTCTCGCACGAGCAGCAGCGCCTGCAGTACGACAGCCTGGGCGTCGTGGCCCCCGAGGCCGGCGGCGCCGGGCTCGGGGCATCCGGCTCGGCGGACGACTTCGCGTTCGGCGTCGACCTGCTGATCGGCGGGCTCCAGGCGGCCCGAGCCCGCGTCAGCGAAGGGTGACGAAGCCGAGCACGGCGCTCGCGATCGACAGGACGAGCATCACGAGGGCCGGCGCGAATCCCTCCCGCCGGCGCACGTGCACGCTGATCGCGCCGCTCGTCTGAACAGCCAGGCCCACCGCCGCGATCGGCGCGAGGACCGGGGCGATGCCGGTCGCGAGCGGGAGGATGAGGCCGGCGGCGCCGAGCAGTTCGGTGACGCCGAGCAGCCGGACCACGCTCACCGGGAAGTCGTCGGTCCAGTCGAGCCGCCACGCGCGCAGGCGCGCCATCGGCACGAAGGCCTTGAGGCATCCGGTCCCGACGAAACCGACGGCGGCCACGACGTTGACGGCCCAGAGGGCGGTGTTCATGCGGGCCTCCCGGGCGCTGCCTTCTCTTTGTCACATGATGCTCTGTCACATGATGCTCTGCGGCGCCGCGGTCGCGGGGATCGCAGGCAGGGACGCGCCGGTGACCGGTCGTGCGCTCAGACGCAGGGCCCCGAGCAGGCCGGCCGCGGCGATCGCCGCCGTGCCCGGGCCGGTGGCGGCCACGAGAAGCAGGGCGACAGCCGAGACCCCGACCACCACCGACGTCCCCACGCGTGCGATGCCGCGGTCCGGGGCGGGCGCGGTCCGCATCTCGAAGCGGGCCAGCGACATCGTCACCACCAGCGTGCCGGCGAACGCGACCGCGAGCCAAAGCGGGCGCGACGCCCACCAGCCTCCCGAGCCGGGCGTGGGGAGCGGGATGCCGCACAGCATCGCGACGAGGGCCGTGATGCCCGCCATCGCCAGCAGGACGGGCATGTGCCACAGGTAGACCGTCATGGCACGGCCGGACAGGAACCGCGTGAAGGCGGCGGGTGCGGGCCGCGCGGCGAACCGGTCGAGCATGCCGCGGCCCAGGGAGAACAGGGCCGTGTGCGCGATGCCGACCAGCAGCAGCGCGGTCGTGGGCGGGTTGATCGCGGCGACGAGGTCGGGCGGGTAGACGCCGGCGACGATGGCCGCGGCGAGCAGCGAGACGGCGCCCGCCGCCGCGAGAACCCGCGTGCGCACGGCGAGCCGGTCGATCGAGCCGTCGGCGAGGAAGAGCCCGACCTGCTGCAGGGCGAGCCAGACGAAGGCGAGGTTCACGAAGCCGATGACCTCGATCCCACTGACCTGACGCATGACGTCCACGGCCACCGCCGCCGCCGCGAGCGCACCGAGCGTGCGGAGCGGAGCGCGGTCGTGGCAGCGGAGCAGCGCGGGAAGGAGCGCTTGGCAGGCCAGGAACACGCCCAGGAACCACAGCGGCTGCCCGTACCGGAAGCCTGCGAGGCGCACGAGGTCGGGGGAGATGCCGAGGGTGGTGAGGACGGCCAGAACCGCCCCGGCGGATCCGATCGTCACGGCCGCCGGGAGCAGGAGGCGCCGCACCCTTCCGGCGACGAAGGCGGTGGCATCCTGGCCGCGTCCGCGCATCCGGCGCAGCGCGGTCGCCCCGGAGAACCCGCCGATCACGAAGAACAGCGGCATCACCTGGAGCAGCCAGCTCACCGGGACGATCCAGGAGGCGTCGTCTGCGGCGTTGACGAACGACGGGCCGGCGCTGGACACGGTGACCCCGACCATGAGCGCGTGCAGGGTGACGACGCACACCACGCAGGCCGCGCGGACGAGGTCCACCGCGCGGTCCCGGGCAGGTGCAGGCGGGTGGGCGGCGGTGGTGGCGGCTGTGACGGCGGTCATGGTTCCTCCTCGGGGACGGTGTCCCGGGAAGGCTATGGACGCGGTGGCGGGCGGCGGATCGCTCCGCGGCGGGGTCTTCGCTCACCCCGTGGGGGGAGTCAGGATGCCGGTTCGACCAGACCCGCGTCGTAGGCGAAGATCACGGCCTGGACGCGGTCCCGGGCGCCGAGCTTCGCGAGCACCTTGCCGACATGGGTCTTCACGGTCTGCTCCGAGATGAACAGGTCGGCCGCGATCTCGGAGTTCGATCGCCCGCGGCCGATGAGGGTGAGCACCTCCCGCTCCCGATCGGTGAGGTCGCGTAGACGCGGCTCCGCCGTCGCCGTGCGGGGCCGGCGAGCGGCGAAGTGCTCGATCATGCGCCGCGTGACGCTCGGAGCCAGCAGCGCGTCGCCCCCGGCGACGACCCGCACGGCGTGCACGAGGTCCTCGGGGAGGGCGTCCTTGAGCAGGAACCCGCTGGCGCCGGCTTCGAGGGCGTCGTAGACGTAGTCGTCGATGTCGAAGGTGGTCAGCATCAGGATGCGCGGCACGCGTGCCGCGGGAAAGTCCGGACCGAGGATGCGGCGGGTCGCCGCGATGCCGTCGACCTCGGGCATGCGCACGTCCATGAGGACGACGTCCGGGGTGAGCCGGGCCGCGAGCGACACCGCCTCGGCCCCGTTCGCGGCCTGCCCGACGACGTGCACGCCCTCCTGGGCGTCCAGGAGGGCCGCGAAGCCCGCGCGCACCATGCCCTGGTCGTCGGCGATGAGCACGCTGATGGTCATTGTTCCTCCGGGTCGGTGACGGGCAGGTCGGCGGTCACGGTCCAGCCGCCGACCGGGTCGGCGCCGGCGCGCAGGGTCCCGCCGACCAGCGTCGCACGTTCGCGCATGCCGAGCAGGCCGTGGCCCCGGCCGCTCGTGGTCTTCGGCTCCGTCGCGGCGGCGCGGGTGTTGTGCACCCGGATCCGCACCGCGGTGGCATCCACCGCGACCACCACGTCGACGGCGGCGCCCGGCGCGTGCCGCATGGCGTTGCTCAGAGCCTCCTGCACGATTCGGAAGGCGGCGATCCCGACCGCGGCGGGGACGGACGGCGGGGCGACCGGCGGCTCGAACGAGACGTCGGTGCCGGCGCGGCGCACGCTCTCCACGAGCGCGGGGATGTCGGCGAGCCCCTGCTGGGGGACGAGCTCGGCCTCCTGCCCCTCGGTGCGGAGCACGCCGAGCAGGCGCCGCATCTCCGCGAGCGCGTCGCGCGCCGTGCGGGCGATGTCGTCGAACTCGGTCGAGGCCTCGGCCGACAGCTCCGGCACGCGGTAGCGCGCGGTGGAGGCCTGCACCTGGATGAGCGACATCCCGTGCGCGACGACGTCGTGCAATTCGCGCGCGATCCGGCTGCGCTCCTCGATCAGCACCCGGCGCTCGTGCTCGGCGGCGCTCACTTCGCGCTCCCGGCTGAGCTCCGCACCGATCCGCCGCCGGCTGGCGGCCAGGACGGCGACGATCAGCGCCGTGCCCGAGACGGACGTCACGACCACGAGGTTCGTGATCGCGGCCTGCACGGGCACCGCCCCGGATGCCGCGACCACCACGAGCAGGGTCCCGCCGATGGAGAGGAGCCAGGCCAGGAGCGCGCTGCGCCATCCGCGGAGCACAGCCAGGGCGGCGACGAAGACGACGAGCACGAGCAGGGCCGGCACCGACCAGGGCCAGGGCGAGGTCAGGTCGCCCTGCGCGATGAGCGGGACGGGGAGGACGACGGCCGATACGCAGAACATCGCGATCGACCAGCGCGTGTAGCGGAGCGCGACGAGCGGCGCCGCGCACAGCAGTGCTCCGAAGAGGAACGCGTAGACGGCGGGTTCGCCCTGCTGCATGAGGATGGGCACGAGCACCGAGAACAGGGTGACCACCGCCAGCACGAGCGTGCCGAGGCCCAGCACCCGCGGGGTCATCCAGCGCCGTGTCGCCATGAAAGCCATCCTGTCAGGCGCCGTCCTGCCATGCCGCGGCGCTCGCCGACCGCCGGCGGGCGGCGAGCACCCGGTCCACGACGAGCCCGAGGCCGACGGCCAGCACGATGCCGACCAGGGCGCTGAGCAGGGGCTGGTCCTTCAGCCAGGCTCCGGCGAGGAGTCCGAGCGCGACGCTGTAGACGGTCCAGCTGGCCCCGCCGAGAACGCTCAGCACCGCGAACCGGCGCCACGGGTACCCGAGGGCACCCGCCGAGACGTTGACGGCGACGCGCCCGACCGGGATGAAGCGGGCGCCGAGGACGAGTCCGGCGCCGCGCGTCTCCAGTGCGGACCCCGCGCGCTCGAACGTGTGCGCGACGCGGGGTCGGCGCATCCATCCGAAGCGCTGCACCCCGACGCTGCGGCCGATGGCGAACGCGATGTTGTCTCCGATCGCCGCGCCCACGGCGGCGGCCGCGCCGAGGATCAGGAGGTTCGGACGCCCGGTGGATGCCGCCACGGCGGCGGCCGCGACGAGTACGGTCTCGCTCGGAACCGGCGGGAAGAAGCCGTCCACGAGCGCGACGACGAGCATCGCGAGGAAGATCCAGGGCGACGAGATGAGCTGGAGGATGAGGTCGTTGATGGCGTCCACCCCGGAACGGTATGCGCGGAGCGGTGCGTGCGGCATCCCTCTGCGGTATCGACCGCATCCCCCTGCAGGGGGATTCCGGATGCCGCGGGGAGGACGCGGCGATCGGTCAGCCGGTCCCGGTAGACTGGGCGGCTGGCCAGTCGGCCGTCACCACCCAGACCCCCCGGAAGGGACGATCATCGTGCTCGCCGTCCATGACCTCGAGATCCGCGTCGGCGCGCGCACCCTGATGGCGGACGTGTCGTTCCGCGTGGCGGCGGGGGACAAGATCGGACTCGTCGGACGCAACGGCGCCGGCAAGACGACCCTCACCAAGGTGCTCGCCGGCGACCTCCTGCCGGCCGAGGGCAAGGTGGAGCGCTCCGGCGAACTCGGCTATCTGCCGCAGGACCCGCGCTCGGGCGACCCGGACATGCTGGCGCGCACGCGCATCCTCGACGCCCGCGGTCTCGGCTCGCTCGCGATCGGGATGCACGAGGCATCCCTGCTGATGGGCGACGACGACAAGGCCGTCGCCGACAAGGCCATGCGCCGGTACGCGAACCTCACCGAGCGCTTCGAAGCGCTCGGCGGCTACGCGGCCGAGTCGGAGGCCGCCTCCATCGCGCACAACCTGTCGCTTCCGGACCGCATCCTCGACCAGCCGCTGCGCACCCTCTCGGGCGGTCAGCGCCGGCGCATCGAGCTCGCGCGCATCCTGTTCTCGGATGCCGACTCGATGATCCTCGACGAGCCCACCAACCACCTCGACGCCGACTCGGTGGTGTGGCTGCGCGAGTTCCTCAAGGGCTACAAGGGCGGCCTCATCGTCATCAGCCACGACGTCGAGCTCGTCGGCGAGACCGTCAACCGGGTGTTCTACCTCGACGCGAACCGCCAGGTCATCGACATCTACAACATGAACTGGAAGAACTACCTGCGTCAGCGGGTGGCCGACGAGGAGCGCCGCAAGAAGGAGCGCATCAACGTCGAGAAGAAGGCCACGCAGCTGCAGCTGCAGGCGGCGCGCTTCGGCGCCAAGGCCTCCAAGGCCGCGGCCGCGCACCAGATGGTCGCCCGCGCCGAGAAGATGCTGTCCGGGCTCGACGAGGTCCGCCAGGAGGAGCGGGTCGCCAAGCTCCGCTTCCCGAAGCCCGCCCCGTGCGGCAAGACGCCGCTGATGGCGTCCGGGCTGTCGAAGTCGTACGGGTCGCTGGAGATCTTCACGGATGTCGATCTCGCGATCGACCGCGGCTCGAAGGTGGTCGTGCTCGGCCTCAACGGCGCCGGCAAGACGACGCTGCTGCGCATCCTCGCCGGAGTCGACAAGCCCGACACGGGTCAGCTCGAGCCGGGTCACGGCCTGAAGATCGGGTACTACGCGCAGGAGCACGAGAACCTCGACGTGAACCGGTCGGTGCTCGAGAACATGATGTCGGCCGCTCCCGACATCAACGCGACCGAGGCGCGCAAGGTGCTCGGCTCGTTCCTTTTCACCGGCGACGACGTGCTCAAGCCCGCCGGCGTGCTCTCCGGCGGCGAGAAGACCCGGCTGTCGCTGGCGACGCTGGTGGTCTCGAGCGCGAACATGCTGCTGCTGGACGAGCCCACCAACAACCTCGACCCGGCGTCGCGCGACGAGATCCTCGGCGCTCTCGCCCACTACGAGGGGGCGGTCGTCCTGGTCTCGCACGACGAGGGCGCGGTGCAGGCGCTGAACCCGGAGCGGGTGCTCATCCTCCCCGACGGCGTCGAGGACATCTGGGGCCGCGACTACATCGACCTGATCACGCTCGCCTGACCCGTCAGCGCTTGCGGGTGAGGTCGTCGAGGAGGTCGTCCTCTTCGGACATGTCCCGGTCGGTCTTCTTCGGGAACAGGACGCGCTTCGAACGGCGATCGGATGCCTCCGCGGCCAGCTCCGCGGCGGCGTCGGCGTCGGTCTCGGCCAGCGCGGCGACCGCGGCGGCATCCTCCGCCTCCTCGCGGCGCACCCGGCGCTCGAAGCGGATCACGTACCAGAGGAACGCGAACGCCATGATCGCGAAGAGGATCCACTGCACGCCGTAGGAGAGGTACGGGCCCGGGTCGTCCGAGGGCGACTCCATCGCCTGCGGGGCGGTGGCGGGGGCGGGATGCTCGGACACCATCGTCGCGTAGGCGCCGGTGTCGAGGTCGGTCTGCCCCGTCTTCTGGGCGACCAGCGGCAGGTTGATGGACGGCACCTGGCCGTTGGGCGCATCCGGGCCGTTGGGCGGGACGGCTTCGGACGGCTGCAGCCGGGCGACGACCGTCACGGTGCCGGCCGGGGGAGCGGGGATGCGGTCGGGCAGCGACTGGGTGTTGCCCGGCGGCTCCCATCCGCGGTCGATGAGGAAGACGCGGCCGTCGGCGAGCTGGAAGGGCACCAGGATCTCGTACGCGGCCGTGCCGCTGTGCACGCGGTTGCGTGCGAGGATCCGGGAGTCGGCCAGGTAGTGGCCGGTCATCGACACGGGGCGCCACTGGTCGGTGGGCTTCAGCGTCTGCCCGGCCGGCAGCAGCTGCTCGAGCGCGACGGGTGTCGCGTCGTAGTTGTGCGAGATGATCGCGAGCTGCTCGCTGCGGTCGGCGTTCTTGGCCAGCTGCCAGTGCGAGAGGAAGGCGCAGGCGATCGCGAAGACGATCGCGATGCCCACATAGGCGGTCCAGCGCACCACGGCGGGCGCGGTTCGGCGGCGTTCGGCGAGAGTGGGCATCAGGTCGATTCTGCCGTGGGTGCCTCGGTGGATGCCGGGAACGGCTCCGTGTGGACGGGGAAGTCGCGTGCGGCGAGGTAGTCGTGCAGGTACGCCGCGTGCTCGTCGCACGCGAGCCAGATCTTGCGGCGGTCGGGGGTGTGGATGCGGGGATTGCGCCACACGATCTGGGTCGTGGCCGGGGCGTGGCATCCCGCGCGGGAGCACACGGACGCGCCGGCGTCCGCAGCGGGCAGGGTCATCCGGCGCTGCCCGGCTCGTGCCGGTCGGCGTCGGCGCCGCCCCCGAGGTGCTTGGCCTCGTTGATGCGGATCACCGTCGGACCGTGCTCGGGCGGCGCCGCGGGCGGCGCGGGAAGCGCCATCTCGGGGTCGACGGCGGCGGGCGTCTTCGACTCCTGCCCGACGTTGGCGAGCACGACGGCGATGTACGGGAGGAACACCGCGGCGATGCAGAACACCCACGTGTACCAGCCGTAGGGATGCACGAGCACCATCAGCGCGAAGCACACCACGCGGATGCCCATCATGATCAGGTATCGCGTCGAACGCCGGTCGACCTCTCGCTCGGGCGCGGCCGGGAGGGAGGTGGCGGACTGGGGGATCTCGTGCTTCACGGTGCATCTAGCCTACGCTCGCGGCGGAGGGCTGGAACCGTTTTCAGCGCCCTGCGGGTCAGGAGTTCAGGCTGCCGTGGGAGGCCGCGATACCGAACGCTCCGAGCACCAGCACGACGACGAGCACGGTCGCCAGGATGCTGAGGCCGATGTTCACCCAGCCGAGGATGACGCCGGCCAGAGCCATGCCGCGTCCGCTCTCGCCCGACTGCTTGATCCGGCCGAGCGACATGTGCCCGGTGATGACGGCGACGACCGCGGCGACGAACGGCAGCACGACCCAGGACGCGATGCCGGCGATCAGCGAGACCACCGCGAGCGTGTTGGTCGGCGGGGCGACGTAGGCCGGCGCGCCGTACGCCGGGGCGGCGGGCGGGCCCGCGTACGGGGACTGGGGCTGCTGCGGCTGCGGGTTGTACGGGTCGGTCATGCTCCCAGGTTCCCAGCGCACTCCCAGACTGTCAAACCGCGCCGGTAGGCTGGGCTGATCCGATCCCCGGCCTCCAGGAGTGCTCATGTCCACTGATCGCGTCGTCCTCGTCACCGGCGGCAACCGCGGCATCGGCCGTGCCATCGCCGAGCGCTTCGTCGCCGCCGGCTACAGCAAGGTCGCGGTCACCGCCCGCTCCGGCGAGGGCCCCGCGGGCACGCTCACGGTGCGCGCCGACGTCACGGACGCCGCGAGCGTCGATGCCGCGTTCACCGAGGTCGAGAAGGAGTTCGGCCCGGTCGAGGTGCTCGTCGCCAACGCGGGGATCACCAAGGACACGCTGCTGCTTCGAATGAGCGAGGACGACTTCGACAGCGTCGTCTCCACGAATCTCGGCGGCTCGTTCCGCGTCGTCAAGCGCGCCTCGAAGGGGATGCTGCGGGCCCGCTGGGGCCGGGTCATCCTGATCTCCAGCGTCGTGGGCCTGTACGGCTCGGCCGGCCAGATCAACTACTCGAGCTCGAAGAGCGGCATGGTCGGGTTCGCGCGGTCGCTCACCCGCGAGCTGGGCGCCCGCGGCATCACCGCGAACGTCGTCGCTCCGGGATTCATCGAGACGGACATGACCGCCGAGCTGCCCGCAGAGACCCAGGCCGAGTACAAGAAGAGCATCCCCGCCGGCCGGTTCGCGCAGCCCGACGAGGTCGCGGGCGTGGTCGCCTGGCTGGCATCCGACGACGCCGCCTACATCTCCGGGGCGGTCATCCCTGTGGACGGCGGCCTCGGCATGGGGCACTGACCCCGAGAGGATCGGTCCTCAGCCCGCGCGGGCGAGGCGTCGCTCGATGATCCGGGCGGATGCCGCCGCGCCGTCCTCGTCGGCGTAGGCCGCGCGTACGCGCGCGGCCGCGGCGGCGATCTCCGGGTCGGACAGCAGTCGCCGCACGGCCTCCGCGAGGGCGGGAGTGCCGGCCTGTTTCGGCGACAGCGCGAGCGCGTTGCCCTGCGTCACGCACTGGTCGACGTTCCACACCTGCTCGGGCTGGAGGCCCATCCCCACGAACGGGATGCCGGCGGCGCACGACGTCTGCACGGTGCCCTGCCCGCCGT
Source organism: Microbacterium mangrovi (assembly GCF_000802305.1). GTDB lineage: Bacteria > Actinomycetota > Actinomycetes > Actinomycetales > Microbacteriaceae > Microbacterium > Microbacterium mangrovi. The sequence goes on along the minus strand of NZ_JTDK01000012.1, from coordinate 1,748 downwards.
GGAGCACCGCGGCATCCGCCAGCCCGCCGAGCCGGTGGGCGGGCAGCAGGTCGGTCACATGGATGTTGGCGGGTAGCGCGTCGTCGGCGCGGAGGTAGTGGCGCACCGGGGCGATGACGTTCACCGGCATCGTGCCGAGCTGCGCGGCGGCGGCGAGCACGAGGTCGCGGCTCGCCGACGACCCGAGCCCGAGGTAGACGAGCGGCAGGGGAGCGGCGGCGAGCTCCGTGACGACCGGGGGCAGGGGCGCGTCGAGGTGCGCGAAGATCGGTCCGACGCGCTCGTACGAGGCGGGCAGCGTGTACCCGTCGAGCTCCCACGGCATCACGGTCAGCAGGTTGTGGTCGGCCTCGAGCAGTGAGACCACCGTCTTCAGCGGCGGCACGCCGTTGGCCGACGCGACGCGGGCGAAGGCGCGCGGGGCGAGCGGTGCCCGGTTGTACGCCCACCGCAGCAGGCTCGTCGCGACGCGGTCGAGGGCGTGCCGGAGCCGTCCGTCGCCGCGGACGAGTCCGAGTCGCGCCGTCTGCGCGACCTGTGGGCGGGTGAGGGCGAACGGCACCGCATAGAACAGGGGGACGCGCTCGGCGCGCGCGGAGATCATCGAGGTGGCGTTGGTGCCGATCACGACCGCCGCCGCCCCGGTTTCGCGGATCAGCGCCCGCTCGGCGTCGACGCGGGCTCCGACCAGCGCGTCGGTGAACGGACTGCGCAGGGTCTTGCCCTGGTCGAACTTCAGGGCCTGCTCCCGCTCGGCAGGACTCATGGCCGGTTCGCACGGCCGGTAGTCGAATCCGGCGTCGACGATGAGGTCGGCGAAGTCCGGCTCGTAGCCGAGGAAGACCGCGCGGTGACCGCTCGGCTGGAGGGCGCGGGCGATCTCGATCATGCGGGTCACCTCGGCGAGGTTGAAGGTCGCCGGGCAGAACAGGACGGTGGCGGCGGTCATCTCGTCGTCGCTCACGGCAGGAGCGGGATGACCTGCGCGAGGTCGATCTCGCCGATGACGAGGTCGGCCTTCGCACGCACCGCGGGCTTGGCGTTGAACGCCAGCCCGAGGCCGGCTGCGTCCATCATCTTCAGGTCGTTCGCCCCGTCGCCGATGGCGACCGTGGACGATGCCGCGAGCCCGAGCTCGGCGGCCCACTCCTGCAGGGATTCCGCCTTGGTCGTGGCATCCACGATCGCGCCGTCCACCTCGCCGGTGAGCACGCCGTCGGCGACGACGAGCCGGTTCGCGCGCCAGCGATCGACGCCGAGGCCGGGCGCGATGTGGTCGAGGACTTCGTGGAATCCGCCCGACACGACGCCGACGGTTCCGCCCCGGGCGTGTACGGCGGCGATCAGCTCGCGCACCCCGGGGGTCGGCTCGACGCGGGCGATGACGCGTTCGAACGCCTCCACGGGCACCCCCGCGAGGGCTTCCACGCGGGTGCGCAGGCTCGTCGCGAAGTCGACCTCGCCCCGCATCGCGGCCTCGGTCGCCGCGGCCACCTCGGCCCCTCGCCCGACCTCGTCGGCGATCAGTTCGATGACCTCGTTGCGGATCAGGGTGGAATCGGCATCCAGCACGACAAGAAGGGGCATCCTCCCACGCTAGGGCACGCGGGAGGATGCCCCTGACGCGGTCTGATCGTCGCTCGGGGGTGTGCCCTTCGACAGGCTCAGGGCGTTGAGCTGGATTGCCCGTTGACGCGCGTCTGATCGTCGTCGGGGGGTGTGTGCCCTTCGACAGGCTCAGGGCGCTG
>NZ_JTDK01000011.1 GCF_000802305.1 Microbacterium mangrovi | reverse complement strand
TCTCCGCACCGAACGCGACCGCCACCCGCGCCCGCGCACCACCGAGACCATCGACCAGCACGTCCAGGTCGGACAGCACCGGAGAGAGCCCACCGTGCGACGTGTCGGCCATGGCATCCCCCCTGGCTTCGTTGCAATGTTCGAACTGATACCTCCACACTATCGAACACGCATCCATAATGCAAGTGGATTGCAATGCGTCTTGGTTGCTCAGCCCGGGGCGAGCGTTTCGTCTCGCTACGCTCACTCAACGACCGGAGGTGTGTGGGCCTGCCCAAACCCGGGCGAGCGTTTCGTCTCGCTGCGCTCGCTCAACGACCGGGGGTGGGATACAACGTTTCGACTGGCTGCGCGGTTGCTGAGCGCCCGTGGGGATGCGGGGCGCTCGGCGAACGCGGGGACCGCGCCTCTTGCGACGACGCCGGCCGCGCACGTCGGGGAGGGTCCGCTAGGCTCGGCGGCAGTGACACGGGGTGCCGCACGGCTGAGAACAGACCCGTCGAACCTGATCTAGTTAGAACTAGCGAAGGGATGTCGCAATGCGCGATCGTCTTTCCATCGACCCTGCCCGCACGCCGGAGCTGCTGCAGCGGCTCCGCGACACGACCCCGCTGACGCACTGCATCACCAATGCGGTCGTCACGAACTTCACCGCCAACGCGCTGCTCGCGATCGGCGCCGCGCCCGCCATGGTCGACCTCCCGGGCGAGGCCGGCCTGTTCGCGGGCATCGCCGGCGGCCTGCTCGTGAACCTCGGCACGCCCCACCGGGAGCAGCGGGATGCCGCCCTCGAGGCGGCCCGGGCGGCATCCGAGGCGGGCACGCCGTGGGTGCTCGACCCGGTCGCGATCGGGGTGCTCCCGGTCCGCACCTCCCTCGCTCACGACCTGGCCGAGCTCCGCCCGACGGCGATCCGCGGCAACGCGTCGGAGGTCCTCGCCCTCGCCGGAACGGGTTCCGGCGGACGCGGGGTGGATGCCGCCGACACCACCGACGCCGCGGAGCCGGCCGCGGTCGACCTCGCCCGCCGCCTCGGATCGGTGGTCGCCGTCTCGGGCGCCGTGGACCTCATCACCGACGGCGACCGCGTCGCCCGGGTCGCGGGCGGGAGCGCCCTGCTCACGCGGGTCACCGGCGGCGGCTGCGCGCTCGGCGCGCTCACCGCCGCATTCCTGGGAGCGGCCCGCGGGTCGGAGCACGACGCCTTCGCCGCCGTCGTCGCCGCCCACGACGTCTACAGCGCCGCAGCCGAGGTCGCGGCATCCGGATCCCCCGGCCCCGGCACGTTCGCGGTGCGTCTGCTCGACGCGCTGCACGCCGTCGCCCCCGCCGACCTCGCAGGCCGCGACCGGGTACGGCTCGGCGGCACCCACGACCCGCGGCTCGCGGAGGCCGTCCGGTGACCGCCCTCGACCTGTCCCTCTTGCTCGTCACCGACGCCCGGCTCTGCGGCGAGCGCGGGGTGGCTGCCGTGGTCGCCGAGGCCGTCGCGGGCGGCGTGACCGCGGTCCAGGTGCGCGAGAAGCACGCGGACGACCGGGCCGTCCTCGCACTCGTCGAACAGGTCGCGGAGGCGATCGACGGCCGCGCGCTGCTGACGGTGAACGACCGGCTCGACGTCGCCGTGAAGGCGCGCGAGCGCGGCATCCGCATCGACGGCGTGCACCTCGGACAGAACGACCCGTCCGCCACCCGTGCCCGGACCGAGCTCGGGCCCGACGCGGTCGTGGGCCTCACCGCGAATCGTCCCGAGCACTTCGCCGCGGTCTCCGCGCTGCCGCCCGGGACCGTCGACTACTTCGGCGTCGGAGTGATCCGTCCCACCGCGACGAAGCCCGACCATCCCGAACCGCTCGGCATCGCCGGATTCGCCGCGCTGGCCGGCGCGTCGCCGCTGCCGTGCGTCGCGATCGGCGGGATCACCGCGTCGGACGCCCGCGCGCTGCGGGATGCCGGAGCCGCCGGGATCGCGGTGGTCTCGGCGATCTGCGCGGCCTCCGACCCGCGCACAGCCGCGGCGGGGTTCGTCCGCGCGTGGTCGGGTGCCGAGGCGGTGCGGCGATGATCCCGAACGTGCTGAGCATCGCCGGCAGCGATCCGTCCGGCGGGGCCGGCATCCAGGCCGACCTCAAGTCGATCGCCGCGAACGGCGGCTACGGGATGGCGGTGGTCACGGCGCTGACCGCCCAGAACACCCGCGGCGTGCGGGCGGTGCACGTGCCGCCCGCCGCGTTCGTCGGCGAGCAGCTGGATGCCGTGGCCTCGGACATCCGGGTGGACGCGGTGAAGATCGGGATGCTGGCGAACGCCGAGGTCGTGCGCGTCGTCACCGAGGCGCTGCCGCGTCTGGGCGCGCCGGTGGTCGTGCTCGACCCGGTGATGGTCGCCACGAGCGGCGACCGGCTGCTGGATGCCGTGGCCGTCGAGGCCCTCGGCGACCTGCTGCGACTCGCCGATCTCGTGACGCCGAATCTCCCCGAGCTCGCGATCCTCGACCGGCTGGCCGGCGGCACCGGGACTCCGGCCGCCGACTGGGCGGAGGCGATCGCGCAGGCCGAGACCGTGTCGGCCTTCTTCGGCGTGCGCGTGCTCGCCAAGGGCGGTCATCTCACCGGACCGGACGCCCCGGACGCCCTGGTGGATGCCGCGTCCGCCCGCGTCGTCGGGTTCGGCGGCGACCGCATCCCCACGACCGCGACGCACGGGACCGGCTGCTCCCTGTCGTCGGCGATCGCGACGCGCCGTGCGCACGCCGACGACTGGGAGACGGCCGTCGCGGATGCCCGCCGCTGGCTGCGCGAATCGCTGCGGCACGGCGACGACCTCGCCGTCGGCGGCGGCCACGGGCCCGTGCACCACTTCGCCGGGCTGTGGTCGCGCGGCGGCCTCGACACCCGGCCGACGCCCGCGGAGGTCGAGGCGCAGTGGTGGGACGACATCGCCGACGTCCGCACCGGCATCGACGACCTGCCCTTCATCCGCGGGCTCGTCGACGGCACCCTGCACGAGGCCGCGTTCCTCGGGTACCTCGAGCAGGATGCCGCCTACCTCGGCGAGTACGCGCGGGCGCTCGCCGTGGCGGCATCCCTCGCTCCGGATGCCGCGGGGCAGGCGTTCTGGGCGCAGTCCGCGCACGGGGCGATCGCGGTCGAGCTCGACCTGCACCGGTCCTGGCTCGCGCCGCTCGGGCGCGACGACGCCGACGCCATCGAGCGGTGGCCGACAACCGTCGCGTACCTCGACCACCTCCTCGCAACCGCGGCCCGTGGCGACCACGCCGTGCTCGCCGCCGCGCTGCTGCCCTGCTTCTGGCTCTACGCGGACCTCGGCGAGCGGATCGCGGCGGGCGCGTTCGGCGAGGTGACCGGCATCCCCGGGCACCCGTACGCGACGTGGCTGGCGACCTACGGCGATCCGGGGTTCGCGGCCGCGAACCGGGACGCGATCGACCTGGTCACCCGGATCGCGGCGAGCGCGACCGCCGACGTGCGGGAGCGGATGCGGCGCGCGTTCCGGGTGTCGGCGGAGCACGAGCTCGCGTTCTTCGCGGCGCCCCTGCTGCGCTCCCCCGGCGCACCGGCCGCCGCCACTACCGTGGGGTGATGGACCTCAGCAAGATCCTGCCGCAGGGCACGTCGTGGCTGCAGCTGCTCGCCGCCGTCATCGCGATCGTGGTGGCCTGGGTGATCTCGCACTACGCACGGCGCGGCGTGCTCGCCCTGGCCGCGCGGACGCCGGGCATCTCGAAGACGCTCGGCGACACCGCTGCCCGGGTGACGGGACTCACGATCCTCCTGCTCGGCATCGGGGTCGCGCTGGCGGTCATGGGCGCGAACGTGCAGCCCCTGCTCGCGTTCGTCGTGGTGGTGGGCGTGGTGGTCGTGCTGGTGCTGCGCGGCGTCGCCGACAATTTCGCCGCCGGGGTGATCATCCAGTCGCGGCATCCGGTGTCGCTCGGCGACGAGGTGCAGATCGAGGGCGTCGACGGCAAGGTGCTCGTCGGCACCGTGCTCGAGACGGAGTCGCGCGCGGTCATCATCCGCACGTACGACGGCCTGACGGTCCACGTGCCCAACAGCAAGTTCCTCAGCGACGTGATCGTCAACGACACGACGTTCGGAGCGCGGCGGAGCGCCGTCCGGGTGGGGATCGAGCGTGGGGACGCCCCGGTCGCGACCCTGCTCGCCCTCGCGCGGGATGCCGCGGCCTCCGCCCCCGGCGTGCACGGCGACCCCGCGGTCGCCACCGTGCTCGAGGCCGTGTCGCCCGAGCGCGTCACCACGGTCGTGCAGTTCTGGCATGCCCCGTCGGCGGGCGTCGCGACGACGGCCGCCGTGATCGGCGCGGTCGCGGCATCCCTCGAGGATGCCGGCCACCCCGCCTCGATCGCGAGCGCGACCGCCCCCTCGACGATGCAGGCGCCCGGCGGGGTGTGAGTCAGTCGGCCTTCGCCGCGGTCCGCTCGGCCTCCGCACGCGCGTAGGCGGTCACGATGGCCTGGAAGATCGTCGCGGTCGAGACGACGACGTGGTCCTCGCCGAGCTTGTCGAGCAGCTTCGTGTGCTCGAGCAGGGCGCGTCCTTCTTTCGTGACCCCGCAGACGTAGAAGGGGATGCCGCGGCCGTGCAGCTGGTCGATGACGCCCCCGAACATCTTCAGGAACGTCGCCGACGGCACCTCCATCGAGCCGCGCAGCGACAGCACGACGGCGGCGTCGGCGGTGTCGCTCATGTCGGGCCACTCCTGCCGGAACGCGGGCACCTCCGAGAAGAAACCGGCCCCCGAGTAGTGCAGGACCGTGGTGCGGCCGGAGGCGAGGGTCGGCGCCACCTTGTCCAGGTGCCAGCCACGCTCGTCGTCGTGGACGAGTTCGAGCAGCCGCCCCACCCGCGTCACCTCGACAGCGGTCAGCAGGATGGAAAGGCCCGCGCCGAGGAAGATCGCCTGCTGCAGGGGCAGCTGCGTGGTCGCCAGGAACGTGGCGATCATCGCTACCAGCGACAGCATCGAGGTGCGCGTGACCAGCACGATGTCCCGGCGGCGCTCGGCGAGCAGCTCCCCGCCGATGACGAGCATGAGTCCGCCGATGACCGCCATCGGGATGAGGCCGGCCAGCGGCCCGACGACGAGCACGATGACCGCGAGCCACGCACCGGCGAAGATGCCGGTCCACCGGGTCTGCGCACCGGCACTGGTGGCGACCCCGGTGCGCGACATCGAGCCGCCGGTGGGCAGAGCCGAGAAGAACCCGCCGGCGATGTTCGCGAGGCCCTGCGCGGTGAAGTCCTTGGACATGTTCGGCTGGGTGCCGTCGGGGTTCGGCACCGCCGACCCGATGCCGGCGGCCTGCGCGAGGGCGACGAGGGCGATCGCGACGGCCCCGGCCGCAAGCTCCGGGATCGCCGACACCTGCGGAAGCGTGAACGGGGGCAGCGAGCGCGGCACGGCCGCGATGTCCGACACGAGCTCCACGTGGATGTGCGCCAGGGCGACGATCGCCGTGGTCACCACGAGCGAGATGATCGTCGCGAGGCTCTTGAGCGGCTTGATCAGCCGCACCGCGAACCAGATCACGATGGATGCCGCAGCGACCGCCACCGTCCAGGGATCCCACTGGCCGACGTGGAGGAGCGCGTCGACGATCTTGCCGATCGTGTTCGAAAGCTGCGACGAGTAGCCGGTGGCATCCTTGATGACCCCGGCCATGATCTGCAGCGCGATGCCCGCGGTGAAGCCGGTCATCACCGCGGTCGAGACGAACGCCATCACCGAGCCGAGTTTCAGCAGACCCAGGATCAGCATCACGATGCCGGAGAGCACCGTGAGCGTCGCGATCGCCCCGACGTCGCTCGTCTTGAGCCCTGCCGCGGTGAGCACGCTGTGCGAGGTCAGGGCGATGGCGCTGGTCAGCGTCGTCACCATCAGCACGGTGCGGGCGAAGATCGACCCGACGATCGTCGGGACGATGCCCGACCAGAGGCCGAGCGGGGCGGCGAACCCGCCGATGGACGCGTACGCCATCCCTTCCGGGATGGAGAACAGGCCCGTGACGAACCCCGAGACGACGTCGCGGCCGGTCGGCTTCGCGAATCGTCGCTTCGGGGTCGTCACGGGCCCGCCTCGCGTGTCGTCAGTCGCGCGCCATGGCCGCGGCGAGGTGCGACTCCAGGTCGACGTACGTGTCGTCGGCGATGTCGAAGACGACCTTCGCGATCTCGCCGCCCGTGAAGTCGAACCCGTGGCCGTACAGCGACGACACCGGGTCGGCGCTGTCGCGGCCGATGGTGAGGCCCTCGCCGCACAGCGAGAAGTGGCCGAGCACGGTGCGGATCTGCTTCTCGCCGACCTGCTGGTCGTCGATGTACAGCCGCACCGGGCCCTTCGGCTCGCGGTAGTCGCCGGTGCCCTCCTTGACGAACTCGACGCCGATGATGTGCTTGCCCGACACCGGCACCGGGGCCGAGACGCGGTCTTCGGGCGGGATGCCGAGGAAGTTGTACACGTAGTGCACCTGGCCGTCCTTGACCACCAGCGCGTGCCCGCCGAACCGTGATCCGTGGGCGAAGATGACACCTTCCGTGTCGGCGGTGAACTCCACCTCGGCGGCGATCTTGTAGGAGCCGCCGTGCACGTTCGCGGCGGACCGCTCGGGCACCTCGCTGGTGCCCGGATAGTAGACGAACTGCCCGGACGGCGGAGCCGGCTGGTGGAACTCCATCTTGATGAAGGTCTCGAAGTCCTTCGGGTTGCCGATGATCTGCAGGTCGTTCAGCGGGAGCACGAGGTTGGTCTTCGCCTCCTGCATCCAGATCTCCTTGAGCTCCTCGAGCTTGTCCGGGTGCTCGGCGGCGAGATCGTGCGCCTCGGAGCGGTCGACGTCGGTGTGGTACAGCTCCCACACGTCGTCCGGGAAGTCGCCCTTGCCGCTGACCGGCCCGTGCACGGTGACGGCCTTCCAGCCCTCATGCCAGATGCCGCGCTGCCCGAACATCTCGTAGTACTGCGTCTGCTTCTGCGTCGGGGCATCCGGCGCCGCGTCGAACGAGTACGCCATCGAGACGCCCGACAGCGGGGTCTGGGCGACGCCCGAGTACGTGTCGGGGAACTCGACCCCGCACGCCTCGAGGATCGTGGGCACGATGTCGGTCGAGTGGTGGTACTGGTGACGGATCTCGCCCTTGGCCTTGATGCCGGCGGGCCAGCTGATCACCAGCGGGTCGCACACGCCGCCCTGGTACGTGTACCGCTTGAACATCTTGTACGGCGACGAGAACGCGGCCGCCCACCCGGTCGGGTAGTGGTTGTACGTGTCGGGCGAGCCGAGCTTGTCGACCAGGCGCAGGTTGTCTTCGAGGCTGTCCGGGTAGCCGCCGAAGATCTTGCCCTCGTTGACCGACCCGTTGGGCGACCCCTCGCCGGAGGCCCCGTTGTCGGCGCAGTAGATGATGAGGGTGTTCTCGAGCTGGCCGGACTCCTCCAGGTAGTCGACGATGCGTCCGACCTGGGCGTCGGTGTACTCGCTGAAGCCGGCGTAGACCTCGGCCATGCGCGTGAACATGTTCTTCTGCTCGTCGGACAGCGAGTCCCACGGCAGAACCTCGTCGGACTGCGAGAAGGTGCCGTCCGGCATCGGGTTGAAGGGCGTGTTGGCGGTGTCCTCCGGGAGGATGCCCTTCTCCTTCATGCGCTCCACGACCCAGTCGCGGTACGCCTCGTAGCCGTCGTCGAAGACGCCCTTGTACTTGTCGATGTACTCCTGCGGCGCGTGGTGGGGTGCGTGGTTGGCCCCGGGGCAGAACCACAGGTACCAGGGCTTGTCGGGCTCGGTCTGCTTGACGTCGCGGATCATCTTCAGCGCCTGGTCGGCGAGGTCCTTGGACAGGTGGTAGCCGTCCTCGGGCAGGTACGGCTGGTCGATGTAGTGGTTGTCCTCGGCCAGCGACGGGTACCAGTTGTTCGTCTCGCCGCCGATGAAGCCGTAGAAGCGGTCGTAGCCCTGCGCGAGCGGCCAGTGCTTCTTCGAGGCGCCGGCGGTCCACTCGTCGATCGGCACGTTGTGGTTCTTGCCCACCCAGAACGTCGACCAGCCGGCATCCCGCAGCACGTTCGCCATCGTCGCGTTGGACTCCGGGATGTGCGAGTTGTAGCCGGGGAAGCCGGTCGACGACTCGGAGATCGTCGCGAAGCCGTTCAGGTGGTGGTTGCGGCCGGTGAGGAACGTCGAGCGCGTCGGCGAGCACAGCGCCGTGGTGTGCCACTGCGTGTAGGTCAGGCCGTTCTGCGCGAGCTTGTCCATGGTGGGCATGTTGATGCGTCCGCCGTAGGGCGACCAGGCCGCCATCCCGGTATCGTCGTACAGCACGACCAGCACGTTCGGGGCGCCCGCGGGCGCCTTGCTGGGAAGGAAGGCCTCCCAGTCGCCGACGGAGTCGCGGACGTCGAGCTCGATCTTCCCCTGGAATTCGCGTGGCATGGTGCTCCTTCAATCGCCTGGAAGGGTGTCTCCCCCTGCACCCTATCGAGTCCCTGTGACGTGCCGGAAGACCCTGCACGGACGTGCGCCGTCCAGTCCACCGAACTCGAATTGGCCTCGATGGAAGAGTCCAATCCTGCGGTTCTATGGAATATGACTGTTCAGGAGATCGAGTACCGCGGATGGTTCGGCCGCTTCACCGAGCCCCGGAGCGCCAAGGCCGGGCGCGAGGACACTCCCGCCGAGCGCAGGATCACGCTGTGGCACTGGTCACCGCGCGGGCTGCAGGACCGCGGGCGCACCGCCGGCCGCGAGCAGGAGCGGGCATACGGCGACCTGCAGGCCGCGTTCGCGGCATCCGACTGGCGGCGCTGAGCGCGACTGCCTCGGGGGTCAGTGCACGAAGGCTTTCGCGACGATCATCACGAGGCCGAAGCCGGCCGTGGTGATCGCGCCGATGATGCGCATGTACCAGGGGGCGTGGCGGCGGGTGAACGCGATGAACCCGAGCACGGCGAGAACCGCCACGCAGGTCCACAGCGCCAGCCAGATCGTCACCGTGTCGTTGATCACGTCCGTGGCGCCGAAGAGCAGGATGAGGCACGGGATCGCCGCCGAGAACAGCAGCCCGAGCGAGTGACGGAACGCGGCGAAGAACGCGTCGCCGAGCCCCACGACTTCGCCCTCGGCGATGCCGTGCCCGGCGACCGTGCCCGCGTAGAGGTGGGCGAGCCAGAACACGACGACGGTGATGAGCACCGTCCAGAACACCGAGATCGCGGTCGCACCGTGCGAGCCGGACACCACGATGAGACCCGCCACGAGGATGACGCCGTAGACGGATTCCTCGGTCGCGAAGCTCGCCCGGATGATGCGCTGCGGCGTGAGGCGTTCCATGACGCCCAGCCTAGGGCCGCTTCTGAGCGGCGTCCGGCTCAGGCATCCGTCGCGCAGCGGAATCCGATGTGCGACATGCCGGTGTCCTCCGCCTGCGGTGAGCGCGCCGCGGGCCGGAAGCGCAGGCAGTACTCCGGCGCGCACAGGAACGACCCGCCCTTGAGCACCCGGCGCGGGATCGACTCCCCCTCGCGGGCGCTCGCGGTGGCGAGGAGGTTCTGCCGCTTGCCGGCATCCACGGGCTTGTCGCTCAGGCGCAGGTGGCGCGGCGTGTAGAAGTCGGTGGTCCACTCCCACACGTTGCCGATCATGTCGAACAGCCCGTACCCGTTCGCCGGGTAGGAGCCGACGGGTGCCGTGCCGCCGACGCCCCGGTTGTCGTAGGGGAAGCGGCCGAGCCACGAGTTCGCCTGCGGGACACCGTCCGGGTACGGCTCGTCGCCCCACGCGAACCGGGCGCCGTCGACGCCGCCGCGGGCGGCGTACTCGTGCTCGGTCTCGGTGGGCAGGCGCTTGCCGGCCCACGCCGCGTAGGCGGAGGCATCCTCGAACGCCACATGCACGACCGGATGCCGCATCCGGTCCTCGATCCCGGAGCCGGGGCCGAACGGCGCCCGCCAGTGCGCGCCCGGCTCCCAGCGCCACCAGTTGCGCCAGTCGCGCAGGTCGACGGGACCCGGCGTGGGGGTGAACACCATCGACCCCGGCACCAGGTCCGCGGTCGCCACGCCCGGATACAGCGCGGGGTCCAGCGGGCGCTCGGCGACGGTGACGTACCCGGTCTCGTCGACGAAGCGCGCGAAGTCCGCGTTCGTCACCTGGTACCGGTCGATGCGGAAGGATGCCACCTCCCGTTCGTTCACCGGCTGCTCGTCCGGGTAGAACTCGGTCGATCCCATGCGGAAGCTCCCCGCCGGGATGAGGACCGTCTCGCGCCCGTCGTCGGTCCGGGCATCCACGTGAGTGCTCACCAGGCCGCCCCGATCTCGCGTTCGAGCGCCGGCATCCCGGTCTTCTCCAGGGCACCATGGTCGTCGCACTCGACCGCGGTGACCACGGCGAGTTCCTCTTCGGTGGTGCGGAACACCCGCACCCACGCCACGCCGCTTCCGCCCTGCGAGTCCTCGAACGCCGACTGCACGACGTCGTACGACCCGGCCGGCTGCTGGGATGCCCCGCCCTCCTGCGTGAAGGCGGGCGCCGAACCGGTCGTGACCGGACCGGTGAGCTTGCTCGAGCCGTCGCTTTCGACCCAGCTGTTCAGCAGGTCGACCGAGAGGTCGTACAGCGGCCCGGCGGTGGGATCCTGCGCGTACATGTCGATGAAGGCGGTGCAGGTGTCGGCGGAATCGTCGTAGGTCGGGGCGAACTGCCCGTCCTGCAGCCCGGTGAAGTGACCGAGGGGCACGAAGGCGTCGGTCCACGGCGTCTTGTCCGAGGACGACCACCCGGCTTTGCTGAGCCCCTGATGCATCCCGACCGGCTCTCCGCCCAGCGGGAGGTCGTCGTCCGTCCCGAAGGATGGCGCCTGCGGAGCCGATCCGGTGGTGACGGACGTGTGGGAGATGACGGCGGGGAGTGTCAGCACCAGGGCGATGGCGAGGACCACGTCGATCGCGAAGCGCACCGCGCCGACGACGATGCCGGCGATCGCGAGGCCACGGCCGCGCTTGCCGGTGCGGTTCGCGTCGTGCAGGCCGAAGATCGAGAGCACGAGCCCGACGAGGCTGAAGAAGAACGCCACGATGAACCCGGCGATCGCCAGCGCGCTCCACGGCGCCGGCTGCGGCGGCACGGACCCGGGTGGTCCGTACACCGGCTGGGGGTAGCCGGGCGGGACGTACCCGGGCGGCACCAGTTGCGGGTTCGTCGGCTGTCGGTCCGGCGCACCCGGCTGCGGCTCACTCACACGATTACTCTATGGGCCGCATCCCTGCACGAGACCACCCGGCTGGGATGATGGCGGCATGGACCAGCCACGTTTCCACGGGGAGATCGAGTCGGATGCCGAACGCGCCTGGCGGCGGTTCACCCGCATCCCGCTCCCGGTGGCATCCGTCACATACCTCGTCGCTTACTCATGGAAGGTCATCGCCGACCTCCACGGAAGCTCGGCCGAGGTGCTGATCGCCATCATCCTCGTCTCGTGGGCGATGTTCATCGTCAACTACCTGGTGCGGCTGTCCCTGTCCCCGCACAAGTGGCTGTGGTTCCGCACGCATCCCGCGGAGCTCGCCTTCGCCCTCATGCCGGTGCTGCGGATCGTGCTGGTCCTGCGGGTCTTCACGGATCTGCCCGGCGTCTCGCACTCCCGCTCGAGCATGCGTCGCAACCGGTTGGCGGTCTACGGCGTCGGATCGGTCATCATCCTGATCTACCTCGGCGCCCTGTTCGTGCTCGACGTCGAGCGCAACGCACCCGGCGCGACCATCGTCAGCTTCGGCGACGCGATCTGGTGGGCGTGCACGACCGCGACCACGACGGGATACGGCGACTACACGCCGGTGACCATCCCCGGCCGCACGATCGGCGTCGGCCTGATGTTCGGCGGTCTGACGCTCATCGGTATCCTGACCGCGAGCCTGTCGTCGTGGGTCGCGGAGCGCAACCGGCCCCGCGACGCCGCCGATCGCGGCGACGACCCCGACGCCGGCTCACGATAGCCTCAGGACAGGAATCCCGTAGGAACCCTCCCGGCCGGCCGAAAGGATCGCCATGAGCGACGTCAAACCTGCACGCGCCAGCGTCCGCACGCTGGTCGCCGGAGCCGTCCCGGCGCTGCTCATCGGCATCGGCAGCGCGGTGACGCTGCGCATCATCGACCTGCTCTCCGACCAGGTCAACGCCCTGTGGTGGACGACGCTCCCGCACCTGTTCGGTGCGACGAACACGACGCCGTGGTGGATCTTCACCGTCCTGACGATCACCGGTGCGCTGATCGGCCTGGTGGTGTGGCTGGTTCCGGGCCACGGCGGCTTCGACTCGGCCGTCACCGAACTCGACGGTCCGTTCCCGAAGCTGACGGCGCTCCCCTCTCTCGCCCTCGTGCTGGTGCTCTCGCTCGCCGGCGGGGTGAGCCTCGGTCCGGAGAACCCGATCATCGCGATCAACGCGGCCCTGGCGATCGCCCTCATCTCCCGCCTGACGACGAGGATGCCCGCCCCGCTGCTGGCACTGCTCGCCCTGTCCGGAACGCTCGGCGCCCTCTTCGGCACACCCGTCGCCGCCGCCCTGCTGTTCACCGGGGTCGTCGCCGGGACGAACCTGCCGGGGTCGCTGTGGGACAAGCTGTTCTTCCCGCTGGTCGCGGCCGCCGCCGGATCGATCACGATGCTGATGCTGGGCGGGAACATCCTCGCCTTCAAGATGGCCGACACCGGCCCGTTCCAGCCGATCTGGCTGCTGACCGGTTTCGTCGTCGCCGCCGCGGCCGCCGTCATCGCGATCGCGATGGCCTGGGTGTTCCCCTTCGTGCACCGTGTCTTCCACAGCCTGCGCAACCCGTTCCTGTTCACCCTGCTCGGCGGCGCCATCCTCGGTGTCCTGGGCATGCTCGGCGGTCCGATCACGCTGTTCAAGGGCGCCGACCAGACCATCGAGCTGCTGCAGCATCCCTCGGACTACTCGATCACCCAGCTGGCGTCGTTCGCGGGCATCAAGATCCTGGCCCTCCTCGTCGCCGCCAGCGCCGGTTTCCGCGGCGGACGCATCTTCCCGGCGGTGTTCATCGGGGCGGCGCTGGGACTGCTGGCCGCGTCGCTCATCCCCGGGATGCCGGTGGCCCTCGCCGTCGCGTCGAGCCTCATGGGCGTGATGCTGGTCGTCGGACGCGACGGCTGGCTGGCGATCTTCGTCGCGGTGGCGCTCACCGGCGACGTCAACCTGCTCACCGTGCTGTGCGTCATCATCATCCCGGTCTGGCTGATCGTGACGAAGGCCCCCGAGATGGTGGTCAAGGTGAAGAACCCGGCGAAGGAGTTCGCGTGACCGGGCTGCCCTCGTGGCGTGACGGCGCGGCCCGACGGGCGATCGAGGAGTTCCTCGCCGCGGTCACCACGGGTCCGGATGCCGTCCCGGTCGCCGAGCGCGTGGCCGTGTTCGACAACGACGGCACGCTGTGGAGCGAGAAGCCCATGCCCACCCAGCTGCACTACATCGTGCAGGGCTGGCAGCGGGCCGTGCGGGACGACCCGGCCCTGGCGGCCCGGCAGCCGTACAAGGCCGTGGCATCCGGCGATCTGGGGTGGATCGCGGACGCCGTCGACAAGCACTACCAGGGCGACGACGGCGACCTGAAGACCCTGATCGGCGCACTCGTCGGACAGGTCGTCGACGTGAGCGTCGACGAGTACGCGGCCTCCGTCGCCGAGTTCTTCGCGACCGCCCTCCACCCCGTGCGGGGCGTGCCGTACGCCCAGACCGTCTACCAGCCCATGGTGGAGCTGCTCCGGCACCTCGAGGCGCACGGGTTCACGTGCTACATCATCTCGGGCGGCGAGCGGGACTTCATGCGCCCGATGACCGAGGGCAACTACGGCATCCCGCCGGAGCGCGTCGTCGGATCGGCTTTCGGACTCTCGTACGACGAGGACTCGGCCACGGTGCACTACACCGACGCGCTGTCGTTCTTCGACGACGGCCCGGAGAAGCCGGTGCGCATCTGGACGCGGATCGGGAGGCGGCCGATCTTCGCCGCCGGCAACTCCAACGGCGACATCGCGATGCTCGACTACGCCGCCCGCGGCGCCCGGCCCGGCCTCGCTCTGCTCGTGCACCACGACGACGACGCCCGCGGCGACGCCCCGTACGACAAGGGCGTCGAGCAGGCGCTGGATGCCGCAGCCGACCACGGCTACACCGTCGTCAGCGTGCGCGACGACTGGGCCACGGTGTTCGCCTCGTGACCGTCGCCGAGCAGCGCGCACGGCCCGGCTGGCTGGCGCCGACCCTGCAGGGATACCGCCGCGGCTGGCTGTGGCGCGACATCCTCGCCGGACTCTCCGCCGGGGCCGTGGTGGTGCCGCAGGCGATGGCGTACGCGACCATCGCGAACATGCCCGTGCAGGTTGGTCTCTACACGTGCATGGTGCCGATGTTCGTGTACGCGATGCTCGGCGGCTCGCGGGCGATGTCGACGTCCACGACCTCGACGATCGCCACGCTGACGGCCACCACCCTCGTCTCGGCCGGGGTCGCCGCCGGATCGTCGAACGCACTCGGGTCGCTGGTCACCCTGACCTTCGTGGTCGGGGTCATCCTGCTGATCCTGCGCCTGCTGCGGCTCGGCGGCATCGTCGAGAACATCAGCCAGCCGACGATCATCGGCGTGCAGATCGGCGTCGGGGCGACGGTCGCGATCGGCCAGCTGCCGAAGCTGCTGGGCGTCAGCGCCGACCTCGCCGGCAAGGGGTTCCTGCGCGCGCTCGCGACGCTCGCGACCACGCTCGGCGAGGTCAACGTGCCGACCGTGCTGCTGTCGGCCGGGTCGATCGCGGCCCTGTTCCTGTTCAAGCGCTTCGTGCCGCGGCTGCCGGGCCCGCTGCTGGTGGTCGCGGGCGGCATCCTGCTGGCCGCCTTCACCGGGATGACCGATGCCGGCGTCGAACTGATCGCCCCGGTCAAGGAGGGACTTCCCGGCATCACCCTTCCGAAGCTGGTCGAGTTCGCGCCGTTGCTCGGCGGCGCGCTGGCGATCGCCCTGATGGCGTTCCTCGAGTCGGTTGCGGTGGCGCGCGGCATCCGCGAGCAGAACGACCCCGCCATCGACAGCAACCGGGAGCTGCTCGCCCTGTCGGCGGCGAACATCCTCGGGTCGCTCTTCACCGTGCTGCCGGTCGCGGGCGGGTTCTCGCAGAGCGCCGTCAACAAGGGCGCCGGGGCGAGGTCGCAGCTCGCGCAGCTGGTCACGGTCGTGCTCGCGGTGCTCATCGCGCTGTTCCTCGGCCCGGTGCTGTCGCTGCTGCCGCAGGCGACGCTGGCCTCCCTCGTCTTCGTGGCGGTGGTCGGGCTGATCAAGCTCGGCGACCTCTTCCGGCTGGCGCGCATCAGTCCCATCGACTTCTGGGTGGCGCTGACCACCGCGCTGGTCGGCATCACCCTCGGCCTGCTGCCGGCGGTGACGATCGGCGTGCTCATCACCCTCGTGCTCGTGCTGGCGGAACTCAACAAGCCGCGCGTGCGGGTCGGCAAGCGACGCGGGGACGCCCTGGCGATCCACATCGACCGCGGCCTGTACACGGCCAACGTCAACGGGAACCTGCGCGTGGTGTTCCAGGAGGCGGTCGCGGCTCAGCCCCCGATCACCGCCGTCGTCCTCGACCTCTACCGACTGGAGGCGGCGACGATCACGGTGGTCGACGCCCTCGCCGAACTCGACCGCAACCTCGCCGCGGAGGGGATCACCCTGCACCTCGCGGCGCTCCCCGATCGCGCGCTCACCGTCGCCCGTCGCATGGAGTGGTTCCAGGGGGTCGAGGCATCCGGACGCGCCCACCCGTCGGTGCACGACGGCCTGTGCGCTGCCGCGTCCGCCCCCGCCTGATCCCACGTTCCGGCGCCGCGGGGCGAATCCGGGCGCATAATGGTTCAGTGATCGAACCATCTTCGCCGGAGCTGACCGAGGCGCAGCGTGCCGTGCGGGCGATGGCACGCACCGCGCGCCTCATGGAGCGCACCTTGCCGGCACGCCTGAGCATGGCGGACTTCCGGATGCTGTCCGCCATCGGCGACGGCGAGGCCCGGGCATCCCGCCTCGCCCGCCGCCTGGCGCTCGGCAAGCCCGCCGTGAGCGCCACCGTCGAGTCGCTCGTCAAGCGCGGCCTGGTCACCCGCACCGCGCACGGATCGGACCAGCGCGCCGTCGACCTCGCCCTGACCGCCGAGGGCGTCGCGACGCTCGCGGATGCGGATGCCGCCCTCTGCCGCACGGTCGAGCGGATCGCCGACGCCACTGCCGGCCCGGACGCCACCGTTCGGGTCCTCGCCGACCTCGGCCCGGCGCTGGACACCCTGCTCGCCGCCCGCGAGGCCTGCACCCCCTCCCCGGCGGGTCGGGCATGACCGGGGATGCCGCCCGTCGTCCCGGATCCGGCTGGCTGCGCCGCCTCGGCGGCTACATGATGCGCCACCGCGGCGACCTGTTCCTCGGACTCGGCGCGGCCGTGCTCGGATCGGTCTGCGCCACCCTGACCCCGCTCGTCGCGCGCGCGATCATCGACGACGTCATCATCGCCGGCCACGACACGCTCGTGCCGTGGCTCACCCTGCTCCTCGCTCTCGGCGTCGCCGGATTCGGGTTCTCCTACGTGCGCCGCTACCGCGGCGGCCGGATGGGCCTGGCCGTGCAGAACGATCTGCGCGTCGACATCCACGACCACCTGCAGACCCTCGACGCCGCCACCCTGGACACGATGTCGACCGGCCAGCTGGTGTCGCGTGCGAACAGCGACACCGCCCTCGCGCAGGGGCTGCTCGGCTACGTCCCGATGCTGTCCGGCAATGTGCTCACCCTCGTGCTGTCGCTCGTGGTGATGATCGTGCTGTCGCCGCCGCTGGCGCTCATCGCGCTGCTCATCGTTCCGACGCTTCTGGTGCTCAGCATCCGGATGCGGCGTCGGGTGTTCCCGGCCAGCTGGGACGGCCAGCAGCGCGAGGCCGACCTCGCCCAGATCGTCGACGAGGACATCACCGGCGTCCGGGTCGTGAAGGCGTTCGGGCAGGAGCAGCGCGAGCTGCGCCGCCTGACCGACGCCGCCTCGGACCTGTACGGGTCGCAGATGCGCACGGTGCGCATCCAGGCGCGGTACGCCCCCCTGCTGCAGGCGGTGCCGGTCTTCGGGCAGGTCGCGGTGCTCCTGATCGGCGGATGGATGACGCTCACCGGCGCGATCACCCTCGGCACGTTCCTCGCGTTCACGACGTACCTCGGGATGCTGCTGGTGCCGGCGCGCATGCTCGCCGGCATCCTGACGATCGGCCAGCAGGCGCGGGCCGGCGTCGAGCGGATCTTCCAGCTCATCGACCTGAAGCCGGCCATCGCGGATGCCCCGGACGCGGTCGACCTCCCGGGCCGGCCGGGCGACATCGTGTTCGACGACGTGTCGTTCGCGTACGCCGGGGACGAGGACGACGAACGTCGCGGCATCCTGAAGCACTTCTCCCTGACGATCCGCGCCGGCGAGCGCGTCGCGCTGGTCGGGGCGTCCGGCAGCGGCAAGTCCACCGCGGCGCGGATGCTGACCCGCACCTACGATCCGACGGCCGGCGCAGTGACGATCGGCGGCGTCGACGTGCGCGGCATCCGGCTGACGTCCCTTCGCCGCACGGTCGGAGTCGCGTTCGAGGACGCGTTCCTGTTCAGCGAGAGCGTGCGTGACAACATCGCGTACGGGATGCCGGATGCCACCGACGACCAGATCGAGACGGCCGCGCGCCAGGCTCACGCCCACGCGTTCATCGAGGCGCTCCCCCACGGCTACGACACGGTCGTCGGCGAGCGCGGGCTGAGCCTTTCCGGCGGCCAGCGGCAGCGCATCGCGCTGGCCCGGGCGCTGCTGCGCGACCCCGGCATCCTGGTGCTCGACGACGCGACCAGCGCCATCGACGCGCGCACCGAGCAGGGCATCCACGACGAGCTGCGCTCCGTGTTCGCGGACCGCACGGTGCTGATCGTGGCGCAGCGGCACTCCACCCTGCGCCTCGCCGATCGCATCGTGGTGCTCGACGCCGGGCGCATCGCGGCGGAGGGGACCCACGACGAGCTCATCGACTCCAGCGCCGTGTACCGGGCCCTGTTCGGCGACGACGAGACGCGCCTCGAAGCGCAGCGGCGCGGCGAGGTGGACGCCCTCGCGAACGGGCGCGGGGCGAACGGGGGCGATGCAGCGCGCGGCCGCGACGGGGCAGGACGAGACGCGCTTCGTCTCGCTTCGCGACCGGGATCAGCTCCGTCGCTCGGGATGGGACTCGGCGGCCGGGCCGGCATGCGCAACATGCTCGCCCCCACCCCGGAACTGCTCGCCCAGGTCGAGGCGCTGCCGCCGATCGTGGACCGGGCCGGGGTCGACCTCGAGACGGAGGCGCGGCCGCAGCCGGGGTTCTCGCTGCCCGGCGTGCTCCGCGAGTTCCGGAGGCCGCTGCTGATCGCGCTCGTCTTCGTGGTGATCGACGCGATCGCGGGCCTCCTCGGCCCGGCGGTGGTCAAGGCCGGCATCGACCAGGGAGTGGTGGCCGGGAGCGCCACCGTGCTGGTTGCGGCATCCGGACTGTACCTGGTGATCACGATCGCCGGGATGTTCGTCGACATGGGCGAGGCTCGGGTCACCGGCCGTGCCGCGCAGCGGATCATGCTGTCGCTGCGGGTGCGGATCTTCGCCCAGCTGCAGCGCCTGTCGCTCGACTACTACGAGCGCGAGATGTCGGGGCGCATCCTCACCCGGATGACGACCGACGTCGACCAGTTCGAGTCGCTCCTGCAGAACGGGCTGCTGGGCGCGCTCGTCGCATTCGTCACGTTCGTGGGGGTCGGGGTGGCGCTCATCGTGATCGACCCGCCGCTCGGTCTGGCGGTGATGACCGTCATCATCCCGCTGTCGATCGCGACCGTGTGGTTCCGGCGTCGCGCCTCCCGGCTCTACGACCTCAGCCGGGAGCGGATCGCGATCGTCAACTCGTCGTTCCAGGAGTCGGTGGCCGGCATCCGCGAATCGCAGGCCTTCACCCACGAGCCGCACACGATCGCCCGGTTCCGCGAGCAGAGCGCGGCCTACCTGGAATCGCGCACCGGCGCGCAGCGGCTGGTGGCGATCTACTTCCCGTTCGTGCAGTTCCTGTCGTCGGTCGCCGATGCGATCGTCCTGGGCCTCGGCACGGTGCTCATCGCGAACGGCCAGCTCACGTCCGGGGCGCTGATCGCCTTCCTGCTGTACATCGACATGTTCTTCTCGCCCATCCAGCAGCTGTCCCAGGTGTTCGACGCCTGGCAGCAGACGCGCGTGTCGGTGCGCCGGGTGGCCGAGCTCATGAAGCTCGAGTCGCTGACGCCCGCCGCCGAATCCCCGGTGCCGCTTCCGGATGCCGGCGGCGCCATGCGCCTGGAGGCGGTGCACTTCTCATATCCGACCGGCCCGGTCTCGTCCGACATCCGCGGCCCGCGGGATGCCCGCGGCACCACGGCCGCGATCAGCCTGGCCCCGCCGGAGGCGCTGTCAGGCGTCGACGTGCACATCCGCGCGGGCGAGACCGTCGCGCTCGTCGGCGAGACCGGCGCGGGCAAGTCCACAGTGATGAAGCTGGTGGCCCGGTTCTACGATCCCGACCGCGGGGAGGTCAGTGCCGCCGACATCGACCTGCGCCGGCTCGACCTCGGCGAGTTCCGCCGCACCCTCGGGTACGTGCCGCAGGAGTCGTTCCTGTTCCCCGGCACGATCGCCTCCAACATCGCCTACGGGCGGCCCGAAGCGAGCCACGAGGAGATCCGGGCGGCCGCGGCCGCGGTCGGCGCGGACACCATGATCGAGAGCCTGCCCGACGCATACGACACCCGGATCGCGCAGCGCGGGGCATCCCTGTCGGCCGGGCAGCGTCAGCTCATCGCCCTCGCCCGCGCCGAACTCGTGCAGCCGCGCGTGCTGCTGCTCGACGAGGCGACCTCGAACCTCGACCTCGCCAGCGAAGCCCGCGTCACCGACGCCATGCGACGGTTGTCGCACGGCCGCACCACGGTGCTCATCGCGCACCGGCTGCAGACCGCGATGACGGCATCGCGCATCGTGGTGCTGGACGGCGGACGCGTGGCCGAGCACGGCACCCACCAGCAGCTGCTCGCGCAGGACGGACCCTACGCGGCGATGTGGCGGGCGTTCGAACTGGCCACGACGTGAAGCGGCGCGGGCCCGCAACCGGGGAGAAACGGGCCCGCGCCTCCGCGACGATCAGGCAGCTGGGGTGTCCAGACCGTCGACGGCGTCGCGCGCCGGCGCGGCCGCGACCTTGTTGGCCTCGGAGGGTCGGTAGACGACGAGCGAGTTGAAGACGAAGCGCACCACGAACGCGACGGCGAGCGTGATTCCTGCCGCGATGACGCTCTGGATGTGCCACGTGTTCACGAGCAGGGCGATCACGGGGATGCGCACGACGAGCTCGAGGTTGTTGAACAGGCCCGCCTTCATGAAACGGCTCCACACCCCGGAGGATGCCGACCCGCGCATGTCCTGGAAGACGAAGCGCTCCTGCAGGAGGAAGTTGGCCACGATCGTGATCTCGGCCGAGACGATCGCCGCGACGATGTACTCGACGCCGAGGTGGATGAGCCCCCACATGATGAGGAGGTTGGCGATCGCACCGAGTCCGCCGATGATCGCGAACGCGGACATCTTGCCGAATCGCAGCGCGGTCAGCTGGGCGAGGAAGTGCAGGCCCTGGGCGAACGACGCCTTCGACTCGCCGGCGTGCCGGTCGGCGAAGCGGAACGGCATCTCGGCCACGCGCATCACCTTGCGGGCCAGGATCTCGAGCAGGATCTTGAAACCGCGCGGGCGGAGAGTGTCGAGGTCGATCGTGCGGCGGTCGACGAGGAAGAACCCGGTCATCGGGTCGGTGACGTCCTTGAGCTTGATCGGGAACATCGCCTTGGTCAGCATCGTGGAGCCGCGCGAGACCAGCACGCGGCTGCGATCGGCCAGACCCGACGCGTCGCCGTCGCCGACATAGCGGGAGGCCACCACGAGGTCGACGTCGCCGCGGCGGTAGCGGTGCAGCAGCGCGGGGATGTCCTCCGGCGGGTGCTGCAGGTCGCCGTCCATCACGACGCACACGTCGGATTCGGCCGCCGTGAAGCCGGCCACCACGGCACCGCCGAGGCCGCCGGTGGCGTGCTCGCGGTGGATGAGGCGCACCGGGATCGGCGCCGTCTTCGCGATCTCGGCGATGACGCGCGGGGTGTCATCGCTGGAGTCGTCCACGAAAACGATCTCGGCTTCGACATCCCGCACCGCCAGCGCGACGCGACGCACGAGTTCGGGCACGTTCGGTGCCTCGTTGTACGTCGGGACGACGATTGACAGCTGCATGGAAACTCCGATCCGGGGACACGCTCCGTGTTTCATGGTGTCACGCGAACTACCGCTTTTCCGGGGATTTCCCCGGTTCCATAGACCCGGGAGCGAAACTCACGGGGGCCGTACAGAATGGGTGAATTCTGAGAAGGCCGGTGCCCTGCGCCGCGCAGAGCCCGTCCAGGCGGGATACGGGAGAATGGAGGGATGACGGACACGACCCTCACGATGTACGGCGCCGACTGGTGCCGCGACTGCATCCGCACGAAGAAGCAGCTCGACGAGCTCGGTGTCGACTACCGCTACGTCGACCTCGTCGCCGACCCGGCCGCCGCCGACGTCGCCCGCGACATCTCCGGACGCACCAACATCCCGGTCGTCGTGTATCCCGACGCCTCCCACCACGTCGAGCCGTCCAACGCCGACGTCGAGTCGAAGCTGCGCGAGCTCAGCCTGATCTGACGTCGGCGTCGGACGAGGAACCCCGGCTCAGCCGACGGGCACCTTCCGCACGGCCGACGCGGTGTCCCGCGCCCTCTCCTCCCGCACCAGGAACCACGCCTCGGCCGCGAACCCGCCGATGAGCAGGGCGTTGGAGAGGATGCCGCCGACGAGGTCGCCGGCCGAGCCGAAGACGCCGGCGAGCGCGTCCACCGGGCCGCAGAGCGCGATGGCGATCGCCGCCCAGCGCGGCCCGACGCCCGCGCGCCAGAAGCCGACCCCGAGCATCACGGCGGCGAGCACCAGCACGTAGTGGCCGGTCAGCGCCACCGGCGCGAGGGGGCTCGCCATGATCTGCTCCGTCGCGTGGACCATCTGCGCACGGTCGAGCGACGGGGCGGCAAGCGCCTGGAATGCGATGTTCACCCCGAGCAGCACGGTGAGCGGAGCGGTCGCCGCAGCGACCCTGGGTTTCCTCGTGGTGTTCCCGGACGGCAGCTATCGTGCACCGCTCGACCGTCGAATCGCGCGCGCCTTCGGCGGCGTCGTCGCCGTCGCGATCGCGGGTGAGCTGTTCGCGTCGCCCGTGCTGACGTCGCAGGACTGGGTGTGGAGCGCGCAGGTCAGCGCGCCGAATCCGATCGCGCTGCCGTCGCTGGCCGCGGTGGGCCTGATCGCGGAGTGGACGCTGCGGCTGTGCTCTCCGGCGGCCCTGGCCCTCGGGGCGGGGCTGCTGCTCGTGCGCTGGCTGAAATCGGATGCCTCGGTCCGCCGCCGGATCCTCTGGCCCCTCGTCGCCGCGGGAGCCACGCTCGTCCTGGAGTCGGCGATGGGGACGCTCGGCCAGTGGGGCCTGCCGATCCCGCCGTGGCTGCTCATCCTCGCGTACGTCCCCATCGTCTTCCTGATGCCGGCGGCGCTGCTCATCGGCATGATCTGGTACGACCTGCTCGACCTCGGGGTGGTGGTGCGGCGCTCCCTGCTGTACGCCGGGCTCTGGGCCGTGATCGCCGTCTCCTACGTGGTCCTCGCCGAACTCGCCG
Source organism: Microbacterium mangrovi (assembly GCF_000802305.1). Lineage (GTDB taxonomy): Bacteria > Actinomycetota > Actinomycetes > Actinomycetales > Microbacteriaceae > Microbacterium > Microbacterium mangrovi. Next base: position 189,882 of record NZ_JTDK01000011.1, on the reverse strand, counting down.
GCGTGGTGGCGGCGCAGCGTCTGCCGCTCGCCGTGGCGGTGGCGACCACCGTCGTGCTGATCGCCGCGGCGGCATCCGGGCGGCGGCGTCTGACCGCGCTCGCCGACCGCGTGGTGTTCGGCCGCAGGCTGCGCGGGTCGGCGCTGATGATCGACGCCGGACGACGCCTCGAGGCCGGATCGACCCCCCAGGACATCGCCCAGGCGGTCGCGGACGCCGTCCGCCAGGGCGTCCGGGCCGAGTGGGTCCGGGTGGACCTCGCCGAAGAGTCCGCCGCGGCGGGCCGCAGTCGCGGCGGCGACGAACCGTCCCTGATCGCCCCGCTGCGCACCGAGACGGCGGAGCTGGGTCGGATCGTGTGCGGGCCCCGGGAGATCGGGCGATACGGCGAGCGCGATCGCGCCCTGCTCGAAGCCCTGGCGCGGCAGGCGGCGCTGACGACCGCGAACGCCGCGCTGTCCGCCGAGCTCGCGGTCAAGGTCGATGACCTGGAGGCATCCCGCATCCGGATCATCCGCGCCGAGGAGGCCGCGCGGCGCCGCCTCGAGCGGGATCTCCACGACGGTGTGCAGCAGGAGCTGGTCGCCCTGCTGACGCGTCTCGGTCTGGCGGCGAACCAGCTCAAGCGCGACCCGGGTCTCGCCGGCGACACCCTCGCCGAAGCCCGCACCGACGCGCGCCGCGCGCTCGAGGACCTGCAGGAACTGGTGCGTGGCATCCATCCGACGCTGCTCACCGACCGCGGGCTGGTCGTCGCCGTCGAGGAGCGCGCCGCCCGCATGCCGGTGCCGACGCGCGTGATCGCGGATTCCGCCGTGCGCGCGGAGCGCTTCGGCGCGGAGGTGGAGGGGGCGGCGTACTTCGCGATCTCGGAGTGCCTGACCAACGTCGTCAAGCACGCGGGGCCCGTCGATGCGACCGTGGACATCGCGCGCTCCGGCGGCACGCTGCGGATCGTCGTGGCCGACTCCGGCTGCGGGTTCGACGCCGCGACGGCGGTCGGCTCCGGAGTAGTCGGCCTGCGGGACCGGGTGGAGGCCCTCGGCGGCGGGTTCCGGATCGACTCCGCGCCGCAGCACGGGACCCGGGTCACGCTGACCCTGCCGGTCCCGTCGCCCGGTCTGTTCCACGAGGAGGCGGCGGATGCCGGAACGGGCTGAACGGCTTCGCGTCGTCATCGCGGACGACAGCTACCTGGTGCGCGAAGGCACCCGGCGCCTGCTGGAGGACTCCGGCGAGGTCGACGTGGTGGCGGTCGTCGAGAACGCCGAAGAGCTGCTGCGCGCCGTCCGCGAGCAGCTGCCCGACGCGGTGCTCACCGACATCCGGATGCCGCCCACCCATACCGTCGAGGGAATCGCCGCGGCGCACGCGATCCGCGCGGAGCATCGCGCGATCGGCGTGGTGGTGCTGTCCCAGTACTCGGACGCCGACTACGCCGTGCAGCTGCTCGAGAACGGCACGGACGGACTCGGCTACCTCCTCAAGTCCGGTGTCGGCGATCTCGACGACATGCTCCGGGCGCTGCGCGAAGTGGCCGCCCAGCGCTCGGTCGTGGATGCCGGAGTGGTGCAGCGACTCGTCGAGCTGCGAACCGCCGGCGCCAGCTCACCGCTCGCGGTGCTCGCCCCGCGAGAGCTCGAGGTGCTGCGGGAGATGGCGGAGGGCAAGACGAACGCGGCGATCGCGCAGACGCTGCATCTGTCCGAGTCCACGATCGAGAAGAACGTGAACGCGATCTTCACCAAGCTCGCTCTGTCGGACGAGCCCACCCCGAGCCGGCGGGTCGCCGCCGTTCTCTCATACCTCCGCGACAGCGGCCGTCGGTAGGCTGGGCGCGTGGACGACGGCGTGCAGGACAACACCCGGACGATCGAGCAGACGGTCATCACCGACCTCGCCGACCGCATGACATACGGCGGCTACCTGGAGCTCGGCACCCTGCTGGATGCGCAGCATCCCCTGTCGGTTCCGGAGCACCACGACGAGCTGCTGTTCATCATCCAGCACCAGACCACCGAGCTGTGGCTGAAGCTGGTGCTGCACGAGCTGTCGGCGGCGTGCGCGCACCTGCGCGCCGACGAGCTCGCCCCGGCGCTGAAGTGCATCGCGCGGGTCAAGCACATCCAGAAGACGCTCACCGAGCAGTGGTCGGTGCTCGCCACCCTCACCCCCACCGAGTACGCGCAGTTCCGCGGCGTGCTCGGCAACGCGTCCGGATTCCAGTCGGCGCAGTACCGAGCCGTGGAGTTCACCCTCGGCAACAAGCATGCCGGGATGCTGCGGGTCTTCGCCGCCGAACCCGACAGCCTCGCGCTGGTGACCGCCGCATTCGAGGCGCCGAGTCTGTACGACGAGTTCCTGCGGCTGCTCGCCCGGTCCGGGTACGACATCCCGGCATCCGTGCTGGAGCGCGACGTCACGGCCGCGTGGACGTTCACTCCGGAGCTGGTGCCGGTGTTCACCGCGATCTACGCCGACACGGCAAACCACTGGTCGGCATACGAGACGTGCGAGGAGCTCGTCGACCTCGAGGACAACTTCCAGCTGTGGCGCTTCCGCCATCTCAAGACGGTGGAGCGGATCATCGGGCTCAAGCCCGGCACCGGAGGTTCGAGCGGCGTCCCGTTCCTGCGGCGGGCGCTCGAGCTGACGTTCTTCCCGGAGCTGTTCGCGGTGCGCACCGAGCTCCCCGCCCCGTCGGTGCGGCCATGAGCGACCTCGACGCCCTGCAGGCCTGGCTCGGCCCGGGGGCCCGTCCGGCCCGGCATGCGCTCACCGGCCAGGTCGGCGTCGCTCTGCCCCCGTTCGTCGACCACCACGTGCACCTGCACCTCTTCGACCCGGCGAAGCTCGCCGAGCACGGCATCGCGGGCGTGCTCGATCTCGGCGGCGACCCCGATGCGCTCGCGCGGCGCGAGTGCGGCATCCCCGAGGTGGCGTATGCGGGTGCCCTTCTGACGGCCCGGGGCGGATACCCCGTCGGCCGGGCGTGGGCGCCGGATGCCGTCGTCCGCGAGGTCGCGTCGTCCTCGGCCGCACCCGGGGCACCCGGCGGTGCCCGGACGGCCGTTGACGAGATGGCGGATGCCGGCGCGTCCTTCGTGAAGGTCGTGCTGCATGCCGGCGCTCCGACGCTGTCGGATGACACCCTGTCGGCGATCATCGAGGCGGCCCGGACGCGCGGGCTTCCGGTCGTCGCGCACGCGGAGGGTGCCGGAATGGCGCAGCAGGCGGTGCGGCACGGGGTCGATGCGCTGGCGCACGTGCCGTTCACGGAGCATCTGCACGGCGAGACGATCGCCGCAGCCGTCGCCGACGGCATGCTGTGGATGTCGACCCTGGCGATCCATGCCGGGTCGGAGGCCGCCGCCGTCGCCCGGTCGAACCTGGAACGCTTCGCCGCCTCCGGCGGCCGCGTGCTGTACGGCACCGATCTCGGCAACGACCAGGCCGGGCCCCAGGCAGTCGGCGTGAGCGTGGCGGAGCTTTCGGCCCTGCAGGATGCCGGCATCCGCGGTCCGGAGCTGGTGCGCACCCTCACGGATGCCTGGCCGCGTGGTGTCGTCGCCGGACTCGCGTCGTTCGTGGCCGGGGCTCCCCCGGCTGAGGAGCACGCCCTGCCCGAGTGGTTGGCGTCGGCCCGCGTCCTCCCCGCCGAGGAACTCGTCGCGGCGCCCTGAGTCGCCGCGGCGGGACGGGTGGGCACGAGGTGGCCGAGGCGGCCGGTCCGGAGACCGAGGGCCCGACATACACTTGCTGGAACACGCCCACCGTCGAGCGCAAGGAGACCGCATGCCCGCGAAGGCCGCCCCCAAGTCGCCCCGCAAGAAGACCACCGATCCCGGGCTCGCTGCGCCGGTGCGTGAACCGCTCGACCGGGCGATCGCCGAGCTGGGCGACGGCGCCCGCGTCTGGTCGCGGCTGAGTGTCGACCAGCGCGCCAAGCTCCTCGATCGCGTCCGCGCAGCGGTCGGGACCGTCGCCGATGAATGGGTGGATGCCGCCTCCGCGTCGAAAGGGCTCGGGCCCGGGCATCCTCTGCGCGGCGAGGAGTGGATGTCGGGACCGTACGCGGCGCTCGGCGCCCTCGACGGCTACATCGCCACCCTTACGGCCCTGGCCGAGGGGCGGAGTCCCCTCGATCGGGTCGGACTGGGCGTCGCCCCGGGTGGTCGCACCCGGGTGAAGGCGTTCCCCACGGTCGGGATGGACCGCATCCTGCTGTCCGGCTTCAGCGGCGAGCTGTGGCTGGAACCCGGGGTGAGCGCGGACGAGGCGCGCGCCGAGGCCGGTCTCGGCCAGCGCACCCCGGGCGAGGAGGCCGGCGTGGGTCTCGTGCTCGGTGCCGGCAACATCACGTCGATCCCGTTCCTCGACGTGCTCTACGAGCTGCTGGCGTTCAACCGGGTGTCGATCCTCAAGGTCAATCCCACGCAGGATGCCGTCGTCCCGGTGTTCGAGCGGGCGCTGGCCCCCCTCATCGAACTCGGATTCGTGCGGATCGTGCGCGGCGGCGGCGACGTGGGCGCCTATCTGACCCAGCATCCCGGGATCGGGCACGTGCACATCACCGGCTCCGCGGTCACGTTCGACGCGATCGTGTGGGGCACCGGCGAGGAGGCCGCGACCCGCAAGGCGGCGGGCACCCCGAAGCTCACCGTGCCGATCACCGCCGAACTCGGCGGGGTGGCGCCGATCATCGTGGTTCCGGGCGCCTGGACGGAGGCGGACCTGCGTTTCCAGGCGCAGCACATCGTCACGATGCGCCTGCACAACAGCGGGCACAACTGCATCGCCGGGCAGGTCGTCATCGTGAGCCGCGACTGGCCGCAGCGCGACCGGTTCCTGAGCGAACTCCGCAAGGCCTACGCGGCCGCACCCGAGCGTCCGGTCTGGTACCCGCGCGCCGATGAGAAGCTGCAGGCGGCCGAAGAGGCGTATCCGGACGCCCAGCGCCTCGGCGACGGCACCCGGCTGCTCGTGGAGATCACCGGGACCGAGGACCCCACCGCCGTCGAGACCACCGAGTACTTCGCGCCGGTCCTGGGTGTGGTCACGCTCTCGGGCACCGGGCAGGAGTTCTTGGACACCGCCGTCGCGCACGCGAACGACGAACTCACCGGCACCCTCGGGGCGAACGTGCTCATCGATCCGGCCACCGAGGCGGCACTCGGCTCGGGGTTCGAGAAGGCGATCGCAGACCTCCGGTACGGCGGCATCGCGATCAACGCGTGGACCGGGGTGGTGTTCGCGACGCCCATCCTGTCGTGGGGCGCGTTCCCCGGCGCCACGCTCGAGGACGTGCAGTCGGGTCTGGGCGTGGTGCACAACACCCTGCTGGTCGACCGGGTGGAGCGCTCGGTGATGCGCGGACCGTTCCGGCCGTTCCCGCGCGGGGCTGCCGGATTCCTCCAGCCGCGCGGCCTCGCGCAGGGCACCATCCTGCCCAAGCCGCCGTACTTCGTCGACTCCCGCACCAACACCGAGGTCGCGGCGGGCCTGACCCGCTGGCACATCGGACACAGTGTGCCCGGGCTCGTGGCCACGCTGACCAAGGCGATGAAGTCGTGAGCGCACCCGACCTCACCGCCGACTACGTCATCGTGGGCGCCGGTTCGGCGGGAGCCGCCCTCGCCGCCCGGCTCTCGGAGGATCCGGCGGTCTCCGTGCTGCTGCTCGAGGCGGGCGGACGCGACACCGACCTCAACATCCACATCCCGGCCGCGTTCGGCAAGCTGTTCCGCGGGCCGAACGACTGGAACTACGACACGGTTCCGCAGCCGCAGCTGAACGACCGGACGGTGTTCTGGCCGCGCGGCAAGGTGCTGGGCGGGTCGTCGTCGCTGAACGCCATGATGTGGGTGCGCGGCTTCGCTGCCGACTACGACGAGTGGGCGGATGCCGCGGGGCCCCGGTGGTCCTGGGAGGAGCTTGTTCCCTACTTCCGGCGGGTGGAGCGCACGGACGACCCGGACGAACCGACCCAGGGTGCAGACGGCGTCCAGCCGGTCGAGCATCAGCGCGACCCGCGCCCGCACACGGCCGCCTTCCTGCGCGCGGCGGCCGAGGCCGGGCACCCGGTGGTGCCGGCCAACCTGCCCGATCGTCCGGGGTTCAGCCAGACGATGGTCACGGAGCACCGCGGTGCCCGGGCATCCACCGTGGACTCGTACCTGAAGCCGGCCGCGAAGAGGCGCAACCTGCGCATCGTGACCGGCGCGTTCGTGCGTCGCGTGACGTTCGACACGAACGCGGATCCGGATGCCGCACCTCGCGCCACCGGCGTCTACGTCGACCTGGACGGCGTCACCCGGCATGCCCGTGCCAAGCGCGAGGTGATCCTGTGCGGCGGTGCGGTGAACACCCCGCAGCTGCTGATGCTGTCGGGCATCGGCCCGGCGGAGCACCTGTCGGAGCACGGCGTCGGCGTCGTCGTCGACTCCCCCGAGGTGGGCGCGAATCTGCAGGACCACCTGCTCGCCGGGCTCGCCCCGGCGGCCATCGGCGGCACGCTGTACGGCGCCGAGCGACCCGCCGAGCTCGCGAACTACTTCGCCCGGCGACGTGGGATGCTGACCTCGAACGTCGCCGAGGCGTATGGCTTCATCCGCACCTCGGTCGCGGACTCTCGCGGCGAACCCGACGGCCTGCCCGACATCGAGATCATCTTCGCGCCCGTCCCGTACGTCGGCGAGGGACTGGTGCCGGTTCCCGACGAGGGCGTCTCGGTCGGGGCGATCCTGCTGCGGCCGGTCAGTCGCGGCACGATCCGGCTGGCTTCCGCCGACCCTCACCGGAAGCCTCTGATCGACCCCGCTTACCTGTCGGATGCCGATGGTCACGACGCCGGCGCGATGATCGAAGGGCTGCTCGAGTGCGATCGGCTCCTGCAGACGGAGGCCCTGCGGGAGCACCTCACCGGCGGGTGGATCCAGCCGGCCGGCAGCGACGGGCTGTCCCCCCGCGAGCGGGCCGAGCTCACCCTGCGTCAGTATTCGCACACCCTCTACCACCCGGCCGGCACGGCGCGGATGGGGGCGGATGCGGCATCCGTCGTCGATCCGGAACTGCGCGTCCGGGGCGTCGACGGGCTGCGCGTCGCCGATGCCTCGATCATGCCGACCGTGATCCGCGGGCACACGAACGCGCCCTCGATCGTGATCGGCGAGGTCGCCGCCGACCTCGTGCGCGGCCGCTGAGCCGCCGCGAGCCCTGAGCCCCCGCCGGGCGCCCTGAGCTTGCCGAAGGGCAGGCGTGCCGGGGCGTTGGGCTTCGACAGGCTCAGCCCGCCTGGCCGGGCGCCCTGAGCTTGTCGAAGGGCAGGCGTGCCGGGGCGTTGGGCTTCGACAGGCTCAGCCCGCCTGATCGGGCGCCCTGCGCTTGTCGAAGGGCAGGCGTGCCCGGGGCGTTGGGCTTCGACAGGCTCAGCCCGCATGGCAGGCGTCCCTGGCGCATGGGTGTCAGGCGGCGGGTTGGTAGTCGTGGCGGCGTCGTCCGCCGCGCCGGGGTGTGCGGGTCGGGTCGATGTGAGCGGGCGGGAGGAACCACACCCCGGTGTCATCGATGGTGATGTCCCAGTCGTGTTTGTGGATCGTGTGGTGGCAGCTGGTGCACAGCAGGATCCCGTCGTCCAGGTCGGTTCTGCCACCGCGGGACCACCAGGTCAGGTGATGGACTTCACACATCCCCGGTGGGGCGGCACAGGACGCGCATCCGCCGTCACGTTCCACCAGGGCGATCCTTTGCGCTTTGGAGAACAACCGGCGGGACCGGCCGTAGTCGAGGACCTCACTTTTGCTCCCGAGGACGATCGGGATGATCTCCGCGTCCGCGGCCATGCGGCGGGCGGTGCCGGCGTCGACGGGTTGGGTGAGGCCGTCGATGGTCGCCACCCCGGTCCCGGTGGTGAGGGCCTCCAGCGGGATCCGCACCACCACGGTCGTGGTCGCCAGCGGGGCGGGGGCGTTCTCGGAGCCGAGTCCGATCTTCGCGAGAGCGGACAGCGCGTCCGCCTGCAACTGCACGATCGTGCGCCGCTCCACCGGCCCACCCACACCCGCACCAGCACCAGCACCGGTCGTTCCCGCATCACCTGCACCACTCGCGCCGCTACCGCTCGAGCCGTCATTGCTCGCGCCGGCATCGCCCGCACCGGCATTACGCAGACCGGGATCAGCCGCATTGGCATTGCTCGCATCGGCCGCGGGTGCGCCGTCAGCAGCCGTGGCGGGCTTGCCGCCGTCGCTCCAGCTCCATCCACCGTCGCCCGCTGCCCCGTCCCCGGCTCCGTGGTCGGGGTGGTTGTGGCCGCGCATGGCGCGGATCTGCGCGGTCACCAGGGCGTCGATGGCGGCTTTGATCGGGGCGCCGGTCGCGGGGTCCAGGCGTCCGTCGAGGTTGATCATGCCGTGCTGGTCTTCCCAGATCCTCAAGAACCGGGCATCCCGCAGATTCTCGAGCTTCGGTTCCAGCCCGTCCGGGTCCAACCACGCCTCCGCCCGCCGCAACACCACCTGCAACTCGGACAGCGACAACCCGGCCGCCTGCTCCACCAGAGTCTGCTCCGCCTGCGCCAGCAGGGCCCGGTCGGCCCGGCACGCCACCCGATCCAGCAGGGTCGTGATCGCACCCGCGCACGCCACACTCAACGACCCCGCCTCGATCGCCGCGGCCACGTGCGGGTGCCTCGCGGGGGCGCGTTCCCCACTGAACGTCATCCGCCCCGCGGTGGCATCCCCGACCTGGACCAGCTTCTTCGCGTCCCCGACATGACCGCCCGTGGTCGCCGCGATCAGCTTCTCCGCCGACCGGAACCCGGCCTTGCGGGCCAGACCATCCACACCCAGTTCCCGGGCCGACCGCCTGCTGATCCCGTGCGCGATGCGCGCCTGCAACGCCTGCACCCGACGCGCCACCCCCGCCAACGCCTCATTCACCGCGAGCAGGCCCGCGTCGGTCATCGCCTCCACATCGTCATCGACCACCGCCGACGGAAACCCGCCACCGAGCGCGGACAGCCAGCCGGCATCCACACTCTGCACCGCCTCCACGAGCGGTTCCAGATGAGTGACGGTGACTTCGACCATGCCACAAGCCTACGCAACGCAAGCGGGATGCACAAGGGATAGTCTCGAACATAAGAACGAACTCATGCACTGCGGCAACCCATCCGCACCACGTCCCGCGTTGTGAGCCATTGGGCTTCGACTAGCTCAGCCCGCCCGGGCCGACGCCAAGGACCGGGCGCCATTGGGCTTCGACAAGCTCAGCCCGCCCGGGCCGACACCCAAGAACCAGGCGCCATTGGGCTTCGACAAGCTCAGCCCGCCCGGGCCGACACCCAAGAACCAGGCGCCATTGGGCTTCGACAAGCTCAGCCCGCCCGGGCCGACGCCCAAGGGCCGGGCGACATGCGGCTTCGACAAGCTCAGCCCGCCCGGGCCGACGCTCAGCCCGCCCGGACCAGCCCCCTCAGACCGGGCGCAGCATTGGCGGCTGAGCCGGTCGAAGAACCTCCGCCTTCGGGGCCCTTCGACCGGCTCACGCCGCCGCCGCGCTCAGTGGGCGAAGTGCGGGGTCTGTCCCTCGACCGGCATCGGCGACTCCAGCTTCTCGAGGTAGTCGACCTCGGCGGCGATGTCGTTCAGCAGCTTGTCGGCCATGTCCCGGCTGAAATCCGCTCGGACCACGACCCGCTGCACGAGGATCTCTTCGAGGTCCGGCGGCATCGGGTAGGTCGGAACCAGCCAGCCGCGCATGCGCAGCCGGTCGCTGAGGTGGTAAAGGTTCCAGTTGCGCTCCACCGACGAGTCCAGCTCCCACGCGAACACGGGGATGTCGCTGCCGGTCGACCGCAGCTTGAAGGGTCCCATCTCGGCGATCTTCGACGAGAGGTGCTCGGCGACGGCGCGCGAACCGCCCTGCATGGCGCGGAACCCCTCGTGGCCGAGGCGGAGGAACGCGTAGTACTGCAGCAGCACCTGGGCGCCCGGGCGCGAGAAGTTGAGCGCGAAGGTCGGCATCGAACCGCCCAGGTAGCTCACCCGGAAGATCAGGTCGTCGGGAAGCGCGTCGAGGTCGCGCCAGACGACCCAGCCGAGACCCGGGTACACGGCTCCGTACTTGTGCGCCGACGTCGAGATCGAGTGCACACGCGGCACGCGGAAGTCCCACTCCAGCTCGGGCTGCAGGAACGGCGCGATCATCGCGCCCGATGCCCCGTCGACGTGGATCGGGATGTCGAGCCCGGTGGAGGCCTGGATGGCATCCAGCGCGTCCGCGACCTTCTGCACGGGCTCGTACGCGCCGATGTAGGTCTGGCCCATGATGACGACGACGCCGATCGTGTTCTCGTCGACGTACTTCTCGAGGTCGTGGCCGTCGAGCACCGGGTGCTCCTCGGAGACCGGCACGTAGCGCGCCTCGACGTCGAAGTAGTTGCAGAACTTCTCCCAGCACACCTGCACCGCGCTGGACATGATGAGGTTGGGCTTCTCGGTCGACTTGCCGGCCGCCCGGCGCGCGTGCTGCCAGCGGCGCTTGAACGCGAGCCCGCCGAGCATGCACGCCTCGCTCGACCCGGTCGTGGAGCAGCCGATCGCGTTCTCGACGCTGGGCGCGTGCCACAGGTCGGCGAGGATGCGCCAGCAGTGCTCCTCGACCGACGCCGTCGAGGGGTACTCGTCCTTGTCGATCATGTTCTTGTCGTACGACTCGGCGTAGAGCCGGTTGGCGTGGTCATCCATCCACGTCGTCACGAACGTCGCGAGGTTGAGTCGCGCATTGCCGTCGAGCAGCGACTCGTCGTGCACCACCTGGTACGCGGTCTCGGGAAGGAGCGACTTCTCGCCCAGCCGATTGCGCTCGATGGAGTCGGACCCGACCAGACGGTCGAAAACAGGGATCAGCTCTTCGTCTGCCATGAGCCCATACTGTCGGCGAAGCGCGCCGCGCGCCAGAGTGGATTCAGCCCGCAACCGGCTGTTCAGGTGCCGACTTCCGCGGGTTCATCGCGCAGAAGATGACACCCGAACGGGCGCGTCAGCGGGCGAAGCGGTCGGTTGCCGCGCGCAGCGCGCGGGCGATGCCGGGTTCGGATGCCGCGTGTCCGGCATCCGGCACGATCACCAGCTCGGCCTCCGGCCAGGCCCGGTGCAGATCCCACGCCGTCATGATCGGCGTGCACACGTCGTACCGCCCCTGCACGATGACGCCCGGGATGCCGCGCTCACGCAGCGCGCCGACGTCTTCGATCAGCTGCTCCGGGCGCAGCCAGCCGCCGTGCATGAAGTAGTGGTTCTCGATGCGCGCGAACGCGGTCGCATGGCGCGGCTCGCCGGCATCCGCGATGCGCTGCGCGTCCTGATGCAGCGACACCGTCGCCGCCTCCCACTGCGACCAGGCGACCGCCGCCGGCACGTGCACCGCCGGGTCGGGGTCGCTGAGCCGCCGGTGGTACGCCTCGATCATGCGCGAGCGCTCCAGCACCGGGATGGGCGCGACGAACCGCTCCCACTCGTCGGGGAACAGCACCGACGCACCGCCCTCGTAGAACCATTCCAGCTCGTGGCGGCGCAGCGTGAACACGCCACGCAGCACGATCTCCGACACGGAGTCCGGATGCGTCTCGGCGTACGCCAGCGCGAGCGCGGACCCCCACGACCCGCCGAACACCTGCCAGCGCGGGATGCCGAGGTTGCGTCGCAGCAGCTCGAGGTCGGCGACCAGGTGCCACGTCGTGTTGAACCGCAGCTCGGCCCCAGGATCGGCGACGTGCGGAAGCGAACGCCCGCATCCGCGCTGATCGAAGAGCACGATGCGGTACTTCTCCGGGTCGAAGAACCGGCGGTGCCAGGGCGCCACCCCTCCCCCGGGACCGCCGTGCAGGAACACCACCGGCTTGCCGTCCGGGTTGCCCGACTGCTCGTAGTACAGACGGTTGCCGTCGCCGACGAGCAGCATCCCCTCATCGAACGGTTCGATTTCGGGATACAGGATCTCGTCGAACGTGGGCATCGAAAATACCGCCTTCCCCCCTGGTCGGTCTTCTCCACCGTACCGTGCAGGCGGCGGAGGGCCCGGGAGGCCCGCGTGCACGGTTCCAGCATTCCCCGAGCGTTTTCGCGTGAGAATGGAGTCCGGCGCCCGTCTCATCAGTGGAGGGCACGCGCACTCCACGATGAAAGGGGACACATGCGCAACGACGCGGACCTCTCCGACGCATCCCTGATCGAGGCCACGCGCAAGGGGCGGGATGCCGCGTACGCCGAGCTCTGGCGCCGCCACAACGCCGCCGCCCTCGCCGCCGCACGTGCCTACCCCGCCCTCGACGCCGACGATCTGGCCCAGGAGGCGTTCGCCGCGGTCTACTCCGCGATCCGGCGCGGCAAGGGCCCGACCACATCGTTCCGCGCCTACCTGCTCACGTCGGTGCGCAACGTCGCCGCGAGCTGGCACCGCGCCCACCGCGAAGACGCCGACGACGAGCTCGACACCCGGCCCGATCCCGCCACTGAGGATGCCGAGGCCGACGCGGCCCTGGATCGCTCGACGAGCGCGCAGGCCTTCCGGTCTCTTCCGAGCCGCTGGCAGGAGGTGCTCTGGTACACCGAGGTCGAGGGCATGAAGCCGGCCGAGGTCGCCCCGCTGCTCGGGATGTCGACCCGGGCCGCGACCCAGCTGGCGTTCCGCGCGCGCGACGGTCTGCGCGAAGCGTGGGTGCAGGCGCATCTGCGGTCGCTGTCCGACAAGCCCGAGTGCCGCTGGACTGTCGAACGTCTCGGCGCCTATGCGCGCGGCAACTCCTCGGCGCGCGACACGGCGAAGATCGAGGGGCACCTGAACGGCTGCGTCGCGTGCACGATGGTCGCGGCCGAGGCCGACGAGGTGAATCGGCGTCTGGCGTTCGTGCTGCTGCCGCTCGTGCTCGGCGTCACCGGCGCGGGCGCATATCTTGCCCATCTGCAGACCGGTGCCGGGGGCGCCGTCGCGATGGGTGCGGCCGGGGCTGCCGGGATGCCGGCATCCGTCGTGTCGGGCGGCTCGGGTTCGTCGGGCTCCGCATCGGCGGCGGCGTCGGGCGCGCCGGCGGGGGCCACCGTGCTCGTCGCATCGGTCGTGACGCTCGCGGTCGCGACGGCCGCCGTCGGCACGGTCGTCGCGCTGCGACTGGTGCAGCAGACCCCGCCGGCCGCCTCCGCCGCCGCCGGGGGCGCTGCGCCGCCCGCCCTGGACGCTCCGCTGAACTCGGCCGCGGCACCCGGCGCCGGGGCATCGCCGGCGGCAGGGACCACACCTCACGGCTCCGCCCCGCTGCCGACGCCGCCGGGATCGACCCCGCCCGGGGCGGGTGCGGCACCGTCGCCCGCACCGACGGCGCCGGCATCCGGATCCGCCGCGACGCCGCAACCCACCGCCCCGTCCGTTCCGACCGCAGCGCCGACGGGAAGCCCGCAGCCGACGGGAAGCCCGGCTCCGAGTCCGACACCGACCCCGAGCCCGCAGCCGACGGGCGGCCCGACCCCGACCCCCACGCCGACGCCGACTCCGACCCCGACGCCGACTCCGACCCCGGGACCGGTCGCCGCGCCGGTGCTGAGCTCCGTCCACGTCTCCCTCACCGGCCACGGCACCCGCATCTCGTTCTGGGTGACCGCCGATCCGGCAACGACCGTGCAGACCTCCGTCGGCGGACGCATCGCGCAGCAGGACGCCGTCGGGCCGAACGGCGCCGTGCACGTGGTGCTGCAGCCGACCCTCGCCGAGCTGCTGCGCGACGACGAGGTCACGGTCACCGCGACGACCTCCGACGGGGCGTCGGCGACGACCACCACCACGCTGAATGCGCTGCTCTCCGGCCTGATCGGCTGACGACCGACCGGCACGGACCGACCGGCCGCACGATGAGTTCGGCGCTCGATGCGAGGTCCGGCGCGGAGGCCCTCAAATTCCTCCGCACCGGACTCTCACGTCATTTCCCCCGAAATGACGGCGGATGCCCCCCGAGGCCGATACGTTCGGGGCGACCGACACTCAGACGATTTGCGACTGGGGATCGCGCCCGTCTTCATCCGCTCACAGAAGAGACGGCATCCCCCGCGAAGTGTCACGCGGTTTCCCGAACTTTTTTCAACCGACAAGATTTGCGCCTTCTCCGCGCCGTTCTTGTCGGTGGAGCAGGGGCCTCGAACGCTCCACCGACAAGAAGTGCACGCCGACGCGACCGATGTTGTCGGTGGAGGCGGCACCCTCGGCCGGCACCACCCCGCTGAGTAGGCTCAGGGCATGGATGCTGCGACGACTGTGACCATCACCGGGGCGGGAGGGCAGATCGGGTACGCCCTGCTGTTCCGCATCGCGGCCGGCGACATGCTCGGACCCGATCGCCCGGTGAAGCTGCGGCTGCTCGAGATCCCGCAGGGGGTGCGGTCCGCCGAGGGCGCGGCGCTCGAACTTCAGGATGCCGCCTTCCCGACGCTCGCCGGCGTCGAGGTCACCGCGGACCCGGCGCAGGCCTTCGCCGGCGCGAACATCGCCCTGCTCGTCGGCGCCCGGCCGCGCACGGCCGGCATGGAGCGGTCCGACCTGCTCGCCGCCAACGCCGGGATCTTCGGCCCGCAGGGCGCGGCGATCCAGGAGCACGCGGCATCCGACGTGCGGGTGGTCGTCGTCGGCAACCCGGCCAACACCAACGCGCTCATCGCCCGGGCATCCGCCCCCGACCTACCCGACGACCGCTTCACCTCGATGAGCCGTCTCGACCACAACCGGGCGATCGGCCAGCTCGCCGCGACCTTCGACGTCGGAGCGGGCGCGGTGCGCAATCCGATCATCTGGGGCAATCACTCCGCATCGCAGTTCGCGGACGTCGCGCACGCCACCGTCTCGGGGCGCCCGGTCATGCCGATGCTCACCGAGCGCATGGCCGGCTACGACACAGCTCTGGCCTGGCTCGACGACGAGTTCGTGCCACGGGTCGCCAAGCGCGGAGCCGAGATCATCGAGGTGCGCGGGTCGTCCTCGGTGGCATCCGCGGCCTCCGCCGCCATCGACCACACGCGGGACTGGGTGCTCGGCCGCGACCCGGCGGCCGGCTGGGTGTCGGCCGGCGTCGTCTCGCACGGCGAGTACGGCGTGCCCGAGGGCCTCGTGTCGTCCTTCCCGGTCACCTCCGACGGGTCCGGCTATCGCATCGTGGAGGGGCTCGCGCTGGATGCCCGGGCCCGCTACCGCATCGACGTGTCGGTCGCGGAGCTCGTCGCCGAGCGCGAAGCGGTGCACAGCCTCGGCCTCATCTGACGCCATGCCCGTCCTGTTCATCGTCCTGATCGCCGTCATCGCGATCGCGGTCGTGACCGCGTGGTCGCAGCGACTCGGCGTGGCCGGGCCGCTGCTGCTCGTCGCTCTCGGCGCGATCGTCGGGCTGATGCCGTTCGTGCAGGTGCCGGAGATCAAGCCGGAGTGGATCCTCGCCGGCGTCCTGCCCCCGCTGCTCTACTCGTCGGCGGTGAACCTGCCGGCGATCGAGTTCCGCCGCGACCTCCGCGCGATCGGCGGACTGTCGGTGCTTCTCGTGCTGATCAGCTCGCTGCTGCTGGGGGTCTTCTTCTGGCTGGCGATCCCGTCGGTGGGTCTGCCCCTCGGAATCGCGCTCGGCGCCATCGTGTCGCCGACGGATGCCGTGGCCACCTCGATCGCGAAGCGCCTGGGCATCGCACCCCGCGTCATCACGATGCTCGAGGGCGAGAGCCTGCTCAACGACGCCACCGCCCTCGTGCTGCTGCGCACCGCGATCGTGGCGATCGCCGGCAGCTTCTCGCCCTGGGGCGCGCTCGGCGCGTTCGCCTGGGGCATCCTCATCGCCGTCGTCATCGGCGCAGTCGTCGGTCGCCTCCTCGTGATGCTGCGCGGAGTGGTGCGCAATTCGGCGGCGAGCACCGCGATCGGGTTCACCGTCCCGTTCCTGGCGTACCTGCCCACGGAGGCGCTGGAGGGGTCCGGCCTGGTGGCCGCCGTCGTGGCCGGCATCGTCGCCGGGCAGGGCGCACCGGTCTTGTTCACCCCCGAGCAGCGCCTCAGCGACCGGCTGACCTGGCGCACCGTCGAGCTCGTGCTCGAGGGGGCCATCTTCCTGCTGATGGGCCTCGAGCTGAAGGACATCGTCTCCGCGAACCTCAAAGCGAACGAAGACCTGTGGACGCCGATCTGGGTGGCGATGGTGGCCCTGGTCATCATCCTCGCGACGCGCACCGGGTACGTGTCCTGGCTGGTGTGGCGGCAGGGCAGGCGCGCGGATCGGATGAACCGCGCCGCCTTCGAACGGCTCAGTCACCGGATCGACCGGGTCGCCGCGGGCGAACTCGAGCTGCCTGCCCGCAACGGTGCACCGAAGAACCCGGAGCATCAGCAGCGCCGGGCGCGCAACTGGCAGTCGCGCGTGACGCGCGCCCTCAACGACATCGACTACTACCAGTCGACCCGGCTCGGGTGGAAGCACGGCACGATCATCGTGTGGGCGGGCATGCGCGGTGCCGTCACCCTCGCCGCTGCGCAGACCCTCACCGACGATCAGACCCACCAGCACCGGGCCCCGCTCGTCTTCATCGCTTTCCTGGTGGCGGTGGTGAGCCTCATGCTGCAGGGGTTCACCCTGCCCTGGCTCGTCCGCAGGCTCCGGATGGATGCCGGCGACGCCGAGGACGACGACGAGGAGCACCTGCGGCTCGTCTCCCAGCTGTGGGATGCCGGGCAGGCGGCCCTCGGCGATCCCGGTCTCGTGGACCGCGCCGGCAACCCGTTTCCGTCCGACATCCTCTCCCGCATGCAGAAGCGCGTGCAGGTACGGGCCGAGGACGACGACGGGTCGATGATGCACACCATCGGCGAGCTGCGGCTCGCGGTGATCGCCGCGCAGCGCAAGGAGCTCACCAAGCTCGCCGCCGGCGGCCAGTACTCCAGCGCCGAACTCCGCCGCGCCCTGAACGAGCTCGACGCCGAACAGCTGAGCCTGCAGGTGCGGATGGGCGAGGAGTAGCCCGCGCGGTTCCGTCTTTCGGCGACATCGCAGGAAATCGAGACGGATCCGGTGATACGGGAGGGGCCGAAGACTGCGAGAATGGTCGGATGACCGACCAGGATGCCGTGGCCCACGCTGCCGCCGAATGCCCCGAGTGCTTCGTCGAGCTGCAGCGCGACCGTCACTGGTGGCTGGCGCGACCGGCGGGCGCGCGGCTGGTGGGCATCGTCGTGGCCCGCGACGACATGCCGCCCATCAAGATGCAGCGCGACGACCTCGCCGCCTTCGGCGTTCCGATCGAGGGGTTCCGGCATCCGGCCCCGGAGACGCTCGAGACCTGGGAGCAGCGCCTCGTGCGCCTGTTCGGCACCCTGGCCCGCGGCGACGTCGTGGTGGTGGCATCCGTGCACGCCCTGGGCCGGGATCGCGACGAAGAGACCCGCACGCTGTCGGCCCTGCGCGGCCGCGGCATCGTGGTGAAGGTCCTCGACCACGGCGAGCGGCACCTCTCCGACGCCGCTCAGAGCGCGACGCACGGCGCCGGGGCCTCCGCGTAACGGGGCGGCGCGCTCAGCCCTCGCTGGGCGGACTGAACGCGAGCTGCGCGGCGACGAGCCCGCTCTCGCGGCTGACGATCTGCGCCCGGCCGGGAGCGGACGGCACCGGCTTGACCCGGCCGATCAGCGCGCCCTCCTCGGGGTTGCCGCCGAGCAGGATGCCGGTGACCCCCAGGTCGGTGAAGCGCTGGATGATCGGGTCGTACGCTGCCCGGCTGGCGCCCCCGGCGCGCCGGGTGAGGATGACGTGGAGCCCGAGGTCGGATGCCTGCGCGAGCAGCGGCTGCAGCACCGCCACCGGATTGCCCTGGCTGGTGGCGACGAGGTCGTAGTCGTCGACGAGCACGAATCCTTCCGCCCCCTTCCACCAGCTGCGCTGCCGGAGCTGCGCGGGCGTGACGTCGGGCCCGGGGATGCGGCCGCCGAAGAAGGCGGCGAGCTCCGTGAGGCCGCCGGTCGCCTGCTCGTGCCCGCTCAGGTACGCCCCCAGGTAGTCCTGCGCGATGTCGCCGAGCAGCGCCCGGCGGTAGTCGACGACGAAGATCTTGGCGGCATCCGGCGGGTAGAGCCGCGTGATCTCGCGCACGACGCCGCGCAGGAACGACGACTTGCCGGTGCCCGCGTCGCCGTACAGGTAGAGGTGCGGCTCCTGGCGCAGGTCGACGCCGAACGCGCCGAGGTGCGCCTCCTCGATGCCGAGCAGCAGGCGCGGCGACTCGGGGGCGAGCGCACGCACCTCGTCGAGGGTGATGAGCCCGGGCAGCAGGCGCAGCTCGGGTCCGGCGGGACCCGGCCAGGCGGCGGCGACGCGCGCGGTCAGGTCGTCCACCGCGTCGGCCAGGGTCGCGGGATCGCCCGATCCGTCGATGCGCGGAAGCGCCGTGAGCATCTGCAGCCGCCGCGCACTGAGCCCGCGCCCGGGCGCGCCGATCGGGACGTTCGCGGCCTGCTTGCGATCGATCTCGGAGTCGGACGGGTCGCCGAGCCGGAGCTCGAGCCGCGTCTGGATGAGGTCCTTGAGGTTGGCGCGGATCTCCAGCCACCGGTTCGCGGTGATGATCACGTGGACGCCGAAGCTGAGCCCGCGCGCGGCGATCGCCTGGATGCGGTTCTCCAGCGCTTCGTATTCGGTGCGCAGCGTCGCCCACCCGTCGACGACCAGGAACACGTCGCCGTAGCCGTCGTCCGCCGCGCTCTGCGCCCGACGGGCGCGGTACGTGTCGATCGAGTCGATGCCGTGCCGGCGGAAGTACTGCTCGCGGGCGTCGATGACCGCCTCGACCTGCGCGACGGTGCGGCGCACGGCCTCGTCGTCGGTGCGCATCGCGACGCCGGCGACGTGCGGATGCCGCTGCAGGCCGGCGAAGGTTCCGCCGCCGAAGTCGAGCACGAAGAACTGCTGTTCCAGCGGCGTTCCCACCAGCGCCAGCGCCGCAACCAGGGTGCGGGCGAGCGTCGACTTGCCGCTGAGCGGGCCGCCGACGATCGCGACGTGCCCGGCGGCGCCGCCCAGCGAGACGGTCAGGTGCTCGCGCCGCTGCTCCAGCGGCACGTCCACGATGCCGATCGGCACGGTGAGGGCGCCCGCCGCTCGCCAGCCGGGCGAGGTGAGACCCAGCCGCGGGTCGACGACGAGGTCGGGCATGAGCTGATCCAGGGAGGCGGCATCCCGCAGCGGCGGCAGCCACACCGGGTGGGCGGCGGGCCCGCGACCCGCCATCCGCTCGACGGCGATCTCGAACGTCGAGCGTCGGTCCTTCGGCTCCGGCGCCGGTGCGGCGGCGCGTGCCGGTGCGATGGTCTCGGGAGACCGCTGGGCGGCCGCCGTGAACAGGGCGACGTCCGCGGCATCCTCCGCCTCCGCGCCGGCGGCCGAGGCCGTCGCCCGTGCCCTCGGCGGACCGGACACGTACGCCGCGCGGAACTGCACCAGGTTCTCGGTGTCGGCCTTGAGGAACCCGACGCCGGGCTCCTGCGGCAGCGTGTACGCGTCGGGCACGCCGAGCACGGTGCGGGACTCCGCGGCCGAGAAGGTGCGGAGTCCGATCCGATACGACAGATAGGTGTCGAGCCCGCGCAGCTTGCCCTCTTCCAGCCGCTGGGATGCCAGCAGCAGATGCACCTGGAGGGACCGGCCCACGCGGCCGATGTTCACGAAGCTCTCCACAAACTCGGGCTTGGCGGCGAGCAGCTCGGAGAACTCGTCCGCGACGATCAGCAGCGCCGGGAGCGGTTCGAGGTCGGGGCGGCCGTTCCTGCGCGCCTTCTCGTAGTCGGACACGTTCGCGAAGTTCCCCGCGGCGCGCAGCAGCTCCTGCCGCCGCACGATCTCGCCCTGCAGGGCATCCTGGAAGCGGTCGACGAGGGCGAGTTCGCTGCCGAGATTGGTGATGACGGCCGACACGTGCGGCATCCCCGCCATCCCGGCGAACGTCGCGCCGCCCTTGAAGTCGACGAGCACGAAGTTGAGCTGCTCGGGCGAGTGGGTCAGCGCCAGGGCGAGGACGAGCGTGCGCAGCACCTCGGACTTGCCCGAGCCCGTCGCACCGATGAGCACGCCGTGCGGACCCGAGCCCAGCTGCGCGGCCTCCTTGAGATCGAGCACGAGCGGGGCGCCGGTGGTGTCCTGCCCGATCGGCACCCGGAGCCGGTCCCGTTCGAGGCGTCCGCTCCACGCCCGGTCGAAATCGATGTCGCGCACGTCGGGAAGACCGAGGAGGTCGACGAGTTCTCGCTGCCCGGAGGCGGCATCCCCGCGGTCTCCGACGCTGCCGGTGTGCAGCGGGAGGAGGCGCCGGGCGGTCGCCTCGGCCTCGACGATCGAGACGGCGTCGGGGGTGATCGTCTCGCTCGCCCGGCCGAGCTGCACGAGCTCGGCCGTCGCGGGAGCGGAGGCCACGAGTCCGGATGCCGCGGCACGGTCGCCGAGCGCGATGCGCAGCGTCGAGGGCCCGTCGAGTTCGCCCCAGCGCTCGGGGAGCTCGAGCACAGTGACGCCCTGCATCCCCTCGCCGCCGACGATCGGGTCGCCGAACGGCAGCCGCACCCCGTCGACGACGATGAGCACGTGGGGCGACTGCCGCGGGGCGCCGCGCCCGAACCGCGGGCGCTCCCGCAGGTCGGCGGGCAGCATGTCCTCGAGGTCGGCGAGCGACGATCCGATCATCCGCGCCGGACCGAGCCGGTCGGAGGCGACGGTCGACTGCACGTGCGGCAGCCACTTCGCCCATTCCCACTGCGGCAGCTGCGCGGCACCGGCGAGCACGACGATCTGCAGGTCGTCGGGGCGCTGCAGAGTGGCCGCGCCGACGACGATCGCCCGGGCGAGGGAGCGCACGGCATCCTCGTCCGCCCCGGTGACCTCGATGCGCCCGTGGTCGGACAGCACGACCGACGCGGGAAGATCGGGCTGGGTCTCGTGAGTGAGCATGAACCGATGCGCGGCGGATGCCGCAACCGGGTCGAGCTGGGCGAGCGGCGGCAGCTCGGGGGCCTCGAGCGCGATGCACAGCGCCTGGTCGCTCGTGCCCACCCGCACCCGCAGGAAGTCGGGGTCGTCGGAGCCCCGCTCCCAGACCCGGGTGCGGTCCTCCGCGAGGAACGGGAGCGTGGACGGGGCCGGGTTGATCCAGTTGCCGTGCCGGCGCTGCTGGCGCGCGGCGGTGCGCACCGTCTCGCGCAGCTCACCGAGGTAGGCAAGGTACTCGCGCCGGTTGCCGAGCACCTGCGCCGTGCGCTGGGACCGCTGCCGCCAGCCGTTGACGGCGACGAAGCCGAGCGACGAGAGGAGGAACATCCCGCCCGTGATCCAGCCGGTGGGGCCGGCGTTGGTGACGGTGATCATCACGATCGCCCCGATGCTGCCGATGAGGGGCAGGAGGGAGGTCAGGATGCCGCCCGAGCCGTCGCTGGGCACCAGCTCCGGAGGCGGCTGCACGGTGACCTTGCCGGCGGGAAGGCGCGGCGGGGCGAGCCGGGGGCCGGTCGGCGGCGTGGGACTCATGCGCCGGACCCGATCAGCCGGCTGACGGTGAACACGCGGTCTCCGATGCGCACCCGCATCCCTTCTTCGACCCGCGTCGCGACCCGGGCGGGGATGGCGATGGCGCGGCCGGACTCGTCGAGCAGATCCGTGCCGTTCGTCGAGCCGAGGTCGGTGACCCAGACGCCGGTGGCCCGGTGCTCCAGCCGGGCGTGATTCTTCGAGACCGTCGAGTCGGCGACCGTGACGACGAGATCGGTGTCGGACGCCGGCTTGCGGCCGAGCACGACGGATACCCCGGCCGGCACCTGGGCGCGCTCCCCCGTGTCGAGGATGAGCAGCAGGGCGCCGTCGTCAGCCGGCTCGGTCGGGACCGGATCGGAGGGGACGTTTGGGACGGATGCGATCGGCGGCCGCGTCTCCCGGCGCAGCTGCCCGCGGGTCATGGGGGCGGCCGGTGCCGGCGGGGCGGGCGAAGGGGGCGGGGCAGAGACGCGCACAGGGGCGGGGGTGGATGCCGGCGACGAGGCGGATACTAGGGGCTTCTGCACGGGCGGCTCTACCGTGGGCTGCCGCACCGGTGCCGGGTGCACCGCGGGCTGCCGCACGACCGGCTCCGGCACCGCGGGCTGGACGGGAGGCGGGGGCGTCCACCGGCCGGAGGCCAGCTCGGCGACACGTGACGGCGCCCGCTGCACGACCGGCGGGGCGATCGCAACCGATACCGGCCGCGCGGCCCCGCGCGCGGGGACGGCGACCACCACGGTCCCGGCCGCACGGTCGGACCACGCCCGGCGCTTGGGCGAGGCATCCCACGCTGAGGATGCCTCGACGATCCAGGCACCGACGAAGAACACGAGGGCGCCGGCGGTGGTGATCACCGTACGCACGAATGCGCGGCCCAGGCCCGGCGAGTACGGGGCATCCGCCCGGGCCACGCGGATGCGCAGCAGGGCCGTGCCGAGACCGAGGCCGGTGCGCGCCTGGGCGACCCAGAGCCCGATCCACAGTTCCGCCAGGACGACGGCCGCGAGCACGAACGAGCCCGTCGCCACTCCGACGATGCCGACCACGATGAGCACGGCCACGATGTCGATCGTGAGGGCGAGCAGGCGCCGCCCGGTCGTGGCGGGCTTCCCGGCGAAGGCGTCGCCGAAGACGGATGCCGCGGGTTCCGTCGCGAGCGGCATCCCGTTCCCGGGGCCCGGCAGCGGCGGCCTGCCGGGACCGCCGAGTGCGTGCGGATCTGCGGGCATCGGCGCACCCGAGCCGGCGAACCCTGGAACGGCCGCACCCGCGTGCGCCACGACGGGGGCATCCTGCGGGGCTCCGCAGTACAGGCAGCGCACGGTGCCGGCGGCGAGGCGCTGGCCGCAGCGCACGCAGAGCACGAATCCGGCGCCGGAGTTCGGTGTCGGGCTCATCCTGCCATCATCCCACGCAGCATTCCGAGCACATCGGCGGCCAGCAGGCCGGCGGGCAGCACGAGCACCACCGCCAGCCACTCGACGACGTCGGCGAACCGCGACCAGGCCAGCGACGTCGTCCCGCGGCCGACCGGAACGACCGCCACGGCGACGCAGACCCCCGCGACGAGCAGCACCGCGGCTCCTGCGAGCAGCAATACGCCGCCGAGCGAAGCCACCACGGCGAACACCGACACGGCGAGCACCACCGCGGCAGCCGCCCGCGGCGACCAGCGCAACCAGCCGGTGGATGCCCGGCGCGCGCCGAGCGCGAGGGCCAGGATGCTGCCGCACGCGAGCGCGATCCGGCCGGCCGTCACGAACGGATCGTTCGATGCGACGCCCGGAAGCGCGATCGGGGCGGCGATCGCCGCGAGGGCGCTCAGCAGCACGGTGCCCGCGAGCAGCCGTCCGGCCGAGGCATCCGCGATCTCGTGGGCGCGGGTGGCACTGATCGTGCCGACCTCGGGCGGTTCCGCCTGGCGCACCCCCCAGCGGGTTGTCTGGAATCGGGCGTAGTCGATGAACATGCCGTCGGGAACGTCCAGCAGCAGCGCCGGAAGCGCCCGCAGCACGACCGGAACGGCTCCGAGTGTGATCGCGGCGGCGGCGCTGGGCGGCATCCCGAGCAGCAACGCGCCTCCCCAGACGACGGCGGCTCCGATCAGGATGACGGATGCCGCGCCGAGCTCGGCGCGCCGCGTGCGCGACGCCAGCCCGAGGGCACCGGTGACGACGGCCGCGACCGCGAAGGCGATGAAGAAGGCGAGCTCCGCCGTGGCGGCCGGCCAGGTCTGCACGGTCGACACCGCGCCGACGACCGCAAGCACGCCGACGGCCGCCAGCATCCATCCGGCGAACGAGACCGGCCGCGCCGCGCTCATGGTGCGAGGCACCGGCCGGGCGATCGGCGTCTCGGCGAGGTCGACGAGGGCGAGCACGCTTCCGTCCGGCACGGTGTCGACGAGGGCGGATGCCTCCACCTCGCGTCCGCGGGCATCCACCAGCACGTGGCGCGCATCGCCGAGGCGGATGCCGACGCTCGCGGCCGCGTCGCCGACGGTCACGGCCGCAGGCAGGGAGAGTTCGTAGCGGGCGGCGCCGTCGACGATCGCGACGCGACGCCGCTCCCGCACTTCAGCCCCCGCCATGGCCTCCATCCTCCCATGCGCTCGATCAGCGCCCCCGGCCCGCCAGCGGGCGAGACTCCGCCTTCAGCTCCACGCCCTCAGGATCGATCCAGCGCCCCCAGCCGTTGTAACGGTCGCCCTCCCATTCAGGATTCTTCGCCGCCGTCGCCGAGACCACGGTCGACACGAAGAGCTTGCCGTCCCGTATGTTCGCGACCCAGCACCACTCGTCATCCACCCACGCGTACCACGTCCACCCGACGGCATCCGTCACCTCAGAACGCGGAATCGAGATGACACCGGGCGACGCCGGCCAGTCACGCAGCACCGTCACCCCTGGCGGGGCATCCTCAGCACGAAGCGACACCGAGTCGACCGGCACACCGAAGGCACCCGCCTCCATCGTCCCCAACAGCGGCACCTCAACCCCGCCGATCACCGCAAACCGTCCCCGCGGGTGCAGCCCCTCGCCAATCGCCATCTCGCGTTACCTCTCGACCATGCTTCAGGCCCTCACCGCGCAGGCCTACCCGATCAACCCCCAGCCGTCTCCATCCGACGGATGCGAGACTCGCCGTCATCGTTCATCGCGAGGTACACGCCCGTTCAGGCGACGGGCAGCTCGCTCGTCGTCCCGGACACCTCGGTGAGCTCCGCCTGCGGGACGAGGTGCCAGAACACTCCGGGCTCGAGCGCCACCGCTCCCGCGTCTGCCGCGGTCTGCGCGTCGCAATGCAGCAGCACCGCCGCCTGCTCCTGGTTCGACTGCAGCATGGTGCAGCGGATCGCGCCGCGCCACACAGAAGTGAACGACACCTCGAAGATGCGGGAGCACTCCGCGGCCTCCACGACCCGGCGGAACACGTTCGGGCGGGTCTGCTCGAATCCGTCGGGCGCGGTCTCGGCCAACGTGACGATCTCCAGGTGCCCGGGGTCGGTCCAGGATGCCGCATACTCGGCGCCGTGCCACTGCGCGCGCGGACCCGGGATCATGGTCGGCGGCACGAATACACCCGTGCCCCGCCATCCGAACGCCGGGCCGGCGTAGGCAGAGATGAGTTCCTGCTTGCCGTCGGCGTGGATGCGCCAGAGCTCCGAGTCCCGCGGCACCGTCGTCGGGGCGACATCCCACACCGGCACCACGCCCGCCCCGGGACCCCGCAGGAATCCGAGGTCGTACCCGGCGACGGAGGTCGCATCCCCCGCCTGCGGCACCGAAAGCCGGGTGAGCGGGGTGTTCTCGAACCGCAGTACGTCGACCGATTCGACCCCCGCGGCATCCAGCCCGTACGCCGATAGCACCTCGACCGGCGTGCGCCATCCGATCGCGTCCGCGATCCGCACCACCGGGCCCGCCAGCAGCGACGACCCCTGCCGCAGGTACGCAGCCGTCGTCGCGGGGAACAGAAGCTTCTGCAGAGCTGTCACACCGACCATCCTTCGTTGTTCGTCACCATGCTCGTGTCCATCCAGTCCGCTCAGGATCGGGATGCCCGACCGCGGACCACCGGGTGAGACTCCGCCTTCAACTCCACGCCCTCAGGATCGACCCAGCGATCCCACCCGTTGCAGTAGTCGCCTTCCCAGTCGGGATCCTTAGCCGCCGTCGCGGACGAGCCGGTTGCGACAAGCAGCTTGCCGTCGCGGATGTTCCCTACCCAGCACCACTCGTCGTCGACCCACGCGTACCAGTTCCACGACACCAGATCGGTGAACTCCGACAGTGGAATCCGGACATAGTCGGGACCAGGAGGCATGGATCCGTCGAGCCCCGGCCGCGACCCGCCGACAGGAGCGTTCTCGCGACGAACCGATGCCCAATCAACGGCTACGTCGAATGTCCCAGCCTTACCCGTCGAGGCGATGGGGGTCTCGCGCCCCGCCAACCACCCGTGCATTCCACGGGGGTGTAAGCCGTCACCGATCGCCGAATCCGTCATCGTTTCACTCGGTCCAGCGTGGTGCGCTTCGTCTCGTGCCGCACTCGCCGTCATCAGCCCCCGCCACCCGCGAGCGGGCGAGACTCCGCCTTCAGCTCCACGCCCGCAGGGTCGATCCACCGATCCCAGCCGTTGTAGCGGTCGCCCTCCCACGCAGGATCCTTCGCCGCCGTCAGCGACGATCCCGTCGCAACCAGCAGCTTCCCGTCACGAATATTCGCCACCCAGCACCACTCGTCATCCACCCACGCGTACCACGTCCACCCGACGGCATCCGTGACTTCCGAGCGCGGAATGGAGATCACACCGGGTGTCTCGGGGCCGCTAAACGGCAACACGGTGACGCCCGGCGGCGCATCCTCAACCCGAAGCGACACTGACTCGACCGGCACTCCGAACGAACCGGCGCTCATCATCCCCAATAGAGGCACCTCGACACCCTGGCTCACACCGAAAAGCCCACGCGGGTGCAGCCCCTCACCAATCGTCAGCTGCTGGGGCGTCATGAACTCCCACCGCCCGCAAGAGGGCGAGACTCCGCCTTCAACTCCACTCCTTCGGGATCGATCCACCGCCCCCAGCCGTTGTAACGGTCGCCCTCCCATTCAGGATTCTTCGCCGCCGTCGCCGAGACCACGGTCGACACGAAGAGCTTGCCGTCCCGTATGTTCGCGACCCAGCACCAATCCTCGTCGACCCACGCGTACCAGTTCCATTCGACCGCATCTGCGACCTCGGACCGCGGAATGGAGATGATCCCCGGCGCCGACGGCCCAAAGTCCGGTAGCACCGTCACCCCGGGTGGGGCATCCTCAGCACGAAGGGAAACCGAGTCGACCGGCACGCCGAACACCCCTGCTCTCATGGTGCCCACCAGAGGCACCTCGACGCCGTTGATCACACCAAAAGGGCCGCGGGGATGGAGCCCGTCACCAATCACAACGCTGCCTCACCTTCCGACACCGACCCAGCCGGTTTGCTCTCTGAATACGCCGAGCAAGCGGTACGTGCCGGTCTCAGTCACTTCCCACATCTCAGCGCCGTCGCTGACTTTCACGCCCGACACGTGAAACTCCGGCACGACATTCCCGTCAGGATGCGGGATGCCCGAACTCGTGAAGCCGTTGCCCGTGAAAGGGGCTGGGCTCTCATAGCCCGACGGGTGGCCTCCGATCGTTTCGTTGAACGGCACGTCGACATTCCCGGCCCTTCCCTGATATCGAAGCATCTGCACCGGGCTCATCCCCGAGCCGTCGAACGGCGAGTTGGCGTAGTCGAGCCGCAGCCCGGTGTAGACGTCCTTCGGGTCGGCGAAGTGCGTGACATCCTGCAAGCGGGTGACGAAGCCCTGCAGGCTGTCCACTGGGTACGTGTAGCTGCCGGCGATGCGGTCGACGCTCTCACCCGGCGGGATCACCTTCTGGAAGACCGTGGAGTCATCCCACCCGATCTTCTCGCGCATGTCCTTGAGGAACGCGATGTCGTCCGGCGCCAGGGAATCGGTGGGACGGTGGATGAGATCCACCAGATCATCCATCGAAGGTCCCGTGCCGTGCAGCGCGTCGGTGAGTTCGTCCCGGGCGGTCGTCCAGTGCTCGATCTGCTCCGGCGACCACCGCGTCGTGTAGGAGCTGCCGTCGGCGAGCGTGTACTCGCGGCCGCGGCGCGGGGCCAGCTTACGTCCGCCCATGAGCTCGTCGAGGTTGAGCAGTCCCTGGTCACCGGCGACGGTGCGGCGCACTGCCGGGGCGGTCTTGCGCAGCGCGTTCTCGAACAGGGCGCCCGCCTTCGCGATCAGCCCGTGCAGGTCACCCAGCAGCCCGGCGAGCTTCTTGCACGCGGTCAGCAGTTCGGTGAGCTTGGTGCCGATCTTCGCCACCCACGACGCCACCCGGGTACTGACCTGCTCGATGATCCACGGCGTCGCCAAGCCGAGCGAGAAGACAGCCTCCGCGGCCCACGAGATCGCCGACCCCACCAGTTGCGACAACACATCCCGCACCAGGTCGTGCACCAACTGCACCACCTGCGACGCCACCCGCAGGCCGGTCGCCATCGCACCCGCCCAGGATGCCGCACCCGCCAGATGGGCGGCGGCATCCGCCTGGAAACGGCGATACGCATCGATCGCCTCACCCGCCAGAGAATCCAGGTCCGTCACGCGGCGGGTCAGCTCCGCACCCGACGCCTGCAACTGGGTCTGGATGTTCGTCCACGTGGCCGCGAACGCCTCCACCTCCCCCGCGTTGCCGGTCAGGTCATCGAACCAGCCCTTGATCGGTTCCAGATGATCGATCAACCAGCCAAGGCCCGACGCGATCAAAGACCCCAACGGGTCCGACACCGCCGCGACCGTGTCCACCCCGACCGCGAACGCCGACAAACCACCCGCCAGCCAATCCCCCGACTCGATCGCATGAACCAGCTGCGCACCATCATCCAGCAAACCCGTGCCCGACAACGGAGTCGCAGTATCCACCGCCGACGCCACCAAAGGATTCCCCGACATGTTCGACCTCAGTCCAGCGGCGACTCGAGCTGCGCGATCGACTGCAGCAGATCCGTCTCGAACCGGGTCATGTCGTTCGACACCCCGCGCAGCTCCGACGCGCTGCGGCGCACCATGCCCTCCGCCGAGCCGATCGCCGAGCCGGCGATCGTCGCCACCACGGTCGCCGGTGTCACGAGGAACCCGCACAGCACACCGAACGCGCCGCCGCCCATGTTCGTGGAACGGGTGGCATCCCGCGCCACGGCGATGTCGGCGGCGACCCGCTCCACCTGAGACGCCTGGGTCAGCATCAGATCGTGGTCGATCGCGATGTGGTCGCTCACAGCTCGCTCATCTCGTCACGCCCGCCGGCACCGGCGGCCTCGGACCGCGGCCCGATCTCGGCATCCTCTTCGAGCTGCGGCGCCATCGGTCCGCCGAGGCCGCGCCCGCGGTTGCGCGAGCGCGAGCCGTGCTCGCCGCCGCGGGATCCCGCGCCCATCGCACCGGAGCCCGCGCCCGGGCGTCCTCCGGCCGCAGCCGAGTTGTTCGCGTTCGCCGCGCCGCCGGCCTCCGCGCGTCCGAGCAGGCCACCGCCGCGAGCCGCGGCCGGTCCGTTCGGGCCGACCGTCGAGGAGCCCATTCCGGATGCCGCTCCCGGCCCGCCCAGCCCGGCGGCGCCGAATCCTCGCGCCCCGCCGAAGCCGCCGGCCGCGGCCATCCTGCCCCCGCCGAGGAGGGCAGCGGACCCGCCACCCGCGATCAGCGCGCTGGAGGGATGACCGAGCAGCCCACCCGAACCCGAGCCCGGCCCAAGGACAGACGATCCGCCCGGACCGAGGGTCGTGGAGCCGGAAGCCGTGGGACCGTCGACGTTCAGCGATCCCCCCGGCGGCACGACCACCGGGTGCAGCGAGTCAGACGACGACCCCGTGTCACCGTGGTGGACGTCGCCCGGGCGCGGGATCGGCGCGAGCCCCGTGCCGACGGACAAGCCGGCCGGCACTGCGTGCGTCGTCAGCGGGTCGTCGTTCCATCCCGGATAGCTGCGGTAGCTCGGGCCCGGACCCTCCGATCCGGAACCGGGCGCCGTCGACTGCGTCACCGGACTCGTCGTCCTGTCGTGGGCCCCCGGGAGCATCGGAATCGCGATGCGGTCGAAGCTGTCGCTGGCGTTTCGCACGGCGGTCTGCGCGTGGCTCTCGCGCTGGTTGCCGAGGAACCAGTTGATGGCTCCGACCGCACCGTCACCGGCGATCACCGAGAACCCGGGGAACAGGATCGTCGCCCCGGCAGCAGCGGCGCGCACCAGGGTCTCATCTCCCGAAGACAGCGAGCCTCCGGGAAGCCTGCTCAGATCCCGCGCGGCCTGAGATCGCACCGCGTTCGCCTTCTCGGCGGCATCCTGAATCTGCTTCGCCACCTGGGACACCATCGCCGCGTGCTTGGCGACGGCGTCGAAGGCCGCGGTTGCGGCGAGTCCCGACTCACCCGTGATCCCGGGGTCGGCGGCGGCCTTCTGCAACACGGGCGTGAGCGCTTCGAGGGAGCTGTGCAGCTCCGCGGCGCTCGGGACGTCGAAGTCGGAGCCTCCCGTGGCGATGTTCTGCAACCGCTTCTCCCACTGCCCGGTCATGTGTGCTCCTCGTCGTTCGTGCGGCGCGAGCGCCGGACCAGGATGATCGTGAGCACGAGGAGCGCGACGATCACCACGAGCAGTCCGACTCCGCCGACCACGAACGGTGTCGCGCTCACCGAAACGGCGACCGCGCCTGTGGCGGCGGACGCAGACGGCTTCGGCGATGCCTCGACCGCAGCCACCTGTGCTGCGGTCGGCTTTCCGGAGGCCTTGTTCATCAGCGGGTTGGTGTCGGCGTACTTCGTGGGATCGACGGCGAGCAGGTGCCGCAGCGAGGCGGCGCCATAGCCGATCCCGTTGGTCTGGACCGTCAGCTCATGCGTCGTCGTCCCGGTGTTGCGGATCAGCGACTGGATCAGCTGATTCGCGGTGGCATCCGGATACTTCTGCCACGTGTCCGCCAGCATCCCGGCCACCAGCGGCGTCGCGAGGGAGGAACCCGTGATGGACTGCCGCTGCGTCCAGTTGACCGACGGGAAGCCGACCCCGGCGGCCACGACGGTCACCTCCGGCCAGACATCCTGCTTGCTCGGGTCGTCCGCATCCCTCTGCAGCAAACCCTTGTCGTCGAGCGCATTGACCGTCACGACGCCGTTGAGAACCATCGGGTACGGCGTGGCGGCTTCGGCTCCCGTGGTGCTGTTCGGCTGTGCCGCGACGACGATGACCCCGTGGCCGATGGCATCGGCGACCGCCTGGATCGAGCCGGGGTTCATCGACGGGAGGGACACCGACAGCGAGATGATGTCCGCACCATCGGCGATGGCGCGCTCGATGCCTTCTG
Organism: Microbacterium mangrovi; assembly: GCF_000802305.1. Lineage (GTDB taxonomy): Bacteria > Actinomycetota > Actinomycetes > Actinomycetales > Microbacteriaceae > Microbacterium > Microbacterium mangrovi. Next base: position 158,876 of record NZ_JTDK01000011.1, on the reverse strand, counting down.
CGATGCCGACCTGCGTCCCCGGTCGTGCGTCTTGCGCGCACGTGGGAAACCCGAGCCCATAGAACGTCACCGAGGCGTCGGGCGCGATCCCGCGGACCGATCCCTGCCCCCGGCCGTTTCCGACCAGCAGAGCCGTGATATCGGACCCGTGGAGCGTGTCGTGGTCGGCCACGGTGGACTCGACCGTGCCGTCCTCGCACAGCGGGTCGTGGTCGACGGTGAGGCGGGCGTCGCTGAACACCGGCAGCTTGGAGTTGATCTGCAGATCGATCACCGCGATCTTCACGCCCTTGCCGGTCCAGCCTGCGTCATGCGCTTGGGCGACGCCGTACCGGTCGTACCACCAGTTGCTCGCCTGCTCGGATGCGGATGCCGACGTGCCGGCGCCGAGCAGCGGCACAGCCAGGAGGGCCAGCGCCACGGCGGCGCCGACGACGCGCCTCACCACTGCCCGCCGTCGCTCGCGCCCTGCGCCGGAGTGGCGGCGGGACCGGCCGCACCGGGAGCCGACACCGTCGCGGCATCCTGCACCCGGCGCACGTCGGCATCCGTCGTCGACTCAGCGGTCTGACCGACCAGCTCGGTGTGCTGCCTCACCCAGTCCGCCGACTTGCCGTCGGTCTCCTGCATCGCCGTGACGACGTGCTGCAGCGCGTCCACGTTCTGCTTCACGTCGACACGGACGACGTCGGCATGGTCGGCAAGCAGGTCCGCCGCCGCCTGCAGCCGTTTCAGGAACGACGCGGTGGCGTGCTCGCTGTCATCGCCCACGACCTGGCTGACCTGCGCTCGGCCGGGCACCAGGTCGACCTGGGTCTGCGCGGCACGCTGCGCCGCCGCGGCGGTGTCACCGTCGAGGGAGAGGATCAGCATGGAGAGCCCGAGGATGCGAGACGCGGACGCGCGTCAGAGAGTGAAACGGCCGGCCGAGGACTTGTCGCTGGACACGTACCCGTGCGACATCTCCTCGGTCTTCTGCGAGATCTGCTCCAGCAGAGTGTTCAGCGCGGTGAGCGACTGGGTCCACTTGCGCTGGGCGTCGTCGTACGCGGCCTGCGCGGCACCGTTCCACGACCCGCGAAGCTTCGTGACCTCGCCCTCGAGCTGCTCGAGCTGCGACTTGATCCCGTTGGAACCCGTGCGGATCTGCCCGGCCAGCGCGACGACCTGCTCCGGCTTGACTGACATCGACTGCATGATCGAAACCTTTCCTGCGTCCTGACCCCGGGGTCAGGCGCCCATCATCGACGAAAGACCGGAGATGGTCTGCTGGTGCGTCTGCTCGGTCGCGTTCTGGTCACGATCGGTGCCGGTGAGGGCGTCCTCGAGCGTAATGAGCACGTCGTTGAGCTTGCGCGTCTCTTCGTCCCAGCGGTTCATGAGCACCGTGTACGCACCGGCGGCCTCACCCGTCCAGTACCCGCGCACCTGCTCGATCTCACCGCGCACGAACTTCACCTGCTGGTCGATGCCGGCCTTCGCCTGCCCGACCGCCTGTGCTCCGCGGCGCAGCGCACCCTCTTCGGCAGAGATCACATCAGCCACAAGAACCTCCAAGTCGTCGTTGTGGGGTCGGCGACGGTTGCACCCGGCACCGCCTCCGAGGCTAACAACCCGCCCCGGCAGGAATCAAACATGCCCCGGATCGGCCGAATTCTTGTCCTCCTTTCGGGGGACAAGACCTGAACGTTCAGTGCACGTCGCTCGGAAAGCGAGGGACGATCAGCTGTGCGCCTCACGACGGAGCACCTCGCGGGCCAGCGCGTCACCCGCATCTGTATTGGAGAGCCATACGACGGCCCCGGGTGGTGGGATCGCATCGCCCCAGCCCGCTGTCCACTCGCGCTCGATTCGCGACGCCGACTCATCGCTGCCAGTCCCCCACGGATGGAACCCGTCGGCATTGATGTCGCCGGCGACCATGAGACCGCCCCGGAGGACGTCATCGATCAGCTCGAGTGCATGCCTCCGCAGTTCCGCTGTGTCGGTCATGCCGGACGTGCGGACGGATTGGACCACCCAGCTGAGGTCTGCCCAGTCGTCCAAACCGCCCACGAGAAGGTCTTCTCTCGGTGTTCGACGCGTTGTCATGAGTGATCCACGTGAATTCGGTAACGGGTGCCGTCAGGCAACTTGATGTCGATCGATGGGCCGCCACTCTTCGAATACTCTCTGAGCCCGATCTGCGTGCCGTCGTCGCACTCCACAACGGTACCCCGGAAGCCTTGCCAGAAACCGGGACGACTGCCGATCGAGAGTTCTTCGAAAACGCGCCGAACCGCGGCGTCGTCTGGAACGACTCGGACAAAGTTCTGTCTCCCCGTGGGAAGCTGAGTCAGCAAGTCGACGATGTTGATCGCGCGGTCTGGGGGGACCTGCGGCCGCACGTCATCCATCGTTCGCCCAGACCTCATCAGCTCGTCGAGGTTGAGTTCGCCTTGATCACCGGCGACGGTGCGGCGCAGCGCCGGGGCCGTCTTGCGCAGCGCGTTCTCGAACAGGGCCCCCGCCTTCGAGATCAGCCCGTGCAGCTCCCCCAGCAGCCCGGCGAGCTTCTTGCACGCGGTCAGCAGCTCGGTCAGCTTGGTGCCGATCTTCGCCACCCACGACGCCACCCGGGTACTGACCTGCTCGATGATCCACGGCGTCGCCAAGCCGAGCGAGAAGACAGCCTCCGCGGCCCACGAGATCGCCGACCCCACCAGTTGCGACAACACATCCCGCACCAGGTCGTGCACCAACTGCACCACCTGCGACGCCACCCGCAGACCGGTCGCCATCGCACCCGCCCAGGATGCCGCACCCGCCAGGTGCGCGGCGGCATCCGCCTGGAAACGGCGATACGCATCGATCGCCTCACCCGCCAGAGAATCCAGGTCCGTCACGCGGCGGGTCAGCTCCGCACCCGACGCCTGCAACTGGGTCTGGATGTTCGTCCACGTGGCCGCGAACGCCTCCACCTCACCCGCGTTGCCGGTCAGGTCATCGAACCAGCCCTTGATCGGTTCCAGATGATCGATCAACCAGCCAAGGCCCGACGCGATCAGCGAGCCGAGCGGGTCCGACACCGCCGCGACCGTGTCCACCCCGACCGCGAACGCCGACAAACCACCCGCCAGCCAATCCCCCGACTCGATCGCATGAACCAGCTGCGCACCATCATCCAGCAAACCCGTGCCCGACAACGGAGTCGCAGTATCCACCGCCGACGCCACCAAAGGATTCCCCGACACGGCGGACCTCAGTGCAGGTCGTTCGCCTCCGAGGGCGGGGTGCGGTCGAGTTCCGTGCGCAGCCGGTCGACCACCGGGGACTCCTCGCCGAACGCGTCGGCGGCGAGGGCCAGCGCCTTCTCTCCGGCGGCACGCTGCGCGCGGTTCGCGGTCTCGACGATCAGCTGCCCGAGGTCGCGCGCCGGCAGGTCGAGGGCGCGGTCGGTGAGGTCGACGGCGGCGAGGCGGCCGGCGGCATCCACCGTGACTGTCAGTTCGCGCTTCGGCGAGGATGCCGTGCCGCGGATCGCCTCGACGTCGGCGCGCATCGCGCTCGCCTTCTCGGCGCGGCGCTGGGCGTCGTCGATCTGCTGCTGCACCTTCGCGATCGCGAGGTCGGCGTCGAATTCTGCGGAGGTGAAGTCGGACATGCCCCCGATGCTAACCCGGTCGGTCGGGCGGCTCCCGGCCTGTCCACAGGGTGATTCGGCCCTCCGGTTAGACTCGGAGGCACCGAGCAACCGACCGGGGGGACGCTGCAGTGAGCCACGCCGTGAGCGCTTCACGCGCGCTGCTGCGGATCACCGTGCAGAGCGAGGGTCGCCGCCTCGACGTCGGAGTGCCCGCCCAGGTGCCGCTCATCGAGCTCATGCCCGGCTTCGCGCGCAGCCTCGGCATCCTCGATCCGTCGCTTGCTCACGGCGGGTACGCGCTGCAGCGGCCGGACGGTTCCACGCTGGATGCCTCCCGTGGCGCGGCCGAGCAGGGCGTCGAGCCGGGTGAGCTGCTGACCCTCGCGCGCGGCGGCCTGCTCGCCCAGCCGCGGGTGTACGACGACATCGTCGAAGCGGTGATCGACGCGACCGCGGAGCAGCACCGGCCGTGGACCCCGCAGGACAACGCGCGCACCGCGCTCGCGGTCAGCCTCACGCTGCTCGGCCTCTGTGCTCTGCTGCTGCTCGCCGCCGGCCCCGCTCTGACGGTCGGCGCACTCATCGCCGCCGGCGGCAGCATCGCGCTGCTCGTCGTCGCGGCGGTGGTCGGACGCCTCGGCCAGAGCGAAGCCGGACAAGGACTCGGGCTCGCGGCATCCGCCTTCGCCGCCGTCGCCGGCTACCTCGCCGTCCCGGCCGCCCAGCCGCTCTGGGGGTGGCCGCTCGCGGCCGCGGGCCTCGGCGCGCTGCTCGTCGGCGCGGCCGCGTTCGGCGTCGTGGCGGGGCATCCGGCGAGCACGCTCACCCCGATCACCGCGGGCGCCGTCGTCGCCGTGACCGCCACGATCGCCGCGCTCTTCCCCGGCGGCGCGGTCGCCACTTACGCGATCATGGTCGCCGTCGTCGCCACCCTGGGCAATGGGTTGCCGTGGCTGGCGCTGAGTTCGACCCGCATGCGGGTGATCTCCGCACAGAGCGACGCCGAGGTCTTCGCCGATCCGGTGCCGATCGACACCGAGGACGTGCGGCGGCGCACCGCACGCGGCCACCGCGTCATGATCGCGCTGCGCGTGGCACTCGGGCTGGCGGTCCTCACCGCGACGCCGCTGGTGGCCGCCGCGAACCCGGCGGGTGCGGCGCTGTGTGCCCTGGCCTTCCTGGGCATGATGTTCCCGTCGCGTCAGGCGTATGCCCGCAGCACCGTGATCGCCCTCATGACGCTCGGCACGGTCGGCCTCGCCGTCACCGGCATCACGGTGTCGATCGCCCAGCCGGCGCTGCGACCGGTGATGCTGGTCGCGCTGCTCATCGCCGCCGCCGTCGTGATCACGGTGACGCTCCTCTCTCCGCGGGTGCGCACGCGTCTCGGCCGCCTGGCCGACACGGCGGAGGTCGTGATCCTCGCCGTGCTGCTGCCTCTCGGCGTCATCGCCGCCGGTTGGGCGTGACCGCCGCGTGGCCACCAAGAGCGACCTCATCGCCGCGCAGAGCTTCTCGCGCAGGCGACTGCTGACAGCGTTCGTCAGCGGTGCGCCCGGCGGCAAGGAGCTCGAGCCGGCAGCCCCACTGCGGGCCGTGTTCGTCGCGATCGGACTGACCGTCGTCGTGCTGCTCGCCGGCGTCTTCTACGGCCTGGTGCGTCCGGGGCTGCCGAACGGGTGGCAGAACGGGCGGATGGTGATCGCCAAAGACAGCGGTTCGCGCTACGTCACGGTCGACGGCACCCTGCACCCGGTGATCAACATCGCCAGCGCGCGGCTGCTGATCCCGTCGGGCGACTTCGGCATCGTGTCGACCGACCAGCAGACCCTCGCCGACCTCAAGCTCGGGTCGACGCTCGGCATCGTCGGCGCGCCGGATTCGCTGCCGGCATCCTCGGCGCTCATCGGCGACGCGTGGAGCGCGTGCGCGATCCCGGCGGCACGGGTCGACGTGCGCGTCGGCGGCGGCAACGGGGTCGCGACCACCGACACGGCCGCGGTCGTCGAGTCGGGCGGCACGCGGTACGTCGTCGAAGGGCAGCGCCGGTACGCGGTCGACGCGTCCGAGACGGATGCCGTGCTCCGTGCGGCCGGCCTCGCCTCGGTCGTGCCGCAGAGGGTGTCGGCATCCTGGCTGAATCTGTTCACGCCGGGAACCCCGCTCGGACCGATCACGGTTGCGGATGCCGGAAAGTCCGTGCCGGGCAGTGGCCTCACGGTCGGCGAGGTCGTGCACGTGAAGGGGAGCCCGGCCGCGGAGCGCTTCCTCGTTCAGCCGGACGGCACGCTCGCCAAGCTGTCCCCGCTCGCCTGGCAGCTGTACCAGCTCGGCGGCGGCACGACGGCGGCGACGGTGTCGGAGGTCTCCGCGGCCGATGTCGCGGGCCTCGGTTCGTCCGCGCATCCCGCCGGCGGGGCGGACTGGCCTGCCGCGGGCTTCACGCCGATGGCCGCCGGGATGCGCCCGTGCGCACAGCTCACCCACGACGCGTCCGGCGCGCACAGTGTCCTCGCGACGCAGCCAGACTCGGTCGCCGTCGCAGCGGGGGCCCACGTCGCCGCCGGACACGGCGCCCTCGTGCGTGCCGGAGGCCGCGGCGATCAGGCATCCGGCATGGTCACGCTCATCGACGCGACCGGCACGGCGTACGGGATGCCCGGTGCGACCACCGAGACGATCAAGCGGCTCGGCTACGCGAAGCGCGACGTCGGCACCGCTCCGAGCGCGTGGACGGCGCTGTTCGCGACCGGTCCGGCGCTCACCGAGGCCGCAGCGGGGAAGACACCGGAGAACTGATGGGCCGCGCGATCGGCCGCGGCGCCGCCGGGACCCTCTCCCTCGGGCTCGTGCTGGCTGCGGTCGGGTGGGCTGCGCCGGTCGTCGCCGACTCCGGCCAGTGCACGGCATCCACGCGGATCACGCAGCCGCCGACCGCGTTGACCGAGCTGCAGAGCGACCTCGCCTGGAGCGTCACGCGCGGCGCGGGAGTGACCGTCGCGGTCGTGGATTCCGGGGTGGATGCCGCCAATCCCCACCTGACCGGGGCGATGGCCGCGTCGGTCGACCTGGTGCCCGGCGGCGGTCCGGCGGATGCCGACGGGCACGGGACCGCGGTCGCCGGGATCATCGCGGCACGCCGCATCCCGGGCTCCGCTGTCGCCGGTCTCGCCCCGGGCGCCCGGATCCTGTCGGTGCGCGTCTTCGCCGGCACGTCGGACGAGCAGGTGAAGGGCGGCACCGGGCCCTCGGTCGATCGACTGGCCGCCGGCATCCGCACCGCCGCCGACCGGCACGCGCAGATCATCAACGTGTCGCTGTCGACGGCCGTGCACGAGCCCGCGCTGGATGCCGCCGTCAACTACGCCACGAGCCGGGGCAGCCTGGTGGTCGCGAGCGCGGGCAATCGCGACGCTTCGCTCGCGGTCGACACGACGGTCCGCAACGGCGCCCGGTACCCGGCCGGCTCGGCCGGTGCCGTCGGCGTCGCCGCAACGGATGCCGTCGGAGTCGTGACGGATGCGACCATCCACGGCCCGCACGTCGCGCTGAGCGCCCCGGGGCAGAACGTCGCGACGACGTCCTCCGCCGGCGGCGACTGCGTCTACGCGACCGACCACCCGGCGGCGAGCTTCGCGACCGCGTACGTCTCGGCCGCGGCCGCCCTGGTGGCATCCGCCCACCCCGACGAGACGCCGGCGCAGTGGGCCTATCGGCTCGAAGCGACGGCCGTCCGGGCCGACCCGGATCAGCGCGACGACGTCTCGGGCTGGGGCTCGGTGCAGCCGTACGAGGCGATCGCGCTCGTTCCCGGCCCCTCGGTGCGGGGCCCGGTGAGCCCGTTCGACGCGAACGCGGCCGCGCCGCTGCCGCCCGCCGGGCAGCCCACGGTGACGGTGGCACACGAGCCGCGGATGGATGCCGCCGCGATCCAGGGGCTGGTGGTCGCGGGGACCGTCGCGGCGGTGCTGCTCGTGGTCATCGGGACCCTCGGCGTGCTGCGCCGGCGACGCGGCGCCGCGGATCCGGCTCCGGCGGGGAAGGGTTTGTACGGACGGCCGGGCGACGAGCAGGAGGAGCACCGTGGCTGAGACGCACGGGGTCCTCAGCCGGCAAGGCGCTGATCGGATGAGGGGAAGGTGCGTGTGAAGTTCACCGACACCGCGTTCTCGCGAACGCACCGGTACGCGCTGGGAATCGAAGAGCAGTCCGGCCGCCGATACTTGTCGATCCCCGTCAGCAACGGACTCGTCGACTACGAGGAGTACTACGAGATCTCCGATGCCCAGTATTCGGCCCTGCTCGTCGATGAGGCGGTCGCCGCGCGCTTCGCTGCTGAGTGCCGCGCGCACCGCCACGACGATCTGCTGATGCAGCAGCCGGGCTGGAACCGCGGAACGGCGGTGTGAGGATGCCGGCGCTGCGGATGACGCGAACTCTCGTGAACCTGGATGCGCTTCTCTCTCGGGACCATCGCCGCGACCGGCGACCCGTGTCTGTGGATTCCAGTGACGAGCGGTGTCGCGGACTACAACGAGTACTACACGCTCACCCCCGACCAATACGAGCGATTCGGTTCGGATGAGACCGCCGCAGCCGCGTTCGCCGACGAGTGCCGCCGTCGCGAACACGACGACTGCCTTCTTGAACAGCCCGGCTGGAACCGGGGAGCGCCGAGGTGACGCACCTTCTCGACCTTCCACCGGGGCGTGATCTCACCCCGATGTAGGGTCGAAAGGGTTCGCGTGTGCAACCGGCCGCAGGGGGTGACGGTGTCGGGGAATCCTTTGGTGGCCTCTGCGGTGGATACCGCGACTCCGTTGTCGGGCACGGGTTTGTTGGATGATGGTGCGCAGCTGGTTCATGCGATCGAGTCGGGGGATTGGCTGGCGGGTGGTCTGTCGGCGTTCGCGGTCGGGGTGGACACGGTCGCGGCGGTGTCGGACCCGCTCGGCTCGCTGATCGCGTCGGGCCTTGGCTGGTTGATCGATCATCTGGAACCGATCAAGGGCTGGTTCGATGACCTGACCGGCAACGCGGGTGAGGTGGAGGCGTTCGCGGCCACGTGGACGAACATCCAGACCCAGTTGCAGGTGTCGGGTGCGGAGCTGACCCGCCGCGTGACGGACCTGGACAGTCTGGCGGGTGAGGCGATCGATGCGTATCGCCGTTTCCAGGCGGATGCCGCCGCCCATCTGGCGGGTGCGGCATCCTGGGCGGGCGCGATGGCGACCGGCCTGCGGGTGGCGTCGCAGGTGGTGCAGTTGGTGCACGACCTGGTGCGGGATGTGTTGTCGCAACTGGTGGGGTCGGCAATCTCGTGGGCCGCGGAGGCTGTCTTCTCGCTCGGCTTGGCGACGCCGTGGATCATCGAGCAGGTCAGTACCCGGGTGGCATCCTGGGTGGCGAAGATCGGCACCAAGCTGACCGAGCTGCTGACCGCGTGCAAGAAGCTCGCCGGGCTGCTGGGGGCGCTGCACGGGCTGATCTCGAAGGCGGGGGCCCTGTTCGAGAACGCGCTGCGCAAGACGGCACCGGCAGTGCGCCGCACCGTCGCCGGTGATCAAGGCGAACTCAACCTCGACGAACTCATGAGCGGTAAGGGGGCCGAGCCCAAGGGCGTAGCCGCGCGCGGTTTGACGGGTGAGCAGATCGACGGGGCGATAGATAGCCTGTGCCGCGGTGCAGACCTTCTGCGAAACAAGAACGGTCTCAGGCAGTACAACAAACCCGGTGACTACACAGATGCCGCCAGAGATTTCCAGGATCTCACGGTCGGCCTTGAAGTAGTCGAGTATCCGAACGGAACGAAGGTGGCGGTATTGATCGACGGCACGACCGTCAATGTCCGCGGACGGAGTTCGGCCGGACCGCCGACACTCGAGATGCAACGCCCGAGCGGCACAGCAAACATCAAGGTGAGGTACCAATGAATGCAGACAGAGACGAGACTGCACGGGCAGTTCGCGACATTCACGATCCTGACACGCGCCGGGCGGCATTGACGCGCGCCTACCGTTTGGCCGGGCCGGATGACTACCGGTTGTCGCCTGAATGGCTGAGTGACCCGATGGTGTTTGCGATGGCCGAGGACAATGAAAGCCATGCGGGTGCGCATAATGTGACAAAGCTCGCCCGAGCGTGCGATCAATATCCGGAGACGAGATGGTTCGCCGCTGCGGTCTTCTCCGGTGAAGTGTCTGACCTCGTAGAGGTTCCGGACCCTCCTCGCGCGTTAGGGTGGGCGGACGAAGATGGAGCCCGCGTGCGCGCCATCGGGGCAATCTATGCCGGGCGGAGCTTTATTCTTTTCAGCCTTGATCGTCCAGCGGCGATCCTCTATTCAGTGCACGAGTACTCACTGATCACCGGTAGCCGACAGTTCGTCGAGGCGTACTTTGGAGACCTGGACCGGGCCGCTGAGGATCTTGACGAATTCTGGGATGATGCCTACGCGATTTGGGGAAGCAATCCGGCTCACGCCGCGGAGTTCGAGAAGCGACGTGCCGTCGTGCGTGAGCAGATCCGCCTCTGGTGAACCACGCGTCTGCCTATGAGATCAGCGTGTCGCATGGGGAACTGACCGGCATCCAGCCTCGATCTTTCGTCGCGCCGATGAGTTGCTGTGTTCGGCGTCGTTGCCGGGGTCGTGGTGCTGATTCTGGCATGAGGGTACGACGGTGGCCGCGTTGCGCTGCGGTGGCGGTTCTCCGGGGTTCCTCATCGTGATGGTCAGCGGGCCTGTGGAGATACTGACCATGCGTGAACGAGGGTGCAACGTGTGCCTCGAGGGCGTTTACAACGGCACTGGGCCGAGGCTCGTTGCGACAACTTCGCCGGCTGACCTCCTCTATCGGTGCCCCGTCTGCCGCACTTGGTGGATCGGCGATGGACATTCGTCCCATCCCGTCACCGATGAGGAAGCCCGTCACCGTTTCCCGCAGGAGGTAGCCGAATGAACCCGCCGACCCAACCCGTCGTCGATCGCGCCGTCGCCCGTGTCCGCGACGGCGCGCTCACGATGCAGAGCGTGCTCTGGACCCTGGCCGCATCCACCCTCTTCGTCCCGAGCGGGGCCGACCCGGGACCGGACCGCGGCGGCATGACGCCGCTCGACATCGCCCCCGAAGGGCTGGCCGTGTTCCGTCAAGAACTCGGAATCTGACCTCGCGTCAGGCGGCGCGCCAGCATCCGGCGAGGTGGTCGTCGACCATCCCCGCGGACTGCATGAGCGCATACATCGTCGTCGGGCCGACGAAGCGGAACCCGCGCTTGCGCAGCGCCTTCGACATCGCCTCCGACTCCGGCGTCACCGCGGGGATCTCCCCCATCGACGCGCGACGCGGACCCGGGGCATCCGGCGCGAAACTCCACATCAGCGCGTCGAGCTCGCCCTCGGCCATCTCCGTGACGAGCCGGGCGTTTCCGATCGCGGCCTCGATCTTGGCCCGATTGCGGACGATGCCGGCATCCCCCATCAGCCGCTCGACGTCCGCGTCGCCGTAGGCGGCCACGATCATCGGGTCGAAGCCCTCGAACGCCGCCCGGAAGGCCGGGCGCTTGCGCAGGATCGTGATCCAGCTGAGCCCCGCCTGGAATCCCTCGAGGCTCATCTTCTCGAACAGGGCACGGTCGCCGTGCAGTGGCGTTCCCCACTCCTCGTCGTGATAGCGGCGGTACTCGGGGTCGATGCCCACCCACGGGCAGCGCGCGACGCCGTCCTCGCCGATCATCGGCGAGGCGTTCATCGCCCCATCCCGTCGATCAGGCGCGGCGCGGAGGGCGCCGAGGATGCCTCGACGCGACCGGTCGGAACGGTGTCTTCGATGTCGTCGTCGAAGGGCTCGGACGGGATGTCGACCACGACCGCGGTCACATTGTCGCGTCCGCCGTGCTCCACCGCCCGGCGCACGAGCTCGGTCGCGGCCTCGCCCGGATCGGCGATGTCGGCGAGCACCTCGGCGATCTCGTCGTCGGACAGTTCACCGGTGAGGCCGTCCGAGCAGGCGAGCAGGCGATCGCCCTGCGCGGCCGGCAGCAGCCAGTAGTCTGCATTCGCGACGCTGTGGTCGCCGCCGCCGATCGCGCGGGTGATGACGTTGCGTCGTGGATCCATCGCGGCGGACTCGGCATCCAGCGCGCCCGCGTCGACCAGCTCCTGCACCAGCGAATGGTCCACACTGATCTGCTCGATGCCGCCGGCCGTGAACCGGTAGGTGCGCGAGTCGCCGATGTTCACGACGAGCCAGTACGGATCGTCGCCGCGCCACGACACGACCGCGCCCGTCAGCGTGGTGCCGGCGTTGCCGCCGCCCGCGATGTGCGTGACGCGTTCCTGGGCTCGGAGGATCGTCTCCTGCACCTCCTCGGCGTCGAGACCCGCTCGGCCCGCGAGCCGGGTGAACTCCGCGATGACCGCGGCGGATGCCAGGTCCCCGGCGTCGTGCCCGCCCATCCCGTCGGCGACGAGGAACATGGGAGATTCGACGAGGAAGGAGTCCTCGTTCACCGTGCGGCGCTGCCCGACATCCGTCGCCGCACCCGCGACCACCGTCAGGTTCGTACCGACCGCCGTCACGAGCGCCCCACCACGGCGAACCGGTCGCCGAACTCGAGCTGATCGCCCGGCCGCAGCGGTACGCGTACGCCCGGCGTGAGACGCTCATGCGTCCCCGAGCGCACCAGCACGGTGCCGTTGGTCGAGTTCAGATCGGTGATGTACGCGGAGTCCGTGGCGATCTCGATCTGGAAATGAGTCTTGGACAGCGACAGCGAGTCGTCCTGCACCGGAATCACGGCGGCGCCGTCCTGCGCCTGCGGGTTGCGCCCGAACACCGTCCGCGCGTGGACGGGGATGCGGGTGCCGTCGTCCCAGATGAGCGAGACCGCCGGGGCGGGCGGCGGCGGGACGGGCGGCACGGAGGGCGTGGGGCGAAGCGACGGAATCGGGGCGGTCGCAGCCGGGACCACCGAGCTGGCCGCGACGAAGTCGGGACTCGCGACCGCGCGCACCGCACCGGCGACGCCGGAGACCCGCACGCGTTCGACCACGAGCGAACCAGCGGCCTTGTCGTGCCACCCCTGGTGCAGCTTCTCGTCGAACAGCGGGGTGACGAAGCCGACCAGGATCAGGCAGCTGGCCAGCCACACGATGTTGCGCAGCGCCGACCGCAGGAACCCGAGCGGGCGCGCGTCACGGGCATCCACCGCGTGGATGCCGCAGATGCGCTGGCCGACCGACCCCTGCCCGCCCTGCATGATCGTGATCGTCAGCCACCAGGCGAACATGAGCACCGCGGCGATGACCTGCACGACCCCGGCGCCGGAGCCGGCCTGGCCGATCTCGTGGGAGCTGACGCCGCTCACGCCGATGATGATCGTGATGATGCCGCTCAGCGCGCCGATGATCGCGAACGGCACCGCGTCGATGACGCAGGCGCCGATGCGGCTGCCGAGTGTGGCGAGGGCCTCGGGTTCGGAAGAGTCGGGCGGGAAGCTGGCCACGGCCGTCCTCCTTCATGCTGTCATCGTGCTTCGCACGGGGGCGCCGGGAAGCGGAATCGGCGTGATCGGGAACCGAATCCGACAACGAGCGTACGTCGTGCAGGGCCGCACGCACAGTCGGGGCCACCGACGGCTCCGCGCCGATGGCCCCGAAATGTTGGATCGATCAGGACTTTTTGATCTTCTTCTCCGGTGTGGGCGCCTGGCCGGATGCCGCGAGCTGAGCGAAGTACGCGCGCGCTTCGTCCTGGCGTTCCTGCTCGGCGCCGAGTGCGATGGGTGCACGCACGTGCTCCGGCTCGAAGCCCCAGGCGTCGACGAGGTCCTGCGCGTGCGGCCGCAGCCGCGTGCACAGCCGGTCGATGTACGACGACACCGCCGCCGCGCGCTGGGTCGACAGGCGCCCGTTGATGATGTACCAGGCGAGGTGCTTCTCGATGAGGCTCAGACCGAAGAGGTCGCGCAGCCAGGTGAGCACGTGGCGGGTGCCGGCATCCTGAACCGTCGCCAGCGCGTCCGTGAACGCCTCCCACTGCAGCAGCTCGCCGTGCGCGCGGGCCGCCTCGATCAGCTCGGCCTGGTTCGCGTTGAAAAGGCCGGCGGCATCCGCCGGGGAGAGCTTGGATGCCGGACGGAGCCGACCCGCGATGTCCGCGATCATCTGCTGCACGCGACCCGCGAGCAGCTCGTGCTGCTGGTCCTCGCGCAGGCCGCGCTCCACCGAGCGGGCCGTGGAGCCGAGGTCGCCGACCGCCTGGCCGAGACGGCGCAGGCCCGCACCGTGGAACAGGTCGCCGGCGGTCTGCCGCGCGGCGATGCGCGCGACGGTCGCGGCATCCTTGCCCTTGAACTGCTTGGCGTAGTCGCTGAGCAGCCGCTTGCCGACCAGCTGCAGCAGGATGTTGTTGTCGCCCTCGAAGGTGACGTAGACGTCGAGGTCGGCGTGGAGCCCGACGAGGCGGTTCTCGGCGAGGAATCCCGATCCGCCGCACGCCTCACGGCACTCCTGGATGGTGTCCAGTGCGTTCCAGGTCGACAGCGGCTTCAGGGCCGCCGCCAGGGTCTCGAGGTCCTCGCGCTCGGTCGGGGTGTCGGCCCGGCCGGAGAACACCCCGTCGAACTTGCGCAGGAACACGTCGTGCGCGAACGCCTGCGCGTACACGGTCGCCAGGCGCGGCAGCAAGCGCCGCTGGTGCTTGCCGTAGTCCAGCAGCACGACCTCCGGCGTGCCCGCGCCGGAGTCGAACTGGCGCCGCTGATTCGCGTAGGTGATCGCGATGTCGAGGGCGAGCGCGGCCCCCGTGGTGGATGCCCCGTCGAGCGACACCCGCCCCTGCACGAGGGCGCCCAGCATCGTGAAGAAGCGGCGCCCCGGGCTCGGGATGTCGCTGGTGTAGCTGCCGTCCGCCGCGACCTGGCCGTACCGGTCGAGCAGGTTGAAGCGGGGCACGCGCACCTGGTCGAAGTGCAGCCGGCCGTTGTCGATGCCGTTCAGACCGCCCTTGTAGCCGTCGTCCTCGCCGCCGACACCGGGCAGGAACGCGCCCTCGTCGTCGCGGATCGGCACGAAGAAGCAGTGCACCCCGTAGTTGACCCCGCCGGTGATGAGCTGCGCGAAGACGGTCGCGGCCTTGCCGTGCAGCGCGGCGTTGCCGAGGTAGTCCTTCCATGCCCCGCGGAAGGGGGTGTGGATGACGAACTCCTCCGTCTGCGGGTCGTACGTCGCCGTGGTGCCGATCGCCGCGACATCCGACCCGTGCCCGGTCTCGGTCATCGCGAACGCGCCCGGCAGGCTCAGGTCGATGATGTCGGACAGCCAGGCATCCCAGTGCTTCTGCGTGCCGAGCTGGTACACCGCGGAGCCGAACAGGCCCCACTGCACGCCCGACTTGATCTGCAGGCTGGGGTCGGCGAGCACGAGCTCTTCGAAGCCGGCGATGTTGGCGCCGTTGTCTTCGAGTCCGCCGAACTCCTTCGGGAACGCGCGACGCGAACCGCCGGCCTCGACCAGCAGCTTCAGCTGGGTGAGCACGCGATCGCGGTGCTCGGGCATCGGCTGGCCCTCGATGCGCCAGAAGTCGGGGTTCTTGATCATCTCGCGGGCTTCGCGGCGGGTCTCGGCCCACGTGCCCAGCAACAGGTCGGTGACCTGCGGGATGTCGATGCGCGGCTCGTCCGTGTGCGCCGCGGCGGCGCGTGCCTGCGCCTCATCGGCCGTGTGGGGCGCGGTCGGCGCACCCCCGGCGGGGGTGTGCTTGTGGACCGCGGGCTTCTTCATTCGGACGGCGTCGACCATGACGGCACCTTTCGACGAGGTTCTGGGGAGTCGATTCGACGGTAGGACTCCTCCAACGGATGCACCAACCGGTTGTCGCATCGATACAAGGATGCCAGCGGGCGATCTCGCCCCGCGTTGTGGCATCCTGCAAATCCCCGCGGCGGGCCGGCGCCGGCCTCCGGCATCCGACATCCGGCATCCCTCCGCCGATTTCGGAGAATCGCCCCGAATTCGGATAAGGATGCTCCGAGCATCCGACATCGGGCCGATTCTCCGAAAAACAACCACCCGGGTGCCCGGGGCTGCCCGCCCGAACGTCCGACACCGGCGTGCCCTGCTGTTGCCCAGCATCTGCCCTGCGTTTGACCTGGGAGCAACCCTAGGATCGGCTCCATGACGCACGGCATCCTCGAACTCTTCCCGACGGGCACCTCGGTCGACTCCGACGGCACACTGCGATTCGCGGGATGCCGCGCCGATGATCTCGCCCGCGAATTCGGCACTCCGGCGATCGTCGTCGACGAGCGAGCGCTGCGCGCCCGCGCCCGCGAGTACCGCGACGAACTCGCCGCGCGCTGGCCGAACGCCCGCGTGGTGTTCGCCTCGAAGGCGTTCCCGGCCACCGCCGTGCAGCGGGTCATGGTGGAGGAGGGCATCGGCCTCGACGTGGCCGGCGGCGGCGAGATCCTGAGCGCCCTGCGCGCCGGCGTCGACCCGGCCCTGCTGGTCATGCACGGCAACGCGAAGTCCACCGAGGAACTGAAGATCGCCGTGGATGCCGGACTCGGCCTCGTGGTCGTCGACAACGAGAACGACGTCGACCGGCTCGAGCAGCTGGTGCCGGAAGGCCGCACCCAGAACGTGCTCGTGCGCATCGTCCCGGGCGTGGAGTCGTCCACCCACGCCCACGTGCAGACCGGGCAGATCGGCTCGAAGTTCGGCCTCACCGTGCCGGCCGCGCGCGAGCTCATCGCCCGGATCGAGGCGAGCCCGCGCGTCACCATGCGGGGCGTGCACGCGCACGTCGGCTCCCAGATCATGGACCCGGCGGAGCTCGCCGCCGCCGTCGCGCCGCTCGCGACCCTCGGCGAGTTCCCGGTGTACGACCTCGGCGGCGGCCTCGGCGCCCGCTACACGTACGACGAGCATCCGGCATCCGTCGCGGAGTACCTCGATGCGCTCATCGCCGCGGCCCGCGAGCACCTGCCGGCGAGCGCCGAGCTCATCATCGAGCCCGGCCGCAGCATGGTCAACGCGTCGGCGATGACGCTCTACACGATCACGACGGTCAAGCGGGATGCCCGCAACTTCGTCGCGGTCGACGGCGGCATGGGCGACAACCTCGAGGTGGCGCTGTTCGAGCAGCGCTACGAGGCCGCGCTCGCCGCGCGCATGGACGACGAGCCCGAAGAGGATGCCACGATCGTCGGCCGCCACTGCGAGTCCGGCGACGTGCTGATCGATCCGATCCGGCTGCCGGCCGCCCGCGTCGGCGATCTGCTGGCGGTTCCCAACACGGGTGCGTACACGCACACGATGGCGAACAACTACAACGGCTACCGGCGCCCTCCGGTGGTGTTCGCCGCGGACGGCGCAGCGCGGGCGGTCATCCGCCGGGAGAGCTGGGAGGATCTCTTCGCCCGCGAGGTGTGACGACCGGCCGGCATCCGGACCGAGACCAAGAATGTCTGTGATCCCAGACGGATTCCTTCCGGTCCGGGTTGTCACCGGGCCTGACAGGCGTCACCCTTGACGGAGCCGGTCGAGGTGGACCGGCCCGATCACCAGGAGTCCTGATGACCTCACTCGGGCGGCAACTGCTGCGACGCAAACCGATCCTGTTCCAGCACAAGTTCCACGCCGGCGAGGAGCTGCCGCGCAAACTCGGCACCTTCCAGCTCATGATGTTCGGCGTCGGGGCGACGATCGGCACCGGGATCTTCTTCGTGCTGAGCAACGCCATCCCGCTCGCCGGGCCGGCGGTGATCATCTCGTTCATCGTCGCCGCGGTCGCCGCCGGACTCTCGGCGCTCTGCTACGCCGAGCTCTCGTCGTCCATCCCGGTGAGCGGGTCGACGTACTCGTTCACGTACCACGCCCTGGGCGAGGGCGCCGCGATCCTCGTCGGCGGCTGCGTGCTGCTGGAGTACGGGCTGGCCGTCTCGGCCGTCGCGGTCGGCTGGAGCCAGTACTTCAACGAGCTGCTCGGCCACCTCTTCGGCTTCCAGCTGCCCACCGCCCTGTCGACCACGTTCATGGCCGGCCCTGACGGCGCACCGACCGGCGGGGTCGTCAACCTCCCCGCGATCGTCCTGGTGGGCCTGTGCATGCTGCTGCTCATCCGCGGGGCATCCGAGTCCGCGACCGTCAACGCCATCATGGTGTGCATCAAGCTCGGCGTGCTCGCCCTGTTCATCGTGATCGGCTTCTCGGCGTTCAACGCCGATCACTTCTCGAACTTCTTCCACCAGGCATCCGGCATCGGCGGGGCCGCCGGCACGATCTTCTTCTCGTTCATCGGCCTCGACGCGGTCGCGACCGCCGGTGAGGAGGTGAAGAACCCGCAGAAGGCGATCCCGCGCGCGATCATCGGCGCGCTCCTCATCGTCACGGCGACATACGTTCTGGTGTGCCTGGCCGGCATCGCCGCCGAGCCGGTCTCGTGGTGGGGCACGAAGGCCGCGGGCGAGGCGGGGCTCGCGAAGGTCATGGAGATGGTGACCGGGGCCCCGATCTGGGCGACGGTGCTCTCGGCGGGAGCGGTCATCTCGGTGTTCTCGGTGACCCTGGTCACCCTGTACGGCCAGACCCGCATCCTGTTCTCGATCTCACGCGACGGGATGGTGTCCAAGAAGTTCCTCGAGGTCAGCCCGCGCTTCGGCACCCCGGTGTTCAACACGGTCGTGGTGTCGGTTCTCGTCGCCCTGGTCGCCGGCTTCGTGAACGACGTCTATCTGTGGGACAGCGTCTCGTTCGGCACCCTGGTCGCCTTCAGCCTGGTCGCCATCTCGCTCATGGTGCTGCGCCGCAAGTACCCGAACCTCGAGCGCCCGTTCAAGGTGCCGCTGTTCCCGGTGATCCCGATCCTCACCGTGCTGGTGTGCCTGTACGTGCTCACCAGCCTGCAGCCGATCACCTGGATCATCTGCGTCACCTGGCTGGCGATCGTGTTCCTCTTCTACCTGGTCTACGGTCGCCGGCACGCGACCCTCAGCAACTACACGTCCGAGGAGGAGATCTCCGAGCCGATCCATCCCGAGCTGGAGGAGAAGTGACGTACCTCGTCGGGTACGGCCCGCGCAACGAGGATCGCAGCGCCGTGGAGCTCGCCGCCCAGCTGGCGCGGTCCGAGCACCACCCGATCCGCGTCGTCAGCGTCGTACCCAAAGGCTGGGGAACGCCTGCCGCCGGAGGCACTGATCGGGAGTTCGAGGCCTGGGCGGCCGCCGAGGGCGAACTGGCCGTCGATCAGGCCGGCGACGACCTGGCGCGGCATCCCGCCGTGGAAGGCACCGCGGAATGGGTGAGCGGCCGGTCCGTGCCGCAGACCCTCCTGGAGGAGGCGGCCGCGTCGGATGCCTGGATGCTCGTCGTGGGCTCCAGCGAGGATGCCGACCCCGGCCGCATCCGGCTGAGCTCGAAGACCGACCGGCTGGTGCACTCGTCCGGCATCCCGGTGGCCATCGCCCCGCGCGGCTACCGCA
Organism: Microbacterium mangrovi; assembly: GCF_000802305.1. Lineage (GTDB taxonomy): Bacteria > Actinomycetota > Actinomycetes > Actinomycetales > Microbacteriaceae > Microbacterium > Microbacterium mangrovi. The sequence goes on along the minus strand of NZ_JTDK01000011.1, from coordinate 139,765 downwards.
CGGACGCCTCCGTGACGCGGGTCACGGTGGGATTCCGCGACGACGACGCGAGCTGGTCGCTGCTCACCCGCGTGGCGGAGATCTGCCGACGCACCTCGGCGAAGCTGCGCGTGGTGACCTTCGTCGTGACCCCGCCGCGGCGGCCGGTGACCGCCCGCATGGCCCACGCCGAGACCCAGGTGATCGGACTGTGGATGGCGCAGGCCGCCGGCGCGCAGCGCGACGCCGGGGAGCACCTGGCGAGCACGGGCTTCACCGCCGACGACCTCGAGATGCGGCTCGTCGAAGGGGAGGACTGGCGCGCCGCCATCGACGCGCTGGAGTGGGCCGAGGGCGACATCCTCGCCGTGGGATCGTCCGCGACCCACCCGATGGCGCGCGTGTTCCTCGGATCCAGCGCCGCGAAGATCCTTCGCAACGCGCCCGTTCCGGTGGTGATCGTCCCCGGTGCCGCCGCGGAATGACGCGGATGTCACGGGCTTGTCACACCCGGCGCGGAGTCTTGCGCCGGGTGTGAGGCGGGGACAGACTGGGGGGCGCCGATCGATGGGGACCGGCGCACCCGAACACCGAGGGAGCCTCGCATGACGACAATCGGGCAGCAGTTGCTGCGACGCAAGCCCACCACCCCTCCGGCGGAGAACGAGGCGCACCTCAAACGGTCGATCGGCCTGTTCTCGCTGACCATGATCGGCGTGGGCGGAACCCTCGGCACCGGAATCTTCTTCATCCTGTCGCAGGCGGTGCCGATCGCCGGCCCCGCGGTGATCTTCTCGTTCGTCATCGGCGGCATCGTCGCCGGCCTCACCGCCCTCTGCTACGCCGAGATGGCCGGGGCCGTGCCGGTGTCCGGCTCGACCTACTCGTACGCGTACGCGACGCTCGGCGAGGCGACGGCGATGGGCGTGGGCGCCTGTCTGCTGCTGGAGTACGGCGTCTCGACCGCGGCGGTCGCCGTCGGCTGGTCGCAGTACGTGAACCAGCTGCTGCAGAACCTGTTCGGCTGGGAGATCCCGGTGCAGTGGTCGCAGGCTCCCGAGGAGGGCGGGATCATCAACATCCCGGCCGTCATCGTGATCGTGCTGTGCTCGCTGCTGCTGATGCGCGGCGCCAGCGAGTCGACGACCGTGAACAGCATCATGGTCGTCATCAAGATCGCCGTCGTGCTGTTCTTCTGCGCGGTCGCGTTCACCGGCTGGAACGCCGACCACTTCCACAACTTCGCGCCCGCGGGCTTCGCCGGCATCGTGGGCGGCGCGGGCATCATCTTCTTCTCGTTCGTCGGTCTGGATGCCGTGTCCACCGCCGGTGAAGAGGCGAAGAACCCGAAGCGCAACCTGCCGCTCGCGATCATCTTCGCCCTGCTGATCATCATCGGGCTCTACGTGCTCACCTGCCTCGCCGCGCTCGGCGCGCAGGCGCCGGCGAAGTTCAAGGGTCAGGATGCCGGTCTCGCGGTGATCCTGCAGAACATCATCGGCTCGACCTGGCCGGGCACGGTGATCGCGATCGGCGCGATCATCTCGATCTTCTCGGTGACGCTCGTGGTGCTGTACGGCCAGACCCGCATCCTGTTCGCGATGTCGCGCGACGGCATGATCCCGCGGGTGTTCGAGAAGGTGAACCCGCGCACGATGACGCCGACGCAGAACACCGTCATCGTGATGATCGTGACGAGCATCCTCGCCGCCGTCGTGCCGATCAACTTCCTCGCCGAGATGACCTCGATCGGAACCCTCGTCGCGTTCCTGGTGGTGTCGGTGGGCGTCATCATCCTGCGGGTGCGCGAACCCAATCTGGAGCGCGGCTTCCGGCTGCCGCTGGGATGGACCATCCCGATCCTGTCGATCATCGGCTGCATCGTGATCATCACGCAGCTGCGGCTGATCACGATCGAGGTGTTCGTCATCTGGACGCTCGTGTTCCTCGTCTACTACTGGTTCTACGGCCGCAAGCACTCCGTGCTCGAGACGGGGCACCCGGTCGGCGTCGACCCCGAGGTGCCGTACACGTCGAACGTGCGCCAGCCCGGTGAGGGAGGCGATCGATGACCGTCCTGGTCGGAGTGAGCCCCGGGCGCCGGTCGGCGGCCGTCGTGCAGCTGGGCGAGCTGCTCGCGCGTTCGCTCGACATGAAGCTGGTGATCGCGGCGGTCACGCCGCGCAGCTGGCCGCCGAGCGCGCGTCCCGTCGACACGGAGTGGCTGGAGTATGCGGATGCCTCGGCGAACGTCGTGCTCGACCACGCGGCCGCGATGCTCGCCGGCGACGTGAAGGCGAAGTTCGTGGTGCACGAGGCGTCGTCGGCGCGACGCGGCATCCTCGAACTCGTCGAGAAGCACGACGCCCGTCTGATCGTCCTCGGCTCCTCGACCGCCGGGCAGATCGGCCGCGTCAGCGTCGGGTCCGAAGCGGACGCCCTGCTGCACGCGTCGCCCGTGCCGGTCGCCATCGCCCCGCGCGGCTACCGTGTCGGCAAGGGCGCCCGGATCACGCGGATCACCGCCGGCTACAGCGGATCGGATGCCTCGGCCGACCTGGTCGTCGCCGCCGCGGGCATCGCCGCCGCGGGCGGCGGGTCGCTGCGCCTGGCATCGTTCGCGGTGCTCCCGCCGGCGCCGATGACCGCCGGCGTGGGGGCGAGTGCCGAAGATCCCATCCGCGACGAGTGGGCGCGGCAGATGCGGGCGGATGCCGACAGGCTGCTCGAAGAGCTGTCCGAGCTGCCGAGCACGCCGGTGTCCATGGATGCCGTCGTCGGCACCGGCGAGTCCTGGAGCGCCGCGATGGACGACGTGGAGTGGGAGCCGAACGAGGTGCTCATCGTGGGCTCGTCGAGTCTCGGACCGATCGCGCGGGTGTTCGTGGGATCGCACGCCGCGAAGGTCGTGCGCCACTCCCCCGTTCCCGTGGTCGTGGTGCCGCGCGGACGCACGGAGGTGCTCGCCGCGCGCGCCGAGATCGGCTGACGCCCGGCACCGCCCGACCGGTGTGCGGCGCCGTCCGCGAGACGGGGTCATGCCGACGAGACGGGGCCGTGGCGACCCTGTCTCGTCGGCGCGGCCCTTTCTCGGCGGAGGTCAGGTCACGGGCGTGCTCGGCGCCCAGTGCGCCGGGCTCGGGAGCGGGACGTAATCGACCCGCGCCCCGGCATCCGACACCGTCGCCGTGCAGAAGAGCAGCGACTCGGTCGGATACCCGTGCGGGTTGTTGTCCCGGATGATCGCCCGGTCGTCGTCGGGACCGAGCCGGGCGCTGCGCGCGAGCAGATCGACCCACGACGCCGGCCACGCCGGATCGTCGCCGGGAGCCGGCCGCGCGGCGCGGTAGTCCGGCAGCCAGCGGGCGATGCGCGCAGTTTCCGGGTCGTCGACGCCGTCGTGGGCGAGCATGTGCACGCCGGGTTCGAGCTGCGTGGTGACGAGCTCGTGGCCGTCCCAGGCGTGCACCCGGGCGGTGGCGCCGACCACCTCGACGAGGTTGAAGCCGTGGGTGCGGGGCGCGGCATCCAGCTCGTGTCCCGTGACCGAGGCGAGCGGAAGGGTCCCGCGCGAGACCAGCCGGTCTTCCGGGAGGTCGAGGGTGCCCGCACGGTTCAGCAGGATCGCGAGGCGACCGCGGGCCGGATCGGCCGCCAGCCACGCCCCACCCGCGCGGATGTCGTGCACGCCCGTGATTCCGGGATGCTGCGGCCACCACTGCCCGAGCGGATGCCAGGGACGCTCCGGGTCTTCGTCGCGGACGGCGAGCAGCCGGACTGCTCCCGCGGAATCGTCGGGGACGTCGATGATCACGGTGCACACGTCGATGAGTGTACGACCCGGTCCGCGCACCGGGGTCGCGGGGGTGCCAGAATCGGGGGCGTGCAGATCGTCGTGGGAGTGACCGGCGGCATTGCCGCGTACAAGACCGTCCAGCTCGTGCGCGGGCTGGTGCTGCGGGGCCATGACGTGCACGTCGTGCCCACCGAGGACAGCCTGCGCTTCGTCGGGCTGCCCACGTGGGAGGCCATCAGCCGGCATCCGGTGACCACCTCCGTGCACGAGGGCGTCGACACCGTGCGGCACGTCGCGCTCGGGCAGGCCGCCGAGCTCGTCATCGTGGCCCCGGCGACCGCGAACACCCTCGCCCGGATGGCGGCGGGGCTCGCCGACGACCTGCTCGGCACCACGCTGCTGGCGACGTCCGCCCCGGTCGTGGTGGCCCCCGCGATGCACACCGAGATGTGGGAGCATCCCGCCACGCAGGCGAACATCGCCGTGCTCCGCGCCCGCGGCGTGCACGTCGTCGGCCCCGAGATCGGGCAGCTGACCGGCACCGACAGCGGCCCGGGCCGGATGACCGAGCCCGACGACATCCTGGACTTCGCCCTCGGCGTGGTGCGGCCGGCCGACCTCACCGGCCTGCGGGTCGCCGTCACCGCCGGCGGAACCCGCGAGCCCATCGACCCGGTGCGCTTCCTCGGCAACCGCTCCAGCGGACGGCAGGGGGTCGCCCTCGCGCGCGCGGCCGCCGACCGCGGCGCCGAAGTCGTGCTGATCGCGGCGCACGTCGAGCAGGCCGTGCGGGCGGATGCCGTCCATCCGCGCGTCTCGATCGTGCCGGTCGGGACCGCGGCCGAACTCGGCGCCGCGGTGACCTCGGCGGCCGAGTCCGCCGATGTCGTCGTGATGGCGGCAGCGGTCGCCGACTACCGGCCGGCAGCCGTCGCCGAACGCAAGCTCTCCAAGGAGGACGGGCCGCTCGACGAGATCGAGCTCGTCAAGAACGACGACATCGTCGCGGGGCTCGTGGAGGCGCGGCGTCCGGGTCAGACGATCGTCGGCTTCGCGGCGGAGACCGCGGAGGATGCCGCGGACCTGCGCGAGCGCGGCATCCGCAAGCGCCGCCGCAAGGGCGTCGACCTGCTCGCCGTCAACGACGTGTCCGAGGGTCACGGCTTCGAGCAGCCCGACAACGCGGTGCTGATCGTCGGCGCCTCCGACACGGTCGTGGCCGAGGCGTCCGGCAGCAAGCGTCACGTCGCCGACGCGGTCTGGGACGCCGTGCGGGGCGCCCGCGCCTGACGGCGCCCCGGAGCCTGTTCGCTCGTCACGATGCGCGGCCGAAGCCGCCGATCGTGACGAGCGAACCGGGTTGCTCGCGGTTTACAGGCTCAGACCGTGGCCGAACCGGAACAGCGGGTCGGCGGTGTCGAAGGGCACGTCGGGGCGGGATGCCTCCACCGCCGCCATCGAACGGGGCACGTCGAACGGGAGCTTGCCGGTCGCCGGGACCGCGCCGGAGAGCACGTCAAGGAGTGCCGGCGCGCCCGAACCCCAGTTCGCGACGACCGCGTCGGCGGCCGAGACCACCGGGCCGAGGATCGCGGGACGATCCAGGAACACGTCGACGACGGTCGGCACGGCCGCCGCCACCTCGGCGACGTGGTCGACGACCGCCGCCGGGAAGTCGAGGGATCCGGCGTGGAAGAAGTTCTCGAACATCGTGCCGCGCTCCTCGTAGGGCGCCTGGATCCGCAGGATCGCGACATCCGCCTCCGCGGGGCTCGCGACGACCTCGCCGTACTGCGCGGCGATGTCGGCGGCGATGCCCTCGACGTACAGCTTCGCCCCGCGCGCGAAGGGCAGCGCGCCGTCGTTGGTGAGCACGGTGACGGATGCCTGCTGCGCCGCGTATCCCGCGGCGCGGAACTCGTCCGACCCGACGACGGCGTCGGCGGCCGCGGCATCCACGAACGGGTTCTCGAAGAGCCCGAGCTCGAACTTCTCGCGCAGCAGCCGGCGAGCCGAGACATCCAGCCGCTCCTCGGCGACGACGCCCGACTGCACGAGGTCGATGAGCATCTGCGGCTCCTGCTCGCCGCCGAACTGGTCGGCTCCGGCATCCAGGATCTTCGTCATCCGCTCGGCGGGGGTGAGGTGCTCGACGCCCCACGCGCGGGCCGCGAAGTCGGCGCCCATGATGGGCTGGTCGGTCACCAGGCCCCAGTCGGTGCACACGATCCCGTCGAACCCGAACCGCTCGCGCAGCAGGCCGGTGAGCACGCCCTTGTTGAAGCCGAAGCCGACCTCTTCGTACTCGGTCCCCACGGGCATCCCGTAGTACGGCATGATCTGGCGTCCGCCGGCGGCGAAGACCTCTTCGAAGGGCTTCAGGTGGTGCTCGAAGTTGTCGCCCGGGTAGACCTGCTCGCGACCGTAGTCGAAGTGCGGGTCCTCGCCGTCCTTCTGCGGGCCGCCGCCCGGGAAGTGCTTCGTCATCGTCGACACCGAACCCGGCCCGAACGATTCGCCCTGGAATCCGCGCACGTACGCGGCCCCCAGCCGGCCGGACAGGTCGGCATCCTCACCGAACGTCTGCAGCTGCCGCGCCCAGCGGGGCTCGGTGGCGAGGTCGACCTGCGGGTGCAGCGCGACGCGGATGCCGACCGCGGTGTACTCGCGGCGGGCGATGTCCCCGAAGCGCTCCACCAGCTCGGGATCGGCCGTCGCGGCGAGCCCGAGGGGCTCGGGCCACTGCGAGAAGGGGCCGGCCAGCATCGACGCGCCCGGGTTCTCGCTGAACCCGTGGCGCGGATCGGTGGAGATCGTCACGGGGATGCCGAGCCGGGTGGATGCCGCGAGCTCCTGCAGCTTGTTGTACCACCGCGCGATGTCGCCCGCCGTCGGCGCGACGCCGAGCAGGTTGAAGTGCGACATGTGCTGGTCGACGACGTGGTGGCGGTTCGACGGGATGCCGAACATCTCGCTGCCCTCGGACAGCTCTCCGTCCTCGCCCATCGCGATCATCGTGTGGAAGAAGAGGCCCGCCTTCTCTTCGAGGGTCATCTCGGCGAGCAGCAGCTCGACCCGCTCGGAGGTGGGAAGTTCGGGATTCAGCCAGGGGCGCTCGGGTGCGGCATCGTTGCTCATTCCACGATCATAAACCGAACATCGCTCGGTTTCTAGCGTGAGGTCGGGATGCCGCGGACTCTCAGCCGGCGGCCACCACCGCGAGCACGGACTCGCCGTACGCCTCTCGCTTCTTCGCTCCGATGCCGCTGATGCCGTCGAGGTCGGTCACCGAGGCGGGCCGCAGCTGCGCGAGCGCCCGCAGCGTTGCATCGTTGAACACGACATATGCCGGCACGCCCTGCTCTCGCGCCTGCTCGGCTCGCCATGCCCGCAGCGCCTCGAAGAGCGGACGGTCGCCCTCGGCGACCTGTTCGGCAACGCTGCTCTTGCGCACCCGGGACGAGCCGCCGCTGCGCCCGAGCACGTCGCGCCGCAGCGGAACCGGGCTCTCGCCGCGCAGCACCCCGCCGCTCGTCTCGCTGAGCCCCAGCACGCCGTACTCGCCCTGCGACACGAGCAGCCCGCGGGCGAGCAGCTGCCGAACGACGCTGCGCCAGTCCTGTTCACTGAGATCGGCGCCGATGCCGAAGGTCGCCAGCTTGTCGTGGCCCTGCTGGCGGATGCGCTGCGTGTCGCCACCGCGCAGGATGTCGATCAGGTGGCCGGCGCCGAACGACTGCCCCCGCTCGCGCTGCAGCCGGACGATCGTCGACAGCAGCTTCTGCGCGGGAACGAGGCCGTCCCACGTCTCGGGCGGGGTGAGGCATGTGTCGCAGTTGCCGCACGGACCGGACGACTCGCCGAAGTAGCCGAGCAGGTTCTGCCGGCGGCATCCCACCGTCTCACAGAGCGCGAGCATCGCGTCGAGGTGCTGCTGCTGGCGCTGCTTGAACGCCCGGTCGCCCTCACCGGCGTCGATGAACCGGCGCTGCTGCACGACGTCGCCGAGCCCGTACGCCATCCACGCGATGGATGCCTCGCCGTCGCGGCCGGCGCGGCCGGTCTCCTGGTAGTAGCCCTCGACGGACTTCGGCAGGTCGATGTGGGCGACGAAGCGGACGTCGGGCTTGTCGATGCCCATGCCGAACGCGATCGTGGCCACCATCACCACGCCGTCCTCCCGGAGGAACCGGGACTGGTTGGCTGCCCGCACCTCGGCCGGAAGGCCCGCGTGGTACGGCAGCGCGTCGATGCCCTGGCCGCAGAGGTACTCGGCGGTCTGCTCGACGGTCTTGCGGCTGAGGCCGTAGACGATGCCGGTCGCGCCGGCGGGCATCGACCCGATGAAGGCGACCAGCTGCCGGCGGGGGTCGGTCTTCGGCTCGATGCGGTACTGGATGTTGGGGCGGTCGAAGCTCGCGACGAAGTGCCGGGCGTCGGGCAGGTTCAGGCGCTGGGCGATCTCTCGGTGCGTCGCCTGCGTGGCGGTGGCCGTGAGCGCCATGCGGGGAACGCCCGGGAAGTCGTCGGCGAGCGCGCCCAGCTGCAGGTAGTCGGGACGGAAGTCGTGGCCCCATTGCGACACGCAGTGCGCCTCGTCGATCGCGATGACGCTGAGCCGCCCCCGCTGCAGGAGCTGCTTGGTCTGAGGGAGGTTCAGGCGCTCCGGGGCCACGTAGACGAGGTCGAGCTCGCCCGCGAGGTACGCCTGCTCGACCTCTTGCCGCTCGTGCGGCAGCTGGGTCGAGTTGAGGTACGCGGCGCGCACCCCGTTGGCGAGGAGGGCAGCCACCTGGTCGTGCATGAGCGCGATGAGGGGGCTGACCACCAGCCCGGTACCGGGGCGGACGAGGGCGGGAACCTGGTACGTGATCGACTTGCCGCCGCCGGTGGGCATCAGCACGACGGCGTCGCCGCCGGCGATCACCTGGTCGACGATGGCCTGCTGGTCGCCCCGGAACGAGTCGTACCCGAACACCTCACGCAGACAGGTGGATGCATCCAGGGTGCTGGTCGCCGGGACGGTGTCGTTCACGTCGACCACGCTACCCGGGGCATCCGACCCCGGCCCCGCGGCGTTCGGATCTGTGGATGGATTCGCACTCTCCACAGCACCGCACCCACCGCCTGAACCCCTCAGGCGCCAACTTCCACGCCCACAACCCGCAGAACCTGGCACCCGAACCGACCAGCGCCCGGCGCCCCTAGGCTCGAAGGCATGGCTGATGAGCAGATCGAGGTCGTCCGCACACCTGACCGCTACGAGGTCCGAGTGGACGGCAAGGCGGCCGGGTTCACTCTCTTCCACGCGGATCCGGAGGGACGACTCGTGTTCCCGCACACCGTGGTCGAGCCCGAGTTCGGCGGGCGCGGGCTGGGGCAGGTGCTCGTGTCGCGGGCGATGGCCGACGTCGCGTCCCGCGGCGAGACCGTCGTGCCGCTGTGCCCCTTCGTCACGAAGTACCTGCGCAAGACCGAGGTTCCCGGCCTGAAGATCGACTGGCCTAGCTGACCACGATGATCGTGGCCGAGGTGGCCCCGGCCGCTCCGCGCGCGAGCTTCGCGTCGGCGGTGATGAGGTCGGCATCCAGCGCCTCGGCGAGCGCGACGTACGTCGCGTCGTAGGCGGTGAGGTTGTCGCGCAGCTCCCAGACGCGCTCGAGGAGCACGCCGCCGGGCCAGCGCCGCGCCGGGAAGTCCCGCAGGTCGACCAGCGCCTGCCCGGCCCGTTCGGAGGTCAGGATGCCGCCGCGAACGAGCCCGCGGAACACCGACGTGCACTCGACGTCGGCGAGGTGCGGCACGTGCAGGTCGCCGCGCGCGGGTGACACGTGCGTCAGGGCCCGCGCGCCGAGCGGGCTCATCACGAGCAGCTCCGTCAGCACGGATGCGTCGAGCACCAGCCCCATCAGGCCGCGTCACGCTCCGCGCGGAGGATGTCGGTCGCCTGGGAGCCGAGGTCGACGGCACCGCGCAGCCGCACCCGCTCGAGGAGTTCGTCGAGCGTCGGGGTGCGGGCATCCTGCTGCAGGACGGTGAGCGCATACTCGGACAGGCTGCGTCCGGATGCCGCGGCACGCGCCTTCAACGTGCGGTGCACGTCGGGCGGCACGTCCCGGATCTGCAGGGTCGACATGCAATCCAGCATACCCGCATGCACTCTGCATGTCACCCGCGGTCACGAATGGCGGTCGATCGGACGGATGCCGGTCGCGATCGGTCGGCATCCACCGCCAGGCGTTCGAATCGCCGCCATCCGTGCCCGGCGCACCGCTACAGGCGCACGACCTCGGTCACCCGGACCACGGCGGTTCCGGCCTCGTCGGATGCCGCCAGGTCCACGACCCCGCGGATGCGCCAGTCGTGGTCGCCGGCCGGGTCGTCGATGGTCTGCTCCACGGCCCACGTGCCCGACTCCAGGGTCCCGGACTCGTCGATCGTCACGAGCGACGTGGACCGGGCGGCGCCCCCGGTGAGGATCTCGTCGTGCTCGTCGTAGTAGGCGTCCAGGGCTTCGGGCCAGCCGGCATCCGGATCGAGCTCGACCAGCTCGTCGTCACGCTGCAAGGCCGCGAGCTGCACGCGCCGGAACAGCTCGTTGCGCACCAGCACGTTGAACGCACGCCGGTTCGTGAGCACCGACGCCGGGGCGGGCGGGACGACCGGGGCATCGGGGTCGACGGTCGGATTGATCAGCGACTCCCACTCGTCGACGAGGCTCGAGTCGACCTGGCGCACCATCTCGCCGAGCCACTCGATGACATCCAGCAGCTCGGGGGTGCGGGCGTCGGCCGGCACGGTCTGCCGAATCGCGCGGTACGCGTCGGACAGGTAGCGCAGCACGAGCCCCTCGCTGCGTGCCAGCTGGTACAGCGAGATGAGCTCGGCGAACGACAGCGCCTGCTCGAACATGTCGCGCACCACGGACTTCGGGCGCAGTGCGAAGTCGAGCACCCAGGGCTGGCTCGACGCGAACACCTCGTAGGACTGGGTCAGCAGCTCCTCGAGCGGCTTCGGGTAGGTGATCTCCTCGAGCGCCTCCATGCGCTCGTCGTAGTCGAGCCCGTCGCGCTTCATCGCCGCGACCGCCTCGCCGCGCGCCCGGAACTCCTGCTGCGAGAGCACCGGCCGCGGGTCGTCGAGGGTCGACTCGATGACGCTGACGACATCCAACGCGTAGTGGCCCGTGCCGGCCACGGTTCCGGATGCCGGCGCCCCGGGCTCGCGCAGCTCGACCTGCGGATCGAGCAGGTCGATCGCGGCGAGCGCGAACGGCGACAGCGGCTGGTTGAGCGCGAAGTTCGGCTGCAGGTCGACGGTGAGGCGGATGCCGGCCGCATCCTCCCCACCCCCACTCCCCGCGTCGCTGGCGCGCCGCGCAGAGCCTCCGGGCGCGGGGCCCCATTCGACGACGCCGGCGACCACGAGCGTGCGGAAGATCGCGATCGCCCGCCGCGCCAGCTCGTACTGCCGCGCCTTCGGCTCGTGATTGTCGAAGACGAGCGAGCGGACGCCTGCGAGCACGTCGCCGCCGCGGGCGATGACGTTGATGAGCATCGCCGCGGTGAGCTGCAGCTGCGGGGTGAGCGGCTCGGGCTCGGCGGCGATGAGTCGCTCGTACGAGGTCTCGGTCCAGTTCACGAACCCCTGCGGCGCCTTCTTGCGGGTGAGCTTCTTCAGCTTCTTGGGGTCGTCGCCGGCCTTGGCGATGGCGGCGGCGTTCTCGATCTCGTGCTCGGGCGCCATCACGACGACGTCGCCGGCGGTGTCGTATCCGGCCCGGCCGGCGCGACCGGCGATCTGGTGGAACTCGCGCGCGGTGAGCTGGCGCATCTTCTGCCCGTCGAACTTCGTCAGCGCGGTCAGCAGCACGGCGCGGATCGGCACGTTGATGCCGACTCCGAGGGTGTCGGTGCCGCAGATGACCCGGAGGAGCCCGCGCTGCGCGAGGGTCTCCACCAGGCGCCGGTAGCGGGGCAGCATCCCGGCGTGGTGCACGCCGATGCCCGCGCGCACGTAGCGCGACAGCGTGCGTCCGAACGCGGTGGTGAACCGGAAGCCCCCGATCGCCTCGGCGATGGCATCCCGCTGCTCGCGGCTGACGATGCGGATGCTCGACAGCGCCTGCGCGCGCTCCATCGCCGCCGCCTGGGAGAAGTGCACGATGTAGATCGGCGAGCGCGCGGTGTGCAGCAGCTGCTCGACGGTCTCGTGGATCGGGGTGCGCACGTACTCGAAGTGCAGCGGCACGGGTCGCTCGACGCCGGTGATCCGCGCGACGGCGCGGCCCGTGCGCCGGGTGAGGTCGTCGGCGATCGCGGTGACGTCGCCGAGGGTCGCCGACATGAGCACGAACTGCGTGCGCGGCAGAAGCAGCAGCGGCACCTGCCACGCCCACCCGCGGTCGGGGTCGCCGTAGTAGTGGAACTCGTCCATCACGACCTGGGCGACGTCGGCATCCGCCCCCTGCCGCAGGGCCAGGTTCGCGAGGATCTCGGCCGTGCAGCACACGATCGGGGCGTCCGCGTTGACGGACGAGTCGCCGGTGACCATGCCGACGTTCTCCGCGCCGAAGATGTCGACGAGGGCGAAGAACTTCTCGCTGACCAGCGCTTTGATCGGTGCCGTGTAGTAGGTGCGGCCGCCGCGCGCGAGGGATGCCGCGTGCGCGGCGATCGCGACGAGGGACTTGCCGGTGCCCGTCGGCGTCGAGAGGATCACGTGCGCGCCGGTGACGAGCTCCATGACCGCCTCGTCCTGCGCGGGGTAGAGCGTGATGCCCTGATCCTCGGCCCAGGCGACGAACCCCAGGTAGACGTCGTCGGGGTCGGCGCCGCTCGGAACGGCATCCAGGAGCGAGACAGGCATCAATCGAGTCTGCCAGCCCCGGCTGGATGCCGCCGACCCGCATCCTCGGCAGGGAGCGTACCCTGACGGCATGACCCGTCTGGATGCCGCCACCGAGCCCGCCGCCGTCGAGTCCGCCGCCGACTGCGACGGTCCGCGGACGATCCTGCTCGAGGCCCGAGAGGTGCCGCTCGGAGGCCTGCGCGCGATGGACGTGCGGCGGCTGCTGCCGCAGCGGGACCTGCCGCTCATCGGCGCCTGGTGCTTCCTGGACCGGTTCGGCCCGCAGGAGGCGATGATGCGCGTCGATCCGCACCCGCACATCGGCCTGCAGACGGTGACCTGGCCGTTCGTCGGCGAGGTGCGCCACCGCGACACCCTGGGCAGCGACGTGCTCATCGACCGCGGCCAGCTGAACCTCATGACGGCCGGCGACGGCATCGCGCACTCGGAGTACTCGACCGGCGACGGGCCGGTGCCCATCGACGCCCTGCAGCTGTGGGTCGCCCTTCCCGAGTCGCGTCGTCACGGCGTGCCCGCATTCGAGCAGCACACGGCGCTGCCGACCGTCGACGTGGGCGACGGGAACCGCGCGACCGTCGTGCTGGGAGAGTTCGCGGGGGTGGCATCCCCCGCCTCGGCGTACACGCCCATCGTCGGCGCGGAGCTGAACCTGCGGGCCGGCACCTCGGCGACGCTGCCGCTGCACCCGCACTGGGAGTACGGGGTCGTGGGGGTCTTCGGCGAGGTCTCGGTCGCGGGCGCCGCGGCCGGACCGGACCAGCTGCTCTACCTCGGCGTGCACCGCGACGCCGTCGAGGTGCACGCGGCGACCGACGCCACCGTGTTCCTGCTCGGCGGGGAGCCGTTCGAGGACGACATCGTGATGTGGTGGAACTTCGTCGGCCGCACCCACGAGGAGATCGTCGAGGCCCGCGAGGCGTGGGAGGCGCAGGATGCCCGGTTCGGCGACGTGCCCGGACACGACACCCGCATCCCGGCCCCCGAGATGCCGCACGTGCGCCTTGCGCGGCGCCGACGCCGCATCTGAACAGGGGTTAGGGTACCCTCACTTCTGCGGATAGACTGGCGCGATGCCGGCTGCTCGCACCCTCACGACGCGCGTCCTCCTGATCTGCGCCGCGATCGGCGTCGCATCCGGGCTGCTGGCCACGGTCGCCGGCTACCTCAGCCCGGTCGTGTTCGCCGCGGTCCCGGTCCTGTACGGTCTCGTGCTCGGCTCGCACGTCATCCCCGGCATCATCGCGCAGTCGCTGCTGCGGCTGCCCTGGGTGGCGCTTCTCACGCACCTGTTCGCGGCTCTCGTCGCGAGCGCATTCGCTCCGCAGTGGATCGCCCGCTATCTCGGCACCGCGCTGCTGATCGGCGGCCTGCAGGAGGGGATCGCCGCCCTCACCCGCTACCGGTCGTGGCAGACCTGGCGGTACTTCATCTCCGCCGTGATCGTCGGCGGCGCCCTGGCCGTGGTCATGGGATTCGCACTGAACGCGGCGGCCCTGCCGCTGTGGGCGGTGATCACGCTGTACGTGGTGCTGATCCTCGGACCGCTGCTGTGGACCTGGGTGGGCCTGCGCATCGGCATCGCCCTGCGAAACGCCGGCGTCGCGCGCACCGTGCGCCGCTGACGGCCCGCCATGCCTGACCCTTCGGCGGCGCCCCTGCTGCGCGTGCGCGACCTGTCGGTGTCGTTTCCGGATGCCGCGTCGCCCGCGCTCCGCGGGGTGTCGTTCGACGTGCGCCCCGGCGAGGTGGTGCTGGTGCTCGGACCGTCGGGCTCGGGCAAGTCGACCCTGGCCCTGACGCTGAACGGCCTGATCCCCCACGACGTTCCCGCCGACGTCGACGGGACGATCGAGGTGGGCGGTCTCGTGGCATCCGAATCCACGCCGGGAGCGCTCAGCGCGCACGTCGGCATGGTGTTCCAGGATCCCGACGCTCAGGTGGTCACCGGAACCGTCTTCGACGAGGTCGCGTTCGGACCGGAGAACCTGCTGCTGCCGGTCGCCGACGTGCTGGCGCGCTCCGCGGAGGCGCTGCGCCGCGTCGGACTCGCCGACCGGCACGACGACAACCCCGACCGGCTGTCCGGCGGAGGACGCCAGCGCCTCGCGATCGCCGCCGCACTGGCGATGGGATCCCCGCTGCTGGTACTCGACGAGCCCACCGCCAACCTCGATCCGCAGGGCATCGACGAGGTGTACGCGGTGCTGCGCGAGGTCGCCGGACAGGACCGCGCGATCGTGCTCGTCGAGCACAACCTCGACGCGGCCGTCGAGCTGGCGACCCGCGTGATCGTGCTGGATGCCGGCGGCCGCCTCGTCGCGGACGGACCAGTCGACGAGGTGCTGCATTCGCGGGCTCGCACGCTCGCAGGGCTCGGAGTGTGGCTGCCGGTCTCGACGCTGGCCGCGCTGCGCCTGCAGGATGCCGGCTACCCGATCGATCCGCTCCCGCTGACGCCCACCCAGCTGCGGGGGGCGCTGGAGCGGATCCCGGGATCCCCGGTCGTTGAGCCCCCGGTCGTTCACCCCCCGGTCGTTGAGCGAGCGCAGCGAGACGAAACGCCTGAGCCCCCGGTCGCGGCCCTCACCGCCCCTCCCCTCGTCTCGGTCCGCGACCTGCGCATCCGGCGCGGACGCACCGCGGTGCTGCACGGCATCGACCTCGACATCGCGGCGGGCTCGTTCGTCGCCGTCGTCGGGGCGAACGGCGCCGGAAAGACGACCCTCCTGCAGGCCCTCGCCGGCGTCATCCGCCCACCGCGCGGGGCGGTGCGGATCGCGGGCGCCGACCTGGCTCGCCTCGACGCACGCGCCCGTGCGCGGACGGTCGGGTTCGTGTTCCAGAATCCGGAACACCAGTTCGTGGCGCACACGGTCCGCGACGAACTGCGTTTCGGCGGCATCCCGGACCGGGCGGTCGACGAGATGCTCGGCCGGTTCGGTCTCACGGCCCACGCCGACCTCCATCCGTTCCTGCTGTCCGGTGGCCAGAAGCGCCGCCTGTCGGTCGGGACGGCGCTCATCGCGGGGGCCCCGGTGCTCGCGCTGGACGAGCCCACGTTCGGTCAGGATCGCGCCCGCGCCGCCGAGCTCCTCGGCATCCTGACCGACCTCAACGCCCACGGGACCACCGTGGTGGTGGTCACGCACGACATGCAGCTGGTCGCCGACCACGCCGATCGGGTGATCGTGATGGACGCCGGGCGCATCGCGGGAGACGGAACGCCCAGTCAGATCTTCGCCGACGACGCGCTGCTGCAGCGCACCGGGCTGCGTCCGCCGCCGCTGCTGCGAGCGCTCGCGGGCCTCACGCGGCATCCGGAGCTCGCCGGTGCGACCCGAATCGCCGATCTCCCCGGAGGCGATCGGTGAGCATCCGGTTCCTGGACGGTCTGAATCCGCTGGCCAAGCTCGCCGCTCCCCTGCCGGCGATGATCGTGCTCGTGTTCGTGCGGGATGCCGCGACCCCGCTCGCCTTCATCGTGCTCGCTTACGCGGCGCTGCTGATCGGCATGCGGATGACGCGGCTGCTCGCAATGCTGCTGTTCGCGCTGCCGGTCGCGGCCGTGGTGATCGGCTTCGGGCTGGCGGTGTGGACGGATGCCGCCCGCGTCTCGCACGCCGTGGTCGTGTGGCAGATCGGCGGCTGGACGCTTTACGGCGGAGCGCTGCAGGTGGGCTTCGCCACAGCCCTGCGGCTCGTCGCGATCATCGCGCTCGCCCTGATCGCGGGGATGACGACCTCCGGACCCGACCTGGCCCGTTCTCTGGTGCAGCAGCTGCGGGTGTCGTACCGCGTCGGGTACACGGCGATCGCGGCGTTTCGATTCGTGCCGCGTTTCCGGCACGAGCTCGAGTTGATCCGGCAGGCGCACCGGGTTCGCGGTGCCCACGGCGGCTCCGGTCCGTTCGCCGCGATCGCGCGCGGCTTCGGCTACGTCGTGCCCCTCCTGGCGGGGGCGATCCGCCACGCCGAGCGGGTGGCGCTCGCGATGGATGCCCGCGCCTTCGGTGCACACCCCACGCGCACCGAGCGCCACCCGGTCCCCTTCCGCACCCGCGACGCGGTGTTCATCGTGCTGTTCTGGGCGGTCTCGGCGGCGCTGTTCGTGGTGTTCTGATGCGCGGGCGCCGGGTCCGGTCGTCACGATGTGCAGCGCCGGCCGCGCATCGTGACGAGCGAGGCGGCCCGGCATCCCCGACGCTCAGTCGTCACGAAACGCCACGCGTCCCGCGCATCGTGACGAGTCGAGAGGACCCGGCATCCCACCGGGCGCAGCCGCCAGCGGCTCACTCGTCACGAAACGCACCCGGGCCCGCGCATCGTGACGAGCGAAGCGGCCCGGCATCCCCCACGCTCAGTCGTCACGAAACGCACCACGGCCCGCACATCGTGACGAGCGAAGCACGCCGGCCCGTCTCACTCGTCACGAAACGCATCCCGGACCTGACTTCGTGACGACCGAAGCGGCCCGCAACGGCTCACTCGTCACGAAGCGGACGCCCGCGCATCGTGACGAGTCGAGAGGGATCGGCATCCACCCCACCGGGCGCAGCCGCCGGCGGCTCTCGTCACGAAACGCACCACGGCCCGCACATCGTGACGAGCGAAGCGCGCCGGGCGTCTGACTCGTCACGAAGCGGACGCCCGCACATCGTGACGAGTCGAGAGGACCCGCATCCCACCGGGCGCAGCCGCCAGCGGCTCACTCGTCACGAAACGCACCCCGGCCCGCGCATCGTGACGAACGAAGCGGCCCGCAACGGCTCAGTCGTCACGAAACGCACCACGGCCCGCACATCGTGACGAGCGAGGGCGACGCGGGGGACGAGCAGGATGCCCGAAAAACGCAGGATGCCCCGGCCCAGCGGGCCGGGGCACCCACCTCGGGGCGACTACTTCGCGAGCTGGCGGCTCACGATGTCGCGCATGATCTCGTTGGTGCCGCCGTAGATGCGGTGCACACGGGCGTCGAGGAACGCGCGGGCGATCGGATACTCGGTGATGTAGCCGTAGCCGCCGTGCAGCTGCACGCAGGTGTCGACGACCTCCCACTCGCGTTCGGTGGCCCAGAACTTGATCTTCGCGGCCTCCTCGGCCGACAGCTTGCCGTCCTTGTAGGCGAGCAGGGCCTTGTCGACGTACGCCCACAGTGCGTCCACGGTGACGGCGACGTCCGCGAGCTGGAAGCGCGTGTTCTGGAAGTCGATGATCCGCTCGCCGAACGCCTGGCGGTCCTTCGTGTAGGCGAGGGTCCACTCGAATGCCGCCTCGGCGGCCGCGGCTCCGGCGACGGCGATCGAGAGGCGCTCGAGCGGCAGGTTCATCATCAGCTGGATGAAGCCCTTGCCCTCGGTGCCGCTGATGAGGTTCTCCTGGGGCACGAAGACGTCGGTGAACGACAGCTCGGCCGTGTCGTGGCCGTGGAAGCCCATCTTGCTGAGCTTCTTGCCGTGCTCGAAGCCGGGCATCCCGTTCTCGAGAATCACCAGGCTGAAGGCGTCGGGACGGTTGCCCTCGCCGGTCTTGACGAAGGTCACGACCATGTCGGCGGTCTTGCCGCTGGAGATGAACGTCTTCGCGCCGTTGACGAGGTACCCGCCCTCGACCCGCTTCGCGGTGGTCTTGATGCCGCGCAGGTCGCTGCCGGCGCCGGGCTCGGTCATCGCGAGTGCGCCGAGCACCTCGCCGGTGGCCATCTTCGGCAGCCACTTCGCCTTCTGCTCGTCGGTGCCCATGTGCACGACATAGGGAACGGCCAGGTCGTCCTGGATGCCGAACGCGCCGGCGAGGGATCCGGCACCGGCGCGGATGACCTCTTCCATGACGATGGTGCGGAAGCGGTAGTCCTGCAGCATCCCGGCTCCGCCGAATTCCTCGGGGACCGACAGGCCGATCAGGCCCGCTTCGCCCGCGGCGAGCATCGTCGCGCGGTCGATCTCGCCGTCGCTCTCCCAGCGGGCGATCGACTCGTTCGTGACGTACCGCTTGATGAATTCCAGGACGACCTCGCGGAATGCCTCGTGGTCTTCGTCAAAGATGTCGCGTTCCATGTCGCGCCTGCCTCTCGCCGTCGAGTAGATGGGATCAAGTTCCAGCATCCATGATACTCAGTCCCACGCTCTGCGGCGGCGGGTTCCAGCCCTCTCCCAGGTATGTTCGATCTTCGATTGACACACTATCGTATCTGTGTTCTACTCAAGATTATGCGGTGGAACGGACAGGAGCTGGATGCCACGGACACGGATGCACTGCCCGGTCTTGAGCACCTGAGCGGGCTGGTGCGCTCCGTCACCACGCCCGAGTTCGCCGGCATGACATTCCACGAGGTGCTCGCCCGCAGCGCACTCAACCACGTACCCCAGACATCCGCGATGCCGTTCGACTGGACCGTGAACCCGTATCGCGGTTGCACGCATGCATGCGTCTACTGCTTTGCTCGTGGCACCCACGAGTACCTCGATCTGGATGCCGGCCGCGACTTCGACTCGCAGGTGGTCGTCAAGGTCAATGTCGCGGAGGTACTGCGACGCGAGCTCAGCCGCGGGTCCTGGCAGCACGAGCACGTCGCCCTCGGCACGAACACCGACCCGTATCAGCGCGCCGAGGGTCGCTACCGGCTGATGCCGGGAATCATCTCGGCGCTCACCGACTCGGGCACGCCGTTCTCGATCCTCACCAAGGGGACGATGCTGCGACGCGACCTTCCGCTGATCAAGGATGCCGCGGGCACCGTCGACATCAGCCTGGCCATGTCGATCGCGGTGTTCGACGATGCCCTCCAGCACTCGATCGAGCCCGGCACCCCGACGACGAACGCGCGACTCGAGACGGTACGCGCCGCGACGGATGCCGACTTCGCGGTGACCGCCTTCCTGATGCCGATCCTGCCGCACCTCACGGATTCGATCCCCTCCCTTGACGATGCCCTGCGACGCATCCGGGATGCCGGGGCCGCGCGGGTCGTCTTCGGCGCGCTGCATCTGCGGCCCGGGGTGAAGCCCTGGTTCCAGCAGTGGCTCGCGCGGGAGCATCCGGAACTGCTGTCGTCGTATCGGGCGCTCTATCCGGGAGCAGCGACGCAGGCGCCCAAGGCGTACCGCGCCTGGCTGGCGAAACGGGTGCGCCCCCTCGTCCGCCGATACGGGCTCGACGGCCGCCTCGAAGAGGAGCAGCCGCGGTTCACCGCGCCGCGTCCAGGCCCCGTGATCCGCACCGGCCGCCGCCCCGCAGTGGATGCCGGCACCACCCGGCTGTTCTGAATTTGTGTGCGCGTGCGCACGCCCGCAATTCTGGTTGTCGCTCCTTCTGAATCGGAATGACTGAGCCCTTAGCCGGATTGCACGCCGGGCGAATTGAGTCATCGATCAGGCACATTTTCTTGGGTAGCCGCGAACGGCCACTCATTGTGTCGTTGCATCAATGCATACCGGCATCCGACAAGGCTGCAACCCGAAGTGATGCGGCGATTTCATGAGTGTTTGCGGAGCCGTGGTCAACCCTGTTACCAATGCAGTAATGGGTTGGACCTTACGGGGCAGCCGAAGAACATGAGGAGAACTCGTGAAGACAAAGTCGAGAATCTTGGGGATGTCGCTCGCTGCCGCGGTCGCCGGAGCACTCCTGGTGCCTGGCGCGGCCTATGCACAAAGTGACTCAAACACGAAAGGCTTCAGCGGAGGCAAACTGACAGCGAATGTGTGGAGGCAGACAATTCTGGGGGGCGACAACTGCGGTTCTTTCCTGACCAGCGCTAAGGCAACCAAATCGCTGTCCTACATCCAGAACGATGTGGATTGGGATCCGATCGGTATTGGCGCATCTGCATCGATCAAGGGCGTCGGGGTGTCCGTATCCGGCAACAACGGTTCTTCCCCCGCCGCTCGAGTAAAGAATACGAGAGCGTCGTACGCCGGCATCTCGGGAACCGTATGTGCGTCCTGGTCGACGCTGTACATCGGCGTCTACTCAACTGCGTCCACCAAGGTGGGCGGGACGCTGATCACAGTTTCCGCTCACGTGTGACGTGCGGTCAAAGCACACGCGAGTTGGTTTAGTCTTCCTCGCCCTAGTTGTGTGCCTGACGGGAGCGCTCTCTGGTTGTGTGAAACAGCCAGAGAGCACGCTCTCCTCGGCGCAGGCGGCGACGCAAGCACGCCTCGCAGGAGAATTTCGGTCGTTGATCGATAATTCGGGACTCTTCTTCAACCCGGCCGTTGGAAGGCAGCCTGCGATCGATCTCTATTCCTCAGCAGTCCTGCTATCGGCGGCAACTGATGTGGGACTCGCTTCTCACCCAGTGGATATGAGTGTGGCCGCATCCCCGCACGTCTTGAACAACAGTGCGAATCGCGCGATCCCCGCCCGGTGGCGGAGCGTCTCGCTCGCGCTTCTCGCGCTGTCCCAGCACAAGGTGGCTCCCGTCAGCGCCGTCCCGTTACCGCGCACGGATCCCGTGACCGACGACGCCGTCACCGCGCTGTGGATCGCCGCCGTCGTCGACGAGTCGACTCATCACAAATCCGTCGCGGTGAGGGCCGCTCTGCGCGCGGTTTCCAGGGTCAAGTCACTCAACTCCCTCGCGCGTTGGCGCGTCGTCGACGCATGCGAACGTGAACAACTTCAATGCACGCAGTACAAGCGATCGCAGATTGCCGAGAACTCCCACAACGGGCCGGTTGGCTGGGCACTCGACGTGTGGGCGTCCGTTGAGTTGAGTCGACGCGGGTACATGCTCGAAGGGCCACCGATCGACCAGGTCATGCAGGCCGCGAGTTCTCGGCTCAGCAAGCTCGCCGATGGCAACGACGTCGAAGCGGCTGCTCTCGCTCGCGCGATCCACGCGGGCGGCGGTGGACCAGAACTCTTCGCGGCGTACCTCCATCGTGCGCAGAGCAGGCTCGACCGCTCGTCGGGCCTCTACCGGCAGCATGTCGAGTTTGTCGGGACGATCGACAACACCTACGAGGCGAAACTGGCGCTTGGGGACGCGTTTACAGCTCTTGCGGACGCTCATGGCACATTTCACTCAGTCGAGGATTCTCTTGAGCGGGATCAGTCGATGAACGATGCAACGAAGGCGCGCGCACTGGCAATCGTGGCAGGACACCATCCATTGACGACCCCGCAACAGGCGATCCGCGACGACATCGTCCGTCGAATCGAGCAACGGAGCTACTCCGTGGACGACGCCCGGTCGCTCGCCGCGATCCTCGAGGCGCTGCTCAATGCCGGGATCACAGTCCCCGGGGTGACGGTCAAACCGGCGCTCGTCACCAACGCGAACGAGGGCGTCGTCGACGCGATCCTTGTCCTGGCGCAGGACCACGTCCTCGCAAACTCCGATGAGATCCTGACCTACTACGACTCCTATGTCGTTCACCTTCCCTCAGCGATCACATCTGACGGGATCACCAGTCCTTGGCTGTTCTATCGACTAGCAGTCCTCGACGGCGCGGATGTCGACTGGGGCCAGCAGGTAGCGGCCGTCGCGGCGATCGTCTCGCATCGGATCGGCTGCACAGGGCACCCCGCGATGGCGCGTGCGACAGGTGATCCCCGCCATCCCCTGGACTGCGACCTCGCACAGACGGCCTTGCTGGTCAACACCCAATTCGGCGTCGAGTACGACAGGGACGATCGATGATCGAGCTCAACGGAATAGCGAAGTCGTATGGCGACCGGACCGTCCTGCGCGATCTGACGCTTCGGGTACCGAACGGGTCGGTGGTCTGGCTGTCGGGAGAATCCGGAAGCGGGAAGTCCACTGTCCTCGGACTCGCCGCATTGCTGATCCACCCCGACCGAGGAACGGTGCTCCTCGACGGCCAGGAATACGACATCCGTCGCGGCCGCGCGGAGGCGCGTTCGGCGCGCGGTGTACGAGTGGGATTCATGCCCCAGTCGCCACTGCTGCTCGGAGAATTGACAGCGGTCCAGAACGTCATGCTCGCCGGCATCCAAAACGATCGTCGTGCAGCTCGTCGTCTGCTCAGCGAGGTCGGCCTCAAGCACATGGTCGACACCCGGGGAAATCTGCTTTCCGGCGGCCAACAGCATCGCGTCTCTCTCGCTCGGGCATTGATGAATGCACCCGCCAACCTCGTTGTCGACGAGCCGACAGCGAGCCTCGACGATGAGAACGCGCGGGCGGTCGGACGCTTGCTTGCCGCGCAGGCCGAAGCGGGGCGTGCAGTCCTGGTCGCCTCACATGACGCTAGGGTCGGCCCCTTCGTGACAGATCGGATTTGCCTTGCGGACGGAGCATTCCGTTGACGACGCTCACGCGGGCCGGGTGGCTGTTCGCTCCCATGCTCAAGAGGTTCACGGTTGCGATCGCATTGTCGAGCATTGCGGTTGCTGTGTTCATCGGCACTCTCGGAGCCGCCTCCGCTTATGCAGACAGCCAGGCCGAGCGACCCGACGGTCTCGGCGCCACGGCACTTCGCAGTATCGAGTTGGACAGTTATGGAACGTCCGCGAGCCCCAAGGAGCTGACCACGGCCGCGATCGAGAGCGCGGGGCACCTGGACCATGTTCAGGAGATCACCGGGTGGACCCAGGCCAGCGTCGCGATCCACCAATCGTCGAACACCCCCGCGGTCGGGGTAGCCCTCACATCACGAGTTCCGGCGATCCAACCCGTCCTCACGGACGGACGCGAACCGCGCGGCGCCGGCGAGGTGATCGTTGACAGCTCGACGTTGCATGCGTTGCATGCGAGGGTCGGAGACAGCGTCGTCCTCGAGCACGCCAAGCGCGCGCTCGACGGGGATGGAACTGGCACCGGGACATATACACCCATCCGGATCGTCGGCGTGTACGACAGCGCAGCTGCCTCGCTCGACGTTCCGGGCACAGCCTACGGCGCGCCGGATCTGCTCCGGCTCGTTGTCGCTGATGACCGTGGGCAAAGCCCCGCCTGGTTCGACCAGAACTACGTCTATCCGAAGGCATATGCGGTTGCAGACTCCACGGCCGCTCTGGGCGACGTGATCAGCGAAGCCCGGACCCAGGGGTACAGCGCCTCGAGCTTCGCGAGCCTGTTGACCGGCCTCACCGTCACACAGCAGCTGATGCGGTCCGTCTCGCTCATCGCCATCGTCGCGCTCTGCGTCATCCTCACAATCCTCGCCTGGGTGCTCGGCTCTGCAGTGCTCGCTACGCGTCGCGGCTCGATCGGTCTGCTGATCGCGCTCGGATGGACTCGACGACAAGTCGTGGGATTGTTCCTCTGCATCCTCATAGGCATCGGAGGGATCATCGGCGCAGTGGGGATCATCGGGGGAGCGGTGATCGCGACCGTCGTGGCCATGACGACTGGGATCGGATTCCCCACGAACTGGTTCGTGTTCCTGATTGCAGGAATCACCATGCCGGTTCTCGTCTTCGGCATCACTCCGCTGATCCCGATCACACGGCTCGCCCGCACCAGCCCGGACACCACGCTGCGCGAACGCATCGACCCCTGATCGGGATCATTGTCGGGCGAAGCCCCTCCAAACGACGGATGCCCCGCCCCGCAACGGCGGGACGAGGCATCCGGAATCGGGGACGCTGCTTACTCGGCGGGAGCCGCCCCGGTGAGCTCCGCGTCGGTCGGCAGGTTGCCGGCGAGTTCCTCGATGAGGTCGTCACCGGGGCGGGCGTCCTCGAACGGGGCCTCGATCTCGGCGCGCTCGAGCATCTCGGTCATGCGACGGCGGCGCTGACGCGTAATGAGCGTCACGACGGTGCCCGAACGACCGGCACGGCCGGTGCGGCCGGCACGGTGCAGGTACGTCTTGTACTCGTCGGGAGCGTCGGCCTGCACGACGAGGTCGATGTCGTCGACGTGGATGCCGCGGGCGGCGACGTCGGTGGCGACGAGCACGTTGACGCGGCCGTCGGTGAGGCGCTTCAGGTTGCGCGTGCGCTTGGCCTGGTTGAGGTCACCGTGGAGGGCGACGGCGTTGATGCCGGCATCCTCGAACTGCTCGGCGAGCATCTCGGCGTACGCCCGAGTGCGCGTGAACACGAGGGTCTTGCCGTCACGGTCGACGAGCCGCTCCACGAGCTCCGCCTTGTCGCGGTGGTCGATGACGAGCACGCGGTGGTCGATGGTGCCCGAGTCCTGGTCTTCGCCAGCGACCTCGTAGACCGACGGCTCCACGAGGAACTCGTCCACCAGCGCGGCGACCTCGCGGTCGAGCGTCGCCGAGAACAGCAGCTTCTGCGTGGGGGTGTCGAGCCCCGTGCCGACCAGACGCAGGATGCGCTGCATCGGCTCGAGGAAGCCGAGCTCCGACATGTGGTCGGCTTCGTCGAGCACGACGATGCGGATGTCGGAGAGATCGAGCTTGCCCTGGTTGATGAGGTCCTCGATGCGGCCCGGGGTGCCGACGATGATGTCGACGCCCTTCTTCAGCGCGCCCACCTGGCGCGCCTGCGGCACACCGCCGTAGATCTGCGTGGTGAACAGGCCGACGCTGCGC
This sequence comes from Microbacterium mangrovi, assembly GCF_000802305.1. Classification (GTDB taxonomy): domain Bacteria; phylum Actinomycetota; class Actinomycetes; order Actinomycetales; family Microbacteriaceae; genus Microbacterium; species Microbacterium mangrovi. The sequence goes on along the minus strand of NZ_JTDK01000011.1, from coordinate 114,646 downwards.
GCGATCGGCTGCACAGTGCGGTCGATCTGCAGCGCCAGCTCACGGGTCGGGGCGAGGATCAGCGCGGTCGGCTTGCGACCGAACTCGCGGGGCTTGCCGGCGCGGGCGCGCAGCAGCGACTCCACGAGCGGGGCGCCGAACGCGATCGTCTTGCCCGAGCCGGTGCGGCCGCGCGCCAGGACGTCCTTGCCCTCGAGGATCGGGGAGATCGTCGCGGCCTGGATCGGGAACGGGGATGCCGCCCCCAGATCGGCGAGCGCGCGGACGATGTTGTCGCCGAGGCCGAGTTCGGCGAAGCCCTGACCGGCGACGGTCTCCGCGGCGATCGCCTCGGCCTGTAGACGCTCGTGCACCACGTCGACATGCTCGTCGTGCTGCTTCGGGGTCGCGTTCCAGTCGGAGCGGTTCGGGCGCACGGCCCGGTCGTCACGCTTCGGGCGGTCGCTGTCGTACGAACGAGCCGGACGATCGTTGCTGTACTCGCGACGGGGACGGTCGTTGTCGTACGAACGCTGCGGGCGGTCGCTGCCGTACTCACGACGAGGACGGTCGTCGTACGACCGCTTCGGACGGTCGTTGTCGTACGAACGAGCGGGCCGGTCGTTGTACGAACGAGCCGGACGGTCGTCGTACGAGCGCTTCGGACGGTCGTTGTCGTACGAACGTGCGGGACGGTCATTGCCGTACTCACGACGGGGACGGTCGCTGCCATACTCACGACGAGGACGGTCGTCGTACGAGCGCTTCTGACGGTCGTTGTCGTACGAACGAGCCGGGCGGTCAGTGCCGTACGACCGCTGCGGACGGTCGTTGCCGTACTCACGACGGGGACGGTCGTCGTACGACCGCTGCGAACGATCGTTGCCGTACGAACGCTGGGGACGGTCGTCATACGAGCGCTTCGGCCGGTCGTTGTCGTACGAACGGGTCGGACGGTCATTGCCGTACTCACGGCGCGGCCGGTCGTTGTCGAACGAACGAGCCGGACGGTCGCCGAAGTCACGTCCGCCGCGCGCGTCGCGGGAGTGGGTGCGGATGCCGCGGGCCTCGTCGCGGCCGGCGCGGTCGGATGCCGTCCAGCGGGACTTCTTCGCGGCGCCGTCGGTCTCGGCCGGGCGGTAACCGCGGTGGTTCGGGCTGCGCGAACCGGCCTTCTGCGGGGCATCCCGACGGTCGTCACGACCACCGTCACGGCGCTCGTCACGTCCGAAGTCGCGCTGGCCGCCGGGGCGGTAGCCGCTCTTCTTCGCGTAGCGCGGGTCGAAGCTCTGGGCTCGGCTTCCGCCCTGCTTGTGATTCTTGGGCATGGGTGTGTCCTTTCGGAGTTCTCGCACGAGAACAGCGATCAGGAACGCGGAAACGCCTGATCATCCCGGACATCCGTCGGCCGGGGGCCATTCACATGATGGTCAATCGCACAGAACAGTGCGAGACATCGGCCCCACGAGGCGACAAACAACGATTTCCGCCTGGATAAAGCGGTGCCTCGAAGCCGACACCTCAACGATACCGGATGCGCCTGGGAGAACACCCGGGCACCGGCATCCGCAGCCGTCGGCGGCATTCCCCGAGCAGAATGGATGCCGTGACCTCCCCCTCCGGCATCCCGTCCTCCCCCACGGGCACTCAGTACCAGCTCACCGCCCCGGGCGGCGGCGTGACCGCGCGCGTCACCGAGGTGGGCGCTGCCCTGCGCGGGCTCGACGTCGGCGGCGTCCCCGTCGTCGCGCCCTACCCGGCGAGCATGCCGACGCCCGCAGCATCCGGCATCGTGCTGGTGCCGTGGCCGAACCGGGTGCGCGACGGCCGCTGGAGCCAGCGCGGCGAGACCTACCAGCTCGCGATCACGGAGCCGAAGTTCCACAACGCCTCGCACGGCCTGCTGCGGTTCGCCGCCTACCGCGCCGTCGAGAAGGTGCCCGAGCGGCTCACGCTCGCAGCCGACGTGTTCCCGCAGTCCGGATACCCGTTCCACCTCGCCACCGAGGTGACGTATGCGGTCAGCGACGCGGGACTCACGGTCACGCACCGCATCGACAACGTCGGCGAGCAGGATGCCCCCGTCGCCCTCGGCACGCACCCGTACCTCACCCTCGGCGACGTGCCGGCGAGCGAGCTGACCCTGCACTCCCCCGCTGATTCCCGGTATGTGACCGACGACCGGATGCTGCCCATCGACCTGCAGCCGGTGGATGCCGCGACCGACATCCGGCAGCCGCGCACCCTGTCCGAGCTCGCGCTTGACACGGTGTACACCGACCTGCACCGGGACGCGGACGGCATCGCCCGAACCACCCTGACCGCCGCCGACGGAGGCCGGGTGACCCTCTGGCAGGGCGAGGGATTCGACTTCCGCGTGCTGTACCTCAACGCCGACTACCCGGGCCGCGACGTGGCGATCGCGGTCGAGCCGATGACGGCGCCGACCGACGCCCTGAACTCCGGCACCGGTTTGCGCTGGCTGGAACCCGGCGAGGCGTGGACGCTGACCTGGGGCATCGAGTACACGGCCGGCTGAGTCCGGGGTACTGCCCTTCGACAGGCTCAGGGCGCGAGACCGGCTTCGGGGTGCGAGATCGGGTTCGGGCGCAGCGCGACCCCGGGCGCAGCGCGACCCCCGGTCGCCCCGCGACCCCGGGCGCAGCGCGACCCCCCCGGTCGTTGAGCGAGGACGCGCGCAGCGCGACCGAGACGAAACGCAGCTGCCCTTCGACAGGCTCAGGGCGAGGTCGGGTTCAGGACGCGAGATCGGGTTCAGGGCGCGGCCCGGGCGCAGGGCGCGTGATCGGGCGGGCTGAGCTTGTCGAAGCCCAAACCGCACCCGGCGCGCCTAGGCTGGCGGGGCGGCCGACGAGGGCCGCGTCCTGAGGGCTCGCACCACCCGGCGGGCCGGAGAGGGTTCGACGATGAGCCTCAGCAACATCGAGATCGCGCAGTCCGCACGGATGCTCCCGATCGGGGAGGTGGCGGCCGGTCTCGGCATCCCCGCCGACAGCCTGGAACCGTACGGACGTTTCAAGGGCAAGGTGTCGCTGCCGTACCTCGCGTCGCTGGAGGATCGTCCGCAGGGCAAGCTCGTGCTGATGACGGCGCTGTCGCCCACGCCCGCCGGCGAGGGCAAGACCACCACGACGGTCGGACTCGGCGACGCCCTCACCCGGATCGGCGAGAAGGCCATGATCTGCCTGCGCGAGCCGGCGCTCGGCCCGGTGTTCGGCATGAAGGGCGGCGCGGCCGGCGGCGGCTACGCCCAGGTGGTGCCGATGGAAGACATCAACCTCCACTTCACCGGCGACTTCGCCGCGATCGAGGCCGCCACGAACCTGCTGGCCGCGATGATCGACAACCACATCAATCACGGCAACGCGCTCGGCATCGACGCCCGGCGCATCACGTGGCGGCGCGTGCTCGACGTGAACGACCGGTCGCTGCGCGACGTCGTCATCGGGCTCGGCGGCGCCGGCAACGGCTATCCGCGGGAGTCCGGGTTCGACATCGTCGTGGCATCCGAGGTCATGGCCATCTTCTGCCTCGCGGTCAGCATCGCCGACCTGCGGGAGCGGCTCGGCGACATCGTCGTCGGCTACACGCGCAGCAGGATGCCGGTGCGCGCCCGCGACCTCGACGCGCACGGCGCGATGACGGCGGTGCTGCGCAACGCCCTCGCACCGAACCTCGTGCAGACGCTCGAGAACACCCCCGCCTTCGTGCACGGCGGCCCGTTCGCGAACATCGCCCACGGCTGCAGTTCCGTGATCGCCACCGGCGCCGCGCTGCGCCTGGCGGACTACGTGGTCACTGAGGCGGGGTTCGGCGCCGACCTCGGTGCGGAGAAGTTCGTCGACATCCTGTGCCGCACCACGGGACTGCGCCCGTCGGCCGCGGTGATCGTCGCCACCGTGCGGGCGCTGAAGTACCACGGCGGCGTCGACGTCCCGGACCTGCCGACCGAGAACGTCGCCGCGCTCGAGCACGGCCTGCCGAATCTGCGTCGCCACCTGCGCACGGTCCGCGACACGTGGAACATCCCCGCCGTCGTCGCGATCAACCATCGCGCAGAGGACACGGATGCCGAGATCGCCGCCGTGATCGCCGCCGTCGAGGCCGCCGGTGCGACCGCGATCGTCGCCAAGCACTACGCCGAAGGCGGCACCGGCGCCGAAGACCTCGCGCGCGAGGTGGTGCGCCTATGCACCGCGCGGTCGGAGCGAGCGGACGGGGAGCTGCGCTTCACGTACGCCGACTCCGACACGCTCTGGGACAAGATGAAGGCGATCGCGACCCGGATCTACCACGCGACCGACATCATCGCGTCGACGAAGGTGCGCGATCAGATCCACCGCCTGCAGGACGAGGGCTACGGCGCCTACCCGGTCTGCGTCGCGAAGACGCAGTACTCGTTCTCGACCGACCCGAAACTGCGCGGCGCGCCCGCGCACCACGTCGTCGACATCCGCGAGGTGCGGCTCGCGGCCGGAGCGCGCTTCATCGTGATGATCTGCGGGGACATCATGACGATGCCGGGGCTTCCCGCCAAGCCGGCCGCGAACACGATCACCGTCGACGACGAGGGCACGATCCGCGGGCTCTTCTGACCTCGCCCGGGCGGCGGGTCGCCTCGTCCCGCGCGCCGTCCCCGCCCGCTTCAACCGACAAGATTCGCACCCCGGGGCGACAAATCTTGTCGGTGGAGCGAACCGCGGGCCGGATCGTCGGGTGCGGCGGGCCGGCAGCGGCGGGTCGCCGGCTGAGGCCGGCGTCACTGTCAAGAAGCTCCTGACAGACCCGCTCAGCCGGCGTTCGCCGCGGCGGCCTCCTCGGCCTTCGCGCGCTTGGCCGCCCGGCGCTCCTGCCGGCGTTCCTTGGCCCCCTCGACGAGGTTGTACAGCGTCGGGAGCACCAGGAGCGTGAGCACCGTCGACGACACCAGGCCGCCGATCACGACGATTGCGAGCGGCTGCGAGATGAAGCCGCCGTGCCCGGTCACGCCGAGCGCCATCGGCGTCAGCGCGAAGATCGTCGCGAGGGCCGTCATGAGGATCGGCCGCAGACGCCGCGATCCGCCCGCCATCACCGCGTCATGGGCGCGCAGCCCCTTCTCGCGGTACTGGTTGATGAGGTCGACGAGCACGATCGCATTGGTCACGACGATGCCGATGAGCATGAGCACGCCGATGAGGGATGCCACGCCCAGCGGAACGCCGGTGATGATCTGCAGCAGGATCGCGCCGGTCGCCGCGAAGGGCACCGAGACCAGCAGCAGCAGCGGCTGCCGCAGCGACCGGAAGGTCGCCACCATCACGATGTAGACGATGAGGATCGCCGCGAGCAGTGCGAGCCCGAGCTGCTGGAACGCGGTGCCCTGCTGGCTCGACACGCCCCCGATGGTCGCCGTCGCGGACTGCGGGATGTCGGCATCCTTCACGGCCTTCGACACCGACGCGGTCGCCACCGACAGGTTGTCGGTCGTCGGCGTCGCGGTGACGGTCGCCGTGCGCTGGCCGCGCTCGGTGGTCACCGACGTCGGGCCCTCGGTCTGCTGGACGGTGGCGATCGAGTCCAGGCGCACCTCGCCGGTCGCCGTCGGGATCTTCAGCGCCTGCAGCTGCGCGATCGAGCTCGGGGCGTTCTTGGTCTGCAGGTAGACGGTGAGGGTCGACGAGTCGATCTCGACCGTGCCGATCCGCTGCGGCTGCATGGCCGCCGAGACCATCCCGCTCACGGCGGACTCGGTGAGCCCCTTGTCGGCGGCCTTCTGCCGGTCGACGACGACCCCGATGTAGGGCAGGTCGGCGGAGAGGTTGCTGGTGACCTGACCGACGCCGTCGGCCGTCTTCACGGCGTCTTCGACGGCCTTCGTGGCGGCCTGGAGAGTCGCGGCATCCGGAGCCGCGATGTCGACCGCGATGTCGTTCGAGCCGAGGCTCTCGGACGCGGCGATCGTGATCGTGCCCGTGTTCGACAGGCCGTCCACCGCGTGCTGCACGTCGGCCTTCACCTGCGCCTGATCGGCGTTCGGGTCGGTCGTGATGGAGTAGGTGATGCCCGCACCGCCGCCCGAGAACGCGTCGCGCAGCGCCGAACCGGACGAACCGATCGACGTCTGGACGGTCTGGATGCCGTCGACGCCGTCGAGGGCGTGCTCGACCTTGCGGGATGCGGCGGCCTCGGCCGCGAGCGACGGGGCCGGGCCGAGGTCCTGCGTCATGGTGATCGTGTTCTGGCCCGAGTTGCCGAGGAAGTTCGTCTTCATCAGTGGTGCCGCCGCGAACGTGCCGACGAGCACCAGCACCGCGAGGGTGAGGGTGATCCAGGAGTGCTTCAGCGTCCACCGGAGGATCGGCAGGTAGCTGCGCTGCAGGCGCGAGGGCGGGGCATCCGCCGATTCCGGATCGACCTGGTTGCCCGCGGCATCCAGCAGGGGCTTGCCGGGCTTGAGGAACCAGTACGCCAGCACCGGCACGATCGTCAGGGCGACGAACAGGGATGCCACCATCGCGATCGTGACGGTCAGCGCGAACGGCCGGAACAGCTCGCCGGTGACATCCCCCACGAAGGCGATCGGCAGGAACACGGCGACCGTGGTGATCGTCGAGGCCGACACCGCCGTCGCCACCTCCTTGACCGCCCGGGTGATGGACGCCAGCTTGTCGGCGTCTCCGACGTAATGTCGCTTGATGTTCTCGATGACCACGATCGAGTCGTCGACGACGCGGCCGATCGCGATCGTCAGGGCGCCGAGCGTGAGGATGTTCAGCGAGTAGCCGAACGCCTGGATGCCGATGAACGTGATCAGCACGCTCGTCGGGATGGAGATCGCCGCCACCAGCGTCGAACGCACCGACAGCAGGAAGATGAAGATCACGATCACCGCGAAGACCAGGCCGAGCAGGCCCTCCTGCGCGAGCGAGTCGATCGACTGCTGGATGTACGGCGCCTGGTCGAAGACGACGGTGATCTTCGCTCCGTCGAGCTTCTTCTCGAGCGCGGGGATCTCGGCGCGGACCGCCTTGGAGACGTCGACCGTGTTGGCGGCGGGGAGCTTGGTGACCGCGACGGTGAGGGCACTCTCGCCGTTGACGCGGGAGATGGTGGTGACCGGGTCGCGGTTCTGCGCCACGGCGGCCACGTCGCCGATCGTCTTCACCTGGGGCGTCGTGGTGGGCAGCGCGGCACCGCCCGCGTGCGTGGCCGCAGCGGCCGCAGAGGATGCCCCCGCGGCGGATGCCCCGGCGGCGGATGCCCCGGCGGCGGGGATCAGCGGCAGCGCCTTGATCTGCTCGACCGAGGTCAGGCGCGCTCCCGACTGCACGGTGAGGGTCTGCTTGTCCTGGGTGATGCTGCCACCGGGGTAGAGCACGCCGTTCTGCTGCAGCGCGGTGGTGATCGACTGGGTGGTGAGTCCGGCGGCGGCGAGCTTGTCGGCATCCGGCACGATCGTCACGCGCGAGCCGCGCCCGCCGACCACCTGCGCGGCGTTGACGCCGGCGATCTTCTCGAGGTCGGGAACGACCTCGTTGTCGAGGGTGTTCTGCGTCTGCTCGGCGTTCGAATACCCCGTCACCGCGAGCTGGATGACCGGGAAGTCGTCGATGTTCGCGGCGATGACGCTCGGGTCGACGCCACTGGGCAGCGTGTCCTTGATGCGGTCGATCGCCAGGCTGACCTTCTGCTCGGCCGTGGTCAGATCCGTGCCGTACACGAACGACGCCTGCACGATCGAGGAGTTGGTGGTGCTGGTCGCACTCGAGGTGTCGAGCCCGTCGACGCCCTGGATCGCGTTCTCGATCGGGGTCGACACGTCGTTGGCGACGACCTCCGGGGAGGCACCCGGGTAGGTCGACACGATCACCAGCTGCGGGAACTGGATCGAGGGGATCAGCTCCTGCTTCAGGTTCGTCAGGGCCAGGCCGCCGAAGACGGCGGCGACGATCGTGATGAGGGCGATGAGAGCGCGGTTGCGCAGGCTCAGCACGGCAAGCTTCGACACGGGATGCCTTCGAGTCGCGGAGATCGATACGGACGTGTATCGGGCTCAGTATCGCACGGCATCCTTAAGCCCCCGCGAAGGATTCGGGCCGCTGAGTGCCGCCCGGCGCGCTTTGAGTGGTCGTGGGGCCGACTTTGAGTACTCCGCGCGAATTTCTGTGCACGGCGCCCGCCCCCGCGGACGGAGAGGGCGGAGCACGGGGACGGGCGGCGGGGGCGAGGAGGGGGCGGGACGCGGGACGGCGGGGTCAGAGCTCGCGGTCGGCGTAGACGCGCAGGGCGTCGCGCACGAACTCCGCGCCGGCGGAGCCGCCGTAGTTCTTGCCGAAACGCGGGTCGGCGACGTACATCTCGCCGAGGCCGGTGACGTATCCCTTGAGGTCGCCGCCGTCGCCGGCGGGCGTCCCCGGGATCGAGCTGAGCCACGCGACGTGGCGCGCGGCCAGCTCCTGCGCCTCGGCGGAGTCGGCCGGGATGCCGCGAGTGGCGGCATCCGTCCAGTCCGCGTTCAACTGCGAGACCTTCGTCTGCCAGGCCGCCTTCTCGTCGGCGCTCATCGAGCGCCACCAGGCGTCGCTGCGGGCGTAGGCGTCCTTGCCCCAGCGCTCCTCGACCTCGTCCTTGTACTGCGTGTGGTCGAAGCCGTCGAACATGTTCTGTGCCATGAGGGGTTCCTCTGCTTTCAGGGTCGTGATGGTGCGAGAGACCGAGTCGATCTGCCGGGTGAGCCGCTGCTGCTCCTGCCGCAGCCAGGCGAGATGCGCTGTCAGCGCCTCGACTTCGCCGGTTTCGCGGCCGAGCACCTCGCCGATCTGCTCGAGTCCGAGGCCGAGCTCGCGCAGCAGCAGGATGCGCTGCAGGCGCACGAGGGATGCCTCGTCGTAGTGCCGGTAGCCGTTCGCGGCGATCCGCGACGGGGGCAGCAGCCCGATGTCGTCGTAGTGGCGCAGCGTGCGGCTCGTCGTGCCCGCGAGGCGCGCCACCTCTTGGATGGACCAGTCCATCTGCCCTCCTTTCGTCGTTGATCCCAGGCTAGAAGTTGACGCGGCGTCAAGGTCAAGCCCGTCTTCCTCGGTTCGGGTGCCAACTTCCCGGGCATGAACCCGCGGAAGTTGACACCCGAACATGGGAATCCCCCGAGTTCTCGACAACTCGCGATATATCGTGTTATCGTCGCTTGAACGCGATATATCGTGAATCTGCTCTCAACCCAGGAGGAACCCATGACCACCGAGAAGTGGCTCATCCAGCCCGGCTCGTCGCGGGTCATCGATCTCGATGGCATCCGCACCCTGAAAGCCGGGCTCGTCGGCGGTCAGGTCGACATCGTCGCGCACGACGAACCCGGCGTCCGCATCGAAGTGCACGGCGTCACCGGCAAAGACCTGCGCATCGAAGCCACCGACGACTTCGTCGAGATCGACCACCCGCAGCTGCGTTGGGACAACTTCCTCGAAGTGTTCCGCAACTTCGGCAACACCGGCCCGCGCGCCGAGATCAGCATCGCCGTGCCGCGCCAGATCGCCCTGACCCTCGGTGTCGTCTCCGCGAGCGCGCTGGTCAGCGGCATCCGCTCCGGCGCACGCCTCAACACGGTCTCGGGCGACATCATCGTCGACGAGGCCGAGGGCGACCTCGTCGTCAACGCGGTCTCCGGCGACGTGCAGGCGCGGGCCCTCAGCGGCACGCTCAACGCCAACAGCGTCTCGGGCGACGTCGCCGTGCAGGGCTCGGTGCGAAAGACCACGATCGACACCGTGTCCGGCGACATGATGGTCGACAACGCCGGCGACGCACACCAGATCAACCTGAACACGGTGTCCGGCGCGAGCACCATCCGACTCGACCACGACCTCGCCGCGAACTACGCGATGCGCAGCATCTCCGGCCGCGTGCTGGTCGACGGCGTGATCCGATCAGGACAGGGCGGCGGGCCCACGACCAACTTCTCCGGTTCCGCCGGCGAGCTGAGCGGGTCGTTCGTGGACGTGCGGGTCAACTCCGTCTCGGGCAACATCACGGTGCTGCGCCGCACCGAGGCCGCAGAGGATGCCCCGGCATCCTCCTCCGCCGACGGGAGCCTGTGATGGCCCCGGTCTTCTCCCACGGCGACCTGCGGCTCTATCTGCTGAGCCTGCTCGACGAGTCGCCACGCCACGGCTACGACCTCATGCAGGCCCTGGCCGACCGCACCGGCGGCACTTACACCCCCAGCGCCGGCACCGTCTATCCGCGCCTTGCGAAGCTCGAAGAGGAGGGCCTCGTGACCAAGACCGTCGACGGGCGAAAGACCGTCTACGAGATCACCCCGGCCGGCCACGCCGAGGTCGCCGCCCGCGCCGACGAGCTGCAGGGCATCGAGGACGGACTCACCGACTCGGTGCGTGCCCTCGCCGACGAGGTGCGCGGCAGCGTGCGCGAAGCGATGCGCAGCCTGCGCGCCGATCTCGCCGCCGCCGAGCGCGAGGAGCGCAAGACGGCCCCGACCGCTCCCCCGGTCGACGACGCGCGGGTCGCGGCGCGCGAGCAGCTGGCCCGGGCGGATGCCGCCCTGGGCGAGTTCCGCGCCCGCGTGCGCGCCGACCTGCGCACGCACGTCGCCCGCGGCGGGTCGCTCGCGACATCCGTCGTCGACGACCTGACGGCCGCGCTGGATGCCGCCGCCCGCGAGGTCACCCGCGCGATCCGCGGCTGACGCACGTGGTCATCGAGCGAGCGAGGCGTTTCGTCTCGCTTCGCGGTTCCTGAGCGAGCGAAGCGAGCCGAAGGGCGCTCAACGACCGGTGCCGACGGCGGGGCTCAGGATGCCCGTTCTTCTCCCCAGACGACGTCTTCGTCGTCGGCGACCGGTTCGCCGAGCGGCACGACCAGCACCGGACGCAGCTGCCGGTGGGCGAGCCGCGCGGCGACCGATCCGGTGAAGAACTCGCGCACCGATTCTCCGAATCCGCGACGGCGCGTGCCGACGACGATGATCCTCGCGTCGGTTTGGTCGGCGACCTTCTTCAGCGCGATGGCCGGATCCCCGACCAGCTGCTGCACGCTCCAGCGCACGTTCTGCCCCTCGAGCAGCTGCGTGGCATGCTGCGTCACCGACGCGAGGTCGTCGCTGCCGGTGTCGATGTCCATGTCGAGCGGAGCGGAATGCACGATCCCATCAGGGTCCTCGTAGGTGACGAAACGCATCACGTCGACGTTCACGATCACGAGCGGCGCCCCGAGCAGAGCGGCGTGCTTCGCGGCGACCTTCAGCACACGCGCCGGCTGATCCGGGGTGACACCGACCACCACCGCACCGGTCGTGGTGGACGCGGATGCCTTCTCGGCAGGGTCTTTCTGGCTCTGTTCGTCGGACATCGTCATCCCTCTCGCCGGGGCGGTCTCACCCGGGGAGAAGGGCCGGGCCGGACCCGCCGTGATATTCTGGATTCTACTCTTCCCGGCCTCAGGCCGGCATTTGCAATGCAACGGGTCCGGCACGACCCGCCTACAAAAAGAGGGGGTTGCGCATGGGGCGTGGCCGTCAGAAGGCGAAGCACACCAAGATCGCCCGAGAACTCAAGTCGTACAGTCCGAGCGTCAACTATGCGGCACTGGAACGCGAACTCGGTCACCCCGACGAGAGCGGCGAAGACCAGTACGTCGACAAGTGGGCTGACCAGTACGACGACGAAGACGACGAAGACGAAGACCAGGACCAAGGGTCCCTGCAAGCAGTCTGAGTCGTCCCTGACGCGCAAGCACCGGGTGCGCTACGGCGCATCCGGTGCTTTTGCGCACCTGCGTGAGGGCTGCCCTCGTCAGGACTGCTGCGAGCCCTCGACCCAGGCCAGGTACTCGTCGCTGACGGTCCCGGTGACGTATCGGCCGTCGAAGCAGCTCATGTCGAGGTCGACGATGTCGGATCCTTCGAGGATCGCCGCTCGGAGGTCTTCGACCTCCTGGTACACGAGGTAGTCGCAGCCGAGCTCCTCGGCGACCTCGGGAATGGTTCGCCCGTGCGCGACCAGCTCGTGACGCGACGGCATGTTGATGCCGTACACGTGCGGGTAGCGCACCGGCGGCGCGGCGGACGCGAACGTGACCGACTTGGCGCCGGCATCCCGCGCCATCTGGATGATCTGCTTCGACGTCGTGCCGCGCACGATGGAGTCGTCGATCAGCAGCACGTTCTTGCCGGCGAACTCGCTCGGCATCGCGTTGAGCTTCTGACGCACGCTCTTCTTGCGCTCCGCCTGGCCGGGCATGATGAACGTGCGGCCGACGTAGCGGTTCTTGTAGAAGCCCTCGCGGTACTCGATTCCGAGCTTGCGGGCCACCTGCATCGCGGCCGGGCGCGCCGAGTCGGGGATCGGCATGACCACGTCGATCGCCTCGCGCGGCGTGTACTTCGCGATGGTGTCGGCCAGGCGCTCGCCCATGCGCAGACGCGTCTCGTACACGGCGATGCCGTTCATGACCGAGTCGGGGCGCGCGAGGTACACGTACTCGAACGAGCACGGGAACAGCTGCGGGTCCTTCGCGCACTGCTTCGCGTGCAGCACGCCGTCGAGGTCGATGAACACGGCCTCGCCCGGAGCGACGTCGCGCACCACTTCGAACCCGGCGTTCTCGAGCACGAGGGACTCGGATGCCACGACCCACTCGTCGCTCTCGCCGGCGTCGCCGCGGCGCACGCCCAGGATGAGGGGCCGGATGCCGAACGGGTCGCGGAACGCGAGCAGGCCGTGTCCGGCGACCAGTGCGATCGCCGCGTACGAGCCCTCGACGCGTTCGTGCACGCGCTCGACCGCTTCGAACACCTGGTCGGCATGCAGCGGAATGCCCGTGATGGATGCCTGCAGCTCGTTGGCGAGCACGTTGACCAGCAGTTCGGTGTCGGAATTCGTGTTCAGGTGCCGGCGGTCGCGGTGGAAGAGCTCGTCGGTGAGTTCGCGCGTGTTGGTCAGGTTGCCGTTGTGCACCAGCACGAGACCGTACGGCGCGTTGACGTAGAACGGCTGCGCCTCCTCCTCGCGGGAGGCGTTGCCGCGGGTCGCGTAGCGCACATGGCCGAGCCCGATGTTGCCGAGCAGGGCCCGCATGTCACGCGTGCGGAACGCCTCGCGCACCTGGCCGTTGGCCTTGTGCATGTGGAAGACGCCCGACGATTCCGCCGTGGCGATTCCGGTGGAGTCCTGGCCGCGGTGCTGAAGAAGCAGCAGTGCGTCGTAGATCTCCTGGTTGACCGGGCCGTTTCCGACCATGCCGACGATGCCGCACATCGTTCAGTTCGCTCCTGATTCTGCGTAGGCGCCGACGAGGCGCACGGCGCCGCCGTCCACGCCCTTCGCACCCTGTTCGAAGTCTCCTGCCGGCAGCGCGTCGTCGCGGACGACGCCGACCTGCCAGGCCTCGATGCCTGCCGCGCGGATCGACGCGATCACGGCATCCGCCCGGCCCGCGTCGACCGCGGCCAGGAATCCGATGCCGAGGTTCCACGTGCCCTCGGTCTGCGTGAGGTCGAGTCCGCCGAGGCCGGCGAGCACCCGGAACACGGGCAGCGGCGACCACGTCGAGCGGTCGACATCCACCCACGTGCCCCGCGGCAGCACGCGCGCCAGGTTCGCGGCGATGCCACCGCCGGTGACGTGGCTGAGCGAGTGGACGGCGCCCGGGTGCTCGGCGATCAGCTGCAGCAGCGGGGTCGTGTACAGCCGCGTCGGCTCGAGGAGCGTCTCGCCCCACGTGGTGCCGAAGTCGGCGGCGTGCGCGCCGTAGACGATGTGGTTGTTCGCGACGATGTGCCGCACCAGCGAGTACCCGTTGGAGTGCAGCCCGCTGGATGCCAGGGCGATGATCGCGTCGCCGGCGACCACCCGGTCGGCGCCGAGCACGGCATCCGCCTCGACCGCTCCGGTCGCGGCACCCGCGACGTCGTAGTCGTCGGGCCCGAGGAGTCCGGGGTGCTCGGCCGTCTCGCCGCCCACGAGGGCGGTGCCGGTCAGCGCGCAGCCCTCGGCGATGCCGCGCACGATGTCGGCGATGCGCTCGGGCACGACCTTGCCGCACGCGATGTAGTCGGTCATGAAGAGGGGCTTGGCGCCCACCACCACGATGTCGTCGACGACCATGCCGACGAGGTCGTGACCGATGGTGTCGTGCTTGTCGATCGCCTGCGCGATGGCGACCTTGGTGCCGACGCCGTCGGTCGAGGTCGCCAGCAGCGGATGCCGGTACACGGCGAGCGCCGAGGCGTCGAAGAGCCCGGCGAATCCGCCGACACCTCCGAGCACTTCGGGCCCGTGGGTGCGACGGACGGATGCCTTCATCAGTTCGACGGCGCGGTCACCCGCGGCAGTGTCGACTCCGGCAGCGGAATAGGGATCGGCGTGCGAGGGTCCGGCCACCAGAACAGCCTACCCGGCGGGATGCTGGACGGGATCCGTGAGCCGCCGCCACGGGCACGGACGGCGGCGTCGTGCGCGGATGGCGGTGGATCCGGGGCCATGTCGCCGGCCGAACGGGGAATCCGCCGCCATCCGTCCCGGCCGGGCGGATCCGCAGATGCCGCCGATGCACACCGGCTCTAAGATTGGCGCCATGACCGGTGCGGCGGAGTGGACGATCCGAGAGGATGCCTCGACGGCCGTGCTCGTCGCGCTCTACCTGCGCCAGGTGCTCGGCATCCGGTCCCCGGAGGAGCTCCCGCACCTGCGGAGCGTGCCGCCCCGCCACGAGCAGGCCGACGCGTCGCCGGCCGTCGAGAAGCAGTGGCGCGAGTACTGGGAGCTGACCGTCGAGCCGACCGCGCACCCGTCGCCGGTGCCGCTGGACCTCGTCGACGGGTTCGACACGCTCGTCGCGCTGCCCATCGAGGGGTTCGACGAGCTGCGCGCGGCGATCGCCCCGCACGCGCGGGATGCCGTCGATTACGCCGTCTCGATGCACTCCCGCTACACGAAGACGCCGGCCGCGTCGTACCGCGCCTACGCCGGCGCGATCGCCGAGTACGAGCGCGAAGTCGGACGCCGGGCGCACGCCTTCGAGCTGAACGTGCAGGTGCTGCCGCTCGCGCAGCGCGGGGTGTGGTGGATCGGCGCCCTGACGATCGCCGTCACCGACGGCCTGCGGCAGGACATCGTGATGTTCGACGCGGCCATCCAGCCGATCATCGCCGAACTCGCCTAGCGGCGGTCAGCGGTCGGAGTCATCCTCTTCGCCGAGGTACTCCTCGCGCACGACCGTGACGTTGCGGGCACGGCGGCTGCTGCGCC
Organism: Microbacterium mangrovi; assembly: GCF_000802305.1. Lineage (GTDB taxonomy): Bacteria > Actinomycetota > Actinomycetes > Actinomycetales > Microbacteriaceae > Microbacterium > Microbacterium mangrovi. The sequence continues at coordinate 99,401 of NZ_JTDK01000011.1, read as the reverse complement.
GATCCAGGATGATCGCCACGAGACCGCCGAGGAGCAGGCCGACCGCGCCGCAGATGATCGCCAGGAAGCCGAAGATGTTCGCGGTGGAGTACGTGACCCCGGTCACCGCGCTCGCGTTCACGGAGCTGAACCCGAAGGTCAGCAGCATCGCGACGAGGACGCCGACCGCCGCACCGAGCACCAGGAAGACAGCGACCTTGGGCGCGCGGCGCACGCGCGCGGTCTCGGTGTGCTCGATCTCGGCCATGCCCCCATTCTCTCACGCGGCGGCGTGGCGGTCGCCGGGATGCCCCGGGTCTCCGAGTTTGCCCGAGGGTGGCAGCTGCCCCGGCTTCAAACCCCCGAAGTTGACACCCGAACGAAGCGCGGTCGCGGGTCAGGGGCGCAGCGGCAGCAGGTCGGAGAGGTCCGCGCGCGTGCCGGATGCCATGACCCGGCCGGAGGCGACGGCATCCGCCCACGACTCGGCGCCGGTCGCGAGCGCGATCCAGGTGGCGGCATCCGTCTCGACGACGTTCGGCGGGGTGCCGCGGGTGTGCCGAGGGCCTTCGACCACCTGGGCGGCGCCGAACGGGGGCACGCGCACCTCGACGGTGTGTCCGGGCGCCTTCTCGACGAGCAACTGCAGCAGGTAGCGCACCGCCGTGGCGCAATCGTTGCGGGCCACCGAGCCGGATGCCACCGCGGCCAGCGCCGCGCGGCCGGCATCCGTCGTGATCGTGGGAAGGACCATGCCCCCACGCTACGCGCGCGTCGGCGCCCTGAGCCTGTCGAAGGGCAGTCCACCCGGGGGTGTCTTGCCCTTCGACAAGCTCAGGACGCGTGGCCGGTGTGCTCAGGGCGCGTGGCGACCGATGGGTATTCAGACCGCGAGGACCTCGCGCAGCCGCGCGCCGAACTCGACGGGGATGCCGGGGTACATCGGCGGCTGGTCCTGGAAGCTGCCGTGGCTGCCCGGGAAGTCCGTCACCGGGATCCCCACCGCGGCGGCGATCGCCCGGGCGCCCCGCGCCGCCATCGTCTGACCGGACTCGACACCGGCCGCCAGCACGAGCCGGTCGCCCAGGGCGCGAAGCGCCTCGACGTCGGGACGATACTCGATGACCGACGGCATGTTGCGGATGAGCGGGTTGGTGCGGTCGCCGTCGTCCTCGGCCGGCATCCCGAACATCGCCGGATCCGGTGCCGGCTGATCGAGATAGCTGTCGGGGATCTGCCCGTCGAACATCACGAAGGCGATGAACTTCGCCATCGCGTGCCCGTTGCCCTGCGCGGCGTAGGTGCTCTTGATGTCGGCGACGACCGCGAGCACCTCGTCGGCGTCCGGAAGCAGCGGCGCCGACGGCGGCTCGTGCGCGACGACGGCCCGGAAGTCCTCGGGATGCGCGGCCGCCGCCGCGAGCAGGTTCACAGCGCCGCCGCTGGAGCCGAAGGCGTCCACCGGCCCCACACCGAGTGCCGAGATGACCCGGTGCACGTCGTCGGCGTGCTGAGCCGCGGTGAGGTCGCCCGTGCCGACGGGGTTGCGCCCGGTGCCGCGGGGGTCGAAGGTCACCACGACCCGGTCGGGGAACTGCTCGGCGAGCTGCTGGAAGCCCGAGGCATCCATCGGCGCCCCGAACAGGAGCAGCGGAACGCCGGTGGACAGATCCCCGCGCACGTCGTACGTGATCGCGTCTTCGCCGGTGCCGACCACGTGGGTCGAGATGGTCAGTTCAGTCATGTCATTCTCCTTGTCGGTCTTGTCAGACGGTGAGCAGTTCGCGCTCGAGACGGGCGTAGCTGGCTTCCATGCCGTCGACCATGCCGGTGGCGAGGATCAGGTCGCGCGTGGCGAGATCGGGGTATTCGACGAGCGTCGTGACGAGGGTGGCGCCGTCCTCCTCGTAGAGGCTCAGGTCGTTGATCGTCTCGGGACCGTCGGTGCCCTGCATCCGCTCGGTCGTGACCGAGCGACGCGGGGCATCCAGCACGACCGCCTCGCCCTCGAAGCCGAAGGGCTCTCCCCCGGTGTCGCCGATCGGCGCCCAGCGGTAGTGGTACGAGTCGCCGGCCGCGGATGCCAGTTCGACGTCGGTCATCTCCCACCCGTCGGGACCGAGCAGCCACTGCCGCATGAGATCGGGCTCGTTGTAGGCGCGCCAGACGAGCTCGCGCGGTCCGTCGACCAGGCGCGTGATGCGCACGTGGGTGTCGTCGAGCAGCTCGACGCGCGTGCCCTTGCCCTGGGCGTACTCGCGGAGGTCCTGGAGCACGGCATCCAGCTGGCCCATCGCAGAGCGCAGGCCCTCGACCATGCCCATCTCCAGCACCATCTCGAGCGACTCGTGGGTGGCGAAGTACGAGGTCGCGGTCATCTTCGTACCGGATGCGGATGCCTCGAAAGCGAACTCCATCCGGGACTGACCGCCGTCGACCGGTACTCCGTCGGCGCCGACGAACGCGTCGATGACGGTGAAGCCGTGCGGCTCATCGATGGCGGTGAACTCCCACGCCGCCGACGACGTCTCGCCGTGCGGGCCGGTCATCGAGTAGAGCGCGCGCCCGCCGACGGTGAAGTCGAACTCGGTGAACGTGGCCGGCCATCCGGGAGGGCCCCAGAAGCGCTCCAGCTGACGCGGGTCGGTGTACGCGCGCCACACGCGCTCGACGGGGGCGGCGAGATCTGCCGTGACGACGACAGTGAGGTCCTCGGGGTCGGAGTGGACGTCGGTGACAGGCATTGTCAGTCTCCTTGTTCGGTTCGGTCGGTTCCGGATGCCGGTGGGGCGGGGTGCCTGGCGGCATCCGTCCCGGGGTCTTCGGCGAGAAGATCGTCGAGGCGTGCGATGCGGGCACGCCAGAGTTCTTCGTAGCGGGCCAGCAGGGCCTTGGCGCGGGCGATCATGACGGGATTCGCGCGGACCAGCCGCTCGCGTCCTTCGGCGCGCTTGATGATGAGCTCGGCCGCCTCGAGGACGGCCACGTGCTTCTGCACCGCCGCGAACGACATGTCGTAATCGCGGGCGAGTTCGGACACGGACTGCTCGCGATCGATGGTGCGGCGCAGGATGTCGCGGCGCGTCGCCGCCGCGAGGGCCTGGAACACGCGATCGATCTGCTCATCGCTCAGCTCATTTCGTACAACCATTTGGTTGTAGGTTATGACCGGCAGCGGGCGGTGTCAAGAGGCAGATCTGACGACAGCCGTCGGATCTGCCCGGTTGGCAGTCGTCGACACCGCGCCTATCCTGGCCGAGTGACCGAGAACGGGGATCCGCACCTCCTCGCCGATGACCTGCTTCCGACGCCGTTCACCGCCGATGAGATCCGCGGCGCGCTGCGCGGCGGGGCCGCCATCCGGATGCGGGTGGAAGCGCCCGACGGCACGGTGACCGAGCGGATCAGCCGCTACTCCGCCGGCGACGACGAGGGCACCCTCCTCGAGACCCATCCCGTGGGCACGCCCGAGGCAGCCGTCGGCAGGCGCGTGACCTGGCACGAATTGCAGGCGCACGCCGCGTTCCCCGTCGACCGCGCGACGGTCACCACCGAGACGCTCACGCATCCGCTCGGGCAGCTCGAGTGCCGGCGGTACGACGTGAACGACGATGACGGCGTCGCCGTGTTCTGGTTCGCACTGGCGTACCCCGGGATGCCGGTGCGGTACGAGACGACGGACGCGGTCGGCACCACGCGCGTCACCGTGCAGGAGGTCCGGCATCCACGGCCCGCATTCCTGCCGCCTCGATGAGCGCCGCCACTTCGATCTTCGCGTCGGCGTAGTCTCCGGCGTACAGCACCGTCGTGCGCGTGAACATGTCCGCGGGGCTATGGGATCAGCCGGTCGACCAGCTCGAAGGTGTCGTACGGCTGGTCGTAGTCGCCGAAATGTCCCTCGTCACGGATGATCTGCGTGCCCCCGAGCCGATCGAACATGAAACGGCCCTGATTCGCGTCGCAGCCGTAAGGGTCGGTCACCGAGTTGATGAAGTACAGGTCCCCGGCGTTCGCGCGGATCCGATCCCAGTCGTAGGCCTCCTGCAGCACCGGCTCCTCCGACTCGTTGACCCGGGTGGCGTAGCCGGCGACCAGGATCGACTGGGCCACCGGCGTCTCGAGGTGCTCGAGCAGGGCGAGGAGCAGGGCGGCTCCGCCCGAGTGCCCGATCAGCACGGTCTCCGTGTCGAAGGCGTGCGACGCGAGCACACCGGGCAGAAACTCCGCGACAGGGTCGACGTTGAGGCGGGGGTGGAAGGGGCGTTCGACCCGGTAGCCCCGATCCGTCAGCCGCGCGTCCAGCCACGGATACCACGCGACGTCGGGGCTCCCGCCGGTGCCGTGGAAGATGATCGCGTTCCGGCTCATCGCTCGATGATAGCCACGCGTTGAAGCCATGGACACGCATGGATTTGCAAAATATATAGACCGGTCTATTATTGAGCCATGGCATCCAAAGGGGACCTCACCAAGGCACGGCTCGCGGCATCCATGCTCGAGCTCATCCAGACCAGCGGCTACAGCGGCACCGGCCTGAACGCCGTGACCGAGCACGCCGCCGCGCCGAAGGGCTCGATCTACTTCCACTTCCCCGACGGCAAGGAGGGACTGGGCGTCGCGGCGGTCGACCTCGCCGCGACGCAGTTCGAGACGCTGATCCTCGAAGCCGCCGCATCCGCCGGGAGCGCCGCCGAGGCCGCCCGCGCCGCGATCGAGGCACTGACGACGATCGTCGGCGACAGCGACTTCCGGCTGGGATGCCCGGTCTCGGTCGTCACCCTCGAGATGGGCGCGGAGAGCGAGCGTCTGCGGCAGGCATGCGCCTCCGCCTTCGAGTCGTGGATCGCCCCGACGGCCGCCCTGCTCGAGGCGAACGGGGTGGATGCCGCGGGGGCCCGGTCGCTGGCGACCGTCGTCGTGTCGACGATCGAGGGGGCGGTCATCGTGTCCCGCGCGATGCGGAGCACCGCGCCCCTGGTGTCGGCCGCCGACGTCGTGGCGGACCTGATCGATCAGCGCTGCCAGACCGTGGGAGGGACGCGATGACCCCGCACGAATCCCCCCGTCACGCTCTCGTCTTCGGGGCATCCGGCCTGATCGGCCGGTATCTCGTCCTGGCCCTCGCCGAGGCCGGCGCGGACGTCACGGCGGCGGTGCGGACCGCCGCGTCCGGAGCGCGTCTCGACCGGTGGCTCGCCGAGCACGGCCTGACCCGGAGCATCAGCACGACAATCGTCGACTTCGATGCCCCGGAGATCGTCGCGGGTGGAGCATCCGCCTTCACGGACGTCACCGAGATCCACAGCTGCGCCGGGTCGTTCCGATTCGGGATGACGGCCGAGGAGGCACGAAATGCGAACGTCGGCATCGTCGAGAAGCTGATCGACTTCGCCGCTGACCTCCCCGCCCTGCAGCGCGTCGTGCACATCTCGGGCTACCGCGTCGGCGGACAGGACCCCGCGGCCGTTCCGTGGTCGGACGACCACCGCGCCGCGGTCTACCGGGAACTCGGCGCCTACGAAGCGTCGAAGGTGGAATCCGACGCCGTCTTCCAGGCCCGCGCCTTGGAGCGGGGCATCCCCTGGACGATCGTCAATCCGGCCGCCGTGATCGGCGACAGCGTCACCGGGGAGTCCGACCAATACATCGGCCTGGCGGGAACCATCGAGCAGATCTGGGACGGCACCGCCGCGGCATTGCCCGCGGGCGAGACGACGTTCGTGCCGGTCGTCACCGTCGACCATCTGGCGGCCTTCATGGCGACGGCAGCGGTCGATCCGGATGCCGCGGACACCGCCTACTGGCTGCTCGACGACGCCACCCCGCCGCTGGCAGAGCTGCTCACGCACGTCGGCCGGCATCTCGGGGCGAGGGTCCCCCGGCTGAGGATCCCGGTCGGCGTCATCAAGCGACTCCCCCAGCGGATCACCGGGGCCGAGCCCGAGACGCTCACCTTCATGTCCACCGACCGATACCCGACGCAGTCCACCATCGCCTTCGCCGCCCGGCACCGGATGCCGATGCCCGACCCCCTGGTGTCCGTCGAACGGTGGGCCGACTACATGGCCGCGCATCGGTTCGGTGCCGCCCGGGCCGACGACCGTCGATTCGTCGACGCCGGAGGCATCCGGACGTTCGAGCTCGGCGCATCCGGATCCGGCCGGCTGATCTTCCCCGGGCTGCCGGTCAACGCGGACACGTGGGCCGACGTGGCATCCGGCATCGGCGCGCGCGCCGTCGACCTGCCCGGACTCGGCCTCAGCGGCGGCACTGGCATCGCGGACTGGGAGCAGTGGCTGCCCGCGGTGCTCGGCGACGGGCCAGCGGACCTCATCGGGCATTCCATCGGGGCGGCTGCGGCCGTCGTCGCGGCCGATCGGATGCCGGCACGCGTCGCGTCGCTCACGCTGATCTCGCCCTTCTTCCTGCAGGGACCGACGGGAGCGTCGGGGTGGATGCGGCCGCTCGTCCGGACCGCCCTGCGACACAGCGATGCGGCGCGGCTGTCACGCAGGCTGACCGGATCCGAAGCGAGCGCGGCCGCCCTCGAGTCGAGCGTCGGCGACCTCAAGCGGGCGACCGCCGCACGGGTCGCCGAGCAGCTCGCCCGGGCGGGATCTGAGCTGTGGCGTGTCGAACTCCGGAAAGCCCTCGGGCGATTCCGCGGCCCGGTCCGCATCATCACGGGAAGCGACGACCCGCTCGCCCCCGACGCCGCCGCGTGGCTCGAGACGCTTCCGAACGTCGAGCTGATCTCGATTCAGGATGCCGGACACCATCCGCAGCTGACCCACGGCGATGCCCTCGTCGCTCTGCTCGCGGGCTCGGCATCCTCTTCGGCCAACACCAGCACGATGCGGAGCCCTGCCACGACGCCGCGATCCTGATCTCGCCGACGCCGAAGCGTCCGGCGGCTTCCGTCCGAGCGTGCACCCCTCCGCGACATCGCCTCTGCACGGAAATCAGCCGGGCACTACTCACTACCTCTCCTTTCACACTCAATTCCGACGATCTGACTACTCAATCCCGTTGCACGGGGCCGCGCAGTGCGCGGCCCCGTGCGACGTTGGGGACTGCCCGCGATCATCGCTGCCGTGACTCACGTCGAGCCGCTGACCAGCAAGGCGGGCCACGCATGGGCGTCACCGTCGACCACATGAATGAAAGGCAAGAAGTGAAGATGAAGGCATTCAAGAAGACCCTCTCCGTCGTGCTGCTGTCCGGCGCGCTCGTGGCAGGCACCGCAGGCGTGGCGCAGGCGGCGACGGTCTACTGGAACGCCAAAGGCTGACCGGCTGAGGCGGCCCCAGCCGCCCCTGCATAGAGCAACGGTGACGCCCATGTCCTTCTGGTCGAAACTTGCAAGTTCGATCCTTGTCGTGCTGATCGGAGCAACGGCGAGCCTCATCCTCGTCCTCAACCAGGGCAACCGCCTGGTGCAAGAAGTCGACCGGTATCCGGCCGGATCAACGCCGATCTACCTGTCAGGCGTGTCCGAGGATCGATCGGCAGACGTACTCTCTGCATTCGGTCGTTTTACGGACGCTCACGGGCGCGCGATCGTTCGCGTGGATCCTCAATCGACCAGCGTGGACGGCGGGCTTGCCGGTCTCAGGGTGGGGATGACCGCAAGTCCGCATACGCCTCCAGCCGCCCTTGAACTGAAGTTTCTCGACACAACGCTGTTTGATTCCGTCACGGTCACGAATCTCCTCACGAGCGGTCCTACGAAGTCGATCGGTTTGGATGCCAACGCCGCAGACGTGATCGCCAGCATTCCAGAACTCACATTCGCTCCTCGAATTTCTGTGGTTCAGCTCGCGCATCTCGTCGACGTGTCGGGAACGATCAACGGGACCTATCGGGTCATCGGCGCCGACCACGCGGAGGTGGCGGACTTGCTGAGGTCCCTTGCGAACGCGACCGGCCGCTCACCCGAAAGTATGGTCTCCCCCCTGCATGGGCAGGTCGCCGACGGCGGTCTGCTGCCCAGCATCCTGCTGGGCTGCATGATTGCGGCGTCGATCCTCCTGCTGCTCATCCTCATCTTCGAATCGGTGCGCGCGCTGCCCGTTCTCGGTGTGCATCTCTTGCTCGGGAGATCACGGTGGGGATTTGGGATCACCATGTTTCGTTCAGTGCTGGTCAGCACTGCCGTGGCGGTTGTGCTGTCGATGCTGCTCACCGTCGCACTGGCGCATGGGTACCAGCTGAACGCGACGCTTCTCGCAGCCGCGTGGAGCGGCGCGGTGGTCGGAGCCGCTCCCGCACTCGTGGCCATCGCGATCGGCGCGGCAGTGCTCAGCTCCGTCAAGCCCGTCACGGCGATTCTCGGACGCTACTCCAAGCGAATTCTGCTCTGGGCCGTCGCGGCCTCATCGCTACTGGCGACGGCCGCCGTGTCTGTCCTGTTCGCCTACATCGACGGCCCCGTGAGGGAAGCGGGCAAGCTCACCGAGGTCGGCCGAGTCTGGGCGGGGGTGGCGAACCAGCAGATCCTGTACCAGCTGAAGTCCGGCAACGATGACGCCAGTATCACCGGCCAGTCCAGTCAGCTGGCCAAGGACTTCTACCATTGGTATCGCTCGATCGCGGACAAGCCGGGCGTCACCCTGGTCCACACTGCCTACTTCGACCGCGAAGTCATTGAAGGATGGGCCGGTGTCTACAAGTCCCCGCCGACCCAGCCGTTCTGGTACATGGCAGCCTCTCCGAGCTCCCTCGCCGACCAAGGGTTCCCGGTCAGTGCCGACGTCGTAGCTCGCGCGAAACGGGGAGAGCGGGTGTTCCTCCTCCCCGATACCTGGACTGATGCGGCCAAGCAGGCAATGCGCGGATGGGTGACCGAAGACACGCACGAGTGGAGTGATCCGTCGATCCGCACCGAGTACTACAACGGCGAGAAGATCGGATTCAAGAACTACTCACCGAAGACTCCGCTGTTTTCATGGGCCACCGACCCGAAGCTGCCTGCGACTGTGACCGACCCGGTCATCCTGGTCATCACACCCGAGAACATGGTTCCCTACGAAAGCGAAAGCTTGAATGCGGTCGGCCTCGAGAACAGTTACGTCAAGCTGAGTGCGGCGGCCGCGCAGAAGTACACCAGCATCGCCTACCTCGCGAGGTACCACCTCGACGACAACCGGGTGCAGTTCCTCGCGGTCAGCGAGTTCATCGCGGGCCTCACCAAGACGATCCAAACGACCCTGCAGCTGTTCGGCGGCGTGATCCTCTTCGCCCTCATCCTCGTGGTGGTCACGCTCGTCGCTCTGCTGAGGCTCTTCTCCACCACGTACCGCGAAGCACTCGCCGTCAAACGGATGCTCGGCTACTCGCTGACGCGGCTCTTCATCGTGCCCATCGTGCTCGTCGGCACCACCGGGGCGATCGCCGTTCTCGCCTCGATCCTGCTGCAATCCAAGAGCGCGATCTTCGGCAACGTCATGCTGCTGGCGATCCAGATGGCACTGATCACCTTCCTCATCCGGCGGTACTCGCGTCTGCAGCTGAGTGCCGCGCTCAAAGAATAGGAGCCGCCGTGAACGCTCTGCTCACGATCGAGAACCTCACGAAGAAGTATGGGTCCCGCACCGTTCTCGACCGGCTCGACCTGCAGGTGGCGCACGGGGAGTCCGTCGCGATCGTCGGGCCGTCAGGTTCAGGAAAGTCGACCCTGCTCAACATCGTCGGGCTCCTCGACAGCCCCACGTCGGGAACGATCCGTCTCCGCGGCGAACGACTGCCCCGCATGAACAGCGCCGCAGCCACTGCCCTGCGCCGGAAGCACGTCAACTACCTGTTCCAGTCGTTCGCGCTGATCAACTCGGCGACCGCGATGGAGAACATCCTCATCGGGCTGCACAGTGTGAAGTTGCGCCGCGCGAGCAAAGAGAAGGAGATCATGGAGCTGCTGACCAGACTCGGGCTCCAGCACGTGGCGCAGGACAAGGTCATGACCCTCTCGGGCGGCGAGCGGCAACGCGTCGCACTCGCACGGTGCCTGCTCAAACCCGGAGAACTGATCCTCGCCGACGAACCCACCGGCGCTCTCGACGATGCTCTGGCAGAGGTCGCCATCACCGAGATGCTCACTCTGCAGGAGGAGTACGAGAAGACACTCCTCGTCGTGACGCACGACCGTCGAGTGGCAGACCGATGCGACCGCGTCTTCGACCTGGCCTCGGCGGAGCTGGCTCGGAAGGGCGGCACCGAGCCGGTCTCGACCGCGCTGCGTTGACCGAACACCTCAACCGCGGCGCAGGCGGGGAGCAAATCCGCGGCTTCCGTCATCCGGCGCCCACGGCATCACGACACGGATCGCGCGGCGTCCGCGACGCGGTGGAACGCGCCCGGGCCCGCTTGAGCGGCACCGAGCATCCCGACCGCTCCGCACACCAGCACCGCGATCGGGATGCCTGCGGCCGCGCCCAGCGCACCGATGATCTGCCCCGCGGCGATCGTTCCGCCGGCATTGCCGACCGCGAACGCCGAGATCACCCAGGCGTTCGCCTCGTTGCCGTGGTGCACGTCGACCAGGGCCGGCGTCAGCGCGAAGATCTGCGTGAGGAGGACGGGAAGGAAGATCCCCGCGACGGCGGCGAACACGAGCCACAGCCACTCCGGCGCACCCGCGATCGCCGTCGGCAGGTACAGCGCTGCGAGCAGCAGACCCAGCCTCCGGACGAGCCGCTCGGGCGCGACACGGAACGGGAAGCGCGCGGTCACCAGCGCGCCCGTCAGCGCGCCCAGGCCGTTGAGGGCGATCGCCCACGACGAGAACGCCGGGATGCCGCGGTCTTCGGCGGACGCGGTCGCCGTGATCGTGAGTGCACCGACAGATGCCGCCATCGCGACGACCAGCACGAGGAGGCGGAGGAACGACCCGCGCACGAGCGGCGACCCGTGCGTCTCACCGCTCGGTGCGACCGGCTCGGTGCGGCGGATCCGCGGGTGCGCCGCGAACGCGATCGCACCGAGGAGTCCGGCGGCGGCCATCGCGAGCACGTTCCCGGTCGCGCCGAACAGCAGGATGCCGGCGGCGGTGAGCAGCGGGCCGAGGACGAAGGCGAGTTCCTGCACGGCCGCATCGACGGCGTATGCCGAGTTCCGCTCGACGGGGTCGGCGAACAGCACCGTCCAGAGGCTGCGAAGCACCGACTCGAGCGGCGGCGTCGCGAGACCCGCGACGAGCACCGCCACCAGGGCGGCCCAGGGCAGTGCCTGCACCGTGAGCGCGGTGACCGCGAATCCGGCCGTGGCGGCGATCGCGGCGCCGAGGAGCACGGGCCGACGGCGTCCGGTGCTGTCGACCACGCGGGCCAGCACCGGCTGGCCGACCATGCCGCCCACGATGTAGGCGGCGACGACGGTCGAGCCGAACGCGAATCCGCCGCCCCCGTCGACCACGAGTCGCACGAGCGCGAGCGCCGCCATAGCGGCGGGGAGCCGGCCGACGAACGACGTGGCGAGCAGATACGAGACGCCGGATCGGCGAAGGACGGTGCGCATGAGATTCCATTCGGCCGTCGCCATGAGGACGGTCTGACTATCCTCGCAGTCAAGCAACAGATCGGAGTGCGCTGTGAGTGCGATCGAGGTCGTCGATGTGAGCGTCGTCTCGGAGGGCACCACCCTGCTGCCGCCGACGTCGGCGATCGCCGCATCGGGTGAGGCGGTCATCGTGCGCGGCCGCAACGGCACCGGGAAGTCGACGCTGCTGCGGGTCCTCGCCGGCGCACAGCGGCCGACCACGGGCAGCGTGCGGGTGGCGGGCAGCCCCGTGTCGGCACGCGACCGTGCGTTCCGCCGCCGGGTGGCCGCGATGATCGGCCTGCCGCCGGCAGCCCGCGACCTCACCGTCCGCGACCATGTCGCCCTCGTCGCCGCGACGTGGGACGAGGACGGCGGCGCCCCCTACGACACTGCGGACGGCATCCTGAATCGGCTGGGGATGACCGGGCTCGGCGCCCGGTTCCCGCAGGAGCTGTCGTCCGGGCAGACGCAGTTGTTCGGTCTGTGCCTCGTACTCGCCCGGCCCTGCGAGGTGCTGATCCTCGATGAGCCCGAGCAGCGCCTCGACCCGGAACGCCTCGCGATGGTGATCGATGTCCTCGCCGACCGCCGTGCGCGCGGCACGACGCTCGTGATCGCGACCCACAGTCCCGTGCTGGCCGCCCGGATGCCGGGTGTCACCATCGATCTGGACCGCGCGGCATGACCCGCGTGCTCTCGGCCCGGCAGATCTGGGATTCACGGCGACCGCGCTCGGCCGCCGACCGCGCGTACATCGCCTACGCGACCGTGATGTGCGCGCTCATCTTCGTGGTTCCGGTCGGGCGGGCGCTGTGGCTCGGAATCACCGCGCCCACAGCGGTGGCCGCCCTCCTCTCTCCGGCGGCGCCGTCGATCGCCGGCATCCTCGTCGATGCTCTGTGGATCGCCGCTCTCCTGGCGGGTCGCGCACGGGGACCTGCCGTTCTCGCCCCGTTCCTGACGTGGTCGCTCGCCAGGAGCGAGCGACCGCGGCTCCGGAGCTTCCGACGCCCGCTGCTGCTCTCGTGCGCGCTCATCGTCACGGTCACGACCACCGCGGCGGTGCTGTGCGGCGGGAGCCTGCTGGCGACCGGCGGCACGGGCATCGGCGGCCTGATCGCGTTCGCTGCCGCGGGGATGTTCGCGGGACTCATCGCCTTCGCACTGTGGCTCGTCGGCCAGGCCCATCCGCGCCCGGCGGCGTGGCTCGGTGCGCTGTTCGCCGTGCTCGGCGGTGCGGGCCTCGCGGTCCCGGCCCTGCAGAGCGTGCTGCCCTGGGGGTGGATCGCGGGTTCGTTCCCGAGCTCCGGATCGGCCGGCATCCCGGCGACCGCGGCCCTCGCCGCTGCGGCGATCGCCCTGGTCTCCGCGGTGCCCCCGATGCTGGAACGGCTGGATCCGGCCGCCCTCGACGCGCAGGCGGCGCGGTGGGATTCCGCCGTCACCCACACCGTCGGTCTCGACTTCAACGCCGCATCCTCGACCTACCAGGCGCGCCCGACTCGTGGGCGACACACGCGAGCCGTCGGACGACGCGGGAGCTTCCTGCTGCTGTTCGCCCGCCGCGACCTCATCGGTGCGCTCCGTACACCGGGACGGTTCGCGGCCGGCGTTCTCGGACTGGCCGGGGCGGGCATCCTGATCGCGCTCGCACTCGTCCCCTCGGCTCCGCAGGCCCTGCTCGGATCCGCCTGCGGCCTGGTGCTGTTCGTGAGCCTCGGCGCCCTCACCGACGGCATCCGCCACGCGGCCGACGTCGCATCCGGCCTGCCGATGTACGGGATCGGAGACGCACACCTCCTGCTCGCGCACACCGTGATGCCGCTGGCGATCGGCACGGTCGTCGCCGTCTCCGTCGCAGCGGCGACCGCGCTGGCCACCGGCACCGCCCCGGGAGGAGCGACGCTCTCGTGCTTTGCCGTGGTCGTCCTCGCGGTCGCCACGCGCATCAGCAACGCGGTCAAGGGTCCGATGCCCCTGGCACTGCTCATGCCCGCGCCGTCGCCCCTGGGCGATCCGATGCCGCTCATCCGCCTCGCGTGGGCGGCGGACGCCGTGCTGGTCACCCTGATCGGGGGCGCGTGCGCCGCCGTTCTGTGGACGTCCCCCGTGCCCTTCGCCGTCGTCGCGTCGTGGGTGACCGCGGTGGGTCTCGGACGGTGGCGCCGGCGCCGGTGACCGCGGGGTCGACGCCTGCAACCACTACAAGTGACGGGTCGGATCCATCCGTTGGTGCAGGATGCGGATGACGTCGACGCCGTGCTCGCGCTCGACGAAGAAGATCACGTGGCTGCCGATCGCGTAGCGGCGGTAGCCGGGGCGGATGTCGTCGACGGCCCGGCCGCGAGTCGGCCGATCCGCGGCCCGCTGGACCGCGTCCCCGATCTCGAGCACGTACGTCTCGGCCTGCTGCTCATCCCAGCGCTCGGCCGTGAAGTCCCAGATGGACGAGAGATCTCGGCGTGCGGCAGGTGTGAGGCGGTACGAGCCCACCCTCACGACCGCTTCGAGGCGATGAACTCGTCGAAGTCGAACCGCTCCGGTTCACCGCTCTCTTCGCCGGCGATGAGCGCGGCCCGCAGCGCCGCCATCTGCGTCTCCTGGTCTTCGAGCAGGCGCAGACCGGCGCGGACCACCTCGCTCGCCGACCGATAGCGCCCGGTCGACACTTCGCGGGCGAGGAAGTCCGTGAAGTGCTCATCGAGGCTGATCGACGTGTTGGTGGCCACGGCCCCCATGATACCAAGAATTGGTAACGCGGGTCGGATCCAGGCATCCCGCCGAATCGGCCGTCGGTAGGCTGGGAGGGTGAGAATTCTCGTGCTCGGGTCGGGCGCCCGCGAACATGCCATCATCCTGTCGCTGCGGTCCGAAGCGGCCGAGCACGTCATCTTCGCCGCCCCCGGCAATGCCGGGATCGCGCAGGACGCGACCGTCGTCCCGCTCGACCAGAACAGCCCGTCGGCGGTGACCGACTTCGCGAACGAGCACGACATCGATCTGGTCGTCATCGGCCCCGAGGCCCCGCTGGTCGCCGGCGTCGCCGACGAGGTCCGCGAGCACGGCATCCCGGTGTTCGGTCCGGGCAAGGCGGCCGCGCAACTGGAGGGCTCGAAGACCTTCGCCAAGCGCGTGATGGATGCCGCCGGCGTCCCCACCGGCCGGGCCGTGCACGCGCACACGGCGGCCGAGGTCGAGGCCGCGCTCGACGACCTCGGCGCCCCGCACGTCGTCAAGGCCGACGGGCTCGCCGCCGGCAAGGGCGTCATCGTCACCGACGACCGCGCGGCCGCCCTCGCCCACGCCGAGCAGTACCTGCCCACGGGGCCGGTGCTCATCGAGGAGTTCCTCGCCGGCCCCGAGGTCTCCCTGTTCTTCCTCAGCGACGGCGACCGCGTGCTGCCGCTCAGCCCGGCGCAGGACTACAAGCGTCTCCAAGACGGCGACCAGGGCCCGAACACCGGCGGCATGGGCGCCTACTCGCCGCTGCCGTGGCTCGACGGCCGCTTCGGCAGCGAGGAGGAGTTCGTCGACGAGGTGACGCGCACGGTCGCGGAGCCCGTCATCCGCCAGCTGGATGCCGAGGGCACCCCGTTCATCGGCCTGCTCTACGCGGGGCTCGTCCTCACCGACGCCGGCATCAAGGTCATCGAGTTCAACGCCCGCTTCGGCGACCCGGAGACCCAGGTGGTGCTCCCCCGGCTCGTCGACCCGCTGTCCGAGCTGCTGCTGGCCGCGGCATCCGGAACCCTCGAAGACCAGCCGAAGCCGGCGTTCGCCGACGTGTGCGCGGTGACCGTCGTAGTCGCCAGCGAGGGCTACCCGGTGCGCCCCGTGCTCGGGCGCGAGATCGCCGGGCTGGATGCCGCGGCATCCGTCGAGGGCGTGCACCTCGCGCACGCGGCGACCGGACGCGACGAGGCGGGCCTCGTGGCCACCGGCGGCCGCGTGCTCAACGTCGTCGCCGTGGGCACGACCTTCTCCGAAGCACGGGAGCGCGCGTACACGGCGGTCGAGAACATCGACCTGACCGGCGCCCAGGTGCGCACCGACATCGCCGCCCGCGTCGCGGAAGGGCTCTGATGTTCGAGCGCGAGCGCACCCGGCACCGCTTCACGGCGCGGCCGGCGACGGTCACCACCGTGACGGACGTGGGCGACTACGTGCGCGTCACGCTGTCCGGCGACACATTCGCCGACTTCGCCAGCACGGGTCCGACCGACCACATGCGCGTGTACTTCCCGAACCCGGTGACGGGCGAGCTCGTCGCGCCGGTCGCTGACGGCGACGACGGCATCACCCGGCCCGCCGCGCAGACGTTCGGGCGTGACTTCACCCCGCTGAACGTGCGCGACACGGGGACGACCCGGTCGGTCGACATCGACATCCTGCGCCACGCGGACGCCGGCCCGGCCGCCCAGTGGGGCGCCCGCGTCGCGGTGGGTGACGAGCTGGTGGTCGTCGGCCCGCGCGGATCGGCGTCGGCGCCGCAGGATGCCGAGCGCGCCCTGCTCGTGGTCGACGGGACGGCGCTGCCCGCGGCATCCCGCTTCGTCGAGCTGCTGCCGGAGTCCACCGACATCGACGTGCTCGTCTACGGCGACGTCACCGAGGACGCCGCGCGCGCCTACCTCGGCGACGCCCGCCGGTACACGGTCACCGAGGCGCAGCTGGAGCTCACCGACGAGGCGCGCGATCTCGCGCCGGATGCCGGCACCTTCGTGTTCGCGGCCGGCGAGGCATCCGCCCTGCTGCCGCTGCGGCGCTACCTGCGCCGCGAACTGGGGCTCGGCCCCGCGCAGGCCGCGGTCAGCGGCTACTGGCGCACCGGGGTCGTCGCGTGGGACCACCACGCCCCGATCGACCCCTTCGACCCCGAGGACTGAGTTTCCGCACCTCGTTCCACCGACAAGATTCGCGTCGGATCACCGCCGTTCTTGTCGGTTGAACAGCCTCGTCGGCCGCTCCGCCGACAAGAATCGTCTCCCACGGGGGCAATTGTCGTCGGTGGAAGGCACCGGGTGGGGTGCGGCGGCCGCTTCCGAGGGGCAGGATGACGGCATGGCCACGATCGAGGACGTGCGTGCCATCGCCCTGGCCCTGCCGCGCACCGAAGAACGCACCAACGGGCACAACGCCGCGCCGGGCTGGCGCGTCGGAGGGGTGCAGTTCGCGTGGATGCGCGGGCCGCGTCAGTCCGACCTCGACCAGCTCGCCGCGCTCGGGCGCACGTGGCCCGACGGCGACGTGCTGGCCTTCCGCACCGAGTCGGTCGACGAGAAGGCGGCGCTGCTCGCCGCAGAGCCCGAGCTGCTGTTCGACATCCCGCACTTCCAGGGTTACCCCGCGGTGCTGACGCCCCTCGCGGCGCTCGAGCGCGACCGCCTCGCCGAGTTCCTCACCGACGCGTGGCTGAGCCGCGCCCCGAAGACCGTGGCCCGCGCCTATCTCGACGACCACGGCCTCCGGTAGGCATCCCGCTCAACCGACAACAATTGCGCTCGCGCCCCGCCATTGTTGTCGGTTCAAGGCCGCGAGGGATGCCCGGGCTCAGCGCTGCCGGTCGAGGAACTTCGGGCGCTGCATGAACAGCACCAGCGCGACGCCGATCAGCATCACGCAGGCCGGCAGCAGCATCGTCTGCGCCATCGCGGTGGAGAAGTCCCCGACGATGAACGACGGCAGCTGACCGGTGCCGAAGCCCGACGACGCACCGGATGCCGCGGCCGGGAGGTTCGCCTCCAGGCGCCCCTGCATGAACGCCGCGACGGCCGCCGAACCGAGCACCGAGCCGATGGTGCGCGTCGTGTTGTAGATGCCGGCGCCGGCGCCCGCCTGACGCGGCTCGAGGTTGCGGGTCGCCGTCGTGGCCAGCGGCCCCCACATGCCGGCGTTGGCCAGACCGATGGTCGCCGACGGCAGCAGGAACATCCAGATCGGGGTGTCCGGGGTCATCAGCGTGTAGTACCAGAAGAGGGATCCGGCCATGATCAGCAGCCCCGGAACGAGCAGCACGCGCGGGTCCACCCGGTCCAGCAGGCGCCCGGCGAACGGCGAGAGCACGCCGGCGATGACCGCCATCGGGATCTGCAGCAGCGCCGCCTGGGTGGGCGTGAGCCCGCGGCCGAGCTGGATGAAGAACATCATCGGCAGCGACATGCTGGTCACCACGAAGCCGACCGTGGCGATGCCGCCGTTGGCGATCGAGAAGTTGCGGTCCTTGAACAGGCCGAGCGGCACGAGGGGCTCGGACTTCGTCTTCCACTGCTGGATGACGAAGATCGCCATGATCGCGATGCCGCCGCCGATCATCATCCAGATCTGGGCATCCCAGTTCTGGTTCTGGCCCTCCTGCAGGCCGAAGACGATGAGGAACAGGCCGACTGCCGAGAGGATGACGCCGACGATGTCGAAGCGGTGCTCGTGGGTCTTCAGCTTCGGCACGAGGATCCACGCCAGCACGAAGCCGATGACGCCGACGGGCAGGTTCACGAAGAAGATCCACTCCCAGCCGAAGCCGTCCACCAGCAGGCCGCCGGCGAGCGGGCCGACCAGCATCGCGACGCCCGACGTCGCACCCCACAGGCCCATGGCGGCGCCGCGGGACTCCGCCGGGAACGTGCGGGTGATGACCGCCATCGTCTGCGGGGTCATCAGGGATGCCCCGAGCCCCTGCACGGCGCGGAAGAGCACCAGCACCCCGAGCGTGGGCGACAGGCCGCAGCCGAGGCTCGCGAGCGTGAAGACGGCGAGGCCGATGAGGTAGATGTTCTTCGGCCCGAACCGGTCGCCCAGGCGGCCGGTGATGAGCAGCGGCACGGCGTAGGCGAGCAGGTAGGCACTGGTCACCCACACGACGTTGTCGAGGTTGGTGGAGTGCGGGTCGAGGGCGGCCTTGATGGCCGGATTCGCGACCGACACGATGGTCGTGTCGACGAGGATCATGAAGAAGCCGATGACCAGGGCCCACAAGGCCGGCCACGGACTCTTGGGCTTGTGCCCGGTGGCGTAGGTGCCGGTGATGGGCCCGGGCGTGGTCGCCCGCTGCGCGTCGGATGCCTGTGCCTTGGCATCGGCGCGGGTGTGTGGTTCAGTCATTCGCTGAGCCGCCTTTCGGTGGTCGCTGTCTGGAGTTCGGCATCCTCCGGACCCCAGGGGATCCCGGATGCCGTGAGGCGTTCGATGAAGTCGTCGAGCCAGGCGAGCTCTGCCGCCAGCAGAACTTCCTGGCGTTCGGTCTGGATGCGGTACTGCTCGGGCACGCCCTTGCCGACGGCGCTCGCCAGCCCGTCCTGGTAGAGGCGGTGCTCACCGGTGAGGGCCGCCCGGCGCTCGGTGAGGAGCTCGGCCACCGCGTCGCGCGGCAGATTGTGCGCCTCGGCGAGCGCCACGGGGAACTCGGCCGGGTGGTCGATGCGCGGCAGCTCGGCGTGCACCCAGTCGACGACGGCGCGGGTGCCGGCATCCGTCACCGCATAGGTGGTGCGCTCGGGCCGGTTGCCCTCGCGGTCGATGCCGACCTCGACGAGGAGACCGAACTTCTGCAGCCGCGTGACGGTGTGGTAGAAGGTGCCGTTGGTGATCGGCACGAGCCGGTCGCGGTGGCGCTGACGCATGAGCCGGAGCATCTCGTAGGGATGCATGTCGCCCTCGCGCAGCAGCGCCAGCATCATCACGCCGAGCGGCGTGAGTTTGCAGGTGGGGTCTTTCATGCGGGATGGTCCATTCCGATTAGTCCAGATGGACTATACCGGATCGACTACCCCCTGTCGACCCCGCCGGGTGCCGGGTACCGTGTCGACATGGCATCCGCTCCGTCGCGCCGCGAGAAGTTCCCCGAGTCGTATGCGATCTTCGACCGGATCGTCGACGAGTACCGCGACCGGCCGGGCATCTCGCTCGGGCGCATGTTCGCGTCGGAGGGCCTGAGCGTGCGCGGCAAGGTGTTCGCCTTCGTCGGATTCACCGGCAAGCTTTTCGCCAAACTGCCGGAGCAGCGCGTCGGCGAGCTGATCGAGGCCGGCGACGCCGACCCGGCGATCATGCGCGACAAGCCGATGCGCGAATGGGTGACGCTCGCCCCGGCGCGGCCCGACACGTGGGACCGCGTCGTCGCCGAGGCGTACGCGTTCGTCGATTCGATCACCCCGGCGGGCTGACCGGGGCGCGGCGCTCCGCGCGTCTGGGATGATGGGCGGGTGGCATCCCCCCTCCAGCTGCCGGGATGGCGGCACGTCTCCTCCGGCAAGGTCCGCGACCTCTACGTCCCCGACCCTTCGACGAGCTCAGGGACCACGGCGGCCCCCGACCGGATGCTCCTGGTCGCCAGCGACCGGGTCAGCGCCTTCGACTTCGCGCTGAGCCCCGGCATCCCCGGCAAGGGCGTGCTGCTGACGACGCTCAGCCTGTGGTGGTTCGACCGGCTCGCCGGCGGCGACGGCGGGCGCAGCATCCCGAATCACCTCCTCGAAGGGCACGTGCCCGACCAGGTCGCCGGTCGGTCGATGCTCGTCAAAGCCCTCGACATGCAGCCGATCGAGTGCGTGGTGCGCGGATACCTCACCGGGTCGGGCTGGGCGGAGTACCAGCACAGCGGCACCGTGTGCGGCATCCGGATCCCGGCCGGACTCTCGGACGGCGACCGGCTTCCGGCCCCCATCTTCACCCCGGCCTACAAGGCACCGCAGGGCGAGCACGACGAGAACATCTCGTTCGACCGGATGATCGAGATCGTGGGTGCCGACCGCGCGGAGGAGCTGCGCGACCTGTCGCTGGAGGTCTACGAGCGCGCGGCGGCCGCCGCCGAGCAGCGCGGTGTCATCCTCGCCGACACCAAGTTCGAGTTCGGGGTGGATGCCGACGGCGTCCTCACCCTCGCCGACGAGGTGCTCACCAGCGATTCCTCGCGCTACTGGGATGCCGAGGCCTGGGCCACCGGCACGACCCCGGCCGAGCGCATGGCCAGCTTCGACAAGCAGATCGTGCGGGACTGGCTGGCCGCCCACTGGGACAAGCAGGGCACTCCGCCCGAGCTCCCCGCCGAGATCGTCGAGCGCACCGCGGCGCGCTATCGCGAGCTGCTGACCCGCCTCACCAGCGCCTGAGCGCCGCGATCAGGTCGACTCGCGCACCACGAGTTCGGCGGGCATGATCGTCTCGTGCGGCGGCTTGCCGCCGGACAGGATGTCGAGCAGGATCTCGGCCATGAGCTCGCCCTGCTCGTACGACGGCTGATGGATCGTGGTCAGCTTCGGGTTGACCGCGGTCGCGACGCTGGAGTCGTCGAAGCCGACGACCTTGAGGTCCTGCGGGATCCGGATGCCGGCGCCCTGCGCCGTGGTCAGCGCACCCTGCGCCATCAGGTCGCTCGCCACGAACAGGCCGTCCGGCACTTCGCCGGCCGCCAGGATGGACCGCATCGCCTCGGCGCCGCCCTCGACGCTGAAGTCGCCCGCGACGACGGGACCCTCCGGGATGCCGGCCTCAGCCAGCGCCTGCCGGAATCCCTCGAGCCGGTCGATGCCGGCGGGCATCGACCGCGGGCCCGTGATCGTGCCGAGGGTGCGGCATCCGCGTTCGATGAGGTGACGGGTGGCCTCCCGGGCCCCCGCCACGTTGTCGACGTCGACGTAGTAGGTCCCGGGCCGGTGCTGGGCGGGGCGTCCGCCGTAGACGACCGGGACCGCCGCGACGATGTGGTCGATGAACGTGTCGCTGGTGTGGTGCGAGACGATGATCGCCCCGTCGACGTAGCCGCCGCGAACGTAGCCGGTGAGCCGGTTGCCGGGGTCGGAGTCGGCGATGAGCAGGTTCAGCATGTAGCCCGCGCGACGCAGCCGGGCGTTGATCCCGGGCACGATCGCAGCGAAGAACGGATCGCCGAAGAACCGGCTGGTGTCTTCCGGGATGACCAGCGCGATCGCCATCGTCTGCCGGCTCGCCAGCGACCGGGCGGCCCGGTTGGGCACGTAGTGCAACTCGGCGATCACCTTCTGCACGGCCGCGACGGTGTCGGGACGCACCAGCTCCGAACCGTTGACCACCCGCGAGACCGTCGAGCGCGACACCCCCGCCGCCGCCGCCACCTCTTCGATCGTGACGGTCCCCATCGCTTCTGCCATCCTGAATCCCTCCGACCGGATGGTACCGCTCTCAGCCCTCAGATCGTGCGCGCCGCGATGATGTCGGCGTAACGCAGCGCGCTGTCTTTCGGCGAGCGCACCTGCGTGTCGTAGTCGACGTGCACGATGCCGAACCGCTTCTCGTAGCCCCATGCCCATTCGTAGTTGTCCAGCAGCGACCAGTAGAAGTAGCCGCCCACCGGGACTCCGGCGTCGATGGCGTCTGCGATCGCCCCGAGGTGACCCTCGAGGAAGTCGGCGCGGGCGGCGTCGTGCACGCGGGTCTGTCCGTCCTCCACGACCGGCTGGTCGTCGTAGGCCGCGCCGTTCTCGGTGACGAAGAGGGCCGTTCCGGCGGCATCCGCGTAGTCGTCGTGCACGCGGCGCAGCAGCGCGGTGAGACCCTCGGGCTGCACCTCCCAGTGCTGGCCGGTGCGCGGCAGGCCGCGGTCGTGCCAGTGGATGTCGTGGTGCGACGGGAAGGGGGATGCCCCCTCACGGTCGGTCGGGGCGTCGCCGCCGTCGACGGGCACGGCCGGCTCATGACCGGACACGTACTCGCCGTGGTAGTAGTTGACCCCCAGCGTGTCGATGTGCGTGGAGATGTCATGGAGGTCGCCCGGCTGCACGGCCTGCTCGAACGCGGCCACCGCGTCGGCGTCGACGGCGCGGATGTCTTCGACGATGTCGGCCGGGTAAACGCCGCGGAACACCGGATCGAGGAACCAGCGGTTGAACTGGCCGTCGATGCGACGGGCGGCATCCACGTCGGCGGCATCCCGCGGGTCGACCGCCTCGGCGACGGTGAGGTTCAGCGTGATGCCGAGGTTCAGGCCGGCATCCCGCGCACGCAGCGCCTGAACCGTCTGCCCGTGGGCGAGAAGCAGGTGGTGGGATGCCAGCAGCCCCTCGCGCACGCTCATGTGCCCGGGCGCGTGGAGCCCTGCGGTGTAGCTGAGGAACGACGAGCACCACGGCTCGTTCAGCGTCGTCCACACCGGCACGGCGTCGCCGAGCGCCTCGTGCACGTCGAGGGCGTAGTCGGTGAAGCGGGCGACGTTGTCGCGGTTGGTCCAGCCGCCCTGCTGCTGCAGCGCCTCGGGCATGTCCCAGTGATACAGGGTGAGCCACGGCCGGATGCCGGCGGCGTTGAGCTCGTCGACGAGCCGCTTGTAGAAGTCGATCCCGGCGCGGTTGAGCGGACCGCCGTCGGGGCGCACGCGCGACCACGAGGTCGAGAAGCGGTAGGTCTGAAGGCCCAGGCGCTTCATCAGTGCGACGTCGTCGCGGTACCGGTGGTAGTGATCGCAGGCGACCTCGCCGTTGTCGGCATTGATGACCGCACCCGGCACGCGCGCGAAGGCATCCCAGATACTGTCGGTGCGGCCGTCTTCGTGGGCCGCGCCTTCGATCTGGTAGGCCGCCGTGGCGGCGCCGAACAGGAAGTCGGCGGGAAACTCGCGTCGAGTCGTCATCCTTGCATTCTATGGGAGCGCTCTCATTCGCGTCAATGCGCGGTTCTCTCCGTCGCGCCCGTCCCCTCGCCGCCGGCCGTCATCGACTCCGTCCCGGGGTCCTAGACTGGAGGGACAGCCTGCCCACGACTTCTGGAGCCAGAATGCCCACCATCGTCGTCGACGTCATGCCCAAGGCCGAACTTCTCGATCCGCAGGGAAAGGCCGTCGCCGGCGCCCTCGGACGCCTGGGCGTCGATGCCTTCAGCGGCGTCCGGATCGGCAAGCGCTTCGAGCTCACCGTCGACGGTCCCGTCGACGACGCCGTGCTCGCGCAGGCCGAGCAGATCGCGGCCGACATCCTCTCCAACTCGGTCATCGAGGACGTCGTGGGCATCGAGGTCGTCGAATGACCACCCGCATCGGGGTCATCACGTTCCCCGGTTCCCTCGACGACCGCGACGCGCAGCGCGCGGTCCGGCTGGCCGGGGCCGAGCCCGTCGCGCTGTGGCACGGCTCCCACGACCTCCAGGGCGTCGACGCGCTCGTGCTGCCCGGCGGTTTCAGCTACGGCGACTACCTGCGCTCCGGCGCGATCGCGGCGCTCTCACCGATCATGAGCGAGGTCAAGGATGCCGCCGCATCCGGCATGCCCGTGCTCGGCATCTGCAACGGCTTCCAGATGCTCGTCGAGGCGCACCTGCTGCCCGGCGGCCTGATCCGCAACGATCTGCAGAACTTCATCCGCCGCGACCAGCGGCTCGTCGTCGAGAACGCCGACACCGCGTGGACGAACGGGTTCGAACAGGGCGCCGAGATCACGATCCCGCTGAAGAACGGCGAGGGCGGGTACATCGCCGACGCTGCGACGCTCGAGCGGCTCGAGGGCGAGGGCCTCGTCGCCTTCCGCTACGCGGGCGTCAACCCGAACGGGTCGCTGAACGACATCGCCGGCGTCACCAACGAGCGCGGCAACGTCGTGGGGCTCATGCCGCACCCGGAGCACGCCACCGAGCCCGGCTTCGGGCCCGACACGGCCGCCGCGATGCGCTCCGGCGTCGACGGACTCACCTTCTTCGAGTCCGCGATCGCCGCCGTCACCCGCGTCGCCGCGTAAAACCAGGCCTCACGGCACCGGGACGACCCCCTGGGCGGCCTTGGCCGCCACGACGCGGCGCGCGGCGGCATCCACCTCGGCGGCGAACGCCGGGTCGGACTTCGCCTTGGCGAGCACCGCGTCGTACATCGGCGCGAGGACGCTCGGGTCGGATGCCACGAGCACGATGTCCACTCCGGCCTGGATCGCCTTGACCGCGCGCTCGGCCGGCGTCCAGGCCTTCACCGCCACGGCGGCGGACACGTCGTCGGTCATCACGACGCCGTCGAACCCGACCTGGTCGCGCAACAGGTTCTGCACCACCTTCGGCGAGAACACGGCCGGCGTCGACGGATCGATCCGGTCGTAGTACGCGCTGGAGACCATCACGCACGCAGGACCCTGCGCAAGCACCGACCAGTAGACGCGGACGTCGGGCGAATCCGGGCCGATCACCGTGTCGACGACGTGGGCCGAGAAGTCCGTGTTCGCCGTCACGCGGCCGAGACCCGGGAAGTGCTTGAACACGGGCATGACCGACCCGGCACGCATGCCGTCGGCGAAGTTCCCCGCGCCCACGGCGACCGAGGCCTGGTCGAAGCCGTACTCGCGGTTCAGCTGCCCGATCGGGGGATTCTGTGATGCGGTCGCGGGACTCGTGACGATGTCGGCGACCGGCGCGAGGTTCATGTTCACCCCGGCGTCCTTCAGCTGCCGCGCCCACTCGGCCGCGTCCGAGCGCAGCTGCGCGGACGGCATCCGGCCCTGCATCAGCGCGGACGGGATCTGGTCGAATCCGGGTCCGGACAGCACCTGAACGGTGCCGCCCTCCTGATCGGTGGAGATCCACAGCGGGATGCCGCCCGTGGATGCCCGCGACACCAGGGCGCGGAACCTCGCGGTGAGGGCTGCGATCGCGGTCGCCCCCGCCGACGAGCGTCCGTGCAGGAACACGTTGCCCACGTGGCGATCCGTGATCGCGGCGACGGTCGCGGCATCCGCATTCGGCAGCACCGTGCCGACCATGAACAGCTGCCCCACGCGCTGGGCCAGGCTGAGGTCCGCGATGGGGTCGGCCGGGGTCGGCGTCGGCGTGGGAGTGGGCGTCGGGCTCGGCGTCGCGGATGCCGTCGCCGAGTGCGTTCCGGAGGCCTGTGACGCCGGCGTGCCGGTGCAGCCGGTGAGGGCCACCGCGAGCACGGCGAGGGCGGCGGCAGAGCGGAGCCGGGTGACGGCGCGCATCAGGACACCCGGAACACGGCGTGCACGTCGCCCACCAGGGCGCGTCCGCCGAGGGCCTCGAGCTCCATGAGCACCGCCGTGCCGACCACCCGCGCGCCGAGTCGGTCGACGAGTTCGTGGGCGGCGCGCAGGGTGCCGCCGGTGGCGAGCACGTCGTCGAGCAGGAGGACGCGGCATCCCACGGGCATGTCGTCGTGCGCCTCGATCGTCGCCGAGCCGTACTCGAGGTCGTACGAGACGGCGGCCGCCGGCCGCGGGAGCTTGCCCTGCTTGCGGATCGGCACGAGCCCCACTCCGGCCGCGATCGCGGCGGCGCCGGCCAGCAGGAACCCGCGGGCCTCGACGCCGGCGACGACGTCGAAGCGCCCTTCGAAGGGCGCGATCATCGCCTCGACGACCGTGCGCAGCGCCGCGGCATCCGCGAGCAGCGGCGTGATGTCGCGGAACAGGACTCCGGGCTCGGGATAGTCCGGGATCGACCGGATCATCCGCTCGGCACGGGCGAGGCGTTCGGCACGGGCGAGCTCGGCATCTGTCACGCGCCCAGCGTACCCGCGACGCCTGCCGGGGTCCGATGACAACAGGGTGTAAGCGCTTACACTAAACTGGCGGCATGACCGCGCCCGTCGAATCAGACACCGCCGCCCCGGCCACCGCTGCCGCGACCGCCGTTCCCCTGACCGCCGCTCCGGGCAGCGAATGGTGGCGCACCGCCGTCATCTACCAGATCTACCCGCGCTCGTTCGCGGATGCCTCCGGCGACGGCGTCGGCGACCTCCCCGGCATCACGAGCCGGCTCGACGACCTCAAGACGCTCGGGGTCGACGCCGTCTGGCTGAGCCCGTTCTACCGTTCGCCCCAGAAGGATGCCGGCTACGACGTCACCGACTACTGCGACGTCGATCCGCTGTTCGGCACTCTCGCCGACTTCGACACGATGCTCGCCGCGGCTCACGAGCGGGGCATCCGGGTCATCGTCGACCTCGTTCCCAACCACTCCTCCGACCAGCACGTGTGGTTCCAGGAGGCCCTGAAGGCGGCCCCGGGCAGCCGCGAGCGCGCCCGCTACATGTTCCGCGACGGCAAGGGCGAGAACGGCGAACTGCCGCCGAACAACTGGGAGTCCGTGTTCGGCGGCTCGATGTGGGAGCGCGTCATCGAGGCCGACGGCACCCCCGGCCAGTGGTACCTGCACATCTTCGACGTCAGCCAGCCGGACTTCGACTGGACGAACCCCGAGGTGCGCGAGGAGTTCCGCCGCGTGCTGCGGTTCTGGCTCGACCGCGGCGTCGACGGCTTCCGGGTGGATGTCGCCCACGGCCTCATCAAGGCGGACGGCCTGCCCGACTACACGCCCGACCCCGCCGGCGGGTCGATGGGCGGCGACGAGGCATCCGTCCCCTACTGGGGCCAGCCGGGCGTCCACGAGATCTACCGCGACTGGCGCCTGCTGCTGGACGAGTACGACGGCGAGCGCGCCCTGTGCGCCGAAGCCTGGCTGCCGACCATCGAGAAGACCGCGCTGTGGGTGCGGCCGGACGAGATGCACCAGGCGTTCAACTTCGGGTACCTGATGACGACGTGGGATGCCGACGGGCTCCGGGACGTCATCACCGAGTCCCTCGAGGACTACACGGCCGTCGGCGCTCCGTCGACCTGGGTGCTGTCGAACCACGACGTCATCCGGCATGCGACGCGTCTCGCGCTGGCCGCGGACATCCCCCAGGGCGCGGGCATCGGGCCGAAGACGCCCGGCCTGCCCGACCCGGCCGTCGGCCTCCGCCGTGCGCGGGCGGCGACGACGCTCATGCTGTCGCTGCCCGGCTCCGCGTACCTGTACCAGGGTGAGGAGCTCGGGCTCCCCGAGGTCATCGACATCCCCGACGACGCCCGGCAGGACCCCACCTGGTTCCGCACGAACCACGAGCGGTACGGACGCGACGGATGCCGCGTGCCGCTGCCGTGGGAGGCCGGAGACCCGGCGCAGGGCTTCAACGACACCGGAGCATCCTGGCTGCCGCAGCCGGCCGGCTGGGGCGCGTTCGCCCGCGCCGACGAGGCGCGGGATGCCGGCTCGACGCTGAACCTGTACCGCACCCTGCTCGCCGAGCGGCGCTCGCGCGACCTCGGAACCGGCACCCTCGAGTGGCTCGGCGGGTACGGCGACGAGGTCGTGGCGCTGCGGCGCACGACGGTCGCGGGCGAGCTGACGGTCCTCGCGAACCTCGGAGCCGAGCCGGTCGCGCTCCCCGCCGGACGCGTGGTCGCCGCCAGTGCGCCGCTCGTCGACGGGATGCTGCCGACCGACGCCGCGGTGTGGATCGAAACCGCCTGACGTGACCTCCATCGACGACGTCGCGCGCCTCGCGGGCGTGTCGACGGCGACGGTGTCGCGCGCGCTCAACGGCCGCGGCAAGGTGTCGGAGGGCGCCCGGCAGCGGGTGCGCGATGCGGCATCCGCCCTCGGCTACGTGGCGTCCGCGTCGGCGTCGAGTCTGGCATCCGGCCGCACCCGCAATGTCGGGGTGCTGGTGCCGTTCGTCGGCGGCTGGTTCTTCGGGGCGGTCCTCGAGGGCGTCACGGAGACGCTCGCGCAGAACGGGTACGACGTCACGCTGTATGCCGTCACGACGGATGCCGCCACACGGCGGGACCTGTTCCAGACGTTCCTGCGCCGGCATCGGGTGGACGCGGTGCTGGCGATCTCGCTCGCGCTGGAGCCGTTCGAGGTGCACGCGCTGCAGGATCTCGGTATTCCCGTGGTCGCGATCGGCGGGCCCCAGGCGCTGCCGGCCCTCGCGGTCGACGAGGATGCCGTCGCCCGGCTGGCGGCGTCCCATCTGATCGGCCTCGGGCACCGCGAGATCGCCCACATCGGCGTCGAGGCCGCGGTCGACATCGACTTCCGGGTCGGGGCGCGCCGGCACGCCGGATTCGAGGCCGCACTCACGGACGCCGGCATCCCGCTGCCCGGCGAGCGCGTCGCGATCGGCGACTTCACCGTCGCCGGTGGGTACCGTGCCGCGGCGCAGCTGCTCGCGGCCGGACCCGTCACGGCGGTCTTCGCGGCATCCGACGAGATGGCGATCGGAGCGCTGCAGGCGTGCCGGGATGCCGGGCTGTCGGTGCCGGGCGACGTGTCGATCGTCGGCGTCGACGGGCATGAGCTGGCCGCGTTCTTCGATCTGACGAGCATCGACCAGTACCCGACGCAGCAGGGCCGCACCGCGGCGTCGGCGGTGCTGCGCGCGCTCGACGAGGATGCCCCGGCACCTCCCGTCGCGGCGGCCCTGCCCTTCGCGCTGATCGAGCGCGGATCGACCGCTCCCCCGCGCTGATCGCCCCGGCGACGTGCTCCGCTGTCCTGAACGACACGACCCGGCGCAATCCGGGACAGCGGAGCACACGGGCCGGGCGGGAGCGACCGGCGGTCTAGGCTCACGAGCATGACTCTCGACCTCGAAGCGCTGTACATCGACCTGCACCGCCACCCGGAGCTCTCGTTCCAGGAGCACCGCACCGCCGAGGTCATCGGCCGTCACCTCCTCGATCTCGGGATCGAGCACACGCCCGGCGTCGGCCGCACCGGCACCGTCGCCGTCGTGCACGGTGCGGGCCCCGGGCCCACCGTGTATCTGCGCGCCGACATGGACGGCCTGCCGGTGCTCGAAGCGACCGGGCTCGACTACGCGTCGACCGCGCGCGGCACCGATCCGAACGGCGTCGACGTTCCCGTCATGCACGCGTGCGGGCACGACATGCACGTGACGGCGCTGCTCGGCGCGCTGGAGCGCCTGTCGGCGACCCGCGGCGAGTGGAACGGCACCGTCGTCGGCGTCTTCCAGCCCGCCGAGGAGTACGGCGCCGGATCGCGCGCCATGCTCGATGACGGCCTGTTCGACCGCTTCCCCCGCCCCGACGTCGTGCTCGGCCAGCACCTGACCCCGCTCCCGGCGGGATGGATCGGCGTGCGCCCGGGCACCCAGATGGCGGCATCCGACGGGATCACGGTCACCCTGTACGGGCGCGGCGGCCACGGGTCCCGCCCGCACGCCACCGTGGATCCGATCGTGATGGCCGCCGCGACGATCATGCGCCTGCAGACCGTGGTCTCGCGCGAAGTCGACCCGCGGGATGTCGCGGTGGTCACCGTCGGCGCGATCCACGCCGGACTGAAGAACAACATCATCCCCACCGAGGCGACCCTCGAGATGAGCCTGCGGTATCCGAACGACGAGCTGCGCGAGCACGTGCTGGATGCCGTGACGCGGATCGTGAACGCCGAGGCCCTCGCGTCCGGCGCCAGCGAACCGCCCACCATCGACACGCTGCACACCCTCCCCGCGACGATCAACGACGAGGATGCCACGGCACGAACCGTCGCCGCGTTCGAGCGCGCGTTCGGCGCCGACCAGGTGATCGATCCGGGCATGTTCACCGGCTCGGAAGACGTTTCGTGGTTCGCGCGCGACGCCGGCGTGCCGCTCGTGTTCTGGTTCTGGGGCGGACACGACCCGCACGCCTATGCGACGGCGGTCGCGGCGGGAACGGTCGACAGCGACATCCCGACCAACCACTCGCCGTACTTCGCGCCGGTGCTGCATCCGACGATCGAGCGCGGCGTCGAAGCGCTGGTCGTCGCAGCGCGGGAGTGGCTGGCATAGGACGCGGCGACCCCGGCGACCGCGGGCCCGGTGACCTGCGGAAAACGGGGCGGGAATAGTCTCCGGGTCGGTCACGTTGCAATAGGCCGGTAAACCGCGTAATGTCGCGCGGCGTGATGAACGAGAGCGAAGCCAGCGAGGCTTCCGAAGTGGCATCGGGCGCCGAGCCCGAGACGCCGATCGCCAAGCGCATCCTGCTGGGCGACCCGCTGGCCACGACGAACGCCGACGAGCACCTGCTGCCCAAGCGCATGGCGCTGCCGATCTTCGCGTCCGACGCGCTGTCGTCGGTGGCGTACGGCCCGCAGGAGATGCTCATGATCCTGCTCACCGGCGGGCTCGCGTTCCTCGCGTTCAGCCCGTGGATCGCCGCCGCCGTCGTGCTGCTGCTGTTCGTGATCGTGCTGTCGTACCGGCAGCTCATCAAGGCCTACCCGTCGGGCGGCGGCGACTACGAGGTCGCGCGCAAGAACCTCGGCGAGGTGCCCGGCGTCGTGGTGGCTGCCGCGCTCCTCGTGGACTACGTGCTGACCGTGTCGGTGTCGGTGGCCTCCGGCGTGGACAACCTGATCTCCGCCCTGCCGTTCCTCAACAACGTGCGCGTGGAGCTGGCCGTCGCGTTCGTCGTCCTGATCGTCATCGTGAACCTGCGCGGCGTGCGAGAGGCGTCCCGCGCGTTCGCGATCCCCACGTACGTGTTCATCGGGTCGGTGCTGGTGATGATCGTCACCGGTCTCGTGCGGATCGCGCTCGGCCACCCGCCGGTCGCCGAGAGCGCCCAGTACGCGGTGCACTCGCAGAGCATCACGCAGGCCGCCGTCATCCTGCTCATCCTGCGCGCGTTCTCCAGCGGCTGTTCGGCCCTGACCGGAATCGAGGCCGTCTCGAACGGCGTGCAGGCGTTCCGCAAGCCCAAGATCCGCAACGCGCAGACCACGCTCGCTCTGATGGGCACGATCGCGATCGTGCTGTTCGCCGGCCTCACGACGCTGGCGCTCGTCTCCGGCGTGCACTACGCGGAGAACCCCTGCACCGAGCTCATCGGCTGGAACTGCAACAACCCCCAGCCGAGCCTCATGGCCCAGGTCGCCGCCGCCACGTTCGGCATGAACAGCATCCCGTTCTTCATCATCCAGGCCGCCACCGCGGTGGTGCTGCTGCTCGCGGCGAACACCGCGTTCAACGGGTTCCCGCTGCTGGGCGCCGTGCTGGCCCGCGACGGCTACGCGCCGAAGTCGCTGAACACCCGCGGCGACCGTCTCGTGTACTCGAACGGCATGATCATCCTCGGCATCGTCGCGATCGGCGTGCTGGTGATCTACCAGGCCAACCTCACCAACCTGATCCAGCTCTACATCATCGGCGTGTTCGTGTCGTTCACGCTCGGCCAGTGCGGCATGATCCGGCACTGGATCCGGGGCCTGCGCGAGCTCAAGGCCATGCCGGCCGACGAGCGGCGCACCCGGGAGAACCGGCAGACCGCGTTCGGCAACCGCAAGGGCCTCGTGATCAACAGCGTCGGGGCCACGATGACGATCATCGTGCTCATCATCGTCACGATCACCAAGTTCACGCACGGCGCGTGGCTCGTGTTCATCATGATCCCGCTGCTGTCGTTCCTGATGATGGGCGTCTACCGGTACTACCGCGACGTGGAGCACGAGATCCGGATGGACGACACCATCCACTTCGGCTCGTCGGGCGACATCGCCATCGTGCTGGTCAACAAGCTGCAGAAGCCCGTCGTGAAGGCGATCGACTACGCACTGGCCGCCCAGCACCAGGAGGCCTTCGCGCTGCACGTGGCGGTCTCGCCGGAGGATGCCGAGCACGTCGAGAAGGAGTGGGCCGAGCACGACATCCCGATGCAGCTCGTCACCATCGCCTCGCCGTTCCGAAGCTACGCGGCGCCGGTGATCAAGTTCATCGAGCACTACCGCGAGAAGCACGGGCCCTCGGTGGTGACCGTGTACCTGCCGCAGTACATCGTCGGCCACTGGTGGGAGACCATCCTGCACAACCGGCGCTCGCGGCGCATCGCCCAGCAGCTGATGCTGGTGCACGGCGTCACGATCACGCTCGTGCCGTGGCTGCTGGATTCGTCGGAGCTCGTCTACGGACGCCGGTCGCGCCCGCTGCCGGGCCAGGAGCGCGCCGGCCGCCCCTACTCCCCCGAGCAGGATCAGGTGGCCGAGAAGTACGTCAACGAGACGGCGCAGGAGGCGAAGTAGTCCGTCATCCCGACCTCGCTCCCGGATTGGCCGCGTAGCCTTGGAGGATGACTTCCCACGCGCCTGTCGACGTGCGCCCGCTCGACGCGAGCCCGCTGGATGCGAGCCCGCTTGATGTGAACGCGGTGCGCGCGGACTTCCCGATCCTCGACACCCGGATCGGCGATGCCCCGCTCGTGTACCTCGACTCCGGGGCCACCAGCCAGAAGCCGCGCGCGGTGCTGGATGCCGAGCGCCGCTTCCTCGAGACCGCGAACTCGGCCGTGCACCGCGGGGCGCACACGCTCGCCGCCGAGGCGACCGAGCTGTTCGAAGACGCCCGCACCGCGGTCGCCTCGTTCGTGGGAGCCGACGAAGAGACCCTCGTCTGGACGTCCGGCGCGACGGCGGCCCTGAACCTGGTCGCGTACTCCATCGGCAATGCGACCGCGGGCCGCGGCGGGGCGGCGGCATCCGCGTTCGCGATCCGGCCCGGCGACGAGATCGTGTTCACCGAGTCCGACCACCACGCGAACCTCATCCCGTGGCAGGAGCTGGCCGCCCGCACCGGCGCCGTGACCCGGGCGATCCCGGTGCACGACGACGGCACGCTCGACCTGGCCGCCGCGGCGGAGATCATCGGCGAGCGCACCCGCATCGTCGCCTTCCCGCACGTGTCGAACGTGCTCGGCATCGTGAACCCGGTCGCCGAGCTCACCGCCCTGGCCCACGAGGTGGGCGCTCTCGCGGTGCTGGATGCCTGCCAGTCGGCGCCGCACCTGCCGCTGGACCTGCCGGCCACGGGCGTCGATTTCGCCGCGTTCTCCGGGCACAAGATGCTCGGCCCGTACGGCATCGGCGGTCTCTACGGCCGCGCCGAGCTGCTGGACGCGCTGCCGCCCTTCCTCACCGGCGGGTCGATGGTCACGACGGTGACGCTCGAGAAGGCGGACTTCCTGCCGGCGCCGCACAAGTTCGAGGCCGGCACGCAGCCCGTCTCGCAGGCGGTGGCCCTGGCCGCCGCGGTGCGCTACCTCGACGGCCTCGGGATGGATGTGCTGCACGCCCGCGAGCGGGAGCTCGAGAAGCGCATGCGCGATGGCCTGCGGCAGCTGCCCGGCATCCGGCTGCTCGGTGACGCGCCGGCGGGTGTGGAGCGCGTCGCGCTGGCATCGTTCGACGTCGACGGCGTGCACGCGCACGATGTCGGGCAGTTCCTGGATTCCCGCGGCGTCGCGGTGCGCGTCGGGCACCACTGCGCGCAGCCGCTGCATCGCCGGTTCGGGATCACCGCCTCGGTGCGGGCATCCGCCTCGGTGTTCACCACCGAAGACGAGATCGACACGTTCCTGGATGCCGTCTCCGGCGTGCGGAGCTTCTTCGGAGCGGACGCATGAGCGCGCTGGAGGGCCTCTACCAGGAGCTGATCCTCGATCACTCCAAGGGCCGGGAGGGCTTCGGCCTCGCCGCCGAAGAGGGCGCGAACGCGACCTCGCATCAGCGCAACCCGATCTGCGGCGACGAGATCACGCTGCGCGTGCGCGTGGACGGCGACGTCATCCGCGACGTGACGTGGGAGGGCGCCGGGTGCTCCATCTCGCAGGCATCCGCATCGATGCTCACCACCCTCGTCGAAGACGCCACCGACGAAGGCGGCATGACCCGTGAGGATGCCGCCGAGCTGATCGGCCGGTTCCGCGAAGCCCTGCGCTCGCGCGGTACGATCCCGCTCGACGAAGAGACCTTCGGGGATGCCTCGGCCCTGTCGGGCGTCTCGAAGTTCACGGCCCGCGTGAAGTGCGCCATGCTCGCCTGGGTCGCCCTCGAGGACGCCCTCGCCCGCGCCTGAACCCCCGGTCGTTGAGCGAGGCCGCGCGAAGCGCGCCCGAGTCGAAACGCAGTGAGCCCCACCCCGCTCTTTGCGTTTCGTCTCGTCGCTGCGCTCCTCGCGGGGCGACCGCACGGAATCAGGCGGATGCCGCCTGGGCGCGCAGCCGCCGCCGGAGGTCGTCGAGGCGCTCGATGACGATGCGGCGCAGCGCGTGCGGGGCGTCCGGCCGGGCATCCAGCCACCCCTGCGCGGCGACGACGAGCGGATGCCGCTCGGCATCCCCGTCGGCGAGCTCCGCGTGGCCGGGGAACAGACCCGACACGACCCGGGTCGCCTGCCCCTGGCTCTGGGCCGTCCACACGTGATCGATGCGCTGCCAGTAGTCGGCGTCGTGACCGCCGCCGACGTCGTGCGGGTCGATCCCGAGGCCGTCGATCGTCGCCTGCAGCTCGTCGTTCGAGAGCACGGCGCCGTCCGCCGATCGTCCGGCATAGGCGGCCGCGCGGGCGGCATCCTTCACAGCCGCGTCGGGCCGTGCGGCGAGCGCGCGGATCAGGCCGACGGCCGACACCGCGGTCGGTGCCGCGGACTGGGCGGCGCGCAGCGCACCGGCATCCGCCTCCCCATGCGCTGCGAGCGCGACCCAGGCGTCCCACGTCAGCTCCTCGCCGAGGGCGAACGCGGGATCGTCCATCCACGACCGCACGACGTCGAGCACCGGCTCGGCCGGCGAGCGCACCTCGCCGAGGGCCGCGAAGAGCGTGCGCAGCAGCACGGTGCGCCGGTCGGACGGCTCGGCATCCTCCGCGATCTCGTCGACGAGGAGCGCGATCCAGCGTGCGAGCAGTCGCGGGCGCTCGTCGGCCGTCGTGTACGCCGCGAGCCCCGCGCCGGCCTGCTGCAGCACCTGCGCGAGCACGCCGGAGTCCTCCAGCAGATGCTGGTTCGCGACCGCCCCGTCGACGAAGCGCGCGGCCGGGAGCTCGCCGTCGCGCACCAGGTTCCAGGCGCCGGCGAGCGCGGTCGCGCGGGCCAGCTCGTCGTCGAGACCGGCATCCAGCATGACCGCGAGCGAGTGCGGGTCGGGCATGATCTTCGCGTAGGTGAGGTCGCCGTCGTTCGGCAGCAGGATCCGGTTCGCCGGGGTGCCCACCAGCTCGGGGATCGCGACCTCGGAACCGTCGATGCGCACGTCGAGGGCGGTCTCGAACGCCGCCGGGTCCTCGTCGGGATCGTAGACGCCGATGCGCAGCACGTGCGGGCGCAGCACCGTCTGGCCGGTGCGCGGGTCGACGCCGTCCTGGTGCAACACGGCCGACGCGATCGCGTCGCCGTCGACGGTGGTCGCCACCCGCAGGCGGTTCACCCCCGCGGTGGTGAGCCAGGCATCCGCCCACCACTGCATGTCGTGCCCGGATGCCTCCTCCAGCGCCTGCAGGAAGTCGTCGAGCGTGGTGTTGCCCCAGGCGTGGCGGGCGAAATACGTGCGGGCGGCCGCGAGGAAGGCATCCTGCCCGACGAACGCGGACAGCTGCTTGAGCACCGACGCGCCCTTCGCGTAGGTGATCCCGTCGAAGTTCTGGTCGGCGGCCTCGAGGTCGATGATGTCGGCGACGATCGGATGCGTCGTCGGGAACTGGTCCTGCCGGTACGCCCAGGCCTTGCGACGCGAGGCGAAGGTCGTCCAGGCGGTGGTGAACCGGGTCGCCTCGGCGGTCGCCAGGGTGCCCACGTAGTCGGCGAACGACTCTTTGAGCCAGAGGTCGTCCCACCAGCGCATGGTCACGAGGTCGCCGAACCACATGTGGCACATCTCGTGCAGGATCGTGTTCGCCCGCTGCTCGTGCTGCGCCTCGGTCGCGGGCGACGTGAACACGTAGTGCTCGGTGAAGGTCACCAGGCCCGGGTTCTCCATCGCGCCGAGGTTGTACTCCGGCACGAAGACCTGGTCGTACTTGCCCCACGGGTAGGCGACGTCGAAGCTGCGGTGGAACCAGTCCAGGCCCTGCTTGGTGATCTCGAAGACCTCGTCGGCATCCATGCTCGGCGCGAGCGACGCGCGCACCGCGATGCCCAGCGGGATGACCGATTCCACGCCGGATGCCGTGCGCCCGGCATACTCGTCGTGCCAGAGCGCGTACGGCCCCGCGAGGAACGTCGTGATGTAGGTCGACATCGGTTCGGTCTCGGCGAAGACGCGGGTGCTGGTCTGCGGGCCGGCGGACCGCTCGGATTCCAGCGCGCCGTTCGCGGCCACGTGCCAGGACGCATCGGCGGTGATCGTGACGCGGAACCGCGCCTTCAGGTCGGGCTGGTCGAAGCACGGGTAGATGCGGCGGCAGTCGACCGGCTCGTTCTGCGAGTACAGGTAGGTGGCGCCGTCGGCGGGGTCGACGAAACGGTGCACGCCCTCCCCCGATCGCGAGTAGATCGACACTGACACGATCTCGACCACGTTGTTCGCGGCCAGCGGCGACAGGACGATCCGGGCGCCGTCGACGATCGCCGCGACATCCTGCGGCACCCCGTTCAGGGTCACGGCGTCGACGCGTGCACCGAGATAGTCGAGGAACGTGGATGCCCCCTTCTCGGCGTCGAACGTCAGCCGCGTGCGCACCGGGAACGTGTCGGTCTGCGGATCGGCCGCGGCGGAGAAGTCCAGGTCGATCGCGTAATCGTGCGTGCGCACGACGCGGGCACGGGCCGCCGCCTCGTCGCGGGTGAGGTTCTCGTTGTCCGGGCGCGGAAGATCGGTCATCCCTTCAGTCAACCATCGAGCGCCGGTGGTTCCCTCCGGGGCATGGTGGGGCCCGGCCCCCGGCGACACGCACAGGGACCGGGCCCGGTCGGGGACTACTCGATGCGGGCGATCACCGAGCCCTGGGCGGTCGCCTGATCCTCGGGGACGAGCACGGTGAGGATGCCGCCGCGTTCGGCGTGGATCTCCATGTCGATCTTGTCCATCGCGATCTCGGCGATGAGGTCGTCGGCCTCCACGCGCTCGCCCGACTCGACGAACCACGTGATGACGACTCCCTGTGCGTCGGTGTCGTCGGACATCGACGGGAACACGACGTCGCTCATGCGGCCACCGCCTCCCGCACGGCCGCCTCGATCCGCTCCGGTGTCGGCAGCACGGCGTATTCGAGGTCGTGCGCGTACGGGATCGGGACGTCCGGCACGGCCACCCGGGACGCGAACCGCAGGGAGCCGGGCACCCGCTCGGCGACCGTCGCGATGACCTCGCCGCTGACTCCGAACGATGCGTAGTCCTCGTCGACGACGATGAGACGGCCGGTCTTCGCGACGGACGCGACGATCGCGTCCCGGTCCAGCGGCACGAGCGAGCGCAGATCGATCACCTCGACGTCGATGCCCTCGCCGGCGAGCTTCTCGGCGACATCCAGGCTGTGGTGCACCGAGAGCGACAGCGTCACGACCGTCACGTCACGGCCCTCGCGCGCGACCCGGGCGCGACCGATCGGCACCTCGTACGCCTCTTCGGGCACCGCTCCGATCGACCGCGGATTCTTCTTCATCCAGCCGAGCCCCATGATGCCCTTGTGGAACAGGTAGACGACCGGGTCGTCAGAGCGGATCGCCGCGGTCATGAGGCCCTTCGCGTCGTACGGGTTCGACGGCACCACCACCTTCATCCCGGGCAGGTGCGCGAACGTCCCCCACAGGCACTGGGAGTGCTGCGCACCGTCGGAGTACCCACCGCCGGTGGCCGCCATGAGCACCATGGGCACGCGCACGTTGCCGCCGGATTCGAAGTGGATCTTGGCCATGTGGTTGTAGATCTGGTCCATGCAGACACCGAAGAAGTCGACGAACATCAGCTCGACGACCGGACGCATCCCCTCGACGGCCGCGCCGATGCCGAGACCGATGAAGGCGGTCTCGGAGATCGGCGTGTCGAGCACTCGCGTCGGACCGAATTCGTCGAGCAGACCCGTGGTGGCCGAGAAGATGCCGCCGTAGGCGCCGACATCCTCTCCCATCACGAACACGCCGTCATCGGATCGCATCTGCTGGCCGATCGCTTCGGAGATCGCCTTGGCGGTGGACAGCTTCCGACGTCCGGCTTCGGGCTCGACCGGCAGGACGGGGGCGGGGGCAAGGACGGTGCTCATGCGAATGCTCCTTCGGGGCGCAATGCGGGGATGTCGGCGAGGCTGTCGGTGAAGACGTGACGTCGGGCGGTCGCGGCATCCGGGATCGGCGAGGCCTTGGCGAACGCGACAGCCTGCTCGACGCGGTCGGATGCCTCGGCGCGTATGGCCTCCAGCGCACCCGCGTCGATGACGCCCGCCTCCTCCAGGGCGTGGGCGTAGGTGGGGATGGGATCGCGTCCCGGGACGCCGTCGAGGTCGCTGCGGTATCCCTGCGCGTCGCCCTCGAAGTGCCCCCACAGGCGCAGGGTGTGCACCTCGATGAGGCTCGGGCCGTCGCCGCGGCGGGCTCGGGCGACGGCGTCTCGAGCCGCGTTCCAGACCGCCTCGACGGCGTTGTCCTCGACGCGCACGCCGGGGATCCCGTAGGCGGCGGCGCGATCGGCGTTCGAGGGAACCGAGGTGGATGCCGACCGCGGCACGGAGATGCCCCAGTCGTTGTCCTCGACGACGAACACCACCGGCAGGTTCCACAGCGCGGCCAGGTTCAGGGCCTCGTGGAAAGCACCCTGGTTCGCGGCGCCCTCGCCCGTCACGGCGACGGCGACCCGGTCCGATCCGGCACGCTGCAAGGCGAAGGCCTGGCCGAGGGCCGGGGGAAGCCCCTCGGCGATGATGCCCGAGCACGAGAAGTGCGTCGCGGGGTCGAACAGGTGCATGTGTCCGCCACGGCCGCGTCCGAGCCCGGTCTCGCGCCCGAAGATCTCGGCGGTCATCGCAAGCAGGTCGACGCCGTGCGCGATCGCGACGTGGTGCGGACGATGCGTGGCGGTCAGCGCATCGCCAGTGGTGAGGTGGGCTCCGAGGCCCGCCGCCACGGGCTCCTGTCCTGCGGACAGATGCATCTCGCCCGGCACCAGCCCCTTGCCGATGTCGAACCCCGGCGCCTTGTCCGCGTGATACTCGCGCAGGATCGCCTCCTCGTAGGTGCGGATGAGCACCATCGTGCGCAGCAGGTCGCGCCTGCCCGCGTCGGTCAGTGCAGGTTGATCGGCCATCGATCGCCTCCAGTCCTCGTCCCGACGGCCACGGTGCCGACGGTGTGGAACTCACGGTAGGTGCGGGCCCACGGAGCCGGCAGGGCCGGGATTTCAGATAGTGAACTGACCGAAGCGGTCGGCGCCGAGCTGCAGTGACAGGTTCGCGGCGACGCGACGCAGGCGCGCGACGACCTGCTGAGCGCGCTCCGGCGACGTCGACGACGGCAGGGAGACGGCGAGGGATGCCGTGACATCCGGCGCGCTCACGGGCACCGCGACACACGTGAACCCGATCGCGTACTCCTCACGGTCGACGGTCCACCGGCGCGGAGCCTCGAGCTGCCCCAGCAGGGTGCGCCGATCGCTGATGGTGTGCTGCGTCAGCTCGCTGAGCGGATGCCTCGACAGGTAGTCCAGCCGGTCGTCGGCGGGAAGATCCGCGAGGATCTGCTTTCCGAGAGCGGTCGCGTGCGCACTGTCGTGCAGACCCACCCACAGCTCCACGCGCGGGCTGCGGGCGCCGTCGACGATGTCGATGAGGTGCACCTCCCCGTCCGTGTAGCGCGACAGGTAGGCCGTGGCCCCGAGCTCGCCCGTCGTCTCGTTCAGCGCCCGGCGCACGCGCGCGAGGAACACCCCGCGGGGGCCGCTCTCCGCATCGAACGCGGGAAAACGGGTACCCAGCACCAGCCCGTCGGGTTCATGGGCGAGATATCCCTCGTGCACGAGGGTCCGCACGAGGTTGTAGGCGGTTCCGGGGGTGAGGCCGGCGCGCGCGGCGATCACCTTCACCGGCACCGGCCGCGACTCGTTCGCGACGATGTCGACCAGCCGGAGGGCGCGCTGCACGGAACCGATCAGAGTCGGTTCGCGCTCGGGCTGCTCCGGTGTCGTCATCGTCCACGTCCGACGACAGGATAGCGCCCGGCCGGAGCGGTGGACCGGGCACTGACGCGGCATCGCGTCGCCCGCGCTGCGGCCTGCTCCCCGATTCGATGCGCGACGTCACGCCCTGCGCAGGCGGGCGGCCTGCCGGGCGAGGTGGTCGCGCTCGGCGACGTTGGTGGCCCGGCGAGCGGCTTCGGCGTAGAGGGATGCCGCGGCATCCGCATCGCCCGCCCGCTCGTGCAGGTACGCGGCGACCGCTTCGTACCGCGGTGTCTTCGGGTCGACCTCGGACAGAGCGGCAAGGCCCGCCAGCGGGCCGTCCGCCTCGCCGACCGCGACGGCACGGTTGAGTCGCACGACGGGCGAGTCGTTGAAGCGGCGCAGCTCGTCGTACCACTCCACGATCTGCGGCCAGTCGGTCTCGGACGCGGTGAGGGCGTCGGCGTGCAGCGCGGCGATCGCCGCCTGCGCCTGGTACTCGCCGAGACGGTCTTGGGCGAGGGCGCCCTGCAGGATGCCGACCCCCTCGGCGATGAGCGCGCGGTTCCACCGGTCGCGGTCCTGTTCGGCGAGCGGGATGAGTCGCCCGGACGGTGTCGTGCGCGACGGGCGGCGGGCGTGGTGAAGCAGCATCAGGGCGAGGAGCCCGTGCACCTCGGGCTCGTCCAGCAGCGCGGCCAGCTGCCGGGTGACCCGGATCGCCTCGACCGACACGTCGATCTCGCCCGAGTACCCCTCGGTGAACAGCAGATACAGCACGCGCAGCACCGTCGCGGCATCCCCCGGCTCATCGAGCGGGATGCCGGCGAGCCTCTGCTTGGCGCGGCTGATGCGC
This sequence comes from Microbacterium mangrovi, assembly GCF_000802305.1. Lineage (GTDB taxonomy): Bacteria > Actinomycetota > Actinomycetes > Actinomycetales > Microbacteriaceae > Microbacterium > Microbacterium mangrovi. The sequence continues at coordinate 58,391 of NZ_JTDK01000011.1, read as the reverse complement.
TGGGCCATCGTCGCCTCGGGCACCAGGTACGCCTCGGCGATCTGGCGGGTGGTGAGCCCGGCCACGGCGCGCAGGGTCAGCGCCGTCGCGCTGGTCGACGTGAGCGACGGATGCGCGCACAGGAAGTACAGGTGCAGGGTGTCGTCGCGGGACGACACGATCCCCGGCTGCGGCTCGGCGGCGACCCGGTCTTCGCGGGCGGTGCGGGATGCCCCGCTGCGCACCTGGTCGAGGAAGCCACGCCAGGCGACCGTGACCAGCCACGCCCGCGGATCCCGGGGCGGGTCGGCGTCCCACGCGCCGAGGGCGCGGATCAGTGCCTCCTGCACGGCGTCCTCGGCCGACGCGAAGTCGGCTCCGCGGCGGACGAGGATGCCGGTCACCTCCGGGATCAGCGACCGGAGGGAGGCGGCATCCTCGTCGCGCATGTCACTCGAAGACGGGCGTGCTCGGGGCGGATTCCATGACCGGCCGCATCTCGAGCCATTCGCCGAGCGGGCGGCCTCCGGCGGCCGGGGCGGCGGACAGTTCGGACGCCAGCGCCAGCGCGCGCTCCTCGGAGTCGACGTCGATCAGCATCCAGCCGGCGATCAGGTCTTTCGTCTCGGCGAACGGACCCTCGACGACGGGCGGCTTGCCCTCGCCGTCGTAGCGCACCCAGACGCCGTCCATGGAGAGCCCTTCGGACGAGACGAGCTCGCCGGACGCGGCGAGCCGCTTCTCCATGTCGGCCATGTACTGGATGTGGGCGTCCCACTCGGCCGGGGTCAGCTCCGTCATGGGGACGTCGTTGAGGGCGGGGCGTCCGCCGCGGTAGTGCTTGAGCAGCAGGTACTTCATCGGATTCTCCTTCGCTGGGGCGCCTTCCGTTCGGCGGCGCTCACACAGGGGACGGAACAGGATGCCGGTTCTCTACATCGCGGCGGAGGATTCTTCGGAAGATTCTTCTTTCGGGTCGAGGAGGCTGCGCCCGGACTCGAGCAGGACGATGTACTCGGCGATCTTGCGTGCCCGGGTGTCGGCGCGCCGCACGTTGGAGAGACGGAAGACGAAGGCGAACCGGGCCTGCTTGCCGAGAGTGGCGTAGTGCGCGGCCGCGGCCGGCGAGGCATCCAGCGCGGCCTGGAAATCGGGCGGGACCTCCGCGTCCTTCTGCCGGTAGGCGGCATCCCACCGGCCGTCGGCCTTGGCGCGCTCGATCTCGGCCCGCCCGCTCGCACGCATGCGTCCGGCGGCTTCGAGCCGCGCGACGTGCTCGCGGTTGATCTGCGACCAGGGGCTGCGCGCCCGCCGCGGGGTGAACGCCTGCAGCACGTAGTCGTCGTCGAGGCGGCCGATCTGCCCGTCGATCCAGCCGAAGCACAGGGCGACGTCGAGCGCCTCCGCGTACGGGATGCCGGGTGCCGTGCTGTTCTTCTTGCGCAGCTGCAGCCGGACGCCGCCCTCGGGCGGGTCGTTCTCGAGGAACTGCTCCCACTCGGCCGCGGTCAGCGGGTGGAAGACCGGTTTGTCGGCGAATGCGACCATCGCGGGGTCACTCCTCGTAGCCGATGAGCCACGTGAGGCCGTACCGGTCGGTCACCGTGCCGTCGTGCGCGCCCCACGGACGCTTCTGCAGCGGATCGACCACCCTGCCGCCCTCGGACAGGGCGGCGAACCAGGCCTCGAGTTCGTCGGGTTCGGCGACACCGAGCGCGGAGAACAGCAGACCGCGCACGCTGACCGGCTCGTCGGACGGGCCGGCATCCGCCCCGAAGAACGCCACGGGGCCCGTGAGGTACCCGTGCGCGACGGCATCGGCGGGGCCGTCGTCACGGCCGAAGTCGGCGTAGGAGTGGAGCGTGAGCTCGCCCCCGAAGACGCCCTGATAGAAGGTGAAGGCGGCACGCGCGGTGCCGTCGAAGAGCACGTACGGAACGGGAGCGGTCATGCCCGCGAGTCTAGGACCGCCCTCCGACATCGGCACGGGGTCCGGCGGACCGGCACGTTGGAGACCCGGGGCGAGCGTTTCGACTCGCTCCGCTCGCTCAACGAGCGAGGAGAGACCCCGGGCGATCGTTTCGACTCGCTCAACGAGCGGGAAGGGGGCGCGTGCGGTCGTAGCGCTCGGCCTGGGCCTCGAACCCGGCGGCGAGGTACGTCGCGACGCCGCCGACGTTGGCGCTCGGGGTCGCCACGACCGCGCTCGACGAGCCGAGTTCGCGCAGGGCTGCCGCTCCCGCCACGGTGATCTCGGTTCCGTATCGGTGGCCGCGGTGGTCCGGGTGCACGCCCATCGGCTCGATGAGGCCGGGGCGCCCCGGACCGGCCGACCACACCGTGATCGCCGCCACCGGCGTCCCCTGCGCGTCGAGTCCGAGCAGGCACCGGGCGTCGGCGTAGGCCGCGCCGGCGGCCATCATGCCCCAGCGCTGCGCGGTGAACGTCGAGTTCGGGAACGCCGCCCGATGCACCTCCGCCCGGGCCGCGGCGAGCTCGGGTCCGATGGTCTCGACACGCAGCGCGACGGGCTGCACGGGCTCGGCGAGGTCGCGCCGCAGCGGGGTCCACGCCTCGCCCCGGCGCCAGCCGCGCGCTCCCAAGACGTCGTGGAGCACGGCATCCTGCGGGGCCTCGACCGCGGCGGTTCCCTCCGGAAGGATGCCGTCGAGGTCGTCGGCCAGCCGGCCGGCGAGGCGCGCGTCGGTGCGCAGCTCGGGGGCGGTGGTCAGCCGAACCAGGTCGGCGCCGTCGAGGAGTCCGACCGCGAGGATGCCGGCATCCCCCGACCACACGCGCAGCGCGGCGGCCGTCTCGGCCTCGCCGAACCGCACGTTCCACCCCACGTCGCCGGGGTGGAGCTGAATGGGCGAGGCCTCGGTCTGCCACACGCGCAGCGCCCCGATCACGTCGGTGAGGGCACGGGCGTCGGGGGTGGTCATCCGGATCGTCATCCTCCGATCAAACACCCGTGCACCGACGTTCATCCCGGTCGCATACCGTTGATACTGCGCGCGCTGCACCACCCGAACGTGCCCGGCGCCGCGAAAGGACCCGACGTGAAGATCAGAGCCTCCGACGACTGGCGCGGGACTCTCCCGTTCGAGACGCCGATCATCGCCGCCGAGGTGGTTCCGGGTGACCCGGCCCGCTGCTCGGCGTGCCCGGTCGGCACCGACCCGTACCCGCGCACCGAACTGTGGGCCGTGAAGCACCGGCATCCGAAGAACCACGACGGAGACGTGCGCTTCTACTGCGCCGCGCACGTGCCCGTGTTCGAGCAGCCGGCACCGGTCGTCGCGGCTCCCGCGAAGGCTGCCCGCACCCGTGCGGCGGCGCCGCGCGCGTCGCGGCCGGCCGCCGAGCGCGCCGAGCGGCGGCCCCCGGTGGTGGAGCGTCCGCGCGCGGTGTGCCCGAACTGCTTCGTCGAGATCCCTCCGACCGGGGTCTGCGGCATCTGCGGCGAGGCCGTCGCCGGCTGACCCGCGTCGCCCTCCGCCCTCCGATTTCGGAGAATCGGGCCGAATTCGGACCCGATCCCGGCATCCCTCCGACATCGTGCGGATTCTCCGAAATGACGGGGCGGATGTCGGGGGCCCGGCGTAGGGTGCCGGGCATGGTTGATGCTGACGTGCGCGACTGGCTGCTCGACTCGGATCCGGCGATCCGGTGGCAGGTCGAGCGCGATCTGATGCACGCCGAGCCGGCGGTCTGGCAGGCCACCCGCGACCGGGTCGCGACCGAAGGGTTCGGTGCGCGGCTCCTGTCGCTGCAGGATGCCGACGGACAGTGGGCCGGGGGCGCATTCTTCCCGGCCGGGTTCTTCGACAGCCCCGAGCAGGAACTCCCCGGTCAGCCCTGGGTCGCCACCACGTGGGCCCTGAAGGACCTCCGGGAGTGGGGCGTGCGGGCATCCGCCCTCGGCGACACCGCCGACCGCCTCGGCCGCAACAGCCGCTGGGAGTACGACGACCTCCCCTACTGGGGCGGCGAGATCGACGTCTGCATCAACTCGTTCACGCTCGCCTCCGGCGCGTGGCTGGGAGTCGACGTCTCCGCCCTGGCGGACTGGTTCACGACGCACCGTCTCGCCGACGGCGGCTGGAACTGCGAGGCCGAAGAGGGGAATTCGACCCGATCCTCGTTCCATTCGACGCTGAACGCCGTGCGCGGGCTGCTCGCGTACGAGCGGTTCACCGGCGACACGCGGGCATCCGCCGCGCGCCAGGCCGGCGAGGACTACCTGCTGAGGCGCCACCTGATGTTTCGCGAGTCCACCGGTGAGCCGGTCGGGGCGTTCGTCACGCGGTTCGTCGCCCCGAACCGCTGGCGCTACAGCGTGCTCGCCGCGCTCGATCACTTCCGGGATGCCGGCGAGCGCGACCCGCGCGATCCGCGATTCGCCGAGGCGATCGCCGCGGTCCGCGACGCGCGGCAGCCCGACGGTCGCTGGCTGCAGGACGCGCCGTTGGCCGGCCGTACCTGGTTCGATGTGGATGCCGGCGAGGGCCGGCCGTCGCGGTGGCTGACCCTGTTCGGAACACGCGTTCTCGAGTGGGCGGAACCGGACCCCGAGCCCGGTCGCTGACCACCTAGCCCTGCGGTGCCGCTCGCCCGCGACAGAGGCGGGCAGCGAGCCGATCGCCTTGAGAGATCACGCAGACGCCGGTGATGACCACGGCCCCGCCGATGAGTTCCGCCGCGACGGGGACCTCGCCCAGCCACGCCCAGGCGATCACGACCGCCACCGGCGGCACGAGGTACAGCAACGACGTCGAGACGGCGACCGGCAGGCGCCCGACGGCGTACCCCCAGAGCACGAAACCGAGCGCCGACGGCAGGAGCGCGAGGTAGGCGCCGGCCATCCAGCCGCCGGGGGATGCCGCGGCCAGTTGCGCCCACCCGAACGGGACGACCGGGACAGTCATGACCGTTCCGGCGATCATCGTGTAGGTCGCCACCTCGAACCCGGAGTATCTCTTCAGCAGCGGACGCTGCAGGGGATGGTAAACGCCCTGCACGACGCTCGCCGCGCCGACGATCCACACCGCCGCGGACAGCGACAATCCGGCGCGGGCCAAGCACACGACCGCCACACCGGCGAACGCGATGGCGCTGCCGACGGCCGTGAACCGCGTCACCGGCTCGTGGAACAGCACTCGTGCGACCGCGACCGAGACCAGGGGCGCCGCCGCGACGATGATGCTGGCGGTCCCGGCCGGCACGTGCAGCTCCCCCGCGTTGAGCAGCAGCTGGTAGGCGGTCATGCCGAAGAATCCGGCGGCGGCGATCCAGCCCAGGTCTCCGAGGCGCGGCATCCTCACCCTCTTGACGAGCGCGACTCCGACGAGCGCCGCTGTCGCCACGGCGAGGCGGACGAACGACAGCCCGACGACTCCCAGTTCCGGCACCGCGACCTGGATGGCCGGGAACGCACTCGCCCACAGCACCACGACGGTGAGGCCGGAGAGGATGCCCCGATCGATTCTCATAATCCGACTCTCGCGCTGCGGAATCCAAAACACCAGTGACTTTTTATTACCTAATAGTTAAGGTGAATTTATGATTGATGTCCGTAAGCTCCGGATGCTCGCAGAGCTCGACCGCCTCGGCACGATCACCGCCGTCGCCGAGCAGCTGCACCTCACCGCCCCGGGGGTTTCGATGCAGTTGGCCGCGCTCGAACGGGAACTGGGCGTCCCGCTGACCGAGCGCCAGGGGCGCCGTCTCGCACTCACCCCGGCCGGAAGGCTCCTGGCCGGGCACGGCCGCGATGTGCTCGATCGTCTCTCGCTGGCCGAGACCGAGGTCGACGCGCTGCGGCGCGGCGGGTCCGGAACCTACCGGCTCGCCGCCTTCCCGTCAGCGGCGCGCACCTTCGTCGCCGATGCCTGGGCACGGCTGAACGAGGAGGAGGCCGGCATCCGGCTCACCGTCACGACGCCCGAACCCGAGGATGCTCTCGCGGCGCTCCTCAGTGGCGAGGCCGACCTCGCCGTCGTCCACTCGTACTCGAACATCCCACGCCTCGTGCCGGACGGCGTCGAGACGGAGCACCTCGTCACGGAGCCGATCTGGGTGGCCATGCGGGTCGACGATCCGCTCGCGGCGGAGGTCGTGGAGCTCGCCGACTTCGCGCATCACGACTGGATCACCCCGCAGCGCGGTCTGACGTGCTTCGAGATGACCGACCGGGCGTGCGGGCTCGCCGGGTTCCGGCCGCGGATCGTCGCCGAGAGCGTGGACTTCGCCGCCCACCTCGCCTTCGTCGCGGCCTGCGGCGGGGTCGCACTGGTTCCCGATCTGACGGCGACCGATCTGCCGGCCGGCGTGCATCTTGCGCGCCCGGCGACGCCGCTGAACCGCATGACGATCGCCGCCCGGCGGACATCCCTGCGCGGCGATCCCGGACTGGATCGGATCACGGGGATCCTTCGGGCGACCGCCGAGGAGCGCGTGCACGCATCCCCGGTCGAGGTGGCCCAGTAGTCTCGGCCCGTGACCGATTACGACCCCCGAATCGTCGACCTCTACGACCTCGACAACCCCGACGGGCCCGATCACGACTTCTACCGTGCCCTCGCAGACGAAGCCGCTGCGGCATCCGTGCTCGATGTGGGGTGCGGCACCGGCATCCTGACGGTCACCTTAGCGCGCGCGGGGCGCAGGACCGTCGGGATCGACCCGTCGCCGGCGATGCTTGACCACGCGCGGCGGCGTGCGGGCGCGGATGCCGTCGAGTGGGTGCTCGGCGACAGCCGCAGCATCCCCGCGGGGCGATTCGACGCGGCGTTCCTCGCCGGAAACGTCGCCCAGCACATCCCCGATCCGCGCTGGGGGCGCACGCTCGCCGACCTGCGGGGGAGCATCGCACCGAGCGCGGTGCTGGCGTTCGAGAGCCGCAATCCGGCGGCCCGCGCGTGGGAGACCTGGTCGGGCGGCGATCGCACCAGCCGCGCGACCCCGCACGGCGAGCTCGTGGAATGGATGGAAGCCGCCGAGGTCTCTCCGGGCGTGGTGGAACTCGTTGCGCACAACCTGTTCGTCGCCACCGGCGAAGAGGTGACCGAGACGCAACTGCTGACCTTCCGCGACCGGGCGATGCTGGAGTACCAGCTGGATGCCGCCGGCTTCGCGGTGGAGGCCGTGTTCGGCGATTGGAACCGCACGCCGTTCCGCGGGCACGAGGCACTCATGGTCTTCGTGGCCCGGGCCGCCTGACTCTCCGCGGTCCGCTCAGCCGCTGAACGCCGGCCTCACTCCACGAGGCCGGGGGCGTCGACGACGCAGAAGCGGTTGCCCTCGGGGTCCTGCATGATCACGTAGTCGGCGTCGGCGGGGCGCCGGTCCCAGTGCACCTCGGTGGCCCCGAGCGCCGCCAGTCGCTGCACCTCGGCATCCTGATCCTCGGTGTACAGGTCGAGATGGATGCGGGGCGGCAGCACCCGCTCCGACGGGGACAGGTCGAGCGAGACGTTCGGCCCGCGCCCGTCCTTCGAGCGCAGGACGGCCCAGTCGTCACCGACCGGTTCGCGCGGGACGTAGTCGAGGGCCGCGGTCCAGAAGGCAAGCTGACGCTCCAGGTCACGCACCCGGATGACGACCGATCCGACGACGAGCATGCCCCGACCCTAGGGGCCGCGCCGGTCGAGCACAATGCACCGACCACGCGGCTCACTCGTCACGAAACGCACCCGCGGCGGCGCAACGTGACGAGCAAGCATCCGTCCGCGGTCCTCCGGCTCACTCGTCACGAAACGCACCCGCGGCGGCACAACGTGACGAGCCAGCATCCGTCCGCGGTCCTCCGGCTCACTCGTCACGACTGGCAGGGCCGGCCGCACAACGTGACGAGTGAGCCCCCGGGCCCGAACCCGGCGCGACTCCCGCTCACTCGTCACGAAACGCACCGGCATCCACACAACGTGACGAGCGAGACCCGGCCGCATGGCTCACTCGTCACGATCGGCGCCCGCAGCCGCATGACGTGACGAGCGAGCCTGTCCGGGCCCCAAGCCTGCAGCGCTCCCGCTCACTCGCCACGAAACGCACCCGCGGCCTCACAACGTGACGAGCGGGCGTCGGCGGCGCTGCACGTCAGCCGGTGGTGGAGGCGCGCACCACGAGCTCGGGGCGGTAGACGATGTGCTCCCGCTCCGCTCCGGGGTCGGATTCGAGGGCGAGAAGCAGCTCGACCGCGGTCGAGCCGATCAGCTGCGCGGGCTGGCGGACCGAGCTGAGCGGCACCACGGCGGCGCCCGCGAAGTCGATGTCGTCGTAGCCGATCAGGGCGATGTCGTCGGGCACGCGGATCTCACGGGACTGCAGCAGCCCCTGCAGCACACCGAGCGCGATCAGGTCGTTGGCGGCGAAGACGGCATCCGGCCGGCCGGATGCGTCTCGCGAGACGATCCGCTCGGCGGCCCGGCGCCCGTCGTCGACGGTGAGCGCCTCGGTGCCGACGAACTCCAGAGTCGCACCGGGAACGGCCGCAACCGCGCGCTGGGCGCCCTCGAGGCGATCGGACACCTGGCGCAGCGAGATGGGGCCGCCCGCGAACATGAGGCGCCGGCGCCCGAGCTGGAGGAGATGCTCGGCGGCCAGCCGACCGCCTTCGAGGTCGTCGACCGCGACCGAGGCGAAGGCGGCATCCTGCGACTCGCGGTCCACGAGCACCGCGGGGATGCCGTGCTCGTGCATCCGGCGCAGGCGCCGCATGTCTTCCCCGACGGGCGTCACCAGAACACCGAGGACGCGCTGCTCCTCGAAGAGGTCGAGGTGGGCGCCTTCGCGCGGGGCCTTCTCGTCGCTGTTGGCGACGAGGATGCTGAGCCCTTCACGCTCAGCTCGTTCCTCGGCGCCGCGCGCGACGTCGCTGAAGAACGGGTTGCGCAGGTCGAGCACCACGAGCCCGATGGTGCGGCTGCGCCCGGCGCGCAGCTGGCGGGCCGCATCATTCCGCACGAATCCGAGCCGGTCGATGGCATCCTGCACTCGCGTCGCGGTGGCCGAAGACACCTTGTCGGGGCGGTTGAGCACGTTCGAGACGGTCCCCACCGAGACGCCGGCGGCCTCCGCGACGTCCCGCACACTGGCTGCCATCCCCACATCCTCCCTCACGCGAGCCTATGACACGGTGCCGCCGCATCCGTCGTGTGACGTGCTGCCGCTCGCCGATCCTATGAATCGATTCAGACTTGACGGGCGAAATGCTATCCCGAGCGGACGTTCAGGGTCAACGGTTCGGGCATCGTTTCGCATCCGTCATCACTTCGCGCTTGACACCCCGGGAATCCGTCCCTAGTGTGAACAGCGTCTGAAACGATTCATTACTCAACGAGGAGAGACGATGACGGGCAGAACCGTCCTGGAGCTTCGCGACGTGCAAAAGGCGTTCGGCGCCGTGATCGCACTCCGCTCGGGCACCATCGCTGTCGACTCCGGCTCGATCCACGCCCTGGTCGGTGAGAACGGCGCCGGCAAATCCACCCTCGTGAAGATCGTCGCCGGGCTGTATCAGCGCGACGGCGGCACCTTCCGGTTCGAGGGCGAGGATGTCGACTTCAGCTCGACGGCGCAGTCGAAGAACGCGGGCATCGCGGTCATCTACCAGGAGCCGACACTGTTCCCGGATCTGTCGGTCACGGAGAACATCTTCATGGGCCGCCAGCCGACCTCGCGCTTCGGCCGCATCGATCGCAAAGCCATGCGCCACGAGGTCGAGCGCCTGTTCACGCGCCTCGGCGTCACGATCGACCCCGACCGTCCCGCGGAAGGTCTGTCCATCGCCGACCAGCAGGTCATCGAGATCGCCAAGGCGGTGTCGCTGGATGCCCGCCTCCTCATCATGGACGAGCCGACGGCCGCGCTGTCCGGCGTCGAGGTCGAACGGCTCTTCACCATCGCGCGGAGCCTGCGCGACGAGGGGCGGGCCCTGATCTTCATCTCGCACCGATTCGACGAGGTGTTCTCGCTGTGCGACACCGTCACCGTGATGCGAGACGGCGCGTACATCGCCACGAACAGCATCGCCGACACGAGCGTCGACGAGATCGTGCGACAGATGGTCGGTCGCGAGGTCACGGAGCTCTTCCCCAAGCAGGAGACGAAGATCGGCGGACCGCTGCTGGAGGTCGAGAGCCTCACCAGCCCCGGGGTCTTCCACGACATCTCGTTCACGGTCCACGCGGGCGAGATCGTGGGCCTTGCCGGTCTCGTGGGAGCGGGCCGAAGCGAGGTGGTGCGCGCGATCTTCGGCGTCGACCCCTACACCGAGGGCACCGTGCGGCTGCAGGGCAAGCGGATCCGCGCCGGGCGTCCCACCGAGGCGATGCGCGCGGGGCTCGCCCTCGTCCCCGAGGACCGCCGCAAGCAGGGTCTCGTGATCGAGTCGGGCGTCGGGCACAACATCACGCTCGCCATCCGCCGCGAGCTCGCCCGATTCGGGCTGCTCACGAATGCGATGGAGAACCGCGCCGCCAAGGAATGGGCCGGCCGCCTCGAGGTGAAGACCCACGCCCTGGACACCGTCGCCGCCACCCTCTCCGGCGGAAACCAGCAGAAGGTCGTCCTGGCCAAGTGGCTGGCCACCCAGCCCAAGGTGCTCATCATCGACGAGCCCACCCGCGGCATCGACGTCGGCACGAAGTCCGAGGTGCACCGCCTGCTCTCCGAACTCGCCGGCCAGGGCATGGGCGTGCTCATGATCTCGTCCGAGCTGCCCGAGGTGCTGGGCATGGCCGACCGCGTCCTCGTGATGCGCGAAGGCCGCATCACCGCAGAGATCCCCCGCGCCGAGGCCACCTCGGAGAACGTCATGTTCGCCGCGACGCACGCATCGGAGCAGCTCTCGTGACCCAGACCGTGAACATCAGCACCTCGAGCGTCACCAAGACGCTCGGAGCGATCGGGAAGGCCCGCGAGTTCGGCATCCTCATCGCCCTCGCCGTCGTGATCATCGTCACGACGATCATCAACCCGAGCTTCCTGTTCTCGACCGACGGGTGGCGCGACCTGCTGCTGACCCCGTCGATGCTCGTGCTCATCGCGGTCGGACAGGCCATCGTCATCATCACCCGCAACGTCGACCTGTCGGTCGGCTCGGTGGTCGGGCTCACGGCGTACCTCACCGGGCGCCTCTTCAGTGACGTGCAGGGCATCCCCATCGTCGTCGTCGTGGTCGCCGCCGTCGCGCTGGGCGCGGTCCTCGGCCTCATCAACGGAGCCCTGGTCGCGTTCGCCAAGGTGCCGGCCATGGTGATCACCCTCGGCACGCTGTACGCGTTCCGCGGCATCAACGTCGTCTGGGCCGGCAGCAACCGGGTCAACGCCTCCAACCTGCCGCCGCAGTTCCTCGCCCTCGGCACCGGCCAGTTCCTCACGATCCCGATCCTCGCGATCGTCGCGTTCGTCGTCCTGGCCATCGCGGCGTGGTACATGCGCAACACCCGCGGCGGCCGGGAGTACTACGCGATCGGGTCCGACCCGGCCGCCGCCGAGCTCTACGGCCTGCGCGTCACCCGTCGCATCCTCACCGCGTTCATCCTGTCCGGAGCGCTCGCGGGACTCGCCGGCGTCTTCTACGCCGCCCGCTACGGCACCGTGGACTCGCAGGCGGGCAGCGGCTGGGAGCTGCAGGCGGTCGGGGCGGCCGTCATCGGCGGCGTCGCGATCACCGGCGGCGTGGGATCCGTCTGGGGCGCGGCGATCGGCGCCGTGCTGCTGATGACGATCAACCGGGCCCTGCCCGTGGTCGGCATCCCGGACTTCTGGCAGAACGCCGTCGTCGGCGTGCTCATCATCGGCGCGATCGTGCTCGACCGCGTCCTGGCCGTCCGGCAGAAACGGCGGCTCATCGAGGCGAGGGACGCATCATGACCGACACCACCGCGACCACGGCCACCACGGCGAAGCGGAGCATCCGCGAGTACGGACGCCCGCTCTGGCAGCGCATCGTCGTCTCGCGCGAGTCCGCGATCGTGGGCCTGCTGATCATCGTCGCCGTCGTGGCGAGCGTGTCGGTGCACGGCTTCAGCCAGCCGATCACCCTCACGTTCCTGCTGATGGATGTCGCCCCGACGCTGCTCATCGCGCTGCCGATGACGCTCATCATGATCACCGGCGAGATCGACCTGTCGGTCGGCAGCATGGTCGGCCTGTCGAGCGTCACCGTCGGCGCCCTGGTGCAGGCGCACTGGCCCTTCGGTGCCGCGGCGATCGCCGCCCTGCTGGTCGGCGTCATCGGCGGCGCGGTCAACGGGTTCCTCGTCACCGTGGTCGGACTGCCGTCGCTCGCGGTCACCATCGGCACGCTCGCCCTCTTCCGGGGCATCGCGGTCGGCATCCTCGGCACCACCGCCGTGACGAGCTTCCCGAGCGAGTGGACCGCTCTGGCCCAGGCGACGATCCACGGCACGACGCTGCCGTACATCATGGTGCCGTTCGTCATCCTGCTGGTGATCTTCGTCGTGCTGCTGCACTTCACCCCGTTCGGCCGCGGGATCTACGCGGTCGGCCTCTCGAAGGATGCCGCGGCCTTCTCCGGCGTGCACGTGGCCCGCACCAAGCTGATCCTGTTCGTGCTGTCCGGGTTCATCGCCTCGTTCGCCGGCATCTTCTACACGCTGCGCTTCGGCACCGCCCGCGGCGACAACGCGACCGGCCTGGAACTGCAGGTCATCGCCGCCGTCGTGCTCGGCGGGGTGTCGGTGTTCGGCGGCCGGGGCAAGATCTACGGCGTCGTCGCGGCCGTGCTGCTGATCGGATCGCTCTCCAGCGCACTGCGCCTCGCGTACATCACGTCCGACGTCATCAACATCATCACCGGCGTGCTGCTCATCATCTCGGTGGTCGGCGCCAGCGTCCTCAACTGGGCGCAGAAGGCAAGGCGCCGCCCCTCCCAGCCCGTCAAGGCCCCACCCGTGGCGACTTCCACAGCAGCCTGACGAAGTCGCACCCCTGCCGTCGACGCAGTCCGCGGCGCCACCCTGAAAGGAAGAACAATGAAGTTTGCACGCACTCGCGTGACCGTGATCGCCGCTGCGGCGGTGGCCGCGGCGCTGACCCTCGCCGGATGCGCCGACACCGGCGGATCCACCGGCGGATCCACCGGCGGGTCGACCGGCGACTCGAAGAACCTCGCGATCACGTTCCTGCCCAAGAACCTCGGCAACCCGTACTTCGACACGTCCGACAAGGGCGGCGAGACGGCGATCAAGGAGTTCGGCGGCACCTACAACCAGGTCGGCCCCACCACGGCATCCCCCGACGGTCAGGTCAGCTACATCAACACCGCCACCCAGCAGGGCGTCGGCGCGATCGTGCTGTCCGCCAACGACCCGAAGGCGCTGTGCGACTCGCTCAACCAGGCCCGCAAGGCGAAGGTGAAGATCGTCACGTTCGACTCCGACACCGACCCGAGCTGCCGCGACCTGTTCATCAACCAGGCCACCGCGGACGGCATCGCCCAGGTGCAGGTCGACATGATCGCCAAGCAGATCGGCTCCGCCGGCGAGGTCGCGATCCTCTCCGCCGCCGCCAACGCGACCAACCAGAACGCCTGGATCGCGAAGATGAAGACCTACGCTGCGTCGAAGTACCCGAACATCAAGTTCGTCGCCACCGTCTACGGCAACGACGACGACCAGACCTCTTTCGACAAGACCGCGGCCCTGCTGCAGTCGCACCCGAACCTGAAGGGCATCATCTCGCCCACGACGGTCGGCATCGCCGCCGCGGCCCGGTATCTGTCCACCTCGACCTCCAAGGGCAAGGTGGCCCTGACCGGCCTCGGCACGCCGAACCAGATGCGCTCGTACGTCAAGGACGGCACCGTCAAGGAGTTCGCCCTGTGGAACCCCGAGGACCTCGGCTACCTCGCCGCCTACGCCGCGAAGGCCCTGATCACCGGTGAGATCACCGGCAAGGAGGGCGACTCGTTCAAGGCCGGCAAGCTGGGCGACTACAAGGTCGGCGCGGACGCCACCGTCCTGCTCGGCGACCCGTACGTGTTCAACAGCTCCAACATCGACAAGTTCAACTTCTGAGCTCGTCCCCACCGCGGAGCGCCTGGCCGACAGCCCCTGTCGGCCGGGCGCTCCCCGTTCCGGAGGTTCCGATCATGACCCGCATCTGCTTCGAACTCCAGGTGGCGCCCGAGCACCTGGAGGAGTACGTCGCCCGGCACCGGGCCGTGTGGCCGGAGATGCTGGCCGAGATCGAAGCGGCCGGCCGCCGCAACTACTCGCTCTTCCTCGCCGGTGAGGGCCGGCTCGTCGGCTACTACGAGACCGACGACGATGCCGCCGCCCGGGCGTACCTGGCGGCATCCCCCGTCGCCGCGCGCTGGGAGGCCGAGATGAGCCGGTTCTTCGTGGGCCTCGCCGGACGCGCCGACCAGGCCACCACCCCGCTGACCGAGGTCTTCAACCTCGAAGACCAGCTGCGAGAATCTCGCATATGACCGGATCGTTCCGCGGCGTGAGCGCCTTCCCCCTGACCCCGCTGCGCGACGACGCCCTCGATGAGGATGCCTACGGCGCCCTGATCCGGCGGCTCGCGGCATCCGGGGTGGACTCCATCACGGCGCTCGGCTCGACCGGCTCGTACGCGTACCTGTCCCGCGAGGAGCGCCGGGCGGCGGCGCGGATCGCCGTGGAGAACGCCGGCGGCGTGCCGGTGTTCGTCGGCATCGGCGCGCTGCGGACGAGTCAAGTGCGCACCCTCGCGGACGACGCGCAGGATGCCGGGGCCGCGGCAGTGCTGCTCGCGCCTCTGACCTACCAGGAGCACACGCCGGACGACGTCTTCGGACTCTACGCCGACGTCGCGGCGGGGCTGTCGGTGCCTCTCATCGTCTACGACAACCCGCGCACCACGCACTTCACGTTCACCGACGAGCTGTACGGACGCCTCGCGGAACTGCCCGCGGTGGCATCCATCAAGATCCCCGGCATCCCGGGCGGTGCCGCCGAGACCGCCGCACGCCTGGCCGCGATCCGCACGCATGTGCCGGAACGGGTGGCGATCGGAGTCTCCGGCGACGCCACCGCCGCGGCGGGACTCATCGGCGGGTGCGACGTCTGGTACTCGGTGATCGCCGGGCTTCTCCCGGCGCCCGCGCTGACGATCGCGCGCAGCGCGGAGCGCGGCGATGCGGATGCGGCCCTCGCCGAATCCGCGCGCCTCTCCCCGCTCTGGGCGCTGTTCGCGCGCTACGGCAGCATCCGTGTCGTCGCGGCGATCGCCGAGCACTGGGGTGTCGCGACGCGCTCGTCGCTGCCGCTGCCGATGCGCGGGCTCGACGACGACGCCCGCGCCGAGGCGGTGCGGGTCGTCGAGGAACTCGGGCTTCACCCGGCATCCTGACCCGCCGGCATCCTGACCCGCGAGACAGGGCGCACGCGACGACGCAGGAGGATGCCGACCCGCTCTCGACGGCGGGACCCTGTCTCGGCGACGCCAAGCCCCCCACCAGCGCGTGTTGAATCGATTCATAGCGTCGCTTGACAGGTGCAGTTCAGCGGCGTACGGTGATAGAGCGCTTGAATGAATCGATTCATTTTAGCTCCGCAGACCACGGCCCGCGACAGAGGAGTCCCGACATGACCGCCACCCTGACCCCCGACATCCTGTCGGCTCTCGAAGCGCAGGCGATCGAGCTGCCCTCCTGGGCATTCGGCAATTCGGGAACCCGCTTCAAGGTGTTCGGCACGCCGGGCACCCCGCGCGACCCGTACGAGAAGATCGCGGATGCCGCGCAGGTGCACGAGCACACGGCCCTCGCCCCGACCGTCGCGCTGCACATCCCGTGGGACAAGGTCGCGTCGTACGACGACCTCCGCGCACACGCGGAAGGCCTCGGCGTCGCGCTCGGCACGGTGAACTCCAACACGTTCCAGGACGACGACTACAAGTTCGGCGCCCTCACCCACGAAGACGATCGCATCCGTCGCAAGGCCATCGACCACCACCTCGAGTGCATCGACATCATGGATGCCACGGGCTCCCGCGACCTGAAGATCTGGCTCGCCGAGGGCTCCAACTACCCCGGGCAGAACGACCTGCGCGCCCGGCAGGACCGCCTGCAGGACTCGCTCCAGCAGATCTACGCCCGCATCGGCGAGAACCAGCGCCTGGTGCTGGAGTACAAGTTCTTCGAGCCGGCGTTCTACCACACCGACGTTCCCGACTGGGGAACCTCCTACGTGCAGGTGGCGGCCCTCGGCGAGCGCGCCATGGTGTGCCTCGACACCGGCCACCACGCCCCCGGCACGAACATCGAGTTCATCGTGATGCAGCTGCTGCGGCTCGGAAAGCTCGGCTCGTTCGACTTCAACTCGCGCTTCTACGCCGACGACGACCTGATCGTCGGGGCGGCGGATCCGTTCCAGCTCTTCCGGATCCTCGACCAGGTGATCCGCGGCGGCGGACTGAACAACCCCGACGTCGCGTTCATGCTCGACCAGTGCCACAACCTCGAGGCGAAGATCCCGGGGCAGATCCGGTCGGTGCTGAACGTGCAGGAGATGACCGCGCGCGCCCTGCTCATCGACCGCGAGGCGCTGGCGGCCGCGCAGTCCGCGAACGACGTGCTCGGCGCCAACGCGATCTACATGGACGCCTTCCAGACCGACGTGCGCCCGGCGCTTGCGGAGTGGCGCGAATCGCGGGGCCTTCCCGCCGATCCGATGGCGGCCTTCGCGGCATCCGGATACCTCGAGCGGATCGAAGCCGACCGCGTCGGCGGCGTCCAGGCCGGCTGGGGCGCCTGACCGGCATCCCCGGTCCCGGGCCTCCCCGCCCCGGCATCCCCGCCCCTTCCGTTCCGCTGTCCTGGATGGCGCGGCCGAATGCAATCCAGGACAGTCGAACACCGCGACCGAAGGAACCCACACCATGACGAACGACACCGTGCGCGAACTCATCGCGCGAAGCAACCGCCTGGGTGCCGACCCGCGCAACACCAACTACGCCGGCGGCAACACGTCCGGCAAGGGCACCGAGACCGACCCGGTCACGGGCGATCCGGTCGAGCTGCTCTGGGTGAAGGGCTCCGGCGGCGACCTCGGCACCCTGACGCCCGACGGGCTCGCGGTGCTGCGCCTGGACCGCGTGCGCGCCCTGCAGGATGTCTACCCCGGCGTCGACCGCGAAGACGAGATGGTCGCGGCGTTCGACTACTGCCTGCACGGCAAGGGGGGCGCGGCTCCGTCGATCGACACCGCGATGCACGCCCTGGTGGATGCCGCAGACGTCGATCACCTGCATCCCGACTCGGGCATCGCGATCGCGACCGCGGCCGACGGCGAAGCACTCACCGCCCGGATCTTCGGCGGCCGGGTCGCGTGGGTGCCGTGGCGGCGTCCCGGCTTCCAGCTGGGCCTCGACATCGCCGCCATCAAGGCGGACAACCCCGGGGTGATCGGCGCGATCCTCGGCGGACACGGCATCACCGCGTGGGGCGACACGTCCGACGAGGCCGAGGCGAACTCGCGCTGGATCATCACGACGGCGGCCGACCACATCGCCGCGCACGGCGCCGCCGAGCCGTTCGGCGCCGTACGCTCCGGCTTCGAGGCGCTGGCCGACGACGAACGCCGCGCCCGCGCCGCCGCCCTCGCCCCCACGATCCGCGGGATCGCGTCCACCGACAAGCCGATGATCGGGCACTTCACAGACTCCCCCGCCGTGCTGGAGTTCCTGGCATCCGCCAAGGCACCCGCCCTCGCCGCGCTCGGCACGAGCTGCCCGGACCACTTCCTGCGCACCAAGGTCAAGCCCATGCTGCTCGACCTGCCGGCATCCGCCACCGCCGAGCAGCAGATCACCCGCCTGCAGGAGTTGCACGCCGAGTACCGCGCCGACTACACCGCCTACTACGACGCGCACGCGACACCCGAGAGCCCCGCCATGCGCGGCGCGGACCCGCTCATCGTGCTCGTCCCCGGCGTCGGCATGTTCAGCTTCGGGGCGAACAAGCAGACCGCCCGCGTCGCCGGCGAGTTCTACGTGAACGCGATCAACGTGATGCGCGGCGCCGAGGCACTGTCGACCTACAGCCCCATCTCGGATGCGGAGAAGTTCCGGATCGAGTACTGGGCGCTCGAGGAGGCCAAGCTCCAGCGGATGCCGAAGCCGAAGACGCACCAGGGACGCATCGCGTTCGTCACCGGCGCGGCATCCGGAATCGGCAAGGCCATCGCGACGCGCCTCGCGAAGGAGGGCGCGTGCGTGGTCGTCGCCGACCTCGACCTCGAAAAGGCCCAGGCCGTCGCCGCCGAGCTCGGCAGCACCGACATCGCGATCGGCGTCGCCGCGAACGTGGCGGATGCCGCGGGGGTCCAGGCCGCGATCGACGCCACCGTGCTCGCCTTCGGCGGCATCGACCTCGTGGTCAACAACGCCGGGCTGTCCCTCTCGAAGCCGCTGCTGGAGACCACCGAGAAGGACTGGGACCTGCAGCACGACGTCATGGCGAAGGGCTCGTTCCTGGTGTCGAAGGCCGCGGCATCCGCCCTCATCGCGCAGAAGCTGGGCGGCGACATCATCTACATCTCGTCGAAGAACAGCGTGTTCGCCGGCCCGAACAACATCGCCTACTCGGCCACGAAGGCCGACCAGGCCCACCAGGTGCGACTGCTCGCCGTCGAGCTCGGCGAGCACGGCGTGCGGGTCAACGGCATCAACCCCGACGGGGTGGTGCGCGGGTCGGGCATCTTCGCGTCCGGCTGGGGCGCCAACCGGGCCGCCACCTACGGGGTGAACGAGGAGGACCTCGGCCAGTTCTACGCCAACCGCACGATCCTCAAGCGCGAGGTCGTGCCGGAGAACGTGGCGGATGCCGTGTTCGTGCTCACCGGCCCCGAGCTGAGCCGCACGACGGGTCTGCACATTCCGGTCGATTCCGGCGTCGCCGCCGCGTTCCTGCGATGAGCGGGCACACGATGCGTTTCGTCCCGGGCGCGCTCCGCGCGTCCTCGCGGGGCGACCGGGGGGCCGCGGACCCCTCGGACGCCCCGCGAGCGAAGCGAGACGAAACGCACGGAGCCCGGCAATGAGTGCCGGCGCCGTCGCGGCGATCGACCTCGGTGCGACGAGCGGCCGCGTCATCGTCGGACGCGTCGGCCCGGACACCCTCGCCGCCGAACAGGTCGCACGGTTCCCGAACACGCCCGTTCAGGTCGGGTCGGGGCTGCACTGGGACATCCTGTCGCTCTACGGCGCCGCGACCGCCGGACTTCGCGAGGCGTTCCGCACGCAACCGGCGATCGCGAGCATCGGTGTCGACTCGTGGGCCGTGGACTACGCGCTGCTGCGCGACGGCCGCCTGCTCGGAGACCCGTTCCACTACCGCGACGAGCGAACCGCCCGCGGCGTCGCCCGCGTGCACGAGCGGATGCCGCACGCGGAGCTGTTCGCACGCAACGGCCTGCAGTTCCTGCCGTTCAACACGCTGTACCAGTACGCGGCCGAGCCGGCCGATCTGCTCGCGTTCGCCGACACCTCGCTGCTGGTGCCGGACCTGATCGGGTTCTGGCTCACCGGCCGGGCCCGGGCCGAGGCCACCAACGCGTCGACGACCGGACTCCTCCGGGGCGGAGACTGGGACGACGAGCTCGTCGCCGCCCTCGGCATCCCCCGTGGCATCCTCCCCGAACTGATCCACCCCGGCGAGCAGCTCGGCGAGCTCACCGCCGGTGTGGCCGACCTCCTCGGCGCATCCCGCGTCCCGGTGATCGCGGTGGGGTCGCACGACACGGCCTCCGCGGTCGTCGCCGTGCCGATGCACCCCGAGTCCGCGGCGTACGTCTCGTGCGGCACGTGGGGCCTCGTCGGCGTCGAGGTGGAGCATCCCGTGCTCACCCCCGACGCGCTGGCTGCGAACTTCACCAACGAGGGCGGCGTCGACGGCCGCACCCGGCTGTTGCGCAACGTCATGGGGCTCTGGATCCTCAGCGAAACGGTGCGGTGGTGGGAGCGCGACGGCACCCGGATCGATCTTCCGGCGCTGCTGGATGCCGCCGAAGACGTCACCGGCGACGTGGTCGTGTTCGATGTCAACGACCCGCGGTTCCTGCCGCCGGGCGACATGCCCGCGCGGATCGCCGCCTGGTGCGACGAGCACGGGATGCCGGCCCCGCGCACCCGGGCGGAGTTCGCCCGCAGCATCGTCGAGTCCCTCGCGCAGGCGTTCGCGGATGCCGCCGCCACGGCCGGGCACCTCGGCGGTGTCGACGTGCGCAGCATCCACATCGTCGGCGGCGGCTCCCTCAACGAACTGCTCTGTCAGCGCACCGCGGATCGGTCGGGACTGCCCGTGCTCGCCGGTCCTGTCGAGGCCACCGCCCTCGGCAATATCCTCGTTCAAGGCCGTACCGAAGGGCTCGTCTCGGGTTCGCTCGAGGCGCTGCGCGACCTCGTCGCGCGCACCCATCGCCCCCGGCTCCACCGGCCCCGCACCTAGAAGGTCCTCCGCCATGGTCAAGCGTCAGATCCCCAACCCCGTCGAGCTGCTGGAGTACATGCAGTTCCAGAAGCCCGACCTGCACTTCAAGCGCCGCCGTCTCGAGAAGGCCCTCACGATCGAGGACCTGCGCCGGATCGCGAAGCGCCGCACCCCGACGGCGGCGTTCGACTACACCGACGGCGCGGCCGAGCAGGAGCTGTCGATCGCCCGGGCCCGGCAAGCGTTCGAGGACGTCGAGTTCCACCCCGACATCCTGCGTCCGGCGGCGTCGGTGGACACGTCGTGCGAGATCCTCGGCGGGCCGTCCGCGCTGCCGTTCGGGATCGCGCCGACCGGATTCACGCGGCTGATGCAGACCGAGGGTGAGATCGCGGGCGCGGGAGCCGCCGCGGCGGCCGGCATCCCGTTCTCGCTGTCCACGCTCGGAACGACCTCGATCGAGGACGTGAAGGCGACGAACCCGCACGGGCGGAACTGGTTTCAGCTGTACGTCATGCGCGACCGGGACATCTCGTACGGGCTCGTGGAGCGCGCCGCCAAGGCGGGATTCGACACGCTGCTGTTCACCGTGGACACCCCCGTCGCCGGGGCGCGGCTGCGCGACAAGCGCAACGGGTTCTCCATCCCGCCGCAGCTGACGCTCGGCACGGTGATCGACGCGCTACCACGGCCATGGTGGTGGTACGACTTCCTCACCACCCCGAAGCTGGAGTTCGCGTCGCTGGCGACCACCGGCGGCACCGTCGGCGAGCTGCTGGATGCCGCGATGGACCCCACCATCAGCTACGACGACCTGGCGATCATCCGGGAGATGTGGCCGGGCAAGATCGTGGTCAAGGGCGTGCAGAACGTGCCCGACTCGGTCAAGCTGGCCGGGCTGGGGGTGGACGGCATCGTGCTGTCCAACCACGGCGGCCGCCAGCTCGACCGCGCCCCCGTCCCGTTCCGGCTGCTGCCGGACGTCGTCCGCGAAGTCGGCGACGACACCGCGGTGATGGTCGACACCGGCATCATGCACGGGGCCGACATCGTGGCATCCGTCGCCCTCGGCGCGAGGTTCACGCTGATCGGCCGCGCCTACCTGTACGGGCTCATGGCCGGCGGACGGGAGGGCGTGGACCGCACCATCCAGATCCTGCGCACCGAGATCGAACGCACCATGAAACTCCTCGGCGTGTCGTCTCTCGCCGAACTCGAACCCCGCCACGTCACCCAGCTCACCCGCCTCACCCCGGTGCCGCGCACGGACGGCGCCGACCTCCCCGCCTGACCCGCTCGGCCGTGCGGCCCCGCCCGACCCGGCCGGACGCCGCACCGCCTGTGTTCCGCTGTCCTGTTTTGCGCGTCGCCGTGCGATTCAGGACGGCGGAACAAAGTCGACGTGAGCTCGGCTGTCCTGAATTGCACGATGGGCTGCGATTCAGGACAGCGGAACGCGGCGCGGCGAGGCAAGGAGCGCGGAACGGGCGCCGGCGGTCTCGGACTGTGCTGAACTGAGAGCATGAGCAGCCACGGCGATTGGAACCAGGGGGTCATCGACGAGTTCCGCAGCAACAACGGAACCGTCTCGCACGGATTCGGGAGGGCTCTGGTGCTCCTGCACCACGTCGGCGCGAAGTCCGGCGTCGAACGGGTGTCGCCGGTCATGGGCATCCGCGACGACGAGGACACCTGGTTCATCGCCGCGTCCAAGGGCGGCGCGCCGGACAACCCCGGCTGGTACCACAACCTCCTCGCCCATCCCGAGACGACGATCGAGACGCCTGACGACGGCGTCGTGCGGGTGCGTGCGGTCGAGCTCAAGGGCGCCGAGCGGGATGCCGCGTGGGCACGCTTCAAGGCGCGCAGCGACGGCTTCCGCCAGTACGAGGAGCGCACCGCCCGCGTCATCCCGGTGCTCGCCCTGCACCGGTCCTGATCGGCGCGGGCGGTTTCAGACCGGCAGCGTCTCGCGCTCCGGAGACACCTCGGGCGTGCCCGTGTCGCGCCCGGGCTGCGGCTTCTGGGTGAGGACCGAGACCGCGGAGGCCGCCGTCACCACGAGCATCGCGGCGACGTGGGGCCAGGTGAGGCCCTGGCCGAGGAGCAGGAATCCGGCGACCCCGGCGATCACCGGTTCGAGGCTGAGCAGCACCCCGAAGACCCGCGGGGTGAGGCGCTGCATGGCGGCGAACTCCAGCGAGTAGGGCACCAGCGACGACAGCACGGCCATGCCGAGCAGCGGCAGCAGCTTCACCGGGTCGGCCGCCAATGCGGGCAGCTGGCCGACGCCGAACGGCAGCACGATGAACGAGCCCACCAGCATCCCGATCGGCAGCGCGCCCTGCCCGGGAACCCGCTCGCCGACGTGCTTGCCGGCGAGGATGTAGGCGGCCCAGAATGCGGCCGCGATGAGGGCGAAGAGGATGCCGAGGGGGTCGAGTCCGGCTCCGGTGCTGACGCCGTCGAGGCCGAGGTACGCGATCGCGATCCCGGCGGCACCGACGCACACGAAATCGAGCGGCCGGCGCGACAGGACCGCGGCGAGCACGAGGGGGCCGGCGAACTCGATGGTCACGGCGATCCCCAGCGGGATGCGGGCGATCGACGCGTAGAAGAAGCCGTTCATCCCCGCCAGCGTCAGCCCGAAGACGACGACCGCGAACCACTGCCGGCGGGTCCAGGCGCGCACCCGCGGACGGTGGACGGCCAGCAGCAGGAGCCCTGCGAACAGGAGCCGCAGCCAGGTCACCAGGCCCGGACCGAAGTGGGCCATGAGGGGGGTCGCGATCGCCGCGCCGAAC
Organism: Microbacterium mangrovi; assembly: GCF_000802305.1. Taxonomy (GTDB): domain Bacteria; phylum Actinomycetota; class Actinomycetes; order Actinomycetales; family Microbacteriaceae; genus Microbacterium; species Microbacterium mangrovi. The sequence continues at coordinate 35,162 of NZ_JTDK01000011.1, read as the reverse complement.
TGCAGCGACGTGCAGGATCCGATCACCATGAGAACGGCGATCGGAGAGCGGGACGACGAGGACATGGTTCTATGCTCGCGGATGAAGATCGGCCAGTCCAGCGAAGCCTTTCGATCTATATTGGTAAGCGGGGTTGATGGGTTGGGCTTCGACAGGCTCAGCCCGCACGAACACGCGCAACACGCGCCCTGAGCCTGTCGAAGGGCAGGACCCCCGCACGAACACGCGCCCTGAGCCTGTGGAAGGGCAGGACCACCGCACGAACACGCGCCCTGAGCCTGTCGAAGGGCAAGACCCCCGCACGAACACGCGCCCTGAGCCTGTCGAAGGGCAAGACCACCGCAGCTCAGCCCGCACGAACGGAAGGACGGCGATGCTGAACCTGCACCGCCTGGCCGTGCTGCTCGAGGTGGAGCAGCACGGAACCCTCGCCGCGGCCGCCCGCGCCCTCTCGTACAGCCCGTCCGCGGTGTCTCAGCAGCTCACCCAGCTCGAACGCGAGGTCGGCGTGGCCCTCACCGAGCCGGTGGGTCGGGGCATCCAGCTCACCGACGCGGCACGCGTGCTGATCGCCCACGCTCGCGGCGCGATCGCCCAGCTCGAACAGGCCGAGGCGGAACTCGCCGCGATGCGCGGCGAGCTCGCCGGACGCCTCCGCGTGGCGGCGTTCCAGACCGGCCTGCTGTCGCTGCTGCCGGGGGCCCTGGCCACGCTCGAGCGGGAACATCCGCAGCTGCGGATCGACGTGGCCCAGCGTGAAGCGGCGGATGCCACCTCGGGGCTGCTCGCCGGAGCGTTCGACATCGTGCTCGGCGAGGAGTACCCCGGAGGCGCACTGCGCCCCAACGACCGGCTCGACCGCGTCGATCTCGGCGACGACGACCTGTTCCTGGCGCTGCCGCGCACTGGTCCGTGGAGTTCCGCCCGCCGCGTCGAAGACCTCGCCGACGCGCTCTGGGCTCTCGATCCGGCGCTGACGCCCCCGGGACGCTGGGTGCGCGAGGTATGCCGCACCAAGGGTTTCGAACCCGACGTCAGCTTCGACGGCATCGACCTCCTGATGCAGGTGCACATGGTGCGCACCGGCCAGGCGGTCGCAGCGCTGCCGGGTCTGCTCGGCACCGAGCGGATGCAGGATGTCCGGCTCGTGCAGTTTCCCGGGTCGCCGCAGCGCACCCTGTTCACCCTCGCCCGCAGTGCCGCGGCGGGGCATCCCGCCGTCGTCGCCTTTCGCGCCGCGCTGGCCGACGCCTTCGCCGCGCACGACCGGCCGCAGCCGGAGTGAGACGCAGCCGCCTCTGAGCGTCAGCCGCCGGCGAGCAGCCGCTTCATCTCGGCGATCTCGGCCTTCTGCGCAGCGACGATCTGCCCGGCGAGGGCGAGTGCGGCCTTGTTGCGTCCGTTCTTCTGCTCGGCCTCGGCCATGGTGATGGCCCCCTGGTGGTGGGCGATCATCTGCGTCAGGTACAGGCGGGATGCCGCCTGGCCGTCGGCCTTGGCGAGCGCGGCCATGTCGGCGTCCGACATCGTGGCCTTCTTCGAGCCGTGATCCATGCCGGACATGCTCGAGGACGCGTCGACGCCCCACTCCTTCAACCAGCCGTTCATGCGCTGGATCTCCGGGGTCTGCGAGGCCTTCACGCGCTTGGCGAGGGCCGAGACCTCCGGGTCGACGCCGGACTTCGCGAGCAGGGTGTCGCTCATCTCGATCGCCTGCTCGTGGTGCGGAATCATCATCGTCGCGAACATCTCGTCGGCGGCGGTCACCGGCGCCGAGGCGGAGACGGTCACGGACGGCGTGGCGGCATCGGTCGTCGTGCATCCGGTGAGCAGCGCGACGGCGACGATCGGGGCTGCGACGAGCGTGAGCGTGCGGGTCTTGAGCATGGCGTCCTCCGGCTTGTCGGCGGCTCCGCGTCCCGTCGCTGGTCCCTTGCACCTCGTCCGGACGCGGAGCCGCTCGGACCAACGTGCCAGCTCGGTGGACCGCTCGAGGCGCATTTTCGCCTCTTTGAGTGCTCAGAAGCCCGTTTTGAGTGGTGTTCCGGGTTTTCTGTGCAACGGGGTTGCGGTGCCCCGTCACGCGGGGGCGATCACGCGGTGGAGTGCCGAACGGTTTCGCTGCCCATCTTCTTGGCGTCCTGCACGACGCGCGCGCCGGTCTCGGTGAGACGCTTCTGCGCGGTCTCGGGCGCCCAGATCACCGAGATGAGCCCGCCGAAGAACGAGACCGCGGCCAGGGCCAGCAGGACGGGTGCGAGGCCGAAGGCCGCGAAGCCGACCGGCACGAGGAACGTCGCGATCGCGGCGCCGATCCGGGAGACCCCGGACGCGAGGCCGAGACCCGACGTGCGCACCGAGGTGGGGAACACCTCGAGCGGGTACACGCCGCACAGGATGCTCATGATCCCGTAGAAGAACAGGTACCCGAAGAAGCAGATCACGTTCACGAACACGGGGAGGCCCAGCAGGTCGCCGAACGCGACCACGGTGAGCGCGATGCCGCACACGAACATGGGAACGATCAGCAGCGGCCGACGGCCGACCTTGTCGATGAGGTACCAGCCGAGGCCGGCACCGAGCAACGCGATCATGGTGCCCAGCAGCGCGCCGACCACGGCGTTCTCGATGCCGAGCGTGCTCAGCACCTCCGACTGGAAGAACGTCAGGGCGAAGTAGGGCATCACGATGCACACCCAGAACAGCGACGCGAAGGCGGTGCGCCCGATGTAGGCGCGGCTGAACAGCAGTCGCCACTGGGTCTTGGTCTCGGGTTCCTGGAGGTACCCCTCAGCCGCCGGGTCGACGCCGACCTCGGCGAACACCTTCCGGGCGTCCTCCACGCGTCCCTTGCCGAGCAGCCACCGCGGCGACTCCGGAAGCCCGTGACGCAGCAGCAGGATGACGCCGGCGGGGATCGCCGAGCTCGCCAGCACGAAGCGCCAGGCATCCGGAACGAGGCTCAGCACGACGAAGCCGACGAAGAACGCGACGACGTACCCGACGTTCCAGAGGATCTCCAGCACCGCCAGGTACCGCCCGCGGTTGTGCGCCGGCGCGAATTCGCCCAGGAGCGGCGACCCGATCGCGTAGTCGCCGCCGATCACGACGCCCAGCACCACCCCGAGCCCGATCATCTGCCACGCCTCGGTGACGAAGAGCATCGAGAGGGATGCCACGAGGAAGATGCACAGGTCGATGATGAACATCGGCTTGCGGCCCACCCGGTCGGTCAGATAGCCCAGCAGCGGCCCGCCGACCATGGTTCCGACGAGGGTGGATGCCGAGATGAGACCCAGCGTCTGCGGCGACAGTCCCAGCTCGCGGCTGAATGCGGTCCCCGCGATGACCGCGGCGATGGTGGCGAACACGAACCCGTCCAGGAACATCCCGCCGCCGGTGGCGACGGTCAGCCGCCTCAGGAAGGAGGGATTGGGCTCATTGTGAAGCCGCTCTCGGGGTTCGTTCTGCGTCATGTTCACACTCGTCTCGATGTCGTCCTCATGGTCCGCCGGGGTGTGGTCCGGGCGCGCCGTGACGGGCGCGCCGACACCGGCGGACCTTTCTACCCAACCCTGTGACCGGGCATTTTTCATCTTTGACGGGATGCAAGTCGAGGTGTATTCGTGCGCGCGCGTTGCTCCGCGGACTGAGAAGCAGGTGACCGGGCGCTACAGGCAGAGCTCAGGCGCCGCCAGCACGCGGTCGATCGTGGAGCGACCGAGGGCGCTCATTCCGGGGTTGCTGTCGGCGTAGTACCAGACCAGACCGAGCGCCTGCAGCAGTGCCCAGGCCGCTCCGCGCCGCCACTGCACATCACCGGCGCCGACGTGCGCGCGGAGGATGCCGCGCGGCCCGGCGTCCAGGGTGTGCCAGGCGACGACCAGATCGAGCGCCGGGTCGGCCGGCCCGAATCCGCCGGTGTCGAGGATGCCGGCGAGCCGGTCGCCGTGCAGCAGCAGGTTGCCCGGGATGAGGTCCCCGTGCGACATGACGTCAGGCTCGTCGCGGGCGGTGGTGCGCAGCTCCGCCCAGGCGCTGCGCAGCCGCTCGACGGGCAGCATCCCCGCGCTCTGCGCGAGGCAGTGCTCCATCCAGTCGTCATGGGCCGTCAGCTCGCCGCCGCGTCCCGTTCCGGAGAAGCGCCGGCCGCGCACGTCGGCCGCCCGCAGCCGCACGAGCAGCTCCGCGACATCCGCCGCGAAAGGCCAGGATCCCGCCACAGACGTGGGCCCGGCCACCTCGCCCTCGACCCAGGTCTGCACCGACCACGGCAGCGGGAAGCCGGGCCCGGGTTCGCCGACACCGGCCAGGAGCGGTGCCGGGACGGTGCTCAACGCGGCGAACTCCGCCATCGCAGCTCGCTCGGCGCGCAGGCGGCGTCGCACGGCTCCGGCATCCTCCTCGCGCATCGGAAAACGCGCGGTGTGGTGCGTGCCGATCCGGTAGACGTAGCTGGTGGTCGCCGCCGTCGCGAGCGGAACGACCGGCTCACCGGCCCACTTGGGGAACTGCTCGTGCACCAGCCGGCGCGCCACCGCGGGGTCGAGCGGGATCTGATCGGCGTGCATCCCTCCAGCAAACCAGCACGGGCATCCGTCGCGCGCCCTTGCTCGCCGAGACATGGTCGCGCCGCCGAGACGAGCCCCGCGCAGCCCTGTCTCGTCGGCGGGGCCATGGCTCGTGAAGATCCGGGTCGCATGGCACACCCGCCCTGCACGAAAAGCACCGAGGTACTACTCAAAAATCGCGATCGGCTACTCAAAACCGCCGAATCGGCCTCCGCCCAGGCCCGCCCCCGACGAGCCTGGGCTCGGACGGACGAGGCATCCTGCCTCGGCTCGTTGCCCCTCGAATGGAGTTCATCTTGAACGAAGCAACTCAGGCGCCGCAGGATGTCGCCGCAACCCTCGAAGCCTCGACGTGAGAAACCTCATGACCCGAGGGCGACATGCGCTGGTTACCACAGGCTCGTTGGCGGTCGCTGCGCTGGTGGTTTCGTTTGCTTCGCCCGCCATGGCGGCCGATACAAGCACGGACCTGCCGACGACTCCTGACCAGGTGGCAACACAGTCAGTGCAGGCTGCGCACGTGGCGGGAGCCGCTATCGATGCAGTAACCGTGACCAAGACCGCCAAGGGATTGACGGCTGAAACTGGTGAGGCAACAGCACCAACTTCGGTGAGTGGTGACATCTCGGTGCCCGGGCCAGGGGCAGCGACAAAGCCGTACACGTTCTCGCTGCCGGACGAGGTGACCGCAGGAAGCGCAGCGCAGGCGACGGATGACACGATCGTTTACGGGGCGTCGAAAGCAACGGACACGTCTCTTGCAGTTCGCCTGGGCAATGGAGTGCTTCAGCAGGTCATCACGATCAAGGACGCGGCGGCATCTCACGCCTACACGTTCCATGTGGATAGCCGGTTGACGCCTAGCCCGAGCACCGACGGCGACGTCATGCTGACCTCGAAGGGCGAGGCTGGAGCAGCTTCGGCTCTAAACGCTTCAGTCGCGAAGGCATGGGCTCTGGACGCGAATGCCAAGCCGGTGCCGACGCACTACGAAGTTCGGCAGGGCTCAATCGTTCAGGTGATCGACTTCACCGCCGATACCGCGTTTCCCGTCACTGCCGACCCAACATACTGGTACTGGTGGGGGGAACGGATCGTCTCCACGTGGTCTCAGACGAAGCAGATCAAAGCCTTCGCAGACGCCGGTAACTACGGCTACGCGCCTTGGTTCTGCGGCATTTTTGGGATTGCAGCTGGAGCTGCGTGCGGGCTTGTGATGACGGCTGGTATCAACGCGATATCGAACCAGGCAAGATATGGCGTAGCTCACGGCAAGTGTCTCTATGAGGACGTTCCGTTCGTCGGTGCACCGAGGGTGTACACCGGGACTTGCCCGGGCACCAGCGGAGGTGGGGGAGTCTGATGGAGAGAAGTAGGTGGGTGACCAGCGCTTTCCTGTGGGTTGTTGCCGGTGCGGTGCTGTACGGATTTCAGATCCTGCTAGAGGTACCACTGGCAACTGCCCTATTCGCGGCGTCCGGCTTCGCTGCCGTTGGGTTCCTCGTTGATGGTTGGCGCCGTTGGCGTCGGGAGCGCCATTCACATCACACTCGGTAGCGTCCTTCGCTTGGGGCTGCATGTTCGACGGGCTCAGCCCGCGCGACCGGGCACCTGGGCTTCGACAGGCTCAGCCCGCACGAACGCCCCGCACTCGCGACGCAATCCGGACGACCGGACGATTCACGGCTGAGCGGTGCGCAGTCATGAGGAAGCAGTCGAAGCGCGGGCCGTGGCTCGGCCCTTGGGATGGCCCACAGCATCACCGGCCGCCGGTCATGAGCACGAACGCGCCGCCGGTCACCTTCTGGATCGCGGTCGCGGTCATCGGGCTCAGTTCATCACTCGCCGTCACATACCTGCCGCGCCCCGCGAGCTGGATCGTGGCGCTAGCGGTCAGTGTCGCGATCGGATACGCGACCTCCTGCGTCATCCGCTTCCTTGAGAAGCGACGCGAAAGCAGAGCGCCCGCACCGCCTGGAGACGATTCGCGGGAATAGGCGATGTCGCTCGAACCTCGGATGCGGCCGGCGGCTGCGGCGGGCGCGGGCGACGTCCTGGGCTTCGACAGGCTCAGCCCGCGCGAACGTCGCGACGCAATCCGGACAACCGGACGTTTCTCGGCATCCCACTCTGTTCAAACTTGTTGACGTGGGTTTAGCATCGTCGTCGCGGCCGTCGGCGCCCGCCGAGACCGAAATCGAAGTCTGGAGATCCCGGATGCGCAAACCTGTCCTCGGTGTGTCGATCGCGGTCATCGCGACCGTCGCCGCCGCCCTCGGAGGGGCCGGCGCGGCCAACGCCGCCGCCCCCACGAAGTCGCCGATTCCCAACTCCTCCCCCGGATGGCTCGCCCACGGCGCGGGCGTCACGAAGGGCGCCGCCGCTGCCACCACCGGTGCAGTGAACGCCCGCGTGTACCTCGCCCCCAGCGGCGGACTCGCCGCGCTGCAGGCGTACGCCACCGCCGTGTCGACACCGGGCAGCGCCCAGTACCGGCACTTCCTGACCCCGGCCCAGTACCACGCGAAGTTCGACGCGACCGCCTCGACGGTCGGCGCCGTGACCAGCTGGCTGAAGGCCGCCGGGCTCAAGACGGCGGTCGAGGCAAACCACCGCTACGTGGACGTCACGGGCGGCGTGGGAGCGGCGAACAAGGCGTTCGGCGTCACCCTGACCAAGTACACGCACGACGGCATCAGCGTGCAGGCCCCCAGCGGACCCGCCTACACGCCGGCATCCCTCGCGGGCTCCGTGATCGCCATCACCGGCCTCGACACCACCCCGTCGACCGTGTCGCCGAAGACGCAGAAGCCGGCACCGCCGAGCGCGGGCTACCGCAACGCGCCCGTGTGCGGCCTGACCTACGGCGCGGCGACTCCGCAGAACCTGCCCGCTCCGGACGGCACGAACCTGCCGAAGTTCATGGGCAACGACCTCCCCTACACGCCGTGCGGCTACACCGGACCCCAGCTGCGCAACGCCTACGAGTCCGGAGTCACGGGAGGCCTCGACGGCAGCGGCGTGACCGTCGCGATCACCGACGCCTACGCGTCGCCGACGGTGCTGGCGGATGCCAACGCCTACGCGAAGCAGACCGGCGACCCGCAGTTCGCGAACGGCCAGTATTCGGAGAGCCTGCCGAACGCGTACGTGCACGTGAACGCCTCCAACGGCAAGCCGCAGTGCGACATGGCCGGCTGGTACGGCGAGGAGACGCTCGACGTCGAGGCCGTGCACGCCATGGCTCCGGGTGCGAACATCCGCTACTACGCGGGCAAGAGCTGCAACGACAAGGACCTGCTCGACACGTTCGCCCGCATCAACGACGAGAACCGTGCACAGATCGTCACGAACTCGTGGGGCGGGGCCGGCGACGTCGTCAAGCCCGCGCTGCTGCTCGAATACCAGACCCTGTTCCTGCAGGGCGCCACGCAGGGCATCAGCTACCTGTTCTCCAGCGGCGACGACGGGGACGAGAACGCGCGTCTCGGCTCCCCGCAGACCGACTACCCGGCATCCGACCCGTTCGTGACCGCCGTGGGCGGCACGTCCACCGCGATCACGGCGGACGGGATCATCGGCGAGACCGGCTGGCAGACCTCGAAGTACCTGCTCAAGGACGGCGCCTGGACGCTCAACACGAGCTTCCTGTACGGCGGCGGCGGCGGCTACTCGTCGAACATTCCCGAGCCGCAGTACCAGAAGGATGCCGGCATCCAGAGCCCGAACGGCGGACGCGCGGTGCCCGACGTCTCGATGGATGCCGACCCGACGACGGGCATGCTGATCGGGCAGACGCAGACGTTCAACGGCGTGGCCTCGTACGGCACGTTCCGCATCGGCGGCACGAGCCTCGCCTCACCGCTGTTCGCCGGCGTCACGGCCGTCAAGATCCAGGCCGGCGGCGGCCATGGGCTGGGCCTCCTCAACCCGGGCATCTACTCGACGAAGGGCGCCGGATTCCACGACGTGACCGGCGACATGCCCGACGCCGGCGCGATCCGCGTCGACTTCACCAATGGCCTGGACGCCTCGGGCGGGTACACCTACTCGGTGCGCACGTTCAACGGCGCCGAGACCACCCTCAAGGTGGGAACCGGCTGGGACCCCTCCACCGGCTGGGGCAGCGCCCGCGCCGGCTGGATCCAGTAACGAGCACTCCAGCGACGAGGGGGCCCGGCGCACGCCGGGCCCCCTCTGTCGTGTCCGGTCAGGGGGTTTCGATCTGCGCGAACGCCCCGTCGCGGGCGGCCTCGAGGAACACCGCGTAGTCGGTCTCGGCCTGGTTCGCGTACTGGTGGGCCCACTCGGTCACGGCACGGAGGAACGAGTCGCCGTTGCCCATGTAGCCGGCCGCGAAGCCCGCCTTGGGCGAGCGCGCGTGCGCCCGGGCGAGCACCGTCGCGCACGAGGCGACGTAGTCTTCGAACTGCGGCAGGTTCATGTCCGAGATCTCGAACGACGCGTTGCGGTTGCGGAACAGGCGCATGTAGAAGCTGAAGCCCTCGACGGCGAGGTAGCCGAGCATCTGGTCGGACACCGCCTGCAGGATTCGCTGGCATCCGACGACGCGGTACCCGTGCTGGCCGTCCGCGAGCGCCTGGTCGAGATAGCCCTGGGTGCCGCGGCGCCCGCCGAACTCCTGCAGGACGGATGCCGTGGCCTCCTTGAGCTGAAGGATGAGGATGTCGCCGCTGGCGTCGCCGAGCGCGATGATGAAGCAGCGCGTGCCGACGCTGCCGACGCCGACCACGCGGCGCGCGGCATCCAGAACCGTGTACTGCGACAGCCAGAGCGCGACGTGCGGGGGGAGGCTCGCCCGGTAGTCCTCGAACACCTGGCCGACGAACTGGCGCGCCTCCGGCTCGAGGCGGCTCAGCACAGGGGACCTCTCGATGAACTGCAGGGTGCCGTCGGGTCCGCGTTCGAGGGTGCGCTTGGCGACGCGTTCGCTGGTGCGCTTGGCGGACTCCTTGAGCACCGTCTTGATCATCAGCTCGGTGTCGGGGCTGAGCTTGCGTCGGTCGGTCACGCTCGTCACGGTCGTGAAACGGGCGTACAGCGAGCGCTGCAGCGCCTCGTCGAGGGCCTCCCGGTAGTGGGATGCCGCGAGCTGCGTCGCCCCGCGCACCTTGTCTGCCGGCATCCCGAGCGCACGGCCGGCCAGCACGGCGCTGGCGAGGAGGCGCTTGAGGTCCCACTCCCAGGGGCCGACGAACCCCTCGTCGAAGTCGTTGACGTCGAACACCATCGAGCCTTCGGGCGAGCGGTACATGCCGAAGTTCGCGATGTGCGCGTCACCGCAGAGCACGACGTCCGCGCCCGAGCTGACGCTCGCGGCGAGGTCTCCGGCTTGGATCGCCGCGGTTCCACGGTAGAACGCGAACGGGTCGGCGCTCATCCGCTCGACGCGCAGCGGAACCAGCCACGCGAGGCGCTGTTCGTGCTGGCGGCGCAGCACGCCGACCGGGTCGCGGTGTGCCGGGGCGGTGTACTCCGCCTGAGCCGAACGCGGCACCACGGACCGCGCGGCGCGGCCCTGTTCGTACAGCTCCCCCGCGATGCGGGCCGCGTCCCCGCCGAACGTCGTCTTCTTCGCCATGCCGGTCCTCCCCAGTGTGTCTGAGCCGATCTCACCAGAAGATCCACCCTGTGACAATCCTCTGTCGCCGCGAGTCGGGCCCGCGGCGCGGCCGCGGCCTACGCTCGAGGCATGAGCGGCTGGAGCATCCTGAAGCAGATCGACGATATTCCACCGGTGCCGTGGGCGAACGGCGCCGGCACCACCCGGGAGCTCATCGGGTACGCCGAGTCGGCGACCCTCGGCCTCGACGTGGCGCCGTGGCGGCTCAGCGTCGCACTGCTCGAACGACCGGGCGGGTTCTCACCGCTCCCGGGGATCGACCGGACGTTCCTCCTTGTCGGCGGGGATGCCGCCCTCTCGGTCGACGGCGCGCTGCACAGGCTCACGCACGGCGACGTGCTGCAGTTCACCGGCGACCAGGAGGTCGTCCTCGAGTCGGTGACTCGCGGCTGCCACGCGGTGAACCTGATGGTGGAGCGGGAGGGGGAGCCCCCGCGCCTGGTTCACGGCCCGGATCCGGATGCCCGATTCGCGGTGGCGCTGGCATCCACCCGGGAGATGGCGGTGTTCGATCTGCTCGTTCCGGCATCCGGACCCGGGATGCCCCTGCCACCGGATCTCGCCTCGATCGTTCCGTAGGGGAATACCCCAGGGGGGTATACGGTTGGGCACATCATGACCGATCCGCACGCACACCACCACGGGTCCGCCGGCGTCGACGAGCACACCGGAACGGACCACGCCGACCACACGATGCACGCCGAACACGGAGGGCACGGAGGGCACGGCGATCACGTCGCGCAGTTCCGGCGCCTGTTCTGGATCAACCTCGTCATCGCGATCCCGGTGGTCGTGCTGTCGCCGATGTTCGCGATGCTCCTCGGCTACCCGGTGCCGTCGTGGGCGACGTGGATCGCCCCCGTCCTCGGAACCGTCATGTACGTCTGGGGCGGCCGGCCGTTCCTGAGCGGCGCAGTCGGTGAACTGCGGGCGCGGCGACCCGGCATGATGCTGCTGATCGGACTGGCCATCACCGTCGCGTTCGTCGCGTCCTGGGGTGCGACGCTCGGCATCCTGCACCACGAACTCGAGTTCTGGTGGGAGCTGGCCCTGCTGATCGTGATCATGCTGCTCGGCCACTGGATCGAGATGCGCTCGCTCGCGCAGACCACGTCCGCGCTGGACTCGCTGGCCGCGCTGCTGCCGGACGAGGCGGAGCGGGTCGAGGGCGACCGGATCGTGTCCGTCTCTCCGGCCGACCTCCGCGTCGGCGACGTCGTCGTGGTGCGGCCCGGCGGCAGCGTGCCCGCCGACGGCCGGATCGTCGACGGGCGAGCGGACCTCGACGAGTCGATGGTCACGGGCGAATCCCGGCCGGTCTCGCGCGGGGTCGGCGACACCGTGACGGCCGGCACGGTCGCCACGGATTCCGGCCTGCGGATCGAAGTCACCGCCGCCGGCGACGACACCTCGCTCGCCGGCATCCAGCGGCTGGTCGCCGACGCGCAGAACTCCACGTCGCGCGCCCAGCGCATCGCCGACCGCGCCGCCGGGCTGCTGTTCTGGTTCGCGCTCGGTGCCGCCGTGATCACCGCCGTCGTGTGGACCGCGTTCGGGATGCCGGACGACGCCGTCGTGCGCACGATCACCGTTCTGGTGATCGCGTGCCCGCATGCGCTGGGCCTGGCGATCCCGCTGGTCGTCTCGATCGCGACCGAGCGCGCCGCGCGCGGCGGGGTCCTGGTCAAGGACCGCCTGGCGCTGGAGAGCATGCGCACCGTCGACGTCGTCGTCTTCGACAAGACAGGCACGCTCACCAAGGGTGAGCCCACCGTCATCGCGATCGAACCGGTCGGCGGCCGCACCGCCGACGAGGTGCTGGTCCTCGCCGCCGCCGCGGAGGGCGCCAGCGAGCACCCGCTCGCCGCCGCCATCGTGCGCGCCGCCGAGGCTCGCGGGCTCGCCGTGCCCGCCGCATCCGGATTCTCGTCCTCGCCCGCCGTGGGCGTGACCGCGACGGTCCGCGGGCACGAGGTCCGCGTGGGCGGGCCGCGCCTGCTCGAGGAGCTGGCAGCATCCGAGATTCCGGATGCCGACTCCTGGCGCGCCGAGGGCGCGATCATCCTCCACGTCGCGATCGACGGCCGCATCGCGGGCGGGCTGAAGCTCGCCGATGAGATCCGGCCGGAGTCGCGGGACGCCGTGGACGCCTTGCACCGGCTCGGCATCGAAGTCGTGATGATCACCGGGGATGCCCCGGCGGTCGCGAACGCGGTCGGCGCCGAGCTCGGCATCGACCGGGTCATCGCGGGCGTCCGGCCGGAGGACAAGTCGGCCCGCGTGGCCGCGCTGCAGCAGGAGGGCCGCAAGGTCGCGATGGTCGGCGACGGCGTCAACGACGCCCCCGCCCTCGCCCAGGCCGACGTGGGGATCGCCATCGGCGCCGGAACGGATGTCGCGATCGCGTCGGCGGGGGTCATCCTGGCCGGCTCCGACCCGCGCTCGGTGCTGTCGGTCATCCAGCTGTCGCGCGCCGCGTATCGCAAGATGAAGCAGAACCTGTGGTGGGCCGCCGGCTACAACCTGATCTCCGTTCCGCTGGCCGCCGGCATCCTGGCACCCATCGGGTTCGTCATGCCGATGTCGGTCGGAGCGATCCTGATGTCGCTGTCGACGGTGGTCGTCGCCCTGAACGCGCAGCTGCTGCGCCGTCTCGACCTTCGTCCGGAGGCGAGCATCCGGCAGGTGCTCGGCCGCTAGGTGTACTGCGCCGGCCGGCGTCGGCCCGCCCCTCGTTCAGGTGCCAACTTCTCGGGCTCCACCCCGCAGAAGTTGGCACCCGAACACGAAGCGGGGTCAGGCGACGACGGCGAAGCCGCCGGTCCAGGCGACCTGCTCGCGCACCGCGAGCACCATCTGCAGGAAGCCCATCGCCTCGAGTTCGCGCGCGCGCTTGAGCGCGCCGGCGTCGGCGACCGACAGCCCGCCCGCCTCGACGACCGCGCGCAGCTGCGCCTTGGCGTCGTCGTCGTCTCCGGCGATCACGACGCGCGTGGGGACGTCCCCGAGCTCACCGCTGGCGAGCGTCGCGGCGAAGTTCGTGTTGAAGGCCTTGACCAAGCGCGATGCCGGCAGCAGCGCGGCGAGCTCGGCCGAGGCGGAGCTGTCCGCGGGCACGACCAGTCCGTCGAAGGTCGCGAAGTCGACCGGGTTGCTGATGTCGACGACCACCTTGCCGGCGAGCTGCGCGGCGTGCGTGCGCGCGATCTCGGCGAGTGCCGGATACGGCACGGCGAGAACGACGATGTCGCCCGTGATCGGGCTGTTCTCGGTGGCGAAGACGCCGCCGACCTGCGCCGCGACCTGCTCGGCGTGCTCGCTGCGGCCGACGATCTGCACCTCGGCGCCGCCGCGCGCGGCGATTGCGGCGATCGCCGCGCCCATGTTTCCGGCTCCGATGACGGTGACCTTGCTCATGTCGTCTCACTCTCCTCGAATGTTGTTGTAGAGGCAACTATCTGATCCAACAAGTTGTCGCGGAAACTATTCCCCTCCTGCGAGAATGTGTCGCATGTCGTTCCAGGTACCCCGGATGGACCCCCTCGAATCGCGGGCCTGGCTCGCCATCGTCGACACCGCCGAGCTGCTGCCGGCAGCCCTGGACGCCCAGCTTCAGGCCGACGCGGGGCTGACCCACTTCGAGTACATGACCCTCACCGCCCTCCGGCTGAGCGGACCGATGCGGATGACGCAGCTCGCCGAGACGACCAACTCGACGCGCGCCCGGCTGTCGAAGGTGGTCTCCCGGCTCGCGGATCGCGGCCTGGTCGAGCGACGCACCGGCGCAGCGGACGGGCGCGCGGTGTCGGTGGCGCTCACCGCCGACGGACGCCGGGCCGTGGTGCGGGCGACCCCCGCGCACATCGAACGCGTGCGCGAACTCGTCATCGACCGCCTCTCGCGCGAGCAGCTCGACGCCGTCGCGACCGCCCTCGAGCCCGTCGTCGCCGCCCTCGACCCACACCACCGGTTCGGGCCTGCCAGGACGGATGCCCCATGACCGCCCAACCCGCTCGCAATCGCCTCCCGGCGATGGACCTCGCGGTGGACATCGGGTTCGGCATCCTGCTGCTGGTCTCCGCCGGGCGCTACTTCACCCGGCATCCGCTCGACGGCGAGGGCGTCGCCGTGCTCGTGCTCGCGATCGGGTCCGGGGTGAGCTACGCGATCGCCGTCCTGGGCCTCGATGCCGAGCGCCCGCGCTCCGACCGCGTGGTGACCCGGCAGGGCGTCGGGGTGCTCGTCGCCACGGCGTTCTGGGTGCCGCTGACGATCATCGCGCCCTCGTTCGCGTGGTGCGCGTTCGCACTGTTCTTCGCCGTGCACCGGGTGCTGCGCGGCCCGATCGCCTACGTGGTCTCCAGCATCGTGGTGGTCGCCGTCAGCGTGGGGCTGCTGCTCGTGTCCTCGGGAACCGACCCCGGCCTCGTGCTCGGCCCGTTCTTCGGCGGTCTCGTCCTGTCGGCCGCCTACGCGGCGCTGGACCGGGCGATCTCGTCGCAGCACGGCCTCATCGCGGAGCTGCTCACGACCCGCGAGCAGCTCGCGCGGTCCGAACGGGACGCCGGCGCCCTCGCCGAACGCAACCGGGTCGCCGGCGAGCTGCACGACACCGTCGTGCAGCGGACTGCGAGCGCGCTGCTGCTGCTCGAAGCCGACGACCAGCGTCCGGGCGGGTCGTCCGCGACTGTCGCCGAGGCCCGCGAGGGACTGCGTGATGCACTGGTCGAGACCCGTCGGCTGCTGCACGGAATGGTCGACGCGGGCCCTGCGGCCGAATCGCTGGCAGCGGTGCTCGCCTCGCAGGCGGCCGCCTCGGGGGCCGGTTTCACGACCGACGGCGTGGCACGCCCGGTGGATCCGGCGGTGGCGCAGGCGCTGCAACGCGTCACCCAGGAGGCGCTGATCAACGCGCGCAAGCACGCCGCAGCCGAGAACGTCCGCGTCACGCTGACGTACTTTCCGGATGCCGTGGGCGTCGACATCGCCGACGACGGACGCGGCATCCCCGGGCCCGGCGACGGCACGGAGGATGCCGCACCCGACGGCTTCGGCATCCGTGCGATGACCTGGCGCGTGCAGAGCCTGGGCGGCGACCTGACGATCGAGTCGCGGCCCGACGGAGGCACCGTCGTGGCAGCCCGGGTGCCGGCATCCCCCGGGGAGGCGCCCGGATGATCCGCATCCTGCTGGTGGACGACCACCCGGTGCTGCGGCACGGGGTGGTCGCGCTCCTCGGCACCCAGCCCGACCTCGTGGTCGTCGCCGAAGCGGGGACCGCAGCCGAGGCGGCATCCCGGGCCGCGGCCGTCCGGCCCGACATCGCCCTGGTCGACCTCGACCTCGGAGCGGACGCACCGGGCGGATTCGACGCGACGCGGGGCATCCTGCGCGCGCATCCGGCTGCCCGGGTGCTGATCTTCACGGCGTACGACTCGGATGCCGACATCGTGCGCGCGCTGGATGCCGGGGCGGTCGGATACCTGGTGAAGGACAGCCGTCCCGCCGAGCTGTTCGCCGCGATCCGCTCCGCCGCAGCCGGCGACTCGGCGCTGGGCGGACGCATCGGCGAGCGGCTCCTGGACCGCCGCGACAACCCGGACGACACGCTCACCGCGCGGGAGCTCGAGGTGCTCACCCTCGCGGCATCCGGCCTGTCGAACCGCGACCTGGCGGCGCGCCTCCTGGTCAGCGAGGCGACGGTGAAGACCCACCTGCATCACGCGTTCCTGAAGCTCGGCGCCGACAATCGGCAGGCTGCGATCGCGGTCGCGGTCAAGCGCGGACTCATCCGGCTCTGAGGCAGGTTCAATCGATCGGTTGAGGTCCGGCGGGACACGGGTTCCTAGCGTGGAAGACATGAACTTCACCAGCTCCGTCTCCCGCCGTGCGGTCATCGCCGCGTCGTCCCTCGCCCTCGCCGCCGTCGGCGTGCTGCCCGCCACCGCGGCCTTCGCCGCACCGGCATCCGCCTCGGCATCCGCCTCGGTGAAGGCGCAGACCCCGTCGGACGTGCTCGCATCCACCCCGTGGAAGACGACCTCCGCCGTCGACCAGAACGGCGATCGCGTCGCCCTCGACGACCCGGCCGTGGCGAGCTTCGTCGGCTGGGCGTACTTCAGCGCCGATGGCACGTTCACGATGTACAACCTGAACGACACCCCGAAGATGCACGGCGACTGGACGGTCGCACCCGACGGCTCGTCGCGGTGGATCGCCGCGAAGGATGCCGCCGGCACCGTCCTGTTCACCCGCGTGGTGCCGATCGTCGAGCTCGACAAGCACACGTTCACGTACCGCGTGTTCCCGAACGCGGCCGACACCGGGGTGTTCTACGACATCGTGCACACGCCGACGAACCACGTCGAGCCGGGCACCGGCGGCAACGGCCCCGGCGCGCACGGAACCCCGGGAGGTCAGGGCAACGGCGGGTACCACTTCAACAACGGCAACCAGCACTGACGACACGGAGCCCGGTTGCCGCCGCACCGCGCGGGAGCCGGGCTTCGTCGCGCCGGCGAAGCTAGTCTGCAGGGATGCTGACGATCACGCAGTCGCGCCAGCTCTCGGTGCTGGTGGCGCTGCGCGATGCCACCGGCGACAAGACCCGCACCCCCGTTCCGGAGTCGGCGGTCGCGGCGCTGTTGGATCACGAGATCGACTTCGACGGGTCGGTCTCCGATGAAGTCGACGACCTCCAGGCGCAGGGCTTCGCGCTGATCGCGGGTCGCTCGCCGGGCGACCGCGAGGTCGAGATGACCGCCCACGGCAAGATCAAGGCCGAGGAGTTCGACCGGATGCGCGCCCGTGGAACGACCCGGCCCTCCCCGCCCGCGAGGCCCGAGCCGGCATCCCGCTCGCTCGCCCCGGCAGACCCCGCGACCCCCGCTCAGGACGCCCCGGAGCCGCCTCCCCTCCACGCCGCGTTGCGCCGAGCCGCGGAGCCGGATGCGGGCACTCCGGAGAATCGGAGTGCGCCGGCATCCGCGGGCTGGCGGGCGCAGGCCCATGCGGTGCTGGATGCCGCGGCGCAGGCGATCTCGCAGCTTCCGCCCGACGCTGAGTCCGTCGTGCGCTGTCTCGTGGAGGATGCAAGGACCGCCGTGTCGGCCGGCTCGGCGCCGCGCACCCGCCGGGCGCTCACGGCCCTCGGCGGCTACCTGGCCGATCCGGCATCCGGCGCGCTCGGCAACGTGCTCGCCGCCCAGATGCTCGCCCTGGCCCCGACCCTCCCGGCCTGACCGGGGACGGATGGCGCGTACGGATGGCCGCCTGGCGGCCGGATGCCGCCGGCATCGACCGGCATCCGCACAGATCGCCGCCATCCATCCGTACCCGGGTCTCTAGCCCAGGGACGCCAGGACCTCAGCAGTCTGCGCGAACAGGAGGCTGTGGCCGCCGGGGACGAAGTGCGGCGTGGCATCCGGAAGGCGCGCCACCATCGCGCGGCCGGCGGCGGGCTTGACGTTGGCATCCTCCTCGCCGTGCCACCAGTCGACCGGTGCCTGGACGTCTTCGACGGCGAATCCCCACGGCGAGCAGATCATGCGCGCCTCTGCCGTCGTCCCCGCCGGTCCGCGCCGGAATCCGTCCGCGGTGGCCTCGAGGGCCGCGCGCATCCGCTCCGGATTCGTCCGGGCGAATTCCGCGTCGGGCGAATCGCCGCGCGAGACGAGCGCGAGCGTGCGGTCGATGCCCGCCGCGCTGCGCGGCGTCCCCGACTGCATGATCGTCCCGAACATCCGCGGGGCGCGCAGTGCCAGGCCGTAGTAGAAGCGGGAAGTGCGCGACATGTCGGCGGCATCCCGGAACCACCCCTCGCTGTACGGACCCGACCCCGCACAGACGACCGTCGCCGACACGCGCTGCGGCACGCCGTGCGCCACGGCGAGCGCGAACGCGCCTCCGGCCGAGTGGCCGAGCAGCGCCACGCGGTCCAGCTGCAGTCCGTCGAGCAGCTGGGCGACATCGGCCGGCCAGTCGGCGAGCCGCCGCGCCGGTGCGAGATCGGAGCGGCCCAGCCCGGGGCGATCCAGCGCGATCAGGCGGATGCCGGCGTCCCGCACCGCGTCGTCGAGCGGCCGGCCCGCCAGCCCGGACGACGACGAGCCCGGCAGGAACAGCACGGGACGCCCGGCGGGGTCGCCGAACTCGTACCAGGCCAGCGTGCGGCCGTCGGTCAGCGTCGTCTGCTGCTCGCTCATCGTGTCGCCTGCTCGGCCCGCCAGTCGTCGAGCAGGGCCGGAAGCCGTGCGGCGAGATAGGCGTTGAGGGATGCCGTCTGCTCCAGCAGCATCCGCTGCTCGGTGTTCTGCTCGGCCACCAGGGCGAGTCCGGACTGTGCGATCTCGGCCGCCTCGAGGTAGGCGGTGGGATCGAACCCGCGGGCCTCGTCGAACACGATGCTCACGCGGTCGGCCCGCTCCCCCGCCGTGCGGGTGCGGCGGACCAGTCCGCGCGCTTCGAGCACCTTGATCCCGCCGACGATCGCGCTGCGGCTGGCGCGCAGGGCGGCGGCGAGCTCGTCGATGGCCTGCGCCGGCGGGTCGCAGACGTACAGATAGCCCGCGATGCGGCCGGTGATCGGGGCCACGCGGTAGCGGGATGCCCACACCCCGGCCACCCGGTCGGCGTACGCCACGCGGTCTTCGAACGTCGTCATGCCGCCGAGCATACGCTCGAAATGACTGAGTTGACAGTTTTTTCTGTCATTTCATTCATCTCAAGCTCTGCAGCGTCGCGCTGATCTCCCGGGCGGTCTCGTGGACGTGTCGACCGTAGTCGTCGTAGTGGTCTCTCGTGACCCGAACGGACGGCCCCGACACCGAGACGGCGGCGGCGACGCGTCCCCCGGCGTCGAGGATCGCGGCGCCGAGCGAGGTGATCCCGTCGCTCAGCCCCTCTTCGTTGATCGAGTAGCCTCGCGCGCGAATGACCCCGCGCACGCTCCGCAGTTCGACCGGGTCCACGATCGTCGCGGCGGTCGTCGCCTCGAGCCCGGCGGCAAGGTACTCCTCGAAGCATGCGTCGTCGACGGCCGCGAGGTACGCGAGGCCCGCCGACGACGCATGCATCGGGGCGAGCGCACCCAGCGGCCGGAAGGCGCGCAGGGCATGCGCGGTGTCGAGCCGTTCGATCAGCACCATGTGCCGGTCATCCGGGACCGTCAGGTGGATCGTCTCGCCTGTCGCCAGCTGCAATGCACTGAGCGGACCGATCGCGGCGTCACGGATCCGAGACCCTCGGCTCCCGCGGCTCGCGACGGCGTACGCGTGGATGGTCAGGCTCCACTTCTCGTCGGCCTGCGCCAGCCAGCCGAATTCCTCGAGGGTCACCAGCGATCGATACACCGTCGCTTTCGGCACGTCGACGAACCGGGTGAGCTCCGACAGACCCACCGGCTGATGGTCGGCGACGGCCTCGAGCACCTGGATGGCTGTCCCGACGCTCCGGGTACTCATCGTTCCGCCTCCCCTTGACGCCACAAGCGAACGCCCTTTAGCGTAGCCATGTCAGAAATGAACCGTCGGTTCAAGCAGTGAACCGCCTGACTCGCTCAAGGAGGAGCCCTATGACACCGCCGGTCGTCGCACTCGTCATCTTCATCGCCACATTCGCCGTCGCGACGCTACGCAAGGTCCACACCGGCATCCTGATGTTCGCGGTCGCCGCGGGCGTGGGCCTGTTCCTCGCCGGGATGCCCCTGGACGACGTGGTCGCCGGGTTCCCCCTCAACCTGCTCGTCCTGCTGGTCGGCGTCACCTACTTCTTCGCGATCGCCCAGGTGAACGGCACGATCGACCGCCTCGTCGAGTTCACCGTGGCGCGCGTCGGCACCAACGCGTTCCTGCTGCCGATCCTCTTCTTCGTCCTCACCGCCGGGATCGCCGCCATGGGCTCGCCCCTCGCCGGCCTCGTCATGGCGCCGGTCGGGATGCCGATCGCGCGCAAGCATCGGGTCGACCCCATGCTGATGGGCCTCGCGATCGGAGGAGGGATCAGCAGCGG
The DNA here is from genome assembly GCF_000802305.1 of Microbacterium mangrovi. Taxonomy (GTDB): domain Bacteria; phylum Actinomycetota; class Actinomycetes; order Actinomycetales; family Microbacteriaceae; genus Microbacterium; species Microbacterium mangrovi. The sequence goes on along the minus strand of NZ_JTDK01000011.1, from coordinate 14,939 downwards.
TGCGTTCGCGCCGACCAGCCTGTTCGGGATCGTGACGGTCTCGACCGCCGAGTCGGCCGGCGTGGACCTCAATCCGCTGGTCCTGTTCGCAATCGCAGCGGGCACCAATATCGTGCTCCTCGCGGTCGCGTACGTGCTCTTCGGCGGCCGCGCGCTGTCCCGGCGGCGTTTCGTCCCGGCGGACTTCACCCGTGAGTTCTCCGAGGAGAGCTCCGAGCACCGACCCGCGGGTGCGGGCGATGACGGCGCCATCCCGGTGAACGCATCCGGCTCCGCAGCCGACGGCGTCCGCGTCCTGGCCGAGTCGCGCCCGGTCGCCTCACCGCAGCGGATGCAGGTCGTCCACCTCGTGACCCTGGGACTCATGGTCGCTCTGATCGGGACGGTCATCCTCCTCGCCCTGCTGGGACTCGACCCTGACATCGGCGTCCTCGCGTTCGTGTTCGCATCCGTCCTGATGCTCATCGATCCGCCGTCGGGACGCGCCGCGGTCTCGAAGATCGACTGGTCCACCGTCCTGCTGGTCGGCGGGATCATCACGTTCGTCTCCGTGATGCAGGAGATGGGCGCCGTCGACCTGCTCGGCGACGCCGCCGCGGAGATCGGCGCCCCGCTCGTCTCGGCCTTCGTCCTGTGCGTCCTGGCCGGCTTGATCTCGGCGTTCGCATCGACGACGGGGATGCTGGCCGCGCTTGTGCCGATCGCCATTCCCCTGGTCGCGAACGGCGGCGTCGCGGGATGGGCGATCATCGCCGCGCTCGCGGTCTGCGCCTCGATCGTCGACGTCTCGCCCTTCTCCACCGTCGGCGCCGCCGTCGTGGCGACGGCCGACGAATCGGATCGCGCGCGCGTGACCAGGCTCCTCGCCAGATGGGGCCTGTCCATGGTCATCATCGGCCCCGTGCTGCTGGTGGGCCTGCTGGTCCTGCCGACCTCGCTCTGACACCCGACCACCCACGAAAGGAGCGCTTGTGAACGCTTCCCCCCTGTCTGGCATCACCGTCCTGGATCTCGGCCGAGCTCTCGCCGGCCCGTTCTGCACGGCACTGCTCGCCGACCTCGGCGCCACGATCATCAAAGTCGAGGGGCTGGGTGGCGACACCGCGCGCACCTGGCCCCCGTTCGAGGACGCGCACAGTCTCTACTTCGACTCCGTCAACCGCGGCAAGCGGTCGGTGTGCGTCGACTTCTACAGCACCGAAGGGCGCGACATCCTCCACCGGCTCGTGGCCGGATCCGATGTCCTCATCGAGAACTTCCGCGCCGGCACGCTGGCGAAGATGGGCCTCGACACCGACACGCTGCACAGGCTCAACCCCGATCTCGTCGTCGCCTCCGTCACGGCGTTCGGCGACCGAGGACCGCTGCGCGACGCCCCCGGCCTCGACCAGGTCGTGCAAGGCATGAGCGGCCTGACATCCGTCACGGGCCCCGATGCGCAGCACACTTACCGCTTCGGCGTCTCGATCGTGGACATCACCTCGGGCCTCACGTGCGCGATCGGTGTCCTGGCCGGTCTCCTCGGCCGCAGTCGCGGCGTCGATGTTCGTCATGTCTCCACGTCGCTGCTCGAGACGGCGATGGCACTGGGCACCTTCCAGGGGCAGCAAGCGCTCAGCCTCGGTATCGAGCCGGTCCCGCAGGGCAATGCCCACCCGTCGATCGCCCCCTGCGGGGTGTTCCGCACCGGATCCTCCGACCTGACGATCGCCGTGGCCAGCGACCGCCACTGGCGGGCATTCTGCCGCATCATCGACGCGGAACATCTCCTCGCCGACGAGCGATTCCTCGACGAGCCCGCGCGGCTGGCGAACCGTCGTGAGCTCACCGAACAGATCGAGTCCCGGCTCGCCTCTGCCGGCGCCGAACACTGGGTCGAGCTGTTCCACGGGGCCGGCATCCCGTGCGGACCGATCAACGGGTACCTCGCCGCCTTCGATTCGGAGCAGGTTCGGGCGCTCGAGCTCGTGCAGAGCGTCCGTCGGAACGACGACACGCTCCTGCGTCTGGTGCGCGGCCCGATCAGCGTGAACGAGCAGCCCCCTCGAGTCGGTTCCGCACCGCCCCAGCTGGGCGAGCACACGCACGAGGTGCTCCGGGAACTCGGCTACGACGATGGTGAGATCGGCGATCTCACCGTGCGGGGAATCGTCCGGGCAGGAGTGAGCGATGACTGACGGGACGCCGGAGGCATCCATCTCGTGGCGGGTCGACTCAGGCGTCGCGACCATCGAGCTGCGCAACCTCGCGCAACGCAATGCGCTGACGCCGTCGATGTGTCGCGAGCTCATCGCGGCCTTTGCCGAGCTCGATGCGCGAGAGGACGTCCTGCTGATCTTCCTCCGCGGCGCCGGCGGGACCTTCTGCTCGGGCGTCGCCGTCGCCCACCTTCGCGAAGTCCTCCTCGAGCATGCCGAGGCCGGAGACGCCGGAGACCTTCTCTCCCTCGTCGACGCGGCGATCGGAGGATGCCAGACCTTCGTGATCGCGCTCGTGGAGGGCTTCTGCTTCGGCGGCGGCTGGCAACTCGCGTCCGCGTGCGACGCGATCGTCGCCGACGAACACGCACAGTTCGCCATCACCCCTGCCAAGCTCGGCGTCATCTATCCCCGGGTGGGGCTGGAACGGCTGGCGCGTCTGGCAGGTCCATCGGTCGCGAAACTCCTCCTCGCAACGGGGATGCGCTTCGATGCCACGCAAGCGCTGGGCTACGGACTGGTCGCCGACGTCGTGGCCGAGAACGGGCTGGACGAACGCGCGGCCGAGCTCAGTCGTGCTTTCCTGTCCAACTCCCAATTCACCATCTGGGCGACGAAGCGGCTGATCGACGCCGAGACCACCGCGGCACCGGAACTCGACGACCTGTGGCGGCGCCTGCGCCGCGAAATGGCAACCGGCCCGGACGCCGATCTCGGCATCCGGGCGTTCACCGCGCACCACCGACCCGTCTTCCCCTGGCGCCGCACGACTGCGACCGCACCCCTCTCCGAAGGAGACCCGCATGCCTGAACTGACCGTCGCCGCCGCCCAGTACGCCCCGGTGTACCTTGACACGGCGGCCACCATCGAGAAGTGCGCGACCATCGCCGACGAGGCATCCCGACGCGGCGTCGACCTCCTGGTCTTCCCGGAATGCTTCGTCTCCGGCTACCCCGAGTGGGTGTGGCGGACACGACCCTGGAGCAAGACGGCGCGCGCCAGCTACCGCCTCCTGTTCGAACAGGCGATCGAGGTCCCCGGACCCGACGCCGACGCGCTCGCGACGATCGCCCGGTCACATCGCCTGCACCTCGCCGTCGGCGTCACCGAACGGTACGGCTCCACGCTCTACAACACGCTCCTCGTGTTCGGTCCCGACGGTGCGCTCCTCCTCCATCACCGCAAGCTCATGCCGACCGGTGGCGAACGACTCGTCTGGGGCAGCGGGGACGGGTCATCCGTCCGCGCGGTCGAGACGCCCATCGGACGCATCGGGGGCTTGATCTGCTGGGAGAACTACATGCCGCTCGCGCGCACTGCTCTCTACGCGGACGACGTGCAGATCCACCTCGCTCCCACGTGGGACTCCGGCGACGTCTGGGTACCGACCCTGCAGCACATTGCGAAGGAGGGGCGAACCTACGTCATCGGGGCCTGCCAGGCGTTCCACACCGACGACGTCCCCGCCGGCATCCCGGGCAGGGAGGAGATGTACCCGGAGCCCGCCTGGATCGCACGCGGACTGTCCACGATCGTGCACCCGAACGGCAAGATCCTCGCCGGACCGCTCGCCGACGAAGAGGGGCTCGTCGTGGCCGACATCGACGTCGACAACTGCGCGGACGGCCGAGGGCTCTTCGACGCCACCGGCCACTACGCCCGCCCGGATGTCTTCCAGCTCATCGTCGACCGGACGCCCCGCCGACCCGTCGGCGAGCGCGACACCGCGAATCACGTGCCCGGTCTCGAGGACGCCGAATCGGGATGACCGATCCGGATCGGCAGGTACGGATGGCGGTGCCGCGTACGCCTGGCGGCCGGATGCGGCCCCAACAGACCGGCATCCGGACGGATCGCCGCCATCCGTACCTGCGTCGACAGCGTCAGGGGCGCAGCAGAACCTTGCCCACCCGGCCCGGCGTGACGCTGGCATCCACCGCGGCGCGCACATCGTCGAATGAATGGATGCTGTCCACCGGCAGCGAGAGCCGACCGGCCCCGACGAGCTGGAACAGCTCGCCGAACAGGGCGCGCCGGGTCGCGGCATCCATCGCGGCCGAGACCTTGCTGCCCCAGAAGCCCTTGACGGTCAGCTGCTTGAAGATGATCTCGCCCGACGACAGCTCCATCCGGTCGGAAGCCATCGCGCCGAACGACACGAGCGTGCCGCCCTCGCCGAGAAGGTGCACCAGATCGCCGGATGCCGATCCGCCCACCGAGTCCACCGCGGCGACGATCGGCTTGGCACCGGCCAGCTCGAGCACCCGTGCGCGCCAGCCGTCACCGACGGTCGCGACGACGTCGGGGATGCCGGATGCCGCAAGCTCCTCGACATCCGACTCGCGTCGCACGAGCCCGATCACGCGGATGCCGCGGCTCGCCGCGATCTGGGCGACCAGGCGCCCGACGGTGCCGTTCGCGGTGTTCTGCACGATCACGTCACCGCTTCCGACACCGAGGTAGTCGACCAGCGCGATCGCGCTGAACGGCATGGAGATGAGCTGCGCGGCGACCTCGTCCGGGATGCCGTCCGGCACCGGCACCACGGCACCGGCCTTGGCGATCGCGAACTCGCTCCACACGCCGAAGGTGCCGCCGGTCGCGACGCGCTGCCCGACCTGGATGCCCTCGACCTCGTCGCCGATCGCGTCGACGATGCCGACCGCCTCGGTGCCGGACCGGGCGGGCAGGTCGGGCTTGTAGCCGTACGAGCCGCGGATCGTCCACAGGTCGTGGTTGTGGATCGGGGCGAGGAGCACCCGCAGGCGCACCTCGCGGGGGCCCGGCTCGGGCAGGGGAACGTCTTCGACGCCGAGAACCTCGGCCGGGTCACCGAATTCGTGATGGATGATCGCACGCATGGTCCGAGGCTACGCGCGCGGGCAGGATGCCGGGCCGGAGGGACGACGTCCGCACATCTGTGCACGACGGCGAAGATGCGGGATGCCGCGACCCACGGCATCCCGCATCTTCGCGCTACCGGGCGCCCGCGCCGGAACCGGTGCGGTGGGGCGCGCCCGTGGTGGCGAGATCCTGCTGCAGCGCGAAGTACTGCGCCTTGGGCGTGTAGCCGGCGTCGTAGAGGTTCGCAGCTCCTTCACCCGCGAAGACCCCCGGCACCCACGAGTGTCCGTCGTCGAAGCCCCACACCGTGTACGAGATGCACGAGCGCACCGCGAGGCACGCCTGCAGGGTCTGCGAGTAGGCCGCGACCTGTGCGGACTGCTCGACCGCGGTCACGGGCAGGGTGGTGCGCACGTCGACCTCGGTCTCGGCGACGTTCAGGCCGAGGTCGGCGAAGCGCTGCAGGTTCGCGCGCAGGTCGGGCAGCGGGTACTGCGTGTCGAGGTGGGTCTGGAAGCCGACGCCGTCGATCGGCACTCCCTCGGCCTTCAGCTGCGTGACGAGCGCGTAGACCGCATTGCTCTTGGGGCCGGTGTACTCGATGTTGTAGTCGTTGTAGAAGAGCTGCGCCTTCGGGTCGGCCGCGTGCGCCCAGCGGAACGCATCGGCGATGTATCCGGGCCCGAGCTTCTGCAGGAAGATCGAGTCGCGCAGCGTGCCGTCGTCGTTGAAGGCCTCGTTGACGACATCCCACTGCCAGATCTTGCCCTTGAAGTGCGTCACCTCATCGGTGACGTGCTTCTTGAGCACGGCGCGCAGCTCGTCGGCGCTCATGGCGGGCGCAGCCTGGACGAGCCAGTCCGGCAGCTGACTGTGCCACACGAGAGTGTGACCGCGAACGAGCTGGCCGTTGGCGCGGGCGGACGCGACCAGCCGATCGGCGGCCGCCCAGTCGTACGTGCCACGCGTGGGCTCGACGAGCTGCCACTTCATGACGTTCTCGGGCGTCACGGTCGAGAACTGCTGGTCGGTGATCGCCGTGTAGGTGGCATCCGTCCCCAGCAGATCGGTGTTGACGGCCGTGCCGATGCGCAGGCCGGACCTCGCGGCGAGGGCACGCAGCGAGTCCGACGGCACCGAGCCCGTCGCGGACGGGGCGCCGTTGGTGCCGTCCTTGGGCGCGGCGTGGGCGGCGGCCGGGCCGAGCGTGAGCACGGCGGCGAGTCCGGCGATGCCGGCGCCGATCAGAGGGTTGCGAAATCGCATGGAGTACTCCCTTGTACGGATGTCGATGAGCCCCCGCCGCAGCCTTGCCGGCGGGTCGCGACCCAAGCTATTTAGCGCCCACAGCGGTGTCAAACGTTTTCGAGAACGTTTTCAACGATGGTTCAACCGACAACAAATGCGCGCCCCAGCGGCGAATTCTGTCGGTGGAGCGTGTCTAGGGCGCGGCGATCCCGTGCAGCAGCGTGTCGACGACGGCCTCGGCCTGGGCGGTGTCGAACGCGCGGCCGAGCAGCGCCGCGTACGACGTCAAGGCCACGAACTGGTCGGCGATGACGGACGGGTCGATGTCGGGGCGCACCTGACCGGCATCCTTCGCGGCGGCGATGCGCTCCGTGACCCACGCCACCGTCTGGCCGGCGAAGCGCCGGTTGAGGGCAGCGCCCAGTTCGGGGTCGGTCGCGGACACCGCGATGAGGGCGCGAGCCAGCGCGACGTTCTCGGGCCGGGCGAGGTGCGCGCCGACATCCGCGAACCACATCCGCAGGTCGGCGGCCAGGTCGTCGGTGGGCTGTCGCGCGGGCGATTCGCCGGGGATCTCGCCCTCGAGGAGCGCTTCACCGAGGATCGCCGCCTTCGACGGCCACCACCGGTAGATGGTCTGCTTCGAGACGTCCGCCTCGGCCGCGAGCCCCTCGATCGTCACGGCGGCGTAGCCCTCGTCGGCGATCGCTCGGCGCATGGCCGCGAGCACGGCTTTCCGGGCTTTCTCACTGCGAGGACGAGGCATGTTCCGAGGGTACCGAGGGGTAGCCTGATCAATACGTGGACGCACCGTTGCGTAACTCGAGAAGGAGAAGAAAGAATGGCCCTCACCGCGAACTCCTCGATCGGCGACTGGCTGAACGACCCGGTCGGCAAAGAGCTGATCCAGGGCCTGCTGGCCCAGTCCGGTGCGAGCGCCGACGCCCTCACGCCCGTGCTCGGCCTGCCGCTGCAGCAGCTGGTCACCATGAGCCAGGGCGCCATGCCGCAGTCGGTCGTCGACGACCTGGTCCGCGCCGCGAACGACGGGGAGATCCCCGCCGACGACGCCCCCGCCGGCTGGACCGAGCAGATCACCCCCGGCCGCTTCGCCGGCAAGACGGTGATCGTCACCGGCGCGGCATCCGGAATCGGCAGGGCGACGGCATCCCGCATCGCTCGCGAAGGCGGCCGCGTCATCGCGTGCGACATCGCGGCCGAGAAGCTGGATGCCTTCCGCGCCGAGCTGCCGGATGCCGACATCGTGACCCTCGCCGGCGACCTGACCCGGCAGGAGAACATCGACCGTGTCGTCGCGGCGGCCGGCGACCGCATCGACGGCCTCGCCAACGTCGCCGGGATCAACGACGACTTCTCCCCCGCCGGTGAGACCCCGGATGCCGTGTGGGACCGCGTCATCGCGATCAACCTCACCGCCCCGTTCAAGCTGATGCGTGCCGTGCTCCCCGCGATGCAGGCGGCCGGACGCGGCGCGATCCTCAACGTGTCGAGCGAGGCCGGCCTGCGCGGCAACGCGTCGGGCAACGCCTACACGGCCAGCAAGCACGGCATCGTCGGCGTGACGAAGTCCGCGGCGTTCATGTACGGACCCCAGGGAATCCGGGTGAACTCGGTCGCACCGGGCGGCGTGGCCACCGGCATCCCCTTCCCGCCGAACGTGTCGCAGGCCGGATCCGCCCGCCTCGCCCCGTTCCAGCAGGCGATCCCGACGGTCGCGACGGCAGAGCACCTGGCGGCATCCATCACGTTCCTGCTGTCGGACGACGCGGTGAACATCAACGGCGCGATCCTCGCCTCCGACGGGGGCTGGTCGGTGCAGTGAGGATCCGCACGGCGTGCATCGGTACGCTTGCGGGCACTCAGTCCGCGAGCCCCGGAGCACCATGCGAATCCTCGACACCATCGACGACGAACTCATCGCGCAGCTGCGCCGCGACCATGAGTTCTTCTGGCTGGATGCCACCGGCCTGACGCCCGCGGACATCCAGCGCCTGGGCATCCTCCTGGGTCTGCACCCGCTCGCCGTCGAAGACAGCGTCAAGTTCGGCCAGCGACCCAAGCTGGATGCCTACGGCGACACCGCCCTCCTCGTGCTGGAGGGCGGTGTCGCCGCGCAGCCCGAGGACGAGAACGAGCATCCGCTGGAGGAGATCCACTGCCACCTCAGCGGGGACTTCGTCGTCACGCTGCACCGCAATCCGTCGCCGGACCTCGCGGCCCTGAAGACCGTGTTCGCCCGGCACACGTCGACGCGCAGCGAGCAGTACCACGTCTACAAGATCATCGACGTGGTCGTGGACAGCTTCTTCCCGATCCTCGCCGACCTGGACGAGGAGATCAACGACCTCGAAGACGCCATCGTGTCCGGCGCCGGAAAGCGCGAACTCGCCGAGACGTTCCGCCTCAAGCGGCTGCTGCTGCGCCTGCGCAAGGCCGTCGTTCCGATGCGGGACGTCTTCGCCCGGGAGATCGAGGTCATCGCCGATCTCGCCGGGCTCGAGGCCGACAGCCACGACTACTTCCGGGATGTCTACGACCACCTGATCCGCATCACCGACGAGCTGGATTCGTACCACGAGATGGTCGCGGGATGCACCGACCTCTACCTGTCGACGGTCGCGAACAAGCAGGGCGAGACGTCGAAGCAGCTGACGATCATCGCGTCGATCTTCCTCCCGCTGAGCTTTCTCACCGGGTTCTTCGGCATGAACTTCAGCTGGGAGGTCGGGCACGTGCTCGTCGGCCCGTGGGCGTTCTTCGTGCTCGGGCTCGGCACGATGGCGGCCTCCGCCGGGCTCATGTGGGCCTGGTTCCGCCGCAAGGGCTGGACCCGCTCCGACGGCTAGGCCGGGCGTCCCCCCTCCATCTCGGATCCGTTCCGCTGTCCTGGATTGCGTCCCCGGGTGCATTTCAGGACAGCGGAACACATCGGCGGGCGGGACCGGCGGGCTCAGGAATCCGCGGGTGCGATCCAGACCGTGCTCTCCCCCGGCATCATCCCGCCCTCGACCGGCGCGGTCGCGAGCACGACCTCCCCGCTGCCGGCCTCGAGCCGATACGGCTCGGAGCCGAACACCGTGACGACCTCCCACCCGCCCGGGCGACGGAATCGCAGCACGTCGTCGCGCCCCGTGTCGACCCAGTCCAGCTGCTCGGCGGACTGCAGCCGCTCCCGCAGCGCCAGCGCGCGCCGGTACAGGGTGAGGCTGGATGCCGGATCGGCGGCCTCGGCATCCACCGCGAACCGGGCGAACCAGTCCGGCTGCGGCAGATGCGCGCCGCTCGTGCCGAACCCGAACGCGGGGGCGGATGCCTCCCACGGCAGCGGCACGCGGCATCCGTCCCGGCCGATCTCTTCGCCGTGCGTGCGGAAGAACGTCGGATCCTGCCGCTCGTCGGCGGGGATCGCGGCGACCTCGTGCAGGCCGAGCTCCTCGCCCTGGTACAGGTACGTCGAACCCGGCAGGCCGAGGATGAACATCGTCGCCGCCGCGGCGCGCCGGCCCCCGCGCTCCCGGTCGAGCACGGACTCGTCGCCCCCGCCGAGCAGCCACTCGCCGCCGTGGCGGGTGGGCGCCGTGGCACCCGGCCGCGCCGCGGGCAGGCCGTACCGGGTCGCGTGACGCACCACGTCGTGGTTCGACAGCACCCACGTGCTCGACGAACCCGACCGGGCCGCGAGCGCCAGGTTGTCGGTCACGATACGCCGGAACTGCGCGGCGTCGAAGTCGGCTTCGAGCAGGTCGAAGTTGAACGACTGGCCGAGGCTCTCCGGGCTCGCGTACCGCGGCACCCGGTCCGAGGCCACCCAGGCCTCGGCGACGGCGGTGCGGGGCGGGTCGTACGAGTCGAACACCTCCCGCCATTCGGCGTAGATCTCGTGCACGTCGTCGCGGTCGATCAGCGGGTGGTTGCCGTCGATCGGGATCAGCGCCAGCTCGGCCGCCGACGGCAGCGGCTCGGTGAGGTCCTTGGTGAGCATGTGGGCGACGTCGATCCGGAACCCGTCGACGCCGCGATCCGACCAGAACCGCAGCGTCTTGATGAAGTCCGCGTGCACGTCGGGGTGGTCCCAGTTGAGGTCGGGCTGCTCTTTGGCGAAGTGGTGGAAGTACCACTGGCCGTCGGCGACGCGCTCCCACGCCGGACCCCCGAACACCGACACCCAGTCGGTGGGGGGCTCGGCGCCGTCGGGCCCGGTGCCGTCGCGGAAGATGTACCGCTCGCGCTCGGCCGAGCCGCGTCCGGCGGCGAGCGCCGCCTGGAACCACTCGTGCTGGTCGGAGGTGTGGTTCGGCACGATGTCCACGACCACCTTGATGCCGCGCTCGTGCAGCGCGTTCAGCATCGCGTCGAAGTCGTCGAGGGTGCCCAGGCGCGGGTCGACGTTGCGGTAGTCGGCGACGTCGTAGCCCCCGTCGGCGAGCGCGGACGGGTAGAAGGGGCTCAGCCAGACCGCCCCGACGCCGAGCTCGGCCAGGTAGTCGACGCGGCTCAGGATGCCGGGGATGTCGCCCAGGCCGTCGCCGTTCGCATCCGCGAAGCTGCGCGGATAGATCTGGTAGACGACCGCCTGGCGCCACCAGGGCGCGAGGGCGGGGTCGGCGATGTCGCGAGCGAGGTCGAGGGAGGTTGTCACGGCGGTGGGTCCTTTCGAGGTGGTGGCGTGACGGACGGATGGACGGGGTTCGGGATGCCGCGGCATCCCGATGGCGCGGGTCACCCCTTGACGGCACCCTGCGTGACGCCCTCCATCACCCAGCGCTGGGTGAACAGGTAGGCGACGATCGCGGGCGCCATGGCCAGGAGGTAGGACGCGAACGAGACGTTGTAGTTGTTGCTGAACTGGGTCTGGAACAGCTGCTGGCGCACCGGCAGGGTCTGCAGCGCCGGGTCGGAGATGATGAGCGAGGGCATCATGAAGTCGTTCCACGCGTACAGGAACGCGAAGATTCCGATCGTCGCGCTCATGGGCGCCAGCAACGGGAAGATCATGTGCCGGAAAGTCTGCCAGGTGGTCGCGCCGTCGATGCGGGCGCTCTCCTCGAGCTCCAGCGGGATCGACCGCAGGAAGGCAGTGAACAGCAGCACGCTGAAACTCAGCTGGAACATCGTGGCGAGGATGATGACTCCGCCCGGGTTGTCGAGGTGCAGGATGCCGGTCAGCTGCACCTGCGGCAGGGCCACGACGGGGAACGGGATGAACATCGCCGCGAGCAGGTAGAAGAACGAGAAGCGAAACAGCCGCTTGTCCCAGTTGCGCACGATCGCGTACGAGGCGAACGCGCTGAGCAGGATCGTCGCGATGACCGTTCCGGCGGTGACGAGGAACGACATGAGGGCGCCGACGGGGAAGTCGGTGAGGTTCCACGCCTGCACGAATCCGTCGAGGCTGAACGGGGCGGGCAGCGAGAACGCGTTGCCGTCGACGGCCTGGGCGGTGGTCTTGAACGCCATCGTGACGGTGACGTACAGCGGCACGAGCACGGTCACGGCGCACAGGATCAGGATGATCGTGCCCGACCAGTTCACGCGCTCCATCCGGGTGCGGATGCGGCGGCTGCTGCGGTCGGCGCCGAGCGTGAGCGCGGCGGTGGTCGTCTCGGCGACGAGGGCGGGTTGGGTGGACATCAGAGGGCGCTCCTTCCGCGCGTCGCTGCGAGCTGGACGAGGGCGATGAGGATGGTGATGACGAAGAAGATCGTGGCGTTGGCCATCTGGTAGGCGTAGTCGCCGCTGGTGAGGCCGCCGACGATCGTCATCGCGATGCTGCTGGTCGAGGTCCCGGGCCCGCCGTTGGTGAGGCCCTTGATGATGTCGTAGGCGTTCAGGAAGCCCTTGAATCCGAGGATGACATTGATCACGACGTAGCCGAAGATGAGCGGCACCGTGATGCGGACGAGCTGCTGCCGCTTGGTCGCCCCGTCGATGGAGGCCGCCTCGTACACGTCGCCGGGGATGGCGAGGATGCCGGCCATGTAGATCAGCAGCGATCCGGGGATCGCCTGCCAGGCGGTGACGATGACGATCCCGACCCACGCCCAGTCGGGGTTGGCGAGGATGCTCTGCTGCAGGAAGGGGATGCCGGTCAGGTTCCCGAATGCGGGCAGCGAGTTGGAGAAGAGGAAGTTGAAGACGAACGCGATGATGATGCCGGAGATCACCATCGGGATCACGAAGATGGTGCGCAGCCCGGTCTTGATGCGGATGCGCGAGGTGAGCCCGACCGCGAGCAGCAGCGCGATGATGTTCACGGCGATCACCGTGACGATCGAGAACCCGATCGTGAACAGGTAGCTCTGCAGGATGAGCGGGTCGCTGAACAGGGCGATGTAGTTGGTGAAGCCGGTGAACTTCCACGTGCCGATGCCGATGGAGTTCGTGAAGCTGAAGAAGATGCCGATCACGGCCGGCACCGTGATCGCGAGCGTGAACAGCACGACGGTGGGGATGAGGAACCAGTAGTAGATGGGCTCGACCCGGCGCCGGCTTCGCTGTGCGGGGGTTCGTCGTGCCCCGCGGGTCACGATGGCCTGTGTGGTGGTCATGGGAGGACTCCCTTGCTTCCCGGGCTACTGCCGGAACGCCAGGCGGGCGAAGTCGGCGTCGATGGTGCGCAGCACCTGGTCGGGCGCAGACCCGAGGATCATGGCCTGCGTGTAGTTGAAGATCGGGATCGCCTGCGGCACGAGCACCGATGACCCCTGGTAGACCTTGTCGTCGTCGACGTAGGGCTTCAGGCCGAGGATGCGCGGGTCCGTCGGCGGGGCGGCGCCGATCGTGGGATCGAATCCGAGCTGTGACGCGTTGTAGGCGTTGATCACCTTCGGCTGGTAGAGGTACGCGAGGAAGGCGCGGGCGGCATCCTTGTGCGGGGATGCCTCGGGGATCCACGCGGCCAGGTCCATGTTGATGCGCACCTTGAGGTCGGCGGGGTCGTTCGTGACCGGCAGCGGGAAGGTGCCGAGCGCCAGCTTCGGCGCCGCCTTGGCGATCTCGCCGAACGCCCACGGGCCCTGTAGGTACATGGCGGCCTTACCTTCGGCCATGGCGGTGTTGCCATCGCCGTACGCCCGGCTCGCGGCATCCTTGTTGACGTAGGCGGCCAGCCGGATCATCTTGTCGACCGGGGCGGCCTGGTCCTTCTGGAACGAGACGGCCGAGGTGGGGCCGACGTCCACGCCCTCGGCGTTCAGGGCTTTGAAGAAGGCGACCGTGTCGAGCATCCCGCCGACGGAGTAGTCGTACCAGCCCTGCCCCACCGTCCACGGGTCGGCGAAGGTGGCGTAGATCGGCGTGACCCCGGCTGCCTGGAACGTCTTGCACGCGGCGAGGAGCTGATCCCAGGTCCGCGGCACGGTCACGCCGTACTTCTGGAAAAGCTGCTTGTTGTAGATCACGCCGGATGCCATCACCGAGTACGGCAGCGCGCTGGTGCGCCCGGCGCAGCGCCCGTACTGGTCCATGAACGGGGTCAGGCTGGGCTTGACCTCTTTCGCGGCCGCCGTGCCGGACAGATCGCTGAGCGCGCAGCGCTGCACGAAGCGCGCCGTCTCCATGTTGTAGTTGTTCAGCGCGATGTCCGGCGGATTGCCGCGCACGAAGCCTGCCGCGAACGTGTTGGACGTGTCGAGCACGACCGTCACCTTGTTCTGCGACGCGTTGTACTTGTGCACGAGGTCGGTCATGAAGCCGATCGCCTCGCGCTTGCTGAAAGCGAACCGGATGGTCTCGCGGCCGTCCGGGGAGCATCCGGCCAGCAGTGCTCCCCCGAGCGTCAGCACCGCTCCGACCGCGATCGCCCGCAGGGCTGTGGTTCGTCGTCCCGTCACTGTGGATTCTCGCTTCCTTGCGACCCGAGTAATCTCGATTATTAGATTTACTCGTCAAATCAATGTCTGTACGGCAGTATTGCAGGGCGAGACAGGAAAGGTCAAGAGTCGTGTCGACATCCCTCCAGACCCCGGCGCCGCGTCCGGCGAGCCTGGATGCCGTGCTCTCCCACGCCTGGTCGGCCGACGAATTCACGGCCACCGAGGTCATGGACGGCACCGGCCTGACCCGGTCCACCGCGATCGACGCGATGGACACCCTGACGCAGCTCGGCCTGCTGCAGGAACTGCCCAACGCACGGCAGGCGGGCGAGTACCGCAAGGGGCGGCCCGCCCGGCGCTTCGCGCTGCGGGACGACGCCGCGGTGCTCGTCGGGCTGGATGCCGGACACGAGCACATCACGGTGAGTGTCGCCGACCTGCGCTCGCGGATCCTCGCCACGCACCGCACCCGGCTGGAGCTCGACCGCGATGACGCCGCGACGCGGCGCACCCGGATCGTCGCCGCGGTGGATGCCGCGCTGGCCGAAGCGGGCCGCTCCCGCGACGAGGTGCTGGCGGTCTGCGCGGGGGTCGCCGCGCCGGTGAACTCGGCCGGGCGATCGCCGCGGCATCCCACCGGATTCTGGGAGCGCATGAATCCCGGACTCGTGGACGCCCTCGACTGGGCGCCGGTCGTGCGGATCGACAACGACGCGTCGCTGGCCGCGTTCGCCGAGGGGACGGTCGGCGCGGCGGTCGGATGCCGCGACTACATCGCCCTCCTCGCCGGCGCCCGGCTCGGCGCCGGCGTCG
>NZ_JTDK01000010.1 GCF_000802305.1 Microbacterium mangrovi | reverse complement strand
GATCACGAGAGACCTATGTCCTGAAACCAGACACTCCCGGGGGGGCGTTTCGCGGCGACTCGCGAGGGTCACGGCCGCCGCACGATCGACCCCGTCGCACGGACTCGCGAGAGCCCGATGTCCGGGGCGCTCACTAGGATGTCCCCCATGGTGGCATCTTCAGAGAACGACCGACTCGTATGGATCGACTGCGAGATGACAGGGCTCGATCTCGAGGTCGACGAACTCGTCGAGGTCGCGGTCGTCGTGACGGACTTCGAACTGCGCCCCCTCGACGCCGGTTTCACGATCGTCATCAAGCCCGATGCATCGGCACTCGACCATATGAACGAGTTCGTCACGAACATGCACCGCAAGTCCGGTCTGCTCGAGGAGATCCCGAGCGGCGTCAGCCTGGGCGAGGCCGAGTTCGAGGTTCTCGAGTACATCCAGCGATTCGTGCCGCTGGAGGGGCGGGCACCGCTGGCCGGCAACACGATCGGCACCGATCGCATGTTCATCGCGAAGTACATGCCGCGCGTCGATCACTGGCTCCACTACCGCAACATCGATGTCTCCAGCATCAAGGAGCTCAGCCGCCGGTGGTTCCCGCGCGCGTACTTCCACGCACCGGCCAAAGAGGGCGAGCACCGCGCTCTCATCGACATACGCGAGTCCATCCGCGAGCTGGCCTACTACCGGCAGTCCGTGTTCGTCGGCGACCCCGGACCCTCGAGCGACGAGGCGAAAGCAGCCGCAGCGTCGGCCGTTTCGTTGTTTGCGCCCAACGTATGACAGAATCGTAGGGTTGCCCCGGCGCGCTGGGGACACGGTGGCTATAGCTCAGTCGGTAGAGCACCTGGTTGTGGTCCAGGGGGTCGCGGGTTCAAGTCCCGTTAGCCACCCCACACTCGCGAGAAGCGGCAGACACATGGACGAATGGGATGCCACGGCGTTCGAAGAACTCGTCACCGACGAGCTCGATCGCCTTCCCGACGACATGATCGACGGGCTCGACAATGTCGTCTTCGTGGTCGAAGATCGGCCGGAAGACGGCAGCCTCGACCTGCTCGGGCTCTACGAAGGCATCGCTCTCACGGAGCGCGACATCTACGGCGTCGGCGAACTGCCCGATCGCATCATCGTCTATCGCGAGCCGCACCTCGCGGCGTGCACCACCGAGTCCGAGCTGCGGGACGAAGTGCACACCACCCTCGTCCATGAGATCGGCCACTTCTACGGCATCGACGACGACCGACTGCACGAACTGGGGTGGGCATGACACCCCTGGCATCACCGGAGCTCGATGAGCGCACCGACGAGCGGTCCCAGGCATCCCCCGCTCGCCCGTGGCAGACCGTCGTCTGGAACGACCCCGTCAACCTGATGAGCTACGTCGTGTATGTCTTCCGCACCCACTTCGGGTACAGCCGCGAGAAGGCGACGACACTCATGCTCCACGTCCACCAGGACGGCCATGCGATCGTCGCGGAAGGCGCCCGCGAGCAGATGGAGATGCATGCGCGCGCGATGCACGACTACGGCCTGTGGGCAACCGTGAGAGAGGCCCCCGAATGAATCCCGAAAGCGTCGTCCTCCTCGATTTCAGCCGCGCCGAGACGGCTCATCTCTCCGTCATCGTCCGCGACTTCATCGAGCTGCTCGACGATTCCCCCGCCGACGACCCCGCGCTTGCCCGGCTCGTGCCGTCGGCCTATCCCGACGACGATGACGCCGCGGACGAATACCGAGCGCTCACCGAGGCGGACCTTCTGGACTCACGACGAGCCGACGCCCGGACCGTCATCGACATGCTCGGCCCGATCGATCCCGCCGTGCTCGACTCGGAGGCTGCGCACGACGTCGCCCCGATCGCGATCGACGGTGTCCGCCTCCCCGCGTGGCTGCGGACGCTTGCCGCCGTTCGGCTGGTGCTGGCTTCACGACTCGGGATCACGTCGGACGACGACCGCCCCGTCGACGACCCGCGGTACGGCGTCTACGAATGGCTGGCCTACCGCCTCGACCAGCTCATCGAAGCCGCCTCGGCGCAGGCCTGACGTCGCTGACGGTCACGGCACGTCGAATCGCAGGGTGGCCAGCTTCTGCGGCTCGTCGGCGGCGACATGCGCGCGTTCCTGCGCGCTCCAGCGATCCCAGTGCGGTCGATAGGTCTCGCCGTCGCGCTCGAGGGCGCGCGTGCGCCGAGAGGTCTCCGGCGACTCCAGCCAGACGCGGATGTCACTCAGCGCCGCAGTCTGCGAGGTCAGGATGCCCGACCCCTCAACGATGAGCGGCAGCGACGGGTCGACCGCGTGGGCCTCCGCGTACACCGAGGCCTCCCAGTCCCAGCGCTGCCAAACGCCCATCGTCCCGCGGGCGTGCGGGTACAGGATGCTCGCACGCGCGGTCTCGACGCCCTCGGCCAGGCCGTCCCAGCCGGGGTAGAGGGAATCGAGGGCCACGAGCTGCACGCGCCCGTGCAACGGCCACGACGCGACGACCGCCCGCGCGAGTGTGCTCTTGCCGGACCCGCTGCGGCCGTCGATGAGGATGACGGGGTTCAGCACCCCCTGCGCGCGCACGGCGTCGACCACGCCCGCCACGGCCCGGCCGAGCGCGGAGCGGACGGGGTCGCGCTCACTTCTTGCGGGCGCGGATGACACGGCTGAGCGCTCGACCGGTGACCCAGATAGCGGGGATCAGCACGGCCAGCAGCGCGATCGGGTTGGGTTCGAAGCGCAGACCGTCGGCGCGGCGCACATACGCCCCCACCGGGACGGCCCAGCCGCCGCCCGCTCCGGCGCCGTTGCCGACGTCGTCCGAGCCGCCGCCGAACCCCGACCACGTCACGGCGACCGGGATGAACTTGACCCCGTCGACATCCTGCACGTCGCCATAGGCGCTGTGCACGCCGAAGTCAGCCGCTTGCTTGCCGAGTTCCACTGCGAGATTGGGCATGGGTCCACGCTAGCGCGCCGTGACTGCCGTGCGCACGCCGACCGGTCTTCGTCACGGCATCCGGTCGGTCCGCGGATCGGTCGGCAGCGCCGCCACATCCCGTCGCGCGCCCAGCAGCGTCGCGCGGGTCAGCGCGCCCTTTCCGAATCGTGCGGCGACCTCGTCGACGGCTCCTTCGAGATTGCGCCACTCCTCGTCGTCGTCCCACAGCCCGAGCACACTGCCGGCGGCGGGCTGCAGCTTCTCGGCACGGACGCCGACCAGGCGCACGGACTGCCGCAGTTCGAGCGCGTCGAACAATCCGATCGCCGCCTCGCCGATGCGCTGCCCCACCGACGTCGGCGCCGGAAGAGTCACCGTGCGAGTGAGGGTGGTGAAATCGGCATAGCGGATCTTGATCGACACCGACCCGGCGGTCCACTCGTTCGAGCGCAGACGCGCCCCCACACGATCGGCCAGCCGCCGCAGCTCGCTGCGCAGGACGCCGTGATCGGCGATGTCGACGTGGAACGTCTCTTCATGGCCGACGCTCTTCTCGACCCGCCCGGTCTCAACGGCGCGCGGATCGATGCCGCGCGCGAGGTCGCCGATGCGGCCCGCCATCGAGGGGCCGAGGGCGCGCACGAGCACGGCATGCGGAGTGCGGATCACGTCGGCAACGGTGTGGATGCCGCGCCCCTCGAGCGCCTCCGCCGCCTTCGGGCCGACGCCCCAGAGCGCGCGGACGCTGCGCGGTTCGAGAAACTCCAGGGTGCGGCTCTGGGGCACGATCAGCAGGCCGTCCGGCTTGCTCATCGTCGAAGCCATCTTCGCGACGTGCTTGGTCGCGGCCACGCCGACGCTGCAGACGATGCCCACCTCCGAAAGGATCCGGGCACGCAGCATCGTCGCGATGTGCCCGGGACTCCCCCACAGCCGTCGTGCGCCGCTCACGTCGAGGAACGCCTCGTCGATCGACAGCGGTTCGACCAGCGGGGTGATGCTGCGGAACACGTCGAACACCTGCCGGGAGACCTCGACGTATCGCTCGAACCGAGGGGTCACCGTGATGGCCTGGGGGCACAGGCGCAGCGCCTGCGACACGGGCATCGCCGAGCGCACCCCGAACCTGCGCGCCTCGTACGAGGCGCTCGAGACCACGCTGCGTCCTTCTGGCGCTCCGATGATGAGCGGCTTGCCGCGCAACGACGGATCGTCGAGCACCGCGACGGACGCGTAGAAGGCATCCATGTCGACGTGCAGGATCCGGGTGCCGCTGTCGTCGGCGCCCGGCTGCGAGACCAGGCGACCTGTCCCGTCGGCACGACCCATAGTCCTATTGTGACGCGACCCTCCGACATTGACGTCGGAGGGTCGCGTTCAGAGCTTTCTCGCCCGGGGCGGACGCACGGGACTCTCCCGGATCAGGACGACCCCGCACGCTCGAGCACGAGCTCGCGCACGCGGGCGGCATCCGCCTGGCCCTTCATCGCCTTCATAACAGCTCCGATCACCGCGCCCGCGGCCTGCACCTTGCCGTCGCGGATCTTCTCCAGGACGTCGGGCTGGGATGCCAGTGCCTCGTCGATCGCGGCGATGAGGGCACCGTCATCGGACACGACGGCAAGCCCGCGTGCGTCCACGATCTCCTGTGGCGTCCCCTCGCCGGCGACCATGCCCTCGAGCACCTGGCGTGCGAGCTTGTCCGTCAGGGTTCCGGCATCGACCAGCTGCTGCAGCGCGGCCACGCCCTGCGGGGTGACGAGATCGACGGCATCCTGTTCGCGCAGATTCGCGATGCGGGTGATCTCCCCCGTCCACCACTTGCGTGCTGCAGCCGGCGTCGCACCGGCGACGATGGTCGCCTCCACGACCTCGACCAGTCCGCCGTTGCGGACGTCCTGGAACTCGAGGTCGGTGAAGCCCCACTCGGTCTTCAGGCGGCGGCGTCGGGCGACCGGCTGCTCCGGAAGGGCGGCACGCAGCTCCTCGACCAGGTCGCGCGGCGGCAGCACCGGGAGCAGATCGGGCTCGGGGAAGTACCGGTAGTCGTCGGCATCCGACTTGGGTCGGCCCGGCGAGGTGGTGCCGGTGTCTTCGTGCCAGTGCCGGGTCTCCTGAGTGATCGAGCCGCCCTCGGCGAGAATCGCGGCCTGCCGCTGGATCTCGTAGCGTACGGCGCGCTCCACGGACCGCATCGAGTTGACGTTCTTCGTCTCGGTGCGCGTGCCGAGCTTCACCTGACCGCGCGGGCGCAGCGACACGTTGGCGTCGCAGCGGAGGTTGCCGCGCTCCAGGCGGGCCTCGGAGATGCCGAGGGCCTTCACGATGTCGCGGATCGCAGAGACGTACGCCTTCGCGATCTCGGGCGCCCGGTGCTCCGCGCCGAAGATCGGCTTCGTGACGATCTCGACCAGCGGAACGCCCGCACGGTTGTAGTCGACCAGCGAGTACTCCGCACCCTGGATGCGGCCGGTCGCCCCGCCCATGTGCGTGAGCTTGCCGGCGTCCTCCTCCATGTGCGCGCGCTCGATCGGCACGGTCACCAGCGTGCCGTCCTCGAGTTCGATCTCGACCGAGCCCTCGAAGGCGATCGGCTCGTCGTACTGCGAGATCTGGTAGTTCTTGCCGAGGTCGGGGTAGAAGTAGTTCTTCCGCGCGAACCGGCACGACTCGGCGATCGAGCAGCCGAGGGCCAGCCCGAGCCGGATCGACGACCGCACGGCCTCCTCGTTGACAACCGGCAGGGATCCCGGAAGGCCAAGGTCGACCGGGGCGATGAGCGTGTTCGGCTCGGCGCCGTGGTTGGCCTCGTTGGCGGGGTTCGGCGCCGCGGAGAACATCTTCGTCGCGGTGTTCAGCTCGACGTGCACCTCGAAACCGAGCACGGGCTCGAAGAGCTCGAGTGCCTTGTCGAAGTCCATCAGCTTGTCCTTGGCCATCAGCGGGCTCCTCCCAGGGCCGGGGCGCGGTCGAGCAGGGGGCCTCCCCAGCTGTCCACGAGCAGCGCTTCGAGTGCGGCGCCGACGCGGTACAGGCGGGCGTCTTCGCGCGCGGGCGCGAGGAACTGGATGCCCACGGGCAGGCCGTCTTCGGCGGCGAGACCCGACGGGATCGAGATGCCCGGGACGCCGGCGAGGTTCGCCGGGATCGTCGTGAGGTCGTTGAGGTACATCTGCAGCGGATCGTCGATCTTCTCGCCCAGCTTGAAGGCGGTGGTCGGCGCGGACGGCGTCGCGATGACGTCGACCTGCGCGAACGCGGAGGCGAAGTCCTGCTGGATGAGCGTGCGCACCTTCTGTGCGCTGCCGTAGTACGCGTCGTAGTAGCCGGCCGACAGCGCGTAGGTGCCGAGGATGATGCGGCGCTTGACCTCTTCGCCGAACCCGGCGTCGCGGGTCGCGGCCATGACGTCCTCGACGGTGCCGCCGCGATTGACCCGCAGGCCGAAGCGCACGGAGTCGAACTTGGCGAGGTTGCTGGATGCCTCCGCCGGCAGGATCAGGTAGTACGCAGCCACGCCGTACTCGAAGTGCGGCGCGCTGATCTCGACGATCTCGGCGCCGTGGGCCTGCATGAGATCGAGCGACGCGTGGAACGACGCCGCGACCCCGGGCTGGAACCCGCTGTCGGGCAGCTCGGTGATGACGCCGACCTTGAGGCCCTTGAGCACCTCGCCGTTCGCGCCCTCACGGGCAGCGGCGGCGAACGAAGGCCAGACGTCGGTCAGCGACGTGGAGTCGCGGTGGTCGTGTCCGCCGATCACGTCGTGCAGCAGCCCGGAGTCGAGCACCGTGCGGGTGACCGGTCCGACCTGATCCAGCGACGAGGCCAGCGCGATCGCGCCGTACCGGCTCACGCCGCCGTAGGTGGGCTTGACGCCCACGGTGCCGGTGACGTGCGCGGGCTGACGGATGGATCCGCCGGTGTCGGACCCGAGAGCCAGGGGCGCCTCGAACGCCGCCACCGCCGCGGCCGAACCGCCGCCCGAGCCGCCGGGGATGCGCTCGAGATCCCACGGATTGTGGGTGGGTCCGTACGCGGAGTGCTCGGTGGAGGACCCCATGGCGAATTCGTCCATGTTCGTCTTGCCGAGCGGGACGAGCCCCGCGGCGCGCGCGCGGGCGACGACCGTCGCGTCGAACGGCGACATGTAGCCCTCGAGGATCTTCGAACCGCTCGTGGACGGCATGTCGGTGGTCACGAGGACGTCCTTGACGGCCAGCGGCACACCGGCGAGCTCGCCCAGGGGCTCGCCCGCGGCGCGGCGACGGTCGATCTCCTCGGCCGTGTCGATCGCCCGGTCGCTGACGTGCAGGAAGGCCCGCACGTCGGTGTCCACGTCGGCGATGCGGTCGAGGTGGGCACGGGTCGCCTCGACGCTGGACACCTCGCCCGACGTGAGCTTCGCGGCCAGCTCGGCGGCCGAGAGGCGGATGATGTCGGTCACTGCTCTTCTCCCAGGATGGCGGTCACACGGAACCGGCCGTCGGCGGCATCCGGCGCGTTCTGCAACGCCTGCTCGCGGGTGAGCGTCTCGCCCACCTCGTCGGGACGGAAGACGTTCGACAGCGGGATCGGATGACTCGTCGCAACAACGTCGGGGGTCGCGACCTGCGACACCTTGGCGATGTTGTCGACGATCACGTCGAGCTGACCGGTGAGGCGCGTGACCTCGTCGTCGCTCAGCTGGATCCGCGCCAGAACGCCGAGATGGCGCACAAGATCGGGAGTGATTTCAGACACTCCCCCATTCTAGGCGGGCGGTCGTTTCGACCTCATGTCGGTTCGGCCGCGCAGCACGTCCGTCACGCCGCGTTCACCCGGGTGCGGTCCCCCGCACCCGGGTGCACGCGTCACGCCCGCAATTCGCCCGGGCGTGGCTGGATCCAGCCCGGCACCGCGTAGCCGGGCTCCCAGGGGAAGGTGCCGTTGCGATCGTCGTACGTCAACTGCAGCAGGGGGACCGAGTACTCGTCGGGACGCTGATAGAAGCGATTCGCGGCGAAGGCGATCTCTCCGGGGTTCGGCACCTCTTCGGCGATGACCCGGTGCGGCCACTTCTCGAAGGTGATCATCTGCCCGGGGATCAGCTGGCTGCCCGCGCGAATGCTGTCGGAGACGTCATTGAGCACGGCACCGGAGGTCTCCGGGCCCGCGCCCACGATCAGCAGCTCCGGATGCCCGATTCCGAAGAGCCCGACCGTGTAGGCGAACGACGTGTGCTTGCGACCCGAGTCGCCGAAGACGTACTGGATGTATGTCCCGTGCTCTCGGATCGTCTGCGCGGTGTGCGCGTCCTCCTGGTCGAGCCAGGCTTGCATCGACGGCTGCTCGGTGAATGACATTGCGAATCCCTTCGTCGGTGGGATTCCGAGAATAGAACATACCTCCGACATCGAGCCTCGGCCATCGAGGTCGACGTCAGCCGAGGGCGCCCGGCCCCTGCTCGACGAGGATCTTGAATTGGGCGGCATCCAGAACCCGGATGCCGAGCTCTTCGGCCTTGGCGAGCTTCGACCCCGCGCCGGGACCGGCCGCGACGAAGTCCGTCTTCTTCGAGACGCTGGATGCCGCCTTGCCCCCGGCCTGGATGATCGCCTCCTGAGCACCTTCGCGCGTGTAGCCCTCGAGCGACCCGGTGGCGACCACCGTGAGGCCGTCGAGCACGCCGCCGGTGACGACGGCCGCTCCGGGCCCCGGATGCCCCGGGGTCGCCCACTGAACCCCGGCAGCGGTCCACCGATCGACGATCTCACGGTGCCAATCGACCTCGAACCACTCCAGGAGAGAGTCGGCGATGATGGCTCCGACGCCTTCCACCTGCGCAAGCTCGTCGCGCGAGGCGGCCCGGATCGCGTCGAGGGAGCCGAACCACTGCGCCAGCGCGCGTGCCGCGACCGGACCGACGTGGCGGATGTTCAGCGACACCAGCAGACGCCACAGTTCTTTGGTCTTCGCCTTCTCGAGCTCGGCCAGGAGCTTGACTGCCGTGCTCGAGGGCTGGCGGGCGGTCACGCCCTCGCGTTTCTCGGCCGCGGTCGCATTGCGGCGGAACGGCGCGCGCTTCTTGACCTCGCCGGCGTCGTCTTCCTTCGGCAGCCCCGTCTCGGCGTCGCGCACGACGACCTCGATCGGCACCAGCTGCTCGAGAGTGAGCTCGAACAGACCCGCCTCCGTCGGCAGCACGGCGGAGAGCGGTTCGGCCGGCTGGGTGAGGGCGGCGGCCGTGACCTCGCCGAGCGCTTCGATGTCGAGCGCCCCGCGGGACCCGATGTGCTCCACCCGCCCGCGCACCTGGGCGGGGCAGGCGCGCGCGTTCGGGCAGCGCAGGTCGATGTCGGCTTCTTTCATGGGTCGCAGGGTCGACCCGCATTCGGGGCAGACCTCGGGCATGTGCCACTCGCGCTGCGTGCCGTCGCGGCGCTCCAGCACGGCGCCGAGGATCTCCGGGATCACGTCGCCCGCCTTGCGCAGGACCACCGTGTCGCCGATCATCACGCCCTTCGCCTTGACGACCTGCTGATTGTGCAGCGTCGCCTGACGGACCGTGGACCCGGCCACGCGGATCGGCTCCATGACCGCGTACGGCGTGGCGCGACCGGTGCGGCCGACCCCGACGACGATGTCGAGGAGCGTCGTGTAGACCTCCTCGGGCGGGTACTTGTACGCGATCGCCCAGCGCGGGGCGCGACTGGTCGCGCCGAGCGCGTCGTGCACGGCGAGCTCGTCGACCTTGACCACGATCCCGTCGATCTCGTGCTCGATGTC
This sequence comes from Microbacterium mangrovi, assembly GCF_000802305.1. GTDB lineage: Bacteria > Actinomycetota > Actinomycetes > Actinomycetales > Microbacteriaceae > Microbacterium > Microbacterium mangrovi. The sequence continues at coordinate 335,967 of NZ_JTDK01000010.1, read as the reverse complement.
GTGCCGGTGCTCTCCGCGCGCGGCGATGTAGTCGACGACCTCATCGATCGTGCCGAAGACCTTCGTGTGCGGGGACACCGGCAGGCCCCATCCCGCGAGAAGTCCGTAGATCTCCGACTGGTCGACCGCGCCCGGATGCTGCCAGGCACCGATCCCGTGCAGATACAGCGCGAGACGGCCGAGGCGATCCCGCATCAGCTCCAGCTGTTCGGGAGTCTTGTTCTCGGCGCGCTGACGGAGACTGCCGGCGGCCGTGTTGCGTGCGTTCGCGAACTCGGGATACCGCGTCGGGAGGGATTCGGCATCCCGCCCCTTGGCGACCTGCTCGGCCGCCCACGCCGCCTGGAGGGCGTGCTGGCGTTCGTTCAGCGCCTCGAAGTCGGCGCCGCGCAGGAACACCTCGCCGCGCACCTCGAAGAACTCCGGCCAGCCCGACCCGGACAGCCGCTGCGGGATCGCCGGAATCCACCCGACGTTCTCTGTGATGTCTTCGCCGACGCGCCCGTCGCCGCGCGTGGTCGCGGTCTCGAGCACGCCGTCGCGATACGCCAGGCTGATCGCGAGGCCGTCGATCTTGAGCTCGCTCAGCCACCGCACCGGCCGACCGGCGGCTTCGCGGGTCTTGTGCGCCCAGTCGCGGAGCTCGTCGATCGAGAAGACGTTGTCGAGGCTCAGCATGCGCTCGGCATGCTCGTGCGGCGGGAATCCGACGGACACGATGCCGGCGCCGACCTGCTGCGTGGGGCTGTCGGCCGAGACGAGCTCGGGGAAGGCCCGTTCGAGAGCCTCGAGCGCGTGGATCTTCTCGTCGTACTGGGCGTCGCTGACGAGGCTCGCACCCTCGGAGTAGTAGGCCACGCGGTACTGCTCGATCACCTCGCGCAGGGCGGATGCCTCTGCGCGGGCGGTCTCGAAATCGATCGTGGTCTCGTCGCCTGCGTCAGTCACTCCGACAGTCTAGGAGCGACCGCCGACATCGGGAGGGAAGGCGTCAGACGGCGGCCGGAACCGCAGAGACCGTCCGCGCGATCGTGAACTGGCCGACCACGCGCGTGCCGTCGTACAGGACGGCGGTCTGGCCCGGCGCGACCCCTTCGAACGGCTCCTGCGGACGCACGACGACCTCACCGTCACGCAGTTGCGCACGCGCGGGGACCGGGTCCGCATGCGCCCGGATCTGCACCTCGCAGTCGAAGTCCTCGCTCTGCGGCGCGCGCCCGGCCCAGGAGTAGCGGTCGCCGGCGATCTCGGCGATCGCCAGGGCCTCCTTGGGTCCGACCACCACCGTGTTGGATACCGGACGGACCTCCAGGACGAACCGCGGCTTGCCGTCGGCTGCGGGGACTCCGAGCTTCAGCCCGCGGCGCTGCCCCACGGTGAACGCGTGCGCCCCGTCATGCGCGCCCACGACGGCGCCCGAGGCATCCACGATCTGGCCCGCCTCGGCCCCGACCTTGTCCGCCAGCCAGCCGCGCGTGTCGCCGTCCGGGATGAAGCAGATGTCGTAGCTGTCCGGCTTCTGGGCGACCGTGAGACCGCGCTCGGCGGCCTCCGCGCGCACCAGGGCTTTGGACGGCGTCGATCCGAGCGGGAAGTACGTGTGGGCGAGCTGCTCCGCATCGAGCACGCCGAGCACGTACGACTGGTCTTTCGCCGCATCCGAGGCGCGGTGCAGCTCACGACCGTGGTCGGTCTCGACGAGCGTCGCGTAGTGCCCGGTGCAAACGGCGTCGAACCCGAGCTCGAGAGCGCGTTCGAGGAGCGCCGCGAACTTGATCTTCTCGTTGCAGCGCATGCACGGATTGGGAGTTCGGCCGGCCTGGTACTCGGCGACGAAGTCGGCGATCACGTCGTCGCGGAAGCGCTCCGAGAAGTCCCACACGTAGAAGGGGATGCCGAGCCGGTCGGCGGCGCGGCGGGCATCCATCGCGTCTTCGATCGTGCAGCATCCGCGGCTGCCGGTGCGGAGCGTGCCGCCGGCACGCGAGAGGGCCAGGTGCACGCCGACGACGTCGTGCCCGGCATCCACCGCGCGCGCAGCCGCGACGGCGGAGTCCACTCCCCCGCTCATGGCCGCCAGAACACGCATCGCCCCAGTCTACGAGCGCCAAGGTGCGCGCGGGCTGGATGTGGCCGTTCGCGGGTGGACACTCAGCGGCCGCGGGCGCGCGTGACGGCGTCGGGAAGCGCTGCCAGCAGGGCATCGACGTCCGCCGCCGTGGTGGTTCGTCCCAGCGTGATCCGCAGCACCTGGCGGGCCTCGGCCTCGGTCCGCCCGAGCGCGAGCACCACGTGCGACGGCTCGGGGACGCCGGCCTGGCACGCCGATCCCGTCGACACGGCGATGCCCGCCCGGTCCAGGAGGAACAGCAGCTGCTCGCCCCCGGCCCCGGGGAACAGGAGATGCACGTTGCCCGGAAGGCGGTCGACGGGGTCGCCGAGAAGTGCGGCGTCGGGAATCGCCGCGCGCACGCCGTCGAGCAGGCGACGGCTCAGTCCCGCCAGGCGCTCGGCCTCCGCGGAGCGCTCGGCCACGGCGAGTTCGGCGGCGACCGCGAACGCGGCGGCGCCCGCGGCATCCTGCGTGCCCGAGCGCAGTCCGCGCTGCTGCCCTCCGCCGTGCAGCAGGGGTGCGAGGTGCGCCTGTCGCGCGACGACGAGTGCGCCCACGCCGATCGGGCCGCCGAGCTTGTGGGCGGACACGCTCAGCGCGCACAGGCCCGTCGCACCGTGCGCTCCGCCGCGGAGTTCGCGGAACGACAGCGGCAGGTGCCCGAACGCGCCCACCGCATCGAGATGAAGCGGGACGCCGGCATCCGCGGCCGCACCGGCCAGTGCGTCGGCCGGCTGCACCGTGCCGATCTCGTTGTTCGCAACCAGGGCGGTCGCCACCGCCGGTGCCGCCAGGGCGTCGGACCAGGATGCGAGCTCGATCCGGCCGAGCCGATCCAGGGCGACCGCGCGGACGCGGGCCCCCTCGTGCGCTTCCAGCCACGCGATCGTGTCCATCGTCGCGTGGTGCTCGCCCAGCGGCGTCACGATCGCCGCCCCCGCGCCGGCCGCGCGCCAGAGCCCGGTGATGCCGAGGTTCACCGACTCGGTGCCACCCGACGTGAGGACGATCTCGATCGGATCGCACCCGAGCGTGCCGGCGAGCCGCTCCCGCGAGTCCTCCAGGATGCGTCGGGCCGCCTGCCCGGCATGATGGATCGACGACGGATTGCCGAGGATCTCGGATGCCTCGATCCAGGCCGCGCGCGCCTCGGGCCGCAGCGGCGAGGAGGCGGCGTGGTCCAGGTAGGCGGTCACGGGTCGTTATCGTAGTCCGCATGGTTTTCGTGCAGGTGACAGCGAAGCCTGTCGACGGGCTGCTCGCGGCACATTTCGACGGCCTCGGCGTGCGGCTGGACGACGACGGAGGAACACTGCGGGTCTGGGCGCCCGACGCGACCTCGGCCGAGCTCGTCGTCTTCGACGAGGACGACCCCGACTGGGCCGCCGTCACCGTGCCGATGACCGCGGACGCGGCGGGAGTGTGGGAAGCCTCGACGCCGGCCCTCCGAGTGGATGCCCGATACGCCGTGCGGGTCGCCGGCCCCCGCGGCGCCCGGCACGCCTTCGACGCCGACACGCACCTTCTCGATCCCTACGCCCGCGGGGTCGAGCGGGTCGGTCCCACCGCGTGGCGCGGGGTGGTCGTGGACGAGTCCTTCGACTGGGGCGGCGTCGGCAAGCCGGGCATCCCCGATGACCGGACCGTCGTGTACGAGGCACACGTCCGCGGACTCACCAAGCGTCATCCGCTGGTCCCGCCCGCACTGCACGGCACGTACGCCGGCCTCGCCCATCCGGCGATCATCGACCATCTGAAGACGTTGGGCGTCACCAGCATCGAACTGCTCCCCGTGCACGCCTTCGCGTCCGAGCCGCGCCTTGCCGGGCTCTCCCTCGCGAACTACTGGGGCTACAACACCCTCGCCTTCTTCAGCCCGCATGCGCCGTACGCCACCGCCGCCTCGCGCCGCGGCGGTGCGAGTGCGGTGCTGCGCGAGTTCAAGGGCATGGTGCGCGCGCTGCACGAGGCGGGCATCGAGGTGCTGCTCGACGTGGTCTACAACCACACGTCGGAGGGCGGCCGGACAGAGCCTGCGACGAGTCTGCGGGGTCTTGCCGACCGCGGCTACTACCGGCAGACCGACGACGGCACTTACATCGACGTGACCGGCTGCGGGAACACGGTGGACACGTCGACGGACGCCGCGGCGCGCCTGATCCTCGACTCACTGCGCTACTGGGCCCGGGAGTGCCAGGTCGACGGATTCCGCTTCGATCTCGCCAGCGCGCTCGGGCGGGATGCCGCGCACTCCTTCACCGCCGACCATCCGCTGCTGCGCGCCATCGCCGACGACCCGGAACTGCAGGACGTGAAGCTCATCGCGGAGCCGTGGGACGTCGGGATGGGCGGCTGGCAGACCGGCGGGTTCGCCCCCGGCTGGCACGAGTGGAACGACCGCTACCGCGACCGGGTGCGTACGTTCTGGCTCTCGGACATCGAACATGCGCGGCGCACCGGCGGTGCAGCGGGCGGCATCGGCGGCCTCGCCACGAGCCTGGCCGGTTCATCGAACACCTTCAGCGACGAGCGCGGTCCCCTCGCGTCGGTCAACTTCGTGACCGCGCACGACGGCTTCACCCTGCACGACCTGGTGGCGTACGACACCAAGCACAACGAGGCCAACGGCGAGCACGGCCGCGACGGGACCGACACGAACAGGTCGTTCAACCACGGCGCCGAGGGTCCCACGAACGACCCGCGCATCCTCGCCGACCGCCGCCGCGCGATGCGGAATCTGCTCGGCACTCTGCTGCTGTCCGCAGGGACCCCGATGATCACCGCCGGCGACGAGTTCGGCCGGACCCAGCACGGCAACAACAATGCCTATTGCCACGATTCGGACCTCACCTGGCTCGACTGGGAGCACGCGGACTGGCAGCAGGACCTCGCGGCACACGTCCGTCACCTCCTGCGCCTGCGCCGGGAGAACCCGGCCCTGCGCCCGCGCCGGTTCGCGCGGCTCGGCGCGCGGGTTCCGTCCGCCTCCGCCATGGAGTGGTTCGACGCCGCCGGACAACCCATGCCCTGGCACAGCTGGGACGATCCGGGCCATCGCACGCTGCAGTACCTGGCCTCCTCCACGCCGGAGTTCGAGGCGCCCAACACCGTGCTGCTCCTCGTGCACGGGCGCGAAGAGCCGGTGGATGTCGTCCTTCCGGCGCTTCCGGGGGCACCGGGGCTGGTCGAGCTGTGGTCCAGCGCCGATGAGACCCCCCGCGAGCGCGACACGCCCGTACCGCCCGACGAGGTCTTGGCCATGGGACCCACGTCGATGCGGCTGTTCCGCGTCCAGGATCCGACACATTAGGTCCACCGCGCGCTCGATCGCTGGGAATCGTCTGCCGCTGGCGATAGGTTCAACACGTGGCACGCGTGACGAAGAACCCCGCCAAGCGCCCGGACCCGGCAACGCCTCCGTCGAGCGCACAAGACGAACGCGGCCCGAAGGCAGCCGTCGAAAGGACGGACCCCGCCTGGCGCAGCGCCGCCGCCGTCCCGGTGCGGCCGGCTTCATCGTGGCAGCGGCAGCGCGACACGCTCACGCCCCGGATCCCCCTGCTGGATCCCACCCCCGACGCGGGGGACTTCGCGCCCAAGGCGTACGTCGGGGAGGCGGTGCCCTTCACCGTGACGGCGTTCCGCGAGGGTCACGATCTGATCGGCGTGCAGCTGCGGCTGATCTCGCCCACCGGTGACGAGTCCCTGCACCGGCTCACGGCGCTGAAGAACGGACTGGACACGTGGCGCGTCGACGTCGTCCTGCTCGAGCAGGGCGATTGGACCTTCCGGTTCGAGGCGTTCGCCGACGACTTCGCGACCTGGCAGCACGCGGCCGACCTGAAGATCGCCGCGGGCGTGGACACGGCGCTCATGCGCGAGATCGGCGCCGTGCTCGTCGAACGCGCGGCCGGCGAGAAGGACCGGCCCGACGCCGAACGCGCCGGGCTGCGGACGGTCGCCAAGCGGCTGCGGGATGCCGGCCTGCCCGACGACACCGCTCTGCGCATCGTCCGCGACCGGTCGCTGGCGGACGAGTTCCGGCTGCGCCCGCTCACCTCGCTCATGACGGTGGGTGACGAGTACACCCTGCAGGTCGAGCGCACGGAGGCCGGCGACGCGGCGTGGTACGAGTTCTTCCCCCGCTCCGAAGGCGCCGTGCGCCTCGAAGACGGCACCATCCGCTCGGGCACGTTCCGCACCGCGATCGGTCGTCTCGACGGCGTGGCCGGCATGGGATTCCAGGTGCTGTACCTGCCCCCGATCCATCCCATCGGCCGGATCAACCGCAAGGGCCGCAACAACACCCTCGACCCGCAGCCGGGCGATCCCGGCTCGCCGTGGGCGATCGGCGCGGCCGAGGGCGGTCACGACACCGTGCATCCCGACCTCGGCACCCTGGAGGACTTCCGCGCCTTCGTCGCCGCCGCCAACGAACGGGGCATCGAAGTGGCGCTCGACCTCGCGCTGCAGGCGGCTCCGGACCACCCCTGGGTGGCCGCGCACCCGGAGTGGTTCACCACCCTTCCCGACGGCACGATCGCGTTCGCGGAGAATCCCCCGAAGAAGTACCAGGACATCTACCCCATCAACTTCGACAACGACCCCGCGGGGTTCCGCGCCGAAGCGCTGCGCATCGTGCGGCACTGGATCGCCCAGGGGGTGCGGATCTTCCGCGTCGACAACCCGCACACCAAGCCGCTGCAGTTCTGGGAGTGGCTGATCCGCGAGGTGCGACGCGAGGACCCCGACATCGTGTTCCTCGCCGAGGCGTTCACCCGGCCGGCGCCGCTGCGGGGCCTCGCCCGCGCCGGCTTCCAGCAGAGCTACACGTACTTCACCTGGCGGAACACGAAGAACGAGCTCGTCGAGTTCCTCACCTCGCTCGCGACCGAGACAGCCGACTATCTGCGGCCGAATCTGTTCGTGAACACCCCGGACATCCTCACCGAGTATCTCCAGTTCGGCGGGCGCCCGGCATACCGGATCCGCGCCGCCCTCGCCGCGACGGCCGCGCCGACGTACGGCGTCTACGCCGGATTCGAGCTCTACGAGAACGTCGCCCGGCCGGGCTCCGAAGAGAACATCGACAACGAGAAGTACGAGTACAAGCTGCGCGATTGGGAGGCCGCCGAGGCATCCGGCGACTCGCTCGCGCCCTATCTCCGCCGCCTCAACGCCATCCGCGCCGCTCACCCCGCGCTCCATCAGCTGCGCAACTTCCGGGCGCACTGGAGCGATGACGACGCGATCCTGGTGTATTCGAAGCACCTCGACGCTGCACTCTCGCCGACCGGCAGGTCGGACACGATCATCGTGGTCGCCAACGTCGATCCGCACTCGGTGCGCGAGACGATGGTGCACCTGGACACCCGCGTCTGGGGGGTCGAGCCCGGAGACGCGTTCGAGGTCGAGGACCTCGTCACCGGTGCCCGCTGGAGCTGGACCGACCACAACTTCGTCAGGCTCGACGCGTTCGCCGAGCCGGTCCACATCCTGCACGTGAAGGAGACGAAATGACCATCGCCGACGACATCCTGAACCAGGTCTCCAGTGGCTCGTACTACGCACCGCACGATGTGCTCGGCATCCATCCGGACGGCACCGACTCGGGTGTCATCCGGGTGCGGCGGCCCCTGGCCGCGACCGTGACCGCGACGTTCGAGAACGGCCGCTCGGTCACCCTCGAACACCTCGCCTACGGCATCTGGGAGGGCGAGTACCAGGGAGACGCGACCGCCTACACGGTCACCGCGACGTACGAGGACGCCCCCGACTACGTCGCCGACGACCCGTACCGGCATGTTCCGACCGTCGGCGAGCTGGACCTCCATCTGATCAGGGAGGGCCGGCACGAACAGCTGTGGCGGACACTGGGCTCCCACGCCGGCGCCGATGACTTCGTGGACGGCACCGCCTTCGCGGTGTGGGCGCCGAATGCGCGCGCGGTGCGGGTCGTCGGCGACTTCAACGGCTGGGACGGCCGGGGGCACGCGATGCGCTCCCTCGGCTCGAGCGGGGTCTGGGAGATCTTCATCCCCGGCGTCGGAGTCGGCACCACCTACAAGTACGAGCTCCTCACGACGGACGGCCACTGGATCCTCAAGGCCGACCCGATGGCGCGACAGGCCGAGACGCCGCCGGCCACGGCATCGGTCGTCACCGCCTCGAAGTACAAGTGGGACGATGGGGAATGGATCGCACGTCGCGCGCAGTCGGCGCCGCACCGCGAGGCGATGTCGATCTACGAGCTGCATTTCGGTTCGTGGCGACCGGGTCTTTCCTACCGGGATGCCGCCGACCAGCTGACCGAGTACGTCAGCGCGCAGGGGTTCACGCACGTCGAGTTCATGCCGCTGGCCACGCACCCGTTCGGCGGGTCGTGGGGCTACCAGGTGACCGGGTACTACGCGCCGGATGCCCGCCACGGTTCTCCCGACGACCTCCGCTACCTCATCGACCGGCTGCACCAGGCGGGCCTCGGCGTGATCATGGACTGGGTCCCCGGGCACTTCCCGCGCGACGCCTTCGCCCTCGCGCGATTCGACGGCACTCCGCTGTACGAACATGCGGATCCGCGCCGCGGTGAGCACAAGGACTGGGGAACCCTCATCTTCGACTACGGCCGGCACGAGGTGCGCAACTTCCTCGTCGCTAACGCGCTGTACTGGATCGACGAGTTCCACGTCGACGGTCTGCGCGTCGACGCCGTGGCTTCCATGCTCTATCTCGACTACTCGCGCAACGAGGGCGAGTGGGCTCCGAACGTCTACGGCGGGCGGGAGAACCTCGAGGCGATCGGATTCCTGCAGGAGGTCAACGCGACCGCGTACCGGCTGCACCCCGGAGTCACGATCATCGCCGAGGAGTCGACGAGCTTCCCCGGGGTGACCGCGCCGACCGACCATGCCGGCCTCGGATTCGGATTCAAGTGGAACATGGGCTGGATGAACGACTCGCTCGTCTACATCGGCCGTGACCCGCTGTACCGCGCCCACCACGAGGGCGAGCTCTCCTTCTCGTTCGTCTACGCGTTCAGCGAGAACTACGTGCTCCCCATCAGCCACGACGAGGTGGTGCACGGCAAGGGCAGCCTCATCGCCCGCATGCCCGGCGACCACTGGCAGAAGCTCGCCAACATGCGCGCATTCCTCGCGTACATGTGGGGCCACCCCGGAAAGCAGCTGCTGTTCATGGGGCAGGAGTTCGGCCAGCTGTCCGAGTGGTCGGAGTCGCGCGGCCTGGAGTGGTGGCTCACCGACCAGCCGTCGCACGCCCAGCTGCAGAGCTTCGTGGCGACGCTGAACACCGTCTACCGCGGGCAGTCCCCCCTGTGGAGCCGGGATGCCGACAGCGCCGCGTTCACCCGTCTCGGCGAACCCACGTGGAATCCGAACGTGATCGCGTTCGCGCGACGCGACCTCCAGGGCAACGCGGTCGCGGTGATCTGCAACTTCTCGGGGAACCCCGTCGACCGGTACGAGCTGATGCTGCCCGAGGGCGGCACCTGGCACGAGATCCTCAATTCGGATGCCACCGAGTACGGCGGCTCGGGAGTCGGCAACCTGGGCGTGGTCAACGCCGCCCCCGACGGGCACGCGACCATGGTGCTGCCCCCTCTCGGAGTGCTGTGGCTGCAGCACGACGCGGTGCGGCACGTCAACGCACCCCAGGGCGACGGCGCCGTGCGCACGCGCTGACCGCTGCGACGAAGGCCCCGGCGATCTCGCCGGGGCCTTCGTCGATCAGGGCGCTGCCTCAGAAGAGCAGGCTTGCGAGCCGTCCTCGGGCGCGGACGACGCGCGGGTCGTCGTCGCCGACGAGTCCGAACAGCTCGACGAGCCGCTCGCGCACGGCTGGGCGGGCGTCGGCGGGAAGTTCGGCGAACAGGTCGAGGAGCCTGCCGAAAGCGTCGTCGACGTGGCCTCCGGACAGATCGAGGTCGGCGACCAGCAGCGCCGCCTCGACATCGGTCGGGTCCGCTGCGGCTGCACGCCGCGCCTCGTCGAGCGAGACGCCCTGCACCCGCTGCAGCAGCTGCACCTGGCCGAGGCCGGCACGGGCATCGGCATCCCGCGGGTTCTCCGCCAGCGCCTTCTCGTACGCCGTGATCGCGCGGGCGTAGTCGCCCGCCTCGATCGCGTCGTACGCCTCGGCGTGCAACGGAGGAAGCGGAGGCTCCTCGTCCGCCGATGCTGCTGCGCCCTCGCCGACGGGCAGCTGGCCGGTCACGCCGTTCTGGGCTGCGAGCTGGAGGAGCTGCGCGAACACCTCGCGCACCTGCTGCTCGGGCACGGCGCCGTTGAACAGCGGCACCGGCTGTCCGGCGACGAGCGCGACCACCATCGGGATCGACTGGGCCTGGAAACCGGCGGCCAGCTGGGGATTGGCATCCACATCGACCCGCGCGAGCAGCAGACGCCCGGCGAGCTCGGTGACCACCTTCTCGAGCACGGGCGTGAGCTGCTTGCACGGCTCGCACCAGTCCGCCCACAGGTCGACCACGACGGGCACGGTGCGCGACAACTCGAGCACCTCGCCGAAGGTCGCGTCTGTGACGTCGATGACGAGCCCGCCCGCCCCGGGGGCTCCGGCCGCGGCCGGGGCCGCGGGCGCGGCGGGGCGACCGCGCAGGGAAGAGAGGTCGACGGCGCCGCGCAGCGACGCACCGAGGTTCGGATCGCTCATTTCTTGTTCACCTTCGCCGAGAGGATGTCGGAGGCATAGCCGAGCATCTGGATCTTCGTGTTCGCGCCGCCCTGGCCCGGCACGTAGAAGAAGAGCTCGTCGCTGTAGGTCGTGGTGTAGCCGGTGCTGGACTGCTTCGTGCCGGTCAGCGCCTTGGCCTCGGGGCTTGCGAAGATCACGGCGCCGGACGAGGTGGGCTTGGTGATCGTGGAGTCGTTCACCTGCACTGCCACGATGGCACCGCTGTCGAGCGTCGCCAACGCCGACGGGTCGCTCGAGCCTGCCGAGGCCAGGAAGGTCATGCTTCCGGTCTGTCCGCCCTTCTTCGCGGACTTGTTGAAGGCGGCCAGCTGGGCGGCGTGAGCCTTCTTGGTCTGCTCGAGGAAGGTGTCGGTGGCCTTGTCGAACAGCCCCGCGTACTGGCTCTTGTCCCCGTTGTTCAGCACGTCGGCGTATGCCGAGGCGAGTTGGTTCGGGGGTGTCACGAGGAACGACGAGTCCGGCGGAACCGCCGAAGCGCCGACGTAGGACGGCGCGAGATCGGGAATCTGCGTCGCGGGCTGCAGCTGTGCCGTGTAGGCCAGCTTGTAGTTGCTCCACGGGTCGGCCTGACTCATCATCATGATGGTCGACGGGGCGTTGCCTCCGGTGCCGGCGGCGATCAGCATCACGGTGCGCGGCCAGCCGTCATAGGCCTGCGGCAGCACGACGCCCTTGGCGAGACCGGTCGTCGGGATCGGCGCGAGGGCGGAGATGCCCTTCGCGTTCTGCCGGATCGTGTAGTTGGCCTCGCGCTCGGCGAGGGGTGCACCGTCGAGCCGGGTCGCGGCCGTGTTGGCATCCATCTTCGCGTCGGCGGTGTGGACGGTCTTCGAGATGCGCGCCAGGATCTGCTCGGCCTGCGGCTCGGTCACGGCGGGCGTCTGCTGGTCGGCCGCCGCGACGGTCGCCGACGGCGTCGGCGACGCGGATCCGCCCATGTGCGGCCACGCGTCGGGAGTGCATCCGGCGAACAGGAGCGCGCTGAACGCCAGCGGGACGGCGATGAACGCCCGGCGCGACCTGCGCGTCGACTCGGCGGATCCGGACGAGATCACGCCCTTGTCCGCCTGGGCGACCGCGAGATCTTCGGGCTCGTCCGCGGCGGCCGTCGGAAGCGGCGGCGGACTCTTGCGGCGCGGACCGCGCGACCGGCGAACGTGCCGGATCGCAAGGATGTACAGGAAGACGCCGACGAGCATCAGGATGCCGCCGAGCACGATGAGCGGGCCGGCCCACGGAGTCGACGACGACAACGGCCACGTCACCGAGATCGCGGCGGGTGCGGGCTTGGTGCCGTCGGTCGCGATCAGCACGCTCATCCCGGACGGAAGCTGGAGCGGCTCGACGAGCAGGTCCTTCTGCTGGAACTCCTCCAGCCACAGGTCGGAGCCGACGGGATCGTGCGCGCCGACCATCGGGGCGGTCGAGGCCGAATCGGAACCCGGCCCCGGAGTCGCGGTCGTCGTGGGCGACGGTGACAGCGACGGCGACGGCGAAGAGGACGCCGAGCCGACGGCTTTGCCGTCCGGCCCGATGACCGTCGTGACGACGTTGCCACCGTCGAGCGACACCCGGTTGTAGGTGGCGCCTGCCAGCCAGGCCTTGACATCGTCGGCACGCCCGTACGAGAGGAAGACCTGCCCGTGAGCTGCCGCACGCACCGTCTGCGACCCCGGATGATGCCCCAGCACCGCGCCGTCGATCACGGTGAAGGGGGCATCCCCCGTCGTGTGCACGGTCGTCGTCAGCGACGTCGGCCCTTGGAACACCGTCCGCTGCGCGATACCGGCCGCGATCATCAAGGCCGCGAGCACGAACGCAGCGATGGCCCACACGAAACGCACGAAACTAACCCTTCCGGACGGGCGCATCGGGCATGCGCCTGCCACAGCATCGACCCTCCACCCTAGCGAAATCGACCTGAGAGAGGTCGCAGAGCGCGCCGGGTGCGGGCATTCGGGCGGATGTCAGTATCCTGACGGGACACGCTCGCACGGCCGGAAGGAGTCACCATGAAGGTGCAGAACCCGTTCCGGGTCGCGCTCGTGGCGACCCTCGGCGTCGGTCTCGGGCTCCTGCTCATCGGCAGCATCCAGACCCTGTCCACGATCCTGCTCTACGTCGGGACCGCCCTCTTCCTCGCCCTCGGCCTCGAGCCGGTGGTCGACTTCCTGGTGCGTCGACGGCTCCCCCGCTGGGCCGCCGTCGTGATCACGCTTCTGGCCGTCGTCGCGGTCATGACCGGCATCGTGCTGACCGTCGTGCCGATCATCGGCGGGCAGGTGGCCCAGCTGATCACGCAGGTGTCAAACCTGGTCAACAGCAACACCGCGATCGACGACGTGAAGAACTGGCTGCACCACACCTTCCCCGCTCTGAACGTCGACGCCGTGTCGAGCTACGTCCAGGACTGGCTGACCAAGAACGTCGGCACCATCAGCGGCTCGATCGGCCAGGGCGTCATCACCGTCGGCGCGAAGGTGCTCGCCGCGCTGACGGGCACGTTCATCGTGCTCATCCTCACCATCTACTTCACCGCATCCGTGCCGTCGCTCAAGGGCGCCGTGTACCAGCTGGTGCCGGCCTCCAAGCGCGCGCGGTTCATCGACCTGGCCGAGCAGATCACCGACTCGGTCGGCTACTACGTCATGGGTCAGGTCACCCTCGGCGTGATCAACGGCGTGCTGAGCGCGATCTTCCTGTCCGTCATCAACGCGCCGTTCCCCGCCGTCCTGGCCGTCATCGCCTTCTTCTTCTCCCTGATCCCCCTCGTGGGCACGCTCACCGGCTCGACGATCATCGTTCTCGTGTGCCTCATCCCAGGACTCGGCTCACCGACGACGGCGCTGATCGCCGCCATCTACTACCTGATCTACATGCAGGTCGAGGCATACGTCCTGTCGCCGCGCATCATGAACCGCGCCGTCTCCGTCCCCGGTGGCGTCGTCGTCGTCGCCGCCCTCGCCGGCGGGTCGCTGCTCGGACTGCTGGGCGCACTCATCGCGATCCCGGTCGCCGCCAGCGTGCTCATCATCTACCGGCAGGTGGTCATCCCGCGCCAGAACGAGCGCTGACGCCTACTGGTGCCACTCCGTCGGCAACGGGAGAGCCGCAGGATTCACGACCGCGACGATCTCGGTCAGCACCCGGCGGGTCTGGTTCTCCCCCACCCAGAGGTGCTTGCCGCCGTCGACGTCGATGACGGTGGCCTCCGGCACGACCGAGAAGCGCTCGAAGGCCTCGGCCGGACGCAGATAGTCGTCGAACTCGGGAACGAGCACGACGAGGCGACGCGGGTCGTCGTGCCAGGCGGCGACCTCGTCCGTGGTCGCGCGATGCAGCGGCGGCGAGAGCAGCACCGCGCCCTCGATCGGATGCTCCGGCCCGTACTTGAGTGCCAGTTCGGTCCCGAACGACCAGCCCAGCAGCCACGGTCGCGGAAGACCTCGTGCGGTGACGAACTCCATCGCCGCGGCCACGTCGAGGCGTTCGGCGGCGCCGCCGTCGAACGCGCCTTCGCTGGTCCCGCGCGGCGACGAGGTGCCGCGCGTGTTGAATCGGAGCACCGCCAGGTCGGCCAGGGCGGGCAGGCGTGCGGCCGCTTTGCGCAGGATGTGGGAGTCCATGAACCCCCCGGCGGTCGGAAGCGGATGAAGCGTCACCAGCGTCGCGACGGGTTCGCGGTCCGCGGGGATCGCAAGCTCTCCCACCAGACGCAGCCCGTCCGCGGTCGTCAGTTCGATGTCCTCGCGCCGGGCCGGCAGCGTCACAGCGCCACGGATCTCCATCAGCTCACCTTCCAACAGGCCGTGTGCCAGTGCCGTCGCGCCGCGAGATCCGCGGCATCCCCCATGATCCCGTCGGCACGCCACGCGACCAGGTGGGCGGTGCCAGGCGGGATCTGCCGCCCGCATCCCGGGCACGTATAGGCCTTCTCCGAACGGGAGGCCGACACCGGCTGGATGTTCCACTCGACTCCGCCGCGCACCTCGGTGCGCTTCCAGCCCAGGATCAACCGTTCCAGCGAATCGTCGTCCCGCCGGGGCCGAGGGCGTCGTGCCCGCGGCATCGGCTCAGTACCAGCCGGTCGCGTTCGAGTGCGCCCAGGCGCCGCACGGGGTGCCGTAGCTGCCCGAGATGTAGGAGAGTCCCCACTTGATCTGCGTCGCCGGGTTCGTCGCCCAGTCGGACCCGTAGGCGGCCATCTTGCTGCCGGGGAGCGCCTGCGGGATGCCGTAGGCGCCGCTCGGGTTGGCGGCGTTGACCCGCCAGCCGGACTCGCGGTTCCACAGCGCTACGAGGCACTGGAACTGCGCGTCGTTCCAGCCGCGCGCCTTGACGAGCGTGTACGCCGCGGCCTGCGCGCTGCCCGGAGACGGAGCCACGAACGTCGACGTGACCTGGGCGGCCAGCGAGGTGTTCGTCGTCGGAGCCACCACGGCGACCGGCTTCGGGATCACCTTCACCGAGTACTTGTCGCGTTCGAGGGCGGGCTGCGCACCGGCGGACTCCGTGTCGAGCGACTGCGCATCGGCACGGGTGAGCGAGTAGATGGTGGCCGGCGGATTGGTCTCGGCGTTCGCGCGCGTCGCCAATGACGCGCCGAGCGGACCGATGTAGGCGGCACCGAGGGCGACCACGGCGAATCCGGCGAATGCCGTCACGACGCCCTGACGCCGCGACCAGCGCGCAGACGGTTTGGGATGGCGAGCGGGCGCAGGGCGCGTCGCCACGGGACGGGGTGTCGGCACCGGGGTGCGCGGCTGCACGACCGCATTCTGCGCGGCCAGTCGCCTCGCCCGCCGGGATGTCTCGGGAAGCATCTCGTTGGGGGAAGTCACAATACGGTAAACCCTATCGGTCGGGGGCCGCGGATGCCATCCGGCATGCCGAGGGGATCAGCCCAGTGCGAGGATGACGTCGACGGCGGTGTCGAGCATGTCGTCGACCTGGGCTTCGTTGTACCCGCGCCGCTGCCGGCGGAACGCGACCGAGCGGACCTGTTCGACGGTGACGGGTCTCCCGTCGGCGAAGTAGGCCGCGAGCTTGTCGACGACCACATCGACCTCGTCGATCCGGTATCCGCGCTTGGGCCACACGACCCGGCGGAACCGACCACCGCGGGGAAGGCTCACGCGATCGAGGATGGTCTGCGCGCTCGCGCGGGACTGAGCCACCCAGATGTTGCCGGTGCCGGTGGAGATCGCATCGCCCCGGGCTCGGCCCGCGAAGGCATCCTCCACCCGGCCGAGGGCCGCATCGACGGAGGCGATCACGTACCCGTGCTTGACGAGCGGGAACGAGACCGTGCGGACGTCGGCCGCGGTGATCCGGGGTCCGTCGCCGCGTCCTTCGAAGGAGGCCCGCGCGCGGGCGAGGAAGGCGTCGACGGCCTTGCGCTGGTATCCCTTTGTGCGTCCGGTGGTCAGCGGGAAGCCGGGCGTCGCTCCGGTGGGGGTGGGTTTCTCGGCGGTCATGGTCATGCAGTCACCATCGGGCTCATCAGGTAAAAGAGGGCAAGGGCGGCGGGGGCGGAGAAGATGATGGAGTCGAGCCGGTCGAGCACGCCCCCGTGCCCGGGCAGCCAGGAGCTCATGTCCTTGATGCCGAGGGCGCGCTTGATCATCGACTCGCCGAGGTCGCCGCACGTGGCTGTTCCGAGGATCACGGCGCCGAAGATCAGCCCGGCCCACCACGGGATCCCGAGCATGAACAGCGCGAGCAGCACTCCGGCGGCGAGAGCGGCGATGACCGCACCGGCGAATCCCTCCCAGGTCTTCTTGGGGCTGATCCGCGGCGCCATCGGGTGCTTGCCGAACATGAGGCCGGAGGCGTACGCCCCGGTGTCGGCCACGACGGCGACGATCACGAACGCGAGCACCCACCATTCCCCGCGCGCCTGGTCCAGGAGAACCACGCAGAGGGACCCCGGCAGGGCGATGTACAGCTGGATGAAGCCGGCGAGCACGGCATCGTCGAGCACCGCCGAGCGCACCCGGCCGTCGGAGGTGGCCAGCTGCGCGATGAGCCGCCAGGCGATCACGACGAGGACCGCGGCGAGGACGGACACCCAGAGGATCCAGGTGCCGCCGTAGAACCAGCCCGTCACGACGAGCGCCGCAGCGCACACGACCTGCGGGATGATGTCGACGCGGTGACCGGCGCCCTGGAGCGCACGGGAGAACTCCCACACGGCCAGGACGACGGCCGCGAGGGCGAAAAGGATGAAGACGGGTTTGAAGACGAGCAGGGATGCCAGCAGCACCGCGCCGATCGCGAGGCCGATGAGGATCGCCACGATCAGGTCGCGACCGGTGCGCTCCTTGATGCGCTCATTGGCCTCGTCGAAGTCCGCCCGCGCCGAGCGGAGATGGGCCTGCAGCGATGCGCTCAGATCTTCCGGATGCGTCTGATCGGCCTCATCGTGTTCATCCCGATCAGGCCCGTCACCCCCAGTGACCCCGGACATCGAAGCGCTCAGACCTCGAGCAGCTCGGCCTCTTTGCGCTTGAGCGACTCGTCGATCTGATCGACGTGCGTCCGCGTCAGGGCATCGAGGTCCTTCTCGGCGCGCTTCAGGTCGTCTTCGCCGACCTCGCTCTTGAGGGCGTCGAGGTCGTCGTTCGCCTTGCGTCGGATACCGCGCACGTGGACCTTCGCATCCTCGCCCTTGGACCGGACGAGCTTCACGTACTCCTTGCGGCGCTCCTCGGTCAGCTCGGGAAGAGTCACGCGCACGAGGCTGCCGTCGTTGGTCGGGTTGGCCCCGAGGTTCGGCTGGTCGCGGATCGCCTGCTCGATGTCCTTGAGAGCACCCTTGTCGTAGGGGTTGATGACGATCGTGCGCGCCTCGGGGTTGTTCAGCGAGGCGAGCTGCGCCAGGGGCGTCGGGGTGCCGTAGTAGTCGACCAGGATCTTCTGGAACATCTGAGGGTTGGCACGGCCCGTGCGAACAGTCGCGAAGTCCTCCTTCGCCGCCTCGACGGCGCGGTCCATGCGTGCTCCGGCATCGGCCAAGACTTCCGCGATCACGGTTTCTCCTTCTTCTGGAACGTGAGTGTCATTCTAGCTGGCAGGCGGCATCCGACTTCGGACGCGGACGCCCGTCACGCCGTGACGAGGGTGCCGATCTCGTCGCCCAGGAGCGCGCGGGTGACGTTGCCCGCGGGCTCCATGCCGAACACGCGCATGCTCATCCGGTTGTCCATGCAGAGGCTGAACGCCGTCGAGTCGACCACCTTCAGGCCGCGCTGGAGGGCGTCCAGGTAGGTGATGCGGTCGATCCTCGTCGCCGAGGCATCCTTCTTGGGATCGGCCGTGTAGACGCCGTCCACGCCGTTCTTGGCGACGAGCACCTCGTCGGCGCCGATCTCGAGTGCGCGCTGAGCGGCGACCGTGTCGGTCGAGAAGTACGGGAGGCCGGCGCCGGCGCCGAAGATCACGACGCGGCCCTTCTCCATGTGGCGCTCCGCGCGCAGCGGGATGTACGGCTCGGCGACCTGGGTCATGGAGATGGCCGACTGCACCCGGGTGGCCGCGCCGGCCTGCTCGAGGAAGTCCTGCAGGGCGAGCGCGTTCATGACGGTGCCGAGCATCCCCATGTAGTCCGCGCGGCCGCGATCCATCCCGCGCTGGCTGAGTTCCGCGCCACGGAAGAAGTTGCCGCCGCCGACGACCACGGCCACCTCGACGCGATCCACCGCCGCGGCGATCTCCCGGGCGATCTGGCTGACGACGTCGGGGTTCACGCCGAGCGTGCCGCCGCCGAACGCCTCTCCCGAGAGCTTGAGCAGGACGCGTCGGCGTCCGGTTGCCTCACTGATCACTGTTCCTCCTTGCCGGGCCGCGCCCAGAGCCTAAGCAAACCTATCGATATCGAACCGGGCATGCGAAGGGCCCGCATCGAAACGATGCGGGCCCCTCGTGATGCTTACGCGCCGACCTTGAAGCGGGCGAAGCCGGTCACCGTGATGCCGGCGTCCTTCGCCACCTGCGCGACGGACAGCTTGTTGTCCTTCGCGTAGTCCTGGTCGAGCAGGGCGACCTGCTTGAAGAACGCGTTCACGCGACCCTCGACGATCTTCGGAAGAGCAGCCTCCGGCTTGCCCTCGTTGCGGGAGATCTCGGTGACGATCTCGCGCTCCTTCTCGACGTCGGCCTCGGGGACCTCGTCGCGGGAGAGGTAGCTGGGGTTCGCGAAGGAGATGTGCTGCGCGATGCTGCGAGCCGTCTCGGCGTCGTCACCCGTGTAGGCGACGACGACGCCGACCTGCGGGGGAAGGTCCTTGCTGGTCTTGTGCAGGTAGACCTGGAAGTTCTCACCGGTCACCGTGCGCACGCGGCGCAGTTCGACCTTCTCGCCGATGATCGCGGCCTCGTCCGAGATGAGCTCGGCGACGGTCTGGTCACCGGCCGGAGCGGCGAGGGCGGCCTCGGCGGAGTCCGCGCCGACCGCGGCAGCGGCGTCGGCGACCTTGTCGGCCAGCGCGATGAAGCGCTCGTTCTTGGCGACGAAGTCGGTCTCGGTGTTGAGCTCGATGAGCGTCACGCGGCCGTCGCCCTCGCGAGCGGCGACGAGGCCCTCGCTCGTGGAACGGTCGGCGCGCTTGGCGTTGCCCTTCGCGCCCTTCAGGCGCAGGATCTCAACGGCCTTCTCGAGGTCGCCGTCGGCTTCCTCGAGCGCCTTCTTGGTGTCGACCATGCCGGTGCCCAGCTGCTCGCGCAGCGTCTTGATGTCGGCGATCGTGAAGTTTGCCATGGGTCGTGGCTCCTTGCTGTTTGTGGAAGTTCTCATGGATGCCGCGGCGGGACCGTCCTCAGACGACCCCGCCGCGACGACGTTCAATGCCTCAGGCCTGGTCGGCCTCGGCCTCGGCGGTGAGCTCCTCGGCGGCGGCCTCGGCGACGACGGCCTCAGCGGCCAGCTCCTCGGCAGCGGCCTCGGCGACGACGGCCTCAGCGGCCAGCTCCTCGGCAGCGGCCTCGGCGACGACGGCCTCGGTGGCGAGCTCGGTCGCGTCGGCCTGAGCCTCGGCGGCACCCTGCTCGAGCAGCTCGCGCTCCCACTCGGCCAGGGGCTCTGCCTCGCCGGCCTCCGGGTTGTGCTTCTGCTGCAGACCCTCGGCCGCTGCGTCGGCGATGATGCGCGTCAGCAGCGACACCGAGCGGATCGCGTCGTCGTTGCCGGGGATCGGGTACTGGAAGTCGTCCGGGTCGGCGTTCGTGTCGAGGATGCCGATCACGGGGATGCCGAGCTTCTTGGCCTCGTCGATGGCGAGGTGCTCGCGCTTCGCGTCGACGACCCACAGGGCCGACGGGGTCTTCTGGAGGTTGCGGATACCGCCCAGCGACTTGTGCAGCTTGTCGAGCTCGCGCTTCTTGAGGAGGAGCTCCTTCTTGGTGAAGCCGCTCGCAGCCGGGTTCTCGTAGTCGAGCTCCTCGAGCTCCTTCATGCGGGCCAGACGCTTGCTGACGGTGCTGAAGTTGGTGAGGAGGCCACCGAGCCAGCGCTGGTTCACGTACGGCTGGCCGACGCGCGTGGCCTGCTCGGCGAGGACTTCCTGCGCCTGCTTCTTGGTGCCGACGAAGAGGACGGTGCCGCCGTGGGCGACGGTCTCCTTGACGAACTCGTACGCCTTGTCGATGTACGCGAGCGACTGCTGCAGGTCGATGATGTGGATGCCGGAGCGCTCGGTGAGGATGAAGCGCTTGACTTTCGGGTTCCACCGGCGGGTCTGGTGTCCGAAGTGGACGCCGCTGTCGAGCAGCTGGCGGATGGTGACGACGGCCATGGTCGTGCTCCTGTTCTGGGGCGCTGGGCGCCCGTTGCGGTTGATTTCGTCGCACTGGTGTGCGACGAGCCTGGTGCCCGACATGCTCCCGCCCGCTTCGGAAAGCGGGACCGGTGGGAGTGGATGCCGCCTGCAGCGCCGCTCAGGAGCGGCAGGCCACGGGCACGCGGAGTCATCCCGACACGCGAGATGCCTTTTCAGTGTACCAGTTGACGGTCTGTCCACAGGTGCGCGATCGGAGGCGTCCGCGGCCGTCTTTCCCCAGCCCTGCGGACACGCCGAGCAGCGCGCGATCCGGGCGCAGATGCTCGAGAGATGGACCTCCTGAAGCCGCGCCGGCGACCGCTTCGTCTCGGGGCTGCAGTGCTCCTCCTGCTCCTGTCCCCCGCCGCTGCCGCGGAGCCCGCCACCGGTGGCGCGGCAACGGCTGCGTCCGACGCGTCCGAGCGCGCCGTGTGGGTGTGGCCGACGGCCTCGCACCGCGTCATCGTCGCCTACGCCGCGCCGGCGACACGGTACGGTCCGGGCCACCGCGGCATCGACATCGCCGCCCCGATCGGCTCCGGCGTCGCAGCGCCCGCCGCCGGGATCGTCGCCTTCTCCGGGCGCGTCGCCGGGCGACCGGTGCTCACGATCGATCACGGCGACGGAATCGTCTCGACACTCGAGCCCGTCGCCTCGGACGCCGCCGCAGGCGATGTCGTCCGGGGCGGCGAGCGGGTGGGCACGGTGGCGGTCGGCGGACATGCGGACCCCGACACGGTGCACCTCGGCGCGCGTCGAAACGGGGAGTACATCAATCCGATGCTGCTTCTGGGCGGCATCCCCCACGCGATCCTGCTCCCCTGCTGCGCGTGAGGGCCGCGCTCGTCACGCGCGCGGGTGCGCCAGGCGATACGCGGCGAGCAGGCGGTCGCCCGAGACATGCGTGTAGATCTGGGTCGTGCCGAGACTCGCGTGCCCGAGCATCTCCTGCACGGCGCGCAGGTCGGCGCCGCCTTCGAGGAGGTGCGTCGCCGCCGAGTGGCGCAGTGCGTGCGGCCCGACAGTCTCCGCCGAGACCACCGCGGACAGCTCCCGGCTCACGACCGCGTAGACCGTCCGGGGTCCGAGCCGGCCGCCGCGAGGACCGAGGAAGACGGCCCTGCCCGATGTCGTGCCGTTGTCCAGGGCAGGCCGCGCGCGGACGAGGTAGGCATCCAGAGCGCGCGCGGCGGCGCCGCCGAACGGCACGACCCGTTCTTTCGCGCCCTTTCCGGTCACGCGGAGCGTTCGTCGCTCGCGATCGATGTCCTCGACGTCCAGGCCGCACAGCTCCGAGACGCGCAATGCCGCCGCATAGAGCAGCTCGAGGATCGCGAGGTCGCGCAGCAGAAGCGGATCGCCGTCGGCGGCGCGCCCCGCGAGGTCCTCGAGCATGCCGGCGACGGCATCGGCACTGGCGACGGTCGGGAGAGTGCGCCCTCGTTTGGGCGCGACCAATCGCAGGCTCGGATCGCTCGTGGTCAGCCCGGTGTCGGCCGCCCATCCGAAGAACCCGCGGACCGCCGCCGTCCGCCGCGCGGCGGTTGCACGCGATATGCCGCGCTGCAGGTCCTGCCACAGCCAGTCGCGAAGCGTCTCGAGGGTGACATCGCCCAGTTCGACGTCGCCGGCGCATGCCTCCAGATCCGCGAGATCGCTGCGGTAGGCCCGCACCGTCGCCGGCGACAGTCGCCGCACCGCGGAGAGGTACGCCGCGTATCCGTCCGAGGCCTCTCCGATCCGCATGCTTCCAGGATGCCGCAGGCCGCGGACGCCCTCCCCCGGCGCGCCGCCACGCCGGTCACCCCGTGCCCGTCGCCCCCAGCAGCCACCCGTCCGGACCGCGGTCGACCTCCCCCGCGATGAGCAGCAGGCCCAGTCTCGTCTCCACCTCCGCGAGCGACATGCCCGACCGTCGGGCGACGTCGTCGACATCGCGCCGCGATCGCGTACTGAGTGCGTCGCGAACGCGCATCAAGTCGTCCGTGCGCGGCCGGACACCGGCGGAATCCGCACTCGCCCCGTCGCCCATGTCGAAAAGCGTTCCGGGGTCCAACAGCTCCACGATGTCCCGCGCATCGGTGATGCATCGCGCATCGTACTCGCGCAGCAGGCGGTGGCAGCCGGCCGACGAGGGGCTGGTGATCGGCCCGGGCACCGCGCCGATCGGGCGTCCGAGGGTCGCCGCGTGGTTCGCGGTGTTCAGGGACCCGCTGCGGACCCCTGCCTCGACGACGACCGTCGCCCCGGTCAGCGCGGCGATCAGGCGATTGCGACTCAGGAACCGCCACTTTGTCGGTGATCCGCCGCAGGGGACCTCGCTGATCACCACTCCCGTGGCGGCGATCTCATCGAACAGAGCCGTGTGCCCGGCCGGGTAGGCCCGGTCGACCCCGCCCGCCATGACGGCGATCGTCGTTCCTCCGACCGCGAGCGCGGCCCGGTGGGCCGTCCCGTCGATTCCGTAGGCTCCGCCGGATACGACGGTCAGACCGCGCCCGGCCAGGTCCGCGGCGAGCTCCCCCGCGACGTGCTCTCCGTACCCGGTCGCCGCGCGAGCGCCGACGATCGCGACGGCCGGATTCCCGTCGCCTCCGAGTCGCCGCGAGTCGCCCCGCACCCACAGGCACACGGGACGGTGGTGGCCGAGGTCGTCGAGGGGCGCCGGCCAGTCGGCGTCGCCGGGCATGACCAGCCGGATGCTCCGCGCCGCCGCGACGCGCAGCGCGTTCCCCGGATCCGACGCCGACGCCAGCCGCGGCCGCCAGCGCGCCAGGGCGTCCGCCCAGTCTCGTGGCGACAGGTCGATCGCCGGCGGTGGCGCAGCGCCCGGGCGCGCGCACTGAGCGACCCGAAGCGCCTCCTGCGCACCGAGCGTGTCGATCAGCATCCCGGCGATCCCATCGCCCGGCTCGACCAGTCCGGCCCAGACGACGCGAGCGAGATCGTCGCGGGCGCGGTGGGGAGCTCCGACATCCCGCCCGAGCGCCGCGATCGCGGACATCAGGCTGCGCTCATCGGCGAACGGGGCGGTCATTGCGCGAATCCTCGTTTGAGATACAGCGCACGCCCGACATCGTCCCCGGAGAGCCGATCGCGGCCGGCGAGGTCGGCCAGCGACCACGCCACGCGGAGGATGCGGTCATAGCCGCGCATCGTCAGGGTGCCTCGGTGCAGGGCGCTCGTGAGCGGGCGACTCACGAGCGCGGACGGCGCAACCGGCCCTTCACGCAGCCACTCCCCGCCTGCCTCGGAGTTCAGCCGCCAGGGCGTGTCGCGGAGCCGATGGAGTGCACGCGCACGCGCCTCCCCGACCTGGTCCCGCGCCGACGCCGTCGTGACGGACGGCGCATCCGACGTGGACCTCGTCACGGACACGCGCCGGACCGAGAGCTCCATGTCGATGCGATCCAGCAGCGGCCCGCTCAGCCGGCCGAGGTAGCGCCGGATGGCGATCGGCGGGCACACGCAGGTCGCTCCCCGCACGCCGTAGTTGCCGCACGGGCAGGGATTGGAGGCGAGGACGAGCTGGAACCGTGCGGGGTACGCGGCGGTGAATCCCGCGCGATGGATCGCGATGCGGCCGCTCTCGAGCGGTTGCCGGAGCGCATCGAGCGTGCTGGTCGCGAACTCGGTCGCCTCGTCGAGGAACAGCACGCCGTCGCTCGCCCGCGCGATCGCGCCGGGGCGGGCGTGGCGGGACCCGCCGCCGACCAGGGCCGCGACGCTGGCGCTGTGGTGCGGTGCCTCGAAAGGCGGCGTCCGGGTGAGGGTGGTGACCACCGACCCCGAGAGCGAGCGGACGGACGCGACGCGCAACGCGGCGTCGTCGTCGAGGTCCGGGAGGATGCCGGGCAGCCGCTCGGCGATCATGGTCTTGCCCGCGCCCGGCGGCCCGCTCATCAGCAGGTGGTGGCCGCCTGCGGCCGCGGCGACGAGCGCGTCGACCGCCTCACGCTGGCCGATCACGTCGGACAGATCCAGGTGGGACGGGATGAACTCGTCGGCTGCGGCCGTCGCCACCGGATCGATGTCCGGAACCTCGACCTCGGCGCCGTGGAGACGAAGGACTTCCGCCAGACTGACCGCGCCGTGTACCTCCATCCCGGTGACCAGTTGCGCCTCCGCCCGATTGGCGTGCGGCACCACGACACGGGCGCGCCCGGCCCGATGCGCAGCGACGACGGCCGGCAGCACCCCGGTGACCGGGCGCAGCCGGCCGTCGAGTCCGAGCTCGCCGATGTGGACGGTCTCGGCCACGGAATCGGTGTTCATGCCGCCCTCGGCGGCGAGGGCGGCGACGGCGACGGCGAGGTCGAACCCGGATCCCTGTTTGGGCAGGCTCGCGGGCGACAGGTTGACGGTCAGCCGACGCTTCGACAGCGGCACGCCGGTGTTCTCGCAGGCGTTGTGCACGCGCTGGACCGCTTCCCCCAGGGCCTTGTCCGCCAGTCCGATGATCCGGAAGTCCGGAAGCTGTTTGCTGAGGTCGGCTTCGACCTCGACGAGGGTTCCTTCGAGGCCGACGAGGGCAACCGCCCACGTGCGGGCCACGCTCACCGGATGTCCTCGACGTGCACCAGGCGCCCGCAGTGCGGGTCGGGACCCGTGATGCCGATCACGTCCACACGCAGTCGCCGGTCCGCGGCCGCGTCAGGATGTTCCCGCCGCCATCGCTGCGCGAGTCTCCAGAGGCGATGCCGCTTGCGCTCGTCGACGGCCTCGAGCGGATCGCCGAAGCCGTCGCCGCGCCGGGTCTTGACCTCGACCGCGACGAGTTCGCGGTCGCGCACGACCACGAGATCCAGCTCGCCCTCCGAGCACCGCCAGTTGCGATCGACGACGCGATAGCCGTTCCCGGTGAGATGGTCTGCTGCGCGGGCCTCGCCCGCTCTGCCCAGGTCGTCTTTCGCTGCCATGCAGGCAGGTTCTCAGCGCACGCCACCCGATCGCTGCGCGGGAGGACCCACCTGTGGAGCATCCGTCCCGGAGAGGCGCCGACACCGCCCTGTGGACAGCCCGCATCCGCGTGAATCCGCGACCGGCAAGAGACGCCGCGGAGATCAGTTGTCGAGCGAGAGCTCTTCCGGAAGGTGCAGGTCGTGGCGGGAGAGCTCTTCGACGTTGACGTCCTTGAACGTGAGCACGCGCACGGACTTCACGAAGCGGTCGGCACGATAGATGTCCCACACCCAGACATCGTTCATCGTGATCTCGAAGTAGAAGTCGTGCTCGGTGTCCCGGCGCACCACGTTGACCTCGTTGGCGAGATAGAAGCGACGCTCGGTCTCGATCACGTACCCGAACTGAGACACAACGTCCCGGTACTCGCGGAACAGCGCCAGCTCCAGGTCTCGGTCGTAGTCGTCGAAGGAGTCGTCATCCATGGTCCTTCCATCCTACGGTGCGGCCGTCAGAACAGTGTCGGCGCGTCCGCGATGGCCCACGATGAGCGGTGGTGACGGCTGAGCCCGTGCTCGCGGATCGCGGCACGATGGTCGAGGCTCGCATATCCCTTGTTGCGCGACCAGCCGTAGACCGGGAACTCGCCGTCGAGGCCGCGCATGAGATCATCTCGCGCCACCTTGGCGATGACCGATGCGGCACTCGCGCTCGCGCAATCCCGATCGCCCTTGATGATCGGGCGGACGGGCCACGGCGTCGCTTGAACGGGAGTGATGTAGTCGTGGTTGCCGTCCAGCAGCACCAGGGCGTCGCTCAGGTCGCATCCCGCTGCCGACAGCTGGGCGATCGCCCGATGAGCGGCGAGGCCGAGGGCGCGGATGATGCCGATCCGATCGATCTCCTCGGATGTCGCCCACCCGACGCCGGAGGCGCACACCCAGTCGGCAGCTCGCGCCGCCACCTCGGGCCGTCGGGCCTCGGGGACGAGCTTCGAATCCCGCAGTCCGGCCGGAACCCGCTTCCGGGCACGTGCCGCATCCACCGCCACCGCCCCGACCGCGACGGGTCCGGCCAGTGCTCCCCGCCCCACCTCGTCGCACGCGACGAGGATCGGCCGCTCGCGCAGCAGCCGCCGCTCGAGTGTGAGCCGTGGCTCGACGACGGTCATGGACTCGGCGTCGTTGTCGTGGTCGGCGTCGACCCGCTCGGTTCGGGCACACCGGCGAACACGGTCGGGTGCGAGCTGATCAGGCCGAACCGGTTGAAGGGCCACGTGATCAGGAACGCCCGGCCGACGACGTCGGTCATGGGCACGTAGCCCTTGCCGGGATCGTTCTGGTTGTAACGCGAGTCCCTCGACTCGTCGCGGTTGTCGCCGAGCACCCAGAGCGAGTCCTTCGGCACGACGACGTCGAAAGGAACCGGCTGCGGGGTCGTCTCGCCGGGCTGCAGCTTGACATAGGCGGACTCGTCGAGCGGGGTCCCGTTCACGGTGATCTGGCCGAGAGCGTTGCAACACTTCACATGATCGCCGGGAAGCCCGATGATGCGCTTGACGAGATGGTCGTCGCTGTCGGCCGTGGACAGGCCGACGAACGTCAGCACCGTGTCGACGGTCCGTGCCAGCCAGGGCTTCTCGGCCTCGGCCGGCTGCGCGGGAAGCCACCCGCCGGGATCGCTGAAGACGATGACGTCGCCTCGGTGATACCCGGTGAACCGCGGGGTGATCTCGTCGACCAGGATCCGGTCGTCGATCTGGAGGGTGTCCTCCATCGAAGCCGAGGGGATGTAGAAGGAGCGGACGATGAACGTCTTGAGGAGGAACGAGGCGACGATCGCGATGACGATGATCACCGCGACGTCGCGGAGGAACAGCAACCCGCCGCGCCCCTTGCGCTTCTCTCCGTCCGCAGACGCCTGCGTCTCGGCGTGCTCCGTGGTCATCGGTCTCCTCCCGCATGTGCGTCCCCGCGCGCACAGTCCAGCGTCGCACACTTCGGATGTGTGCAGACACAACGACGCCCCGGGCAGAGTGCCACGGGGCGTCGAAGTGAGAGCGCGTCAGTTGTCGCGCTTCTCCTTGATCTTCGCCTTCTTGCCGCGCAGGTTGCGCAGGTAGTACAGCTTCGCGCGACGCACATCACCGCGGGTGACGACCTCGATGTGGTCGATCACCGGGCTGTGCACCGGGAAGGTGCGCTCGACGCCCACCTGGAAGCTGACCTTGCGGACGGTGAAGGTCTCGCGCACACCGTCGCCGGAGCGGCCGATGACGACGCCCTGGAAGACCTGGATGCGGGAGCGGTTGCCTTCGGTGATGTTGACGTGCACCTTGACGGTGTCGCCGGGGCCGAAAGCGGGGATGTCGGAACGCAGCGATGCTGCGTCGACGGCGTCGAGGATCTGCATGATCTTCTCTTCCTGCGGCCGCAACAGGTCGACCACGTCAAGGGATGTCAAGAAAGGAGCGCCCCGTTGCCATGTTTCAGACCGAGGTCGATGGCAGCTCCCCTGAGGCAGAGCACATCAGGGCACGAACTCCTATTCTGCCACGGATGCCGGTGCCGGCCAAAACGGGCTCAACGCTGGGAGGAGTCCGTCTCGGTGATGACGAACACGTCGCCGCGCCGGCCGGTCGAAGCCGCGCCTCCGGCGCTGGAACCGGGCATGATCCGCACCGCTTCGCGCATCAGCTGCCAGATCTCGAGCCAGAACATCCCGAGGCCCACGCAGACCGTCAGGATCATCACGGGCAGCCACCACGATGCCGCGAAGAACGCGAGGGAGATCGTCAGGCAGTGCCAGACCGTGAAGCCGAGCACGTCCCACCACGAGACCGCGCGGGCCGAGCGCGCCGAAGGTCGGGCGCGCACCATGAGGGTGAGGATCAGCTGCCCGATGAACACCGAGGGGATGGCGATCAGCACGACCCAGAGAAAGGCCCACCCGCCGGCGCTGAACACGCCCCATCCGATGAACAGCCAGAGCGGCAGGATGAACGCGGCCGGGAACAGCCAGCCGTAGAACGCACGTCGCAGCCACATGCCTCTGATGGTACGCGCGGTCCGGGTCCGGCGGACCGGACCGCCGGGAGCCCGCGGCATCCTCACAGACGCGCGCACCCGGATCGGCGAGGATAGGAACAGCGAGAGAATGAGACGACTCGCCGAGAGGAAACCGATGATCGAGCTGCGCACCCCTGCCGAGATCGAAGCCATGCGCCCCGCCGGGCGTTTCGTGGCGGAGACACTCGCGACCCTGCGGGACGAGACGAGGGTGGGCACGAACCTCCTCGCCATCGATCAGCGCGCCCACGACCTCATCCGGCGAGCCGGTGCCGAGTCCTGCTACATCGACTACCACCCGTCGTTCGGGGCGAGCCCCTTCGGCAAGGTGATCTGCACGTCCGTCAACGACGCCGTGCTGCACGGCCTGCCCTTCGACTACGACCTGCGCGACGGCGACCTCGTGTCGCTGGACTTCGCCGTCTCCGTCGACGGCTGGGTCGCCGACTCGGCGGTGTCCTTCGTGGTCGGCACCCCGCGCGACGAAGACCTGAGGCTGATCGAGACCACCGAGCGCGCTCTGGATGCCGCCATCGCCGCCGCGACGGTCGGCAACCGCATCGGCGACATCTCGGCGGCGATCGCGGACGTCTCGCACGGCGCGGGCTACTCGATCAACACCGACTTCGGCGGCCACGGCGTCGGACGCATCATGCACGGCGATCCGCACGTCCCCAACGACGGCAAGGCGGGCCGCGGGTACCCCCTGCGGGCGGGACTGGTCGTGGCGCTCGAGCCCTGGCTGCTCGCGACGACCGACCGTCTCGTGACCGACCCCGACGGCTGGACCCTGCGCAGCGTCGACGGCTCGCGCGGAGCGCACTCCGAGCACACCGTGGCCGTCACCGCCGACGGCCCCATCGTCCTGACGGACCGGTCGTTCCTGGGCGTCGACTGACGCACCCCGGGTGCGCTCAGTCGTTCCCGGGCAGCAGGTCGGGGCGCCGTTCGATCGTGCGCTGCACCTGCTGCTCGCGACGCCACGCGGCGATTGCCCCGTGGTTTCCGCTGAGCAGGATCGGAGGGACGTCGTACCCGCGCCACGACGACGGCTTCGTGTACGAGGGGTACTCCAGCAGGCCGTCTTCGTGGGATTCCTCGACGAGGCTCTCGGGATTGCCGACCACGCCCGGCACGAGGCGGCCGACCGCTTCGATCATCGCCATGGCCGCCACTTCTCCCCCGTTGAGGACGTAGTCGCCGAGGCTCATGAGGCGGACTTCCCCGAGGGTGGCCGCGTAGGCGAACACGCGCTCGTCGATCCCCTCGTAGCGGCCGCAGCCGAACACGAGGTGGTCCGTCTCGACGAGGTCGCGGGCGGTGCGCTGGGAGAACACCTCCCCTGCGGGCGACGGGAACACGATCACGGGGCGCTCGGAATCTTGGGTGACGGCATCCAGCGCCTCTCCCCACGGCTCGGGCTTCATGACCATGCCGGCACCGCCGCCGTACGGGGTGTCGTCGACGGTGCGGTGACGATCGTGCGTCCACTCGCGCAGATCGTGGACGCGGACGTCGAGGAGTCCCGCGGAGCGCGCCTTTCCGAGCAGCGACACCTCGAGGACGTCGAAGAAGGACGGGAAGATCGTCAGGACGTCGATGCGCACGTCAGTCCTCGGAGGGATCGTCGCCCTCGGCGGAGACCTCTTCGGGAGCTTCGGAGTCGTCGGCCGGAAGGTCTTCGAAGAGCCCGGCAGGCGGCGTCACGATGATGCGGCCGGCCGCGATGTCGACCTCGGGCACGATCGCTTTGACGAACGGCACCAGCACGTCGCGGTCGCCGCTGCGCACGATCAGCAGGTCCTGCGCGGGCAGGTGGTCGACGCGGGTGACCGTGCCGACGACGGCACCGTCGCGCACGACGTCGAGGCCGGTGAGCTGGTGGTCGTACCACGCGTCGTCTTCGGGTTCGGATGCCGCGGCGTCCTCATCCACCCACAGGATCGCCTTGACGAGCGACTCGGCAGCGGTGCGGTCGTCGACGCCCTCGAAGAACACGACCGGGTGGGAGTTCATCCACCGGAACTCGCGAACCGTGATCGTCTGGCTGTGCCACGGGGACGACTCCGGCACCTGAAGCGTGAACGAGGCGCCCGGGACGAAGCGCCCGTCCGGGTCGTCGGTGTAGAGCTCGAGCTTCAGCGCGCCCTTGAGGCCGTGCGCCTTGACCAGGCGCCCCACGCGAAGCTGCGCCCTCGGCGGCTGTGCATCACGGCGAGGGACTTTGACTTCGGCCATCAGTCGTCCGCGACGTCGACGCGGACCCGGCGGCCTTCGGCCAGCGCACCGATGAGGGTGCGCAGGGCCTTCGCTGTGCGGCCGCCGCGCCCGATGACGCGTCCGCGGTCGTCGGGGTGGACGTGCACTTCCAGCACGTCCCCGCGGGACGACGTGGACGAGTCGATGCGGACGTCGTCCGGGTGATCGACGATCCCCTTGACGACGTGCTCGAGCGCGGCAGCCAGCACGGCGATTACTCGGCGTCTGCCGAAGCGTCGGCCTCGGCGGCCTCGGGAGCCTCGGCGGCGGGCTCCTCGGCCTTCTTCTCGGCCTTGGGCTTGACGACCGACTTCTTGGCGGCGTCGGCCTGGAACTCGGCCTTGCCCTCGGCGACCTGAACGGTCGAGACGGCGTTGGCGTCGCCCTTGAACTTGCCCCAGTCGCCGGTCAGCTTGAGGATGGCGAGCACCTGCTCGGTCGGCTGCGCGCCGACGGAGAGCCAGTACTGGGCGCGGTCCGAGTCGACCTCGATGAACGACGGGTTCTCGGTCGGGTGGTACTTGCCGATCTCCTCGATGACACGGCCGTCGCGCTTGGTGCGCGAGTCGGCCACGACGATGCGGTAGTACGGTGCACGGATCTTGCCGAGACGCTTGAGACGGATCTTGACAGCCACGATTCTCCTGAATGTGTGTGAAAAGGAGGAACATCGCCTGGAGCGTGGGGTGCACACCCGGCGGAAGCTCGAAGGGGCGGACGATGCCGGATAGAGGGTCGGGCACCGGTCCGACCATCAATTCTGCCAGATCATGCGGGATGCCGCGAACCGACACGTCACGCGGCGCGCGCGGAGTCGGCATCCGCGGCGCGGATGTGTCGCCCCCTGACGCGCTCACCGACGAGGGACGCACACCATGCCATGATGAGCCGACAACGCAAGCCCGCGCAGTCCGGAATCGAGGAGACCCTCATGACGGAACCTTTCGCGACCTCCGCCCGCTCCACCGTGGGCCTGGAGTGGGAGCTGATGCTGGCCGACGGCGCCACCGGCGACCTGGTCCCGCGCGCCCCCGAGGTGCTCGCGGCGATGGCGGATGCCGCTCCCGCCCGCTACACGGTGACCGGCGAGCTGCTCACCAACACCGTCGAGGTCACGAGCGGGGTCGGGGCGTCGGTGGCCGACGCCGTGCACGACATCGCCGACGCGATCGCCGCCGTGCGCCGCGTGACCGATCCGCGCGGCATCGAGCTGCTGTGCGCCGGCAGTCACCCGTTCGCGCAGTGGTACGACCAGGAGGTCACCGACAAGACGCGGTACCACACCCTGATCGATCGCACCCAGTGGTGGGGCCGCAACATGATGATCTGGGGCATCCACATCCACGTCGGCGTCGAGGACGTCTCGAAGGTGATGCCGATCGTCGGGGCGCTGAGCGTGTACCTGCCGCACCTGCAGGCGCTGTCCGCGTCGAGTCCGTTCTGGGCGGGCGAGCGCACCGGATACGCCTCCAATCGGGCGCTCGTCTTCCAGCAGCTGCCGACAGCCGGGCTGCCGTGGCCGCTCACGGACTGGCCCGCGTTCGAGGGCTACCTCGACGACATGACCGCCACCGGCGTGATCGCCGACGCCACGGAGGTGCGCTGGGACATCCGCCCCGCCCCGCGGTGGGGAACGATCGAGGTGCGCGCCTGCGACGGGATGTCGACCCTCCCGGAACTGGCCGCCGTCGCTGCTCTCGTGCAGGTGCTCGTGGAGCACTTCTCGCGGGAGCTGGATGCCGGTCGCTCCCTTCCCACGCTGCAGCCGTGGTTCGTGCGGGAGAACAAGTGGCGGGCGGCCCGGTACGGCCTCGATGCCGAGGTCATCGGCGACTCCGCCGGCTCGCAGCGCGCGGTCCGGGCGCACATCGCCGAGACCGTCGAGCGGCTCGAACCGGTCGCGAACGACCTCGGCTGCTCCCGCGAGCTCAGCGGCCTGCACACCATCCTCACCGAGGGATCGAGCTCGGAGCGTCAGTTGCGCGTGGCCGACGAGTACGCGGGCGACCTCCGCCAGGTCGTGCGGCACCTGATCGGCGAGTTCCGCGACGGACCGACGCTGCACGAGCACCTGGCCCGGCTCGACGGTCGCTGAGCATCCCTTGTGGATGCGCCCGGTCAGCCGGGGCGACGTGCCGCGGACCCTGCGGGCCTCCTAACGTGACCTCATGCTGGTTCGGCGCACGCTCGTCCCCCTCGTCATCGCCGCCGCGATCGCCGCGCTGGCCGGGTGCACGACGGGATCGCCGGGCGCGAGCTCGCCCACCGCATCGGCGCCGAGCCAGGCGTCCCCGGCTTCATCCTCGGCGGGCGGTACCCCCGCCGCGTCGCCCTCGTCGACGGACTTCGACGCCCCCGGCAAACCCGTCGTGGTCGGCATCGGCGACTCGATCATGAACGGCTACGGCCTGGAGAACAGCCAGGACTGGCCGAGTCTGCTCGCGGCCGACCGGGATGACACGGTGTACAACCTCGGATGCGACGGCGGCGGATTCGTGGCGGTGGGATCGTGCGGCACGAGCTTCGCCGGGCTGATCCCCGACGGTGTGACGCAGCATCCCGACATCGTGCTGGTGCAGGGTTCCGACAACGACCAGAAGCAGACCGAGGCCGCGCTGACGTCGGCGACCAACGCGATGGTCGCCGAGCTGCACCGCGTCCTGCCGCACGCGCAGATCGTGGGCATCAACACGCTGTGGAACCAGCCGACGCCCGCGCCGGCCGAGATCGCCTACAGCTCGGCCGCCGTCGAGAACGCGGTGAAGGCGGTCGGCGGCACCTACATCGACATCGGCCAGCCGCTGCAGGGACACCCTGAGCTGCTCCAGAGCGACAGTGAACATCCGAACGCCGCGGGCCAGCAGGTGCTGATGGAGGAGGTCAAGAAGGCGTGCGACGCCGCCGGCGTGCCCATCTGATCGGTTCTCTCTGCATCCGTCTCACCGTCCGCTGAACATCGCGTATGCATTCGCAGAGGGCGCCACGCCCCGTGCGGCGGCGGTGGCGCCTCCTGCGTACGGTGGAACGGATGCGCCCCCTCCCCCGTCTGCTGCCCGCCGTCGCCGTGACCGTCACGGGACTCGCGCTGGCACTGGCAGGATGCTCGACGATGGCGGCCGCGGAGTCGCGGACCACGGCTCCGAGGACCGCCTCGCCCAGCGCGAACCGGGGCCACGTCGCTCCCCCCGGACGCCAGGTCATCGCCGCGCTGGGCGACTCGATCATGAACGGGCACGGCCTGCAGTCCGGCCAGGACTGGCCGACGCTGCTGGCCGACGACCGGGACGAGACGGTCTACAACGTCAGCTGCGACGGGGGCGGATTCGTCGCCGTCGGCGATTGCGGCACCGACTTCGCGGGCCTCATCCCGGCCGCCCTCCACGAGCATCCCGACATCGTGGTCGTCCAGGGATCCGACAACGATCATGCGCAGAGCGAGTCGGCGCTCGTCGCGGCGACCACGGCCACGGTGGACGAATTGCACCACGAGTTCCCGCACGCGCGCATCCTGGGCATCAACACGCTCTGGAACCAGCCGTCCGCGGCACCCGCCGAGATCGCGTACAGCTCGGCCGCGGTCAAGCAGGCTGTCCAGGGCGTGGGCGGCACCTACATCGACATCGGTCAGCCCCTCGCAGGACACAGCGACCTTGTGCAGAGCGACGACGAGCATCCCACCGCGACCGGTCAGAGGGTGCTGCTCGGCGACGTCGAGGCGGCCTGCGACGCGGCCGGCTTCGCCCTCTGACGTCCGGTCGCCGGCCCGCCGCCAGAGGACTCAGCGGCCGCCGAGGAGCTTCTGCACGGCGGCGAGATCGGCCTCGCTCGGCTGACCGCCCGGCTTGCCGCCGCCCAGCCCGAAGCCGGACCCCTGAACGGCCGGAGCCTCGGCGACCGCGCCGGCGTTCTCGGCGGCGCGCTTGGCCGGGTTGCCCGACCGGGACCCCTTGGCCTTCTGCTGCTTGCCGCGCTTGCTCGACGCGCCCGGCTTGCCGCCGACCGGGCCCATTCCCGGAATGTTCGGGACGCCGCCGCGCGCGACCGTCTTCATCATTTTCGCGGCCTGGTCGAAGCGCTGCACGAGCTGGTTGACGTCGGTCACCGTCATGCCGCAGCCGCGCGCGATGCGCAGCCGGCGCGACCCGTTGAGGATCTTGGGGTTGCGTCGCTCGGAGGGGGTCATGGACCGGATGATCGCCTCGGTGCGGTCGATCTCGCGCTCGTCGAAGTTGTCGATCTGCTGCTTCATCTG
The DNA here is from genome assembly GCF_000802305.1 of Microbacterium mangrovi. Classification (GTDB taxonomy): domain Bacteria; phylum Actinomycetota; class Actinomycetes; order Actinomycetales; family Microbacteriaceae; genus Microbacterium; species Microbacterium mangrovi. The sequence continues at coordinate 300,828 of NZ_JTDK01000010.1, read as the reverse complement.
CCCCGTTCCGGGCAGCATCGACAGCATCTTCTTCATCGACCCCATCTTCTTGAACTGCTGCATCTGGTCCAGGAAGTCTTCGAGCGTGAAGGTCTCGGTCGCGAGCTTCTCGGCGACCTTGAGCGCCTCGGCCTCGTCGAAGGCCTGCTGCGCCTGCTCGATGAGAGTGAGGATGTCACCGAGGTCGAGGATGCGCGAGGCCATCCGGTCGGGGTGGAAGGGCTCGAGGTCGTCGAGGTTCTCACCCGTGGAGGCGAAGATGATGGGGCGGCCGGTGATCGAGGCGACCGAGAGCGCGGCGCCGCCGCGTGCGTCGCCGTCGAGCTTGGACAGCACGACGCCGGTGAAGTCCACACCCTCCTGGAAGGCCTTGGCCGTGTTGACGGCGTCCTGGCCGATCATCGCGTCGATGACGAAGAGGACCTCGTCGGGATCGACGGCACGGCGGATGTCGGCGGCCTGCTTCATCAGCTCGGCGTCGACGCCGAGGCGTCCGGCGGTGTCGATGATGACGGTGTCGTACTGCTGCCGGCGCGCGGCTTCGACGCCGTCGCGCGCCACCTTGACGGGGTCGCCGACGCCGTTGCCGGGCTCGGGGGCGTAGATGGCGGCACCGGCACGTTCGGCGACCACCTGGAGCTGGTTCACGGCGTTGGGGCGCTGCAGGTCGGCGGCGACGAGCATCGGCGTGTGGCCGTCCGACTCGAGCATCTTGGCGAGCTTGCCGGCGAAGGTCGTCTTGCCCGAGCCCTGCAGGCCCGCGAGCATGATCACCGTCGGCGGGTTCTTCGCGAACTGCAGGCGGCGCTGCTGGCCGCCCAGGATCGCGATGAGCTCCTCGTTGACGATCTGCACCACCTGCTGGGCGGGGTTCAGCGCCTTGTTGACCTCGTCGCTGAGCGCGCGCTCGCGCACCTTGGCGGTGAACTCCTTGACGACGGGCAGCGCGACATCCGCGTCGAGCAGCGCGCGCCGGATCTCGCGGACGGTGCCGTCCACGTCGGCGGGCGTGAGCTTGCCCTTGGTGCGGAGATTGCGGAAGGTCTCGGTGAGCCTGTCGGAGAGCGTGCCGAAAGTAGCCATGATCATCCAAGTTTACGGGAGCGGATGCCGTCCCCCGGCCGTGTCGTCGTGGCGTGCGCTCTCAGCGTGCGGCACCCTCGCCGGCGGGGCGCGTGCCGAGCTCCTGGAAGAGCGTCAGCTGGACGTCGGCGGGCCCGGCGAGCCGCGCGTTCATCGATCGCCACGGGGTCTCCCGAGCGGTCGCGAGCAGCTCCGCGCCGGCGTCCACCAGGCGGGCGCTGTCGGCGGCGGTGTCGTCCACCTCGAACGCGAGCCGGATGTGCGGACTGGTCACGCCGTCGGTCTCCACACGGTCGATGAAGCGCACCTGGGCGGGATTGGCGAGCTCGAGGGTCGCCCTCCCCGCGCCGAGGATCACGACCCGCGCATCGCCGTCGCCGTCGTAGGACTCCTGCTCGACGAGCCCGAGGGCGTCGCGATAGAAGGCGACGGCACCGTCGAGGTCTTCGGCGGCCACGACGACCCGCAGCTGCGACACCCGGGCATCCGACACGGTCTCCGGCACCATCGCCAGCGCGCGCTCCAGGGTCGGCGGCAGCGGGGTGCGGCCCGCGCCGCCGTGCGCCCACTCCCAGATCGCGGACATCACCGCGGCCGCATACGCCGCCGCGCAGATCTGGGCGCGCATCCGCTCGAGGCCGTCGCGCTCGAGGCGCCGGGCGACCGCGTCGGCGATCCTCGCCCGGCGCATCGAGGCCTCCCGGGTGAGTTCGTCGGCGATGCCCATCGCCTCCGCGTTGACGATGGCCAGTGCCAGGCTGTCCGGCGCGAAACCGGCGAACGAGGCCGCGAGTGCCGCGGGGACGCGCGCCACGTCTGCCGCGGAGTCCAGCGTGGATGCCGCGGCGGCGATCCGCTCGTCGAGTCCTGACCAGAGGATGTCGGCCTTCGACGCGAAGTAGTTGAAGAAGCTCGAGCGACTCACGCCGACGCGCGCGGCGATGTCACCGACGGAGGTCGCGGCGTATCCGCGCTCCAGGAAGAGTTCGCACGCCGCCTCCGCGAGGGTCTCCCGCGATGATGCCCGAGGCCTGCCTGCTCGCGATTCGCTCCCCATGCCTCAAGCCTATGGCCCGGTGCATCGTGACGCGTGCGCGTCTGTGTCGTATTGTTGGACACGATCCATCAAAACGCCACGAGCGAAGGAGCAGCGTGCTCGAGATCCTGGACGCGGGCCTCGGCCCGCAGTACGTGCCGTACCTCGACGGCTGGGCGCTGCAGCGCAGCGTGCACGCCGACGTGGTCGCCGGCACCCGCCCCGACACGATGATCGTGCTCGAGCACGAGGCCGTGTACACCGCCGGCAAGCGCACCCAACCGGAAGACCGGCCCACCGACGGCACGCCGGTCATCGACGTCGACCGGGGAGGGCGCATCACCTGGCACGGTCCGGGCCAGCTGGTCGGCTACCCGATCGTCCGTCTCCACGAGCCCATCGACGTCGTCGCGCACGTGCGCCGCATCGAGCGTCTGCTCATCGAGGCGCTGCGCGTGCACGGGGTCGACGGCTACCAGGTCGAAGGCCGCAGCGGCGTGTGGGTGCGCCGCCCGCTCTCCGAAGACAAGGTCGCCGCCATCGGGGTCCGCGTCGAGAAGGGCGTGACGATGCACGGGTTCGCGGTCAACTGCGACAACTCCCTGGCCGCCTTCGGCGGCATCATCCCCTGCGGGATCACCGATGCCGGCGTCACCACGGTGAGTGAGGTGGTCGGGCGCGATGTGGCGCCGCGCGACGTCCTCGGCACGATCGTCGACGTGTTCCAGCGCGAGTACGCGGAGGTGGCCGCGTGAGCACCGCAGCACCGGACGGACGCAAGCTGCTGCGCCTGGAGGTCCGCAACGCGCAGACCCCCATCGAGCGCAAGCCGGAGTGGATCAAGACCAAGGCGAAGATGGGCCCGGAGTACACTGCCCTGCACTCGCTCGTGAAGGACGAGGGCCTGCACACGGTCTGTCAGGAGGCGGGCTGCCCGAACATCTACGAGTGCTGGGAAGACCGGGAGGCCACGTTCCTCATCGGCGGCTCCCAGTGCACGCGGCGCTGCGACTTCTGCCAGATCGACACCGGAAAGCCCGCGGACTACGACACCGACGAGCCGAGGCGCGTCGCGGAGAGCGTCACGCGGATGCAGCTGCGCTACGCGACGGTCACGTGCGTCGCCCGCGACGACCTCCCCGACGGCGGCTCCTGGCTGAATGCCGAGACGGTCCGCCAGATCCACGCGCAGAACCCGGGCACCGGCGTCGAGCTGCTCGCCACCGACTTCAACGGTGACCCGACCCTGCTGCAGGAGGTGTTCGACGCGCGCCCGGAGGTCTTCGCGCACAACGTGGAGACGGTGCCGCGCATCTTCAAGCGCATCCGTCCGGCGTTCCGCTACGAGCGCTCGCTCGATGTGCTGACGCAGGCGCGGGATGCCGGGCTCATCACCAAGTCGAACCTGATCCTCGGCATGGGCGAGGAGCCCGAGGAGGTCGTCCAGGCCCTCCAGGACCTCCACGACGCGGGCACGGACATCATCACGATCACGCAGTACCTGCGGCCCTCGCCGCGGCATCTGCCCGTGGCGCGCTGGGTCAAGCCCGACGAGTTCGTCGAGTTCAAGGCGGAGGCCGAGCGCATCGGGTTCCTCGGCGTTCTCGCCGGGCCGCTCGTTCGCTCCTCGTACCGCGCCGGACGCCTGTGGGCGCAGTCGATGCTCGCCAAGGGCCGCGACATCCCCGACGACCTCGCGCACCTCGCCAAGGACATCGCCACCGAGGGCCTCACCTTCGCACAGGCGGTCTGACCCCCCGACGCCGGTGGACGTCCGCCCGACGATGTGCGGCGTCTGCCGGTCGACCCGTCAGCGGTCGGCGCTGGCGATCGACTGGATCGTGCCGTCCGACCCGAAGTTGACCAGGAGCGCCTCTTCGGGGGCATCCGCGTCGATGATGTACTCGAGCACGGCGAAGGGCTCGTCGCCGTCGAATTCATCGAGCAGCACGGTGAGGCTCACCAGCTGAAGCGAGCGGATGACATCGATCGGGGTGTCGCCGGAGATGTCGACGAGGAAGTCCTCGAGCTCGTCGCCCAGGCGATCCTCCTGCTGCAGGATGTACTCGGTCACCTCGCTGGTGCGGCTGTCGAGCTCGGACACCATCGCGTTGCGCGCCGCGATGTCCATGCCCTCGAGTGCCCGCACGAGCATGGCGGCAGCGTCGAGAGCCGCCGGTTCGACGTCGGCCTCGAACGGCGCGCTGAGGTCGATGGTGACGTTCTGGTCGCCCAGTTCGACGACGTCGCTCCAGCTGATCGAGCCGTTGTCGGTCTCGATCAGTCCGAAGTACTCGTGCTCGATCGCCATGCCTCTATGCAACCACCCTCGGCGGGGTTTGGGTAGCGCGACGGACCGACCGGCACACTCATTCCACGAGGGATGCCGCGAACACGTGCGGCGTGAAGCCGGTGAGATCGTCGATGCCCTCGCCCTGTCCGAGGAGCTTGACGGGGATGCCGGTGCGCTCCTGCACGGCGAGGACGAACCCGCCCTTGGCCGAGCCGTCGAGCTTGGTGATCACGAGCCCGGTGACCCCCGCATGCTCGAGGAACGCCTCGGCCTGCATGACCCCGTTCTGGCCGGTCGTGGCATCCAGGACGAGCAGAACCTCGCTGATCGGAGCCTGCTTCTCGATGACACGCCGGATCTTCGTGAGCTCGTCCATGAGCCCGCCCTTGGTGTGCAGGCGGCCGGCGGTGTCGACGACGACGATCTCGGTGCCGTGCTGCTTCGCGTAGTCGATGGTCTGGAACGCGACCGACGCAGGATCCTGCCCCTCGCGCTCGGGACGCACGATCGCGACGCCGGAGCGCTGCGCCCACGTCGCGAGCTGCTCGACCGCCGCGGCGCGGAAGGTGTCGGCCGCCCCGACCACCACGGAGCGCTGGTACCCGCGGAGGAACTTGGCGAACTTGCCGATCGTGGTCGTCTTGCCGACGCCGTTCACCCCGACCACGAGCACGACAGCCGGCCGCTCGGTGAGCTTCAGCGTCGTGTCGAACTTGGCGAAGCGCTCCTCGAGGGTCTCCTTGAGCATGCGCTGCAGGTCGGCCGGGTCGGTCGTGCCGTACCGCTCCACCTTGGCGCGCAGCTCGTCGACGATGCGCTCGGTGATGTCGGGCCCGAAATCGGCGGTGATCAGCGCCGTTTCGAGATCCTCCCACGTCGTCTCGTCGATGGTGGGCTTGACGAACAGGCCGCGCAGCGCGCGACCGAGTGACCAGGAGCGTTCAGCCATGCATCCAGCCTACGGGGCGGGCGCGGGAGTCTTCTCCGAGCGGGCCGGGGCCACGCGCTGGCCGACGACCGCCGACACGCCGTCCTGCCGCATCGACACCCCGTACAGCGCGTCGGCGATCTCCATCGTGCGCTTCTGGTGCGTGATGACCAGGAGCTGGCTGGACTCCCGCAGCTGCTCGAACACCCCGAGCAGCCGCCCGAGGTTGGCGTCGTCGAGCGCGGCCTCCACCTCGTCGAGGATGTAGAACGGGCTCGGGCGCGCCTTGAAGATGGCCGTGAGCAGCGCCACGGCCGCGAGGGAACGCTCGCCGCCGGAGAGCAGGGAGAGCCGCTCGATCTTCTTGCCGACCGGGCGCACCGCGACCTCGATGCCGGTCGTGAGCGGATCGTCCGGATTCGTCAGCGAGATGCTGCCGGTTCCGCCCGGGAAGAGGATCGGGAACACCTCGCCGAACGCCGTGCGGGTGTCCTCGAAGGCGGCCACGAAGATCGACACCATGCGCTCGTCCAGCTCCGCGATGATCGTCATCAGGTCGGCACGCGTCCGGGTGAGGTCGTCGAGCTGCTCGGTCAGGAACCGATGCCGCTGCTCGAGTGCCGCGTACTCCTCGAGGGCGAGCGGATTGACCTTGCCGAGCCGGCCGAGCTTGCGCTCCGCATCCTGCAGCCGCCGCCGCTGTGCGGCCCGGTCGTACGGGACGGGTTCGCCGTCGTCCTCAGCGGGCACCGGGTTCTCCGGACCGTACTCGTCCACAAGGATGTCCGCCGACAGCCCCAGCTCGGACTGCACGCGCTCGAGCAGGCTGGTCAGCTGCAGCCGCTTCTCGTGGATCTGCAGCTCCAGCCCATGCACGCGTTCGGTGAGGGCGTCGATGCGCGAGCGCACGGCGGCGTCGTGCCGGCGCACCTCGTCCAGTTCGGCCGACACCGCCGAACGCGTGGCTTCGGCCGCGGCGAGCTCGACGCGCGCCTCGCTCACCGAGCGGTCGACGGAATCCAGCAGCGCGGGGAGCCGTGACGCCACGCTCTGCGCGACCTCGCGCTGCGCCTCGCGGAGCGCCGCGCGCCGGGCAGCGGCGACGGCGGCGGCCTGTTCGCGCTCCCGCTGGCGCTCCAGGGCGACGACGCGCGCTTCCTCGGCACGAACGCGTTCGCGCAGCGTCTCGACATCCAGCCTGGCCCGCATCTCCGCCTCGCGGGCCTCCTCGAGAGCCGCGAGAACCCCGTCTCGCGCCGAGGCGTCCAGGATCGGGCGCGGCGAGGCCAGCGCCGTGTCGAGCTGCTCCTGGGCGCGGGCCGCATCGGCCTCGGCATCCGCAACGGAGGACTGCATCTGCCGGAGCGTCGCCGTGAGCCGCTCGCACTCGGCGGCGGCCGCCTCCGCGCGCACCGTGGCGCGGTTGACCTGCTCGGCGTGCGCAGCCAGCGCCGCGTCGTGCGCGCGGAGTCGCTCGAGTGACGACTTGGTCTCGCGGCGGGCGGACTCCAGTGCTCCCGTCGACTCCTGCAGCGCCTCCCGCAGGGCATCGGCCACCACGGTGATCTCCGCAAGGCGATCGGTCGCCGCGTCACGCTCGGCGGCGAGCTCCAGCCGGGAGCGGGACGCGCCCGTTCCCGCACGCAGCGAGTAGGCGGTGACGACTTCCCCGTTCCGGGTGACGACGGTGAGCGCCGACCCGACGCCGACGCGGCGCGCGGCCTCGAGGTCGTCGGCGATCACGACGCGGGCGAGGAGCCCCAGCACGCCGGGTGGGGCGGTGACGATGTCCTGTGCGGCCACGAATCCCGGTGCGGACGGCACCTCGGCCGGCGCGCCCTCCGGCTCGGCGATCACGATGTCGACGATGCCGAGGTCCGCCCCGGTGACCTCGGCGGCCGCGGCGAACCCGTCCGCGACGGCATCCACGAGCACGCCCTCGGCGAGGGCGCCCAATGCGGCGGCGATCGCCGTCTCGTAACCCGGCTGCACCTGGATCGCATCGCCGACGACACCGCGGATGCCGCGTCCGCCGCGGGCGATGAGGTCGCCGGCGGCGTTGCGGATCTCGAGCGCCCGCCCGAGTGCCGCCGCCTGCGCGGTCAGCGCCTCGATCTCCCGTTCCGTTCCGTGAAGGCGCTCGCGCGTGGCCGCCGCCTTGTTCTCGGTCTCGGTCGCGGTGCGCTGCGCCCGCTCGTAGGCGGCGCTGTACTCGGCGGAGGCCTGCTCGGGGACGAGTTCGGGGGCGAGGCCGGCGAGCTGCTCCTCCGCCTGGGTGCGCCGCTGCTCCGCGGCTTCGAGGGCGCTCTGCTGCCGCGCGACGCCCGTGCGGATCGCCGCCAGCGTCGACGCAGCCGCCTCTGCGGAGCCGCGCAGTGCGGTCAGGCGCATGTCGTGCTCGGACACCAAGGCGCTCTGCGCCGCGATGTCCGCGTCCAGCGCATCCAGCTCCGTGCGCGCCCGCGTCACCTGCAGCCCGGCGGCGTGCGCGGCATCCTGCGCGGCGGACACACCCGAGGACAGCTCGACGACACCCGCCCGGGCCTGGTCGATCTGCTCGATCGTGACGGTCTGGGCCGGAGCGAGGGACTCGTCGTCCGCGGCGAGCAGCGACAGCCGTTGTCCGGCCAGCGTGTACAGACCGCGCAGGCGCTCCTGCACGCGCCCGAGATCGAAGGCAGTCTGGCGGGCGGCATCCACCGCCTCCGAACGCTGATCCTCCTCGAGCTGCGCGATCCGCCGGTGCAGGGTGTCGGCCTGGTCCTGCAGGACGAGCCGTTCCGCGTGGCGCTCCTGCTCGTTCTGCGCGAACGCGGCCAGCTCTGCGCGCAGCTGCACGACGTCGTCGGCATAGAGCCGCGCGCGGGCGTCCCGCACGACGGCGGCGATCGACGCCGCCTGCCGCGCGATCTCCGCCTGGCGCCCGAGGGGCTTCAGCTGTCGCCGCAGCTCGCCGGCGAGATCGCTCAGGCGCGTGAGGTTGGCCTCCATCGCCTCGAGCTTGCGCACCGTCTTCTCTTTGCGACGCCGGTGCTTGAGGATACCGGCGGCCTCCTCGATGAAGCCGCGACGGTCCTCCGGAGTCGCCTGCAGCACCGTGTCCAGCCGGCCCTGTCCGACGATCACGTGCATCTCACGGCCGAGGCCGGAGTCGCTGAGCAGCTCCTGCACATCCAGCAGGCGGCAGTTCTGCCCGTTGATCGCGTACTCGCTCGTCCCGTTGCGGAACAGGGTGCGCGAGATGGTCACCTCGGCGTACTCGATGGGCAGCGCACCGTCGGTGTTGTCGATGGTCAGCTGCACCTCGGCCCGACCGAGCGGCCCGCGCGTGGCGGTCCCGGCGAAGATGACGTCTTCCATCTTGCCGCCGCGGAGCGTCTTGGCGCCCTGCTCCCCCATGACCCAGGCGAGCGCGTCCACGACGTTCGACTTGCCCGACCCGTTCGGCCCCACGATGCACGTGACGCCCGGCTCGAGGGCGAAGGTCGTCGGCTGCGCGAACGATTTGAAGCCCTTGAGCGTCAGGCTCTTCAGATGCATGGATGCCGCCTCCCTCGCGCCGCGGCAGCTTGCTGGACCACCCCACGCTACCGGACACCCTCCCCCGGTTCTCGACGCCGCGCGGCATCCCGACACGCTCGAGGGTCCACACGGAACAGGAATTCCGGCCGATTTCGGCGTGTCGCGCAAAATCTGCTTGACATCGGCGCAAAACCCGCGCTAGCTTCGGGAACCGTTGATGCGCACGGCATCACCTGAGCGTCGAGAGGAGGCCCACCGATGATTACCAAGACACCATCGATCGTGGCGTTCCGACTCCGTTCGGGCGTCGTGCGCGGCGGAATCGCCGCGTCCTGACCGCTGCCCTCCGCATCACTCCGGCACCACTTCTGCACGCCGTCGAGTGACCGCCCGCGTCTTCTGATCGCCCGGGCCGATCGATCTCCACCGCCGGCTTCGCCACGTCTTCGCGGCGCGCCCGCCGGCACTCTGCTCGAAAGCACATGATGCATACCATCGAGTCCGCTGCTCCCGTCCGGGAGCACGACGACACCTTGTCCCTGCCCGACACCGGTCGGCTCACCGCCGTCGCACACGACGAGCGGCTCTCGCTCGCCGAGCGCGCGCATCTGCGTCTCGCACTGTGGCTGCTGCTCAGCGGCGCCCGGCGCGCGAGCACCGCACTCGACCGCGACGCCCACCGGCGGCGCGTCGCCGAGGCGCGAGCTGCCCAGGCGCGCACGCACGACGAGCTGCACCGCGCATTCCTGCGCAGCTGAACCGACCCCGACCCCAGGAGGAATCCGATGACCACCGACCTCGGACCCATCGCGTTCACCGTGATCCCCGTTGACGTGCCGGCCACGGCGGAGTCCGCGGACTCCGCCGGCCTGCACGAATGGGTGCGGATCGCCAACGCGGTGGTCGCGCACGACATCGGACACCACGCTCTCGATGAGACCGCGACCCAGACGCTGGGATTCTGGCGCGACGCCGACTGGGTGAACGTCCCGTTCCTCGTGAACGCGGACGGGCACCCGGTCGGTGCCGGACTCGTGCGCCATTCCTCCCAGCCCGGCCACACGGCCGACCTCGAGGTGCTCGTGGACCCCGCCCACCGCGGCGGCGGTGCGGAGGACGCCCTCCTGGCCGTGCTCGAGAGCACCGCGCGGCGCCTCGGACGCACCACCGTGCAGAACTGGACGCTGCACCGACCGGCAGACGGCGGCGAAGTCCTCCGTCCGCCGAGCGGGTGGGGCGCCATTCCGGCGGCCGACCCGCAGACCCGCTTCATGGAGGCCGCCGGGTTCCGGCTCGGTCAGGTCGAGCGCAACAGCTCCTTCGATCTGCGCGCCGATCCGAGCGTCCTGCGCGCGACGTTCGATGCCGCGGTCGACGTCGCCGGCCCCGACTACCGTTACCGGGAGTGGACGAGCCCCACCCCGCCCCAGTGGCGCGCCGGGCTCGCCCGGGCGATCTCCCGCCTTCCCACCGACGCTCCGGCCGGCGCGCTGGAGATCGAGGAGCAGGAGTGGGACGCCGCCCGGATCGAGCGGCGCGACGCGCGACTTGCCGCACAGGGGATGCTCGTCTCCGTCGCGGTCGTCGAGCACGTCCCGACGGGCGCGGTCGCCGCATACAACGAACTCGCCATCGGCGCGGACCGGACGGCGGTCACCTCGCAGTTCGGCACCCTCGTGCTGACGGAGCACCGCGGACGCCGGCTCGGGACGATCGTCAAGTGCGGCAATCTGCTGCGGTGGCGCGACCTGGTGCCCACGTCCCCGCGCGTGTCGACGTTCAACGCGGAAGAGAATCGCCCGATGCTCGACATCAACGAGAAGCTCGGCTTCGTTCCGGTCTCGTACGCCGGCGCGTGGCAGAAGGAGCTGGCATGACCAGGGAGCCTGGCAGAAACGAATCGAAGGAGACCGCGACAATGACCGCACATGAGACGACGGCTCTGCCGTCGGGCGTCACCCTGACCCCACTGCACATCCCCGCATCCGTCGACGCGCCGGATGCTGCAGACTTCATCGACATGGTGCGCGCACGCAACGCGATCTACGAGGAGATCAACGGCACCGACGATGAGACCGTCGATGCCGCCGAGTTGCTGCCGGGATTCCAGCACACCGACTATTCGAAGCGATCCTGGTGGGTCGTCCGGCAGGGCGACCGGGCCGTCGGGCGCGTCGGGATCGAGCTTCCTCAAGAGGAAGGCTCGCACATCGCCTACTGGTGGATCGAACTCGTCCGCTCGGTCTGGGGGCAGGGCATCGGCTCGGCCGCGTACGAGATGGTGGAACAGAGGGTTCGCGCCGAAGGACGCACGGTGATGCAGGCCTGGGCGAGTCACGTTCAGGGCGACGGCGAACGACTCGCACCGCCCACCGGGTTCGGCACGGTCCCCCGCGACCACGCCGCACGCTTCCTCGAGCGCCGCGGCCACACTCTCGAGCAGATCGAGCGCCAGAGCGTTCTCAACCTCGATCCCGCGGCCTTCGCCCGGATCGAGGATCTGCTCGGCGAAGCCCGGAAGGCGGCGGCGGACTACGAGATCGTGCAGTGGATGCTGCCCACCCCGGACGAGCTCGTGGACGACTACGCCTGGCTGAAGTCGCGTATGTCGACCGACGCGCCCGCCGCGGACCTCGACGTGGACGAGGAGACGTGGGATGCCGCGCGAGTGCGCGACCACGACGCACGATACGTCGAGTCCGGGCGGGCGGCCCAGGTCACCGCCGCGCGTCATGTCGCGACGGGCACTCTGGCGGCGTTCAACGAGCTGGTCGCCGGCACCGACCGGAGCCGCCCCACCATGCAGGAGGACACCCTCGTGCTGCGCGAGCACCGCGGACACCGACTCGGGATGCTCGTCAAGTGCGCCGGACTCCTCTCGTGGCGGGAGGTCGCGCCGCAGTCCCGCCGCGTGCTCACCTGGAACGCGGAGGAGAACCGGCCGATGCTCGACATCAACGAGGCCATCGGCTTCGCCCCCATGCTCTACAACGGCGCGTGGAAGAAGGAGCTCAGCTGAGGCGCCGGATCCTCTGACAGGACGAGCAGAAGTGGCTGGACCGGTTCATGAAGGGGTCCCGGCGGATGGGGCGGCCGCACCTCGCGCACGGCAGCCCCGTCCGCCCGTACGCATTCAGCGAATGGGCGAAGTAGCCCGCCTGCCCGTTCACGTTGACGTACTGGGCGTCGAAGCTCGTCCCGCCCTCGACGAGCGCCTTCTCGAGGACCAGCCGCACCTCGGTCAGAAGGAGGGTCGCCGCGCGTTTCGACAGCGCGCGCGCCGGAGTCTCGGGATGGATCCGCGCCGCCCACAGTGACTCGTCCGCGTAGATGTTCCCGATGCCGCTCGCGACGGTCTGGTCCAGCAGGACCCGCTTGATGGCGGAGTCCTTGCGCGCGATCAGAGCGCGCCAGCGGGCATCGTCGAAGGCGGAATCGAGCGGATCGCGGGCGATGTGCGCGACCTGGCTCGGCACGGCGGCCGCGTCGGTTCCCCATCCGCCGGGGGCGTGATCGGGCGTCGGCACGTCGGTGTCGATCGCGAGCGACCCGAACGTCCGCTGATCGCTGAAGACCACGGCCAGCTCGCCGTGGAGCGGATGCGCGATATCGAGACGGATCCGCTCGTGACGTTCCGCGGGCGCGCCGGACTCGCGCAGCAGCATCTGCCCGCTCATCCCGAGGTGGCCGATGAGCGACTCCCCCGGTCCCGACTCCGTCGCCAGCGGGAGCCAGAGGAACTTGCCGCGTCGTGCGGCGCCGACGAGCGTGCGCCCCGTCAGGCGGGCCTCGAAGTCGGCGCACGAGCCGGGATGCCGGGTGAGCGCACGCTCGTCGTGCACCGTGACGGCCACGACCCGCGCACCGGTCACCGCCGGCGCGAGCCCCGCGCGCACGACCTCGACTTCGGGAAGCTCAGGCATTCAGGGGCTCAGCCGCGCCCGGACAGCGCGTGCCAGGCATCCAGCGCGGCCGCCATCTCGGCGTGCTTCTTGCTCGTCCCGGTTCCGTGGCCCACGGTCTCACCCGTCGTCACCGTGGCGGTGAACGTGCGGTTGTGATCGGGTCCGGTCGAATCCACGGCGTACAGCGGCGCCGGCAGGTGCAGGCGCGCGGCGACCTCCTGCAGGCTCGTCTTCGGATCGATGGCGGCGTCGATGCGGGCCGGGTCGGCGAGCATCGGCTCGACGATGCGGTGCACCAGGCCGGTCGCGGCATCCTGACCCGCCGACAGGTATGTCGCGCCGATGAGCGCCTCGGTCGTGTCGGCGAGGATCGAATCCTTGTCGCGACCGCCGGTCAGCTCTTCGCCGCGCCCGAGCTTCAGGTATGCGCCGATGCCGATGCGCCGGGCCGCCTCCGCGAGCGCCACCGTCGACACCACACCGGCGCGCCGCTTGGCGAGGGTCCCCTCGTCGTACTCGGGATGCCGCGTGTACAGCAGCACGGTGGTCGCCTGGCCGAGCACCGAGTCGCCGAGGAACTCGAGCCGCTCGTTGTGCGGGAGGCCGCCGTGCTCATACGCGTAGGAGCGATGCGTCAGCGCAAGTGCGAGAAGCTCGGGGTCGATGTCGACCCCGAGCTTCTCGGAAAGACTGCGCTGTGATTCGTCAGTCACGACGGCGTTCAGGCGTCGGCGACCTTGCGGCCCTTGTACTCGAGGAACAGCTCGGTGCCCTGCGAGTCGGTGACGACCTTCGCCTGGTGCGGACGGCTGTAGACGGTCTTGCCGTTCTCGACGGTCTTCACCAGGGTGGGGACCTCAGCCTTCCACTGCGCGCGACGCGAGCGGGTGTTCGAACGGGAGACCTTCCGCTTCGGGGGGTTACCTGCCATGGCCTTCTCTACTTTCGTGTGCGACCCGGACGCACGCGTCCGGTTCTGATGTTCTCTGCTCGGGGTGAGGCGCTATCGTGTCGGCTCGTCCTCAGGACCGGCAGCCGGCTCCGCCTGGAAATCCGCGAGAGCTGCCCATCGTGGATCGAGGGGTTCCTGCGGCTCCGGCACGGCTCGCTCGTCCAGACGCTCGCCCGTGATCGGGTCCAATCCCGGGCAGTCTGGCCGGCAAACCGGCTGAAACGGAAGCGACAGAACAATGGCGTCCCGGACAAGAGTTTCAAGATCCACGTGGTCGTCTTGAACCTCGAAGTCATTCGCTTCCTCTCCAGGATACGCGAAAAGCTCCTGGAACTCGACTTCGACCCGCTCGGAGATCGGTGTGAGGCACCGGCCGCACTCGCCCTCGTAGGTGGCAGCGGCCGTCCCGGTCACGAGGATCCCCTCGTGGACGGACTCGAGACGCACGTCGATCGCCACCGGCGAGTCGGCCGGCACCGAGACGAGCGCCTCTCCCCAGCGATCGGCCAGGTCGACGTCGAATTCGAGTTCGCGCATCTCACCGGGGCGTCCGACGAGATCACGGATGTTCAGGGCGAAGGGGCCGGGGCGGGTGGTTCTCACCCGACGAGTCTAGCCGCGGGCGCCTTCGCGGGCACCGAGTCGGCGGTCGTCTCGGGCGAGCCGCTCAGTTCTGGATGGTGCCGACGGAGGGGTCTGTCGTGGCATCCAGGAACCGCGCGACGGCCGGCGGCACGTACGGCGAGACGTCGCCGCCGAGCGCCGCCACCTGGCGCACGAGCGAGCTCGACACCAGGGCGTGCGCCGGGTCCGGCAGCAGGAACACCGTCTCGATGCCCGCGAGGTGCCGGTTCACGATCGCCATCGGCGTCTCGTAGGCGACATCCACCTGCGAGCGGATGCCCTTGACCAGGATGCCCGCCCCCACGTCGCTGGCGTAGTCGACGAGCAGGCCCATGCTCCACGAGGCGACGACGACCTCGCCGCCCACCTCGCCTTCGGCGATCGACTGCTCGAGCAGCGAGAGCCGCTGCGCGATGGGCAGCATGGCCTCTTTGCCCGGGTTGTGCACGACCACGACGTGGGTGGTGTCGTAGAGGGCGGCGGCGCGACGGATCACATCGAGGTGTCCGAGGGTCGGCGGGTCGAAGGATCCGGGAACGACGGCGATCCGGTTGCTCACGTGACCACCCTAGTCGGCGCGGCTCCGCACCCCGCGCACCGCGCGACGGCTAGTTCTTCGCGAGGGCGGCGCGCTCGGAGGCGTCCAGCCGCCGCTCGATCGCGGCGCCGAGAGCGGGATGCCGGATGAGCGCCGGATCGTCGGCGAGGATCCGCTCGGCCTCCTGGCGCGCCTCGGCGAGGATGTCGGCATCCTTGATCACCCGCAGGAGCCGCAGCGACGACCGTGCGCCGGACTGCGCGTCGCCGAGCACGTCGCCCTCGCCGCGCAGCTGCAGGTCGACCTCGGCCAGTTCGAAACCGTCGGTGGTGGCCGCGACGGCCTCGACGCGGGCCCGCGCCGGAGTCCCCGCGGGCGACTCCGTGACGAGCAGGCAGATCCCCGGGACCTCGCCGCGGCCGACGCGGCCGCGCAGCTGGTGCAGCTGTGAGACCCCGAACCGGTCGGCATCCAGGATCACCATGGCAGACGCGTTCGGCACGTCCACGCCCACCTCGACGACGGTCGTCGCGACCAGCACGTCGATCTCGCCGGCGGCGAAGGCCCGCATCACCGTGTCTTTCTCGTCGGGGCTCATCTTGCCGTGCAGCATCTCGACGCGCAGCGCCGCGAACAGCGGATGCCCGGACAGCATCTCGACCACCTGCACCACCCCCCAGCGCGGGCGTGCGCTCTCCCCCTCGACCGGCGGCGCGGCATCGTCGTCGGCCGCGGCCGCCCCGGACGCCTCGGTGTCGATCGCGGGACAGACGACGAACGCCTGATGCCCGGCGGCCACCTCTTCGGTGACCCGCTCCCACACGCGTCCGAACCACCCCGGCCGGTCGGCGAGCGGCGCGACGAACGTCTGGATGCCGGCGCGGCCCGCGGGCATGGTGCGGATCGTCGACACGTCGAGGTCGCCGAAAACGGTCATCGCCACCGTCCGGGGAATCGGTGTCGCGGTGAGCACGAGGGCGTGCGGGCTGGAGCCCTTCGCGCGGAGCGTCTCGCGCTGCTCGACTCCGAACCGGTGCTGCTCGTCGACGACGACGAGGCCGAGATCGGCGAAGGTCGTCTTGTCGCTGAGCAGCGCGTGCGTGCCGACCACGATCAGGGCTTGTCCGGATGCCACTCGCAGCGCGGCACGGCGCCGCTCGGCGGCGGGCATCTGACCCGTAAGCAGGGTCGGCATGAGCTCGGGGGCGAGGTCTCGCCCGAGCATCCGGACGATCGATCGGAGGTGCTGGCCGGCGAGCACCTCGGTGGGGGCGATGAGCGCACTCTGTCCGCCGGCATCCGCGACCTGCAGCATCGCCCGCAGCGCCACCAGGGTCTTGCCCGAGCCGACCTCGCCCTGGACCAGCCGGTTCATCGGCCAGTCCCCCACGAGGTCCGACGCGATCTGATCGCCCACCGACTGCTGGTCGGGCGTGAGGGTGAACGGCATCGCCGCATCGAATCGAGCCAGCAGGGCTCCGGCCGGGCGCTTGGTGGCCGACAGTGCGCGCACCAGCGACCGCTGCTGGAGCAGCGCGGTCTGCAGGACGAGGGCCTCATGCATCCGCAGGGTCTGCTGCGCGACCGGCACCTGGTCGGCGAAGTCGGGTCGGTGGATCCGCTCCAGCGCTTCGCGGGCGGTCAGCAGTCCGTCGCGGATCCGCACGTCCTCCGGCAGCGGGTCGGGCACGTCGCCGAGTCCGTCCAGCGCCATGCCGACGAACTTCTGCAATTGCCAACTCGACACCGTGGAGGTCGCGGGATAGATCGGGATCGGCTCGTGTTCGTGCGCCTCGGCGGTGGCCAGGGCCGCATCGGCATCGTCGAACAGCTGATAGTCGGGGTGCGACAGCTGTTTTCCGCCCTTGTACTCGCCCACCTTGCCGGAGAAGATGCCCTGGCGCCCGTGGGCGAGCTCGGCGGCACGCCAGGCCTGGTTGAAGAACGTGATCTTGAGCTCGCCGCGCCCGTCGGTGATCGACACCTCGAGCAGGCTGCCGGACCGGTTTCGCATCGGCCGCTGCTGCACGGAGCGCACCTGGGCGACGATCGTCACCTGCTCCCCGACGACCAGCGATGAGATCGGGGTGAGCTCGCCGCGATCGGCGTAGCGACGCGGATAGTGCGCGAGCAGGTCGCCCGCCGTGTGCATGTCGAACGCTCGCTCCAGCGCGCCCGCGCTGCGGGCACCGATGATGTCGGTCAGCCGGGACTCGAGACCGTGCGACGACATGCGCCAAGTCTAGGCGGCGCGTCGGACATCGACGTTTGTAGGGTGGAGATGTGCCCCGCATCATCGCCGGCCGCGCCGGCGGCTCCGTGCTCGCCGCCCCCTCGAGCGGCACCCGGCCCACGAGCGACCGCGTCCGGGAGTCGCTGTTCGCCGCCCTCGAGTCCGCCGATGCGCTCCACGGAGCGCGCGTCGCGGACCTCTACGCGGGCACCGGCGCCCTGGGCCTCGAGGCGCTGAGCCGCGGCGCTGCCTCCGCGGACCTCGTCGAGCAGGCGCCGGGCGCCGAGAAGCTCACCCGGGCCAACGCCGCCCGGGTGCTCAAGGCGATGGGCGGAGCGGTCCCGGCGTCCGCGGTGCGCGTCCACCGGCAGTCGGTGGGCACCTACGTGGCGACGGCGCACGGGCCGTTCGACCTGGTGTTCCTCGATCCGCCCTACGACCTCGGCGACGGCGAACTGGCCCGGGTGCTGACCGCCCTCGAGCCGTCCCTCGCGCCGGACGCGCTCATCGTGGTGGAGCGTGCAGCACGCTCGACCGACCCCGAGGTGCCCGCCGAGTGGGTCGCCGAGCGCACGAAGCGCTACGGGGACACCGCGATCCGGTGGTACCGGTTTCCGGCCGAGCCTCAGCCGCGCTCGGAATCCCAGTCCTGATAGGGGTCCCAGCCCGCCCGATCGTCGAACGGACGGCCGTCCACATGCAGGGGCCCGCCGGGCTGCGCCGCGCGCACCGTCCCGATCGCGCGGAACCCCGGGGGCAGCGGCGCGTCCGGCGGAAACGTCGCGAGCAGGGCGTGATCCTCGCCGCCGGCCAGGGCCACGGCGAGGTCGCCGCCGATCGACGCGGACGAGAGGTCGATGGTGACGGCGGATGCCGACGCCATGCGACGGGCATCCAGCGCCAGCCCGTCCGAGACGTCCATCATGGCGGAAGCCCCCGCGCGGGCCGCGATCGGTCCGAGACCGATCGGCGGCGTCGGCCGCAGCTGCGCCGTGATCGCGTCGGCCTCGCCCGGCCGGAGCGCCGCGACATCCACCGGCACGGGCGCTCCGTGGGCATCGCGGAAGCGGTCGAAGAGGATGCCGAGCCCTCGCGCAGCGAGACCCGTCTCACCCGCGACCGCGACGACGTCCCCCTCGCGTGCACCGTCACGGCGCACCGGCGGGATGCCGTCGAGCACACCCAGCGCGGTGACCGCGATCGTCAGGGTGTCGGACACCGTGAGATCGCCGCCTTCGACCGCGCACCCCGGCGCCAGAGCCTCACAGCCGGCACGAAGGCCCGCCGCGAGCGCGGTCACGAACGAGAGCGGGGTGGAATCCGGCATCGCGAGGGCGACCAGCAGCGCCGTCGGGCGAGCCCCCATCGCGGCGACGTCGGCGAGGTTCACCGCCGCCGACTTCCATCCGAGGTCGTAGCCGCCGGACCATGCCAGACGGAAGTCCGGCCCGTGCACGAGGGTGTCCACGGTGGCGACGATCCGCTCCCCGGGAGCGGGCAGCACGGCGGCGTCGTCACCGGGCCCGACCTCGGCCGACGACGGCCCGATCTGCCGCAGGATCGCCTCCAGCACCTGCCCCTCGGAGAGCTCGCCCACGGTCGGATCGGTTGCGGTCATGGATTCCACCGTATCGGGCCCGCGTCGGCTCGCTGCGCCGGTCGGTCCACTCGGCGGTGTCTCAGCCGACCGCGCCGTACGCTGGATCGGTGACCTCCCTGCGCCCCTCGGCCCGTTCCCGTCGCGCCCTGCGCATCTCCGCGTCCGTCGTCGGGGCGGTGGTGCTGGCGGCAGGTCTCGCCGGATGCGCCGCGACGATCTCACTGAACCCGCCCCCGCACGCCGACGACCCGCGCTGCGCCGAGGTGATGACCGACCTCACCGCCCTGTCCGGCGGCACGCTCGGCGGGCAGGACCGGCGCTGGACCGACGCGCAGTCGACCGCGGCCTGGGGCAACCCGGCCACCATCATCCTCGCGTGCGGCGTCACCCCGCCCGGCCCCACGACACTCAAGTGCGTGAGCATCGGCGGCGTCGACTGGATCGTCGACTCCTCCAAGACGCCCAAGCTCACCGTGACGACGTACGGTCGCACGCCGGCCGTCCAGCTGTTCCTCGACAGCAGCGCCGGCAGCGGCGTCGACCCGAACGAGGTGCTCGACACGGTGGGCCGGCTCGTCGCGCAGGACACCAGGCAGACCGCGCAGTGCACGAACCCCGCGACGAACAGCTGACGCCGCCGCGCGGACGCGTCAGGCTCGGCTGAGAACGGGAACGCCGGCGCGGCTGAGGGCCGTGTCGATGAGGTCGGAGATCAGGTCGGAATAGGTCATCCCCGATGCGATCCAGCACTTGGGGAACATCGAGATCGGCGTGAAGCCGGGCATCGTGTTGAGCTCGTTGACCACCGGGCCCGACTCGGTCACGAAGAAGTCCACCCGTGCGAGACCCTGGCCGTCCACGGCCTCGAACGCCTGCAGCGCCGCCCGCTGCACCGCCTGGATCTCGGCGTCGGTGAGCGCCGCCGGGCAGACGACCTCGACTCCGTCGCCGCCCAGGTACTTGCCTTCGAAGTCGTAGAACTCGCGCGTCGTGAGCACGATCTCGCCCGGGAGCGAGACGCGCGCCTCGGCACCGGGCGTCTCCAGCACACCGACTTCGACCTCCCGGCCGGCGATGCCCTCCTCGATGAGCACCTTGTCGTCCTCCGCGAAGGCCACCTGCAGTGCGGCATCCAACTCGGACAGGTCGTGCACCTTCGAGACGCCCACGCTCGAGCCGGCGCGAGCGGGCTTCACGAACCACGGCAGCGGCAGGCGCGACGCCCGGGCCGCGGCCTCCTCGGTGCTGATGCCTCGCCGCACGGTGACCCAGTCGGACACCGCGACACCGGCCGCCTGCAGAGCCACCTTCATGAAGTGCTTGTCCATGCAGACCGCAGAGTCGAGCACGCCGCCGCCGGCGTACGGCACCTCCAGGGTGTCGAAGAAGCCCTGGATCGTGCCGTCCTCGCCGTGCGCGCCGTGCAGGATGGGCAGCACCACATCGAGCGGCCCGATCGTGCGCACCGTGCCGTCGACCTCGCGGACGCGGAGGTCACGCACGCCGGATGCCTCCGGCCAGATGACGCGCGTGCCGTTGTCGACGACCTCGGGCATGTGCGCCGGGTCGAGCGCGAACTTCGCCGGGTCGTCCTCCTCGAGGACGAACGCGCCCTCGCGGGTGAGGCCGACCGGGACGACGCGGAACCGCTCGCGGTCAATCGCGCGGAGCACGCCTCCCGCTGTTGCGGAGCTGATCGAGTGTTCGCTGGAGCGACCTCCAAAGAGCACCGCCACCACCGGCTTGTCCATTCTGCGTCCTCTCCCCCTGCGGGGTGTCGTCGTCCGTCGTCAGATGCGGGGCGATGTCCCGCGGGTTCATCGTGCCGTCGAGCACCATCTTGACCTGCTCGACGATCGGCATGTGCACACCCGCCGCGCGGGCCAGCTGCAGGATGGGGGCGACCGAGGCCAGCCCCTCCGCCGTCTGCTCCATGCGCTTGACCACGTCCTGGAAGCTGTACCCCTGACCGAGCAGGCGCCCGGCGGTGTTGTTGCGGCTGAGTGGCGACTGGCACGTCGCGATCAGGTCGCCCAGCCCCGCCAGTCCCTGCAGCGTCTCGGGGTGTGCGCCCTGCGCGACGGCGAAGTCGGTCATCTCCACGAGGCCGCGCGTGACGATGGATGCCTTCGTGTTCTCGCCGTACCCGACGCCGTCCACGATTCCGATGGCCACCGCGATCAGGTTCTTCAGGACCCCGCCGAACTCGGTTCCGATGACATCGGTGTTCACGAACGTGCGGAAGTACGTGTTGCGCGCCCGGCGGGCGACGGCATCCGCGGTCTCCTGGCTCACCGACGAGATGACCGCGGCGGTCGGCTGCTCGCGCGCGATCTCCAGCGCGAGGTTCGGTCCGGATGCGACGGCGACTCGTCCCGGGTCGCAGCGCAGCTCCTGCTCGATGACCTGACTCATCCGCAGGCCGGTGCGCCGCTCCACGCCCTTCATGAGGGAGACGATCGGGGCATCCGACGAGGCGATGAGCGGCCGCAGGGGCTTGAGGCTCGTCCGCACCTGCTGGCTGGGGATCGAGAGGTAGATCTGCTCCGCGCCGTCGAGCGCCTCTTTGAGGCTCGAGGTCGCGGTCATGGTGCGCGGCAGGTTGATGCCCGGCAGATACTTGCTGTTGCGCTTGGCCTCGTTGATCTCGTGCGCGAGTTCGGGCCGACGGGCCCACATCACCACGTCCGCGCCTCCGTCGGCGAGGATCTTGCCGAAGGTGGTGCCCCAGCTGCCTGCGCCGAGAACCACGACCCGCGGCAGGGGTTCATGCCTAGGAGTCAAGCCGGCCCGTCTCTTTCTGGCCGTGCGCGGCAGGATCCCAGCGCTCCTTGGGAGCGGGGATGCCGCGGATGCCCGACAGCAGTTCGGCGATGGCGTCCATGACGAGGGTCGTGGCCTCGGCCAGGGCTGCCGGGGTCTTCGGCGCGGACCGGTACGCGGACAGGTCGACCGCGTCGCCGATCACCACGGTCATGCGCTTGCGCAGCGGCCACAGGCTCAGCTTGCCGTAGCGCGGCAGGAGCTCCTGCGCGCCCCACTGCGCCATCGGGATCAGCGGGATGTCGCCGATCATCGCGAGCCGCACGGCACCGCTCTTGCCGCGCATCGGCCAGAGGTCGGGGTCGCGCGTGAGCGTGCCCTCGGGGTACACGATGACGCCGCGGCCGTGCTGCACCAGCTCGCGTGACGTGGCGATCGTCTGCCGAGCGGCGGCGGCGGTCGTCGCCCGCGCCACCGGAACCATGCCCGTGGCGCGCAGCGCCCAGCCGAGCACCGGCACCTTGAACAGGCTCTCCTTCGCCATGAAGCGCGGCGCGCGCCCGGCCCGCCACACCGCGAGGGCGACGATCAGGGGATCGATTTCGCTGTGATGGTTGGGAGCCAGGACGTACGCCCCCTCGCGCGGAAGCTTCTCGGCGCCGATCACCCGGACGCGCGTGAAGATGCCGATGATCGGCACCACCACCGCGGCCAGCACCCAGAAGACGCTCGGACGGGTCTTCTCCTCCGAGGCGCGCAGCGAGCGGGACACCGGCGTCACCCGAGGACGTCGAAGTCGGCGCCGAGGGCTGCGAGCTTGTCGAACAGCTTCTCGTAACCGCGGCTGATGATGCCCACGTTGCGCACGATCGACTCCCCCTCGGCGGTGAGCGCCGCGATGACATGGCTGTAGCCGCCGCGGAGGTCGGGCACGGTGATGTCGGCGCCGTGCAGCGGGGTCGGGCCGTTGATGACCGCCGCCTGCTCGAGGTTGCGACGCGGCACCCGCCGGGGACCCTCCTGGAGTCCGTGCGGGTGCACCACGATGTCCGCGCCCATCTGCACGAGCGCCTGCGTGAACCCGAACCGGTTCTCGTAGACCGTCTCATGCACGATGGACTCGCCGGTGGCCTGGGTGAGCGCCACGATGAGCGGCTGCTGCCAGTCGGTCATGAACCCGGGGTGCACGTCGGTCTCGACGATGACGGGCTTGAGCTCGCCGCCGCGGCGGAAGAGGATGCCGTCCTCGTGGATCTCGAAGTCGCCGCCGACCTTGCGCACCACGTTCAGGAACGTGAGCATCTCCTGCTGCTTCGCGCCGCCGACGAAGATCTCGCCGTCGGTCGCGAGCGCCGCGCACGCCCAGCTGGCCGCCTCGTTGCGATCGAAGATCGCGCGGTGGTCGTAGCCGCGGAGCCGGTCGACGCCCTCGATGAGGATGACGCGGTTGGGCTCGTAGGAGATGATCGCGCCCATCTTCTGCAGCACCGCGATCAGGTCCATGATCTCGGGCTCGATGGCGGCGTTGCGCAGCTCCGTCACACCGGCCGCCCGCACCGCGGTCAGCAGCACCTGCTCGGTGGCGCCGACGCTCGGGTACGGAAGATGGATGTTGGCGCCGTGCAGGCCGTTCGGTGCGGAGAGGCGGATGCCGCTGGGCAGCTTCTCGACCACCGCGCCGAACTTGCGGAGGGCATCGAGGTGGAAGTCGATCGGGCGGTCGCCGATGCGGCATCCGCCGAGGTCGGGGATGAACGCCTGACCCAGGCGGTGCAGCAGCGGTCCGCAGAACAGGATCGGGATGCGGGAGGCACCGGCGTGCGCGTCGATCTCCTCGAAGTGCGCCGACTCGACCTCCGCCGGGTCGAGCACGAATGCGCCGGGCTCATCGGCATCCGTGACGTGCACGCCGTGCACCTCGAGGAGCGACCGCACGACGGCGACGTCGCTGATGTCGGGCACGTCGCGCAGGATGCTCGGGCTCTCGCCGAGGATCGCGGCCACCATCGCCTTGGTGACGAGGTTCTTCGCCCCCTTCACCTCGACGCGTCCGCGCAGCGGCCGGCCGCCGCGGATGGCGAGGGTCTCGCCCGACCCTCCCTTGCGACCGTCTGCGGAAACGATGTCGTTCAGGAGTGTCATGCAGTCTGCCTCACTATGTCGGATTCAGGAAGCGGTCACGGGCGGAACCGGCAGGGTACGCGGCCGCCAGTTTTCACGGCGTGCTTCGAACTCCGCGATCTTGTCTTCGTTGCGGAGCGTCAGGCCGATGTCGTCGAGCCCTTCGAGCAGCCGCCACCTAGTGTAATCGTCGATCTCGAATGGAACCCGGATGTCGCCGACAGCGGCTTCGCGCGCCTCGAGGTCGATGGTCGCCTCCACGCCCGGGTTCGCCTCGATCGCGGTCCAGAGTCGCTCGACGTCGGCGTCGGACACGACACCGGTCACGAGACCCTGTTTGCCCGCGTTCCCGCGGAAGATGTCCGCGAACTTGGGGCTCAGCACCGCCTTGAAGCCGTAGTCGCGCAGAGCCCACACGGCGTGTTCGCGGCTCGAGCCGGTGCCGAAGTCGGGACCGGCGATCAGCACCGAGCCGCGCGCGTACGGCTGCTGGTTGAGGATGAAGTCCGGGTCCTGGCGCCAATTGGCGAACAGGGCGTCCTCGAAACCGGTCTTGGTGACCCGCTTCAGGTAGACCGCCGGGATGATCTGGTCGGTGTCGACGGCCGAGCGGCGCAGCGGAACGGCGACACCGGTGTGCGTGGTGAACTTCTCCATGTCAGGCCTCCAGGTCGCTCGGGCTGGACAGGGTGCCGCGCACCGCGGTCGCGGCGGCGACCAGCGGCGACACCAGGTGGGTGCGGCCGCCCTTGCCCTGGCGGCCCTCGAAGTTGCGGTTCGAGGTGGACGCGCAGCGCTCGCCCGGGGCGAGCTGGTCGGGGTTCATGCCGAGGCACATGGAGCATCCGGCGAAGCGCCACTCCGCCCCGAAGTCGGTGAAGACCTTGTCGAGGCCTTCGGCCTCGGCCTCCAGGCGCACCCGGGCCGATCCCGGCACGACCATGACGCGCACGCCGTCGGCCTTCGTGCGGCCCTGGATGATCGAGGCGAACGCACGCAGGTCCTCGATGCGGCTGTTGGTGCACGAGCCCATGAAGACGGCATCCACGGGGATGTCCTTCATCGGGGTGCCCGGCGTGAGGTCCATGTACTCGAGCGCGCGCTCGGCGGCGGCCCGGTCGTTGGCGTCGGCGAAGTCGTCCGGTGCGGGGACCGACTGGGAGAGCGAGACGCCCTGGCCGGGGTTGGTGCCCCACGTGACGAACGGCTCGAGCTCGGCGGCGTCGAGGAAGATCTCGGCGTCGTACACGGCGCCTTCGTCGCTGGGCAGCGTGCGCCAGTACGCGACCGCGTCGTCCCAGTCCTGGCCCTGCGGGGCGTGCGGACGCCCCTTGAGGTACTCGAACGTGGTGTCGTCGGGGGCGACCATGCCCGCCCGGGCGCCGGCCTCGATCGACATGTTGCACATGGTCATGCGCCCCTCCATCGAGAGGGAGCGGATGGCGCTGCCGCGGTACTCGAGGACGTAGCCCTGCCCGCCGTTGGTGCCGATCTTGGCGATGACGGCCAGGATGATGTCTTTCGCGGTCACGCCGGGGCGCAGTTCGCCGTCGACCGTGATCGCCATCGTCTTGAACGGCTTCAGGGGCAGCGTCTGGGTGGCCAGCACGTGCTCGACCTCGCTGGTGCCGATGCCGAACGCCATGGCCCCGAAGGCGCCGTGGGTCGACGTGTGGCTGTCGCCGCAGACCACGGTGATGCCCGGCATCGTGAGACCCAGCTGCGGCCCCACCACGTGGACGATGCCCTGCTCCTTGTCGCCGAGCGAGTGCAGGCGCACACCGAATTCCGCGGCGTTGCGACGAAGCGTCTCGATCTGCGTCCGGCTCGTGAGGTCGGCGATGGGCTTGGTGATCTCGAGCGTCGGGGTGTTGTGGTCCTCGGTCGCGATGGTGAGGTCGAGGCGGCGCACCGGGCGGTTCTCGGCGCGCAGGCCGTCGAACGCCTGGGGGCTGGTCACCTCGTGCACCAGGTGCAGATCGATGTAGATGAGGTCGGGCTGGCCGTCTTCGCCCTTGACGACCACGTGGTCGTCCCAGACCTTCTCGGCGAGCGTGCGGGGGCGGTCGGGGATGACCGTTCCCTCGGACTCGGTCGCAGCGTGCGCAGTGCTCATGGGTGTGTCGTTCTCCTCAGGAAGGGCAGTGGCCCCAGATGTGGGTGGGCCCGCGAGAGACTCCGCGACGGGGAAGGGCTCAGAGCGAGGCCCCGTCGCGGCCGCTAAGAAGGAGGCGAGCGATCCGCATTCCGTCAGAATACCAGGCGTTCAGGGAGCGACCTCCTTCTGCGTCTCATCCCGCTTCTCCTTGCGCGCCGCGAGGACGCTCGCCACTGCGGCGACGACCATCGAGAGGACGATGACGCCCAGGGACATCGCCGTCGAGATCTCCGGTGCGCCCTCGACCGGCTCGCCGCCGTTGATGAACGGCAGTTCGTTGACGTGCAGGGCGTGCAGGAACAGCTTCACCCCGATGAACGCGAGGATGAACGCGATGCCGTAGTGGAGGTACCGGAGGCGATCGAGGAGTCCGCCCAGCAGGAAGTACAGCTGCCGCAGCCCCATCAGGGCGAACAGGTTCGCGGTGAACACGATGAAGGCGCTGTGCGTGATGCCGAAGATCGCCGGGATCGAGTCGATGGCGAAGATCAGGTCGGTGAATCCGATCGCGACGAACACCAGGATCATGGGCGTCCAGATCTTCTTGCCCTTGACCGTCGTGCGCAGCTTCGCGCCGTCGTACTCGTCGCTGATGTCGATGAAGCGCCGCAGGAACCGCACGATCCCGGTCTCGGTCTTCGCGTCGTCCTCCTCCTTGCCGGGGAAGGCCTGGCGCCAGGCCGTGTAGACCAGGAACAGCCCGAAGATGTAGAAGATCCAGCTGAAGTTCTCGATGAGGGCGGCGCCGAGCATGATGAAGATGCCGCGCAGCACGAGCGCGATGATGATGCCCACCATCAGCACCTCCTGCTGGTAGCGGCGGGGCACCGCGAACTGGGTCATCAGCAGCACGAAGACGAACAGGTTGTCGATCGAGAGGCTGTACTCGGTGAGCCATCCGGCGATGAACTGCGTGGCGGCATCCGTGCTCTGCGTCGCCGCATACAGGAGCCCCGCGAAGATCAGTGCGAGGGCGACATAGAACACGACCCAGAGCGTCGATTCCTTCATCGACGGGATGTGCGGGCGCTTGAGGATCAGCAGCAGGTCGCCGAGGAGGATCGCGACCAGCACGATCATCGAGGTGATCTCGAACCAGACGGGGATGACGAAATCCATGGGGTCCTTTCGCAGGGTCGACCGTGGGTCCGTCAGTCTCTCCCCCGCCTCGGCGGTGCGTGCCCGGAGCGAATGCTCGTGATGACGGACGCGCGTTTACGGGATACTCCCTGCGTGTGCGACCAGCCTACCGGAGCGGCACCGCCGCGGCGCGCGAACCGATGAACGGGGCGCGACGGAACACGCCTGACGCGGCGAGCAGCAGGGCGCACGCCAGAGACAGAGCCGGGACCGCGATCATCGACGCGATCGTGTCGGACGGATAGTGCACGCCGAGATACACCCGCGAGTAGCCGACCAGAAGCACCAGCACGGCGCCGATCACAGCGGTCGTGCGCCGCGCACGCCGGACCGCGATCGACAGCACCACCGCGCAGACGAGGGCGGCGGCGAACGCCGTGTGGCCGCTGGGATAGCTCAGGGACCTCGGACTGGGGATGAGCAGGTGGGTCATCAGCGACGGGTCCGGGCGCATGCGCCCGACGAAGCGCTTCATCAGGGCGGCGACCGCCCACGGCAGCATCAGGAGGAGTGCCGCGCGGGTGGCGGACCACGCCGAGCGCGTCAGGGTGAAGACCGCGACCACCAGCGCGACGCCGACGAACACCCCGCCGGGGCCGAAGAGCCAGTTGATCGTCAGGGCCACGGCATCCATCGCCGGGAAGTGCGCCGCGTTGACGGCGCGCACGACGTCCACCTCGATCGCAGACCACGAGGGATGCCCCACGATGAAGAGCCCGAACCCCGCGACGGCGGCCGCGATCAGCAGACACGCGACGAACACCCCGGTGGGAAAGCGACGCGCGGCGTCCGTCGGCTGTGACATCCACTCATCATCGCGCGCGTCGGTCACCCGCGTGGACGGCGCGCGGGACGTCCCCGCCGACGAAACACGAAGAGCCCACCCGCATGGGTGAGCTCTTCGTGTTTGTGTTGGTGACCCCAGCGGGATTCGAACCCGCGTTACCGCCGTGAGAGGGCGGCGTACTAGGCCGCTATACGATGGGGCCGCTTGCGCAACCATTCGAGTATGGCATGCCGCACGCGGCATGGACAAATCGAGGCCCCTCAGCGCTTGCCCCCGGGCGTGTCGAGCGGGTTGACTCGACCCATGCGAGTGACCAAGTACGACCACGCCCTGCTGGTGATCGACGAGGCGGACGCCTCCCTCGTCGTGGATCCGGGTTCCTTCACCGCCCAGCTTCCCGACGTGTCCCGTGCCGTCGCGGTGGTCATCACCCACGAGCACCCGGACCACTGGACGCCCGAGCACCTCCGCGCCATCCGCGCTGCCGCCGGCGACATCCCGATCTTCGGGCCGCAGGGCGTCGCCACGGCGGCCGCCGACTTCGACGTGACGGTCGTCGCCCCCGGCGACACGCAGACCGCCGGACCCTTCACCCTCCGGTTCTTCGGCGGGCGTCACGCCGTCATCCACTCCTCGATCCCCGTCGTCGACAACGTCGGCGTGCTCGTGAACGAGACCCTCTACTACCCGGGTGATTCGTACGCCGTGCCGACGCTCGAGAACGGCGGACGCGTCCCCGTGCTCGCCGCACCCGTGGGCGCGCCGTGGCTGAAGATCGGCGAGGCCATGGACTTCGTCCTCGAGGTCGCGCCGGAGCGCGCCTTCAGCGCCCACGAGCAGACGCTGTCACCCGCCGGGCTGACCATGGGACGCGCGCGCCTGGCATGGTGCGTCGAGCAGGGCGGCGGAACGTTCGCCGCGCTCGACCCCGGCGATTCCCTCGACGCCTGACGCGGCGGCCGTGGCCGTCAAGCCCGCCGCCGAGGTGCACATCGACCACACGCTGGTCCGCCGGCTCGTGGAGACGCAGGCCTCCGACCTCATCTCCCCCGGCAGCCGGATCGCCCACGTCGACGAGGGGTGGGACTGCAGCGTCTGGCGGATCGGCGACCGCCATGCCGCCCGGCTCCCCCGGCGGGCCGCGGCCGCCGACCTCACCGTCAACGAGCATCGGTTCCTGCATCCGATCGCCGACCGCCTCCGCGATGCCGGTCTCGGCAGCCCCGTTCCACTCGTCCACGGGAGGCCGGATGCCGGGTACCCGTGGTCGTGGTCGGTCGTGCCCTGGTTCGACGGCACGCCGGGAATCGGCATCCCCCGGGAGACGCGCAGCGGCTGGGCCGAGCGGCTCGCGGCGGGCGTGGCCGCCGTCCATCGGCCGGCCGCACCGGGTTATCCGCGCAACCCGGTGCGCGGCGTCCCTCTGGTCGAGCGCGCGCCGGTCGTCGAGGAGCGGTTCGCTTCGGCGCACGCGTCCGGGCGGAGTTCGCCCGCCACTCTCGACGCCCTGCACCGGGCGTGGCGACGCGGCCTCGCGGCGCCACCCTGGGACGGCGATCCCGTCTGGATCCACGGCGACCTGCATCCCGGGAACATCATCGCGCGGAATGCCGAACTCGTCGCCCTGATCGACTTCGGCGACCTGACCGCCGGCGACCCGGCCTCGGACCTCGCCACCGCCTGGCTGACCTTCGACGAGGACGGACGCGCGGCGTTCCGGAGGGCTCTGGACGGGCGCTACGACGCGGCGACCTGGACCCGCGCCCGCGCGTGGGCCGCCGCGCTGAGCGTGCTGCTGCAGCAGTCCGACGACGATCCGCTGTACGCGCGACTCGCCGCGGATGCCGCCGCGGAGATCGAAGGGGACATAGCCGGCACATAGCGTCATCCGATGCCCCGCATCGATCGCCGTCCTTGACTCGGAGTCATGACAGCGCTCGCCACTCCTCCACCCGCGCCGGCCGCGACCCCCGTCGCCGATCCGTCGTCCGCCGCCCGTCTCCGGCGCTGGACCGGCTGGAACACGGGGCTCGTCGTCCTCGGCATCCTCACGACCGCACTGACCACGTGGGGCATCTGGTCCGGCTCGCAGTCGGACTACTACGCCTCGATCGCCCTGTCGATGAGCAAGAGCTGGTCGAACTTCTTCTTCGGCGCCTTCGATCCCGCCGGCACCGTCACGCTCGACAAGATCCCCGGATCGTTCTGGGTGCCGGCACTGTTCGTCAAGCTCTTCGGCTTCTCGACCTTCACGATCATCGTGCCCAACGCGGTGGCCGCCGTGGTCTCGGCGCTCCTGGTGGCCTTCGCCGCGAAGCGCCTCGCCGGGCCCACTGCGGGTCTGATCGCCGGCGCGATCGTCGCGACGACCCCCATCCTCATCGCGGTCTCGCGTTCGAACCAGCCCGAGACCTTCTTCGTGCTCGGCCTCGCGCTCACGGCGTGGGCCGCCGTCAGGGCCTTCACCGGGATGCGCTTCGGCTGGCTGATGATCACCGGCCTGTTCATCGCCCTGTCGTTCCAGATGTACATGATCGAGGCCTGGGCGGTCTGGCCCGCGCTGGCGGCCGCCTGGCTGTGCACGAAGCAGCCGTGGGCGCGCAAGATCTGGCAGACCGTCGTAGCCGGCATCACGAGTGCGGTCGTCTCCGTGGCGTGGATCGTGATCGTCGCGCTGATCCCGGCATCCTCCCGGCCGTACATCGGCAGCACGATCCACAACAACCCGTGGGAGATGGTGTTCGGATACAACGCGCTCGGGCGCTTCGGATCGAGCACGAGCGACCAGGCGGCGTACAACTCGTTCACTCCCCCGTTCTCGGGCGACCCCGGCGTGCTGCGGCTGTTCAACTCCGAGCTGGCCGGGCAGGTGGCCTGGCTCATCCCCGCGGCACTGCTCGGTGTCGTCGTGCTGGCGGTGCTGCGGTGGCGCCCGCCGATGACCGTGTTCGTGGGCGCCTGGCTCGTCACCTTCCTCGGCATGTTCTCGGCGGTGGCCGGGATGCACCAGTTCTACACGGCTGCACTCGCCGTGCCGATGGCCCTCGCGGTCGGCGTCGCATTCGGCATCGCCCGCACCCGCGGCATGCGTTGGCCGCAGATCGCCCTGGTTGCGACGGCCGCGGCGACCGCTCTGATCGTCGGCGTCATCTCCGGCGGGTACACGATCGTCGTCGCGCTCGTGCAGTGCGTGATCGCCGCCGGCGGCATCGTCCTGATTGTGCGCGGATCGCGGGTCCGTGCGATCCAGACCCTGACGGCGGTCCTCGCCGCAACCGGGATGCTGCTCACCCCGGCGGTGTGGTCGGCTACGACGATCGCGAACCCGAGTTCGATCAACCCGGTCGCCGGCGGCGTGTCGGACATGGGCGGCGGCCGGGGCGGTCAGGGCGGACCCGGCGGCCAAGGCGGACCTGGTGGTCAAGGCGGATCGTTCGGCCAGGGCGGCCAGGGAGGCCCGGGCGCCACCGGCGGCGGGTCCGCACCCCAAGGCATGCCCGGGGGCGGCCCCGGCAGCACCGCGGGCGGCAACGGCGGCGGGTCCGCACCCCAGGGCCTGCCCGGCACCGGCACCGCCGCGGGCGGTCCGGGCGGCGGCCGCACGGGCGGCCTCGGCACCAGCCTCGACTCGACGACCCTCGCCTACCTGAAGCAGCACCAGGGAAGCGCGAAGTACCTCGTCGCGGTGTTCGGCGCGCAGACGGCCGCGGGGATCATCCTGCAGACGGACGGCGGCTCCGTCCTGCCGATCGGCGGGTTCAGCGGCAGCGATCCGGTCCCGACGCTCGCCGGGTTCCAGAAGCTCGTGGCAGACGGCGACGTCCGATATGTGCTCGCCTCGGGCACCGGCGGCGGCATGGGCGGCAGCAGCTCCCAGGGCACCTCCGCGCAGATCCGGGCCTGGGTGACGAAGAACTGCACCGCCGTGACGGACGCCGGGGTCTCCGGGCTGTACGAGTGCACCCCCGCCGACGCGTCCTGAGGCTCATCCGCGTGCGGCGGCCGCGCCCGGCGAGGCCGGCCGCCGCACCCGGCACCCCCGGGACGACCCGCCGGCACGCGATGCCCCGTATCCTTCAGACGGAGGCCCCGTGACATCGACCACCTCGCCCGTGAGCGCATCCGAGGACGCGCGGCAGACCTTGCAGCGCACCGTGGATGCCGGCATCCCCTGGCGTTTCGCGCGCCTCCTCCCGCCGCCGCGGCAACCCCGCGAGGCAGCGGTCCTGATCTTGTTCGGCGCCGTCGCCGGCGCCGGCGAGGCCACGCCCCTCGGTCCGGACGAACTCGACGTGGTGCTCCAGCTGCGCGCCGCGACGCTCGGGTCCCACCCCGGTCAGGTGTCCTTTCCCGGCGGCGGGCGCGAGCCCGGGGACGCCGACGCGGTGGCCACGGCCCTGCGCGAGGCCGTGGAGGAGACCGGTCTCGACCCGAGCGGCGTCGAGGTGCTCGGGTCGCTCGCCGAGCGCACGCTTCCGGCGAGCGACCACGTGGTCACCCCCGTCGTCGGCTGGTGGCGGGTGCCCTCCGCGGTGACCGCGGTGGATGCCGCCGAGACGGCCGCCGTCGCCCGCGTGCCGCTGGCTCAGCTGCTCGATCCCGGCAACCGGTTCACGTCGGTCTTCCGGCGCGGCGACCGGGCGTTCCGCGGACCCGCGTTCGACGTGCACGGCACGATCGTGTGGGGGTTCACCGCCATGCTGCTCGACGACATCCTCGAGTCGACCGGCTGGGCGCGGCCCTGGGACCGCGCCCGCGAGCGCGACATCTGACCCGTCAGGACGCCGTGCGCCGCTGCGGGCGGACGGTGACGAGGATGCCGAGATGGACGACGGCGAGCGCCGTCGCGACCCCGACGACGATCAGCCAGTTGCCGGGCGTCTGACCGGTGCTGAACAGCAGGCCGAGGATCGTCGTGGCCACGATCGCGCCGAGGTATCGGGACGTCTGGTAGATGCCCGCGGCGACGCCGGCGTCCTCCGGCCGCGCCGCCGCGTAGAGGGCCTGGTTCATGGCGATGCTGACCACGCAGTACGGGATGCCGAGCGCTGCCGTGACCACCAGCACCAGCCACGGCGCCGTATCGACCGCGGCGAGGGCGAGCAGGGCGGCGCCCACGACGAGCGTGATCGCCCCGGTCACCAGCGTCGGCCGCAGACCGAACCGCTCGATGGCACGCGCGGCGAGCGGCGTCACGACGATCGTGACGGCGGCGAGCGGGAACATGAGCAGCCCCGCCGCGCTCGCCGGATAGCCGGCACCCTCCTGCAGGTACTGCGGCAGACCGAAGAACGCCGAGTAGTACACCACGCTGAAGATCGCGAAGCACAGGTAGACGAGCATCAGGGTGCGGTTGCCGGCCAGCATCCTCAGATCGAGGAAGGGGTGCGCAGCGCGCAGCTCCCGCCACACGAACAGCCCCGCCGCCGCGGCGAAGGCCGGCAGCAGCCACCACATCGCCTCCCGCGGCAGCTCCAGGAGGAAGACGAGCAGCGAGGTCAGCATCGCGATGAACAGCAGGATGCCGGGGATGTCGCTCTCGGTGAGCGTCCGGCGAAGGGGGGTCGGCTCGCGGTCCGGATCCGGTGGAGCCAGCAGCAGCACGCCGACGAAGGTAACGGCAGCCAGTGGGACGTTGATCCAGAAGATCGCCTGCCACCCGAGCAGCGTGACCAGGATGCCGCCGACGACCGGGCCGATCGCCGCGCCCGACGTGTTGGCGATCTGGATCCGCCCGAGGAGGCGCGCCGATCCCGCGCCGGATGTCGCCGCGATCGAGCGCAGCATCGAGATCGCGGAGGGGAACGCGGTCGCGGTGCCGATCGCCAGCAGGACGCGCCCGGCGCAGACACCCGCGAGCGTGTCGGTGAACGGCGTGAGCACGCACGCCACGACCACCACGATCATCCCGAAGAGGAAGAGCCGACGCGGCCCGAACCGGTCGCCGAGCCGGCCCATGAGCGGCTGCCCGGCGGCCGAGGCGAGGTAGAACGACGTCACGACCCAGGTGACCGTGGTCACGTCGACGCCGAGGTCGTGCTGCAGGGGCACGAGAGCCACCGCGATCATGGACGAGTTGAGCGGGTTCAGCAGCGTGCCCAGGCTCAGTGCGGCGACCGGCCAGCCACTGCGACGTCGGGTGGCGGTTTGGTCGGGCACCCGCCTCACCCTACTCGTGGGGGACGTCGAGTCCTGCCGTGACGCCGTTCGAGGACGGACGCCGGATGCCGCCGCGCTGTGCTCCGGCGCCGGCGGCGACCACCAGCACGACGCCGATCACCTGGATCCACGTGGGCACCTGCTGCAGCAGCACCAGCCCCAAGAGCACCCCGATCGCCGGCTCGAGCGCCATCAAGGTGCCGAAGGCCGTGTGCGTCATGCGCCGGAGGGCCAGCATCTCGAGACCGAACGGCACCACCGGCGACATCAGCGCCAGCCCCGCGGCCAGCAGCAGCGTGGGAAGGCCGAGGTTGCCGGCGACCTGCGGAACCCCGACGAAGGCGACCACGACCGCGGCGATCGGGAACGTGATCGACAGACCGGTGATCCCGGAGAAGCGGTCCCCCACTCGCTGGGTGAGGATGATGTACACACCCCACCCGGTGCCGGCGACGACGGCGAACAGGATGCCCCACGGGTCGACGCCACCCTGCCAGGGCTGGGTGAGCAGCAGCACGCCGGCGAGCGCCAGCACGGGCCACACCAGCATCCGCCTGTTCCTGCTGCGCACGGCGGCGACCGTCAGCGGGCCGAGGAACTCGATCGCGACGGCGGTGCCGAGCGGGATCCGCTCCATCGCCGCGAGGAGGCCCGCCACCATGGCACCGGTCGCGATCCCGAGGCCGAGGAGTGCCGGAACGTCGGCGCGGCGGATGAGCCGCAGCGGCGGGCGGGCGATCAGCACGAACACGATCGCCCCGAGGGCGAGGCGCAGCCACGCCGTCCCGGCGGGTCCGACGCTCGCGATGAGCCCGGTGGAGAGCGCGTTGCACAGCTGGATGAGGAACATCGAGGCGACGCCCATGGTCCACGGCGGGATGCCCGCGAGCGTGGAGCGCTCGACCATGGCGGCATCCTTTCGTGACCTCATCCCGGCGGGATGCGTGCTCGGCTCGAGCGCTTCATCGTATCGTGGCGGCCGTCTGCGCGACCGCCGCCCGGTACGATGCTCTGACACGTCCGAACGCCGTGAGGAGCGTCATGCGCCCGTACCTCGACAAGTCCGCTCCCGAGATCTGGAAGGCGGCGCAGGCGTATTCGGCCACCGTCGCCGCCGGAGCCGAAGACCTGGGGCTCACGAAGGTCGAGGCGGAGTACATCAAGGTGCGCGCCTCGCAGCTGAACGGCTGCGCCTTCTGCCTCGACCTGCACTGCCGGGAGGCGCGCGCCGCGGGCATCGCGCAGCAGAAGCTCGACATGCTGGCCGCCTGGCGGGAGTCGGACCTCTACACCGACCGCGAGCGCGCCGTGCTCGCGATCGCGGAGGCGGCGACCATGCTTCCGCTCACCGAAGACGCCCGCGCCGACCTGTGGGGGGCGCGACACCTGCTCGGCGACGATGTGTTCGCCGCGGCCGAGTGGGTGTCGGTGACCATCAACGCGTTCAACAGGATCTCGATCCTCAGCGAGCACGCCGTCCGACCGCGCGGCACGGACGGCCGGCTGCTCCGCTGACCCCTCAGCCGATCGCGCGTGCGAGCTCGGCCGCGACGGCCGCCATCCCCGCCGCGTTCGGATGGAAGGACGCGATCGTGCGCGCCGGATTCGAGACGAACGGGTTCACCCAGGGCTCCGCGGAACCCAGAGCGTGTGCTCTGCTGATGCCGGATGCGCGAACGAGCTCCACGCCGGCCAGTTCCGCCGCCGTCGCGAAGACGGCCTCGAGCGCGGTCTGGATGCGCCCGAACAGCTCGATCTCGGCCGTCTCGAACGGCACGCCGGGTGCCGGGCGCGTCTCCGCCCCGATGATCGCGAGGTAGTCCACCAGCACGACGCGGGCGGCGGGCGCGCGGCGTCTGACGCGCTGCACGATCTCGAGCAGACCGGACACGGCGCGGCGGACGGCGGCATCCGAGGGCTCCGGGGCCGCGTGCGCGAAGTCCGGGTCGGCGGTCTGCAGGAAGATTCCGCCGGGATCCGTGCGGTCCCAGGCCGTGAACAGCATCCCGCCGAGGTAGCCGAGGTCGTTGCCGCCGGCCGTGACCGTGACGAGGTCGGCATCCGAGCGCAGCCCCTGCAGCTGCGGTGGATAGACCCGTCCGAACGGCGTCCGATGCGGGGTGTCGAGGATCGTCGCCGTGGTGGCACCCGAGACGGTGAGGTCGGTGAGGTCGAGACCGAGGGCCTCGGCGACCACATGCGGGTAGTTGCGGCCCGAGCGGCCGGCGATCGGATCGACCAGCGGCAGGATGCCGGGGCCTGCGGCGAACGAGCTGCCGAGCGCCGTGTAGCGCTTCGTCCGGCCGACCATGCTCCGATCCTGGCACGATCGGCATCCGGCACGCGTGTGGATGTCGGGACCCCGTGCTACAGAAGAGCCATGTCACAGACACAGCGATGGTTGGACGGATACCTCCGCGCCTGGCGCTCGAACGACCCCGCCGACGTGCGCGCGATCTTCACCGACGATGCCGAATACCGGTTCCGTCCCGACGATCCCGCGCCCGCGCGCGGCATCGACGCGATCCTCGCGATGTGGGGGCGCGACGAGGGCACCGAGCCGAAGATCGATCTGAGCGTGCTGATCGAAGACGAGCACCTCGGCATCGTGAAGGGGTCGGTCGACTACGGCGATGAAGGGTCCTACTCGAACCTCTGGGAGATCCGCTTCGCCCCCGACGGCCGTGCCCGGCAATTCGTGGAGTGGTACATGACGCCGCCGAAGCCGGATGCCGGCTGACCGAAGGCACCGTACCGCTAGCACGGAGCCGGCGTGAGTCAACCCCCTTCGTCCCGGGCCGATGCCGTCCGTACGGTCCGAGCATGGCTATCGAACTGAACCAGGCCGCCCTCCGGCACGCACGTTCGCTCGTGCGCGACGGAAAGGTGGTCCGCGACGAACGGGACGACTGGTCCGAGGCCGCCCCCAGCGCCGATGACGAGAATCGCTTCATCGACCGCGAGGGGTGGACGCAGTTCGCCCATTGGCACCTCGGCATCGACCGCGACGAGAACGGTGAGACGAAGCAGGCGTACTCCTTCCCGTACGGAGACTTCCGGCGCGTCCACCGCTCCGGGGTGATCTCCGGCGAGAGCCGGGCCGGCCAGTACGACCACACCGAGATCCGCGACGCGCTCAGATCGCTCCTGGAACTGATCGACGACGAGGGCTGAGCGCCAGGACGGCGGCGATCACCACCGCCGCCACCTCGGCGATGAAGTCGAGGCCGCCCCTCAGATCCACCGGCTCCCCGGCTCCGATTCGCCATCCGCCCTCGTCGGCATGACCCGATTCGAACGGCAGACCGATCACCACGGCGTAGGCGTAGAGGACGATCAACGCCACATTCACCACGACGATCGCGAAGGTCACGAGAGACTCGGCCCGGCCGGATGCACCGACCGCCAGGCCGGCGAAGGTCACCTGTGCGACCCCCGCGGCGAGGAACCCGAGACCGAGCACCGGCGAGACCCCGAGATGCTCGGGCGTGAGGACCAGGTGGATGACCCCGGCCGCCAGCAGCAGCACGGCCAGGGCCACGCGGAGCGCTCCCCCGGTGCCGAGGCGGCCGCGCGCCGCCGGCGCGAGGACCGCTCCGGCCAGCAACGCGGCACCGGCGACGCCGAACACGACCGGTCCCGGACCGATCGTGGGTTCGATCAGGGCGCCCGCCGGCCCGGGGCTCCGGACGAATTCGGAGATCCGCCAGGCGCTGTAAAGGCTGTCCGCGACGACCGCGCCGGCGCCGACGACCGCGATCGGCCGCAGGATGCGTCCGCCGCCGTGTCGGGACAGAACGAAGACCAGCGCGACGACGACCAGCACGACGAACGCGAGGAATCCCCCGTCGAGCGCGAAGCCGCCCACCGCGGTGAGGCCGCGGTACACCGACACCCACGGGAGGAACCCGCCCGCGAGCATGAGAGCGACAGCCGCGATGCACAGGAGGAGCGCGACCCGCCCCCGCGACGGGGCGCCGCGCGACGGCACGGATGCCGCTGTCGGTGCGATGTCGCGGGGGATGACGTGGATGGACATGGTCGACCCTTTTCAGCGGTGAGAACCGACGACGTTGAAGAACAGGTACATGTTCGTCGGGATCGGCCCGAGCACTCCGCTGGACGGATCGGCGATGAGACTGTTCATCACGGCCTCGGACTTGCCTGCGGCGAGCTTCGCCCAGGCGCTCTCGTTCGTGACGGCGACGATCTTCACGTCCCACCAGCCGCCGGCGGCGCCGTCCAGGATGTGGCTGTGGGCGGGCAGCGCGACGTCTCCGACCGCTCCCGGCGCGGCGCCGAGGGCACCCGCGATCCGTGAGAGGTCGATGTTCAGCGGGTGGTTCGGGCACGAGGCGACCGCGCACATCGGTGCCGGAACCGGATTGCTGAACAGGGGCACCAGAACGTAGAGCGTCGAGCGGTCCGCGTTCGCGACCGGTCCCCGCGTGGCATCCGTGCCGACCTCGCACCCGCTCGGGGCGTTGGAGGCGACGGCCGTGTCGCAGAAGAAGTTCTGCGCGTACTGCACGGTCACGGTCTTCCCGTCGGTCCAGGCCGGCGTCTGCGCCGACGAGACGGGGTGCACGGTGGAGCCGCTGGCGAACGCGGCGCCGGCGATGGAGAGGGAGGCGACGAGCACCCCGGTGAAGAGCGAGGCGATGACGCCGATCCGGCGCGTGCGCCGAACTTCTGACACTTGCATGGACAATCCCCTTTCGGGATCCACGGCCTCCGGTGGTGTGACGATCCTCGGGCCGGCGTCGTGCGGCCGCGGACGCGGCACCGGCATCGATGCCAACTCTTCGGAGCGGATGTCGTATCGGATGGCAGGCCGTGAGGTACGGCGCCGAGGCCCGGCGGGGATGATCCGACCGCCGGTAGGCCGGCCGGCCGACGGCCCGCATACGATGCGGGCATGCCACTTTCGCAGACCCGACTCGATGAGTTGTGGAACTTCGATGACCCGGCCGCATCCGCGGAGCGCTTCGCCGTCGCTGCGGCCGACGCCACTGAGCCCGAGCGTTCCGAGCTCGAGACGCAGCGCGCCCGCGCCCTGGGGCTGCAGAAGCGTTCCGACGACGCGGATGCCGTGCTCGACGCGATCAGCGACCGCTCTGCTGTGGTGCGGACGCGCGTCGCGCTGGAGCGCGGACGCCTCCGCAATTCGGCGGACGAACCGCACGCTGCGGTGCCGCTGTTCCGGGAGGCGGCCGCGCTCGCCGCATCCGCGGGCCTGGTCTTCCTGGAGGTGGACGCGCTGCACATGCTGGCGATCGCCGACCCGGCACACGCGGCGAGCTGGACCGACCAGGCGCTGTCGGTACTCGATGGGACCGACGAGCCGCGCACGCTGCGCTGGCGGGTGGCGCTGTTCAACAACCGCGGCTGGGCCGAGCTCGACGACGGCCGGCCCCGCGAAGCGCTCGTCGCGTTCGAGAAGGCGAAGGATGCCGCGGTGCGCTGGGGCACGCCGCAGCAGGTGCAGTGGGCGGATGAGGCGCTCGACGAGGCCCGACGCGCGGATGGAGCCGCAGCACGGGGCTCTGCCTGACCTCGCGACTCAGTGCCCCGCGTGCGGGTCGACCGAGGCCATGTCGAGGTGGCCGTGGCCACCGCCGACGGTCGTCGACAGCGCCGGGGTGATCAGCGCCGCCACGAGGACCGCGCCCACGACCATTCCCACCGGCTGCCCCCAGGATCGAGGACGGGACCTCCTGACCTCCTTCGCCGTCCAGGTCAGGACCGCCGCCGGGACGAGCAGCAGAACGACCGCGGCGACGGCGATCGGCGATCCCCCGGCGGGGATCGCCGACGCAGCGAGCGTCAGCCCGGTCACCGCGCCCACGAGGGCCGTGCGCGGGGCGACCGGGCGACCGCGGACGAGTGCGGCGATCCCCCACGCCAGCTCGCCCGCACCCTGCAGGAGCAGGGCTGCCGCGGCGAGCATCCCGAGTGCGGCGGCCGCTCGGCCGGCCTCCGCCGCGAGCGCGATGTGCAGCAGGCCGGCGCCCCAGGCGAACAGCGCCGGCCAGCTGCGCGATGACGTGCGCATCGCGCTCCCGATCAGCTGAGCGCGACGCGCGGGTCGCGCTCCCGCTCGGCACCGAGGCCGACCGCCAGCAGCAGGATCGCGCTGGCGAGGTGCAGGAAGTGGTCGAACGTGTTCAGGGCCAGGACGTTGACCGCCGTGCCGACGAGAAAGAACCCGGCGATCCCGAGCAGCAGGTATGCGGCTCCGATGACGGTGTTGGTGATCTTCGCCGCCTTCACCGAGACGAGTCCGAAGATCAGCAGCGCCGCGCCGATGAGGAGGTGCGCGACGTTGTGGAACGGGTTCACCATGAACAGGCCGAGCAGCATGCCGCCCTTGGTCGCGAGGAAGGTCACTCCGCCGGTCACGGTGAATCCGAGCAGACCGACCAGAAGATAGACGGCGCCGAAGATGACGGCGACGAGACGGTTGGGGGACGTGCGCATTGCTCTCTCCTTCTTCCTGGCGGCAGGCGCCGCTCAGGAAGGATTCGGAGCGGCGGCAGGATCGGATGGTTCCCGGGCGCGCGCGTCCGACGCGGGAGGATGTCAAACGGACGTCGAGGACGTCGCCGGGCCCCTCAGCGGAAGAGCTTGACGGCGCTCCGCGCCGCGGCGGTGCCGGCGATGGCTGCGGCGACACTCATGACGATCGGTGTGACCGCGAGCACGAGCGCGATCGCATTGGGTCTGAAGACCGCGCCGTCGGCGCCCGGGACATACGCGCCGATCGGCAGCGCGAGTCCTCCTCCGCCACCGCCCGCTCCTTCTCCCTTGCCCTGCGGGAACTTCTCGGTCACGGGCAGGTCGCCGGACCCCTCCCCGGCGCCGAACCCGAAGGCGACCACGGCGACCGGCACGATTTCCTGTCCGCCGACCGTCGTCTTGTCTGCATATGCGATGCGGGCGCCCCACGAGGGAACCGACCCGGCGAGCTTCTCGACCAGTCTCTCCGCCATGATGCGAGGATATCCGCCCGTGCTCGTGAGGACCAGGGGTTTTCCACGCACACCCGCCCGCACCGACACTGCCGGTCAGTTGAGGTGCGCGAGTTTGCGGGGGTTTCCGATGCCGTGGATGAAGCTGATCCGATCGTCGGCGAACTCGAGGGCGAGGACGGAGATGATCCGCCCGCGGCGGCGGGCGATGACGCCGGGGCATCCGTTGACCTCGGCCGGTGCGAATTCCAGCCCGAGACCGCCGACGGATGCCAGGAGCTGCCGGGCCACGGCGCCCGCGCCGACAGTGACGCCCAGCGGCGCCTCGGGAATGCTCCCACCGGAGTCGAAATGCCCGCGCACGTCGGACGCGAGCACCGCGACGAGGCCGTCGAGGTCGCCGTCGGAGGCGGCCGCCGCGAAGCGTTCGGTCAGACGGCGTGCGGTTGCCGGGTCGACGGCGAACCGGGCGCTTCCGTGGTCGGCGATGCGTCTGCGGGCGCGGGATGCCGACTGCCGCGCCGCGGTCGGCGAGACTCCGATCACCTCCCCGACGCGATCGAATCCGAGATCGAACACGTCGTGGAGCAGGAAGGCCGTCCGCTCGGCGGGGGTGAGCTGTTCCAGCACGACGAGCAACGCCATCCGGACCGAGTCATCGAGTGTGACTCGGTCTTCCGGCAGCGTCCGCTCATCGGTGACGACGGGCTCCGGCAGCCAGGGACCGACATAGGCCCGCCGGGAGTGCTCGTGCGCGCGCAGCCGGTCGATCGCGAGACGGGAGGCGACAGTGACCAGCCACGCGCGCGGTTCGTCGAGGGGATCGTCGCCGCGGGCCAGCAGCCGAAGATAGGTCTCCTGGGTGACGTCTTCGGCCTCCGCGACCGAGCCGAGGACCCGGTAGGCGACGTCGCGCACCAGCGATCGGTAGGTGGTCCACAGCTGCTCGAATTCCGTCATGTCAACACGACGATCCAGCACGGGCGGATGTGACGCAAGCCCCGTTCGGATCACGACGTCACATCCGGCCCGTCTGAGCCGTCTTACCGGTGTGAACAACGACATGCAGACCTCGAAGACGCCGCCTCCTCGTCGTCCGGGAGGCCCACCGCGCCGCCTCGTGAGGATGACGGCGCCGCTGGCGAAGGCCCTGGCGGGGCGTCGCGGCGTCCCGCTCTGGGCGCTCATCCGCCACCGTGGCCGGCGCAGCGGCACGGCCTACGAGACGCCGATCGCGATCGTGCCGACGCGGGATGCCGCGATCATCCTGATCGGGCTCCCCTGGGGCCGCAACACGAACTGGGCCCGCAACGTCATGGCGGATGCCGGCGCATCACTGCGCCGGAACGGACGCGATGTCGTTCTGACGGAACCGCGCATCATCGACCCCGGCGAGGCAGCCGACCTCGCCAGGGCGCCGTTCGATCGCGTGATCGGGAGGTTCCCCGCCGCGATCGTGCTGAGGCGACAGGCCGATCGCTGATCCCCCGTCGATGCGAGCCGGAGCCTCTCACGCCGTGCCGGCGCGGCGCCGTGCGCGGGGGCGGACCCGGGCGCGCGGCACCTCGGGAGCGGTCACCGCCGGGCCGACCGCGGCGCTCAATTCGCCGATCCCCTCGATCACGAGCCGGACGACATCCCCTTCGGCCAGCGGCCGCGGGGTGAGCGCCCCGTTGCGCCCCCACAGCTCGCCGAGGCATCCGCCGTTGCCGACCGTGCCCGAACCCAGGACGTCTCCCGGCACCACCCGGGAGTTGCGCGACGCGTAGGCGACGAGTTCGGGCAGGGGCCACCCCATGTTCGAGATCAGATCCTCGCCGATGAGGTCATCGTTGATGAACGCCTCGGCGCGGATCGCGAGGAACCCGTCGTCGTCCAGGAACGGAGCCAGCTCGTCGGCGGTGACGATCCAGGGACCGAGGCTCATCCCGAAGTCCTTGCCCTTCGCCGGTCCCAGGCGCACCTTCATCTCGCGCGCCTGCAGGTCGCGCGCCGACCAGTCGTTCATGATCGTGTAGCCGAACACGACGGATGCGGCATCCTCCGCGGTCAGGTTCGACTCGCCCACGCCCGGCGCGGCGCCGACGACGACGGCGACCTCGAGCTCGAAGTCGAGGCGGGCGGTCACTGGCGGCGCGACGGGTTCACCCGGCCCGAGGACGGTGTGCGGGTTCGTGAAGTAGAACGTCGGCGCCTCATACCATTCGGCGGCGACATCGCTCTTGCCCTCCACGCCCGCGCTGACACCTTCGACGTGCTCCTCGAAAGCCACGAAGTCGCGGATGGATGCCGGCACGACAGGGGCGAGCAGGCGCACGTCCGCGAGCGGGATGCCGGGGGTGCTGCCCTTCGACGGGCTCAGGGCGCGGGAGTGCTCGCTCAGGGCGCGGTCATGCAACTCGTGGGCTGCGGCGAGGCCCTGCGCGAGCACGTCGGCGACGGAGAGACCGTCCGGAAACGGCACCACCCGGTCGTCGATGACGAAACCTTCGGCGACGGTGTTCCCGTGGGCCCAGCGTGCGATCCTCACGTCACGCCTCCGCCAGCTCGGCGAAGGTCTCGGCGACCCAGTCGGCGGTGAACTGGCCGACGTAGGGCATGTTGTCGATGCCGATGTGCTCGGCGCCGCCCTCCTCCTGCGTGAAGATGCGCAGCTCGCGCTTGGGCGAGTTCACGGCGGCCTCGTACTGCTTGTGCGCGTATTCGACGGGGATCTGCCGGTCGCCGATGCCATGCGTCACGAGGAACGGCACCGTGATGTTCTCGACGACCCCCTCCAGGCGCATGTTCTTCGTCTTCGCGCGGAAGTCTCCGTCGTCCTCCGCGCCGAAGACCCAGTGGACGTGGTCCCAGTAGTGCGGCACCGGGTTCTCGCCCTCGCGGCGCCGACGCGCCTCCTGCACGGCGGCCCAGTCGTAGTTGGCGCCCCATGCCACCGCCAGCGCGATGCGCTTCTCGAACGCGGCCGCCCGGGGCACGTAGTACCCGCCCAGCGACCAGCCGACGAGGCCGACCCGGGCCGGGTCGACGTCGAGCTCGGCGGCGTGCTCCTCGACCCAGTCGAGGGTGGATGCCGCCCACACCTCGGTGTCGTAGCGGGCGCGCAGGTCGCGCATGCGCAGCGCCTCCCCCGATCCGGGCGGATCCATCATCAGGGTCGAGATGCCGCGCTCGGCGAGCTGCTGCGGAAAACCGGACGTGTACATCATCTCCTTGGTGGAGTCGAGGCCGTTCCACATCACGACGAGCGGGTGCGGCCCCTCCCCCGGTGCGCGGAGGAAATAGCCGGGCAGAGCCGAGCCCGCCGGAGCGTCGTCGCCCGTGTACGGGATGTCGACGACGGTCAGGGGCACCCCGCCCAGTTCCACGTGCGTGAGGAGCAGGTCGATCGACTTCTGGTACGCGGCCTTGCGACCCTCCCATTTGGGCGACTGCAGGCGCTCCGCCTGTGAGGTGTACAGCGCCGCGCGGTAGTACTTCTCCGCAGCGCCGTGCTTCCACCCGCGTGCCACGTCCTCTTCAGCCGACGCCAGGATGCGGTCGGCGACCGCCTGCCAGGACCCGTACAGCAGCTCGGTGCCGACGTCGTCCCCCTGCTCGGAGGCCTGCAGGACCGGCCGCGACGCCTTGTCGACGTCGTCGATGAGGCCCCCGTTGTTGAGGGTCGCGACGACCGACATGCTCCAGACGTAGTTGGTGGGGAAATACATGTACATGGGTTTGCTCCTCGGGGGGATCGTTTCGTCTCGCCGCGCCGGCTCAACGACC
Organism: Microbacterium mangrovi; assembly: GCF_000802305.1. Lineage (GTDB taxonomy): Bacteria > Actinomycetota > Actinomycetes > Actinomycetales > Microbacteriaceae > Microbacterium > Microbacterium mangrovi. The sequence continues at coordinate 256,247 of NZ_JTDK01000010.1, read as the reverse complement.
GGGGGTGGTGGGGGGACGGACGGCGTCGGACAGGACGGTGGAGACGCCGGAGAGCAGCTGGCCGCCGTCGACGCCGATCTCGGCGCCGGTGACGAAGGAGGCGGCATCCGACAGCAGGAACGCCACCACGGCGGCGACTTCGTCCGGCCGCCCGGCGCGGTGCAGGGGCGCGACGCGGACGTTGGCGTCGCGGAAGGCGGGCGGGGCGCTCGCGGTCATCTCGGTCTCGACGTAGCCGGGATGCACGAGGTTGACGCGGATGCCGCGAGGACCGAGTTCGGTGACGCACGAATGAGTGAGCCCGCGCAGCGCCCACTTGCTCGTCGTGTAGGCGGCCGTATAGTGGCCGCTCACCCCGGCGGCGGAGCCGATGTTCACGATCGACGACCCCGCCCCCATGAGCGGCAGCAGCGCCTGGATGCCGAGCATCGCACCGGTCGCGTTCACCGCGAGCACTCTGTCCCAGTCGGCCCGGTCGATGCCGCCGATCCGCACCCGGTGGGTGACCCCGGCGTTGTTCACCAGACCCTTCACCGGGCGGCCGTCGAGCGTCGCGACCAGCTCGGCCCAGGCATCCTCATCGGTCACATCGAGCCGTCGGTAGTCGACCGTGCCGGCCAAGTCGGTAGCGGCATCCCGCAGCTCGCGCGCCTCGTCGGGCAGGTCGGCGGCGATGACGTGCGCGCCGTTCTCGGCGAGCAGCAGCGCCTCCTGCAGTCCCTGCCCTCCGGCGGCGCCGGTGACGACGAACAGACCGCCGGAAAGCCCCGGCAGCCGGATGCCCGATTCGTCGCGTCCGCTGAACCCGTCTTCCATGTCGTCCCCCGCTCAGTCCCGCGGCCCGCGGCGCATGAGGCCGTCGTGCACGTCGGCCGGCAGCACGCTGACCAGATCGGGCCCGAATTCCCCGCCGACGAGCACGAACGCCACCCGCGCGACGGTGTCCGTCCGGTTCGCCCAGGCGTGGTCGGTGCCCCGCTGCACCACGATGTCGCCGGCGCGGGCGGTGACCTCGCTCTGGTCGAGGATCAGGGTGATCTCGCCGTCGAGCACGATGCCGTAGTCGATCGACTCGGTGCGATGCACCGGCGACTGGCGCCCGTGCTCGTCGAGGTGGCCGGGAAGGAACTCGTTGATGCGGATGCGCGTGCCGTGCGCGGACGGCGGAACCGTGATCGCGCCTGGGCCCACGCGCCCCGAGGCTCCGGGCGCCGCGCCAGCGGCGGCTGGAGAGGGCGTGGGGACCGTCGGGTCCTCGGCGCCGGCGCGGATCACGGCGGGCGCGGTGTCGGTCGCCCACACCTCGTGGAACGCGACGCCGTCGTCCGGAAGCACGCGGCTCACCGGCACCGGACCGTCGTCGACGACGATCGAGGCGCCGGAGTCGTCGTGCCCGGTGACGATGCGTCGCGGCACGCGGAACCGCTCGACAGGCCCGGGGACCGAATGGGTCGTCACGGCGCCGGCACCAGCGCGGCCAGGGCCTGGCCCATCACGCGGCCGGGGTCGGCGCCGGGAGTCCCGGGGTGGGTCTCCCACTCGGCCAGCTGGAGGGAGGCATCCACGACGCCCTTGATCCGCGGGATGCGCCGGGCGTAGAAGCCGGCGAGCTGCTGCTCGAGGTCGCCCGCCGGCGTGATCGTCTCGGCGAGCACCACGGCATCCTCGATGCACATCGCCGCGCCCTGCGCGATCAGGGGCGGAACGGCGTGCACGGCCTCACCGAGCAGCAGGACCCGCCCGCGGTGCCAGGGAGCGTCGACGAAGATCCACTCGATCTGCTGGAAGTTCAGGAACGTCGACTCGTCGATGGATTCGCGCAGGTAGTCGAACTCCCCGTGGAAGTCGGCCATCAGCCGCTTGACCTCCTGCCAGTCCGGCAGCCCGTTGTCGGGGCGCTCGGGCCGGCACAGCACGAAGATGTAGCACTGGTCTTCGCTCACCGGCGTGTAGCCGACCTTGAGCGCGCCGTCGCCGGTGAACGGGAACGCCATGCCGCCCTTCATCTCGGGCGTGCGCGAGGTGACGGCCCGCCAGATGCCGAGGCCGGACGGGGCGCGGTCCGCGGTGATGCCGAGCTTCGGGCGCGTCGGCGACTTGATGCCCTCGGCGACGATGATGAGGTCCCAGGTCTCCGTGGTGCCGTCGGAAAGCACAGAGGTGGCCGTGGCGTCCTCGTTGTTCTCGAACGACGTCATCTCCAGGCCGAGACGGATCTCCACGCCCAGCGACTCGGCCTTGGCGACGAGGATCTCGTGCAGGTCCGGACGCAGCGCGCCGATGGTCGGCGGCAGGTCGTCGCCCCCGGTGCGGGGCGTGTGCATCGGCGCCATGACGCGGCCGTCCGCGAAGAACAGGGTGATTCCGTCGTCCTCGGGGTGGCTCTTGGCGAGCACCTCGTCGAGGATGCCGAGCTCCCTGAAGGCGCGAAGGGCGTTGCCCTGGATGGTGAGGCCGTGCCCGACCCGCGCCCAGGCGGGTGCCTTGTCCACGAGCGTGACCTTCACGTCCCGCTGGGCGAGCGCGATGGCGGCGGTCAGCCCGGTGAACCCGCCGCCGACGACCAGCACGTTGCGAACAGACATCATCGTCTCCGATCTGCACGCGCGAACGGGATGCGCGGGTGCAGGATCGACGTTAGAGGCAGAACCGTCCGGTCAGTATGCGGGCCGCACGATGCCTGTCATCGGGGTTCGCCGCGTCCGGCATCCGCCCAGCGCCGCGCAAGGCCGCGCATCCAGGCGTGGGCGTCGTCGTGGGTGTGGGCGGGATGCCACCACAGCCGCTGGATGAGCTCGGTCGTCTCGAACGGCGTGGGCACGGCGATCGTGCGGGTGACGGCCTCGTTGCGCCGCACGAGCCGGCTCGGCACCACGCCGATGAGGTCCGTGCCGCCCACGATGAGCGGGATCGACAGCAGCGTCGAGGTCGTCACCCGGACCTCGGGGAAGATGCGCAGCTCGTGCATCCGCCGCTCGGCGGGCGTCATGTGCGCGCGGCCGAAGTCGGTGCGGATGAACGGGCTCGCCGCGAAGTCGTCGAGCGAGATGGCACCGCCGGCGACGACGGGATTGTCGCGGTCTGCGACGACCACGTATTCGTCGCGGAACACCTCGATGCTCTCGCCCTCGATTCCGATGCCCGGGGCCGCGACGACGAAATCATGGGCGAGCAGGTCGTGCTCGGCATCCGTCGGCTCGGACGGAAGGCGCTGGAAGTCGACGCGCACGCCGGGAGCCTCCGCCTGCGCGAGGTCGAACAGGGAGCGCAGCTCGAGCACGCCGAAATCGGTCACCTGGAACGTGAACGTGCGGGTGCTCGTGCCCGGATCGAAGGAATCCTGCCCGAGCGCCTGCGCCACGAGGGGCAGCGTGAGCTGCACCTGCGGGAGGATCTGGCGGGCCAGCGGCGTCAGCTCGAAATCGCGGCCGACGCGCACCAGCAGCTCGTCGTGGAAGACCGTGCGCAGCCGGGCGAGTGCCGTCGACATCGTGGACTGCCCCACCCCGATCCGCTCGCCCGCACGGGTGACGTTGGTCTCCTCGAGCAGCGCGCGCAGCGCCACCATCAGGTTCAGATCCGTCTCGCCGCCGACCACAGATGCATGGTATCCGGCCATCGCATGGCCCCGGGACCGGGGCCATGCCTACCCTCGGGGAGTCGCCCCCGATGAAAGAAGGCCGATGATGACCGAACGCCTCGTCTCGCACCTGCGCTACGCCGCCCTTGCCGTGCCGGACTTCGCCGTGGAGCGCGACTTCTTCGTGAACCACTGGGGCCTGACCGAGGTGCACGCGCAGGACGGCCTGAGCCATCTGGCCGCCGAGGCGTCGTCCGAGCCGTTCATCCTGCGTCTGCGCAGGGCCGACAAGCGCATCGACCTGGCCGGCTTCGCCGTGCGCAGCCGTGCCGACATCCACGCGCTCGCCGACAAGCTGCACGCGGAAGACGTGCAGTTCGTGCACGAGCCGCAGGAGCTGACCGGCTACAGCGGCGGCTACGGATTCCGCGTGTTCGATGGCGACGGCCGCGTGCTGGAGTTCTCCACGGGGTACGAGACCCGCACGCCCCGCAAGATCCGCGAGCGCGAGCCGATTCCGGCGAAGCTCTCCCACCTGGTCTTCAACTCCGCCGACCTGAACCGCACGGCGCAGTGGTACGTCGACCACCTCGACTTCACGATCTCGGACTCGCTGGTTCGCCCGGACGGCACCGAGATGATGCACTTCCTGCGCTGCAATCCCACCCACCACTCCATCGCCGTGGCGATGGGTCCGCACCACTCGCTGCACCATCTGTCGTTCGAGATGCGCGGCATCGAGGAGTGGATGCGCGGGGCCGGCAAGATCCTGCGCTCCGGCGCCCGCATGGTGTGGGGCCCGGGCCGGCACAACGCCGGCGACAACACCTTCGCGTACTTTCTCGACCCCGCCGGCAACACGATCGAGTACACCACCGAGCTGTCGATGGTCGACGACGAGTCGTGGGAGCCCCACCGCCACGACATCAGCGACCTCTCCACCCAGGACCAGTGGGGCACCGCCGCCGAGATGAGCGAACTGGTCGCCCGCGAATCGTTCAACGACATCGACAAGGGCCTTTTCGTCGCACCCCCGGTGTGACGCGGACCCCCCACGGCAGAAAGCACGGAGCACCTCATGACCCGCATCCATCTCGCCGCCGATCACGGCGGCTACGAGCTCGGCCGCACCCTGCAGGCCCGGGCCACGGCATCCGGCTTCGACGTCGTCTGGCACGGCGCCGACGCCCTCGACCCCGGCGACGACTACCCGGTGTTCGCGATCCGAACCGGCCGGGCCGTCGTCGACGATCAGGATGCCGGTGTCGACGCGTTCGGCGTGCTCGTCGTCGACGAGGCCGCCGCCGGTGTCGTCGCCGCGAACAAGGTCAACGGCGCGAGAGCGGTCACCACCACGTCGCCCCGCAGCGCGGCCCATGCCCGCGCCGTCGTCGACGCGAACGTGCTGGTGCTGGAGGGCATCGCCTTCGAGGAGTCGGCCTGGCTGAACCTGTACGCGTTCGTCACCTCCGGCATGCAGCAGACGGTCCAGCGCGGCCGCCAGATCCTGCAGATCGAGGAGTACGAGAACGCCGGCACGATCGAGGGCTGGGCCGTGCAGCTCGAGCCCGAGCAGATCGCCGTCCGGCACGACTGAGGATCCAGATGCGCTTCATCGACCTGTCCATGCCACTGGACGACGTCATCCCCGTGGACCCGCCCTTCCTGCGCCCCAGGATCGAGTACAAGGACCATCAGGCCGGTCTCGCCGACATGAACGCCATGTACGGCATCCGGCCCGACCAGCTGCCCGACGGGCAGGGCCTCGCCGCCGAGACCGTCACCATCACGACGCATGCCGGGACCCACGTGGATGCTCCCTGGCACTACCACCCGACGATGAACGGCGGCGAGTGCGCCTGGACGATCGACGAGGTGCCCCTCGACTGGTTCTTCCGCCCCGGGGTCAAACTCGACCTGCGGCATCTGCCGAGCGGACACCTCGTCACGCCCGCCGACATCGACGCGGAACTGGAGCGCATCGGCTACCGGCTGCAGCCGCTGGACATCGTGCTCGCCCACACGGTCGCGGCGGATGCCTACGGCCGCGACGACTACATCGACACCGGCATCGGCTTCGGCCGTGACGCCACCCTGCACCTGACCGGCCAGGGCGTGCGCGTCGTCGGCACCGACGCCTGGGGCTGGGACCTCCCCGTCAGCATCAACCGGCGCGTGTTCGAGGAGACCGGCGACCCGTCGGTCGTGTGGGAGGGGCACAAGGCCGGTGCCGAGGTCGGCTACTGCCAGATCGAGAAGCTCCAGCACCTCGACCAGGTGCCCGCCACCGGTTTCACCGTCGCATGCTTCCCCACGAAGGTGCGCGGCGCCTCCGCGGGCTGGACCCGCGCGGTCGCCCTCATCGACGACTGACCGACCCCTTCCAGAACAGAGGACCCACCATGGCTTTCGTCTGCAGCGCCACCTGGACCGCCAAGCCCGGCTTCGAGGACACCGTGCGTTCGGCGCTCGCCGAGCTCTCCCCCGCGTCGCGCGCGGAGCCCGGAAACCTGTACTACCAGGCGCACTGGAATCCGGAGGAGCCGCGCGTCTTCCGCATCTTCGAGGTGTACGCCGACGAGGACGCCTTCACAGCCCACGGCACGTCCCCGCACTTCGAGAAATGGGCGCTCGGTCAGGCGATCCCGGCCCTGGAGACCCGGCAGCGGGACTTCTCCGAGACGCTGGATTTCTGACGTGGTGCAGTTGGCACGGTACGTCGGCCCCAACGGGATCGTGCACACCGGCCGCATCCAGCACGGGCGCGTCCAGGACATCCCGGGCGACCCGGGCATCCTCGACCTGCTGACCGGCCCCGACCAGCTCCGCCGCGACCTGCTGGTGCGCGCCGGGAAGCAGCAACGGCTGCCGCTGGAACAGGCCGTCTTCGCGGTGCCCGTGCAGCCGCGGGCGATGCGGGACTTCCTCGTGTTCGAGGCGCACATCGCCGGCATGAAGAAGAACGAACCCGGCGACGGCGGCGTGCCGCCGCAGTGGTACGAGGCGCCGGCGTTCCTGTTCATGAACCCGTGGTCGGTGGTGCCCACCGGCGCCGACATCCCGATGCCACCGGGAACGCGCAGGCTCGACTTCGAGCTGGAGGTGGCGATGATCGTCGAGCACACCGTGCGGGACGTGCCCCTCGACGAGGCGCACGAGCACATCGCCGGCTTCACGATCCTCAACGACTGGAGCGCCCGCGACATCCAGGCGGACGAGATGCGCGTGGGTCTCGGCCCCGCCAAGGGCAAGGACTTCGCGAACACCCTCGGCCCCTGGATCACCACTCCGGACGAACTGGAGCCGTACCGCGAGGGCGACCGCTACGCACTGGAGATGTCGGTCGCCGTCAACGGCGAGGTGGTCGGCACCGACAACCTGCGAAACATGTCCTGGTCGTTCGAGGAGATGCTCGTGCACGCCTCGCGCGATGCGTGGGTGGGCGCGGGCGACGTGCTCGCCACCGGCACCGCCTCCCAGGGGGCATTGTCCGAACGCTGGGCGCGAGCCGGCGGAGAGCTCGTCATCCCACCGCTGCAGGTCGGCGACGTCGTGACGATGTCGGTGCAGGGCCTGGGCTCGATCCGCAACCGCATCGTCGAGACGGTGAGCCCGGACCATCGCGTGCCCGCCGCCCGCCGGACGTACGGTGCCGACCGTCTCTGAGCCGGCAGCGGCCACCGGTGAGGACCGCCCCCGTAAGCTGGCCGGGACAGCGAAGGGGCCCCGGGTGAACGATCTGCGCGACATCGATCTCAACCTGCTCGTCGTGCTCGACGCCGTGCTGACCGAACGCAACCTCACCCGGGCCGCAGAGACGCTGGGCACCACGCAGCCGACAGTCAGCGTGGCGGTCGCCAAGCTGCGCACGCTGCTGGACGACCAGCTGCTGATCCGTTCCGGCCGCGTCTCGGAGCTGACTCCGAAAGCGGTCGCCCTGCAGCCGGTCGTCGCCGCCGCGATGGCGCAGATCGACCGCACCCTCAACCTTCGCCCGCAGTTCGATCCGGCCACGAGCGATCGGCGCTTCCGGCTGTCGGCATCCGACTACGCCCTGTCGGTCATGACCGCGCCGCTCCTGGAGGTGCTCGAGCGGGAGGCGCCCCGGACCTCGATCGAGTTCAGTCCGCTGTACGAGGTCGAGCCGATCGATCTGCTGCGTGACGACGTGGTCGTCGCCGCGCAGCAGGTGGGGGTGCCCGGCAAGCACCAGGCGCTGTTCTCGGACTCCATGGTCTGCGTGGTCAGTGCCGACAATCCGCGCCTGGTCGACGGGCGCCTGTCGATGGAGGATCTGGCCACGCTGTCGTACGTCCGCGTGTCGTTGGCGAACGGGGTGTCGCTGTATGCGGACGATGTGCTCGCGGCATCCGGCATAAGCCCACGCGTGCGCCGCACCGTGCCCGGCTTCCTGCCGGTCCCGTTCACGGTAGCCGGGACCGAGATGTTCGGGTTCGTCCCGGCGCGCGCGGCCGAGCTCTACGCCGACGAGCTCGGCCTTGCGATCGCACGGATCCCCCTGCCGCTGCCGGTGCTGGTCGAGTCGGCGTACTGGCATCCGTCCCGCAACGACGATCCGGCGCTGCGCTGGCTCATCTCGACGCTCGTCCGCGTCGCCGAGAAGGTCGAGTTCGCGGATGAGGATGCCCCGGCCTGATCAGGCCTTCCAGACCGTCTTGAGGTTGCAGAACTCGCGGATGCCGGCGGCGGCGAGTTCGCGCCCCACGCCGGAGTCCTTGACCCCGCCGAACGGCAGTTCGGGGAACGACACGGTCATGCCGTTCACGAACACGGCCCCGGCGTCCAGGTTCCCGGTGAACCACTCCTCCTCGTCGGCGTCGTTCGTCCAGATCGCCGAGCTCAGCCCGAACGTGGTGCCGTTGGCGATCGCGAGGGCCTCCTCGCGATCCCGGACCCGGTAGACCGTCGCCACCGGCCCGAACGCCTCCTCGGCGTACAGCCGCATCTCGGGGGTGACGCCCGTCAGCACGGTCGGCTCGTAGAACCACCCGTCGCGGTCGGGCACCGTGCCGCCGGCAAGCACCGTGGCGCCCTTGGCGACGGCATCCGCCACCTGCTGCTCCAGCTCGTCGCGGCCGGACTCGGTCGCCAGCGGGCCCACCTCGGTGGACTCGTCCAGCGGGTCGCCCACCTTCAGTGCGGCCACGCGCTGGGCGAACAGGCGGGTGAACTCGTCGAAGACGTCCGCGTGCACGATGAAGCGCTTGGCCGCGATGCAGGACTGGCCGTTGTTCTGGTTGCGCGCGGTCACCGCGACCTCCACGGCCCGATCCAGGTCGGCCGAGGGCATCACGACGAACGGGTCCGAGCCGCCGAGTTCGAGCACGACGTGCTTGACCTCGCTGCCGGCGATCGAGCCGAGCGAGCGGCCGGCCGGCTCGGAGCCGGTGAGCGTCGCCGCCTTGACGCGCGGGTCGCGAAGCACGCGCTCGACGCCGGACGCCGGGATCAGCAGGGTCTGGAACGCCCCCTGCGGGAACCCGGCACGCGTGAACAGCGTGTCCAGGTAGAGGGCGGACTGCGGCACGTTCGACGCATGCTTGAGCAGACCCGCGTTGCCCGCCATGAGCGCCGGGGCGGCGAAGCGCAGTACCTGCCAGAGCGGGTAGTTCCACGGCATGACCGCGAGCACGACCCCGATCGGGGCGTAGCGGGTACCCGCACGGGAGGCGTTCACGGTCGAGGGATCGGCGAGAGTCTCGGGGGCGAGGAACTCCTCGGCGTGCGCTGCGTAGTAGCGCATGCCCTTGGCGCACTTGTGCACCTCGGCGCGGGCGGCGGCGATCGGGCGGCCCATCTCGATCGTGATGAGGCGGGCGCACTCCTCGACGTCGTTCTCGAGCAGATCGGCGGCGCGCAGCATCCATTCCGCGCGGTTCGCGAACGAGGTGCCGCGCAGCTCGCGGAAGGCGGCGTCGGCACGCGCGATGCGCTCGTCGACCTCGGCGTCGGAGTGGGGTTCGAAGGTGCGCTCGACCTGGCCGGTGAAGGGGTTCAGGGTGGCGATGGGCATGACGGAACTCCTGATCGGTTCGGGCTCTGCCACGAGCCTAAGCGCGTGCCGGATGCCGCGGGGCCGGCGTGCGCGGATGGGAGGGATCCGTGCACGCCGGGACACCCCGCGGCGCGGGGACTCGATCCTGAAGCCCGCGACCGTCACCCCCGCCCGTGCACGGCGTACGGGTTCAGCAGCGCATCCCGGATCTCGTCGGGCACGCCCTCCTCGGTGGCACTCGGGCCGTCGGCGGCGGGGAACGACTCGGTCATCGACATCGGCATGGCGCCGTTGCGGTAGAAGTTGTTCGACCCCATCGACGGCGTCCAGGTGTTCGGCTCCCAGTCGGGAACGTAGTTGCGGTAGCCGCCGGTGTTCAGCTCGATGCGCAGCGTCGACGGCTCGCGGTAGTAGAGGAAGTTCTGCTCGCCGATCCCGTGGATCGACGGGCCGTACTCGATCGGCACGCCGTGCTCCATGAGCGTGTCGGCGGCGATCAGCAGCTCCTCCCGGGTGTCGACCCAGAACGCGAAGTGGTTGACGCGCCCGGGCCGGGTGGAGCCGTCGAGGACGACCCCGAGGTCGTGCGACTTCTCGTTCGTCGTCAGGACGCTGAACACCGAGATCGGCGCCTCGTCGAGAAGAGTGCGTGCCATGATGCGGAATCCGAGCACGTCGTTGTACCAGGCGGCGAAGGCATCCACGTCGCTCGCCGCGATCGTCACGTGATCGAGCTGCCGAGGAGCACCGGCCACGGTGCTGCGCTTCGCCGGCCGGTCCGGGTACAGGGATGCCGCACCCGGCTCGGCCACGTGGCGCGTGACATCCCAGTGCAGGGTCATCGGGTGCCCCCACGGGCCGGTGAAGGTATACGCCCGACCGATCTTGTGCACCTCGGACCAGTCGCCCTGGACACCCGCATCCTCGAGACGCCGGACGGCCTCGTCGAGCGCCTCGGGGCTCGTCGTCCGCCACGCCATCGTCGCCAGCGACGGCTCGTCGCCGGGGAGCACCACGACCGAGTAGGCGTAGTGGTCGCCCCAGCAGCGCAGGTAGACGGCGCCGTCCACGCGGTCGACGACGGTGAGTCCGACCCGGTCGACGTAGAACGCGACGGATGCCTCGACGTCCGGCGTCGTGATCGCGACGTACGAGAGGTGGGAGAGCAGCTTGATCATCTTCGATCCCTTCGTGACGGATGCACGGCATCCTCTTCTCCCTCCACTTTTCCGCGGCCGGTGGACATCAGGGAAGACCCGGTCGGCTATCTCGCGCATCACGCACATTGATGCCCACTCGAGCCCACTTAGGACGCAATCGGTTGGAAGGTGCCACGATCCGGGGAATAGTGCGCGCAGTTCACCCGCTTCGCACGCATCGTTGTGTCAGAATCAACCATGGCCAAAGAGTCCGCGCTGCGTTTCGGCGCACAGACCGATGAAGTGACGAGCCTGCTGCGCATCGTCAATCTGGTGCGCACCGGCGAGGCATCCACCCGCCCGGAGATCGGCCGGCTGACCGGTCTCGGGCGCGGAGTGGTGACCCAGCGCGTCGAGGCGGCGATCGAGATGGGATTCCTGAAGGACGGCGAGTACGGTCCTTCGTCGGGCGGCCGCGCCCCGCGCACCCTCGAGTTCGACGCGGGCCAGGCGTACATCGTGACCTGTGCTCTGGGCGCTCTCCACATCCGCGTGGGCCTCGCGACCCTCGACGGCGAGATCCTCTCGCACGCCCACCGCGCCTGGGACATCGTGCGCGGTCCCGCCGAGACCCTCGACGCGGCCATCGCGCTCGTCGAGGAACTCCTCGCTCAGGTCGACGATCGCCCGATCTGGGCCGTCGCCGTCGGCGTTCCCGGCCCGGTCGACTACGAGAGCGGCGCACTGGTCGCGCCTCCGATCATGCCTGGATGGAACGGATTCAACGTGCGACGACGGTTCGAGCAGCGCTTCGACGCCCCCGTCTGGGTCGACAACGACAGCAACATCCTCGCCCTCGCCGAGCGCGTCCACCGGCGCGCTGACACGGTCGACCTCATCTACTGCAAGGTCGGCAGCGGCATCGGTGCCGGGCTGCTCTCGCGCGGGCACCTGCATCGCGGCGCCAACGGCGCCGCCGGCGACATCGGGCACGTGCGCGTCCGGGACTCCGAAGTGCTGTGCCGCTGCGGCAAGGTCGGATGCCTCGAGGCGGAGGCCGGCGGCTGGGCGATGGTGCGGGATGCCGACCAGGCGATCGCCGACGGAGCGACCGGCGCCCTGGCCGCGCGTCGGCAGAACGGCGAGCCGATCACTCCGGAGGTCCTGACGCTCGCGGCGATCGACGGAGACGCCCTCGCGATCTCCCTCGTGCAGCGTTCGGCGCGACTGGTCGGAGAATCCGTCGCCGCCCTCGTGAACATGTTCAACCCGGGTGTCATCGTCATCGGCGGGGCGATGGCCGGCGCCGGGGAGATCTACCTCGCCGAAGTCCGCCAGCGCGTCTACGAGCTCTCGCTGCCGCTGGCCACCCGCGATCTTGCGATCGTGAGCTCCCTCAAAGACGAGTCGGAGCCGCTCCGCGGCGCCGCCGAACTCGCCATCGAGGAGCTGTTCGAGGTGTCCCTCCCCCGCTGGTTCGCCAGCGGCCGCCCCACCATCGAGGGCGTCAAGGCGGCCTGACTGAGTCCCTTCGCGGGCCTACTTGGTCGAGAAGGCCGCGTCGAAGGTGGCGGCGGGCGGAGTGATCGCGTTCAGCTTCCGCACGAACGCGATCGCTTCGGGGGCGCCCTGCAGGCGGTCCATGCCGGCATCCTCCCACTCGACCGAGGTCGGGCCGGTGTAGCCGATGAAGTTCAGCGCGCGGAAGACGGGCTCCCACGGCACCTCCCCGTGCCCGGTGGACACGAATGTCCATCCGCGGCGCGGATTCGCCCACGGCAGGTGCGAACCGAGCACCCCGTTGCGTCCGTCGAGGTTGGTCACGGACTCCTTCACGTGCACGTGGAAGATGCGGTCGGCGAAGTCGAGCACGAATGCCACCGGGTCGAGCTGCTGCCACATGAAGTGCGACGGGTCGAAGTTGATCCCGAAGCTCTTCCGGTGTCCGATCGCGTCCAGGGTCGCCTTCGCCGTCCAGTAGTCGTACGCGATCTCCGACGGATGCACCTCCAGCGCGAACCGCACTCCGACCTCCTCGAACACGTCGAGGATCGGATGGAACCGGTCGGCGAAGTCCTGATAGCCGGCGGCGATCCACTCGTCGGATGCCGGCGGGAACATCGCCACCGCCTTCCAGATCGACGACCCGGTGAAGCCGGTGACCGTCTTCACACCGAGCTTCGCGGCGAACCGTGCGGTGTCCTTGAGCTCCTCCGCCGCGCGTTGCCGGACGCCCTCGGGGTCACCGTCGCCCCAGACGCGGTCGTTCAGGATGTCGCGGTGCCGCGCATCGATCGGATCGTCGCACACCGCCTGTCCGGCCAGGTGGTTCGAGATCGTCCAGACCTTGAGGCCGTTGCGCTCAAGGATGTCGAGCCGGGACTGCACGTACTCCTCGTCATCCCACCGCGACACGTCGATGTGGTCGCCCCAGCAGGCGATCTCCAGTCCGTCGTAGCCCCACTCGCCGGCGAGGCGAGCGACCTCCTCGAACGGCAGATCGGCCCACTGGCCGGTGAACAGGGTGATCGGGCGGCTCATGCGAGCACCACCTCTCGCTCGACGGGAACACGGTTGGTGACGTACCGTCCCGGCCCGCCGTCGGTTCCGGGCATGATCTGCATGTACAGCAGGCGCATGGTCAGCACGACCTCGACCAGGAGCCTATCCCCGGCCTCGGGCACATCGTCAAGAGCGATGACGACATCCGGCCGGTCGGCGACGAACCACAGCGTGTCCCACTGCTCGGGAAGCTCCTCGATGCGGTACGAACGACCGCCCAGCTCGAAGCGCAGGCGCTCGCGCGGGATGGCGATGCCGTTGACGGTGGCATCCACCCCGTCGACCGCGGACAGCCACAGGCTCCGGTACCAGGGCAGCTGGACCGAGACCGCGATGCCGTCCGGGCGTCGGGTGACGTCCTTCTCGGAGAAGAGGGAGTTGTGAGTGGCCATGGCGCTTCCTTACGCGAACGTGTCGGTGAATGAGTCGTGCGGCACGGGCGGGACCGGCTCGAGCTTCTGCACGGACGAGGGGCTGTAGGGGTGGTTGGCCAGCTCCTCGCGCAAGCGGGCGACCTCGGCCAGCAGGTCGGCGAGGGATGCCTCGGCGATGCTCGTGTCAGACATTCGCAGCCTCCTTCTCGCGCACGGCATCCTCGATCGCGCCGCGCATGAGCGCGTGCTGCTTCTTCACCAGGTCGATGGGGTCGGCCTCGCCGAGGTCCTGGAAGGCGTGACCCTCCCATTCGCTCGACAGGAACCCGCGGTAGCCGCCCTCGACGAACTGGCGCACGATGCGCGGGATGTCCATGGCGGGCTCCTCGCCGTCGGCGCCGATGTCGTAGAACTTGGCGTGGACGTGGAAGATCTGCGGCATGATGTCGAGCCACTCCGCAGGCGGCACCAGGCCGTGCATGTTGAACGCGAGGCGGGTGAACGGCCCGAACCTCAGCGGGTCGACGCCCTCACCGGTCAGGTAGTCCTCGAACTTCTGGTTTCGCACGTGCATGGGCGTCGGCTCGTGCCAGATCTCGTCCATCACGGCGAAGTGCTTCTCGTCCATGCCCATCTTCGCGAGCTGGGCGAGCAGCGTCGGCGAGAGACTGTGCATCGTCGAGGAGAAGTCGGCCGTGAAGCCGAGCCGGTCGCTGCCGAGCTCCTCGTACAGTTCGCGGATGCCGAGCACCTTGGGATCGTTCGGTCCCTGCGGCGCGTGGATCTCGAAGCCGAGGCGCTGGTCGTAGCGTTCGGCCAGCGGCAGCAGCGAGCGCAGCAGCTCGCGGCCGGCCGAGCGGATGACCACCCGTGTGAACCCGAGCGTGTGCGCGGTCTTCAGCTGCCGGGCGAGGAAGTCGTGCTCCTCGTCGGGCGTCATGTCGCGGTCCTTGCGGCGACCCATGTCGAGGTTCGTGCCCACGGCGCTCGGCTCGAGTTCGTACTTCTCGAGCGTGTCGAACCAGAGTTTCACGAAGTCCGCGTCGACGTCCGGATACGTTCGCAGCAGTTGCGCGATGTTGAATTCGACGCCGGGCCCGATGCCGTTCTCGGCGACCGCCGCGATGAGCGTCTCAGGCGTGTACAGGCCGGCGGCGAACTCGCTCGTCATCGAGTAGAGCGTCGTCCCGAGCCGGATGCCGGTGCCGGCGATTCCGTTGGGTTCCATTTCTGTTCCTCATCCTTCGTGGTTGTCGTTGCTGCGGACCGCCTCGGCCCGGGTGCCGACCACGCCGGTCCACGCCGACGACGCCGCGGCGCTGGCCTCGACCGCCGTTAGTACCTGCTGCACGGCCAGACCGTCGGCGAACGAGGGACGCGGGTCGGTGCCGTCGTGGATCGCGGTAACGAGGTCGACCACCTGGTGGGTGAAGCCGTGCTCGTAGCCCAGCATGTGCCCGGCGGGCCACCACGCGGCCACGTACGGGTGCACGGGTTCGGTGACGAGGATCGTCGTGAAGCCCTGCACCGCATCCGGCGCGGTGCGGTCGTAGTACTGCAGTTCGTTGAGACGTTCGAGGTCCCACGCGAGGGCGCCGCGGTCGCCGGACACCTCGATGGTGAGAGCGTTCTTGCGGCCGGTCGCGAAACGCGTCGCCTCGAACGAGACGAGGGCGCCGTCGGCGAGGCGGCCGGTGAAGATCGCGGCGTCATCGACCGTGACCTCGCCGAATCCGTCGGCGGCGGTGCCGGCGAGGCCCTTCGACAGGCTCAGAGCGCCGGTGCCGGAGAGCGGACGCTGCTTCACAATCGTCTCGATCGTGCCCGACACCGCCGTGACGTCCTGCCCGGTGACGAACCGGGTCAGGTCGACGATGTGCGCGCCGATGTCGCCGAGCGCGCCCGAGCCGGCGCGCTCCTTCTGGAGCCGCCAGGCGAGCGGAACCTGCGGGTCCACCAGCCAGTCCTGCCGGTACGCGGTCCGCACCTGCTGCACGCGTCCGACCCGGCCGTCCGCGATGAGGTCGCGCAGCAGCGTCACCGCCGGCACACGACGGTAGGTGAAACCGACCATCGCCCGGATCCCGCGCTCGTGCGCGCGGGCGGCGGCGTCCGCCATCGCCTCCGCCTCCGCGACGGTGTTCGCCAGCGGCTTCTCGCACAGCACGTGCTTGCCGGCATCCAGCGCGGCGATCGCGATCTCGGCGTGGGAGTCGCCCGGGGTGACGATGTCGACGAGGTCGATGTCGTCGCGGGCGATCACCTCCCGCCAGTCGGTCGCCGACGCGGCCCAGCCCCAGCGCACCGCGGCACTCGCGGCGGCCTCCGCGTCTCGACCGACCACGACCGCCATCTCGACGTCGTCCGGCAGGTCGAACACGCGTGGCGCCTGTCGCCACCCGACCGAGTGGGCGGCGCCCATGAAGCCATGGCCGATCATCGCGACGCGCAGCGTCATGCGGACGCTCCGGTGCGGGCCGGGAGCCACGCGGCCAGCTGCCGGCGCGAGGCATCCGCATCCGTCGTCATCGCCGAGCCGGCGTCCTGCGCGGCGGAGCGCTGCACGGCCTGCTCGCCCGCGATGATCTCGAACGGCGACTGCCAGTGGTTCCAGTGCCACCCCTCGTATTCGCTCGAGATCGCGCCGTTGTAGCCGTTCTCGACGAGGAGGCGGATGAGGTCGCGCACCGGCACCGAGGGCTCTTCGCCGCGCTCGTCGATGCCGAAGAACTTGCCGTGCACGTGCTTGATCCACGGCATGATCTCGAGCCAGTCGGAAACGCGCGCCGGGCCGAACAGGCCGGTCCCGTTGATGGCGAAGTCGATCCCGAGGTCGGGGCGGCCGTTCTGCGCGCCGAGCGCGATGAACCGGCCGAAGCGCTGCCCGTGATCGGCCTGGTCGGCGGGCGGCCCGGCTTGGAAGAACTCGTCCCACAGGGCGACGACCTTGCCGAGCAGGTCCTCCGACGCGCCGCGGCGCCGGTAGGCCTCGACGAGCGACGGCGCGAAGCCGACGGTCGTGGCGCCCCAGTCCATCGTGAATCCGAGGAACGGCGAGCCGACCTTCTCGTACCGGTCGCGCAGCGCGAGGATGCGCGGATGCGACGCGTACTGGTCGGCGTGCACCTCGAGAGCGAGGGTCACGCCGTACTTCTCGGCGACCGGGGCGAGGGCCTCCATCGAGTCGGGCTCGATGGAGATCTGCACGCGCGCGATCGGGAAGCCGAGCTTCGCCGCCGCTTCGATCTGCCGGCGCATGTACTCGATGAGTTCGTCCTGGTTCAGCAGGCGATCGCGGTGGATGCCGATGTCGGCGTTGATCGCCAGCGACGTCGTGACGAGGCCCGTCTCCGCGACGAGATCGCGGAACCAGCCGGCGAACGCGTCGTCGATCGTCGGGAACCCGCGGAAGCTGGAGAATCCGATGATCTCCAGCCCGGGGCCGTAGCCGGAGGCGGCGACCTTGCGGACGAGGCCTTCGAGGTCGTACTCGCGACCATGGAAGGCGCGCGTGAAGCTGTAGAGCGTGACGCCCTGGATGGGCGCGCCGGCGGGCTGCCCTTCGACAGGCTCAGGGCGCAGGGTCGTGCCGGTCATGCGGCCACCGCCTCTCGTGCGGTCATGGTCTTGGTGTCGTGCTCCTCGATGTGGAGCACCTCGCCGTCGCCGATGATGATGTACGGGATGTAGAGGGTCAGCCCGACGCTCACCTCGTGGTCGCCGCCGGCCGTGACCGGCAGGTCGCCGGAGAGCACGCACGAGTCGAGCGGGAACCACCACTCCTCGGTGTTCGTCGCCAGCTCGGCGAACGTGAACGTGCGGCCGTTGAGCTCCCACCGCAGCGATGCGGCCGGCGCCGCGACGCCGTCGACGGCGAGGGTCGCGCCGGCGATGCAGGATGCCGGCAGGGCGCGGTACCAGGGGATCCGCACCTCGACTGCGGCGCGTGCGCCGTCGATGGTGAGCGTGCCCTGCTCGATGATGCGATCCGGGATCATCCCGACCTCCTTGAACCACTTCGTTCTGTTTCAAACATACTAATGTCGGTTTCCTGCTTAAGCAAGTCTTCGGCGATCCGACCCGCTCCGCGCACGGCGAGCGCGACGCTGGTCAGAGTCGGGTTGCAGGCTGTCGCGGTCGGGATGACCCCGTTGCCCGCGACGAACAGGCCGGGGACGTCCCACACCTCGCAGTCGGGTCCGCAGACGCTCCGGCCGTCGTCGGTCTCCCCCATCCGGACGCTTCCCTGGTAGTGCAGCGAGGCGCCGAGCGGCATGGTGAACGGTCGCTCGTCGAGGGGTTCTCCGACGGCGCGTCCGAGACGCACGATCTCGGCGCGGGCGCGGTCCAGCACGGCGTGGTCGTGCTCCGTGAGCCGGTAGTGGATCGCCATGGCCGGCATCCCGTAGGTATCGGTCTCGGTGTCCGAGAACGCGACGCGGTCGTCCCACTGCAGGTCCTTCGCGGTGAACAGCCCGAGACCCACGATCGAACCCGGCACCGCCGGGTCGTCCTCGGCCAGCGGCACCGGAGAGGCATCCAGCTGCATGATCTGTCCGTGCCACGGCTCGGCGTCCGTGTAGGGCACCCAGCTCACCCCGCTCTGCTCGCTGATCGCGCCGCCCACGACCGCGTGCTCGTCGGACTGACCCGCCGGACCGGACGCCGCGGCCACGGGCGCGGCATCCCGGATGCGCGCGGCGAAGACGACCTGGGACTGGTCGTTGAGCATGCGGCCGAGCGCGGCGGGCCGAATG
The DNA here is from genome assembly GCF_000802305.1 of Microbacterium mangrovi. Taxonomy (GTDB): domain Bacteria; phylum Actinomycetota; class Actinomycetes; order Actinomycetales; family Microbacteriaceae; genus Microbacterium; species Microbacterium mangrovi. The sequence goes on along the minus strand of NZ_JTDK01000010.1, from coordinate 237,819 downwards.
CCCGACGCCCACAGCACCTGCGGCGTGCGCAGGGCGTCGGCCGCGACCACCACGAAGCGCGCGCGGACCGTGTGCGAGTGCCGGGTGCGCCGGTCGCGCACCTCGACCCCGACGGCGCGGCCGTCCTCGACGAGGACGCGCGCGACGAGGGAGTCGTCGTAGAGCGAGAAGTTCGGGTTCGCCCGGGTGACGTCGCCGAACACCACGTCCGACCCCGACCACACCAGGCGTCCGTCGTCGCGGCGGTGCACGGCCAGCGGCATGCGCTGCACGCGCCGGTGCGGCGCACGGCCGTCGTCCACCGCACCGGCCAGGCGCTCGCGCACGAGACCGGTGAAGGGAGCGCCGTCGAACGCGTCGGTGGTGACCCCCAGCAGGCGGTCGCCCTCGTCGAGCAGTTCGTCGAGGTCGGGCAGGAACGCGATGCGCTCGCTCTCGCCGGGTCGCGGACACGCGCCCGTCCAGTGGGCTCCCATGCCGCCGACGTTGCTGGAGAAGGCGGCCACCGGCATCCCGTCCTCGCCGGGGAACGCGTAGCCGTCGGGCAGCAGGTAGGTTCCCGGCCGCGCCATGCGGGTCCCGGCCTTGACGGCGCCCGGGGACGCGACCGTCTCCTCCCCCGCGCCGGGGCCCTCGGATCGTTCCTGCGCCTGCGCGCGGGCGGCGGCATCCTCGATGTTCTTCACGTGCGCGCCGGGCGGGTCGGAGACGATCGGGCCGACCTCGAACATGGCCACGGTGGCCTGCGGCGCGCGCTCGCTGAGGATGCGCGCGTAGGCGGCACCGGTCGGTCCGCTGCCGACGATGACGACGTCGACGGACTCCGGATAGCGGTGCATTCTCATGCCGTCACGGCCAGTTCGCGGATGAGCGCGACGGATGCCGCAGACTCCTGCGTCGGGTAGTACTCCAGCCCGATCGGGCCGTCGTAGCCGGCCGCGCGCAGGATGCCGAGCCGCTCGGTCCAGTCCAGCGATCCGGAGCCGGGCTCGCCGCGGCCGGGGGCGTCGGCCAGCTGCACGTACGCGATCAGGTCGCCCGCGCCCGCCAGTTCGGCGGCCATGTCCTCCCCCTCCACGGCCGAGTGGTAGATGTCGTACAGCACGCCGAAGAAGGGCGAGTCGACGCCGCGCGCGACGTACACGGCCTCGGCGGTGCGGTCCAGCAGCGATCCGGGGTGGTCCACGCGCACGTTGACCGGTTCCAGGGCGAGTGTGATGCCGGAGCCGTCGATCTGCGCGATCGCCTTCTGGTAGATCTCGACGAGCTTGTCGAGCTGCACCTGGCGCTTCCAGCCCCCGAAACCGGTGCCGCTTCCGACGACGATGCGCGGGCAGCCGAGCTGCTGGGCGATCGCGACCCCCTCGTCGAGCTTGCGGTAGAACTCCGAGTGGTCCCACGGCGGGATCATGAACTGGGTGCGCGGCTCGGCCAGCTGGGCGGTGAGGACCGTCCCGGTCTCGTCGAGCGCGGCCTTCAGCGCCGCGAGGTCCTTGGGCGTCGCGGGGGCGTCGACGCCGGTCGGACCCCACATCTCCACGGCGTCGAATCCGGCTGCCGCGGCCGCACGCACGCGGTCATGGTAGTCACCGGCTTCGGTGAAGAGCAGTTCGATATTGGGTGCGAGCTGATACATGTCTTCTTCTTTCGGTCCCTGAGCCTGACGAAGCGTCAGGGCATCGGTTGGTCGGGGGTGGCGCGCTGCAGCGGCGCGATCGTGACGGGTCCGAGCAGGCCCGTCGGCTCCTGTTGGGCGAACGCCGAGAAGAAGTCGGGGTGCGCCTTGACGAGCGTGTTCGTGACCTCCACCTCGAGGGTGCTGGAGGTCGTGAGCAGTCCGTCCGGGATGGTGAAGCGGTACGGCGGGGCGATGCGGGTGCCGAGGTCGGCGCCGTTGACCGTCACCTGGGCGATCTCGTGCACCTCACCGAGATCGAGCACGAACGCGCCGTCGAGCCGGTCCGGCGCCACCGTCGACGTGTACCGGATCGTGCCGCTGAAGCGCGGCAGGAGTTCGGGACGATCGAGCGGGACCAGGTCGTCCAGCGATCGCCAGGGCGTGAAGACCGGGTACTGCTGGGCGGTCGCCGTCGCCACCGTCCAGTCGGCGGCCACGACGACGGGCGCACCGGCGACGGCCGCAGCCTCGACCGGAAGATCGCGCCAGGCCACCGGGTCTCCGACGAGGAGGACGGATGCCTCCCCCGGCGCGAGGTCGAGGGGCACCGCCGTCCCGGCCGTCGTCTCGGTCGAGAACGGCACCCGGCGGCAGGTGCCGGTGACGGCGTCGAACGCGATCACCGCGCCGGCCCGCGGCACCGTGAGTGTGGTGCAGACGCGCTCGCGGGTGGACTCGTTCATCAGCATCACCACGTCCACGGCCCCGAGGTCGCGGCGGTAGGCTCGCAGCCCGGGTGCGGATGCCGCGACCCGCACCGCACGGGACGTCAGCGAGGCCGCGACCTCGGCCAGCTCGGCCAGCGGCACGGCCCGGAAACGGTCGGTGAGATCGGTCGCGGGCCCGCCGTGCACGCGCGGCACCCGGTCCACGAAGACCACCGGGATCCCCGCTTCGTCCAGGCGCAGCAGCTCCCGCGCGACGGAGGACGGCAGAAAGTCGCTACCCGGCACGACGAGGGCGTCGTACGTCTCCTCCCCGAGCGTGAAGGCCGCCCCGGCGGCCCGAGCCTGCGGCAGCGCGTCGCCGGGGACGATGTCGGCATCCAGCTGGGCCTCCATCAGCACCCGCAGCGGCCGCTCGCACGGCTGGGCTGCCCCCAGCCATTCCGCATCCGCATGGTAGAGCACCGCGAACGGCGCGACGTGGACGCCCCCCTGCAGCAGGTGACTGAGGCGATTCGTGTACTCGCTCAGCAGGTGCTGGTACCGGTACTGCGGATTCTTTCCGTGCGCGTAGAAGTGCGGCGGGCAGTCCAGGTCGGGGAAGGGCGCCGGCGAGAACGCGTGCGGCACGACGTGCGTCACGCCGCGCACGAGCAGGTGATTGGTCAGCCAGGTGAACAGGCGCAGCCCGGCGTACCAGCCGGAGGCGCCGATCGTCTCGCACATCGACCGGCCCGCCTTGCGCGGATCGAGGTGCGCGGCGGAGGAGGCGAGCTTCGCGAGTCCGAAGTGGAAGAACTCCCCGTCGGCGGCTCCCGCCATGTTCGCGAAGGGTCCGCGGGAGAATCCCGGCACGACCTGCCCGCCGATGATGTCGACACCGGCCATGTCCTGCCCGGCCATGGCTCGGAAGTAGTGTCCGGCGCCGGGGCCGAGGCGCGCGTGCGCGCCGTTGTCCTCGATGACATGCCCGATGTACTCGACGTCGTGCGCGTGGCACCAGTCACCCAGCTGCCGGCTGAAGCCATCCGAGTACAGCCGCGAGACGACGTCCATGTAGGCGGAGCGGACGCGGCGCTCGGCGCCCTCGGCCGGCGCCCACAACAGCGGCACCACCGGGAGGCAGTCCTCGCCGAGCGCGGCGGAGAGCGCCGCGGCGACGTGCTCGTTCCACGGCAGCGGCACCGCCTTGCCGAGCGCCGACCCGAAGTCGAAGGTGTCCGGGTCGTTGTAGAAGCCGGGCTCGTCGCTGAAGAACCCGGCGATGGTGGTGCCGAACTCGTCGGCGTACCGGGCGTGGATCTGCTCGTGCACCGCATCGAGGAGCAGCCGGGTGGATGCCGGGTTCAGGTAGTCGATGTGATCGGTGTGCGGAGCGCTTGCCCCATCGGTCGTCTCGCTGACGAAGAACACCCGCCACCAGCCGTCCGGCACGTCCCAGTGCACGACCCCGTCCACGATCCGGTCGGTGAGGTCGATCGCATCACCGACGAGCGTGTCGGAGTCCTCTGCACGGGGGTAGGCGAGAACGCGCAGCAGACGCCCGGGATCGAGAGAAGCCGCCGGTCCGAAGAACATCGTGCGCTCGACGAGCAGGGATGCCCCGCACGCCGGACCGACGACGTCCGTGTGCCGCTCGGTGAGGAAGCGCCGGCGCAGGTTCGGCGGAGCCGAGGCGACCGCTCCCCCGGCGTGACCGGTCGGGAACGTGTCGTCGTCGAAGAACCACACCTTCATGCCGCGCCTGCGGGCGATCTCGAGCACGGCGTCGACGTCGCGCCACCAGCCGTCCTCGAGGAACTCCGGATGCGGACGCGCCTCCAGGATCACGGCGCCGATGCCGGCATCCCCGATCCGCTCCATCTCGGTGCGCACCACCTCGACGGGTCCGCCCTTCTGCCAGAACAGCGGCATGATCGCGTTCGGGACGTCGCCGGCGACGGCCTCGCGCAGTCGGTCCAGGGTCATGCGGATGCCTCCGATCGCGCGCACGCTGTCAGTTCCAGTCGCGTGGTGAGCGACGAGGTGCCGTCGCTCACCGTCAGGGTGAAATCTCCGGGCTCGAGGAGGCGCCGTGACCCGTCCGCCCAGAACTCGAGGTCCGTCGCGTCGAGCCGGAACGCGACCCGGGCGGACCCGCCCGCCGCCAGCGGGATGCGCCGGAATCCGCGCAGCCGCCGCACCGGCTGGGCCACGGACGCGACCTCGTCGGTGACGAACAGCATCAGCACGTCATCGCCCGCCCGATCGCCGGTGTTGCGCACCGTCACCGCAACCTCTGCGCTGCCCTCGCGCAGTTCCCCGATCGTGATCGCGTCAGCTGAGACGGTCAGGTCGTCGAGGGCGAACGTCGTGTAGCTGAGCCCGTGTCCGAAGTCGAACCGCGGCCCGAGCGGCAGGTCGAGGAACTTCGAGGTGTAGTGGTCGTCGGTGTTGTTCGGCCCGGCGAAGCCGGTGACGGGGTCGACGAACGACGCGGGCGATCCGACCAGTCCGCCGCCGGTCCGCGGCGGACGTCCGGTCCGTTCGTGATCGTGATGGATCGGCACCTGTCCGACCGCTCGCGGGAAGGTCATCGGCACCCGGCCGCCCGGATTCACTGCGCCGGAAAGCGTCGCGGCGATGGCGGCGGGACCCTCGACGCCGAGGTGCCACGTGCACAGCACGGCGTCGACGCGGTCGACCCAGTCCTCGACGACGAGGGGGCGCCCGGTGGCCAGCACGACGACGACGCGTGCGCCGGCGTCGGCGAGCGCGTGGATGACGCGACGCTGCGCATCGGGCAGCGTGATGTCCGCGCGGGATGCCGCCTCGCCGGAGAGCCGGCTCGGCTCCCCGAGAGCGAGGACGACGAGGTCGGCGGCGTCCGCCCGCGCGACGAGGTCACGGATCTGCCCGTCGGAGACGGTGAAGAAATCCGGTCCGTCCGCGACGTCCCAGGCGACGTCCGGCAGCCGGCGTGCGAGCGCCTCCGCGAGGCTCTGGTCGGCGGGCGTCGCGAAGTGCTGCACCCAGGCGCCGAGGTGATCGAGGCTCCGCGCGTACGGCCCGGCGAGGAGGATGCGGCCCGTCGCCGGGAGCGGCAGAGACCCGCCGTTGGTCAGCAGCACGGGGCAGCGCTCCGCCGCGCGCCGGGCGAGTTCGCGGTGCGCGGGCGTCGTCCCCACAGCGGATGCGGGATCGGCGGACGGGGCGGCGAACAGTCCCAGGCGATCCTTGAGGCGCAGCACGCGTCGCACCGCGTCGTCGATGCGTTCGGGTGAGACGTCGGCGGGGGTGAGCAGCGGGATGCCGGCCCCGTCGACGAGGAGCGTTCCGCCCATCACGATGTCGATTCCGGATTCCAGGGCCAGCGCGACCGCCGCCCGCTCATCCGGCGCGACTCCGTGATCGACCAGCTGGGCGACGCCGTCGGCATCCCCCACCACGACCCCGTCGAATCCCCACTCCCGCTTGAGCACACCGGTCAGCAGCGCATGGTTGCCGTGCATGGGGTGCCCGTTCAGCGAGTTGAAGGATGCCATCACGGTGACGGCGCCGGCCTCGACGCCGATGCGGAAGGTCTCCAGGTATGTCTCGCGCAGCCGCCGATCCGAGACATCGGCGGTGTTGTAGTCCCGCCCCGCCTCCGCCGCACCGTACGCGACGAAATGCTTCAGGCAGGCGGCGACGCTGTCGCCCGCGGCAGGACCGTCGCCCTGGTACCCCCGCACCTTCGCCGCAGTGAACACGGACGACAGGTGCACGTCTTCGCCGAATCCTTCGACGACGCGCCCCCACCGCGGGTCGCGGGTGACGTCCACCATCGGCGAGAACGTCCAGTTCACGCCGTGCGAGCGGGCCTCGATCGCCGAGACGCGCGCATCGTCGACGGCGGTCTGCGGGTCGAAGCTCGCCGCCTGGGCGAGCGGGGTCGGAAAGATCGTGAACTGCCCGTGCACGACATCCAGCCCGATGAGCAGCGGGATGCCGAGCTCGGTCTCCTCCACGGCGATCCGTTGCAGCGCATCCGCCTCCGCCGCGCTCGGCGGCCAGAAAGTGGAGCCGAGTCCGCGGCGCACGAGGGCGTCGCGCTCCGCGGCATCCTGCCGCCACACGATCTGCAGCTGCAGCAGCTTCTGGGGCCACGTCATCCGGCCGAGGAGTTCTTCGATGTCGATGCTCATGCGACCGTCTCCGTGGGCAGCGCGCGGTACCGGAACCTTCGGAACACGACGCCACCGTCGCCGGCCGCGAACAGTGCCGGCCGCAGGCTCTTCAGGTCGTTGATCGTCGCGGAGTGAGCCCCGGAGGTGTCGTAGCGGACGCCGTGCCGGACCCACTCGGCTCCGGGGGCGCGATGCCAGCCCGTGACGATGTGATGGTCGTTGCGCAGACGCAGGTGAATGCTGCTGCCCGGTTGCGACGGCTCACGCCAGTGCGTGCGGATGCCGCCCGCATAGCTGTGCATCTCCGCACCGTCCCAGCCCATCCCGTAGAACAGCCGGTCGTTGAAGTACAGCAGCAGGCCGCCCTGGGCGGCGCCGTCGACCTCCAGTTCGACCTCCACCTCATACGCGCGGTCCATCGACCACGTCGTCAGCGGTGACGAGTCGGCCGGCCCGGTTCCCTTGCCGCGCAGGGCCAGGCCCTCCGCGAAGCTCGCGCGTGCGGCCTCGTCACGACCCGGGTTGTCGAACACCCAGCGCTCACCCCAGGCGGGCTCGGTGAAGTCGTCGGACGGCGCCGGCACGGCGACCGGAGCGGTGCGCGGCCCCGGCTTCGCCTGGACCGCACCGACATCGCGTGCGGGAGCGATCGGCCAGCCGTCCTCAGTCCACTCGATCGGCTCCAGGAGCGCCTGACGGCCCAGGGTGCGGTATCCGTTCTCGTATCCGTGCGACACCATGTGCCACTCGTCGCCGGGCCCCGGCAGAATCGTCGCGTGCCCACGGGACCACCACGTCTCGTCGGCCGTCCAGGTGCGCGCGATCGGGTTGGCCGGGGCGTTCTCCCACGGTCCGAGCACCGACCGCGACCGGGCGACGATCACCATGTGCCCCGTCGCGGGGCCTCCGGTGCCGCCGACCGCGCTGACGAGATAGAACCAGTCGCCGCGGCGGAAGAGCTTCGGGCCTTCCAGCGCGTAGGCCTCGGTGACCCATTCGTCCGGGTAGCACCAGCCGTCGTAGGCGGGCTCGAGTTCGGTGACCGCCCGCAGCCCCGCGGCATCCAGCCGGCAGCGTCGGATGCCGCTGACGAACAGGTAGCGCTCGCCGTCCTCGCCGACGATGTGGCCGGGGTCGATCGCCCCGGACACTCCCGTGGAGACGGGTTCGCTCCACGGACCCTCGGGGGCATCCGCGTGGATGACCCACACCTGCGGCGAGTCGATCGCGTCCGACCAGGCACTGGGGATGAACGGGATGTAGATGTAGTACCGGCCGTCGTGCTCGACGAAATCGGGCGCGAAGACGGTGCTCAACGGCTTCGCGAGAGCGCACGTCACGAACGTCCAGTTCACGAGATCGGGTGAGCGCCAGATCGGAAGACCGGGTGCCGCGTCGAACGACGAATACGTCAGGAAGTACTCGTCGCCGACGCGCAGCACGCTCGGATCGGGCCGGTCGCCGGGCAGGACGGGGTTGCGGAATCGACCGTCGCCGAGGTCGGCGGCGGTGCGGGCGGAGACGGTCATCCCGGATCAGCCCTTGAGTCCGCCGGCGTAGCCCTGGATGAACTTCTTCTGCGCGAAGGCATAGAACGCAAGGATCGGGATCATCGACACGATAACGACCGCGAAGATCAGGTTCCACTGCGACACCAGCGAGCCGACGTAGCTGTACATCACGACCGGCAGCGTCTGGTACGCGGTGCCGTTGAGGAAGATCAGCGACGTGAAGAAGTCGTTCCAGACGATGAGACCCGCGAGGATCGCCACGGTGCCGGTCGCCGGCGACATGAGCGGGAACACGATCCGCCAGAACACCTGGTACCGGTTGGCGCCGTCGATGACGGCGGCCTCCTCGTAGTCGAGGCCGAGGTTGCGGAAGAAGTTCGCGTACAGGAACACCGACAGCGGCAGGAGCATCCCCGTGTAGATGAGGATCATGCCCCACGGGTTGCCGACCAGCCCCACGTCGCGCGCGCCGATGTACAGGGGCAGGGTGCCCAGCTGCGTGGGCAGGATGATCGCCACGAGGAAGAGGTAGAACGCGCGGCGGCTCCATCGGCTGGTCGACCGGGCGATCGCGTACGCGGCGAGCGAGCCGAGGACGACCAGCAGCAGGATGCTGCCCGCCGTGATCACCGCGCTCCACAGCAGACCCGCCCAGATGTTGCCCGAGGAGTCGGATGCCGGCGAGAGCAGCTGCACGAAGTTGTCGATCGTCGGATGGGTCGGCGGGGCCACCGCCGCCGTGTTCAGGATGTCGGGCAGCGTCTTGAACGAGCCCATCAGCAGGATCCAGAACGGAAGCAGCAGGATCACCGTGGCGATGATCGTGATGATCTCGACGGTCAGCGTCTTCTTGGTGTAGCGGAACACGGGTCACACCTCCACGGCGGAGCGTTCGCGGGTCGCCCACTGCTGGACGACGGAGAAGAAGAGGATCAGCAGGCTCAGCACCAGCGCGAGGGCGGCGCCGAAGCCGAACTGCTGGTAGGTGAAGGCCTGTTCGTAGACCTCCAGGGCCAGGGTCTGGGTGGCACCGGCCGGCCCACCGCCGGTGAGTGCCATGACCTGGTCGAACACCCGCAGCCCCTGGACGAGGGTCAGGGTCGTCGCGATCACGACGGAGGGGCGGATCATCGGGAGCACGACGTACCGGAACCGCCGGAAGGCCCCGGCCCCGTCGAGGGCACCCGCCTCTTCCAGCTCGACCGGCACGGTCGCGAGCCCAGCGAGGTAGATCACCATGACGAAGCCGATGTTCTGCCAGACCATCACCACCAGCACGCACCAGATCGCGAGAGTCGGGCTCGCGAGCCAGTTGACCTTCGGCATCCCGAGCCCGGCCAGGAACTGGTTGAGTGGCCCGTTGTAGTCGAAGATGAACTTCCAGATGTAGGCGACCGCGATCGGGCTGACCACGACCGGAAGGAACACCAGCGTGCGCAGCAGGTAGCGGGACTTCAGCCCGCGGTTCAGCGCGAGCGCGAACAGCAAGCCGAAGATGTTCGTGAACACGACGAAGCCGAACGCGAGGAACAGCGTGTTCCACAGCGACCCGATCAGCTCGGGCGTCTGGAAGATCTTGACGAAGTTCTGGATGCCGACGAAGTCGAAGCTGCCGATGCCCGTCCAGTTCGTGAACGCGAAGAAGCCGCCGGCGACGGTGGAGACGTAGATCACCAGCAGCATCAGCACGAGAGCCGGGAGCGCCCACCACAGCGAGCCGAGTCGCACGTGGTACGACCGCGTGCGCGGAGTGCGGCGGGAGATGCGTCTGCCTGAACCGGCGGTCGTGACCGCTTCCGTCTCTGTCATCAACTGAGTTGCCATCGCTTCGTTCCTGTCTTCCATGCCGGTGGCCGGCCACGAGGACCGGCCACCGGGAATCCGGATCAACCCCAGTCGGCGTCCATCTGCTTGAGCACCTGGTCGACGGTCATCTGACCGGTCAGGATGCCCTGCACGCCGCTGCCGAGGTCGGCGTAGACCTTCGCGTTCGACCACGAGGTGGGCGGGTAGCCGCGGACGTCGTCGTTGGTGATGAGGTCCTTGACCGGGGCGTACTGCGGAAGCAGCTTCGTCGAGGCGGAAGTGTTGATGGGGATGGTGCCGATCAAGGCCGAGTACGCCTGCTGCCCCTCGCCCGACAGGATGTACCGGAGGAAGTCGGTGGCGAGCTTGGGGCTCTTCGTCTTCGCACTGGCCGCGACGGACTGGTCGGCCGAGAGCGAGAGATACGTCTTGGTTCCCGCGGGTGCCGCGATGGGCTGGATGACCAGCTTCACGTGACCGCCGGCGGCATCCATGATCTGCTTGGCCGCGCCGCTCGGGGCGAAGAATCCGAGGATCTTGCCCTGGGACGCCCCGTTGGTGAGGGCGTCGAAGCCGGCGCTCTCCGCCCCGTCCTGGAAGCACTTCGCGTCGAACATCTTCTTGATGGCGGCGAGCGCGTCATGCCATCCCTGCGTTCCCGCGAAGGTGACCTTGCCGGCGGCGCGCTTCTGGTTCCAGTCCTTGTCGGGACCGTACACCGTCGAGGTCGCGAGGCCGACCGCGAGGAACGCGGTGTTGGGCGGCGCCGCGCCCGCCAGGCCGTAGATCGACTTGCCCTTCGCCCGCGCCGCACCGCACTGCGCGATGATGTCGTCAAGGCTCGTGGACGCGTCGATGTTCACGCCGACGGACTTGGCCAGTTCGTCGTTGTAGATGACGCCGTTCGCCTGGCTGCCCAGCGGCACGCCATACGCCTTGCCGTTGTAGACCCACAGGTCCTTCTGCGACGCCGGCAGCTGCTTCTCGATGTCGCTGCTGAGCGGCAGGAGGAGTCCGGCCTTGGCCCACGGGATGATCGAGTGGGGTTGTCCGATGCCGCCCTCGGCGTTGAACGTGTCGGGGGCGTTGCCGCCCTGCACCCGCGTCGCGAGCGCACTGCCGTAGTTCTGGCCCGGCAGGTTCTGCGTGGTGATGGTCACGCCCTTGTGCGTCTTCTCGTACCCCTGGGCGAGGCTCGTGTAGGCGGCCTTGTCCTGGTCGTTGGTCGCGCCGAACGCGTACGAGATGGTCTGCGGCTCCTTGCCGCCGGCCGCGCTGCTGCCGCCCGAGCAGCCGGCGAGGATGAGGGAACCCGCGACGAGCGGGGCGGCGAGCATGCCGATCCGCATCCGCGTACGGAGATGCTGTGTCATGTCCAGCCCTTCTGACTTCGTTGTCGGTGACTCGTTCGTTGAGCGACCGTGCTGTGGGTCAACTATCGCACCCATGGGCCGAAAACACACATAAGTCTTCTCGATATCAGACATAACCACTGTCGAGGGTCCCAATAGCCTAGTTGACCAGGCTTTTTCATCGGCGGCTCGACGATAGCCCGCATCACCGCGGCTGATAGAGTGACTCCACCAGCCGCCCCCACCCGAAGGATCACGCTGAAGTGGCCGATCATCTGCTGCTGTCCCGTCTCGACCTGAATCTGCTCGTCTCCCTCAATGCGCTGCTCACGGAGCGGAGCGTGACCCGGGCCGCCGAACGCCTCCATCTGAGTCAGCCCGCACTGAGCGCAGCCCTCGCGCGCCTGCGCACGCACTTCGGCGATCCGATCCTCGCCCGCCGGGGAAACACGTACGAGCTGACGCCGCTCGCGCTGCGGCTCGCCGACCACACCACGACCGCCCTCGAGGCGGCCCGGCGCGTGTTCGAGAGCCAGGCGGAGTGGGACCCGGCGGAGTCCGTCCGCGAGTTCTCGATCTACGGCTCCGACTACGGATTCACCACCATCGGCCGGGTCGTGTCCGAACTCGCCGCCGAGCGTGCGCCGGGCGTGCACTTCCGGTTCATGCTGCACAATCCCGCCGTCGTGGAGGATGCGGCGAACCGGCTCCGCGCGGTCGACGGCATGGTCATCCCGCACGGCTTCCTCACGGACCTGCCGTTCGTGGACGTCTGGCAGGACGAATGGGTCGCGATCGTGGCCACGTCCAACGACGAGGTGGGCGACGCGCTGTCCCGCGACCAGATGTCGCACCTGCCGTGGGTGATGAATTACCAGAGCCGCTCCGCGTTCACCTCGGCGGAGCGTCAGGTGCAGCAGCTCGGGATCGAACCCGACGTCGAGGTCGTCGTGGAGAGCTTCCTCGCGATCCCGCACTTCATCGCGGGCACGTCGCGGGTGGGCATCATCCACTCGTCGCTGCTGCCGCTCGCCGAGCGGGCCGCCGCGGTTCGGTCCGTGCAGCTTCCGTTCACCCCGACGCCCATCGTCAACGCACTGTGGTGGCATCCGGTGCACGGCAACGACCCCGAGCACCAGTGGATGCGGGCGCTGTTCGCCGAAGCCGGCCGGATCGTGGAATCCGGCGCCCACGCGTAACGTCCGGCGACTCGATGGTGACCGTCGCCGGATGCGATGGCAGCAGAACTGTAGCGGCTTCACATTCCTCGAAGACGCACTCGAGGAGGAGCTGCTCGGGGGGAGGCACTGGTTACCCGAAACGCAGGAGGCGGATCCGCACCGCGCCGACTCGATCCGTCGGCAGCAGCTCGAGGCGTTCGTCGCCGTTCAGCGCACGGCCCGGCATCCACGTTCCCCCGGCGAAACTCCCCTCGACGACCGCGTCGATCTCGACAGAGCCGGCGTCGTCGAAGAAGTCGAGGGTGAGGCCCTCGCCGACGATCAGGAACGTGTCATCCGGTCCGGAGATGACGAGCGCGAACGGACGCGTGTCGTGCGGGGCGCGTATGCGGGCACCGTCCACGGTTTCGTCGGGCAGGTCGGGGGCGGGCGGAAGATGCGCGACGCCCGCATCGAGCAGCATCCGCGCGAAGAGTTCCCGTGTGCCGCGTGCAACCAGGCGCACGCCGCCGAGCTCGATCTCGGCGGACTCCACACCCGGTTCGAGGACGACCGCTGCGATGCGCCCCTCGGCCTGTGAAGTGGTCACGATCTTGCCGATCTGCGTGAGCTGCTCGAGCAGCCGCGAGACCTGACTGCCTGTGCGGAGATCGTCGATCCCGAACGCCGACCAACCGAGCGCCCCACGGGCGAGCGTGAGCACGAGGTCGCCGGCACGCGGGCGGCACTCCGGGACGAAGAGCGGATTGTCGGGGAACGCGTACGTCCCGAGGACGGATGCCGCATCGTCGATGTAGATATCCGGGCTGATCATCTGCAGGCTCGGCGCCGTCGCGCGCCAGACGTCCCGCACGCGGGTGCCCGGACCACCGCTCGGATACTGGCCCGCGCGTTCTTGCCCCGGCTGCGGGCCCAGCCAGGCATTCGCGTACATCGGGACCGGCCAGACAGCGGCGCCGCGACGGGCGAGGGCCTCGGCGTACGACGCGAACGCCCAAGCCATGAAGACCTCCTCCGCCTCCCACCCCTCGCCGAGCATCTCCGACCACGTGCCGGCTGCCGGCGACCCGGCATCCCGCCACAGGCGTCCTGCGACGGATCCGGATGCCGTCGCGTGCAAGAACTCCACGAACGCCGCCGGCACCGGGTCGGACCATGCGCGCTCGGCGACCGACGATCGGTCACGACTGTCCGCGAGCAGGCCCACCTCGTTCTCGACCTGGACCATCGCGACGCGGTCGCGCAGCGGATGGGCCGCGACGAACGCCAGCAGCGACTCGAAGGCGCGGGCATCCGCCTCGCGCAGCTCCGGCGAGAACACGCTCAGCACAGGCTTCGGCATGGCGCCGTCGTACGTGAAAGCCTGCCGGACACGGGCTTCGACGCGCGCCCGTGGGAAGCGAGTGGGGTCGGCACGCACCCAGCGGGGCGCATACGTCGACGCGGCATTCTTGAACGCACCGAACCACAGCAGCACGATCCGCAGGTCGAGTGCCTCGGCCCGCGCGAGCATCTCTCCGACGAGCGAGAAGTCGCGGTGGCCTTCGACCGGCTCACTGAGATCCCAGCACACCGGAGCGATCACGGTGTTCGCGCCGACATCCCGCGCGTGACGGAAGCCGTCCGCGATGCCCTGGATGCTCGATGACGTCGAGTTGTGCAGCTGCCCGCCGAGCAGCAGCGCGGGGGCGTCGCAGTGGATCAAGCGGTCGCCGTGGATGCGCCAGCGTGGTGAGAGGTCGGGGGCGTCGGTCATCGCTCGTCTCCTCGGGTCACGGGGTCACATCGGCTGCGCGGCTCGCATCGAGCGGCGGATCAGATCGTGCTGCCTGCGCACCAGCACCAGCGGGTCGACCTCGCCGAGTTCGGCGAACGCGTGTCCTTCCCACTCGCTGGACCAGTAGCCGCGGTAGCCGCCCTCCACGAAGACCCGCACGAGCTCGGGGTAGTCGATCGCAGGCTCCTGCCCGTGCTCGTCGATGTCGTAGAACTTGGCGTGCACGTGCAGGATCTGCGGCATGATGTCGGCCCATTCGCGAGGGTCGACGTGCCCGTGCATGTTGAACGCCAAGTGCGCGAACGAGCCGAGGCGTCCGGGGTCGAAGTCGCGCGAGCGGAGGTACCCGATGAACTCCTCCTGGCGCTCACGCATCGGGGCATCCGTCGACCAGATCCGCTGCAGGGTGTCGATGGCCTCGTCGTCGAGCCCGGCACGGCGCACGGCGCGCAGCAGCGTCGGCGACATGGCGTGCATGGTCGAGGAGAAGTCGGCGACGAACCCCAGAAGCGGCGAGTCGAGCTCGGCGTACGTTTCACGCACACGCAGGATCGGCTCGGCGTTCGGGCCCAGGGGCGCGTGGATCTCGTACGCGAGCTTCAGGCCGAGCCGCTCCGCGACCGGCAGCAGACGCCGCAGCAGTTCGGGCTTCGCGGACTGGATGCGCACGAGCGGGAAGCCCAGCTTCTTCGCGCCGCGGAACATGAGCTCGCTGAACTCGAACTCCTCGTCGGGTGTCATGTCACGGTCGCGCCGCTTGCCCATGTCGAGGTTCGCCCCGAACGAGCTGGCATCGAATCCGTGCCGGTCGAACGCGTCCCGCCACGTGCGGGCGAACTCGTCGGACACGACGGGATACGTCGGCACCATCTGCGAGGCGACGATCTCGATCCCGGGGCCGATGCCGAGCTCGGCGACCCGGTCGAGGAGTCCGTCGAAGTCGAACCATCCGGCGCGGAACTCCGCGCTGGCCGAGTACAGGGTGAGGCCGAGCCGGAACGGATCCGCCTCGGTCGTCGGGGGCGGCGCTGCGATGCCGGTCTCGAGCACGGGCAGCGGGGCATCCCGATCGGTCGCCGTCAGGGTGAGCGCCTGGTGCACGATGTTCGGCACGTAGACTCCGGGGCCGCCGTCCAGCCCCGGCGCGATCTGCATGTACGGGAGGCGCAGCTCGCCGTGGATCACGACATCATGCGTCTCGCCGAGCGCGATCGCCTGGTCGCGCCGCACCACGAGCAGCGGGTGCGTCTGCAGGTCCCAGAGCACGTCGCTCTGTCCCGGGAGGTCGCCGATCGCGTACCGGACTCCGTCGAGTTCGAAGGCGAGGTCCGCCTCGGGGACGTCGACCCCGTCGATCGTGAGCCGGATCGTGGTGACCGACGAGAGCCAGAGGCTCCGGTACCACGGGATCGTCAGGGCGATCGCGGCGCCCTCCGGGTGGACGCGCAGGCTCGCGTCGTCGATGAGTCCGTTGGGCATCGTCGCTCACTCTCGTCGTGGGGTTGAATCCACGCTAACAGTCCTATGTTTGTTTTGTACCTAAGTTTGCGTGATGCCCACTAATCGGTGCGGTGATGTCACGCGACGGCACATCCGAGCCCACTGGAGGCTGGTTCAGGTGCCAATTTCTGCGTGGCCCGGCGCGGAAGTTGACACCCGAGGAGGGGTCCTCGCGGGCCGTAAACAGGCAGTTGGCCCAGAACAGGCAGAATCCGCCGGAACCCTGCTGTTCTGGGCCAATCGCCTGTTCTGGGCCGTCAGCTCCGGCTCGCGGGTGCGGCCGCGCGTTCGGCGGCGATCGATCGCAGGAGCGCGTGCTGGCGGCGCAACTGGTCGGCGGCCCGGTACGGCTCGTGGTGCCCCTCGTATTCGCTGGAGAACCAGCCGGTGTAGCCGGCATCCAGCGCGACGTCGAGGATCTGCCGCCACGGAATGTAGAGGTCGGTTCCGTCGTCTTCGATCTCGTAGAACTTCGCCTGGAAGTAGACGGTGTGCTCCATCACCTCGGCGAGGTCTGCGACCGGCACGAACGGCACCTCCGGCGGACGCGCGGTGCCGTCGCCCATCCGGAACGACGCGCTGCCGCCGCGGCGGCTGTACCGCTGCACGTCGAACACGCCGGTGTCGATGAGGAGGCCGAACTGCGACGTGCCGGTGCGATCCTTGAACTCCAGGTACTCCTCGACCACCGGCGACTTGATGACGGTCGGCCAGTGGATCTCCGGGCAGATCACGATGCTGAGATCTTCTGCCAGCTCGAGGTTGCGCTCGACGGCCTCCTGCCAGATCGGGTCGACCTGGAGGTCTCCGGTGATGACGCCGATCTTCGGCCGGACGAACGAGAATCCGAGCTGTGCGGCCAGCCGCAGGTCGAGTTCGAGCTGTGCGGCACCCTCGGTTGCGGTCATCCCGCGCCCCGGGAACCGGCGGGTGTCGATCCACGATCCGTACAGCGTCGGGGTGAGGCCGAGGCGCTCGTTGCGGGCGAACCAGGCGTCGATCCACGCGGAGGACGGATTCGGGTAGTCGGCGATGTGTCCTTCGCCGAGGATCTCGAGGCCGGTGGCGCCGAGGTCGGCGACGTCCTCGATGCAGTCCTCGACGGTCATGGTCACACCGAGGTCCTCGGTGTAGCTGTACAGGGAGACGCCGAGGCCGAACGGCAGGTCGTGGGCGGTCACTTGACGATCACCGCCTTTCGCGTGGTGGTCCAGATCGAGGGCTGCAGCTCCTCGGGGATGTACGACATCCGCAGGCGCAGCTCGAGCGTGACGTCGTGGATGCCGGGGGCGAGTCCGCCGGCTCTGGGCACGGTGAGCACCGCCGGGGCATCCATCGGCCAGCGCGCATCGACGGATGCCTGCAGCTCGGCGAAGCTGTAGTCGCCGGTCGGCAGGGTCCACCGGATGCCGGCGCCGTCGAACACCTCGCCGTCCACCGTCACCGTGGGCTTGTCGATGAGACTGCCCCAGAGTCCTCGGTAGTAGGGGCTGCGGATGCGCAGCTGGAAGCCGGTGGGAGCCCCGGCGTCGTCGCCGACGTTGCGGAAGCCGGCGGCCTGGATGAGTTGTTCTTCGAGCATGGTCGTCCGTTCGTTCAGTGGGATGCCGCGGCGGCCGCGAACCGCTCCGCGAGTTCGGCCGCGGCCCGGCGCGCCCCGCGCACGGCGATCGCGACGCTCATCAGCGTGGGGTTCATGGTGTTGGCGGTCGGGATCAGGGCGTTGCCGCCGACGATGAGGTTCTCGGTGCCCCACACCCGCGAATACGGGTCGGCGACCGAGGTGCCGTCGTCGGTCTCGCCCATGCGCATGGTGCCCATGTAGTGCAGGCTCGAACCGTTCGGAAGCAGGCGGGGCTCGGCGACGAAGGTGCCCAGCGCTCCCCCGGCGCGACGCAGGTGGGCGGTGGCGTCCGCGATCTCGGTGTTCTCGGCATCCGTGAGCGCGTACTCGATCGTCATGTTCGGGAATCCGCGGTAGTCGGGTTCGTCGTCGTCGAAGGTGACGCCGTCCTCGACCCGCGGGAGCTTCCGCACCCCGTAGCCCATGTTCACGTACCCCCAGCGGTTGCCCGCGGCCGGGTGCGCCGGATCGAGTGCGAACGGCGGGTTCTCGGCGTACATCACCTGCAGCGAGAAGGGATGGTCCGGCTCCGAGAACGGGATGCGGTTGACCGCGGCGACCGGATCGGCGGCGTGCTGCGCGCGTCGCGCGAGTTCTGCGGCGAGCTGGTCGTCGCCCACGAGGGCGCTCATCCGGTCGCCGTCCAGCGCGACCGTGCTGATCACGACGTGGTGCTCGGTGAGGTAGCGACCCAGGGCGGCGGGCCGGATGCCGGATGCCCACAGCAGCTGGGGCGACCGGAACGCGTCGGCGGCCACCACCACGAGGTCGGCCGGGACGAAGGCCGTCTCGCGGGTGCGGAGGTCCTCGACCATGACTCCGGTGACGGCGCCGTCCTCGTGCTCGATGCGGCGCACCAGTGTGAGGTCGCGCAGCTCGAATCGGGCCGCCTCCGGCGATCCGGGCTCGATGAGGGGGCCGAGCACGACGTCGGCGCCGGCCCACACCATCGTGCCGTCCGGTTGTGGGTCGCCGGCCACCGGGAGGGTGCCGACCCCGTATCCCTCGGGGAGCTCGGCGCCGAACTCGTCGTTCAGCAGCGACCGGATCGCCGCGCCGATGGGCGAGTCGGAGAACGCGGCATCCTGCACGTGCAGCAGACGGCGGGCAGTGGCGATGAGGTCGTCCCACTCCGCGTCGGGGATGAAGCGGACCTTCTCGCTGAAGGCGGGGGCCGGCGTCGCGCAGGTCCAGTGCGCGCCCTGCCCGCCGACGTTCGTCGCGGCCGCGACCGCCGGGAACGTCGCAGCGTGGGCGGAGCCGTCTCCCCCGAAGTCGAGCAGGAAGGTTCCCTGGCGGGCGGTGAACATGCCCTCCACGACGGCGCCCGCGGGCAGGCCGAGGGACTCGCGGAACGCCCCGGCCTGGGGTCCCTGCGACATCTCGCGGGCGCGGCTCTTCTCGTCCGGGTCGGCGATGTTGCGCACGCTGGCGCCGGGGCGCGGGGTCAGCTGCGGCCCGGCCTCGAACATGACGACCCGGGCGTCCGGCACTTCCTCGAGCAGCAGGCGCGCGTACGCGGAGCCGATCGGGCCGCTGCCGACGACGGCGATCGTGGGATTCGGGGACATGACGGCTCCTGTTCTGGCGCTCAGACGGCGACGGGTTCGGTGGGTTCGGGGGCGGCATCCGCGGCATCCGCCAGGCGCCCGGCCGGGAGCAGGACGGAGGCGACGATGCCGGCGACGTAGACGAGGGCGAGGGTGCCGAAGATCGGCGCGAACACGTCGCTGTAGATCGACGCGACATCGGCCTGGAGGCGGGCCGGGGCGGAATGGACGACCGCCGGCGTCAGAGTGGCGGCATCCAGCCCGGCCGGCAGCGCAGCGGCGACGCCGAAACCGACGAGGGTGCCGATGATCGCGGTGGTGACGGTGGCGCCCACCTGACGGACGAGGTTCACGGTCGCAGTCACCGCGCCGGTCTCGGATGCCGGGGCCGCGCTCTGCACCACGGCGACGATGAGGCTCATGAAGGCGCCGGTCCCGAGGCCGACGAGCGCCATCACGGCCATCGGCGCCCACAGGGGCAACCCGGGCGGCAGAAGCGCCATCGTGCCGAGACCGGTGGCGCCGAGCGCAGTGCCGACGACGGCGAACACGCGGTAGTGCCCGGTGCGACTGGCCAGCCAGCCGCTGGTCAGGTTGCTCACCAGCATCCCGAACACCGTCGCGATCGGCACGAACCCGGACACCGTCGCACTGGTGCGGTAGGCCATCTGGAAGTAGGTCGGCAGGTACGCGGTGAGCGAGAACAGGCCGATGCCCACGATCGCAGAGATCGCCGTGCCCGTGACCATGGTGCGGTCGGCGAAGAGGCGGATCGGCACGAGGGGCTGGGCGGCGCGGAGCTCGACGAGGACGAACGCGGAGAACCCGATCGCCGAGATCGCGAGGGCGGCGACGCACGCGCCGCCGTCGACGCCGATCCACGTGACGGCGAGCACGAGCGCGACGAGGCCGATCGCGAGCGTGACCGCGCCGGCGACGTCGAAGCCGGCGCGCACGGTGCGCGGCAGATGCGGGATCGCGACCAGTGCGAGCGCGAGGGCGAGGATGCCGACGGGGGCGTTCACCCAGAAGACCCACGGCCAGCCCCAGTAGTCGGTGATGAGGCCCCCCAGCACCGGTCCGATGAGGATGGCGATGGGGAAAGCGGCCCCGATGATCGCCAGGTATTTGGGCCGCTGACGCGGGGTGGTCGTCTCGGCGATGATCGTCTGCGACATCAGCTGGAGTCCGGCGGAGCTCATGCCCTGGATGACGCGGGCGACGATGAGCCAGACGAAGTCGTGGGCGAATCCGCACGCCACGGACGACACGATGAACACGACGAGGGATGCCAGGAACACTCCGCGCGCCCCGACCCGGTCGCCCAGGCTCCCGAACACCGGGAGCAGCACGGTGCTGGCGAGCGTGTAGCCGACGACGATCCAGCTCATGTGCTCGAGTGCGCCGAGCTGCCCGGCGACGGTGGCGAGGGCCGTCGTCACGACGGTGTTGTCGAGCGCGCCGAGGAACGACACGGTCAGGAGGGAGATGACGAGGAAGCGGAACCTCAACGGTGAAAGCGGCATTCGGTGCGCCCGATCGATCGGGCCTTCGACGTGACCGGATGTGCCCTCAGCGCGTCATCGCGTGAGGAACGGACCCTCGGGCCCCAACGTCAGGTCGATTCTATGCGCTCTTCTGTCTGAAATCAACTCAAGAGGTGATTACGGGCCGCTACGAGCGCGCTGCACGTCGCGCATGGAGTCGGCGGCGGAGCTTGTGCAGGAGGGGCATGAGCCCGTAGATGACGATCGGTACGGCGATGGTGACGACGACCATGGTGCGCGGCACGACGGGCAGAGCGGCGATCAGTGGCCCGAGGACGATGTTGATGACCAGAAGCGTCGGCGTGACGGCAAGCCAGATCATCAGGGCCAGTTCGTGCTGGCTGGGCGGCCGGGGGGCGACGGGACGGGAATCGGTCATGAGCGGTTGGTCCTTCCGTTGTTCAGTCGAGGGTGAGCAGAGCGGTCTGAGTGTCGTCGCCGACAAGGGCTGAGTTGACGTCCATGGCGACCGCGTTGGCGTGCCCGGCCGCCGTGATGACCTGGGCCCGGGGATCGACCAGATTGCCGGTGACCCACACGCCAGGGATCGTCGTCCGCCCTGAGGGGTCGACGTGAGCGAATCCTTCCGGACTGAGCGCCCCACCGAGGGAGGCGACGAATTCTGTCCGGGGCCGGGACGTGGGGCGCATGAAGACGGCATCCGCGGCGACAGTCCGGCCGTCGTCGAGGCGCACGCCCGCGAATCGGTCCCCGTCTGTGAGCAGCGCAGTGATCCGACCGTCTCGGACGCTGATCCCGCGGGCGCGAAGCGTTCGCGACTCGTCATCGGACGGCGTCACCCCGTTGGTGAGATAGGTGAGGTCTGAGGTCCACTCGCGGATCAGGAGTGCGTATTGAATCGCACCGGGAAGACCGCCGAAGACCGCCAGAGGTCGGTCGCGAACCTCATAGCCGTGGCAGTACGGGCAGTGAAGCAGGAAGCGTCCCCAGGCCTCGCGGACACCGGGGATTGCGGGGAGTCGGTCTTCCACACCCGTGGCGAGGATGATCCGACGTGCGGTGACCTCGATGCTGTCGCCCGTCCTGATCGCGAACCCGCTCTCGACATCCCCGCGCACGGTTGTGGCCGCGTGGGGCAGGAGACGAACCCCGTATCCCGCGACTTCCTTCCGAGCGAGTTGCAGCATCTCGGCGGGTGGGAACCCGTCCCTCGAGAGGAAGCCGTGCATGTGAGAGGCGGGGGCATTACGGGGCATGCCGGCATCGATCACCACGACGGAGCGGCGGGATCGTCCCAGGGTGAGGGCAGCGCTCAAACCAGCGGCGCCGCCGCCGATGATCGCGACATCGAACTGTTCCGGAGTCATGAGTCCACCATCTCGACCAATGGCGGATACTGCAAACCATCTTGCACAAACTGCAAACTCTTGGTGGACTGGGCCCATGGGGACGAACGAAGAGCTCGGTGCGGCACTGGACGGGATCGGGTCACGGTTGCAGCAGATCCGGACGCGGCGAGGTTTGACACTCGCGGAGGTTGCGGAGCTGGCGGGCACGTCTTCGAGCACGATTTCGCGTCTGGAAAGCGGACTTCGGCGGCCGACTCTGGAGCTGCTGTTCCCCTTGGCCAGGGCATATGGGCTCAGCTTGGACGACCTGGTCGGAGCACCCGAGTTCGGAGACCCTCGCGTGCAGCTGCGACCACGAACCCGCAACGGGCGGATCGTGATCCCGCTCACACGCAATCCCGGCGGTGTCCAGGCATGGAAGGTCGTCCTGCCCCTCGCGACCGAACCCGGCGCCCTCCGCGTTCACGATGGCTCCGAGTGGCTCTACGTCCTCACCGGTCAGGTGCGGCTCATCGTGGGCAGGCAGGATCTCCTCCTCGGCCCGGGAGAGGTCGCGGAGTTCAACACCCGCACGCCGCACTGGTTCGGCGCCTCCGGCAACGCGCCCGCCGAGATCCTCAGCCTCTTCGACCGCAACGGAACCCGCGTACACATCACCGAGGAGCAAGACGCCACCGAGCGCGCAGTGAGCGATTGAGAGACGCCGGAGAAACATGAAACCCTCTGTTCCGCGAGAAAACAGAGGGTTCTTTAGTGCTGGGGTACCTGGACTCGAACCAAGAACAACTGAACCAGAATCAGCCGTGTTGCCAATTACACCATACCCCACCGGCGTATCGCCGATGTCTGAACCTTGCGGTCCAGGTCCGTGTCGCACTGGGCGGCACGAGTAACTACTTTACCCGGCGCCGCCCAGTCCGCCAAACCGAGGTGTCAGCCGCGCGCGTCGAGCAGGGCGCCCAGGCGACGGATCGTCTCCGCCTTGCCGAGCAGCTCCATCGACTCGAACAGCGGCGGGGAGACGCGGCGTCCGCTGAGGGCCACGCGGAGCGGCCCGTACGCGACGCGCGGCTTCAGTCCGAGCCCGCCGTCCGCGACCGGGGTGATCAGGGCACCGGACAGCGCCTCCTGGATGCCGTCCGCAACGAACGACGCCTCAGGGACGACCTCGAGTGCGCCGACGGATGCCACCAGCACCTCATTGGTGTTCTCGGGCAGGGACTTCAGGGCGTCCTCCGCGTACGTGACGTCGTCGGTGAAGAGGAACCCGAGCATCCCCGGCGTCTCCCCCAGCAGCTGGACGCGCTCCTGCACGAGCGGCGCCGCACGGAATGCGAGGACGATCTGCTCGTGCGTGGGCTCGCCGCCGAAGACGCCGGCGTCGGCGAGGTAGGGCAGCATCCGCTCCGCGAAATCCTTCTCGGTGAGCTTGCGGATGTGGTCGCCGTTGATCGACTCGGCCTTCTTCTGGTCGAAGCGGGCCGGGTTGGGGTTCACGTCGGCGATGTCGAACGCGGCCGTGAACTCGTCGAGCGAGAACACGTCGCGGTCGGGGCCGATCGACCAGCCGAGCAGGGCGAGGTAGTTCAGCAGGCCCTCGTGGATGAAGCCGCGCTCGCGCTGCAGGAACAGGTCGGCCTGCGGGTCGCGCTTGGAGAGCTTCTTGTTGCCGGTCTCACCGAGGACGAGCGGCATGTGGCCGAAGCGGGGCATGAAGCCGGTCACGCCCGCCTTGATGAGCGCGTCGTAGAGCGACAGCTGGCGCGCGGTCGAGGGCATCAGGTCTTCGCCGCGGATGACGTGCGTGACGCCCATCAGCGCGTCGTCGACCGGGTTCGTGAACGTGTAGAGGAACTTGCCGCCGGCGCGGACGATCACGAAGTCGGGGAAGGACCCGGCCGGGAACGTCACCTCGCCGCGGATGAGGTCGACGTACGTCAGGTCTTCGTCCGGCACGCGCAGCCGGTACGCGGGCTCGCGGCCCTCCGCGCGGAACGCCGCCTTCTGCTCGTCGGTGAGGTCGCGGTCGAAGTTGTCGTAGCCGAGCTGCTTGGCGCGGCCGGCCGCCTCGTTGCGCGCATCGATCTCTTCGGCGGTCGAGTAGCTCTCGTAGACGAGGCCCGTCGCAAGCAGCTTCTCGAGAACGGCTTCGTAGATGTCGTGGCGCTGCGACTGGCGGTACGGTGCGTGCGGACCGCCGACCTCGACGCCCTCATCCCAGTCGATCTTCAGCCACGTGAGCGCGTCGACGAGCTGGCGGTAGCTCTCCTCGCTGTCACGCGCCGCGTCGGTGTCTTCGACGCGGAAGATCAGCTTGCCGCCGGTGTGACGCGCGTAGGCCCAGTTGTACAGGGCGGTGCGCACCATGCCGACGTGCGGCAGGCCGGTCGGCGACGGGCAGAAGCGGACGCGGACCTCGGCGCCGGAAGCGGTCGTGGTCTGAGGATGAACGGTAGCCATAGCCTTTCGATTCTAGGCGCCGGGCGCGCGCCACACCGAGACGTGCGATGTGCTCTCGGCCGTGAACGGCGACCGATCCCAGTCCGCGTAGCGCGCCTCGAACTCGAGCCCCGCGAGTCGCGCCATGAGGTCGAGCTCGCTCGGCCAGACGTACCGGTAGTGATGCGGCGAATACCGGAAAGCGCCGTCGGACGTCCGCGAGTAGTGGTGCGACACCGCGCGCTGGGTGACGAAGTCGTACTCGTCGAAGCCGAGGTGCTCGGCCGAGATGTCGAAGGGAACGGCCGACTGCCCGGGCGGCATCGACCGAACCGCGGGGACGCCCACCTCGATGACGAAACGGCCGCCCGGAGCCAGATGACGCGCCGCGTTGCGGAAGCACTCCACCTGCGCGTCCTGCGTGAAGAGGTTGCCGATTGTGTTGTAGACGAGGTAGACCAGCGAGTACTCCCCCGGTGCCCGCACCCGCGCCATGTCGCCGATGAGCACCGGGATGCCGGCATCCTTCTCTCGCAGACGCGCGGCCATCGGCTCGGCGTACTCGATTCCGGTGACCTCCACCCCGCGGGCACGCAACGGGATCGCGACGCGCCCGGTGCCGATCGCGAACTCGAGGGCGCGCCCGCCTGCTGCGAGATCGGCAAGGAAGGTCGTCGTCCGCTCGAGCCGCGCCGGTGCGAACATCGGGTCGTCGGCGTCGTCGTAGCCCGCAGCGTGGGCCTCGGTCCACAGGTCGCTCGGAGTGTGATCGTCCATGGGTCTTCCGTCTCTAAGCGGAGGTGGATGGTGCGCCGGACGCTTCGACATCGGAGCGCGCGTGACGCCCGAACGGCGAGAGCGCCGCGACCACCACCACGATGGCCAGGGCGCACCAGGCGAGCCCGGCGTAGCCGATCCGGGTGAGGATGACACCGGCGAGGATGGCCCCGATGCTGCCGACGAGGTTCATGGCGAGGTCGCTGCGCCCCTGCCGGCGGGTGCGCAGGACCTCGGACGACGCTTCGGTCAACAGGGCGGATCCCGCGACGGTGGAGGCGCTCCAGCCCAGGCCCAGCATGATCAGACCCACCGTCACGGCGAGCGTCGACATCTGCCCGAGGGCGGCGGTGACCAGGGCCCCGACGAACAGCACCTGTCCGAGGAGGATCGTCGTCACGCGGCCGATGCGGTCGGCGAGGATGCCGAACACCGGCGACAGACCGTACATCCCGAGGATGTGCAGCGAGACGGTGAGGCCGACGATCTCGATCGTGGCGCCCTCCCCCATCAGGTGGATCGGCGTCATCGCCATGACCGACACCATCACCCCGTGGGCGGCGGCCGTGGCGAAGATCGCATACCGCGCCACGCGCGGGCGGTCGGCGTGAATCACGGCGGACTTCACCGCACCCACGCCCGTGGCGATCCGGTCGGCCAGCCGCAGCGGATCCGGGCGCAGGGCCGACAGGTACAGCCCGATCGCGAGCAGCTGCGCGACGACCGTGAACAGGAACGGCCCGGTGAGGCGCGGCATCCCGATCACCTCGCCGAGGGCCTCCCCCGGGCCGACGAGATTCGGGCCGAGGACCGCGCCGATCGTGGTGGCCCACACCACCACGGAGAGGTCGCGTCCGCGGGTGCGGTCGGTCGCGAGGTCGACTGCCGCGAACCGGGACTGCAGATTCGCCGCCTGCCCGCTGCCGATCAGCACGAAGCCCGCGATCAGAAGGGGGAACGACATAACGCCCCCGGAGAGGACCACGAGCACGACGCCGACGAGCGCGACCAGCATCCCGGTCGAGAGGGACGGGCGCCGTCCGCGGGCGCGCGCCAGTCGGGCCAGGGGGACCGCGGCCAGCGCCGCGCCGAGGGTCATCGCCGCCGTCGACAGGCCGGAGAGGGAGTCGCT
Source organism: Microbacterium mangrovi (assembly GCF_000802305.1). GTDB lineage: Bacteria > Actinomycetota > Actinomycetes > Actinomycetales > Microbacteriaceae > Microbacterium > Microbacterium mangrovi. The sequence continues at coordinate 211,822 of NZ_JTDK01000010.1, read as the reverse complement.
CCCGGAGACGCGCGCCGCCAGCAGCGCACCGAGCGACACCGTCGCCCCGAACGCGAGTCCGCCGAGCACCTGTCCGATCGACAGCACCCAGAGGGTGCGACGCCGCACCGCGCCGAGGTCGAAGGCCCCCGGATCGATGACGGCGTCTGCGTTCATGCGTTGCGCGCGGTGTTGCGCAGCACTCCCAGCCCGGTGATCTCGACCTCGACGGACTGCCCCGCCTCGAACGGCCCGATGCCGGCGGGCGTCCCGGTGAGGATCACGTCGCCCGGGAGCAGAGTGAACACGGCGGAGGCGTACGCGATGATCTCGGCGATGCTGTGGATCATGTCGGTCAGCGGCGCCTGCTGTCGCACCTCGCCGTCGACCCGCGTCGTCAGGGTTGCGGCATCCACGTCGAACTCGGTCTCGATGGCCGGCCCGAGCGGGCAGAACGTGTCGAAGCCCTTCGCCCGGGTCCACTGGCCATCCGACGCCTGCAGGTCGCGCGCGGTGACGTCGTTCGCGATCGTGTAGCCGAACACCTGATCGAGCGCGCGCTCGACGGGGACGTTCTTCGTGATGCGGCCGATCACGACGGCCAGCTCGCCCTCGAAGTCGGTCCGCTGCGACTGCGGCGGGCGCACGATCGAGTCGCCCGGCCCGATCACCGAGGTGTTCGGCTTGAGGAACAGCAGCGGCTCGGCGGGGGCCTCACTGCCCATCTCGGCGGCGTGATCACGGTAGTTCTTGCCGACGCACACGACCTTCGACCGCGGGATGACCGGAGCCAGCAGCGCGGCATCCGCCAGCGGCACGCGATCCCCCGTGGTGTCGAATCCGGCGAACATGGGGTCGCCGGCGAGCACCACCAGATCGGTGTCGTCGACGATGCCGTACTTGATGGCGTCCTGGTGGCTGAAACGAGCGATCCTCACCCGCCCAGCCTATCCAGCACCGGTATCGTTTCGTCTCGACCGACCGACCGGGGAGAGCACGTGGAAAATGGCGCAGAGCGCACCATGTCAAAGCCGCGGGGTCGCGTGTCGGAGATCGTCATCGTGGTCTTCTGTTCGGGTGTGTTTCTCGCCGGGGTGGTCGGCCTGATCTGGCAGATCGTGGACTACGCACGTTCCACGGTGACAGTTGCGACGATCACTGGGTATGAGACGCGCGAGTCCCACGATCGCGGCGGTTGCTCAGGCGGTGATTTCGCCTACGACCCGATCGTCGAGTTCACGGCCGCGAATGGGACGCACGTGCGAACGGTCCTGGCCCCCTCCTCCGAATGGTGTTCTCCCCCGAAGACCGGCGAGACTGTCTCCGTTGTGTATCGCGACGACGCACCGGCGCAGATCCAAGACACGAAGTTCGGCGACCTGTGGTGGGCGATCGGCGCGATTCTCTTCGGCGGATTCTTCCTGTTCTTCAGTATCGGCTGGTTGCGCCACCCGGATGACCCGGAACGCGAGGAATACGCCGAAACGCAGTGACCGCGGCGGGTCACTGCGTTTCGTCTCGGCGCTGGCGCGCCTCGCTCAACGACCGGAGTGGGAGGGCGCTGGCGCGCCTCGCTCAACGACCGGGGTGGGAGGGCCCTTCGACAGGCTCAGGGCGCGACGAGTCAGGCGTCCAGGCGCAGCATCCAGCCGTGGCGGTCTTCGACGCGGCCGTACTGGATGCCGGTGAGCTCCTCGCGCAGAGACATCGCCAACTCGCTCGACTCCGGACCCTCGTGGACGATCTCGAACTCTTCGCCCATCAGCTTGCCGATCGGAACCACGACCGCGGCCGTGCCGCAGGCGAACGCGCCCACGACGTCGCCCGACGCGGCGCCGTCGCGCCACTCGTTGATCGACACCTTGCGCTGCTCGACCGCGAGGCCGCGGTCCTTCGCCAGCTGCAGGATCGATGCGAGCGTGATGCCGGCGAGGATCGAGTCGGATGCCGGAGTGACGAGCGTTCCGTCCTTCTTGACGAGCACGAGGTTCATGCCGCCGAGCTCCTCGATGTACTCGCCGTCGAGGAACAGGACCTGCTGGCATCCCTTCTCGTAGGCCTCCGCCTGCGGGAGGAGGCTCGACGCGTAGTTGCCGCCGGTCTTGGCCGCTCCGGTGCCGCCGTGGCCGGCCCGCGCGTACTCGGTGGACAGCCAGATGTTCACCGGCTGCACGCCGCCCGGGAAGTAGGCCCCGGCCGGGCTCGCGATGAGGTAGTAGCCGACCTTCTTGGCCGCCCGCACGCCGAGGAACGCCTCTTTGGCGAACATGAACGGCCGCAGGTACAGGCTCTCCTCGGGGTTGCTCGGCACCCACTGGGCGTCGACCGCGATGAGCTGCTTGATGGACTCGATGAACAGGTCGGTCGGCAGCTCGGGCAGCGCCAGCCGCCGCGCGGAACGCTGCAGGCGCGCGGCGTTCTGGTCGGGGCGGAACGTCCACACCGAGCCGTCGTCGTGCCGGTAGGCCTTGAGCCCCTCGAAGATCTCCTGAGAGTAGTGCAGCACGGCGGCGGCGGGGTCGAGCGGGATCGGGCCGTACGGCTGCACGCGCGGCCGGTGCCAGCCGCCCTTCTCGGACCAGCACAGGTCGACCATGTGGTCGGTGAAGTACTGCCCGAAGCCCGGCTCCGCGAGGATCTCCTCGCGCTCAGCGTCGCCGGCGGGGCTCTCGTTGCGGGTGACCCGCCAGATGAGACCCGCGGGGGACGGTGCCTGGAGGGAAAGTTCGATGGTCATGATTCTCGTGTCCTGACGGTTCGAAGGCGACGGCGGTGGCGCCGTGATCTCAGATTACGCCTGCAGACGGGCGACGATCGCGTCGCCGACGGCAGCGGTGGTGCGCGCCGTGGTCCCGCGCTGGGCGATGTCGGATTCGACGGCGCGGGTCACGGCGGCGGCCTCGTCCTGCAGCCCGAGATGATCGAGCAGCAGTGCGACCGAGAGGATCGCAGCGGTGGGGTCTGCCTTCTGCTGTCCTGCGATGTCGGGCGCCGATCCGTGCACGGGCTCGAACATCGACGGGAATGCGGCCTCCGGGTTGATGTTCCCGGATGCGGCGAGGCCGATGCCACCGGTGACGGCGCCGGCCAGGTCCGTGAGGATGTCCCCGAACAGGTTGTCGGTGACGATCACGTCGAAGCGACCGGGGTTCGTGACCAGGAAGATCGTGGCCGCGTCGACGTGCAGATAGTCTACGGCCACGTCCGGGTGCTCCCGCGCCACCTCGTCGACGATGCGCTTCCACATGCCGCCGGCGTGCACGAGCACGTTGGTCTTGTGCACCAGCGTGAGCTTCTGCCGGCGGCGCTCGGCCAGGCCGAACGCGTAGCGCACGACGCGTTCCACGCCGAAGGCGGTGTTCACCGAGGTCTCGTTGGCGACCTCGTGGGGCGTGCCACGGCGGATCGCCCCGCCGTTGCCGACATACGGACCCTCGGTCCCCTCGCGGACGACGACGAAATCGATCTCGCCCGGGTTCGCCAGCGGGCCGCCGAAGGCCGGGTACAGCTTGGACGGGCGCAGGTTCACGTAGTGGTCGAGCTCGAAGCGGAGCTTCAGCAGCAGACCGCGCTCGATGTTCGCGTCCTTCAGGCGCGGGTCCCCCGGCTGGCCGCCCACGGCCCCGAGCAGGATCGCGTCGTGGGCGCGGATCGCGTCGAGGTCTGCGTCGGTGAGCGTGTCGCCGGTCTCGAAGTACCGGGCGGCACCGAGCGAGAAGCGGGTCTTGTCGAACGTGACCGCGGAGCCGGCGGTGACGGCATCCAGCACCTTCTCGGCCTCGGCCACGACCTCGGGCCCGATGCCGTCTCCGGGGATGACGGCCAGCTTCACGACACGCGACATGGGACTCCTCGCCTCCAGGCGCGTCACTTCTTCTCGGACGCGCGCGACTTTCCCAGCGTAACGGCTGCGACCACCGCGGCCAGGACGACGAAAGCGGCCCCGATGACGGCCGTCACCGTGACACCGGCGTCGAAGGCGGACGCCGCGGCGGCGCGCAGCGCCTCCCCGACCGGCCCGGCGATCTGATCGGCGGCGTGCAGGGCCCCGGCCAGCGTGTCCCGGGCGTGGTCCGCGGCATCCTGCGGCAGGCCCGCGGGCAGGTCGAGCCCCGTGCGGTACATCGCGGTCAGGATGCCGCCGAGGATCGTCGTGCCGAGCACCGCGCCCACCTCGTACGCCGTCTCGGAGACCGCACTCGCGGCGCCCGCCTTCTCGGCGGGCGCGGCGGACAGGGCGAGCTCGTTGGAGATCGTCTCGGTCATGCCGATGCCCACGCCGATGAGGATCGAGGCGGCGACGGGCAGCGCGAGCGCGTGATTGCCCGCGACGAACGCGATGAGCGCGTAGCCGACGGCCGCGACGCCCAGGGTGATGGGCAGCAGGATCCGCGGCGACACCCGGCGCGAGACGGGGACGACGACGAGGCCCGCGACCATCATCGCGAGAACACCCGGGAGCAGCGCGAAGGCCGACTCGAGGGGCGTCATCCCGAGCACCAGCTGCAGGTGCTGGGCGATGAAGAATTCGAAGCCCATGAACGCGACCACGCTGAGCAGGTTCACCAGCAGCGCGCCGCTGAACATGCCCACGGTGAACAGACGCACGTCGAACAGCGGCTGGGGCGAACGCAGCTGGCGCCGGACGAACAGCGCTCCGAGCGCGATGCCCGCAGCGAACAGCCCCACGTTCGCTGCGGTGAGGCCCTCGATCGCGATCTCCTTGATCGCGTAGACGACGCCGACCATGGTCGCCATGGACAGCAGGATGCTGAGGACGTCGATGCGGCCGGGGCGCGGGTCGCGGCTCTCCGGGATGAGGAACGGCGCGAGGATCAGCAGCGGGATCAGCACCGGAACGGCCAGCAGGAAGACCGATCCCCAGGAGAAATGCGCGAGCAGGAATCCGCCCACGACCGGACCGAGGGCACCCCCGGCCGAGAAGGCCGCGGCCCAGATCGCGATCGCGAGGCGTCGCTGGTTGCGATCGGTGAAGATGCTCCGGATGAGCGACAGGGTGGAGGGCATCAGCATGGCGCCGAAGAATCCCATGCCGACGCGCGCGGCGATGAGCCATCCCGCCGAAGGGGCGAAGGCGGCGAGGGCCGAGATCGTGGCGAACCCCGTCGCGCCGATGAGCAGCATCCGACGGCGGCCGAACCGGTCGCCCATCACGCCCATCGTGACGAGCATCCCCGCCAGCACGAGCGGGTACACGTCGACCATCCACAGCTGCTGCAGGCTCGACGGCTGCAGCTGGAGGGCGATCTGCGGCAGGGCGAAGTTCAACGCGGTGTGATCGACCGAGGCGAGGAGCACCGGCAGCATGAGCACGGCCAGGGCCGTCCAGCCGCGCCAGCCGACGCGCTGCGGCGCGGCCGGGGTCGTGGCTGTGGAGGCGAGGTGCAGTGTGGCGGTGTCGACGGACACGGGTATCAGCTCATTTCTTTACCGTCTAGCCGGTACAGTATCACATCGATCCGTTGATCCGCCCCGGTCGGGCTAGCCTTGACGGGATGAGTCGCCCACCCCGTGCCCGTGAGATCGTCCTCGATGCGTTCGAGCAGATCCTCAGCAATGAGGGCGCCCGCGCCGCGACGATGGATGCCGTCGCCCGCCAGGCGGGGGTCTCCAAGGGCGGCCTGCTGTACCACTTCGCCTCCAAGGAGGCGCTCGAGTCGGCGATGGTCGACCGGCTTCTGAAGCTGGTCGCCGACGACCTCGCCGAACTCGAGTCCGCCGAAGAAGGGTCCGTCACCTACTTCCTGCGCACATCGGCGGCCGAGGACGACAACCTCGATCGCGCGATGATCGCCGTCGCACGGCTCGCGCAGTCGGGCTCTGAGCCCGCGCGAGACGCCATCCGCACGGTGCGGTTGCAGTGGGAGGACGCACTCCGCCCGCACACACGTGACGCCCTCGCGCTGGACCTCGTGATGCTCCTCGCCGACGGTCTCTCGTTCAACAGCACGATGGGTGGCGATGCACAGCTGAGCTCGGTCCCCCACGGCGAAGCGCTCGACACGCTCATCGAGCGCGTGGTCGGCCTCACGACCTGGTGACCTCGGCCAGTCTCCGACGAAGGAACGCCACGACCGCGGCATCCGATTCCCGCGCGATCGCCTCGCGGTATGCCGCCGCGGCTTCGGCACGGTCGCCGCGGCGGGCAGCCAGATCGGCGCGGGCCGCGAAGGCCGTCCCGGCCTGGACACCCGTGAACAGGTCCTGCTCCCCGTCGAGCTCGCTTCCGGCGGCTTCGGGACCGACGTCGGGACTGTAGCCGCGCGCGACGATCCGGGCCAGACGCGCCGACGGCGACGGCCAGGCCGCGACGAGACCGTCGTAGAGCCGCGCGATGGAGACCCAGTCGGTGTCGTCCCAGCGCGCCGCCGTGGCATGAAGCCCCGCGATCCCCGCCATGAGCGCGAACCGCCCGGTGCCGCCCTGCAGCGCACGGGTGGCGCGGTCCCGGCCCTCGCGGATGAGACCGGCATCCCACAGCGCCCGGTTCGCGGTGGCGAGTTCGACGAGATCGCCGGAAGGATCCAGACGGGTCGGCTGGCGCGCCTCGGTGAGCAGCAGCAGCCCCAGCAGCCCGGACGCCTCCGGGTCTCCGGGCCGCACGCGCACCGCATCGCGGGCAAGGTCGATCGCGTCGGCGCGGAGGCGACCGCTCGTCTCTGCCGCCGGCGCCGCGTACCCGGCCGTGTACACCAGCGAGATCACCGTCAGGGCGTCCGGCATCCGCGCCGTGACGTCCGCCTCGTCGTCCATCCCGAACCGGATGGGCGAGTCGTGCAGCCGCTTCTTCGCCCGGGTGAGCCGGGCGGCCATGGTCGCCTCGGGAACGAGCAGCATCGCCGCGACATCCCTCGTCGGCACGGCGCACACGAACCGCAGAGCGAGCGCGATGCGCGCCTCCTCGGCGAGCTCCGGATGACACATCATCAAGATGAGCTCCAGGCGTTCGTCGCCCGTGAACACGAAGTCCGACATGTCGGTCTCCTCCGCCGCCGGTGCCTGCGCGGCCAGCGCCGGGAGCGCCCGCACCGCTGTCTGCGCACGACGAAGCTGGTCCACCGCGATGCGGCGCGCCGACGTCGTGATCCACGCGGCCGGATTGCGCAGCACCGTCCCGGCCCGCTCCTGGGCCAGCGCCCGGAGGAACGCCTCGTGGACGGCGTCCTCCGCCGCCTGCAGATCGCCGGTGTAGTGCGCGACCGCGCCGAGGATGCGTCCGGCATCCTCTCGGTACGCGGATTCGATGGCGGAGCTCACTGCCCCATTCAACCGATCGCGACGCGGTCGCGCACCCGGGCGGGAGGGCGCCTCACGCGCCCGGCAGCTCCATCACCGGGTACAGCTCGAGCCACCCGCCGGTGGGGACGAGGGCGGCGAGTTCGCGCGCCTGCGCCACGGACTCCGCGGTGATCGTGTAGAACCCGGTCAGCACCTCGCGGGTCTCGCCGAACGGGCCATCGGTGAACACCGCACCGCTCTGCGAGGGCGTGATGCGGGTCGCCTCGGACTGCGGGCGCAGCGGCGCGGAGGCGAGGACCTTCTGACCCGCATCGGCCACCGCGGCCTGGAACGCGCGGTGCCCCGCGAGGTCCATCTCGATCTGCTCGGCTGACAGCACCGCGGGATCCCATTCGGGTTCGCGGATGACGATCAGGTACTCGTCGGACATGTCGGTCTCCTTCGTCGTGCGGTGCCTTCGGCCCGCTTCTCATGGAACACCGAAACGACGTGCGGGGGCTGCCGAAATCGACAGCCCCCGCGAAAAAGTTTCTCTGCGTCAGTCCTCGGTGATCGCGATCTGCGCGAAGACGTCGGCGTCGATCGCCACCCGGACCTCGTCGAGCAGGGCGTCATCGACCGGCGAGTCGACGGTCAGAACCGACATCGCCTGGCCGCCGGCGGTCTCGCGGGCGATCTGCATGCCGGCGATGTTGATCCCGGCCTCGCCGAAACGCTGACCGTACACCGCGACGATGCCCGGCCGGTCGGTGTACAGCATGACGATGTGGTGCTGCTCGATCGGCAGCTCGACGGCGTAGTCGTTGATGCCGACGAGCTTCTCGATCTGCTTCGGACCGGTCAGGGTGCCGGAGACCGCCAGCTGCGAGCCGTCCGAGAGGGCGCCGCGAAGGGTGATGACGTTGCGGTACTCGGGGCTGTCGCCGTCCACGAGCAGGCGCACGTCGATTCCGCGCTGCTCGGCCAGGAGCGGGGCGTTGACGTACGACACCGTCTCGCTGACGATGTTCGTGAAGACGCCCTTCAGCGCGGCGAGCTTGAGCACGCTCACGTCGTAGTCCTGCAGCTCGCCGTGCACCTCGACGTCGAGGCTGGTGAGCGGCGACTGGGCGAGCGCGGAGAAGATCTGGCCGAGCTTCTCGACGAGCGGGATGCCGGGGCGCACGTACGGGTCGATGGCACCGCCGGCGACGTTGACGGCATCCGGCACGAGCTCGCCGCCGAGCGCGAGACGCACCGAGCGCGCGACCGAGATGCCCGCCTTCTCCTGCGCCTCGTCGGTGCTCGCACCGAGGTGGGGCGTCACCACGACGTTGGGCAGGTCCAGAAGGGCACGGGCGGTGCCGCCCTCGGCCGGCGGCTCGGAGGTGAAGACGTCGAGACCGGCTCCGGCGATCTCGCCGGCCTTCAGCGCGTCGTGCAGCGCCGCCTCGTCGATCAGCCCGCCGCGGGCGACGTTCACCACGTACGCGGACGACTTCATCGCGCGGAACTGCTCCGCCCCGATCATGCCGGTGGTCTCGGGGGTGCGCGGCATGTGGATCGTGACGAAGTCCGACTGCTCGAGGAGCTCGTCCAGCGTCACCAGCTGCACGCCCAGCTGCTGGGCGCGGGCGCTCGTCACGTACGGGTCGTACGCGATGACCTTCATGTCGAAGGCCTGGAGGCGCGCGGTGATCAGTGCGCCGATCCGGCCGAGGCCGATGATGCCGACGGTCTTCTCGTAGAGCTCGGTGCCGGTGTAGGAGCTGCGCTTCCAGGCGCCGCCGGCGAGCGAGGCGTGCGCGGCCGGGATGCGACGGGCAAGGCTCAGGATGTGGCCGATGGTCAGCTCGGCGGCGGAGATGATGTTGGACGTCGGGGCGTTGACGACCATCACGCCGGCCGTGGTGGCCGCCTTGATGTCGACGTTGTCGAGGCCGACGCCCGCACGCGCGATCACCTTGAGACGGCTCGAGGCGGCGATGGCCTCGGCATCCATCTGCGTCGCCGACCGGATGAGCACCGCATCCGCATCGGCGAGCGACGCGAGGAGCGCTGGGCGGTCGGTTCCGTCGACGTGGCGAACGTCGAAGTCGGGACCGAGCGCATCGATCGTGGCGGGCGAGAGTTGTTCTGCGAGCAGGACGACGGGCTTCGACACAGGTCTCCCCTTTGGAGTGCACATGCGGGTGGGATGCCACGCCGCACGCCAATGGGGGCGAGACGCTGTCAGCTTACCGTGAGCGCCGAGGACTTCCGTCACGCGGAAAGTCTCGGGGACGCATTATGACGAACCCAGCAGCCCCGCTCCGAACGCATACGCGTAGGCGAGGATGCTGAGCCAGAAGCAGGCGACCAGCGCGAGCCCGGTCACGAGGATCAGCACGAACTCCCCCGCACGCCGCCGCCAGCCGAGGGCGAACGCGCCAGCGTACGCGGCGATCGGGAACACGATCGCGAAGAGGAGGACGAACCAGCCGAGCCCGTTCAAACCGAGCCGGCCGCCGGCCTGGAAGACGAGGAGCGTGACCGCGTTCCACACCACGAAGGCGTAGAAGAGGCCCAGCACACCGGCGATCGTGAACACCAGCCACACCGGCATGACGCTCCCGCGTCGTGCGACGGCGGAATCCTGTTCGGTCATCCCTGCACCCCCAGCATGAACAGTGGCCACGGCACGAGCAGAACGGCCCCGGCGACGAGCCAGACCCAGCGCACCCACGGCCGGGACCGGCGCGAGACGATCCAGACGGTGGCGAACCAGAGGGCGGGCGCGAGGGCGGCCAGCCAGACGCCCACGACGTTCCCGCTCGCCCACATCGCCGGCGGCTCCCCCGTGGTGGAAACGAGGTACCCGGCGACGCGCGAGACCCGCAGGCCCCCGATGATCCATCCGACGATGTAGAGCAGGTAGATGCCGCCGAGGATGCCGGACGCCACGAGCGCGACGTTGCCCATCGGCTCCCGCTCGGCCGTCGCGGCCTCGGGCACGGAGGCATCGCCGCTGTCAGCCGGTTCCGGCGCCGGGGGCGCGCTCGGCTCGGGCGTCGGGGCAGGTCGCACAGGGGCGCCGGTGGTGGCGCCTTCATCGGCGGACGGGGATCGATGCAGCGACGCGCGCGTCGGATGCTCGTCCCCCTCCCAGGTGAAGGCGTCCTCGTCGTCTGGATCCGGGGTCACTCCCCCAGGCTAACGCGGACGACGGGACGCGATCGGCGCCGAGGCGGCATCCCTCGACGCCCGCGCGCCGAGGGATGCCGCCGGTGCGTCAGAAGACCGGCGTGCCGCCGCGCACGAGCCGCCAGTTCACGACGTGGAAGTCGGCGGGGTCGATCACCTTCGCGGCCGACGCGTACGCCACGATCGCCTCGCGGATGGCCACCTGCGCGTTGTAGACGACCGGCGCCGACGCGATGTGCGGGAAGCTGCCGCCACCGGACTGGCGGTAGTTGTTGACGGCCACGACGAACTGCTGACCGTCCGCCACCGGGGCGCCCTCGAAGGCGAGGTCGACGATCCGCGAGCCTGCCGGCTGCGAGATGTCGATGTCGTAGGTCACGCCCGACAGCTGGTCGTAGTTGTAGTCCGGCAGGCTCAGCGCGTTCGTCCAGGAGGCGGGATCCACGGGCGCGCCCGGCGCGACCTGGGCGAAGTACCGCGCGGAGTACTCGAGGTAGTCCTTGATCTGGGCTCCGGTGAGGACGGAGGCCAGCAGGGTGTTGTCGTAGATGTAGAGACCCGCGACATCCCGGATCGTCACCTGCCCGGCCGGGAACACGGCCTGCCTGTTGAACGGCGCGGCGATCGAGATGACCGGCAGGGATGCCTGCGGCGTACCCGCGATCGCCTTGATCACGGTGTCGGTCTGCACCTTGTGGACGTAGTCGAGGATGGCGGTGTCCTTCCAGCAGGAGTCCGCCGCCGACAGCTCCTCGGTCGAGGTCGCGACCGGGCTGTTCACGTACTTCACGACGGCGTCGTGCTGGGCCTTCACCACGGCGACGAGAGCCGGGTCGTCCTCGACGGTGTTCGTGTTCACCGTCGTCGACGACTTCGACACGACCTTCCACCGCCCCTTCTCGATCCGCAGTCCGATGTCGAACACGCTGAGGCGCTCGCCCCAGCACCGCGGCTCGCTCATCACGACCGTGTCGCCCGTCACCGCGTTCGTGACGAAACGCTGGGGGACGTCGACGTGGGCATGTCCGAACAGGATCGCGTCGATGCCGGGCACCTGCTCGGCGATGAGCGCAGCCGCGTTCTCGATCGGCAGGTCGGGTCCGTAGGACGACTTTCCCGTGTCGCCGGCGTGGACGCTCACCACGAGCACGTCGACGCCCTCGTCGCGCATGACCGGTACCCACCGCTTGGCGGTCTCGACGACGTCGAGAACCTCGAGCTTTCCGCTCACGTGAGCCTTGTCCCAGATGACGATCCCCGGGTTGGTGAGGCCGAGGACGCCGACGCGCACCGGCTTCGCACCGTGCGGGTTGAGCGTCTTGATCGTGTACGGACGGTACGCGGGCACCTTCGTGCCGGCGTGCACCGCATTGGCGCCGAGCACGGGCGCCTTCATCTGCGAGATCCAGTTGTCGAGGAACTCGAGTCCGTAGTTGAACTCGTGGTTGCCGAGCGCGACGGCGTCGTAACCGATGGCGTTCATCTGCGCGGCCATCGGGTGGACGGCCCCGGTCTGCGTGATCGGCTCGACGGTGGCGTAGTAGAAGCCGAGCGGGGTGCCCTGGATCGTGTCGCCCGCGTCGAACAGCAGCGTCTTGTCGCGGCCGCGATCCTTGCGGATCTGATTGACCACGCTCGAGACGCGGGACAGCCCGACGGCGTTGCCCGCCGCGTCGTGGTACTCGGCGTTCGTGTAGTAGTCCCAGTTGACCGCGTGCGAGTGGATGTCGGACGTGCCCATGATCGTGATCGTCACGGTCGGGCCCTTGCCGTTGAAGTCGGCTGCCGACGCCTTGTCCGAGCTCGCCGCCCATCCCGCCGCCGCGAGCGCGCTCGCGGCGCTGACGCCGGTGAGGAACCCGCGTCGGCTGACCCCGGATCGTCGCTCTTGTTCGACGTCGTCGGGGACCGCGCAGGAGCACCAACGGGGTTCGGGTGCGGCGGCGTGGCGGTGGTGTTCGTGAGGTGTGTGTTCTCCCATGAGCCACGATGCAACCATGCTGAACATTCCCTGACAAGAATCTGAGGATGAACTTTTCCTCACGCAGCGGTTGCGCGTTCCGCGAAGGACGAAAAGCGCAGGAGCGCGAGCCGCCGGCACTCTTGACCGCGCCCACGGCGCGCGGGACACTCCAGTCATGACGGTGCGCGTTCTGGGGGCGCTCGACGTCGGCGGGCCGATGCTGAGTCCGCGGGAGCGAACGACTCTCGCCGTCCTCGTGGTGCGCCAGGGGGCCGCCGTGTCCCCCGCGGAACTGGCTGAGGCCCTGTGGCCGCAAGACACTCCGAAGACGTGGGCGGCGCAGGTGAAGACGGCCATCGCGCGCTTGCGTCAACGCCTGGGCAGTGGCGCCATCGCGACGCGTGCCGGCTCGTACGTGTTCGCTCTGGACGCGGACGCCATCGACGCCAATCGCTTCGAGCGCCTGGTGGACTCCGCCCGCGACCACGTCGCGCAGGGCGAGTTCGATCGGGCGGTCGACGAGTACGACCGCGCGCTCGCGCTGTGGCGCGGCGAGGCCTATCCCGACCTCGCGGACTGGGAGCCGGGCGCTGCGGCCGCACGACGCCTGGATGAGATCAGGCGGGACGCCGAGGAGGAACGGCTGCGGTCCCGGCTGCACGGCCGGGACGCCGCGCGCCTGGTCCCGGAGGCTGATCGGCTCGTGCGCGATGCTGGTCTCCGCGAGGAGCGCTGGGCTCTTCTCGCCGAGGCGAACTACCGCGCCGGTCGCCAGGCCGACGCCCTCGAGACTCTGCGGACCGCTCGCGAACGACTGCTCGACGAGCTGGGCCTCGAGCCGACCGCCCGCCTCACGGACCTGGAAGCCGCTATCCTCCGACAGGATCCCGGACTTGCGGATGACCCCGTCTCCGTCCCGGTCAGTGCCGAATGCCCGTATCGGGGGCTTGCGGCGTTCGCCGCCGACGACGCGGAGCTGTTCTTCGGCCGCGACCCCGACCTCGATCTCCTGGTCGATCGCGTACGTGCGGGTGAGGTGCTGACCATCACCGGCCCCTCGGGCTCGGGAAAGTCGTCGCTGGCGCAGGCCGGTCTGCTCGCGCGCCTCTGCCCCGACTCCTCCCGGTGCGCCGTCATCCGTCCGAGCGGCGCGGGCTCCGCATCCCTGCGGGCTGCCGTCGCCCGCGAGGCCCGGATCATCCTCGTCGACCAGGCCGAAGAGCTGCTCCGGCGAGGCGACGCGGAAGTCGAGGACTTCTGCGCCGTCTGCGCGCAGTTCCTGGCGTCCGGCGGCATCCTGATCGTCACGGTCCGTTCGGATTTCCTGGATGCTGCCACGGCGCTTCCCGAAATCGGCGCGGCACTCGGGCGAGGCGTGTATGCACTCGCCCCGATCGCACCCGCCGCGTATCGCGAGATCATCGAGCGACCGGCGCGGCGAGCGGGGCTGCGGTGCGAGCCCGGACTCGTGGAGGTCATCGTCCGGGACGTCACCGGCCGGCCGGCCTCCCTGCCGCTCGCCTCGTACGCCCTCGTCGAGACGTGGGCGCGACGGGAAGGCACGACGCTCACCGTCGCGGGCTACGAGGCGGCCGGTGGAATCGCCGGGGCCGTCTCTGCCTCCGCAGAGGCCGCCTATCGCCAGCTCGCCCCGGAAGAGCAGCACATCTGCCGATCCCTGATGCTACGCCTGGTGGCACGCGACGGGGACGGCACCACCCTGCGACGGCATCCGCCGGCCGCGCCGTTGCGCTCCGATCCGGTCCGTCGTGCCGTGCTGGACCGCCTGGCGGATGCCCGGCTGGTCACCACGGAAGACGACGCGATCGTCATCGCGCACGAAGCGGTCGCCGGTGCGTGGCCGCGCCTGGATGCCTGGCTCGAAGAGGATGCCCGCGGAGCACGCCTCCTGGCGTCCGTCTCGGCCGGCGCGCAAGCCTGGGATGCGGATGGCCGCCCGGAAGACCAGCTACTGCGCGGCGCCCGACTCGCACTCACACGCGAGTGGGTCGAGCAGACGACGCCCGACCTCACGGATGTCGAGCGTGCTTTCGTTGACGAGTCCGCGTCCAAGCATCAGGATCGCGAGCGCGCGCTCGAAGCCCGGATGCGCCGCGACCTCCGACAAAACCGGACGCTGCGGCTCGCGCTCTTCGCTGCATCCATCCTCGTGGTGCTGGCCGTGGTAGCCGGGGCCGTGGCCGCCGTGCGGGGACGGGAGGCAGCAGCCGCGGCGCGAGAGGAGATGATTCAGGCGATCACCTCCCGTTCGCTCGCGCTGCGTTCGACGAACAGGGATGTCGCGGCCTTGATGTCGGTCGCGGCCGTGAAGCGCTGGCCGAACGACCCCCGGGCGCGGGCGGCGCTGGCCGGCACCATCACGGCCGCCGGCGGCTTCACCGGTCCGACGTACATCAAAGACGCCGTGTGGCGGATCAGCGCCTGGCCGATTCCCGGCACGCGGCAAGCACTGGTCGTGCGGGATCAGGTGAACGTCGAGATCGACGATCTCGACAGCGGCAAGCGCCTTCGGACATTCTCCACCCGACTGCCGCGCCCGAACACCCAGGTGCGCCCGTGGGTGCGAGTGAGCGCCGACGGCAGCACCGCCCTCATCCTGCAGCACTTCGACGGGTCGGATACCGCCCAAACCGGCAAGGACAAATCGGAGCGTGCCTGGTTCTTCGATGTGCGCACCGGACGGCAGATCGGTCGCGCGATCCCCGTGCCGAACGAGCTGGCCGAGACCGTCGCTCTGAGCGCCGATGGGCGCTTCGCCACCTGGGCGACCATCGGCCCCCTCGTGGTGCTCGATCGCGACCGCGGGACCGTGCGCACGAGGGACGACCTGTCGCCGCTGGACTGGTTCGAAGACAGCGCGGCATCCACATTCGACTCGAAAGGCCGCATCGTCCTCGCGTCGCGCACCGGATCCATCGACGTCATCGACCCGCAGACGCTACGGACGCTTTCGCACCGCTTGATCCACGCTCCCGGGTTCCTCGGTCGCTACGTCTCGGTGGCGGACGACGGGACGACTCTCCACCAGGGCGGCGACGGACTCCTCACGGTGTCGCCGACCGGAACAGAGCTCTGGAGGCACCCGTTCGACCGCGCCGGAGAGTGCAGTCGCAGCGCGGCCTCCTCCGAGTCGAACGTCGCCACCTGCGGAGACGAGCGCGGACACATTGAGGTCCGGGATCTGCGCACGGGCTTGCTGCGGATGCCGGCGGCGAACTACCAGCTCGGCGCAAGCGGCGATCTCGTGTTCTCCCGGAATGGCGAAGAACTGCTACTCATGAGCGCGTTGGCACCCGCGATCGGGCACCTGCGCGTGGACGGCAGCGGGCCGGCCTCGACGGCGATTGCGTCGGGCTTCAAGCCCGCCGGCGACTTCGACTCGTCCGGTCATCTGCTGCTCCTGGCATCACGCGCGCAGAACCCGGGGGTGCAACAGGAGTTCGCCGTCTGGAACGTCGACACCGATCGGCCCGTCTTCCGCATTCCGCAGGACGTTCGCACCCCGTACCGCGGAATCCTGCAGGGCCCCGTCTGGGCGGACGACCACACTCTGCTCGTCGTCGACGCGGTTGATCCGACCCTGTTCAATGGACGTCAGGTGAACCTCGCACTCGACGTGCGAACCGGAAAGCTGCGCCCGACCGGACTCGTCGACGGCAACTACCCCGTCGCCCGCTCCCGCGATCCGAAGGTGCTGTACGCAGCGGAACCGACCGGGGTCGTCGTGATCGATGAGCGGACTCTGGTGCCGACGAGCACGGTCTTCGCGACGCAAGAACCCGTCGTGACCATCAGCGACGACTCCGCGCGTCACCGCGTCGCGATCACACAGTTCAACATGACCACGAACGCCCTTGAAACCGTCGTGTTCGACGGGCGGACCGGGCGGCGTCTCGCCACCGGGCTGCCCACCTACACGGCCACCGCGCTCCTGGACGACAAGCGACTGCTCGGTGTCGCGACGGTCGATTCCGGTATCTTCGACGCCACCACACTGAAGTCCCTGCACACTATTGCTCGTGTCGAGGGCTCGTTCATGATCGACGTCTCCGAGGCGTCCCACACCGCACTGCTGTACGGCAGTGGAGACGGTGGAGCGCAGATCATCGACACCCGGTCGCTCACGCCGATCGGCGACGGCATGCCGGCGGCCGTGGACACCGCCGGCGCGCTGTCTTCGGACGGCACCCTCGCGGCGACCGCCCCGCTCGACGCCGGAGTCGTCATCCATCGCCTCGACGCGAAGTCGGAGATCGCCGCGGCGTGCCGGCTCGCCGGACGCGAACTCACCGCGGAGGAATGGAAGACTTACCTCGCGAGCCTTGGGTCGCAGCAGACTCTGTGTGGCCGGCGGTGATCTCCGGCGCAACGAGCGCGGGCGCGCACCCGCGGTGCGACGACCCACGCTCGCGGCACGGTCTTCACCGGGCGAAGCTCTCGCCCGGGTGGTAGTTGCTGCTCCGGTAGACGGTGTCCGGCCAATCGCGGTCGGCCGCCGAGTTCGCTGTCGAAGTGGATGTCGAGTCATTCGACGACACGGTCTGCGACGTCGGCCGCGTCTGGTGGCAGGCGGCGAGCGGAAGGACGAGGGCGAGAAGCACAGCGGCGAATGCCGTGCCCCCGCGGTGGTTCGTTGTAGTGTTCATGTCCCGACCATCCCGCCGGCCGGTATCCGCGGCGCGCCGCGCGGTATTCATCCGGTATTCGCCCCGACGCGCGCGTCGCCGCCCACCAGGACGCCGGAGGAGCCCGGCCCCGAATCGGGGCCGGGCTCCTCCGAGACGCGGGTCAGCGAGCGGCAGAGCCCTCGGTGTAGTCCTCGTCCTGCTGCTTCCACGCGAAGAGCGCGCGCAGGTCGCGACCGACGCCCTCGATCGGGTGCTGGGCGGCCTTCTCGCGCAGCGCGTAGAACTCCGGGGCACCGGCATCCTGGTCGTCGATGAACCGCTTGGCGAACGCGCCCGACTGGATGTCGGCGAGCACTGCCTGCATGTTCTCCTTGACGCGCGGGTCGATGACGCGCGGGCCCGAGACGTAGTCGCCGTACTCGGCCGTGTCGGAGACCGACCAGCGCTGCTTGGCGATGCCGCCCTCCCACATGAGGTCGACGATGAGCTTGAGCTCGTGCAGCACCTCGAAGTAGGCGATCTGCGGCTGGTAGCCCGCCTCAGTCAGGGTCTCGAAGCCGTACTCGACGAGCTGGGAGACACCGCCGCACAGCACGGCCTGCTCGCCGAACAGGTCGGTCTCGGTCTCTTCGGTGAACGTCGTCTTGATGACGCCGGCGCGGGTGCCGCCGATCGCCTTCGCGTACGAGAGAGCGGTGGCCCAGGCGGTGCCGGTGGCGTCCTTCTCGACGGCGATGATGTCCGGGATGCCGCGACCGGCGACGAACTCGCGACGCACCGTGTGGCCCGGGGCCTTCGGCGCGACGAGGATGACGTCGACGCCCTCGGGGGCCTCGATGTAGCCGAAACGGATGTTGAAGCCGTGCGCGAACGCGAGCGTCTTGCCCTCGGTCAGGTTGTCCTTGATCGAGTCCGCGTAGATCGACCGCTGGTGCTGGTCGGGCGCGAGGATCATGATCAGGTCGGCCCAGGCGGCGGCGTCGGCGACGGTCTTGACCTCGAAGCCCTCGTCCTGTGCCTTCGCGATCGACTTCGAGCCCTCCTTGAGGCCGATGACGACCTGGACGCCCGAGTCGCGCAGGTTCTGGGCGTGGGCGTGGCCCTGCGACCCGTAGCCGACGATCGCGACCTTCTTGCCCTGGATGATCGAGAGGTCTGCGTCGTCGTCGTAGAAGATCTCAGCCATGTTCTTGTGTTTCTCCTTGATTGTCGTCGCTTGTATCGCTTCGCTCGCTCAACGACCGGAGTCGAGGAAGCCTGAATCGGGGTCAGCCGCGCAGGACGCGCTCGGTGATGCTCTTGCCGCCGCGGCCGATCGCGAGAAGGCCCGACTGGGCGATCTCCTTGATCCCGAAGGGCTCGAGAGCGCGCAGCAGCGCGTCGACCTTGCCCTTGTCACCGGTCACCTCGACGACGAGCGCATCGGGTGCGTAGTCGACGACGGACGCCCGGAAGAGGTTGACGATCTCGAGCACGCTCGTGCGGTTGGCCGCATCGGCGCGCACCTTCACGAGCATGTGCTCGCGCTGCACGGAGGCGGACGGCTCGAGTTCGACGATCTTGATGACGTTGATCAGCTTGTTCAGCTGCTTGGTCACCTGTTCGAGCGGCTGCTCCTCGACGTCCACCACGACGGTGATGCGAGAGAGCCCGGGGACCTCCGTCACGCCCACCGCGAGGGACTCGATGTTGAAGCCGCGACGAGCGAACAGGCCCGCGACACGGGTCAGCAGACCCGGCTTGTCCTCGACGAGGAGGCTCAGCACGTGACTCGACATGTGATCAGTCCTCCTGCTCGTCGAAGGCGGGCGCGTGGTCGCGGGCGTACTGGACGTAGCTGTTGCTGACGCCCTGCGGCACCATCGGCCACACCATCGCGTCGGCGCTCACCACGAAGTCGATCACCACCGGCCGGTCGTTCGTCTCCAGGGCGAGCTTGATGGCGGCATCCACGTCCTCTTCGCGCTCGACGCGGATACCCAGGCAGCCGTAGGCCTCCGCGAGCTTGAGGAAGTCGGGGATCCGCACCGTGCCGTGCCCGGTGTTCAGGTCGGTGTGCGAGTGCCGACCGTCGAAGAACAGGGTCTGCCACTGCCGCACCATGCCGAGCGACGAGTTGTTGATGATCGCGACCTTGATCGGGATGTCGTTGATCGTGCAGGTGGCCAGTTCCTGGTTGGTCATCTGGAAGCAGCCGTCACCGTCGATCGCCCACACTACACGGTCGGGCTCGGCGACCTTGGCGCCCATGGCGGCGGGAACCGCGTATCCCATGGTCCCGGCGCCGCCGGAGTTCAGCCAGGAGTTCGGGCGCTCGTACTTGATGAACTGCGCGGCCCACATCTGGTGCTGGCCCACGCCGGCAGCGTAGACCGCCTCCGGGCCGGTCAGCTCGCCGATGCGCTGGATCACGTACTGCGGCGACATGTGGCCGTCGGTCGGCTGCGTGTAGCCGAGCGGGAACTCGGCGCGCAGCCCGTCGAGGCGGGTCCACCACTCGGCGAGGTCGGGCTTCACACCCGCGGATGCCGTGCGGAAGGCCGCACTCAGGTCGACGAGCACGTCGCGCAGGTCACCGACGATCGGCACGTCCGCGGTCCGGATCTTCGAGATCTCGGCCGGGTCGATGTCGACGTGCACGACCTGTGCGTTCGGAGCGAAAAGAGACGCCTTGCCGGTGACGCGGTCGTCGAAGCGCGCGCCCAGGGCGACGATGAGGTCGGCCTCCTGCAGGGCGAGAACCGCCGGCACCGTGCCGTGCATGCCCGGCATCCCGAGGTGCTGCGGGTGCGAGTCGGGGAAGGCGCCGCGCGCCATGAGCGTGGTGACCACCGGCGCACCGGTGACCTCGGCGAGTTCGCGCAGTTCGTCGGACGCGTGCGAGCGGATGACGCCGCCGCCGACGTAGAGCACGGGCTGGCGGGCCTCGGCGATCAGCTGCGCCGCCGCCTGGATCTGCTTGCCGTGGGCCTTCGTCACGGGGCGGTAGCCGGGCAGGTCGATCTTCGGCGGCCAGACGAAGGGCGCCTCGGTCTGCTGGGCGTCCTTCGTGATGTCCACGAGGACGGGACCCGGCCGGCCGGTCGAGGCGATCTCGAACGCGGCCGCGATCGCGCCCGGGATGTCTTCGGCGCGCTTGACCAGGAACGAGTGCTTCGTGATCGGCATGGTGATGCCGACGATGTCGGCTTCCTGGAAGGCGTCCGTGCCCATCAGGGTCGAGAAGACCTGGCCGGTGATGCACACCAGCGGCACGGAGTCCATGTACGCGTCGGCGATCGCCGTGACCAGGTTCGTCGCACCCGGGCCGGAGGTCGCGATCGCGACGCCCGTGCGGCCGGATGCCGAAGCGTAGCCCTGCGCAGCGTGACCGGCACCCTGCTCGTGGCGGACGAGGATGTGGCGCAGCGACTCGGCATCCATGAGCGGGTCGTAGACGGGCATGATCGCGCCGCCCGGCAGGCCGAACACGTCGGTGACGCCGAGCAGCTCCAGGGACCGGACGACGGCCTGCGCACCGGTGAGCATGGGCGCGGCAGCGGTTCGAGACGGCGGTCGTGGCACAGCCACGGGGGAATCGGCGGGCATGGTAAGAAATCCTCCGAAGGGGGGGTCGGCGAAATGAGAAGTATGTGTCGGCTGCTACCCCGTGACCGCGCCCTCCGCAGCGGAGCGCACGAGCTTGGAGTATTTGGCCAGGACGCCACGGGTATAGCGCGGGGGCAGGGGCTCCCAGCCCTCACGGCGGGAGCTCAGCTCGGCCTCATCGACGAGTAGGTCGAGAGTGCGAGCCGCGATATCGACCCGTATCAGATCACCATCGCGCACGAATGCGATGGGACCGGAGTCCACCGCTTCGGGTGCTATGTGGCCGATGCACAGTCCGGTTGTGCCGCCTGAGAATCGACCGTCTGTCAATAGTAGGACATCTTTGCCGAGCCCGGCGCCCTTGATGGCCGCCGTGATGGCGAGCATCTCGCGCATCCCCGGCCCGCCCTTGGGGCCCTCGTAGCGGATGACGACGACGTCGCCGGCATGGATCCGCCCGGCTTCGAGCGCGTCCATCGCGCCGCGCTCGCGCTCGAAGACGCGTGCGGGGCCTTCGAACACGGCCGCGTCGAACCCCGCGGTCTTCACGACCGCACCCTCGGGAGCGAGCGAGCCGTGCAGGATCGTGATGCCGCCGGTGGCGTGGATCGGGTCGTCGAACGAGTGGATGACCGTGCCGTCCACGGGCAGTGGGTCGAGCTCGCGCAGGTTCTCGGCGAGTGTCTTGCCGGTGACGGTGAGCGCGTCGCCGTGCAGGAGTCCCTCGTCGAGCATGGCCTTCATGATGACGGGGATTCCGCCGTGCCGGTCCACGTCGTTCATCACGAAGCGCCCGAACGGCTTCATGTCGGCCACGTGCGGGACCTTGTCGCCGATGCGGTTGAAGTCGTGCAGCGTCAGCTCGACCTCGGCCTCCTTGGCGATGGCGAGCAGGTGCAGCACGACGTTTGTGGAGCCGCCGAGCGCCATCGCGAGGGCGATCGCGTTCTCGAACGCCTCTTTCGTGAGGATGTCGCGGGTGGTGATCCCCTGGCGGAGCAGATTGACGACCGCCTCGCCGGAGCGGTGGGCGAAGTAGTCCCGGCGCCGGTCGGCCGACGGCGGCGCCGCCGATCCCGGCAGGCTGAGGCCGAGGGCCTCGGCGACCGAGGCCATCGTGTTGGCGGTGTACATGCCGCCGCAGGCACCCTCACCGGGGGCGAACGCGCACTCGATGCGCTTCAGATCGGCCTCGCTCATCCGGCCCGCGAGACAGGCGCCGACTCCTTCGAAGGAGTCGATGATCGTGATCTCCTTCTCGGTGCCGTCGGAGAGCTTCACCCAGCCCGGTGCGATGGACCCGGCGTACAGGAAGACGCTCGACAGGTCCAGGCGCGCACTGGCCATCAGCATGCCGGGGATCGATTTGTCGCAGCCGGCGAGCAGGACGGTGCCGTCGAGGCGCTCGGCCATCACCACCGTCTCGACGGAGTCGGCGATGACCTCGCGCGACACCAGGGAGAAGTGCATGCCCTCGTGACCCATCGAGATGCCGTCGGACACCGAGATCGTGCCGAACTGCAGCGGGTAGCCGCCGCCGGCGTGCACGCCCTCCTTCGCGCCCTGGGCCAGTCGATCCAGGCTCAGGTTGCACGGTGTGATCTCGTTCCAGCTCGACGCGATGCCGATCTGGGGTTTGTCCCAGTCCTCGTCTCCGAGGCCGACGCCGCGCAGCATCCCTCGGGAAGTCGTCGCCTCGATGCCGTCGGTGACGACGCGGCTGCGGGGCTTGATGTCGATCGGGTCGTCGGCCTGACTCATGCTTGGCAGTCTATTCCCGACCGCCGACGCCCGGAGGGCGCGCGGCGGGCGGGGACTCCGAGCGCCGGTACGCGAGCTCCGCGAGCCAGGCCGCGAATTCGGGGATGCCGGGCATCCGCACCTGCGCCGCCGAATCCCCCGCACCGAGCCGGACCCCCACGTCGCCCGGCTCGAGGGCCGCGATCGCATCCTCGTCGGTCACGTCGTCTCCGGCGAAGAGCACCGCCGTCGGCTCCGTCTCCGCACGAAGGACGGCGATGGCGGCATCCTTTCCTTCGTCCCGGAACGAGTACTCGACCACGCTGTGCCCCAGCCGGCGACGCCAGTCCGGGGCGAGCTCACCGACGACCTCGTCGGCGATCCGCACCGAGTCGTCGGCAGCCCGGTCATCCGCCCCGCGGCTGTGCACGGCCATCCCGAAGCTCTTCGGCTCGATCCGGATGCCCGGCAGGTCGGCGAGGCGTTCCTCGGCCGCGGCGATCACGGCGGCCCGGGTGGCGGCGTGGTCGGCATCCACGTCCGGGACCACCCGGCCGCGCTGCGGCAGCCAGTACTCCACGCCGTGCGACCCGGCGAGGAGGATCGGCGAGTCGTCGTCGTGCTCGGCGATGATGCGCAGATCCGGCAGCGCGCGTCCGGACACGAGCGCCACCGTGGTGCCGGGCGCGGCGGCCAGGGCGTCGACGGCATCACGGGCCACACCGAGCATGCGGGCGTCCATCGGTTCGGTGACGAACGGCGAAAGCGTGCCGTCGAAGTCCAGGGCGACGAGAAGCCGGGGCGTCGCCGCCAGGTGCTGCAGTGCGTCGTCGGCGGCCGTCATGACGTGCGGGTCTTCTCGAGCGCGGAGAGGAAGGATCGCGACCAGGCCTGCACGTCGTTGTCGTGCACGCGCCGGCGCAGCGCCCGCATGCGGCGGCCCTGCTCGGCCGCCGGCATCTCGATCGCGCGCACGATCGCGTCCTTCATGCCCTCGATGTCATGGGGATTGATCCGCACCGCGCTGCCCAGCTCGTCGGCGGCCCCGGCGAACTCGCTGAGGATCAGGACCCCGCGGTTGTCGACGCGGGATGCCACGTACTCCTTGGCGACGAGGTTCATGCCGTCGCGCAGCGCGGTGACGAGCATGACGTCGGCGGCGAGGAACAGCGCGACCATCTCCTCGCGTGGGAACGACTGGTGCAGGTACCGGATCGCGGTGTGCCCCATGGTGTCCTGGTCGCCGTTGATGCGGCCGACGGCGAGCTCGATCTCGTCGCGCAGCTGGATGTAGGTCTCGACCCGCTCACGGCTTGGGCTCGCGACCTGCACCAGGGTGACGTCCTCGACGTTCAGGCGCCCGTCTTCGAGGAGTTCGCCGAACGCCTTCATGCGGTGCCGGATGCCCTTGGTGTAGTCCAGGCGGTCGACGCCGAGGAGGATGTGGCGCGGGTTGCCGAGGCTCGCCCGGATCTCCGCCGCACGCGCTCTCACCTTCGGGTCCCGGGCGAGGTCCTCGTACTGCGCGGTGTCGATCGAGATCGGGAAGGCGCGGACCACCGCCGGACGCGCTTCGTCGTCCGCGGTGGGGACGCGCACGACGCCCGCCTTGGTCTCGTACCGCAGCTGCCGCCGCACGGCGCGGGCGAAGTTGCCGGCATCCGCAACGCGCTGGAAGCCGATCACATCAGCACCGAGCAGGCCCTCCAGCACCTGGCGACGCCAGGGAAGCTGCGAGAACAGGCCATATGCCGGGAACGGAATGTGATGGAAGTACCCGATGGTCAGATCGGGACGAAGTTCGCGGAGCATCTGCGGGACGAGCTGCAGCTGGTAGTCCTGCACCCAGACCGTCGCACCTTCCGCGGCCGCGTCGGCCGCGGCGGTGGCGAACAGGCGGTTGACGCGCCGGTAGGCGTTCCACCATTCACGACGGTAGCGCGGGGCCGCGATGACGTCGTGATAGAGCGGCCAGATGGTGTCGTTCGAGAAGCCTTCGTAGTACAGCTCGATGTCTTCGGCGCTCAGCTTCACCGGCACCAGCCGCATCCCGTCGAAGTCGAACGGGTCGATGTCCAGGTCGGGCTGACCGGGCCATCCGACCCACGCGCCGTCGACCCCGCGCATGACCTGCTCCATCGCGGTGACCAGGCCGCCGGGCGAGGTCCGCCACCCTCCGTTCGCGTCTCGATCGACGGGCAATCGGTTGGCGACGATGACGAACTCTGCCTGACTCACGCTGTCCTCCTCCGGGTCGGGGGCGCACCTTCCAGGCTAGCGCGCGGGTCGGCGGCCACCGGCCGAAGCGTGCCATCGAGGGTGGGAGACGCTACCGTGAAGACATGCGCAAGTACGTTTTCGGCACAGGCCTCATCGGGGCGATCACCACCGGACTCGAGCTGCTGCGCGGCCTGCGCGACGAGGAGCAGCCGTTCACGTGGCGCCACGTGCTCATCTGGCTCAGCTGGGGCATCACGGTGGCGCTCACCGTCGGCGCCATCGTCGACACGCGCCGCGAAGTGCTCGCCGAGCGTGCGATCCGGGCCGCCGGCGACGACGGAGCGCTCTGACCGCTCAGTTCGACCCGTGCGGAGCCAGCGTGATCTGGTAGTGCACGAATCCGGAGAGCTCTGCGACCTTGTCGTAGAGCTTGCGCGCCTGCGTGTTGGTCTCGGCCGTCAGCCAGTAGACCTGGTCGCAGCCGGCGTCCTCCGCCCAGGTCCGCACGTGTGCGATGAGCGCGCGGCCGACGCCGCCTCCGCGCACGTCCGGCGCGACGAAGAGGTCCTCCAGGTAGCAGTACGTGCCCTTCGTCCAGGTGGATGCCTGCGGCAGCCAGTTCACGAAGCCGACGGCGCGTCCGTCGTCGTCTCGGGCGAGCGCGCCGTGCATGCCGTCTCCGGCGACCAGCCGGGCGAACGTCGCATCTGACACGTCGTCGGCCAGCTCGGTCTCGTAGAAGGTCAGATAGCCCTGCCAGAGCGGCTCCCAGTCGGCGCGGTCGGATTCGGCGAGCGGAGCGATCCTCATGCGCCGAGGCTACGGCATCGGCCGGGCGCCGCGAAAGGCGTCAGCGTGTGAGGATGAGCGCGTCGCCCTGTCCGCCTCCGCCGCACAGCGCGACGGCGGCCGAACCCGACCCGCGCCGCACCAGCTCGTGCACGGCGTGCACGACGAGCCGGTTGCCCGAAGCCCCGATCGGATGCCCGACCGCGATGCCTCCGCCGTGGATGTTGACGACGTCGTCGCTGAGCCCGAGTTCACGCTGCGACCGCGCCACCACGGCGCCGAAGGCTTCGTTGATCTCCACGAAGTCGAGGTCGCCGGGCCGGATGCCCGCCTTGTCGCACGCTTTGCGGATCGCGCCGGCCGGCTGCGCGTGGAGGGAGTTGTCGGGGCCGGCGACCTGGCCGGATGCCCCGACCACGGCCAGCACCGGCCACCCCTGCTCGTCGGCGTGCGCGCGGGTCGTGAGGACGACGGCCGATGCGCCGTCGGAGATCTGCGACGAGTTGCCGGCGGTGATGGACCCTCCCTGGGCGAACGCCGGCCGCAGCCCGGCCAGCGTGTCGACGGTGGTCTCGGGACGCACGCCCTCGTCCGCCGTCACGACGACGGGCTCGCCCTTGCGCTGCGGGATCGACACCGGCACGATCTCGCCGTCGAAGACGCCGGCGGCCTGTGCGGCGGCCGCACGCTGATGCGATCGCGCGGCCACGGCGTCCTGGTCGGCGCGCGTGACCTCGTAGCGCTCGTTCAGGCGCTCGGTCGAGGCGCCCATGCTCTCGCGGTCATACGCATCGGTGAGTCCGTCGTAGGCCATGTGGTCGAGCACTTCGACCGACCCGTACTGCCAGCCGCTGCGCGAGCCCATGAGCAGGTGGGGCGCCTGCGACATCGATTCCATGCCGGCGGCCACGACGACCCGGGCGTCGCCCACGGCGATCATGCGCGCGCCGTCGATCACGGCGGTGAGCCCGGACAGGCACACCTTGTTGACGCCCGCGGCGTGCACATTCCAGGGCAGCCCGGCTCCGATCGCCGCCTGACGTGCCGGATTCTGGCCGGAGCCGGCCGGCAGCACCTGTCCGACCAGCACGGCATCGACCGCATCGGCGGGGATGCCGGCGCCCTCGAGCGCGCCTCGAATGGCCGCGCTGCCGAGCTGCGGCGCCGAGAGACTCGACAGCGCGCCCTTCAGGCGACCCTGGGGGGTGCGGGCGGCGGCAACGATGACGACGTCGTCGGTGTTCATGCCTCCAGCCTAAAGGTCTCCGGGATCACCAGCGTCGGCTCGGTGGCGGCCTGCACCTGCGCGACGGTGACGCCCGGCGCGAGCTCGGCCAGGACGAGTCCTTCGGCGGTGACGTCGATGACGGCGAGGTCGGTGATGATCCGGTCCACGACGCCCTTGCCGGTCAGCGGCAGGGTGCACTCGTCGACGATCTTCGCGCTGCCGTCCCGGGCGACGTGCTCCATCAGCACGATGACCGTGCCGGCGCCGTGGACCAGGTCCATCGCCCCGCCCGGACCCTTCACCATCTTTCCCGGGATCATCCAGTTCGCGAGATCGCCGGCCGCGGACACCTGCATCGCGCCGAGGATGGCGGCGTCGATCTTTCCGGCTCGGATCATCCCGAAGCTGAGCGCGGAGTCGAAGAACGCGCTCCCGGGGAGCGTCGTCACCGTCTCCTTGCCCGCGTTGATCAGGTCCGGGTCCACGTGCTGCTCGTCCGGATACGGTCCGACGCCGAGGATGCCGTTCTCGGACTGCAGCACCACCGTCACCCCGTCGGGCACGTAGTTCGGCACGAGGGTCGGCAGCCCGATACCCAGGTTCACGTAGGCGCCGTCCGCGAGCTCGCGGGCGGCGCGGGCAGCCATCTCGGTACGGGACAGTCCCATCTCAGGCCTCCTTCACGGTGCGACGCTCGATGCGCTTCTCGATCCCGGGGCCGACCTCGACGACCCGGTGCACGTAGATGCCGGGAAGATGCACCCGATCGGCGTCGATCTCCCCCGGCTCCACGAGTCGCTCCACCTGGGCGATGCAGACGCGCCCCGCCATGGCGGCGAGGGGGTTGAAGTTGCGGGCGGCCTTGTTGAACACCAGGTTCCCGTGGCGGTCGCCGACCGCGGCGTGCACCAGGGCGTAGTCGGTCACGATCGCCTCTTCGAGCACGAACTCCCGCTCCCGGCCCGCGACCATGAACGTGCGCACCTCTTTCGCAGCGGATGCCTGTGCGACACCGCCTGAGCCGTCGTACCGCTGCGGCAGGCCGCCCTCGGCGACCTGCGTGCCGACCCCGGTCGGGGTGAAGAAGGCCGCGATCCCCGCACCGCCCGCGCGCAGCTTCTCCGCGAGCGTGCCCTGCGGCGTCAGCTCCACTTCGAGCTCTCCCGACAGGAACTGCCGCTCGAACTCCTTGTTCTCCCCCACGTAGGACGACGTCATCTTCCGGATCCGCCCGGACCCCAGCAGGATGCCGAGACCCCAGTCGTCGACGCCGCAGTTGTTCGACACGATCGACAGGCCGCCGACGCCCCGCGCATGCAGCGCCTCGATCAACCCCATCGGGTTGCCGGACAACCCGAAACCCCCGACGGCGATACTCGCGCCTTCGCCGATATCGCCCACCGCGGTCGCGGCATCCGGCACCTGCTTGTCGATCACGTGACACTCCTTTGCTGTCGTGCACGACGCTACGCGTCGCGGACGGGTCGGACAACGCCCGACACCCCCTCGTGCCCCACGGGTGGCCGATGCCACGCATCGAGCGTCGTTATGCGCTGTCGCCCGCCGGCAGGAGCGCGCGCAGCGCCTGGATGGTGTCGGCCTCCGCGGGCGACTTGTCGGGCCGGTACCCCTTGACCCGCGCGAACCGCAGGGCGAGGCCGCCCGGATACCGCGAGGAGCGCTGCACGCCGTCGATGGCGATCTCGACGACGAGCTCGTGCCGCAGACGCACGACATGGGCGGTGCGGCCGGTCTCGTACTCCGGGAACGTCTCGGTCTGCCACCGCAGCAGCGCATCGGTGAGGCCCTTGAACGTCTTTCCGACCATGACGAAGCCGCCGGCCGCCCCGAACTCCCCGACCGGGTCGAGGGCGCCGAGATGGAGATTCGACAGCAGCCCGGTGCGGCGCCCGGAGCCCCATTCCGCCGCGAGCACGACGAGATCGAAGGTGAGGACCGGCTTGACTTTGATCCAGGCCGAGCCCCGGCGGCCCGCCGCGTACGAAGCGGCGAGCGACTTCACGACGACGCCTTCGTGGCCGGCGGCCAGCGCGTCGCGCGAGAACTCCACGGCGACCTCCGGCTGCCCGGTGAGCGTCGCCGGGACGAGGTTGTCACCGACCACCCGGGCCAGCTCCGCCCGGCGCTCCGACAGGGGCGCGTCGATCAGGTCGCGCCCGTCCACGTGCAGGATGTCGAAGAACCAGGGCCGCAGGACCACAGAGCGGTCGGCATCCGCCCCGAAACGCGCCATCGTGTCTTGGAACGCCCGCGGGCGGCCGTCCGCATCGAGCGCCAGCGTCTCTCCGTCCAGGATGACGGAGTCGGCATCGAACCCGCGGACGATCTCGACGATCTCGGGCACACGATGGGTGATCTCGGCGAGACTCCGGGTGAAGACGCGAACGTCGTGGCCGCGGCGGTGCACCTGGATCCGTGCCCCGTCGAGCTTGAACTCGACCGAGGACTCCCCGGTGACTGCGACGGCATCCGCGACGGTGGCGGCGGATGCCGCCAGCATCGGCAGCACGGGTCGCCCGACCTCCAGTCCGACCTCCTGCAGGGCGCCGTCCGGTTCGAACAGGGCGATGCGTGCCGTCTCGGCGAGACTCCCGGAGAGCATCGCGGCGCGACGCACCGCGTCGGTCGGATGCCCGCCCGCGCGGGCCACCGCCTCGGTGAGCACGCCCTCCAGCGCACCGGTGCGGAGTTCTCCGAGGATGACCCGCACCAGGAAGCCCCACTCGTCGGGCGTCGCGCGACGGGCGAGGTCGTGGAGCAGCCGCGCGCGGTCGGCAGCCGACCCCGGCCCGGACGCCACGGCCAGCCGGTCGAACTCCGCATCGACCTCGGCGACCGTGAGGGTCGCGGTGGTCGCGTGCTCGACCCGGAGGTCGGTCAGGCTGCGCCAGCCGATGCCCAGCCGGCCCTGGCGGGGGCTCGCGGTGAGGAACCCGACGGCGGCCGTGACCTCCTCCGGCCCCAGACGGGCGAGCAGTGCGGCGAGCTCGTCGACCTTGACGCGTCGCGACCGGGTCGCCCCGACCGCGGCCACCGTGGCGACGACCTCGTGCAGCAGCATGCCCGAAGTCTGCCACGCCCTTCCGACATCGAGAGGAACCCGCCGCCACGACGAAGGCCCCCGATCACCGTGTTTCCACGGGATCGAGGGCCTTCGCACTGGTGGTGCACCCCCTGGGACTCGAACCCAGAACCCACTGATTAAGAGTCAGTTGCTCTGCCGATTGAGCTAGAGGTGCTCGGTTCGCTGTTCCGCGAACCGAGAGATCACATTACCCGAGAATCCGCGCAACACGAAATCGGGGCTGCGGGGCCGCCCGATATCCTTGACGGGTGAACAGCGCAGCCTCCGAATCCGCGGCCGAGCCCTCCGTCGCCGTCGATCTCGCCGCAGACCTGCAACTCGCGCTGCGGCTCGCGGACGCGGCCGATGCCGTCTCGATGGCGCGCTTCGACGCCCCCGACCTCGACATCCGGACCAAGGCGGATTCCACGCACGTGACCGAGGCGGATCTCGCGACCGAGCGGGCGATCCGTGACATCCTGCTCACCGAACGGCCCGGCGACGGTGTGTTCGGTGAGGAGTTCGGGAGCACCGGCTCCACCGCGCGGCAGTGGATCATCGACCCCATCGACGGCACCGCCAACTACCTCAAGGGCATCCCCATGTGGGCGACCCTCATCGCCCTGGCCGTCGACGGCGTCCCCGTCGTGGGCATCGTCAGCCAGCCGTCCATCGGACGCCGCTGGTGGGCGGCGCGCGGGCACGGCGCGTGGACCAACGTCCCCGGGGAGAGCGCACCGCGCAGCATCCACGTCTCCGCCGTCGACGACGTCGCCCTCTCGAGCGTCAGCTTCCAGAGCATCCAGCAGTGGGATGAGGCCGGCGAACTCGATACGCTGATCCGCCTCAGCCGCGGCGTGTGGCGCGATCGGGGCTACGGCGACGCGTGGCCGTACATGCTGCTGGCCGAGGGGCGCCTCGAGTTCGTCGCCGAATTCGGCGTGAAGGAGTACGACATCGCGGCCCACGTCGCCATCGTGCGCGAGGCCGGCGGACGCTTCACCGCGTTCGACGGCACCGATTCGATCGGCGACCGCTCGTCATTGGCGACGAACGGTGTGCTGCACGATGCCTATCTGACCCTGCTGCACGGCGAGGGGGCCGGATGATCCGGCGCCGATCGGCCGCGGTCGCGCTGCTCCTCGCCGCCGGCATGCTCCTCGCGGGATGCACCGGCGGCCCCGGTCAGGAGCACCCCGGAGCAGCCTCTGCGGCGGCATCCTCCACTCCCCACGCGACGGCCGTCGCGCTCACCTGCGAGGGCATGATCCCCGCGGCGACCGTGAAGGCGTTCACGGCCGCGGGGTGGACCGCTGAGCCGGGGCCGTTGTACGTCGGCGACATCCGCGTCGCCAAAGGCCTGCAGTGCACCTGGGGCGGCCAGTCGAGCGAGCGCGCCGAGGTCTTCGGCCGGGGCCCGATCGACGCCGCGACGGCGAAAGAGGCCGAGAAACAGCTCCTGTCGCAGGGATGGCGGCGCATCGACGCGCCCGAAGGCGTGTACATCACGGCCGGCAAAGACATGATCCTGAACCCCGACGACGAGGGGTTCGGGATGACGTACCTGTTCACCGACGGCTGGGTCAAGGTCGCCAGCACGAAGCAGGGCATCCTGCTCATCGCTGATCCGTCCTGACCGCCGCCGCACCGCCGGAGTCGACGATGCCCCGCCCAGGAAGGAGCGGGGCATCGTCGACGGCGATCAGAGCACCTTGGAGAGGAACGCCTTCGTGCGCTCGTGCTGCGGGTTGGTGAGCACAACCTTCGGGTCTCCGGACTCGACGACGACGCCGCCGTCCATGAAGACGACTTCGTCGGCCACCTCGCGGGCGAAGCCCATCTCGTGGGTGACCACGATCATCGTCATGCCCGTCCGTGCGAGCTCCTTCATGACGTCGAGCACTTCGCCGACGAGTTCCGGGTCCAACGCGGAGGTGGGCTCGTCGAACAGCATCAGCTTCGGGTCCATCGCGAGAGCCCGGGCGATCGCGACGCGCTGCTGCTGCCCGCCGGACAGGTGCGCCGGGTAGTAGTCGGTCCGCTCGCCCAGTCCCACCCTTTCGAGGAGTTCACGCGCGCGCTGCTTCGCCTGCGCGCGACCCACGCCCTTGACGCGCACCGGCGCCTCCATGACGTTCTCGAGCGCGGTCATGTGCGGGAACAGGTTGAACCGCTGGAACACCATCCCGATGTCGCGTCGCTGCAGCGCCGCCTCCTTCGGGTGGAGTTCGTAGAGCTTGCCGTTCGCCTCGCGATACCCGACGAGCTTGCCGTCGACCGCGAGCCGGCCGGCGTTGACCCGCTCCAGGTGGTTGATGCACCGCAGGAACGTGGACTTGCCGGAACCGGACGGACCGACCAGGCACAGCACCTCGCCGGGCATCACGGTCAGCGAGATGCTCTTGAGCACCTGGTTGGAGCCGTAGCTCTTGGAGACCTGCTGGGCCTCCACCATGGGGGTCACCTCGGTCATGCCTGTCCCCCTTCCGCGTTGCGCATGGTCTTGACGGTCTCCGTGATCGTCCCGGGCTGCTTGGGTCCTTCCGGAGGACGCCTGTCGCCCACCCCGCGCGAGTACCGCTTCTCGAGGTAGTACTGGCCGATCATCAGGATCGACGTGACCAGCAGGTACCAGCAGGACGCGACGATCAGCAGCGGAATCGGGGTGAACGTCACGGCGGAGATGTCGCGCGACACACCGTACAGGTCGGTCGTGAGTGGAATCGCCGCGACCAGGGAGGTCGTCTTCAGCATCGAGATGACCTCGTTGCCGGTCGGCGGGATGATGACGCGCATCGCCTGCGGCACCACGATCCGGCGCATGGTCTGTCCCCAGCTCATGCCGAGCGCGGTGGCCGCCTCCTCCTGGCCCTGGTCGACGGACAGGAGTCCGGCCCGCACGATCTCCGCCATGTACGCGGCTTCGTTCAGCGACAGGCCGACGACGGCGATGATGAACGTGTTCGTCATGAAGCCGAGGTCGAGGTTCAGCCCGATGTCGGTGAAGGGGACGCCGACGAAGATGTTCTTGTAGATCAGCGAGAACAGGCCCCAGAACACCAGCTGCACGTACACCGGCGTGCCGCGGAAGATCCACAGGTACAGCCACGCGATGTACTTCACGACCGGGTTCGGCGACATCCTCATGACCGCGAGGATCAGGCCGAGGATGATCGCGATGACCATCGACAGCACCGTCAGCTCGAGCGTCACCAGCGCGGCGGCGCTGATGCGCCGGTCGAAGATGAACTTCGCGACGTACGGCCAGCCGTAGGCCTCGCGATGCAGGGCGTCGGTGATGAACCAGACCAGCAGCAGGACCAGCACGACCGCGAGGATGATCCGCCACGGATGCCGCAGCTTGACCGCCTTGATCGGCTCGGCCTCCTCGTGCTGCGACGCGGCGCTCGGGGCGGCCTGCGTGTCAGACGAGGACATCTCAGCTCTTCGAAGCGAGGTTGATCTCGGCCGTCTTCACGCCACCGTCGGCGACACCCCACTTGTCGAGGATCTTGCCGTAGGTGCCGTCGTCGATCAGCGCCTGCACGGCCTTCTGCAGGACGGGCGTGAGCTGCGAGTTCTTGGCGACCGGGATGCCGTACGGGGCGACGTCGAAGGTCTTGCCCGCGGGCTGGAGCTTGTCGCCGGTCGTCTTGATCGCGTACGCGGTGACGGGCGAGTCCGCGCTCATGGCATCCACCTGGCCGAGGATGACGGCGTTGGTGGCCTGGTCCTGCGCGTCGAAGCGGAAGACCTGGATGGCGGGCTTGCCCTTCGCGGTGCAGGCCTTCGACTTGGCGGGCACCTCGTCGGTGTCTTCGTAGGTCGTGGACTGCACGGCCACCTTCAGGCCGCAGGCGTCGTCCGGGTTCACGTTCTTGCCCTTGAGCGATGCCCAGGCGATGCCGGCGGAGTAGTAGTTGACGAAGTCGACCTGCTTCTCGCGCTCTTTGGTGTCGGTGAACGACGACATGCCGATGTCGTCCTTGCCGCCGGTGATCGACGGGAGGATGTTGTCGAACTTGGCGATGTTGTACTGGGCCTTGACCCCCAGCTTCGCGGCGATCGCGTTGGTGAGGTCCACCTCCCAGCCGGTGGGGTTGCCGTTCGCGTCCTTGAACTCGTTCGGAGCGTAGGTGTCGTCCATGCCCACGGCGAGGACGCCGGAGGACTTGATCGAGGACGGGAGGGCGTTGTAAAGGGCGGCATCCTTCGTGACGGCCGCGCCGCTGGCGGAGGATCCGCCGGTGGACGAGCCGGTGGGCGTGTTGTCCACGCAGCCGGCGAGCAGGAGGGCGGCCGCAGCGGCACCGGCCGCGGCGACGAGGAAACGTCGGGTTCGCATTGATTCACCTCGGTGTGAGTTCGGGGGCCCACAGACATGGGTATCGATGAAGCGTAATCGGACCCGGTTCAAAAGAGCCAACCCCGAGACCCGGTCGTGTCCGGATCGTGAGAATCCGCCCCGCCGGACAGGAAGATTTCCGCGAGCGACGCTCGATGCTTGCGCGAGAGCCGGGATGCTGGCACCCTGCCGCGACGAAGAGAGCCCCCTCGGAGCCCTGCGTTCGCAGGGCTCCGAGGGGGCTCTCTTCCGTGACAGCGGTTCGGCTGGAAGCCAGTGGAGCTGGGGGGAATCGAACCCCCGTCCAGCGCTGAGATTCCACGCATTCTCCGGGCGCAGTCTGTGCAGACGTTCTGCTCGGCCCCGACCTTTGTCACAGACACCCAAGTCGACAGGCCCAGCCTGGGAAGAGTCCCGCGTGACGTCCAGACGCCGTCACACAGCAAGATTCCTAGATGACGCCAGGATCCGTATCGGAATCACATACGGCCTGACGGACTATCGGGCTCGCTTACGCAGCGAGGGCGAAGTCAGTGCGCTTGTTGTTGGCACTTATTGGTTTGCAGGGAGCGTTCACGAGATAACCCTGCATCCTCGGCCCGCTTCTCGTGGGTTCACAGGCGCTGTCGAAACCGATCAGCCCCGTGTCCTTCAGATGAAGGGACCGCTGTCACACTGTGGAGTTGCCACTCGGGAGCATCCGCACCCGAGCATCACAGACTACAACGACGAACGACGCGCGGCAATTCCGGCGACCGGTGGCTTAGGGTGGACGGCCGGAGGCCCCGATGACGAACGACGTGCAGCACGCCATGGCGCAGCG
The DNA here is from genome assembly GCF_000802305.1 of Microbacterium mangrovi. Taxonomy (GTDB): domain Bacteria; phylum Actinomycetota; class Actinomycetes; order Actinomycetales; family Microbacteriaceae; genus Microbacterium; species Microbacterium mangrovi. The sequence goes on along the minus strand of NZ_JTDK01000010.1, from coordinate 176,991 downwards.
ACTTTCCCGCATGATCCAGCTGCCGACGGTGTCGGCCGAGGTCGACGAGCGGGGCCGCGCACCGTTCGAGGCGTTCGTGGAGCTGATCGGCGAGCTGTATCCGCGCATCGCCGCGATGCTGACCCGCGAGCGGCTCACCGACTTCGGGCTGCTGTACCGCTGGGCCGGCCGGGACTCCGACGCCGACCCGGTCGTCCTCATGGCGCACTACGACGTCGTGCCCGTGGACGCGTCGGACGCCTGGACGCATCCCCCGTTCGAGGGCCGCATCGCCGACGGGTTCGTGTACGGGCGTGGCGCACTCGACGACAAGGGACCACTGCTGGTGGTGCTCGAGGCCGTGGAGCAGCTGCTCGAAGCCGGCCACGTGCCGGCACGCGACGTCTACCTGTCGTTCGGCGGCAACGAGGAGACGCACGGCGGCGGCGCGCAGGCGATCGCAGCCGCTCTCCGCGAGCGCGGCATCACCCCGTGGCTCGTCCTCGACGAGGGCGGCGCCGTGGTGGATGCCCCGCTCCCGTTCGTCACCGGCACGGCGGCCATGATCGGGGTCGGCGAGAAGGGCACCCTGACCCTGCGACTCGGCGCCCGCGGCGCCGGCGGGCACGCCTCCGCGCCGCCGGCCCGCACCGCCATCGGCACTCTGGCGCACAGCATCGACCGCCTGACGCCGGGAACCTTCCGCCCGCGGACGCCGCTCGCGGTCAGCAGGATGCTGCACACCTTCTCGCGGACCAGCACGGGCCCGGCCAGGCCGCTCTACCGGATGCTCGCCGCCCTGCCCGCGGTGTCGGCGCGCGTGTTCGCCGCCCTCGGCGGCGAGCCTGCGGCCATGGTGCGCACGACCGTCGCGGCCACGATGCAGTCCGGCGGAACGGCGGCCAACGTGCTGCCGTCGCAGGCCTCCGCGACGCTCAACCTGCGCCTGGCACTGGGCGAGACCGTTGCCGGCACGGTGCAGCGCGTCACGCGGCGCATCAGCGACCGCAGCATCGCGGTCGAGGTCGTCGACGGCGACGAGCCGTCACCGGAGTCGCCGACCGACAACGCGCAGTTCGCCCTCATGAGGGAGGCGCTGGCGGCATCCCACCCGGACGCCACGGCCGTTCCGTACGTGATGATGGCGGCGTCCGACTCCCGGCACTTCCATCGCTTCAGCCCCGTGGTGTACCGGTTCGCGCCGCTCGCGATGAGCGCGCAGCTGCGCGCGAGCATCCACGGGGTGGACGAACGCGTCGAGATCGCCGAGCTCGAGCGCGGTGCCCGATTCCATCGCACGCTCCTGGAGCGGTTACAGTAGCCTGGCCCGTTTCCGTGCAAAGGAGCCCGATGTCAGCGCGCACCAGCCTCGGCACCCTCGCCGGCGTCGTCGGCTTCCTCGCGTTCGTGGAGTTCACCAGCGGCATCCTCCAGGGGTATTACACCCCGATGCTGACGAACATCGCGCGGCATCTGGAGATCCCCGACGCCGACGTGAACTGGCTCGAGGGCACCCAGCTGATGCTGTCGGCACTGGTCGTCCCGGCGCTGGCCAAACTCGGCGACATGGTCGGGCACAAGCGCATCCTGCTGGTCTCGACCGCGATCACGGCGGCCGCCGCGCTCGTGCTGCCGTTCACGTCGTCGTTCCCGGTCTTCCTGGCCGCGTGGGCGCTCATGGGCTTCTACGTCGTCTGGCTGCCCCTGGAGATCGCGCTCATCTGGTCGCGTGCCCGGTCCCTGCCCGGACGCTCCGGCATCACCGCGAAGGCCGCCGGCCTGCTGGTCGCGGCCCTCGAAAGCGGCGCGATCATCGGCGCGCTCGTCGGCGGGGCGCTCGTCGACGTGCTGCCGCTCACGGTGGTGCTGCTCATCCCCGCCCTCGCCGTCGTGGCCTGCTTCTTCGTCGTGCTGTGGGGTGTGCGCGAGTCGCCGAACCCCACCGGCGGGCGCCTCGACACGGTGGGGCTCGTGCTGATCTCGCTCGCGCTGCTGGCCCTCACGGGCGGCCTGAGCCTGCTGCGGATCACGGGGGTCGAGAACGCGTTCTCGTGGGCGGTGGTCGCCCTCGGCATCCTGCTGGTGTGGCCGTTCGCGGTCTGGGAGCTGCGCCAGCCGGACCCCCTCATCGACGTCCGCATGTTCCGCTCCCCCAGCCTCGGCCCGGTCTTCCTCACCGCGGGGCTGTTCGGAGTGAGCGTCCTCGGCGCGCAGGCACCGTTGTCGACCTTCGCGCGCACCGACCCGGCCGTGTACGGCTACGGCCTCGGCACGAGCGGCTTCCAGACCTCGCTCATCATCGGGATCTACCTCATCGCGATGATCGCCGGGGCTGTCACCTATCCGACCGTCGCACGACTGCTCACGCCCCGCGTGGCGCTCATCGTCGCAGCCGTCCTCGTCGGCATCGGGTTCCTCCTGTTCCTGCCGTTCCACGCCGCCTACGGCCAGCTCATCACGAACATGGTCATCGTCGGCATCGGGTCGGGCGCGCTCGTCGCCGCCCTGCCCGCCGCCGCGGCATCCGCCGCTCCGCCGACCCAGACCGGTGTCGCCACCGGCCTGACGAACTCGGTCAAGACCGTCGGCGGCGCGATCGCCTCCTGCGTCTTCGGCATCGCCCTGCTGCACGGGGCCACCGGCGGGACGCAATCGACCGCCGGCTCCTTCACCGGTTACGTGACAGTGTGGGTCGTCTGCGGCGTCACCGCCCTCATCGCCGCGGGGCTGCTCGTGTTCGTGCCGAAGGACGCATTCCGCGACGCCGCGGCATCCGATCCGGCCGCGCCGGCCGACGCGTCCACCCGCTGAGAGTCAGCCCGCGCTCACTCCCCCAGCCGGTTGCGGGAGCGCATCGCGCGCTCGGCCTCGCGCTTGTCCTGGCGCTCGCGCAGCGTCTGGCGCTTGTCGTACTCGCGCTTGCCCTTCGCCACCGCGATCTCGACCTTGGCGCGGCCGTCCGAGAAGTACAGCTTCAGCGGCACGAGCGTGTACCCACCCGCGGAGACGGCGTGCGACAGCTTGATGATCTCGTCCTTGTGCAGCAGCAGCTTGCGGGTGCGCTTGGACGAGTGGTTGGTCCACGTGCCCTGCGAGTACTCGGGAATGTGCACGGCATCGAGGTAGGCCTGGCCGCCGTCGATGTAGGCGTATCCGTCGGACAGGTTCGCACGGCCCTGCCGCAGCGACTTCACCTCGGTGCCGGTCAGCACCAGGCCCGCTTCGTACGTCTTCTCGATGGTGTACTCGTGGCGGGCGCGACGGTTTGTCGCGACGACTTTCTCACCACGTTCCCGAGGCATGGTCCACTCCTTGGTCGGATGCCGCAGGTGGCCCGGACGGACGGCGGCAAGCCCGTCAGTCTATCAAGCGCGCAGCCACCGGCGAATCGCGAAGCCGGCGGACACGGCCGCCAGCAGCACGCCGAGCCCGATGAGGATCGGGATGACATACAGCACGTCCGAGGTGTCTACCCAGGTCGTCACGAACTCGACCCGCCGCTCCAGGTATCCGCCCACCCCGAACTGCACCGTGGCCCACACCGCGACGCACGCCAGGACGGATCCGATCAGGGCCGAGAACACGCCTTCCAGGATGAACGGCGTCTGGATGAATCTGTTCGATGCCCCCACGAGCCGCATGATGCCGATCTCCCGTCTTCGCGCATAGGCCGACAATCGGATCGTGGTGCCGACCAGGAGCACGGCGGCGATGAGCATCAGCACGGCGATTCCCACGGCGATGTACGTGGCGACCGTGAGGGCGGAGAACAACGGCTGCAGGAGCTTCATCTGATCCTGGACGCCCTGGACGCCGGGCTTTCCGGCGAAGGCTTCGGACAGGACGGCGGAATTCTCGGGATCGACCAGGTTGATGTAGAAGCTCGCCCCGAACTGGCCGGGGCTGAGGATGTCGCGGTAGTCGTTGCCGAGCAGCTTCAGAGCGTTCTCGTACGCCTGCTTGGGCGTCTCGAACCGATACTGGCCGATCAGGGGCTTCAGCGCGGCGCTGTCGAGCTGCTTCTTGACGGCGGCGATCTGGGAGGCCGTCGCGGCCCCGCTCGAGCAGGATGCCTCGCGGGCGCCGTTCACGCACATCGAGACCTGCACCTGCGCACGCCCGGTCCAGAAGTCGCGCATCTTGCCGATCTGGCCCTGCATGAGGATCGCCGCACCCACGAAGGTCAGCGAGACGAAGGTGACCAGCACGATCGAGATCACCATCGAGATGTTCCGCCGCAGGCCGGAGAGCGCCTCGGTGAAGATGAGTCCAGCCCTCATCGCGTCGGCCCCACTTCTTCGTCGTCGTCCGTGTCGCCGAGGCCGAGCTTGTCGGCGAGGCCGAGCTCGGCGACGTCGACATCCTGAACCTCGATCGTCCCCGTTCGCGGTGCCGGCTCCTCGGGTGCCTTCTCGGCTTCCTCAGGCTCCTCGGCACCCTTCGCATCGGCTTGCGGTGCGGGGCGCGAAGCCGGGACCGGTGCGGGTGCGAAGGGCAGGTCGGCGACGCCCGTCTCGACGATCTCGCGGTGCAGTTCGAGCACGGCGGTCAACGCCGCGACGGACTCGACGCCCTTCTCGGGGCCGGGCGCGAGGTCCGGCAGACGGCGATCGCCATAACCGCCGTGGCTCTCGTCGCGCACCATGACGCCCTCGCTCAGTTCGATCACGCGGCGCTGCATCTGATCGACGAATCCCGCCTCGTGCGTCGCCATGACCACCGTGGTCCCGGCGAGGTTGATGCGCGCGAGCAGCTGCATGATGTCGGCGGAGGTCGCTGGATCCAGGTTTCCGGTCGGCTCGTCGGCGAGGAGCACCTGAGGACGATTGACCAGCGCACGCGCGATCGCGACGCGCTGCTGCTCGCCGCCGGACAGCTCGTGCGGCAGTCGCTTGCCCTTGCCGGTGAGTCCGACCAGCGACAGTGCCTCCGGCACCGCCTGCTGGATGAAGGGCCGCGAGGCGCCGATCACCTGCAGCGCGAAGGCGACGTTCTGCGAGACCGTCTTGGTCGGAAGGAGCCGGAAGTCCTGGAAGACGGCTCCGATGTGGCGGCGGAAGTACGGGACCTTGCGGGTGGACATCGTGCGCAGGTCGCGTCCCAGCGCGATCACGCGGCCCTCGGAGGGGGTGTCCTCGCGCAGGATCAGCCGCAGGCAGGATGACTTGCCGGACCCGGAGGGGCCGACGAGGAAGACGAACTCGCCTCGCAGCACCTCGAAGTCGACCTCGCTGAGGGCGGGCTTCGACGTGCCGCGGTAACGCTTGGTGACGTTCTCGAACCGGATCATGGCCTAACGAGCCTAAGCGGGCACGCCGTCGCGACCGCTAACGACACCCGGACGCGCGGCATCCGGATCGATGTCTTCGCGTCGAGACGTCAGTCGTCGTCGTCCTTGCGCTTGCGCCAGCGGATGCCGGCGGCGATCAGGCCGTCGAGGTCGCCGTCGAAGACGACCGCCGGGTTGCCGACCTCGTAGCCGGTGCGGAGGTCTTTGACGAGCTGCTGTCCGTAGAGGAAGTACGAGCGCATCTGGTCGCCCCAGCTCGCGGTGATGACGCCGGCGAGCTCCTTCTTCTTGGCCGCCTCTTCTTCCTTCTTCAGAAGGAGCAGGCGCGTCTGCAGCACGCGCATCGCAGCGGCCCGGTTCTGGATCTGCGACTTCTCGTTCTGCATCGAGACGACGATCCCGGTCGGGAGGTGCGTGATGCGCACGGCGGAGTCGGTGGTGTTGACCGACTGTCCGCCCGGCCCCGACGAGCGGAACACGTCGACGCGGATGTCGCCCTCGGGGATGTCGACCTCGACGGCCTCCTCCATCACCGGGATGACCTCGACGGCGGCGAAGCTGGTCTGGCGCTTGTCCGCCGAGCCGAACGGGCTGATGCGGGCCAGGCGGTGCGTGCCGGCCTCGACCGACAGCGTGCCGTAGGCGTACGGGGCATCCACCTCGAACGTCGCGGACTTGATGCCGGCGCCCTCGGCGTAGGAGGTGTCCATCACCTTCACCGGGTACTTGTGCCGCTCCGCCCACCGCAGGTACATGCGCATCAGCATCTCGGCGAAGTCGGTCGCGTCGTCGCCGCCGGCGCCCGAGCGGATCGTGACGACGGCAGCGCGCTCGTCGTACTCGCCGTCGAGGAGGGTCTGGACCTCGAGGTCGCTGATGACCTCGCCGAGCGCGGCGAGCTCGGCCCGCGCCTCGTTCGCGGTGTCCTCGTCGTCCATCTCGTTGGCGAGCTCGACGAGCACGTCGAGGTCGTCCAGGCGCTGCTCGACGTCGGTGACGCGCTTGAGCTCCGCCTGACGGTGGCTGAGGGCGCTGGTGACCTTCTGCGCCTTCTCGACGTCGTCCCAGAGGTCGGGGGCACCGGCCTCGGCGCTCAGTCGCTCGATGTCGGCGCGCAGGGCGGGAACATCGACGACGGCCTGGATGTCGGAGAACGTGGAACGCAGGGCCTGGATGTCGGCAGACGGATCGAACTCAAGCATGACAGTCCAGGGTATCGCGGATACGGGTCACTCCAGAGCCGTGCGACTCGTCGCGGTGGCGCGCAGCGTCACGCCCTGCGGGACGAACAGCGTGATGACCGGAGGATGCCACGTCGACGCCACCGTGACGCGGGCCGACGTGCTGTCCGGTGCCGTCCCGCTCACGAGGGCGGCTCCCCCTCCGTTGTCGTGCACGAACAGCGACGCCGCCCTGCGCACCGCGTCGTCATCGAGTCGCACCGCGACCGTATCCTCGCCCGTCGCGGAGGCCACCCCCTCGGCGGCCGCGACGGCGGCACCGTCGGCCACCGCCTCGACCTGCTTCTGAGCGAGGTACATCGACGTGGCATCCGCACACAGCAGGATGAGCACCAGCGCCAGCGCCGCGTACGCGATCGTCAGGATCATCAGCGTGCCCTCGTCGTCGGCGCCGGGGCGTGGGCGCCGCCCGGGCCAGGCGACGGTCACGGCGACCCCGGAAACTGCGAGACGTGCTGGGCGGCATGGGATTCCAGCCGGACGCTGGCCCAGTCGTTCAGGCCGAGGATGTGCGGCACGAGCGGCAGCGCGACCTGTGCGCGCACGGTCACACGGACGGTGGCGCCCGCCGACGGGCAGCGGACCCCGCGGGGCAGGCAGCTCATCGACAGATCCACCGTCGCCGGGTCGAGGTCGTAGTCGGCGATCACCGCCTGCAGAACCTGGCGAGCGCGGCGGGATGCGGCCTCCGGATCCGGCGCCGTGGCGACCGCCCGGGCGATGTGCCGCGCCGCGGCCTCCGCCCCCAGGGTCTGTCCCTGCACCAGGCCCAGGGTCACGATCAGGTAGACCAGCGGAACCAGCATGAGCACGCCCACGAAGATGAACTCGATCGCCGCCGACCCCGCGTCGTCCGTCGCCGGCGCGTTGACTCGGAGCCGGTCAGTCCAGCCGTTCGATCGGCGCACGGGAGGTCACCTCCAAGGCTTGAGGGATCCCGATCAGCCCGATGAGGGGCAGCGTCGTGCGCACCGTGAGCCGCACATCGTCTCCGGAACGGCGCGCATCGATCCGCCCGGCGTAGCGGGCGCCGACCGTCCGCGTGATGATCCGCCTCGTCCAGGCCGCCCCGTCCGCCGCATCGAGGTCTGCCAGCGCCGCGTGATACGCGCCCTCCACCGCGGCATCGTGGACGACGTTTCGCACGTACACGTCGAGACCGAACTGCAGGACGCCGAGCGTGAGGATGGTGAGCAGGCCTCCGACGAGGACGAACTCGACCGGGCTCGACCCGCGGTCATCCGGATCGGCCGCACGCTCGCGCGCGCGATCGGTCGGGCGGCGCCTCCCGGTGCGCATCACAGCCCGGAGACGCGCGCGATCGCCTGATTGAAAAGATCCGCGAGCGCCGGACCGGCGAGCGCCCAGACGGCGACGACCAGACCGGCGGTCATCAGCGTGATGAGCACCCAGCCGGGGACGTCTCCGCGGTCGTCGTTCGCCGCGGCATCCCACCGCGATGCGAAGCCCTTCAGGATGGCACGTGCCTTCTTCTTCATTCTTCTCTCCTTCATCTCTTGCGTCAGCCGACCCCCGGGACCCTGTCGCCTCACCCGATCCCGAGGCGCAGCAGGAACACCCCCGGGAAGATCGCGAACAGCACCGACAGCGGCAGGATGAGGAACACCAGCGGGATCAGCATGTAGATCTCCTTCCGGCCGGCTCGCTCGATGAGACCGCGTTTGGCCTCTTCGCGCGCATCGGCCGCCTGGGCCTGCAATACCTGCGCGAGCGGGGCGCCGCGGTCGATCGCGGCGACGATGTGATCGATGGAGCGCGACAGCGCCGGCAGCTGGAGGTCCGCGCTCATCCGGGTGAGCGCGTCGCCGAGGCCGGCGCCGGTGCCGACGGCGAGCACCACGTCGCGCAGCTCCGCGGTGAGCTCGCCGGATCCGAGGCGGGCGACACGGCGAAGCGAGTCGAGGATGCCCTCCCCCGCCGACAGGCACATCGCGAGGAAGTCGAGCATGGTCGGCAGTTCGTCTTCGATCCGGGCGCATCGCCGCCGGGCGGCGGCGGTGAGTTCCGCGTCGCACACGACCACGGCGAGCGCTGCGGCGACGAGCGGGAGGACGGCCGCGATGCCGCCGCCGCGCCCGCCGATCACGGCCAGCACCGCCAGGGCGGCGCCCGCCCCGAGCCCGGACAGCATCCAGATGAGCTGACGACCCCGGAAGGCGATGACGTCGCCGGACCGTCGGGACTGTCGGAGACGGCGTTCGATCACGGCAGACCCGCCCAGGAGGGATGCGGCGCGCTCCGCCGTCCGCAGCCGCAGATCGCGGATGCCGAACGAGTGCAACGGTGTCAGGGCGGTGAGGCCGAGCGGATCGGAGACGTCCCTGATGTACGGTGCGATGCGCCGGCTCAGCGACGGTGCGCCCCACCTCGGCAGGCAGACCAGCACCAGGCACACACCGACCCCGAAGGCCCCGCCCAGCAGCACGGCCAGCGCTGCGTCGGTCGTCCATCGTCCCGTCATGCGAACCACCGCCGCGGCTCCGGAAGGCGTCCGATGCGGATCATGATCCGGTAGGCGATCACCGACACGACCGCGCCGCCGAGGATGAGGGCGACCCCGGCCGGGCTGCTGTACGCGTTCACGCCCTCCGGCCTCAGTGCCAGGAGGGCCACGATCACCCACGGTGCGATTACGCCGAGGACCGCGGCTCCGCGGATCCACGACTGACGCGAGTCCACCTCTGCGCGCAGCGCCGCCTCCGCGCGGACGGATGAGGCGAGGGATCGCAGGACTGGAACGAGCTCCGTGCCGCCCACCTGGCGCGCCATGCGCAGCGTCTCGATGATCCGGTCGGCCACCGGATCGGCCAGCCGGGTCTTCAGTCGCGCGGCCGCCGAGTCGAAGTGCCCGGAGGCCGCCACGTCGCGGGCGAACGCGTCGAACGGCCCGCGCAGGGCCGTCGGCGCCGACCCGGCGAGGGACGAGACGGCATCCGGCAGACCCATGCCGGCGCGGACGGACGCGATGAGCAGGTCGCAGATGTCCGGCCACAGCGCACGACGTGCGCGGCGCAAGCGCTTCGCGCGGGCGTTCAGCCACACGAACGGAGCACCTGCGGCGGCCACCCCGGCGATCAGCACGAGGACCGGCACGCCCATCACCAGCCACGTCGCGCAGGCGCCGGCGACGGCGAACCCGAGGGCCAGGAGCACGGGCGTCCGGGTCGACACGGCCGCGAACCCGGCGCCGTCGAGCAGTCGGCGGACCGCTCCGGTCCGATCGGCCGGCGCCGGCCGTGCGGCTCCGCGCGGCCACAGGGCGGGCGCCGCGACAAGCAGGATGCCGGCCGCCAGCATCGTGCCCAGGACGACGATCACGATGTCGCCCCCGTGTAGACCGTGCGGACGTCGACGGCGCCGTCCGTCACGGTGCCGGTCGGAGCGACGATCTCGGTGACGCGCCTTCGACCCTGCGAATCCTGTGCGCAGTGCACGACGAGCTGGACCGACGAGGCGATGGCCGCCGTGACGAAGGCGGCATCGATGTTCCGACCCGCCAGCAGCGGAAGGGCCCCCAGCTTGCGCAGGGCCTCTCGTGCCGAGTTCGCGTGGATCGTCGCGGCACCGGGCACGCCGGTGTTGAGCGCCAGGAGCAGATCGAGGGCCTCGGCATCCCGCACCTCGCCGACGATGAGACGGTCGGGTCGCATCCGCAGGGCTTCTTTGACGAGGCGGCGCAGCGTGATCTCGCCGGTGCCTTCGAGGCTCGGCTGGCGGCCCTGCATCGCGACGATGTCGGGTGCGGCGACGGCGAGCTCGAAGGTCTCCTCCACGGTGATGATCCGGTGCTCGGGCGGACAGGCGGCGATGAGCGCTCCGAGCATCGTCGTCTTGCCCGCGTGGGTCGCCCCCGAGACGAGCACGCTGCTGCCGCGCGACATCTCGACGCGAAGCGCCTCGGCCGCCTGCGACGTGAGGGAGCCGGCCGCGACGAGGCCCTCGAGGTCGCGGTACGCCGACAGGAACTTGCGGATGTTCACCGACCAGTGCCGCCGCGTCACGTCCGGGATCACCACGTGCAGACGAGAACCATCCGGCAGGGATGCATCCACGAACGGCTGCGACAGGTCCACGCGCCGCCCCGTGGCGTGCAGCATCCGCTCCACGAGATCGCGCACCTGTCCGTCCTGCAGGTGCAGGGGAAGCTGCTGCGACACCCCGCCGCGCGCCAGGAAGACCCGGTCGGGCGCGTTGATCCAGATCTCCTCGACCGAGGGATCGTCGAGGTACGGCTGCAGCGGGCCGTAGCCGGCAACCGCCGCCAGCACCTCCCGCACGCACCCGTCTTCGTCGTCGATGGGGCGCTCACCGCGCGCGAGGGCGGTGTCGTTGTACCGGCGGACTTCGACCCGCGTCAGCGTCTGCGCGCGATCGGGGTCGCGGGAGGGATCGATCTGCTGGCTGCGCAGCTCTTCCCGTACCCGGGCGGCCACGAGGTTCGACGGCGCGGCGGCACCGTCGTCGGTCCCCTGGGCACGGGCCGCGGTGGAACTGGACGGAAGGAGCACCCGGACATCCTCGCAATTTCCGCGAGGCTGCCTCGAAAGTTATCCACAGGCCCGCACGCAACCCCGTTCACCGACGCGCCCGGGGTCCCGGCGGTGCTGCTCAGACCGCCGGCGCGAGCCCCCACCTGGCGTAGAGAAGCCCGATGCCCGTGGACAGCCCGTCGACGACGTTCGCCCCGATGTGGGTCACCCCGGGCAGCACCCGCAGTGAGACGAACATCCCCGCCCGCCGCGCCGCCGCCGCGAGCTCATGGGACTGGACGCCGTAGTGGGTGTCCAGGGCGCCCGTCGTGATGATCGTGTACTCGCCACGGTAGAAGTGGTGCACGTGCGCGTTCTTCGCCAGGATCACCGCGGGCTTGGCCGCCTGCCAGGCGGCGAGATTGCCGCGGAAGACGTGGCGGATCATCGTGCGCGAGTAATGCGTCCCGATGTACAGCTCGGGCGACACCGCGAGCACGCTGCGGAACTCCTTCGGGTACTGCGCGCCGATCTTCACCGCGCAGGTGGCGCCGTTGGAGTATCCGGCGATCGTCCAGTAGCGGGGACTCTGGATGATGTTCAGGTGCTTGCGGGCCCAGTCGAGGACGTCGGTGGTGACGTACTGCTCGGCGTTGCCGCGCGCTCCGTTCGTGCAGCCCGGGTCGCCGTCCGTCCCGACCTGGTCGGCGACGATCACGATCGGCGCGAGCCCGTGATGGGCGGCGGCGAGTCTGGCCACGACGTCGGCGGTGGGGCGGATGCTGGGCACGCCCGGGTAGCCCATCATCATGATCATGAGCGGCAGCGCCGGCGCGTTCGGCACCAGAGCGGCCGGCGGCAGGTAGAGCCCGGCCAGCCGGGCGTGGAAGTGCGAGACGGTCCCCGGGATCGAGACGGTGCCGCTGCGCCCCTCGGCCGGCATCCCGCTCGGGGCGTGCCACCGCAGATACAGCGCCGTCCCGGCTGCGGGCGTGGTGGCCTTGTGCCCGTGCGGCAGCGCGACCGGGTTGCTCACCGTGACGCCGAGCAGATCCGCGACGGTCGGGTCGATGCCGAACACGGCGTTCACCTGCACCACCCCGGTGAGGGCGAACGCGCCGATCGCTCCGACGGCGATGACGCGCTGCCACCATCGTCCGCGCCAGATGCAGACGATCGCGAGACCGATGCCGGCGAATGCGGCGGCGGTCCAGCCGAGCACGGCGTCCGGGAGCGGGATCTCGAAGACGAGCGTCGTGTTCGCCCAGATGTAGATGCCCACGGCGACCCCCACCCCGACCACGATCGCGACCGCGGAGCCGATCACCCACCCCTTGGTGGGCTTGCGGACGAGCAGCGCGATCAGCATCGCGAGCGACGTGATGGTGAGCGCCCACGGCACCACGCCCCCGATGATCTGCAGGTTCAGCAGTTCGCGCATGCGACATCCTTCCTCTGAGCCGGTTCACAGTACCGCCGCCGCATTCCGCGAATCGCCTGAACATGCCCGAGGGACGCCCCACGAATGCCGGGAAGATGCCGCGAGCACACGGACCACGCACAGCCGGCTCCTGGCTAGACTGGGATCTCCGCGGGAGTGGTGAAATCGGCAGACACGCAGGATTTAGGTTCCTGTGCCCTCGGGCGTGTGGGTTCAAGTCCCACCTTCCGCACGAATGCCGGTGATTCTTCACCACTCCAACACTCACGACGGAATGCCTGTGCACGCTGCCTCATTGATCCCCTGGCTCAGCCCGGAGAACATCATCTCCGGGGCCGGCCCCTGGGCGCTCCTCGTGGTGCTCGGCATCGTCTTCGCGGAGACCGGGCTCCTCGTGGGCTTCATCCTCCCCGGCGACACCCTCCTGGTCATCGCCGGGCTCCTCACGAACACCAAGAACATCTTCGGGCTGAACGTCTGGGTGGTCGCGCTGCTGATCGCCGTCGCCGCTTTCGCGGGCGGCGAGATGGGCTATTACATCGGCAACAAGGCCGGCCCCGCGGTCTTCGAGCGGCGCGAGTCCGGGCTCTTCAGCCGCAAGAACGTCGACCGCACGAACGCGTTCTTCGCACGCTACGGCGGCCTGACCGTCATCCTGGCCCGGTTCGTCCCCGTCGTGCGGACCTTCGCGCCGGTCGTCGCCGGCGTCGGCAAGATGCCGCGGCGCCGGTACACGCTGTACAACGCGATCGGCGCCGTGATCTGGTGCTTCGGTATCGTGATGCTCGGCTACGTGATCGGTTTCATTCCCGTCGTCGCGGACTTCGTGACCAAGTACATCGACGTGATCCTGGTGGGCGTCGTCGTCGTGAGCGTCGGGGTGACGCTCGCCCACTACTTCCGCGAGCGCGCCAAGGCTCGCAAGCACGAGGCGCAGGCGCAGGCGGAGGCCCCCCAGGATGCCGCGGATGCCGCGGGCCTGGAGGCCTCCGGAGATCAGCCCGCCTGAGCCTCGTCGTCCCCGGTGCCCTTCGCGGCCCGGGACCGCTCGACGCTCGCGCGCAGCGCGGCCATGAGGTCGATGACCTCCCCGCCCGTTTCGGGTTCTGCGGACGCGGCGAACGTGGCCGACGGATCGAGCGTGTCGCCCTCGGCGATCTTCGCGTCGATCAGCACCCGAAGCTCTCGTTGATAGTCGTCCGTGTACTCGGTGGGGTCGAAGTCGGACGCGTAGCTCTCCACGAGGGATGCCGACAGGTCCAGTTCCTGTGAGGAGATCCGCACCGGCTCGTCCAACGAGGGGAACGCGACCTCGCGAACCTCGTCGGACCATCGCAGCGTCTGCAGCACGAGCACGTCGCCGCGGACGCGGAGCGCGGCCAGGCGGGTCTTCTGCCGCAGCGAGAAGCGCACGATGGCGGTGCGATCGGTACGCTCGAGCGTCTGACGCAGCAGCACGTAGGCCTTCGGAGACGCCGAGTCGGGTTCGAGGTAGTACGCGCTGTCGAAGAGCAGCGGATCGAGCTGGTCGTTCGGCACGAACTCGACGACGTCGATCTCCCGGCTTCGCTCCGCGGGAAGGGCGGCGAAATCGGTCTTGGTGAGCACGACGGTCTGTTCACCGTCGGTGTAGGCCCGGTCGATGTCGGCGTACGGCACGACTTCTCCGTCGATCTCGCAGATGCGCTGGTACCGGATGCGTCCGCCGTCGACTCCGTGCACCTGGTGCAGGGACACGTCATGGTCCTCCACCGCGGAGTACACCTTCACCGGGACGTTGACCAGACCGAAGGTCAGCGCGCCTTTCCAGATGGCTCTCATGAACCCAGTACACACCGTCCCGGCGCCGGATGGGGCCGTCTCGCGGCAGGATGGGCACATGGCAGACGACGAGCAGCTGGTCCGCGTCGCGGGTCGCCGCCTGCGGCTGACCAATCTCGACAAGGTGCTCTACCCCGAGACCGGCACCACGAAGGCGGAGGTGATCGACTATTTCTCCCGGATCGCGCCGCTGATGATCCCGCACGTCACCGGCCGCCCGATCACTCGGAAACGCTGGCCGGAAGGCGTGCAGTCCACCCCTTTCTTCGCGAAGGACCTCGAGGCCGGCGCGCCCGGCTGGCTGCGCCGGATGCCCATCCAGCACTCCGGCGGGGCGAAGGACTACCCGCTCGCCGACGACACGGCCGCGCTCGTGTACCTGGCGCAGACGGCGGCTCTGGAACTGCATGTGCCGCAGTGGCGATTCGGCGACGACGGGATGCCGGCGCCGCCGGACCGGCTGGTGCTCGACCTCGATCCGGGGCCGGGGGCCGGGCTGGTCGAATGCGCCGCGGTGGCGCGGTGGGCGCGCCGCATCCTCACCGACATGGGCCTGGAGCCGTACCCGGTGACGAGCGGGAGCAAGGGCCTCCACCTGTACGCGGCGCTCGAGGGCGCGCTGACGAGCGAGCAGGTGTCGCAGGTCGCCAAAGAACTGGCGCGCGCGCTCGAGTCGGACCATCCCGAGCTGGTGGTGAGCAGCATGTCCAAGGCGCTGCGCGACGGCAAGGTGCTCGTCGACTGGAGTCAGAACAACGGCAAGAAGACCACGATCGCGCCCTATTCCCTCCGCGGACGCGAGCGACCGTTCGTCGCGGCCCCGCGGACGTGGGACGAGCTGGACGACCCGGGACTGCGGCACCTGGTGATCGGCGACGTGCTGCTGCGCGCCGACGAGCTGGGCGACCCGATGGCGGCGATCGGATTCCGCGCGGGTGCGCGCGGCGGGACCACCGGCCCCCTGTCGGCGTACATCGCGAAGCGCGACGCGAACAGGACCCCGGAGCCGGTGCCGGAGAACCCGCTCGCCCACGCGACGCCGGCCGGCGAGCGGCCGCGGTTCGTCATCCAGGAGCATCACGCGACGCGGCTGCACTGGGACTTCCGCCTCGAGCACGACGGAGTCTTCGCGAGCTGGGCCGTCCCGCGCGGCGTCCCCCCGACCCCGGGCCGCAACAATCTCGCGGTCCAGACCGAGGACCATCCCCTGGAGTACGGGTCGTTCGAAGGCACCATCCCGCGCGGCGAGTACGGCGCCGGCACCGTCACGATCTGGGACGACGGGCGCTACGACCTCGAGAAGTGGCGGGAGGACGAGATCATCCTCACCGCTGAAGGACGACCGGGCGGCCCGCTCGGTCGCGCGCGGCTGGCGCTGATCCGAACCGACGGCGACGGCGAGAAGTCGACGTGGCTGCTGCACCGGATGAAGACCGATGCGGCCGGACTCCCCCAGCCGGATGCCGCGACGCCGACGCCGACCGAGCAGGCCGATCGGCGGCCGCCGCGCGACCACGAGACGCTCTCGCTCGCGGTGCCGCGGGCGATGCTCTCCGTCTCGGCCACCCCCGGCATCGCGCGGGCAGCAGCCCAGCGGTGGGGCGCGTGGACCGAGATCAAGTGGGACGGCATGCGCGCCCTGGGGGTCTGGGACGGCGAGCGCCTCCGCCTCTATGCACGAAGCGGTGCGGATGCCACTGCCCGCTATCCGGACATCGTCCGTGACGTGGACCTGGGTCCGCGGCCGCTCGTCCTGGACGGCGAGGTCGTGGCGATGGACGCATCCGGCCGGCCGAGCTTCACCCGGTTGCAGCAGCGCATGAATCTGCGCTCCCCGGACGAGATCGCACGGGAGGTTCCGCGCACTCCCGTGCAGTACGTGCTGTTCGACGCGCTGCCGGTCGGAGACGAGCACGATGCCGTCCTCCCGCTGCGCGAACGGCGCCGGCTGCTCGAAGACCTGTCGGCGCGCCTCCCGGCCCAGATCATCGTCCCGCCCGTTTTCGACGACGTGGATGCCGCCCTCGAGACCAGCGGCCGGCTGGGCTTGGAGGGGGTCGTCGTGAAGGATCCGGCCTCGTCGTATCAGCCCGGTGTGCGCAGTCCGTCGTGGCTGAAGGTGAAGCACGTGCGCACGCAGGAAGTCGTCATCGGGGGCATGCGCCCGGGGAGGGGCGGCCGCGCCTCGATGATCGGCTCGCTCCTGGTCGGAGTGCCCACGCCGGAAGGTCTCCACTACTGCGGACGGGTCGGGTCCGGCCTCAGCGAGCGCGCGCTCGCGTCGCTCCTGGACCTCTTGGCTCCACTCGTGGTGAACACTGATCCCTTCGCCGACACCCCGGCCGCCGACGCGGCCGACGCGATCTGGGTGCAGCCGAGCGTGGTGGCCGAGGTCGAGTTCGCCGAGTGGTCGCCGAACGGCACGCTGCGGCAGGCGCGCTGGCGCGGGCTGCGCCCGGACAAGTCGGCGGCCGACGTGGTGCGGGAGGACTGAGCGCCCTCAGATGTGGGCGTCGTGCTCGGAGTGTCCGGCCGGCTCGAGCTGGAACGTGGAGTGCTCCACGTCGAAATGGGTCGACAGGCATCCCTGCAGCTGCGCCAGGACACGGCCGGAGCGCCCGTCGGCGAGCACCTCCGGCGTCACGACGACGTGGGCGCTGAAGACGGGGGCCCCGCGGGTGAGCTGCCACACGTGCACGTCGTGGACGTCCGTGACGCCCGGGGTTCCGAGGATGTGCTCGCGGATCTCCTGGACGTGGACGCCTTCCGGCGCCGCTTCGCCGAGCACCGAGAAGACCTCGCGCAGCAGCGAGACCGCACGAGGCACGATCATGGCCGCGATCGCGAGGGAGGCGAGGGCGTCCGCCTGCGCCCACCCGGTCAGCAGGATCACGAGCGCCGCGACGATCACGAGGGCGGAGCCGATGAGGTCGCCGAGCACCTCGAGGTATGCCCCGCGCACGTTGATGCTGTGGCGCTGAGCGGCGCTCAGCAGCCACATCGACACCGCGTTGGCGACGAGACCCACCGCCGCGACGACGAGCATGAGGCCGCCGGCAACCTCCGTCTCTCCCGGATTCAGGAGGCGCAGGACGCCCTCGACGGCCACCCACACCGACAGCGCGATGAGGATCACGGCATTCACGAGAGCACCGAACACCTCGGCGCGCTGATAGCCGAACGTGCTCCGTTCGTCGGCCGGGCGGGATGCCACGACACTGGCGATCAGGGCGATCACGAGCGCGGCGGCATCCGTGAACATGTGCGCGGCATCGGCGAGGAGCGCGAGCGAACCCGACAGGACCGACCCGACGATCTGCACGACCATCACGGAACTCGTGATCGCGAGCGAGGTCGCCAGCAGCCGACGGTTGTCGGCGCCGCGGACCCCGGGGGCGTGATCGTGCATGAATCCAGCGTACGGGCGGCAAAACCCCGGTCCGGGCCGTTTCCCCTAGTCGGGAATGAGACTTGTTCTCAGGACCGCGTCAGAGCGTCTCGAGCAGGGGCTCGAGCGCACGGAACGCCCGCGCGCGGTGGGATGCCTCGGCCTTCTCGGCATCCGTCCACTCGCCCACGGTGCGCTCGGCCCACGGCACCTGTCCGTCGGGGACGAAGACCGGGTCGTACCCGAAGCCGCCCTCGCCGCGCGCGGCCTCGGCGATCCGTCCGTTCCAGACGCCCTCGACGGTGTGCTCCGCTCCGTCCGGCAGCACGAGGGCGATCACGCTCACGAACTGGGCCGTGCGGTGCGGGTCCGCGATGTCGGAGATCTGGTCGAGCAGCAGGTTCAGGTTGGCGACCGGGTCCTTCTTGTGCCCGGCCCAGTAGGCCGAGAAGATGCCGGGTGATCCGCCGAGCACGTCGACGCTCACGCCGGAGTCGTCCGCGAACGACGGGAGCCCGGTGTGGCGGCAGGCTGCGCGTGCCTTGATGAGCGCGTTCTGCGCGAACGTCACTCCGTCTTCGACGGGTTCGGGCCCGTCGTACCCGAGGAGTTCGAAGTCGGGCCGGGTGGTGCGGATGATCCGCTCGAATTCGGTGACCTTGTGCGGGTTGTGCGTGGCGAGCACCGCCTGCTTGCGGGCTCCGTCGGCGTTCATGCGAGTGCAGCGAGCTGGAGCTCGCGCAGGCGGCTGCATCCGTCGACGCCGAGGTCGAGCAGTGCGTCGAGCTCGCGCTTGTCGAACGGGGCCCCCTCGGCCGTCCCCTGCACTTCGACGAACAGCCCGCGCCCGGTGACCACGACGTTCATGTCGGTCTCCGCGCGCACGTCTTCGACGTAGGCGAGGTCGAGCATCGGCTCGCCGTCGATGATCCCGACGGAGACGGCCGCGACGGAGTCCAGCAGCACGTCGGCCTTGGCGGGGACGAGACGCTTCTCGCGGCCCCATTCGATCGCCTGCGCGAGGGCGACGTACGCCCCCGTGATGGCGGCCGTGCGGGTGCCGCCGTCGGCCTGCAGCACGTCGCAGTCGATCACGACGGTGTTCTCGCCCAGCGCCTTGGTGTCCACGACGGCCCGCAGCGCGCGACCGATGAGCCGGGAGATCTCGTGCGTGCGACCGCCGATCCGGCCCTTGACCGACTCGCGGTCGTTGCGGGAGTTCGTGGCGCGGGGCAGCATCGCGTACTCGGCGGTCACCCACCCCTTGCCCTTCCCGGTCAGCCAGCGCGGCACTCCCCCGGTGAACGACGCCGTGCACAGCACCTTCGTGTCTCCGAAGCTCACCAGTGCGGATCCTTCGGCCTGCTTGCTCCAGCCTCGTTCGATCGTGACCGGACGCAGGTCGCTGACGCTGCGCCCGTCGGCGCGGACGATGTCGCTCATCGGGTGTTCCTCTCGGGGAGTCGGGCGGATGCCGGGATGTCGATGGTGCCGGTCTGCACGAGCCGCACGTCGCGGACCTCGCGGCCCATCAGGCGGTGTGCGAGGCGCAGGAAGTCCTCGGCCGAGGTGCCCGTCGCCTCGTAGACGTGGGATGCCTCGGCGTCGGGGCCGGCCAGCAGGTCCAGCGAGACGAGCTGGCGGAAGACGTCCTTGGCGGTCTCGGTGTCGCTGGAGACGATCGAGACGTCGGGGCCCATGACGTAGCTGATCGCACCCTCCAGGAAGGGATAGTGGGTGCAGCCGAGCACCAGGGTGTCGACGTCGGCCTCGCGCAGAGGGGCGAGGTAGTCGGCCGCGACGGCGAGCACCTCCGGGCTGTCGGTGACGCCGTCCTCGACGAATTCGACGAAGCGCGGGCAGGCCTGGGCGAAGACGGTGTGCCGGGCGTCGATGCCGAGCATGTCCTGATAGACGCCGGATCCGATCGTGCCCTGCGTTCCGATCACCCCGACCCTGCCCGAGCGGGTCGTGGAGATCGCGGTGCGCACGGCGGGGCCGATCACTTCGACGACCGGCACGTCGTATCGCTCCCGCGCGTCGCGCAGCATGGCGGCCGAGGCCGTGTTGCAGGCGATGACGAGCATCTTCACGCCCTGATCGACCAGGGTGTCCAGCACCTCCAGCGAATAGCGGCGGACGTCGGCGATCGGCTTCGGCCCGTACGGAGAGCGCGCGGTGTCGCCGACGTAGAGGATCGACTCCCGCGGCAGCAGCGCGGAGATCGCGCGCGCCACGGTGAGTCCGCCGACGCCGGAGTCGAAGATTCCGATGGGCGCGTCGTTCACAATCGACCAGCCTACCCGGGCGTGCACGGGCGGTCGGCTGCGGCGGCGGCGATATGCTGACCGGCATGGTCGCCCCCTCCTCGCAGCCGAGCACGGCGCTGCTCACGGACCGGTACGAGCTCACCATGCTGGAGGGCGCGCTGCGCGACGGCACGGCCGCGCGGCGCTGCGTGTTCGAGCTGTTCGCGCGTCGCCTCGCGGGCGGTCGCCGGTTCGGCGTGGTCGCCGGCACCGGGCGCCTCCTGGAGGCGCTGCGCTCGTTCCGCTTCGGAGACGACGAACTGCGGTTCCTCCGCGATGACCGCGTGGTGGACGACACCACTCTGGCGTACCTGGCGGACTATCGCTTCCGCGGGTCGCTGACCGGCTATCGGGAGGGTGAGCTCTACTTCCCCGGCTCGCCGGTCCTCACCGTCGAGGGCACGTTCGCGGATGCCGTCGTCCTGGAGACCATCGCCCTCAGCATCCTCAATCACGATTCCGCGGTCGCCACGGCCGCGGCGCGCATGTCCATCGCCGCCGGAGACCGTCCGCTCGCCGAGATGGGCTCGCGCCGGGCATCGGAGCGCGGCGCGGTCGCCGCCGCCCGAGCCGCCTACATCGCCGGTTTCGGTGCGACGAGCAACCTCGAGGCCGGACGCGCGTGGGGAATCCCCACGATGGGCACCGCGGCGCACGCCTGGACGCTCCTCCACGACCGGGAGGAAGACGCCTTCCGCGCCCAGATCGAGGCGCTGGGCGCCGACACGACCCTCCTCGTCGACACCTACGACATCCGGACCGGCGTCGCGACCGCGATCCGCGTCGCCGGCACCGGGCTCGGCGGAGTGCGCATCGACTCCGGCGACCTGCCGATCGTCGCCGCCGAGGTTCGCGCACAATTGGACGCACTCGGGGCGACCGGGACGCGGATCACCGTGACGAGCGACCTCGACGAGTACGCGATCGCCGCCCTGGCGGCCTCGCCGGTGGATGCCTACGGTGTGGGGACGTCGGTCGTGACCGGCTCCGGAACGCCGACCGCGGGCATGGTGTTCAAACTCGTCGCCCGGCAGGATGCCGCTGGTGGGTGGACACCGGTCGCCAAGCTGTCCGCCGACAAGGCGTCGCTCGGCGGGCGCAAAACCGCCTTCCGCCGTCTGGAGGGCGGCACCGCGACGGCCGAAGTGGTCGAGGTCGCGAGCGGATTCGACCTTCCCGACGCTCCGGCACAGCATCCGGATGCGCGTCCGCTGCAGGTGCCGCTCGTGGTCGCCGGCGACATCGACGCGACGGCCGAGGGACCGGAGGGCGTCCGCCGTGCCCGGGCGCACCACCTGCGGGTGCGGGAGGAGCTGCCGGTGCAGGCTCTCGCCCTCAGCCGGGCCGATCCCGGCATCCCCACCGTGCACACGTCGGCGGACTGAGGCGTCGCGTGGCCCGCGGGCCGATCAGTCGCGCAGCGACTCGTAGATCTCCTTGCACGTCGGGCAGATGGGGAACTTCTCGGGATCCCGACCCGGCGTCCACTTCTTGCCGCACAGCGCCTTGACCGGCTTGCCGGTGAGGGCCGACTCGAGGATCTTCTCCTTCTTGACGTAGTGGGAGAAGCGCTCATGATCACCCGGCTCGATGAGCTCCTCGTTGAGGAGTTCCTCGAGTTCGCGGTCGAGGGTCAGGGTGCCGCCCTGGTCGGGGCTGTCAAGGGGCGTGCTCATTTCGCCGATTCTAGTCGGCGAGGCGGCCACCGGACCCCGGTCAGAGCGATTCCGCGAACTCCATGAGGCGGCTGCGACGGCGTTCGAACACCGCCGACCCGCCGGCGACCCCGCCCACCAGGACGGCCAGCCCGATGCCGATTCCGCCCCACAGCGCGTAGTCCGCCGCGACCGCGTCCCCCTGCCACGCCGCCCAAGACCAGGCGAGCACCGGGACAGCGCAGGCGAGAGCCCCCAGCAGCACCAGCGCGGGCGAGACGACCGCAGCGACGCCGACGCGTTCGGGCTGGCGCAGCGGGCTGTCCCCGGGAAGCGTCACGGGGTAGGGCGCCAGCGCGGACGAGATGCTCGACAGACCGAGCCCGGACAGATAGAGCGCGGCGCACAGGCCGATCATCATCGGGAGGGTCGACCAGTGCCCGTGCAGCACCATCGCGACCGGGATCAGCACGCCGAGCGCCGGCAGACCGATCAGGAGGACCGGGACGAGGCGACCGATCCGATCGGAGAAGCCGCGCACGTCGGCCGCGAAATGGATCCAGACGGCGGTGGCGTCGTAGGCGACGTCGTTGTGCGGCATCCACCCGAGGAACAGCGCGATGACCGGCACCGGCAGCAGGACGGCGTCGGCGAACGGCACGTTGGCCACCAGGAGCGGAATCACGCACAGCACCGCGGCCACCGGAACGGCGACGAGGCTCATGAGGTACCGACTGTCGCGTCGCCAGTAGACGAGACTGCGCGCCGCGATCGCACCGCCCGGCGTGCTCGGCGCGACGAGGAACCAGCCGAGCTCGGAGCGCCCCGCCCGCGTCGGGCGCTCCGTCGTCGTCAGCAGGCGCACGGTCACCGCGTACCAGAGCGCACCGAGCACGACGGGGGTCGCCAGCGCGATCACGAGGCTCAGCCAGCCGCCGGCCGCGTCACCCGATGCGAACAGCGCCGGGAGCGCCCATGCCGCCCCGAAGGGCGTCTCCCCCAGGACGCGGGCGGCCGCGACGAGCGGAGCGGGCACGGCGCCGCGCCATTGCAGGGAGAAGACGAAGACGGCGGTCGGCACGACGAAGACCACGAGGGCGAGCAGCAGGATGCCGGTGAGCTCCCGCGAACGGCGTTCGCGCAGCAGCAGGGCGGCCGCACCGAAGCACACGCGAGCCAGCAGCACGCACGTCACGACGACCAGCAGGGCGCTGAGCACGGTCACGGGCCAGGGAACCCCGCGCCCGCTCCAGAACACGACCGCGCCCACGGCGACGATCGTGGCGCCGAGGACGGGGACGCTCACCGCTCCCGCCAGTCCTGCCCCGACCGCGACCTCGCGGGCGCGGAAGTCGAACAGGGCGAACCGGCGCGGATCCACAGGGTCGTCCGAGCGCGAGAGGAGCGCCGCCACCGCGAAACCGACGGTCATCGCCGATCCGGCTATGACGGTCACGACGAACGCGGTCGGCGCGGCGGCGTTCGCGATCGCCGCCAGACCGGCGCACGCGAGCACGGCGCCCGCGAGGATCAGTGCCGCACCCGAAGCCATGCGCACCCTCTGACGCCCCCGCAGGGCGCCCACGATGAGGGCGATCCTCAGTCGGAGAAGGTGTGCAGCCACTCCAGGCTCTCCACATCTCTCACGTCGCCGGCGAGCTGGACGAAGCGCTGCTCCAGAGTGAGCTCGCCCCGCACCTCGGCGACGGTCCCGTCCGCGAGGACCTGGCCTGCGACCATGACGGCGACCCGGTCGCACACTTGCTCCACGAGGTCCATGCCGTGGCTGGACAGGACGACAGTGCCGCCCGCGGCGACGTAAGAGCGCAGGATCTCCAGGATCGCGGAGCTCGACACCGGGTCGACGGACTCGAACGGCTCGTCCAGCACGAGCACCCGCGGCGCGTGGACCATGGCGGCCGCGAGCATGACCTTCTTCGTCATTCCCAGCGAATAGTCCGAGACCGGACGCGACAGCGCGTTCGTGAGATCGAACGCTTGGGCGAGATCGTCGACCCGCTTCTCGACGACGGCCCGGTCGAGCCGGCGCAGGAGGCCGTGGTACGCGAGGAGCTGCCGCCCGGTGAGCCGATCGAAGGTGCGCAGTCGATCCGGGAGGATGCCGAGGTGCCGCTTGGCGCGGTGCGGATGCCGGGTGGCGTCCTCGCCCGCGATGACGATCGTGCCCGCATCGGGCTTCAGGAGCCCCGCGATCATCGAGAGCACCGTCGTCTTGCCGGCGCCGTTGGGCCCGACCAGTCCGTAGAAGCTGCCGGCCGGCACCGTCAGGTCGATGTCCTCGACGGCGACCGATTCGCCGAACGACTTGCGCAGCCCCTGCACCACGACCGCGGGCTCGGTCGGCTCCATCGTCCCGACGACGGATGCCGGGACGGTCCTCGGAGCCGTCGGCGCGACGTCCCCCGGCTCGTCGCGCGGGGTGGGCTCGACCAGGGGTTCAGGTTCAGGTTCAGCTTCAAGTTCAAGTTCAAGCGGGGGCTCGGTCTCAACCGGCGGTTCAGGTTCGACCGGAGCCTCAAGCACTGGCTCGACCGGCGGCTCCGGCTCCGGCTCGGGCTCAACCTCAGGCTCGACGGCGGGGACGGCGGCGGGCACCGACTCGACCACGGCATCCGGCTCGACCACGGCATCCGACTCGACCACCGACTCAGTCGCTGCCACCGGCTCGCTCTCCACCACCGGCTCGCTCTCCGCCACGGCGTCACTCTCCGCCACTGTGTCGCTCTCCGCCACTGTGTCGCTCGCCGCCACCGAATCCCGCTCTGCGACCGGGCTGACGACGATCGGCGGCACGCCGTCGACGGGAAGGGGCGGCTTGGGGGGCACGACGAATCCGATCTTCTCCCCGGCCTGCTCCGCTGCGTGCGCGGCCGCCTCCGCCGCCGGGATCGCCGGCTTCGGAGGCAGGGGCGGGCGGCCCGCTCTGCGTTGGGGCATGGCACCGGCACGCCGCTTGGCGGACGAGGAGTTCTGTGGCAGGTGTCGCGAAGCTGTCACCGCTCCACGGTATCAACCGCCTCTGAGGCGGGCCTGGACGCGCGTTGGGACGGCGCCGCGGACGTGGCACAAGGTCTCGATTTCGTCACGATAGGCGGAGGATAACCCCTGATCCTCGACCTATATCCGGACCGTCCCGCTATCCTGGTCACGGCGCAACGGGGTGTCATCGCGGTCTGAACGGGCCGTGTCGTCACCTTTCAGGAGCACACTTTGAGCATTCAGATCGTCATTCTCGCGGCGGGCATGGGCTCGCGCCTCGGGCGCAGCCTTCCCAAGTCGCTGACGGTGCTCGGTGACGGACGCAGCATCATGCGCCAGCAGCACGACAACATCCGTGCCGCGTTCGGCAATGCCGCGCGCATCACCACGGTCGTCGGCTACCGCGCCGAGACGATCATCGAGGCGTTCCCGCACGTCGACTACGTGCACAACGACCGCTACGACCAGACGAACACCTCCAAGAGCCTCCTTCGCGCGCTGCAGGTCAGCGGCCGGGGCGGCGTGCTGTGGATGAACGGCGATGTGGTGTTCGACCCTCGAATCCTCGGACGCGCCCTTCCGCTGATCGAGCGCGAGCAGTCGTTCGTGACGGTCAACACCGCCAAGGTCAGCGACGAAGAGGTCAAATACACCGTCACGCCCGACGGCCACATCAAAGATCTGTCGAAGACCGTTCGAGGTGGCATCGGCGAGGCCGTCGGCATCAACTACATCTCGGCCGCCGACAAGCGCGCATTCATGCGACAACTGCACCGAGTCGGCGACCAGGACTACTTCGAGCGCGGCCTCGAGCTCGCCATCGCCGAAGACGGCCTTCTGCTGGAGCCCCTCGACATCTCCGACCTCTATGCCGTCGAGGTCGACTTCGCCGAAGACCTCGAGCGCGCCAACCTCTACGTCTGACGCCTCCCGGCGCCGGCCGCACCCGATTCGCACATCACGATCGCAGAGCCCGGCCACAGGCTCGCGCGGGAGAATGACGACATGTCCATCTTCGCGACCAACCCGGAAGAACCCGCCGAGACGCCGGGCGTGCCCTCCGAACCGGAACACGCGGAGGCACCCGCCGAGCACCTCGACGCGATCGTGACGGATGCGGCATCCCTCGGCATTCTCGGGGTGACGTCGGTGACGATCCCGCTGCCGTCCTCCCCCGCGACGCCGCAGGACTGACCGGCGCGGACGCGCCGTCGCGCCCGGCGCGAACACGAGGATCGTCCTGCCCATGGGATGATCGACTGATGCACGAAAAGCCCTCGAGCAAGGACGCCCCCGTCCCCGCGACCGAGGCGGGCGTCTCGTTCGTCATGCCGGTGCTGAACGAAGAGGACTACCTCGAGCGCGCGGTGCGCTCGGTGCTCGCGCAGGATGTCCCCGGGCCGATGGAGTTCGTGATCGCCCTCGGCCCGTCCACCGATTCCACGGACGAGATCGCCCGGCGCCTCGCCGCCGAAGATCCCCGGGTGCGCCTGGTCGCCAACCCCGAAGCGGACATCCCGTGCGGTCTCAACCACGCGATCCGCGCCAGCATCCACCCCACGATCGTGCGCGTCGACGCGCATTCCGAACTCACCCCCGGCTACGTGCGCCGCGCACTGGAGACGCTGGCGCGCACGCGTGCCGCGAGCGTCGGCGGCATCATGCGCGCCGAGGGACACTCCGCCTTCCAGCGGGCGGTCGCCCGCGCGTACAACTCGCCCATCGGACTCGGCGGAGCGAGCTATCACGGCGGCACGCACGAGGGGGATGCCGAGTCGGCCTACCTGGGCGTCATGCGTCGCGAAGTCCTCGAGGAGATCGGGCTCTACGACGAGTCCATCCGACGCGGCGAGGACTGGGATCTCAACTTCCGCATCCGACAGGCCGGGTACCGCGTCTGGTTCGATCCGCAGCTGCTGGTCACCTACTGGCCGCGCGACAGCTGGACGCGCCTGGTCCGTCAGTTCGTCGCCACCGGAGCATGGCGCGGGGAGCTCGTTCGCCGCTACGGTCGCCGCAACTCGCTCCGGTTCTTCGCTCCCCCGGCTCTCGTGGCGACGGCCGGGCTGGCCGTGCTCGTGGGGGCGCTTCAGGGGACGCGCGCCCTGCGCGGCGCGGCCGCGGCGGCGGCATCCCTCGTGTACGCGCCCCTCGCCCTCTACCTCGTCGTGGTGTCGTTCTCGGCCGCCGGTCGCGGCGGCGGACCGGGACTGCAGGACAAACTCTGGACGGCCGCGGTGCTGCCCACGATCCATCTCGCCTGGGGGGTCGGGTTCATCCGCGGCGCCCTGGTGGGCGCGAAGGACACTGTCGACACGTCTCGGGTGAGCGCTGACGACCGGCCCGCGTGAGCCTCAGCGCCGCACGAACCCCTGATCGAGGATGCGGGCGACCACGCGCGCGGCGGCGTGCCCGTCGTCGCGAGCGTTGAACACGGCTCGCCACTGGGCGTATCTCCCGGCGTACCGTTCCTGATCGTCGGCGCCCATGGCCGCCACGAGGCCGTCGGCGGTCCGCACCACCGGGCCGGGGGCGCGCGACTCCAGATCGACCACGACCGGGCGTCGCCCGTCCGGCCGGTCGCCGGCGGACGGGGCGACGAAGAACATCGGCTTGCCCGTCACGGAGAAATCGAACATCACCGGTGACCGATCGGTGACGAGGGCATCGGCGCACAGCAGCAGATGCGCGAGCCGCGGATAACCCGTCGCATCGATCACCCGGCCCTCCTCCGCGGCGGTTCCGCGCGCCGTCGCGCCGATGCGCACGACGACCCATCCCGTGCGCCGCGCGATGTCGGCCGGGAGGACCCGCGCTGCGGCATCGGGATCGAGCACGGCGTAGAGCAGGACCTTCTCGTCGGCACGGATGCCCAGCGCGGCACGAGCTGCCTCGGCGCCGACTCCGGTGACGAGCTCGTCGTTGCGCGGGCCGCCCTCGATCCAGACCGTGCGATTGAACGCGTATCCTCGCCGCAATGATCGGGCGGCGAACGGACTCTGGGCGAGCAGGACGTTCCACCGCAGCGATTCGCGCACCACGGCGACGGCCCGTCGGAAGTTCCACCCGGGCAGCCGGAGTCCGAGGCGCCGCGGCGGCGACCCGTGCCAGGTCTGCAGCACCACTTGGCCCCGGCTGCGCACGAATCGCCGCCGCAGCCAGTCGTCGACCACCAGGAGACGCGCGGCGCCGCGTGCACGCCACCATTGCGGACTGCCCTCGACCACGGGGATCGCCCCCTCGGGGACGTCCACCGAGAGATCCACGACGCTCCAGTACCGCGTCACGCGCGGCGCTCGACCAGCGAGCTCGCGGTCGATGGCGTACGGGTCGCCGTCGGCGACGTGACCAAGGCGACTCTCGAAGAAGGCGGCGTTCTCGAGGCGTCCGGGGCGCGTCGCGTACCGTCGCTCGAGCGCCGCCTGCCCCTCGCCCGAATCGTAGGCCGGATCCATGGGCGGGCCGACGCGGACGATCCCGTGCTCGAGCACGGCCCGCAACGGTCCGAGCATCGACAGCGGCACGGCGGTCTCTTCCGGCCGCGCGCCGTCGATCGTCAGCTCGTACTCGCCGACCGGGAGCGGAAGGAGGGGCCCGCCCCAGTGGGATGCCCGAAGCGGCACGACCGCGTGCCAGCGGTCGCCGTCGGCGGACACGCTCCCCTCCGTGGTCGCCGACCGGCCGACGAGACGAACGATGCGGGGTGCGGGAAGATCGCCGGAGAGTTCGAGTGCGGGTCCGTCGGCGATCGTGAACTCCGCCGCGGTCATGACGCCGCCCGCGCCGGCTCGTCCGCCCGGGCTACCCGCAGCCGCACGAGGTCGAAGACCCGCCGGGTGCTCTCGCCGTCGGAGAACGCGTGCACCTCGGCGTCGAGCGCCTCGGCGCGGACGACGCGGCGCTCGCGCTCGTGCGGGTCCGAGAGGATGCCGTGCAGCTGTGCGAGCGCCTCCGGCCAGGTGCGCGCCCAATCGTCGCCGGCGACATCCTCGTAGCGGCCGTAGAAGCCGCGCTGCTGCGCGTACTCGGTGACATCCGGGGCGAGGTAGACGACCGGCATCGGAACCAGGGAGCTGTCGTACGCGAGCGAGGAGTAGTCCGTGATCAGCACGTCGACGCCCGGGAGCGCCGGCGTGATGTCACGCAGCCGGTCGCTGCCGATCATGCGCACCCGCGGCGAGGAGATGTCGTACGCGCCAGCGCCGAGCGGGTGCGAACGGATCAGGAGCACGGCATCCTGCTCGTCGAGGAGGTCGGCGATGCGGGCGGCGGCATCCGCATCGGGGATCGCCGGATCTTCCTCGCCGTCACGCCACGTCGGCGCGTAGAGGACGATGCGGGTCGAATCGTCGAGGTCCTCGCCCGTCGCCTCGGCGATGAGGGCGCGGGCGGTCTGATGCCGCACCCGCGGCTCCCCCGCCGACAGCACGTCGACACGCGGCTCGCCCGTCACCGGCACGGCGTCGTCCCGCAGTGCGAACGCGGACTGCAGGCGCCCGCGCACCAGGTGCGACGCCGCGGGGAGGACGTCGATGCGGCGCGAAGCGGCTCGGTACATGATTCCGAGCAGCAAGCGCGCCGGGGCCTCGAGGAAGGTGCCGCGAACGATCCCGGGAGGCCGCAGCGTCTCCGGCGAGTCGACGCCGATCCGCTTGAGCGGGATGCCGTGCCACAGCTGCACGACGAATCCGCCGGACACCGCGTATCTGTTGACGTCGCCGAACCCGTGCGTGATCACGATCACTCGCGCTCGGGCGGTGCGCCAGAATCCGGCCGCCGAGTGCTTCGGCAGCGTCGGGATTCCGAGAGCCCGCGCATCGGTCGCGTCCCGGTCGTTCTCGACGAGCCACACGGCATCGACGCCCTCGTCCGCGGCGATCCGCCACAGCGCCAGCGCGCCGTCGCCGATGCCGCCGCCGCACCCGAAGACCCATTCGTCACGCGTGCGGGGGACGATGAGGGTCAGCAGCCTGCCGGCGGCGTAGAGCGGGATCCGCAGAAGCTTCGCCGCGTTGCCCGCACCGAATGAGAAGGACGCCACCACGCGAGCCTATCGCGCAGCGGCGTCCTTCTCCGGAGGCGCTTCTCAGCCGGTGAACGTCCCGAGCGTCACCTTCACGGTGTGCGCCTGGCCGTCTCGCGTGTACACGAGATCGGTGGTGGCGCCGCCCGCGAGGGCGCGCACCTGCGCGGTCAGGTCGACCGAGTCAGTGACCGGCACGCCGTTGAACTTCGTGATCACGTCGCCCTTCTGCAGACCCGCCTTCTCGGCGCCGCCGCCGGAAGTGACCTTCTCGACGTACGCACCGGTGGTGGTGGCACCGCTCACGTTGGCGGCATCCGCCACGGTCGCACCGAGCAGGCCGTGGGTCGCCTTGCCGTCCTTGATGAGATCGTTCGCGATGCGCTGGGCGATGTCGGAGGGGATCGAGAATCCGACGCCGATGTTGCCGGACTGCGCGCCCGACGACGAGCTCGACCCGGTGGACGCGATGGCCACGTTGATGCCGATGAGGTCGCCCTTGCTGTCGACGAGCGCACCGCCGGAGTTGCCCGGGTTGATGGCGGCGTCGGTCTGCAGCACGGCGATCTTGATGGTCGTCGACGACTGCGACGGCGACTGCCCCTGACCGAAGTCGAAGTAGAACGGGCTGTCGCCGTTCTGGCCGCCGTTGCCGTTGCTGTTGTCCTGGGATCCGCCCGACGGGGCCGCCGACGAGGCGATCTCGATCGAGCGGTTGAGCGCGCTCACGATGCCGGTCGTCACCGAGTTCGACAGTCCGAGCGGGGCACCGACCGCGACGGTCTGATCGCCGACGTTCAGCTTGCTCGAATCGCCCCACGCGATGGGCGTCAGGTTCGACGCGTTCTTCAGCTTGATGACGGCGAGGTCGTACGTCGGGTCGGTGCCGACGACGGTCGCGCCGTACACGTGGCCGTCAGAGGTGGTCACCGAGACGGTGCCGCCCGACGTCGCGCCGTCGAGCGTGACGACGTGCGTGTTCGTGAGGACATAGCCGTCCTTGGACAGGACGACGCCGGACCCGGTTCCGCCCGAGTTGCCCGACGACACGCTGATGGTCACGACGCTCGGCACGACCTTCGCGGCGATCGCCGTGGTGTTGGTCACGCCCGTCTTGTCGTTGACCGTGATCGTCTGCGGGGCAGCAGCGCTGGAGGCGCTGTTCGAGCTCCACAGGTTGCTGCCCGCCCAGGCGCCGCCGAGGCCGGCGACGCCGCCGACCACCGCTGCGGCGACGATGAGCCCCGCGATGCGGGTGCCGCTCGACTTCTTCTGCGCTGCGCCGCCGGCGTCGTGCCGGTACTGCGGCTGGCCGGGCGTGTGCGGGGGCTGCCCGGCGCCGCCGGCGTGCGGCTGCGCGGGCACGCCGAAGGCCTGCCCCGGGTACCCGGGCTGGGATGTCTGCGGAACGGTCGTGGGATAGGCCGGCGGCTGCGCGGCGTGGTACGCGGGCGAGACCGGCTGCGTCGGCGCGGACTGCTGGGCCGCGACCGATGCGGGAACGGTCGGCGCCGTCGGGGGTGCGATCGGCAGAGTGGGCTGATCGGCCTGCGGCGCGGGCGCGCTCGTGAATCCGGTCTCAGCGGCGTCGGCATCCGGCGCGGGGGTGTGTCCCTCGTACGGGAAGTCTTCCGGGCGGTTGCCCTGGTTGTCGCTCATTGGTGCTCCTTCTGACAAGCGATTCCAGCATGGCGGCCGATTCTGTGTGCACCTTATGCCGACAGTGGGATGAGACTATGCGAGTAGCGTGTGCTTGTGCGAGATCTTGGTTCTGTGACGGGTTCCTGGCGGCGGACCGCAGCCGGTGCGGGGCTCCAGGACACCGCCGGTGACGTCCTCCCTACCATCTTCGCCGAGATGAGCGCCCTCGCGGCCCGGACCGGTGCAATCAACCTCGGACAGGGCTTTCCGGACGAGGACGGTCCCGCCGCGGTCCTCGAGGAGGCGCGACGCGCCATCGCCGACGGAGTCAACCAGTATCCGCCGGGTCGGGGCATCCCCGAGCTGCGTCGTGCCATCGCCGACCACCAGCGGCACTGGTACGGCCTGTCCCCCGACCCCGACCGCGACGTGCTCGTCACGGCGGGGGCGACGGAGGCGCTCAGCGCGGCCCTGCTCGCTCTCACGGACGGACCGGCCGACGAGGTCGTCGTCTTCGAGCCGTTCTACGACTCCTACGCGGCGTGCGTCGCCCTTGCCGGCGCCCGGCTCGTTCGCGTGCGTCTGCATCGGACCGCCACCGGATTCGCTCCGGATCCGGACGAACTGACCGCGGCCGTCACCGACCGGACGCGCATCATCCTCGTGAACGATCCGCACAATCCGACCGGCGCGGTGTTCTCGCGCGAGCTCCAGCAGCAGATCGTCGCGCTGGCGCACCGGCACGACACCCTCATCATCACCGACGAGGTCTACGAGCACCTGCGCTTCGACTCGGACCACGTGCCGATCGCGAGCCTGCCCGGCGCGTGGGAGCGCACGCTCACGGTCTCGTCGGGCGGCAAGACGTTCTCGACCACCGGCTGGAAGATCGGCTGGATCTCGGGCCCTGCGCCCCTCATCGAGGCCGTCCTCGCCGTCAAGCAGTTCCTCACGTACGTGAACGGGGCCCCGTTCCAGCCCGCGATCGCGACCGGGCTCCGCCTCCCCGACGAGTACTTCGTGCAGATCGCGACGGCGATGCGCGCCAAGAGCGACGTGCTGGCCACCGGACTGGGGGGTGCCGGCTTCGACGTCATCCCGTCGCACGGCACGTACTTCACGGTCGCGGATGCCGCGCCGCTCGGAGCGACCGAGGCGGCCGCGTTCTGCCGCTCCCTCCCCGGGCGGGCCGGGGTGGTCGCGATCCCGCTCACCGCCTTCGTGACGCCCGAGCACCGGGGTGAGTACGCCACCCTGGTGCGGTTCGCCGCGTGCAAGCGCATCGAGGTGCTGCAGGATGCGGCGGCACGGCTCGCCGGGCTCGCGCGCCCCTGACCCGCGTCAGCGCGGCACGACTCCGAACCGCCGCACGGCCAGCACGGGGTTCACCCGACGAACCTCGGCCACCTCGGCGGGGTCCAGGAATGCCACGGCGACATCCGCCCGGGTTCCGAGCTCGGCCCGCGTGACCCCCTGCGGATCGACGACCATCGCGTGGCCGACCCCCACCGGCGGGGTGTGATCGGCCGCCGCGACGAAGACCGTGTTCTCGATGGCGCGCGCCTGCAGAAGTGTCGACCAGTGGTGTTCCTTCACCGGGCCGCGGACCCATTCGGACGGCACCAGGACGACGTCGGCGCCGGCATCCACGATCCGCCTCGTGACCTCCGGGAACCGGAGGTCGTAGCAGGTCATGATGCCGAAGCGCAGGCCGTCCACCTCGAAGGTCTGCGGCGTCTCGATCGCACCCGGTTCGATCCAGTCCGACTCCCTCTGCCCGAACGCATCGTAGAGGTGCAGCTTGCGATAGACGGCGCGGATGCCGGCGGCATCCACCGCGATGACGGTGTTGCGAACGCGCGCGGAGTCGGCGACGATCTCGGCCATCCCGGCGACGAGGACCACGCCGTGACCGGCCGCGATGTCCGCGAGAGCCCGGGCGAACTTCCCGTCGAGGGGCTGGGCGTGCTCGTGCAGGCCGGCGTCGATCGGGTCGCGGAACCAGCTCGAGTATTCGGGCAGCACCACGACGCGTGCGCCTCGCGCCGCGGCGGTGCCGGCGAGTGCGCCGATCGCGGCGAGGTTGGCATCCTCATCGTCGCCGGGCGCGAACTGCGCAACGGCGACGCCGACGGAACCGGATGCGGAGATGTCTGTCACGGTTCCATCCTGTCAGTGCCGTGCCGGCCCGGCACCGCTCGGCGCCCGGCAAAGCGAAAGGCCCGGAATCCTTGAGGATTCCGGGCCTTTCTTTTGTTGCGGGGACAGGATTTGAACCTGCGACCTCTGGGTTATGAGCCCAGCGAGCTACCGAGCTGCTCCACCCCGCGGCACGTTTAATAGCCTAACACACGCCGCGGGGTGCTCCGTTCACTTGCCGGACTGCTGCGCTTCCAGAACCATCAGCTGCTGGATGTCGGAGGTCAGACGTGCGTCCGCTGCACCGTACGCCGCCCAGTCGCCCTTCTTCAGCGCGGCCTCACGATCGGCGATCGCCTGGTTCGCATCCTGCAGGATCGCCTGGAAGGCCGTGCTGTTGCTGGTGCCGGTGTTGCCACCGCCGGTGGAGCCCGATGACGAGGGGCTCGGCGACGACGTGGGCGTCACGCCCTGATCGCCGGTGTTCGCACCCGAGTTGCCGCCGAACAGGGTGTCGAGCGCCTCGGACAACGTGTCGGAGAACGCCACCTTGTTGCCGAACGTGACCAGCACCTTCTGCAGCGTCGGCAGCTTCGTCGCACCCGACGACTGCACGAACACCGGCTGGACGTACAGCAGGCCGCCGCCGACCGGAAGGGTGAGCAGGTTGCCCTTGAGCACCTGGGAGTCACCCTGCTTCAGGATGTTGATGAAGGCGGAGACGTTCGGCTGGGCATCGAAGGTGTTCTGCACCTGGCCGGGGCCCGGCACCGGGGTGTCGGCCGAGATCTCCAGCATCCGCAGCTGGCCGTAGCCGGAATTCACCTTGCCCGCGGTGCTTCCCGCGTTGGAGTCGACCGCCAGATAGCCCATCAACACGTTGCGCGTCGTGGTCGAGGCGTTCGACTGCGGAATGAACGACGTGAACATCGAGTACTCCGCCGACGACTGACCCGGCATCTTCAGGATCTGATAGTACGGCGGCTGGAATTTCGACGGGTCCTGCGGGTCGTTGGGCGTCACCCAGCGGTTGTCGCTCTGGTAGAACGACTGGGCGTCGTCGACGTGGTAGACGCCCAGCATCGCGCGCTGCACCTTGAACAGGTCGGTCGGGTAACGCACGTGGCTCATCAGCTGAGCCGACATCTTGCTGATCGGCTTGACCGTGCTCGGGTAGACCTTCTGCCACGTCTTGAGGATCGGGTCCTGGTCATCCCACGCGTAGAGGGTCACCTTGCCGGAGTACGCATCCACGGTGGCCTTGACCGAGTTGCGGATGTAGTTGATGTTGTCCAGCGAGTAGCGCGGCGCGGGGTTCGAGGAGTCGGCGATGGCCGAGGACAGACTCACCGTCGACGAGTACGGGTACTGCGCGCTGGTCGTGTAGCCGTCGACGATCCACACGATGCGGCCGTCCACGACGCTCGGATACGGGTCGCTGTCGAGCGTCAGGTACGGCGCCGCCTTCTGGACGCGCGTCGTGGGATCGCGGTCGTAGAGGATCTGCGAGTCCGGGTTGATGGCGTCCGAGAAGAGGATCTGCTCGGACTGGAACTTCAGCGCGTAGATGAGGCGGTTGAACCAGTTGCCGATGTTCGGACCGCCGTTGCCACTGAAGGTGGTCTTCGTCTCCGACGACCCGCCCGAGCCGGACGGATAGTCGAGTTCGATCGGGCTCGTGCCCTTGGGCGCGCCGACGATCGAATACTCCGGCGAGTTCTCACCGAAGTAGATGCGCGGCTCGTACTTGTCTTCCGTGGTCAGCGTTCCCGACGTGGGGATGCCGCTCTCCATGAA
This sequence comes from Microbacterium mangrovi, assembly GCF_000802305.1. GTDB lineage: Bacteria > Actinomycetota > Actinomycetes > Actinomycetales > Microbacteriaceae > Microbacterium > Microbacterium mangrovi. Next base: position 141,777 of record NZ_JTDK01000010.1, on the reverse strand, counting down.
GACGGGCTTGCCGTCGTCGGTGCGCTGGTTGCCCTTGGCGACCACGAGACCGTAGCCGTGCGTGTAGATCATCGTCGTGTTCTGCCACGACGCGGCGTTGCCGAGGGCGTCGAGGTTCAGTTCACGCACCGAGGAGACGGCATCCTGCGTCGTTCCGTTCACGTTGTAGCGATCGACATCGAGCGGGTTCTTGAACTGGTAGTACGACCGGTACTGCTGCAGCTGCTGCACGGTGGGGCTGACGATGGCCGGGTCCATGATGCGGATCTGGCTGGTGGTGCCGGCGTCCGACTTCAGCTGCCCCGCCTTCGCGGTGAGCTTCGCCTCGAACGGCGTCGTGGAGAGTTCACCCACGCCGTACGCCGCCTGCGTCGCATCGATGTTGCGCTGATAGTAGGGCGATTCGAGGCTCAGCTGGTTGGGCTTGACCTGGACGACGTTGACGATCCACGGGTAGATCATTCCGACGACGAGACCGGACACGACCAGCAGCGCCGTCGCGATCAGCGGATAGCGCCAGCGCCCGATGATCGCGGTGACGATGAACAGGATGGCGACGATGATCGCCGCGATCGCGAGGATCGTCTTTCCGGGGATGACGGCGTTCACCTCGGTGTAGCCGGGGCCGGTGATGCGGTCGGCGGGTTCGACCATGGTCTTGTACCGGTCGAGCCAGAGGCTGAGTCCCTGCAGCAGCAGGTAGAGCGAGGCCAGCACCGCGAGCTGGATGCGTGCGGCCCGCGAGATGCGCAGCTCACGCTGGCCGATGCGCACCGATCCGTACAGGTACGACACGACCGCGCTGACGAGGAGGCACACCAGCACGACGGCGGACAGGTATCCGAGCAGCGAACTGTAGAACGGCAGCGCGAAGAGGTAGAACCCGGTGTCCAGGTGGAACTGGGGATCCGTCGTGGTGGTGGACACTCCGTTGAGCCACAGCGCGGTCGTCTGCCACTGGGTGGATGCCGCGAAGCCCGCGAAGAACCCGAAGAAGATCGGGATGCCCCACATCGCCAGGCGGCGCAGCGGCTCGACGACCTCCTGATAGCGGCTGAGCTGGAAACTCAGCCGCGCGTAGACCGGACGGAGCCGGTAGGCCAGCTGGATCACCAGCCACAGCGGCACGGCCATGCCGAGGAATCCGATGGCGAACATCACCACCTTGGCGCCCCACTGCGTGCCGAGCACACGGGAGTAGCCGAGCTGGCTGTACCAGAGCCAGTCCGCGTAGAGATTCGCGAAGAGGAAGAACGCCACCACCAGCGCGGCGAGCACCACGAGGGTGATCGCGACCACGCGGCGTGAACGTCGGGGCGGGGCGGGCGTCGGCGCTGGGGACGAAGTCACCCTCCCATCCTAGGTTCGACGCACGACACGCCCGACCTGGCCCGCCGAATCCGAAGACGACGCTACTTGGCCGTACAGGTCGGCAGACTAGCGAGGTTCCCGCCGTCGCTGATGGCGGACAGCGCCTTGAGGGAATCGTCGAGGGTCTTCACCGAGAACACGCGCAGCCCCGACGGCACGTGTCCGACGACCTCGTCGCAGTTCGACGCGGGCGCCAGGAAGTAGGACGCGCCGGCATCCAGCGCGCCGTACAGCTTCTGGCGGATGCCGCCGATCGGGCCGACGGTCCCGTCGGCGGTGATGGTGCCGGTGCCGGCGACGTTCCTGCCGCCGTTCAGCTTGCCCGGGGTCAGGTCGTCGACGATGCCGAGGGCGAACATCATCCCGGCGGACGGCCCGCCCACGTTGTTGAGCTGGATGGTGACGTCGATCGGGAAGTCGTAGGAGGTGGTCAGCGTCACGCCGATCAGCCACACGGTCTTCCCGTCCACGGTCTGCTGCTTCGGCGTCACACTGACGTCCTGCGTCTTGCCGTCGCGGCGGATCGTGAGCTTCACGGACTTGCCGGCGGACTTCGCGACGATGGAGCGGAGGGCGTCGGCATCGGTCACGGTCGTGCCGTTCGCGGCGAGGATGAGATCGCCGGGTTTGAGGACCCCCGCGGATGCCGACTCCGGCGTCAGCGAGTACACCTGGAGAGTCGGGTGCACGTCGTAGCCGAGGTGGGTCAGGGCCGCCGCCGTGGCCTCCTTCTGCGAGTCGACCATCATGGCGGAGTTCGCCTCGTTCAGCTGCTTGCTGGAGACGTTGGGCGGGTAGACGGAGTCGATCGGAACGACCGCCTGAGAGGGCTGGAACCACGCCGACGCGAGCTCGAGCCAATTCGGCGTGCGCTCGGGAGTCCCCGCCACCTGCACCGTCAGGAGGTCCAGCGTGCCGGCGGTCGGATAGGTCTCGGCGCCCTTGATCGAGATCAGCGGGACCTCCTTGCCGGACGCGTCCGTCGTCGTGCCGAGGGTGTTGAACACCGGTCCCGGCTTCTGGATCACGTACCCCGTCGGCAGGAACGACATCACCAGGATCGCCACCAGGGCGACCACGAGCGCCCAGATGCCGATCACCGTGCGCCGGGTGCGCGGTGGCTTCGGCGCCGGGGTGATCGTCACGTTCTCGTCGAACAGCGCCACAGGCAGCCCTTCCCTCCGGCCCCGTTCGCGAGCGGCGTACAGCAGTCGACGCGCACCCCGCTGCCGGAGCGATCCGTGCGACTAGCGTAGATGCAGGACCTCACCATTGCGGAAAGGCGGCAGACGTGGCCGACGAAGACGACCGCGGAGACGACCGCGAATTCGAAGACATGCTGCGGCAGCTGTTCGGCGGCTCGTTCGATCCGAGCACGATCGATCCCGAGCAGCTCGAGGAGCTCAAGCGCATGGGCGTCGACCCGGCCATGATGCAGGCGGCCATGCGGCAGCTGCAGGAGACGATGCGTAACACCGACGAATCGGGCATCGACTGGCAGGCGGCCAAGCGGGCCGCACTGCACCTTGCGAACCAGAGCGACCGCAGCGTGTCGTCCGTCCAGCGCGGCGGGTTCGAGCAGGCGTTCACGCTCGCGACGCTGTGGCTGAGCGAATCCACCACGATCTCCGAACTGGCCACCGCACCCGAGACGATCACCCGCGGTGCGTGGGTCGAGGCGACCATGCCCGTCTGGCAGGAACTGGCAGAGCCCGTCGCGACGAGCATCGCGGACGCCCTGACCCGGGCGATCGGCGAGCAGGCGCCCGAAGAGATGCGCGACATGCTGCAGGGCGCAGGCCGCATCATGCGCGCCATCGGCGGCTCGCTGTTCGCGGGTCAGCTCGGGCACGTCGTCGGCGAGCTCTCCAAGGAGGTGCTCAGCGGCGGCGACGTCGGCATCCCCGTGATGCCGGCCGGACGCGCGGTGATCCTGCCCCTCAACGCGGCCGACTTCGGCCGCGACCTCGAGATCCCCCAGGACCAGCTCGACCTGTACCTCGCGACCCGCGAACTCGCCCATGCGCGTCTGTTCCGGCACGCGAAGTGGCTTCGCCTCCACGTCATCGCCCAGGTGACCGACTTCGCCCGCGGCGTGGAGATCGACATGGGCGCGATCGAGGACATGGCGAGCCGATTCGATCCGAACGCCCCCGACGAATTCCGCGAGGCCATCGAGAACGGCGCGCTCCTGCCCGAGCGCACCGAGTCCCAGACCGCGGCCCTCGCGCGCCTCGAGAACCTGCTGGCGACCATCGAGGGCTGGGTCGACGTGGTGACCGCCGACGCGACCGCGCGCATTCCGTCGTCCGACCGGATCGCCGAGGTGGTGCGGCGCCGCCGTGCCGTCGGCGGACCCGGTGAGCATGCGCTGGGAACCCTGGTCGGTCTCGAGTTGCGACCGCGTCGCATCCGTGAGGCCGCCGCGATGTGGCGCGCGGTCACCGACGCCGTCGGCATCGCCGGCCGCGACGCCCTGTGGGACTACCCCGATCTGATGCCGACGGCGGAGGACATCGACGATCCGGCGGCTCTCATCGCGCGCATGCGGGCGCACGCCGAGGGCGCGCCGCTGCGCGACGAGATGGACGAGGCGATCGACGCCCTGCTGCGTGACGCCCTGGGCGGCGGCGCGTCGGGCGGCGGGGCGTCATCCGGCGAAGAACCCGGCGAGGAGCCGGAAAGCCCGGAGGGTCCCCGGCCGGTCTGACGCCGCGCCGCCGCTGCTGTGGATAACTCCACGGCGGCGGCGCGCACCGCGCACAATCGGAGGATGCTCCGACTCGACCCGGCAACCCCTCCCCTCTGGCGGACGCCCGACCTGATGCAGTTCGGCGTCCCCGCGGTGGCCCGGATCGAGTCGCCGCTCCCCTGGCAGGAGCGCATGATCGCCGAGCTGGGGCGCGGACTGGACGAGGCGGCGTGGATTCCCGTCGCGGCCGCCTTCGGGGCGGCCGATGGTGAGGCGGAGCTCTTCCTCGAGCGGCTGCGCCCCGCCCTTGCGAGCACGCCGCCGACGACGCCGCCGCCGTCCATCGTCCTGGAGATCGCCGCCTCCATCGCGCCGTCCGACGCCGCCGCGTTCACCGGCACCCTCGACGCGATCGGAACAGCCCATCGCCCATTGCCCGCGGACGGCTCCGCGCTTCCGGGTCGGTGCGGCGACGTGGTCGTGGTGCTGTCGCCGTTCCTCGTCGATCCGGTCGTCGCCGGCCGGCTGCTGAGAGACGACATCCTGCACCTCCCCGTGGTGATGGCCGGCCGGACCATCCGCATCGGTCCGCTCGTCCGCCCCGGCGTCACCGCTTGTGCGATCTGCGCGCAGACGAACGTGCACGGCGACGATCCCGCCTGGCCGGCGCTGGCATCCCAGCTCGTTCAGTGCGCGGCGCCGACCTCCGGCCCGGCGCTCGTCGCCGAGGCGGCCCTCACCTGCGCCCGCATGCTCACCGCACCGGCGAACGACGTGCAGGTGGTGACGCTGGAGGCCGACGAACACCGGCGGTCGATCGCCGCATGTTCACCTCATCCACGGTGCTCGTGCCGATCTCTCGCAGAAAGCGCGACGGCAGCCGCTCCTGCCGACCGCCGCCTCGCGCCCACGACATGGAGAGCGTCCGCGCGGCGCGCGTGATGCCGACGTACGCGAGGCGGCGCTCCTCGTCGACCTGCTCGAAAGTCGTCGCGTAGGAGATCGGCAGAAGGCCCTCGGCCATTCCGACGAGGTGCACGTGGTCCCACTCGAGCCCCTTCGCCGCGTGCAGGGTCGCCAGCGTGACGGTTCTCACCGTCGGCTCGTGCTGATCCTTGGCACGCCGCTGCAGCTCATCGCCGAATGCCCGCAGCGTCATGTCCTCCGGCGACTCCTCCGCCAGCCTCAGGAGGGCGGCCCGCGCCTCCCAGGCCTCCCGCAGCGCCCCGCCGGCGGGCGGCGGGGCGTCCGTGAGACCGAGCCCTCGCAGCACGTCGCGCACGCTGAGCACCAGCGAGCCGGTCGTCGGGGCGACGGCCGCCGCACGGATGGCCATCACGGCCTGACGGACCTCCGGGATGTCGAAGAACCGGCGACCGCCGAGCACCGTGGTGGCGACGTGCTTGGCGCTCAGGGCCTCGACGAGGGCCAGCGACTGGGCGTGCGTACGGTACAGCACGGCGATCTGGCGGGGGTCGGCTCCCGACTTCAGCTGCGTCGCGACCGCCTGCGCCACACCGCGGGCCTCGAGCTCGTCGTCCAGGTACGCGGTGACGGACGGACGCGGCGGAACCGCCTCCTCCGCCTGTGGGCGGGCCGGCGTCAGGCGGAGGGCACCGGGGCGGCCGCGCATGAGCTCGTTCGCGACGGCCAGCACGGTCGGCGCCGATCGATAGCTGCGCTCCAGGCGCACGACGCGGGCATCCGGGTGACGCCGTTCGAAGTCGAGCAGGAACGAGGCGTCCGCGCCGGTGAACGAGTAGATGGTCTGGCTCGCGTCGCCCACCACGCAGAGGTCGCGGCGATCGCCGAGCCACAGGTCGAGCAGGCGGTTCTGCAGCGGCGAGACGTCCTGGTACTCGTCGACCGTGAAATGCCGGTACTGCTCGCGCACCGCGGCCGCGACGCGCGGCTCCGCCTCGAGCATGCCGGCGCACGCGAGGAGCACGTCCTCGAAGTCGAGCTGGCGTCGCTCGTCCTTCAGCGCTTCATACGCGCGCTGCAGCGCCACGACGCGTTCCACGGGAAGGCCGCCGATGCCGCCGGGGCGCGCATGGGCGTACGCATCCAGAGATCGGAGCGTGACCTTGCGCCATTCGATGTCGGCCGCCACGTCGCGCAGCGTCGGGCGGTCGAGGTCCAGGCCGATGGAATCGGCGGCGTGCGCGAGCAGCTTCACCTTGTTGTCGACGATGCCGGGGGCGGAGTCCTTGGCCACCGTCGGCCAGAAGAAGTTCAGCTGAGACAGCGCCGCCGCGTGGAAGGTGCGGGCCGCCACCCCCGGCACGCCGAGACGGTGCAGCCGTCCGCGCATCTCCCCCGCCGCCTTGCTCGTGAAGGTGACCGCCATGACGCGATTCGGCGTGTACGCGCCGGTTTCGACCCCGTGGGCGATGCGGTGGGTGATCACCCGGGTCTTGCCGGTCCCGGCACCCGCGAGCACGCACACCGGCCCGCGCAGCGCAGACGCGGCCTCCCGCTGGGCGTCGTCCAGTCCGTCCAGTGCCGACCCGCTCATCCGCGTCGGCACCAGTCCGCGATGAGGCGGTAGGCGATGGAGGCCGGGCCGGGCAGCTGCAGAGCCTCGGGATCGGCCGGCGGCTCGGAGGCATCCCACGTCGTGCCGCGCTCGAGCGCGTCGGCGATCTCGCGTCGCGTGAACCAGCGCACGTCGACGATTTCGTCCCCGTCGGGTCGCGCGACCGAGCCGGATGCCGCACGCGCCTCGAACCCCAGCATCAGCGACCGGGGGTACGGCCAGGCCTGCGACCACCGGTAGTGCTCGTCGACGATCTCCACGCCCGCTTCTTCGGCGAGCTCTCGGCGAACCGCCGACTCCAGCGACTCGCCCGCCTCCACGAATCCCGCGAAGCACGAGTACCGCGGCGGACCCCACAGCGCGTTCGATCCGAGCAGCAGCAGGTCGGGGTCCTCCGCACTGGTCACGGTCATGATGACGGCCGGATCGGTGCGCGGGAAGTGCTCGCGTCCGCAGTTGCCGCAGTGCCGCGCCCACCCCGCCTGGACGACCTCCGTCCGTGCGCCGCAGCGCGGGCAGAAGGCCGAATCGAGCAGCCACGCACCCAGCGAGACGGCTGTCACGAGCAATTCGGCGTCGGACGCGTCGAGCGTCGCTCCGTGCGTGCGCACCGTCGCCCACGCGGCGCCGTCGGCGAGCGAGTCCAGCTCGGCTTCGACCGGGTAGACGGCGGCGACCACCGCTGCCGCCCCGACTCGGCCGAGGAAGGCGAACTCCGGTGCATGCGGGAGTCGCGGCAGTGCGGAGAGCCTGCGCAGGTGCAGCCGGTCCCCGTCCAGCGGCGCGCCGTCGCGGTGGATCACCAGAACCTGCGTCGAGGAGTTCGCCAGCACCTCTTCGAGCAGGTCCGGTCGAGAACGCTCGTGCGCGGCCCGATCGAACCGGGGCTGCGCCTCCGTCTGCGGGCTCTGCTGTGCCGTCATCGAAACCTCCGTCGCGGGCGTGGCGCTCTGCTCGGTGTTCGCGCCCGACCTACCCTGGGGGCATGGCACGCTCACCTCTCACTCTAGCCGCGTCGGTGACATCGGCTCTTCCGGAGGCCGTCGTCGTGGGGGTCTCTGAGCTGACGGAGGGCGCGGGCGGCCGGTTCGACAGTGCCGTCGTGCGTCTCGACGACGATCGCCTCCTGGTCGTGCGGGTTCCTGCCGACGACACCGCCGAGAAGGAGCTGCGTGATCAAGCGGTCGCGCTGCGGGCGCTGACTCCGGGCGTGCTCGGCCAGCTCCGGATGACCGCCCCGCGAATGATCGGCGAGACCACGGTCGACGGCCGATTCGCGGCCGTGACCGACTTCGTCGCCGGATACCGCGTGGATGCCGCCGAGGTCCCCGCCGGCCGGGGGGTGGCCACCGCGATCGGCCAGGCGCTCGCGGCGGTGCACGCCCTGCCCGCATCCGTCGTCTCCGGCGACGGCCTCACGGTCCAGTCGCCCGAGCAGGTGCGCCAGTCCGTGTCGCGCCTGCTCGATCGGGTCGCCGCACTGCATCGGATCCCGGTGTCCCTGCTGTCGCGCTGGAGTCACGCCGCCGCTGCCGACCACCTGTGGCGCTTCGAGTCCACCGTCATCCTGGGCGGAGCGTCGTCCGACGCTTTCCTGCTGGAGGACAGCGACGGGGAGCCGCGGGTCACCGGCATCCTCGATTGGCACGGCCTGGCCGTCGGCGACCCCGCTCTCGACCTGCAGTGGCTGTCGTCGGCTCCCACGGCCGCACTGGACGTCTTCGACGCGTACACGCAGGCGAGCGTGCGTGCCCCGGATGCCGGCATCCACGGCCGCGCCCGGCTGTACGCCGAGCTCGAGTTCGCGAAGTGGCTCGTCCACGGCGACGACATCGGAAGCGACGAGATCGTGGCCGACGCGGTCGGTCTGCTCACCGCCCTCGCCGACAGCGTGCAGGACGACGACCTCACGCGCACCCAGTCGATCGAGATCGACGATGCGCTCGCTCGCGCCGGACGCGTGCCCGAGGTGCGCCTGGCGGCGGACACGTCGATGCAGACCGACGCCTACGACCCCGACGAGCTCGGCGCCTTCGAGGAGTCCGACGCCGGCCGCGGTCACGATCAGCAGACCGATTCTTTCGACGAGACCGGTGCCATCGCGCTCGACGAGCAGGCCGACGGCGGCGCGACGGTCCCGGTCGACATGGGCGAATGGATCCGTCAGGACGCCTCCGAAGCCGACGAGCGCGCGGCCGACAACCGCTGAGCCGCGCGGCCCCGGACGGATCAGTCCCGGATGACGAGATCGTGCGCGACGTAGTACAGCGCGACGTCGATCTGGTCGAGCGGAACGCCGTGCTTGGCGTGGTACGCCCGTCGATACAGCTGCAGCTGGAGGAGCCGCGCCTCGCGATCGGACGCACTCGACGGCGGTGCGCCGGTCTTCCAGTCCACGATCTCGATCCGGTCGCCGCGGCGGTAGACGGCGTCGAGCTTGCAGATCGCCACATGCGCGCCACCGCCGACGCCTTCGAACCGGAAGTCGATCTCGGTCTCCACTTCGAGGGGCTTGAGCGAAGCCCACTCGGACTTCTCGAAGGCCGCCTGGAGTCGCCGCAGCGCGTCGTGCTCCCCGCCGGTGTCCGTGCGCGCCTCGGCTGACGTGCCGGGCCGGGAGGCGACTCCGTTCTCGGGTGCGAACAGCTCGTCGTCCTGCTCCCAGAGTGCCTCGTCGAGGGTGGCGGAGGAGCCGACCATGCCGGATCGCTGTTCCACCCACGCATGGAAGAGGGTTCCCAGGCGAGTCTCGCGGTACGGCCGCTCGGGCATCGGGCGCTCGATGGCGGCGATGGTCCCCTCGTAGTCCGTGACGAAGTCCTTGTAGCGGGATGCCGGAATGCGCACGGGTGCGGACCCGGATGCCGCCGCTTTGCGCGCCTCCCGCTCGGCGAGCAGGAGGGCGAGGTCGTCGTCGGCGGAAACGCGCGGCGCAGTCAGCGCGTCCTGCGCCCGGGCGGCCGCCGCGACGACCGCGGGGCGACGCACGCCCAGGGGGTCCAGCGGCCAGGTGAGGGTGCGCCGCTCGCCGTCGTACGGGTTCTCGCCCGTCTCCGCGTCCTCCCGAGGGGTCCCGAGGGCGTCCGCGACCTCCTGCAGGAACCGGCTGGTGGCCCGCGGCCGGGTCGTGCCCGACCACGGCGAGGCGCTCAGCAGGAGGTGATCTCGCGCCCGCGTGACCGCGACGTAGGCGAGTCGTCGCTCCTCGTCGAGCTGCTTGGCGCGATTCTCCTCCTGATACCGGTCGAGCGCGGCCTTCAGTTCCTGCTGGGTCTGGGCGTCCCGCCAGGCGAACTCGGGCAGCCACGCCGAGTCGCCGCGGAACACGGTCGGCAGGACGCCGAACGACAGCCAGCCGCTCTTGCCCTTGGCGCCGGTGGGCAGCTCGTCTTCGACCATGCGCACGACCGCGACGGCATCCCATTCGAGCCCCTTCGAGCCGTGGATCGTGAGCAGCTGGACGACGTCGTCTTCGGGGGGCTCGGTGCGCGGGGCGAACTCATCCAGCTGCTCGGCGTGGTCGAGCCACGCGAGCAGGCTCGACAGCGAACCGGAATCGTCGGCGGCGAGGAAGGCGTGCACCTCGTCGACGAACGCGCGAAGCTGAGCCCCCGCCGTGCGCGCCGGGCCACGCGCTTCGTTGGCGGCCAGCTCGATGTCGAGGCGGAGCTCCTGCTCGACCAGGCGCACGAGATCGGCGATCGGAAGCCCGGCGGCCTGCCGCAGCGCTGCGAAGACGGCCGCTGCGTCCCGCAGCCGTTCCCGGGCGGCCGCGGTGAAGCCGCGCAGCCAGGCGTGGGCGTCGTCGCGGCGCAGCATGAAGTCGAGAGCGTCGATGAGGGAGCCCCGGTCGGCATCCGCGGACGTGCGGACGCGCTCGGCGATGTCCGGATCGAGTTGTCGCCCGGTGCTGTCGTGCGCGGCGATGCGCCGCGACAGCTTCTCGAGCTGGCGCAGGTCGGCGAGTCCGATCGCCCACCGGGGGCCTGCCAGCAGGCGGATCAGGGCGGACCCCGCCGAGGGATCGCTGATGACCCGCAGCGCGCTCACGACGTCGACGACCTCGGGCGTGGAGAGCAGACCGCCCAGACCCAGGATCCGATGCGGCACGCCCCGCGCCGCGAGGGCGTCGCCGAACCGGACCATGTGCTTCTTGTTCCGGAACAGCACCGCACCGGTGGTCGAGCGTCCGGCCGATGCGCGCTCGGCGCGCACGTGCGCGAACCAGTCCGCCACCGCGGCGGCCTCCTCGTCGAGGTCCGCGCACGACGCGATGTCGACGACACCGTCCCCCGCACCGGGCCGGGGGCGGAGCTCTCCGACCGGGACCGGCGGGTCGAGGGGCGCGAGCACGGCGTTCGCCGCGGTGAGAACGAGCCTGCTGTTGCGCCAGCTGGTGAGCAGGCTGTACTGCCGGCAATCATCGGGGTCGGCGCAGAATGCGCCGGCGAAGTCGCCGAGGTTCCCGGCGCTCGCCCCTCGCCAGCCGTAGATCGCCTGATGCGGATCCCCGACGGCCATCACCGCGGTATCGGCGAACAAGGCGGCGAGCAGGCTGGTCTGCACCACCGAGGTGTCCTGGTATTCGTCCAGGAGCACGACGCGATACTGCTGGCGGATCTCCTCGGCGACGGAGGGATGCGAGCGCACGATCTCGATGGCGCCCGCGACCTGATCGGTGAAGTCGATGACACCGAGTCGGCGCTTGTGCGCATCGTATTCGCGGGCAAGGGCGGTCAGGACCATCAGTCCGTCCACCGCGTCGGCGCCCCGCGCGATGTCCGCATAGACCGTCGTGCGCGCGGACGTCGAGGGGATCTCGCGCACCCGCGCGAATTCGAGCGGGAACCGTTCCAGCGCGTCGAAGTCGCACAGGTTGTCGACCCCGTCGCGCGCGATCCGCAGCGCCGCGTCGATGATCGTGCTGAGGGCGTTCGGCCGTTCCTCGAGCCGCGGGTCGTCCGACGCGAAGACCACCCGGCGCATGAGCAACCAGGCCGCCGACTCGGACAGCACCGCGGATTCGGCGTCACGACCGATCCGCACGGCGTTCTCGCGCACGATGCCGTCCGCGAAGCTGTTGTAGGTCATGACGGTCGGCCGACGCAGGAGGGAATCGGGATCGGACGCCGCGGGCTCCGCCTCGACGGCTGTGGCGAGCCGGTCGAGCACGGCGGCGCGTTCGGCCTCGGATGCCGAGGCCTCGGCGAGCTCCGCGAGGCGGCCCTCGTCGTGGAGGCGGGCCAGGTGCGGCACGAGCCCGCGCCGCTCCAGTTGGCTCCAGCGCGCGAGCCTCCTCTGCAGCCGTTCCGCCAGTTCCCCCGCCGCCTTGCGGGTGAAGGTCAGCCCGAGCACCTCGTCGCGTTCCACGAGCCGGTTGGCGATGAGCCAGACGACCCGCCCGGCCATGGTCTCGGTCTTGCCGCTGCCGGCTCCGGCCACCACCAGGGCCGGGCCCAGCGGCGCCGCGATCACGGCGGACTGCTCCGACGTGGGGGACGGCTGCCCGAGCGCGGCCGCGATGACCTCCGGCGCGATCAGCGCCGTCCGCGGCAACACGGCGTCCGTCATGCGCGACTCACCGCCCCCACCGTGTGGATGCGGCACATCCCGTAGCTGTGGTCGGCCCGGCAGTGCTCTTCGTAGGGTGCCAGGAACTCGGTGCCGCGCATGATGTCGGCTGCCTCGCGGACGCGTGCGATGAAGGCCTCCTTGGTCGGCTCGTCGAACGGGGGCTGGCGGGGCGTGACGTACGGCTTGGTCGCCGCCTTCGGGCGCACCACGAGGAGTTTCGCTCCGCCCGGGACCCCCGGCGGGGCGCCGGGGATCGCACCGGCGTCGTAGGCGAGCTGGTAGGCCGCGAGCTGCGCGTTGCCCGCGACGGCGGCATCGGTCTGCCCTTCGGACTTACCGGTCTTGAGGTCGACGATCTCCACGCGGCCGTCGCGAGTGAGCTCCACGCGATCGATCGTCCCGCTCAGCACGGCACCGTGCGGATGCCCGGGCTCGGCGAGGGCGACCGGCACCTGGAACTGCGATTCGGCACCGAGCACGGTCCCGCCCGCCGCGGCGAAATCACGCAGATACCGGTGGAGCCGGTGCACCAGGTCGCGAGCCCGCGTCTTCTCGGCGCGCCCCACCCAGGCGGCGTCGAACTCCAGTTCGCCCCACCGGGCATCCACGCGTCGCCACAGGTCGTCTTCCGCCGGCAGCTGAGTCGCGAGGGACGCGTGCTCGAAGGCCTCGTGGATCAGGATGCCGACCCCCGCCGTGACGCCTCCGAGATCGGCTCCGAGGTCGCGGATCACCCAGTCGAGCTGACAGGTCGCGAGCTGATCGAGCTTGGACGGCGACACACGGACATCCTCTTCGTCGAGGTCGCGGAGGCTCGCCCGCGTCGTCGGCGGAAGGATGCCGTACCACTCATCCGGATCTGCGCCCGCCACCCGCGCGTCGGCGAGGAGCGCAAGCTGCGCGGCGGCGTGCTCGGGCTCGCCCGAGCCGGTGGTGAGCGTGCGGCGGTGCATGGCGACCAGACCGCGCAGCGACAGCGGGTGCGACACCTCGCCGTGTTCCGCCTCGGGCAGCAATTCGAAAAGGGGGCTCGGGCCCGTGTCGTCGTCGTCGACGGCCGTGACCAGAACGCGGTGCGACGCACGCGACACCGCGCGGACGAGCAGCCGGAGCTCGTCGTGCAGCGCCTCCCGCCTCCGGTCGATCACCGCGGCGCCCGTCCCGGTCGGGTCGGCACGCGTCTCCGCCAGCCGCCACGCTTGCAGCAGACCGCCGCGCAATCGGGTGTTCGGCCACACGCCGTCCTGGAGGCCGGCGATCACGACCGTGTCGAACTCGCACCCGACCGCCTGGGCGGGGGTCAGCACGGCGACCCCGCGCACGGAGGCACTGGTGTCGAACCTGTCGTCGGCGACCGAGCTGTCGAGCATCCCGCGCACGTACACGAGCGGGTCCTCGTCGGGGCGCCGCTCGCCGAACCGCTTGGCGGACTGGAACAGGGCGACCACGGCGTCGAGGTCGCGGCCCGCCTGCACACCCACGGGCCCGGCCGACCGGGATGCCTGCTGCCAGGCACCTGCGACGCCCGCGCCCTGCCATGCGGTCCACAGGAGTTCGTGAGCGGATGCCTCCTCGCCCAGCTGCTCGCGAAGCGTCGCGAGTGTCTTGGCCAGGCGGGCGGCCCGCGCGCCCTCCCGCGTGCGCAGCAACTCGAACTCGACGGGATGCGCGAACGCGGACGCCATCAGCTCGCGGGCCGACCGCGAACCGCCGGCACCGAGTTCGGCATGGCGCAGTGCGGTGCGGAGCCGGCGCAGCTGGATGGGGTCGAGCCCGCCGACGATGCCCAGAAGCGCATCGGTCAGCTCCCCCGGCTCACGGTCTGCGGGCGCACGCGACGCGAGTTCGACGACCGTCAGCAGGTCGCGCACCGGTCGCACCTGTGCCGGTGCGGCGCCGGCTCCGGTCGCCCGCGCCGGCACCTCCCGCGCCGACAGCTCGGTCTGCAGCGCCGCCACCTGACGGGTGTCGTGGGCGATCACGGCGCATTGCGACCACTCGACGTCGTCATGAACGTGGCGCTCGCGCAGGGCGCGTGCGATGTAGTCGAACTCCTCCGCGGCCGACGACACCGTGATGCACCGGACCGCCGGGGTTTCGTCCGGATCGGCGGGGTCACGGGGCGGGATCCGGTGCGCGACGACTCCGGCGGCGCCGATGTGCTGGGTGAGGGTGCGCACGACGTCCCCGATGGCCGGCGCCAGCCGGTGGGCCCCGCGGAGGACGTGGATGTCGCCGAGGGCACGCACGAGGCGCGCGAAGTTCTCGGGTCGCGCGCCGCGGAACGCCCCCGTGGACGTGTCCGGGTCGCCGAAGGCGAGCACGGCCATCCCCCGCTCGCGACAGGCCTCGACGAGCTGCACGCCGCCGAGGGTCAGCTCCTGTGCGTCATCGACGAGGATGGTCCGGATGCGCCCGACGGCACCGAGGTCGGAGTCCGGCGCCGACCGCAGGAGCTGCACCGCCTCACGGACCAGGCCCGCGGCGTCGCGGTGCGCGCCGCGCATCGCCGCCCGCACCTCGGTGTACTCGGACAAGAAGGACGCAAGGGCGGACCACTCCGGCACATCCGCGGCCGACCCGAGGCGCGCGAGTTCGCTCGGTCCGATCCCCTGCTCCGTGCACTCCGCGAAGAACGCCCGCACCTCGGCGCGGAACCCGGCAGTGGCCCGCACCGGCGCGGCCAGCTGGGCAGGCCACCGGGAGAGGCCGGCATCCTCGTCCTCGGCGTCTCCGAGCAGCAGCTCCTGGATGATCTGGTCTTCATCCGCTCCGGTCAGCAGCTGGGGTGCGGCGGCGCCGCGTCCCACGGCCGCCGCGCGCACGATCTGGAAGGCGAACGACACGAGGGAACGGGCCGGTGCGCCCTGCGTGGCTGCGCCGGTCGCCAGCGAGATGCGATCGCGCAGGGCCGTCGCCGTCACGCGGCTCGGCGTCAGAGCGATGATCGCGTCGGCGTCCGCACCGCGGGCGATGAGCGCTTCGATCCGGCCCACGAGCGTGCGGGTCTTGCCCGAGCCGGGAGCGCCGGCGATGGTGCCGGACGCGCCGGGAGCGAGCGCGAGGACCGCCGCCTGGTCGGCGTCCGGATGCACCGGGCTCTCGCCCGGCAGGGCGTCGCGTGCTCTCGTATCCATCGTCACGTTACGCTAGCGCGCCCGTCCGACATCGGTGGTGTTCGCGGCCGGCCCGGACGGACGAGTCCATGTTTCGCGCACTCCGGCGGGCACTGCGTAAGATCGACGCGACCACGGATTTCGGGAGGCACAGTGGCGGCCGGCAGGAACAAGGATGCGCGCATCGCGCGGGACCGCGCCCGCGCGTATCAGGCCCGCCAGGAGCTGCACACGGCCCGGGTCCGCCGGCGTCGCCGCGACAACGTGGTCGCGGGCATCGGCGGCGGCGTCCTCCTGGTCGTCATCCTCGCAGGTCAGTTCGCGTACTTCGCCGCGGGCCCCGGCAAGCCCGCCCCGGCGGCGAGCCCGAAGCCGACGACGTCGGTCGCCCCGACTGCCGTCCCGTCGCCGTCGACTCCGAGTCCGAGTACGTCCGCGACCCGCTGAGTCCGGCCGGATCCGTACTAGGCTGGGGCCGTCCCCCTCCCCCACAGGCTCCTGCCGCGATGAGGTGCATCCCGTGACTGCCGACGCAGAATCCACTCCTGTCAGCCCGACCGAGACCGAGGCCGCCGTGGCCGCGGAGACCGGCTGGGGCCGTGTCGAATCGGACGGGACCGTGTCGGTCCGCGAGGGCGAGGCCTGGCGCGTCGTCGGCGAATACCCGGACGGGACGCCGGAGGAGGCCCTGGCCTACTTCGAGCGCAAGTACAACGACCTCGCCAGCGAGGTCTCGCTCCTCGAAGCCCGTCACCGTCGCGGCGGTGCGTCCGCGGCCGACCTCCGCAGCGCCGCGAAGTCGTTGCGCGGCAAGGTGGACGGCGCCGCCGCCGTGGGTGACCTGGCCGCCCTGGAGGCACGTCTCGACGCACTCTCCGGCGCTCTCGCCGAGGCATCCGAGGCCGAGAGCGCCGCCGCCCGCGCGGCGGTCGAGGAGGCCATCGTCGACCGCACGGCGCTCGTCGAGCGTGCCGAGGCCCTCGCCGCGCAGGATCCCCAGTCGATCCAGTGGAAGCAGACCACCGCCGAGCTCAACAGTCTGTTCGAGCGGTGGCAGTCGCAGCAGCAGGCCGGCGCACGTCTGCCGAAGTCCGTCGCCCAGCAGCTGTGGAAGCGCTTCCGTGACGCGCGTGCGACCCTCGACAAAGAACGCCGCGCGTTCTACGCGGAGCTCGACGAGACCCACAAGTCCGCCCGGGACCAGAAGACGCGCCTCATCGAGAAGGCGGAGGCTCTTGCGCCGAAGGGCGAAGAGGGCATCGGCACCTACCGCGAGCTGCTGGACCAGTGGAAGTCTGCCGGTCGTGCCGGCAAGAAGGCGGATGACGCGCTGTGGGCGCGGTTCAAGGCCGCCGGTGACGCACTCTACGGCGCGCGCTCGGCCCGTGAGAGCGCCGAAGCCGAAGCCTCCCAGGAAAAGATCGTCGCCAAGCGCGCACTGCTCGACGAGGCCAAGGCGATCACCGATGAGCCCGACCTCGGCCGGGCCCGCGCCCTGCTGACCGGTATCCAGCGTCGCTGGGACGAGATCGGCCGCATCTTCCCGCGCGACCGGGAGCGCGCGCTCGACGACGAACTGCGCCGCATCGAGCAGAACGTCCGCACCCGTGAGGATGCCGACTGGAAGCGCAACGACCCCGAGACCAAGGCCCGGGCCAACGACATGACCCGTCAGCTCACCGATGCGATCGCCAAGCTCGAGGAGGACCTCGCGGCCGCCGAGGCGTCCGGCGACGCCCGCGCGATCGCCGAAGCACGGGAGTCCCTCGAAGCGCGCCGCGCCTGGCTGCGCGCGCTGGGCGGCTGAGCTTATCCACAGGAGAGGGTCGTCGGCTGTCGCCGGCGACCCTCTTCTGTGCACACTGAGGGAGTGTCGACACCCTTTCTCTACTCCCCCGGCTCCGTCCTCAGCATCGCCGAGCTCAGCGCAGCCCGGATCGACGGACACGTCGTCGAAGTCGGGGACGCCTACATCCCCGCCGACGCCGCCGAGACGCCCGCGCTGCGCGCGGCATCCGTGTCCGGCGCTGTCCCACGGGGCTGCGCCGCGACGCACCTGACCGCGGCCTGGATCCACGGCGCCGTGCCCGCGCCTCCGGTCCGCCACGCCGTCCAGCGCACACAGACAGGGCGACGCCGCCTCGATCAGTCCGCTCGGGTCGCCTACCGCGACACCTTGATCGGATCGGAGGACCTCATCACGCTCGGAGGGGTCGCCGTGACCACACCGACGCGGACGCTCGCAGACCTCGCCCGATGCTCCGACCCGGACTCACGCGACGCCGCTCGCGCCCTGGTCGCCGCCGGCGCGGCCGATCCGGATGCCGCACGACGCTGGCTCTGGCTCCACGCGTCGCTGCCCCACACCGGCTCGGCGCTGCGCCTGCTCGCCGGACTCAGGACGACGTGACGCGGTACACGTCGTAGACCGCTTCGATGCGACGAACGGCGTTGAGGACGCGATCGAGATGCACAGTGTCTCCCATCTCGAACACGAAGCGGCTGAGTGCCAGGCGATCGTTGGTGGTCGACACCGTCGCGGAGAGGATGTTGACATGGTGCTCGCTCAGCACCCGCGTCACATCGCTGAGCAGCCCTGAGCGATCCAGGGCCTCGACCTGGATCTGCACCAGGAAGACGCTCTTGGACGTGGGCGCCCACTCGACGTCGATCAGTCGCGCCGGGTCGTTCATCAAAGACTTCACGTTCGTGCAGTCCGCGCGGTGCACCGAGACACCGCTTCCGCGAGTGACGAATCCGACGATCTCGTCGCCCGGCACCGGCGTGCAGCATTTGGCGAGCTTGACGAGGATGTCGTCGGCGCCGCGCACCAGCACCCCCGAGTCGCCGCCGCGCGGGGCGCGGGACCGGCCCGGACCGGGCAGGTCGATCGCGCCGGTCGAGGTGTCTTCGGTCGCCACGAGGGCCGTGACCTTCTCGATCACCGACTGCGTCGAGACGTGTCCCTCGCCGACCGCCGCGTAGAGCGCGGTGACGTCCTCGTACTTGAGCTGGCGGGCGACCTCGGCGAAGGAGTCCTGGTTCATCAGGCGCTGCAGCGGCAGGTTCTGACGGCGCATCGCCCGGGCGATGGCCTCCTTGCCCTGCTCGATGGCCTCCTCGCGACGCTCCTTGGTGAACCATCCCCGGATCTTGCTGCGCGCGCGAGTGCTCTTGACGAACCCGAGCCAGTCCTGGCTGGGTCCGGCATCCGGATTCTTCGACGTGAACACCTCGACGACGTCGCCGGAGTGCAGCTCCGACTCGAGCGGCACGAGGCGGCCGTTGACCTTCGCCCCCATCGTGCGGTGACCGACCTCGGTGTGCACCGCGTAGGCGAAGTCCACCGGGGTGCCCCCGGCAGGCAGGCCGATCACACGGCCCTTCGGCGTGAAGACGTAGACCTCTTTGGCGCCGATCTCGAAGCGCAGCGAGTCGAGGAACTCCCCGGGGTCGGCCGTCTCGGCCTGCCAGTCGGAGATGTGCGCGAGCCATGCCATGTCGGCGTCGACGGCCTTGCCGTCCGACTTGCCGCCGTTCATGCGCTCTTTGTACTTCCAGTGCGCAGCGACACCGTACTCCGCCTGCTGGTGCATCTCGTTCGTGCGGATCTGGATCTCGACGGTGCGGCCTCCGGGGCCGATCACGGTCGTGTGCAGCGACTGGTACAGGTTGAACTTCGGGGTTGCGATGTAGTCCTTGAACCGACCCGGAAGCGGGGTCCACCGGGCATGGATGGCGCCGAGCACCGCGTAGCAGTCCCGGACGGTTCCGACCAGGACACGGATGCCGATCAGGTCGTAGATGTCGTCGAACTCACGGCCCCGCACGACCATCTTCTGGTAGACGGAGTACAGCTGCTTCGGCCGCCCCATGACCCGGCCGCGGATGCGCAGTTCCCGGAGGTCTTCTTCGACGGAGCCGATCACGGTGTGCACGTACTGCTCGCGCTGCGGTGTGCGCTGGCGCACGAGGCTCTCGATCTCGGCGTAGATCTTCGGGTGCAGCACGGCGAACGAGAGGTCTTCGAGCTCGGACTTGATGGCCTGGATGCCGAGCCGGTGCGCCAGCGGCGCGTAGATCTCGAGGGTCTCGGTCGCCTTCTTCTTCGCCTTCTCCGGTGGGACGAACCCCCAGGTGCGTGCGTTGTGCAGACGATCGGCGAGCTTGATCAGCAGCACGCGGATGTCGCGCGACATCGCGACGATCATCTTGCGGACGGTCTCGGCCTGCGCACTCTCGCCGTACTTGACCTTGTCGAGCTTCGTGACCCCGTCCACGAGCATCGCGACTTCGTCGCCGAAGTCGGCGGTGAGCTGTTCGAGGCTGTAGTCGGTGTCTTCGACCGTGTCGTGCAGCACAGCGGCGGCGATCGCGCGCGGGCCGAGACCCATCTCGGCGAGGATCTGCGCCACCGCGAGCGGGTGCGTGATGTAGGGCTCGCCGCTCTGGCGCTTCTGCCCTTCGTGGGCGCGCGAAGCGACCTCGTAGGCCCGCTCGATGATTCCGAGGTCACCCTTGGGGTGATGGGTGCGGACGGTGCGCAGCAGCTGGTCGACATCGTCCGGGCGCCCGCTGCGGGAGAAGATGCGCGGCACGAGACGCCGCAGCGACGGGGCCTGTGACGCCGTCGGGGCGGGAGCCTCGGTCATCGCGACCCCTCTCTGCGCTGGAATCCTCTCATCCTACGCTCCGGCGCGGACCGCCCGGCGCTCAGGCCGGGACGCCGGCCCGCTCGCGGATCTGCAGCACCTTCTTGTCGTGGGCGGTGATCTTCGGCTCGCCCTCGCGGAACAGCGAGTACAGCGGCGCGGCGACGAACAGCGTGGAGTACGCCGCGACGATGATGCCGACGAAGATCGACAGCGAGATGTCGGTCAGCGTGGAAGCGCCGAGCAGGAACGCGCCGATGAAGAGGATCGAGCCCACGGGGAGGATCGCCACGACGGTGGTGTTGATCGAGCGCACCAGCGTCTGGTTGACCGCCAGGTTCACCGACTCGCCGAAGGTGCGGCCGGTGGCCTCTCCGTCCTGTGTCGTGTTCTCACGGATCTTGTCGAACACGACGGTGGTGTCGTACAGCGAGTACGCGAGGATCGTCAGGAATCCGATGACCGCCGCCGGCGAGATCGCGAAACCGCACAGCGAATAGATGCCGATGGTGATGATCAGCACGTCCACGAGCCCGAGGATGGCTGCGGCGGACATCTTCCACGTCCGGAAGTAGAGCGCCAGGATGAGGAAGGTCAGCGCGAGGAAGATCGCCAGGCCCCACAGCGACTGCCGCGTCACGTCGGCTCCCCAGGTGGGCCCGACGAAGGACGTCGTCACCTCGTTGACCTGCACGCCGTAGGCGTCCGCGAGCGCGGCTCGCACCGCGAGCGTCTGCTTGTCGGTCAGCTGGTCGGTCTCGACGCGCACGCCGTTGGTGCCGACGGTCGTGACCGTGACGTGCGCGTTGGGCACGACCTTCTCGACCGCGGTGGTGGCGGTCGACTGATCCGGGCTGTCGAGACCCGACACCGTGAACTGCGACCCGCCGGTGAACTCGATCGAGAACTGGATCGGCCGGAACAGCGGCACGAGCACCGAGCCGAGGACGAGGGCGGCGGCGATGATGAACCACAGCCGACGCCGTCCGACGAACGGGAACGAGCGCTTGCCCGAGTAGAGGTCGTTGCCGAAATTGCTCATGGCACCCATCAGTCGTCGCCCTCCTTCGTCTTGACGGTCGTATCGCCCGTGCTCTTGGTGGCCTGTTCGTCGGCGTACTTGCGCTCGGCGATGGTCTGGCGGCGCGCCGCCTCACCGCGCGACCGCTCGGTCTTGCGCGACGCGGCGCCCTTGGCGTCCTGCGCCACGGGGGCACGGAACTGACCACGGCCGCGGTAGACCGCCCCGAGCGCCTGCGGGTCCATTCCCGAGAGCGGGTGACCGGATCCGAAGAATCGCGTGCTGGCGGCGAGCTGCATCACCGGATGGGTGAACAGGATGAAGATCAGGATGTCGATCGCGGTCGTGAGGCCGAGCGTGAACGCGAAGCCCTTCACCGTCGCGTCGGCCAGGATGTACAGCACGACGGCGGCGAGGATGTTGACCGACTTCGAGATGTAGATCGTGCGCTTGGCACGGCTCCAGCCCGTCTCGACCGCGCCGGTGATCGTCCTGCCCTCGCGCAGTTCGTCTCGTATTCGTTCGAAGTAGACGATGAACGAGTCGGCTGTGAAGCCGATCGTCACGATCAGACCGGCGACTCCCGCGAGCGACAGGCGGAAGCCCATGCGCCATGCCAGGATGCACAGCATCAGGTAGGTGATGACGCCCATCACGGCCAGCGAGGCGATGATCACGAAGCCGAGAGCCCGGTAGACGATCAGCGAGTACAGCGCGACCAGCGCGAGTCCGATGAGGCCGGCGATGAGACCGGTCATCAGCTGCTGGGAGCCCAGGGTGGCGGAGATCGTGTCGGAGCTGACGACCTTGAAGCTCAGCGGCAGCGCTCCGTACTTCAGCTGGTCGGCGAGGGTCTGCGCGCTCTGCTGGGTGAAACTGCCCGAGATGGATGCCTGACCGTTGGTGATCACCGCGTTCATCGACGGCGCCTCGATGACCTTGCCGTCGAGCACGAAGGCGAACTGGTTGGCCGGGGGCTGCTGCCCGTACAGCTTCTGGCTGATGTCGGCGAACTTCGTGGTGCCCTCGCCGTTGAAGTTCAGCTGCACCTCCCACTGGCCGTTCTGGGAGTTCATGCCCGAGCTGGCATTGGAGATCATCGAACCGTCCAGCGCCACCGGACCGAGGATGTACTTCGCCTGGTTGGTGACGTCGCACGTGATCAGCGGCTGGTCCTTGGGCTGGTCGGCCGGGTTGTTCGACTTGTCCTTGCAGTCGTACGCGAGGAACTCCGCCTGCAGCTTCGGCGTGATCCAGGCCGGATCGTTCGCCGCAGTGGGCGCCGGCGACGGCGTGGACTGCAGCGTGGGCGCCGGCGTCGGGTACGGCGTCGACTTTCCGTCCTTGCCGACGAACGACGTCGCGGGAGACCCGGTGTAGAGCACGGGGCGCAGCTGCATCTGCGCAGACGCCTCGATGCGCTTGCGCTCCTCGTCCGTCGCCTGCCCCGGAATCTGAACGACGATCTGGTTGCCCGCCTGGGTCGAGACGTCCGATTCGCCGACGCCGGACGCGTCGATGCGGTTGCGGATGATCTTGACCGCCTGATTCATCTGATCAGTGGTCGGCTGGGCACCGTTCGGCGTGTCGGCCTCGAGGATCATCTGCGTGCCGCCCTGCAGGTCGAGCGCCAGCGTCGGGACCCACGAGGCCTTCTTGGACACGTAGACGCCGAACGCGTTGATGCCCACGAGCACGACGATGATCAGCAGCAGGCCCAGGAGCGCGCGCCAGGCATGCCGGACAGGAGTGGAGGATGCCACGTCGGATCAGCTTTCTTCGGAACCGGAAAAGGCGACGGGCGCTCAGGCCTCGGGGTCGTCCTTCTTCTGGTCGGCCTGGCGCTGCTCGTCGGCGAGACGCTTCGCGGTCTCGTCGGCGGTTTCGATGTGCGGCGCGGACGGCGTCTCCTCGCCCTTGGCGAGCTCGGGGGCGATCGCCTCAGGGGTGATGTCGTCGTGGTCGGGGATCTCGATCGCCGCCTCGGCCTCGGGGCTCACCGAGTCGTGCTCGTGCGCCTCGAACTCGGTCGGGGTCACGACGCGCAGGATCGCCTGGCTGTGCACGCGGATGTGCACGCCGTCGGTGAGCTCGATGATAGCAGGCTCGTCGAGGTTGTCGGGGTTGTAGGACACGATGGTTCCGTACAGGCCGCCCTGGAGCAGCACCTCGGCGCCCGGCACCGTCTGACGCGCCTTGGCCTCCTGCTCGAGCTTCTGCTTGGCCTGCCGGCGACGCGAGCTCCAGAACATGAAGATCAGCAGGACGGCGAGGATGATGATCAGGCCGTACTGCGAGAAGAACTGAGCCATGGAGTCGGAGCACCTTTCGGAGGACGGCGCGCGCCGGGTGGTGGCGTGGCCGTGAGGGAAGAGCAGGCGAGAGCCTTCAGTGATTATAGGTCATCGAATCTCAGCGCCCCGTCCGGATGCGGGACGCCGAGGTGGGCGTATGCCTCGGGCATGGCGATGCGTCCGCGGGGCGTGCGGCCCATGAAGCCGATGCGAACGAGATACGGCTCCACGACGGACTCGATCGTCTCGGGCTCCTCTCCCGCCGTGACGGCGAGCGTGTTCAGCCCCACCGGCCCGCCGCGGAAGCGTCGGACGAGGGCCTCGAGCACGGCCCGGTCGAGGCGATCCAGACCGATCTCGTCGACGTCGTACAGGTCGAGCGCCGCACTGACGGTCGCGACGTCGAGGTCTCCGCCGTGCACCACCGAGTAGTCGCGCACGCGGCGCAGCAGCCGGTTGGCGATCCGCGGCGTGCCCCGCGAGCGCCGGGCGATCTCGGCGCGACCGGCGGCGGGCAGCCGGATGCCGAGCATCGCGGCCGATCGCTCGACGACCTGCTCGAGCTCGGCGACCTCGTAGTACTCGAGGTGCGCGGTGAACCCGAACCTGTCGCGCAGCGGATTCGGCAGGAGCCCCGCTCGGGTGGTGGCGCCGACGAGCGTGAAGGGGGCGAGATCGAGCGGGATGCTCGTGGCGCCGGCGCCTTTGCCGACCATGATGTCGATGCGGAAGTCCTCCATCGCGAGATACAGCATCTCTTCGGCGGAGCGCGCCATCCGATGCACCTCGTCGATGAAGAGCACCTCGCCGGGCGTGAGGCTCGACAGCAGCGCCGCGAGGTCGCCCGCGTGCTGGATGGCGGGTCCGCTCGATAGCCGCAGCGGACGCTCGCTCTCGTGGGCGACGATCATCGCCAGGGTCGTCTTGCCGAGGCCCGGGGGGCCGGAGAGGAGGATGTGGTCGGACGGGCGCTGCTGGATGCGCGCCGCCTGGAGCAGCAGCTGCAGCTGACCGCGCACCTTGTGCTGTCCGACGAACTCGTCGAGCGACCCGGGGCGCAGGGCTCCTTCGACGGCGAGTTCCGACTCGTCGAGTGCCTCGGGTTCGGATGCCTCGTCCCGGTCAGCCACGCGCGACCTCCGTGCGCGCCGGACCCAGATCGGCCAGCGTGCGACGCAGGAGTGCCGGCACCGACTCCCCCGCCGGCCCCGCCGCCGCCGTCGCCGCCGCGGCCTCGGCCGCGACGCGCTCCGACCACCCGAGCCCGACGAGGGCCGCGGTCACCTGGGCGACCGTGGCATCAGTGCTGGCGGGCGCCGTGCCGCCCGGCGCCGGCGGGGCGAGCTTGCCGGCCAGCTGCACCACGATGAGCTTGGCGGTCTTGGGACCGATGCCGGACACCTTGCGGAACGGACCGTCGGCGTCGTCCGCGACCGCCTGCGCGATCTCGTCGACGCTCATCGCGGAGAGGACCCCGAGCGCCGACTTCGGGCCGACGCCGGTGACGCCCAGGAGCGTGGTGAACAGGGCGGACTGCGCGCGCTCGGCGAAACCGAACAGCGAGAGCGCGTCTTCGCGGACGATCAGCACGGTGTGCAGCAGGATCTCGGTGCCCTCGCGGGCTCCCCGCGCGAGGTCGGGCGGAACGGCGACCGTGAAGCCGACGCCGCCGACCGAGATCTCGATGCTGTCGACGCTCGCGTGCAGCACTTCACCGCGCAGAGAGGAGATCATGTCTCGAGCCTAGAACACCGGTCGCAGTTTTGTTCGATTCGACACACGTGCCCAGGGTCTGGTCAGCGGCGCGTGAGCCGTTCGGCATCCCGCCATGCACGCTGCGCGGGAGTCAGCGCGCCGCTCTGCGCGCTCTGCGGGCCGGCGCCGCGCCACGCGTGGCAGAGTGCGAGGGCGAGCGCGTCCGCGGCATCGGCGGGCTTGGGCAGTTCATCCAGCCGCAGGATCCGCGCCACCATCGTCTGCACCTGCCTCTTGTCGGCCTGGCCGTAGCCGGTGATGGCCGCCTTCACCTCGGTCGGCGTGTGCGTCTCGGCGGGGATGCCGTGCTCGGCTGCGAGCAGCAGCGCAACGCCGCTGGCCTGTGCCGTGCCCATCACGGTGTTGCGGTTCTGCTGGGCGAAGACCCGCTCCACCGCGACCACGTCCGGCCGGTGGGTCTGAAGCACCTCGCGGATCCCGGCGGCGATGGCCGCCAGGCGCTGGGCCGCGGGGGCATCCGGCGCCGAACGGACGACTCCGACGTGCACGAGCACGGCGGAGCGGTCAGGGGCGACATCGACGACCCCGACGCCGCAGCGCGTGAGTCCGGGATCGATGCCGAGGACGCGCAGTGATGCCACTCCCCCACGCTAGAACAGAGGATGCCGCGCGCCCGTCAGGCACGCGGCATCCCAGGCGCGGGAACCTGAAGATCAGTCCTCGTCCTGCTCCAGCTCGGCCTGCACCTCGGGGGTGAGGTCGAAGTTGCTGTAGACGTTCTGCACGTCGTCGCTGTCTTCGAGCGCGTCGATGAGGCGGAAGACCTTGCGCGCGGTGTCGGCGTCGACCTCGACCTTGAGGTTGGGGACGAACTCGACATCCGCCGACTCGTAGTCGATGCCGTTCTCCTGGAGCGCCGTGCGCACGGCCACCAGGTCGGATGCCTCGGTGAGCACCTCGAAGCCGTCGGCGTGCCCGCCGACGTCTTCGGCGCCGGCTTCGAGCGCGACCATCATGACGTCGTCTTCGGTGGTCCCCTCGGACCCGACGACGATGACACCCTTGCGCGTGAAGTTGTACGCGACGCTGCCCGGGTCGGCGAGCGTGCCGCCGTTGCGGGTGAGCGCGGTGCGCACCTCGGCCGCTGCGCGGTTCTTGTTGTCGGTGAGGCACTCGATCATGAGGGCCACGCCGTTGGGCCCGTAGCCCTCGTACATGATCGACGAGTACTCGACCGACTCGCCGCCGATGCCGGCGCCGCGCTTGATGGCGCGATCGATGTTGTCTTTGGGGACCGACGTCTTCTTCGCCTTCAGCACCGCGTCGAAAAGCGTCGGGTTGCCGGCCTGGTCGGGGCCGCCGAGCTTCGCCGCGACCTCGATGTTCTTGATGAGCTTGGCCCACGACTTGGCACGGCGCGCGTCGATGACGGCCTTCTTGTGCTTGGTCGTTGCCCACTTGGAATGCCCGGACATGAATCTCCTGCTCGTGTTCTCCGGCCCGGAGGCCGAGGTTCATTCTAGTTCAGCGCACCACGGGCCCATCGGAAAGCCCCGCCACGGCGTCAGGCGAGGATCTTCTGCAGCGTCCGCAGATTGCGCGTGGTCGTCGAGGTGCGAAACGGCGCGGACGATCGCGCCATGGCCTTGGCGAACGGCGTGTCCAGGGTGCGTCCCTTCGCGGGCGACCAGTAGACGACGCCGGGCCCCGGTGCGACCGGATCCTCCTCGGGGTCGAGCGGCGGGTCCGTGTGCGCGGCGGCCTCGAGGACGGCCGTTCGGGCCGACGCGTCGGCACAGAACACGACGTAGGGCTGGCGGGAGGCGTCCGCCGCGTCGAACGGGAAGGATGCCACCGCATCCGCCAGTTCCTCCCGCGTCACCAGGACGATCCAGGCGTCGTACCCGAACCGGTCCTGCAGCGCCGCCTCGATCCGCTTCTTGAGGCCGGTGCGTACGCCGGATGCCCGGAAGCGGACGTTTCCGCTCGCGAGGAAGGTCTTGACCTCGCCGAAACCGAGGTCGGTGAACAGCGCGGCCAGATCGGCGCTGCGGATCGTGATGCCGCCGACGTTCACGCCGCGCAGCAGCGCGACCCAGACCTGGTCGTTCGTCGCCATCACAGCACGAAGTCGAAGCCGAACCGGGACGAGAGCAGCGACACCAGGTCTCGCGGCACCTTGGCGAGATAGGCGGGCGCCGGCACGAGCGTGTGCGGCTCGCCGATGAACGGGAAGTAGACCGGGCCCTCGACGTCGCGCTCGAGCGCGTCCCGCACCGCGACGACGTCGGCGCCGTGACGGCGCAGAGCGGTGATCGTGATCGGGTTGGCCAGCTGCAGCGTGTCGCTCACGGGCATCCGCCAGTGCGCCCGCTCGACGCCGTCGCGCGCGCGCGTCTCCTCGCCCAGGGGTCCGAGCACGCGGCCCCAGGCGGCGATTCCCGGGTGCGCCAGCGTGCGGTCCCACACGAACAGCGTGTCACCCGGGCGCGTGTAGGCGACCAGCTCGTGCGACCACTCGAAACGATGGTCGTCGACCTGCTTCGGAGCGCTCAGCGCCTCGCCGACCACTCCCCGGGAGGGGGCGATCATCCAGTACCGCTCCTCGGGGAGGTCTCGCCACCATTCGTTGATCGCCATGTCGGAAGCGTATCGGTCAGGCCGCCCGGACCAGGTCGAGGAAACGCTGGTGGAAGCGACGCTCCCCGGTGACCTCGGGGTGGAACGAGGTGCCGATGAGCGCTCCCTGCTGGACGGCCACGACACGCCCGTCGGCGAGCGCGGCCAGCGGGGTCGCCCGCTGACCGACCGTCTCGACGAGGGGCGCGCGGATGAACACCGCATGCACGGGCTCTCCGCCGAAGGCCGGCACGTCGAGGTCGGTCTCGAACGATTCGACCTGGCCGCCGAACGCGTTCCGGCGGACCGTGACGTCCAGGCCGCCGAAGGCCTGCTGCCCGTCGATGCCGTCGGTGATGCGGTCTGCCAGGAGGATGAGTCCGGCGCAGGTGCCGTACACCGGCATCCCCGACGCGATCGCGTCCCGGATGGGCTGCTGCATTCCGAAGATGCGGGACAGCTTGTCGATGACGCTCGACTCGCCTCCCGGAAGCACCAGCCCGTCGACGGATGCCAGCTCCTCGGGGCGGCGCACGAGCTGCACGTCCGCCCCGAGGTCCGACAGTGCGGCGGCGTGCTCGCGCACGTCGCCCTGGAGTGCGAGGACCCCGACGCGCGCAGCGGTGCTCACCAGCCGCGCTCGGCGAGGCGGTGCGGCGCGGGCAGGTCGGAGACGTTGATGCCGACCATGGCCTCGCCGAGGCCGCGCGAGACCTCTGCGATCACGGCGGGGTCGTCGTAGAACGTGGTCGCCTTGACGATCGCGGCGGCGCGCTTGGCGGGCTCGCCGGACTTGAAGATGCCCGATCCGACGAACACGCCGTCGGCGCCCATCTGCATCATCATCGCGGCGTCGGCGGGGGTCGCCACGCCGCCGGCGACGAACAGCACGACCGGGAGCTTGCCGGTCTCGGCGACCTCGGCGACGAGCTCGTAGGGCGCCTGGAGCTCCTTGGCGGCGACGTACAGCTCGTCCTTCGTCATCGAGCGCAGCACGTTGATCTCGCCGGTGATCTTGCGGATGTGCTTGGTCGCCTCGGAGACGTCGCCGGTGCCGGCCTCGCCCTTGGAGCGGATCATCGCAGCGCCCTCGTTGATGCGGCGCAGCGCCTCGCCCAGGTTGGTCGCACCGCAGACGAAGGGAACCGTGAAGCCCCACTTGTCGATGTGGTTGACGTAGTCGGCGGGCGAGAGCACCTCGGACTCGTCGATGTAGTCCACACCGAGCTGCTGCAGCACCTGCGCCTCGACGAAGTGGCCGATGCGGGCCTTGGCCATGACCGGGATGGAGACGGCGTCGATGATGCCGTCGATCATGTCGGGGTCGCTCATGCGCGAGACGCCGCCCTCGGCGCGGATGTCCGCGGGGACGCGCTCGAGCGCCATGACGGCGACGGCGCCGGCATCCTCGGCGATCTTCGCCTGCTCAGGCGTGACGACGTCCATGATCACGCCGCCCTTGAGCATCTCGGCAAGACCGCGCTTGACGCGGCTGGAACCAGTTTCGGGTGTCGACACGGGGGATCCCTTCGAGAATTCGCGCGGACGGCCGCCGGGGAGATCGACGGCCAGACAATGCGCACTTTGACCTAGGCCAAAAGATAGCATGGCTCACATGACCCTCGCGATCACCGGCCGGACCGCATCCGAGATCGCCGACAGCGTCCGCGGGCTCGTCGAGCGCGGGGTGCTCTCCCCCGGCGAGCCGCTGCCGCCGGTGCGCGCTCTGGCGGCGAAGCTCGGCGTGAACCGCAACACCGCGGTCGCCGCCTACCGTCACCTCGCCGCGACGGGACTCGTGGAGTCCCGCGGGCGGGCCGGGACCGTGGTGTCCCGGCCGCGCACCGTCGCCATGGAGGGGTTCGCGCGCGACACCGTGCTGCGCGACGTCGGGTCGGGCAACCCGGATGCGCACCAGATCCCGAGCCCCGCGCGCGCCCTGCAGACCATCGCCTCGCGTCCCGTCCTCTACGGCGAGCCGGTCATCGACCCGGCGCTGGAGGCGTGGGCCGCACCGTGGCTGCGCGCCGACCTCGCGCCCGGCGAGATGCGCCTGACGATCACCAGCGGCGCGGCGGATGCCACCGAGCGCCTCCTCGCCCAGTCGCTCCAGCGCGACGACGTGGTCGCCCTGGAGGACCCCTGCTTCCTGGCCAGCATCCACACCGTCCGCATCGGCGGGTACCGCCCCGTTGCAGTGCCCGTCGACGAGGAGGGCATGACCGTCGACGGCCTGCGCGCGGCCATCGCCGAAGGCGCCCGAGCAATCGTGTACACGCCGCGCGCGCAGAACCCGACGGGCGCGAGCCTTACCGGAGGCCGCGCCGCCGCCCTGCGCGACGTGCTCCGCGACCACCCGTACCTGCTCGTCATCGAGGACGACCACTTCTCGCTTCTGTCGCAGCAGCCGTACCACTCCGTCATCGGACCGGACCACCGCCGGTTCGCCGTCGTCCGGTCGGTGTCGAAGTTCCTGGGGCCGGACATGGGCGTCGCCGCCGTGGCATCCGATCCCGACACCGCCGAGCGCCTCGCGCTGCGGCTCACCCCCGGCACCACCTGGGTGAGCCATCTCCTGCAGCGCCTCGCCGCCGCCCAGCTCACCGACCCGGAAGCACAGGCGCAGATCGCCGCGGCCGGCCGGCACTACGCCGCGCGCAACGCCCGCTTCGCAGAGCTGCTCACCGCACATGGGGTGCCGACGACCCCCGGCGATGGACTGAGCATGTGGGTCGGCCTGCCGGTGCCCGCGCGCGAGGCCTGCGAGCAGCTGATGCGCCGCGGGTGGCTCGCGCGCCCCGGCGACGAGTTCATGCTGGATGCCGCCGGGCCGTCCGTCCACGTGCGCTTCACCGTCCACGAGCTCGACGACCCGTCGCTGTCCCGTCTCGCCGCCGATGTGGCCGCCGCGGTCGCCGCCGTCCAGGCCCGCGACGCCACCCGGACGGGTCCCGTCCGGTGAAGATGGGATGATCGACCGGTGAAGATCCTCTCGATTCAGTCCGCCGTCGCGTACGGCCACGTCGGCAACTCCGCCGCGGTGTTCCCGCTGCAGCGCATCGGCGTCGAGGTGCTGCCCGTCTACACCGTCAACTTCTCCAACCACACCGGGTACGGCGCGTGGCGCGGGCCGCTGATCGCCCCCGACGACGTGCGCGAGGTCATCACCGGCATCCAGGAGCGCGGGGTGCTCCCCGAGATCGACGTGGTGCTGTCCGGCTACCAGGGCGGCGAGGGGATCGCGGACGTCATCCTCGATGCCGTCTCGCGGGTCAAGGCCGCCAACCCGGACGCCGTCTACGCGTGCGATCCGGTGATGGGCAATGCGAAAAGCGGTTGCTTCGTCGCCCCGGCGATCCCCGAACTCCTGCGCGAGCGGGTCGTTCCGGCCGCCGACATCATCACCCCCAATCAGTTCGAACTCGGCTATCTCACCGGCACCGAACCCGACACGCTCGAGTCGACCTTGGCCTCGGCGGACCTCGCCCGCGCGATGGGTCCGCGCACGGTGCTCGTGACCAGCGTCGAGCGGCCCGATCGTGACCCCGACACCATCGAGATGCTCGCCGTCGACGATGCCGGCGCCTGGATCGTCGCCACCCCGCTGCTCCCCCTCAAGGCGAACGGCTCCGGCGACGTCACGGCGGCCCTGTTCACGGCGCACTACCGCGAGACCGGCAGCGCGGCGATCGCCCTCGCCCGCGCCGTGTCGAGCGTCTACGACCTGCTCGCCCTCACCCACGAGTCCGGACAGCGCGAGCTGCAGCTCGTCGAGGCCCAGGACGCCTACGCGAATCCGCGGCTCCAGTTCGACGTCCGCCAGGTGCGCTGAGGACCCGAGGCCGAAACGCCCCCGGACCGTTCGTCGGTCCGGGGGCGTTTCGTCCGTGCAGGATGCCTCTACGAGGCCGGCCAGTCGGCCGCCACCGCTGCGCGCACCTCGCCGAGCAGCTGCGGCAGCGCCTTGGTCCGGGCGATGATCGGGAAGAAGTTCGCGTCGGCGTCCCACCGCGGCACGATGTGCTGATGCAGGTGCTCGTCCACGCCCGCACCGGCCACCCGCCCCTGGTTCATGCCGATGTTGAAGCCGTCGCAGCGCGAGACGTCGCGGAGCACCCGCATCGCCGTCTGCGTGATCGCCGCCATCTCGGAGGCCTCTTCGGGGGTCGCCTGATCGTAGGTCGCGATGTGGCGGTACGGACACACCAGCAGGTGT
Source organism: Microbacterium mangrovi (assembly GCF_000802305.1). Classification (GTDB taxonomy): domain Bacteria; phylum Actinomycetota; class Actinomycetes; order Actinomycetales; family Microbacteriaceae; genus Microbacterium; species Microbacterium mangrovi. Next base: position 109,967 of record NZ_JTDK01000010.1, on the reverse strand, counting down.
CCTGAGTTGTACGGGAACAGGTTCAGCAGCGCGTAGGCCGTCTCGCCGCGGAACACGATGAGACCGTCTTCGTCGGACTTGGCCGGCGCCGCGCAGAACGGGCATCCCGATCCGCGCAGCGCCTCGGCGCCGGTGTTGATGTACGCCATCCGATGCGGCGTCCACAGGCGCTGGAATCCGTCGGGGACGCCCGCGAAGTCCGCCGCCTGCTCGAGCGGGTGCTCGTCGTTCACGCGAGATCGTCCACCGTGTTGACGAGCGTCTTGTTCGCGATCGCCGCCGTCACGAGCTCGATCGCCTCGGCGACCGGCACCCCGTTGCGCTGTGTGCCGTCCCGGAAGCGGAACGAGACGGTGCCGGCAGTGCGGTCCTGATCGCCGGCGATCAGCTGCAGCGGCACCTTCTGGGTCGTGTGGGTGCGGATCTTCTTCTGCATGCGGTCGGTGCTGTGATCGACCTCGGCACGAACCCCGGCCACGCGCAGCTGCCCGACGATGTCGTCGAGATAGTCGGCGAACTCCTCGGCCACCGGGATGCCCACGACCTGCACCGGCGACAGCCACACCGGGAACGCGCCGGCGTAGTGCTCGAGCAGGATCGCGAAGAACCGCTCGATCGAGCCGAACAGGGCCCGGTGGATCATGATCGGCCGGTGCTTCTCGCCGTCGGACCCGGTGTACTCGAGGTCGAAGCGCGCCGGCAGGTTCGGGTCGACCTGCACCGTGGACAGCTGCCAGACGCGACCGATCGCATCCGTGGTCTTCAGGTCGATCTTGGGCCCGTAGAAGGCCGCCTCGCCGGGAACCTCGGTGAGCTTCAGACCGCTCGCCAGCGCCACCTGCCGAAGCGCGTCGGTCGACGACTCCCAGAACTCCTCGGTGCCGATCCACTTGTCCTTCTCGTCGTCGCGCATCGACAGCTCGAGCTCGAACTCCGTGAGTCCGAAGTCGCGCAGCATCGAGACGATGAAGTCGAGGACCTTGGCGACCTCCTCCTGCAGCCGCTCCGGAGCGACGAACAGGTGCGAGTCGTCCTGGGTGAACCCGCGGACGCGGGTCAGGCCGTGCAGGGCGCCCGACCGCTCGTACCGGTAGACGGTGCCGTTCTCCGCCAGGCGCAGGGGCAGATCCCGGTAGCTGCGCCCGCGCTCCTTGTAGATGAGGATGTGCATCGGGCAGTTCATCGGCTTCAGGTAGTAGTCGACGCCCTTGCGGGTGACGTTGCCCTCGTCGTCGTGCTCCTCGTCGATCTTCATCGGCGGGAACATGTCGTCCTTGTAGTTGACGAGGTGGTTCGACTGCCAGAACAGGTCTTCCTTGGAGATGTGCGGCGTGTACACGTAGGTGTAGCCGCCCTCGATGTGGCGCTTGCGGGCGTGCTGCTCCATCTCGCCGCGGACGATGCCGCCACGCGGATGCCACACCGACATCCCCGACCCGAGCTCGTCCGGGAACGAGAAGAGGTCGAGCTCCTTGCCGAGCTTGCGATGGTCGCGCTTGGCGGCCTCCTCCAAGCGCAGCTGGTAGGCGCGCAGTTCGTCCTTGGTCGGCCAGGCGGTGCCGTAGATGCGCTGCAGCTGCGGGTTCTTCTCGCTGCCGCGCCAGTAGGCGCCGGCGATCCGCATCAGCGCCCAGCCGTTGCCGATCAGACGGGTCGACGGCAGGTGCGGGCCGCGGCACAGGTCTTTCCAGACCGTCTCGCCGTCGCGGTTGACGTTGTCGTAGATCGTCAGCTCGCCGGCGCCGACCTCGACGGATGCGCCCTCGGCGGCCTCCTTGTTGCCGCCCTTCAGTCCGATCAGCTCGAGCTTGAACGGCTCGTCGGCGAGCTCGGCGCGTGCCTCGTCGTCGGTCACGACCCGGCGGACGAAGCGCTGGCCCTCGCGGATGATGCGCTGCATCTCCTTCTCGATCGCCTTGAGGTCTTCCGGCGTGAAGGGATGCTCGGTGCCGAAGTCGTAGTAGAAGCCGTCGGTGACGGGCGGGCCGATGCCGAGGTTCGTCTGCGGCTTGATGCGCTGCACCGCCTGCGCGAGCACGTGCGCGGTGGAGTGGCGCAGGATGCCCAGGCCGTCCGCGCTGTCGATCATCACCGGTTCCACGGCATCCGTCTGCGTGACCGTCGTCGCGAGATCCTTGAGCTCGCCGTTCACGCGCAGGGCGATGACGGAGCGGTCGGGGAACAGGGCGAAGCCGTCGGCGGGGTACACCACGTCGGCGGGGATGGATACGTCAGTCACTCCCCAAGGCTACCCGGACGCGCCCGGCTCGGCGGAACCGGTCACAGATGCTTGAGCGCCTCGCGCCGGCTCAGAGGGCTCAGCTCGTGCGTCGCCACGTACTCGCGCACCCAGTCGGGTGCCACCCGCGCGTAGTCGCGCAGCGCCCATCCGATCGCCTTGCGGATGAAGAACTCGCGGTCCTGCAGGTTGGGGGCGAGCGCGTCGGCCAGGAGGTCGGCATCCACCCGATCGCGCCGGGTCAGCTGCGACAGGATCGCAAGCCGGCGGATCCAGAACTCGTCGTCGACGCTCCACGCACGCACGAGCCGGGCGGTCTCGGCGGGTCGCGCGTCCAGGAGATCCGCGACGCGATGGGCGAGTTCGTCGGTGAAATCCCACCAGCGCCCGGTGCGCACCATGTGCTCGATGAGCGGAACCGTTCGCGGGTCGCCCGCCGACGGGCGGAGAGCGAGCAGCTGCACCGCGGCGTACCGCTGTTCCCGGTACCCGGCGTCGGCCCAGAGGAGGGATGCCGCGGCGAGGAGGATCGCGGCATCCTGCTCGCCTGCCGCCGCGGTCCGGGTGATCCGTCGCACATCCGGAACCGAGACCCCGAGGAAGGGCATCGCCGACTTCATGTACGACTGCTGCGCGGGAGCCTTTGCGGGGTCGCCGGATGCCGCGAGGTCGGATCGGATCCGCGCGACGAGGGCGGCCGCTCGCGGATCGGAGGGCGCCGCGGTCACGCCACGGTGAGGTCGACCTGGATCTCGCCCGCGAGGCGTTCCAGATCGACCACGGCGGCCTCCAGGTCCGCCCCCTCGAGGGGACGCACCCGCACGGTCGCCTCGAAGAGCGTGCCGCCGGACATCGGCGCGTCGATGGTCCGGCTCGTGAGGTGGTCGATCGTGAGCCGGTGGCGGGCCAGCGTGTCGCTGATCTCGCGCACGATCCCGGGGTGGTCGTTGCCGAGCACGCTGAACTCCATCTGCACGCCGTGGCGGACCGGCACGTCCGTGCCGACGTGCGGTGTCACCTGGAGCCCGGCCACACCGGCGAGATCGCCGCGAAGTGCGTCGACCCGATCATCGGGCACGGAGACGAGGATGACGCCGGCGAACACTCCCGCCAGCTCTGCGAGTTCGCTGGTCTCCCAGTTGCCGCCGTGCGCGTTCACCGCGTCGGCGAGGGATCGAACGAGTCCGGCGCGGTCTTCTCCGACCGCTGTGAGCACGAGCTTGGCCATGCTCAGAGCCTAGGCGGACACCGCCGGATGCCGATAGCGAACGGGCGCGTCCTGTTCCGCTCAGCGATTTCCGATGCCGGCGGAGACGCGCCACAGCTCGTGGGCCGGCGTCCGCACCGGGCCGGGCGCGGACGCCCAGGACGCCCGTGGCCGCCAGTCGGCGATCGTCCGGCCTGCGTGGCGGGCAAGCGTCGCGGAGGGCGCCTCGACGTAGCGGCGGAAGAGCTCCGCGACGATGAGGGCGGTCGCCGCGGCCAGCGGCAGCGAGAGCCACAGATGGCGATCGCCGAACACGCGAACCGCGGAGACCAGGATCGGCTCGTGCACGAGGTAGAGGCTGAACGACACCGCCCCCGCCCACACGACGGCACGCCGGCTCAGCGCCCGATCGAGGACCGGCCAGTGCAGCACCAGCAGCACGACGACCGCCGCCGCGGACACGGACAGGGCCATCGTCGCGGGCCCCGGAAGGTGCAGGAACCAGAGCGTCCACCGCGCGGGCAGCAGCACGACCACCCCCGCGACCGCAACCGCGATCACCGCCCGCGCCAGGCGGGGGCGCGCGGCGATGGCAGCCACGGGCGCCGCCGACCGGTCGTGCAGGCTCGCCAGAGCGGCGCCGACCAGGAACACCACGAGGTACTGTCCGCCGCCCAGCGCGAAGACGGCGAAGACCGCGGCCGGAACCGTGGCGAGGGCGAGGCGCCCCGGCACACCCGCGCGTGCCCGCACGGCGAAGACGTACAGCGGCAGCAGCAGCGAGAACCAGACCTCCCACTGCAGCGACCACAGCGGCGAGATTCCCGCCCCCGCCCCGAACAGCAGGGTGAGGTCGTGGAGGACGCCGCTCGGGTTCATGGAATCGGCCCGGCGGGCGATCCAGTCGCTGGGCGCGGCATCCTGCGGGGCGCTGCCGAAGAGGGTCACCAGCGCGAACGCGAGGGCCACCGCGACGATCACCGGAACGTACAGCCGGATGATGCGCTGCGGGTAGTAGGAGCGCCAGGTGAAGCTGCGGGAGACGAGGACCTGGCGAGTGAGCACGAAGCCGCTCAGCACGAAGAACGTCCACACCGCGCCGGTGCCCTCCCACACGAGGTGCAGCGGCGACCATGTGAGCAGGTACTCGCCGGGGCTCTGCGTGGCGCGGGCGCGGGTGCCGTCGAAGTACGCATCCGCGAAGACGGGAATGCTCAGCATGCAGTGGTGCAGCAGCACCACCAGGCACGCGATGCCGCGCAATCCGTCCAGCGCGGCGAGCCTCGTCGTGCCGGTTGGCGTCTGTGAGGTCATCGAGCCGCTTTCGTCGCCGAGCGACCGATCAACCCGATATCGACGCGAACGCCGACCCGCCAAAGGGTGACCGGTACGGTACGTGGCGGTGCAGAAAACGGTAGTGAACGACCTTGAGCGCCACGGGAGCGATTCGTGCGAATCCCCTTGGAATCGGCGCGATGTCGCCCGGGAAAAGCAAAAACCCCCGGGTGACCGGGGGTTCTCTCTGTGCGCGATACTGGGATCGAACCAGTGACCTCTTCCGTGTCAGGGAAGCGCGCTACCGCTGCGCCAATCGCGCCTGTCAAGGCTGTTGATTTGTCCGACCGAAGTCGGGAGTGGAGGTGGCGACGGGATTCGAACCCGTGTAAACGGCTTTGCAGGCCGGTGCCTAGCCGCTCGGCCACGCCACCGCGTGTGGATGGACCACGGCGTGATCTTCCGAAGAAGATCCCCGCACTCGAGCGGATGACGAGACTCGAACTCGCGACCCTCACCTTGGCAAGGTGATGCGCTACCAACTGCGCTACATCCGCGTGTCTTCCGGGCTGCCCCGGCGACTCCATTGACTTTACCCGACGTTCGCGCAAGTGCAAAAACGAGTGCGCCCCGCGCGTGTCACACTGTGCCGCATCAGTACGTCGGGGCCGGCGGATACGCCAGATACTGCTCCAGGGTGTGGAACCCGCCCGCGTGGTAGTCGGCCGCCAGCGCGCCGCCGACGTACCGCAGATGCCATGGCTCCGCTGCGTAGCCGGTGATCGAGGTGCGCCCGGATTCGTACCGCACGATGAACCCGTACCGCCACGCGTTGGCCGTGACCCACCGCCCCGTGCCCGACGACCCGAATCCGTCCATCGATCCGCAGCCCGGCGCGCAGGCGACCACGTCCGCCGCCAAGCCCGTCTGATGTTCGCTGTAGCCGGCCCGCGCCGAGGCGAGATCGGCCCACTTCTGCCCCTTCGCGCTCACGTAATGCGCGTAGAGCGACTGCTGGTACGCGTACGACCGGAAACCGCTCACCACGCCGAGCGTGCCGTGCCCGGCTGCGCGGGATGCCGCGGAGAGCCGTTCGAGGGCCGATGCGGCCGCAGCGCGCATGGGGTAGCGCCCCGGCAACGAGACGGCCCGCAGATCCGGGGGCCGATACGTGATCGGGTTCAGGTGGTGCTTCTTGTCGACCAGGACCCAGATGCTCCCGGCCGCGGTCGTCGACAGACACGGCGTCAGCCGGGCCACCAGACCGCGCAGCTGCGTGGGACCTCCGATCGCCGTGATGGCCGAAACCGCGTGAGCGGACACATATCTGCGCAGCGCGGGCCCGGCACACACCGGCTCGTTGAGCATGAGCGGGATGCCGCGGCGCGCAGCCAGGACGGTGGCGGTGAACGACTCGTGCGAGACCGCCCCCGGGGCCACCAGCACGCCGGATCCGGTCGAGCCGAAGTACCGGGCGATGAGGGCGGTCGTGGCGTATCGATCCGCCCCCGCGATGCGCGCGACCGTCAGGGGCAGCGCCGTGAGGCGCGCGACCGTGGCGGCGCTCACCCCACCGGTGCCGCCGACCACCGTGGCCCGGGTCGTTCCGAGGTCGTGCAGCAGACTCGTGAGGACCGGGCTCAATGAGGTCGAGAGGCCGGCGATCGGGATCATCGGCTCGCGGTGACGCGCGGCGAGGGTCGCGGCCCCCAGTGCGTCAGGTGCCGGATCGCCCGCGAGATACACGTGCGTCGCCCCGGAGGGGAACGCGAGACGCACGGCGGCCGCAGCGGTCGCGAATCGGTCCGAGCCCGCGACGCGGGTCGTGCCGGGCACGATCGCGCGCACCGAGGTCTCCACCGAGGCCGCGACGGTCGGCGTGCCCCCGAGGATGAGGACGCGTGTCGGCTGCAGCCGACGGATCTCCGCGGAGACGATCGCGGGAAGCGTCGTGGGCGCCGTCAGCAGCGCCGGGCCGCCGAGCACCAGCGCCACCGGTCCTGCGGCGACCTCGTCGGCGAACGACACGCCCGAGACGAGCACGACGGTGCCGTGCGGGATCGTCGCCGGAAAGGCGGCGCGCGAGACGGCGACCGAGGTCGCGTAGGCATCCGCCCCGGCGATGCGATGCGCTGTCACGGCTGCGGATGCCGCCGGAGAGGCGGACGGGAAGACGGTGATCCCGAGCACCAGTCCGAGCGCCGCGAGGACGGCGGCGAGCGCGCGTCGACTCATGGAGACCCCCTTGTGGTCAAGAAGCCCCTTCGAGTTCGTATAGTATCGATCTGTTGCTCCGCGGAGCTACGGGCGATTGGCGCAGTTGGTAGCGCGCTTCCTTCACACGGAAGAGGTCATCAGTTCGAGTCTGGTATCGCCCACAGATGAAATCCCCTGGTCCACCCGGGGGTTTTCGCATTTCTGGGCCGGGGTGACGACTCCGCACGGCCCACTCCCTCCGTCGGCAGACTTCGATGTCCGAGGGGTCGGATACCGTCTCGTCCGTGAGCAGCACAGACGAGATCGAAGAGCTGGACGAGATGCAGCGGCGAGCCGTCGAGCACGGCGAAGGGCCGCTGGTCGTCGCCACCGGCGCCGGGACGGGCAAGACGCGTGTGCTCACCAGCAGGGTGGCCCGGCTCATCGACGCAGGGGTCGCGCCGGAACGGATTCTGCTTCTCACCTTCACCCGGCGCGCCGCCGCCGCGATGACCGCCCGCGCCGCGGCGATGGTCGGAGACACGGCTCTCGCCCAGCGCATCGCCGGAGGGACGTTCCACGCCGTGGCGCACCGCATCGTGGCGGAGTACTCGCAGCACCTGGGGTTGGCGGACGTCACCGTGCTGGCACCCGACGACGTCGTCGACCTGCTCGACCTCCTGCGCAGCGAACACGGTCTGGACGGCACCGACCGGAGGATGCCGACGACGAGGGCGATGGCCGACATCGCCTCCCGGGCCGTGAGTCTGGAAAAGCCCGGACGCGAGGTGATCTCGGAGCAGTTCCCGTGGGCCCTCGGGCATGCCGACCAGATCATGGGGCTCCTGCGCGCCTACGCGCAGCGCAAGCGGGCGCGCGGACTGCTGGATCTCGACGATCTCCTGGTGGCGTGGCGGGCGCTCGTTCGCGACCCGCACGTCGGTGCGAGGCTGCGGGCGCGCTGGGACTGGGTGCTCGTCGATGAATACCAGGACGTGAACCGCGTGCAGGCGGACATCGTGCACGGGCTGACCCCCGACGGACGCGGGCTCACCGTCGTGGGCGACGACGCGCAGGCGATCTACGGATTCCGCGGCGCCGGCGCCGGCCAGCTCCAGGAGATCCTCGACCGCCATCCCGGCGCCGAGCTCGTCCGTCTGGAACGCAACTTCCGCTCCACGCAGCCGATCCTCGATCTCGCGAACGCCGCCCGCCCGGAGGACTTCCCCATCCGGCTCGTCGCGGATCGCGCCGGGGCCGCACCGCGTCCCGAGCTCGTCCGATGCGAGAACGCCGACGAGGAGGCCCGCGCGGTCGCCGACCGGATCCTGGCCGTGCACGCGGAGGGCGTCCCCCTTCGCGAGCAGGCGGTCCTGATGCGCACCGGCTCGCACAGCGCGATGCTGGAGGTGGAGCTGAAGGTCCGCAGTGTCCCGTTCGTCAAGTTCGGCGGGATCGGCTACCTCGAGACCGCCCACGTGCGAGACCTGCTCGCAGCATTCCGCGTCGTGCTCAATCCGGGCGACGAGATCGCGTGGTACCGCCTGCTCACCCGGCACCGCGGCCTCGGAAAGGTGAGCGCACGGCGACTCGCCGGCATCCTCGCGGATCAGGGCATCGCCGGCGGGTCGGACGCGATCGCAGCGGCGCCGCCGACCGCCCGCGTCGGGCTCGCGACGACCCTGTCGCTGCTCGGCGCCGTCGACGCCGAGACCCCGGTGTCCGAACTCGTCGACGCGTGCCACGACGCGGTCTCGGGGCTCCTGGAGCAGCACTACCCCGATTGGCAGCGCCGAGCCTCCGATGTGCAGGAGATCGCCGAAGCCGCGGGCCGCCAGAGCGACCTGCGCACGTTCGTCGGCGAGCAGGCCGTCGACCCGGTGACGCGCGCGGGTGATTGGGCGGCGCAGCCCCATCTCGACGAGGACTGGGTGACGCTCTCCACCATCCACTCCGCCAAGGGCCTGGAGTGGTCCCACGTGCACCTTCTGCGGGCCACGGACGGGGCGATGCCGTCGGACATGGCCCTCGCCTCGCCCGCCGGTCTCGAGGAGGAGCGGCGCCTGTTCTACGTCGGACTCACTCGCGCGCGCGACGCCCTGAGCATCTATGCACCGGCGACCCTGCCGACGCACCCGACGGCGTTCACGGCACGCCACGTGCAGGCCAAGCCGAGCCGATTTCTGACGAGTGCTGCACTCTCGTGCGTGACCGTCGTGGATTCGAGGATCACGGAGCCGACTCGGAAGTCGGCTTCTGCCGTTCCCCGCGTGAGCGTGGACGAGCTCGACGCGCTGTTCGCGTGATCCGCAGCGGCGAACCGCCGCGCGAGACAATCGGAACGGCTCTGCATCCCTCGCACAAGGCCCGTGTTCATCGGGATGCAGAGCCGCTCCCCTGAGACTGTCAGCGGACCAGGACCGCCGACCGCGAATCGGCGTCGAATGAGTGCGAGTCCGGCCGAATTGAGTAGTCCTTCGGAAAAACCGTGCAGCACCGTGCAGCTACTCCCCGACCGCCCACCCGTAGCGCTTGTGGAGCGCCTGCGCCACGCGAGCGAACCGATCGACGTCCAGAGCCGCCGCCTCCCGCCGCATCCCGTCGTGGTGCACCACGTACACCTGATCGACGTCGAGCCACGAGGGCCTGCCCTGGGTGTCCCAGGGCCCGGTGCCGAGCGGGATGTAGTCGCGGTTGCCGTCCTTCGGCTTGCTGGTGAGCTTCACCGCGTACACCGAGGTGGCATCCCTTCGCCCGATGACGAGCACCGGCCGGTCCTTGCCGCGCCCGTCGTTCTCCGCGTACGGAACCCACGTCCAGATGATCTCGCCGCCGTCCGGGTCACCGTCGCGCGCGGGGGCGTAGGCGATGCGCAGTCCGCGGCGACCGGGCGGCGCGATCTCCACGGTCGCGTTCGCGCCCGTGCGTCCGGGCTCGACGCCGCCGTGTCCGCGCGGTGCCCTCCCCGCCGGCGCCGGCCGGCCACCGAACAGGAACGACAGGACGCGCGAGAAGAAGCCGGATGCCACGCGGTCACATTACCCGCGCGGCATCCGGCTTCTCGAACCGGGGTCCCGTCAACGTGCGTCGAGCAGGTATCCCTCCTCGCCGTGCACGACGGTGTCGACGCCGGCGATCTCGTCCTCGTTGGCGATGCGGAACCCGATCGTCTTCTGGATGACCCAGCCGATCGCGTACGCCAGGACGAACGAGTAGATGAGGACGCTGAATGCACCGACCGCCTGTGCGCCCAGCTGCTTGAACGAACCCGTGTCGAGCAGGCCGATGCCGGAGCCGAAGATGCCGATGTAGAGCGTGCCGATGATGCCGCCGACGAGGTGGATGCCCACGACGTCCAGCGAGTCGTCGAAGCCGAGCTTCCACTTCATCTCGATGGCGATCGCGCAGACCGCGCCGGTCAGCAGGCCGAGGACGATCGCCCAGCCCGGCGTCAGGATGTTACAGGCCGGGGTGATGGCGACGAGGCCGGCGACGGCGCCCGAGGCCGCTCCGATCGAGGTCGGCTTGCCGTCCTTGATCTTCTCCACGATCAGCCAGCCGAGGGTGGCCGCGGCGGGAGCGGCCAGCGTGTTGATCCACGCGATCGCCGCGACGCCGTCCACCGCCGCCTCGGACCCCGCGTTGAACCCGAACCATCCGAACCACAGCAGAGCGGCACCGAGCAGGGTGAGGGGCACGTTGTGGGGCTTCTGGATGCCCTTCTGGAACCCGACGCGCTTTCCGAGCACCAGCGCCAGCGCGAGGCCCGCGGCACCGGCGTTGATGTGCACCGCGGTGCCGCCGGCGAAGTCGTTGACCTTGAGGACGCTCGCGAGCCAGCCGTCGGTCAGGTTGAACACCCAGTACGCGACCGGGAAGTAGACGACGGTGACCCAGATGCCGGCGAAGATCATCCATGAGCCGAACTTCGCGCGGTCGGCGATCGCGCCGCTGATCAGCGCCACCGTGATGATCGCGAACGTCGCCTGGAAGCCGACGAAGGCGAGACCGTTCAGGTCGGGCTGCATGGCGCCGCCGGGCTGGATGCCGAGCATCTTCTCGAGTCCGATGTAGCCGTCGAACGGGTTGCCGAGCACGTGCGGGATGAGCGGCGTGCCGAAGGACATCCCGTATCCGTACAGGACCCACAGGACGGCGACGATGGCGATCGCGCCGAAGCTCATCATCATCATCGAGACGACGCTCTTCGCCTTGACCATGCCCCCGTAGAAGAATGCGACGCCGGGCGTCATCAGCAGCACCAGGGCGGCCGCCACCAGCAGCCAGAGGGAGTTCACGTCGACCGTCGTGGCCGGCGCATCCGCAGCGAACAAGTGCATGAGGGGGGACCTCTCTCGTGTGGCGACTCGGGTGGTCGCCGGTGAGGAGAGTCTCCCGAGCACACGTTTCCCCGTGCGCCCGCGTCTGTTTCCCGGGTGTAACGTCCGCGCCCGCTGTGTGAACAGCGTGTTTCGGCGCCCGGTCAAGCCGCGGTCGTGAGTGCGATCAGGCGCGAGATCGCGCGGAGATACTTCTTGCGATAGCCGCCGGCGAGCATCTCGTCCCCAAAGACCTCGTTGAGCGGGCGCCCGGTGGCGCGGATCGGCACCTGGGCGTCGTAGGCCCGGTCGATGAACGCGACGAACCGCAGCGCCGCGGACTGGTCCTGAAGCTGCTCGACGTCGCGCAGGCCGATCATCCCGAGGCCTTCGATGAGGCGGATGTACCGCGACGGATGCACCTTCGCGAGGTGCGTCACGAGGTCACCGAACGCGTCGTCGGACACCGCGCGGGATGCCGCGGCGTCATGGATTGCCGCCTCGTACGCTCCCGGGTCCAGGACGGCGGCCGCCCCGTCCACCGCGCGCTGACGGTAGTCGGTGCCGTCGATGCGGATCGTCTCGAAGCTGTCGGACATCGCGTGGATCTCGCGGAGGAAGTCCTGTGCGGCGAAGCGCCCCTCACCCAGCGCGTTCGGCGGGGTGTTCGACGTCGCCGCCAGGCGGGTTCCGGAGGCCACCAGCTCCCCCAGCAGCCGGGTCATCACCATGGTGTCGCCCGGGTCGTCGAGTTCGAACTCGTCGATGCAGAGCAGGTCCGAACCGAGGAACAGCTTCACCGTGTTCTGGTAGCCGAGCGCCCCCACGAGCGCCGTGTACTCGATGAACGAGCCGAAGTACTTCCGGCGGGCCGGCATCGCGTGATAGATCGACGCCAGCAGGTGGGTTTTGCCGACGCCGAATCCGCCGTCGAGGTACACGCCGGGTTTGAGCGGCTCGACCTTCTTCGGCCGACGGAACAGGCCGCCCCGCGGCTGCTCGGCCTGACCGCGTGCGAACGCGCTGAGCTGATCCTTCGCGTGCTGCTGAGAGGGGTAGGCGGCATCCGCCTGGTAGGTCTCGAAGGTCGCCCCGTCGAACTGCGGGGGCGGTACGAGCGCCGCCACCATCTCATCGCCGGTGACCTGCGGCGTACGGTCGACAAGATGCACGATGCCGGGAGAATCCACCGATCAAGCCTAATCGGCCGCCGGCGCCCCGTCGGACCCAGCGGTGGGACCATGGTTCCATGACCGATGCCGCCCTCCCGGAGTCGCTGGCCGAGATCCGCGACGAGTTCCTCGAGCTCGACCCGCCGGAGCGGCTCGAGCTCCTCCTCGAGTACGCCGACGATCTTCCGCCGGTCCCGGCCGATCTCGAGGACGCCGCCTTCGAGCGCGTGGCCGAATGCCAGTCTCCGGTGTTCATCGCCCTGCGTGTGACGGACGGGCACGTGGGCGTGCACGCCAAGGCACCGGCCGAATCCCCCACCACACGCGGTTTCGCCGGCATCCTGGTCCGGGCGATGTCGGGCCTCAGCGTCGCCGACGCGCTCGGCATCCCGGACGACTTCCCGCAGAGCCTGGGTCTGGCCGAGACCGTGTCGCCCCTGCGGATCGCTGGTATGGGCGGGATGCTGCGGCGCGCGAAGCGGCAGATCTCGGCTCAGTCGGCGGTCTGATCCGTCACGGTCATGCCCGTGCGCTCCAGCCACGCGGTGATCGCGTCGGTCCAGCGCTTCTGGTCGTAGTTCCACAGCTTCGTGTGCCGGGCGCCGGTGAAGACCTCCATGTCGACCAGATCCGGCCTGGCCGCGGCGAGCGCGTGGGAGGCGTCCGCCGGCACGTAGCCGTCGTCGTCGGAGTGCAGCAGCAGGATGGGATGCCGAAGCTCCCCGGCGCGGGCCACGACGTCGAGCCGGTCGAAGGAGATCGGAGCGGTCCGCGCCAGCGGCGCGGTCCATTCCGACTCCAGAGTGCCGAGGGCCAGCGAGGTCACGACCCCCGGGAGCCGCATCTGGCGCGCCTGGAAGTGCAGCACGTTGCGCCAGTCGACGACGGGCGATTCCAGGATGATCCCCGCGATGGAGTCCCGCCGGGCCGCGTTGAGCGCCGTCTGGAGCACGATCGCGCCGCCCATGGACCAGCCCATGAGCACCACGCGGCGCGCCCCGGCGCGCATCGCGAATCCGATCGCGGCGTCGACGTCGCGCCATTCGGTCGCGCCGAGCGCGTACCGTCCGCCGCGCGTGCGGGCGCCTTCGCCGTCGTTGCGGTAGGACACCACCAGCACCGGCATCCCGAGCGCGTGGAAGACCGGAACGGCACGCAGGCACTCCGAGCGCGTGGTGCCGCGTCCGTGCACCTGGATGACCCAGGTGTCCGAGTCGCCGTCGAACAGCCAGGCCGGGCAGACGCCCGCCGACGTCCCGATGAGCTCCTCGGTGAAAGGCAGGTGCAGCTGCTCGGGGCTGTCGTAGTACCACCCGCTGAATCCGGCCTCGGCCGCGAGGTGCGCATTCGAGGGCACTTCGGTCAGGAGTTTCCGCTTCACCGAGGAGGCGTCCTCCGCCAGCACGGAGCCGAGCTTCACGTAGGTCTGGGTTCCGGACGTGAACAGTCCGTACCTGCCGGGCAGTTCGGTGTCCGGCGTGCGGCCGAGCGTGATGGTCTGGGCGGCGACGTCCAGATCGAGGATGCGGGTATCGGGGATCCGAACAGCCGGGGCCACGACTTTGCGTGCTGCCGAGACGGTCAGCACGGCCATGGCTCCGGTCACGGCCGCCAGCGCGCCGCCGAGCGCGAAGGCTGCTGCGCGCACGCCGGTGGCGAGGCGGGGGTCGACGTCGCGCCGCACGGCGCGCCTGGAGGGCTTCATCGAACGTTCACTCTAGTCTGTCGGCGTGCCAGACCCTCGTTCTGAGGGCAGCTTCGCTGCTGCCGCCGAGTCGGTGCGAGCCGTGTCGTTCCGTCCCGACTTCGTCGTCCGGGAGATCGAGGCGCCGTCCGGTCTCGCCCCGCATGCATTGGCTCTGGCCGGTGACGTGCGCCCGGACGAGACCGGCGAGTCCCGTTACGGCACCGGCCGGTTCATCCTGCTGCACGATCCGGACGAACCCGAGCCGTGGGACGGCCCCTGGCGCGTGGTCTGCTTCGCCCAGGCGCCGCTCGAACCCGAGATCGGCACCGATCCGCTCGTCGCGGACGTAGCCTGGTCTTGGCTGATCGACGCGCTCCAGGCCCGCGGGGCCCCGTATACGCAAGCATCCGGGACCGCCACGAAGACCCTGTCCAAGGGCTTCGGGGCACTCGCGGCCGAGGGAGAGGGCTCGCAGGTGGAGCTGCGGGCGTCGTGGTCTCCCTCCGGCGCGTTCGACCAGCACGTCTCCGCCTGGGCAGAGTTCGTGTGCATGCTCGCAGGACTCCCGCCCGGGTCGGAGCACATCCAGGTTTTCCGGGCAAGAGGGAGCAGCGCGTGACGGACTATGACGTGATCGGGGATGCTGCGGGGCTCGCAGCAGCCGCCGAAGCACTGCACGCCGGGCGCGGGCCGGTGGCGGTGGACGTCGAGCGGGCATCCGGCTTCCGCTATTCGCAGCGCGCCTACCTGATCCAGGTCTTCCGACGCGATGCCGGCGTGTACCTCTTCGACGCGCCGTCGGTGCAGGACTTCACCGCCCTGCAGCGCGCGATCGGCGACGAGGAGTGGGTGTTCCACGCCGCCAGCCAGGACCTCCCCTCGCTGCGCGAGCTCGACCTCGTGCCGCCGCGCATCTTCGACACCGAACTGGCTTCGCGGCTGCTCGGTCATGATCGTTTCGGGCTGGGCGCGGTCGTCGAGGAGACACTGGGCATCAGCCTCGCGAAGGCGCATTCGGCGGCGGACTGGTCGACTCGGCCCCTCCCCCAGCCGTGGCTCGAATATGCGGCGCTGGACGTGCTGCACCTGGTCGACGTCCGCGACGTGCTCGCACACGAGATCACCGACCAGCACAAAGAGGTGATCGCCGCGCAGGAGTTCGACGCGGTGCGCACTCGCGAGCCCAAGCCCCAGCGCGAGGACCCGTGGCGGCGCCTGAGCGGTCTGCACGCCGTGCGCGGACAGCGGAACCTCGCGGTCGCCCGGGCCCTGTGGCAGGCACGCGACGAATACGCGCGCGAGCAGGATGTCGCCCCGGGCCGTCTGGTTCCCGACCGCGCCCTGGTGGCGGCCGTGCTGGCCGAGCCGCGGTCGAAGCAGGAGCTCGCCGCCGTGAAGGAGTTCAACGGCCGAGCGAGCCGCAGCCAGCTGGACCGGTGGTGGGCGGCGATCGAAGCGGGGCGCGCCACGACCGACCTCCCCCGTGCCCGCGTCCATGGCGACGCCCTGCCGCCCCCGCGCGCGTGGGCCGACCGCAACCCGGAGGCCGACGCCCGGCTGAAGTCCGCGCGTCCGGCCGTCGAGGCGCACGCCGAAGAGCTGCACATGCCCACCGAGAACCTCCTCACCCCCGAGCTTCTGCGCCGGGTCGCCTGGGAGCCGCCGGCCGAATACGGTGCCGCGCCGATCGGTGCCGCGCTCGCCGATCTCGGCGCACGCCCCTGGCAGATTGAAGAGACTGCACAGCTGATCGCCGATGCCTTTGTGGGTTCCGTGCAATCGGCCGACGAGGCGACCGAACCGGCTTCGTAGGTTCGCCACACCCGATTCCGACGCCCTCGGAGGCCGACCTAGGCTGGCTGCATCCCCTGAATTTGGAGGCAGAGTGGCCGAGCTTTCGGACGTCTACTTCGTCGATGGAATGCGCACCCCGTTCGGGCGCGCCGGCGAAAAAGGCATGTACTGGAACACCCGCGCCGATGATCTCGCCGTGAAGGCGACCATCGGACTCATGGAGCGCAATCCCGGCGTCCCTGCGGACCGCATCGACGATGTCGCGATCGCCGCGACGAGTCAGACCGGAGACCAGGGCCTGACCCTGGGTCGCTCGGTCGCGATCCTCGCAGGCCTGCCGCAGACGGTGCCCGGATTCGCGATCGACCGGATGTGCGCGGGCGCGATGACCAGCGTCGCGACCATGGGCGCGTCGATCGGCTCCGGCATGTACGACGTCGCCCTCGCGGGTGGCGTGGAGCACATGGGGCACCACCCGATCGGCGGCAACGCCGACCCGAATCCCCGCTTCGTCGCGGAGAAGATGGTCGACCCGGCGGCGCTGAACATGGGCGTCACCGCGGAGCGCATCTTCGACCGGTTCCCGCACTTCACCAAGGAGCGCTCGGACCGGTACGGGATGCTCAGCCAGCACAAGGCGCAGGCCGCGTACGACGCCGGCAAGCTCCAGCCCGACCTGGTCCCGGTGGCCGTCAAGGATGCCGACGGCTCCTGGGGCCTGGCCACGGAAGACGAGGGGCGTCGCCCGCAGACGACGATGGCGGACCTCGCTGGTTTGAAGACCCCGTTCCGGCCGCACGGCCGGGTCACGGCCGGCACCTCCTCGCCGCTCACCGACGGGGCGACCATGTCGCTGCTCGCCGGCGGCGCCGCAGTCAAGGAGCTGGGACTCACGCCGAAGATGCGGATGGTCTCGTTCGCCTTCGCCGGCGTGCAGCCGGAGATCATGGGCATCGGCCCGATCCCCTCGACGGAGAAGGCCCTGCACAAGGCGGGTCTGTCGATCACCGACATCGGCCTCTTCGAACTGAACGAGGCGTTCGCCATCCAGGTGATCTCGCTCCTGGACCACTTCGGCATCGCCGACGACGACCCGCGCGTCAACCAGTGGGGCGGGGCGATCGCGCTCGGCCACCCGCTGGCGGCATCCGGCGTGCGCCTCATGATCCAGCTGGCCGCGCAGTTCGCCGAGCGCCCCGACGTCCGCTACGGACTCACCGCCATGTGTGTGGGGCTCGGGCAGGGCGGCTCGGTCATCTGGGAGAACCCGCACTACGACGGCAAGCGGAAGAAGTGAGCGACGAACCGATGACGAACTACGACGAGATCGACTTCTCGCCCATCCAGGCCCCCACCGCCGACGAGGTCGTCACGCACTCGCGTGTGCGCGACATCCGCCTGGCCTCGGGCCGCACGCTCGCCCTCATCACGCTGGACAACGGCCGCGATCACACGCGGCCGAACACCCTCGGGCCCGCGACCCTGACCGAGCTGGGCGAGACCCTCGCCGGACTCAGGTCCCGTGCGGCCGCCGGCGAGATCCAGGCGGTCGGCATCACCGGCAAGCAGTACATCATGGCCGCCGGCGCCGACCTCTCCGACATCTCGCAGGTCGGATCCAAGGCCAACGCCAAGCTCATCGCCCAGCTCGGCCACAAGGTGCTCGGCTCGCTCGCAGACCTCGGCGTCCCGTCCTTCGCCTTCGTGAACGGGCTGGCGCTCGGCGGCGGCCTCGAGATCGCGCTGAACTCGACGTACCGCACGGTGGATGCCTCCGCCGCGGCGGTGGCTCTGCCGGAGGTCTTCCTCGGAATCATCCCGGGCTGGGGCGGCGCGTACCTCCTGCCGAACCTCATCGGCATCGAGAACGCCCTCGAGGTGGTCATCTCGAACCCGTTGAAGCAGAACCGCATGCTCAAGCCGCAGCAGGCCTTCGACTACGGCATCTTCGACGCGATCTTCCCGGCCTCGAACTACCTCGAGGACTCGCTGCGCTGGGCCGACGGCGTGCTCGGCGGATCCATCAAGGTCGACCGTCGCAACGAGCCCGGCAAGATCGAGCGTCTCACCAAGTGGCCGGTCGCGATCAAGGTCGCTCGCGGGATGCTGGAGAGCCGCATCGGCACGGTGCCGAAGTCTCCCTATGCGGCTCTGGAGCTGCTCGACAAGGCGAAGAGCGGAACGAAGGCGGAGGGTTTCGCCCGCGAGGACGAAGCCCTGGCCGACCTCGTCACGGGGGATCAGTTCGCCGCGTCGATGTACGCGTTCGACCTGGTGCAAAAGCGTGCCAAGCGACCCGTGGGCGCCCCCGACAAGTCCCTCGCCAAGAAGGTCACGAAGGTCGGCGTGCTCGGTGCCGGGCTCATGGCGAGCCAGTTCGCGCTGCTGTTCCTGCGCCGGCTCCAGGTGCCGGTCGTGATCACCGACCTCGACCAGGCGCGCGTCGACAAGGGCCTGGAGTACATCCGCGACGAGATCGCGAAGCTCGAGGGCAAGGGGCGCCTCGACGCCGACACGGCGAACAAGCTCCGCGGCCTGCTCCACGGCACCACCGACAAGGCCGAATACGCCGACTGCGACTTCGTGATCGAGGCCGTGTTCGAGGAGGTCGGCGTCAAGCAGCAGGTGTTCGGCGAGATCGAGAAGATCATCGCACCGGATGCCATCCTCGCGACCAACACCTCGTCGCTGTCGGTGGAGGAGATCGGGGAGAAGCTCGCACACCCGGAGCGCCTCGTCGGCTTCCACTTCTTCAACCCGGTGGCGGTGATGCCGCTCATCGAGATCGTGAAGACCTCGCACACGACGCCCGAGGCGCTCTCGACGGCGTTCGTCGTCGCGCGTGGCCTGGGAAAGAACGCCGTCCTGACCGCGGATGCCCCCGGCTTCGTGGTCAACCGTCTTCTGGCGAAGGTGTTCGGTGAAGCCGCACGCGCCCTGTACGAGGGCACCCCGCTGCTCACCGTCGAGAAGGCCTTCGAGCCGCTCGGCCTGCCGATGAAGCCGTTCCAGCTCATCGATCTGGTCGGCTGGAAGGTGGCCGCGCACGTGCAGGACACGATGGCGCACGCTTTCCCCGACCGCTTCTACGCGAACGAGAACTTCCACGCGCTCGCGGCGCTGCCGCAGGTCGTCGAGAAGGACAAGGCCGGGCGGGTCACCGGCTGGACCAAGGACGCGCAGAAGACGCTCAAGGGCGCGGTGGGCGACAGCCCGGCATCCGAGTCCGAGATCCTCCGCCGCGTCCAGGACGGCCTGACGCAGGAGATCCGTCTCATGCTCGACGAGGGCGTGGTGCCGGAGGTGCAGGACATCGACCTGTGCCTCATCCTCGGTGCCGGCTGGCCCTTCATCGACGGGGGCGCATCACCCTACCTCGATCGCGAGGGCGCGTCCGAGCGCGTGTTCGGCGGCACGTTCCACACGCCCGTCATCCGCGGCATCGGCGGCTGACGACGCAGAGCACGAAGGGCGACCCGGCACCCGCCGGGTCGCCCTTCGTCGTTTCAGGGCCGTTGTGAGCGCTTCGCGGCCACGTCCGGCCGTCGGACGCGGCTTCGCGCGGCTCGGGAGGGCACCCCTCTGGCGACGGGCGGCGCACCGGGTGTAGACCGGAGCCCGTCGGCTCGCTGGGGCGGGCCGCGGACAGGAAGGACACCAACGATGGTGAACATCACTCGGTTCAAGGTTCTGGGGACCTTGGCCGCCGTCGGAGCGCTGCTCCTCGCCGGCGGACCCGCCATGGCTGCGCCGCCGACCGGCTCGGCCTACACGTGTTCGGGGCAGCTGCCCTCCGGCGTCTACTCCAGCATCACCGTGGTCGGTGAATGCGACGTCCCGTCGGGCGCCGTGGTCACGGTCAGCGGCAACATCACCGTCACCGCCGGGTCGGCGCTGCGCTCGACCTGGGGCCTCGACGCCCCGGTGCCCGGCGCGACCATCACCGTCGGTCACAACGTGACCGGCGCCCCCGGATCCCTCGTGGAGCTCGGCTGCACGATGGCGCACGGCAACTGCGACCCGGCATCCACGGTGCTGGTGAAGGGCAACGTCACCCTCGACGCCGTGTACGACGCCGCCCTCAACGGGATCGAGGTCCTCGGCAATGTCACCTCGACCGGGGGCGGCAGCGGACCGAACGGCTTCCCGTTCTCGGTCAAGGACGACCACATCCACGGCAACCTCACCGTGTCCGACCTCAACGGCTCGTGGTTCGGAGTCATCCGCACCGCGGTCGACCACAACACGACGCTGACGAACATCACCCTGTCGGACCCCGACGGCAACGAGATCGTGGCGGACAGCTTCGGCCACAACCTGAGCTGCACCGGGATGAGCCCGGCACCCCAACTGGGCGACGCCGTCGTGGGAGCACCCCCCGGCTACGGCCCCAGCACCGTGGGGGGCAAAGCCACCGGCCAGTGCTCCACGGTCGGCTGACCGAATCGAGTGCGCGGACCGGTCGTCGTCAGGCGACCGGTCCTTCGGCGCGTGCGACGATCGGCAGCGCCGACGTGTCGGCGGAGGCACCGCGCGCGTAGGGCAGCTTGGCGCCGACGACCATGGCGGTGACGTCGTGGGCGATCTGTCGCGGGGTCAGTCCGACCTGCTGCAGGATGTCGGAACGGTCGCCGTGCGGCAGGAACTCGTCGGGCAGACCCATCTCGGTCACCGCGGTGTCGACGTCGGCGGCGCGGAGGTCCTGGCGGATGCGCGTTCCGATGCCGCCGACCCGCACGCCGTCTTCGATGCACACCACGATGCGGTGCTCGCGGGACAGCTCGATGACGCTCTTGGCCACCGGGACCACCCAGCGCGGATCCACCACGGTCGTGCCGATCCCCTGGGCTGCCAGGAGGTCGGCGACGGCCAGGCCGGTGGCGGCCATCGGACCGACGGTGACCAGCAGCACGTCCTTCTCGGCGGATTCGCGGAGCACGTCGACGCCGTCGTCGGTGCGGCGGACGGCCTCGATCTCCTGGCCGACGGCTCCCTTCGGGAACCGCAGGACCGTGGGGCCGTCGTCGACGGCGACCGCCTCGCCGAGTTCTTCCACGATGCGCGTCGCGTCACGCGGAGCGGCGATGCGGATGCCGGGTACCACCTGGAGGATGGCCAGATCCCACACGCCGTGATGGCTGGGTCCGTCCGGACCCGTGACGCCGGCGCGGTCGAGCACGAAGGTGACGCCCGCCTTGTGCAGGGCGACGTCCATCAGCACCTGGTCGAACGCGCGGTTCATGAAGGTCGCGTACATCGCGACGACGGGATGCAGGCCGCCGTAGGCGAGCCCCGCCGCTGCCGTGACGCCGTGCTGTTCGGCGATCCCCACGTCGAAGACCCGGTCGGGGAAGCGCTCCGCCATGCGGTGCAGGCCGGTGGGACGGAGCATCGCAGCCGTGATCCCCACCAGGCGCGGGTCGCGTTCGGCCAGGTCGACGAGACTGTCCGCGAAGACTCCCGTCCAGGACTGGGCGCCGCTCGCCTGCAGGGACTCCCCCGTCTCGGGATCGATCTGCCCGACCGCATGGAACTGATCCGCGGCATCCTGACGCGCGGGCGCGTACCCGCGCCCCTTCTCGGTGATCGCGTGGACGATCACCGGCGCGCCGTAGTGCTTCGCCTGCTTCAGCGCCGCCTCGACGGCCTGCTCGTCATGGCCGTCCACCGGCCCTACGTACTTGATGTCGAGGTTGGAGTAGAGCGACTCGTTGCCGGTGAAGCGCGCGAGGAACCCGTGCAGCCCGCCGCGGACGCCCCGGTAGAAGGCGCGCCCCGGCCGGCCGAGCTTGTCGAAGGCGCGGCTGCTGGTCATGTGCAGGTGGCGATAGGACTGCTTGGTCCGCACCGAGTTCAGGAACCGCGCCATGCCGCCGATCGTGGGAGCGTAGGAACGCCCGTTGTCGTTGACGACGATGATCAGCTTTCGGGTGTTGTCGTCGGAGATGTTGTTGAGCGCCTCCCACGTCATACCGCCGGTGAGCGATCCGTCGCCGACGACGGCGATGACGTAGCGGTCCTTCTGGCCGGTCATCTCGAACGCCTTCGAGATTCCGTCCGCCCAGGAGAGCGAACTGGAGGCGTGCGAGGACTCGACGATGTCGTGCTCGGACTCCGAGCGCTGCGGGTACCCGGCGAGGCCGCCGGTCTGCCGCAGGGTGGAGAAGTCGTGACGCCCGGTCAGGAGCTTGTGCACATAGGACTGGTGGCCGGTGTCGAACACCACGGCATCCTTCGGCGAGTCGAACACCCGGTGGATGGCGAGGGTGAGTTCGACGACTCCGAGGTTGGGGCCGAGATGCCCGCCGGTGCGCGCCACGTTCTCGATGAGGAACGCCCGGATCTCGTCTGCGACCTGATCCATCTGCCGCGCGTTCAGAGCATCGAGATCCCGCGGACCTTTGATGTTCTCAAGCAGGCTCATCCCACAATTCTACGTGAGGAGGCCGGGCACCATCGGATGCCCGGCCTCTTTACACGCGTTGCTCAGACGAGCGAACGCAGCACGTACTGGAGGATTCCGCCGTTGCGGTAGTAATCCGCCTCACCGGGGGTGTCGATGCGCACGACCGCGTCGAACTCGACCGGCGTGCCGCCGTCCTCCGGGGTCGCCGTGACGTGCACGGTGGCCGGAGTCCGGCCCTCGTTGAGCTCGGTGATGCCCGAGATCGCGAACGTCTCGGTGCCCGTCAGGCCCAGCGAGTCGGCGGACTGCCCGGCCGGGAACTGCAGCGGGATGACGCCCATGCCGATGAGGTTCGAGCGGTGGATGCGCTCGTAGCTCTCGGCGATGACGGCCCGGACGCCGAGCAGGCGCGTGCCCTTGGCGGCCCAGTCGCGCGACGAGCCGGAGCCGTACTCCTTGCCGGCCAGGATGACCAGCGGCGTGCCGGCGGCCTGGTAGTTCACCGACGCGTCGTAGATGAACGACTGCGGGCCGCCCTCCTGCGTGAAGTCGCGGGTGTACCCGCCCTCGACGCCGCTGAGCAGCTGGTTGCGCAGGCGGATGTTCGCGAACGTGCCGCGGATCATCACCTCGTGGTTGCCGCGACGCGAGCCGTAGGAGTTGAAGTCCTTGCGGTCGACGCCGTGCTCGGTGAGGTACTGGCCGGCCGGGCTCTCCGCCTTGATCGAGCCGGCGGGCGAGATGTGGTCGGTGGTGACCGAGTCGCCGAGCTTGGCCAGCACGCGGGCGCCGGCGATGTCGCTGACCGGCTCGGGCTGCAGGGTCATGCCCTCGAAGTACGGAGGCTTGCGAACGTACGTGGAGGCATCCGCCCACTCGAAGGTCGCACCGGTCGGCGTGGGCAGCGACTGCCAGCGCTCGTCGCCGTCGAAGACGCCCGCGTACTCGCGGTCGAACATGTCGGTGTCGATCGACGAGTCGATGGTCGCCTGCACCTCGGCGGCATCCGGCCAGATGTCCTTGAGGAACACGGCGTTGCCGTCGCCGTCGGTGCCGAGCGGGTCGGTCTCGAAGTCGAAGTTCATCGATCCGGCCAGCGCGTACGCGATCACCAGCGGCGGCGAGGCCAGGTAGTTCATCTTCACGTCGGGGTTGATGCGCCCCTCGAAGTTGCGGTTTCCGGACAGCACCGCGGTGACGGCCAGGTCGTTCTCGTTGACCGCCGCCGAGACCTCTTCGATCAGCGGACCGGAGTTGCCGATGCACGTGGTGCATCCGTAGCCGACGGTGAAGAAGCCGAGGGCCTCGAGGTCGTCGGTCAGGCCGGCCTTCTCGTAGTACTCGGTGACGACCTTGGAGCCCGGCGCCATCGTGGTCTTCACCCACGGCTTCGCCTTGAGACCCTTGCGTGCGGCGTTGCGGGCCAGCAGGCCGGCCGCGAGCATCACCGACGGGTTGGAGGTGTTGGTGCACGACGTGATGGCGGCGATGGTGACGGCGCCGTGGTCGAGGGTGTACTCCGTGCCGTCCGCCTGCACGACGTGCGACGGCTTCGACGCCGAGGCCGGCGCGTGGCTGCGGTGGTGGTGCAGGTGGATGCTGTGCTCGTTCTCCGGCGTGTTCGACGGCGGGTCGGATGCCGGGAACGACTCGGACACCTCGAGGTCGACGAGGTCGTGGTCGACGTCCGCGTAGTTGAGGAGGTCCTTCTCGAACTGCGCCTTCGCGTCGCTGAGGATGATGCGGTCCTGCGGGCGCTTCGGGCCGGCGATCGACGGCACAACGGTGCCGAGGTCGAGTTCGAGGTACTCGCTGAAGGTCGGCTCGTTGGCCGGGTCGTGCCAGAGCGTCTGGGCCTTGCTGTACGCCTCGACGAGCGCCACCTGGTCGTCGCTGCGTCCGGTGAGGCGCAGGTAGTCGAGGGTGACATCGTCGATCGGGAAGATCGCGGCGGTCGAACCGAACTCGGGGCTCATGTTGCCGATGGTGGCGCGGTTGGCCAGCGGCACGGAGGCGACGCCGTCGCCGTAGAACTCGACGAACTTGCCGACCACGCCGTGCTTGCGCAGCATGTCGGTGATCGTCAGCACGACGTCGGTGGCGGTGACGCCGGTCGGGATCGTTCCGGTCAGCTTGAACCCCACGACGCGCGGGATCAGCATCGAGACCGGCTGGCCGAGCATCGCGGCCTCGGCCTCGATGCCGCCGACGCCCCAGCCGAGCACGCCGAGGCCGTTGACCATCGTCGTGTGCGAGTCGGTGCCGACGCAGGTGTCGGGGTAGGCGCGCAGCACGCCGTCGACCTCGCGCGTGTAGGTGACGCGCGCCAGGTACTCGATGTTGACCTGGTGGACGATGCCGGTGCCCGGGGGCACGACCTTGAAGTCGTTGAACGCGGTCTGGCCCCAGCGGAGGAACTGGTACCGCTCGCCGTTGCGCTGATACTCGATCTCGACGTTGCGCTCGAACGCGTCTGCGCGGCCGAAGAGGTCGGCGATCACGGAGTGGTCGATGACGAGCTCCGCCGGCGACAGCGGATTGATCTTGGTCGGGTCGCCGCCGAGGTCGGCGACCGCTTCGCGCATCGTGGCGAGGTCGACGATGCAGGGCACGCCGGTGAAGTCCTGCATGATCACGCGCGCCGGCGTGAACTGGATCTCGGTGTCGGGCTCGGCGGCGGCATCCCACGAGCCGAGGGCCTCGATCTGCTGCTTCGTGACGTTCGCGCCGTCTTCGGTGCGCAGCAGGTTCTCCAGCAGCACCTTCAGGCTGAAGGGGAGCTTCTCGTACCCCGGCACGGCATCGGTGCGGAAGATCTCGTAGTCGGTGCTGCCGACCGTCAGGGTGCTCTTCGCACCGAAGCTGTCAACCGTGGACACGATTCGTCTCCTTCGTCGGCGGCGGATGCGGGAGGTCCCCGCACGTCCCATCTTTGCGCGCTGCGCGGGGCTCCACCAGTAAGGAGTGCCTCACGCCGCACCGGTCAATTTATCTTGACGTCAAGATAAATGTATCACCGGTCGGTGGTGGGAGCGGAGTCGCCCGAGTCCCGCGCGCCGCGGCTGCCGCGCGGATACAGCGCGCGCACGGCGAGCCAGGAGACCGCGACGAGGGGTGCGAACAGCGGAAGCCCCATGAGCAGCTTCACGGTTCCGAGAGCCGTCACGGCCCCGGCGAGATAGAGCGGGACCTCGACGATCAGCCGGGCCGCGAACAGGCCCGTCCACAGCACGGTCAGCCAGAAGAAGGTGCGACGCTTGCGCGGATCCTCGCGCCACCCGGGCGCGTCGTCCATGAGCCAGCCGACCGCCAGGCCGATGAGCGGGCGGCGCACGAGCAGCGAGATCAGGAGCACCGCGCCGAAGAGGAGGTCGATGAAGAACCCCCACAGGAAGTTGTCCTGGGCGCGGCCGGTCCACAGCGCGATCCCCGCCGCGATGGCCGTGGCGACCAGGCCGCCGAGGGCGGCCGTCACAGGCTGGCGGGACACCAGCCGGACCAGGGTGAACACGACGGCGATCCCGAGCGAGACCACCAGCGGCAGCACCAGCTGTCGGGTGATCGTGTAGGTGACGACGAACGCGAGCCCGGGCAGCACCGATTCGAGAACGCCCCGCCAGCCCCCCATCGCGTGCCACACGACGTGGCCGGTGCTGTCGGCCTGCGCCGGATCGAAGCCGGCGCGGCGCGCGGCGCTTCCGAGCGCGGCCCCGAAGGCCTCCGAAGCCGTCGCGGCCGAGTCCGGATCGGCGGACCCGGATGCCGGACCGGCCGACGCGTCTTCGGGCACGGAGCCGATCGGGTCGGAGGTCACGCCGTACCCGGCGTGGTCGGCATCTTCAGCGGGATGAGGTCGCGGGGCGGCATCGGGTTTCCGCCGCGCACCACGACGAGCGAGCGGAAGAGGTCCTCCACGCTCTCGGCGGCCTGCATGTCGCCGGTGGCCGCGCCGCCGATGACGCCGCGGAGGAACCACCGCGGACCGTCGATCCCGACGAACCGCGCCAAGCGCTTGCCGGTCGTCCCGTCGGCGTTCGCCACCGGGACCTCCGCCAGCAGTTCCGGCCCCAGCGGCCCTTCGCGCTCCTCGACCCGCCCGCCCTGCTGGCGCACCTGGGCACGGATCTGCTCGCGGGTCTCATCCCACAGGCCGGCGTTGCGGGGCGCCGCGAACGGCTGGACCTGCAAGGTCGACTCGGCGTAGTCCAGGCCGACGGCGACGATCCGGTTGGTCTGCTCCTCGATCTCGAGTCGCAGATTCAGTCCCTCCCGGGGCAGCACCTTGATGCCGCCCAGGTCGATGTACGGACGGACCGGGTTCGCCTCGCTCTCGTCGAACGGGCCCGCGGTGTCGCGGTCTTCGGGTGCCGACTTGCGCGCCGGCTGCTCCGGCTGCGGCTCGTCGCTGTTGATGCTGTCGCTCACGACACGCTCCTTGTATCGAGGGAAGTCATGGCGCCCACGCCGGTCGAGCCGAAGCCGCCGGCGCCACGGACGCTGCCGGGCAGTTCCTCGACGGGGAGGAACACCGCACGCGCGACGGGGGCGACGATCAGCTGGGCGATCCGGTCGCCGACCGCGATGTCGAACGCGGCATCCCGGTCGGTGTTCAGCAGCGCGACCTTGATCTCACCGCGGTAGCCGGCATCCACCGTGCCGGGCGAGTTCACGATCGTGATCCCGTGCTTGGCCGCCAGCCCGCTGCGCGGCACGACGAACGCGGCGAATCCTTCGGGAAGCGCGATGCTCACGCCGGTGCCCACGAGGGCGCGCTCACCGGGCTCCAGGCGCACCGCCTCCGCCGAGACGAGGTCCGCGCCCGCGTCACCGGGGTGCGCATAGGCCGGAAGCACGGGGGCGATAATGGGGACGTCCACGGTTTCGGTCACTCAACGAGGGTAATGCAGATGGCTTCGAGCGGCACGCGCGACGGTGGGGACTACCGGGAGCGTCTCACGCCCTCCCTCTGGGCCCTCGTCTCAGCCGCTGTCGTGGCTCCGATGGCGGCGCTCGTGTTCGTCCCGCTGAACCAGGCGGTGGCGCTCGCGATCGGCATCCTCGTCGCCGTTCTCGTCGTCGCCCTGATGATCGCCGGGGCACCCGTGATCTCCGTGCGCGACGGTGTGCTTCACGCGGGACGCGCCCACATCGACGTGCACCTGCTCGGTCGCCCGGCGACCTTCCAGGCACTGGAGGCCCGCCAGGC
Organism: Microbacterium mangrovi; assembly: GCF_000802305.1. Lineage (GTDB taxonomy): Bacteria > Actinomycetota > Actinomycetes > Actinomycetales > Microbacteriaceae > Microbacterium > Microbacterium mangrovi. The sequence continues at coordinate 82,466 of NZ_JTDK01000010.1, read as the reverse complement.
GCGCGGTCCCGGACTCGACCCCCGCGACTGGCACGTCATCCGCGGCGGGATCGACGGCGTGGTCCGCGTGCCGGTCGACGACCCGGACGACCCGACGCCGAGCTGGGTCCTCTCAACGCGAACGCCGGATCGCCTTGCTGCGGCGATCCGGCGTTCACAGATGGGCTCTTAAGCCGCGCAGTCCTTGCAGATCGGGCCTGCGGCGTCTTCGTGGTCGAGCTGCGAGCGGTGCTTCACGAGGAAGCAGCTCACGCAGGTGAACTCGTCCTCCTGCGCAGGCAGCACGACGACGTCGAGCTCGAGGTCGGACAGATCGGCACCCGGCAGTTCGAAGCCCGACGGGTTGTCGGCGTCCTCGACATCGATCGACCCCGACGACTTGTCGGGCACGCGCTCCTTGAGCGCCTCGATCGACTCGCTCTCGTCTTCGTTCTTGCGCGGTGCGTCGTAATCGGTGGCCATTCCTGAACGTCTCTACTTCCGGTGCGTCTTGTCTGTGGGCCCGTATGGGCGGCCATAGTTTGCATGACTCCGAACGATTTTGCAACTGCGGGGGCAGATCGCGGTCGCGGAGGATGCGTGCATCGACGAAACAGGCGCCACGCCCGCGCTATTCCCGGCCTGCGCCGACGCGCATGGGACGATTGACGGAGCAGATCGGAGGCGCAGTTCGCATGGAACAGCTGAGAGTCATCGGGACCGAGGGCGACACCCTCGTCCTCGCGACCGAGTCCGGGGAGCGATTCACCCTGCCCGTCGACGACGTGCTCCGCGCTCAGCTGCGCCAGGCCCGCCGGGAACGCGACGAGGAGCAGGACAAGGGGCCGCGCACGAGTCCCCGGGAGATCCAGGCGCAGATCCGCGCCGGGCTGAGCGCCCGCGAGGTCGCCGAGCTGTTCGGCATCTCGATCGACGTCGTGGCGCGCTACGAGGGGCCGGTGCTCGCCGAGCGCGAACACATCGTCGACCAGGCGCTGTCGGTTCCCGTCCTCGTCGCCGACGACTTCGAGCACGATCACTCCCCCACCTTCGGCGCCGCCGTGCGCACCAAGCTGGCCGAGGCGCATGCCACGGGCGAGCGCTGGACGAGCTGGAAGGAGGACGGCGGCTGGATCGTCAAGCTCGAGTTCACCGTCGGCGACGTCGATCATGACGCCCGCTGGTCGTTCGACCCGCGCCGCACCACCCTCACCCCGGCCAATTCCGCCGCGACGCAGCTGTCCCGTCAGGGCTCGCTGCCCGAGGGCCTCATCCCCCGGCTCCGGGCTCTCGAAGTGCCCCTGCCCGCCGCAGACGCCCCCGCCCCTGCTCCCGCACCGGCCGCCGAGCCCGGGCCGCGTCGACTCAGCGACGCCGACATCGCCGCCGCCTCGGTGCAGGACGCCGCGGTCAAGCGCGCGCCGTCCGACTCGACGACATCGAGCGACACCGCGGATCTGCTCGAGGCACTGCGCCGCCGACGCGGACAACGAGAGCCGTCGCCGATCCTCGACGACGAGTCCGAGAGCTCGGCGGACACCGTGCCACTCGCCCCCGTCTCCCTCTTCGACGCCTTCGCGACGACCGAGCCCGAGCCGGAGCGCACGCCCCCCGTAGACGAGCGGACCGTGGTCGACACGCCGGCAGCCCGCACGGGGTCCGGTCCGGGCGACAACCGGCGCAAGGGACGCACCTCGATGCCGTCGTGGGACGAGATCGTCTTCGGTGCGCGCGGAGAGGACTCCTGATCAGAGCTGCGCGAGCGCGCCGAACCTGATCAGCGGGATCGCCCGCTCCTCGTCGGTGAGCGAGCCGTGCTGGCCGATCATGCGCTGCGGCGCCTTGTCGGCGACGCGATCATCGTAATAGGCGATGCCTGCGCGGGCGGCGACCACCACGTCGCCGATCCGCGGGCGGACCTCCGCCGCGACGCGCCCGAACAGCCCCGCCTCGATCGCTTCGTCGCGCGCGATCACCCAGGATCGCGCCGACTCGGCATCCCGCCACGCGTCCAGCACCGCACCGGCGGCGCCGTGCTCCGCGTAGAGGTGCAGCATCCGGGGCTCCCCGCCGAGGAGGCGGACCCCGTCGAGGAGCGGATCCCCGGCCCGGAGCAGCACCTGACGATGCCGGGGGACGTCCACCATGCCGTGGTCGGCGGTGACGACCGCGCCGACCCCCGGCCGCAGCGCGCCCGCGAGCGCGCGCACCGCGGCATCCACGGCCTCGAGCCCCGCCGCCCACTGGTCGGACTGCCAGCCGTGACGATGGCCGATCGTGTCCAGTTCGGGGGCATACAGGTAGACGAGCGAGCCCGGATGCCGATCCGCGAGGGCCGCAGCGGTCAGGGCGCGTTCACGGAGATCGTCCACCCCGATGAAGTCGGCGCCGCGCATCGTGGCGAGGGTGAAGCCGGTGCCGCGATACCGGTTGCGCGAGACGACGAACGACCGGGCCGCCGCAGCGCTTCGGCGCTCCATGATCGGCTCGGCCCGCTGCCACGCCCGGGGATCCAGGCCGTCGGTCTCCCAGCCCTTCAGCTGGTTCGAGACCACGTCGGTGCCCGGAACCCGCACCCGGTAGCCCACGATTCCGTGCTCGCCGGCATCCTTCCCGGTGAGCAGGCTCGTGAGGGCCGTGGCCGTCGTGGACGGGAAGACGCTCCGTGCGACCGCGCGGCGTCCGCCGGCGGCCACGAGGGTGCGCGCATAGGCCGCGCGCTGCGAGAGGTTGCGGGCCCCGAGCCCGTCCACGACGAAGACGATCGCGCTGCGGACCGGGGCGAACCACGAGGGTCGGCCGTCGAGCGCCGCCTGCAACTGCGTGACGACGTCGGTGAGGCGCCGGGCGTCCGCAGGCTCCCCCGGTAGGCTGAGGCTCATCCGGCCAAGTCTCGCACAGTCGTGCCGGCCGCATCGTCCCAGAACTCGAAGATCGCCTCACCTGCATGCCTGCCAAGACTCCCCCGCCCGCCGCCGTCAACGAGCGCATCGAAGACGTCGATGTCTCCGCCGAGATGCAGGGCTCATACCTCGAGTACGCGTACTCGGTGATCTACTCGCGTGCGCTCCCCGACGCACGCGACGGCCTCAAGCCCGTGCAGCGGCGCATCCTCTTCCAAATGGCCGACATGGGGCTGCGCCCCGACCGCGGGCACGTGAAGAGCGCGCGCGTCGTCGGCGAGGTCATGGGCAAGCTCCACCCGCACGGCGATTCGGCGATCTACGACGCGCTCGTGCGTCTGGCGCAGCCGTTCACGCTGCGCGTGCCGCTCGTCGACGGACACGGGAACTTCGGCTCCCTCGACGACGGGCCCGCGGCATCCCGCTACACCGAGGCGCGCCTCGCGCCCCCGGCCCTCGCCCTGACCGAGAGCCTCGACGAGGACGTCGTCGACTTCATCCCGAACTACGACGGCCAGTTCCAGCAGCCCGAGGTGCTGCCGGCCGCGTACCCGAACCTGCTCGTCAACGGCGCCTCCGGCATCGCCGTCGGCATGGCGACCAACATGGCCCCGCACAACCTCATCGAGGTCGTCGGCGCCGCCATCCACCTGCTGCAGAACCCGCAGGCGACCGTCGAAGAGCTCATGGCGTTCGTCCCCGGGCCCGACCTCCCGTCCGGCGGGATCATCACGAGTCTCGACGGCGTCAAGGACGCCTACGCCAACGGCCGCGGGTCCTTCCGCACGCGCGCGAAGGTCTCGATCGAGTCGCTCGGTCCGCGCCGCACCGGCATCGTCGTCACCGAACTCCCCTACCTCGTCGGCCCGGAACGCGTCATCGAGAAGATCAAGGACGCCGTCAGCGCCAAGAAGCTGACGGGCATCGCCGACGTCGCCGATCTCACCGACCGCAAGAACGGCCTGCGACTGGTCATCCAGATCAAGACCGGGTTCGACCCGGCCGCCGTGCTCGAGCACCTCTACCGGCTGACGCCGCTGGAAGACTCCTTCAGCATCAACAACGTCGCCCTGGTGGGCGGTCAGCCGCAGACGCTGGGCCTGCGGGAACTCCTGCGGGTCTACCTCGACCACCGCATCGGCGTGGTCACCCGCCGCAGCGAGTACCGTCTCGCGCGCAAGCGGGAGCGCCTGCACCTGGTCGAGGGTCTCCTCATCGCGATCCTCGACATCGACGAGGTCATCCAGGTGATCCGCACCTCGGACGACAGCGAGCAGGCCCGGACCCGCCTGCAGGACGTCTTCGATCTGTCGGAGCTGCAGGCGGAGTACATCCTCGAGCTGCGACTGCGGCGGCTGACGAAGTTCTCCCGGATCGAGCTCGAGGCCGAGCGGGATGAGCTGAACGCGCAGATCGAGGAGCTCGTCCGTCTCCTCGGCAGCGAAGAGCTGCTGCACGCCCAGGTCGCGCGCGAGCTGGATGCCGCGGCCGAGACGTACGGCACACCGCGCCGCACCCTGCTGCTGGACGGCGGTCCGATCCAGCCCCGGTCGCGTGCCGCCGCTCCGGCCGACCTGCAGATCGCCGACACGCCCTGTCGCGTGTACCTCTCCGCGACGGGGCGCATGGTGCGCACGGATCTCGGCGACGGCACGGCGATCGTTCCGCCGGCGCGTCGTTCCAAGCACGACGCGGTGCGCAGCAGCGTCGACACGACCACCCGCGGCGACGTCGTCGCGGTCACCACCCTCGGGCGATTCGTGAAGTTCTCGCCGGTCGACCTGCCGTCCGTGCCGGGCAACTCCGTCCAGCTCGCCGCCGGCACCCGTGTCGACCAGTACCTCGGCCTCGAGAAGGACGAGCACGTGGTCGCGCTCGTCCCGTTCGTCGAGCAGCCCGCGATCGCGCTCGGCACCGCGCAGGGCGTCGTCAAGCGCGTCGCCACGTCGGAGCTTGCGAACAAGTCGGATGCCGAGGCCATCTCGCTCAAGCAGGGCGACCGCGTCGTCGGCGCTGCGGCGGCTCCCGACGGAGCGGAGCTCGTCTTCGTCACCAGCGACGCACAGCTGCTGCGCTTCGACGCGGCATCCGTCCGACCGCAGGGCCGTGCCGCCGGCGGCATGGCCGGCGTCCGGGTCGCGCCGGGCGAGCGGGTGGTGTTCTTCGGGGTCGTCGCCGACCCGCAGGATGTCGTGGTCGTCACCGTCGCCGGGTCCGCGCAGGCCCTGCCGGGGACGGATGCCGGCGCCGCGAAGGTGTCCGACTTCGACGAGTTCCCGGCGAAGGGCCGCGCGACCGGCGGTGTCCGGGCGCAGCGGTTCCTGAAGGGCGAGGACACCCTCACGCTCGCCTGGGTGGGCGCGGATCCTCGCGCGGTGGGGTCCGATGGCGCGGTTCGCCCCCTCCCGGAGGCCGGCGCGAAGCGGGATGCGTCGGGCACGCCGCTCGACGCGGTCATCGGAGCGATCGGAACCGCGGTCGCCTGATCCGGGCTCAGGTCAGGGCGAGCAGCGCTTCGGCTCCGCCGGGCACGGCGATCGTCACGAGCTTCGTGTCGAACGTCACCAGCTGCGCGTCGGAGGCCACCGCGAGCGCGAGCAGGTACGAATCGGTGACCTGGGCGCTGGAGAGCAGTCGTTCGCGTCTCACGTCACCGGTGAGCAGGCTCACCGAATCCGCGAGGAACTCGTGTTCCGGGTGCGAGACGAGGCTCGACAGGCTCATCACGACGGCGGGCATCGACTGGGTGTTGGGATAGTTCGGGTGCGCGAGGATGCGCAGGGCGCCGTTCTGCACCACCGGCGACGTGCACCACGGCGTTCCCGAGCGCGCGGCGAACCAGCGGTGCGCGCGCTCGTGGTGCACGTGCATCGGGTCGACGAGCGCGATCACGACGTTGACGTCGAGCAGATACCGGGTCACGACAGGTCGTCCCGCAGCCGGGTGACGTCGTCGAGGGTCGCCGAGCCAGCCCCCGGTGACGACGGGAGGAGAACGATCCCGTTGCGGCGGCCCCCTTCGCGCGCACGCTCGGTGAGGGTCGCCCGGACGAGTTGGGAGATCCCCTCGCCGAGGGTCAGGCCGCGAGCGTCGGCGTACTGGCGCGCGGCGGCGAGCACATCGTCGTCGATGTTGACCGTGGTGCGCATGCATCGATCATCACGCATCACGCATCACACGTCAACGGTCAGGCGTCGATGCGCTCCCGGCCCAAGCGGTCGGACGAGGTCACGATGAACTCGCGTCGCGGAGCCACGTCGTTGCCCATCAGCATCTCGAAGACGGAGGTCGCCGCCTCGGCATCCTCCACGCGCACACGGCGCAGGGTGCGGCCGGCGCGATCCATCGTCGTGGTCGCGAGCTGCTCGGCATCCATCTCGCCGAGGCCCTTGTAGCGCTGGATGGGCTCCTGCCAGCGCCGGCCCGCCTTGCTCAGCTTCGCGAGCAGGCCGTGCAGCTCCTGTTCACTGTACGTGTAGAGGGTCTCCGCCGCCCGGCTCCCGCGGCCGTTCACGATGACGCGGTGCAAGGGCGGCACCGCGGCGAACACCCGGCCGTCTTCGATGAGCGGACGCATGTAGCGGAAGAACAGCGTGAGCAGGAGCGTGCGGATGTGCGCGCCGTCGACGTCCGCATCGCTCATCAGGATGATCTTGCCGTAGCGGGCGGCCTCGAGATCGAACGAGCGACCCGAGCCGGCCCCCACCACCTGGATGATCGACGCGCACTCGGCGTTGGAGAGCATGTCGCTCACCGAGGCCTTCTGCACGTTCAGGATCTTGCCCCGGATCGGCAGCAGCGCCTGGTGCTCACTGTCGCGGGCGAGCTTTGCCGTGCCGAGGGCGGAGTCGCCCTCGACGATGAACAGCTCCGAGTCGGCGACGTCGTTGGAGCGGCAGTCGACCAGCTTCGCGGGCAGCGACGAGGACTCGAGCGCGTTCTTGCGGCGCTGCGTCTCTTTGTGGGCCCGGGCGGAGATGCGCGCCTTCATCTCGGCGACGATCTTGTCCAGCAGCAGCGCGGACTGCAGCTTGTCGTCGCGCCGCGTGGAGGTGAGGCGCTCCGTGATGCCGCGGGCCACGACGTTCGAGACGATCTGCCGGACGGCCGGGGTGCCCAGCACCTCCTTGGTCTGACCCTCGAACTGCGGCTCAGGCAGGCGAACGGTCAGCACGACGGTCAGGCCCGCCATGATGTCGTCCTTCTCGAGCTTGTCGTTGCCGACCTTCAGGCGACGCGCGTTCGCCTCGACCTGAGCCCGCACCGATTTCATGAGCCCCTGCTCGAAGCCCTGCTGGTGGGTTCCGCCCTTGGGCGTGGCGATGATGTTGACGAACGACCGCACGGTCGTCTCGTACCCGGTCCCCCAGCGCATGGCGACGTCGACCTCGCACTGGCGCTCGACTTCGGTGGGGACCATCGCCCCCGACGCCTGCAGGACCGGCACGGTCTCGGTGAAGCCGCCGGAGCCCTGCAGGCGCCACACCTCGGTCACGGCGCTGTCGGGCGCGAGGAACTCGGCGAACTCGGAGATCCCGCCGTCGTACTTGAACGAGGTCTCGGTGGCGCCGGCCTCGGCGTCCCGCTCGTCGCGGATGACGATCTCGAGCCCGGGCACGAGGAACGCCGTCTGGCGGGCGCGCTGGACGAGTTCGTCGAGCCCGAAGGCGGCATCCTTCGTGAAGATCTGCCGGTCGGCCCAGTAGCGGATCCGGGTTCCGGTGACGCCCTTCGCGACCTTCCCGGTGGTGCGCAGCTCGCTCTGCGCGTCGAAGGCGCGGAAGTCGGAGTCGGGCGAACCGTTCGCGAAGACGCCGGGCTCCCCCCGGCGGAACGACATCGCCCACGTCTTGCCGCCGCGGTCGACCTCGACGTCGAGACGCTCCGACAGCGCGTTCACGACCGAGGCGCCGACGCCGTGGAGGCCGCCGGATGCCGCATAGGAGCCGCCGCCGAACTTGCCGCCGGCATGCAGCTTCGTGAAGACCACCTCGACGCCGGAGAGCCCGGTGCGCGGTTCGATGTCGACCGGGATGCCGCGCGCGCGGTCGCGAACCTCGACGCTGCCGTCGGCGTGGAGCAGGATGTCGATGCGGGTGCCGAACCCGCCCAGGGCCTCGTCGACGGAGTTGTCGATGATCTCCCAGAGGCAGTGCATGAGCCCGCGGCTATCGGTCGAGCCGATGTACATGCCGGGGCGCTTGCGGACGGCCTCGAGGCCTTCAAGCACCTGAAGGTGGTGGGCGGAGTACTCGGCGGTCACAATCAACCAGGATATCCGGGGCCTCCGACACCATCGTCCCTGACACGGCGAGACCGGCAGGACCCGAGGGTCCAAGGATACGCGCTCAGCGAACCACCCGGCAATCCGGGCATCGTTCACGGTTCCGCGTGGTTGTATGTCTGTGACAGACGAAGTTCGCGACCGACCGAGGAGGCACCGAGATGACCACGCTGACGGCCCACAACGAAACCAACGGGGCCACCATCTACCGGCTCACGGCCGCGGACCGCTGCGACTCCTGCGGAGCGCAGGCCTACATCGCAGCCGAGGTCAACGGCAGTGAGCTGCTGTTCTGCGCCCACCACGGGCGCAAGTACGAAGAGAAGCTGCGCGCGATCGCCACGAGCTGGCACGACGAGACCGCGCGTCTGAACGACGAGGCCTGACCGGCTCAGCGAGCCGTTTCGCGCAGGTAGCTCCTCGGCACCGCCTGAGACACCCGCAACGCGATCTCCTCGCCGATCGTGTCGATCGACTCGGCGAGGTCCGTAGCGGTGAGTTCGCCGCAGCGCCCCGGACCGTAGACCGCGACCTCGTCCCCCACGGCCGCACCCGGCCAGGCCGCGACGACGGATTCTGCGGCGTCGATGCGCACGAGCCGCCGCGGACCGCCGGGCGTCCCGACGTGGACGCGACCCGCGAGTGTCGACGGGATGCCGTCGAGCATGCCGATGCCGATGCGGACGAACTCCTCCTCCGCCGCCGTGACAGGCGCCGCCAGAGTCGCGATCGGTCGGATGCCGAGGGCGGCCGCATCCGGTCCTCCCGCCGGGTGGATGCCGTACGCGAAGGCCCCGACCCGGACCATGTCGTAGCGGAACTCCGACCTCGCGAAGGATGCCGCGCTGGCGGCGAGGTGCCGCATCCGAGGTGCCAGCCCGGCCGCCTGCGCCTCGGCCACGGCCCAGTCGAAAACGGCCCGCGCGGCATCGTCCTCGGCGTCGGAGGCCTCCGCGATGTGGCTCCAGACGCCGACGACCCGAATCGCACCCGACCGCTCCAGCTCGGCCGCACGCCGCACGGCGACGGGCCACTCCTCCGGCCGGATGCCGTTGCGGTGCAGGCCCGTGTCGATCTTCAGGTGCACGCGCTGCGCTCCGACGGCGGCCGCATCCTCGAGGAGGGCGGTGTCGCCGACACCGAGGTCGAGGTCTGCCTTGACACCGAGCCGCGCATCCTCACGGGACCCGATCATCCAGGCGAAGATCCGCGCATCGGGGCCGAGGGCATCCCGGACGATCCGGCCGCCGGCGACGTCGAACGAGCCGAACCAGCGCACCCCGGCATCCCACCCGGTCTGCGCGATCGTCGTCAGCCCGTGCCCGTAGGCGTCGTCCTTCACGACCAGCATGTGCCTCGCTGGGGCGACGCGTGCCGCGATCTCGGCGAGGTTCTTGCGCAGCGCGTCGAGGTCGATGTCCAGTCGTGTGCTCATGCCCGTGTCTCCCGGAGTGCGCGACGACCGACCGCCGTGACGATCTCCGCGGTGTGCAGGCCGGTCGCGGCGGCCCACTCCCGGACGCCCGGCTCCCCACGGCCGGGATCGCCGAAGAACACGGCCTCGTCGCCGCGCCGGACGTCGGCATCGCCGATGTCCACCATGCAGACGTCCATCGCGACACGGCCGACGATCGGATGACGCGCACCGCCGATGAGAACCTCCGCCGCGCCGCCGAGAGAGCGGACGACGCCCTGGGCATAGCCACCGGTCACCAGTGCGATGCGGGTATCACGCGCCGCGCGATGGCGGAAGCCGTAGGAGACCCCTTCGCCCGCGCGGAGGTCCTTGACCACGAGAGCGGTGCCGGCGAACCGCATCGCAGCGGTCGTCCCCTCGGCGAGTCCGAAGACGCGCTCCGCATCCAGGAGCACGGCGTCCGCCGCAGCTTCCGGCAGCGGTCCGGCGCCCGTGCCGTCGTCGCTGCGGGCCGCCGCGGCTCCCAGTTCGGCGCACCAGGCTGCGACCGTGGCGCAGCCGTGGCCGTAGGCGTCCCCGCGCAGGTCGACCGCGAATCCGGCCTCCGCGCCGAGCGCGGCGAGATTCGCGGCGATGGCGGCGCGGCTGATCTGCGCGACGGGCGCGGCTCCGGGGTTGTCCAGGTCGGCGCCGGTCACCACGTCATGACGGCTTCGTGCCGCGGGCGCGTTCCGGTGCGGATGCCCGTCGCAAGCACGCGGCTCTCGTAGAGTCCGGGGATCCAGTTGCCCTCGATGAGTTCGGGCCCGTCTGCGGTGACCGCGATGTCCCAGCCGACGTACGGCACCTCGGGCACTTCGCGCCCGATCTTGTCGGTGAGCGCCTCGACCTGGTCCCACAGCGGAACCTGGTAGTCGATGATCGAGCGGCCCGAGTCGGGGTGGACGGCGTAGAAGGTGTCGTTCTTGCCGGAGTGCCCGCGGCCGACCGAGTGGCCGTCGTCGTCGAGCATGGTGAAGAAGCCGCCCCAGGAGAACTGGTCCGAGACGGATCCGCGACCGAACTTCTGCACCATCACGAGGCGGTGCACGGTCGTGCCGTCGAAATAGGTGGTGACGCGCGTCGTGTTGACGGTGCCGGCGCAGTACTCCGCGAGGTACGGATGCTGCACGATCGGCTGCTCGACGAGGAGCTGTCCGTTGCCCACCAGCTCGGCGTGGTACGCCTCCCAGTCGGTGACCCCGGTCGTGTCGTGCCGGAAGACGCCGTGGCCTTCGCGGCTGATCGGAACCTTCGCGATGATGATCGGGTTCCGCTCGCAGAACGCCTGCAGCTCGGCGGCACCGACCTCTTCGAGGTCGATCCACTCCCGGTGCACGTAGGGGGCGAACCGGCGCAGGAACCGGCGCTTGTCGGCGAAGAGCTCGGCGACCTCGGCATCGTTGACGCTGACCGCGATGTGGTGCTGGATGAGCGACGTCATGAACGTCTTGCGCTCCTTCGGCGTCAGCGACGCGAAGTCGGCCTCGTAGTAGTCGATGAACGCGGTGTCGTGGAACGCCGCCCACCAGAGCATGTCGACGAACACGGGCAGCGTCCACTTGTGGTGCTCGCCCCCGATCTTTCGCGCGAGCGCCCAGATGCGGGTCGGGGAGAACCGCTTGAGGCGGTTCACGGCATAGCGGGCACGGGCCTTCACATCGATCTGCATAGCGTTCGCGAGTATATCGGGAGCGGCTCGGAAGCCCCCGGGAGTGGACGGCTCGGGGAGTGTCCGAAGGCCCGTGATAGCGTCGAAATCATGGGTCAGACCGCTCTTCGCCTCCGCTATCTGGGCGATCGCGCCCGGCGCCTGAAGGCGTCCAACCTCGTCGAGTTCGCCAAGCAGTCCAAGGGCTCCTCGCGCGCCCTGCTGCCGGTGATCATCGCCGACATGCTGTGGTGCTCGGTGCGCTACGAGATGGGCTTCCGCGACTACGCCGTGTGGGACATCCGGCTGCTGAAAGGCCGCGAGCGGGCCACCTGGATGACGCATCCCAAGGCGTTCCGTCTCAACAAGACCCTCAACGCACCGGAGTCGCGGGCGCTGATGGAAGACAAGCAGCGCTTCTACGCCGACTTCGCCGACGTCATCCGACGCGAGTGGATCGACGCGCGCGAAGCGAGCGTCGACGACCTCGCCGCCTTCCTCGACGGGCAGGAGCGCATCCTCACGAAGGTCCCCGACGGCCTGGGCGGATCGGGGATCGCGATGCACTCGGTCGCCGACATCGACGACGTCGCCGCCTGGCGGGATGCACGACTCGCCGACGGGCAGACGCTCGTCGAGCAGGTCCTCACGCAGGATGCCGCGATGGCGTCGCTGTACCCCGACAGCGTGAACACGGTGCGGCTGATCACCTACCTCGATCCGCAGGGCGTCTTCCACGTCATCGCGGGCGTCCTGCGCATCGGCAACGGCAACGTCATCGACAACTTCGCCGGCGGTGGAATGTTCACCATGCTCGACGACGACGGCGTCGCGCTCTACCCGGCCGTCGACAAGCACAGCCACATCTTCCGCACCCACCCGGTCACCGGAACGGCCATCGCCGGCTTCGCCGTTCCCCGCTACGACGAGATCGTCACGATGGTGGACGGCCTGGCCCGGCGCATCCCGCAGATCCCCTACGTCGGCTGGGACATCGCGATCACGCCCGACGGCCCCGCGGTCATCGAGGCCAACCACAACTCCAGCGTCTTCCAGATGAAGCCGACGGTCTCGGGCGTGCGCACCGGTCTGCTCCACCGCTATCGCGAGGCGATCGGCGACGCCGTCGTCAAATGACCCGGACGTGAGACACGGACGGCCCCGGACTCACCGAGTCCGGGGCCGTCGTCGTCGTGCCTGATCAGGCGGGGCGGACGACGCCGAGAGGCGTCGACTCGTGTCCCTGTCCGAGCGGGTTGTCCTTGAGGATGCGCACGAGGCGCTCCTCGCCGGCCTTGTCGAGCGTGGAGCCGAGGATGTTGCCGCCGAGGTCGTTGATGTCGACGACGGCCACATCGGCCTTCGTGCCCAGCAGCTGCTGGAGGTGCTGCGACACCTCGCGGGGGCGCAGCGGACCCAGCACGACCGCCTGGTTGTACGGCGGGATCGTGTGCTTGGTGGGGCCGTCGATCGCACGCGCCTTGTCACCGGCGATCCGGTAGAAGTCGCCCTTGCGCCCGAACGCCTTGGTCACCGCCGCGACGGCGGCGGCGAACAGGATGCGGACGGTGCCGACCTCGCGGATCGCCATCTCCATCGTCTGCGGCATCCCGAGACCGATCCCGTACGGCGTCTTCACGACGTAGTGCGAGAGGAAGTGCGCGAGCTTACGCGCCTTGATCTCGTCCACCGGGAAGGAGCGTCCCTGCGTGATCGCCACGATCTTCTCGGTGACGAAGAGGATGTCGCCGTCCTGGACGACATCCGCCGCGTACTCGGTGATGAACGTGTCCAGATCGTCGCCGGGCATCACGACCCGGGTTCGGATCGGGATGCGCTCGACGCTGGTGCCGTCGATCTGGACGGTCAGGGCCTTGCCCTCGTTGGCCTGCGCGGTCATTCGAGGTAGTCCCGCAGCGACTGGGAGCGGCTCGGATGCCGCAGCTTCGCCATCGTCTTCGACTCGATCTGGCGGATCCGCTCGCGGGTCACGCCGAACGTGTCGCCGATCTGGTCGAGGGTCTTCGGCTGGCCGTCGCCCAGGCCGAAGCGCATGCGGATCACGCCCGCCTCGCGCTCGGACAGCGAGTCCAGCAGAGACTCCAGCTGACGCTGCAGCATCGTGAAGCCGACCGCGTCGGCCGGGACGACCGCCTCGGTGTCCTCGATCAGGTCGCCGAACTCGCTGTCGCCGTCCTCACCGAGCGGAGTGTGCAGCGAGATCGGCTCACGGCCGTACTTCTGCACCTCGATGACCTTCTCGGGGGTCATGTCGAGTTCGCGCGAGAGCTCTTCGGGCGTGGGCTCGCGGCCCAGGTCCTGCAGCATCTGCCGCTGCACGCGGGCGAGCTTGTTGATGACCTCGACCATGTGCACCGGGATGCGGATCGTGCGCGCCTGGTCGGCCATCGCGCGGGTGATCGCCTGCCGGATCCACCACGTCGCGTAGGTCGAGAACTTGAAGCCCTTGGTGTAGTCGAACTTCTCGACTGCACGGATAAGGCCCAGGTTGCCCTCCTGGATGAGGTCGAGGAACTGCATTCCGCGACCCGTGTAGCGCTTGGCGAGCGACACGACAAGACGCAGGTTCGCGCCGAGCAGGTGGCTCTTCGCGCGCTGGCCGTCACGGGCCACCCACTGCAGGTCCATGCCCAGCTGGGTCGACTTCTCGGCCGCGGACATGTGCGACAGCTTCTCTTCGGCGAACAGGCCCGCCTCGATGCGCATCGCGAGCTCGACCTCTTCGGCCGCGTTGAGCAGGGGCACCTTGCCGATCTGCTTCAGGTAGTCCTTGACGGGGTCGACCGTGGCGCCGGTGATCTGCGTCGAGTAGACGGGGACGTCGTCCTCGTCCTTCGAGCTGATCACGATCGCGCCGGTCGGAAGCGGCTCGGCGAAGGGCTTGGTCGCGCCCTCCTCCTCGTCGTCCTCGGCGGTCGCCGCTGCTGCCGGAGCGCCGGCAGCCTCGCCGTCGCTGTCGTCGGCGACCTCGGCCGCGTCGTCCTCGTCCAGTTCGACCTCGTCGCCGTCCGGCTCTTCGTCGGGCTCGTCGGCGGACTTCTTCTTGGCACCGGCGCGCTTTGCGGCCGGCTTCTTGTCGGCGGTCTTCTTCGCCGCCGCACGCTTGGCCGGAGCCTTCTTGGCGGGCGCGGACGCCTCGGCGACCTCCTCCGTCACGGCCGTCTCATCGACGGCATCCTTCGCGCTCGAACGCGCGGTTGTCTTCGTGCCTGTGGTCACGTTTCGCCTTTCACCGGTCAGGGCCCGACCGGTCGGTGTGCGGACACTAGTAAGACCCTTGTCAAGTCCGGATGCGGGAAGGCGACGGGTGTCGCCGCCGCGCATCAGGTTGACAACGGGTCGGCTGTTCCATTGTCGCACATCCCGCCTGGAGGTCTGCGACGCCGGATACCACATTTCAACGTGGTCCGGGCGATCGGTATTCCGCGGACCCCGCCGACGATCAGGACAGCGGGCCCCGGCGGTCCTCGTCGCCGGGCCGATTGGCCAGGAACCGCTCCAGCTCGGCGGCCAGCTCATCGGCACTCGGCAGGTCGCCGGTGTGGATGATCGGCGTGGCGTGCGTCGAGCCCGCCATGTAGTCGTCGTAACGCTCTTCGAGCGTCTGCACCATCTGGGACAGCTCTTCGTTTCCTTCGACCTGCTCGGCGACCTTCTCGAGGAACTCCCGGTTGAGACGGCGGAAGTCGTCGCCGTCGAACTCGAGCCCGGTGGCGACCGCGATGCTGTCCAGCGCGGCGAGCGCGGCGGCGGGGTACTCGGTGTCGCCGAGGTAGTGCGGGACGAGCAGGACGAAGCCGGCCACCGAGGCGCCCACCTCGGCGAAGCGGTACTCGAGAAGGTGCACGGCCGTGCCGGGAACCTGCGTGTGGGGCCGCCAGACGGAGTGCGCCTCGGTGAGTGCCGTGCGCGTGCCGGAGACGGTCGTGCCGATCGGCCGCGTGTGCGGGACCGGCATCGGGATCGCATGGACCCAGGTGACCGTCGAGACCGCGTACTCGTCGGCGAAGTCGATCACGGCCTCGGCGAAGGACTCCCACGCGAAGTCCGGCTCGTACCCCGACAGGAGCAGGAACGACCGCCCCGCGGCATCCCGCGCGAGCGACAGCTCCAGACGCGCCGGCTGGAAATCGGTGAGGCGGTCTCCGTCGAACGTGATGATCGGGCGACGCGCCCGGTAGTCGAGCAGCTCGTCGTTGATGAAGGTCGCGAGGAGATAGGAGTCGACCTCGTCGCGCAGATAGTCGATCACCTGCGACACGGCCGACCCGGCGTCCGTGAACCCGTTCAGCGCGATCACCAGTGGCAGACCCTCCGGCACCGGGGGTGCGGACGGCTCACGATGGTACAGCGACTCGGGGGTGGGCACGCTTCAACTCTACGAGGCTGCGATGCGCAGCGCGCCGGATGCCGCTCAGAGCGAACACGCCCGCTCGGTGCCTGTGCCCTCCTCCTTAGAATGGCCATCATGCCGTTCCCCGAGATCGCGCGAAGCAGCGCCCCCCTCGCCCCCACCGACTGCGATGCCCTGGTCCTCGCGCTTCCGCCCCAGGAGGACGACGCGGACTCCCCCGGACTCTCGGATTGGCCGGGCCTGGCCGACAGCCTGGCCGCCGTCGAATTCACCGGCGCCGTGGGCACGGTCGTGCGCGTCGGCGCGCCCGGGGCGCCGCGGACTCCTCTTTTCGTCGTGGGGACCGGCAAGGAGCCGGATGCCGCGGCCTGGCGCACCGCCGTCGGTGCGGCCGTGCGCTCCATCAATGGCCGCGCCCACGTGCGCGTCGGCATCCCGGGTGCGGGCGCCGCGGATGCCGCGGCCGCCGCGGAGGGCGCCGCCCTCGGCGGGTACCGCTTCGACGACTACAAGTCGGGCGAGCGCAAGGGCGGCCCGGAACTGGTCACCCTGCACAGCGAACAGCTCGACGACGACGACCTGGAACGTGCGCGGGCCCTGGCGGATGCTGTCGCGCTCGTCAAGGACCTCACGACGATCCCCGCCGAATGGATGGGCCCGGCAGACCTCGCCGAGCGCGCGCAGCAGGCCGTCGCGGATCTCCCCGTGGAGGTCGAGATCCTCGACGAGGCCGCTCTGGCCGAGGGCGGGTTCGGCGGCATCCTCGGCGTCGGCCAGGGTTCGGCGCGCCCGCCGCGTCTGGTCCGGCTTTCGTACACCCCGGCGGATGCGACCCGTCACGTCGCCCTCGTGGGCAAGGGCATCACGTTCGACACCGGTGGCCTCTCGCTGAAGCCCGCCGGCTCGATGGTCGGGATGAAGGACGACATGTGCGGCGCGGCCAGCGTGCTCGCCGTGATCCAGGCCGCCGCCCGCCTCCGGCTGCCGGTGCGGGTCACCGCGTGGATGTGCATCGCCGACAACATGCCGTCCGGAAGCGCGATCCGGCCCGGTGACGTGCTGCGCATCGCCGACGGCCAGACCGTCGAGGTCCTCAACACGGATGCCGAGGGCCGCCTCGTCCTCGCCGACGGCCTCGTGGCCGCGAGCCGCGAGAACCCGGACGTCATCGTCGACGTGGCCACCCTCACCGGAGCGATCATGACCGCGCTCGGTTCCCGCCACACCGGCGTGATGGGCGACGACGACACCGTCGCCCGCTACCTGATCGCGAGCGACGTCACCGGAGAGCTCGGCTGGCCGATGCCGCTGCCGGAGCACATGGAGTCCGAACTCGACTCCCCCATCGCGGATCTCGTCAACGCGAAGATCGGCGACCCCCTGGGCGGGGCTCTGTTCGCCGGTCTGTTCCTGCGGCGGTTCGTCGGGCGCCGCGGCGAGGAGGACGACGCGCCGCGCATCGCGTGGGCGCACCTGGACATCGCCGGCAGCGGCTGGCACAAGGGAGCCCCGTACGGCTTCACCGACAAGGGGGCGACAGGCGCGTCCGTCCGGGCGCTCGTCGCATTCCTCGAGTCCGAGGCGAAGGAGTCCTGATGGCCGCGCACGAATTCGACATCGTCATCCTCGGCGGGGGCAGCGGCGGGTACGCCGCCGCCCTCCGATCCGCGGAGCTCGGCAAGAGCGTCGCGCTCATCGAGCAGGACAAGGTCGGCGGGACGTGTCTGCATCGCGGCTGCATCCCGACGAAGGCTCTGCTGCACGCCGGCGAGGTCGCGGATGCCACCCGCGATGCCGCCAAGGTCGGCCTGCGGGCCGCGCTGGACGGCGTGGACGGCCCCGCCCTGCGCGCCTATCGAGAGGGCATCGTCGCGAAGAAGTACAAGGGACTCCAGGGGCTCATCAAGGCGCGCGGCATCACCGTCGTGGACGGCCGCGGGCGCGTGACCGGCGACCGCACGGTGGTCGTCGGCGACGACGAGTACCGCGGCGGCGAGCTCATCCTCGCCACCGGCTCGTACAGCCGGTCGCTTCCGGGCCTCGAGATCGGCGGACGCATCATCACGAGCGAGCAGGCCCTCGAGCTCGACGAGGTGCCCGCACGCGCGCTCGTGCTCGGAGGCGGCGTGATCGGCGTGGAGTTCGCCAGCGCGTGGCGGTCGCTCGGCGCCGAGGTCACCGTCATCGAGGCGCTCGACCATCTGCTCCCCGCTGAGGACCCGACCTCCAGCAAGGCCCTGGAGCGGGCCTTCCGAAAGCGCGGGATCGCCTCGTCGCTCGGCGTCCGGTTCGCGTCGGCCGCGCAGACCGAGCAGGGCGTCACCGTCACGCTCGAGGACGGCAAGACCTACGAGGGCGACATCCTGCTGGTCGCCGTCGGACGAGGCCCCGCCACGGCAGATGCCGGGTTCGAGGATGCCGGCGTCGCGCTCGATCGCGGATTCGTCGTCGTGGACGAGCTGCTGCGCACCACCGCGCCGCACGTCTGGGCGGTCGGCGACATCGTCCCGGGCCTTCAGCTGGCCCACCGCGGGTTCGCGCAGGGGATCTTCGTCGCCGAGCAGATCGCCGGACTGTCCCCGGTCTCGGTGCCCGAGCGGCACATCCCGCGCGTCGCGTACAGCAGCCCGGAGGTGGCGTCGGTCGGCCTCACCGAGCAGCAGGCCGTCCAGGAGCATGGGGCGGAAGCGGTCACGGCGTATGAATACAACCTCGCCGGCAACGGACGCAGCGAGATCATCGGCACCGGCGGCCTCGTGAAGGTCGTGCGGGTCAAGGACGGTCCCGTCGTCGGCGTCCACCTGGTCGGCGACCGCGTCGGCGAACTGATCACCGAGGGCCAGCTCGCGGTCGGCTGGGGCGCGCATCCCGAGGACATCGCACCGTTCGTCCACGCGCACCCGACGCAGAGCGAGGCGCTCGGCGAAGCCTTCCTCGCCCTCGCGGGCAAACCCCTGCACGCTTTGTAGGCCGTGCAACTTTGTGCGGCCTCGCACGACACTAAGCTAGAAACACATCGGCCAATCCGTAAGGAGAGATACGCATGAGCACTTCCGTGGTCCTGCCTGCTCTCGGTGAAAGCGTCACCGAGGGAACGGTAACCCGCTGGCTCAAGAACGTCGGAGACACGGTTCAGGAGGACGAAGGTCTGCTCGAGATCTCGACGGACAAAGTCGACACCGAGATCCCCTCCCCCGTGAGCGGCGTGATCCAGGAGATCCTGGTGCAGGAAGACGAGACCGTCGAGGTCGGTGCCGTCCTGGCCAAGATCGGCGACAGCGCCGCCGAGCCCGCTGCAGCTCCCGAGCCCGAGCCCGCCGCTCCGGCCGAGGCTCCGGCCGCCCCCGCACCCGAACCCGCTGCTCAGCCTGCGCCCGCCGCAGCCGCACCGGCCGAGTCGGCACCCGCCGCCCCCGCCCCCGCTTCCTCCGGCGGCACCGAGGTCGTCCTCCCCGAGCTCGGCGAGAGCGTCACCGAAGGAACCGTGACCCGCTGGCTCAAGCAGGTCGGCGACGACGTCGCGATCGACGAGCCCCTGCTGGAGATCTCCACCGACAAGGTCGACACCGAGATCCCCTCGCCGGTCGCGGGCACCCTTCAGGCGATCCTCGTCCAGGAAGACGAGACCGTCGCCGTCGGCGCCGCGCTCGCGCGCATCGGCGATGCTCCGGCCGCACCCGCCGCCCCGGCGCCCGCGGCCGAGGTCGAGGCCCCGGCCGCGCCCGCTCCGGCAGCTCCCGCGCCCACTGCGGCAGCTCCGGCAGCCCCCGCTCCGGCGGCTCCGGCCGCTCCTGCTCCTGCTCCTGCTGCAGCTGCTCCCGCCGCGCCGGCACCCGCCGCGCCCGCACCGTCCGCCCCGGCACCGTCGGCCCCGGCACCCGCCGATGACGTGACCTACGTCACCCCGCTGGTCCGCCGCCTCGCGCAGCAGAACGGCATCGACCTCACCACTGTCACCGGCAGCGGCGTCGGCGGCCGCATCCGCAAGGAGGACGTCCTCAAGGCGGCCGAGGCGGCATCCGCCCCCGCCGCAGCTGCCGCAGCGCCGGCCGCCGCGGCACGCGCTCCTCGCGAGGTCTCCGCTCTGCGCGGAACGACGCAGCCGATGTCGCGTCTTCGCAAGATCCTCGCCGAGCGCGCGGTCGCGTCGATGCAGCAGACCGCGCAGCTGACGACCGTCGTCGAGGTGGACGTCACCAAGGTGGCGTCGTTCCGCGACCGTGCCAAGAACGACTTCCTCGCCAAGACGGGCGACAAGCTGTCGTTCCTGCCGTTCTTCGCCCTCGCCGCCGCCGAGGCTCTGCAGGCCTTCCCGATCGTGAACGCGACCGTGGACGGCGACCAGATCGTCTACCCGGCGACCGAGAACATCTCGATCGCGGTCGACACCGAGCGCGGCCTGCTCACGCCGGTCCTGCGCGACGCGGGCTCGAAGAACATCGCGCAGATCGCGCACGAGATCGCCGACCTCGCTGCCCGCACGCGCGACAACAAGCTGAAGCCCGACGAGCTCGGCGGCGGCACGTTCACGCTGACCAACACCGGGTCGCGCGGCGCGCTGTTCGACACCCCGGTCGTGTTCCTGCCCCAGTCGGCGATCCTGGGCACCGGCACCGTCGTCAAGCGGCCCGGGATCGTGACGGTCGACGGCAAGGAAGCCATCTCGGTGCGCTCCTACGTCTACCTGGCGCTGTCGTACGACCACCGGATCATCGACGGTGCCGATGCGGCGCGCTTCCTGGGCGCGATCAAGACCCGTCTCGAGGCCGGCGACTTCCAGGCGGATCTCGGCATCTGACCCGGCACTGCCTCACCCTGGCTGATCCGCGGCGTCTGTGACGTCGCGGATCAGCCATTTCTTGTCTGTGCGGACCACGACGACCAGCTGACTGCGCCCCCTGCCCGTCGCCGCGCTGCTGGCCACCCGCAGGACGGCGGCGCCCCCGAAGTCGTCGAGCAGCTCGACCGACTGGTCCGCTCGGTCGATCGCCCCGGGAGGAATCACGTGGTCCGGATCCTCCGAGAAGGATCCGCGACACGCCCGGTCGTCCCCGCAGGCGATGCGCGCGGCGAGCATGGCCTGCACCCGCGTGGCGATCGTCGACGTCGACGCGGTCGACGACGCGGGCGACGCGGTCGTCGGGGTCCGTGCGGGCGCCGAGGCCGTGGCCGGGGGCGATGTGACGGGACGACCCGGCGCCGCGCCACCCTTGCTCCCCGGATCACCGTGCGGCCAGAGGAGCCCGACGGCGATCACCGCCGCACCGGCGAGCCCGGCGACCAGGACCATTCGGCGACGGGATGCCCGCGAACCGGACTCGCGTGCGCGCGAGCGCGTCCTCCGGCGCACGCGTTCACGGAGCGCGTCCCATCCGGCCGCAAGCACCTCGCGCAGGTCACTGTCGACGAAACCGGAAAGAGCGTTCCAGCGCCCTCGGCCCGTGTGCGCGAGGACGTCGTCCGCGCGTTCGGTCACGGCGCCGAGGACGCGCGCCCGCGCCGGCGCGAGATCGGTCGTCGCCAACGGTTCGGGTGCAGTGCGGGCGAACAGGGCCGCCTCGATCTCCGGCAGTGCCGCGGCGAGGGCGCGCGGGTGGGCCAGGTCCGCGCTCGCCTGCTCCTGCCCGCCGTTCGTGCCGGCACCGAGCCGCTCCCGCAGCTGTGGCGTCTCGGGGAGGACTCCGCCGAGAGCGGCGAGACAGACATCCGCCGCCATGGCCGCATCCGGGCCGTCGCCCTGCACGAACACCGGTTTGCCGGCATCCGTCAGCCACCATTCACCGGCGGCGAACGGTGAGCGCGCCAACGCGTCTGCGGTGCCCCGGAGGATGCTGACGAGCACGGTGACCGCCTCACCGGCGCTCAGCAGCGCGCCGCGACCGGTTCGCCTCTGCAGGAATCTCACGAGACGCTCCGTGCACAGCGGCAGGACGACATCGTGCCCGTCGTCCCGGCGGACGAGGTCGGCCGGCCCGAGCACGTGGCTGTCCGGATCGGCATCCCAGCCCGGCCAGTCCCGAAGCAGTGCGGCGTCCACGAGGAAGCAGGATTCGTCTCCGTGGGCCGCCAGGCTTCCGGGCCAGGGCACCTCGGGCGGCGCGAGGCGCCGGACCGGGCGAGGCGCCCCGGCCAGCGGGAGCGCACCGGGAAGAGCGGCGACGGCGACGGGCGTGGCGGCGGAGGTGTCCATGCTTCGAGTGTGCGGTCGCCCGCCTCCCGCCCGCATCCTCGGAACGCCCCCTGTGGATAACTTCCGAGGGCTCGGATCGTCGGCGCGCCCCGGGCCACGTAGAATGGAACCTATGGCATCCCGCAGTTCCGCAGCCGACAAGGGTCCCGGCTTCTTCTCTCAGATCCGGACGCTCTACACCTTCACGAAGGAAGCCTTCGGGTGGCTGCCCTGGATGATCGCCGGCATCATCGTGCTCGGCATCCTCGCCGGCGTCGGCGTGGGGTTCGCGATCCCTCCCGTGGCCGTGTGGAGCATCATCCTGTGGGGCATCACCGGCCTGCTGCTCGGCGTGCTCGGTGCCCTCATGGCCACGACGCGTCTGTCGTCGGTGGCCATGTACCGAAAGATCGACGGGATGCCCGGCGCTGCCGGCCACGTGCTCTCGACGTCCCTCGGCCGCAGCTGGCAGGCGAGCGACTCCCCCGTGGGCGTCAACCCCAAGACCCGTGAGGCCGTGTACCGCGCGGTCGGCCGCGGCGGCATCGTGATCGTCGGCGAGGGCGCCCGCGGACGCCTCACCCGGCTCGTCAACGAAGAGCGCTCCAAGGCGCAGCGCGTCGCATCCGGCGTGCCCGTCACCGTGCTGTACGTCGGGCACGAGGCCGACGACGTGAAGATCGCCGACCTTTCCAAGACCATCAAGAAGCTCCCCAAGGCGATCGACAAGTCGACCGAGGCGGCGGTCATCAAGCGCCTCGCCTCGGTGTCGCAGTCGCTTGCGTCGCTGCCGATCCCGAAGGGGATCGACCCGATGCGCGCCCGGGCGCAGCGCCCGCGGTAAGCGACGCGACGCTCAGCCGTCGGCTCCCTCGACCGGCCGGCGCGGACCCCGGTCCGCGCTCAGCCGCGGATGAGGACGGTGCCGACGGCTTTGTCGTGCAGGCCGCGCTGGTCGGGATCCCAGATGACGGCCGGGATGACGAGGACCAGCAGGACGGTCCGCACGATCGGACGCCACACGCCGACCCAGCCGCCCGGCAGGAGCATCAGCCGCAGCCCCATGATCCGATGCCCGGGGCTCCCGCCGAGGGTGGGCAGGAAGACGATCTGCACCAGTGCGAACACCTCGAGCGTCGCCCACTGGTTGTACTGGAAGAACGCGACCGAGATCAGCACCGCGCACGCCCAGTCGATCGCGAGTGCCGCGATCCGGCGCCCCGGTCGGGCGATGCTTCCTCGTCCGGTCTCGGGAAGACCCAGACGTTCACCGGGAAAGCTGTTCGTGGCGTCCTGTGTCACCGGTCAAGCGTACGCCGTCCGTGTAACATGCCCGAAACACGACAGATACTGCCGGGCAATGCCGCGTCGGTAAGGTCGGGCCTGCTCCGCCGTGGGCAGAGCCGAACCGCACCCGATCTGGAGACTCCATGTTCAAAGATTCCTCCGAGGTGCTGAAGTTCATCAAGGACGAGGACGTCAAGTTCCTCGACATCCGTTTCACGGACCTTCCTGGTGTGCAGCAGCACTTCAACATCCCCGCCTCGACGGTCGACGAAGAGTTCTTCACCGTGGGGCAGCTGTTCGACGGCTCGTCCATCCGCGGTTTCGCGAACATCCACGAGTCGGACATGCAGCTCATCCCGGATGTCTCCACGGCCTACCTCGACCCGTTCCGCGAGGCGAAGACCCTGATCATGGTCTTCGACATCTACAACCCGCGCAACGGCGAGATCTACTCGAAGGACCCCCGCCAGGTCGCACACAAGGCCGAGAAGTACCTCGCGTCGACGGGCATCGCCGACACGGCCTTCTTCGCACCCGAGGCCGAGTTCTACATCTTCGACGACGTCCGTTACTCGGTCACCCAGAACGCGAGCTTCTACTCGGTCGACTCCGAAGAGGGCGCCTGGAACACCGGCCGCGAAGAAGAGGGCGGCAACCTCGCCAACAAGACCCCGTACAAAGGCGGCTACTTCCCCGTCTCGCCGGTCGACAAGCAGGCCGACCTGCGCGACGACATCAGCCTCAAGCTGATCGACGCCGGCCTCATCCTGGAGCGCGCTCACCACGAGGTGGGCACCGGCGGTCAGGCTGAGATCAACTACCGCTTCGACACGATGGTGCACGCGGCCGACGACATCCTGAAGTTCAAGTACATCGTCAAGAACACCGCGGAGCAGTGGGGCAAGACGGCGACGTTCATGCCGAAGCCCCTCTTCGGCGACAACGGCTCGGGCATGCACACCCACCAGTCGCTGTGGCTCGACGGCAAGCCGCTGTTCTACGACGAGAAGGGCTACGGCGGACTCAGTGACGTCGCGCGCTGGTACATCGGCGGCCTGCTCGCCCACGCTCCGGCCGTGCTCGCGTTCACCAACCCGACCCTGAACAGCTACCACCGTCTGGTCAAGGGCTTCGAGGCACCGGTGAACCTGGTCTACTCGGCCGGCAACCGCTCGGCGGCCATCCGCATCCCGATCACGGGCTCCAACCCGAAGGCCAAGCGCATCGAGTTCCGTGCGCCGGATGCCTCGGGCAACCCGTACCTCGCATTCGCGGCGCAGCTGATGGCCGGCATCGACGGCATCAAGAACCGCATCGAGCCGCACGAGCCGGTCGACAAGGACCTCTACGAGCTGCCCCCCGAGGAGGCGAAGAACATCCCGCAGGTGCCGAACTCCCTGCAGGACTCGCTCGACGCCCTCGCCGCGGACCACGCCTTCCTCCTCGAGGGCGGCGTGTTCACGCAGGAGCTCATCGACACCTGGATCGACTACAAGATCACGAACGAGATCCAGCCGCTGGCCCAGCGTCCGCACCCGTTCGAGTACGAGCTGTACTTCGGCGTCTGAGTCCCGCCGTCACGAAGGCCCCCGGTCACCGACCGGGGGCCTTCGTCGCTCTCGGAGAACTCAGACGCCGTACACGCGGCGGGCGTTCTCGGAGCCGATCATCTGCAGCACCCGGCAGGCATCCGCCTCCGACCATTCGCCCTCGGCGACCCATCGGGCGAGGACGGCGGCCATCCCGCGCCGCCACAGCACCGATCCGACGAGATGGAGTTCGGGGAGGCCGAACGCATCGGACGAATAGAGCTGCTTGGCGAACGGAGCGAGCTCCAGCGATTCGGCGATGACCTGCCGACTCTGCGCACCCACGTAGTTGACGCCCAGTCCGACATCGAAATAGACGTTGTCGAACGCCTGCGCGAGGTAGCCGGCCTCGCGATGGTACGGATAGCAGTGCAGCAGCATGATCGGCGCACGCGCGGCCTCCGGCCGGCGAAGCAGCGGAAGCAGCAGCATCGGATTCGTGCGGTGCAGGTCGAGGTCGCGGTCCCCGAACCCGACGTGCACCTGGAGCGGCCGTCCGGTCGCGAGCGCGGTGTGCACCACGAAGGCTTCGAGGACGGGGTCGGCAAGACGCGGCTTCGCCTGTTCGGCGGCCGCCCAGTGTGCGAAGGCGATCGCGACCGCGGCGTCGCCCGGCGGCGCCCAGTCGATGTCGAACCCGGAGCGGTACGCGACGATCGTCTTGAACCCGACTGCTTCCCCGGCGGCGGCCGCGATCCGCGCGCGGAACGCGTCGGCGAACTCCGCGGGCGCGATCCCGGCGGCCAGCAGCTCCTCGGCGAGGAGTTCGAGGCGGACGATCTCGCTCGTGCGTCCCCCGGATTCCGCCGCCATCTCGACCGGGGTCGTGATCGGTCGCAGGCTGAAGCCGGTGTCCATGATCCAGTGGTCGACCGCGGCCGGCGGCAGCAGCCGGCGGTCGAGGTCGGCGGGCGCGAGCGACGCACGCGCCGCCCAGTAGTCATCCGCCGGCGCATGCCGTTCGACGCCGAGCAGGGGCGCGCACCAGCGGCGGAAGGCGAACCCGGGCTGCGAGTCGAACTGCGTCATGAACGGCGGGATCGGATCGGTCGACGCCTCGTTGAAGGACTCCTCGAAAGCGCCCCGGTCGATCGGGTCGACGAAGCATCCGTGCACGTGATGGTCGACCAGTCGCAGTGTCGCCGCCGCCTCCGCCAGCCGGCCGGGAATGCTGTCCAGCCCGTCCAGCACGTCGAATTCACCAACCGGCATACGCGCCGACCTCCTCATCACTCACGGCTCCCGCGACGGCGTCGCTGATCGCGCGGTCCAGGATCTCCACGGCGCGATCGATCTCCGCCGCGTCGATGATCAACGGCGGCGTGATCTCCAGCACGTTTCCGCCGACATAGTAGACGACCACGCCCAGCTGCCAGGCGCGGTAGACGACACGGCGCGCGAGGACCGGATCCGGTTCCGCGCCGTCCGGCGCGACGAGCTCCACGCCGATGGCGAGGCCGCGCCCGCGCACGTCGCCGATCCGCTCGGCGGACCGTCCGCCATCGACTCCCCGGCCCGCCGCAAGGGCTTCGAGGCCCGCGCGCAGCCGATTCCCGGCCCACACGGCGCGCTCCACGAGTCCGTCCTGCTCGATCGTGCGCAGGACAGCCCGTCCGGCTGCCGTCGAGACGGGGTTTCCGGCCATCGTGAGCAGGGCCGATCCTGCCGGACGGTCGAGGATGTCGGCGGGTCCGACGGCGGCTGAGAGCGGGACGCCGCCGCCGAGCGCCTTGCCGAAGGTGACGACATCGGGAACGATCCGGTCGTGCTCGAACGCGTGCAGGGTGCCCGGCCGGGCGAGCCCCATCTTCACCTCGTCGCACACGAGCGGCACACCGAACTTCCGGCATACGTCGTGGACCTGCCGGAGGAAGCCGCTCGGCGGAACCACGAAGCCGCCGTCGGAGAGGATCGGCTCGATGAGGAGGCAGGCCACCCGGTGCGTCGCGAGGGCGTTCCGGATCGCCTGGAGCGAGCTGTCGACGTCGGCGGCGATTCCGAGCGGTCCCGGTCGGAACGGATTCGGATACGGCACGAGAACAACGTCGGGATCCGGCGCGTGACCCGCGTCGATCTGCTGGCCGGACACGCCCATGGCGTGGCCCAGGCCGCCGTGGTAGCCGTGCTCGAACGCCACCACCGTGCGGCGTCCCGTCGCGTGGCGGCAGGAGCGGATCACGACGTCGTTGGCGTCGGATCCGGCGTGACCGAGATACACGCGCCGGTCGCCCGCCCCGGGAACGATCGCAAGCAGATCCTCCGCGAGTCCGACCGCATCCGGATGGATCGCCGACAGGGCCCCGCCGCCCGGCGAGGTCCGCACCGCGCGCGTCACGGCCTCGACGACGGCGGGATGGCCGTGCCCGAGTCCCATGGCGGTCCAGGTGGCGGACAGATCGATCAGTTCCCGGCCGTCCGGGGCCACGAGAATCGCCCCGTGACCGGAGACCACCTCGAGGGGGAAGAACCGGAGCTTTTCGACGCCGGCGATCGCGGCGGCATCCCGGGACGAGAGTGCGCTCGTCATCGGTCCTCCGAGGGGGATGCCGCCCAGTCGCCGTCGTGGCGCGGATCCAGCTCCTTGCCCAGGCCGGGCATCTCCAGCTCCCGGGCCAGCGACTCCCCCACGCGCTTGGCGATGCGGGAGGCGGCGAGCGCGATGACGAGGCCCGCCCCGCACCAGTACAGACCGACGAGCCCGTCGGCGAACGGGTCGGTCGAGTCCTTGACGTTGAACCAGATGACGATCACGATCACCACGGCGCCCAGGGTGGGCAGCACCGTGCCGAGCATCCGTCCGCGCCCGCCGTGCACGACGCGGAATCGCCGGTGGTTGACGAAGTAGACCGCCGCGATCTCCACCATCAGGTAGGCGACCATCAGGCAGACCGTGCCGGCGACGGCGAAGTAGAAGTACGCGTCGATCGCGGCGTTCCCGGTGCCCATGACGGGCCATCCGGTCGCCGCACACACCAGCAGCGCGACCACGACGACGCCGAGCACGAGCCAGGCCGCGCGCCGTGGACCGCCGCCTTTGGAGTGCAGCACGCCGAGCGAGCGGGGGCCGAATCCGTCCCGGGCGAATGCGTAGATCATGCGGCTCGCGGTGGCGACGGTCGCCATGTGCGAGCCGAACGCCGCGCAGGTCGCGGTGAAGACGGCGATCACGCCGAACCAGGGACCGATGTAGGCGGAACCGAGATCCCCGAGCGTGTTGCCGGACGTCCCGAACGCCTTGAGGCCGCTCGCGTCGGTTCCGAAGCCGATCGTCTCCGCGAACATGACCACCACGAACAGCACGCCGGTGATGAGGAGCGTGCCGAACAGCGCGCGCGGGATGTTCCGCTTCGGGTCGTTCGTCTCCTCGCCGAGCGACGCGCACGCTTCGAAGCCCGCCCAGGACAGGAAGGCTGCCACGACCCCCGCGAGCACCTGGCTCACGTTGACGCCGGTGAAGCTGAAGGTGGACAGATCGAAGCCCGTGCTCGGCGCGCCGCCGTGTCCGAAGATCGCGATCACGAGCACGATCATGGCGAGGATGCCGACTCCCTCGATGACGAGGAGCACCTTCGCGATGACCGCCACGTCGCGGCCGGCGAGCAGGAAGGAGACGGCGGCCCCGACGATCATGACGAGCGGCCACGGCAGCTGGAAGGGGTGCGCGACGCCGGGCTGGAAGGCCGCGATCAGGGCGTTCACGAACGCGGCGGTGAGGGCGAGCGTTCCGATCGAGAATCCGACGTACGCGCCGAGCATGGCGAAGCCCGAGAAGAAGCCGGTGCGCGGGCCGATCGTTCCGCCGATCAGTCCGTAGGCGGACCCCGCATGGTTCAGGTGCCGCGTGAGACGCATGAACCCGTAGCCGACGAGAGCGACCCCGATCGCGCCGATGACGAACACGAGCGGAACGGACTTTCCGACGATTCCGACGAGCCCCTGTCCGTTGCCGGACATCGCGAGGGTGGGGCCGACGGTGGCGAGGGACAGCGCGAGGGCGGCCCAGAGCGGGAGTTTGCGACGCGGCGCTGCGTCGCGAACGGATGCCGGAGACTCCGGTGTCTTGGCGGTGGTCATTCACGTCTCCTCACGTGCGGGGATGGATGGCGGGGCGTCAGCTCCAGGCCAGACGGAGCGCGGCGGTGATGGTCTCCGCATCGGCGCCCGCGAAGGCGGCGAGTTCGTGGCGGCGGACCGCGACCGCTCCCTCGACGATGCTGGCCCCGAACAGCCGCGCCGCGAGGGGGGATGCCTCGAGCCGATCGAGAGCCCCCGAGGGCTCCGCGTCGAGGCGAAGGCGTGCGGACTCGACGGACTCGGCGGGGTTGCCGATCACCTCGTCCGGCAGCGGGAGGGCTCGTTCGATGCCGTCGAGGGCGCTGCCGAGGAAGGCGGCGGCGGCGAGGTACAGGTTGGCGCTCGGATCGACGATCTTCAGCTCGAGGTTCGCTCCGTGCGGGTTTCCGGGGGTTGCGGCAAGGAACCGCAGCGCGGCCTCACGGTTCTCGAGCCCCCAGCACACGGCTGCGCCCGACCACGAGCCCGGAGTCAGCCGAAGCGACGAGACGACCGATCCGGCATAGACGGCGAGGAGGTCGGAGAGACCGGCCAGCACACCGCCGATCGCGCTCCCGCCCGCGCGGGTGATCCCGTGCGGGCCGTCGCCGCCGGCGAAGACGTTGTCGCCGTCTCGGGCGAGGGACAGGTGCAGGTGCATTCCGTTGCCGGAGCCGCCGACGAACGGCAGCGGCGAGAACGAGACGGCGAGGTCGTGGCGCGCCGCGACGAGCCCGATGAGAATCCGCGTCAGGATCGCGGTGTCCGCCATCTCGACCGGCGGCAGAGGGGCCAGCGAGACCTCGAACTGGTCGGTGCCGTATTCGGCGTGGATCTGCTCGGCCCCGACGCCCGCGTCCTCGAGGGTGCGGGTGAGGTCGGTGAGGAAGTCGCGTCGGGCGACCACCGATCGCATGCCGTACGCCGCCCACGAGTGGCCGGCGAGGGGAGCACCGTCGGCACCGACGAGTGCGAACTCCAGTTCCGCGCCCATCAGCGCGGTGAGGCCCGCCGAGGCGGCTCGGTCTTCGAGCTCGGCGAGCCGGCCGCGCGCACAGAGCGCCGACCGGGTGCCGTCCTGCTCGCAGTAGTCGGTCGGCGCCCAGGCCATTGCGTCCCCGATCGCCCGCAGGCGCGACGGGTCGAGTCGGAGCCGAAGGTCGCCGGAGACGCCGATGCCGCTCGTGAAAGCGATGCCGTTGTCGGCGCAGAAGACCACCCACGACGGCGAGGCGCCCATGCCCGAGGTGACGAAGCTGCGCAGCCTGCGTACCGGCACCGCCTTGCTGCGGGTCACTCCCGCGTAGTCCAGAGCGGTTCCGACCAGCAGGTCGACGCCCGCCTCGGCGAGAGAGCGCGCGAGTGCGTCGAGGTCTGAGGCGTCGTCTTCGTCGTGAGCGGTTGCGTCCACGGCCGTCCCTTCGTCGGGTGGGTCACTTCGTCGTGCGAATTCCATCATGCGGCATGCACGTTACATTGTCACGCATTTAGACAACATGTTATGTTTGTGTCATCAGCTTTCGGAGCGGAGGTCCCCCGTGTGTCGCCTGTTCGCGTATGTCTCTCCCGGCACGTCCACGACTGAGCGTGAACTCGGCGATGCCGGCATCGAGACCTTCCTCTCGCTCGCCCGCCTGCACGGCGACGGATGGGGATGGTCGGGCATCCCGCGACCGGGCGATGCCCCGGCTCTGCACAAGTCGCCGCTCTCGGCGGCGGCCGATCCGGGGTTCCGCGCGACGATCGCGACACCCGGACACGCCGCGATGCTCCACTTGCGGTGGGCGACGCTCGGGCTGCCGGTCGAGCTCCGCAACGCCCATCCGTTCCGCGTCGGCGACACGTCGTTCGAGCACAACGGCTCGCTCAAGCCCATCGAGCGGGTCCGCGCGATGCTGTCGCCGGATGCTGCCGCGCGGATGACCGGCGACACGGACAGCGAGATGTACTTCACCCTGATCCTCGAAGAGCAGGCGGCCGGATCATCGCTGCCCGAGGCGACCGTCCGCGTGGCCCGGCGGCTGCGTGAGGCCTTCCCCCTCGCCAGCCTCAACGCGATCCTGCTCGATCGCGAGCAGATGGTGGTGGTCCACGCGAGCGCACGCAGCATCCTGCCTGACGACGACATCGCCGAGATCACACAGCTCGGCGGCCTTCCCGACGACCACAACGAGGACTACTTCGCCCTCCGCTGGAAGCACACCCCCGACGGCACCGTCCAGGTCAGCTCGACGGGCGTGGGCGGCGACGGCTGGGAGACGCTCCCGGCCGAGTCGGTCACCACGGTGCGGCTCGATGACCGCGCGACGGAGACGGTCTCGCTGGCCGTCCCGGCGGGCGCGAGCGTGACAGACTGAGCCGCATGGATGACGGCGCCGACTCCCTGCACGACATCGTCGCGGCCTCCCTGCCGACGCTGGGACGAGCAGGACGCCAGGTCGGCCGGGTCCTTCTCGACGACTACCCGAGCGCCGGTCTCTCGACGATCGCCGACCTCGCCGCGCGCGCCGGAGTCAGCCCGCCGACCGTGCTCCGATTCGCGCAGGGTCTCGGCTTCAGCGGCTTCACGGAGTTCCAGCGCGCGTTGCGCGACGAACTGACTCGGAGGTCCTCCGGGCCGCTGGTCCGTCTCGGCGCGCCGGCGGGCGCCGGCACGCCGCGAGAAGTGATCGTGCGGGATGCCGCGGCCCAGGCCGAGCGCACCGTGGCATCACTGGGCCGGATTCCGGATGCCTCCTACGAGGCCGCGATCGCGTTGCTGGCCGACACGAGCCGGCGCATCCTGCTCACCGGCGGACGCTTCACCTACCTCGCCGCCTTCCACCTGGGCACTCCCCTGCAGCAGCTGCGGCCGGGCGTGCGCATGTTCAGCGATCCGGGCGGGCACGACCTCGGCACGGTGATCGACATGTCCCGCCGCGACGTCCTCGTGCTCTACGACTTCCACCGGTATCAGCGTAGCGCGGCCCAGCTTGCCCAGTCGGCGAAGAAGCGCGGCGCCGCCGTGCTCCTCGTGACGGACAGCCTCGAGTGCCCGACCGCGCCGCACGCCGACGTCGTGCTGAACGTCCCGACCGCGACCGAGCACGCGTTCCAGAGCGACGCTGCCGCCTTTCTGCTGAACGAACAGCTGCACCATCTCGTGCTCGAGCGGCTCGGCGAATCGGCCCTCACCCGGCTCGCCCTGTGGGAGCGGATGCGCGAGGACGAGCTGCTGCCCTGACTCGGCGGTCAGCCGTAGAAGAGCTTCTCGAACACGCGGCGCGCGCGGCGCGTGGTGCCCATCCAGTCCTCCTCGACGCGGCTCGCCGACCGCGGCGGGTACTCGAGGAGCTGCCCGATGCCGTCCAGGCGCCGCCGGTCGGCCGGCAGGACGTCACTGGTCTGCCCCGACAGCAGGGTGTTCGCCGAGCGGAGGCGGCTCGCGAGCAGCCACGCGGCGCGCAGTCGGTCCGCCGCGGCCTGACCGACGTAGCCGGCATCCACGGCGGCATCCAGCGCCTCGAGGGTCGAGGTCGTGCGGAACGCGGACACCGCGTGGGCGTGCTCCAGCTGCAGCAGCTGCACCAGCCACTCGACGTCGCTGAGGGCCCCCGGTCCGAGCTTCAGGTGGCGCTCCGGTGCGGTCCCCTGCGGGAGTCGCTCGTTCTCCACCCGCGCCTTGATGCGTTTGATCTCGCGGATGCCGGCGAGATCGATCGCAGCCGGGTAGCGCACCTCGTCGGCGAGCGCCCGGAAGTCGGTGACGAGCCGCGTGGTGCCGGCCACGCCGCGCGCGCGAAGCAGCGCCTGTGCCTCCCACGACAGCGACCACCGGCTGTAGTACTCGCGGTAGGCGTCCAGCGATCGCACGAGCGGCCCGTTGCGGCCTTCCGGCCGCAGGTCGGCGTCGAGGTCGAGGGGGGCGCGGTGGTCCTCGGAGTGCTGGCGCAGCGCCGCCACGATCTTGCGCGAAAGGTCGTTCGCGCGCTCGGGATCCACGTCACCGGGCCGGTACACGTACAGGATGTCGGCATCCGAGCCGAACCCGAGCTCGGCGCCGCCGAAGCGTCCCATCGCGATGATCGCGAACTCGAGGCTGTCGTCCTCGGGCGGCACGATCTCCCGACGGACCGCTCGCAGCATCGCCTGGATCGTCACCTCGGTGATGGTCGTGAGCGCGGCCGCGACCTGGTGGATGTCGATCGCCCCGAGCACTGCCGCGATGGCCGTCCGCAGGAGCTCCCGACGGCGCAGTGAACGCACCGACTTCATGGCGTCCTTGACGGTCGCGTGGCGATCCTGGATGGCGCGGGCCTCGGTCTGCAGCGCGGTGCCGGCACGCGGGCGGA
Source organism: Microbacterium mangrovi (assembly GCF_000802305.1). Taxonomy (GTDB): domain Bacteria; phylum Actinomycetota; class Actinomycetes; order Actinomycetales; family Microbacteriaceae; genus Microbacterium; species Microbacterium mangrovi. The sequence goes on along the minus strand of NZ_JTDK01000010.1, from coordinate 49,389 downwards.
GCTGTTCGGGGTCGTCCAGCCAGCCCGCCGCCTCCGGGATCCACTCCATGAGGTCGCCGATGTACTTGGAGCAGCTCAGCACCTGCGTGAGGCTGTGCGCGGCCGTGGAGGAGTCGCGCAGCATCCGCAGGAACCACGGCGTGCTGCCGAGCCGCTCCGCGATGCGCCGGAACGCGAGGAGTCCCATGTCGGGGTCGGCGCCCTCCGAGAACCAGCTGATCATCACCGGCATCAGGTGCCGCTGGATGGTCGCGGTGCGGCTGAGTCCACTCGTCAGCGCGGCGATGTGCCGGAGCGCGCCGGCGGGGTCCGTGAACCCGATCGCGGCCAGCCGGTCATGCGCCTCGGAGGTCGAGAGGCTGCGCTCCGCTTCGGGGAGGGCGGCCACGGCGGACAGCAGCGGCCGGTAGAAGAGGCGGACGTGGATGTCGCGCACCTCGCGCTTGATCTGCTCCCAGAGGCTCCGCACCGCCGGGCCGCTCTCGGCGAGTCCGCTCGCCCGCGCCAGGACACGCAGCGCGTCGGCATCGGTCGGCATGAGGTGGGTGCGCAGCAGAGCGCGCAGCTGGAGGCGGTGTTCGAGCACGCGCATGACCCGGTAGTCATGCCCGAACGTCGCGGCATCCGCGCGTCCGATGTAACCGGCGGTGACGAGGGCGTCCAGCGCGTCGAGGGTGCTGCGCTGGCGGATGCCCTCGTCGCTGAGGCCGTGCACGAGCTGGAGCAGCTGGACGGTGAACTCCACGTCCCGCAGTCCCCCGGGACCGAGCTTCAGCTGGTCGCCGAGCTCCCCCGCCGGGATGTTCGCGGTCACGCGTTCGCGCATCCGCTGGACGTTGTCGACGAAGTTCTCCCGCGCGGCGCTGGTCCACACCTTCGGCTGCACGGCCGTGACGTACTCGCGGCCGAGGGCGGCATCGCCCGCCATCGGCCGTGCCTTCAGGAGAGCCTGGAACTCCCAGCCGTGCGCCCAGCGGTCGTAGTAGGAGAGGTACGAGTCGAGCGTGCGCACGAGGGCGCCCTGCTTGCCCTCGGGGCGCAGGTTCGCGTCCACCTCCCACAGCGGCGGCTCGATCTCGGCGCCGCTGATGCCGCGCATGGTCTGGACGGCGAGGCGCGTCGCGATGTCGATCACCCGGCTCGGGCCGAGGTCGGATCCGTCCACGCCCTCGCAGACGAACACGACGTCGACGTCGCTGACGTAGTTCAGCTCGCGCGCCCCGGCCTTTCCCATGCCGATGATCGCCAGCCGCGTCGCCTCGATCTCCTCCCGGCTGAAGAGGCCGCCCGGACCGCGCACGGACAGTTTCGTGCGCGCCACGCACAGGGATGCCTCCAGCGCCGCGGCCGCGGCATCCGCCAGCGCGGCGGCGACCGCCGGCAGGACCTCGACGGGGTCCGGCGACAGGAGATCGAAGACGGCGATCCGGGCGAGCATCCGGCGGTACCGCACCCGGAGCGCGACCCAGGCCTCTTCTCCGGCGAACGAGGCGAATCCGTTCTCCGCGCCCACGCTCTCGCGCAGCTCGGCGACGAGTTCCTCGGCGGTGGGCAGCCCCGCCCGGGGAACGCGCAGATCGACGAGTTCGGACGGATGGCGAAGGTAGAAGCTTCCAAACCCGTCGGATGCCCCGACGAGGGACCACACGGCCCGGGCGCCGTGCTCGTTCGCGAGGACCTCCGCGACGGGCGCCGGATCGCGACGGGCGACCCGCACCAGGGACGCCACCGCGGCATCGGGGGCTGCGGCCCACGACGCTCCGGCGACGAGCTCCGCCGAGGGGATGCCGGTCGACTCGGCGAGTTCGGCGAGGTGCGCCTCCGCCTCCCCCAGGTCCGAGAACCCGGCCCGGGCGAGCCCGGTCAGCGTCGATGAACGGTCTCCGGCGGGCATGGCTCGCTCAGAGCATCTCGAGGTTGCGCTTCAGCTCGAACGGCGTCACCTGGGAGCGGTACTCCTCCCACTCGCGCCGCTTGTTGGCCAGCACGTAGTTGAAGACCTGCTCGCCCAGCGTCTCGGCGACAAGCTCCGAGTCCTCCATGTACTCCAGGGCGTGGTCGAGGCTCGCCGGAAGGGGCGCGTATCCCAGGGCCCGGCGTTCGGTGTCGCTCAGCGACCACACGTTGTCCTCGGCCTCCGGCGGGAGCTCGTAGCCCTCCTCGATCCCCTTGAGGCCGGCTGCGAGCAGCAGCGCATAGGCCAGGTAGGGGTTCGCGGCCGAGTCCAGGGCGCGGTACTCGACGCGGCTGGACTGGCCCTTGTTCGGCTTGTACATGGGAACGCGGATGAGCGCCGAGCGGTTGTTGTGGCCCCAGCAGATGAAGCTCGGCGCTTCGTCGCCGCCCCACAGCCGCTTGTAGGAGTTGACGAACTGGTTGGTGACCGCGGCGATCTCGTTGGCGTGGCGCAGGAGACCCGCGATGAACTGACGGCCCACCTTCGAGAGCTGGTACTGCGCCCCCTCCTCGAAGAACGCGTTCACGTCGCCCTCGAACAGGGACATGTGCGTGTGCATGCCGCTTCCGGGGCGGCCGCTCAGCGGCTTCGGCATGAAAGTCGCATAGACGCCCTGCTCGATCGCCACCTCCTTCACGACGGTGCGGAAGGTCATGATGTTGTCGGCGGTCGCCAGGGCGTCCGCATACCGCAGGTCGATCTCGTTCTGGCCGGGACCGCCCTCGTGGTGGCTGTACTCGACCGAGATGCCGAGATCCTCCAGCATCCGCACCGAACGGCGACGGAAGTCATGGGCGGTGCCGCCGGGGACGTTGTCGAAGTAGCCGGCCGAATCGACCGGCTCCGGGCCGTCCGGGCCGAACGTGGACGACTTCAGCAGGTAGAACTCGATCTCGGGATGCGTATAGAACGTGAATCCCGCATCGGCCGCCTTCGCGAGCGTGCGCCGCAGCACGTGGCGCGGATCAGCGACCGCCGGCTGGCCGTCGGGCGTCGTGATGTCGCAGAACATGCGGGCCGTGGCATCCACGTCGCCGCGCCACGGAAGGACCTGGAACGTCGAGGGATCCGGGTGGGCGAGCAGGTCCGACTCGTAGGTGCGCGTGAGCCCCTCGATCGCGGAGCCGTCGAAGCCGAGGCCCTCGGCGAACGCCCCCTCGACCTCCGCGGGCGCGATCGCGACCGACTTGAGTGTGCCCACCACGTCCGTGAACCACAGACGCACGAACTTCACGCCCCGTTCCTCGATCGTCCGAAGCACGAAATCCCGCTGCTTGTCCATTCGGTCCCCTTCACCGCCGCCAGTACGAATCTACTGGTCCGCGGCGTCCTCCTCGGCCCACTTGCGGGACCGCTCACGAATGATCTCGGGCGCCCGGGCGGCCTCTTCGGCCGTGTCGAACGGGCCGGCGCGGTCCGGTGCGGGCGTGACCAGCCCATGCTCGACCTCACCGGTCTTGAGGTTGTACCAGTACTTCTCGTCGTCCATGGTTCCTCCTCCTGGGCGTCTGCCCCGTGACAGCGATCCTAGTGAGCCCGGGCGGGTGCCACGTCACACGCGAACCACTTGGATACGCTGGGCGCATGACTGAGAACGCCGTCCGCGCCGTCGGCGTCGACATCGGGGGCACGGGCATCAAAGCCGGGGTCGTCGATGTGGCCAGCGGCACCCTGATCAGCTCGCGCGCGAAGGTCGCGACCCCTCCCGGCGCGAAGCCGCACGACGTGCTGGCCGCCGTCGAGGAGGTCCTGCGGATGCTCGAGGTCGCCGACGACAAGATCCCCCTGGGCGTCGCGTTTCCGGCCATCATCAAGCGCGGTCGCACGCTGTCGGCTGCGAACGTGTCGGACGAGTGGATCGGCTTCGAGGCGGAGGACTTCTTCGAGCAGGGACTCGGGCGCGGCATCCACTTCGCCAACGACGCGGACGTCGCCGGCATCGCCGAGGTCCGGTTCGGCGCGGCGAAGGACCAGCAGGGCCTGACGATCCTCACGACCCTCGGCACCGGCATCGGGTCGGCGATGATCTACGACGGTGTGCTGGTCCCCAACTCCGAGCTCGGCCACGTGCAGCGTGCCAAGCACGGCAAGGATGCCGAGGCGTACGCGGCGTACTCGGCGATGGAGCGCCACTCGCTGACCTGGGAGCGATGGGCGAAGCGGCTGCAGTGGTACTACAGCCACATCGAGTTCCTGTTCAGCCCGGACCTGTTCGTCGTCGGCGGCGGCGTGTCCAAGCACAGCGAGAACTTCCTGCCGCTGCTGACGCTGAACACCCCCATCGTGCCGGCCGTGCACCGCAACAACGCGGGGATCATCGGAGCGGCCGCGCTGGCCGCGGACTGAACCCGCCAGGACCGACGGAGTCCGGCGGCAGGCGGAGGGCGAATGGGCCGGCCTGTACGCCGGGTTCTGTTCCGGGGCGTGCGCCCCTTCGACGGTCATCTCTCTCGACGACACGTTGCCGTGCCGTTCCAGCGGCCTACCCGGGGACTCGGCGGGCCGCGTCATCATCCCCTGTCTGGCCTTGCTCCGGGCGAGGTTTGCCGTGCGGATGCTGTCACCAGCATCCCGGTGGTCTCTTACACCGCCCTTTCACCCTTACCGGCTCACGCCGGCGGTCTGCTCTCTGTGGCACTGTCTCGCGGATCACTCCGGGTGGGTGTTACCCACCGCCCTGCCCTGTGGAGCCCGGACGTTCCTCGGCGCATGCGGCGAACCGCGTGCGACGCGACCGTCCGGCCGACCCATTCGCGCTCCCATTCTAGGCGGCGCTTGGGTCACTCCTTCTCCGCGGTCTCCCCGATCTTCACGTCGAGCCGGAAGTCGAGCGGGAACGTGCCGAACAGCAGCCGGGCGGCGGCGTCCGCGGCATCCTGCACCGCTGCGGCGACCTTCGGCGCAGACGCGGCCGGGGTGTGCACGATCAGTTCGTCGTGCAGGAAGAACGCGAGGTGCGGCACGCGTGCGAACCGGACTCCGGATGCCTCGGCCGCCGGCTCGGACTCGGGGACGGGCGGGAAGGCCGCCAGCCGCGCCCGAAGATCCCCGAGCCAGGCGAGCGCCCACTCCGCCGCCGTGCCCTGCACGACGAAGTTGCGGGTGAAGCGGCCGCGGTCCGCGGCCTGGCGGCGCGCGCGGTCGACGTCGGCGCGGGAGGCATCGGGCTCGGCGGCCGCGGCCCGCACGGCGTGCCAGCGGCCTCCGGGCGGCGGGGCGGTGCGGCCGAGCCACGTATGCACGACACCACCGCGCTCCCCCGTGCGCGCCGCATCGTCGACCAGGCGCATGGCGCGCGGATAGGCGCGGCGCAGGCCCGGCAGCAGCCGCCCGCTGTCACCGGTGGTCGCGCCGTACATCGCCCCGAGCAGCGCGACCTTCGCTTCCGCGCGCGTGCCGACGGCGCCGGCATCCACGATCCCGGCGTACAGGTCGCCGCCGCGCGCGGCGTCGGCGAGCGCCAGGTCGCCGGCCATCGCCGCCAGGACCCGGGGCTCCAGCTGCGCGACGTCGGCCGTCACGAACAGCCAGCCCGGGTCGGCGCGGACCGCGCGGCGCAGCATCCGCGGGATCTGCAGCGCCCCGCCGCCGGAGGACGCCCAGCGACCGGTGACCACGCCGGCGGGCACGTAGACCGGCCGGAACCGCCGGTCGTGCACCCACTCCGCCAGCCACGCCCACCCGTTCGCGGAGTACAGCCGGGCGAGCTTCTTGTAGGTCAGGAGGGGTTCGATCACCGGATGCTCGAGCTCGCGCAGCTCCCATCGACTGGTGGACTCGACGGCGAGGCCGACGCGGTGCAGGGACCGCAGCAGCTGCGGCGGCGAGTCGGGATTCGCCTTCGGATCGCCGAGTGCGTCGCGGATGTCGTCAGCCAGCTGCGTCATCCGCTCCGGGCGTCCGCCGGCGAGCGGCCGCGCTCCCAGCTGCTCGACGAGCAGACGCTCGTGCTCCTCGACGTCCCAGGGCAGACCCGCGGCGCGCAGCTCGACCGCGATGAGGGCACCGGCGGATTCCGCGGCGCACAGCAGCCGGAGCCGGCCGGCCTCGGCGGACGAGTCGATCGCGGCCCGCTGGCGCGCGAACTCGGCGAGCGCATCGTCGACCCCGTGCGGGATGCCGGGGGTCACGATGCCTCCGTCCCAGTCGAAAAGGGCGGGGACCGCGGGGACCGCGGCGACCTCGACGACGGGCGCGGCATCCCATTCCCGGTGGGTGCGCAGTTCCGGTTCCCCGTTGATCAGCTCGGTGTCGCGCAGGATCGCGTGGCACAGGCGCAGGTCATGACTGCGCGCGACCGCGATGCCCGCGGCGACGAGCGGCTCGTGCCAGCGCGGGGTGTCGCTCCACACCCAGCGCGCCCGGGAGTCCGGGCCCGCGGCACGACGGCGCACGGCGTCCGGCCACTGCGCGGGTTCGACGTGCTCGCGGCCGAGCTCGCGGCCGGCCGCATCGCACGCCACGACGGCGATCCCGGCGTTGTCGTCGCCGACGACGAACCAGGCGGTCTCGCCCGGTCCGCTCATGCGCGGGGCGCGCGGTTCACAGTCCGGATTCCTCCGTGCGGACCAGGATGCATCCGCACTCCGGGCAGGTCACGACCGCGTCCCTGGCCGCCGTCGTGATGGCGTGCAGATCGGTCCCCGACAGCACCATGCGGCATCCCTCGCACGTCTGGCGACGAAGGAGTGCCGCGCCCACGCCGCGCTGGGCGGCGCGGTCGTACAGGGCGATGAGCTCGGCCGGGACGGAGTCCGCGATCGCGGCCCGGTCCCGCTCGGCCGCGTCGTACGCGGCGGTGGCCTCGGCGACCGCCGCCTTGCCGGCCGCCGACAGAGCCGCCCCCTCGGCGTTGACCTCGGCGATCAGCTGCTCCTGCTCGACGACGGATGCCTCCGCCCCCTCCAGGCGCTCCATGACCTCCAGCTCCGCGTCCTCGAGGTCGCTCTTGCGGCGGGCGAGCGCACCGAGTTCGCTCTCCAGCCCCTGGGCGTCCTTGGGGCTGGTCACGGTGCGCAGCCGCTCCTCGTCCCGGGCGCGACGCGCGTCGACGACGGCGACGTCGGACTCGATGCGCGACAGCTCCAGTCGCAGGTCGTCGCGCACCCCCTGGCGGGCACCGAGCTCCCGGCTGAGCTCCTGCCGGCGCCCCAGCAGTTCCTGGACGCGAGCCGCCTGCGCCGGGTTCTTCCGCGCGTGGTCGGCCTGCCGCCGCCGCGTGTCGATCTCGGCGAGGTCCAGCAGTCGACGCTGGTCGGTCGGTGTCGCGTTCACGAGGACTCCGTCACTGTAGATTCTCGACAAATCGTGGGCCCTGCCGGGTTCGAACCGACGACCCCCTGGGTGTAAACCAGGTGCTCTACCAGCTGAGCTAAAGGCCCGTTCCGCCAGTCTACGAGAGAGCCGGCGGCCGGATCGACGCGACCCCGGCGGACGCACCATCCTCGTCAGGGCACGCGCGACCGGCGATCAGACGCGCGTTCCCAGGCGGCTTGTATGGTTGCAGCGAAATCGGCGAAAAAGATAGTCGATCGTCCACAAAGTCGCTAGGCTGTGCAATTGTGCGTTGTGCCGACTGTACAAGCGGACGCGCATCTGTAGCCGAATCTCTGGCACGACCTGCCAGGTCTAAGAAAGGTCAGACGTGACTGTTCACGATCAGGATCCATACTCACAGGGCCCTCTCGACAGCGACCCGGAAGAAACCGCGGAGTGGCAGGAATCCCTGCAGCAGCTCGTCGAAGCCAAGGGACACCAGCGCGGCCGCGAGGTCATGCTGAGCCTCCTCAAGGAATCGAAGGACCTCCAGCTCGGCGTGCCGATGGTCCCCACCACGGACTACATCAACACGATCGCCCCGGAGAACGAGCCGGAGTTCCCCGGTGACGAGGAGATCGAGCGCAAGTACCGCTCGTGGATCCGCTGGAACGCCGCACTCACGGTGCACCGTGCGCAGCGCCCCGGCGTCGGCGTCGGCGGCCACATCTCGACCTACGCGTCGTCGGCCTCGCTGTACGAGGTCGGCTACAACCACTTCTTCCGGGGCCTGGACCACCCGGGCGGCGGCGACCAGGTGTTCTTCCAGGGCCACGCCTCCCCCGGCATGTACGCCCGATCGTTCCTGGAGGGCCGCCTCAGCGCCGAGGACCTGGACGGATTCCGGCAGGAGAAGTCGCGCGCCGGACACGCGCTCCCCTCCTATCCGCACCCGCGCCTCATGCCGGACTACTGGCAGTTCCCGACGGTCTCGATGGGCCTCGGCCCGATCAACGCCATCTATCAGGCGATGACCAACAAGTACCTCACCAACCGCGGGATCAAGGACCTCAACGACTCGCACGTCTGGGCCTTCCTGGGCGACGGCGAGATGGACGAGGTGGAAAGCCGCGGGCAGCTCCAGGTCGCCGCCAACGAAGGCCTGGACAACCTCACCTTCGTCATCAACGCGAACCTGCAGCGCCTCGACGGCCCGGTGCGCGGCAACGGCAAGATCATCCAGGAGCTGGAGAGCTTCTTCCGCGGCGCCGGCTGGAACGTCATCAAGGTCATCTGGGGCCGGGAGTGGGACGACCTGCTCGCCCGCGACTCGTCCGGTGCGCTCGTCAACGTCATGAACATGACTCCCGACGGCGACTACCAGACCTACAAGACCGAGGACGGCGCGTTCGTCCGCGAGCACTTCTTCGGCAAGGACCCGCGCGCCCTCGACCTGGTCAAGGACTACACGGACGACCAGATCTGGAACCTGCGCCGCGGCGGCCACGACTACCGCAAGGTGTATGCCGCGTTCAAGGCCGCGCAGGAGCACAAGGGTCAGCCGACCGTCATCATCGCGAAGACCATCAAGGGCTACGGCCTCGGCCCGCACTTCGCCGGCCGCAACGCCACGCATCAGATGAAGAAGATGACGCTGGACGACCTGAAGCTGTTCCGCGACTCGATGCACATCCCGATCTCGGACGCCCAGCTCGAGGAGAACCCGTACCAGCCTCCCTACTACAACCCGGGACCGCAGGACGAGGCCATCCAGTACATGCTCGAGCGGCGACGCGCGCTCGGCGGCTTCCTTCCGGAGCGCCGCAGCCACCACGTCGGTCTCGCGCTGCCCGAGGACAAGGCGTACGCGCTGCCCAAGAAGGGCTCGGGGACCCAGGAGGTCGCCACCACGATGGCCTTCGTGCGTCTGCTCAAGGATCTGCTCCGCGCCCCCGACTTCGGCCACCGCATCGTGCCGATCATCCCGGACGAAGCCCGCACCTTCGGCATCGACGCGTACTTCCCGACCGCGAAGATCTACAACCCCAACGGTCAGAACTACACGTCGGTCGACCGCGAGCTGCTCCTGGCGTACAAGGAGAGCCCGCAGGGTCAGATCGTCCACGTCGGCATCAACGAGGCCGGCGCCATGGCCGCGTACACCACCACCGGCACGTCCTACGCGACGCACGGCGAGCCGCTGATCCCGATCTACGTGTTCTATTCGATGTTCGGCTTCCAGCGCACCGGTGACGCCATGTGGGCGGCGGGCGACCAGATGGCCCGCGGCTTCATCATCGGCGCCACGGCCGGCCGCACCACGCTGACCGGCGAAGGCCTGCAGCACGCCGACGGCCACTCCCCGCTCATCGCGTCGACCAACCCGTCGATCGTGTCCTACGACCCGGCCTACGGGTACGAGATCGCCCACATCGTGCGCTCGGGCATCGAGCGCATGTACGGCGGCAACCACCAGGACCCGAACGTCTCGTACTACCTCACCGTGTACAACGAGCCGTACGTGCAGCCGGCCGAGCCGGAGGGCGTGGATGTCGACGGCATCGTGCGCGGCATCCACCGCATCTCGGAGGGCTCCGGCGACGGGCACCGCGCTCAGCTGCTGGCGTCCGGCGTCGGCGTGCCGTGGGCGCTCGAGGCCCAGAAGCTGCTGAAGGACGACTGGGGCGTCGTCGCCGACGTGTGGTCGGTGACCTCGTGGGGCGAGCTGCGCCGCGACGGCCTGGAGGCCGACGAGCACAACTTCCTGCACCCGGAGGAGGCGCCGCGCACGGCGTACGTCACCGACAAGCTGCAGGGCGCCGAAGGTCCCGTGGTCGCGGTCAGCGACTTCGCGCACGCGGTGCAGGACCAGATCCGTCCCTGGGTTCCGAACCGCTTCGCGACCCTGGGCGCCGACGGCTTCGGCTTCAGCGACACGCGCGCCGCCGCCCGGCGCTTCTTCAAGATCGACGGACCGTCGATCGTCGTCCGCACCCTGCAGGCGCTGGCCGAGGAGGGCAAGGTCGACCGCTCGCTGGCGGCCGACGCCATCCGCAAGTACGACCTGCACAACGTCAACGCGGGCACGAGCGGCAACGCCGGCGGGGAGTCCTGATCCGACCATGAGCGACACCACGGAAGCGATGGACAAGACCGAGACGCTCGGCTGGCTGCGCCGGATCTCGGGCGATCTCGCGACAGCCACTCTGCAGCGGCTCGAGTCCACGCTTCCGTGGTACGCCGAGATGCCGCCTGCGCGCCGCTCCGCCGTGGGGCTGGTCGCGCAGGCGGGCATCACCTCGTTCATCCAGTGGTACGAGGATCCGGGGTCCACTCCCTGGATCGCGTCCGACATCTTCGCGGCGGCCCCCCGGGAACTGCTGCGCAGCGTCAGCCTGCAGCAGACCCTGCAACTGATCCGCGTCACCGTGGAGGTGACCGAGGAGCGGGTCGCCGGCGTCGGGGAGCACCTGCGCGAGGCGATCCTCCTCTACTCCCGCGAAGTCGCCTTCGCATCCGCGGACGTCTATGCGCGCGCCGCCGAGGCGCGGGGCCTCTGGGATGCCCGACTCGAGGCGCTCGTGGTCGATTCGATCCTCACCGGCGAGGCGGACGAAGAACTGCCCAGCCGCATCGCCGCCCTCGGGTGGCACGGCCACGGAGAGGTCGTCGTCCTCGTCGGCACGACGCCCGCCCAGCTGGACGTCGACCAGCTGCGGCGCACGGCCCGCAAACTCGGCGTGGACGTGCTGATCGGCGTCCAGGGCTCGCGTCTCGTGCTCGTCGTCGGACGCACCCACGGCCCCTCCGGAAACGGAAACGGGAACGGGGACGAGGCCGAACTGCCGTTCTCCGAGGTCGCCGCGCGCCTCGAGCCCGGCTTCGGCAGCGGACACCTCGTGCTCGGGCCCGCGGTTCCGGCGCTGGTGGATGCCAGTCGCAGTGCCCGGGCCGCGCTGGCCGGTTTCGCCGTCGCGAAGGCCTGGCGCCACGCGCCGCGGCCCGTGGACGCCGACGATCTCCTCCCCGAACGCGCCCTCGCCGGCGATCCGCTGGCCAAGCAGACCCTCGTGGACCGGATCTACACGCCGCTGCAGGCGCACAGCGCCGACCTCGTCACCACGCTGTGGTCGTACCTCGACAACGGCCGTTCCCTGGAGGCGACCGCGCGCGAGCTGTTCGTGCATCCGAACACGGTGCGGTACCGGCTCAAGCGCGTCTCCGAGGTGATCGGGTGGGACGCCACCGGTCCGCGCGAGGCGCTCATCCTGCAGACGGCGCTGATCCTCGGGGCGATCGGCCCGGATGCCACCCGGAGGCGCGCGACCTCGTCGCGGCGCCCCCGCTGATTGTGACATCCATACAAGTCGAACCCCATTTCTTCTGAAGGTCATGCACGACTCGGCCCTCTCGGTCCTGGCAGGATGGAACACGTGATCGTCGCCGTCTTCCCGGGGCAGGGTTCCCAGACCCCCGGATTCCTCTCCCCCTGGCTCGAGCTCGATGGCGCGCGTGAGCGCCTGGCGGCGTACTCCGACGCGGCCGAGGTCGATCTGGTCGCCGCGGGCACCGAGTGGGACGCCGATCAGATCCGCGACACGAAGGTGGCGCAGCCGCTCATCGTGGCCGCCAGCCTTCTCTCCTACACAGCGCTGACCGAGCGCACCGACACCGCTCCGGGTGGCGTCGCCGGCCACTCGGTCGGCGAGATCGCCGCGCTCACGGCCGCCGGGGTGTTCTCCGCCGCCGACGGCATGCGGCTGGTCGGCATCCGCGGCCGGGCCATGGCCGAGGCCGCCGCCCTCGAGCAGACCGGCATGAGCGCCGTGCTCGGCGGCGACGAGGAGGCTGTGCTGCAGCGCCTCGCGGACCTCGACCTCACCCCCGCGAACTACAACGGCGGCGGTCAGATCGTCGCCGCAGGCGCCCTCGACCGGCTCGGCGAGCTCGCCGCGGCCGCACCGGAGCGGGCGCGCGTGATGCCGCTCAAGGTCGCCGGCGCCTTCCACACCCGTTACATGGCGCCCGCCGTCGAGACGCTTCGCGCCGCGACGTCCGATGTCGCCGTCCAGGACCCGGCTCTGCCGCTGTGGACGAACTCGGACGGGTCGGTCCTCACCTCCGGCCCCGAGGCGATCCACCGCCTCGTCGCGCAGGTCGCCTCGCCGGTGCGCTGGGATCTGTGCATGGCGTCGTTCGCCGACCACGGCATCACGGGCCTCATCGAATTCTCACCCGCCGGAACCCTCGTCGGACTCGCGAAGCGCGTGCTCAAGGGCGTGCCCGCCGTGGCCGTCAAGACGCCGGATGACCTCGCGGCTGCCGCCGCTCTGCTCGAAGGGGACGCCGAATGACCGCGACCATCAACCAGGCCCAGGGCGCCGCGCACACGCGCATCTACGCCTACGGCGCCGCACGCGGCGAGAACTACGTGCCCAACGACGATCTCGTCGGCCCCATCGACTCCAGCGACGAGTGGATCCGGCAGCGCACGGGCATCGTCACGCGGGTGCGGGCGGATGCCGACACCACCGCCGTCGATCTGGCCGCCGCGGCCGCGCTCGAGGCAGTGCAGCGCTCAGGCGTGGATCCCGCGCTCATCGACGCGGTCATCATCGCGACGATCAGCAACCCCAAGCAGACCCCGTCCGTCTCGGCGATCGTCGCCGACCGCATCGGCGCGACCCCGGCCGCGGCCTACGACGTGAACGCGGCGTGCGCCGGGTTCGCCTACGCCGTCACGCAGGCCGATGCCCTCATCCGCGCGGGTGCGGCAAAGTACGCGGTCGTGGTGGGCGCCGAGAAGCTCAGCGACATCGTCGACCCCACCGACCGCAGCATCTCGTTCCTGCTCGGCGACGGAGCCGGCGCGGCCGTCATCGGCCCCAGCGACACCCCCGGCATCGCCCCCACCGTGTGGGGCTCGGACGGGTCGAAGGCCGACGTCGTCGGCATGAACGAGACGCTCGTCGACTTCCGCGACGGCAAGGCACCCTGGCCGACGCTTCGCCAGGAGGGCCCCACCGTCTTCCGCTGGGCGGTCTGGGAGATGGCCAAGGTGGCCCGGCAGGCTCTCGAGGCCGCCGGCATCGGGCCGGACGACCTGGCCGCGTTCATCCCGCACCAGGCGAACATGCGCATCATCGACGAGTTCGCCAAACAGCTGAAGCTTCCCGAGTCGGTCGTGATCGCACGCGACATCGAGACGACCGGCAACACGTCGGCGGCATCCATTCCCCTCGCGGCGCACCGGCTGCTCCAGGAGCATCCTGAGCTTTCCGGCGGTCTCGCGCTGCAGATCGGATTCGGCGCCGGACTGGTCTTCGGCGCACAGGTCGTCGTGCTCCCGTGAGGGCGCGGACGCAACTCTAGACTGTACCGGGTGTCGCCGGCCTTCCACCGGCGGCGCTGAACACCGCTGTACACCCCCATACAAGGAGCAGACATGGCACTGACCAACGACGAGGTCCTCGCAGGCCTGGCCGAACTCATCACCGACGAGACCGGCATCTCGGCCGACGAGGTCGCCCTCGAGAAGTCGTTCACCGACGACCTCGACATCGACTCGATCTCGATGATGACGATCGTCGTCAACGCCGAGGAGAAGTTCGGCGTCACCATCCCCGACGACGAGGTCAAGAACCTCAAGACGGTCGGCGACGCCGTCACCTTCATCACGTCCAACCAGGCGTGACCCTTCCGGTGGGGGCGTGAGCCCCCACCGGCGAACCACATCCAAGGATCTTCAATGAGCGCATCCCGCATCGTCGTCACCGGAATCGGCGCGTCCACCCCCATCGGGGGAACCGCGCCCGAGAGCTGGTCCGCCCTGCTGGGCGGAGCGTCCGGAGCCCGCACCCTCGAGTACGACTGGGTCGAGAAGTACCAGCTGCCGGTCACCTTCGCCGCCGAGGCGATCGTGCGCCCGGAGACGGTCCTTGACCGGCCGGTCGCCAAGCGCCTCGACCCGTCCGCCCAGCTCGCACTCGTCGCGGCGATGGAGGCCTGGGAGGATGCCGGGTCTCCGGAGGTCGACCCCGACCGTCTCGGCGTCGACTTCGCGACCGGCATCGGCGGCTTCTGGACGCTGCTGAATGCGTGGGACACCCTCCGTGAGAAGGGTCCGCGGCGCGTCATGCCCATGACCGTGCCGATGCTCATGCCGAACGCCGCGGCGGGCAACCTGTCACTGCACTTCAACGCCCGTGCGTTCGCCCGCACCGTCGCGAGCGCGTGCGCGTCGAGCACCGAGTCGATCGTCAACGCCCTCGAGCACCTGCAGGACGGACTCGCGGACGTCGTGATCGCCGGCGGCACAGAGTCGGTGATCCATCCGATCACGATCGCCGGTTTCGCCTCGATGCAGGCGCTGTCCAAGCGCAACGAAGATCCCGCCGAGGCATCCCGCCCGACCAGCGTCGACCGTGACGGCTTCGTCATGGGCGAGGGAGCGGCCGTCCTCATCCTCGAAACCGAGGAGCACGCGAAGGCCCGGGGAGCCCGCATCTACGCCACCGTCGTCGGCGGCGGCGTGACGGCGGACTCGTACCACATCACGGCGAACGACCCCGAGGGGCTGGGTGCCGCCCGTGCCGTTCGGCAGGCGCTCGAGATGGCCGGTGCGTCGCCGGACGACGTCACGCACGTCAACGCCCATGCGACCTCGACCCCGGTCGGCGACCCCAACGAGTACGTGGCGCTCAAGAGCGTCTTCGGCAGCCGCATCGACGAGATCCCGGTGTCGGCCACCAAGGCGTCGACCGGGCACCTCCTCGGCGGGACCGGAGCACTCGAGGCGATCTTCGCGATCCTCGCGATCCGCGACCGCCAGGCGCCGCCGACGATCAACGTCACCGAGCAGGACCCCGAGGTCCCCTTCGCGATCGACGCCAAGCCGATCTCGCTCGGCAGCGGCGATCAGCTCGCGATCAGCAACTCGTTCGGGTTCGGCGGGCACAACGCGGTGGTGGCGTTCGCCTCCGTGTGATCTTCCTCCAATCGTCAGAAGCCCCGGCGTCATCGCCGGGGCTTCTGTCGTGTCAGGCGGCGATTCGCTTTCCCCTCCCCCGGGATGTCCCCACCGAGGGCACGGTAGTCGCGCCTCCCCGTCTGAGTTCTGCGCGTCGGATGGACCGGCCGGCCGGGGGTCACACGACCTTGTGCAGCCAGACGACGGGTGCGTCGTCCGACGCGTGGCGGAACGGCTCGAGCTCCTCGTCCCAGGCGGATCCGAGCGCGACGTCCAGTTCGCGCATCAGCTCGGCCGGGTCGCCGGCGGAGACCTCGACGGCGTACCGGATGCGCTCCTCGCCGACGACGACGTTTCCGGCCGTGTCGGTCTGCGCGAAGTGGATGCCGAGGTCCGGGGTGTGCATCCACCGCCCGCCGTCGCTGCGCGGCGACGGGTCCTCGGTGATCTCATAGCGCAGGTGCTCCCACCCGCGGATCGCCGTGGCGAGCGCCGCGCCCGTCCCGGTCGATCCCTCCCAGTAGAACTCGGCGCGACGGCATCCCTGCAGCACGGGCTGGTCGGACCAGTCGAAGCTGACCGGCCGCCCAAGGGCACGACCGACAGCCCACTCCAGGTGTGGGCACAACGCGCGCGGCGCGGAGTGGATGTACACCACTCCACGCGCCTGTGTGGAAGCCATGGTCTCTCCGTTTCTTCAGGTGCGTCTTCCCCTACGACCTGATCGGATGCCCATGACCGGCTGTTCAGCTGTATCGGGGCCCATTATGGCGCATCGACGTGACGAATCACAAGCGTGTCACTTCGCGGCGCGCCGGGCGCCGCGACGGCGCGCGACCCGCTAAGCCGGGGTGCAGCCGAGCTCGTCGGCGAGCCGTCGCATGGCCGTCCGGGCGGTGTCGACGGTCATCAGCTCGTTGCCGCCCACGATGTGGAGGCCGTAGGCATCCTCCAGGGCGACGAAGGTCATCGCGAGCGTTTCGTCGTCCATCCCCGAGCGGAAGACCCCCGCCGATCGGCCGGCCGCGAAGACCCGCCGATAGGTGGCCAGCTGCCGCACGTACATGTTCTGCACGTGCTCGTCGTGCAGCGCCGATAATCCGGCGAGCACGTCGAACTCGTAGAGCAGACGCATCAGCGCATCGTCGGGCCCGTGCGGCAGGCCCCGGTCGATCGCGACGGCCAGCTGTTCGCGTGGGTCGTCGAGGGCGTCCACGAGGGCATCCCGCTCGTCGCAGAACCGGGCGACGCCGGCCGCGTGGGTCTCCACGAGGAGCGCGTCCAGGTCTTCGTAGTAGTAGAGCACCGCGCCGCGGGTGAGTCCTGCGTGGGCGGCGACGTCGGTGAGCGAAAGCGACCGGAGCCCGCGCGCCGCACCCGCGGCGATCGTCGCTTCGATGAGCGCTGCGCGCTTCTCCTCCTGCCGCTTCGGTCTCGCCACATCTTGACAGTAGCCGAGAATCATGGGACTGTTGAGTATTCTTTGACACTTGAGTCAATTAATTCCGGAGACGATCATGATCGACACCCTCATCACCGGTGCCCGGGTGCGCACCTTCAACCCCGCACAGCCGTGGGCCGAGGCCATCGGCATCGCCGGCGACCGCATCGCCTACGTCGGAGACGCCGCCGACGCTCCGGCCGCGACGCGCACCGTCCACGCCGAAGGACGCACGATCACGCCGGGCGTCATCGACACGCACAACCACCTCCTGCTCGGCTTCGACGAAGACGCCGTGAGCCTCGAGGGCGCCCACACCCTCGACGAGGTGCGCGGCCGGATCGCCGAGTTCGCGGCATCCCGCCCCGACCTCGGGTGGATCTGCGCGGAGAACGCGGTGTATTCGATCGTCGACAACCGGCGCCCGAACGCCGACGACCTGCGCGGACTGGATGCCGCGAACCGGCCGATCTTCGTCACGACCTACGACCAGCACTCCGTGTGGCTGAACGACTCCGCGCTGCGGGTGCTCGGCATCCACGACGGTGGCGACGTGGCCTGGGGCCGACCCGAGCGGCGCGACGACGGCGAGCCGACGGGGTGGGTGACCGACTTCTACACCAGCGCCATGACGGTCCGGGGCCTCGCCGAGCTGCAGCGCGACATCCCGATGTACTCCCCCGACCGCCGCTACAAGAAGATCCTCGCGAGCATGCGCATGGCGACCGCCGTCGGCATCACGACCGCGGTGGAGCCGCAGGTGCCGCTGGCCGAGCTGCCGCTGTTCGAGCGCGCCCTCAACGCGGGTCTGCTGACGTCCCGCGTCATCGCGCAGCTGTTCCACCCCGTGGGTGCGGACGGCTCGTTCCGGCAGACGCTGCGCGACACCGTGGACTCCTTCACGCCGGATCCGCTGCTGTCGGTCGGTCCGCTCAAGCTGTACTCCGACGACGTGATCGAACCGCACACCGCGTTCATGCTGGATGACTACGCGAACCGACCGGGGCGGCGCGGCCGACCCAGTTATCCCGGCAACGGCGGACGCGAGCTCGTCGAGGTCATCACCGAACTCGACCGGCTGGGATTCCAGACTCATACGCACGCGACCGGGGATGCCGGCATCCGCCTCGCGCTGGACGCCATCGAGAACGCCCAGCGGGTCAACGGCACCGTCGACCGCCGGCACGGCATCGTGCACGTGGAATGTCTGCATCCCGACGACCTGCCCCGCTTCGCGCAGCTGGGAGTCGTCGCCGCCATGCAGCCGCGCCATGCCTCGCCCGATCTCGTGGCCGGCACCTGGATGGAAAACGTCGGCGAGGAGCGCTGGGACCGCGCGTGGCGGTTCAAGAGCCTTCTCGACTCGGGTGCGAACGTCTCGTTCTCCAGTGACTGGCAGGTCGGCGAGATGGATCCCCTCATCGGCGTGTTCTCGGCGGCCACGCGGGCGACTCTCGAAGGCGCGGATGCCTGGACGCCCGCGGAGCGCCTCGGCGTCGACCGGTCGCTCGAGGCGTACACCCTCAACGGTGCACGGGCGTTCCACCTGGAGCACGACCGTGGGAGCCTCGCCGAGGGGATGCTGGCGGACCTCGTCGTCTGGTCGGGTGACCTGCACGCGCACGACGCCGACCCGCAGGGTCTGCTGGGCGAGTTCGCCGAGACCACGATCGTCGGCGGCCGGGTCGTGCACTCGCGCGGCAACGTGCTCGACGAGGTCGGTGCTCCCCCGGCTGACGACCCGGCGACCGGCGGCACCGCGAAGGACCCGCACCAGCACGAGCACCACGACTCCTGACCGCCCGCGCGACCGGGCCGCGGCGTGCCGTAGGCTCTAACGTCGGGGCCCCCGGGCCTCGCGGGGCGGTGGCCAAGCTGGTCAAGGCAGCGGGCTCATAACCCGACGATCGTGGGTTCAAGTCCCACCCGCCCTACCGATATGGGTCGCCAGGTCCATTCGATCGCTCCGGCGCACGCGAACGACGCGTGCGGTCGGTACGCCACAGTGGCGTCAGGCCAGCTTGCTGCGTCCGCAGCCTGCATCCATCAGATGTAATTCTTCTCGATCAGATACAGGCCGAGGACATGCAGGAGCATGATCCCGCCGAGGACGGCGCCGAGGAGGGACTGGTTCGACCAGAAGGCGAAGGTGGCGGCCAGAAGGACGACCACGCTCACGGCACGGAGCCCGAGCAAGAGTCGACGCTTCTGGCGTGGGTTCACCTTCTTGGCGTGTTCCCTCATCACGGTCCACCGGCCCCTCGTCGTGAATGTGTGGCGGCTCCGCTTCGAAGCCGCCCCTCGACGGTGACACGCGGGCACCCGACGCAAAGGCCGTTTCCGCCCGATTGAGTGCTCGACGGCGGAAATTGAGTAGTCCGCCGCGATTCTTGTGCACGCGCACGACGAATGGGTCAGACTCTTGCCCGGCCGCGCGGGGCGAGAGGAAGCGTTCGCTGCACACAGCATCTTCGGGGGATACTGGGGCGGGTGCCGTGGTCGAACTCCGGAGTGCGTTCACCGCCCACCCGCCTTCACATGGACGCGCTCGGTTGGATCATCGGCGCGGCGGTCGTCCTGATCGCCGCGGCCTTCGTGCTGTCGGCGCCCCGGCTGCATTCAGCGCACCTGCGGCGTCAGGAACGCGGCATGAGCGGCGGGTTCGCGGCCGTGGGCGCGGGGTTCGACTCGGTCTGGCGTCCGAGTGCCGAAGAGGCGCGCACGGAGTGGGAGGCGTCGGTGGAGGCGCCGGCGCCCGCTCCGCTGGCGGGCGGCAAGGGGCGCATCCAGAACGGCCGGATCGTGATCGCGCCGAAGGATCACCCGGCCGACTGACAGGTCGGGCACCACTGGGCGGAGGTGCCCGAGAAGGTGTAGTCGACGATCTCGCCCCCGCAGACCGGGCACGGCTCACCGGCCCGCCCGTGCACCCGCATCGCCGCGACCTTCGCCGCCTTCTGCTCGGCGATCGGGATGCCGCGCCGCACGTCGATCGCCCCGCGGATCTCGGCGGTCATCGCCTCGAACAGCCGCTCGCGCTCTGCTTCGTCCAGCGTCGCCGCGTGCACGGTCGGCGACAGTCTCGCCCGGAAGAGGATCTCGTCGGAATACGCGTTGCCGATGCCGGCGAACGACGTCTGCTCCTGCAGCACCGCCTTGAGCTGTTTGCGCCGACCGATCGTCACGGCGTCGACGTCGGCCCGGGTGAACGCGGGATCCGCGGGATCGGGGCCGAGCGCCGCGACGCCCGCGACCTCGTGCGGATCGGCCACGATCCACAGCCCCGCGCTCCGGAACGTGCCCGCGTCGGTGAGGTCCAGAAGGGTGCCGTCGTCGAGTGCGAGTGTCGCCATGACGGCGGGCGCGTCGGGCGTCGGCTCAGCGTCGGCCTCGTGCCACGATCCCCAGCCGTGGCGGCCGAAACTGACGACGAGGTGTCCGCGGTCGGTCTCGAGGTCGACGTACTTGCCGTGTCTGGTCACCGCGACCACCTCGGCACCGTCGAGTGTCTCGGGTTTCTGAGCTCTCGTCTTGTAGGCGCGGAAGTCGCGCACGGCGAACGATTCGATCGTGCGCCCGACGAATCGCTGGGCGACGGCCTCGGCGAAGGCCTGGACCTCGGGTGACTCGGGCATGGTCAGATCATGCCACCGCGCTCCGACATCCGCCCGGGTCGCCACTCGTCAGCGGCGTTCAGTGGATGGTGCCGGGGCATCCGGGTCCGTGCGGGTCCTCGTCGCACGTGTGCTCGACCAGCACGGTGTGCGCGACGTACAGCCGGAACCGGGCCGCGCGGGTCTGAGCGGTCACGTACCCGTCCACGTCGTACCAGCCCGGATACCCCGCGAACGACACCCGCGCCGAATAGAACACCGTCGCCCGCGCCGTGACGGTCGCCTTGCGCTTGTACGTGTGCGACGTGCCGGTGCGGGTGAACATCAGCGCGTTCCCGGCCTTCCACGTCCGCCCGCCGATCGTGGTCGTCTTCGAGGTGCCGTCGCCGTAGTCGAACCGGTAGGCCGCCGGAGTGAACCGCACCCTGACGGGCAGCTCGAACAACCGCCCGGTCACCGTCTGCTCCTTCGCAGCCACCACGAAGTTCGTCGGCCGCCCTACAATCCCGAATTTTCGCGGCTCCACCGTCAGCGACGGAACCGCCGGCCGGAACGAGGCGAGCTCGGTCACCGTCGGAACCCGAGGCCCCGCCACCGAGCTCTGATCCGGCTTCGGAGCCGGGGACTCCGGCGTCGTTCCGCACGGCGTGGGACGCGACGACGGCGACTCCTCGCAGTCGTCCGGCCCCAGCACCGGCAACCCATACGCCTCCGCCCCCGAATCCGGCACCCCGGGCTCCCCCGCTCCCGAGGCAGACCTGGCCAACCCCGGTGATCCGGCTGTACCGATACCCGTGCGCCCCGGGCCAGATTGTTTGCGAGGTTCCGAACCAGGCCGCGTTACGTAGACTTGCACAGCGGTGGCGTGCGTGTCATCCGTTGCATCATCGGTATGCAGGCCACCAACCCCAACCTCAGGTGGCAGGTTCGCGCTCGCGAAGGCGAATCCGATCGCCATTACAAGAGCAGCTGCACTCACTCTGCGCACGTCGGTTTCCCCTTCCGACCCGTAATGCTCGCGATCTTCATTCCCGTACTGGTCGACGCATCACGCGAGAAGGCAACCGTCAGACTTTGCTTGTTCGGTCGTGTGCTCCTGACCAGCGATCGTCCGGCCGCGTCGCGAACGTCACTCTTACTGACGTCAATACAAACGGCCAACGACACATCTCCCCACCTCACGTCTCCTCCGCCGATCGGAGCGACAAATGTGACGTGGTCCTCACTGCTCATGCGGAGGTCCTTTGCGGCCATGGCGCTGAGTTCCTTGCGCTGATGATCGAGGGCTCGATCGAGCAGCCAGTGATACACGGGCGGAAAGGTCTTGGGATCCTGCAAGTTCACCCTGTTCCCTGCAGCCACGTACGCGCGGTAGGTGGCCTCGGCGGCCTTGTACGCGGCGTCCGCGCTCGCGAACGGCGGAGTCGGCGTGGGACTCGGCCGGGGCGTCGCGCCGGTGCAGCCCGCGAGGGCGACGACCAGCATCCCGAGGAGGACTCCGACGGCAAGACGCGATCTCATCCCGCCACGGTAGACAATTCCGGCGGATCGGCCCGAAAGTTATCCACAGGCCCGGTCGGGCGGCGCTCAGTCGCGGGCGGGTCCGTCGCCGTCGTGCCAGCGCGGAATCGGCAGCTCCTGGCTGTTGCTGAGCACCTCGGGGTGGTTGCGCGCGAGCGAGAACACGCCGTAGACCGCGACCAGGCCGGCTGCTGCGAAGCCGATGAAAGCCCCCAGGGGCGCTGTGGCGGCCTCCTGCAGCACGGTCAGCCCGATGACGACCGCGACGAGCGGGTCGATCACCGTGAGGCCCGCGATGACGAGGTCGGGCGGACCGACGGCGTACGCGGTCTGCACGAAGTAGGCGCCGACAGCGAACGCCGCGACGAGCCCCACCGCGCAGAGGATCGTGAGCCAGTTGATGTCCTGCGACTGGATGCGCGTGATGATCGTCTTCGCGAAGGTCGCGACGAAGCCGTACAGTACGCCGGAGGCGACGATGTAGAAGAGCGGATGGGCCTTCTTGCGCACGAGGAGCCACACCGTCACCAGCGTGATCAGCACCACCAGCAGCAGCGCGAGGATGATGATCAGCTGCCGGTCGCTCACCGGGGTGTCGGTGGCGAAGAGCGCGGCGATCGTGACGAACACGAAGATGCCGCCGACGCACGCGATGATCGCGCGCACCGACTTGCCGGTGGGCTTGTGCCCGGAGGCCTTCGCGTTGAGCAGCGTCGTGATCACGAGCGAGATCGCGCCGAGGGGCTGCACCAGGATCAGCGGTGCGAAGGCGAGGGCCGCGAGCTGACAGACGACCGCCGCGCCGAGCATCAGGGTGCCGAACACCCAGGACGGACGCCGGACGAGGTTGAGGAAGTGGCGCAGGGTCAGCCCGCTGCTGCCGGACGTCCCGGTCAGCACCTCGACCTTGTGGACGCCGTGGTGCTGGTACTGGGCCCCGAACGACATGAAGACGGCGCCGAGCAGCGCGAGAGGGATGCCGATGAGGATCGCGGGGTCCTTGAAGACACCGACGACCTGATCGGTCACATCGCTCGCGAACGCCCCCGCCAACACCACTCTTCGACCTTACGCGAGAGGGGGGCGCCGGTAGGCTCTTGACGTGGCCGTACTTCCGATCCGCATCATGGGTGACCCCGTCCTGCACGCTCCCGCCGCCGAGGTGGGTGAGATCACCGACGAGATCCGCACGCTCGTCGCCGACATGTTCGACACGATGGATGCCGCCCCCGGCGTGGGCCTCGCGGCTCCTCAGGTGGGCGTCTCCCTGCGGATCTACACATACACCTACCAGGACGACGACGGCGAGCCGTGGCGGGGCGTCATCATCAACCCCGTGCTCTGGCAGCGGCCCCTCATCCCGGGCGAGCCGGATCCCGACGACGAGTCGGAGGGATGCCTCTCCTTCCCCGGCGAGCGGTTCCCGCTGCGGCGCTCGGAGGCGGTGCTGGTGACCGGCATCGACCTCGACGGCGAGCCGGTGCGCATCGAGGTCGACGGCTGGCGCGCGCGCATCATGCAGCACGAGTTCGACCACCTCGACGGCATCCTCTACGTCGACCGCCTCGACGACGGCGACTGGCGCACGGTGCAGAAGATCGCGCGCAAGCGCGGCTGGGGACGCGCCGGGAAGTCGTGGACCCCGGGCGTCGACGACGTCGAGGCCTGACCCTCTACCGCTTGCGGTCCTGCGCGGACCGCGGCGGGTCGACGCTCACGTCGATCGGTGCCTGCCCGTCCAGCGACGACCAGCGGCTCTCGGTGCCCTTCTTCCCGTGCGCGGCGGCACGCACGGCGCGTTCGTCGGCCCAGCTGTTCAGACGATGACCGGCGTGTCCGCGCACGTGCTCGAGCTCGACGTCGGGCAGCCCGTGCGCCCGCCGGGCATCCCGCTCCTGGATCAGCTGCTTGAGCAGATCGACGTTTTTCGTCGGTGCACCCGTGCTGGTCTTCCAATTGCGGCGGGCGTGGCCGTCCATCCACTTGGTGTACGTGTCGATCGCGTACTTGGAGTCGGCCTGGACGAGGAGGTCAGGGATGTCGCGATGGTCGCGGATGGCGTTGAGCAGGCCGAGCAGCTCGCCGATGTTGTTCGTGCCGGATGCCAGCGACCCGGCCGCCCACTGGCCGTCTTCACCGACCCACGCCCAGCCGGCGGGGCCGGGGTTTCCCTGGCATGCGCCATCCGTCGCCACGATGTACCGGTCGCTGTCCGCCACGTTCGCCTCTGCTCTCCTGCTCGGTCCGGCATCCGATCCTATCCGGGACGCATCGGGCGTCCGTGACGGCAGGCAACCCCGCAGACGCGTGTCGGTGACAGGCGCAACACACGGGCGCGCTAAGGTGATGGGCGCCTGATTTACAGGCAACACTCAGAAAGGTCCATCATGACTACCGAATCCCCCGCGGAGAAGAGCGCCGTCAACGGCATTCGCACGGCATTCGGCGTGGGCGGTGTCATCGCCCTCGTCGTCGGCATCCTCATCCTCGTGTGGCCGGGCCACACGGCATCGGTCCTCACCGCCATCCTCGCGATCTACGCGATCGTCGTCGGCGTCGTCTACGGCGGACTCGGCATCTTCGCCCGCACGATGAAGGGCTGGTCGCGCGTCGGCCACATCGTGCTCGGTCTGCTGTTCATCGTCGGTGGCGTCATCGCGCTGATGAACCTGAACGCGACCACCGCGTGGCTCGCCGTGTTCCTGGGCATCTTCATCGGCATCGCCTGGATCATCGAGGGCATCGTCGCGCTGACGACGCTTCCCAGCGCCCGCTCGAAGGGCTGGGCGATCTTCTTCGCGATCCTGAGCATCATCGCCGGCATCATCGTGCTGTTCTCGCCGCTGTGGGGCATCATCGTGCTCTGGTGGCTGCTCGGCATCTCGCTGGTGGTGCTCGGCATCATCCAGATCGTGCGCGCGTTCACGTTCAAGCCGGCCGACCTGTAAGTCGCACGCCGCAGAAGCGGGGCCCGGGATCGACGATCCCGGGCCCCGCTTGCGTGCATCGAGTGCTCAGCCGCCGTACGAGCCGCCGTACTGCTGGACGAAGCGGTTCATGATCTCCGCCGTCTGCACGCTGATGACGGCACCGCCGATCCAGCCGATCACGATCGAGGCGACGAAGACGGCGATCATCGCCCACAGCGGACCGAGCGAGCGGCCGCCGCGACGGTGCACCACGACGGTGCGGCCGATGATGTAGACGAGACTGCCGAGGAACGCCCACGCCCAGTGGAACGGCTTCACGTAGCCGCGCCGGACCAGCTCGCGGTGGTCGAAGTACGAGAACACCACCGTGGCGGCGTACACGAGCAGCCCGACGATCAGCAGCGCGGCGTACCAGCCGTTGAAGAAGGTCCCGAGCATCGCCGCGCTCAGCCGGCTCGCGCCCTCGGGCGTGGACGGGTCCACGGAGCCCATCTGCGCGACGAACGAGCTCATCGCCGCCGGGATGCTGAGGGTGTAGCCGAGCGAGAGCACGACGTCGATGATCGGCAGCAGCGCCACCAGCCACGCCCACACCGTCGTTCCCGGCGTCCCCGGCTCGACCTGCGGGTACTGGCTGACGGGTGCGTAGGCGCCCTGCTGGGCGTATCCCTGCTGATACCCCTGCTGCGCGTACCCCTGCTGCGCGTAGCCTCCCGGCGCCGTGGGCTGGGCGGGGGTCGGAGGCTGCGTCGCGGCCGTCCACTGGGTGCCGTCCCACCACCGGGTGACACCGTTCTGATCGGGGTACCACCCCGGGGGAATGGAGGTCATTGTGCGCCTTCCTTGTCGATCGGGAGATGACGTTCCCACCAGTCCAGGATCGCCCCGAAACGTTCGATCCGGTGCCGCGGACGCCCACTTCGGCTGAGCTCGTGGTTCTCACCCGGGAAGATGAGCATCTCCGCCTCCGTGCCCTGGCGCTTCAGGGCCGAGTAGTACCGCGTCGCCTGCTCGAGCGGGCAGCGGTAGTCCTGCTCGGAGTGGATGACGAGAGTCGGCGTCGTCACCTGCGAGACGACCGCCATCGGGCTCTGCCGCGCGATGTCGGACGGGTCCGTGCCGACGTACTCGTCGCCGAAGAACGTGCCGATGTCGCTGGTGCCCTGGAAGGTGGCCGGGTCGAGGAATCCCCGCTCCACGATCGCACCGGCGAACCGGTGGTCGTGGGCGATCGTCCACGCGGTGAGATACCCGCCGTAGGAGCCGCCCTGGATGCCGACGCGACGCGGGTCCAACCGGGGATCGGACGCGAGCGCGCCGTCGAGGAAATCGAGCACGTCGGTGAGGTCGACGGTGCCCATCGCCTGCCGGATCGCGCGGCCGTGCGCACGCCCGTAGCCCGCCGACCCGCGCGGGTTGCAGTAGACGACCGCGTACCCGGCATCCACGAGCACCTGCGTCTCGTCGAACAGGTGCACGTCGTAGGACGCGTACGGACCGCCGTGGATCTGCAGGATCACCGGGAACGGGCCGTCGCCGTCGGGGGTGGCGACCCAGCCGTGCACCGGGTAGCCGTCGCGTCCGGGGACCTCGATCTCCGTCGGCAGGACGACGCCCGCCGCCTGGGCGGCTGCGCCGAAGTCGGTGAGGATGCCGTGACCGGCCAGCACGAGCTCGCCCATCGAGTCCGGGGTGGCCACGGTGGCGACGACGACACCGCCCGCGGCGGCGTGCCCGACGACGTCGAGATCGCCTTCGACCACCGGGGAGACCGCACCGGAGCGCGTGACCCGTAGCAGGTGCACCCGCCCGCGGGTGGGATGCCGCACGAGCAGATCCTCGCCGTCGAAGCCGAGGTCGAGGGCGTCGTCGCCCAGCTCGAGCCGATCGGGATCGGTGAGCCGGCGGGGCGCGTCGCCGTCGAGGAGATAGAGCGCCACCCCCGCGGCGACGAAATCGACCCCGTCCGCGCCGACGTCGGCCGCGAGGATCGCGACCGTGCCGTCCTCGGCCACGGCCAGGTCGCCGACCGTCAGATCCGCGTCGCGGTCCAAGACCACCCGCTGCGCACCGTCCGCCACGCCGATCGCGATCAGGCGGGAGCGCAGATCCGGATGCCAGGGCTCGATGTCGTCCGCGACGACGAGGATCTCGGATCCGTCCGCGCTGAACGTCGGCAGGCGATGCGCGGTGCTGCCCGATGTGAGCCGGTCGGCGACCGCCGCCACGACCGGGCGGCGCGGCGGAGCCTCATCGGCGGGTGCCGGCGCGGGCTCGTAGAACGGCTCCGCGTCGAGGTCCGGGGCGTCGACCACGAACAGTTCCGGGACCCGGTCCACGATGTAGCCCTCGCCGTTGGCGTGCCAGCGGATCCCGGTGACCCGGCGCGGCGGCTCGGCCGCGGCATCCAGTCCCTCCACGGTGCCGTAGCGGCCCGGCTCGGGAACGGACGCGACATAGGCGAGGCGCGTGGCGTCCGGCGACCAGGCGAACCCGGACACACCGATCGGGGCGTCGGTGGCCTGGACCGGTTCGCCGCCGCCGGAGGCGACCACCCAGATCTGTGCGCGGCGACGCGCATCGGCGCGCAGGAACGCGACAGCGGACCCATCGGGCGACAGCCGGGGCGCCGTGTCAGCGGTCCCCCGGGTGAGCCGGCGCCGGGCCCCGCCGGGCAGCTCGACCCGCCACAGCTGGCCCACGTTGCGGTTCGCGGTCGGATCCGGGCGGGAGCTCGAGACGATCGCGAAGTCTCCCCCGGGCGACAGCTGCGGCCGCCCGAGGGAGATCAGCATCCCGATGTCGGACGCGCGCATGTCACTCCGCGGCGAACGAGCCGAGGTCGCCGACGAGGCGTTCGTTGTCGGCCGGGACCGGGTCGATCGCCGCCTGGGCGACCTCGGCGGCGAACTCGGCCACGTTGTAGAGCTTTCCGGCGTCCTCGCGGCGCTGCGAGATCGCCCCGGGGTTGGCGCGCTCGAGGAGCGTCGCGGTGATGGTTCCCTCGATCATGTCGCCGGAGACCACGACGAACCCGATCCCCTTCTCGGCGAGGGCCGGGATCTTCTCGCGCAGCGCGTCCTCGCCGGCGCGCTTGGAAAGCGCGACCGGCTCGTACTCGGGCATGGTCGGCGTCGTGCGGATGAAGTGCGCCTGGTGGCTGGTGACGAACACCACGCGGCCGCCGTCGCGCAGCAGCGGGGTCGCGGCATCCAGCACCCGCACCTGCGCGTCGCGGTTCAGCTGCAGGGCGTAGTCCTCGGCCATGCCGGACTCCATGCCGCCGGACGCGTTCAGGACGAGGATGTCGAGACCCCCGAAGGCCTTCTCGACCTCGGCGAACATCGCGTTCACCGAGTCCGGGTCGGTGAGGTCCGCACCCACCACCAGCGCCTCGACGCCGAGACCGCGCAGCTCGTCGGCCAGCTTGTTCGCACGCGGAGCCTTGTTGCGGTAGTTGATGACCACGTTCGCGCCCGCCTCGGCGAAGTAGCGGACGGTGTCGGCGCCGATTCCACGCGACGATCCGGTCACGAGGGCGGTCTTTCCGGCGAGGGCGCCGGCGGGAAGGATCTGGGACACAGAGAGCTCCTAGATTTCGGAGTGGGAGACCCTTCGACACTACCGCCGCGCCCGCCCCGGCGCGTGTTAAGTTCAACCTCAGGGAAAGGGACTGCAATGTCGACCATCGTGGATTTCGCATGGATCGCCTGGCTCGTGCTGATGGCGGTGTTCCTCGTGATCGAGATGCTCACGCTCGACTTCACGTTCCTGATGCTGGGGATCGGCGGCCTCGCCGGACTCGCCGCGGACCTCCTCGGGGCGCCCATCTGGCTGCAGGTGATCATCGCCGCGGTCGTCAGCGCTCTGCTGATCTTCCTCCTTCGTCCGCCGCTGCTGCGACGCCTGCGCCGCGGCGAGGACGCCGCCAAGACGAACGTGCCCGCGCTCATCGGACAGCCGGCGCGCGTCGTGGAGACCGTCACCGATTCCTCCGGGCTGGTGAAGCTCGCCAACGGCGAGACCTGGACGGCGCGCGCCACGTCGAGCCCGCCGCTCGGGCCCGGTGAGGACGTCCGGGTGCTCCGCATCGACGGCGCCACCGCCTTCGTGCACAAGATCGAGGAGAAGAAGTCGTGAACCCCGACCAGATCATCCCGACCACGATCGGCTGGGTGCTGGCCGTCGCGGTCTTCATCTTCGTCGTCATCGTCATCACCCGGGCGGTCCGGATCATCCCGCAGGCGACCGCGGGCGTGGTCGAGCGGCTGGGCCGGTACCACAAGACCCTCACCCCCGGACTGAACCTGCTGGTGCCGTTCGTCGACCGCCTCCGGCCGCTGCTGGACATGCGCGAGCAGGTCGTGACCTTCGCGCCGCAGCCCGTGATCACCGAAGACAACCTCGTCGTGTCCATCGACACCGTCGTCTACTTCCAGGTGACCGATGCGCGAGCTGCGACGTACGAGATCGCGAACTACCTCGGCGCCGTCGAGCAGCTGACCATCACGACCCTGCGCAACGTCGTCGGCGGTCTGAACCTCGAAGAGGCGCTCACCAGCCGCGACAACATCAACGGGCAGCTGCGCGTCGTCCTCGACGAAGCGACCGGCAAGTGGGGCATCCGCGTCTCCCGCGTCGAGCTGAAGTCGATCGACCCGCCGCACTCCATCCAGGACTCGATGGAGAAGCAGATGCGCGCCGAGCGTGACCGCCGTGCCGCGATCCTCACCGCAGAGGGATCCAAGCAGTCGCAGATCCTCGAAGCCGAAGGTCGCCGGCAGGCCGCGATCCTGCAGGCCGAGGGCGACAAGCAGGCACTCATCCTGCAGGCCGAGGGCGAGAAGCAGGCCCAGGTGCTGCGCGCCGACGGCGAAGGGCAGGCGATCCAGACCGTCTTCAACGCCATCCACCTGGGCAACGCCGACGACAAACTGCTCGCCTACCAGTACCTGCAGACGCTGCCGAAGATCAGCGAGGGCGCGTCGAACAAGCTCTGGATCATCCCCGGCGAGTTCACCGACGCGCTCAAGGGCCTCGCCGGCTCGTTCAGCGCCGGACGCGGTCCGGTGATCCCGGGCACCCCGACGCACACCCCCGCCGAGAGCTCCACTGCACCCGACGGCCCCGCCGCTCCCCCGGTCACCGGGCCGACCCCGGTGTGACCCACCCCTGGTTCGCACCGCCCCGCCCCCGCGTGCTGGCGCACCGGGGACTGGTCACTGCGGCAGCGGCGGCCGACCGCGTGGCGGAGAACAGCTTCCTCGCCGTGGCCGCCGCGCACGCGGAGGGCATCGCCTACGTCGAGTCCGACTGCCACCTCACCGCCGACGGCGTCGTCGTGCTCTGGCATGACGCCGATCTGCGGCGGATCACCGGGGACGCGCGGACGGTCGCCGACTGCACCGTGGCCGACCTCGAGCGGCTGATGGCGGAGCGCGGCGGCCTCATCACGCTCGCGCAGGCCCTCGACACCTTTCCGACGCTCCGGTTCAACCTCGACGTGAAGGCGGATGCCGCCGCCGAGCCGACCGGACGCCTGGTCGCCCGACACGCGGACCGCGTGCTGCTCACGAGCTTCTCGGACGAACGCCGCCATGCCGCGCTCACCGCCGCCTATACGCGCGGCGGGCACCCGGCGACCTCGGCCGGCACGGCCACGGTCGCGCGGGCGGTGGCTGCGGTGGCCTCGCGGTCGCGAACCCTGCTCGCACGCGCGCTGCGCGGGATCGATGCCGTCCAGGTGCCCGAGAGGCAGTCGCGCATCCGCATCGTCACCCCGCGCTTCGTGGCCGCGTGTCACGACGTCGGCGTCGAGGTGCACGTGTGGACGGTGAACGCGCCCCGCGACATGCAGCGGCTGCTGAATCTCGACGGCCACGGGCTCCGCGTCGACGGTCTGGTCACCGATCGCGCGGACGTCGCCGCCCGCGTGGTGCGCGCACTGCGCGACACGCGGAACTGAGTCCGAGGAGCCATGGGACTCGGTCCCACTGTGCATTGACTGGGAAACCTCTTGCATCCCTCCCCGTTCGGATTATCCGCCCAGCTGGGCGCGTTATACCTGTACAGCGACGAGAGGACCACACAATGGCAGACCGCAGCCTGCGCGGCATCCGACTCGGCGCCCAGAGCTTGCAGAGCGAAGAGGGCGTCGTGTTCATGGAGCGCGCCGAATACACCTACACGTGCACGGCCTGTGGCCGTGACACCAAGCTGATGTTCGCAGCCGACGCCGAGGCGCCGGAGACCTGGGAATGCCGCACCTGCGGCGGCGAGGCGACCCTGAGCGTCAATGGGACGGCCGTGACGGTCGACCACTCCGGCGACAAGACCCCGCGCAGCCACTGGGACATGCTGCTCGAGCGCCGCACGCTGCCCGAGCTCGAGGAGCTCCTCGAAGAGCGCCTGCAGTTCGTGCGTGCACGCCGTGGCGCCGGTCAGGACGTCACCAAGGAGCGACTGAGCGCCTGAGCGCCGGTCACACGCTGTCGACGCCGGTCCCCGCGGGGGCCGGCGTTGTTGCGTCCGCTGCGCGCGCGCGACGACGGCGCCGCATGATCAGGCCGGCCAGCGCGAGTGCGGCGAGACTCCCCCACGCGAGGATGCCGTCGATCCAGGCCCCCGCGCTCATCGCGGGGGTGAGCCCGGTGCGCAGCGGGACGTCGGTGAGCATGTGGCCCGCCGTGTCCGCGGGGATCCGGTCGAGTTCGGACCCGTCGGGCGCGATCACCTGACTCGTGCCGACGGTGGAGATGTTGACCACCGATCGGCCCGTCTCCAGGGCGCGGGCGCGGGCGAACGCCAGCTGCTGGATGTTCTCGTCGGTGCCGCGGAAGTCGGCGTTGTTCGTCTGGAAGACGAACAGGCGCGCGCCGTCGCGGGCTCCGGTCCGGATGACGTCGTCGTAGATCACGTCGAAGCAGATCGCGAGGCCGACTCCGACGCCTTTCACCGTCACGATGGGCGGGGTCGTGCCGGGCGTGTACCCGCGACCGATCAGGCCGATGAGGCTCGGCGCCAGCGGCTCCCAGAACGATCGATCGGGCACGTATTCGCCGAACGGCACGGGATGCCACTTCGCGTAGGACTGCGTGATGCCCTTACCCGCCATCCACAGGAACGACAGGTTGTAGTCGTTGCCCGCCTTCCGGACCGCCGCGTTCGCGAGGAGGGGTGCCCCGGCCTGCTTCTGGATGCCGTCGAGGACCGCCGCCGTGGGGGCATCCTGGGTCGGGTCGTACTCCACGCCGCCCTCCGGCCACGCGAGCAGATCCATCTTCTGGCCGAGCAGCGGGCGGGTCGCCGCGACCTGGGCGTCCAGCACGGCGTAGTCGGTGCGCTTGTCGAAGTAGCCGGTCGGGCCGTTGCCCTGCGCGGCGCCCACGCGCATCGTGCCGGCGGGCGTCGTGGGGAACTGCGGGACGAGCAGCAGCACGAGCGCCACGATCGCCACCGGCGCGGCCGTGCGCAGATCGCGCCAGGTGCCGATGCGCGCGTACTCGATGGCCGAGGCGCACAGGAACACGATGAGGAAGCCGACCCCGCTCATCCCGACCCACGAGAGCAGGTGACCGAGCGGGCTGTCGACCTGTGTGACGCCCAGCCGTCCCCAGGGGAAGCCGCCGTACGGCCAGTGGCCGATGAGCTCCTCCCGGGCGATCCAGAGGCCCGCCACGACCGCCGGCAGCGCGACCAGGCGCCCCCATCGCCCGGGGGCGACCCGCGGCAGCCATCGGTACGCCAAGGCGATCGGGATCGCCATCGCGGCGGTGATCAGCGCTTCGAGGACGGACAGCGCCAGCCACGGGATGGGGCCGAGGTAGCGGGACGTGAAGGCGACGTTCACGAGGTAGAACCCGAGACCGTTCACGAAACCGACCAGGAACGCCGACCACGACCGGCGCCCGGTCAGCGGCAGGAGCGTCAGCGGGACCGACAGGAAGACCACCGGCCACCAGCTCAGGGACGGGAAGGCGAGCGTCTGCAGGAATCCCGCGATGGCCGACACGAACGTGGCGATGCCGAGCGGGAGGATGTGACGGACCGGGTCGCGCGGGCGGAGGTCGGCGCCACGGGTCGGCGGGAGCGCCGGGCCCGCGGAGTCGGTCGTCACAGCCCGCTGTAGGCCACGATGCCGCGGCGCACGGCATCCAGCCCCTGCCGCGCGGTGCGCGCCAGCTCGGGTTCGGCGACCAGCGAGAGCTGGTCGAGCAGGTCGATCGTCTGCTTGCACCAGCGGACGAAGTCTCCGGCGGCCATGTCGGCCTGGATGAGCACGCGCTCCAGCGAGACGCCGCGAGCCCAGGAGTGCATCGCGAGCGCGAGCCCCGTCGCGGGCGGCTCGGACCCGGGCAGCCGGTTGTCGCGCTCGAGGTCGTCGAGCTCGGCCCACAGGTTTCCGGTGGCATCCATCGCCTTCGCGAACTGCCCCTTCGGGACCGCGCCGTCGCGGTCGTCGCGCCGCGGCTCGTAGACGAGCGAGCACACGATCGCCGCGAGCGTCGGCACGTCCAAGCCCTTCCAGAGCCCCTGACGCAGGCTCTCGGCCACCAGCAGGTCGCGTTCGCCGTAGATGCGACGCATCGTTCGTCCGGCGTCGGTGAGCACCGCCCGATCGCCGTCGAGGCGGACGTAGTCGAGGGTCGTCAGCACGTCCACCACGCGGTCGAAGAGACGCGCGACGGTTCCGGTGCGCGACGCGATCTGCCGGCGCAGCTTCGCCGTCGACTTCTCGAGCTTCTCGGTGCGCTTGGCCCAGCGTTCGCGATCGGACGCCTTGCGGGACTTCTCGACGGCAGCGCGATACCCCTGCAGGGATGCCTCGGCATCCTGCACCTGCCGGGCGAGGCCGACGACCGCGCGGTCCGCCTGGAACTGCGCGAACGACGACTCGAGGATCTCGCGCGCGCGGCCGCGACCGAACTGGTCGATGAGGTTCACGGCCATGTTGTAGGTCGGACGGAAGCTGGAGTTGAGCGGGTAGGTGCGGCGGGAGGCGAGGGAGGCCACCGACTGCGGATCCAGCGCCTCGGTCCACTGGATGACGGCGTGACCTTCGACGTCGATGCCGCGGCGACCGGCCCGGCCGGTGAGCTGGGTGTACTCCCCCGGCGTGATCGCGACGCGCGCCTCGCCGTTGAACTTCTGCAGCTTCTCGAGCACCACCGTGCGCGCGGGCATGTTGATGCCGAGCGCGAGGGTCTCGGTCGCGAAGACCGCCTTGACGAGCTTGCGCTGGAAGAGCTCCTCGACGACCTCCTTGAACACCGGCAGCAGGCCGGCGTGGTGGGCGGCGACCCCGCGCTGGAGGTTGTCGAGCCACTCCCAGTAGCCGAGCACGTCAAGGTCGGTGTCGTCGAGCGTCGCCGTGCGCTCCTCGACGATCTGACGGATCAGCGAACGCTCGTCGGGCGTGGTCAGCCGGATGCCGGAGCGTCGCACCTGGTTCACCGCGGCATCGCAGCCGACGCGGCTGAAGATGAAGAAGATCGCCGGCAGCAGGTTCGAGCGTTCCAGGAGCGCCACCACGTCGGGGCGGTCCATGCGCTCGATCCGCTGCACGTTGGCCGACCGCACCGGGCGCTTCGCCCCGCGATAGGGACGCCGGCCCGAGCCCTCGTACCCGCCGTGTGAGCGGAACTCCTGCGCACGGCGGTTGTTCTCGAAGTTCGCGCCTTTGAAGGAGCGGATGCGCATCAGCTCCTGGTTGACCTGCGCAGCCGCGACCCCGGCGCGGTCGTCGAACAGCGGCAGGAGGTCTCCGCGGACCAGCACGTGCTGCTCCAGCGGCACCGGACGGATCTCGGAGACGACGACCTGCGTGTCGCCGCGCACGGTGCCCAGCCAGTCCCCGAACTCCTCCGCGTTCGAGACGGTCGCCGAGAGGGAGAC
The DNA here is from genome assembly GCF_000802305.1 of Microbacterium mangrovi. GTDB lineage: Bacteria > Actinomycetota > Actinomycetes > Actinomycetales > Microbacteriaceae > Microbacterium > Microbacterium mangrovi. The sequence goes on along the minus strand of NZ_JTDK01000010.1, from coordinate 14,807 downwards.
CAGGCGCACCTCGCGCGGAAGGTGGATGATGACCTCTTCCCACACCGCACCGCGGAAGCGATCGGCGAGGTAGTGGACCTCGTCCATGATCACGTACCGCAGATCGCCGAGGGCCGCGGAATCCGCGTAGAGCATGTTCCGGAGCACCTCGGTGGTCATCACCACGATGCGGGCATTGCCGTTGATGTTCGTGTCACCGGTGAGGAGTCCCACCGCGTCGGGCCCGTACACGTCGACCAGCTCGCGGAACTTCTGGTTCGACAGGGCCTTCATGGGCGTCGTGTAGAACGCCTTGGCGCGGGCATCCTGCATCGCGAGGTGGATCGCGAACTCGCCGACGATCGTCTTTCCGGCTCCCGTGGGCGCGGCCACGAGCACGCTGGAACCCTGCTCGATCGCCTGGCACGCGGCGATCTGGAACGGATCGAGTCGGAAGGGGCGAGAGGCGGCGAACGCCGAGGTCTGGGGGTGGCCGGTGTCGCCCTGGTCGCTCACGCCACGGGCTCCGGCGGGAGCAGACCCTCGGCATCCTGTCGCTTGCGCTTGCGACGATCGAACAGCATCGACAGGAGTGCGGCCGCGAAGTACAGCACGCACAGGATGCCGCCCAGAAGCAGCATCGACGTGACGTCGGCGGCGGGGGTGGCGGCGGCCGCGAACACGCAGATGATGATGATCGCGACGCGCCAGCCCTTGAGGATGGCGCGCCCGCTCATGATGCCCGCGAGATTCAGCGCGACCAGGAAGACCGGCGTGATGAACGAGACGCCGACCACCAGCAGCAGCTTGAAGACGAAGTCGTAGTACGCCGAGTAGTCGTAGAACTGCGAGACGCCCTGCCCGTTGGGCACGAAGTTGCCCATCAGCTCGATCATGTGCGGCACGATCAGGAAGCCCGTGTACAGGCCCGCCGCGAACAGCGGCACGGCCGCCGCCACGAATCCGACGGTGTACCGGATCTCCTTGCGGGTGAGCCCGGGCATCACGAACGCCCAGATCTGCCACAGCCAGACCGGCGCGGAGATCAGGATGCCGATCGAGAACGCGATCCGCATGCGCAGATCGAAACCGCTCGTGACCGTGTTGAAGTTCAGCTTGGTGTACGCGTGGTTGTGCGATGCCGCGACAGCCGCGATCGGCTGCGTCAGCAGATCGATGACCGGCCCGCTGATGAGGAAGCCGATCACCATTCCGAGGATCAGCCCGGCGGCAGCGATGAACAGTCGCTTGCGCAGCTCCAGAATGTGCTGCCCAAGCGACATGCGCTTGTCGTGCCGGGGCTCGTCAGGCTGCTGCACGAGCGGCGGACCAGCCGTCGCCACAGGTCAGGCTGTGGTGTCGGAGCTGCCCGGCTTGGTCTCGGGCTGAGCCGGAGCCGGGGTCGCCACGGGTGCGGCGACGGGAGTGTCGGAGGCCGCGGGCGTCGCCGTCGACGTCGACGCGGCGTCTTCGTCCTTCATCGCCTTCATCTCGCCCTTGAACACTCGAGCCGACTGGCCGACGCTCTTGGCGAGAGCAGGAAGCTTCGCGGCACCGAACAGAAGCAGGATCACCGCGACGATGATCAGCAGGTGCCAGCCTGTCAGACCGCCCATGACTTTTCTCCTTTGGAAGGGGGTGTGCGGTCAAGTGTAACCCGGCCCGCAGTGCCCACGCTCCGAATAGGTTACCGGTATTGCTCGAGGCCCGCCTGCGCCCACTGCGCGGCGGCACGCCGTGCCGCCGGCGGGGCGACCACCTCGACGAGGCCTCCGCGGCGCGCCGCCAGCCGCTTGACGCTCTGCGCGTCGGCCACGCGCACCGTGGCGGTGGTGACGCCGTCGACCGTCACCGACTCCGCGCGCCCCAGCAGATCGCCGACGAGCCGCTCGGCACCCGCCGCGAAACGCAGCTGGACGATCGGATCGTATTCGCCGGGCTCGAACAGTCCCGGCAGCGGCTCGGTGCCGTGCGTGATGGGGATGTCGGTGAGCGCCACCTCGCTGACCCGCTCGAGATGGAAGGTGCGCATGGCCTGACGCAGATGGCACCAGCCCTGCAGGTACCACTCGCTGCCCTCGATGTGCACCTTGACCGGGTCCACCGTGCGCCGCGTCGGCGGCGCATCCGGGGCATGGTAGCCGAACGACACGGCGACGCCACGACGCAGCGCCTCGCTGACCGTCGCCCGGACCTCGTCCACGCGCTCCGGTGCGACGATCACGTCGGCCGGAGTGTCGGCGGCGCCGCGCGCGAGCTTGCGCAGCAGTCCGTCGAACAGAGCGGTGTCGCCGATGCCGGGCACCGACCGGGCCAGCTGCAGGCCCGCGAGCAGTGCCGCCGCCTCTCGGGCGCTGAGTTTCGGGGCGCGCTCCAGCGCGACGGTGTTGGTCAGGGCGATGACGTCGTGCTCGTCGAGCAGGTCCCAGTCGATCTGGAACAGGTCGTCGTCCATCTGCCAGTAGCCGCTGTCGCCCGGCTGGCCGAGCACCGTGAGCTTCTCGACCATCGCGCGCATCTCGTCGGTCGTGACGTCGAAGTCGCGGGCGGCCTCGTCGAGCGGGACCTCGCCCTTGCCGACGATGTACGGGACGAGCTGCAGGATGAGCGCGGCGCGCTCGGTCGCCATGACGGGAAGTGCCATCAGCGCACCCCCGGCCGGTCGTCGTGATCCGCGGCGTGCAGCGCCCACGTCGCCTCCAGGCGCCGGACGACCTCGTCGCGCAGCCGCGGCGGATCGACCACTCGCACTTCCGGACCGTACGACGCCAGCTCGTCGGCGAACACGTGCAGGTCCACGAACGGCACCAGGATCCCCTGCTCGGGCGGGTCGTCGGTGACCACGCGGCGCGAGAGCCGAAGGGCCGCCTCGCTGCCCGGATGCACCTCGAGGTGGGCGCGCTGGCGCTTCGCGAGCTCCTCGAGCCCGGCCAGGGCGCGCTCGCCCGCGCCGTCGCGCAGTGCGGGGTCGAACTTCTCCCGGGTGACCCGGATCGGGCCGACGATCCGCGGGAGGAGGAAGGTCCGGGGGGCGCCGGCCGTGGCATCCTCGCCGTACACGTGCCAGCGCCCCTCGTACTCGATGAGGGCGAGGGGGCGGATGCGTCGCTCCACGGGAGCGGACTCGCCGGGTTTCAGGTACGGGAACGTGATCGCCTTGCACTGCTCGATCGCGCGCTGGAGCGGGACGAACGCGGCATCGTGCAGGTTGATCCGCGGCGAGATCCCGATGATCTGCTCGTCGACGTCGCCGCCGAGGGCGCGGATCTTCCGCAGCCCGCTGCGCGCCTCGGCGGACAGGGAGCTCTGCTGCCACACGTTGCCGGCGAGGTTGAGCAGCGCGATCTCGGCCGCGGTGAACTCGATGTCCGCGGGCAGCTCATACTCCGCCTGCGGAATCCGGTAGCGCGCCTCGCGGAGGTCGTCGGGGTCCCCGTATTCACCGATGGTCTGGATGCGCAGCCCCAGTTCGCGCAGACTCTGCTTGTCGCGCTCGAACATCTTCTCGAGGGCGTCCCGGCCGACGCCGTCCTCGCCCGCTTCGCGATAGCCTGCCACGGCGGTGAAGACGGTCTCCTTCGTGAGGCCGATCTGCGTCGACATCAGAGCGACCGTCAGGTTGACGAGTCGCTCCTCGGGCGGGATGCGCACGCGCGAGGCATCGGTGTCGGCAGGCACGCCCCAATCCTATGGGCGCTCAGCGTCGTCCGGCCCGTTACTGGGCGGCGGTTCCCGGGGCGTCGATCCCGAGGATGTCGAACACGTAGATCTGGGTGCCGGTCTGTCCGGCGCTGCCCGCGGAAGGCGGGACGATCGCCATCACCTGCGATCCGACGGTCTGCCCCTCGAGCGCGGCACGGATCCCCTTGGCCTGCTGGCTGACCGGCAGAGAGGTCGGGGCGGTGTCCCACGTGTTGGATGCCACCGACTTGTCGGACCAGTTGACCACGAGCCGGTGCACGCGCACCTGCGAGTCGGCCTTCACCACGGCGCCGTCGCCGCGCTTGAGCGTCTCGATGGTCAGCGTCGTCGGCTGGCCGCCGTCGGGGACGACGACGCCGGGACGCCCGTCGGGAGCGCGGACGACAGCCGGCATCCCCCAGCCCTGGTTGTAGACGTTCGTTCCGTCAGCGGCCGCGAGGTACACCTTGTGCACATCGACGACCGCGACGACCGAGTCGTCCGGCGAGATGCGGAACGACTGGGCGACCCCCGCGGCGAGCCCGCTCGGCGGAATCGCCGCGACGACGCGCGAACCCGCCGACGCGCACTGCAGCGGGGTGCGCAGACCCGGGAACTGCTTGGTGATCGTCGACAGCTGGAACACCTGGGTGAGGTCGCCCGTGTACCCGGTGCTCGCGATCGTCTTGCCGGTGGTGCCGTCGTAGAAGGTGGCATCCAGCACGAGCATCTGCTGCGACGTGGTGATGCCGGGATCGCCCTCGCCCTCGTGCACGGTGCGGTACGCCGTCGTCGTGGTGTGCAGCGGAGTGTGCATCGTGACGGTCGGACGCGCGCCCTGAGCGCCCGTGACCGTGATGAGGCCGGTCACCGCGGGGTCGGAGTCCGACACCGGCGTGCACGACGATGCGGGGCCGGTGGAGCACCCCACGAGGGTCACGGCAGCGAGGCCCAGGACGGCGAGGACGGCGGGAAGTTTGCGCACCGGATCAGTCTAAGCGGAAGGGGACGGGCGCCTCAGTCGTCGCCCGCGGCGCCGGCATCCGCCTCGTCGTCCGCCGTCGTCGCGCGCAGCACCCCCGCCGCCGCCCGCTCGGCGTCGCGCAGGCGCTTGCGGAGGTTCTTGTCGGTGATCTGGCGGTCTCCGACGGCACCGGGCGTCCACAGCTCGACGTCTTCGTCGCCGTAGGCCGTCTTTCGCACCGCACGCTTGCGGACGTCCGGCGGCACGGCGCCCGGGGCGAGGCGCCGAGCCGAGATGAGGAACCCGGTGTGCGCGACCATCCGGTGGTCCGGGCGCACCGCGAGGCCCTCGACGTGCCAGCCCCGCACCATCGTCTCGTTCGCCTCGGGCTCCGTGAACAGCCCCGTACCGCGCAGGTACTCGGCCACGCGGCTCAGCTGGGTGGCCGTGGCGACGTAGCAGGTGACGACACCGCCGGGGGTGAGCGCTTCGGCGACGGCGTCGATGCAGTCCCACGGTGCGAGCATGTCGAGAACGACCCGGTCGACGCTGCCCGCGTCGACCGTCTCGGGCAGAGCCTCGGCGAGGTCGCCGAGAGTGATCGACCAGTTCTCCGGCGTCGCTCCGAGGAAGGTCGTCACGTTCGCGCGTGCGACGTCGGCGAACTCCTCACGGCGCTCGAACGACAGCAGGCGCCCCTCGCGTCCGACGGCGCGCAGCAGGGAGAGCGACAGCGCCCCCGACCCGACCCCGGCCTCGACGACCACGGCACCCGGGAAGATGTCGGCCTGCGCGATGATCTGCGCGGCATCCTTCGGGTACACGATCGCCGCACCGCGCGGCATCGACAGCACGAAGTCGCGAAGCAGCGGGCGCAGCGCCAGATACTCGGAGCCGGCGCTGTTCTCGACGACGGAGCCGTCGGGAAGCCCGACCAGGACTTCGTGCTTGAGCACGCCGTGGTGCGTGTGCATCTCGCCGCCCTCGGTGAGGGTGATGGTGCTCAGGCGACCCTTCGGTCCCGTCAGCTGCACGCGGTCCCCGTAGCGGAACGGGCCGGACGGGCGCAGGGCGGGATCAGTCATGGTGGGCCTTTCGGTGGTTCTCGTGCAGGGCGGCGAGGTCGTCGACGGTGCGTGCGTCGAGCGACGGCCACACGGCGTGCGCGCCGGCGCCGACCAGCGACACGTGCAGCGGCACGCCGAGCGAGGTCGCCCCCGATGCCACCGCGGAGCGCAGCCCGGTCGGTGAGTCCTCGATCGCGACGCAGTCGCGGACGTCGACGCCGAGCGCCTCGCACGCCTGGAGGTACGGGTCGGGGAAGGGCTTGGGGCGGGTGACGTCGTCCCCCGCGATCACGACGTCGAAGGCATCCGGCGCGACGCTCTCGACGATCGTCAGGGCCATGCGGCGCAGCGACATCGTGACCAGCGCGGTCTTGACACCACGCTCGCGCAGCTGGGCGAGCAGCTCGCGGGCGCCCGGGCGCACCGTGACACCGTCGCGGACGACCGCGGCCATGACCTCGCCGGTCAGGTGGGAGACGATGTCTTCGGCGGCCATCCGCACTCCGGCATCCTGCAGGATCCGCGCCGAGTCGAGCAGGCCGCTTCCGACCAGCCGCATGGCGTCTTCGTGCGTCCATGATCCGCCGAACTGCCGGACGAGCCGGGTCTCGGTCTCCATCCAGAGCGGTTCGGTGTCGACGAGCGTGCCGTCCATGTCCCACAGAACGGCGGCGGGCAGGGGCGCGGATGTCACCGGACGATCATACCGGCGCGTCGTCTCAGGCCGAGATCACGCCCAGCGAGAGCAGGATCAGCAGCGTCGAGCCGAGCGCGACGCGATACACCACGAACGGCAGGAAGCTGTGCTTGGAGATCCACTTCATGAAGAACGCGATCACCGCGAGTCCCACGCCGAACGCGACGACCGTGGCGACCAGCGTCTCGGCCATCGTGAACACCTCGACGGTCGGATGCTTGAGCGTCTTGTACAGCTCGTAGAGCCCGCTCGCGAACACCGCGGGGACGGCGAGGAGGAAGGCGTAGCGCGCGGCATCCGCCCGCTTGTAGCCGAGCAGCAGCCCGGCGGTGATCGTGCCGCCCGAGCGCGAGACGCCCGGGATGAGGGCGAGGGCCTGGGCGAGACCGTAGATGATGCCGTGGCCGACGGTGAGCTGGCTGATCGTGCGGCGCTGCGCGCCGATCATGTCGGCGATGCCGAGCAGGACGCCGAAGAGGATGAGGCTGCCCGCGATGATCCACAGGGAGCGCAGAGTCGTCTCGATCTGGTTCTGGAACAGCAGCCCCAGCACGGCGATCGGAATGGTGCCGATGATGATCATCCAGCCGAGGCGGGCGTCCGGGTCGTTGCGCGGGATGCGTCCGAACAGCGCCCGGAACCAGTGCCCCACGATGCGCACGATGTCGCGCCAGAAGAACACCAGCACGGCGGTCTCGGTGCCGAGCTGGGTGATCGCGGTGAACGCGGCGCCGGGGTCTTCGGCGCCCGGCAGGAAAGCGCCGACGATGCGCAGATGAGCGCTCGACGAAACCGGGAGGAATTCGGTCAGGCCCTGGACGAAGCCGAGGAAGATCGCCTCGAGGAAGTGCATGGAGAGTCTTTCGGTCAAGCGGTCAGCAGCAGGTCGGTGAGTACCCGCTGCCCGAAGACGAGGCTATCCAACGGGACGCGCTCGTCCACGCCGTGGAACATTCCGGTGAAGTCGAGGTCGTCCGGGAGCCGGAGCGGCGCGAATCCGTAGCCGGTGATGCCGAGCTGCGAGAGAGCCTTGTTGTCGGTGCCGCCGCCGAGGAGGTACGGGATGATCGGGGCGTCCGGATCGTGACGGCGCAGGGATGCCGCCATGGCGTCCACGAGGTCGCCCTCCGCGGGGGCTTCGAGACCGATGTCCTGCACGACGATCTCGAGCTCGATGTCGTCGCCGACGATCTCCCGGAGCGCGGCGAGAGTCTCGTCCTCGTGACCGGGAAGGGTGCGCACGTCGATGAGCGCCTCCGCACGGTCGGGGATGACGTTGTGCTTGTACCCCGCGGTGAGCCCGGTGGGGTTGGCGGTGGTGCGCAGGCTCGACCGGAGGAACCGGGCGGCGGGGCCGGCCTGCGCGGCGAGCGCGTCGGGATCGGTCTCCTCGGTGCCGGTGAGCTCCTTGAGCCCGGTGAGCGTGCGTGCGGTCGTCTGGGTGAGCTGCACCGGCCACGGGGAGCGCCCGAGGGCGGCGACGGCCTCGCTCAGCCGGGTGACGGCGTTCTCCGTGTGCAGGCCGCTGCCGTGCCCGGCCCGGCCGCGGACCACGAGCTTCAGCCAGATGAGCGCCTTCTCGCCGGTCTGCAGCAGGTACGCGCGCTTGTCGCCGACGGTGATCGAGTACCCGCCGACCTCGCTGATCGCCTCGGAGGCGCCGGCGAACCACTCCGGCTTGTCGCGGACGACGAGTGCCGAGCCCTCGACTCCCCCGTTCTCCTCGTCGGCGAAGAAGACCACGATCAGGTCGCGTGCGGGCCGGCGACCGGAGCGCAGGATGTCGGCCACCGCGGTGAGGATCATCGCGTCCATGTTCTTCATGTCGACGGCGCCGCGACCCCACAGCATCCCGTCGCGGATCTCGCCCGCGAACGGGTCGACGGACCAGTCCTGCGCCATCGCGGGCACGACGTCGAGGTGGCCGTGCAGCACGAGCGCCGGACGCTCGGGATCCGCCCCGGGAATCCGCACCATCACGTTCGTGCGCCGGTCGAGCGGTTCGTACAGCTCCGGCTCGAGTCCCAGCGCCCGCAGGTAGTCCGCGACGTACTGCGCGGCCTCCCGCTCCCCTTCGGCGCGGCCGCCGCCCCAGTTCGTGGTGTCGAAGCGGATGAGGTCTCGTGCGACGCGCACGACCTCGGGCAGGTCGGTGGGATAGGTCATGTCCTTCAGGCTATCGGCGGATGCCGCGGCGCCCTTCCGCCGCCCGTCGCACTCCGTCACCTCGATGCCCCGCGCCGCGCCGCGCCCGGGGTGCGGCCGGTTCGGAGTGCGCAGGGAATCGTGATAGTGTCATCTCTCGTTGCGGTGCGAGCCGCACCACCACCTGCGCGGGTGGCGGAATAGGTAGACGCGCTAGCTTGAGGTGCTAGTGCCCGTTAAGGGCGTGGGGGTTCAAGTCCCCCCTCGCGCACAGAAGAACGAAGGCCTCCCGAAAGGGAGGCCTTCGTCGTTTCCGCTCAGCGCTGCGGCTGCTTCCAGACGCTCTGGCCGACGATGACCATGAGCACGACGAGGCCGATCGACAGGACGATGTGCCCCATGCCCGCCATTCCCGAGACCGCCGGAGAATCGACCGGTCCGTTCAGGGCGAGCACGCCGTGCACGGCCACCATCCCCGCGCTGAGCAGCACGCCGGCGTTGTAGACCCAGAAGAACACCGGGAACAGCGCGCGCTGCCCCAGGTGCACGACGCGGTCGAGCACGAGCACCAGCAGCGAGGCGAGGAAGCCGAGCGTGAGCAGGTGCGTGTGGAGCACCCCCAGTTGGAGTGGCTGACCGTCGGGAAGACCGGCGTTCTTGGTGAGCTCCCGATACAGGAGTCCGGCGCCGAGGCCGAGGGCGAGGTAGACGCAGGTCGCGACGAAGAGGAAACGCTGGGCATGTGCACGCATGGAAAGGAACCACCTTCAGGTTTTCTGAAACTGGTTTCAGTCTACGTGAAGGATGGTCGAGGTCAGCCGAGGGTCACGTCGAAGAGCAGGCCGAGCACATAGGTGACGGCCGCCGCTCCGAACCCGATGCCGAGCTGACGCAGCGCGCGGCGCAGCGGCGGCGCTCCGGAGAGGAGGCCCACCATCGCACCGGTCGACATCAGCACGATGCCCACCAGCAGCAGGGCCAGCAGGATCGCCGCCAGGCCCGACATCCCGAAGATCCAGGGCAGCACCGGGATGATCGCACCGGACGCGAAGAAGCAGAAGCTCGACAGAGCAGCACCCCACGCGCTGCCGACGACCTCGTGGTGGTCCGCACCGGTCGCGATCGGACCGGTCGCCGGTCCGAGGCCGCCGGGAAGCTTCGACGCCTCGATCGCCCGGCGGGCACGTGCCTGCGCCTCGGCCTCCGGCATCCCGCGGGTGCGATAGACCAGGGCGAGCTCGTTCGCGTCGAGGTCGAGGTGGGCGAGGGCCGCGTCCGCGTAGTCGCTCGGCTCGGTCGAGGCCAGGAGTTCCCGCTGGGATCGCACGGAGACGTACTCCCCCGCGCCCATAGACAGTGCACCGGCGAGGAGCCCGGCGATGCCCGAGAACAGCACGAACTTCGGCGCCACCCCGGTCGCCCCGATGCCCATCACCAGTGCGAGGTTCGACACGAGACCGTCGTTCGCTCCGAAGACGGCGGCGCGGAAGGTTCCGGACAGTCGTCGGCGTCCGCGGGCGGCGAGGCCGCGCACCACCTCCCGGTGCACCTTCTCATCGGCCGCCATCGCGGGCGTCGCGTGCGGGTCGTCCTCATACGGCGACCGGTCCTCGGCGTTCTGGGCGAGCGCGAGCACGAAGATCGATCCGAAGTGCTTCGCCATCCAGCCGAGCAGGCTCGTCCCGAAGGATGCCCGCGGAAGCGAGGACGGCTCCCCTCCGAGCAGCTGCAGCCAGTGCGCCTCGTGGCGTCCCTCCGCGTCGGCGAGCGCCTGCAGGATGTCGGCCTCCTCGCCGTCGCGGCGACCGGCGAGCTCCCGGTAGACGCGGGCCTCCGCCCGCTCGTTGACGAGGTACTGCGCCCAGCGGCGACGGTCGCGGGCGGTCGGTGCGGCAGACGGCGAGGCGGATGCGGGCGCGCTCAAAGAACCCTCCAGAGGGCGACGGTGATCAGGGATGCTTCCACGCTAACCAGCCGACGGAGGCGGATCCGACGATTCGCCGGGATTGCCAGCATTTCGGACCTCCGAAGCCAGCTCCGCCAGCAGGGCCCGCTCCCCCGTCCGCATGACCCGGTCGTGCACCGCGACGAAGACCGGACGCAGGACGCGGGCGGTGGCGTTCATCCACGCACGACGGGTGGTCACCGTCCATCGGATGGTGATGAGCGAGCCGCCGACCGACGTGCGGGTGAGCTCGATCGATCCGGTCCCCTCGAGGTCGCCGGTGCTCTCGGCGGCGATCCGGATGCCGGGCTGGACGTCCGTGAGGCGCAGCCGCATCCGCAGCACGTAGCCGGCGGGGCTGCGCACCCGGAAGGTCAGCTGCTCCCCCGGTGCGATCCGCACGGGCGGATCGGGCACGCTGACCCCAGGCCACCAGGAACGGTCCGACAGCACCACGCCTTCCAGCAGCGGCCAGCACCGCTCCGGTGGGGCGGGGGCGTCCCAGCGGGACTCGAACGCGTAGGCGGCGTCCATGCGCCGAGCCTAGAACCGCGGCATCACGAGTGCACGCGTCGGCGCAGCACCTCGATGCGGGCCTGCAGCTGCGTGACGGTGGCCTGGGCGACCGCGGGGCCGCCGCACACCCGCCTCAGCTCGGCGTGCACCGATCCGTGCGGCTCGCCGCTCTGCCGCGCATAGAGCCCGACGAGGCTGTTGAGCAGCTGCCGCTGTTCCTTGAGCGTCCGGTGCAGCGCCTGCGGCGGGGCATCCGTCATCGTCTCGCCGTTCGCCGGGGCCCCCTCGCGGGCCTCTCGGGCGGTGCGGTGCCGGCTCTGCCGCGCCTGCCGCTGCATGAGGAGCTCATGCACGTGCTCGGGCTCGAGGAGGCCGGGGAGACCGAGGAACTCCTCCTCCTCGGGGGTACCGGGGACCGCGAGCTGGCCGAACTCTCGGCCGTCGAACATCACTCGATCGAAATGCGCCTGCGAACCGAGCGCCTGGTAGGAGAACTCCTCGGTGAGAGCGTCGGATGCCCGCTCTTCGCGCTCGGCGGCATCCATCATGTCTTCTTCGGCGTTCCACTCGTCGCCGTCGCTCTCGCGGTCGAGGGCATGGTCGCGCTGCCTCTCGAGCTCGTTCGCGAGGGCCAGCAGCTGCGGCACGTTCGGCAGGAACACACTGGCCGTCTCGCCGCGACGGCGGGCGCGCACGAACCGGCCGATGGCCTGCGCGAAGAAGAGCGGCGTCGACGCGCTCGTGGCATAGACGCCCACGGCCAGCCGCGGCACGTCGACGCCTTCGGACACCATGCGCACCGCGACCATCCAGCGGCTCGTGCCCTGCGAGAACGTCTCGATGCGTCCGGATGCCTCCGCCTCGTCGGAGAGCACCACGGTCGGCTGCTCGCCGCAGATGTCGTGCAGGATCTGCGCGTAGGCGCGCGCCGCCGTCTGGTCGGTGGCGATCACCAGGCCGCCGGCGTCGGGCACCTGCTCGCGCACCTCGGACAGCCGCCGGTCGGCGGAGCGCAGCACGGCCGGGATCCAGTCGCCCTCGGGGTTCAGCGCGGTGCGCCACGCCTGCGACGTGATGTCTTTGGTGTTGTCCTGGCCGAGCTGCGCCTCCATCTCGTCGCCCGTCTTGGTGCGCCAGCGCATGTGCCCGGCGTAGACGAGGAAGATGACCGGCCGCACGACGCCGTCTTCGAGCGCGCGGCGGTACCCGTAGGCGTAGTCGGTGCGCGAAACGCGGATGCCCTTCTCGTCGGGGTGGTACTCGACGAACGGAATGGGCGCGGTGTCGCTTCGGAACGGCGTGCCGGAGAGCAGGAGTCGCCGGGTCGCGCGGCGGTACGCATCGCGCAGCGCGTCTCCCCAGCTGAGAGCGTCGCCCCCGTGGTGCACCTCGTCGAGGATCACGAGCGTGCGCTTCTCGAGGATGAGCTGCTCGTGCACCGACGACTTCACCGCGACCTGGGCGTACGTCACGGCGACACCCTGGTAGTGGCGGGCAGGACTCGTGTGCCGGTTGCTGAACTCCGGGTCGATCCGGATGCCGACCCGCGCCGCCGCGTCCGCCCACTGGGTCTTCAGGTGCTCGGTGGGTGCGACGACCACGATGCGATCCACGATGCGGCGCCGCAGCAGCTCGCTGGCCAGACGCAGAGCGAACGTGGTCTTGCCGGCGCCCGGGGTCGCCGCGGCGAGGAAGTCGCGCGGACCGGCACCGACGCCGTCGGGACCGTCGAGGCTGAAGTACAGGTCGAGCGCCTCGGCCTGCCAGGCGCGCAGCCGCTGGGCGGTGCCCCACGGGGCGCGCTGCGGATACGACGGCGACAGGTGCTCGGCGGCGAAGCTGGCGTGGCGGCCGTCCGCGGGACCGGTCATCGGCCCGGGCCGAGGTGAGCGGGTGTCGGAGACGGCGGTGCCGGTGTGCGGTTCGGAGGAGATGGCTTCGACCCGCCCGGCATCCTCTGCTGCGGCATCCACTGTCATCGGCATCCTCCCCTCTGCGCCCGATCCACCCTAAAGGTTCGCGGGTCGCCGTCCCTCGGCAGGAGCTTAAAGAGGGGCTCCGACGTTCGCGGGTTCGGTTAGCCTGGACAGCGGTCGCCGAGGAGAGAACATGCCAGAAACGCCCCCGCCGCGCAGTCCGTTCGTGTCGAACAGCGAACCGCACCCGTGGCACCGCTACGTCGCCATCGGGGATTCGTTCACGGAGGGCGTCGGAGACCCCGAGCCCCGGCTCCCGAACGGCTGGCGCGGCTGGGCGGACCGCGTCGCGGAAGTCCTGGCGGCCGGTTCGGACGACTTCGCGTACGCGAACCTGGCGGTGCGCGGAAAGCTCATCCGGCAGATCCTCGACGACCAGATCGAGCCGGCCCTGGAGCTGCGCCCGGACCTCATCACCCTGTCTGCCGGAGGCAACGACGTCATCCGTCCCGGTCACGATCCGGACACGGTGGGCCAGCTGTTCGAGGATGCCGTGGCGCGTCTGTCGCGGGACGGCGCGACGATCGTCGTGTTCACCGGCATCGACACGAACTTCACGCCGGTGTTCCGCGGCATCCGCGGCAAGGTCGCGATCTACAACGAGAACATCCGGGGCATCGCCGACAAGTACGACTGCATCGTCGCCGACCAGTGGGCTCTGAAGTCCATCCAGGACATGCGGTTCTTCGACGACGACCGTCTGCACATGAACCCGCTCGGGCACCACGAGGTCGCCCGCATGGTGCTTCGAGCGCTGAACGTGCCCAACGAGCTGCAGCCCATGCAGCCCGACCCGCTGCCGTTGCGGGGCTGGCGCGAAGCGCGGGCCCACGACCTGGTGTGGGCGCGCGAGTACCTCGTCCCGTGGGTGCTCCGGCGGCTGCGGCACCAGTCCAGCGGCGACCACGTGCTTCCCAAGCGCCCGGATGCCGCGCCGGTGCTGCGCCGGGAGGACTGACGGCTTTCGACCCCGTCGCGCCGGTGCACCCCGCCGGGCGCGATCCCTCGTACGATGACGCACATGGACGAGGTGTTCGCGGTCGTCGAGCTGGCGTTCGAGGCGCTCGGCGTCGCCGTGCTCGTGATCGGGCTCGTGATCGCCGTGGTGCTCGGCATCCGGTCGCTGCTTCGCGGTGAGGGCGGTCAGCAGGCTTTCCAGGTCGTGCGGACCACGTTCGGCGGTGCGATCCTGCTCGGTCTCGAGGTGCTCGTCGCGTCCGACCTCATCCGGACCCTGGGCGATCCGTCGCCGCAGGACGCCCTGGTGCTGGGCCTCATCGTGCTGATCCGCACGATCCTGTCGTGGTCGATCCAGGTGGAGATCGAGGGCGCCCTCCCGTGGCGGCGGGCCGCGCTGACGAGCGGTGCGCAGGTGATGGCGCGGCAGGTCCGGCGGGATCGGGATGCCGCCGGTGCGGCGTCCGCGGGGGCGACAGCGGACGACTGACTGCGTTCGGGTGGCGTTCAGTGCGCCACATCATGGTGCGCTTGATCGTGATCGCAGCTGTGTTCGAATGTTCCTTGCGCAGTGTAGTATTTGTGTACTATGGTGGGGGTATGGACGATCCGGTTGACTCGTGGGGTTCGGAGGAGGAGTGCGGGTGGGTGGCGCCGGTTCCGGATGCGCTGGATCTGGTGGCGGATGCGGACATGCTGGTGTGTGTGCGGGCCGCGGAGCGGTTGCAGCGGATCGAGTGGTACCGGCGGGAGGCGGTCGCGGACGCGGCACGGCATGGGCTGGGGCGGGATGTCGCGGAGCGGTCGGCCCGGTTGGAGTTGGCGTGCGTGCTGCGGGTCGGGGAACACGCCGCGGGGGTGCTGCTGGGCCGGGCGGAGG
>NZ_JTDK01000001.1 GCF_000802305.1 Microbacterium mangrovi | reverse complement strand
CCCCCCCCCCCCCCCGACGTCCCCCGACATGCCCTGACGTCCCTCCGACGTCCCTCCGACGTGCCCCGACGTGCCCCGACGTGCCCCGACGTCCCCCCCGACGTCCCCCGACATGCCCCGACGTCCCTCCGACGTCCCTCCGGCGCCTGCATCTGCCCCGCACTTGACCGTAGGGTCGCGCTCAAAACGCCCGTCAGACTGCGACCCGCTCCGCGTCCACGGTGGCGAGCTCGGCGAGCACGCCCTGCAGCCACTCCACCGCGACCTCGGCGGCGGAGATCGGGCCGGAAGCGTCGTGCCGTCCGTACTCCCCCACCCGGACGGCGCCGGCGGCGGCGAGCGCCTCGTCGATCAGCTCACTGCCGCGTGAGTACGTCTTGGTATAGCTGCGATCGCCCATGCCGAACACCGCGTACCGCAGCCCGGCCAGTTCAGCCCCCGCGAGTGCGGCGTGGAACGGGCGCGCCGAGGTCGGCACCTCCCCGTCGCCGTACGTGGCGCTGACGACGAGGTGCATCCGGGCCGGATCGAGGTCGCCCGGCGCGGTATCGGCGAGGTCCTGCACCCGGACGTCCGCCCCGTCGCCGAGCACCCCCTCGAGCTCCTGGGCGACCAGCTCCGCCCCGCCCGACTCGGTGGCGAACAGGATCGTCACCGGCGTCTCCGTCGAGAGTCCGACGCCGGCGGCGGGCTCCGGGGGCAGCGTCAGCGAGGCCTCCCGTGCGGCATCCAGCAGCGCCGCCCGCGACGTGAGCTTCACGCGCTCGCGGTCCGGAGTCGCGCCGAGACGCTCCCGCAGATCGATACGCCGCCAGCCGTCGAAGTCGGTCTCTCCGGGCAGGTCGGCGAGACCCTCCGCGGTGGCGCCGACCGCGCCCGATGCCACATCGTCCGTGATCGTGCGGGCAAGGGCCCGGGCGTCGACGCGCTGATCCGGGATCGTGCCCCGCGGCCCGCGGCGCAGCCACCCGGCGGTGTACAGGCCGGGCTCGATGCGCCCGTCGTCGGTCGTCCCTGGCTCGACGAGCGTGCCCGGCGCCGCCGCGAATCCCACCGCGGTGATCACGTCATCGACCGGCAGTGAGACCTCGCCCTCCGGGCCCGCGACGACCATCGCGGTCACCCGGTCGGGCCCCTCGACGCGCACCGGCGCGTGCCCGAACCACCACTCGATCCGCAGCCGCTCGCCCCCCGGATCGGTCTCGAGCAGAGACCGCACGGCATCCACCCGGGCGTCCTTGCCGTCTCCGGGCAGGTCGCCGGCGCCGTGCACGACGTGCCGGATGCCGGGAAGGCCGGCCAGCTCGCGCACCATCACCGGGTCGAACTTGGCTGATGCGACGGGGCTGCGTCCGATGAGGTGGATCGCGCGGATGCCGCGGGCGAGCCGGACGTGCGCGTCGTCGGCGATGTCCGACCCGACGAGCCCCTCGGCATCGCGCGACAGGAGGCGTGCGACGTCGAGCGCCACGTTCCCGTGTCCGATCACCGCGACCGTGGCGCCGAGCGCGGGGGCGGTGCCTTCGTCGGGATGCCCGTTGAGCAGCCGGGTGATGCGGCCGGCGCCGTGCACGCGCTCGAGGGAGCCGCCCGGCACCGGCAGCGCGGCGTCGGCGTGAAGGCCCGTGGCGAGGACGACGGCGTCATACGCCCGGCGCAGCTCGTCGAGCGTGACGTCCGTGCCGACGCGCACGTTGCCGCGGAAGCGCACGCCCTCGACGGTGAAGAGCCGGTCGAACTGGCGGGCCACCGACTTGGTGCCCTGGTGGTCGGCGGCGACCCCGTACCGCACCAGGCCGTACGGTGCGGGGAGCTCGTCGAACACCTCGACCGAAGCCGCCGGCAGCGCGCGGCGCAGCGACTGGGCCGTGAAGCATCCCGACGGCCCGGAGCCGACGATCGCCACCCGAGGCGCGACGTCACGGGCTCCGGATGCCACGGGTGCGGCCGCGGCAGGGCCGGCATCCCGCACGGCATCCCACACCACGGGCATGTTCGTCATGCCGCGGAACACCCAGCCGCCGATCTCCGTCGCCCGCGTCGGACACGATGCGAGGCCGTCGAGCCGCTCGAACAGCATCGGGAGCGCGACATCGGCGACCTCGGCCCGGGCGACCCAGGCCCCGAGGCAGACGTGCACGCCCTTGCTGAAGGCGAGGTGCGGCTTGACATCCCGGTGGATGTCGAACCGGTCGGCATCCGTCCAGACGTTCTCGTCGCGATTCGCCGAGAGCACGCAGATTCCCAGCCGGGCTCCCGCCGGAAGCCGCACGCCGCAGAGCACCGTGTCCCGGGTCACCTGGCGCGAGTACAGGCCGATCGGCGCGATCCAGCGCAGCGACTCGTCGAACACGGTGTGCCAGAGCGCCGGATCGGCGGTGGCCGCGGCCCGCTGGTCGGGATGCGTCAGCATCGCCCACGCCGCGACGCCGAGGGCGTCGCGCGGCTCGTTGAGGCCGCCGCCGATGGTCATCTTGATGTTCGCGCGGATGCGCTCCATGGGCATGTCGTAGTCGGGGATGCGCAGCAGCGTCGACAGCAGCGACTCGTTCGGATTCGCGAGGTGCCACGGCAGGATCTCGTCGAGCGCTGCATCCACCTCGGCGAACGACCGCTCACCTTCGGCCCACACCTCGGGGTCGTCCGCGTAGTTCGCGGTCGCGTTGATCAGGGTCTGCGACCAGCGCTGCAGGTCTTCCTGGGTGGCGTTGCGCAGCCCGAGGATCTGCCGCAGGTTCTCGGCCGAGTAGGGCGCCGCGAAGTCCCAGATGAGGTCGGCATCCGGTCCCTTGGCGATCATCTCGTCGAGATAGCGCTCGGCGTTGCGGCGGAACATCGCCGTCCAGGTGCGCTTGACGACGCCCGGGCGCAGCACCGGCTGCCACGCCTTGCGCTCGAGGTAGTGCTCCGGATCGTCGCGGCGCAGCATCGAGTGCCCCATCGCGCGGATCTGCAGCGACCCCTCCTCGTCCGCCGAGTACAGATCCTGCGCCAGCTCGGTCTCGTGCACCGCCTGGTACGACGTGATCAGGTACCGACCCACCTCCGGCACCCAGTGCACGCCGCCCTCGGCGCGGAGGCGCTCGTAGATCGGGAAGGGGTCGCGATACAGATCGGGGATTGTCACCCAGTCGGCGACGGGGGCTTCGATACTCGTCATCTCACATCCTCGTGGTTCGGATGCTTCGAGTATGTTGAAGGTCGATACGCTAAGAAAAGCGGTGTTATTCGCTGTTCAAGATCGGATGAACCGAATTATGGATGCCCCTCCCTTCACCCTCCGGCAGTTGTCGTATCTCATCGCCGCGGCCGACGAGGGGACGATCGCCGCGGCCGGCGCGCGACTGCACGTCTCGCCCTCCGCGATCTCCGATGCGATCACCGAGCTCGAGACCCAGCTCGGCGAGCCCCTGTGCGTGCGGCGCCGGGCCCACGGGCTGACGCTCACCACGGCGGGCACCCAGGTCGCCGCGCACGCCCGGCGGCTCCTCGCCGACGCGCGCGAGCTCACCCTCTCGCTGCACGCCGCGGAGGGGGAGCTGGTCGGCCCGATCACGATCGGGTGCTACCCGACGCTCGCCCCGACGATCCTGCCTCCGCTGCTGCACGACTTCGGCGACGCCCACCCGCGCGTCGAGCTCGACATCATCGAAGCGACCCATGACGAGCTGGACGGGCGGCTCGAGCGCGGCGAGGTCGACGTGGCGTTCGTCTACGAAACGCTCATCCCGGGCAACCCGCGCCGCGAGCGCCTGTTCGAGCTCCCGGCCCACGTGCTCCTGGCGGCCGGCGACCCGCTCGCATCCGCCGAGCGCGTGACACTCGAAGAGCTCGTCGATCGCGACCTGATCCTGCTCGACGCGCCGCCGTCGAGCCAGCACACGCTCTCGCTCTTCGCACGCCGGGGGCTCACTCCGAAGGTCCGGCACCGCACCGCCAGCTACGAGGCTGTGCGCACCCTCGTCGGCCGCGGACTCGGGTACGGCATCCTGGTGCAGCGACCTGCGAACCCGGCGAGCTACGAGGGCTACCCCGTCGTCATGAAAGAGATCTCGCCCCCGGTGCCGCCGGTGGGGATCGAGGTCATCTGGCCCGCGGCGACGCCTCCCGCCGAGCGCACGCGCGCCCTCATCGACTTCGCCCGCTCCATCACGTGGCCGGGCCCGGCATGAGCGTGCTGGTCTGGGCGATCAAGGGATCGCTGGTCGGATACGTCCGCGGGATGGCCGACGGCGAGATCGCCCTCGACGGCGCCGCAGAGGATGCCTCGGGCTTCCGTTTCCGCGAGGCACCGGAGTCGGAGCCGGCCGTTCGCCGGTTCACCGGGCGTGTGCGGTTCACCGGGCACAACGGCATGATGCGGGTCGTCATCGCCGACCCGTGGGTGGAGGCATCCGGGCCCGGGGCCGTCCTGTCGATCGCCGACCCCGACGACCCGGCGGCCCGCCTGCCGTTCGCCCGGATCGCCGCATTCGACGGCGTCCGGGCGAGCGGCACGACACTCACCGCCGATGGCGCGGACCTGTTCTTCGGCCCGTACCGCGAGGGCACCGAACTGGACGATCCCCGGCTGCAGGGCTGAGCCTGCAGCCGGGGACCGCGTCAGCCCTGCGAAGCGCCGTAGATCGGGCTCTTGGCCTGCTCCTCTTCGGCTTCGGGGCCGAGCGGGATGCCGGTCCGGTCGCGCAGCAGCAGGGTCGCGATGAGCGCCAGCGCGACCATGCCCAGCAGGTAGCCGGAGATCGACCACGTCGTGCCGGTCGCCTGCAGCAGGGCGGTCGCGATGGTCGGGGCGAACGCCCCGCCGAGGATCGCGCCGATGGCATACGAGATCGAGACGCCCGAGAAGCGGATCGATGCCGGGAACAGCTCGGAGTACAGCGCAGCCTGCGGCCCGTACGTGAAGCCGAGACCCACCGTCAGCAGCACGAGCGCGGCCAGGAGCGACCAGATCGAGCCGAGGTTCACGAGCGGGAACAGGGCGACGATCCCGAGGGCCAGCACGATCCAGCCGATGATGTAAGTGTTGCGGCGCCCGATCCGATCGCTGAGCACCCCGCCGAGCCAGGTGAAGATCAGCCAGGTGACGCCCGAGATCGCGACCATCCACAGCACGGGGGCCGGGTCGAGCTTGATCGGGCCGGCCGGGTCGGTGGAGTAGCGCTGGATGTAGCCGCCGGTCGACATGTAGCCGACCGCGTTGTTGCCCGCGAACACGAACGCGGCGACGATCACCAGCAGCCAGTGCTTGCGGAACAGCTGCACGATGGGCATCCGGGCCTCCTCCTTGCGTTCGGCGATCTCCTGGAACACCGGGCTCTCGGAGACTCGGCGGCGCACCCAGTAGCCGACGAAGATCAGCACGATCGACAGCAGGAACGGCACGCGCCATCCCCAGGCGAGGAATGCTTCGCCGGGCGCGATGCCGGCCATGATGGCCATGACGGCCGAGGCGAGCAGGATGCCGAGCGGCACCCCGATCTGCGGCGCGGCGCCGAACGCGCCCCGGCGATCCTTCGGCGCGTGCTCGACGGACATGAGCACGGCACCGCCCCACTCGCCGCCTGCCGAGATCCCCTGCAGCACGCGCAGCAGGATCAGCAGCGCCGGCGCCCACACGCCGATCGCGGCGTAGGTCGGCAGCAGGCCGACGAGGGTGGTCGAGGCACCCATCAGGAGCAGGGTGATGACGAGCATCGGACGACGGCCCAGCTTGTCGCCGAAGTGCCCGGCCAGGAACGCGCCGAGCGGGCGGAACAGGAAGCTGATGCCGACCGTGATGAACGCGAGGATCTGCGCGAACTGCGGCCCGGCGGGCTCGAAGAAGAGCTGACCGAACACCAGGGCGGCGCTGGTCGCGTAGATGAAGAAGTCGTACCACTCCACGGTGGTTCCGACGACGGTCGCGACGACCACGCGGCGGCGGTCGGACGGACTCTGGATGGTGCCGGTCGGGGTGAAACCGGGATGGGATGCTGCGGTCGGCGTGCTCATGTGACTCCCTCGTCAGCGGGTTGCGGTTGACCTGCGTCCGAGTATCGACGTGCAGGCCTCTCAGGGAAAAGCGGTGACATTCGCGGATATTCATCGGGAGAACCGAATTGCGGATGCCTTGCCCTTCCGCCACCGATTGTATACGATTTCGAATACCAACGACGGGCGAGGGAGCTCATGAGCACTGACAGCACATCGCCGGCACCGGCAGACGCACGATTCGCAGGTCTTCCGGGACGCCCCGGCAAGATCATCGCGGTCCACCTCAGCTATGCCTCCCGCGCCGACCAGCGCGGTCGCCGCCCCGCCGATCCGAGCTACTTCTTCAAGCCGTCGAGCTCCGTCGCGGCCACCGGTTCCGAGATCGTGCGGCCCGCCGGCACGGAGCTGCTAGCCTTCGAGGGCGAGATCGCCCTCGTCATCGGCACGCCCGCCAAGAACGTCCCGCTGCAGGACGCCTGGAGCCACGTCGGCTGGGTGACCGCCGCCAACGACTTCGGGCTCTACGACCTCCGCGCGAACGACAAGGGGTCCAACGTCCGCTCCAAGGGCGGCGACGGCTACACCCCCATCGGCGCGCAGCTGATCGACGCCCGCACCGTCGACCCGGGCGCCCTGCGCCTGCGCACCTGGGTGAACGGCGCCGTCGTGCAGGACGACACCACCGCGGGCCTCATCTTCCCGCTCGCCCAGTTCGTCGCCGACCTCTCGCAGCACTTCACGCTCGAGCCGGGCGACGTCATCCTCACCGGCACTCCCGCGGGCTCGTCGGTGGTGCGCCCCGGCGACGTGGTCGAGGTCGAGGTGGATGCCCCGCACTCCCCGGGATCTGCCACCTCCGGGCGCCTGATCACCACCGTCGTCCAGGGCGAAGGCGGCGGGTTCGACGAATCCGTCGGCTCGCTCCCGCAGGTCGACGACACCCAGCGCGCCGAGGCGTGGGGGTCGCGCGAGCTCGCCGGCCTGCCCCCGGTCGCCCCGCGCCCTTCGACAGGCTCAGGGACCGGGGGAGACGAAACCCAGCTCTCCCCCGAGCTGCGCGCCAAGCTCGAGGCGGCGCCGGTCGCGGGCCTGTCGCAGCAGCTGCGAAAGCGCGGCTTCAACAACGTCACGATCGACGGCGTCGCGCCGCTGCATCCCGAAGCGAAGCTCGTGGGCACCGCGAAGACCCTGCGGTTCGTCCCCAACCGCGAAGATCTCTTCAAGACCCACGGCGGCGGCTACAACGCGCAGAAGCGCGCGTTCGACGCGGTCCGCGCGGGCGAGGTCATCGTGATCGAGGCGCGCGGCGAATCCGGATCCGGCACGCTCGGCGACATCCTCGCGATCCGCGCGAACGCGCAGCGCGCGGCCGGCATCGTCACCGACGGCGGCGTGCGCGACCATGACGCGGTCGCCGCGGTCGGCATCCCCGTCTACAGCAACGGCGCCCATCCCGCCGTGCTCGGGCGCAAGCACGTCCCGTGGGACCACGACGTCACCATCGCCTGCGGCGGCACCACCGTGCAGCCCGGCGACATCATCGTCGGCGACAACGACGGGGTCATCGTCATCCCGCCCGCCCTTGTCGAGGAGGTCGTGGATGCCGCCCTCGCCCAGGAGGACGAGGATGCCTGGATCGCCGCCCGCGTCGCGGAGGGGCACCCGGTCGACGGGCTCTTCCCGATGAACGCGGAGTGGCGGGCGCGGTTCGAGCAGGCCCTTCGTCAGGCTCAGGGGACGGCGTGAGCACCGTGGTCGCGCCGAGCAAGTCGGAGCGCGCGTACGAGTACCTGAGCGAACGCATCAGCTCCGGCGACTACAGCCCCGGGTACCGCCTCGTGCTCGGCACGATCGCCGCCGAGCTCGCCATGAGCGTGGTCCCGGTGCGCGAGGCGGTGCGCCGGCTCGAAGCCGAGGGTCTCGTCACGTTCGAGAAGAACGTCGGCGCCCGGGTGACGCTCGTCGACGAGAGCGAGTACGTCTTCACGATGCAGACTCTCGGGCTCGTCGAGGGCGCCGCCACCGCGCTGTCCGCCCCGCTGCTGACGCCCGCGCAGCTGGATGCCGCGAACCAGGTCAACGACCGGCTGCAGGACCTTCTCGAGCACTTCGACCCGCACGTGTTCACGGTGCTCAACCAGCAGTTCCACTCGCTGCTCTACGAACCGTGCCCCAACCCGCACATCCTCGACCTCGTCCAGCGCGGATGGGGCCGGCTCGGACGCCTGCGCGACACCACGTTCGCGTTCGTCCCCGGCCGCGCCCAGCACTCCGTCGAGGAGCACGTCGAGATCCTCGACCTCATCCGCACCGGCGCCGACCCGCTCGAGATCGAGCTGGCCGCCCGAAACCACCGCTGGCGCACGATGGACGCGTTCATCGCCGCCCGACACGAAAACAAGGAGAACTGATGGCACAGCACGTCCCCGCCGACCTCCCCACCCGCATCCAGCACTACATCGACGGGGAGTTCGTCGATTCGGTCGACGGCGACACGTTCGACGTGCTCGACCCGGTCTCGAACGAGACGTACCTGCAGGCCGCGGCCGGCAAGAAGGCGGACATCGACAAGGCCGTCGCCGCCGCGAAGCGCGCCTTCGACGAGGGCCCCTGGCCGCGCATGCTCCCCCGCGAGCGCAGCCGCGTGCTGCACAAGATCGCCGACATCGTCGAGTCGCGGGATGCCCGCCTCGCCGAACTGGAGTCGTTCGACTCCGGCCTGCCGATCACGCAGGCGCTCGGCCAGGCCCGTCGTGCGGCCGAGAACTTCCGCTTCTTCGCCGACCTGATCGTCGCGCAGGCCGACGACACGTTCAAGGTCCCGGGCCGCCAGATCAACTACGTCAACCGCAAGCCGATCGGCGTCGCCGGGCTCATCACCCCCTGGAACACCCCGTTCATGCTCGAGTCGTGGAAGCTCGGCCCGGCCCTCGCGACCGGCAACACGGTGGTGCTGAAGCCCGCCGAGTTCACGCCGCTGTCGGCATCCCTCTGGGCCGGCATCTTCGAGGAGGCGGGCCTGCCCACGGGCGTCTTCAACCTCGTCAACGGCCTCGGCGAGGATGCCGGCGACGCGCTCGTCAAGCACCCCGACGTGCCGCTCATCTCGTTCACCGGCGAGTCGAGCACCGGCCAGCTGATCTTCGGCAACGCGGCGCCGTACCTCAAGGGCCTGTCGATGGAGCTCGGCGGCAAGTCCCCCGCCGTCGTGTTCGCCGACGCCGATCTGGACGCCGCGATCGACGCCACCATCTTCGGCGTCTTCTCGCTCAACGGCGAGCGCTGCACCGCGGGCAGCCGCATCCTCGTGCAGCGCGACGTGTACGACGAGTTCGTCGAGCGCTACGCGGCGCAGGCGAAGCGCGTCAGGGTCGGGTACCCGCACGACCCGCAGACCGAGGTCGGCGCACTCGTGCACCCCGAGCACTACGCGAAGGTCATGAGCTACGTCGAGCTCGGCAAGGAGGAGGGCCGCCTCGTCGCCGGCGGCGGCCGCCCCGAGGGGTTCGAGACCGGCAACTTCGTCGCGCCGACGGTGTTCGCGGACGTGTCGCCGGATGCCCGCATCTTCCAGGAGGAGATCTTCGGCCCGGTGGTCGCGATCACCCCGTTCGACACCGACGAGGAGGCCCTCGCGCTGGCGAACAACACGAAGTACGGCCTCGCCGCCTACGTGTGGACCAACGACCTCAAGCGCGCCCACAACTTCGCGCAGTCCGTCGAGGCGGGCATGGTGTGGCTGAACAGCAACAACGTGCGCGATCTGCGCACCCCGTTCGGCGGCGTCAAGGCGTCGGGTCTCGGCCACGAGGGCGGCTACCGCTCGATCGACTTCTACACCGACCAGCAGGCCGTGCACATCACCCTCGGCAAGGTGCACAACCCGACCTTCGGCAAGAACTGACACCCCGGGAACTGAGAGCAAGGACGCTGACATGACCAACCGCGAAGACATGACCCTCACCTCCTCGGGCTTCTATGTGAGCCAGGAGGCACCGATCCGCACCGACAACCCGGTGCCGACCCCGCAGGCCACCCCGCCGGACGTGCTGCGCTGCGCGTACATGGACCTCGTCGTCACGGACCTGGCGGCATCCCGCGTGTTCTACGTCGACGTGCTGGGCCTGTACGTCACCGCCGAGGACGACGAGGCGATCTACCTGCGCTCCACCGAGGAGTTCATCCACCACAACCTGGTGCTGCGCAAGGGCCCGGTGGCCGCGGTCGCCGCGTTCTCGTACCGCGTGCGCACCCCCGAGGACCTCGATCGGGCCGTCGCCTTCTACACGGAGCTCGGCTGCGACGTGCGCCGCAACCCGGACGGCTTCACCAAGGGCATCGGCGACTCGGTGCGCGTGGTCGACCCGCTGGGCTTCCCGTACGAGTTCTTCTACAGCGCCTCGCACGTCGAGCGGATGTCGTGGCGCTACGACCTGCACATCCCCGGCGAGCTCGTCCGCCTGGACCACTTCAACCAGGTCACCCCCGACGTGCCGCGCGCGGTCCGCTACATGCAGGACCTCGGCTTCCGCGTCACCGAGGACATCCAGGACGACGAGGGCACCGTGTACGCGGCGTGGATGCGGCGCAAGCCCACCGTGCACGACACGGCGATGACCGGCGGCGACGGCCCGCGCATGCACCACGTGTGCTTCGCGACGCACGAGAAGCACAACATCCTCGCGATCTGCGACAAGCTCGGAGCGCTCCGTCGGTCGGACGCCATCGAGCGCGGCCCCGGACGCCACGGCGTCTCGAACGCCTTCTACCTGTACCTCCGTGACCCCGACGGGCACCGCGTCGAGGTGTACACGCAGGACTACTACACCGGCGACCCCGACAACCCGGTCATCACGTGGGACGTGCACGACAACCAGCGCCGCGACTGGTGGGGCAACCCGGTCGTGCCCAGCTGGTACACGGATGCTTCCCTCGTTCTCGACCTGGACGGCAACCCGCAGCCGGTCGTGGCCCGCACCGACTCCAGCGAGATGGCCGTGACCATCGGCGCGGACGGCTTCAGCTACACCCGCTCCGGCGACGAGGAGATGCCGGAGTGGAAGCAGGGCGAATACAAGCTGGGGCACCAGCTGTAACCCATCGGTCGACCACCCCGGTCGTTGAGCGAGGCCCGCCAGGGCCGAGACGAAACGCATCTGCCGCTTGAGGTCACTGCGTTTCGACTCGCTTCGCTCGCTCAACGACCGGGGGTAACGCGAGAGGATTTCACCATGCTCCCCCCAGACACCATCGCCGCGATCGCGGACGAGCTCGCCGAAGCGGATCGCACGCACAGCGTGATCCCACGGATCACGGCGCGGTATCCGGATGCCGCCGTCGAGGACTCGTACGCCATCCAGAAGGTGTGGCGCGAGACCATGCTGGCGTCCGGCCGTCGCCTCGTGGGCCGCAAGATCGGGCTGACGTCCAAGGCGATGCAGCAGGCGACGGGCATCTCCGAGCCCGACTACGGGGTCATGTTCGACGACACCGTGTACGAGAACGGCGCCGTGATCGACACCGCGCAGTTCTCGAACGTGCGCATCGAGGTCGAGCTGGCGTTCGTGCTCAAGGAGCCGCTCGAAGGCCCGCACTGCACGCTGTTCGACGTGCTGCGGGCCACCGAGTACGTCACGCCGGCGCTGGAGATCCTGAACTCCCACATCGAGCTCGAAGGCCGCACGATCGTCGACACGATCAGCGACAACGCGGCGTACGGCGGCATGGTGCTGGGCGGCATCCCGATGCGGCCCGACCAGATCGACCTGCGCTGGGTGTCCGCTCTGCTGTACCGCAATGAGACGATCGAGGAGTCGGGCGTCGCCGCGGCGGTGCTCAACCACCCGGCGACGGGCGTCGCGTGGCTGGCGAACAAGATGCACCACCACGGCGACCGCCTGGAGGCGGGCGAGATCATCCTGGCCGGGTCGTTCACCCGGCCGATGTGGGTGTCGCAGGGCGACAGCGTGCTCTGCGACTACGGACCGATGGGAACCATCACATGCCGCTTCAGCTGAAACCGACCCTGCGCGAGCACATCGCCGCCACCGACCGTCCCCTGGTGGGCCTGTGGGCCTGTTCGGGGTCGGCGCTGGTCGCCGAGATCCTGGCCGGGTCGGGGGCGGACTGGCTGCTCATCGACATGGAGCACTCCGCCAACACCCTGCCGTCGGTGCTCGCGCAGCTGCAGGCCGTCGCCGCGTACCCGGTCACTCCCGTGGTGCGGGTGCCGTTCGGCGAGGACGTCATCCTCAAGCAGGTGCTCGACGTCGGCGCGCAGACCGTGCTCGTGCCGATGGTGTCGAACGCCGAGCAGGCGAAGGCGCTCGTCGAGTCGGTGCGGTATCCCCCGCACGGCCGGCGCGGCGTCGGCTCGTCGTTGTCGCGCTCGGCCCGCTGGAACCGCGTGGACGGCTACCTCGGCGACGCGGACTCCCACGTGTCGCTGATCGTGCAGATCGAGTCGGCGGATGCCGTGGATCACGCCGCCGAGATCGCCGCGGTCGACGGGGTCGACGGGATCTTCGTCGGGCCCGCCGACCTCGCGGCGTCGCTCGGCGTGCTCGGGCAGCAGACGCACCCGGATGTGCTGGCCGCCGTGCAGCGCACGTTCGACGCGGTGCGGGATGCCGGCAAGCCCGTCGGCGTGAACGCCTTCGATCCGGTCGCCGCCGACGCGTACATGGCCGGCGGCGCCGCATTCGTCGCGGTGGCGGCCGACGTCTCGATCCTCGCGCGGCAGTCCGAGGCCCTCGCCGCCCGGTTCATCCCCGCCACGGACGACACGGAGCGCGCGGGGTACTGATCAGCGCTCGATGACCTCGAGCAGCCCGTCGAGTCCGCGCAGGTCGGCGGCGTTCCGCGTGACGAGCGCGAGGCCGTTGGCCACGGCCGTCGCGGCGATCATCCGGTCGAACGCGTGGGCACGAAGTGTGCCGCCGCGCTCGCCGACGCGTGCGAAGATCAGGTCGGATGCCGACACGCACGCGTCGTCATACGGAAGGCCGTCGCCGAACCCGGACCGCATCGCCGCCAGCGCCTGCGATCGTCGGCGATACTCGGCGACGTTGCGGGCGAGATGAAGACCGAGCGTCAGCTCGTGCCATGTCAGGGCGCTGATCCGAGTGGACTCGAAGTCGGCCAGATCCGGCGTCTCCTCGTGCGCCGAGGCCGATGCGATGACGATCGAGGTGTCCAGAAGCACTGCGGTCATCGAGCGGGGTCCCACGGGTCGGAGATCTGGCTGTCGATCTCTGCACGCTGCGCACGCAGCTCCTCGGCCCAGCCCGGGACAGCCGCCAGGGAGCGCAGAATCTCCATGGCTTCGCGCCCGGACGGCGGGGCGGAGCGATCGACGGGCACGAGTCGCGCGACCGGCCGGCGGTAACGCGTGACGACATAGGTGTCGCCGTTCGCCACGGCATCCAAGGCGGGCCCCGGGTCGTGCCGCAGATCGGCGATACTGATCGTCTTCATGTGTCAATTCTGACATATCTGGCATATTCTGGCTCGGCCGCTTGCGGAAGAGGAGGATGTCGATCGGCGGCATCCTTGATCGTCATCATCACGTCAACCCGTACGGAAGGACGGATCATGCGATACACACTCCTGCTGCAGTACCCCGAGATGACGGCCGACGACCTCGGCCCGGAGGCGCTCGAAGAGGGCATGCGCGCGTTCGCCGAGTACGCGGCCGCGCTGGATGCCGCCGGCGTCCTGCAGTCCGCCGAGGTGCTGCATCCCTCGTCGGCGACCACCACGGTGCGCGTCCGCGACGGCGAGCTCGTCGTGCAGGACGGCCCGTTCGCCGACACGAAGGAACAGCTCGGCGGCACGTTCGTGATCGAGGTCGACGACCTGGATGCCGCACTCGCCTGGGCTACGAAGGCACCCTCTGTCGCGTGGGGTGCCGTCGAGGTGCGCCCGGTCGCCACCCGCTATGTGGACGGCGCCTGGCACGGCGCCCAGCCGGTGCGCTGACGCTCCGATGAGCACGGCCGACGAGTCCCGGGCCGCCGCGCAGCGCGCGGTGCGGGACTCGTACGGCCGGCTCGTGGCGCTGCTGGCATCCGGAACCGGCGACCTGCCGCTCGCCGAGGACTGCCTCGCCGACGCCCTGGAACGGGCGCTTCGGACGTGGCCGGAGGCCGGCGTGCCGGACAACCCCGAAGGATGGCTGCTCGCCGTGGCACGCAATCGTCTGCGCGACGTGCTCGGCTCCGCCGCGCGCCGCACGGCCGCGCCGCTCGACCCCGACACCGCGCGCGGCGCCGTCGCCGACGTCGACCGGCTGCTGGAGGTCGGCGACACGATCCCGGACCGCCGGCTGGAGCTGATGTTCGCGTGCGCGCACCCCGCGATCGATCCGGGCATGCGCACCCCGCTCATGCTGCAGGCCGTGCTCGGGTTCGAGGCCGCGAAGATCGCCGCCGCGTTCGACGTCGCCCCGGCCGCGATGGCGCAGCGGCTCGTGCGCGCCAAGCGCAAGATCCGGGATGCCGGCATCCCCTTCGCGATCCCCACCCGCGCCGACATGCCCGCCCGCACGAGCGCCGTGCTCGAGGCGATCTACGGCGCGTACGCGATCGACTGGCTCGGCCAGGGCGACCGGGTGCGCACCTCCATCGCCGACGAAGCGCGCTGGCTCGCCGTCCTCACCGCCACCCTGCTCGAGACCGATGCCGAAGCGTGGGGGCTCGCCGCGCTGCTGACGCTCGCCCAGTCCCGGGCCCCCGCCCGCGCCCAGCGGCCGTGGCCGCCGCTCGACGAGCAGGACACCGGCCTCTGGGACCGCGAACTCATCGCCGAGGGCGAGGCGCTGCTGCACCGGGCATCCCGGCTCAGCCCGCCGTCGCCGGAGCATCCCGGCGGAAGGTTCCAGCTGGAGGCCGCCATCCAGTCGGTGCACTGCGATCGTGCGCGCACCGGCATCCTCGACCGCGACGCGCTGGTCGCGCTGTACCGCGGGCTCGTGCGGGTCGCCCCCACCCGCGGGGCGCAGGACGCCCTGGCGGCGGTGGAGGCGCGCCGCTGAGGGGTCATTCCCCGGGCGTCAGCGGTCGAGGGCGCGCAGCGCCAGCCAGGCGGCGGCGCGATCGTCGGGGTCCGCGAGCGACAGCCCGGTCAGCTCCTCGACGCGGCCGATCCGGCTCGCCAGCGTCTGCCGGTGCACCCCGAGACGCGTCGCCGCCGTTCCCCACGCGCCGTTGCCCTGCAGGAACACGCGCAGGGTGTTCGTCAGCTCCCCGTGCCGCCCCGACTCGTCGCGCAGCGGATCGAGGACGCGCGTGAGGGATGCCGCATCCTGCGTTCCGAGCCGTGCCAGAACCAGCCTCACGGTGGGAATCGCCGCATAGCGCACCACCCGGTCGCCGGAGACCTCCGCCGATGCCAGGGCCTGGCGGGCCTCGTCCGCCGTGCCGGCGAGGGTCTGCACCGCGGCAGAGGTGCCGAGCCCCAGGAAGAGCGGCGACGGGTACGCCTGCACCCGTTCGGCGAGCGGATCCACGTGGTCGTCGCGCAGGAACCCGTGCAGCACGCCGTGATCGGTCGCGAACACGTACGGCGCACCGAGCTCCTCCAGCCAGTGCTTCAGCAGCCGCTCCCCGTCGACGTTGCCCGACCGCGGCTCCAGCGCGAAGCCGGTGAGGGTCCGCTCGTGCACGCCCCACTCGCGTAGCAGGGCGGCCGCGGCGGGTCCGCCGCCGAGGAGCGCGTCGATCATCGCCGCCCGCCCGAGCCGCTCGGTCACGCTGGTGTCGTTGGTGCGAAGCAGCAGGTCGAGCAGCGCGGCCGCCTGCGAGCCGAGCTCGCGCCCGCGGGCCACGGCATCCAGCCGGGGCGCCACGACCAGGCGGGCGGAGATGTCCTCACCGGGACCGACCGGGTGCACGTGCAGCGCCCCATGACGGATCCGCACCGGGCTCCCCTGCGCACTGGCGACGGCATCCTTGATGTGCAGGCTGCCTGCCCCCGAGGTCGCGATCATCTCGCCGTGCCGGTCGAGCAGCACCACCCACCCGTCGAGGCGATGCGCGAGCTCCGCGACGACCCCGCGCACCCCGCCGCGGCGGGCCGCGAGGGTGAGCACCCGCATCGCGGTCATCACCCGGCGATCCTCCGCGGCGGCATCCACCGCGAGCAGGGCGTCGAGCATCGGGCGCAGCAGGATGCCGGGGTCGCGCGTGCCGAGGATCGCGGTGACACCCGCCCCCGCGAGCGCGTCTCGCAACGCGGCATCGTCGTCGGCGCAGACCGCGACCGTCGCGTGCAGCAGGTCGCTCGCTGCGGCCCCGTCCCCCAGTGCCGCGACCAGCCCGGCACGCTCGCAGACCACGAGCGTGGCGAACATCGGGTTGCCGATCACCGTGAGATCGGCGAGATCCACGACTGCATCCACCGGCACGGCGGGGTCGACGGCGCCGGGAGAGATCGCGCCTCCGAGCGCCCGAGCGACCGATGCGACATCCCTGACCACACGGCAAGTGTACGGAGCGAGTGTACGAAGTTGTGAACCCGAGCCACCGAATCCACCAACTTTCACAGTGAAATGATCGTCGGTCCGGCCGTACATTCGTGTGGTCCCTCCCGCGCGATTCAGAGAGGATCCTCATGCGCGCCGTCGTCTTCACCGAGCCCGGCTCACCGATCACCTACACCGACGTCGACCTCGAGGCGCCCCGCGCCGGCGAGGTCCGCGTCCGCATCGCCGCCGCCGGCGTCTGCCACTCCGACCTGCACGTCAAGCGCGGCGAGTGGGATGCCCCGGCCCCCATGGTCATGGGCCACGAGGGCTCCGGCGTCGTCACCGAGCTCGGAGAGGGCGTCACCACCCTCGCGGTCGGCGACCACGTCGTGCTCAGCTGGGTGCCTCCGTGCGGCGAGTGCCGCTACTGCCGGGCCGGCCGCGAAGCGCAGTGCCAGAAGGTCGCGACCGTCGTCGCCCCGCAGGGCGTGCTGTTCGACGGCACCTCCCGCCTGTCGGTCGACGGCGAGACCGTGCACCACTACCTCGGCGTCTCGTCGTTCGCCGAAGAGGTCGTCGTGCCGGCATCCGGCGCCATCAAGGTGCGCGACGACGCCCCGCTCGACGTCGTCGCGGTCGTCGGCTGCGCCGTCGCGACGGGCGTCGGCGCCGTGCTGAACACCGCCGCCGTCGAGCCGGGCTCCACGGTCGCGGTGATCGGCTGCGGCGGGGTCGGGCTCAACGTGGTCCAGGGTGCGCGGATGGCCGGTGCCGAGCGCATCGTCGCCGTCGACGTGCTGGCCGCGAAGACGCACGCCGCCCGCCAGTTCGGCGCGACCGACTGCATCGTCGCCTCCGACGGCGACGTCGTGGAACAGCTCTTCGCCCTCCTCCCCGACGGCGTGGACTACGCGTTCGACGCCATCGGCCGCACGTCCACCACCGAGCAGGCGATCCGGATGCTCGGCCTCGGCGGTGCCGCCGTGCTCGTCGGTCTCCCGCCGACCGGCTCGCGCGCCTCGTTCGAGCCCCTCGTGCTCGCCGAGGCCGAGCAGCGCATCCTCGGTTCGAACTACGGCTCGGTGCGCCCGTCGATCGACATCCCCGCGCTCGTCGACCGCTACATGGACGGCCAGCTCAGCCTCGACCCGCTGATCTCCGGACGCCGGCCGCTCTCCGAGGCGGCCGAGGCGTTCGCCGACCTCGAGTCCGGGTCGGTGCTGCGCACCCTCCTCATCCCCTGACCCCTCCTCCCTCGCCCACCCGAACAACGAGAGAAACAATGATGTCCACCTCAGAGAGAACCGCGGCCGCTGCGCCGCCGAAGACCGACGCCGGCCTCCGGCACGGTGTCATGAGCGGTCCCGAACTCGCCGCTCAGGCCATCGCCAACATCGCGCCCAGCGCCGTCATCGCCTTCACCGCCGCCGCCATCTTCGTCGGCACCGGCAACGGCACCATCTATTCGTTCGCCCTCGCCACCGTCGTGATCCTCAGCGTCGGCTACTGCGTCGTGGTGTTCGCGCGCCGCCACGCATCCGCCGGATCGCTCTACACGTACGTCGCCAAGGGTCTCGGCCCGACCGGCGCATACCTGGCGGGCACGTCGCTCGTGATCGGATGCTGGGGCATCGCCGCCGGGTCCCTGGGCGGCTCCGTGTCGTACGTGCAGCAGTTCCTGCAGCAGATCGGGCTGCCGGTCGGCGGGTCGCTCTGGCAGATCGTGCTCGCGATCGTCGTCGGCGGGCTCGCCACCCTGTTCACGATCCGCGGCATCCGGCTGTCCGCCCGCGTCTCGCTGGTGCTGGAGCTGATCTCGGTGACCATCATCACGATCCTCCTGATCCTGGCGCTCGTCTGGGCCGGCCCCGCCGCCTGGGACCCCGCGCAGGTGTTCATGCACGGCGCCACTTTCCAGGGCGTCGCCACCGGCATGGTGCTCGGCATCCTCGGCTTCGTCGGCTTCTCGTCCGCCGACGCCCTCGGCCGCGAGGCGAAGAACCCGTACACGGCGATCCCGCGCGCGATCATGTGGAGCGCGCTCGTCGTGGGCGTCCTGTACGTCTTCGCCGCCTACACGCAGATCGCCGTCCTCGGCGACAGCCTGGCCACGAGCGCCAACCCGCTCAGCGACATCGCGCACAAGATCGGGATGCCGGACTGGTTCACGCCCGTGCTGACGCTCGGTGTCGGCGCATCCTTCTTCGCGGTCGTCGTCGCACCGCTGAACGTCGTCGGGCGCATCGTGTACGTCATGGGCAAGGAAGGCGTCGTGCCGGAACGCTTCGGCCGCACCCACGATCAGCACCTCACGCCGCACCGCGTGCTGCTGATCGCCGGGCCGCTCGCGATCCTCGTCGACGTGATCCTGATCGCGTTCGGTGCCGACCCGATGGACATCACGGTGTGGATCGACACGTACGGCACGTACGGCTACATGGTCGCGTACGCGCTCGTCGCCATCGCCTGCGTCGTCTACACCCAGCGGCTGAAGGTGTCCAACAAGCTCGTCTGGCTGTGCGCGACGATCGCCGTCGTGGGCATGGCGTACGTGTTCTTCGCGAACGTGTGGCCGGTGCCCGCGTTCCCGCTGAACATCATGCCGTACCTGTTCCTGGTGACGATGCTCGTCGCGGTCGCCTGGTTCGCGCGCCTGCGGGCCAAGCACCCCGAGGTGATCGGCAACATCGGCAACACCGAGACCGACTCGCTCGAGGGCGTCGGCTGAGGGTCACTCCCCCGGGTAGCGGAGTCCGATCTGACGGCGCACCTCGTCGAGGGTGCCCATGATCGCGACGGACTCCTCGGGCGGCAGGATGTCTCCTGCCGTCCGCCCGGCGGCCACGAGCCGTTCGAGCTCGAGAGCCTGCAGCTGACGCCCGCTGCCCGGCACCGGCTCCTCGAACTCCTCGAGCACGGTGCCGTCGGCGGCGACCAGACGGAACGACGTCTGCCCGTACCAGCCGGACCCGATCTCGATGCGCGCCTCGGTGCCGACGATCGCAGCCGTCACCGGGGAGGCGGCATCCAGCACGCACTGCAGCACCGCCTGCTGCCCGCCCGGATATCCCAGCACGATCGAGGTGGAGGCATCCACCCCGGTCGCGGCCGGGCTGGACAGGGCCAGCACCCGGTCGGGCGCACCGAGGACGTCCCACGCGAACGACACGGGGTAGATGCCGAGGTCGAGCAGCGCGCCGCCGCCGAGCGCCGGGTTCAGCAGCCGGCCCTCGGGATCGGCCGACAGGCGCTGACCGTGGTCGGCCTGCACGGTGCGCAGCTCGCCGAGTGCGCCGGAGCGCACCAGTTCGCGAATGCGCACCATGTGCGGCAGGAAGCGCGTCCACATCGCCTCGAGCACGACGAGTCCGCGCTCGGCGGCCCGGTCCACGACCCGGCGCGCCTCGTCGGCGGTGAGCGTGAACGGCTTCTCGACGAGCACGTGCTTGCCGGCATCCAGCGCCAGCAGGGCGTTCTCGGCATGCATCGGGTGCGGGGTCGCGACGTACACGGCATCCACGTCGGGATCCGCCACGAGCTCCTCGTAGCTGCCGTGCGCCCGCGGGATGCCGTGCGCCTGCGCGAACGCCTGCGCGTTCTCGAGACTGCGGGAACCGACCGCGGTCACGGGAACCCCCGCGACGCGCAGGTCGGATGCCAGCTGCCCCGCGATCCAGCCGGTGGCCAGGATGCCCCAGCGCAGGCGTTCGGTCATCAGGCGGCGCTCCGTTCTGAGGCCGCCCGCTCGGCGGCTTCGACGACGTTGGTCATGAGCAGGGCGACGGTCATCGGACCGACTCCGCCCGGGTTCGGCGAGATCCACCCGGCGACGTCGGCGACGTCCGGGTGCACGTCGCCGAACACGCGGTCCTTGCCGCCGTCGACACCCGGTTCGCGGGTGACGCCGACATCCAGCACCGCCGCACCGGGCTTCACGTCCTCGGCGCGGATCAGGTGCTTCACCCCGGCTGCGGCGACGATGACGTCGGCCTGTCGCAGATAGAAGGGCATGTCCACCGTGCCGGTGTGCGTGAGGGTCACCGTCGCGTTGATGGCGCGCCGGGTCAGGATCAGCCCGATCGACCGGCCGATCGTGACGCCGCGCCCGACGACGACCACGTGCTTGCCGTGCAGGTCGTAGTCATTGCGCAGCAGCAGCTCGATCACCCCGCGCGGGGTGCACGGCAGCGGCGTCGTGATCGGCCCGTTCACGTTCAGCACCAGGCGGCCGAGATTCGTCGGGTGCAGCCCGTCGGCATCCTTGGCGGGGTCGATCCGCTCCAGGATCGCATCGGTGTCGAGGTGCTTCGGGAGGGGCAGCTGCACGATGTACCCGTGGCAGGCCGGATCGGCGTTGAGCTCGTCGATCACCGCCTCGACCTCCGCCTGGGTGGCGTCGGCGGGCAGCTCGCGCTGGATCGAGTTCATCCCGACCGCCTCGGACTGCCGGTGCTTCATCCCCACGTACAGCTGGGAGGCCGGGTCGGCCCCGACCAGCACCGTCGCGATCCCGGGCACGACGCCGCGCTCCCGCAGCGCCGCGACCCGTTCGGTCAGCTCCGCCTTGATCGCCGCGGATGCCGCCCGGCCGTCGAGGACCTGAGCGGTCACTGCTGCAGGTCCGGGTACAGCGGGAAGGCCTCGGCGAGCGCGTCGACGCGAGCGCGCAGCGCCTCGACGTCGGCACCCGGCTGCAGGGCCAGGGCGATCACGTCGGCGACCTCGGTGAACTCGGCGTCGCCGAATCCGCGCGTCGCCAGGGCCGGGGTGCCGATGCGCAGGCCCGAGGTCACCATCGGCGGCCGCGGGTCGTTCGGGACCGCGTTGCGGTTCACGGTGATGTGGATGTCGTGCAGCAGGTCTTCGGCCTGCTTGCCGTCGATCTCGGCGTCGCGGAGGTCCACGAGCACGAGGTGCACGTCGGTGCCGCCGGAGCGCACGGTGATGCCGGCATCCGCGACGTCCTGCTGCGAGAGGCGGTCGGCGAGGATCGCGGCGCCGCGCAGCACGCGCTCCTGGCGCTCCTTGAACTCGGGGGTCGCGGCGAGCTTGAACGCGGTCGCCTTGGCGGCGATCACGTGCATGAGCGGACCGCCCTGCTGGCCCGGGAACACGGCCGAGTTGATCTTCTTCGCGATGTCGGCGTCATTGGTGAGGATGAAGCCCGAACGGGGACCGCCGATGGTCTTGTGCACCGTCGAGGAGACGACGTGCGCGTGCGGCACCGGGTTCGGGTGCAGGCCGGCGGCGACGAGTCCGGCGAAGTGGGCCATGTCGACCCAGAGGATCGCGCCCACCTTGTCGGCGATCTGACGGAACCGCGCGAAGTCGAGCTGGCGGGGGTAGGCCGACCAGCCGGCGATGATGACGTCGGGCTGGTGCTCCTCGGCGAGGCGCTCGACCTCGTCCATGTCGATGATCGAGGTCTGCGGGTCGACGCCGTACGCGACGATGTTGTAGAGCCGGCCGGAGAAGTTGATCTTCATGCCGTGGGTCAGGTGGCCGCCCTGGTCGAGCGAGAGGCCCAGCAGCTTGTCGCCGGGCCGCGCGATCGCGTGCAGCACGGCCGCGTTCGCGGATGCCCCGGAGTGCGGTTGGACGTTGGCGAACTCGGCGCCGAACAGCGCCTTGGCGCGGGCGATCGCGAGTTCTTCGGCGACGTCGACCTCTTCGCAGCCGCCGTAGTAGCGGCGCCCCGGATAGCCCTCGGCGTACTTGTTGGTCAGCACCGAGCCCTGCGACTGCAGCACCGACACGGGCACGAAGTTCTCGGAGGCGATCATCTCGAGGAACGTCTGCTGGCGCTTGAGCTCCCGGTCGAGCACCTCGGCGATCTCGGGATCGACTTCGGCGAGCGGGGCGTTGAAGAACTGGTCGGTCATGGGTGTCCCTTCACGGCGGGCGGTTCGAGTGAGTCGAGGGTGTCGCTTCGGCCCAGGCGTGCGGTCGAATGCCGTGTCGGTCGCTCCCCGGTGGTAAGCCACCTCAACGCCAGTCGCGACACGACGAGCCTAGCGGATCCGGATGCCGGAAACCCCGTCCGGGATCCCACAGGATTGGCTGTATGCGGACGGATTCACAGCGCAACCGGCTTCGCCCTCTCGTCGGCGGGGTGGTGGCGGTCGCCCTCGCGGCGACGCTGTCCGGGTGCAGCGCTGCGGACCAGCCCGACACGGCCGCTCTCCGCAGCGCGCTGGTGTCCGGCGACTTCAGCCACGTGCGCCTCGCCGGTGCGACGGCGAAGCAGGCGGGCACGGAGTACTCCGCCATCGTCGCGGGCCTCGGCAAGATCACGCCGACGGTCGAGATCTCGGCCCCGAAGGTCGAGGACGACCACGCGACCTCCCGCATCCGCTGGAGCTGGCCGGTGGCCGGCACGGAGAACTGGACGTACACGTCCACGGTCCGAAGCACCAAGAAGGGCGGCACGTGGTCCGTCGACTGGGCTCCCTCCGTCGTCGAGCCGAGCCTCGTCGCCGGTGGCGTGCTGCGGCGCGCGACCCAGGCGCCACCGCGTGCGGACATCCTCGGTGCGGACGGCACGGCACTGATCACCGACCGCCCGGTCGTCACCTTCGGCATCGACAAGAGCAAGGTGACGCCGGCCGTGGCGGCGACATCCGCGGCGGCGCTGGCAAAGCTCGTCGGGGTCGATGCGAAAGGCTTCGTCGCGAGCGTGAAGTCCGGTGGCGCCCAGCAGTTCGTCGAGGCGATCACCTACCGGAAGGCCGAGGTCCCCGCATCCGCGGCGGACCTGTCCGGCATCCCGGGCGCCCTCGCGGTCCCCGGCTCCCGCCAGCTCGGGCCTGCGCGCGGCTTCGCCGGTCCGGTGCTCGGCACGGTCGGCCCGGTCACCGCCGAGATCATGCAGAAGCACCCGGGCATCTACACGTCCACGGACTCCGTCGGGCTCAGCGGCCTGGAACAGCGCTATGACGGTCAGCTGCGCGGAACCCCCGGCGTGACGATCAGCCTGGTGCCCGAGAGCGGCGACGCGACCGATCTGTTCACGGCACAGCCCAAGCCCGGTGAACCGCTGAAGACGACGCTCGACGAACACCTGCAGACCATCGCCGAGGCGGCGCTGCACGACATCGGCCCGGCGAGCGCCCTGGTGGCGCTGCGCCCCAGTGACGGCGCGATCCTCGCCGCGGCGAACGGCCCCGGCACCGGCTCGTTCGACGCGGCCCTGAACGGACAGGTGCCGCCCGGCTCGACCTTCAAGATGTTCGACACGCTCGCGCTGCTGCGGGCGGGCCTCACCGCCGACTCGACGGTCGACTGCACGGCGAAGGCCGTCGTCGACGGCTACACCTTCGTGAACGACGCCGACTATCCCGCGTCGGCGATCGGCAGGATCCCGCTGAAGACGGCGATCGGCCACTCGTGCAACACCGCCATGATCAACGCCCGCGACAAGCTGGGAGACGTCACCTCCGCTGCGCAGACCCTGGGATTCGGCATCGGCCGGACACCGGGGGTGGACAGCTTCCCGGGGCGGATTCCCGCGGGAGGATCCGCCACCGAGGCCGCCGCCGCCGTGATCGGGCAGGGCAAGGTGCTCGCCTCCCCGCTGGCGATGGCCGCCGGCATCGCCTCGATCCAAGCGGGTCACACCGTCGTGGCCGGCCTCCTGCCGTCGCAGCCGGCCACCGTGCCGAGCGAGGTGAAGCCGTTGACCGCGGCCGAAGCCGCGCAGCTGCGGCTCATCTTCCGGCAGCCGGTGCTGGACGGCACCGCCGTCGGCCTGAAGACCGTGCCCGGCGCGCCCGTCATCGCGAAGACCGGCACCGCCGAGTTCGAACAGGGCGGAAAGACGCAGGTGCACGCCTGGATGGTCGCCGCCCAGGGCGACCTGGCCGTGGCCGTGTTCGTCGACACCGGCCACAGCGGCGCCGACACCGCCGGTCCGATCGTGAAGAGGTTCCTGACCGCGGCGCAGCGCTGAGTAACCCGATCCCCGTTTGTTAGGCTTCCTCACATGTCTGCGTCGCCGCTGCCGCTCATCCCCCTGCCCGCCTCCGTGACGCTCACCGAGGGTGCCGCGCCGTACCGACCGGCCGATCCGTCCGACCTGCACCTCACGGTGACGGTGGATGCCGCCGCCGGCGGCCCGGAGGCGTACATGCTGCGCATCACCGAGCGCGGCATCCAGATCATGGCCGGCGGCCCCGCCGGCGCCTTCTACGCCCGGCAGACCCTCGCGCAGCTGGAGCACGACGGCGAGTACCCCGCGGTGGTCATCGAGGATGCCCCGCGCTTCGCCTACCGCGGCGTGATGCTCGACGTGGCCCGCCACTTCCAGCCGGTCGAGACGGTGAAGACGTACATCGACCACGCCGCCTCGCTCAAGTTCAACCACCTGCACCTGCACCTCACCGACGACCAGGGCTGGCGCCTCGCGCTGGACTCCCGCCCCGCACTGGTCGAGAAGGCCTCCACGACCAGCGCGCTGGGCGACCCGGGCGGGCACTACACGCGGGAGGACTGGACAGAGATCCTCGAGCATGCGGCATCCCGCCACGTGACCGTCGTCCCCGAGATCGACGTTCCCGGGCACACCCACGCGGTCGGACTGGCCTACCCGGAGCTCGCCGCCGACCCGGTGATCTCGGACCTGGTGCTGGAGACCGTCGAGACCTTCGGCGGGGGGCTCCCCCTGCCCGGACACCCCTACACCGGGTGGGCGGTCGGCTTCTCGTCCCTCAAGCACGACGACCCCGAGGTCGATCGGTTCCTCAGCGACGTGTTCACCGAGCTCGCCCGGATCACCCCGGGCCCGTACCTGCACGTCGGCGGCGACGAGTGCCACGGCACGGATCCCGCCGACTACGCGGTCTTCCTCGAGAAGGTCACCGCGATCGTCGCCGCCACCGGCAAGACCCCGGTGGCCTGGCACGAAGCGGGGGCCGCCGCCGGCCTCCATCCCGCGACGGTCGGCCAGTACTGGAACTACGTGCAGCCGGAGCCGGGTCAGGATGCCCCGGCCCGCGCGTTCGGCTCCCGCGGCGGCCTCATCATGTCGCCCGCCGACGTCGCGTACCTGGACATGAAGTTCGACGCCGACTCGCCGCTCGGGCTCACCTGGGCCAAGGGCGTCACCACGATGCAGGACGCCTACGGCTGGGAGCCGACCGCGATCCTCGACGGGGTGGACCCGGATCGGATCCTCGGCGTGGAGGCGCCGCTGTGGTCCGAGACCGCCCGCGACCTCGCCGACATCGAGCAGCTCGCGTTCCCGCGCATCGGCGCGATCGCGGAGATCGCATGGAGCCCGGCCGGCGCACACGACGCGGCCGGTTTCGAAGCGCGCACGGCGGCGCTGATCTCCCGCTGGAAGGCCGCCGGAATCCGGATCCCCACACCGTAGCCCGCAGCCGCTAGTGTCAGTGCCGTGACCGCGAATTCCCCCGCCGCCCCGCCTGTCGCCCGGGTGTTCGGCACCCTCGCCTCCCGCCCCAGCGCACGCTCGATCGAATCACTGGCGCTCGGCGTCGGCGTGACGGCGTTCGTGTTCGTCGCGGTCGTGGCGATCTTCGTCTTCCGCTTCGAGCCGGCCCCCATCTCGGGTCCGGGCTCGGTCGGCGAGTACGCCGCCGTCGCCTCCGGCGTCGCGACCGCCCTCGCCGTCCTCGGCGCCCGCTACGTGGTGCGCGAGCGCACCCGCGCCGGCCGCATCGGGTTCTTCGACGTCGTGGACGTCGTCGCGCTCGCCTTCGCCCTGGCGGTCATCGTCATCCTCACCCTGACGCTGCTCGCCGGCATCATGGAGCAGTCGTTCCAGGGCGCCACGGTGTTCGGGTTCTCGGTGCTGGTGCTCTCCGGGGCGACCGCCGCGATCGCGGCATACTTCACGTTCTACCTCGCCGCCGAGATGACCCTGTCGTCGCTGGCGGCGGTGCTGGCCGTCTTCCTCGTCGAGGGCGTCATCACGAGCGCCCTCACCGCGAGCGACCCGCAGTGGTGGAAGGAGAACCTCAGCGCGCTGGGCATGAACAACGACTTCTCGTCGTGGGCGTTCAACATCTCGCTGATCGTGTCGGGCATCCTCGTCACGGCGCTCGCCCGCCTCGCCACCCGCGGGGTCCCCACCACCAACCCGGAGGGCGTGCAGCGCACCCGGGTCGCGCTAGTGGTCATCGGCATCTTCCTCGCGTGCGTCGGGGTCTTCCCGGTCGACGAGTTCCTCGCGATCCACAACACCGTGGCGACCGGCATGGCCGTCGTCTTCGCGATCACCGTCTTCCGGGTGCACTCGTGGATCCCCGGCCTCGCGCGGGCGTTCCGCCTGGTCGGCTACCTGTTCGTCGCGGTCGTGGTCGTCGCCGGCGTCTTCTTCGCCGTCGGCTTCTACACGCTCACCGCGGTGGAGCTCATCGCGGGGGCGCTGGTGTTCTCGTGGATCATCCTGCTGGTGCGCAACTGCGCCGCCCTCGTCGCCGATTCCACCCGGAACGGCGGCGACGCGGAGGCGCCGGCACCGGCCGTAAACTGGAATCCATGACCGACCCCCAGCCCGCCGGCACCCGGCCGCCCCTCAGCGCGGTCGACCTCGTCGCCTTCGTCTGCGAGCTGTTCGCCTTCGCCGTGTTCGCGTTCTGGGGCTTCGCCGCGTGGCCGTTCCCGTGGAACATCGTGTTCGGCCTCGGCACCCCGATCCTCGCCCTCCTGATCTGGGCGCTGTTCGTCTCGCCGCGCGCGGTGCTGCACGTGCACCCGTTCGTGCGCGCCGGTGTGGAGCTGCTCGTCTACGCGGGCGCCACGGTGTGCCTGTGGAGCATGGGGCTCACGTGGATCGGCCTCGGGTTCGC
The DNA here is from genome assembly GCF_000802305.1 of Microbacterium mangrovi. Classification (GTDB taxonomy): domain Bacteria; phylum Actinomycetota; class Actinomycetes; order Actinomycetales; family Microbacteriaceae; genus Microbacterium; species Microbacterium mangrovi. Next base: position 375,356 of record NZ_JTDK01000001.1, on the reverse strand, counting down.
GGTCGTCGCCGTCACGGCCGGTCTCATCGCCGGACGCCGCCGCTTCGTATGACCACGCCCGACGTCGTCGCCCGGCTTCGCGCCGAGCTCGGCGACCGTGTCGACACGTCGGCCGACGCGCGGGATGCCGCCCGCGCCGACAAGTCCGGCTTCGCGGCCGACGCCGCGCCGCTCGCCGTGGTGCGCGCCGAATCCGTCGCCGACGTGCAGGCGGTGATGCGCATCGCCACGGCCACCGGCACCCCCGTCGTGACACGCGGCGCCGGAACGGGCCTCGCCGGCGGCGCCAACGCCGGCGCAGGTGAGATCTCGCTGTCGCTCGGCGCCATGGACCGCATCCTCGAGGTGCGCCCCGACGACCTGCTGGCGGTCGTCGAGCCCGGCATCCTGAACGCCGACCTCAACGAGGCGCTCCGGCCGCACGGCGTGTGGTGGGCGCCGGATCCCGCCAGCCGCGCCATCTCGACGGTGGGCGGCAACATCGCGACCGGTGCCGGCGGCCTGCTGTGCGCGAAGTACGGCGTGGTGCGCGACGCCGTCCTGGCGCTGGACGTGGTGCTCGCCGACGGGCGCCTCCTGCACCTCGGCCATCGCAGCGTCAAGGGCGTCACCGGTCTCGACCTCACGTCTCTGTTCATCGGGTCCGAGGGCATCCTGGGCGTGGTCGTCGGCGCGACGCTCAAGCTGCGCCCGCTGCCGTCCGGCCCGGTGTGCTCGATCACGGCGATGTTCCCCGACGTGCGGGCCGCGGCATCCGCGTCGGCGGCGGTCACCGCCTCCGGTGTCCAGCCCGCGATCATGGAGCTGATGGATGCCGGCAGCCTCGCCGCCGTGCACGCGCTGCTCGGGCTCGAGACGCCCCCGCCGGGCGCCGCGCAGCTGACGATCCAGACCGACGGGTCGGCGTCGGTCGCCGAGGCCGAGGCGATCGCCGGCATCCTCCGCGACGCGGGCGGCGCCGTGCTCGTCACGGACGACCCGGACGAGGGCGAACGGCTGCTCGCGATCCGCCGGTCGCTGCATCCCGCGATGGAGACCCTCGGCACCACCCTCATCGAAGACGTGTCGGTGCCGCGCAGCCGCCTCGCCGACATGTACGACGAGATCGCCCGTGTGGAGCGCGAATACGGAGTGCGCATCCCGACCGTGGCGCACGCCGGCGACGGCAACCTGCACCCGAACTTCGTGGTCGAGACCGGGGCGGACGTGCCGCAGCACGTGTGGGATGCCGCGGACGACCTGTTCCGCGCCGCCCTGCGCCTGGGCGGAACGCTGACCGGCGAACACGGCGTCGGACTCCTCAAGCGCCGGTGGCTCGCCGCCGAGCTCGGCGACGACCAGTGGCGCCTCCAGCGCGACATCGCCCGGGTCTTCGACCCGGACGGCATCCTGAACCCGGGCAAGGTCTTCGAACCCCCGGTCGTTGAGCGAGGACGCGCGCAGCGCGACCGAGTCGAAACGCAATGAGATATCTCGACGTCGAGACAAATCCCGGCGCCCGGTAGACTGAAGACACCGCGAAAAACCCCTGACGGGAGACCTCTGTGCCTGAATCCACCATCATCTACACGCACACCGACGAAGCTCCGGCGCTGGCGACCGCGTCGTTCCTTCCGATGGTGCAGGCCATCGCCGCGCAGGCGGGCGTGCAGCTGGACACCCGCGACATCTCGCTGGCGGCCCGCATCCTGGCGGCGTTCCCGCAGAGCCTGACGCCCGAGCAGCAGGTGGGCGATGCCCTCGCCGAACTCGGCGGCCTCGCCACCCTGCCCGAGGCGAACATCATCAAGCTGCCGAACATCTCGGCATCCATCCCGCAGCTGAAGGCCGCGATCGCCGAGCTGCGGGCCCAGGGCTACGACATCCCGGCCTACCCCGACGACCCGCAGACCGCCGACGAGAAGGACGCCAAGGCGCGCTACGACCGCATCAAGGGCTCCGCGGTCAACCCGGTGCTTCGCGAGGGCAACAGCGACCGCCGGGCGCCGCTGTCGGTGAAGAGCTACGCGCGCAAGCACCCGCACCGCAACAAGCCGTTCGCGGACGGCTCGAAGACCCGCGTCGCCACCATGGGCCACGACGACTTCCGCTCGAACGAGAAGTCCTACGTGTCGCCCGACGACGACGTGCTCACGATCCAGCACGTCGGAGCCGACGGAACGGTCTCCCCGCTCAAGCAGAACCTCAAGGTGCTCCCCGGCGAGATCGTGGATGCCACGTTCCTCGACGCCGCCGCCCTCGACGCGTTCCTGGCGCAGACGCTGGAGCAGGCCACGGCCGACGACGTGCTCTACTCGGTGCACCTCAAGGCGACCATGATGAAGGTCAGCGACCCGATCATCTTCGGCCACGTCGTGAAGACCTACTTCGCCGACGTGTTCGACCGGTACGGCGACGTCATCGCGTCCGAGGGACTCACGCCCAACAACGGCCTGGGATCCATCCTCGACGGCCTGACCGCCGCCGGCCGCACCGACGTCGTCGACGCGATCACCGCCGACCTCGCCCGCGGCCCGCGCCTGTCGTACGTCAACTCCGACAGGGGCATCACGAACCTGCACGTGCCCTCCGACGTGATCGTGGACGCCTCGATGCCGGCCCTCATCCGCAACGGCGGCAAGCTGTGGGGCGCCGACGGCGGCGAGGACGACACCCTCGCGGTCATCCCCGACTCGTCCTACGCCGGGGTCTACCAGGCCGTGATCGAGGACGTCATCGAGCACGGTCCGCTCGACCCGGCCACCATCGGCACCGTCCCGAACGTCGGCCTCATGGCGCAGGCGGCCGAGGAGTACGGCAGCCACGACAAGACGTTCGAGATCCAGGCTCCCGGCACGGTGCAGGTCGTCACCGCGGCGGGCGACGTCGTGCTCGAGCACGCGGTGAACCCGGGTGACATCTGGCGCGCGACGCAGACCAAGGACGTCGCCGTGCGCGACTGGGTCAAGCTCGCCGTGAGCCGCGCCCGCGCCACCGGCTCCCCCGCCGTGTTCTGGCTCGACGAGACCCGCGCGCACGACGCGTCGCTCATCGCCAAGGTGCGCGAGTACCTCGCCGAGCACGACACCGACGGCCTCACCATCGAGATCCTCGCTCCGGCGGAGGCCACCCGCTACTCGCTGGAGCGCATGCGCCGCGGCGAAGACACCATCTCGGTCACCGGCAACGTGCTGCGCGACTACAACACCGACCTGTTCCCGATCCTCGAGGTCGGCACGTCGGCCAAGATGCTCTCGATCGTTCCGCTGCTGGCCGGCGGCGGGCTCTTCGAGACGGGCGCCGGCGGCTCAGCACCCAAGCACGTGCAGCAGCTGCTCGCCGAGGACTACCTGCGCTGGGACTCGCTGGGCGAGTTCTTCGCGCTGGCGGCATCCTTCGAGCACTACGCCGGCTTCACCGGCAACGCCAAGGCGCAGGTGCTCGCCGACACGCTCGACCGCGCCACCGGCACGTTCCTGGAGAACGACAAGTCCCCGGGCCGCGCGCTCGGCACGATCGACAACCGCGGCAGCCACTTCTACCTCGCCCTGTACTGGGCGCAGGAGCTGGCCGGCCAGACCGAGGATGCCGACCTCGCCGCCGTGTTCGCGCCGGTCGCGCAGCAGCTGGCGGATGCCGAAGAGGCGATCGTCGCCGAGCTGATCGCGGTGCAGGGCGAGCCCGTCGAGATCGGCGGCTACTACCACCCCGACGAGGCGAAGGTCTCGGCCGTGATGCGTCCGTCCGCGACGCTGAACGCGATCATCGACGCTCTGGCCTGACCCGCCGCCGTCCGCGAAACGCGTCGTCCCATTTCGGGGCGGCGCGTTTCTGCGCTCACAGGCTTCTTTCAGCTAGCATGCAGGCATGCCTGTCTGGTCCCTGCACGGAGACGGCCGCCACGTCGGCCCCGGCGATGCCGTCCACCCCCGCGAACGCCTCACCTGGCCGCTGACCATCGCGATCGGCGCGCAGCACGTCGTCGCCATGTTCGGCGCGACGTTCCTGGTGCCGAGCATCACGAAGTTCCCGGTCTCGACAACGCTGCTGTTCTCCGGCTTCGGCACGATCCTGTTCCTGCTGATCACGAAGAACCGCCTGCCCAGCTATCTGGGTTCGTCGTTCGCGTTCATCGCACCCATCACCGCTGCGACAGCAATCGCCGGAACCGGATCGGCGCTCGCGGGCATCGTGTCGGTCGGCATCCTGCTGGCACTCGTCGGCGTGATCGTGCAGGTGCTCGGCACGGGCTGGGTCGACAAGCTGATGCCACCGGTCGTCGCCGGCGCGATCGTCGCGCTCATCGGCTTGAACCTCGCTCCCGCTGCGTGGAGCAACTTCAAAGACGGCCCGCTCACCGGATCGATCACGCTGGTCGCCATTATCCTGTTCAGCGTGCTTTTCCGCGGGTTCCTCGGGCGCATCTCGATCTTCATCGGCGTGCTCGTCGGGTATGTCGCCGCAGCGCTCCAAGGCGAGCTGGACTTTGCGAAGGTGAACGCCGCCGCGTGGATCGGCCCGCCCACATTTCAGTTCCCCGACTTCGCCACGCCGGGGACGTGGAGCGTCATCGCGATGTTCCTCCCGGTGGTGCTGGTTCTGATCGCTGAGAACGTCGGCCACGTGCGCGGCGTCGCGACCATGACGGACCCGGCGGTCAACAAGCTCACCGGCCGCGCCCTCCTCGCCGACGGCATCTCGACGACGGTCGCGGGTGCCTTCGGCGGTTCGGGCACGACGACCTACGGCGAGAACATCGGGGTCATGGCGGCCACCAGGGTCTACTCGACGGCCGCCTACTGGGTCGCGGGCACCGTCGCCATCCTGCTCTCGATGTCACCCAAGATCGGAGCGGTCTTCAACACCATTCCGCACGGCGTGCTCGGTGGCGCCACGACGGCCCTCTACGGTCTCATCGGTGTCATCGGCATCAAGATCTGGGTGGACAACCGCGTGGACTTCTCACGGCCCGTCAACCAGTACACCGCGGCGGTGGCGCTGGTCATCGCGATCGCGAACTTCACGATGCAGTGGGGAAACTTCCAGCTCACCGGCATCGTGCTCGGCGCGGGCGCGGCCCTGCTGATCTACCACCTGGGCAACGCCGTCGCCCGGGCGCGCAAGACCGGGGCGGACGACGGCGGCCCGATCCCCGCGGTCGGCGCCCTCGGCGGGGACCCCGTCGACGCGTAGAATCTGGTCGTGAGCCAGCTCGTCCCCGCATCCGCTGATCGCCTCGCGGCCGACACGCGCATGGGCGCGGTCACGCTGCTCGTCGGTGACCTCGACCTCATGACGCGGTACTACCGCGATGTCGTGACGCTGCAGGTGCTGGATGCCGCGGGCGACACCGTCACGCTCGGCCGTGCCGGGCACCCCATCGTCGTCCTGCGCCACGAGCCCGCGCTGCGGCACGCCGCACCGGGGTCGGCCGGGCTCTACCACACGGCCATCCTGTTCGAGTCGCAGGCGGCCCTCGCCGCGGCGCTGTACTCCGTCGCCAAGAACGCGCCGGGCACCTTCACCGGCAGCGCCGACCACCTCGTCAGCCAGGCGTTCTACTTCACCGACCCGGAGGGCAACGGCGTCGAACTGTACTGGGACCGCGCCCGCACCGAGTGGTCGTGGACCCACGGGCAGGTCGAGATGGCGACCCTGTACCTCGACCCGAACGCGTTCCTCACCGAGCACCTCACCGAGGAGATCGTCGACGGGGCGACCGCGCACGACGCGGCCACCGTCGGCCACGTGCACCTGTCCGTGGGCGACGTCGCCACGGCGAAGGCGTTCTACGTCGACGCGCTCGGCTTCGACACGACGGCGTCGCTCGGCAACACCGCCCTGTTCGTCAGCGCGGGCGGATACCACCATCACATGGCGATGAACGTGTGGGAGTCCCGCGGCGCCGGGCCGCGGATGCCCGCCCTCGGCCTCGGCCGCGTCGACCTGGCCCTGCCGGATGCCGACTCCCTCGGCGCCCTGCAGGAGCGTCTGCGGCACCACGGCTTCCAGGTGCGCGACGACGGACGCACGGTGAGCTTCGACGATCCGTGGAACAACCTGCTTCAGGCGTCGGTCACAGGCGGATCTGCGCGATGACCTCGCCGTACTCGGTCTCCCCGACGGGCGTGAAGCCGACCGCGGTGAAGAACGCCTCGGGCCCCTCTTCGCCGGCCTCGTAGATCACGTTCACGTGATCGACGCCGCGCTCGCGCGCCTCGGCGAGCAGCCCGTCGATGAGGAAGCGCCCGACGCCGCGACCCTGCTCGTCGGCGTCGACGTTGATGCGCCAGAGCACCGACTGGAAGTGCTCCTCGAGCACGTCGCCGTCGAAGTTGGCGCTCACGAAGCCGACCACGTCGTCTCCGTCGAGCGCCACCCGCTGCCACGACGTCGCCGGGTTCACGACCGTCGCCGCGACCCCGTAGCTGACCGGGGAGAGGAACCCCTCCTGGCCGGGCTTCAGCGACATCTTGTTGACCGCCACGATGGTCGAGGCGGACAGTTCCTCCAGGCGAAGCTCAGTCATGCGTCCAGGCTAGCGCTCAGCGCCGACACGCGGCGGGCCGGATTCAGTTGTGAACCCAGACCTCGATGTTGTCGGGCGACCAGTCGTAGAGCTGCTTGGCGCGGGAGATCGGCATCCCGACGCAGCCGTGACTCATCTTGTGGCCCCAGTTGTTGTGCCAGTACACGCCGTGGAAGCCCTCGCCGCCGTTGAAGTACATGATCCACGGGACGTCCGGCGTGGTGTACTTGGTGCCGTCGACGTTCAGCCCGCGCATGGTCTGCACCGGCAGGTGCACGTAGACGCGGTAGTGCCCGGTGAAGGTCGGGGTGATGTCGTGCCCCGAGGAGACCAGCCAGGAATCGACGACCTTGCCGTCCTGCTTCAGGTAGACGCGCTGCTCGGTGAGGTTCACCTCGAGCTGACGGACGATCTTGGTGGTCTTGCCCGGCACGACGGTCACCGGCAGCTTGTACGCGCCGTCGCCCTTCTCGAGCTGCGCGGCGAACTGTTCGGCCACCTTCGACGTGTCGCCGAGGGTGCGGCCGTCCTGCGTGGGCGTCTCGACCCGAAGAATGCTGCCCTCGCTGTCGGCGATCGCGCTGCCGTTGCGCACCGTCTGATCGATCTGCGCGGCGGTGGGCACCGCCTTCTGGATCTTGGCGGCATCCGCCGAGACGGAGATCTTGCCGTCGACGTCGGTCGTGATCGTCAGCCATGACGCCATCGTCGCCGGTGAGACCGGGACCACGCGCTCGGAGCCGACGTAGAAGCCGCCCATGTCGAGCACGGCGTTCAGCTTCACCGCGACCTGCTTGGCCGTGGCCGTCGACGTGGCGGCCGGCACCGTGACGCCCGTGATGGCGACAGGGCTGGCCGTCTTGCCGGTGACGAAGGACTGCTTGAGCGCTGCGGCCACCGAGGCCAGCTCGACGCCCTTGCCGGCGACCGCGGGAGTGACGACGTACTTCGCGGCATCCGCGTTGTAGGCGACGGTGGCGTTGCGCGGGTCGGCGAACAGCGACGGTGCGACCTTGTGCAAAGCCGCCTCGGCCGTGGCCGGGTTCAGGGTCACCGTGGCATCCTTCACCTCGGCGAACCAGGAGCCGACCTTCCACATCGGGTGGGCGTCGTAGGCGGACTTCGCGAGCGTCTCGGCGTCGACCGTGGCACCCAGATCGGCGCCGGTGAGCGACACGTTGCCGTTGGGCCCGGCGACCTCGATCGTGGTCTGCGACAGCTTCTGCTGGATCGCCTGCGCGGCGGCGCCGGCGGTCATGCCGCCGACCGGAACGCCGGCGACGGCGGTGCCGGGGGCGATGAGAACGAGAGAGGACGTGATCGCCGCGACCAGGAGAACGGCCACCGGCGTGCCGATCCACCAGCCCAGATGCCGCTTGCGCTTCGGCGGAGTCGCCGGCGCCCAGGCATAGGTCACATCGCCACCGAGCGGCGTGGTGTCGTCGGTATGGCTCCCCGAATCATGCGTCATGCGTGTGTCACTCCCCCAAAGTGCGCGTTCTACTATGATATTGGATCCGCGGACCTCTCTCCTACCAGGCCGCACAACAGTACGGTCACAGATGGGCGGTCAATGGATCAGTCGCCGTTCGAGGCCGGAAGACCTCTGCGCCGGGGCGGGAAGGTGCTGCCCGAGCAGGCCCGTGCACACAACCGGTCCCTGGTGCTGCAGACGCTCTTCCACGGCGGAGGCATGAGCCGGGCCGACCTCGCCCGCGCCACCGAACTCACCCGGGTGTCCATCTCCGACCTCGTCGCCGAGCTCATGGACGACGGATACGTCATCGAGACCGGCGAGCGCACCGCTCCGCGCCCGGGCAAACCGGCGATGGTCGTCGACCTCGCGCACGATGCGCACCGCATCGTCGGGATCGACCTGTCCGGCGCGGGAGAGTTCACCGGCGCGGTGCTGACCCTGAGCGGCGAGATCGTCGCCCGGGCAGCCGTGCCGCAGCCGCACTCGGCCGGAGACCGCATCGACGCGGTCGTCGAACTGGCCCGCGACCTGGTCGCCCTGTCCGAGACCCCCGTGCTCGGCGTCGGCGTCGGCACCCCCGGTGTGGTCGACGACGCCGGGGTGGTGCTGACCGCGCCGAACTTCGGCTGGACCGACATCGACCTCGACGGCATCCTCACCGAGGCGCTGCACCTGCCGGTCACCGTCGCCAACGACGCCAACGCCGCCGTGCTCGCCGAATACACGTTCGGCGGCGCCCGGGACGACGTGATGCTGGTGAAGGTCGGCCTCGGCGTCGGCTCGGGCCTTCTCGCCGGCGGGCAGCCGCTGGTCGGGGCCCGGCACACCGCGGGTGAGATCGGGCACGTCACGGTGGGCACCGACGGCGGGCCGCGGTGCTCGTGCGGCAAGAGCGGCTGCCTCGAAGCGTGGCTGTCGGTGCCGGCGCTGACCGCGCGGCTGGCGGGCGTCGACGAGGCATCCCGCGAGGGCGTCCTGCGGGATGCCGGCGAGCGCCTCGGCATCGCCCTGGCTCCCGTCGTGGGTGCGCTGGATCTCTCCGAGGTGGTGCTCGCCGGTCCTCCCGAGCTCCTCGCGGGCACCATCGCCGACCAGACCCGGGCGACCCTGCGAGCCCGCACCCTGCCCGTCTTCCACGACGACATCCGTGTGCGGATGACCGGTCAGGGCCCCGACATCGTGCTGCGCGGCGCCGCCGTCATGGTGCTCAGCGCCCAGCTCGGTGTGAGCTGAGCGCTGAGCAACCCCGCGGTTACACCAGCGACTGGCGCCAGGCGCTGTGCAGCTGGGCGAACTTGCCCGTGCCCGCGATGAGGGCGTCGGGGGCGTCGTCCTCGATGATGCGGCCGTGCTCCATGACCAGGACGCGATCGGCGATCGCGACCGTCGACAGACGGTGCGCGATGATGATCGCGGTGCGGTCGGCGAGCAGGGTCTGCAGCGCCTCCTGGATCTGTCGCTCGGACGGGATGTCCAGGGATGCCGTCGCCTCGTCGAGGATGAGCACCGCCGGATCGGCGAGGAACGCGCGGGCGAACGAGATCAGCTGACGCTGCCCCGCCGAGACGCGGCCGCCGCGCTTGTTCACGTCGGTGTCGTACCCGTCCGGCAGCGCCCGGATGAATCCGTCGGCGCCGACCGCGCGCGCGGCCGCCTGGATCTCGTCCAGGGTGGCGTCGGGTTTGCCGAGCGCGATGTTGTCGGCGACCGTGCCGGAGAACAGGTACGCCTCCTGCGTGACCATCACGATCGCGCGGCGCAGGTCCGACGACGACAGCTCGCGCAGATCCACGCCGTCGAGCTGCACCGAGCCGCGCGTCGGGTCGTAGAACCGCGACACCAGCTTGGCGAGGGTCGACTTGCCCGCACCCGTCGTGCCGACGAGCGCGATCGTCTGCCCCGCGGGCATGTCGAGCGTGAAGTCGGGCAGGATGACCCGCCCGTTGCCGTACGCGAACTGCACATCGTCGAAGAGCAGATGACCGCGGGCGTCCGGAAGCGCCACCGGCTCGGCCGGCTCCGGCACCGACGGCTGCTCCTCGAGCACGCCGGACACCTTCTCGAGCGCCGCCGTGGCGGACTGGTACGAGTTGAGGAACATCGCGACCTCCTCCAGCGGACTGAAGAAGTTGCGCACGTACAGCACGGCGGCCAGCAGCGTACCGATGAGGAGGCCCCCGTTCACGACGCGGATCGCGCCCCACACGAGCACCACCGACATGGTGATGTTCGCGAGCAGGATGAGGCCCGGGTCGAAGATGCCGTACAGCTTCACCAGCCACAGGTTCACCCGCCGGTACTCGGCCGAGATGTCGCCGAACTCGACGTCGTTGCGCTTCTCCTTGCGGAACGCCTTGACCGCGCGGATGCCGGTCATCGTCTCGACGAACTGGACGATGAGCCGTGCCGAGACCACGCGGGACTCCCGGTAGCCCTTCTGCGACTGCAGGTAGAACCAGCGCATCAGGAACGCCAGCGGGATGCCCATCGCGAGCAGCACCAGGCCGGACTGCCAGTCGAGCAGGAACAGCGCGACGAGCGTGAACACGCCGTACAGGGCGCCCTGGACGAGCTGGTTCAGCCCGCCGTCGAGCAGCTCTCGGATCGACTCGAGGTCGCTCGTCTGCCGCGAGATGATGCGGCCCGACGTGTACGACTCGTGGAACTGCAGGCTGAGCAGCTGCGTGTGCCGGAAGATCCGGGTGCGCAGATCCATCAGGATCGCCTGGGTCAGCTTCGCCGACAGCACCACGAACCAGCCGATGAGGAGCGCCCCGACGATGCCTGAGACGAGGTACACCGCCGTGACGCCGAAGGCCGGCATCCAATCCGCGGCGTTCACGGCCTGCGGCAGCGCCGTGTTGATGCCGTAGGCGATCAGCGCCGGCCCCAGCACCCGCAGGCCGGTGGAGACCACGATCACGACGATCGACAGCGCCATGAGCCGGCGGAGCGGGTGCAGCAGCGTGCCGAGCAGCCGCATGGAGCGGCGCCGGATGATGCGGCTCTCCGCCTTGGTGTAGATGTGGCGGTCTTCGCCCGCCGTGCCCTGGATGTCGCTCATCGGGTCACCTCCAGTTCTGTCTCATCCGATTCCGGTCCCTGAGCCTGTCGAAGGGCCGGATGCCGGTCCGCCTGCTCGGCCTCGAGGCTCGAGATCACGTGCCGGTAGTGGTCGCTGGATGCCAGCAGCTCGCTGTGCGTGCCCACCGCGACCACTCGGCCGTCCTGGAGCACCGCCACGCGGTCGGCGAGCGCGACCGTCGAGGGACGGTGCGCGATGATCAGCGCCGTGGTGGTGGCCAGCACGCGCCGCAGCGCGGCTTCGACGAGCGCCTCGGTGTCGACGTCGAGCGCCGACAGGGGGTCGTCGAGCACCAGCACGGCGGGCTTGGCGGCCACGGCACGGGCCAGCGCGAGACGCTGCCGCTGTCCGCCGGACAGTGACAGGCCTTCCTCGCCCACTGTCGTGTCGAGTCCGTCGGGCAGGTCGTAGGCGAAGTGCGCCTGGGCCACCTGCAGCGCCTCCTCGAGCACGGCCTCCGCTTCGGGACTGCCGAGTTCGAGGTCGTCGCGGCCGAGCAGCACGTTCTCACGCACCGACGCCGAGAACAGCGTGGCATCCTCGAACGCCATCGAGATGTGCCGGCGCAGCTCGTCCAGGCGCAGGTCGCGCACGTCGACGCCGTCGAGCTCGACCGCTCCCCCGGTCACGTCGTAGAGACGGGTCGGGAGGGTGGTCAGGGTCGTCTTGCCGCTGCCGGTGAGACCGACCAGCGCCATCGTCTCGCCCGGGCGCAGCACCAGGTCGACCCCGTCGAGCAGGTCGCGCTCCTGCGGCTTGGCGTCCTGGTAGCGGAAGCGGACGTCGCGGAACGCCAGCTCGCCGCGGGGCGCGGCGATCGTCTTCGGGTGCTCCGGGTCGACGATGTCGTTCTCCTCGTTGAGCACGTCGAACACGCGGTCGGTCGCGGTCCGGGCATCCACCAGGAACGAGAAGAGGAACCCGAGCGACTCCATCGGCCACCGCAGCGCCGTCGCCATGGCGAAGAACGCGAACAGGTCGCCGACGGTGAGCGCGCCCGTGCTGACCAGCCAGATGCCCTCGAGCAGGCAGATGGCGAAGGCGATCATCGGCATGACCTCGAGCCAGAACCAGAGGATGCCGACCTCCTTCGCCTTGCCGAGCTCGGTGGCGCGCAGGCTCTCCGCCTGACGGCGGAACTTCGCGAGGGCGTGTCCGCCGCGGCCGAAGGCCTTCAGCACGCGGATGCCGTGCACGCTCTCCTCGACGGCCGTCGCGAGGTCGCCGGCCTGGTCCTGGCTCTGCCGGGCGAGCACGCCGTACTTGCGCTCGAAGTCGAACCCGAACCACCACAGCGGGATCGACACCGCCAGGAAGGTCACGCCGAGCAGCCAGTGCCACCGGAACAGCAGTGCGGAGCCGATGATGATCGTCAGCACGTTGACGATGAGCAGCAGCAGGCCGAACACGATCCACCGGCGGATCAGGTTGATGTCCTGCATCATGCGGCTGAGCAGCTGGCCGGACTGCCAGCGGTCGTGGAAGGCGACCGGCAGCCGCTGGAGCCGGCGGTAGAACTTCTGCCGGATCTCGTACTCGACCGCCGTTCCGGGCGTCAGCACGAACGCGCGGCGGAGGTACACGAACACGGCCTCGAGGACGCCGAGCACGAGCACGCCGATGGACGCCCACACGATCATCGGGATGTTCCCGTCGGCGATCGGTCCGTCGACGGTCGCCTGCAGCACGAGGGGGATGATCAGCGACATGAGGGCCGCGGCGAGCGCGACGAGGAACCCGCCGATGAAGCGGCCGAGCTTCGGCTTCACGAACGGGTAGAGGCGCATCAGCGCCCGCAGGGTGGACAGGCGATCAGGTGGTTTCTGCAACGACGAAGAAGTCATGTTCCTTGTGGGGTGGGTGACGGATGCCTGCCGGTGGACAAGCGCGAGGACGACGAAGTCGGGCGTGCGGGGACGCCAAGAGAAGGCCGGCGCGATCGACGGCGCGCGGTGCCTCAGCCGGAGGGGCTCGGGAGAACTAAGCCCCGGCGCGCCCGCGAACGATCGGGAGTGCTGAGACCGGCTGAGCTGCGGCGGTCAGAATCATGGCTTCCTCCTTGGTTCGCGGGACACGGATGCCGGTTCCAGCGATGGAACGCGACAGCCCTCCAGCCTATACCTGGGTGAACGCTGGGTGCAAGCCTGGCTATTCCCGAATGCTCGAAGTCAGGCGGTCGCCTCTCGCTGCAGCAGGCTGTTCTTCACCCCGAGTCCCCACGCGAACCCGCCCAGGGTGCCGTCCGAGCGCAGCACGCGGTGGCACGGCACGAACAGCGCCGGCGCATTGCGTGCGCAGATGGATGCCGCCGCCCGCACCGCCCCGGGAGAGCCGAGGGCGGCGGCGAACTCCGTGTAGGTCAACGGATGCCCCGGGTCGATGCGGCGCAGCGCCGCCCACCCGGCGGTCTGCATCGCGGTGCCGGACTGACGCACCGGGACGGCGGCGATCGCCTCGAGGTCGCCGGCGTAGTACGCGCGCACCGCCGCTGCGGCATCCGTCTCGCCGACGGCGACGTCCGCCGGAGCGGCCCGCAGGCGCCCGAGGATCCGGTCGCGGTCGGCGGTCCAGCCGGAGGCGAGCACGGCGCCCGCGTCGTCGGCGAGGATCGTGAACAGTCCGTCGGGGGTGTCGATGGTCTGGATGGTGGCGCTCATGCGAGGACTCCTCGGATCGTGGAGAGTGTCGTGGGGATCTTGATCGGGACCGCGCGCCAGAGGTGCGCGGTCAGGTAGCTGCGCCAGGGCGCGGTGCGGGCGGACCAGGCGACGAGGCCGGCCGCGTCCGACGGGATGCCGAGATTCGCCGCCCCGGCCCGGGCGGCCACGTCGCCGGGAAGCAGTACGTCCGGGTCGCCGGTGACGCGCATCCGCACGTAGTCCGCGGTCCAGGGGCCGATGCCGGGCATCGCGAGCAGCGCCGCGCGCTGCGTCGCCGCGTCGTCGCCGGTGCCGAGTTCGAGCGACCCGTCCGCGAGCGCCCGGGCGGCGCCGGTGATCGCGCGGATGCGTGCTGCGGGACCGCGCAGCACTTCGGCTCCGTGCTCGGCGATCGCGGTCATGGTCGGCAGCAGGCGGTCGGTGCCCTCGTGCGGTTCGACCCGCTCCCCCAGCTCCTCGGTGAGTCGGGACAGCGCCGTGCGGGCGGCGGCGACGCTGATCTGCTGGCCGATCATGGCGCGGATCAGCATCTCGTGCGGGTCGATGCAGCCGGGGACGCGGATGCCGGGCGTCGCCGCGACCGCCGCGCCGAGCTCGGGAACGGCGCCGAGCGCCTCATCGATCGCGAGCGGGTCGGCATCGAGGTCGAACAGCCGCCGCACCCGCGCGACGAGCGCGGGCAGGTCACTGAGCCGGTTCACCCGGGCCTCGAGGCGCATCCGGTCGGCGGGGTCGTGCCGCGTCACCCGGAACCAGGCCGGCCCGCCGGGAAGCAGCACCGTGCGTGCGTACGCGTCGGATGCTGCGACCTCCGCCCCGGCGACCGATCGCGCGGCCATCCACGCGAACAGGCCTGCGCTGTCGAAGGGGCCGCGCAGAGGCAGCAGGAGCTCGATGGCCCCGGGCGCCGCCAGGCCGGCCTCGTGTCCGCGGCGTCGTGCACGAAGCTCGGTCGGGGTGAGGCCGAAGACCTCCCGCACGGTGTCGTTGAACTGGCGGATGCTGGCGAATCCGGCGCTGAAGGCCACGTCCGCGACGGGCAGGTCGGTGCCGACGAGCAGCATCCGCGCGGTCTGCGCGCGCTGCGCCCGGGCCAGCGCCAACGGTCCGGCGCCGAGCTCGGCCGTCAGCAGCCGCGTCACCTGGCGAGAGGAGTACCCGAGCCGGGATGCCAGGCCGCCGACGCCCTCGCGTTCGACGACCCCGTCGGCGATGAGCCGCATGGCACGGCCCGTGGTGTCGCCGCGCAGGTTCCATTCCGGGGACCCCGGCGTCGCCTCGGGAAGGCACCGCTTGCACGCGCGGTACCCGGCCTCGTGCGCGGCTGCGGATGTCTCGTAGAAGGTGACGTTCGCGGGCTTCGGAGTGCGGGCGGGGCAGCTGGGCCGGCAGTAGATCCCGGTGGACCGGACAGCCGTGACGAACTGCCCGTCGAAGCGGGAGTCCCGCGCCGCGATGGCCCGGTAGCGGTCGTCGAACGTGGTGGGCATGCGACCAGTCTGACACCGGACGGATGCTCCGACTGGCGGAAATCGGACATCGCGGTGACGCCACGGGGCTGGCCCGATCGTCAGGCGTGCCCGGTACCGAACTCCCGGTTCATGAGCGTCTGGATGTCGCGATCCATCCCGTCGAGGTCTGTGCGGCATCCAACGTGATCACCCTCCCATTGTCACCTACCCCGTAGCGTGGGACCCATGACCGAGTACGACGTGATCGTGATCGGCGCGGGACCGGTGGGCGAGAACGTCGCCGATCGCACCGCGCAGGGCGGCCTCTCCACCGTGGTCGTGGAGAGCGAACTGGTGGGGGGCGAGTGCTCCTACTGGGCGTGCGTCCCGTCGAAGGCGCTGCTGCGCCCCGGGGCAGCGCTGCGGGCCGCTGCCGACGTCGACGGCGCGAAGCAGGCCGTGACGGGCGAGCTGGACGTCGCCGGCATTCTGCGCCGGCGCGACTACATGGTGAGCGACTGGAACGACGAGGGCCAGGTGAAGTGGCTCGAGGAGACGCACATCGACCTGGTGCGCGGGCACGGCCGACTCACCGGACCCAAGCGTGTCGCGGTGACGGGCACCGACGGCGAGATCACCGAACTCACCGCCCGCCACGCGGTCGTGGTGAGCACGGGATCGGCGGGGCTCGTCCCGGACACTCCGGGACTCGCCGGCATCCGTCCCTGGACCAGCCGCGACGCGACGAGCGTCAAGGACGTCCCCGAGTCACTCGCGATCATCGGCGGAGGGGTCGTCGCCTGCGAGATGGCGTCGGCGTTCACCGACCTCGGCTCCCGGGTGACGATGATCGTGCGCAGCCGCCTGCTCGCGAACCAGGAGCCGTTCGCCGCGCAACTCGTCCATGATGCCCTCGCCGAGCGCGGGGTGACGATCCTCGAGGGCGCCTCCGTGGCCGAAGCCTCGCGCACGCCGGAGGGCACGGCATCCCTCGTGCTCGCCGACGGCCGCGAGGTCGCCGCCGCGGAAGTGCTCGTCGCGACCGGGCGCGTGCCGCGCACGACCGACATCGGCTTGGAGTCGGTCGGGCTGAAGCCGGGGAGCTGGCTGGATGTCGACGACACGCTGCGCGTGACCGGCACCGACTGGCTGTACGCCACCGGCGACGTGAACCACCGGGCTCTCATGACCCACCAGGGCAAGTACCAGGGCCGGGCGGCGGGCGACGTCATCGCGGCGCGGGCCGCGGACCGCCGGGTCGACGACGCCCCCTGGGGCGCGCACGTCGCCACCGCCGACCACTCCGCGGTGCCGCAGGTCGTGTTCAGCGATCCGGCGGTGGCATCCGTCGGACTCACCGCTGCCGCCGCCGAACGCGCCGGCATCGCCGTGCGGGTGCGCGACTACGACATGTCCGCGGTGTCCGGCGCCTACGAGGCCGCCGACCACTACCGCGGCCAGGCGCGGCTGGTGATCGACGACGCTCGCAACGTGGTCGTCGGGGCCACGTTCGCCGGACCCGACGTCGCCGAGCTGCTGCACGCCGCCACCATCGCGATCGTCGGCGAGGTGCCGATCGCGCGCCTGTGGCACGCCGTGCCGGCCTACCCGACGGTCAGCGAGGTGTGGCTGCGCCTCCTCGAGGCCGACGGGCGCCCGACCGCTCCCGGTCGTTGAGCGAGCGCCAGCGAGACGAAACGCGGCGCAGGTCAGTGGAAGAAGTGCCGCTCGTGCGTGAAGAACATCGGGATGCCGCGCTCGCGCGCCAGATCGATGGTCTCCTGGTCGCGCACTGACCCGCCGGGCTGGATGATCGCCGAGACACCGGCATCCATCAGCACCTGCGGGCCGTCCGAGAACGGGAAGAACGCGTCGGACGCCGCGATCGACCCGGCGGCGCGGTTGCCGGCGCGCTCGACGGCCAGGCGGCACGAGTCGACGCGGTTGACCTGACCCATGCCGATGCCGACCGTCGCGGATCCCTTCGCCAGCACGATGGCGTTGGACTTCACCGCGCGGCACGCCTTCCACGCGAAGACGAAGTGCTCCATCTCGGCGGGGTCCGGACGCTCGCCCGACACCAGCTCCCAGTTGTCGGCGACCGAGAGGACGTCGTCGGGGAAGCGGTCCGAGTCCTGCAGCAGCAGGCCGCCGGAGACGAGGCGCACGTCCATGCGCTCCTGCTTCCAGTCGTCGGGCAGCTGCAGCACGCGCAGGTTCTTCTTGAGACGGAACAGCTCCAGCGCGTCCGGCTCGAAGTCGGGAGCGATGATCACCTCGGTGAAGATGTCACGCAGGTTCTCGGCCATCTTCAGCGTCACGGTGCGGTTGGCGGCGATGACGCCGCCGAACGCCGACACCGGGTCGCACTCGTGCGCACGCAGGTGCGCGGACGCGATGGGGTCCGGCGCCTTCGGGGCGGCGGTGGCGATGCCGCACGGGTTGGCGTGCTTGATGATCGCGACCGCCGGCTGCACCATGTCGAACGCGGCGCGCAGGGCGGCATCCGCGTCGACGTAGTTGTTGTACGACATCTCCTTGCCCTGCAGCTGCGTGGCCTGGGCGATGCCGTGCCCGTCGGTACGGGTGTAGATCGCCGCGCGCTGGTGCGAGTTCTCGCCGTAGCGCAGGGTCGCCAGGCGCTCCGCCTTGATGGTGAGGTGCTGCGGCAGGTCCTCGCCCTCGGCGAGCATGCCGTCCGAGAACCAGGTCGACACGGCCCGGTCGTAGTCGGCGGTGTGCGCGAACGCGCGGGCGGCGAGCTCGCGACGCTGCGACAGCGTGGTGCCGCCGGCGCCCAGGGCCTCGACGATCGACCCGTACGACTCCGGGGAGACGACGATCGCGACGTTCGCGAAGTTCTTCGCGGACGCGCGCACCATCGCCGGGCCGCCGATGTCGATCTGCTCGACGACGGCGTCGCCCTCGGCACCCGATGCGACGGTCTCGACGAAGGGGTACAGGTTCACCACGACGAGCTCGAACGGCGCGATGCCGAGGTCGGCCAGCTGCTGCTCGTGCGACGCGAGACGCAGGTCGGCGAGCAGGCCCGCGTGCACGGCGGGATGCAGGGTCTTGACGCGTCCGTCGAGCGACTCCGGGAAGCCGGTGACCTCCGACACGTCCGTGACGGCGAGTCCGGCATCCCGGATCGTCGCGGCGGTGGAGCCGGTCGACACGATCTCGGCTCCGGCGGCGGCGAGCGCCTGGGCCAGGGGCAGCAGCCCGGACTTGTCGCTGACCGAGATCAGCGCGCGGCGCACCGGCACGAGGTCGCGCTCACGGTACAGGGAAGGGTCGTGGGTGGGGCCGGCCATGATCACTCCTGGGGGTCGGGTTGGGATGCTGCAGCGAGATCGAGCTCGCCGGTCGCGATGCGGCGCACGACGTCGATGAGCAGACGCCGCTCCACGGGCTTGATGCGCTCGTGCAGCGTGTGCTCGTCGTCGTCGGGCAGCACGGGCACGCGCTCCTGGGCGAGGATCGGCCCGGAATCGACCCCGTTGTCGACCACGATGACGGATGCTCCGGTGCGCGCGACCCCGGCCGCGAGCGCGTCCCGCACGCCGTGCGCGCCGGGGAACTCGGGAAGGTACGCCGGATGCGTGTTGATGATGCGGGGCGCCCACTCGTCGACGAGGGAGGCCGGCAGCAGCCGCATGAGCCCGCTGAGGACGACGAGGTCCGGATTCCAGACGCGCAGCTGAGCGCCGAGCTCGGCGCCCCACTCCTCGCGCGAGGGGAATCGCTCCCAGGGCACGGTGAAGCTCGGGATGCCGAAGTTCTCGGCGTGCTCGAGGCCGTCGGCCTGCCGGTCGGCGCCGACGGCGATGATGCGAGCGGGGAAGTCCGGGGCGTCGGCCGCTTCGAGCAGTGCCCGAAGGTTCGACCCGGTACCGGAGATGAGGACCGCGACCGTGAGCACGCGCCCAGCTTAGTGGAGAGCGCTCAGACCGGCGTCATCCCGGTCTCCCGCCGGGAGCGGGAGCCGAGCAGCAGGATGGCCGCGCCGAGGAGCACCTCGACGCCCACAGCCAGGGCGGCCGCCCACCAGATCGGGCCGACGTGGGCGAGGCCGCCCGGGCCGATGGAGCCCGACGACACGGCCGCGAGCACGGCCATGCCTGCAGCGGACAGCAGCGCGATGCCGATCGCGGCGATCGCGCGCGGACCGAACGGGGCGTCCTCGCCGTCACCGTCCTCGAGGAGGCGAACGCGCACCAGGTAGCCCGCACCCGCGCCGATCGCGATCGGCAGCAGCACGACGATCAGCATCCACGGGGAGCTGTGCGCGGGCAGGGCGCCGAGAACGGGGATGCCGGGCACCACGCCGAGGTGGGTGCCGGCGGGCGAGACGGCACCCGCCGTGCCGAAGACGAAACCGGGGCCGGAGATGTACGACACCGCCCAGACGATCATCGTCGGGAGGTAGGCCAGCTGGCCGAGCGACGTGATGACCACGCCGATGACGCTCATGTTGCCCGCCTCGTACAGGGCGATGATCCGGCTGCCATTGAATAGGACGTCCACGGCGACCGCCGCGGCGCCCAGCGAGATCAGGCCGGTGAGGGCGGCCACGGCCCCGCGCAGCGCGGCATCCGGCACGATCCCCCAGCCGTCCGGCAACGCGTCGATCCGGTCGCGCAGCGCGTCGATGCGGCCGCCGTCGCCGTCGCGCCAGGCGGTGCCGAACCACCCGAGAAGGCCGCCGACGAGGAACACCAGGGCGGGGACGAACACGGCGAGCCAGCCGTTCACCACCGCGACGTCGGTGCGGGAGGTCGCCAGCACGAGGGCGGCGACGATCGCGAACACGACGGCCCCGGCGCCGACGCCCGCGGGACCGTCCCCCGCGCGCACCGCCCGGCCGCCCGAGCGGGCGGCGAAGATCGCCGTGAACGCCGTGAACGCGAGCGGGGCCAGCGACACGGTGAAGGCCGCAGCCGACTCCGGGATGCCGGTGGCCGCGAGGTACTGCGCGGGCAGATGCAGGGTGACCGGCACGAGGTGCCCGAGCTGCCAGATGGACGCCGCCGTCGGCCACAGCCCGATCCATGACGCCCCCGGCATCCCGAACAGCCACAGCAGCACGAGCGGCACGACGACGGCAGCCAGCCCGATGACGGCCGCGATGGCGGCGTCCAGGGCGGAGAGCAGGGTGACGAGGAGGCGGTTCATGCCTGATCGACCCTACCGTTCACCCCCTCCGGATCACCGCAACGGCGTCCAGCCCGGTGGGAGCGGGCCGTCGATGTCGGCCCGTTCGGCATCCTGCTGCGCCGACCAGCCCTGCGCGGCGTCCGCCGTGTCGAAGCCGCCGCGCGCCACGCGGAATCCGACGTCCTCGTACGCCATCGTCGGGCCGCCGCCGCGGCGGGTGGATGCCCGCACGCTGTGCGCGTCGTCGGCGTACCCGCCTCCGCGGAACACCCGGTAGTCCCGGTAGCGGGCGGGATCGAGCAGGTCCCAGCACCACTCCCACACGTTCCCGAGGGTGTCGAAGAGACCGTTGAGGTTCGGCATCCTCCCGCCCACCTCGGCCGGTGCGGTGAGGCCGTCGGCGCTCGTCCACGCGACCTCGGCGAGCGGGCCGTACTGCGCACCCGTGGAACCGGCGCGGCAGGCGAATTCCCACTCGGCCTCGGTGGGCAGGCGGAAGCCGTCGGCATCCACCTGCCAGGCGACCTCGTCGCCGTCGACCCGGTAGGCCGGGTCGAGGCCCTCCCACTCGGAGGCGGCGTTGCAGAACCGGATGGCCCGCATCCAGGTGACCTCGACCGCGGGGCGGCGCGGGGACTCCGCCGCGATGCCGAGCAGATCGCCGAGCTGGGCCTGCGTGACCGGATAGACGCCGATCTCGAACGGCTCGAGCTCGACGGTGCGGCGGACCTTGCGCCGGGCGTCGTGCAGCGTGACCGCGCCCGCGGCGATCCGCGCGAGCTCGAGGTCCGTCACGCCTCGCGGGGCTCGAGGAGGAAGAGCGCGATGCGCCGGTCGGTCTTGGTCTGGTAGTCGTCGTACGACGGCCAGGTCTCGTTGGCGCGCTTCCACCAGGTGGCGTACTCGTCGCCGTCGACGTCGAGCTCGCGGGCGTCGTAGTCGCGCTTGACCGCGCCGTCCTGGAGTTCGACGTGCGGATGCCGGCGGATGTTGCCGGCCCACTTGGGCTCGTGGGGCGCGCCGCCCTTGGACGCGACGACGACGTACCGGCCGTCGTGCTCGACGCGCATGAGCGCCGTCTTGCGCAGCGCCCCCGTCTTGGCGCCCACCGTGGTCAGGACGATGATCGGCCGGCCGCGCAGCTCGTTGGCCTCGGCTCCCTCGGTCGCCTCGAACTTCTCGGCCTGCGTGCGCGCCCACTCCGCGGTGGACGGGAGGTACTCCCCATTCAGTGGCATGCCTCCAGCGTAGGGCGAGTTTCCGGGGGCCGGCCGTTTCCTGCGCGCTTGCCAGTAGAGTCCACGCAGAACCCGTCACCGAAACATGCTCGCGCCGACGACGCGGGTGCGCGGCGCCCCTGTCTCGGCAGCAAAGACCTGTCTCGCGGGCGCCGGTCAAGACCCGCCGGGGAACGAGAAGGGCCCCGGGCGGGTGCCCGGAGCCCTTCTCGACGCTGGCTGTCAGGAAGCGATCGTCGTGTGCTTCCGAGAGGCGCGCCGGGTGGGCTCGGTGCCGCTGTCGATCGCGCGGCCCTCCTCCTCGGCGGCACGCGCGGCGAGGAACAGGCCCTCGCGGTTCAGGTGGCGCGAGTAGCGGGCGTCGAGGTAGAGGACGGGGACGTCACCGGCGGTGCGGATGAGCTCGGGGTAGAGGGCATCCTTGATCGGGCCGGAGCCGCCACCGTAGACGTAGACGACCTCGGTCGACTCGCCCGACTGGCTGAGCGTCTCGTCGAAGGCACGGCGGATCTGCTCGACGAGGTGCTTGACGTCGGGCTCGACGAGGCGCTCGGCGCGCTGGTGGCGACCGCGCTGCAGCGCCGTCGGAGCGGTCTGCAGGAAGTCGGCGAGCTGCTTGCGGCTCGTGAAGCGCAGATCGGCCTCGTCCTGGCGGTCGAGCGCGTTCTCGAGGATCGTGCCGTACCCCATGTCCAGCGTCGAGGCTGCTTCGGCGTTGAACCGGCCCGCCGTGAACACGGGGAAGTTGACCGTGCCCTCGCCGACGTCGATGCCGATGGTGTGCTGCGCGGCGACGAGGTCGGCGCCGGTGATCTCGGGCAGGAAGTCCGCCTCGCGGGAGCGCAGGTCGGCCAGCAGCGCGTTGGCGAGCGGTTCGCCCTTGTCCGAGATGGCGAACTGCGCGGACGCGCCCTCGGCGACGACCTGGACGTCCACGAACTCGAGGCGCAGGCTGACGGGGGTGTTGAAGTTCTTGATCGTGACCAGGTGCACGGCCGAGCCCTTCGAGCCGATGAACTCGCCGGCGTAGCCGTAGCGGCGCGCGACGAACTCGCTGATCGGCAGGGCCAGGCCGGTGCGCACCTCGACGCGCAGCTCGTGGTCGGGCAGCTCGCCGTTCTCGCGCACGTAGTCTCGCAGCGCCTTGGCGGCGTACACGCCGAGCACCAGGATCTTGCTGAGCTGCTGGTCGGCCTTGCTGGCGTGGCCGTCGTGCACCTCGAATTCGCTGAACGCCGAGCCGCGCACGCTGAGCGCCGCCCGACCGAAGATGCGACGGTCGCTGTCGGCGACCAGCGGCGACGAGATGGATGCGTCGAGGCGGTTGTAGAAGTCCTGCTCGGCATCCTCCATCACCTGCAGCGCCTCATCGTCCTCGACCGGGACCTTCGGCGACTGGCGAGGCGTGGCGACGATGGCGCTGGGCAGGTCGATCCGGTCGCGCACGTCGGTGTCCGTGTTGAGGATCATGCCCTTGACGTAACCGTTGCCGACGTCGATGCCGCCGGTGAGGTGGATGATGTCCGAGCTCATAGGGGAAGCCTTTCTTTCCGCGTAGTCGGATGAAGAGGGAAGGAGGGGTCAGAGACCGAGGATGTCGTTGATGGTGTCGGTCGCGGATCGGTCGGCGGCCTGCACTCGGCGAGTCCTGGGCGTTGCCGTGCGGGGGGCGGCAGCACGCGGCTCCGCCCCGTCGTCTTCGGCTGCGGGGGCCGGCTTGCGCACCGGTTTCGGGGCGGGAGACGGCTCACGCACCGGCTTCGCGGCGGGGGCCGGCTCGTCACGCGCCGAGCCCGGCTCTTCGGCCGACGGAGCGGGAGGCTCGTCGGGGAAGTCCTCCGCGACGTAGATGGGGTTCGCCGGCGGGCGCACCGGGCGGTTGGCGACGTCGGTGAAGCCTTCGCGCGCAACGGACTCGCGGATGAGCTTGCGGATGGAGTCGGCCGCCGAGTACTGGACATCCAGCCACTCGTTCATGGTGGTGTCGGCAGGCGGGATGGTGAGCTGCACCTTGCGGGCGGATGCCGTCTGGGCCACTACCGCGCTCCATTCCTTGCTCGTCAGCACGCCGGATCACCGCGACACGCCACTGCCAACGTACATTATCCCGTCCGAGTGAATGCTCGGCGTCGCGCTTCGTCCGTGTGGACGGGATCAGCGATCGATGGAGATCGCGAGCCCGATCGCGGTCGCGGCGGATGGGTGGGGCGAGCGATGCACGCGGCTGCCGTAGCGCTCGCGGGCGAGGCGCGACACCAGCGGCAGGCGCGATCCGCTGCCGACGAGCGAGATGCCGGCCACGGAGGAATCGCGATCCAGAACGCCGACCAGCGGGTCCATCTCGGCGAGGCACCGCTCGACGAGCGGGCCGATCGCCGCCCAGAGCTCGTCGACGGGCACCACGACCTGATCGCCGTGGACATCGACGGCGATGCGCCGGGTCTGGGGCGTCAGGCGCTCCAGGGCGGCGCGGCACTGCCCTTCGAGGTTCTCGAGCACGGCCGGTTCGAGAGCCTCCCGCCAGGCTCCGACCCGCGCGAGCACGAGATCGACGAGGATCCGGTCGAAGTCGTCGCTGCCGAGCCGGGGCACCCGGCGGGTCTCGAGCACGGCGGGCTGCCCGCCTCTCGCGTCCAGCAGCGATGCGTCGAAGGTGTCGCCGCCGAGGTCGAAGACGCCGATCTGCGAGCGCCGCGCCGTCAGGCTGCGCGCGTGCCGATGCGTGTACTCGAAGGCGGCGGCCGACGGCTCGTCGATCGTGGCGACGACTGCGAAGTCCGCTGCGCGAAAAGCCTCGAGCGTGAGGTGACGCCGGGTGTCGGGCGCGTGTGCGGGAACCGAGACGGCCACTTCGCCGGGATCCACCGGCAGCCGGTCCCGGACGTCACGGAGGTAGGCGGCGAGGAGATCGACGAGGGGCACCTCGCGCGAGCCGACGGATGCCGTGCTGTCGGCCTGCAGCACCGGATCGCCGAGGAGGTGCGTGAACGAGCGGAGCACCGGCGCCCCGCGCCGACCCGCCTCGAGGGCCTCGAAGCCGAAGACAAGGCGCCCGGCCGCGAGCGCGACCACTGTCGGGAAGAACCCGTGCGCGCCGCCCGCGTGATCCTCGAACTCCAGGACGGGGTGAACGCCGCGGTCGACGCCGGCGACGACCGTGCGCGTGGTTCCGAAGTCGATCCCGAGTCGCATTCCGTACACGCTACCGTCGTCGGTGATGCGAATGCACCGCGCTCTCGGCGCCGGCAGACGCGAAGGCCCTGGGCCCCGGATGGATGCCGGGGCCCAGGGCCTTCGAGGTGCGCCTTACAGCGACTCGATGATCTCGCGCATGAGGGCGGCGGCCTCGGACGGGGTCTTGCCGACCTTGACGCCGGCGGCCTCGAGGGCCTCCTTCTTGGCCTGGGCGGTGCCGGCGGACCCGGACACGATGGCGCCCGCGTGGCCCATCGTCTTGCCCTCGGGTGCGGTGAAGCCGGCGACGTAGCCGACGACCGGCTTGGTCACGTTGGCCTTGATGAACTCCGCCGCCCGCTCCTCGGCGTCGCCGCCGATCTCGCCGATCATGACGATCGCCTTGGTGTCGGGGTCGGCCTCGAACGCCTCGAGGGCGTCGATGTGCGTGGTGCCGATGACCGGGTCGCCGCCGATGCCGATGGCGGTCGAGAACCCGAGGTCGCGAAGCTCGAACATCATCTGGTAGGTCAGGGTGCCCGACTTCGAGACCAGGCCGATGGGCCCCGTCCCGGTGATGTTGGCCGGGGTGATGCCCACGAGCGACTCGCCGGGGGTGATGATGCCCGGGCAGTTCGGGCCGATGATGCGGGTCTTGTTGCCCTTGGCCTTGGCGTAGGCCCAGGCCTCGGCGGTGTCGCCGACCGGAACGCCCTCGGTGATGACCACGAGCAGCGGGATCTCGGTGTCGATGGCTTCGACCATGGCGTCCTTGGTGAACGCGGGCGGGACGAAGGCGATCGAGACGTCGGCGCCGGTGGCGGCGATCGCCTCGGCGACCGACGCGAACACGGGCAGCTCGACGGGGTTGCCCGCGGCATCCACGTGCGACACGGTCGTTCCCGCCTTGCGCGCGTTCACGCCGCCGACGACGTTGGTGCCCGCCTTGAGCATGAGCGCCGTGTGCTTGGTGCCCTCGCCGCCGGTGATGCCCTGGACGATGACCTTGGAATCCTTGTTGAGGTAGATCGACATCTCTGTTGCTCCTTATGCGTTCGCCAGCTCGGCGGCCTTGTCGGCGCCGTCGTCCATGGTCGCGGCGAGGGTGACGAGCGGGTGGGCGTACTCGGCGAGGATGCGGCGGCCCTCGTCGACGTTGTTGCCGTCGAGGCGCACGACGAGCGGCTTGTTCGCCTCGTCGCCGAGCGTGTTCAGCGCACCGACGATGCCGTTGGCGACCGCGTCGCACGCGGTGATGCCGCCGAACACGTTCACGAACACGCTCTCGACCTGCGGGTCGTTCAGGATGACGTCCAGGCCGGCGGCCATGACCGCCGCGGATGCCCCGCCGCCGATGTCGAGGAAGTTCGCCGGCTTCACGCCGCCGTGCTTCTCGCCCGCGTACGCGACCACGTCGAGGGTGGACATCACCAGGCCCGCGCCGTTGCCGATGATGCCGACCTGGCCGTCGAGCTTGACGTAGTTGAGGTCGTGCTCCTTGGCCTTCGCCTCGAGCGGGTCGGCCGCGGACTTGTCTTCGAGCGCCTCGTGGTCGGCGTGACGGAACGCGGCGTTCTCGTCGAGCGAGACCTTGCCGTCGAGCGCGATGATGGCGCCGTCCTCGGTCTGCACGAGCGGGTTCACCTCGACGAGGGTGGCATCCTCGCCCTTGTACACGTTGAAGAGCTTGACGAACACGTCGGCGACCTTGGGGGCGGTCTCGTCGTCGAAGTTCGCGGCCTTGGCGATCTCGAGCGCCTTGGCGGCGTCGATGCCCCGGTCGGGGTCGACCTCGACGCGGGCGAGGGCCTCGGGCTTCTCGACGGCGAGCTGCTCGATCTCCATGCCGCCCTCGACCGAGCACAGCGACAGGTACGAGCGGTTGGCCCGGTCCAGCAGCACCGAGAAGTAGAACTCGCGGGCGATGCGGGCACCTGCGGCGACCATCACGCGCTTGACGATGTGGCCCTTGATGTCGAGGCCGAGGATGGCCTGTGCGGCCTCGTAGGCCTCATCGGGGTTCTTGGCGACCTTGACGCCGCCGGCCTTGCCGCGACCGCCCGTCTTGACCTGGGCCTTGACGACGACGACGCCGCCCAGTTTCTCGGCGGCAGCGCGAACCTCGTCAGGAGTGTCGGCGACGATGCCGGCGAGAACCGGCACCTCGTACTTCTCGAAAAGGTCGCGTGCCTGGTACTCGTAGAGATCCACGTGCATTCCTTCGCTTCGGCGAATGTCAGGATTCCGGCCGCAGAAGTTATCTCGATATCAAGACAAATCGGCCGTGGTCCCAGCCTACTACCGTGATTTTGCGGGCTTGCACGCGGGCATTCAGGCTCCGCTCATGAACGGGCCGGGTCAGGCGATCTCTCCGGCCGCCACGGTCTCGGCGAGCGCGTGCACGCGCGGCAGATGATGCGCGGTGTAGAAGTCCGCCGACGCGAGACGGGCGGCATCCTGCTCGGACGCCTCCCCGCGGCGGAGCACCGCGACGGTCGCGAGGGCGTGCATCCACGCGCCGGCGAGCGTGCCGAGCAGCATCAGGTACGGCACGCTCACCGCGAACGCGTCGCGCGGCGACGCGGCGAACGCGACGAGGTCCGCGGTGGCGCGCCGGGACGCCTCCACGGCGCGCTGCAGCCGGACGCCGATCCGGTGCGCGGTCGGGTGCTCCGTCGCGGCGAGCTGCCCGGCCGTCGCCGAGACCTGCGCGAACACCGTCTCGGCGGTCGCCCCGCCGTCGCGCAGCACCTTTCGTCCCACCAGGTCGTTCGACTGGATCGCCGTCGTCCCCTCGTAGATGGGCATGATGCGCGCGTCGCGGTAGTGCTGCGCGACACCGGTCTCCTCGATGAAGCCCATGCCGCCGTGCACCTGGATCGCATCGCTCGTGATGCGCAGGGCCTCCTCCGTGGCCCACCCCTTGAGCACCGGCACGAAGAACTCGGCGAGCGCGCCGGCACCGGGCTCGTCGGCCCGGTCGGCGAGGTCGGCGACGTGCACGCCGAGCGCCCGCATCGCGAAGATGTCGCTGGACATCGACGACAGCAGCCGCTGCACGTCGGGGTGACCGGCGATCGGGGTGCCGGCGGGCCGGCCGAGCACCGGCCCCTGGCGGCGTTCCGCGGCGTACGCGGCGGCCTGCTGGCGGGCGCGGTCCGAGATGCCGGTCGCCTGGAACGCCATCGCCGAGCGCTCCGCGTTCATCATCACGAACATGCCCGCCAGGCCGCCGTGCAGCTCCCCCACGAGGTAACCGGTGGCGTCGTCGTACGCGAGCTGGCAGGTGGGACTGCCGTGGATGCCGAGCTTGTGCTCGATCGCCACCGTCGTGATGGCGTTGCGCTCGCCGAGCGTTCCGTCCGCGTTCACGAGGACGCGCGGTGCGACGAACAGGGACAGGCCGCGCGCGCCCTCGGGGGCATCCGGGGTGCGTGCGAGCACGAGGTGCACGATGTTCTCGGCCGCGTCGTGGTCGCCCCAGGTGATGAAGATCTTCTGCCCGCGGATGCTCCACGACCCGTCGCCGCGCGGGGTGGCCAGGGTGCGGATCGCACCGAGGTCGGTGCCCGCGTCGGGCTCGGTGAGGTTCATCGTGCCGGTCCACTCACCGGACACGAGCTTGGTCAGGTACGTCTCGCGCAGGGCCGGGGATGCCGCGGCATCCAGCGCGAGGATCTGGCCCTGCGTGAGTCCCCAGCACAGCGCGAACGCGGCGTTCGAGGCGTTCCAGATCTCACCGAGGGCGGCGCTCACCACGCGCGGCAGGCCGTCTCCGCCCGCGGACTCGGGCGCTTCCGCGGTCACCCAGCCCGCCTCGACGAACCGGCGGTACGCGTCCCCGAAGCCGTCGGGAAGGCGGACGTCGCCGTCGATCAGCTGCGCGCCCACCCGGTCGCCGACCGTCTCGAGAGGGGCGAGGACGGATGCCGCGAAGTCCCCCGCGGCGGCGATGACGTCGACCGCGTCGGAAGCGGTCAGCGCACCCCCGGTGGAGTGCTCGAGCAGGTCGCGTCCGAAAGCCTCCCCGTAGAGGAACGCGTAGTCCTCGACGGGGGCGCGGTAGGGGGGTGCAGTGGTCATCATCGACTCCTCGCAGGGATGCCGAATCATCGGCACGTGGAACTGAGGTTCAGTGTAGGTGCGACTCAGTCCCAGGCAAAGCATGCACGGACGCACGGATCCGGGTGCGCACGGGTTATCTTTCCTTGTATGAGTGACGCCGCATCGTCGGCCGCGCACGACGCCGTCGTCGTCGCGGCACTGGAGCTGTTCGACCGGCAGGGCTTCGAGCAGACCTCCGTGGAGCAGATCGCCAAGGCCGCCGGGGTGTCGCGATCGACCTTCTTCCGCCAGTTCGGCGGCAAGGAGGATGTGGTGTTCGCCGATCACGAGGCGATCCTGCAGATGATCCGCGACGATCTCGCCCGCCAGCACAGCGACCCCTGGCAGGCGGTGTGCGAGGCCTCCCTGAAGGTGTACCGCCACTTCGCCGCCGATCCCGTGCTCGCCCGCCGGCGCTACGCCGTGGTGCGGCAGGTGCCGGCGCTGCGCGACCGGGAGATCGTCGCGGTGTTCCGCTACGAGCGTCTGTTCGACGAGTACCTGCGCCAGGCGCTGCCGGGACTCGACCCGCTCGTTGCGGTGTCGTTCGCCGCGGAGGTGACGGCGATCCACAACCACGTGCTGCGCCGCCTCATCCGCGGCACCAAGCGGGTGCCGGCCTCCGTGCTGCGCGCGGCGCTCGACGAGGCGCTGCAGCGGTTCGGCGTCGCCGAGGGCGCGGAGTCATCTCCGGACGACCTCGTCGTCGCCGTGTTCCCGCGCCGGATGCCGGTCGCCGAGGTCGCGAGGCGCCTGCGGGGCAACCTGCCCAGCTGACACCCAGTCCCACGATTCGCGAGACTCAGTCCCATCGGCGTACCCTGGTCGGCATGACCGACACCGCCTTCCCCGGCGAGCGCGTGCCCGCGTACGACGTCACGCAGCGCCTCGACACCGACTACTACGCCGTCTTCACCGACCTCCCCGACGCCGACCGTGCCGCGTGGGATCGGGCGAAGGCCTTCGTCGACGAGGTCGGCGACCGGATGCTGCAGGCGTGGGATGCCGCGGAGTACCCGCTCGACGTCGCCCGGCGCATGGGCGAGCTGGATCTCGTCGTGGACGGCATCCAGCACCCCGCGCTGACGTCGCTGTCGCCGCTCGCGGCCGGCCTCGTGGGCATGGAGATCTCGCGCGGCGACGGGTCGCTGGGGACCGTGCTCGCCGTCCAGGGCGGGCTCGCCCTGCGCACCCTCGCCCTGTTCGGCAGCGACGACCAGCAGGAGCGCTGGCTGCAGCCGATCGCCTCGGGGCAGGTGCTCGCCGCGTTCGCGCTCACCGAGCCAGACCACGGCTCGGACTCCGTGTCGCTGGAGACGGTGGCCCGGCGCTCGGGGACCGCGGGGTGGACGCTGCGCGGGACGAAGAAGTGGATCGGCAACGGGGCATCCGGCGGCGTGACGTTCGTGTGGGCGCGCGTGGACGACGAGGGCGACCCCGACCACGGGCAGGTGCGCTGCTTCCTCGTGCCGCAGGACTCCCCCGGCTACCGCGGCACGATCATCACCGGCAAGGTCGCCCTGCGCGGCATCCATCAGGCGCACATCGTGCTCGACGACGTCGAGCTGCCCGCCGATGCCGTGCTCCCCGGCACGCACTCGTTCAAGGACGCCTCGACGGTGCTCTACTCGACCCGCTCCGGCGTCGCCTGGTCGGCGCTCGGGCACGCGACGGCCTGTTATGAGGCCGCACTGGCCTACGCGACGCAGCGGGTGCAGTTCGGCAAGCCGCTCGCGAAGTTCCAGATGGTGCAGGAGCGCCTCGCCCAGATGCTCGACGAGCTCACCGCGATGCAGCTGTACTGCCGGCGCCTCGCCGACCTCGAGCTCCAGGGCCTCCTGCGCCCCACCCAGGCGTCGCTGGCCAAGTACCACAACACGCGCGCGGCGCGGCGTGTGGCATCCGTCGCGCGGGACCTGCTGGGCGGCAACGGCATCCTGCTCGAGAACCGCGTGATGCAGCATCTCGCGGACATCGAGGCGATCCACACCTACGAGGGGACGGAGTCCGTGCAGGCTCTGCTGCTCGGCCGCGACATCACCGGGATGAGCGCGTTCGCCTGACCTGAGCAGGCGGCCCGGATCGGCCGCCTGGCGGGCTCCCGGCGCCTGTATGTTTAGCGCATGAGCTCTGTGGAGACCTCCCCCGACAAGCCCGCCGACACCCCCTGGTACGCCCAGGATGCGGATGCCGTCGTCGCCGCGCTGACCAGCGACCGCGACCGCGGGCTCACCGCGGCGGAGGCGGCCAAGCGTCTCGCGGACCACGGTCCCAACGCCATCGCGGCCGAGAAGCCGCCGTCGGTCTGGCAGGTCGCCCTGCGCCAGCTCGCCGACCCCATGAACGTCATGCTCGTCGCGGTCGCGATCATCAGCCTGTTCATCAACCAGGTCTCCGTCGGGCTCCTCGTCGGCGCCCTCGTCATCCTGAACGTGGTGCTCGGCACCCGGCAGGAGATGAAGGCGAAGGCGTCGGTGGATGCCCTCGCGAAGATGCAGATCCCGCAGGCGAAGGTCGTCCGGGACGGCTCGCTCGTGCAGGTGGATGCCACCACCCTCGTGCCGGGCGACGTCATCTCGCTCGAGGCGGGCGAC
Source organism: Microbacterium mangrovi (assembly GCF_000802305.1). GTDB lineage: Bacteria > Actinomycetota > Actinomycetes > Actinomycetales > Microbacteriaceae > Microbacterium > Microbacterium mangrovi. Next base: position 343,905 of record NZ_JTDK01000001.1, on the reverse strand, counting down.
ATCGTGCCCGCCGACGGGCGCATCCTCCGCTCGGCGACCCTGGAGACCCAGGAGGCGGCGCTCACCGGCGAGAGCGCCCCGATCGCCAAGGACCCGGGCACGCTGCCCGACCCCGACACCACGCTCGGCGACCGCACCGACATGGTGTTCCAGAACACGCAGGTGACGCGCGGCACGGCGGCCGTGGTGGTCACCGACACCGGCATGCAGACCCAGATGGGCCGCATCGCGTCGATGCTCTCCGCCGTGAAGCCCGCGAAGTCGCCGCTGCAGCGCGAGCTCGACTCGCTCACCGGCGTCCTCGGCTGGATCGCCTGGGGCGCGGTGGCGGTCATCATCGTGACGGGTCTGCTGCGCGGCCAGGAGATCGCATCCGTCATCCTGCTCGGCATCTCGATGGCGATCTCGGCGATCCCCACCGGCATGCCCTCGTTCGTGCAGGCGATGCTGTCGTACGGCTCCCGGCAGCTCGCCGAGCACAAGGCCGTCGTGAAGAACCTCACCGACGTCGAGACGCTGGGCGCCACGAGCGCGATCAACTCCGACAAGACCGGCACTCTCACGATGAACGAGATGACGGTCGAGACCCTCTACTACCGCGGCGAGTGGTTCACCGTCGCCGGCAGCGGCTACGAGAAGACCGGCGAAGTGCGGCACACCGCGGGTCTGCCCGTTCCGGACTTCGCCCAGCTCGCCCTGGGCCTGACCCTCTGCAGCGATGCGACGGTGTCCGACGAGGGCGACGTGATCGGTGACCCGACCGAGGCGGCGCTGGTCGTGCTGGCCGCCAAGCTCGGCGCCGACGCCGAGCTCACCCGCGGACGGTTCCCGCGGGTGGCGGAGGTGCCGTTCGATTCCGCGTACAAGTTCATGGCCACCTTCCACCAGATCCCCGTCGACGGCGCGGACACGCTGGTCGGCTACGTCAAGGGCGGCCCGGACGTGGTGCTCGACCGGTGCACGTCGGTGGCGACCACCGACGGCGTGGTGCCGATCGCGGGCCTGCGCGAAGACATCCTCGCCGCCAACCGCTCGCTGTCCGAACAGGGTCTGCGCGTGCTCGCCTTCGCGGTGCGCCGATTCGCCCCCGGCGCGCCGATCACCGACGACCCCATGGCGGCGGTGCAGGAGCTCACCTTCGTGGGGCTGGTCGGCATCATCGACCCGCTGCGGCCCTCGTCGAAGGAGGCGGTGCGGATCGCCCGGGAAGCCGGCATCGAGGTGCGCATGATCACCGGCGACCACGCCATCACGGCCGCCGCGATCGGCGCCAAGCTCGGCCTCGGCGAGGGTGCCGCCAGCGGCGCCGAGATCCAGGCGATGAGCGACGACGAACTCAAGGCGGCGCTCCCGCGGCTGCACATGTTCGGCCGGGTGACCCCGGAGGACAAGCTGCGCCTGGCCAAGCTCATGCAGGAGCAGGGCGCTGTGGTCGCGATGACCGGCGACGCCGTCAACGACGCGGCGGCCCTCAAGCAGGCCGACATCGGCGTGGCGATGGGCTCGGGCAGCGACGTGACCAAGCAGGCGGGGAAGATGATCCTCGTCGACGACAACTTCGGCACGCTCGTCACCGCGGTGCGCCTGGGGCGCTCGATCTACGAGAAGATCGTCAGCTACGTCCGCTTCCAGATGTCGCAGCTGTTCTCCCTCGTGCTGCTGTTCCTCGTGGCCAGCATCTTCAACATCAACCACGGGGTGCCGCTGACCCCCATCATGGTGCTGTTCCTCAACTTCTTCGTCGCCATCTTCCCGGTGATCGTCATCCTCCTCGACCCGGTGCCGGACGGCATCATGCAGCGTCCGCCGCGTGACCCGAAGAAGACGATCGCCAACCGGGCCGCGGTGATCCTCTGGTTCGTCTACGGCGGTCTGCTGTTCATCGTCACCCTGGTTCCGCTGCTGATCCACCCCGACCAGCTCAGCTCCACGCAGGCGAACATGCCGGTCACCATGGCGTTCGTCGTCGCCGCCCTCGGCTCGATCTTCGGCGGCTTGGTGATGCGTCGCGACCCCGAGTCCGGGCTCTCGGCGCCGATCCTCTCCGCCGTCAAGTGGCTGTCGATCCCCACCCTGCTCACGGTCGTCGCCGTCGAGGTCGGGTTCATGCAGCAGCTCGTCGGAACCGTCGCCCTCTCGGGGAGCGAGTGGGTGACCGCCCTCGGCCTCGCCCTCGTGGTGCCGGTGGTCATCGAACTGATCAAATGGATCCGGCGCGCACGACTCGCACGGGCATCCTGATGTACGAGATCCCCGCGCCGATGCTGGCGAAGGCCGTCACCGCGGTGCCGGCCGGCCCCGGCTACAGCTACGAGCCCAAGTGGGACGGCTTCCGCGGGCTGGTCGCCTGGGACGGCGAGACGGTCGAGATCGGCAGCCGCGGTGCGAAGCCGCTCACCCGGTATTTCCCCGAACTCGTCGAGGCCTTCCGCACGCTCCTCCCGGAACCGTGCCTGATCGACGGGGAGATCGTCGTCCCGACCGGCGACCCGCAGCGCCTGGACTGGGAGGCGCTGTCGCAGCGCATCCACCCGGCGGCATCCCGCGTCGCCAAGCTCGCCGCCGAGACTCCGGCGATGTTCATCGCCTTCGACCTGCTCGCGGTCGGCGAGGAGGACGTGCAGGCGCAGCCCTTCGCCGATCGCCGGGCACGGCTCGTGGAACTGCTCGGCGACGTGCCGCACCCGGTGCACGTGACGCGCACCACGCAGGACCCGGATGCCGCGATGAAGTGGTTCGAGCAGTTCGAGGGCGCGGGGCTCGACGGGGTCGTCGCCAAGCCGCTGGATGCCCCGTACTCGCCCGGCAAGCGCACCATGCTGAAGATCAAGCACTCGCGCACCGCCGACGTCGTCGCGCTCGGGTACCGCGTGCACAAGTCGGGGCAGGGCGTCGGGTCGATCCTCGTCGGCCTGTACACCGACGAGGGAGCCCTGGTGCCGGTGGGCGGCGTCTCCGCGTTCACCGACAAGCGCCGGCTCGAGCTGATCGACGAGCTGGAGCCGCTCGTGGAGCGGGATGCCGACGGGCAGATCGTGACCGCGCAGGGCGAGGCGTCCCGGTTCCAGTCGGGCCGTGACAACGCGTTCGTGCCGCTGCGGCCGGAGCGGGTGCTCGAGGTGAAGTTCGACCAGATGGAGGGCTGGCGCTTCCGGCACACCGTGCAGCTGCTGCGCTGGCGGCCGGACCGCGAGCCGCGCTCGTGCACGTACGCGCAGCTCGAGGTCGTGAACGCGTACGACCTGGCGGACGTGCTGGAGTAGCGGCTCGGCGTTCAGCCGGGCGCGAGGACGCGGAACGGCGCATAGAGCGGCAGACCCGCACCCACGGCCGACCGGGCAAGCGAGCGGTCGGTCGTGGCGACCGCCGCCGACGCGCGTATCGCCGCATGGAGCACGACCGCGTCCGGCATCCGCAGCCGCGAGGATGCCCGCAGCCCGGCGAGCGGCAGCACGTCGTCGTCGGTGAGGGGGAGCACGTCGACCCCCAGGCTCCGGACACCGGCCCGCGCCTCCTCGGCCCTCCCCGCCATCGCCGGGTGCACCATCGCCTCGGCGAGGGTCAGGGCCGTGATCCGCGCCTGTCCCGGTCCGAGCGTCCGCACCACGCGCACGGCCCAGTCGTGATGCGCGTCGTCGGGGTCGAGGAATGCGATCAGGACACCCGCGTCGACGACCGCCGACCGGGGCACGACTCCCCCCACGCTCAGTCCGGCCATTCCTCGGTCAGGCTTCGTGCGGCATCATTCGGGTACACCCCGCGCATGCTCCCTGCCGCGTCGTCGACCGACGCGAGGAACGCGATCCGGCGCCGGGTCTCGGTCTCGAGCGCGCTGGGCGCGCCCTGCAGGAGGAGACGACGGACCAGCTCGGCACGGTTGCCCGCGGCGTCGGGCCAGAACGCCGCCGCCTCGTCGATCGCCGCCCGGATCTCGTCCGTTTCGGTGATCATGTGTCGGGCGCGGAGCGTGGGCATGGCGCGAGTGTAACACGTGAATCCAGGTGTTGCACTCGTGCGCGCAGACAGCCGGCGGTTCAGTCCTCGGACTTCGGCCAGTTCTCCGGGTTGATGCGGCTCGGCTGCACGCGCGGCGGCTCCCCCGGCATCTTCGGAAACTCCGGCGGGAACGGCAGTTCGCCGAGTCCGTCGTCGAGGTCGCGCTGCCACCACTCCAGCAGGGTGTCGATGCGGCCGGGCTTCGCGCCGAACTCCGCCCACGGGTCGCCCTGGTCGGCGAGGCGCTGCGGCACGGATCGGACGGTGAAGGATGCCGGGTCGACGCCAGCATCCAGCTCCTCCCAGGTGATCGGCGTCGACACCGTCGCGGTGGGCAGCGGACGGGCACTGTACGCCCCGGCCATCGTGCGGTCGCGGTTGGCCTGGTTGAAGTCGATGAAGATGCGCTCGCCGCGCTCCTCCTTCCACCAGTTCACCGTCACCTTGTCCGGCATCCGGCGGGCGAGCTCACGGCCCGCGGCGATCACCGCGTGCCGCACGTCGAGGAACTCGTGCGTCGGCTCGATCGGACAGAAGACGTGGATGCCGCGGTTGCCGCTCGTCTTGAGGAAGGCCGTGAGCCCCGCCTCGGCGAGGAGGTCGCGCAGGGCCGGGGCGACCGCGGCGGCCTCGGCGAACGCGGTGCCGGGCTGCGGGTCGAGGTCGATGCGCAGCTCGACCGGGTTGTCGGTGTTCGCGGTGAGCGACGCCCACGGGTGGAACACGATCGTGTTCATCTGCGCCGCCCACGCCACAGCGGCGGGCTCGGTGAGGACGAGCTGAGGATGCCGGCGCCCGCTGTTGTAGCGAACGCTGACGGCGTGCACGTAGTCGGGAGCGCCCTTGGGCGGGTTCTTGGAGAAGAAGCTGTCGCCGTCGATGCCTTCGCCGAACCGTTCGAGGGACACCGGGCGGTCGCCGTTCGCAGCGAGGAACGGACCGGACACCGCGAGCAGATACTCGACGAACTCGTGCTTCGTGATGCCGAGTTCCGGCCAGATGACCCGGTTCGGGCTGGAGAGTCCCAGCTCGCGGTCGCCGTCGGGGCCGGGAATGGTCAGAGTGATGCGCTCGGAGGCCATGCTCCGAGGCTAGCCGGGCAGGATGTCGTACGTCAGGTGCGTCGCCGTCGAGGTCGCGATGACGCTGCGCTGCCGCAGGGTGCGCGCCGGCTCGCCGCCGGTGAACAGCTTCGTGCCGTGGCCGAACAGCACCGGGGCGACGTGCAGGGTGAGCTCGTCGACGAGACCGGCCGCGATCGCCGAGCCGACGGTCGCGCCGCCGCCCATCAGCACGACGTGGCGCTCCTCGCCGGCCAGGGCCTCGGCGGCCTCGGCGCGCTCGCGCGCCCGGGCGACGGCATCCACCAGTCCGGTGGTGACGAACTCCCAGTCGAGGTGCGCGAGGCGCACCTCGGCGGGCGGCTCCCGCGTCAGCACGATGAACGCGGGGCGACCGACCTCGCGGGCACCGTAGCCCATCTCGTCGCTCCAGCCGTCGGGGCCGTCCACGACGTCGAACAGGCGACGGCCGAGGATGACCGCCCCGGTGCGCACGGTGCCTTCGGCGAGGAGGCGCTGGTCGTCGGGGTCACCGGACAATGCCCACGCGTGCAGGGCCTCTCCGCCGGTGCCCATGCCGTTGCTCGGGCCGGCATCCGGCCCGGTGACGAAGCCGTCGAGCGAGACGGAGATGTCGGCGATGACCCTCGTCATGAGCGTGCGTGGGTCAGTCGCTCGTCGCGAGTGCCAGGAGCGGGGCGATCTCGGCGCGGGTGAGGAGCATCCACGGCCCGGCCGGATCGACGACGACGCCGGCGAGGTCTTCGTCTCCGACGAGGATCTCGGCCAGCTGCGGGCCCGGGATCTGCGCGGGCTGGTCGCCGCGGCCGACCGCCACGACCTCCAGCGGGTGGGAGAACAGCTCGAGGATGCGCTCGCCCGAGGGGCTGTGCGACTGGGCGATGCCCCACTCGGCATCCTCCGACTCGCGGTTCGCGGCCACCCACAGCGGCGACGTGGCCAGCGCCTCGGCCACCGCCACCCGCACCTCGGCGGTGCGCGGGCCGCTGAGCAGCGTCTTGATCGTGCCGTTCGGGTCGCGCTCGGTGTACGCCTGTTCGAGCAGTGCTCGCGGCAGCACGACGGAGGCCGGCGCCGAACCGTGGTCGAGGATGATTCCGGCGAACTGGTTCGCGAGGACGTACTCGAGCACGGCGGGGCCGGTCTGGCCCATCGCCGAGGACTCCTGCTCGCCGTCCTGCTGCACGGCGGTGGCGATGCCCTTGCCGCCGGAGAAGACCAGCAGGAACTCGCCGTCGTCGCGGCTCGCGATCGCGAGCGGCAGGTTGTCGCCGCGGCCCATGATCTCTTCGGCGTTGCCCTGCACGCGCAGGTAGACCATGCCCTGGAACAGCTGGCGGGCCACGCCGATCAGCTCGTGCGGCTGGGGATCTTCGTCGAGGGCGCCGAGCGCGTCTTCGAGCAGCACGTTGTCGGGAAGGCCGGCGAGGGTCTCGCGCGGAGCCGGCGGTGCGCCGTCGAGCGGTGCCGCGGCGGTCGGGGCGGCGACCGCGGGTTCCTCGTCGCCGTGCGGGTCGCCCGCCGACGGCGCCGGGGCGGAGGAGCCGAAGCCGTCGAACGCCGACACCGAGATCCCGACCTCAGGCGTGGGTTCGGGTGCGGATGCCTGCGGTTCGGACGCCTGCGCGGCATCCGCCGCGGGTTCGGCGGCGTCGGCGGTGACGTCGCGGGGGTCTTCGGACGCGGACGAGCGCTTCGAGAAGAGAGCCATGTCACGAGCCTACGTCGGTCTCGGCCGTGTGCCGAACGTGCGCGGTCAGAGGATCGCGACGGTGGCCGCGCTGGTGCGCGTCAGCGTCGTGTAACCCGCCTTCTTGCCCGTCACCTTCACCGTGATCTTCTTTCCGCGCTGCGCCGACGTCAGGGTGAACGTGGAATGCGTCGGACCGGAGGTCCCCGAGATGTAGACCCCGTTCGCGTACCAGGCGTACGAGAACGACGTGCCCGCCGTCCAGGTGCCGTGGTTCGCGGTCAGCTTGTACCCGACCTTCTTGGTGCCAGAGATGGTGGGCACGGACGAGGTCAGCTTCTTGTACATCTTCAGGGTCGGGAAGGCTTTCGCCTGGCCCGAGCCGAGCGTGAAGGTCGCGCCGCCGAGATACTCGACGGTCGTGTATCCGGTCTTCGTGTATTCGAGGCCGTACGTTCCGGCCGGCAGTCCGAGCGCCTTGAACGTCCCGGTCGTGCCCGTGGTCGCCGCCCACGGCTCCCACTGCTGCGCTCCCCCGATGACCAGGCTCGTCTGGCGCCAGAAGGTGGCTTTGACGCCTGAGATCGCCGTGCCGGCGTAGTCGGTCACTTTGCCGGTGACCGTCGCGCCATGCGTGAACGTGACGTTGATGCCCGTCACGGCCTGCCCGGCCGTGAGCACCACAGAGGATGCCTGCCAGTCGTTCGGCGTCCCGTTCCCGGCGCCTCCCGACTTGTAGTACAGCGGAGCGAAGTCGCTCTGCGCCGCCTGATCACCGAAGTACAGGGAATAGGTGCCGGCCGGGATGCCGGCGATCGTGAAGTTCCCGCTGCCGTCCTCCGCCGGGTCCGCCCAGAGACCCGCGTACTTCCATCCGTTGTAGCCCTGACTCGTGTCCGGCTGGAGGAGGGAGATGTAGGGGTCGGCCGTGAACGTCGATGCCGGAACAGTGAGGTGACCCGAGATCGTCGCGCCGGTGGCGAGGCTCGCGTCCGCGGTGAGGTGGGTGACGCTGCCGATCGTGTTGCTGACCGCGATGGTCGTGGCCGTCGCCTGGCTGGGCTTGTTGTCCCACCACTCGCTGACGTAGTTGTCGCCGTGCTGTGCCGCGAAGACGAGGGTGTAGGTTCCGGTCGCGATGTTCTGGAAGTGGTACGTCCCGTTGGTGCCGCCGGAGGTCGAGTCGTAGAAGTTCCAGGTCGTTCCGGACTTCTTGTACAGCTCGACGTACGGGTACGTCAGCGTGCCGCCGCCGTCATCCGCCCTCACCGTTCCGGAGATGGTCGCGTAGTCCGCGGCGACCGCCGCCTGCGATCCGCCGATCGCGAGCAGCGAGACGGCGAGCGCTCCGACGGCGAGGACGCCGATCCCGGTCTTGCGCATGGCACGAATCCTCATGAAGACTCCCCGGTTGTTCGTGCCGTGCGCTCCCCAGCAGCGCGGCGTTCTGTTGATGTTGGGATATGTATAGACCCCTGCGACCCGTGGCCGCAAGGGGTAACGAGACGGAGCGGTCCGGTTCAGCCGATCGCGGCGGTGGATGCCGAGGCCCGCGAGATCGTCTGGTATCCGGGATCGGACCCGGTGACCACGACCTTGACCGTCTTGCCGCGTTGCAGGGAGGTCAGTGTCACGGTCGGCTGCGTCGCCCCGGAGATCGCGACCCCGCTCGCGTACCAGCGGTACGTGAAGACGGTGCCGGCCGTCCAGGTGCCGGGGTGCGCCGTCAGCGTCGACCCGACGGTCCGGATCCCGGTGATCGTCGGGACCGCGGTGAGCGCGATCTTCGCCGTGCGGGCGCTCGTACGCGACGCCGCCGCATAGCCGGACTTCTTTCCGGTGACCTTCACCGAGATCTGCTTGCCCTTCTGCGCGCCCGTCAGCGCGAGGGTGGGATGCGTGGAGGTCGAGCCGGTGATGTAGACGCCGTTCGCGAACCACTGGTACGTGAGCGCGGCCCCGGTCGTCCAGGCGCCGGCGTGCGCCGTCAGCGTCGAGCCGACCGACCGCGTACCGGTGATCGTCGGGGTGGGCGCCGTGAGCAGCCTGAGCAGGACACCGTTCACCCCGGTCTTGGAGGACCCCGCCGTGAGCACGAAGTTCGTCGCGGTGTCGAACGAATGGCCGCCGCCGTAGTAGCTGTCGGCGAAACCCACGTCTGCGGCGTACCCGACGGCGTACGTGCCCGCGGGCAGACCCTTCTCGGAGAATGTCCCCGTCGGGTCCGTCGGGATCGCACCCCACTGCCAGACGGTCTTGCCGTCGACGGTGAGCTTCAGTGCCACCCGAGCCGCCGAGTCGGGAACGAGCTTGCCGGATGAGTCGGTGATCTTCCCCGACACCGACGCGCCGCGCGCGAGCGTCGCGCTCACCGTGGTCGTCGCCGCCGAGCCGACGACGAAGGGCTTCGCGAGGCTGATGTTGGGCGTGCCTCCGTAGTACTGGGGCGCGACCGCGCCCGACCATGCGCTGTCGTCGAAGTAGGCGGTGTACGTGCCCGCCGGAACGCCGGCAATCGAATACGTGCCGTCGGACTTCGCGACCGCGGTCAGCTCGGGATCGGCATCCTTCCATCGGGAGTATCCCGTGGGCTGGTCCGCCACCATGAGGCGCACCTCGGGACGCGCGGCGGACGCGGATGCCGGAACCGAGATCTTGCCGGTGACGGTGAACGCAGGGGTTAGGTGATGCGCGCCGTGGGGGCCGAGGTGCGGGAGATCGTCGCGTACCCGGTCAGAAGGCCGGTCACGACCACCTTGATCGCCTTGCCCCGCTGCGCCGATGTGACCTTGAACGTGGAGACCGTGGCGCCCGGGATCACGACACCGTTCGCGTACCAGCGGTACGCGAATTTCGTGCCAGCGGTCCACACACCCGGGTGGGCGGTGAGCACGTCGTCGACGGCGCGGGTGCCGGTGATCGTCGGCGCCGCCGTCTGGGCCACCTTCGCCGTGCGGGCACTCGTCTTCGACACCGTCGCGTAACCGGGCTTCGACCCCGTCACTCGAACCGAGATCTGCCTGCCGCGCTGCGCCGTCGTCAGAGTCAGGGAGGCATGCGTCGCGCCGGAGCTTCCCGGGATGTAGGAGCCGTCGGCGTACCACGAGTAGGAGAACGTCGTCCCGCTTGTCCAGCTGCCGTGGACGGCGGTGACCCGGTAGCCGACCGCACGGATGCCGCTGATCGTCGGAACCGCGGCGGCGGCGACTCTCTTGGTGACCGCAGAGGTGCGAGAGACCGACGCAGTCCCGGGCAGCTTTCCGCGGGCCACGACCTTGATCCCCCTGCCGACCTGGGCGGAGGTCGGCGTGAAGGTACGGCCCGTCGCGCCCCTGATGGCGGTGGAGGTGGTGCCGGAAACCGAGTACCACTGATATGTGAAGGCGACGGCGTCCGGTTTCCAACTCGTCGTCCAGGCGGTCAGCTTCGCTCCGGCCGCGGGAACACCCGAGATGCCGACAGCGCCCGGTCCAATGGCCGGATTGGTGCACCTGAGGGTCAGGTACGCCGCGATATTGCTCACCGTATGGTGCGCGGTCACGGTGATCCGTTTCGCCGTAGCCTGGGTGAACGCGCCGTCCCAATACTTGCTGCAACGCTGCGTGTATTCGAACTTGACGATGTACTGCCCGGGCGGCAGCGCCCCGGTTCCATAGCCGTCACCGAGCGTGAAAGAGGGCGGAACAGCATCCGCCTCCTGTGTGAGCCAGCTCGATCCGACCAGCCGGAACGCGGTGACGCGCGCCCAATCGCCCGGAATCGTCGGGTACTCGATCGCGAACGATCCCGAAATATGGCCGCCCGACGCCAGCGGGATGTCCAAGGTGGATGCTTCCCCGGTGTCGACCGACACTGCACCGGAGCCTGGGAGCGCATCGTTTGCGACGCCCGTCGTGCGTCGGGGCCGCACAGTGACGGTGTACGGACCGGCCAGGAGCCCGCCGATGTCGTAGTGACCGTTCGCGTCGGTCGTGCCGCCGGATGCGCTGTCGGGCCCGGAGACAGTGAGATCGGCGTACGGGACCGGTGCACCTGTGTCCGCCTCCGAAACGGTTCCCTTGATGTGGGCCGCCGGCACCAGAACAGCATCGATGTCAGAACGCGTCTCGTCGGGAGCCAGAGTGAGCGGGGCGATCTTGACCGTCGAGTCCGTGCCGTGCCAGTACTGTCGCACGAGGTCTTGACCAGGCGGTGCTGAGTACCAGTCATCCTCGAACTCCACAGTGTATGTCCCGGGCGGGATGCCCGGAAGGCTGTAGCTGCCATCGGCTGCAGTGTCTCGTCCGGTGACGACGCCGTCAGAATCGGAAACGGTCACATACACGCCCTGCACCGGGGCCCCGGTATCCGATCGTGTGACGTGCCCCGCCACCGTCGCCGCCCGAGGCAGCGCGGCATCGATGCCGCCGACTGTGGCGCCCGAGGTGGTCTGAACCGGGGTCGCCGTGGTCCTGGCGACCTGGTTCTTCCAGTACTCGACCGCGTGTGTGGCATCCCCGGAGAACTTGACGGTGTACGACCCGGCATCCAACCCGGAGATCGTGTACCTTCCGTCGGCGTCGGTGACCGCGGAGCCGTTGCGGTAGTACGGCGAGGACGCCGACACCGTTTCACCGGCGATCGGGTCTCCTGTGACCTGGTCGGTGACGCGTCCGGACATGCTCGCTGTTCCCGTCGTCCCCGCGGCCTGCGCCGACCCGATCCCGGTCAGGAGCAGCACACCGACCATGACCGCCGAGACGGAGATCTTCCCCACCGTCGGCCGCACCGATGACCCCACGCTTCGCCTCCACGATCACGATCTGCGCCGAGGTCCGCCGAACCTGGGCCGCGGCACGAGAGATGGATCGTGCGCTGCGATCTTCCTATCAGCAAAAGGGAGGCTGGTCGAGCCGCGTCTCAGAGCTTTTCGATGGGGGCGATCTTGATCAGCAGCTTCTTGGCGCCGGCGGTGTCGAACCGCACGTGTGCGACGCGCTTGGCGCCCTCGCCGGTGACGGCATCCACCCTGCCCTCGCCGAAGTCCTCGTGGCGGATCCGGTCGCCGGCGGCGAGTACCATGTCGCCGTTGTCGCGGACCTTCGCGGGGATGCGGTTGGGGAACTTCTCCAGCGACGTCGAGCGCGGCTTGAGGGCGGGCGGGTCGTCGTGCCGCAGGCGCGAGTTCCAGTTGCCCGATCCGCTGCGTTGACCGCGGGCGTTCAGCGCGCGTGACTGGGTGCCGCCGCGCCCGTTGACGTCACCGGGCGACTGCCGCCAGTCGATGAGCTCGGCGGGGATCTCCTGCAGGAACCGGCTCGGCATCGCCACCGAGATCTCGCCGAACTGGGCGCGGGTCATCGCGAGCGACAGGTGCAGCCGCTTGCGGGCACGCGTGACCCCCACGTAGAACAGCCGGCGCTCTTCGGCGGGACCACCCGGCTCGTTCGCCGAGATCCGGTGCGGGATCAGGTCTTCTTCGACACCGGTGACGAACACGGCCTCGTACTCGAGACCCTTCGCCGTGTGCAGGGTCATGAGCGACACCTGGCCGGCTTCGTCATCGAGGTCGTCGCTGTCGGCGACCAGGGCCACCTCGGCGAGGAAGTCGACGACCGTGCCCTCGGGGTTGTTGCGCGCGAACTCGCGGGCGACCGCCACCATCTCGTCGAGGTTCTCGAGACGGGCCTCGTCTTGCGGGTCCTTGCTGGCACGCAGCGCCTGGCGGTACCCGCTCTTCTCCAGCAGCATCGCGAGGCCGTCGGCCACCGCGGTGGGCGAAGCCAGCTCTCCGGTGGCCGGCAGCATCACCTCGGACGCCTCCGCCAGCACCGCGTCGAGCTGCGCGATCGCGGCCTGCAGCTTCGGGCCGACGCCGAGCGCCGACGCATTGGCCAGCGCATCGCGGAACGAGATGCCCTCGCTGTCGGCATACCGGGCGATCGCGGACTCGGTGACATCCCCGATGCCGCGCCGCGGGCGATTGAGGATGCGACGCACCGCCATGTCGTCGAGGGGGTTCGCGACCGCAGTCAGATAGGCCAGGGCGTCCTTGATCTCGGCACGCTCGTAGAAGCGCGTCCCGCCCATGATGCGGTACGGCACGGCGGACCGGATGAAGATCTCTTCGAGCGCACGGGACTGCGAATTGGTGCGGTAGAACACCGCCATGTCGCTGTACGCGAGGCCGGCGCGATGGAGCGCTTCGACCTCCTCGGCGACGAACTGCGCCTCGTCGTGCTGCGAGTAGCCGGTGAACCCGACGATCTTCGCGCCGGCGCCCGCGTCGGTCCACAGCTTCTTGTCTTTGCGGTCGAAGTTGTTGCGGATGACGGCGTTCGCGGCATCCAGGATGTTCTGCGTCGACCGGTAGTTCTGCTCGAGCAGCACCACCTTGGCACCGGGGAAGTCGCGCTCGAACTCCGAGATGTTGCGGATGTCGGCGCCGCGGAACGCGTAGATCGACTGGTCGGAGTCGCCGACGACGGTGAGGGATGCCCCGGGCAGCTGCTCGCCGCCCTGCGGCTCCGGCTCGAAGATCATCATGCCGCCCTGCTCGAACGGCTCGGGCGCCTGGCCCTGCACCGGGCGGGTGAGCTCGTGGATGAGCGCGTACTGGGCCGCGTTGGTGTCCTGGTACTCGTCGACGAGGATGTGCCGGAAGCGACGGCGGTAGACGTCGGCGACATGCGGGAACGCCCGGAAGAGGTAGACCGTCTGGCCGATCAGGTCGTCGAAGTCGAAGGCGTTGGCCTTGCGCAGCGCCCGCTGGTAGTCGCCGAACACCTCGACGAACACCCGCTCGGCGGGGTCGGACATGTTCGCCTGCCGCGCGAACGACTCGGCGTCTTCGAGCTCGTTCTTGAGCTTGGAGATGCGGCTCTGCACGCTCGCCGGCGAATGACCGAAGGCATCCGCCTCGTGCTCTTTGACGAGCCGCTTGATGAGCGCACGCGAATCGCCCGAGTCGTAGATGGTGAACGACTTGGTGAAGCCGAACTGCTCGGCCTCGCGCCGGAGGATGCGCACGCACGCGGAGTGGAAGGTGGAGATCCACATGCCCTGCGACGCATTGCCGACCAGCTGCGCCACGCGTTCACGCATCTCGCCGGCTGCCTTGTTGGTGAACGTGATCGCGAGGATCTGGCTGGGCCACGCCTCGCGCCCGCGCAGCAGCGACGCGATCCGGTGCGTGAGGACGCGGGTCTTGCCGGATCCGGCGCCCGCGACGATCAGCAGCGCCGGGCCGCGGTAGACGACCGCCTCGCGCTGCTGGGGGTTGAGCCCCTCGAGGAGGTCGGCGTCGGGGCGCGCGGAATCGCCGCGCGCGGGCGGCACAGAACCGGAGGGACTCACGATGATCGGGGTGGATGCCATAGCCCTCCGAGTCTAATTCGGGCCGCCGACATCCGGCTGGGCGGCCCTGACTCACGCGCCCGGGGCGGGATGCTCCAGCAGGTCGATGCGCTCGGTCAGGTACGGCCGCAGCGGCACGGCCGCACCGGTGCGCCTCCACCGCACGGTCAGCGACCCGTCGGCGGCCACGCCCACCGGGCCGGATGCCCCCTCGGCGGCGAGCCGGGCCGCATCGATCGGCACGGCGTCGACGTGCACCGTCTCGCCCTCCGCGAACCCGCCCCTCCGCGCCGCCGCCGCGCGTGCGGCGCGGGCGCGCTGGGACTCGGCGGCGAAGCCGCGGCGCACCTCGGCCCGCGCCCGCAGGATCTCCCCCGTGGCGAGCAGCCCCTCCGCCGCCGGGCCGTCGCAGCGCACCAGGATCGCGCCCAGATGCCACACGTCGCCCGCTGGCACGATCCGCTCGGAACGCAGCACCCCGAGAATCCGGCGTGCCGGCCGCGTCGCGCCCAGCCGTTGCCTCGGGTACCCGGCCAGCTCCCGCCGCACGTCGTCGACGATCGCCGCGACCTGCGCGGACGGCCCCGGTGCGGCGGGCCCCTCCGACGCCGCCGGGCTCATACCTCGTCGTCCGCCGACAGCGTCGTCACACGCTCGCCGCGAAGCGCCATGGCGATGATGGGGAACAGCAGCACCGACAGCATTCCGGCCCCGACCAGCACCGAGGCCGCCGAGGCGGGGATCAGCTTGTGCTCGGTGCCGATGCTCGTGACCGCGACGATGATCGGCAGGCCGGTGGCCCCCATGAGCGCGACCGACAGCCGCTCGCGCGGCCGCGACCCGGCCGGTGCGGCGAGAATCGACGGAAGCCCGCGCACGACGAACAGCGCGAGAAGCGCGACCGGAACCATCGCGAGCAGCAGCGGGTTCTCCAGCAGCGACCGCAGGTCGAACGTGACGCCGGTGTAGACGAAGAAGATCGGCACCAGGAACCCGAAGGCGATCGCCTCGATCTTGCTCTCCACCGCCTCGTGGTCGGCGTGATCGGCATCCCGCATCATCATGCGCCAGACGAGGCCGGCGGTGAATGCGCCCAGCAGCATGTCGATCCCGAACACGACGCTGAGCGTGACGAGCGCGATGAGAATGAGCAGGACGACGCGCACCGCGAACTGGCCGGAGGTGTGCAGGGTCGCCGCGACGAACCGGTGCAGCCTCCCCTGCGGCGCCTTGAACGCCCACACCACCGCGCCGGCCGCGATCAGCAGGTAGACCAGCAGCACGATCGTCGCCGCACCGGGGCTGCGACTGCCGAGGAAGATCGAGATCGCGATCAGCGGCCCGAACTCGCCGACCGCGCCGAGCGCCCCGATCGTGCGGCCGAATGCGGTGTCGAGTTCGCCTGCGTCCCGCAGGATCGGCAGCAGGGTGCCGAGCGCGGTGGATGCCAGGGCGATGCCGATGATGATCGCGGCTTCGCCGGGCGCCACGATGAACCCGAGGGCGACGCCCGCGACGATGCTGATGATCCAGCCGACGATCGCCCGGCTGCCGGTACGCCCGCCGAGGGACTGGATCGACATCTCGGTGCCCGCGACGAAGAACAGCATGGCCAGACCGAACTGCGACAGCGTGTGCAGGAAGTCGTCCGGGTGCACCCAGCCGAGCACGGCGGGCCCGACGATGATGCCCAGCACCAGCTCGAAGACCACGACCGGGATGCGCACCCAGGGCGCCAGGATCCGGCCGAGGAGGGGTGCGAGCACCGCGACGAGGGCGATCAGCACGAAATCTGGCTGCATCCTCCGAGCGTACCGAGCCCGGTTCGCGAGCGCGGTTGACAAGCGTGGGCCCACATGGTTGGTTAGTTATTGAAGTAACTAACCAACCAACCGAACGAGGGTCGATGGACGAATCGCGGCCGATCTTCCTGCAGATCGCAGAGCAGATCGAGAACGACATCCTCGACGGGACGCTGCCCGAGGGCACGCAGATCCCGTCCACGAACGAGTTCGCCGCGTTCCACCGCATCAACCCCGCCACAGCTCTGAAGGGGGTGAGCCTGCTCGTGGACGACGGCATCCTCGTCAAGCGTCGCGGCATCGGCATGTTCGTGGCCGACGGCGCACGCGCCCGCCTCATCGCCCGCCGCCGGGCGGACTTCACCGCCGCCTACGTGCGGCCCCTCATCCACGAAGCCGACAAGCTCGGCATCTCCATCGACGACCTCGCGGGCCTCGTGCGCGCCGAAGGGATCCAGAAATGACCACGCCCATCGTCACCGCCCGCGGCCTGACCAAGCGCTACGGATCGTTCGCGGCCGTCGACGGCATCGACCTGACGCTGCACGAGAACCGCATCCACGGCCTCCTCGGTCGCAACGGCGCCGGCAAGACGACGCTCATGCAGCTGATGACCGGTCAGCTGTTCCCGAGCGCCGGCGACGTCCAGGTCTTCGGGCACCGGCCCGCCGAGCACGCCGACAGTCTGCGCCGGCTCTGCTTCATCGCCGAGTCGCAGCACTACCCCGACGACTTCGCACCCCTGCACGTGTTCCGATCGGCGCCCTGGTTCTTCGAGAACTGGGATGCCGAGTTCGCGGAGCGCCTCATCGACGACTTCCGTCTTCCGGTCAAGCGCCGCATCAAGAAGCTGTCGCGCGGGCAGCTCAGCGCGGTCGGGGTGATCGTGGGCCTCGCTTCCCGCGCACCGCTCACGTTCTTCGACGAGCCGTACCTCGGCCTGGATGCCGTCGCCCGCCACATCTTCTACGACCGGCTCCTCGAGGACTACGCCGAGCATCCGCGCACCGTCGTGCTCTCCACGCACCTGATCGACGAGGTCGCCAACCTCCTCGAGCACGTGATCCTCATCGATCGCGGTCGCGTTCTGCTCGATCGGGATGCCGAGGAGGTGCGCGGGCAGGCGAGCACCATCGCCGGACGCAGCGCCGTCGTCGAGGAGTTCGTCGCCGGACGCCCGGTGATCGCGCGCGAACGCCTCGGCGGACTGGCCTCGGTCACCGTCGACGGCCGCCTCGACCAGCAGGACCGGGTGCGCGCCGCCGAGCTCGGACTCGAACTGGCCCCGGTCTCGCTGCAGCAGCTCATCGTCCATCTCACCGGCACCGACATCGGCGCCCCGCAGGAAAGCGAGGTCGCGGCATGACCGCTGCAGCCCTCTCCCCCGTCGTCCGCCGTCCGGGCCCGGTGTGGCGCATCGTGCGCCTGCTCGCGGTCAAGCCGGCCGTCTTCTTCGGCATCCCCTGGCTCATCATGGGGGCCGCCTGGGCGGTCACCATGGTCATCGCCCTCCTGCTGCACGCCTCGGGCGTCCCGATGGGCGGGGCGCAGACCGGCTTCCGGTACAGCTGGGCGGTGCTCTCCCCGCAGTGGTATCTGGTCGTCGTGGGCGTCCAGGCCGTCGCCTACACGTTCTCGTTCGCTCTCGGCTTCGGCTCCACACGACGCGACTTCTGGCTCGGCATGAGCGCCATGTTCCTGTTCGTCTCCGCCGAGATGGCCGCCGCCATCGCCACCCTGGTGCAGATCGAGAAGGCCACCCACGGCTGGTTCATCGGCGCGGGCATGTTCGACGCGCTCTGGTACGGCCAGAACGGCTGGGCGTTCGACTTCTACACCACCTTCGCCCTGCAGCTGGCCGTGCTGTTCCTCGGCGCCGGGTCCACCGCGGTGTTCATGCGGTGGCGCATGTCCGGGATGCTGGTGTTCGCCGGGTCGGTCGTCGCGATCCTGCTGATCGCCGCGGCGATCCTCACCTGGACCTCGTCGTGGGTCGCCTTCGGGGCCTGGCTGGCCGCCATCGGGGTCGGGGGTCTGTTCACCGTCATCCTGGCGCTCGCGGCCGTGTTCGGCGTCGCCGGTTTCGTCGTCATCCGCGGCGCGACCCCGCGCTGAGCGTCCGCGGTCAGCGCTCCCTCGTCAGACGGCGATGGAGCGCGGACCGTGGATTTGCCCGGCGTCCTCCGGACTGCCATGGATAGCACCGTGGAGGCTCTGCATCCGCTCGTCCAGCTGCGCCGCGGACTCCGCGGCATCCTTCAGTTCGAGGAGCAGCCCGTCCGGCACCTGACGGTCGTATTTGTAATAGATCTTGTGCTCGAGGCTGGCCCAGAAGTCCATGGCGATGGTGCGGAACTGCACCTCCACCGGCACCGTGACCGGGCCCGTCGACAGGAACACCGGCACTTCGATGATCGCGTGCAGGCTCTTGTAGCCGTTGGACTTCGGCGAGGCGATGTAGTCCTTGACGGTGCGCACGCGGATGTCGTCCTGCGCGGTGAGCAGGTCGAACAGGCGGTAGGCGTCGGCGATGAAGCTGCACGTGACGCGCAGTCCCGCGATGTCGGTGATGTGCTCGGCGATCGAGGCGAAGTCGGGCTCGACGCCCTTGCGGGCCACCTTCTCGACGAGGCTGTCCGGCGACTTCACGCGACTGGACACGTGCTCGATCGGGTTGTAGTCGTGCAGATGCAGGAACTCGTCGCGGAGGATGCCGATCTTCGTCTCGACCTCCCGCAGTCCGAACTGGTAAGCCAGCAGGAACCGCTGGAACTCGTCGCGCATCGCGCGCAGAGACTCGGGGGTGACTTCCAGGCGTTCCTCGTCGACGACGGGGGTCGGGGCGTCCATGGCATCGACCCTACGTCGCGGGTCTCTGCATGACCTTTGAGGATGCCGGGTGCACGGCCAGGATGACGAGGTGTCCGGCATCCCGCGCCTGTCGCACGAAGCGTCCGTCGCCGCCCATATCGCGATCCGAAGGGGGCGGGGTAGCCTCGGATCAGGAGGATCGATAACCAATGTCGACGACGACCGAACTGACCACCTCATACGACGTGAAGGCACTGCAGGCCAAGGCCAAAGAGCACCTGTGGATGCACTTCTCGCGCCAGTCCACCATGGAGGACGGCGTGCCCATCATCGTGCGGGGTGACGGACACCACATCTACGACGCACAGGGCAAGGAGTACATCGACGGGCTCGCCGGGCTCTTCGTCGTCAACGCCGGCCACGGCCGTCGCCGCCTCGCCGAAGCCGGCGCCAAGCAGGCATCCGAACTCGCCTTCTTCCCGCTCTGGTCGTACGCGCATCCCGCGGCGATCGAACTGGCCGACCGCCTGGCGTCCTACGCACCGGGCGACCTCAACCACGTCTTCTTCTCCACGGGCGGCGGCGAAGCCGTCGAGACCGCGTTCAAGCTCGCGAAGAACTACTGGAAGCTTCAGGGCCAGCCCATGAAGACCAAGGTGATCTCACGCGCGATCGCCTACCACGGCACCACGCAGGGTGCGCTCGCGATCACGGGTCTGCCGGGCATCAAGGGCCAGTTCGAGCCGGTCACCCCGGGCGGATTCCGCGTGCCGAACACCAACTTCTACCGCGCCGCCGAGATGGGCGCGCCCACCAGCGACCCGGAGACCTTCGGGATCTGGGCGGCCGACCGCATCGAGGAGATGATCCAGTTCGAGGGCCCTGAGACCGTCGCCGCGGTCTTCCTCGAACCGGTGCAGAACTCCGGCGGATGCTTCCCGCCGCCGCCCGGATACTTCCAGCGCGTGCGCGAGATCTGCGACAAGTACGACGTGCTGCTGGTCAGCGACGAGGTCATCTGCGCCTTCGGCCGCATCGGCAACTTCTTCGCGTGCGACACGTTCGGCTACCAGCCCGACATGATCACGTTCGCGAAGGCGGTCACCAGCGGCTACGCGCCCCTGGGCGGCACCGTCGTCAGCGACAAGGTCTACGAGCCGTTCAAGCACGGCACGACGTCGTTCGCGCACGGCTACACGTTCGGCGGCCACCCCGTCTCGGCGGCCGTCGCGCTCGAGAACCTCGACATCTTCGAAGAAGAGGGCCTCAACCAGCACGTGCGCGAGAACTCGCCGATCTTCCGGTCGACGCTCGAGCAGCTGAAGGACATCCCGATCGTCGGCGACGTGCGCGGCGAGGGGTACTTCTTCGGCATCGAGCTGGTCAAGGACCAGAAGACGCGCGAGACGTTCAACGACGACGAGGCCGAGCGCCTGCTGCGCGGCTTCCTGTCGAAGGCGCTGTTCGACGCCGGCCTCTACTGCCGCGCCGACGACCGTGGCGACCCCGTCATCCAGCTGTCGCCGCCGCTGACCATCGGCCCGAGTGAGTTCACCGAGATCGAGCAGATCCTGCGCAGCGTCCTCACCGAGGCGGGCAACCTGCTGTAAGCGGCACGAAGCGGCCGTCCGGAGCATCGCGCATGCTCCGACGGCCGCTTTCGTCTGCGCGCGGCTTACAGGCCCGTCGCGACGAAAAGGCGACCGGAGCCGCTGACGGTCAGCACGCCGGGCTCGGGCAGGAAGAGGATGCCGCCGCGGGCGAGGTCGGCAGTCTCGGAGTCGGTCTCGAGGGTGAACGCGCCGTCGATACCCACGGCGATCGCCGGCGTCGCCAGCGGGATGCTCGCGTCGGCGGTGATCAGCAGCAGCTCGAAGTCGACGCCGGCCCCGGTCGGCACCGAGGCGGGGCGATACGCGGAGACCCCGGGCGCCACCGGCACCGGCACGAGCCGGGGCGGCGGGCCGGGCGTGAAATCGAGCACGGCTGTGAGCTCGTCCCGGTCGACGTGCTTGGGCGTGAGTCCGCCGCGCAGCACGTTGTCGCTCGGGCCCATGAGCTCCATGCCGGTGCCGCGCAGGTACGCGTGGATGTTGCCCGCCGGCAGCCACAGCGATTCGCCGGCCGCGAGAATGACGTGGTTGAGCATGAGTGCGGTGAGGATGCCGGGGTCGCCCGGGTACAGGGCGGCGAGCCGCGTGACGAGCTCGGCGGAGGGTGAGACGACCTCCCCGGCGCGCGCGACGACGGATGCCACGAGCTCCCCGACCGCGGGGTCGCCGGACAGCAGCCACGTGAACGCGGGCTCGACTCCGGCATCCAGCTGGGCGATCCACTGCTCGATGCCGGGGACGCCGGCGAACGCGGCGAGCGCCGCGATCGTCTCGGCCGGGTCGCGGAACCCGCACAGGGCCTCGAAGCCGTCTTCGGTCGCGACGATGAGCTCGGGCTTCGCGTTCGGGTCCTTGTAGTTGCGCTCGCGGGCGGTCAGTTCGATCCCGGCCGCCTCTTCGCGGGCGAACCCGGCCTGCGCCTGCAGGGGCGTCGGGTGCGCCTGCAGCGACAGCGGCGACGCGGCCGAGAGCACCTTCAGCAGGTACGGCAGGCGGGTCTCGGACTCGCGTTCCCACTCGCGAAGGTCGTCCCACGGGGCGGCGTCGTCGAACCGCGCGGGCGACAGCGGGTGCGCCCCCAGCCACAGCTCCGCCTCGGGTGCGCCGGTGGGCTCCCAGCCGAGGGCGTCCGCGACGCCGTCGATCCGCCCCCACGCGTTCGGGATGGGCGTGTTGGTCAACGGCAGGAATGCGGTCATGACTCCACTCTTACAGGGTCGTTCTGTCCGTTCGGTGTCTGCGCCGTGTCCGAGACCAGTGTGCGCAGCGGGTGGGATGCCGAAAGCCCCGGCAGCGCGGCGGCACCGTCCAATCCCGTGCCTCGTGCGGCGACGAAGCGCACGTGCGCGACGGCCTCGTGCACGAGCGCTTCGAAACGGCGGCGCACGAGCGGTGAGCGGAAGATGCCGCCGAGGGAGGCGACCTCGAGGTCTTCGCCGGGATCGGCCACCCGCGCCAGGGCGGTCGCGACCGAGTGGGAGAGTTCCGCCGCGGCGCGCAGGCAGATCGCGGCGGCGACGGGATCGTGCACGGCCACGGCCGCGGCCGGCTCGGCGAAGGATGCCACGATCCGCACGTGGTCGGGGTCCTGCTGCAGGTCGATGTAGGCGCGTTCGAGGTCCGGCCAGCGTTCGCGCACCAGTGCGGTGAGGGCGGTCGCCGGGCCGCGGCCGTCGTGGTCGCGCATGGCGGCGTCGAGCGCTTCGCGGCCGATCCAGTACCCGCTGCCGGCATCCCCCATGATGTTGCCCCACCCGTCGACCCGGGCCACGCGCGCGGCGCCGACGCCGAGGGTGACGACCCCGGTGCCGGCTGCGATCACGGCACCGTGCGCGTCGCCGAGCGCGCCGAGGAACGACGTGACCGAGTCGTGCGCGAGCAGGGTGCGCGGCGGGGTGCCTGCGTCGCCGATCCCGGTCAGCAGCCGTTGCAGCGCCGGGGCGTCGCGCGTGTCGTCGGTGAGGCCGGAGACCCCGGCGGCGACGACCGTGATCGGCCCGTGCGCGAGGCGCGCGGCCTCCTCGGCGAGGCGGGCGAGCTGCGGGAACAGCTCGTCGTTGGTGCGGACGCCATCGAGCACCTGCTCGACAGGCGTCTCCCCCGGCGTGCCGACGCGCACTTTCGTGCCGGTCTGCCCGGCGTCCATGGCCAGAGTCGTGCCCGTCATGGGACCACCAGTTCGTTGAGGGTGCGCAGGATGCCGGGCGCGCGCACGGCCGCGGCATCCAGCCGGTCGATGCCGCGCACCCGGAACGTGTGCGTCGCGCCCGGGAGCAGCGTGACCATCCCGCTGTCGACGGAGGCGTCGGGATGCAGCTGGTCGACGGTGAGGGTGAGGTCGCGCACCAGGCCCGCGGCCGTGACGGTGACGGCGAACCCGTCGCCTTCGGGGGCGACCTCGACCGCGAGCTCGGCGGAGGCGAGCGCACTGGCCCGCGGCTCGGCGAAGAACCAGTGCGCTCGCACCCGGTCGAGTTGCGCGACGAGCAGTTCGGAGCCGGCATGCTCCGGTGCGGCGACGGCCTGCTCGGTCGCGACGGTCACGGCCGACCACGGCGGCACCGCCACCGGCAGCTCTTCGGCGGCGAGCCCCCGCCCGTCGAACGCGCGACGCGTCACTGCGAGCGCGCCCTCCCAGGGCCGGTCGGTCTCGTTCACCACCGTCACGGCCACCCCGTCGCCGTGCGGATTGACGAGCAGGGCGCGCGGGGCGAACGCCTGCGCCATGGCGAACAGCTGCGGCTTCTCGCGCCCGTCGCCGTCGATCGCCGCCCACGAGGTCACCGGCCAGCAGTCGTTCAGCTGCCAGACGACCGCTCCCGCCGTCCGCGGTGCGTGGGCGCGGAACCACTCCAGGGCGGTGCGCACCGCGGTCGCCTGGTTCCACTGGGTCGCCCAGACCCAGGCATCCAGCTCGTCCGGCACGCGCACGTGCGCCACCAGCCCGGCCGCGAGCTTCGCGTTGCCGTCGATCGCCTTCTGGTGCACGATCATGCCCGGCGAATCGGGCGTGAGCGGGTCGTCGCCGATCGCCCGGCGCAGGGTCGTGCGGGTGGGCGGGGCCTGCCAGCCGAACTCGGCCACGAACCGGGGCACCTGGTCGCGGTAGGTGGGCCAGTCCAGCCGGTTCCACTGCTCCCACAGGTGCATCGACCCGTGGCGCTCGTCGTTCGGATGCTGCCCGCCGGGACTGAACGGGCTGCCGGGGGTGTACGTCACGTGCGGGGCGAGTTCGGCCACCAGCGCGGGAAGCAGCTCGTGGTAGTAGCCGGCGCCCCACGACCGGCCGTCGAGCACCGGCTTCCAGCCCCAGTCCTCGTAGCCCCACAGGTTCTCGTTGTTGCCGTTGAGCAAGGCGAGGCTCGCGTGGTGGCCAAGCCGGACGATGTTGTCGCGGGCCTCCGCTTCCACTTCGCTGTGCACGGGCTCGTCCTCGGAGTACGCGGCACAGGCGAACAGGAAGTCCTGCCAGGTGAGCAGCCCCAGCTCGTCGCACACGTCGTAGAACGCATCGTCCTCGTAGATGCCCCCGCCCCAGACCCGGACCAGGTTGACGTTCGCGGCCTTCGCCTGTCCCAGGCGCCGGGCATAGCGGTCGCGGTCCACCCGCGGGAAGAACGCGTCGTCGGGGATCCAGTTGACCCCCTTCACGAAGACGGGGCGGTCGTTGACGACCAGCTGGAACGGGGTGCCGTCGGTGTCGGGCTCCGTGTTCCAGCGGACGGTGCGGAACCCGACGCGGCGCGTCGCGGCATCCTGCACGTCGTCGCCCGCGACGAGTGTCACGGCGACGTCCGACAGCGGCTGGGCTCCGTGGCCGGCGGGCCACCACAGGTCGACGGCGGCGAGGTCGACGGATGCCGTCGCCTCGGATGCATCGGCGGGCACCAGGACGGACGCCGACGCGCCCTCGACCTCGACCTCGACGCCGAGCCGCACCGCGGCGTGCACACCCGGCGCGCGCACGATGCGCACGGTCGCGTCCACCCGGCCGCCGTCCGCCACCGGGGTCGCGACGACCCGCACGTCGGCGAGCCGGGCGAGCGACCAGGACTCCAGGCGCACCGGGCGCCAGATCCCGCTGGTGCGGGTCGCGATCCCCCAGTCCCAGCCGAAGCTGCACGCCGACTTGCGGATCGCGTTGAACGGCTCGGCGTACGGCCGCGGGCGGGCCCCGAGCGCCACGCTCTGCCGGTCGGCATACGCCACCGGGCTGCCAAACGCGACAGTCAGCCGGTTCTCGCCGGCCACGAGCACCGCCGAGGCATCCAGCCGGTAGGTGCGGTGCTGGTTGGCGACCTCCGCGAGCAGGGTCCCGTTCAGGATCACGGCGGCCACCGTGTCGAGCCCGTCGAACACGAGCTCGTGCACCGCGCGGGAGGCGAGCTCCTCCGCGGTCACCGAGAAGGCGGTCTCGTACGTCCAGTCGCAGCGCCCGATCCACGCGAGCGCCGACTCGTTGTCGTCCAGATACGGGTCGGGGATGAGTCCGGCCGCGAGCAGGTCGAGGTGCACGACGCCGGGGACGGATGCCGCGACCCGGCGACCGGCGAACGCCTCCGGAACGGGACCGCCCGCGGCGCGGACGGTCCAGCCGTCGTGCAGTTCGCGACGGAGGACGGATGTGTCGGTGGTGGTGGTCATTTCACAGCTCCGGCGGCCATGCCGCGATAGATCCAGCGCTGCAGCAGCAGGAACACGATGAGCGTCGGGATGATGACGACGATCGTACCTGCGGTGATGATCTCCCAGTGCGCTCCGAACGGTCCTTTGAACCGATAGAGCGATGTGGAGATCAGCCCCTGCGAGGGCAGGTACAGCGCGGGAAGGTAGTACTCGTTGTAGATGGCGATGCCCTTGATGATGATCACGGTGGCGATCGCCGGACGCAGCAGCGGCAGGATCACGCGCCAGTAGATCGTCCAGCGGTTCGCGCCGTCGATCATCGCCGCCTCGTCGAGGGCGACCGGGATCGACTGCATGAACTGGATGAAGATGTAGATCGAGACGATGTCGGTGCCCGAGAACAGCAGCACGAGGGCGGCCTTGGTGTCGAACAGCCCGAGGCCGTTGATGATCTGGAACGTGGCGACCTGGCTCGTCACGCTCGGGATGAGCGTCGCCAGCAGGAACATCCCCGTCACCAGGCGGCGTCCGCGGAAGCGGAACCGGTCGATCGCGTAGGCGGCCATCGTGCCGACCGCGATCGTGATCGCGAGCGAGATGACGAGCACGATGGTCGTGTTGACGAAGCCCTCCAGCATCCCGCCCTGCTGCCAGGCGATCGCGAAGTTCTGCAGGTTGAACCAGTCCGACGGCGGGGCCAGAGGGCCCGTGCCGGCGTACTCCTGCGGCGTCTTGAAGCTCGCGAACAGAACCACCGACAGCGGAACCAGCACCACCAGCGAGGCGAGGACGAGCGATCCGTACTTGACGGTGCCCCACACGGCGCGCCTCACGACAGCTCCACCTTCTCGTCGGGGAACACGCGGCGCTGGATCCAGGTGATCACCAGCACGATCGCGAGCAGCACCACCGCCATCGCCGAGGCCAGCCCGACGGAGCGGAACTGGAAGGCCGTCTGCAGGGTCTGGATGACGAACGTCGCGGTGCCGTTGGCGCCGCCCGTCATGATCAGCGGGATCTCGTACACCGAGAGCGCGCCGGCGACCGCGAGGATGAACGACAGCCCGATGATGCGCCGGATGCCGGGGAAGATCAGTGCCCAGAACTGCTGCCAGCGGTTCGCGCCGTCGAGGTCGGCGGCCTCGTAGATGTCGTGCGGGATCGACTGGATCGCGCCGAGGAAGAGCACGAAGTTCAGGCCGGTGTACCGCCAGACCGATGTCGCCGCGAGTGACACGTTGGCGATGGAGGCATCCCCGAGCCACTGCGGCGGATCAGTCACGCCGAACCAGCCCAGCACCGCGTCGAGGGTGCCGCCCGGCTGGAACAGGTACAGGAACACGAACCCGATCGCGACGCCGTTGATGAGGTACGGGAAGAAGAGGATGCCACGGAACAGCGCAGAGAACCGCGTGCTGAAGCTGAGCAGTGCCGCGAAGTACAGCGCGATGGCCATCTGCACGAACGACCCCACGAAGTAGTAGAGGCTCACGAGGAAGACACCGAAGATGGTCGGATCGGTGAACACGTCAACGTAGTTCTGGGCGCCCACGACCGTCTTGTCAGGACTGAGGCCGTCCCAGTCGGTGACGCTGTACCAGAGCATGTTCACCGCCGGAAGGTAGGTCAGCAGGACGAGCAGGCCCACCGCCCCGACGACGAAGAGGTACGGGGTGAGCTTGGCGACGAGTCCCCGGCCGGCGGGACCGGGGACCGTCGCGACGGATGTCGTCGTCATTTCGCCGACTCGGTGACGGCGTGCCCCCACTGCGCCTTCAGCTGGGCGAAGGCGGACTCCTTCGTGCCGGGAGCCTGACCCCGGGCGATGTCGACCAGCTTCTGCCGGTAGATGTTGCCCTGCAGGTCGATCTTCGAAGCCGCGGCGAGGTCGTCGAGCAGGCCCTCCTCGCCCTTCGGCGCGGGGGCCACCTCGAGCAGCTTGACCTTGTGCTCGGCGAGCGCGGCGAGATTGCCGGGCAGGGGCTGCGCCTTGATGGCCGAGATCATGCCCTGGTCCGCGGTGAACCCCGACTTCTGCAGCAGCCAGTCAAGCCACGCCCTGCCGGCCGCCTGGTTCTGCGAGTTCTTGTTGATCGCGAGCTTGTAGTCGCCGCCGATGACGGCGCTCTGCACGCCGTCCACGCTGGCCGGGAAGGGCATGAAGCCGACGGTGTCCGCCGATGCGCCGGCCGTCTTCGCGGCGGCCTGGAACTGCGAGATCGCCCAGGAGCCGAGCACCATCGCGCCGATCTTCCCCGTGGCGAAGTCGCTCTTGGACTGCTCCCAGTTGGTGGTGAGGGGGTCGGACTCGCTGAGCTTCTGATGCACCACATCGAACAGCAGCGAGTCGATCGCGTAGATGTCGGTGCCGTCCTTCCACGGCGCCTTGTCATGGGTCATCGCGTTCTGGGCATTCGCATCTGCGGTGACGGCGCCGATGTTGTTGGTCCACTGACTGCCGAGGGGCCAGCCGTCCTTGTAGTTCGTGTAGTACGGCGTGGCATCCGTCTTCTGCTTGATCTGCTGCAGGTCGGCGAGGAACTGGTCGCTGCTCGTCGGCCAGGCGGCGATGCCCGCCTTCTTCCAGACCTCGGTGTTGTAGAGGATGCCGTTCGCGTTGCCGCCGAGGGCGATGCCGTACTGCTTCCCGTCGTACGACCCCGGGCCGAGGAAGCGGTCGGTGGCGGCGAGGTCGGCGGTCTTGCCCAGCGGCTCGAAGAAGTCCGGGAACTGGTTCGCGGGCACGCCGTTGGGGATCATCAGCACGTCGCCGTAGCCGTGGGGGCTGGACAGCAGCGTCTTGACGTCGTCCTCGTAGTTCGTGTGCCCCTGCACCTTCACATGGACGTCCGGATACACCTTGTTGAACTCCGCGATGTACTTCGCCCAGGTGCCGTCGGTCTGCAGGTCGGTGCGGTTGGTGAGGAACGTGATGTCTCCGCTCGGCTTGCCGTCGCCCGAGGCGGTGCCGGCGCTCGAGCATCCGGCGAGGGCCAGCGCGGTGACGGCGGCCATCGCGGCGAAGGCGAGCGTCGCCCTGTGTTCTGCCATGTCGTACTCCTTTGTCGATCCCGGTCGGGTGCGTAGCGCGTTCCGGGTTGGGAGACACTGTATAGATAAAGCGCTTAAGTTGTAAAGCGCTTTAGTGAGGTTGTGGATGACTGTGATTGCGCGCGCTAGGGTTCAGAGGTGACCGAGCAGCAACGCCCCTCCCCCGCCGTCCGTGTCACGATCAACGACATCGCTGCACGGGCGGGGGTGTCGATCGGCGCGGTCTCGTTCGCGCTGAACGGCCGCAAGGGGGTGTCCGAGAAAACGCGGGCGCGGGTGCTGAAGGTCGCCGACGAGCTCGGCTGGGCACCCTCGACGGCGGCCCGGTCTCTGGCGGAGGCTCGCACCGAGACGATCGGGCTCGTGCTGCGTCGCGACCTGCGCACGCTCGGGCTGGAGTCGTTCTTCATGCGCTTCATCGCCGGAATGGAGTCGGAGATGTCCAGCCGGGGCTACGGTCTCCTCCTTCAGGTCGCCGCCTCCATGGACGACGAGATCGCCACGCTCACGAAGTGGCGCAGCACGCGGCGGGTGGACGGCATCCTGCTCGTCGATCTGCTCGTCGACGATCCGCGTCTCGATCTCATCGCAGGCGACCGGGCTCTGCCGGCGGTCGTCGTCGGGGACCCGAGCGTCGCCGGCGCAGCGACGAGCGTGTGGACGGATGACGCCGCCTCCATGCGCGCCGCGGTGGCCCGGCTGGCCGAACTCGGACACCGGCGCATCACCCGCGTCGCCGGCGTCGCCGAGTTCGCGCACACCCGCATCCGTGATGAGGCGTTCTCCGACGAGATGACCCGGCGCGGACTGACGCCCCGCATCCTGCGCACCGACTACACGCTGGAATCCGGCACCGGAGCGACCCGCTCCATCCTGCAGGAGGACGGGCGCCCCACCGCGCTGATCTACGACAACGACCTGATGGCCGTCGCCGGCCTCGGCGTCGCCCACGAGCTCGGGCTGGACGTGCCCGGGGACGTGTCGATCATCGCGTGGGACGACTCGGTGCTGTGCGAGCACACCTTCCCCCCGCTCACGGCACTCAGCCACGACGTCGCCGCCACCGGCGCGCACGCGATCCGGCGACTGTTCGCCGTGCTCGACGGGGCCGAGCCGGATGCCTTCCTCGACTCGACCGCGACCCTCACCGAGCGCGGCTCGACGGGCGTGCCGGCTCAAGAGGGAACCGCGTAGATCCGGTCTTGCCCGGAGGCGTTGCGGCCCGCGAACAGGAACTAGAACGCCTGCCAGCCGCCGGGGACGGATGCCGCGACCCGGCGACCGGCGATCGCCTCCGGAGCGGGACCGCCCGCGGCGCGGACGGTCCAGCCATCGTGCAGCTCACCACGGAGGACGGATGTGTCGGTGGTGTTGGTCGGGATGATGACGACGATCGTACCTGCGGTGATGATCTCCCTGTGCGATCAAACACAAAGTGCAGGATACTTCCCCACCGGCAGTAAGCGCAGAATACTTCCCAAACGGCGACCCTTGCGCACGCAGCCGATGTCCTCGGTATGTCCAGAGGTGCCTTCTCCGTATTCCTCCGGGAGATGGCCGAGCAGCTACCTGACGCATTCACGGCGGCGATCGCCGAGGTGCCCGAGGGAATGGTGACCGACCTGCTCCGCGCTATGCCTGCCCGACTCGAGCGATTCGCTGATGAGTTCATGAAGCGCTGGGACAGCGAGCATCTCGGCCTCCGCGCACTCCCTCGATTCCAGGGTCGCACCTCCGTCGTGCGGCCGGACACCGGACGGATCTGGGAGCCAGGTCGCTGGCGCGGTGGCCGGTGGACCACCGGCCGGTACCGGAGCCGTCCCGCGCGCTGAGCGCACGCGCCGTCCGACCCCCGAGCGCGGCTCGACCGGCGTGGGGGCTCAGGAGGGAACCGCGTAGATCCGGTCTTGCCCGGAGGCGTTGCGGCCCGCGAACAGGAACTGGAACGCCTGCCAGCCGCCGAACCCGACGACATCCGGGTTCGACACATTGCCCGGCGTCCCGGAGTCGCCGTACGAAAGCAGCTGACCCTGACCGTCGACGGCGTAGATCCGGTCCTGACCGGCCGCATTCCGGCCGGCGAACAGGAACCGGAAGTCCTGCCAGCCGCCGAACCCGACGACGACCGGATCCGAGACATTGCCTGGCGTCCCGGAGTCGCCGTACGAAAGCAGCTGACCCTGACCGTCGACGGCGTAGATCCGATCCTGACCCGCCGCGTTCCGGCCGGCGAACAGGAACCGGAAGTCCTGCCAGCCGCCGAACCCGACCACATCCGGGGAGGACACGTTTCCCGGCGTCCCGGAGTCGCCGTACGAGAGAAGCCGGCCCTGACCGTCAACGGCGTAGATCCGGTCCTGACCGGCCGCATTGCGGCCCGAGAACAGGAACCGGAAGTCCTGCCAGCCCCCGAACCCCACCACATCGGGGGCCGACACGTTGCCCGGTGTCCCCGCATCTCCGTACGAGAGCAGACGACCTTGACCGTCGACGGCGTAGATCCGATCCCGACCGGCCGCATTGCGGCCGCCGAACAGGAATGTGAACGCCTGCCAGCCGCCGAACCCGACCACATCCGGATCCGACACGTTGCCCGGAGTCCCCGCATCGCCGTACGAGAGCAGCTGGCCCTTGACGAACTGCGGGCTCACCGTGATTCCGACCTGTGCCCACGCGTCCACGACCTTCTTCGCCTCTTCCGCCTGATACATCGCGAACGCCGTGTTCACCGTGCGCTGGGCGAAGTCCTGGAAGTTCAGGTTCGAGGGGCGGCCGGGGTCGGTCAGCACGTTGTACCAGATCTGCCCGGCACGCTCCCAGGCGTGACCTCCGAGCGCGACGGCGGCGAGGTAGAAGGCATGGTTCGGGATGCCGGAATTGGTGTGCACCCCGCCGTTGTCGTCGGACGTGTTGACGTAACCGCTCATGTTCGCGGGCTGCGGGTCCTTTCCGAGCAGAGGGTCGTCGTACGCCGTCCCGGGCGCCTTCATCGACCGCAGCGCGACGCCGTTGATCCCGGGCGCAAGCAGGCCCGCCCCGATCAGCCAGTCGGCATCCGCCGCCGTCTGCGGCGGAGAGGCGTGGTACTGCTTGACCATCGATCCGAAGACGTCCGACATCGACTCGTTCAGCGCACCGCTCTGACCGTTGTAGTCCATCCCACCGCTGGCCTGGGTCACCCCGTGGGTGAGCTCGTGGCCCATCACGTCGATGGCGATCGTGAATCGCACGAAGATCCGCCCGTCGCCGTCGCCGAACAGCATCTGCGTACCGTTCCACTGCGCGTTGTCGTAGTTGCGGCCGTAGTGGACGCTGCCGATCAGCCCCTCGCCGTTCCCGTCCACCGAGTCCCGGTTGAACTGATCGCCGTACAGGACGAGTGTCGCTCTCAGGCCGTCGAAGGCCTCGTTCACGGAGACGTCGCCGCTGGCCTGGTCGCCGTCGCTCCGCACGAGCGTCCCAGGAAGATTCGTCCCGTTGCGCGCATCGAAGATCCTCGTCGTCGCAGTCGAAGCCAGGCCCTCCCCCGGGGTCGCCTCGACCTGCTTGGCCGGTGCCGCAGCGCGCTCGGCGCGGATGCGCTCGCTGAGCTGCGCCGTCGACTCGACGAAGGCTCGCTGCTCCTCCGTGCCGTTCTGCTGGATGGAGTCCACCATGTACGGCGGGATGATGCATTGGATCGCTTCGTGCTCGGACATCGTCTTCTCCCTATTCGGTTGATGTCTCATCGCGGCGTCGTCGGCGCGTCGATGTCCGCCCCCTCGGATGCCTACTTGTGGGGAGCGGCTCCCCGCGTCGGTGATACGAGCGGGGCAGGCGTTCGCTCGGTCTCAGACCTCCACGCCGAGGAGCTCGCCGAGCACCTCGATGACGCCCTCGTCGTGGTGGTGCGGGGCGAGGCTGCGGGCGACGGCCTTCACGTCGGGGTGCGCGTTGTCCATGGCGTACGACCACTCCACTGCCTGCAGCATCTCGAGGTCGTTGAGGTAGTCGCCGAACGCGGCGCTGTGCTCGGGGCCGATGCCGAGGGCATCCTGCAGGGCGCGCAGAGCCTCGCCCTTGTTCACCCGGGCATCCATCACGTCCACCCAGGCCGCGCCCGACACCACGACCTGGTGGGTGGCGCGGAAGCCGGCGAGAGCCGGGGCGATCTCGGTCTCGGCATCCCCGAAGCAGAACACCGCGATCTTGATCGCCTGGTCCGCGACGGCGTCGAGGTCGGCGATGACCTCGTGCACGACGTAGTACTTGTCGACCTCGCCGAGGAACGCGTCGTCGGTGCGCGACACCCACGCGCGATCGCGTCCGCAGATCACGATCCCGTAGTCGGCGGGCGTGCCGGCGAGAGCCGCGATCACCGCGCGCACCGTGTCCGCGTCGAGCGGTGCGGAGCTGATCTCGACGTCGTCGCGCACCACGTAGGTGCCGTTCTCGGCGATGAAAGGCATCCCGGCGGCGGCTCGGGCGAACAGGGTCCGAAGCGTCGCGTACTGGCGGCCGCTGGCCGGCACGAACAGGATGCCGCGCTCGCGCATGATCTCCAGCAGCGGCCACAGGCGGTCGGGCACACGGCCCTCGGCATCCAGCAGGGTGCCGTCCATGTCGGCGGCCACCAGCCGCAGGTCGGGGTTCACCGTTCCACGGTACCCGGCATCCACCGGCTGCCATCCGTACGGGTCGACGCGTTTCGACTCGGTCGCCTGCGGCGTCCTCGCTCAACGACCGGGTGCGGTCGCCCTCGCGTGGTAGGCCCGGAGGCCCTCGAGCACCAGGTCGAGGGCGAAGGCGAAGTTCGCCGGGTCGTCCAGGGCCGGAAGCGCGTGCGCCACGGCGGCGGCGTTCGGATACTCCGCCCCGAGCGTGCGGTATTCGTGGTCCCAGGCGGCCAGGTCTCCGGCCAGGGTCTCCGGGTTCAGCGCGAGCAACGCGGCATCCTGAGCGGAGTACGCCAGCACGAAGTCGCTGTACACGCGGTAGCAGCGGGCAGCATCCTGCTCGCTCAGTCCCGCCCGGCGGAACACCCCGATGGTCTCGTCGATGATGCGGAACTCGTTCGGCAGGCGAGCCGAGCGGACGCTCGCCTCCTGCGCGATCTGGGGATGCCGCATGAAGACGCGGTGGGTGGCCATGGCCCGCACTCGCAGCTGCTCGATCCAGTCGTCGGGGTGCTCGTCGGGGGCCTCGGCGAGCACCTCGCCCTGCAGGGCGTCCACGAGGGAGCGCATCAGGTCGTCACGGTCGCGGAAGTGCCGGTAGACCGCGGTGGGGTGGGCGTTCAGCTCCCGCCCGAGCGCGGTGAACGTGAGGGCCGAGACGCCGCCGCGCTCGGTCACCCGGAACGCCGCCTGCACGATGAGCTCGGAGCTCAGGCGCGGCTTCGGTCCCGGGCGACCGGCGCGATCGGTCATTTCTCGCCCGTTCCCCCCAGATGTGCCGCCCACGGGTAGTAAACGTAGTCGAATGTCGCCGGGGCGCCGGAGATCCGCTTGTTCATCCACACGTCGTTGGTCAGTTCCACCCCGCCGATCATCGGGTTCATCTCGTCGTAGAGCTGCTTCTCCATCTGCGCTGCGAGTTCGGCACGGCGGGTCGGATCCTTCGTCGACACCGCCTGGTAGTACGTGTCGTCGATGGCGGAGTAGTTGCCCTGGTTGAACGAGCCGTACGTGACGGCCGTGGTCTGCAACCAGTCGAGCGGGTTCGGGATGCCGCCCCAGAACTGCGTGTACAGCAGGTCGATGTTTCCGCGGGTCTTCGGGTCGTACAGGTAGTTCGAGTACCCGGTCGCGGGCGCGATGATCAGCTTGAAGTTCAGGCCGATCTTCTCCGCCGCGGACTGCACGGCAAGGCCCAGCTGCTGGGTCTCGGACTGGTTCGGCACGACGAGGCTGATCTGCTTGCCCCGTTCGGCGGCCGGGACGCCCTTGAGGAGCGCCTTCGCCTTCGCGATCTGCGGGCTGCCGTCGGTCGTGTTCACCTGTTTGTACAGGGCTTCCAGCTGCTGCTTCGCGAACCCGAAGTTGGCGGAGGCCATCTGCAGGTTCGTGGGCGTGCCCTCGCCGCCGTACACGACGGCGCCGATGCCCTTCCAGTCGATCGCGAGCTGCAGCGCCTTGCGGATGTCGGGATTGCGCAGCGCGCCCTTCTGGTTCGCGACGACGAACTCGACCTCGAGGCCCGCCTTGCCCCGGTAGAGCTTGCCGGCATCCGACACCTTCAGGGTCGGGATGCCGGACACGGGCACGTTGTAGGTGCCGTCGATCTCTCCCGACAGCAGCCCCGACGTGATCGAGGAGTCGTCGGTGAGGAACGTGAACGTGATCTTCTTCACCTTGGGCTGCAGCGCCTTGTTCCAGTAGTGCGCGTTGGCGATCGCCGTGATCGACTGCCCCTGCTTCCAGCCGCCGTACTCGTACGGCCCGGTGCACATGAGCCCGCCCGAGGGGGACCCGAAGTTCTTGCCCGCCTTCTCGGTGAACTCCTTCTCGACGACGACGCCCACCGTCGAGGCGAGCTCTTCGTTGAAGAGGTAGTCGGGCTGCTTCATCTTCACGGTCACCTGGTACGGCCCCGTCTTGGTGATCGAGGCGACGTTCGCGTAGAGGAAGCTGTAGAACCCGGTCTGGTCCTTCCAGTTCTTCGTCATCGAATAGACGACATCGTCGGCCGTCATCGGGTGTCCGTCCCAGAAGGTGACGTCCTTGCGGAGGTCGTACACCCACGTCAGCGGGTTCGGGTTGGCGTACGAGGAGGCCAGGTTCGGCTTGATCTTGAAGTCGGGCGTCTGCGAGAGAAGGTTCTCGCACATGTTCGACACGATCATGTTGGGCGTGTAGTCGGCGGAGTGGTACGGGTCGACGGTCTGCGGCTCGCCCTCGAACACGTTCCAGGTGATGGCGTCGACGGGCTTGCTCGCCTCCGGGGTCATCACCACGAGGGGCGTTCCCTCGCCGATGCCGATCTGCGGGTGGCATCCGGTGAGCGCGAGCGCCGCCGTGGCGAGCACCGCGACCGCGGCCAGCCGGATGCGGGTGGTCTTCTTCATGGGGTGGTCCTTGTTCGGGTGGCTCAGCGGGCCGCGGTCACGGATGCCGGATCCCAGCCTTCGCGCGGAACGCTGTCGCGCAGTTGGCGGGTGTAGGGATGCTGCGGGTCATCGAGCAGGTCGGCGGTGAGACCCTGCTCGACCACCTCGCCGTGCCGCATCACGATGGAGTGCTCGGTGACCTGCCGGATGACGGCGAGGTCGTGGCTGATGAACAGGTAGCTGACGCCCTGGGACTCGCGGATGTCGCTGAGCAGGTTCAGGATCTGCGCCTGCACGGAGACGTCCAGCGCCGAGACCGCCTCGTCGAGGATGAGCACTTCGGGTTCGGCGGCGAGCGCCCGGGCGATCGCGACGCGCTGCCGCTGCCCGCCCGAGAGGCTCTTGGGCAGGGCGTTAAGCTGGCGCTCGTCGAGCCCGACCAGGTCGGCGAGCTCACGGACGCGGGCCTTCGTGGCATCCCGGTCCATCCGGAAGTGCACCCCGATCACCTCGGCCAGGCAGTCGCCGATGCGCTGCCGGCGGTCGAGCGACGTGTACGGGTCCTGGAACACGATCTGGATGCTGCGCCCCCGTTCGCGGAGGGTCTTCACCCCGCGGGCCGGCCGGGTGCGGTCCTCTCCGCGGAACCGGATGCTGCCCGAGGTCGGGGTCTCCAGTCCGATGATCATGCGCGCCGTCGTCGTCTTGCCCGACCCGGATTCGCCGACGATGCCCATCGCACCGCCCTGCTCCAGGTCGAACGAGACCCCGTCGACCGCGGTGGCCTGGTTGCGTCCGCGCCCGAAGACCTTCGTGAGGTCCCGCACGCTCAGCAGCGTGGTGTCGGATGCCATCTCGTTCATGCCTGGGCCTCCTCGACGATCTCGACGGTCTCGAACAGCCTTCCGCGCAGCTCCGGCATCCGCCGGCACCGGCTGAGCCCTTGCACCCCGGCGCCGGTCAGCGCCTCGATCGGGATCAGCGGCGGGGTCTCGGCGCGGCACTCGTCCTGCACGAACCGGCAGCGGGGCGCGAACGGGCATCCGACCGGCGCCTCGTACGCCGTGGTGGGATGCCCCGGGATCGCGGGGAGCCGGTCGACGCGGCGGTCGATCTCCGGGCGCGCCTGCATGAGGGCGGCCGTGTACGGGTGCAGCGGATCGTGCGCGAGCGAGGCGGATGCCTGATGCTCGAGGACCTGCCCCGCGTAGAGCACCATGGTGTCGTCGCAGACCGCGCCGGCCAGTTCCAGGTCGTGCGTGATGAAGACCATCGCCAGCCCGTACTCGTGCTGCATCCGCCGCAGGATCGACATGACCTCGGCCTGGGTGGTGACATCCAGCGCCGTGGTGGGCTCGTCGGCGAGGATGAGGCGCGGGCGCACGGCGACGGCGGCAGCGATCATGACCCGCTGCAGAAGACCTCCGGACAGCTCGTGCGGGTACTGCCGCAGGCGTCGCTCGGGATCGCGGATGCCGACCTCGGCGAGCAGGCCCGTGGCCTTCTTCACGGCGGTCTGCTTCGTCATCCGGTCGTTGGTGCGAAGAGCTTCGGTGAGGAAGTCGCCGATCCGGCGCACCGGGTTGGTGTAGGCGCGGGCATCCTGGAAGATCATCGCGACGTCTTTGGCCCGGTACTGCCGCAGCGCCTCACCGGTGAGCCCGGCGACCTCGGTGCCGTCGAAGCGGATGGAGCCGGTGACGTGGGCGCCGTCGGGCAGCAGCCGGTCGATCGTGCGCACGGTCATCGACTTGCCCGATCCCGACTCGCCGACGATGCCGAGCGTGCGGCCCGCCTCCACCTCCAGCGAGACGTCCTGCAGCACGGTACGGTACTCGCCCTGCACGGGGAGCTTGACGGTGAGGTCCTGGACCTCCAGCAGCGCGGTCATGAGCGAGCCTCCGCTCGTTCGGTGAGCCGGTCGCCGAGCACGTTGACCGCGGCGACGACGAGCACGATCATGATCGAGGCCTCGAGGGCCTCCAGCGGTGCGCCCTGCAGCACGCCGGACATGCCGGTGCCGACCATGGCGCCCCAGTCGGCGGTCGGCGGCTGAACGCCCAGGCCGATGAAGGACAGTCCCGCGAGATCCATCAGCGCGAACCCGAACGAGATCGTGGCGTTCGCGACGATGAGCCCCGACACGTTCGGCAGGATGTGCCGGGTCGAGATCACGAAGCCGCGCACGCCCTGCACGCGCAGCGCGGCGACGTAGGGCAGGTTGCGCTCCCGCAGCGCCGCGGACCGGACGATGCGCGCGATGTAGGGGATGTATGCGATCGACAGGGCCGCGACCGCGGCGGTGAGCCCGGGGCCGAACAGCGACGTGGCGAGGATCGCCAGCAGCAGGCCCGGGAACGCGAAGATCGCGTCGACCACCCGGACGTTGAGCTGGTCGAACCATCCGCCGAACCACACGGCCGCGAGCGCCAGGACGACGCCGAGGATCGTCGAGGCGAGCACCACGAGGGCGGGCCCTGTGAGGGCCGGCCGGGAGCCCCAGATGATGCGGGCGAGCAGGTCTCGTCCGGTGCCGTCGGTGCCGAGCGGATGCGCCGCGCTCGGGCCCTCGTACGCGGCGGACAGGTCGACCGCGTTGGGGTCGACGGGGTACAGCAGGGGCCCGATGAGGGCCATCAGGACGACGAACACGAGGATGCCGATGGAGACCCAGCTCCCGACACTCAGTCGTGCGGCGCGGCGCATCCTCTTGGCGCTCGCCTCGAGCAGGCGCGCGTCGGCGGCGGCGACGGTCATGACGCGCTCCTTCCGGTGGACACGCGCGGATCCAGCAGCGTGTAGGCGAGGTCGATGAGGGTGTTGAGGACGATGAAGGTCGCCACGTACAGCAGACAGATCGCCTGCACGACGGGGAAGTCCTTCTGCTGCACACTCGCGATCAGCAGCTGACCGAGGCCGCCGAGCTGGAAGACCTGCTCGACGACGACCGATCCGGCGATGAGGCCCGCGATCGTGAGGCCGGCGACGGTGAGCACCGGCATGGCGGCGTTGCGGATCACATGGCGGCGCACGATGACGCTGCCGGGCAGGCCGCGGCTCTTCGCGGTCTGCACGTGGTCGCTGCCGAGCTCGGCCCGGATCGCGCCCTGGGCGAGGCGCGCGACGAACGCGACCGACGCGATCGCGAGCGCGATCGCCGGGAGGATCATGTGGTACACGGCATCCCACCCGTCCTTGCCGGACCCGAACACCGGGAACCAGCCGAGCGACACCGCGAACACCGAGATGAGCACGACGGCGGCCACGAAGGTGGGCACCGCCATCACGGCCGTGGCGCCGGCGATCGTGGACCGCGACAGCCAGCCGGGGCGCAGGCCCGCGTACAGGCCGATCGCGAGACCGACGACGAGCACGATGACGGCCGACATCACGACGAGCAGGATCGTGATGGGCGCCCGGTTCGCGATCATCTGCGAGACGGGCACGTTGTAGATGATCGAGGTGCCGAAGTCGCCGTGGATCGCGCCGCCGAGCCAGCGCAGGTACTGCTGCCAGATCGGCTCGTCCAGGTGGTACTCGGCGGCGATCTGCGCCTTCGCCTCGGGCGTCATGGTGCGCCCGTGGGTGAGGAAGGTCAGCGGCGAGCCGGGCGCCGCGTACAGGGCGCCGAACACGACGACGCTCGCGATGAGCAGCGTCACGATCAGGCCGATGAGACGCCCGCCGATGAATCTCACCATCGGCCAGGCGCCCGCGCCCCGCGCTTTGCGGGTCGCGATGACGGTGGTTGTGGTCACGCGTCAGCCTCCTTGCTGTTGCGTTGATGCCGAGGGTCGGGTGTCCCTCAGCGGGTGTGGATGGTCTCGCCTCCCAGCACGGTGCGGACGACGGATGCCTGCAGCAGCTCTTCGGGGTCGAGCTGCGTGACATCGCGATCCAGCACGATGAAGTCGGCGCACAGACCGGCGGCGATGCGCCCGTACCGGTCTTCCGCGCGACTGGCGCGGGCGGCATCCCGGGTGGCGTGCTCGATGGACTGGATTAGCGGTACCGCGAAGCGCGGCGTGTTGGCCGGCAGCGACGGGTCGAGGGCCGAGCGCCGGGTCGCGGCGACGAACATGTTGGGCAGGGGGTCGTAGTCGGACGTCGGCGAATCGGTGCCGAATGCCAGCGGAGCGCCGGCATCGGTCATCTCGGTCCACGGGAATCCGTAGTCGATGCGGGCCGGGTCGCCGAGCTTCTCGCGCCAGTTGTCCTGGATGGCCGGATCGGCGTGGACGGGCTGCATGCTGGCGGTGATGCCGAGGGCGGCGAGCCGGTCGATGTCGGCCCGGTCGACGACCTCGAGATGCTCGATGCGGTGCCGGCGCGAGATCGGGCCGTTCGCGGCGACGGCCGCCTCGACCGCGGCGATGCCGATGCGCACGGCCTCGTCGCCGATCGCGTG
Organism: Microbacterium mangrovi; assembly: GCF_000802305.1. Classification (GTDB taxonomy): domain Bacteria; phylum Actinomycetota; class Actinomycetes; order Actinomycetales; family Microbacteriaceae; genus Microbacterium; species Microbacterium mangrovi. Next base: position 304,464 of record NZ_JTDK01000001.1, on the reverse strand, counting down.
CATCGCGACCTGCAGGCCGGCGGCATCCGCGGCGATCACGACGGGGGCGAGTTCGTCGAGGCTCCAGATCGGGTCGGCGCTCGTGCCGTCGGCGTAGGGGAAGCCGATCGCCGCGGTGCAGCCGTCGACGGTCCCGTCGATCATGACCTTGATGCCGATGACCCGCAGCAGGTCGCTGCCCTGCGCGGCGGCGAGGGTCTTCACGTTCTCGACCTGGGCGAGGTTGTCGGCCTCGTTCCCGGTGGGCTGCACGCGCCAGTGCGCGGCGACGCGCACGGTCAGGGTGCCGTTCTGCTCCGCGCGGCGGAGGGCGGCGAGGTCGTCGGCGTTCATCGCCATGTCGGTCGCGGCGGTGACGCCCCGCTCGCGGTAGCCGGCGAGCACGGCCTGCAGGTCGGCATCCCGGGAGGCATCCGTCGTCGTGCCGTCGAGGAACGGCCACACGTACCGGTGCATCGCGGTCTCGTCGATGTAGCCCGTCGCGGTGCCGTCGGCGTCGCGGTGGATCGTGCCGCCGGGAGGATTCGGGGTCTCGTCGGTGATGCCGCACTCGGCGAGCGCGGCGGTGTTCAGCCAGATCGAGTGGAAGTCGTACGCCTGCACGTAGACGGGGCGGTCGGGCACGATCGTGTCGAGCTGCGCCCGGTGCGGGATGCCGCCCGGCACGGCGCCGTGCTGGAAGCCGTGCGCACGGACGCGCGGTGCCTCGGGGTCGGCCGCGGAGCCGGCGGCGATCCGGCGCTGCACCTCGGCGAGGTCGTCCGCTCCCCACAGGTCCACGAAGGATGCCACCTCGCCGGTGCCCACGACGTGCGCGTGCGCATCGACGAAGCCGGGGAGCACGAGCGCGCCGCCCAGGTCTTCGGTCGAGGCATCCGGCCCGGCCACCCGCCGTGCCGTGTCGGCGTCGCCGACGTACAGGAACCGGTCGCCGTCGACGACGAGCGCGTCGGCGTACCTGCGCTGGTCGGCGGTGAAGATCCGTGCGCCCGTGATGATGTGCCTCGACATGCGTTTCCTTCCGGTCTCGGCGGTGAGCCCAGACCAGTGTGCAGGATCCGCAGAGGATCTGTCAATGGCACTGACTATTCGATTTCGAGCGAGGTCAGTCGGCGGTCGGGCTCTTCGCGAACAGGCCGACGACACCGGCGACCGCGGCGGTCGCGATCGGCCACGCACCGTTGGCGAAGTCCGAGTGGCCGGTGAGGATCAGCGTGACCGCAGCGGCGATGCTCGCGAGCGCCACCACGAGCACACCAATGATGAGGGCCAGCCAGATCATGGCCCGGTCGCTGCTCTTGCGCGGCAGGGCCGCGGGATCGGCGGGATGCACGGACGCGGATGCCTTGGCATCGTGCACGGCTCCCGCCTCGATTGCTGTGGTCATGATGCACCTCCCGATGTGCTCGCTGGGAAGAGGGATGCCCGCCGTCCGGTGATACACACGTCGCCGGGCGGGTTCACCTCGTCCCGTCGCGGTGTTGCGGATCGCGGAGGATGTCTCCCCGAAGGGCAGCGATCACCGACAGATCGCCGCGGCACGACACCTGCGCAGCGTTGCCGTCGCCACCAGGAGGGGGATCGTCGGATGGGTTCAGGCGGAGCTGCTCGGAGAGATCGACGAGGCTCTGCGGCTGCACCTGGCCCTGTGACCTTTCGAGCCGAGGGCCAGGCTACGACTTGGGAGCGAATGCTTTCGGCATCGACGGAAGCCAGTCCGTGGCCGGGTCATACTCCCTGACGCCCTCTGGAAGTACGGGGCCGGGCTCACCGAACGCGGCGCGATAGTCGTTCGGGCAGCCTTCGGTGCCCGAGCAGGTGAGCCCTTTCGGGTAGACGATCCACACCGTGTCCCGTGCCCACTCCGGAAGTTCGGTCAGCGGCGACGGCGACGGCAGCGAGAACGAGTCCTGAGCGGCGGCAGACGCGGTGGATGCCGCCCGCGGGGCTTGCGCAGCGCACCCGGCGAGTGCGCCGAGTACGAGCGTGGAGCCCGCGAGGGCTGCTACGAGTTTCACGGTGAAATTCATGGGAACACTTTCTCCGAGGATGGCCGGTCAGGACGCGTTCGAGTTGTCCCAGCGGATATCTCCCGCCCATGTCCCAGACACTTCCATGCTGCCGAGGCTGTCGTCAAAGATGTTCAGACGCGTGCGGAGCCTTACGGATCTGCCGTTCGGCACGAAGCCAACTGTCTTGTACGCGGTCGCGACACCCCACCGTTTACTGAGCACGGCCGAGCCGTAGCTGGCACCAGTGCTGGCGTCGATTAGCCACACCTCGAAGGAGATGTGATTCCATCGCCTCCCCGAGGAGCCGGACACGTCGGTCAGGCGAAACTGCACCGCGCCCTTCATGACCCTCGTCCTACTCCACGTTTGAGTGTCGCGTTGCGTCCCGAACGTTTCAGTTGCCTGCCACGTCGGCTGAATGTGGTTCGTCGTCCATGCCATTGGCCATTCCTTTCATCGGACGGGACTGGCGATGTAGCGAGTTCCACTCTCCCCAGGCGGCGCGCGCAATTCTCCGAGTTCCTAGGCATTGAGTGCGGATCGGGCGAAATTGAGTAGTGATCGTCGAAAACCGTGCACCGCGCCGCGAAGATGGCAGGGCACCCCAAGTGGCCCCTCTCCTGTGACATCCTGACCCCATGGGCAAGCGTCTGGACAAGCACCTCTACGAGCACGAACTGAAGCGCCTGCAAAGCGGCCTGGTCGACATGCAGGCCTGGGTCCAGGCATCCGGAGCCCGCGTCGTGGTGATCTTCGAGGGGCGGGATGCCGCGGGCAAGGGATCCACGATCAAGCGCGTCACGGAGTACCTGAATCCGCGCGTCACGCGCATCGTCGCGCTGCCGTCGCCCACCGAGCGCGAGCGCACCCAGTGGTACTTCCAGCGCTACGTGCCGCACCTGCCGGCGGCGGGCGAGATCGTGCTGATGGACCGCTCCTGGTACAACCGCGCCGGGGTCGAGCGCGTCATGGGGTACTGCACCGACGCGCAGTACGAGCGGTTCCTGCACCAGGTGCCCACCTTCGAGCGGATGCTCGTGGAAGACGGCATCCTCCTGCTGAAGTACTGGTTCAGCGTGTCGGACATCGAGCAGGAGAACCGCTTCCGGTCCCGCGCCGACGACCACATGCGCCGGTGGAAGCTGAGCCCCAACGACCTGCTGTCGATCACCAAGTGGGAGGACTACTCCCGCGCCAAGGACGCCATGATCGCGCGCACCGACATCCCCGAGGCGCCGTGGTTCGAGGTCGACAACGAAGACAAGCGCCGCGGGCGGATCAACATGATCGCGCACCTGCTCTCGCAGGTCCCGTACACGCTGCTCGACCGCCCGGCCGTGGACATCCCGCCGCGCCCGGCCGCGGGCGGATACCTGCGGCCGCCGATGGAGGAGTCGAACTACGTGCCCGATGTCGCCGCGGACCTGGAGGCGGCCGCCGCGGCCGAAGCCGCGGCGACCGATCACGGGCCCATCCCGATCCGGCGCAGCTGACCCGGCGGGGACTGCCCTTCGACAGGCTCAGGGCGCGGGAGCGCGGCTCAGGGCGCGGGAGTGCGCTGAGCCTGTCGAAGCGCACGGGCTCCGGGGTCAGCAGTCGCAGGTGATGCCGTCGACCGGGGCGGTCAGGGGGTCGGTGGCGCGCACGACGGGTCCTGCGGCATCCTCGACCGGGTATCCCTCGCGGGCCCAGTACTCGAACCCGCCGATCATCTCCTTGACCTGGTAACCGAGCTTCGCGAACTCCAGGGCGGCACGCGTCGAGCCGTTGCACCCCGGGCCCCAGCAGTACGTCACGACCGGCACGTCCAGCGGGATCTCCTCCGGTGCCCGGGCGGCGATCTGCGCGGTCGGCAGATGCCGCGCGCCGACGATGCGGCCCTGCGCCCACGGCGCGTCGCCGCGCGAGTCGATCAGCACGAAGCGCTCCCCCGCCTGCTGGGCGGCGAAGACGTCCGAGGCATCCGTCTCGAACTCGAGCTTGGCGGCGAAGTGGGCGATCAGGCGGTCGGTGGAGACGGCGGCGATTGTCATGCTCGAACACTATTGGCGGCAGACGGCGAACTGAAGGGCAGATCCACGGAGTCCCCGGATCGGCACGCTCGGCAGCGTCACGACGAGCGTCGTCTACTCGTCCCCGCTGCCCGCACGGCCTCTGCTCCCGCCCGCCTGAGCGGCCCTTCGACGGGCTCAGGGCGCGGGAGCGCGGATCAGTGGAGGCCGCCGCCCTCCATGAGCTGCTCGCTGCGCACCACGACCGCGAGGGCCGCGGCGCCGGCGGCATCCGGCTCGCCGTCCGCGATCGCCCGCAGGAGCGCCTCGTGCTCGTCGGCGGGCGTGCCGTCGATCGCCATCGAGGGTGCCGCGTTGCTGAGCACCGCGGCGTGCAGCGAGGCGTCGAAGCTGGCGTAGATCCCGGCGAGGAGCGCGTTGTGGGATGCCGCGACCACGCCGATGTGGAAGGCGACGTCGTGGCGGGTGAACGCCACCTCGTCCCCCCGCTTGGCGGCGGCGGTGCGGGCACGCAGCTGCGCGGTCAGGTGGGCCACGTCGTCCTCGGTGCGATTGAAGGCGGCCTCGCGGGCGGCGAGCGCGTCGAGGGCCTGGCGCACGCGCATGACCTCGCGCGAGTCCGCCCCGGTGAGGGCGCGGCGCAGCGCCACCTGGGTGGGATCCTTCGCGACGACGTACGTGCCGTCGCCCTGTCTGGTCTCGAGCAGTCCGAGCTGCACGAGTGAGCGGACGCCCTCTCGCACGGACGAACGGCTGACGCCGAGCTGGGCGACGAGTTCGGCCTCGGTGGGGATGCGGTCGTCCACATCCCACTCGCCCGAGGCGATCTGCGCCTGCAGCGCGCTGACGACTGTGTCTACGAGCGATCTCCGCTCGATGGGTTTCATGGTTGCCATTCTCGTCCTTGAGTGATGTATGGTGATCATACGTCAGACATCTGATGTTCAGCGACGAACACACAGAAATCGGCACCGAAGCCGAGAAAGGGTCTCCCATGCTCCTCACCGCCGGGCTCGTCGATGCGCACATCCACCCCGACAAGTCGAGCTGGTCCGACCCGTGGATGTCCCGCCGCCCCGCCGAGACCCTCGCAGACCTCATCGGCAACAACATCAAGGCGCTGAGCGAGTACACCCACTCCGTCGAGGAGCGCGCCTTCGCACTGCTCAGCCACGCGCACCGCAACGGCACCCTCGCCATGCGCGCCCACGTCGACGTCGGCACCGAGGTCGGACTCGCGAACGTGGAGGGCGTGCGCGCCGCGGCCGAGCGCATCCCCACCCTGGACGTGCAGATCGTCAGCTTCCCCCAGTTCGGCATGCTCACCAACCCCGGCACCGTCGACCTCATGGCGGCATCCCTCACCGCGGGCGCCGACATCGTCGGCGGCATCGACCCGATCGGACTCGAGCACGACCTGCACGGCCACCTCGACGCGGTGTTCGGCATGGCGCAGGCCGCCTCCCGCGACGTCGACATCCACCTGCACGACGGCGGCGAGGAGGGCCTCGCCGAGATCCGCGAGATCGCGGCGCGCACCGTCGCGGCCGGGATGCAGGGACACGTCACCATCCCGCACGCCTTCGCCCTGTGCGACAGCTCCCTGCCGAGCCTGCGCGAGACGCTGGATGCCGTCGCCGACGCGCGGATCTGGATCGCCACCTGCGCGCTCGGCCCCGACCCGGTGCCCGACCTCGCCCTGCTCGAATCGCACGGCGTCCAGATCGCGGCCGGCTCCGACGGCGTGCGCGACAGCTGGAGCCCCTTCGGCACCGGCTCCATGGTCGATCGGGCCCACCTGCTCGGCTACCGCACCGGCGCCATCACCGACGCCGACCTCGAGCGCTGCTGGCGCATCGCCACCGCCTCGGGTGCCCGGATGCTCGGCATCCCCGACATCTCCTCGGACGTGACGGCCACGAGCCCGACGCGTCTCGAGTTCGACGTCCCGACGATCGCACAGCTCGTCGTCGACCGACCCGCCCCCACCCGCGTCGTGCGCCACGGCCACGACATCCACTGACCCATCCCCCACCCCCGCACATCGCCACAGCACAGAGGAGTTCTCGTGGTCAACAAGCTCACCCAGGCAGGCATCGCCGTCATCGCGATCGCCGGCCTCGCCCTCACCGGATGCTCCGGCAAGTCCCCGACCTCCGCCGCGACGGCCAAGACGGTCGACATGTCGAACCTGGCATCCACGACGCCGGCCGGCACGACCGAGATCGCGAACGTCAACTGGAACCTGCCGTACGAACCGTCCAACATCGACCCGCAGTTCACCTGGAACTATGCGGAGAACACGGCCACCGCGAACCTGTGCGAAAGCCTGCTGCGGATGAACCCGGACCTCAGTACCTCGCCGGGGCTGGCGACCAAGGTCACCACCAGCGGCGACGACAAGACGATCGTCTACACGATCCGCCCGAACGTGAAGTTCTGGGACGGCACGACGATGACCGCCGAGGATGTCGCGTACTCCCTCGCGCGCCAGGTCGGCCCGAACGCCAAGACGTACTGGTCGGACTACTTCCAGAACGTGGCCTCGGTGAAGGCCACCGGCCCGCTGCAGGTCACCGTCACCATGAAGCAGCCCGACATCCTGTTCACCCAGGCGATGGCCTCGGCCGCGGGCGCGATCGTCGAGAAGGCCGGCGCCGTCAAGGCCGGCCAGGCGTTCGGCACGCCGTCCGCCGGCGTCATGTGCACGGGGCCCTTCAAGTTCGGCTCGTGGAGTTCGGGCAAGAACCTCGTGATCGAGCGCAACGACGCCTACTGGGACCAGAACGTCAAGCCCAAGGCGAAGCAGATCACCTTCAGCTTCATCGCCGACGAGTCCACGGCGGTCAATGCGCTGCGCTCCGGCGACGTCGACGGTCAGTTCTTCTACCTGCCGCCGGCCGGCCTCCCCCAGCTGGAGAAGTCGAGCAACGTGACCACCACGTTCGGCAAGTCGTTCGTGTTCTGGACGCTCGCCGCGATCAACCCGGGAGGACCCCTGGGCGACCAGAAGATCCGCCAGGCCCTCTCGCTCGCGATCGACCGCGCAGCCCTCACCAAGGTCGTCTTCCAGGGCGCCGGCATCCCGGCCCCGACCCTCGCCGGTCCCGCCACGTGGGGGTACGAGAAGCAGACGTTCGCCGACGCGTACAAGAAGTTCAGCGTCTCGCCCGACATCGCCAAGGCCAAGCAGCTGGTGCAGGATGCCGGGTCTCCGACCACGCCGATCGTGCTCGCGGTGCAGGGCAGCTCCGCGGTGCACGAGCAGACGGCATCCCTCATCCAGGCCGCCGGTCAGGCGATCGGGCTGAACGTGCAGACCAAGGTGATCCCGGTGGAGCAGTTCGGCAACCTGTACTTCGACAAGACGGCGCGCAAGGGCCTCGACGGCTTCTTCACGACCAACTACTCGGACTTCGCCGACCCGATGGGCGTGTACAACTTCTTCGAGTCCGGCAACAGCCACGACTACATCGGCTGGAACGGCGCGGATGCCGACATCGCGAAGGCCCTGCAGACCACCGACGAGGCCCAGCGCGCCCAGCTGGCCGTCGACATCCAGACGAAGGTGACCGAGGGCCTGCCCTGGATCCCCCTCGCCTACGAGCCCACCACGATGATCCAGAACAAGCGGATCTCGGGCGCCGTGCCGTCGTTCGCGTACCTGTACGCGCCGTGGGCGGCCACGCTCGGCGGCACCAAGTAACGACCGATGTCTCTCGGCTCTTACATCGTTCGCCGCTTCGGGGGGCTGCTCCTGGTACTGCTGGTGACCTCGTTCCTCGTGTTCGGGTTGCTGTACCTGGCGCCGGGCAGCCCCCTGGCGTACATCCTCGGGCCCCGCGGCGGCAGCCCCGCACAGGTTGCCGCCGCGATCCGGGAGTACCACCTGAACGACCCGTTCTTCCTCCGGTACTTCACGTGGATCAGCGACGTGCTGCACGGGAACCTGGGCTTCTCGATCGTGTACCGGATGCCCGTGTCGACCCTGATCGGATCCCGCCTGGGCACGACCGTCGCCCTCGTGGCCATGTCGGCCGTGATCATCGCGATCGTCGGAATCGTGTTCGGCACCCTCGCCGCCCTCCGCGGCGGGTGGAGCGACCAGCTGATCTCGTCGCTCGCGGCGATCGGGCTGTCCACTCCGGTGTTCGTCATCGGCGTGGCGCTCATCAGCCTGTTCGCCGTCAACCTCGGCTGGTTCCCCACCTTCGGGGTCGGCTCGGGCGGCGTCGACACGATGTGGCACCTGACACTTCCCGCGATCGCCCTGAGCGTCGCCTCGGCCGCGTACCTCGTGCGCATCACCAAGGCCGCCGTCGGCGAGGAGCAGGTGCGCGAGCACGTGCAGACCGCCACGGTGCGCGGCCTGTCGTCGGGGGTCATCACCCGCCGGCACGTGCTGCGCAACGCGCTCATCCCGATCACCACCGTGATGGGCCTGACCATCGCGACCCTCATCGCCGGAGCCGTCGTCGTCGAGAACGTGTTCGCGCTCGACGGCATCGGCTCCCTGCTGGTGAAGGCCATCCTGCAGCGCGACTTCGCCGTCGTGCAGGCGTGCGTGCTGGTGCTGGTGGTCGCCTTCGTCGTGATCAACGCGATCGTGGACGTGCTCTACACCTTCATCGACCCGCGCATCTCGCTGGGGAGCAAGAAATGACCATGAAGACGACGACCCTCGCCGTGGCGAGGGATGCCTCCCAGAGGCGCACCTCCGTCTGGTGGCAGCGCTACATCGACCGGTTCGGCGTGCTCGGCACCGTGGCGTGCGTGATCCTCGCGATCATCATCATCGGTGCGGTGTTCGCCCCCTGGCTGGCCCCGTACGACCCGGACTACCCGGACCTCACCTCCGCCCTGTCGGGCCCGAGCGCCCAGCACCTGCTCGGCGCCGACGCACTGGGCCGCGACATCCTGTCCCGGCTCATGTACGGCGCCCGCGTCACACTCGTCGGTCCCGCCGCCGTGATCGTGCTGTCGACCATCATCGGCACCTTCCTCGCGCTGGTCGCCGCCTGGCGCGGCCGCCGCACGGACGCGGTCATCGTGTGGGTGCTCGACATCCTGTTCGCGGTCCCCGGCATCGTGTTCGGTCTCATCGCCGTGGCCCTCTGGGGCCCGAGCCTGGTGACCGTCGTCGGCGGCCTCGCGATCGCGTACATCCCGTACGTGGCCCGCGTGGTGCGCGGTGCCGCCCTGCGCGAGCGCAACATGCCGTACGTCTCGGCCGCGTGGCTGCAGGGCCACTCCGGCGTCTCGATCACGTCCAAGCAGATCCTGCCGAACGTGCAGCCGATCGTCATCGCCCAGGCGGTGTCCTCGCTCGGATTCGCGGTGATCGACCTGGCCGCCCTGTCGTTCCTGGGCCTCGGCGTCCAGCCGCCCGCCGCCGATCTCGGCCTCATGGTCAAGAGCGGATTCGACTCGGCCCTGCGCGGCTACCCCGGGGAGGCCATCTACGCCGGCATCCTCATCGTGCTGATCGTCTGGTGCGTCACCATCATCGGCGACCGCCTCCTCTCGAATGCGAGGGCCATGTGATGACTCCCCTGCTGAAACTGGACAACGTCACCGCGACGCTGCGGCTCAAGCGCAGCTCGCAGGTGCTGCTGAACGGGGTCTCGTTCGAGATCGCGCCCGGCGAGGCCCTGGGGCTCGTGGGCGAGTCCGGCTCGGGCAAGTCCCTGACCACCCGTGCCGTGACCCGGATGCTCGACAGGGCCTTCGAGGTCGGGGGCACCATCGAGTTCGACGGCACCTCGGTGCTCGACATGAATCAGCGGGCGCTGCGCCGGTACCGGCAGAACGACGTGGGCATGATCTTCCAGGACCCGCGGGCGCACATCAACCCGGTGCACCGGGTGGGCGACTTCCTCACCGAGGCACTCGTGCGCGACCGCGGGGTGTCGCAGAAGGATGCCGACGGCCGCGCCGCGCAGCTGCTCGACGAGGTCGGGGTGCGAAACGCCCGGGCCCGCCTGCAGCAGTACCCGCACGAGCTGTCCGGCGGCCTCCTGCAGCGCGTCATGATCGCCAGCGTGCTGCTGGCCGAGCCCCGCCTGATCCTCGCCGACGAGCCGACCACGGCCCTGGACGTCACCGCCCAGTCCGACGTGATGGCCATCATCGAGGAGCAGCGCAAGGCCCGCGGCATGTCGCTGCTGTTCATCACGCACGACCTGGAGCTCGCCGCGGCGTGCACCGACCGGCTCGCGGTGATGTACGCCGGCGAGATCGTCGAACAGGGAGCGCACGTGTACACCGCGCCCCGGCATCCCTACACGATCGAACTGCTCGGGGCGCGCCCGAGCATCGACGAGAAGGTGGATCGCCTGCCGGTGCTCACCTACAACCGCGAACTGCACGACCAGCTGAAGGCGGAGGCCCTGGCATGAACACCGTCACGAGTGATGCGCCCCTCATCGTCGCGAACAACCTGCGCAAGATCTTCCCGGCCCCGCGCGGCGTGAAGGGCGGCGAACCGATCATCGCGGTCGACGACGTCTCGTTCGAGCTGTGGCCCGACGAGTGCCTCGCCATCGTCGGCGAGTCCGGCTCCGGCAAGACGACCGTGGCCCGGATGCTGGTGGGCCTGGAGACCCTGACCGGCGGCGAGCTCACGGTGAACGGCGAGTCGCGGGCGACGGGCGTCAAGCGCCTCGCCGACCGCCGCCGGTGGGCGCGCGAGGTGCAGTACGTCTTCCAGGACCCGTACTCGTCGCTGAACGGCCGGCAGCGGATCGTCGACACGATCGCCGATTCGGTCGCCCTGCACGCCGGTGCGGGCGCGGGCGGATCGGGCGCGAAGAAGTCGGCGCAGGAGATCCTGTCGAGCGTCGGGCTCGGCTCGACGTTCTGGCAGAAGTTCCCGCACCAGCTCTCCGGCGGCCAACGTCAGCGCGTCGCGATCGCGCGCGCCCTGGCGGCGAACCCGTCGGTCATCGTGCTCGACGAGGCGGTGGCGGCGCTGGATGTCTCCATCCAGGCGCAGATCCTGAACCTGCTCGCCGACATCAAGCGCGAGCGGCGGGTCAGCTACCTGTTCATCTCGCACGACCTCGCGGTGGTCAACCAGATCTCCGACCGGATGATCGTGATGGAGAACGGCAGGGTGGTCGATGCCGGTGTCACCTCCGACATCCTCGCCGATCCGGTCCAGCCGTACACCCGCGCGCTGCGCGCCGCCGTGCCCCGGCAGGGCTGGAAGCCGGTGCGACGCGAACGGCTCGCTTCATGACGACCCTGCTGACCGCGGACCACGTCCTGGTCGCGCAGGACGGCGCCTTCTCGCTGCGGCGGGCGGGCGCCGTCCTGGTGTACGGCGGCACGATCGCCTGGGTGGGCGCGGCCGCCGACGCCCCGGACGCCGACGAGCGGATCGACCTCGGCGAGGCGCTGCTGATGCCCGGCCTCATCGACCTGGAGGGGCTCGCCGACGTCGACCACCTGCAGCTGGACTCGTGGAGCGATGAGGATGCCTCCCCGCACCTGCGCTGGTCGCGGGCGTGGGCATCCCATCCGGCGAGCGCGCTGAGCGACGAAGACCGGGCGGTCATGCGACGGTACGCGGTCGCGCAGCTCGCGCTGCACGGGGTGACGAGCTTCCTGCCGATCGCGTCGGAGATCCACACCGACTGGGCGGAGACGCACGACGACCTGGTCGACGTCGCGCGCGCCGCGCAGGAGTTCGGCATCCGGGCCTTCCTCGGCCCGTCGTACCGGTCGGGGGTGCACGTCACCGACGACGACGGGTCCGGGGGCATCTTCTGGGACGACGCGCGCGGCCAGGCCGGGTTCGCGGAGGCGGTGCGGTTCCTCGACACGGTCGCCGCGTGGGACGATCCGCTGATCACCGGCGTGCTGGCGCCGTGCCGCATCGAGACGCTGCGGGAAGAGCTGCTCGCCGAGACCGGACGGGTGGCGACCGAGCGCGGCGCCCTCGTCCGGGTGCACGCGTTCCAGTGGGCGGGCGAGCGGTCGCACTTCCGGCGGGAGTCGGATGCCACCCAGCTCGAGGTGCTCGAACGCTGCGGGCTGCTGAACGACCGCCTGATCATCGCGCACGGCGCCTACCTCGACCTGCACTCCGAGGTCGACGGCGTCGACGGGGGCGAGCTCGCCGCCGTCGCGGCATCCGGGGCATCCATCGTGCACTGCCCGCTCACCAACGCGCGGTACGCGATGTGGCTGGAGGACTTCGCCCGATATCGGGATGCCGGGGTGAACCTGGCGCTCGGGTCGGACTCGTTCCCGCCCGACATGATCCGCTCCATCGACCAGGGCGTCTCGCTGGCCAAGGCGCAGCGTCCCGACCGTCCGTCCGGTTCGCTCGCGGAGTACATCGAGGCGGCGACGCTCGGCGGCGCGGCCGCGCTGCACCGGCCGGACCTCGGCCGGGTGGAGGCCGGAGCCGCCGCGGATCTCGTGGCGTTCTCGCTCGCCGACGTGCGTCTCGGGGCCGTCGAGGATCCGATCCGCACGCTGGTGCTCGCCGGCACGGCGCGCGACGCCGTCTTCTCGATGGTGGCGGGCCGCGTCGTGATGCGGGACGGCCTGCTTCCGGGCGTGGACCTGGAGCAGCTGCGCCGCGACGGGCAGCGGATCTTCGACCGGCTGCGGGCCTCGTATGCGGAACGCGACTACGCCGGCAGCGACGTGGACGAGCTGTTCCCGCCGGTGTTCCCGCAGGCGCGCTGACTATCCTGGCCGCATGCCCCACACCTTCGACGACGCGGCGCTGCACGGCGTGCTCACCCACATGAACGGCGACCACTCCGACGACAACCTGCTGATCGTCCGGGCGTTCGCGCATCCGGATGCCGTCTCGGCCACCATGACGGGGTTCGACGGCGACGGCGGGGATTGGGAGGCGGTGCTCGCAGACGGTTCGGCATCCGCCGTGCGCGTTCCGTGGCGGGGCGGGCCGATCAGCGAGCGCCCCCAGGTACGCCGCGCGGTGGTCGAGGTCTACGCCGCCGCTTGTGAGACGCTCGGCATTCCCGCACGCAACCATCAGTAATACAGAGGGTTAGGTTCAGCTAATATGAACCCATGGCCGACCTGCTCCCCTTCTCGACCGTCCTCCGCGAGCGCTCCGGCAACGCCCACGCGGGCAGCGAGCACGCCGGATTCATGGCCGACCTCATTCAGGGGCGCGGCACGCGCGACGACTACATCGCCCTGACCGCCCAGCACTGGTTCATCTACCAGGCCATCGAGCACGCGGCCGAGACCATGAAGGACGACCCGGTGGCATCCGTGTTCGTCACCGACCGCCTCACGCGCCTGCCCGCGATCGAAGCCGACCTGGAGTTCCTCGTCGGGCCGGGCTGGCGCGACCGGATCGCTCCCCTGCCGACGACGATCGAGTACGGGGAACGCATCCGCGAGGTCGGCCGGGACTGGCCGGGCGGATTCATCGCCCACCACTACACCCGCTATCTCGGCGACCTGTCCGGCGGGCAGTTCATCAGCCGCCTCATGCAGCGCCGGTTCGGGTTCGAGACCAACGGCGTCTCGTTCTACCTCTTCGCCGAGATCGCCGACCCGCGCGCCTTCAAGGAGACCTACCGCGCCCAGCTGGATGCCGCCCCGTGGGATGCCGACGAGCAGGCCCGCGTGATCGACGAGGTGCTGCGGGCCTACCGGTTCAACACCGCGCTCTTCGAGGACCTCAGCGCCGCCAAGCTCGCGGCGTAGGGCGTTTCGTCTCGGTCGCTGCGCTCCCTCGCGGGGCGATCGGGGGCAGGACCGGGAATACTCCACCCCGCGCCCGGCTTGCCCCTGACATGACCGCTCACGATGTCGTCCCCGAGAAGTACCGCCGTCTGCTCGAGGAGCCCCTGTACGGGCACCTCGGCACGATCCGTCCGAACGACACCGTCCAGGTGACCCCGATGTGGTTCGAGTTCGACGGCGAACACCTCCGGTTCACCCACACCGACAAGCGGCAGAAGTACCGCAACCTGCAGCACAACCCGTCGATGGCGCTGTCGATCATCGACCCGGAGAACCCGTTCCACTACCTGGAGGTCGCCGGGCATCTCGTCGAGGTCGAGCCCGACCCCGAGGGCGCGTTCTACGTGCGGCTGCAGAACCGGTACGGCATCGAGAGCCAGACTCCCCCTCACGACAAGGCCGACCGCGTCGTGCTGGTGATGTCGGTGGAGCGCGCCACCAAGCAGTAGCACCGATCCCGTCGGGGCCCGACCGGCGACAACGCGCCCTTCCGGGCATCCCGCGACGCTGGTCGTCGGTCATTCGGCGAGGGTGCGCACGAGCACCTGACCGAACACGTCGCTGCGGTAGATCACGTCGCTGCATCCGATCACGTCGCCGTGCTCGGAGATGCTGCGCTGCCGTGCGGCCAGCACAGGCGTCCCCTCCGGCAGCCCCAAATTGCGCGCAGTCACATCGTCCGCGACGTCGGCCACCATCGTGGACTCCTGCTTCACGACGCGCTGCCCGTAACGGGCGAGAAAGAGCTGGAAGTCGATGCCGAGGTCCCTCAGTTCAGAAGGATCGACAGGTATCCCGCCGATCTCCGTCGGCACGTAATCAATCATCAGGATGCCGGGCCGCCCGGATATCGCGAGCGTGCGCTCGATTCGCCACAGCGGCAGGTCGAATCCCGGCTCCACGCGGACCCAGTCACTCACCGGCCCGTCAGCGTACGCGAAGCCGCGCAGCTCGACGCTGAGCCCTCGTTCGGCGATGCGCGACGGGAGGGATCCGATGCTGCTCGCGTCGATGTAGAGGTTGCGGTAGACCGCGGCATCGGCCGGCCGGCGCTCGGCGATGTACGTGCCTGCTCCCCAGCGTCGCACAATCGCTCCCTCGTGCCACAGCCTCATCAGGGCGTCGCGCACCGTGACCCGGCTCACCCCGAGCGTCGCGGCGAGCTCCTTCTCGGACGGCAGCCGGTCGCCCGCGGCGCCGTCCGAGATCAGCCGGCTGATCCGGTCGAACGCGTACGCGGCGCGAGAGGGGGCTGGCATCCTTCGATTATCCCGTCGACATCACCATGTCCCGAGCTGGAACACCCCACGCGGACTGGTCGGGTAGGCGTCCAGGACCGAGCGCTCGGCGAGGCGCTCGCGCAGATCGTCTCGGATGCCGGCGAGCTCTTGGTCGTTGATGAGGTTGTGCTGTTCGTCCGGATCGGCCTCCAGATCGAAGAACTGCTCGCCGCCGCCGGCCAGATGGCGGGTGAACCGGTAGCGCTCCGTACGCAGGGACCGCGCCCAGCTGCGCGGGGATGCCTCGAAGTGGCTGTTGTTGGATTGGATGAGCACTCCGTCACGCCAGCCCGCGGGGTTCGTGTCGCCGCATGCGAGCGGCAGGAGCGAGTCACCGTGCAGCAGCGTCTGGGTGGTCACCGAGTCGTCGACATGTCGCACCGCCACGGTGGGACCTCGCACCCCGGTCCAGTCGTAGATCGTCGCGGCGATGTCTTCGTGCTGCACCAGCTCGGTGCGTCGCCCGGCGCGGACCCCGGGCGCGGCGAGGATCATCGGCACCCGGATGCACGGGTCGTAGTGCCGCTCCCACTTGCCGGTGAGGCCCTGGTCGTGGAGCATCTCGCCGTGGTCGGAAGTGAAGATGAACAGACAATCCGCAAGGCGCCCCCGATCGGCCAGCGTCTGGCGCACCACCCCCAGCTCGTGGTCGAGGTGGGCGATGTCGGCGAAGTACAGCCGACGCTCACGCCTCCAGTCGGTGACGTCGTAGGACGCGTGCGCGTACCGCTCCTGGTCGTAGTACGGGATCGGCGTGTCCTGCCAGGCCGCGGCAGCCGGATCCGGAATCGCGGTGACCTCGACCCGGTCCACGTACTCGGCCGGCGGAGCGAACGGGTTGTGCGGCTGCACATAGCTGATGTGCGCGAAGACGTCCCCGGTGGCATCCCGCAGGAACTCGCACGCCCGTTCCGTGATCCACGCGGTCTGCGAGACTTCTGCCGGAAAGGGCAGCTCGTAGGCGTTGCCGACCGACTCGGGGAATCGCCGCTGCGCATCGAGGATCCGCGCCCGGAGGTCTTCTCGATCCGGGCCGTAGTCGAGGAGATCCGGAGCCATCGTCATCCAGACCGTCGACAACGCCGCCTCATAGTGCTCCGGATGCCGCTCCCGCACCCAATCCGTCCACGCGCCGGCGCGAGCATCCTCGGTGTTGTGCACGACGTCGAATCCGTACGGACGGTAGTCGGGGCTGAGCGTTTCCAGCTGCGTGACGAAATGCACCTTGCCGAATGCGCCGGTGCGCCACCCGTCGGCCTGCAACGCCCGCATGAACGTCGGCACGGCCGGGTCGAGGTCGTATCCGCACTCCGTGACGCCGTGGCTCGACGGCGACATACCCGTCGCGATGCTGGCCCGCGACGGACTGCACACCGGGTTGGTGGTGAAGGCGTTCGCGAACGTCACCCCCTCCGCCTGCAGCGCATCGAAGTTCGGCAGGTCGACGATCCCCTGTCGGGCGACCTCGAGCCACTTGGCGGCGAGCTGATCGACCATGAACAGGATCACGGTGCGCGGCGCGGTCATGCGCGGTTTCCCTCCTTGCGGATGATGGACGGCGCGGCGAGCGTGCACAGGACGAGCACGACGCACAGCACCGCGATGTAGAGCGAGATCGAGACGGTGGACCCCGTCGCCTGAGTGAGGGCGGCGCCCAGCAGCGGCGTGAGACCGCCACCGATGACGGCTGCGATCTGGAAGCCGAGCGAGATGCCGGTGTATCGCACCCGCGCCGGGAAGAGCTCGAAGAACAGTGATGCCTGGGCCCCGTACCCGGTGCCGGTGATGAGGCCGATCAGCACCATGGTGGCGTAGATGAGCGCGACCGAGCCCGTCGCCCCCGCGCCGAACATCAGGAACGGTGCGGGGATGAGCACAAGCCCGCCGATGACGTACGTGCGGATGCGTCCGATGCGGTCGGACAGGTATCCGCCGAGGAACGTCGCTGCCAGGTAGAAGATCGCGGCGATCAGGTTCGCCGTCGTCGCCACGGACTGCGGCAGCTGCACGGTGTTGACGAGGTAGCTCGTGAAGAACACGCCCTGGGTGAACCCGAACGCGGCGATGGCGATGTACATGCCGATCGCGAGCAGCACCATCCGCCAGTGGCGGCGCAGGGTCTCCGCGAGGGGCGCGCGCGCCACCTTCGACCTCGACTGCATCGCGGTGAACTCAGGCGACTCCTCGATGCGGGATCGGACGATCAGGCCCACGACGACGAGGGCGACGCTCAGCAGCAGCGGGATGCGCCACCCCCAGGCATCCATCTGCTCGGGGGTCAGCGTGGTCAACAGCACCGTGACCGTCGCGGTGGAGAGGATGATGCCCAGACCGGCGCCGGACTGGACGACGGATCCGAAGATGCCGCGCCGGCGCTCCGGGGCGGACTCGAGCATGAGCGTGACGGCGCCGCCCCACTCCCCGCCGATGCCGAGCCCCTGAACGAAGCGGAGGGCGACGAGCAGCACCGGCGCGAGCCAGCCCACCGCCGCGAAGGTGGGGAGCAGCCCCATGAGAGCGGTCGCGCCGCCCATGGTGAGCAGGCTGGCGACGAGCATCGGCTTGCGGCCGAACCGGTCGCCGAAGTGGCCGAACACGATCCCGCCGAGCGGGCGGGCGAGGAAGCCGACGGCGAAGGTCGCCAGCGACATGAAGGTCGCCGTCACCGGGTCGAGGTTCGCGAAGAAGATGCGGCCGAAAACGATCGCGCTGAGCGTTCCGTAGATGTTGAAGTCATAGAACTCGATGAGGTTGCCGACCATGGTGGCGACGGCGGTCTTTCTCAGCACACGTGGGGGCAGCGCAGTGGCGGTGATCGTCTGGGACACGGGTTTCTCCTCGGGCATCGGCGGTGATGACAAGAACAGGTCTAGTCCTCTAGTTCTCTCTCGTCAACCCCGAATCGAGGCTTCTCGGCGAGCGTGCGCGCGCCTTCAAGACGAGCGATCGCTCAAACAGAGTTGCGGCAAGAAAACTAATCCGAGTAGGTTTTCTGTCACGCTCTTCGATCGACCCGCCAAAGGAGGCAGGTATGAACCGTCATCTCTCGCGCATCGCGATCGCGGCCACCGCGATCCTCGCCGTCACCGCACTCGGGGGCTGGGCCTCTCCGGTCCAGCCCGCCGGCAAGGGCAGCGACAAGACCGTCACGATCTACCTCACGCGGCACGGGCAGACGATCCTCAACACGCTCGAGCGGGTGCAGGGCTGGACCGACTCGCCCCTGATCCAGGCCGGCCGCGCGCTGCCGGTGACCGTCGGCCAGAACATCCGCGCCCGGGAGGGCGCGTTCGATGCGGCGTACTCGGCCGACATGAAGCGGCACCTCGAGTCCGCGCAGCTGATCCTGCAGGGCGCCGGGCAGAGCAGCCTGCCCGTGACGCAGCTCGCCGGGCTCCGGGAGATCGACTTCGGCCGCTACGAGGGCGCCGAGAACAAGGAGATGTGGACGGCGATCGTCGAGCACCTCGGCTACACGGTCGACCACGCGGCCCCCGCCCAGGCACCGGCCGATGCGACCGGGCAGAACGGCGGATGGCAGACGATGCAGGCGATCGCCGCGACGCAACGGGGACTGGACGCCCTGATGTCCGCGATGAAGGCCGTCGCGTCGGAGCCCGCCGAGAACGGCGCGGTGCTGCCCGCCGAAGACTGCACGGACGTGGATGCCCGCATGTCGGCCGACCTGAATGAGATCGCGCAGGATGCCGCGAAGCGCAACGACAAGCGCATCCTCGTCGTCTCCAGCGGCCTGTCGATCTCGTGCTTCCTCACCGACTCGCTGCATACCACGGTCGCGGGCGGCATCTCGAACGTCGCCGTCAGCAAGCTGTCGTACACGAACGGCACCTGGAAGGTGCTCACCGTGAACGACAAGAGCTACCAGAAGTAGCTCCCCCCTTCGTCGCGTCGGGGGATGACGGACCTCTCCCCCGGCGCGGCTCCCACGTTCGATTCCGCACGGCGTCCGGAAAACCTCTTGCGCCTCGAAACCGAATCGGAATAGGTTTCATTCACCCCAGGCGTTCGCAGTCCCCCTTGTCTACGAGCCCCTCACCCCGCCAAAGGAGGCAGGTATGAGTTCCGTCAGCGGATCCGCCGCAGGTAACCCGTCAGGTATGACGACGGCGACCAGGACCCACGAGCACCACTGGTTCAGCGAGCCGACCGAGCCGCCGAAGAAGAGCTACGTTTGGTGGCTGCTCATCGCGCAGCTGGTCTTCTTCATCGCCCTGCTCGGCCCCGCGATCGTCGGCATCGGCATGAAGATCCAGGCGCTGCAGGCGTCCGGAGCGCTTCCCGCGGGCGCCGAGTCGTTCAACAGCGCCGCGGCCATCCTCGGCGGGGTCGGCGCCTTCTTCGCCACCGTCGCGAACGTCGTGTTCGGACGCGTCTCGGACCGCACGACCTCCCGCTGGGGCCGCCGCCGCATCTGGATCGTGCTCGGCGTCGTGATCATGACCGTCGCGTTCGCCATCATGGCTCTCGCCCCGAACCTGATGACGGCCACCATCGGCTGGGCGCTCGCGCAGACCGGCGCCAACATGGCGTTCGCCCCGTTCGTCGCGACGATCGCGGACCAGGTGCCGAAGGGCTCGCACGGATCGGTCACCGCCGGTCTCGGCATCGCGCAGCAGGTCGGCATCGTGCTCGGCATCTACGTCGCCGGGTGGTTCGCCCCGAACCTGTTCGTCGTCTTCGTGATCCCGTCCGTCCTCGCGATCGTCGCGATGCTGATCTTCGCCCTCGTGCTGCCCGACAAGGTGCTCCCCGAGAAGCCTGCGCGCATGAGCTTCGTCGAGGTCCTCCAGACCTTCTGGGTGAGCCCCGTCAAGAACCCGGACTACGCACTGGCCTGGTGGTCCCGGTTCCTCATCACGTTCGCCGCGTTCGGCTTCTCGACGTTCCGCTTCGCCTACATGCAGTTCCACCTCGGCGTCCCGGCGGCGGAGGTGCCCCTGCTCATCGCCAACACGACCCTGGTCTACACGGCCGCCCTCGTGCTGACCGCGTGGATCAGCGGGAAGATCTCCGACAAGATCGGCCGGCGCAAGATCTTCGTCTGGACCTCGACCGCGATCTACGCGGTGGGCACCCTGTCGCTCATCTTCATCACCAGCGTTCCGCAGTACTACGTGCTCGAACTCATCCTCGGTCTCGCCTACGGCATCTACGTCGGCGTCGACTACGCGCTCGTCATGGATGTCCTGCCGAACCCGGACGATTCGGGCAAGGACCTCGGCGTGTTCAACATCGCCAACGCGCTGCCGCAGACGTTCGCGCCGCTCATCGGCGGCCTCGTGCTGGCCGCCACCGGTGGCGCGAGCGGAGCGGACTACGGCGTCTGGTTCACCGTCTGCGCGGTCGCCTGCCTCATCGGCGCCATCGTGATCTTCCCGATCAAGAAGGTCAAGTAGGACGCCATGACCGACATCCGCACCACGGTCGCACAGGCGCCGTGGGATGCCTGCCCCGAGGTCGACGCGCGCGTCGAGGAGCTCGTCGCGCAGATGACCCTCGACGAGAAGATCGCCTTCGTCACCGGCGAGGTGAACTGGAACTACGGCTTCTACGCCCGTCCGCTGGAGCGGCTCGGCCTGCCCGCGATCCAGATGGCCGACGGGCCCGCCGGAGTGCGCATCAACAAGGGCGACGTGCACGACGGGACCGCGACCGCCCTGCCCGCACCGATCGCCCTCGCCGCCACCTGGGACACCGAGCGGGCCCGCGAGTACGGCTCGGTGATCGGCGTCGAGTGCCGGGCGACCGACCACAACGTCTCGCTCGGGCCGGCCGTGGACATCGCCCGGGTGCCGCTGGGCGGACGCACCTTCGAGTCCTACGGCGAGGACCCCCTGCTGGCCTCGCGGATGGGCGTCGCGTTCGTCCGCGGCGTGCAGGACCAGGGCGTGCAGGCCTGCGCCAAGCACTATGCGATCAACAACCAGGAGGACCACCGCTCCACCATCGACGCCGTCATCGACGAGCGCACGATGCACGAGCTGTACCTGCCGCCGTTCGAGGCGCTCATCCGCGAGGCGAAGGTCGCCTCGATGATGGCGTCGTTCAACCGCATCAACGGCGAGTTCGCGTGCGATGACCACACGCTGCTGACGACCGACCTGAGGGACCGCTTCGGGTTCCGCGGCTGGATCATGAGCGACTACGGCGCGAACCACTCCACCGCGGCATCCGCCAACGCGGGCCTGGACCAGGAACAGCCCGGCGAGGGATTCTGGGGCGCGCAGCTGTGGCACGCGGTGCAGGCGGGCGAGGTGTCCGAGACCACCCTCGACGAGAAGGTGCGCCGCATCCTGCGTCCCCTCATCGGGCTCGGCCAGATCGAGAACCCGGTCGGCGTCGCGGAGTTCCCGGCCTCCGAGCATCACGACCTCGCGCAGGCGATCGCCGAGGACGCCATGGTGCTGCTGCACAACAACGGCGTCCTGCCGCTGTCGGGCGTGCGCCGGGTGGCGCTCATCGGCCCCGACGTGGATGCCGTCGGTGCGCGCGGAGGCGGCAGCTCGATGGTGCGGGGGACGAGGGGTGTGAGCCCCGTCGACGGACTGCGCCGCGCGCTCGGCGACGACGTCGAGGTCGTGACGACGCCCGGCTCCGACCCGGTGACGCCGGGCGCCCTCCTGCCGGGACCGGATGCCGTGCCGTCCGGCTTCTTCGCGACGCCCGACGGCGAGCGCGGCCTGCGCGCCGAGTTCTTCGCGAACACGTCGTTCGACGGCGAGCCGCTGCTGGTGCGGACGGAGGGGCAGATCGAGCTCAACCTCGGGTTCCACAACTTCCCGGGTTTCAACGCCGGCTCCCCGAGCTACGAGACGCTGCCCACCGAGCTGAACGGGCAGAGCTCTGTGCGCTACACGGGCACCCTGACGGTCCCCGCGACCGGCACGTACCGGTTCTCGGTCACCGCGCTCGGGCGCTTCTCGTTCTCCCTCGACGGCGTGGTCGTCGCCGGCGGCCGCGGCGACGACACCTCCGTCGCCCTCGCCGCGGAGGCCTCCGAACCCGCGCCCGACGCCGGCGCGCAGCCCTACGACTGGGGGTCGGGAGGGGAGGCATCCGCCGCGGTCTCCACGATCGACCTGCGCCTCGAAGGCGGCCGGCCGTACGCCCTCGTGTTCGAGTACGCCGCCGATGACCCCGCCCAGGGGTTCCTGCTCGGCGCCCGGGTGCGTCTGGGCTGGATCCCACCGGAGGGCGTCGTCTCCCCGAACGCGGCCGAGGCCGCCGACCTCGCTCGGCGCGCGGACGTCGCCGTCGTCGTGGTGCGCACCTACGAGGCCGAGGCCGACGACCGCCCGCACCTGCGGCTGCCCAGCGGGCAGGACGACACGATCCGGGCGGTCCTCGCCACCGGCACGCCGACCGTGGTCGTGCTGATGACCGGCAGCCCGGTCGACACGATGCACTGGGGCGCGCGTCCCGCCGCCCTGCTGCAGGCCTGGTTCCCCGGGCAGGCGCAGGGCGACGCCCTGGCCCGGGTGCTCACCGGCGCCGCCGAGCCGGGCGGCCGGCTGCCGCTGACGTTCCCGGCATCCCTCGCGGACACCCCCGCGGCCTCGCCCGAGACCTACCCGGGCGTGGACGGTCGCGTGCACTACAGCGAGGGCGTGTTCGTCGGGTACCGCGGGCAGGATGCCCGGGCCCTCGTGCCGGCGTACCCGTTCGGACACGGACTGTCGTACACGACCTTCACGTACTCCGACCTCGAGATCGAGGATGCCGGGTCGGATGCCGCGGCGTGCACCGTCGCGGTGACGGTGCGCAATGTCGGCGGGCGTGCCGGCAGCGAGGTCGTGCAGGTCTACGCCGGCCCGATCGCAGCCCCCGTCCCGGTGCCGCCGCAGCAGCTCGCCGGCTTCGCGAAGGTGCACCTGGCGCCGCGCGAGTCGGTGCGGGTGCGGGTGGCCGTTTCGCGCCGTGCCGTGTCGTATTACGATGTGGGCACCCACGGCTGGGTGACCCCGGGCGGAGAGGTCGGCATCCACGTCGGCGCGTCGAGCCGTGACATCCGGCTGACGGCGACCGCCGACGTCAGCCCTCCCGCCCGCTGAGGAGAACTGTGACGCATCCGCTCCACCTCGACCCGTCGGCGTCGGTCGACGAACGCATCGCCGACCTCCTCGGTCGCATGACGACCGCGGAGAAGGTGGGGCAGATGCTCCAGCTCGACGCCCGCGACGACCTGGCCGACCAGGTGCTGCGGATGCACGCGGGATCGCTCCTGCACGCCTCGCCGGAACGGCTGCTGCAGGCCCACGACCTCACGGCGCAGACGCGGCTCGGCATCCCGCTCCTGGTCGGCGAGGACTGCATCCACGGGCACTCGTTCTGGGAGGGCGCGACGATCTACCCGACGCAGCTCGGCATGGCGGCGTCGTGGAACCCGGAGCTTGTCGAGCGGGTGGCGCGCGCCACCGCGGTCGAGGTCGCCGCGACCGGCGTCCACTGGACGTTCTCGCCCGTGCTGTGCATCGCGCGGGATCTCCGGTGGGGCCGGGTGGACGAGACGTTCGGCGAGGATCCCTTCCTCATCGGCGAGCTGGCCTCCGCGATGGTGCGCGGCTACCAGGGCGACGGGCTGGCGGACGAGACCGCGATCCTGGCGACGGCGAAGCACTTCGCCGGGTACTCCGAGACGCAGGGCGGGCGGGACGCCTCCGAGGCCGACATCTCGCGGCGCAAGCTCCGGGCCTGGTTCCTGCCGCCGTTCGAGCGCGTGGCCCGCGAGGGATGCCGCACCTTCATGCTCGGCTACCAGACCATCGACGGCGTGCCCATCACCACGAACCGGTGGCTCCTGGACGAGGTGCTGCGCGGCGAGTGGGGCTACACCGGAACCCTCGTCACCGACTGGGACAACGTCGGCCGGATGGTGTGGGAGCAGCGGCTGCAGCCGGACTATGCGCACGCCGCCGCGGCCGCGGTGAAGGCCGGAAACGACCTGATCATGACCACGCCGGGCTTCTTCGACGGGTGCCTGGAGGCGATCGAGCGCGGGATGCTGGCCGCATCGGACCTGGACCCTGCGGTGTCCCGCATCCTGCGCGTGAAGTTCGAGCTGGGGCTGTTCGAGAACCCGCGGCGGCCCGACCGGGACCGCATCGCATCGGTCATCGGCACCCCGGCGCACGCCGAGCTCAACCTGGAGACGGCGCGGCGCAGCGTCGTGCTGCTGCACAACGACGGCGTGCTGCCGCTCGGTGTCTCTCGCGGTGGCGAGCGCACGCGGATCGCCGTGGTGGGGCCCCTGGCCGACGACGCGCAGACGCAGCTCGGCGACTGGGCGGGCGGATCCGGCCAGGCGGGCTGGCTCGACGGTCAGCCGCGCGACATGATCACCACCGTGCTCGACGGGCTGCGCGCGCACACCCCGTCGGACTGGACGATCACCCATGCGCCGGGCGCCGGCATCCTGACCCTGGAACCCGACCCGGCGGGCGAGTTCTTCCCCGACGGGCAGCCCCGCCCGCCGATCGTCGTGCCCGCGCCGGCGGACGAGCAGCTCATCGCGGATGCCGTCGCCGACGCGAGGCGCGCCGACGTCGTGGTGGCCGTGGTCGGCGACCGCATCGAACTGGTCGGCGAGGGCCGGTCGACGGCGACCCTCGACCTCATCGGCGGGCAGATCGCGCTGCTGGAGGCGCTGGCCGCGACCGGCACCCCGCTCGTGGTGGTGCTGATGGCGTCGAAGCCGCTCGTGCTGCCGCCGGCGGTGCAGGATGCCGCAGCCCTCGTCTGGGTCGCGAACCCGGGCATGCAGGGCGGGCGGGCGATCGCCGAGGTGCTGCTCGGGATCGTGGAGCCGTCCGGTCGCCTGCCGATCTCGTTTCCGCGGCACGTCGGCCAGCAGCCGACGTACTACAACCAGATCCGCGGGCAGCACGGCGACCGGTACGCCGACCTCACCCAGGAGCCCGCGTTCGTGTTCGGCGAGGGCTACGCGTACTCGTGGGCGGAGTACTCCGACCTGCGGATCGCCGACGACCGCGTGCCCCGCGACGGCACCGTCCGGGCCTCCGTCACGGTGCGCAACGTCGGCGACCGTCCGATGCGCGAGACCGTGCAGGTGTACGTCAGCGACCGGGTCACGTCGGCCAGCTGGGCCGAGCAGGAACTGAAGGCGTTCCGGCAGGTCGACCTCGCCCCCGGCGAGGAGCAGCGGGTGGAGTTCGCACTTTCGGCAGGAGACCTTACGATTGTGGGTGCGGATGGCCACCGTGTCGTGGAGCCTGGGGAATTCGAGCTGCGCGTGGGTCGTTCCAGCCGTGCCCGCGATCTGATCGGGGCATCCTTCGTCATCACGGAATGAGCACATGGCACGAGCCGGCACCTACGCGAAAGGCGTCGCACGGCGTGAGGAGATCCTCACCAAAGCGCTCGAGGTCGTGGCCCAGTCCGGTCCGAGCGCGGCCTACGTGAAGGACATCGCGGATGCCGTGGGTCTCACCCCCGCGGGCCTGCTGCACTACTTCGACAGCAAGGACGAGCTCTTCGCCGAGATCCTGCGCCGCCGCAACGAAGTGGACGTCGAGAACTACTGGCCGCGGGCGTCCGAGGCCGAGCACCTGGAGAGCCTCCGCCGCGGCTACCTCGACATCATCGAGCACAACGCGACGGTGCCGGGCGTGGTGCAGCTGTACATGCGGGTCGCCGCCGACTCTCCCTCTCCCGACCATCCCGCGCACGCGTTCTTCCGCGAGCACGGGGAGGAGCTCCGCGCCGCCCTGATGCGCGGCATCGTGCGGCTCCAGGCCGAGGGCGAACTCGACCCGGGCACCGACCCGGAGATGCTGGCGCGCGTGCTGCAGGCGGTCGCGGACGGACTTCAGATGCAGTGGATGCTCGAACCCGACGTCGACATGGCCGCCGGCGTGGACACGCTGTTCTCGCTGCTGGTGCCCGCCCGGCGCGCGGGCGATCAGCGCTCGTAGAGGGCGATCAGCGCTCGTAGAGGGAGATCGCGCTGGAGTGCTCGCGGAGCGTGCGCGTGCGGTGGAAGCCGAGGTCGGCGAGCTCGCGGACGCCCCAGGCATCCACCCGGGCCCCCGTCGCGTACTCGACCAGCCACACCCGCCGCACCCCGTCGAAGCGTCCGATCGCGGCGGCGTGGTGCACCGAGTAGACCGTGTCTGTCCAGAGCGTGTTCTCGGCGTACGGCAGATGAAGCGCCAGGTTGGTGACGTTGCGGAAGGATGCCGGATCGGTGTCCATCGCGAGCTCCGGGCGCCGCGAGGGCTTCGCGGAATGGTCGAAGAGGATGCCGTCGCCGGGCCGGGCCTCGGCGGCGATCCTGGCGGAGATCTGGTTCCAGTCCGAGTGGTTCATCGCGTACGGGCTGCGCTGCGACGCCCAGACGGGCACGGCGAGCGCCACCACGACCGCCGTCGCCGTCACCGGCAGCCAGTTCCTGGCCACCCGTCCCCGGGCGCTCCACCGACTCGCGGTCCACCGGGCGAGCCGGCGGATGCCGTACGCCATGAGCAGGGCGGCCGCCGGCGCGGACATCGTCGCGTAGCGGGCCGTGAAGCCGGCCATGACGGGCGTCGCTGCGATCAGGATGCCCATCGGCAGCACCAGCCAGGCGACCGCGAACAGCTCGAAGTGCGGACCGAGCGGGCGGGCATCCGACCGCGCCCGGCGGAGGTCCCGCACCCAGCCGATCACCGCGACGGCGATCAGAACCCACGCCGCCAGCGCGAAGGAGACGTGCCCGAACCACATCGAGACGCCGACCTCGTGGAGCGTGATCGTGCGGGTGCTGAGAAAGGCGATCTGGTTGCGCTCGATGACGGCGAACACGATCACGGGGAGGGCGCACGCGACCGCGATCGCCGACGATTTCAGCCACGGCCGCCACTGGTCGCGCAGCGGCGGGGTGAGCCACAGCGCCACGCCCACCACGCCGAACATCAGGCCGAGATACAGGAACGTGTAGATCCCGGCGCACAGCACGATCCCGTACGCGATCCACCACCGCCGGGCGGATTCCGGATGCCGCAGGATCTCCGCGAAGATCACGGCGATCGCGGTGGCCAGCAGCGCATCGAACGCGTAGGCCCGCACCTCCTCGCCGGCGAAGGTCAGCTGCGGGATCACCGCCGTCACCACGCCCGCGCACGCCGCGAACCGCAGCGACCCGAACCGCGACGCCAGCCAGGTCACGCCGGCGACGGTCGCACCGATCGCGATCGCCGACGGGAACCGCTCGGCGAACGGCGTCGTGCCGAAGATCCGGATCCAGAAGTGCAGGGCGAAGTAGGACAGCCCATGCACCGCATCCACGTGGGCGAGCATCACGAACAGCGATCCGAGCGGGCGGCGCGCCGACAGGACGCTGGCCGCCTCGTCGCCCCACAGCGACGGGATCCACGACCCGATCACGCTCACCGCGGCGCCGAAGACTCCCAGCACGACTGCGAGACGTATCGCGCGAGAGGATGGTGCCATGACGGATGCTCCCCTCGACACGATCATCGTCGGCGCCGGCGTCGCCGGCCTTACGGCGGGGAGGATACTCCAGCGAAACGGCGTGCAGGTGACAGTGCTCGAAGCCCGGGGCCGCGTGGGCGGCCGCCTCCACTCCGACCGCACCGGCGCTTCGGTCACCGACCTCGGGGCGTCGTGGATCCACGGCATCGACGAGAACCCGCTCACCGACGCGGTGCGCGCTTTCGGGATGCGCGAGGTCGAGTTCACCGTCGGCAGCTACCAGCCCGGCGGTCGCCCGATCGCCTACTACGGGCCGGATGCCGCCCGCCTCACCGCCGCGGAGGCGCAGGCGTTCGCCGACGACGTCCACGCGTTCGACGGGCAGCTGGCGAGGACGATCTCCGAGTCCGCCCGCGGCGCGTCGTATCTGCAGGCGGTGGACACGGCGCTGACCGCCCTCGCGTGGGAGCCGCACCGTGCGGCGCGGGTCCGCGAGTTCCTGCTGCACCGGTCCGAGGAGCAGTACGGCGTGCACGCGCGTCTGCTCGACGCGCACGGACTCGACGACGACCAGGTCGACGGCGACGAGGTGGTGTTCCCGGACGGCTACGACGCGCTCGCGACGCACCTCGCCGAGGGTCTCGACGTGCGCCTGCGCCACGAGGTGTCACGCGTGGAGTGGTCGGATGCCGGCGCCTCGGTCGTCACGGGCGACAACACCCTGTCGGCATCCCGCGTGGTCGTCACCGTGCCGGTCGGGGTGCTGCGATCCGACGCGTTCACGATCGATCCGCCGCTGCCCGCGCCGGTCGCGGACGCCCTCGCCGGCCTCGAGATGAACGCCTTCGAGAAGGTGTTCCTGCGGTTCGACGAGAAGTTCTGGGACGACGACGTCTACGCGATCCGGCGCCAGGGCGACAGCGCCCTGTGGTGGCACTCCTGGTACGACCTCACGGCGCTGCACGGCATCCCGACGCTGCTGACGTTCGCCGCGGGACCGGCCGCGATCGAGACACGCACGTGGGACGACGCGGCGATCGCGGCATCCGTGCTCGCCGCGCTCAGCGAGATCTACGGAGATCGCGTTCCGGCGCCGGCCTCGGTGACGGTCACCCGCTGGCAGGATGACCCGTATACGCGCGGCTCGTACGCCTACATGAAGCCCGGGGCGTCCACCGCCGACCACGACCTGATCGCGACGCCCATCGCGGGCGGGGTGCTGCAGCTCGCCGGCGAGGCGACCTGGACCGAGGATCCGGCCACCGTGACCGCGGCCCTGCGGTCCGGACACCGCGCGGCCGAGCGGGTGCTGGGGCGGGAGGTGCCGTTCAGCGACATCTGGGCGGCGTGACCCTCAGCGCCCGAGTGCGTCGGTGAGCGCCTCGATCTTCGCCTCGAGCGCCTGGATGTGCGCGACGGTGGCGGCATCCTGCGACTCGTCGCGCTCCGCGACGCGCTCGACGATCCACGACGCCAGGGTCGCCGTGATGAGACCGATGAGCGACACCCCGCCGATCATCAGCCCGACGGCGATGAAGCGTCCCTCCAACGTGATGGGGGTGAAGTCGCCATAGCCGACGGTGGTGACCGTCTCGAACGCCCACCACAGGGCGTCGCCGAACGTGGTGATGTGCGCGCCGGGCGCGGGTCTCTCCACGTCGAGCACGGCGAGCGACGCGACGAACACCAGCAGCGACGCCGCGCAGGCGACGTACAGCAGCAGGCGTCCGCGGATCGCGTTGCCGGCGGTGCGCTGCAGGATCGCGAGGATCGTCACCAGCCGCAGCACCCGCAGCGGGCGCAGCATCGGCAGGACGACGATCGCCAGGTCGAACAGGTGCGTCCAGAACCAGCGGCCGCGCTGGGGCGCGAGGACGAGGTTGACGATGTAGTCGAGCACGAACACCGACCAGGTGACGGCGATGAGGGTTTCGCAGGCCGCGAGGGCGGGCCCGTGCAGGTCGGCGATGACCTCCCACGCGTAGGCGAGGAGGAAGAGGACGGAGGCCGCGATGAGCGGCCATTCGGTGAGGCGCTGCCAGCGTTCCTGTGTCATGGCGCCGATCGTAGTGTCGCGGCTGACCACCGTAGGCTGAAGCACGGAACTTCAGGAGGCGATGTGGGCGACCAGCAGCAGGATGCCGCACCCCGCCGCCCGACGATGCGGGATGTCGCCCAGGCGGCGGGAGTGTCCGCGACCGCGGTATCGCTGGTGCTCAACGACCGTGAGGGCGCCCGCATCGCGCCCGAGACGCGGGCGCGCATCGTGGCGACCGCGCGCGAGCTCGGCTTCCGCCCCAACCTCACCGCGCGCCAGCTGCGCCTGCAGCAGACGCAGTCGATCGGGATGCTCACCGACGGGATCGCCGCGTCGCCGTTCGCGGGCCAGATCATCCGCGCGGTGCAGGATGCCGCCTGGAAGTCGGGCCGGCTGCTGCTGCTCGTGAACACCGACGGCGATCCCGATCTGGAGCGCTCCGCCGCCCGCGAGCTGCTCGACCGCCGCGTCGACGGCCTGCTTTTCGCGTCGATGATCACGCGAGAGCTCGACCCGCTTCCCGAGCTGGCGTCGGTGCCGTCCGTGCTGGTCAACTGCTTCCCCGCCCCCGACGCCGCGCAGATCCCGGCGGTGTATCCCGCCGAGCGGTACGGCGGCGCCCTGGCCGCGCAGCGGTTGATCGACGCCGGCCATCACGACATCGTCGCGCTCACCGGCGACGACGACTGGCCCGCGCGCGAGCGAACGGCGGCGTTCCGTGACCGGATGCGGGATGCCGGCCTCCCCGTCGGCGCGCACACCGTGGTCCCGGGCCGGTACACGACTGCGTCCGGGTACGAGCGAGCACGCGGCATCCTGCAGGCGCCGGACCGTCCCACGGCGCTGCTGTGCGGCAACGATCGCATCGCGCTCGGCGCGCTGCTGGCGGCCCAGTCGCTCGGGCTCACCGTGCCCGGGGATGTGTCGCTCGTCGGCTACGACGACCAGGAAGAGCTGGCGGACGAGGTCCGCCCGCGCCTGACGACGGTGAGCCTGCCGTTCTACGAACTCGGCCGGCGCGCGACCGAGACGCTGCTGGGCCTGATCGCGGGCGACGAGGCGCCCGCCCGCGCCGAGGTGCGGGGCGAACTCGTCGAGCGCGACTCCGTGGCCGCTCCGCGGCATCCCTGACCGGGTTCGCACCGATCCGCTCTTGCGCTCGGGCGCGAACCCCAGCAGACTGTGCGTTGCGTGATGCTAAATCGAATTATCACGCCCCGGGCGACGGTCGCCCGGACGCGAACGAGGAGGTTCCCGATGGTCCATTCACGATGGCGACGCAGAACGGTGACGGTGGTCTCGGCCCTCGCCGCCGCCGCCCTGAGCATCCCGGCCCTGAGCACTCCGACCCTGAGCGCTGCAGCGGCGACTCCCGCCACCGGCTCGACCGGGTCGACGGGGTACGACGAGCCCTTCCGGCCGCAGTTCCACTACAGCCTGCCGTCCGGCTGGATCGGCGACCCCAACGGCCTCGTCTTCGACGACGGGAAGTACTACCTGTTCAGCTTCGGCACCTGGCAGGGCGCGACCAGCACCGACCTCGTGCACTGGACGGACATCCCGGTCACGGGCCCCGCGCACGACGCGGGCAGCAGCACGTTCTTCTCGGGCAGCGCGGTGGTCGACACGAACAACACGAGCGGGTTCGGCACCCGGAAGAACCCGCCGATGGTCGCGATGTACACGAGTGTGCAGGACGGCACGAACATCGAGAAGCAGTCGATCGCGTACAGCACCGACAAGGGGCGCACCTGGACCCGCTACGCCGGCAACCCGGTGCTCGACGCCTCCTCGGTGAACTTCCGCGACCCGAAGGTCTTCTGGTACGCCCCGACGCAGAGCTGGCGGATGGTCATCACCCTCTCCGACCAGCACAAGGTCGCGGTGTACTCCTCGCCCGATCTGAAGAGCTGGACCCACCTCAGCGACTTCGGCGCGGCAGGATCCACCAGCGGCGTCTGGGAGATGCCCGACCTCTACGAGATGCCGGTCGACGGCGACGCCCGCAAGACCAAGTGGGTGCTGAGCGTGAGCGTCGGCAGCACCGGCGTGCAGTACTTCGTCGGCGACTTCGACGGCACGACCTTCACCTCGGACGACCCGTCCACCTACACCCCGCCCGCCGGCGACGCGCTGGACGCGTTCGAGTCCGGCAGCTACGGCGACTGGACGACCACGGGGACCGCGTTCGGGGATGGCCCCGCGACGGGCGCCCTGCCCGACCAGCAGGAGGTCACCGGCTTCGACGGCACCCGGCTCGTCGACAGCTTCCACGGCGGCGACGGGTCCACCGGTACCCTCACCTCCCCCGCGTTCACGATCGACAAGCAGCACCTGAACTTCCAGGTCGGCGGCGGAAACCACCCACGCATCGACGGAGCCGTGCCGGCGGGCACGCTGCCGGCACACACCGTGTTCGCCGACTTCTCCGGCGACACGTACGGCGACGGCTGGACGGCGACCGGCGCGTTCGCGAACTCCGGGCCGTCGACCGAGCAGCTGCCCGGGCAGCTCGGCCCCAAGGCCCTGGACACCTGGGCTCCGGACGGGGACGCCGGGCAGGGCACCATCAGCTCGCCGCAGTTCACGATCGACAGCACGTACATCGACCTGCAGATCGCCGGCGGGGAGCATCCCTGGGGGCAGGCGAACCCGACCGCGGTGAACCTCGTCATCGACGGCGCTGTCGTCGCGACCGCCACCGGCACAGGCAGCCCCACCCTCACGTGGACCAGCTGGGATGTCTCCCGCTATCACGGGCAGACCGCGCAGATCCAGGTCGTCGACCAGAACGACGGCACCCTGGGGTGGGGGCACCTGATGGTCGGCGACATCCTCTTCGCGGATGCCCCGGTGCAGCCGTGGGACGTGCAGACCAGCGTGAACCTGCTCGTCGACGGACAGGTGGTCCGCTCCGCCACGGGCTCCGGCAGCGAAGCCCTGGACTGGACGTCGTGGAACCTCGCCGACCTCCAAGGACGCCAGGCCCGCATCCAGATCGTCGATGCGAACACCGGCGGCTGGGGGCACATCCTCGCCGACGATTTCCGCCTCAGCGACCAGCCTGCGCTGAGCACGAACCAGCGCGCGCACTGGATCGACTTCGGGTCGGACTTCTACGCCTTCAACACCTGGAACGGCACCAAGCAGAACGAACGGATCGGCGTCGCCTGGATGAGCAACTGGGATTACGCGGGTCAGGTGCCGACGAGCCCCTGGCAGGGGGCGGAGACCCTCCCGCGCACCATGAAGCTGGCGACGCTCGACGGCCGCGCACAGCTGGTGCAGCAGCCCGTCGCCGCCCTGTCGTCGCTGCGCACCGGTCCGCCGGTGAAGCTCGCCGGGGTCACGGCATCCGACGCGGCCGTCCCGCTGAACGTCGCCGGGACGACGCTCGACCTCACGACCCGCCTCACCGCCGGCTCGGCGAAGACGTTCGGGCTGGACGTGCGGACGGGCAGCGGCCAGTACACGCGGATCGGCTACGACGCCGTGAACGGGCAGGTCTTCGTCGACCGGACGCATTCCGGTGACGTCGGCTTCAGCTCCGCGTTCCCGGGCGTCACGTCGGCGCCGCTCGCGCTCGACCACGGCGCGGTCACCCTCCGCATCCTCGTCGACCGCGACTCGGTCGAGGTGTACGCCGGCGACGGCCGGGTCACCCTCACCGACCAGGTGTTCCCGGATGCGACGAGCGGCGGGGTGCGGCTCTTCGCGACCGGCGGCACCGCGACGCTGCAGAGCCTGAACGGCTGGCACCTGAAGTCCAGCTGGCGGTAGATGATGGAGGGATGACCCCCGAGGATGCCGCTGCGAGCACCGCGTCGTCGCGAGACGACGCGGTGCTCGCGCTGCTGCGCGCCGTGCGCGACTTCGGCGACGCCCACGACCGCATGAACGGTGCGCTCAAGCACGGCATGGACATGAACATCACCGACCTCGCGGCGCTGCGGCTGCTCATCATGCGCGAGGAGCGGGGCGTCGCCGTGACGCCGGCGGACATGTCCCGGCACCTGCGCATCTCGACCGCGTCGACCACCAAGCTCCTGGACCGCCTGAGCGCGGCCGGGCACGTGGTCCGGGTGCCGCATCCCACCGACCGCCGCGCCCTCGTGGTGGAGCTGACCGATCACGCCCGGTCCGAGTTCTTCCGCCTGTTCGGGCAGCGGCTGGCCGCGATGCGCGAGGCGTTCGCGCCGTTCAGCGACGACGAGCTGCGCGCCGCGGCCCGGGTGCTGGATGCCACGGCCGGAGCGATCGACACCGAGTAGGCGCCGGACCCGGCATCCTCATCCGCGCTCCCACGACGCCACGGGTCCCGCGACGACGTGGAACAGCGGATGCGGCCGCGGGACGGCTTCCGCCCAGCGGCGCGCGTCGTCCGGGCTGCGTGCGGCGAGCTTGCGACCCAGGTGCGCCCACTCGTGGGCGAGCTGCCCGTCGGTGACCGCGATCACCGGGTGCGGCGCGGCCGGCGACACGACGCGGGTGCGGTCGAACCGGTACCCGCGCCGGTCGGCCTCGTCGGCGAGACCGGTGAGGTATGCGCCGACCGCGGCGACCGGGTCCGGTTCGGCCCGGAAGCGCTCCAGCTGCGGGTGGTGCCGGTATCCGGCCGTGGCGCCGGTGAGCACGGCCTGGGCCAGCAGGCTCTCCCGCCAGCAGGCGACGAGGCCGGCGCGGTCGAGACTGCCCGGATGCAGCGACCAGAGCCTCACCGGGCGGCGCTCCGGCTCAGCCGGGACGGCCACCAGATCGCGCGACCGATGTCGTACGACAGGGCGGGCACGAGCAGCGAGCGCACCAGGAAGGTGTCCAGCAGCACGCCGAAGGCGACGATGAACGCGATCTGCACGAGGAACAGGATAGGGATGACGGCGAGCGCCGCGAACGTCGACGCCAGCACGATGCCCGCCGACGTGATGACCCCGCCGGTGATGACGAGGCCGCGCAGGATGCCGTCGCGGGTGCCGTGCTCCCGGGACTCCTCGCGGACGCGCGTCATGAGGAAGATGTTGTAGTCGACCCCGAGGGCGACGAGGAACACGAAGGCGAACAGCGGCACGGCCGGGTCGGCGCCCGGGAACCGGAACCCGTGGTCGAACACGAGCGCGGAGACGCCCAGCGCACTCGCGAACGAGAGCAGCGTCGTGAGCACGAGCAGGAGGGGCGCGACGATCGCCCGCAGCAGCAGCATGAGGATCAGCAGGATCACCAGCAGCACGATCGGGATGATGAGCGTGCGGTCGTGGATGGAGGCGGCATCCGTGTCGATCGCCGTCGCGGTCACGCCGCCGACCTTCGCGCCGGTGGAGGCCAGATCGGAGCGGATGCTGCGCACGGTGTCGGCGGCGGCCGCCGAGTCGGCCGGGTCGGTGAGCGTCGCCTGCAGCAGGACGCGTCCGCCCACGACGGTGAGCGCCGGCGCCGGGGTTCCGGGCGGCCCGAACGCCTCGGGGCCGTTCGTGCCGATGCCGACCGCGCCGCTCGGGCTGTCCTTCGAGGTTCCCGACACGCTGCCGATGCCGTCGGCGTTCAGCAGTGAGTCGGCGGCATCCTGCATCCGGCTCTCGTCGACGAGGACGAAGACGGGACTGCCGGAGCCGGCCGGGAAATGATCGCCGAGCACGGTCTGCCCCGCGCGAGCGTCGGAGTGCCCGAGCACCAGGTCGGACTGCGCGACGCCGTCGGCCTGCAGCTGGGTGGCCCCGGCGGCGGCCGCGAGCAGCACGACGGTCGCCGCGATCCAGGTGAGGCGGGGGCGGCTCCGGATGCCGGCGGCGACGCGCGGCCAGGGGCCGCGGCGATGGAGGATCTCGTCCGGGGCGGCATCCGGCTCGAAGGGCGGGCGGCGCGGCCAGAACACCGCGCGGCCGAACGCGAACAGGAGTGCCGGCAGCAGCGTGAGGGCGGCCAGCATGGCGAACACGATGCCGATCGCGGCGACCGGGCCCAGAGTGCTGTTCGACTTCAGGTCGCTGAACAGCAGGCAGAGGAGCCCGGCGATGACGGTGCCGCCGGCCGCCAGAATCGGTTCGAACGCGCCGACCCAGGCACGTCTGACGGCCGTCCAGCGGTCGCGGGTGGAACGAAGCTCCTCCCGGAAGCGGGCGACGAGCAGCAGCGAGTAGTCGGTCGCGGCGCCGATCACCAGGATGAACAGGATGCCCTGCGTCTGCCCGCTCAGCAGCAGCACGCCGTCCTTGGCGAGCCACCACACGACGAGCAGTGCGACGCACAGGGCGAACATGCTGGTCAGCAGCACGACGACCGGGAGCAGCAGCGAGCGGTAGACGGCGACGAGGATGATGAACACCGCGAGGAGCGCGGCGCCCAGCAGCAGACCGTCGATGCCGGAGAACGCTTTGACGAGGTCGGCCGTGAAGCCCGCGGGGCCGGTGACGAACACCTGGATGCCGGCCGGCACGTTCGCGCGCAGACCGTCGCCGACCTCCGCCACGATCGTGCCGACCTCCCCCGCGGCATCGATCGGGAGGAAGACCTCGGCCGCTCGCCCGTCTTTCGAGACGAGCACCGGGGATGCCGAATCGACGACGCCGTGGATCTTCGCCGCCTGGTCGACCGCGTCGCCGAGTGCCGTGCGGGTCGCGGCGTCGATGGTGCCGGAGGAGCGGAACACGACCACGGCGGGGATCGCATCGGACCCGAGGAATTTCGGGAGGCTGTTCTGCACCTTGGTCGCATCGGCCGACGACGGGAGGTAGGCGGT
The DNA here is from genome assembly GCF_000802305.1 of Microbacterium mangrovi. GTDB lineage: Bacteria > Actinomycetota > Actinomycetes > Actinomycetales > Microbacteriaceae > Microbacterium > Microbacterium mangrovi. The sequence continues at coordinate 268,201 of NZ_JTDK01000001.1, read as the reverse complement.
CGGCTCGTTGGAGGAGACCTCGTCGACCTTGCCGAACAGCGGGCCGCCGAGTCCCGCGGCGACGAACCACCCGAGGATGAGCGCGGCGGACAGGATCACCCGCAGCACGCGTCCGCGCCGGGGCGGCGGCGTGCTGCGGGTGCGAACCGGTGCGGCGACGTCGGTGGTGTCGTTGGTGCTCATCGTCGCTCCCGGAGAGAAGATCGCTAGAAAAGCTAGCGATCTGACGCTAGCACGTCACGACGTCCAGGGGCGCGTGAAGGCGCTCACCCGCGAGCCGTCGAGGTCTGCGAGCGAAACGCCGACGAAGGAGGACGCCGCCTCGGACGTCTGCCAGCGGAAACGGAACTCGGAGGCCGTCGCGGCATCCGCGATCGTCTGGGCGGCGCTCTCCGGCGTCTGGGCGTTCGCGAACGCGCCCGCCGTGCGCGCCTGATAGGCCTGCAGCAGCGGCTGATACGCCCCCGCGTCGGTCGGCCGGGAGACGTTCGCGACGAAGTCGCTGGCGACGGCCGCCGGCTCGATGACCGACACGTGCACGCCGAAGTGCTCGGCGGTCGCGGCGAGGGACTGCATGAATCCTTCGACGGCGAATTTCGCGCCGCAGTAGGCGTCCGCGAACGGCTGCCCGACCACCCCGCCGACGCTCGTCACGGTGACGATGTGGCCGCGACCGCGCTCGCGCATCGCCGGCAGCACCAGCTTGGTCAGGTGCACCGGCGCGAGATAGTTGACGTCCAGCTGCGCGTGGATCTGCTCCATCGACAGCTGCTCGGCCGAGCCGACGCTCCCCCGGCCGGCGTTGTTGACGAGCACGTCGATTCCGCCGTGCTCGGCGACGATCTCTTCGACGACCCGTGCCGCGCCGGCATGGTCGACGACGTCGAGGGTGCGGATGTCGAGCTGCACGCCGGCCTCGGCGGCGGCATCCCGCAACCGGTCGGCGCGGCCGGTGTCGCGCATCGTGGCGACCACGTTCAGGCCGCGGCGGGCGAGCTCCACCGCGGCGTGCATTCCCATGCCGGAGGACGTTCCGGTGACGAGTGCGAGATCAGTCATGCGCCACACGTTAGCCTCCGTGGCCCGGCTGCGCCTACCGTGGAGGGAAGGCGAAAGGTCCTGTTCGCCGAGGGAGGAACCGCCGATGCGTGCACTGCCGGATTCGCTGGGTGTGCGTCTGCCGATCGTCGCCGCGCCGATGGCCGGCGGGCCGACGACGGTGGCGCTCGCGGCATCCGTCGCCGCGGCGGGCGGCCTGCCGTTCCTCGCCGCGGGATACAAGACGCCGGATGCCGTCGCCGACGAGATCCGGCGGCTCGAGGCGGTCGGTTCCCCGTTCGGAGTGAACGTGTTCGTGCCGTCCGGGCCGGATGCCGACGGTGCCGCCTTCCGCGCGTACGCCGCCGAGCTCCAGCCCGAGGCCGATGCCCACGGAGTGCCCCTGAATCCGGTGCCGGTCGCCGACGACGACTTCTGGCACGAGAAGCTCGACATGCTGACGCGGCATCCCGTCCCGGTGGTGTCGTTCACGTTCGGCCTGCCCCGTGCCGCAGAGATCGCCGCGCTGCGCCGGGCGGGATCCGTCGTGCTGGCGAGCGTCACGACGCCGTCCGAGGCCGTGGCGGCCCGCGAGGCGGGTGCCGACGGGCTGGTCGTGCAGGGTCCGGATGCCGGCGGGCACAGCGCGACCTTCGACGCGGAGCGGGCGCTCGACGAGATCGGTACGGCCGAGCTGGTCGGCCGGGTGCGCGCCGCGATCGATCTTCCCGTGATCGCCGCCGGCGGCGTGGACGGGCCCGCCGCGGTGGCGACGCTCCTGGCCGCCGGCGCCGAGGCCGTCGCCGTCGGGACGCTGCTGCTGCGCACCGACGAGGCGGGGACGTCGGCGACCCATCGCGCTGCGCTCGCCGACCCCCGCTTCGACCGGACGGTCATCACCCACGCCTTCACCGGTCGCCCCGCTCGGGGGCTGCACAACGGCTTCATCGCCCGGCACGAGGCCACCGCGCCGTTCGGCTACCCGGCGATCCACCATCTGACCCGGGACCTGCGGCGCGCGGCGGCCCAGGCCGGAGACCCGGACCGTGTGCACCTGTGGGCGGGCACCGGCTACCGCAGCGCACCGACCGGACCCGCGGGGGACGTGATCCGCTGGCTGGCGACCGATCTCGACCGCTGACGGGCTCCACCGCCCGGCGGGCGCCCGTCACTTGTAGAAGCCGTCGCGGAGGTTGATGCCGTGCTCGACCCACATCTTGAGGGCCGCGAGCATCCCGGTCCACCCTTCGCAGTTGCCGAACGCCGCCTTGGCGCCGTCGCCGCTCGCCAGCCAGGCGCCCTCGGTGATGGTGACGAGGGTGCGCGCTCCGTCGTCGATCGGCTCGAACTCGAAAGTGGTGACGGTGGTGGCGTCGCCGGACGCCGCACTGCGCGCACCCCATCGGACGACGATGCGGTGCGGGGCCTCGGCTTCGACGACCGTCACCGGGAATCGCCCCGGGAAGTCCGCGAAGTCCCAGGTGACGTCTTCGCCCGGCTCCAGCCGACCGCGCGCGCCTCCCGTCGCGAAGTAGTGCGACAGCTGCTCGGGATCGGCGACGGCTTCGTAGACTTCCGCGATCGGACGCGCGACGCGGCCCGACACCGAGAAGGAGAGTTGATTGAGTTCCGCTGACTCGTTCATGTTGTAGTTTTATAACATGTCAGATGTGGAGCGCAAGCCCCCCGACGCCGTGGAGCAGGGTCGCGCGGACCCCGATGACCGGGTGTTCAAGGCGCTCGCGGCGCCGGTGCGCCGGCGCATGCTCGACGCCCTGAAGGAGCAGCCCCTGACCACGGGGGCGCTGTGCGCGCGGTTCCCCGAGATCGACCGGACCACCGCGCTGCAGCATCTGCGGGTACTCGAGGCCGCGGAACTCGTGTCGGGCCGCAAGGTGGGCCGCGAGCGCGTGCTCACCCTGTCGCCCGTGCCGATCAAGCGCATCCACGACCGCTGGATCGGCGACTACGCCCGCGCCGCCGTCGACCTTCTCGCACGGCTGGATGCCCGGGGCGCGGAGGAGGTCGGACGCGAGTGAGGGCGCCATCCCGGTCCCGCACAAGGCCGCTCCCGTTCCGCGCGGGCGCGCATGGCGTTCAGAAGGGCGCAGATGTGGTGGTGAACGTGGGGAGGGTGCGTTCGGGTGGGACGGTGTAGACCCGCCCGAGCGGGCTGGTCCATTGCACGGACCCGTCGGGTTGCTGCCGGGTGCACCATGCGGTGCCGTGTTTGACGATGTGGTGGCCTTTGCAGAACGGATTCAGGTTGGTGAGCCTGGTTTCGCCACCCTTGGCCCAGTCCAGGCCGTGGTCGATGTCGCACCGGTCGGCGGGCACGTTGCAGCCGGGGGCGAGGCAGCGTCCGGCGCGCCATTTCACGAGCTGTCGGAGCTGTTTGGGTGGCCGATATTTCTTGCGGCCGACGGAGAGGATGATCCCGGTCTCGGGGTGGGTGAGCACCCGCATCCAGTCCCTGGACCCGCCGGCCAGCCGCCGGGCGACCTCGATCGGGACGGGGCCGACGCCTTCGACGTGGGCGGGTTCGGCCGCGGCGGCGTGCTCGTCGTCCAGGAGGGAGAGGGCCGGGACGGTGACGACCACCTCGGCGCGAATCCCGCGAGCCGCTTTCGGATGCGCCGGGGCGACGCCTTCGATGAGCAGGTCTCCGAGCACGTCCGCACGCACCTGATCCAGGGTCCGTTCGTCGCGCCCCGCGTCTTTCTCGGAGGACTGGTCGGGGTCGGGCTGGGCGTGCAGGATTGTCTTGCCGATGCGAGTGAGGCGTTCGAACCCGGCCTTCAACTCCACCGCCGGACCGTACAGGCCCAGCCACGCCATCCCGTCCGCACCGGCCTCGTACTGCACGCGCCGGTGCTGCAGGGCGGTGTCGTGCCGCTCGGTCAGCGTGGGCTGCTGGACCTTCTCGATGAGCGCCCGGAGCGTCCGACGGAACACACCCACCGGCTCGGTCTCCGCCAGCGCCACGGCCGGGTCGATCAGGGCGTCCCGCAGTTCGGGGTCGACACCGTCGAGCAGGGTCACCAGGATCTCGGAGTGCTTCACCGACATCCGACCGGCCTCCAGTGACGAGAACGCGACCGGGTACCGGTGCACCAGCGCCTCACCACGGGCCATCAGCATCCCCGCCGTATGCTCCGTCACCCCCATCGCCGCGGCCAGCTCCAACCGCACCGAGCGGTCCACCAGGTCGCGGTTCGTGAGCCCGTCAGCGGCGGCCCGCGCGTACGACTCCCGCCGCAGCAGGTCGATCTGCTGCACCCGCCGGGAATCGATCACGGACATCATCACGTGCATCTCGAGGATCTCGTTCAGCGGCTCCGGCACCCAGGACTCGGGCTCCCGTTCCACATCCCGCGACCCGTCGTCCATGCTCAACACTCTAGTATCTTTGTTCTATCTTGGCAAACCGACCCAATGTTGATTGTCGAACCTCAAGACCAGATGCGCTCCGCAGGATATGGGACGCGGCCGGCCCGTCACCCGGGCCTGAGACAATGCCCGGGTGACCACCTCCGGAGACGCCCTCGCCCGTCGGCTCGGTCTCGGCGACGCGGTCGTCATCGGGCTCGGCTCGATGATCGGCGCGGGAATCTTCGCGTCCTTCGCCCCGGCCGCCGCCGCTGCCGGGGCGGGCCTGCTCGTCGGCCTCGTGATCGCCGGATTCATCGCGTTCTGCAACGCCACCTCGTCGGCGCAGCTCGCCGCCCAGTACCCCACCTCCGGCGGCACGTACGTGTACGGGCGCGAGCGGCTCGGCGACTGGCCGGGATTCTTCGCCGGCTGGTCGTTCGTGATCGGCAAGACGGCGAGCTCCGCGGCCATGGCCATCACGTTCGCCACATACGCCGTCCCCGAGCCGTGGGTGAAACCGGTCGCAATCCTCGCCGTCGCCGCCCTCACGGTCGTGAACACGCTCGGCGTCACCCGCACAGCGCTGCTCACCCGCATCCTCGTCGTCCTGTCGCTCGCAGCGCTCACCGTCGCCATCGTCGTCGGGTTCACCCACGCGGCACCGACGGCGGGACACCCGGGCAGTCCGGTCACCGCCTACGGCGTCCTGCAGTCGGCGGGATTCCTGTTCTTCGCGTTCGCCGGGTACGCCCGCATCGCGACGATGGGAGAAGAGGTCATCGACCCGGCCCGCACCATCCCCCGCGCGATCACGACCGCATTGACGATCGCCCTCGTCGTCTACGCCCTCGTCGCGTTGTCGGCGCTGCACGCGCTCGGACCGGCGGGTCTTGCGGCATCCTCCGCCCCGCTCAGCACGGTGGCCGGCACCGCGGATGCCGCGTGGCCCGCCGTCGTCGTGCGGATCGGCGCCGCCACCGCCGCCCTCGGAGCCCTGCTCGCGATGATCGCCGGCATCGGCCGGACGAGTCTCGCGATGGCCCGGAACGAGGACCTCCCCGGGTGGTTCGCGGCGGTGCATCCGCGATTCCGCGTGCCGTACCGCGCCGAGCTTGTCCTGGGGCTCGTCGTGTGCGTCCTCGTCGCCGTCACCGACCTGCGCGGCGCGATCGGCTTCTCGAGCTTCGGCGTGCTGCTGTATTACTTCGTCGCGAACCTGTCGGCGTGGACCCAGGACCGGGTGCACCGACGCTATCCGCGCGTCCTCGCGATCACCGGGGCAGTCGGATGCCTCGTGCTCGTCGTCACCCTGCCGGTCGTCGCGATCTTCACGGGGGTCGCGGTGCTGCTGGTCGGTCTCGGCTACCGGCTCATCCGGCTGCGGGTGCGGCGCTGACTCCGGCGCGCAGCGCGGGGAACACGGCATCCCGCAGCAGCGGGGCGATCCCGTCGTGCTCTTCGTCGAGCGACATCCAGGCGAGTTCGGCGATCTCCGCCTGCGGGGCGCCGAGGTCGATGGCGATGTACGGATGCTCGAACACGTCGGCCACGACGCGATGCCCGGGCTCGTTCGCGGCATCCGCGGTGAACGAGCCGAGGGACCGCAGGGCACCGGCATCCAGCACGACGCCGAGTTCTTCGGCACACTCGCGCACGGCGGCGGTCGCGGCATCCTCGCCCGGCTCGGGCTTGCCGCCCGGGAACATGAACCGCGACGTGCCGCGCTTGCGCACGGTGAGCACGCGGCCGTCCGGGTCGCGGAACACGACGGCGCTGACGCGGATGGTCTCGGTCACGGGCGATCCTCCCGCGGGACACCGACACGGCGGCGCCCGCCCGTCCATCGTCGCACCCCGCAGCGCCGACGCACCGATAAGGTGACGGGACCGACCGACTGGGGATTCCGATGGCATGGGGCAAGACCGAAGAGCAGAAGCAGGCCGAACGCCTGCAGCAGGAAGCCGCCGCGCGCGACGCGGCCGCGCAGCAGAAGGCGCGCGATGAGGCGGCGCGGCAGAAGGCCTTCCTGGCCAGTCCGCTCGGCCGGGCGCATACGGCGTTCGATCGCGGCGACGGCTTCTTCCAGTTCCAGGCCGTGACGTCGCAGCTGACGGGCGAGCCGTCGGGGTTCGGATCGTCGGGGAACGCGGTCCGGTCCCACGACGACCACGTGCAGCTGCTCGCCCAGGTCGAAGCCGTGGGCTGGCGCCTCGAGAACGTCGGCTACACGTTCGTCCCCACCGGGTCGACCTCAACCGCCCGGATGCTGTCGACGGGTGAAGGAACCGTGAACGAGGGTTACGTCTCGGCGGTCTATCTCTTCCGCCGTGCGACCTGAGGGTCCGCCGAAGCCCGCACCTGCCAGACTGACGGCATGAGTGTGATCGAGAACTCGAAACTCACCGTCGTCGGCGCCGGGAGCGTCGGATCCAGCACCGCCTACGCCGCGCTCATCCGCGGGTCCGCGCGCCACGTCGCCCTGTACGACGTCGCCACCGAGAAGGTCGAGGCAGAGGTGCTCGACCTCGCGCACGGCACCCAGTTCACCGGCACCAGCGACATCTCCGGCGGCAGCGACCTCGGCGTCGTCGAGGGCTCGCACGTGGTCGTGATCACCGCCGGAGCCAAGCAGAAGCCGGGGCAGACCCGCATCGAACTCGCCGGCACCAACGCCGGCATCATGCGCACCCTCATGCCGCAGCTGCTCGAAGTCGCCCCGAACGCGATCTACGTGATCGTCACCAATCCGTGCGACGTGCTCACGGTGCTGGCGCAGGAGTCGACCGACCTGCCGCCGGAGCGGATCTTCGCGTCCGGCACGGTGCTCGACACGTCGCGGCTGCGGTGGCTGCTCGCCGCGCGCGCCGGAGTGTCGACGTCGAGCGTGCATGCGCACATCGTCGGCGAGCACGGCGACACCGAGTTCCCGCTCTGGTCGCGGGCCACGATCGGCACCGTGCCGATCCTCGACTGGCGGCCCGAGACCGGCGGACCGCTCACGGCCGACGAGCTCGACCGGGTGGCGGTGGACGTGCGGGATGCCGCATACAAGGTGATCCAGGGCAAGGGCGCCACCAACTACGCGATCGGCGTCTCGAGCGCCCGCATCGTCGAGGCGATCCTGAACGACGAGCACGCCGTGATGCCCGTCTCGACCGTGCTGCAGGACTTCCACGGCATCAGCGGCGTGGCACTCTCGGTGCCGTCGGTGGTGAGCGCCGCCGGCGCCGTGCCGATCGCCGAGACCGCGTTCGACCCGGGCGAGCTGGCGCTGCTGCGGCGGTCCGCCGACGCGCTGCGCGGGGTCGCCGCCTCACTGCGCTGAGCCTGCCCTCGGCCGGTCCGCGGGCTTCGCGAGGGATGCCTCGCTGCGGTGCCAGGATGACGACATCGCCGGGCGGCAGGATCGACATGGATGCGGCTGTGATGAGGTCGATGCTGGTCGCCACCACGCGTCTCCCATGCGTCTCGGCCGGGCGCCCGCGGCGGGGTCCACCACGCCTGGGCGGGGGTGTGGCGCGCGACTCCAGCAGCCGCGCACCACACACCCGCAACATCGAGCCGCTTCACCCGAGAGGGCTCGATGTTTCGGAGCTGATGCAGGATCGCTGCACTCCGAGGGGAGCTGGGACCGGAGCGGGCTTCAGCCCGGGGAGGTGGTCACCCGCCACCGAGAACACCAGCGACACGAATCTAGGCCGCCCGCGGCGCCGCACACCCCGGTTCTCCGACGATTGAGTACCGAAACGACCTTTTTGAGTGGTGGCAGCCCAGAACCGTGGGACGGGCCGGCAACCGCCGGTCAGCCGAACCGGTGCTGCAGGTCGCCGTAGCTGAGGGCACCGTCCAGGAACCCGAGGGTGCCGCGCTCGAGGAGTTCGCGGCCGGCGGCATCCACCGCGCTGAACGCGGCGCGGGCGATGCTGCCCCCGACGCTCACCCGGGTCACGCCGAGCGAGAACAGGGCCGGTGCGTCGATGCGGTTCGACGTGAGCCCGGCGACGACGTTCAGCGGGGCGGGGATCTCGGCGGCCAGGCGACGGATCGTGTCGGCGTCGTTCACGCCGGGCACGAAGATGCAGTCCGCCCCGGCATCCACATAGCGCTGCGCCCGCGCGACCGTCTCGGCGAACCGATCGCCCGCGAACGGGACGAAGAACGCGTCGGTGCGCGCATTCAGCACGAAACTCCCGCGCGGGGCCGCCGCGCGCGCCGCGGCGACGTTGTCGGCGGCGCGGTCGACCTCGAACAGCTCCCCCGCGGCGGCATCCTCGAGGTTTCCGCCCACGGCGCCGACCTGCGCCGCCGCTGCGACGGTGCGGCCGGGGTCGCCGTATCCGGACTCGAGGTCGGCACTGACCGGAACCCCGGCGGTGCGCACGATCTCGCCGACCCGTTCGAGCATGGTGTCGAACGGCATCGCACCGCCGTCGGGCACGCCGTACGACCACGCGATCCCCGCGCTCGTGGTCGCCACGGCAGGAAACCCGACCTGGGCGAGCAGCCGCGCGGAACCGGCATCCCACACGTTCGGCAGCACGAACCCGGAGCCCTCGTGCAACGCCAGGAACTCCGCGGCACGCTCTGCAGACATGACGACCTCCCGATCGGAAACCACTTCTCGTGGTCTATCCGATCGGGAGGTCGTCGTCAACGGGCGCGCGCCCGCGGATCAGTTGGAGTGCTCGTGCTCCGCGGCGTCGTCCTCCACGTCGTCCGAGCCGTCCGCGTCGGCACCGTCCTCGTCGAGGTCGACGGCGTCGACGATCTCTGCGGCGTGCTCGAGCACCTGGGCGGCGCCGTCCTCGGGCTCCGCGTCGGCCTTCTCGATCGGGGCGGCGGCACCGACGTCGCTCGTGTCGAGCGGCATCTCGGGCCGGATGAGCTCCTTGACCTCGGCCATGAAGCTCGTCAGCTGGTGCTGCTGCCAGCGCAGCTGACGGGTGCGGTCCTCGGCGTCGCGCAGCGCCTGCTGGGTGTGCGCGGTGACGGTGTCGATGATGTGCTGCGCCTTGTCACGGGCACGGTCCAGGTGTTCGCGGGCACGCACGCGGGCCTCCGCCTCGACCTGCTGCGCCTGGGCGCGCATGAGCTTCTCGAAGTCGTCGGCCTTGGTGGAGACACGCTGCGCGTGCTCGAGGGATGCCTGCACCTGCTCGTTGGCGTCCTGCGTGATGCGCTCGGCGTGGGCCACGGCCTGGTTGTGCAGCACGAGGAACTCCTGCTGCGCGTCGTCCTGGCGGCGGGTCAGCGACTCCTCGAACTCGAGCGCGCGCTGGCGCAGCTCGCGCACCGCCTGCTCGGCCTCGGCACGGTCGAGGGTCGTCTCGCGCGAGACCATCGAACGCAGCGCCGCCGCGCCCTTCTCGGCCTCGGACCGGATGGCCGCGGCCTCCTGCTCGGCGTGGGCGACCTTCTCGGCGGCGTGCTGCGACTCGCGCTGCAGCTGGGCCTCGTGCGCGGTCAGCTCGGTGTCGATGCGCAGACGCACCTGCTCGGCCTCGTGCTGCGCCTGCGACACGATCGCGGCGGCCTCGGCCTGCGCCTCCTTGCGACGGTTCACGATCTCTTCGCGCGCGGCCTCGAGCAGACGGTCGCCCTGCACGGTGGCGTTGCGGATCAGCACGCCGGCCTGCTCCTCCGCGACCCGGAGCACCTCTTCGAAGTGGCCGCGGTTCGCGGTGTCGTCGGCGGCGCCGACCAGCTCGTCGGTCAGGGTCTGCACGCGCTGCTCGGCCTTCGCGGCCCGGGCATTCGCGGCGGTCAGCTCGTCCTGCAGACGCTGCAGCTCTTCGCCCGCGTCGGTGGACTGGAGCTCTGCCTGGGCCTTCTCGGCCTGCTGGCGCGCGGACGCGGATGCCTCCTGCTCGGCCTCGAGCTGCTTGGTCACGTCGCGGTTCTGCGCGTTCGCCGCGGCGAGGTCGGCCTCGAGTCGCTCCACCGTCTTGCGGTTCTGCGCGATGGCGGTGCGGGCGGCGCGGCGGTAGCGCTCCTCGAGGGTGGATGCCTCCTCCGCCTTCGCCTGCAGACGCGCGGTCAGGCCGGCGATCGCGGAGTCGACCTCGTCCTTGTCGTAGCCGCGGAAGGCGGTGGTGAACTGCGGCGGCTGGGCCGCACCCGCGGAGCCCACGAGGGCGTCGAACGGGGATGCGCCCGCGGCGTCGGTGCGGCGGGTCGAGTCGAACGGATCGGTTGAATCGGGCATGCGGAAGGCTCTCGCGTCGAGGGTTGTGCGGGATGCCGCGGATGGCGGCGGCAGGGAAAGCTCGACGCGCGACGACCCGCGACCGGATGGGGGGTTCCGGAGCTGGGGATGCGAGCCGCCGCGCGCGGAGCATCTGGGGATTGATGGAAGAATACCGCGCCGCAGACCACCCCGAATACCACATCGGCATCCCTCGGGCGAATTCATCAGATCGTGCCGCCGAAACGTGACGCGCCGATGACCCGCGATGCTCGACAGCGGTCGTAATCTGACCTCGTGAGCACCGTGAACGTCCCTCCGCTGCCGGAGACGGCACCCCCGAGCCCCGGCCGCCGCGCCGAGTCGGAGGCGGTCTACGCGGCCCTCGCCGCCGGTGTCGTCGGCGCGGTCTACGGGCTGCTCGTCGGACTCTTCGCCCCCGACCTGCACCTCGGCGGCAACGCCGACTCGTTCGGTGTGTGGGCGGCGTGCGGGGCGACGGTCGTGGCGATCGTGGCGTCGACGATCGAGTACTGGCGCTCCCGCAACCGCCCGGGCCAGGAGTGGCGCCGGTCCCTGCCGTCGTGGAAGTTCACCGTGAACACGATCTCGGTGGTCGTCGTGCACGCGGGGCTCGCGTTCGTGGCGGTGTACGCCCTGTACCGGGTGCTCGCCGCCGGATTCATCGGGCTGCCGATCGTGACGTTCTGGGCGGTCGTGCTGATGGCGGTGACGCTCGGCATGACGACGTGGATCGTCTACCTGTCGGTGTCGACGATGACCACCCAGCGCATGTCCTCGCTGCTGCTCGCGTTCATCGCGATCGGCACGCTCACCGCGATGGTCACGACGCCCGACCCGAAGTGGTGGACGATTCACTTCAGCCACCTGGGCACGTTCGAGGACGACCTGTCGAGCTGGGTGTTCAACGGCACCCTGATCTTCGGCGGTCTGCTGGTGACGACGTTCGCGGTGTACATCGCCAACGACATGCGCGAACTCGCCGACGCGGGCGTGCTGCAGAACCCGCGCGGGCCCCGCGTGGTGCCCACGCTCTTCGTCGTCATGGGCATCATGCTCGCGTTCGTCGGCATCTTCCCCGTGGACGTGAACCTCGCCGTGCACAACCTGTCGGCATCCGGCATGGCCGTGATGTACCTCGTGCTGCTGATCGGCGGTCCGAGCCTGCTGCGCGGGATGCCGCGCACCTACTTCGTCGCCTCGTGGACGTTCCTGGCGGCGACCGTCGCCTCGGTGATCCTCTTCATCCCGGCGATCGGATTCTTCTCGCTGACCGCGTTCGAGATCCTCGTCTTCGCGCTGATCTTCGGGTGGATCGCGGTGTTCATCCGGTTCCTGGGAGTCGCCGGACGGCAGGACTGACCTCCGGCGAAGGCCGCTGCACGGTTTTTGCCGACCACTACTCAAAATCCCCCGAAAAGGCTGCGCACGAGTCCGAAACGCTACTCAAAAACGGCGATCGACCACTCAAAACGGCCGCTTTCGCGGAGCGGGACCGACCGTGTCGCCCAGCATGGGATGGTCTGACCGGCGGCGCACCCATCCCTTGTCCACGCGTCGTCGACTTCACCGGTGAGTCAGCCCCGGATTGGTGATCGTCGTGTTCGAGCAAGTACGCCGTAACGGCAGGCGTGGTCTGGCGTGCCTCGCAGTCGCAGGTGTGGCCGTCGCCGGCGTCGCGACGACCGGCGCCCTCGTGCCCGCGGGTTCGGCATCCGCAGCCACGATCGTCACGGCGGATGCCGGCGCCGCCGACGCCGCGACCTCGACGATCGCCGCGAACTCGTCGTCCATCGTCGCCGACGGCACGTCGACCTCGACCGTCACGGTGACCGTTCGCGACGCGTCCGGCACCCCGGTCGCGGCGGGCGGCGATCTCGTGGCGATGAAGGCGACGCACGGCACGCTCTCGTCGGTCACGGACCACGGCGACGGCACCTACACAGCCGTGCTCACCGCCGGCACCGTCGCCCAGCCGACGTCGATCTCCTTCACCGTGAACGGCGTCGCCGGCGGATCGAAGGCATCCGTCGAGTTCGTCCCCGGGCCCCCCGTCCTGGCGAACGCGCAGATCTTCGCCTTCCCGGACACCGCGCAGGCAGACGGCACGGAGGCGGTCGTCGTGGTCGTGAACGTCCGCGATGCGAACGGCAACCGCGTCGACGTCGGCGACGACCTCGCCTTCACGACCACGCTCGGTCGCCAGGTGGACCTGACGCACAACAAGAAGGGCACCTACCAGGCGGACTTCGTCTCCACCGTGGCCGGTGTGGGAACCGTGGGATTCACCGTCGCCGGCAAGGCGTCACCCGTGACGACGCAGGTGACGTTCCTCGGCGGAGCAGCCGACGCGGCCGGGTCGACCATCATGTCATCCGCCGACGCCATCCCGGCCGACGGCACGAGCACCGCCGACATCACCGTGGCGGTGAAGGATGCGCACGGCAATGCCGTCCGCGCCGGCGGTGACGACGTCACGATGCAGACCACGGCCGGTACCCTGTCGGCGGTGACCGACCACGGCGACGGCACCTACACGGCCACCCTCAGCGCGCCGAGCACCGCGGGTTCGGCCACGGTCGGCTTCACGGTGAACGGCACCTCGAGTGCGGCGACCGCGACCGTCGATTTCACGCCCGTTCCGGATGCCGGCGGCGGCACCACGAACGGCGGCGCCGGCACCACGAGCACCTCCGGCACGGTGAAGGCCGCGGCCGTCGGTGCGCGGGTGAACACCGGCGGAACGACCGCGGCCACCGGATCGATGGCGGGCACCGCCGGCTTCCTCGCCCTCACCGCCCTGGGAGCCGGAATGCTCGGGATGCTGGTCGCACGACGCAAGCCGCGCCGCAGCGAGTGAGCCGGCGCCCGGACCCAGCGCCGGGCGACGGCGCCCCGGCGGCCCGGCCGAGAACAGGCAGATGGCTGAAAACAGGAGGATCCCGGTCAGAACAGCCTGTTGCCGGCCATCCTGCTGTTCTCGGCCCGAGGATCGCGGCCGCAGCTAGCCGGCGTGCGACCCCACCAGGTCGCCGCCGGTGTACTCGAGCAGGGTGCGCGCAGCGGCGCGGCCCGAGGCGACGAGCTGGTCGTACTGGTGGAACTCCAGGAACCCGACGCCCATCGAGTGCGGCGTGATCACCCACGCGCCCTGCCGCTGGGCCCCGGCGGCATCCCCGCCGTTGATCATGAACGTGCGCATCATCGTCTCCCCCAGCGGAGGGATGCGCGGCGGCTTCGGCGGCTCGCCGGGGGCGGCACGGCGGCCGCTGCTGCCGGCCGAGATGTTCACGGCGAGCACCGGACCCTCCGCGCGCTCGGTCATCGTGCCGACCGGCAGGTTGTCGAGCACGCCGCCGTCGACCAGCAGTCGTCCCTCGCTGACGATGGGAGTGAAGACGACCGGGATGCGCGCCGTCGTGCGGATCGCGTCGGTGAGCGAGCCCGCCCGGTGCACCACCGCGGTGCGGCTGACGAGGTCGGTGCTCACGCAGCGGAACCCGCGCGGGAGCTCCTCGATCCGCCAGTCGCCGTAGCTGCGCTCGGCCGATCGCTGCGCCCGCCTGCCGCGCAGCAGCGACGTGCGCGGAAGCCCGTAGTCGCCAAACATGTCCTGGCGCACGAACTCCCGGTAGACGACGTCCCCCACCTCGGCGGCGCTCACGCCGGTGGCGTAGACGCCGCCGATCACCGCGCCCATGCTGGTGCCGGCGACGCGGTCGATGCGGATGCCGGCTTCCTCGAGCTCCAGAAGCACGCCGATCTGGGTGAGAGCGCGGGCGCCTCCGCCGCCGCACACGATCGCCAGCGACCGCCCGGCGAGGCGGTCGACGAGTCCGCGGATGCCGGCCGGAACGAACCCGACGGCATCCAGATCGCCGAAGGTCAGCTCGGTGACCCGCCACGGGTCCACGGCATCCAGCCACTCCTGCCGGGCCGCACGCGCGGACCCGGGGGCCGCGGTGCCGACCAGGACGAGCTCAGGACGGCTCGCCATGGTCGGCCGCGTGCTGTTCGGGGAATCCCCAGTGACCCCGACCAGCACCACCGCGTCGGCCTCCCGCGCACAGCGGGAGACCCATCCGTCGTCGCCAGGAGGTGCGACGAGGACGACCAGTTCATTGACGGATTCGGCACGATCGATCTGCTCCGGCGTGTGCGCACCGCGCAGCGCATCGACCCGCAGGTGCTCCGCGAGGCCCCGGTGCAGCAGCTCGGCGACCGCATCGACGGGTGCCCCCGGGCCGGCCGGGATGACCGCGACCAGCCGGGGCCGGGCCGGCGACCGTGTCTCGGCGGGGCTGGCATCGGCCAGCTGGTGCGCGAGGGCCGTCACCAGGGCCGACAGGGCGGCCGGGTCCTGCCCGATCTCGTCGTCCAGGAGGACGCGCGGCACCTCCAGCACCCGGCAGTCCCGCCGGGCGCGGATGGATGCCGACCGCACGCCGCCGGTGAGGAGCGCCAGTTCGCCGACGACCGCCCCCGGGCCGAGCTCGCGCACGACCCGGTCGTCGATCACCACCTCGGCGCGGCCGGCGAGAAGCACGAACATCGAAGACGCCTCGTCGCCCTGCCGCAGGATCCACTCGCCGGCGGGAACGGTCCGGTGCGGGGCGGAGCGCTCGATGCGCTCCCGCACCGGGGCCGGGAGCCGCGCGAACAGCGAGTCCTCCACCGGTGGCGGCGTGCGCCCGAGCATCACCGACCGGTCGGATGCCGGTTCGCGCAGCCGTGACGCGTCGATCGGCTCGGCGAGCGCGTCCTCGGAGTTCTCCCGCACGCGCCCGAGAAAGAGGGTGATGACCCCGCCCAGCAGGAACGCCACGATGCACAGGGTCCAGCCGGCGCGCAGGTCGTCGACGATGGTGAGCGCGGTCGGCGTCCCGAGGATCACCACGAGCAGCGCCACGCCGATCGTGCCGCCCACCTGCCGGGCGCTGGAGATCACCGCGGACGCGGTCGCGTATCGGCCGCCGGGCTGTGTGGCCAGGGTGGATGCCGCCAGCAGCGGCAGCGTCGCACCGACGCCGACGCCGCTGATGATCTGACCGGGCAGCCACTGCCCCCAGAAGTCGGGTTCGACACCGACCATCTGCACGTACCAGACGTAGCCGAGGGCCCAGATCACGAACCCGGCGGCGATGATCCACCGGTAGCCGAACCGGGCGGCGACCGGCTCCAGCACGCCCGCCGTGATCGCCGCGACGACGGCGCCCGGAACGAGCGCGAGCCCGGCATCCAGAATCGAGTACTGCCAGACGTACTGCAGCCACAGCACGTTCGTGAGCATGTAGGCGAAGAAGCCGACGCCGGCCACCAGCGTCGCGATGTTGGCCACGAGGAACGGCCGGTTTCGCATCATGGCGAGGTCGAGCACGGGCACCGGATGCTTCATGGAGCTCAGCACGAACGCGGCGAACAGCACCACGGCCCCGGCGACGACCAGCCACAGCGTGGCGCTCGTCCCGCCCCAGTCCGGCGCCTTGATGATCGCGAGGGTGGTCAGCCCCAGGGCGCAGGCCAACAGGATCGCGCCGCGCAGGTCGGGCATGCGCTTGCGGCCGGGCGCGCGGCTGTTGACCAGCAGGCTGCGGCCGAGCCACCAGGCGAGCACCCCGAGCGGCAGGTTGATCCAGAACGCCCACCGCCAGCCGCCGGCCTCGACGAGCGCACCCCCGATGGGCGGCCCGAGTCCGGCCGCGACAGCAGCGGCCGCGGCCCACAGGCCGACCGCGCGGGCGCGCTTGCCGGGCGCCGATCCGTCGATGACGACCGCGAGGGATGCCGGCACCAGCATCGCCGCGCCGAGGGCCTGCACGACGCGGGCGGCGACGAGCACCCCGATCGTCGGAGCGGCCGCGCACACCGCGGACGCGAGGGTGAACAGGGCGATGCCCCACAGGTAGAGGCGGCGCCGGCCGACCACGTCGCTGAGCCGACCGAACACGATCATGAACGAGGCGAAGACGATGTTGTAGGCGTTGAGCACCCACGAGATCGTGCCGATGTCGTCGTGCGGGAAGTCGGCGCGGATGCTCGGGAACGCGATGTTGACGATCGTCGCGTCGAGGAACGCCAGCAGGGCCCCGAAGGATGCCACCAGCAGCACCGTCCGCCCGGAGATGCGACTGTGCCGCACGACGGGCCGGGGCGTCGGGGCGGGGTCACCGGGCGCGGGCACGCCGTGATCCACCCGAGACTCGATCGCCATCCCCTCAGGATGGGCGAGGGGGTGCGGCGAAACCTCAGTGATCTCACGGATCTTTTCCGCCCACCCGCGCGCGAGAGTGGGGGTACGCTGCCGCTTTCGTGAGGAGTCCGCGCATGTCTCACCACCCGATCCGGGCCGCTCGTCGGCTCGTCGCTGCTGTCATCCTGGGGCTGATCGCGCTCATCGCGCCGATGGCACTGGCGAGTTCCGCATCCGCGGCTCCACCGAGCACGAGCGGGCCGACCTCGATCACCGCGGTCGCCGCCACCGATCCGGCCCTCGCCGCGCAGCTGCCGAACGTGCCGGGCTCGGTCCCGCAGATCCTCGCCGCCGTGGGCACGCCGTTCCAGGTGACGGTCACGCTGTTCAACGGGTCTACCCCGGCGACCTACAACACCGACACCGCGGTGACGCTCACCTCGTCCGGAGGCACGGGCTCCCTGAGCACGACGACGGCGACCATCCCGGCCGGCCAGTCGTCGGTGACGATCTCGACGTCGTACTCGGCCGCGACGAACGGCCTCGTCGTGACGGCGACCACGACGAACAAGAAGTCGGTGCTCACCGCGAGCACGGTGTCGTTCCCGGTGAACCTCAGCCTGAACCTCCTGCCCGGCAACTCGCCGCTGCTGCCGAACGGCACCGCGGGCGCCGACGGCAACGGCTGCGCGGTCGTGGATGCCGCACATCCGATGTGCGCCATCGTGCAGCTGCCGAGCGGAGCGACCGGCAACGTCGTGTTCTCGATCGGGGTGTGCCCGGCGAAGGCGTCGTGCATCGCCGGCGGGCTCGTGAACCAGGTCATCGCCGACATGCCCGCCGCGACCCGGACGAGCCCGGCCCGCCTGACGATCGTGTGCGACAAGACCCTGTGCGGATCGGGCGGGGTGAACAAGTACCTGGCGATGTGGTCGCAGGATGCCACCTCCCCGCTCGCGGCGGCGCCCGCCTGCCCCAGCAAGGGCATCATCGGCCCCGACCAGACGTTCTGCACCGACTACGTCTCCAGCACGCGCGGCAACTCCGCCGACCTGAGCCTGGTGGTGCTGTTCCTGAAGGACCTGCGCGGGTCGATCAAGTAGACCCGGTCGACCGTCAGGCGACGACGCCGAGCGCGGCGAGCGCCCTGCGGGACTCCTCCCGCAGGGTCTCGTCGCCGGTGGCCTCGGCGAGGGCGAGCCGCAGCAATGCGGGTTCGTACCCGCCGTGCGCGCCCATCGTGTGGGTCAGCCCCTCCCGGGCGGCCGCGGCGGCGAGCTCGGGACTCCCCTGCCGCACGAGCGCCTGAGCGCGGATCCGGTGCAGGCGCGCGAGGGTCTCGGAGGCCTTCGCCGCGGCGGCGGCGATCGCCCGGTCGAGCAGGGCGAGAGCCTGGTCCGGGTCGCCGGCATCCGCCAGGGCCTCGGCATGGGCGGCATCCAGCAGCGCCACCTCGCTGGCCAGATCGAGGCCCGCCAGCACGGCGCGCGCCTCGGCGAACAGCGCCCCGGCGCGGGTCGGATCGCCCGTTCCGGATGCCGCGCGCGCCTGCTCGCGCAGCGCCAGCCCCACCAGTTCTTCGTCATCGACGCGCCGGGCCAGGTGCAGCGCCGCGGTCACCACCGGCAGCGCCTCGTCGTGGCGGCCCTGCGCGACGAGCACCTCGGCCCGGTTGTAGAGGGCGTTGGCCTCGTTCGCGTCGTCGCCGAGGCGGTGGAAGCTCTCGGCCGCTCGCGCGAACGCGTCGATGGCCCCGTTCCAGTCGCCGTCATTGTAGGTGTCGATCGCCAGGTTGTTGAGGGTGTGCGCCTGACCGCTGAGGTCGTCGAGCTGCTCGTACAGGCCGAGCGCGAGCTGCCCGTAGGGGCGCTCTTCGGGCATGGTCGAGGCCGCGTACGACAGGTGCAGCGCGTTGTAGGCGTCGGCGAGCACCTCGAGGTCGGCGGATGCCTCGGCGAACTCGACGCTGGCATGCCCCCAGCGCACGGCCTCGTCACCCCGGTTCTGCAGGTGCAGGCAGAA
Source organism: Microbacterium mangrovi (assembly GCF_000802305.1). Taxonomy (GTDB): domain Bacteria; phylum Actinomycetota; class Actinomycetes; order Actinomycetales; family Microbacteriaceae; genus Microbacterium; species Microbacterium mangrovi. The sequence continues at coordinate 249,374 of NZ_JTDK01000001.1, read as the reverse complement.
TCCGTACCGGTTGGCGATGCGGGCCCGGACCGTGTCGGCCTGATTCCCCTCGATCCCGTCGAGCACCCGCATCGCCCGGGTCAGTTCGGCCAGGGTCGCCCGGTACCGGCCGAGCCGCAGCGTGATGCGCGCCTCCTTGTGCATCACGTCGGCGCTGCGCACGACGTCGCCGTGCAGGTCGCGGCGTGCGCGGCGGAGCGCGGCGAGGGCGCCGTTCGCGTCGCCGGCCATGTCGAGGCATTCGCCGAGCGAGACGGATGCCGCCGAGCGCTCCCCCGGGGTCACTTCCGGCAGATGGGTGGCACTGTCGAGGGCGCGCGCGAAGAAGGTGGCGGCCTGCGCGTAGGCGTACTTGGCGCGTGCCTCCGCGGCCGCCTGAAGTGACGCGGACCAGGCCTTCTCGTGGAGGCCGGCGGCGTGGAAGTGCAGGCTCAGGAGGTCGGGCCCGGCGGTGCGGTCGCCGAGCGACTCCAGGGTCGTCGCGACGCGCTCGTGCATCTGGCGGCGCTGCCGGAACGGCAGTCCCGCGTACGCGACGTCGCGCACCATCGCGTGCCGGAACTCGAGGATGCCCCCGTCCGCCGGACGCACGAACTCGTTGAGCCGGGAGGCGATCTCGTCGACGGCGAGCGGGGAGGCGGCATCCGCGTCCGCGTGGAGCCGCGCCAGGATGTCGGCCTCGAACCGGGCCCCGAGCACCGCGGCGAGCCGCAGCAGGGTGCGGTCGGCGAGGGTGAGGCGGTCGATGTCGACCAGCAGCAGGGCCTCGACCGACCCGGGCAGGTCGTCCTCGCCCTCGGCGGCGTGCACGTTCGCCGCCAGCGACGCGAGGAACAGCGGGTTGCCGGCCGCGCGTTCGGCCATCGCCTCGAGCGTGTGCCGGCTCGGCCGGGATGCCCCGGCGGCCGACTCCAGCAGTTCCAGCGCTCGCTCCGGCGGCATCCCGCCGAGCGTGATCCGGGTGTCGCGCTCGCCCTCCAGGCCCGGCACGTACCCGACCGGGATGTAGCGCCTCGTCACGATGACCAGCCACGGCTGTCGCTGCACCTCGTCCTCGAATCGGTGCAGCAGGGCGCCGGATGCCTCGTCCATGAGATGGGCGTCCTCGAACACGAGCACCGCCGGTTCGGTGAGCAGAGCCCCGAGCAGGGCGATCGTGACCTCTTCGATGCGGCCGCGGCGGAAGCGTTCCTCCAACTCGTCCACCTCGCGGGTGGAGGGCAGGTCGAGGTCCAGGGGGACGCCGAGCAGGGGCAGCCACGGCTCGAGCTCGGCGGCACGGGTGCGGACGGCGTCCTCCAGCCGCGTCGCGGCGGCATCCGGGGTGTCGTGCGGGCCGATGCCGAGCACCTGACGCAGAAGTATGCCGATGGCGGCATACGGCGTGGCCGTCTCGTAGCTGCTCACCGCGGTGGTGAGCTGCGGCATCCCCGCGGGCACCGCGAGCTCGGCCACGAGGCGCGACTTGCCGATGCCCGGCTCGCCGACGAGGTCGATGACGGTCCCGCGCCCGTCGACGGCCTCGGTGAGGGCGTGGCGCAGCCTCGTCAGTTCCTCCTCGCGGCCGACGAACCGGGTCTCGGTCCAGGCTGCACCGGTGCCGGCGGACACGTCGCGCACGATCACCGCGTGCACGGGATCCCGCTTGCCCTTCACGAGGAAGGGCGCCAGGGCCTCGGTGTCGACGGCGATGCGCGCCTCGTCCACGACACGGGCGGTCGCCACCGCCTGCCCGGGCTGCGCGCGACCGAGGAGCCGCGCGGCGAGGTTCACGGCATCGCCCTTGATCGAATACGTGCGACGCACCGCGGGTCCGAGCTCGCCCGCGAACACGTGTCCCGTGTTCACGCCGACCCGGATGCCGAGGCGCCCCGCGTGCGCCGCGATGTCGTGCGCCGCCCGCAGCATGCGCTCGGCGTCGCGTCCGGCGCTGCGCGGTGCCCCCGCCGTGAGCATGATCTTGCCGCCGTCCGCGGCGAGGTCCGACTCGAAGAAGGTCACGCCCCGCTGCAGGCAGGCCCGCTGCACGGCGACGACCATGTCCTGCACCGCGTCGGCAGCGGCCTCGTCGTCACCCTCCGCGATGAGCGCATCGGTGCCGGAGAACTGCACGAACCCGACGCTGATCGGGCGGTGCTCGGGCTCCCCGCGACCGGCGAGCAGCCGCTCGCGGATGACGGGCGGCAGCGTGTCGGCCACGGGCACCGCCGGTGCGGCGTCGTCGGGCGGCGCGGCATCCGGCTGCGGGGACGAGCGCAGCAGCCGCGCGGGCGAACCGTCGACCTCGATCGTCCCGCCGCGCACGCGCGCCGGCAGCAGGGCCGCGGTCTCGGCGCTCAGCAGGATCTGGCCCGCGCTGCACGCCTGCTCGATGAGCGCCAGCCGGCTCACGTCGGGGCCGGCAACGATCAGCTCGCGATGGCTCAGGGGGTCGCCGACGAAGAACAGGTCGAAGCGTCCGCTGTGGATGCCGATCGACATGCGCAGCGGCGCCGGCACCGGCAGGGCACGGCTGCGCACGAGTTCGCGCAATGCCGAGCGCATGCCGTGCGAGGCATGTGCCGCGCGCGCTGCGTGCTCGTCGCCGCGGTACAGCAGCAGCACAGCGTCCCCGCCCCACTTGAGCAGGTCCGCGCCGTCGGCGAACGCGGGCGCGAGCAGGGTGCCGAACGTGTGGTCGAGGGTGTCGCTGAGAAGCTCCGCACCCACCCGGCCGCGCCGGGCGAGGCGCTCGGTCAGCTTGGTGAACCCGGAGATGTCGGCGAACACCATCGTGCCCGGCACACGCCGGTGCCGGCGCTGAGGCTCGGCGGCCAGCCACTCGGCGACGACGCGCGGGACGAACGGCCGGAGATCGACCCCCGCGTGCTGCGGATCACGGGACACAAGGACAACTGTGCCTTAAACTCGGCACCAGGGCGTCTGAGTGTCTGCATGGGGGCAGGTGAAGGGCGGTGGCATGCGCACATCCGGCGCTCGCACTGCGCCCGTTTCCGGCGCTCACGCCGTCGCCGAATCCGGCGCTCGCGCCGTGCCCGCATCCGGCTCGGTCTTCGTGGGTCGCGACGCCGAACTCGCGCGTCTGACCGACGCCCTCGACGCCGATGAGCTCTCGACCGGTCGCTTCGTGGTCGTCCTCGGCGAGGGCGGCATCGGCAAGACGTCGCTCATCGAGGCTGCGCTGCAGCGTCTGTCGGGGCGGCCGGTGCTGCGCGGTGCCGCCGACGCCATGGACGGACGCCGCACCTACGGCCTGCTGCTCGACGCGTTCGCGCCCCGCCTCACCGAAGACGACCGTCGCCTCGCCGCGGGGGCGAACGAGCACGCGGTCGGCGAGCGCCTGCTGGCGGTGATCGACGAGGTCGCGGCCACCCCGCTCGTGCTCGTGCTCGAAGACCTGCAGTGGGCCGATCCGGCATCCCTCGCTCTGCTCGCACGGCTCGCCCGGACGCTCGAGCAGCTGCCGCTGGTGGTGGTCGGGTCGATGCGCACCCAGGCGCGCCACGAGACCCCGCCCGCCCTCGACAATCTGCTGAGCGTTCTGAGCGAGCGCGGACTGCTGCAGCCGATGGAGCTGACCGCGCTGCCGCAGAGCGCGTGCGTCACGATCGCGGAACGCCTCACCGGCGGACACGTCGACGGGGCCCTGGCCCGCTATGTGGCCGCCTCCGGGGGCAATCCGCTGTTCCTCACCGAGATGCTGCGGTCGCTGCTGCGCGACGGGGCGGTGACGATCGACGCGGGCGGGGAGGCCGTGCTGGATGCCCCGGTCGGCCCGTCGCCGTCGCTCGCGATGGTGATGATGCGCCACCTCAGCCACCTGTCCGCCCCGACCCGCGAGCTGCTCACGTCGGCGGCGCTTCTCGGAACCCGCTTTCCGATGACGCAGCTGCGGGTCGTCGCCGGCCAGCCGATGAGCGCGCTCGTGCCGCTGCTGCGGGAGTCCTTCGCCGCCGGGTTCCTCGAGGAGGCCGACCACGACCTCCTGGGCTTCCGCCACGAACTGATCCAGGAGGTGCTGCTGCAGGACCTTCCGGCGCCGGTGCGCGCCGAACTGCAGCGCGAGGTCGCGGTCCGGCTGGATGCCGCCGGCGCGCCGGCATCCGTCGTGGCAGGACACCTGCTGCAGGCGCGGACCTCCCCCGAAGACCTCCCGTGGATGCTGCAGCTCGCCCAGCGCACCTCGGTCGGCGCCCCCGCCACGGCGACCGAGCTGTGGGAACGGGTCGTGCACGCCACCGAACCGCACGATGCGCTCCACGTGCGGGCGGTCGCGGGCCTGGCGCGGGCCGCGCTCAGCGCCGGGCACGCCGCCGAGTCGACCGCCCTCGCCGAGCGCGCGCTGCAGCAGGACGTTCCCGCCGACGTGCTGCCCGCCCTCACCTCCACGTACACGCACGCGCTGATGCAGGAGCACCGCAACGCGGCATCCCGCGCCGAATCGGAGCGGTACGCGGCCTCCGACCTCCTCGATCCCGCCGACCGCGCCGCACACCTCGCCTTCGCCGGCTGGCCGCAGTTCATGCTCGGCGACGTCGAGGGGGCCAAGCGCCTGGCGCGCGAAGGCGCCGCGCTCGCGGTCGAGGTCGGCAACCCCGGCGCCGAGGTGCTGGCGCTGGCCGTGCACGGGCAGATCGCCGACTTCCAGGGCGACCTCGACGAGGCGATCGCGCTGCTCAGCCGGGCCGCCGCCCTCGCCGACCGGCACCTCTCGTTCGCCTCGGTGGAGGCCTTCCCGCACGCGCAGCTCGCCCTCGCGCTGACCGACGCGCAGCGCGACGCCGACGCGGCGGGGCTCCTGCACCACGGGCTGCAGCTGTCCGAGCAGTTCGGCTACCGCACCGGCGTGCTGGCCGCGCACGCCTTCGGCGCCCAGGTGCTCAGCCACACCGCGAGCTTCTCGGACATCGCCGCGGAACTGGATGCCCATCACACCCTCGTGGGGTCGATGGACGTGCGCATGAGCGGCCCGGTGCTGGGCCTGCGCGCCTGGCTCGTCGCTCATCAGCGGGGCCCGGAGGCGGCGCTCGAGTGGGCGCGGCGGCTTTCTCCGATTCCCGAGAGGGCGGCCTGGGCGGGTCGCGGCCGGGGGTGGATCTGGCTCGGACTCAGCCAGCGCGAGCGGGCCCGCGGCGACGAGGTCGCCGCACTGGAGGTGCTGTGGGACGGGTGGCAGGAGCTGCGGGCCACCGACATGCTCATGGACTGTGCGGAGCTGGGCCTCGACCTCGCCGAGCTCGTGCGCACGGTCATCGACGCGCATCCGTCGCACAGTTCGGTCGCGCGATCCCGTGCGGACGAGATCGTCCGGGTGCTGACCGGCCTCGCAGACCGAAACCCCGCCGTCACGCACCTCCGGGCGACCGCCCTGGCCGTGCACGGCCGGGTGTCCGGCGACGCGGGCGCCCTCGTCGAGGCCGCCGGGCTGCTGGCGGGAACGTCGCGCCGATTCGACCACGCCCGGGTCGCCGAGTTCGCCGCGGTCGCCCTCCCCGCTCGCGACGACGCCCGGCGGATGCTGGCGGAGGCATCCCTGCACGGCTACACCGAGGTCGGGGCGGATCACGACCTGGTGCGCGCCCGCGCCGCGTTCCGGCATGCCGGCATCCCGGGCCTCACGCGGCCCCGCGCGCGGCCCGCGTTCGGCTGGGAGTCGCTCACGCGCACCGAGGAGCGCATCGCCGGGTTCGTCGCGACCGGCGCCACCAACCCGGAGATCGCCGGGGATCTGTCCGTGTCGCGACGCACGGTCGAGACCCACGTGTCAAACATCCTCACCAAGCTGGGTCTGCGCTCGCGCACCGAGCTCGCCGTCTTCGTCGCCCGCCGGCTCGAGGAGGCCGGACAGCACGGCCAGTAGGTCGATCCAGCCGACGAACGGGCGCGCGTCGTCGTCGTCACCCACCCGGCCCACGGGCGGGTCGGTGCTGTCCACCCAGATCTCGATGCGCACGAAGCCAGCGTCACACCCGCGGCGCCGCGGCGGATCCGTGAGATCACGGATCTTCGGGCGTCACCGGCCCCTCACCAGCCCTCTCCCCTCACCAGCCCTCTCCCCTCACCAGCCCTCTCCCCTCACCAGCCGAGCTCGCCGGCATCCTCCTGGAACGTTCCGGTCGGTCCGTCGGGGCCGATCATCGCGAGCTTCGCGACGATCTTCGCGCTCTCCGCGGCGGGCCGTCCGGGGTGGCTGCCCGGATCGCCGCCGCCCAGTTCGGTCGCGGTGATGCCCGGCTCGACGGCGTTGAACTTCACCTCGGGATGCGCGTTCGCGTACTGCACGGTCAGCATCGAGACGGCGGCCTTGCTCGATCCGTAGACCAGCGAGACGAAGTGCGAGGCCGGGCGGGTCGGCTCGTGGGTGGCCCAGAACGAGCCGAGCGCGCTCGACACGTTCACCACCACCGGGTTGTCCGAGCGGGCCAGGAGCGGCAGCGCCGCCTCGGTCACCCGGACGATTCCGACGACGTTGGTGTCGTAGACCTCGCGCACGCTCGGTCCGTCGAGCGCCTCGCTCATTCCTTCGCCGCGCTTGGCGATGCCGGCGTTGTTGACGAGCACGTCGAGCCCCGTGCCCGACTCGGCGATCGTCGCGAGGGCGGCGGCGACGGAGGCATCCTGCGTCACATCGAGCTGCACGAAGCGGGCGCCGAGTTCGTCGGCGGCCGCCTGCCCGCGGTCTATGTCGCGCGCCCCGAGCCAGACGGTGTGACCGGCGGCGACGAGGGCCCGGGCGGTTTCCTTGCCGAGGCCCTTGTTCGCCCCGGTGATGAGTGTCGTTGTCATGGCACCATCCTTCGACGGCGCGACCAGGTCAGGCAGTCGTCCGGTTTTCGTAGGACCACCGGTACCAGGACAGGATGGCGGACCGCGCGCAGACTGGAGGGGTGGAAGTCTGGGAGTTCGGCAGAGCGGTGCGTCGCTGGCGCGACCGCGTCGCACCCGAGACGGTGGGGCTCACGCAGGGCGGCCGGCGACGGGCGGCGGGACTGCGGCGCGAAGAGCTCGCCGGCCTCGCCGGGATCTCCGTCGACTATCTGACGCGCCTCGAACAGGGCCGGGCGACGGCGCCCTCCGAGCAGGTGGTCGAGTCGCTGGCGCGGGCCCTGCGCCTGTCGGATGCCGAACGCGACCGCCTCTTCGAGCTCGCCGGTCGCAGCGCGCCGGGTTCCGGCATCGTCTCGCGGCGGGTGGCGCCGAGCGTACAGCGGCTCCTCGACCGGTTCGAGGGGATCCCGGTCGTCGTGTACGACGCGGCGTGGAACCTGGTCATCGCCAACGCGCCCTACGACGCACTGATGGGCCCGACCGCGGATCTGCGCGGCAACGAGCGCAACGGCGTCTGGCGCAACGTCGTCGGGCCGGCATCCCGCGCCCGGCAGACGCCCGCGGAGCACGAGGAGCAGGTCGCGCGCCTCATCGCCGATCTGCGGATGACGGCGGCCCGGTACCCGCACGACGACCGGCTGCGCCGGCTGGTGACCGATCTGCAGGCGGCGAGCCCGCGCTTCGCGGTGCTGTGGGAGACGGTCTCCGACTCCCCCGCGGCCGAGCAGTCCCGGCACAAAGTCATCGACCACCCGACCGTCGGCCCGATCACGGTCGACTGCGACACCCTCGTCGTGGCCCAGGACGACCTGCGGATCATGGTGTACACCGCCGAGCCGGGGTCCGAGGATGCCGAGCGGCTGCAGCTCGCCATCGTCCTCGGCACGCAGTCGCTCACCGCCGAGCCCCGCCGCGGGTGACGACCCTGCGGCGGGGCTCGGACGGTTTCACAGGTACAGGCCCGGGGTCACGAAGAACGCGTCGAGGCTGTGCACGTCGTGCAGCCACTCGGCGTGCTGGGTCGGGGTCTGCATGGCATCCGGCAGCGTGATGAGCTGGTGCAGCTCGGCGATCTGCGGCGTCCACTGCGTGGCGCTCCCGGCGTGCAGGGCGTTGATCGCCTGCTGCCAGTAGTACCCCATGTATGCCGAGATGGCGTGCCCGCCCCGGATCCACTCCAGCTGCGCCCGGGGGTAGCCGAGGTAGTGCGGCGAGCCGGCGACGGTCGGCTGCACGCGGAGTTCGCAGATGCTGACCTGCACCGGCAGGTGCGTCACGGCGGTGGTGCCCTCCGGCGTCACCGCGATCGAGTGCGACCAGGTGCACGGACCGCTCGTGACCGGGTTGAAGTTCATCCACGACATCTGCGACGAGGCGAACCCCTGCGGCGCGAGCGTGACGGTGGGGACGGGGTACCCGGTGGCGTGGCCGGCGTGCCCGATGACGCCGCCGGTGCCGTTCAAGGCGGCCACGGACGGGTAGCCGTGCATGGTGCACGGGACGGAACCGGTGTTGCGGAAGATCACGGCGGCGTAGCTGTGCCCGGCAGCGCCCTGCGTGAACGTCGCGGTGACGGCGAGCGAACCGCCGGTACAGGCGGTGTACGCCTCGGCGGGTGCGGCGATCGCGACGCCGCCGACGGCCATCAGGCCCGCGACGACGAGGGCGGCCAGCCGGGATCGCCGGCTCGGCCGCGTTGGTGAAGACGTGGACATGTTCGGACCCCTCTCTCGGATCTCGCAGGGAGGAGGCGGGGTCGCGCCCGGGTGATACCGGGTGGTGGAATGGGGCATGCCGATCTTGAACAAGGACATGACCCTGTGCATCTCGCTGGCCGGACGCCCGTCGAATCTCGGCACCCGGTTCCACAACTTCCTGTACGAGGAACTCGGCCTGAACTTCATCTACAAGGCGTTCACGACCACCGACATCGAGGCCGCGATCGCGGGGGTGCGCGGTCTCGGCATCCGCGGATGCTCGGTGTCGATGCCGTTCAAGGAGGCCGTCATCCCGCTCGTGGACGCCATCGAACCGTCGGCCGCCGCGATCGAGTCCGTGAACACGATCGTCAACGACGACGGCACGCTGACTGCGTCGAACACCGACTATGAGGCGGTCGCCGAACTCCTCGTCGAGCACGCGGTGGACCCGGCATCCTCCGTGCTCGTGCGCGGCTCGGGCGGCATGGCCAAGGCCGTGGTGGCGGCGTTCCGCGGCGCCGGATTCGACGACGTCACCGTGCTCGCCCGCAACGAGCAGGCGGGAAGCGCGCTGGCCGACAAGTACGGTTACCGGTTCACCGCCGACGACCCCGCTCCCGGCCATGCCGTGATCGTGAACGTCACCCCGCTCGGCATGAGCGGGCAGGATGCCGACGCGCTCGCGTTCACCCCCGCGCACATCGCCGCAGCCCGCACGGTGTTCGACGTCGTCGCGTTCCCCGCCGAGACCCCGCTCATCCGCGCCGCGCGGGATGCCGGCACCCCCGTCATCACGGGGGCCGACGTGATCGCCCTGCAGGCCGCGCGCCAGTTCGCCCGCTACACCGGGATCACACCCACCCGCGACCAGGTCGAGCGGGCCTCCGCCTTCTCCCGCGCGTAGCCCCGCCCGCGGCGTCGCGAGCGGAGGGGATGCGACGACCGGAGGAGGCATCCGGCGCCGAGCCTCCTCCCTTCGCGTCATCCACTCCGCCGAGGACGGGCGACGGGTCACAGCTCGATCTGGGACCCCATCACGATCACGCGGTCACGCGGCAGCCGGAAGTGGTTGCTCGCGTCGCTGGTGATGTGCGACGACGCGAGGAACAGCCGTTTGCGCCACTGCGCCATGCCCGGAAGCCGCCCCTCCCGCAGCTCGATCTTCGACAGGAAGTAGGTGGCGTCATCCAGGTCGAGGGTTCCCTCGGACTGGTCGGCGGGAAGGGTCGCCAGGGTGGCCGGGACGTCGGGGGTCTCGGTGTATCCGAAGCGCATCCTGACCAGGACGATGCCGTCGGTCGGATCACCCAGGTCGTCGACGACGAAGCGCCTCTCCTCCGGAAGCCGGGGCACCGTGTCGATCTCGACCGACAGCACCACGACCCGCTCGTGCCGCACGTGGTTGCGCTCGACGTTGGCGCGCAGCGCCAGCGGCGTCGTCGCGCTGCCCGGGTTGAGGAAGATCGCCGTGCCCGGAACCGTGGCCACCAGCGTCGACTTGCTGCGCAGCTTGTCGATGAACGCGTTCAGCGACCCTTCGGCCTGGGTGCGGCGCTCGGTGATCAGTTCGCGTCCGCGCTGCCAGGTGGTCATGACGATGAACGCGGCGAGGCCGATCGCGAGCGGCAGCCACGCGCCGTGGATGAACTTGGTCAGGTTGACGGCGACGAAGAGCAAGTCGATCGAGACCAGAGCGATGCCGCCGGCCCACAGCAGCCACGGCGGGACGTTCCGCCAGCGGCGGCGGGCGAGGTAGAAGAACAGGATCGTGGTCGTCGTGATCGCTCCGGTCACCGCCATCCCGTACGCGAAGGCCAGCGCCGCCGAGCTGCGGAACGCGAACACCAGGGTGACCACCGACACCATCAGCAGCCAGTTGATCCACGGGACATAGATCTGGCCATGGGTGGACGACGAGGTGTGCGCGACGCGCAGGCGCGGCAGGTAGCCGAGTCCGGATGCCTGACTGGCCACCGAGAAGGCACCCGAGATGACCGCCTGGGAGGCGATCACCGTCGCCGCCGTTGCGAGCACGACCATGGCGATCTGTCCCCATCCGGGGGCGAGGAGGAAGAACGGCGCCGAGATGTTCTTCGGATCCTGCAGGACGAGCGCCCCCTGGCCCAGGTAGCTGAGGGCGCACGCCGGGAAGACGAGCACCAGCCAGGCGAACGAGATCGGACGCCTTCCGAAGTGGCCCATGTCGGCGTACAGCGCCTCGGCGCCGGTGACCGACAGCACGACCGCGGCGAGGGCGAAGAACGCGATCTGGAAGTGGCCGACCATGAAACCGATCGCGTACGTCGGCAGCAGTGCGAGCAGGATGCCGGGATCGTGGGTGATCCCGCCGATGCCCAGCACCGCGACCACGGCGAACCAGACCACCATCACGGGGCCGAACAGGCGGCCCACGACCGCGCTCCCGAACCGCTGCACCAGGAAGAGCACCAGCAGGATCGCCGCCGTGATCGGGACCACCCATTCGGCGAGCCCCGGGTTGATGACCTTGAGGCCCTCGACGGCGGAGAGTACGGAGATCGCCGGGGTGATCATGCTGTCGCCGAGGAACAGGGCCGCGCCGAGCACGGCCAGGCCCGAGAGCAGCACCACGATGCGGGTGCGACTGCTGGGAGCCCAGCGCCGCAGCAGGGTGAGCAGGGCCATGATGCCGCCCTCGCCGTCGTTGTCCATGCGCATTGCGAGCAGCACGTACGTGACGGTGACGATGAGGATGATCGACCAGACGATGAGCGACACGACGCCGTACAGGTTCTCGGTGGTGAGGGGCACGGGGTGCGGGTCGCTCGGGTTGAAGACCGTCTGCAGCGTGTAGATGGGACTGGTGCCGATGTCGCCGAACACGACTCCGAGCGCCCCGACGATGAGCGCGAGCCGCAGCGGGCTGCGCGTGGGCGTGGGAGCGGTCGTCGCGATCGTGTCGGTCACAGACGAATCGTAGGGCCCGGTCCTGGGCGGTAAGGCCCGTCCTAACGACTTCCTTACGGTCGGATCGGCGCTCAGCGCCGAAGGCTCGGACGGGATCAGCGCCCTTGTTCCGGGAGGCGGTGGTCCCGTCGGTCTCGGTCGCGTCGGACGCGGCCCGCTGAGTCAGGCGTGCCGCACGAGCGTCGCGTCAAGGCCGGCGATGAGGGCGTCGAGGCCCTCGTCGAACATGTCGAGGTGGCGCATCGACGCGATGCCGGCATCCTGCCCGTCGTCGCCGCGCCCGTCGGCGCCCTGCGCGGCGCGGGCGCGGCTGCGGGCCCACACCACGAGGAAGCCGGATGCGTAGGCGTCGACGATCCCGAGGATCTGCCGCGCCTGCTCGGCGTCGAGCCCGGCGTGCTCGAGGCCGGTGAGCACGTTCGCGAGGTGCGGCGCGACCGGCGAGGTGTCGTACGGTGCGAGCGCGAGCAGCTCGAACGCGGCGGGAGACCGCACCGCCAGGTCGCGGTACGACCCGAGCGTGCGCCGCACGGCGCTGTCCCACGTCTCCGCGGGGACCTCGTGCAGGTCGAGCTGTTCGATCAGCCGGTCGACGATGGCGTCGACGAGGTCGTCGCGGCTCCGCACATGCGTGTAGAGGCTCATCGGCGCACAGCCGAGCTCGGCCGCGAGGCGGCGCATCGTGAGGGCGCCGAGACCGTCGCGCTCGATGAGCCCGATCGCCGCGTCGGTCACGTCGCGGCGGCTGAGCACGGGGACTTGACGGGACGGCATGGATGCAACATTATCGTCCGTACAGTGTACGGCACCGTACGATGTACGGCCACGAGAGAGGCATCCCTCCATGGATCTGTTCCGCCTGACCGCCACCGAGGCATCCGCGATGTACCGCCGCGGCGAGGTCTCCCCCGTCGACGTCCTCGAGTCGGCGATCGCGCGGACCGAGGCGACCGAGCCGCGCATCAACGCGGTCACCGAGCAGTGGGTGGACGAGGCCCGGGCGGCGGCCGCGGCATCGGAGGCGCGCCTCGCCCGCGGCGAGCGGATCGGCGCCCTGGAGGGCATCCCGCTCATGCTGAAGGACGAGCAGCCCGTCGCCGGACGCCTGCTCGAAGACGGCAGCCTGCTCGACAAGGGCTCCATCGCCACCGAGACGCATCCCATCGTCGAGCGCATCCAGGCCGCGGGCGCGGTCGTCCACGGACGCACCACGACGCCCGAGTACTGCTGCGCCCCGGTGACGCACTCGAAGCTCTGGGGCATCACCCGCAACCCGTGGAACACCGACTTCACCCCCGGCGGATCCTCGGGCGGTTCGGGTGCCGTGCTGGCGGCCGGCTCGACGATTCTCGCGACCGGCAGCGACATCGGCGGATCGATCCGCATCCCGTCGTCGTTCTGCGGCGTCATCGGGTTCAAGCCCCCGTTCGCCCGCGTCCCCGGTCTCGCTCCCTTCAACTCCGACACCTACTGCGCGGACGGGCCGATGGGCCGCAGCGTCGCCGACGTCGCCCTGCTGCAGAACGTCATCTCGGGCCCGTGGGTGGGGGATGCCGCATCCCTGCGGGAGGTCGTCACCGTCTCGGGCGAGGCCGGCCCCCTCACCGGCATGCGGATCGCGGTCTGCCTCGACCTCGGCGGGTACGAGGTCGATCCGGTGGTGGAGGCGAACACCTGCGCCGTGGCGGAAGCGCTCGTCGCGGCCGGCGCGAAAGTCGACTTCGTCGAGCTGCCGTGGGGCCCCGACCGGGTGCTGAAGACCGCGTGGCCGCACTTCGGCGCAGTCATGGGCCCGTTCATCGAGAGCGTTCTCGAAGGCGACCCGGCCCGCGCCGAGCAGCTGATGCCGTACACCCGGGCGTTCGCGGAGTCGGCCGGCGGAGACTACGTCGAGGGACTCGTCGCCGAGACCGCCTTCTATCGGCCGTTCGCCGAGCTCATGACCGGATACGACGCCCTCGTCTGCCCGACGATCGCCACCACGGGCCTCGCCGCCGACGAACCGAGCACCGACAGCGCGGCGATCTTCTCCCAGCTCATGACCCTGCCGTTCAACGTCATCGGCCGCGTGCCGGTGCTCGCCGTCCCGTCCGGTCTGGCACCGAACGGCGTTCCCACCGGCGTCCAGATCGTCGGGCGCACCTTCGACGACGCCACCGTGTTCCGCGTGGGCGCCGCCCTCGAGCAGGAGCTCGGACTGTGGACCGACCCGGCCTGGTGGCCCGCCGTCTGATCGCCGATCCGGATGCCGCGCCCGCGCAGCCGGCGCGGCATCCACCCCCTCCCGCAGCATCGGCTGCGTCCGTCATCACCGTCGCTGACACCAAGGAGCCCCATGACCGCGACATCCTCCTCCCCCTCCCCCGCCACGACCGGGTCCAGCCCCGGCCTCGCCCGCGGCAAGCTCGGCACCTTCGACATCTTCTTCTTCGTCGTCGCCGCCGCGGCACCGCTCGCGGTCATGGCGGGAGCGGCGCCGCTCGCCTTCCGCCTGGGCGGCATCGGCACGCCCGGCGCGTATGTGTTCAGCGGGGTCGTCTACGTGCTGTGCGCGGCCGGCTTCACCGCGTTCGCCCGCTACGTGCGCAACGCCGGGGCGTTCTACGCGTTCATCGGCCGCGGCCTCGGCGCGCGTGCGGGCGGAGCCGCGGCGATGGTCGCGCTGCTGTCGTACGCCCTGATCTGCGCGGGTTTCTACGGATTCCTCGGGTTCTACGCGGCATCCACGCTCAATCAGCTGTTCGGCATCCACCTGCACTGGTCGGTGTACGCGCTGGCGGGTCTGGCCGTGGTCGGATTCCTCGGCTTCCGCCAGATCGACATCGGCGCCCGCGTGCTCGCCGTGCTGATGTCTCTGGAGGTGGTGATCCTCCTCGCGCTCGCGATCGCGGTGCTGGTCACCGAGGGCACCGCGCACTTCACCGTGGCACCCTTCCTTCCGGGCAACGTCTTCAACCTGGCGAGCGGCGGGATGTTCGTGCTCGCGCTCGGCGCGTTCATCGGGTTCGAGGGCACCGCCATCTACGCCGAGGAAGCCCGCGACCCCGCCCGCACCGTACCGCGGGCGACCTACCTCGCGGTGGGATTCCTGGCCCTGTTCTACGGATTCATCGCGTGGATCGCCGTCGACGCGCTCGGGGTCGACGGGCTGCTCAAGTACTCCCTGTCGGATGCCTTCCAGGGCCTGTACTTCATGCTCGCCGACTCGTACCTCGGAAAGTGGGCGAGCACGGTGATGGGGCTGCTCATCGTGACGAGCATCCTCGCCGCGACCATCGCGTTCCACAACGCGACCTCGCGCTACCTGTTCGCCCTCGGTCGTGACGGGCTGCTGCCGGCGCGCCTCGGGGTCACGCACCCGCGCTTCCGGTCTCCGGCCCTGGCCAGCATCGTCACCACGGTCGTCTCGCTGGTGCTCATCGTGATCACCGTGCTGCTGCACGGCGACCCGTACCTGCAGCTGCTCCTGTGGACCAACGGCATCGGGATCATCGGGGTCGTCGCCCTGCAGGCGCTCTGCATGGTGAGCGTCGTCCGGTTCTTCTCCCGTGACCGGCGCGGGCACGGGGTGTTCCGCGTGATCGTGGCACCACTGCTCGGTCTCGTCGGGCTGGTGGTCGGGCTCGTGCTGATGCTGATGAACCTGGACCTTCTCACCGGCCGCACCGACTGGGTCAACTGGGCACTGATGGCCCCGCTGGTGGTGGCCGCGGTGTTCGGCGCGGTCTGGGCCGGCCGCCGCCGGGCGGCATCCATCGCGGCATCCGCGTCCGAGTGAGCACGAGATGGCCCCGGGTCTGCGGACCGGGGCCATCTCGTTCGTGTGGCGTGGGATCAGCTGGTCGTCTTGCGACGGATCCGGATGCCGCCTGCGCCGAGCAGAGCGATCATCCCGGCCGCGAGCGCGCCGCCCATCCAGCCGCCGGTGCTGCCGCCGTTGTCGACGGTGCCTCCGGTGTTCACGCTCGGCCCGTACGTCGACGGGGTCGGCGTCGGCGTCGGTGTCGGGGTGGGTGCAGGCGGGGTGGGCTTGTCGACGTGCACGGTCTGGGACGTCGCGGTGATGTCCTCATGCGCGGCCACGACGACGTTCGCGTCCAAGACCTTCTCGAACACGACCAGGTCGTCTCCGGCGAACCCCTCCGGCAGGGTGAAGTCGACCTCCACCGAACCATCGGCTGTGGTCGGGGTGAGCGTCTTGGACGCCGTGATCCCGGTCGACTTACCGGTGGCCTTGTCCATCAGCACACCGGTGACCGTGTACTCGGTGCCCGGTGTCAGACCGGTGTACGAGACGACATCCTTCACGACACCGCCGGTGGAGGGCAGCCCGTGATTACCATCGGCCTTGTCCGTCGCCGTCGTGGAAATCTCAGGCGGGGCCGGAGCGAGGTCGACATCGATCGTCGCGCTGCGTTCCACCGGTGTCGCTGCGCCCATCGAGAGCTCCTGGTCTTGCGGTTCGGTCGTGTCGACCCAGATGTGACCGTCTTGGTGCACGTAGGTGCCGGACGCCGTGACCGTGACGTTCTGCGGCTCGGCCGACGTGACCCAGAACCGGTCTCCGTCGAGCACTGTCGTCAGAGGGCTGCCGGCGCTGTCCACGATGGTTCCGCCCGCGGACGCAGAAAGGGACACGACGCTCACCTGATCCGTGGTCACGACGAACGGGCCGGCCTTCTGACCGGGCGTCGACACGAAACCGGGACCCTTGGTGAGGCTGATGGAGCCGCCGTCCGCGCTGTTGGGCGAGATCGGCGTCGCGTGGTCGACGAGCCAGGTGTAGAGCCGGCCCGTCGGGGTGGCGAGTTCTGCGGGCTCCGGGACGATGCCGTTCGTGAAGTACCAGATGGCGTGCTGCGTGCCTGCACTCAGAACGGACGCGGGCTGCACGGGGATGCCGGTCTCAGCAGAGACCTCAGCGGGAGTCAGGGACGGATACGAGTGCGCGAGGATCCACAGCACGTCACCGCGCACGGACGGATCCGTGTTCCACCGTGTCGTGGCACCGGTGTAGGAGTTCCAGTCGGTTTCGCGGTAGGTGTTGCCGACGTCGGGACCCTTCTTCCACCGATCAAGGCAGTACGCGTAAGAGCCGTCGCTCAGCTGGTAGAAGTTCTCCTGCGGCGACTCCCAGATCAGGGTCGCCGTGTCGCCGACGGCGGCGCTCGCCGCGACGGCACCACCGAAAGCGGACCCCGCGATGGCCGCGACGGTCGCCGCCGCCGCGATCATTCGTCGCAGGCGCTTCTGCCCGATCCCCCGGCGGGATCTCCTCGTGGGAGCTTCGGAGGTCGGATGCAGACGCGGATCGTGCGGTGGCCTGTTCTCGCTCATTTAGGCGGGCGTCCTCTCGGGTTGTTTCGACTTGACCTCAGCGGGGCCTGCTGCCCCGCGCTGAGTTCCAAGCCTCCGTCCGAGTCCGACCGCAAAAGCGCCGAAGTCCCAGAATTGAGTACCGAACCGCCCCATTATGAGTAATCCTGCCGCGTCCGCCCGCACACAATGTGCCCATTTGCTCAGACGTCGGCCTGCAGATTGAGTAGTGAGCCATAGGCGAGGATGCCGATGGCCCCCGGTCCTGGGGCGACTCGTTGAGGGAGCCGGTCCCAGGCCCGGGGGCCATCAGGGAGAAGCGGTCAGAGAATCAGTCGGTCGTCTTGCGACGGATCCCGATGCCTGCTGCTCCGACCAGGGCGATGATGCCGGCCGCGAGCGCGCCGCCCATCCAGCCGCCGGTGCTGCCACCATTGTCGACAGTGCCGCCGGTGTTCACGCTCGGCCCGTACGTCGGCGCCTTCGGGGTCGGCGTGATCGGGGCGAACGGCTTGTCGACGTGCACGGTCTGGGACTTCGCGTTGATGTCCTCGTGCGTGGCGACGACACCCCGGGCGTCCAGGACCTTCTCGAACGCGACCAGGTCGTCACCGGCGAACCCGGTGGGCAGATTGAAGTCGATCTCCACACTGCCGTCAGCCGCGGCCGGCGTGAACTTCTTGGACGCGGTGATACCCGTCGACTTACCGGCGGCCTTGTCCATCAGAACACCATTGACCGTGTACTCCGTACCCGGAACCAAGCCCGTGTACTTCACGATGTCGGAGACCACACCACCGTTGGAGGGCAGTTCCTTGTCCCCATCCGCCTTGTCCGTCGCCGTGGTGGTGACGGCCGGCTTCTCGTCGACTGATACGGTCTGAGACTTCGCGTTGATGTCCTCGTGCTTCGCGACGACGCCGCTGCTGTCGGCGATCTTCTCGAACGCGACCAGGTCATGCCCGGCGAACTTCGCCGGAACCGTGAAGTCGATCTCCACACTGCCGTTCGCGGTCGTGGGGGTGAAGGTCTTCGACCCGGTGATCCCGGTGGACTTGCCGGTGGCCTTGTCCATCAGCTCACCCGACATCGTGTACTCGACACCCGGAACCAGGTTCGTGTACTTCACGATGTCGGAGACCACACCACCACGGAACGAGAGCTCCTGGTCCCCATCGGACTTGTCCGTCGCCGTCGTCGACACCGCAGGGGTGTTGTCGACGTGCACGGTCTGAGACTTCGCGTTGATGTCCTCGTGCTTCGCGACGACGCCGCTGCTGTCGGCGACCTTCTCGAACGCGACCAGGTCATGCCCGGCGAACTTCGCCGGAACCGTGAAGTCGATCTCCACACTGCCGTTCGCGGTCGTGGGGGTGAAGGTCTTCGACCCGGTGATCCCGGTGGACTTGCCGGTGGCCTTGTCCATCAGCTCACCCGACATCGTGTACTCGACACCCGGAACCAGGTTCGTGTACTTCACGATGTCGGAGACCACACCACCACGGAACGAGAGCTCCTGGTCCCCATCGGACTTGTCCGTCGCCGTCGTCGACACCGCAGGGGTGTTTCCCACGGTCACCGTCTGTGCGGCGGAGTTGATGTCCGCGTGCTTCGCGACCTCGCCCTTCGCATCGATCAGCGACTCGAACGCGACCAGCGACCTGCCGGCCTCCCCCGCGGGAACCGTGAAGTCGATCTCCACCGAACCGTCCGCGGACGTGGGGGTGAAGGTCTTGGAACCCTTGATGCCGGTGCCCGTGCCGGTGGCCTTGTCCATCAGCTCACCCGACATCGTGTACTGGATGCCCGGGGTCAGACCCTTGTACGAAACGACATCCTTCACGACACCACCACGGAACGGCAGCACCTTGTCACCGTCGGACTTGTCTGTGGCCGTCGTCGCAATGGTCGGGGCCTGGTCGACGACCACCGTCTGCGCTGCCGAGTTGATGTCTTCGTGCTTCGCAACCGCGCCGTTCGCATCGGTCAGATCCTCGAACGCCACCAGCGACTTGCCGGCATCCCCCGCGGGAACCGTGAAGTCGATCTCCACCGAACCGTTCGCACTGGTCGGCGTGAAGGTCTTGGAGGCCTTGATCCCTGTGCCCGTACCGGTGGCCTTGTCCATCAGCTCACCCGACATCGTGTACTGCGTCCCGGGGGTCAGGTTCTTGTACGCGACGACATCTTTGACGACGCCGCCGCGGAACTCGAGTTCCTTGTCACCGTCGGCCTTGTCCGTCGCGGTCGTCGAGATCGCCGGCGCCGGCGCCGGCGTGTCCACGGTCACGGTCTGTGCAGCCGAGTTGATGTCCTCATGCTTCGCCACAGCACCGTTCGCATCGGTCAGATCCTCGAACGCCACCAGCGACCTGCCGGCATCCCCCGCGGGAACCGTGAAGTCGGTCTCCACCGAACCGTTCGCGGACGTGGGGGTGAAGGTCTTGGAGGCCTTGATGCCGGTGCCCTTACCGGTTGCCTTGTCCATCAGCTCACCCGACATCGTGTACTCGACACCCGGCGTCAGGCCGGTGTACGAAACGACATCCTTCACGACGCCACCCGAGGCCGGGAGCACCTTGTCACCGTCGGCTTTGTCCGTCGCCGTGGTCGAGATCGACGGGGTCGGACCGTTGTCCTGAACCGACACGGAGATCTGGTCCGAGGCCTTGACCGGCAGGCCGCCGACCATCTCCTGGTTGTTCTTCGAGAGGTCCTTGAAGATGTGGCCCAGACTCCAGCCATCGCCCGACGCTGTTGCGGTGTACGAACCGGCTTGGGAGACCTTCAGATAGAACGACCCGTTGTCTGCGACATCCGTGATCGCCTGGCCCTGCGCGTTGACGACCTGAGCGCCGGATGAACCGGTCACCGCGGCGTCCGGCATCCCTTCGGTGTCGACCACGAACGGGCCGACGAGACCGGAATCGACGGACGCGAAGTTGGCGCCCTTCGTGATATGGACGGTCGGCGCCGGGTACGACGTGATCGGCACGGCGTTCCGGACGAGCCAGTCGGACATGGGGTCGCCACTGCTTCCGATGCCGGTCGTCACCTGCCAGATCGCGTCCTGCGTCTCGAAGCCGGCGAGGGGTTCTCCCTGGCTGTCCGGAATCGTGACCCCGGCTTCCTTCTCCATCTGCTCCTTCGAGAGCACGGGGTATCCGTGCGCGAGGATCCAGAGGACCTTTCCACGCACCGTCGCACTCTGGTAGACCGGGTCCGTTGCTCCGGCGGTCTCCGTGAGGACGGTGCCCTTCGAGTTCGGCGTCACCTGATAGTCGATGCAGTAGGCGAAGCCCCCGCCGCTGAGTTGAACCATCGACAAAGTGGCGCCGTTGAGGTCGGTGAAGGTGTCGCCGACGGCCGCATTCGCAGCGGCACCGCCGAAGGCGGCCCCGGCGATCGCGACGACGGTGGCCGCGGCGATCACGGAGCGACGAGCGTTCCTGTGACGCGCGCGAACCGTGCAGACGTCTTCGGATCGCTCGGAGTGGCGCGTGGGTCGCGCCCGTCCTGTTCTAGTCATACGCGTTCTGTCCTTGCAGTTGAACTGATCGAGCCGGGGCCGACGGGTGGCGTCCGGACCCGATCGTCAATGCTTCGACGCGGAGCGGCGTTCGAGCCAGAGAAGAGCAGAATTGAGTAGCGAAATCGCCGAATTGAGTACCGTTCGGCGAGAACCGTGCACGGCCGCAATTTCTTGCGCGCCGATCAGTTCGGATGCCTCGCCAGGGCTCAGGATCCGGACGCCGGCGGCGCGACGCTGTGCCGCGGCACGATCCGCGGCGGGAACCGGCGCACCACCGACGCACCGTCCTCCCCGGCAATGCGTCGCAGCAGTTGCTCGGCGGCAATGCGGCCGAGGCCCCGCCCGTGCTGGTCGACGGAGCTGAGTTGCACGACGTCGGACCTGGCGAGCGCGGTGTCGTCGTAGCCGATCACCGAGACGTCCTCGGGGGCCGACAGCCCCGCGTTCGACAGCGCTGCGAGCACGCCCAGCGCGGCCAGGTCGTTGTTCGCGAACACCGCAGTAGGACGCGGGGATGCCGACCGGAGGATCTGCTCCATCGCGCGTCGTCCGCCGTGCTCAGTCATGTTCTCTTCGACGATCAGCGGCTCCAGGCCGAGGCGCGTCATCGCGTCGAGGTATCCCGCCCGGCGACTTCCGTACGGCAGGGTCGAGCGGCTCGCGACATGCGCGATGCGGGTGTGGCCGAGCTCGTTCAGGAACTCCACCGCGAGGCTCCCGCCGAGCTGATCGTCGGCGAGC
Source organism: Microbacterium mangrovi (assembly GCF_000802305.1). Taxonomy (GTDB): domain Bacteria; phylum Actinomycetota; class Actinomycetes; order Actinomycetales; family Microbacteriaceae; genus Microbacterium; species Microbacterium mangrovi. The sequence continues at coordinate 228,311 of NZ_JTDK01000001.1, read as the reverse complement.
ACGGAGTCGACGCCGGGAGCGGAGAGCTCCCGGGTGATGACGACCGCCGGGGTACCGCGCAACAGGGTCTCGAGGGCTTCGGGGGTGCCGGTGTAGCCGGCGAGCAGGATGCCGTCCACTCGAAGATCGACGAATGACCCGATCGCCTGTGCCTCGCGTTCGGGGTCGACGTCGGTGCCGGCATCCGACTCGGCGGCGCCGACCGCCACCATGAGCTGCTCGCCGCTGCCGGCGACGCCCTCGGCGATGCCGGCGTAGATGTCGGCGAAGACAGGATTGTGCAGCCCCAGCAGGAACACCCCGATCGTGTGCGTCCGGCCGCGAGCGAGCCGCGCGGCCGGGCGGGCCACCGATCGAGGACGCGCTGTGCTGTCCATCCCGTCATCGTAAGCCTCCGCGGGGTCGGCGGTCGGTCCGGAGGCCGTAATCCTGCGCGCGGGAGGTGAAGGCGCCGAAGACAGGGTGATGGCCCCCGGTCTGGGGAGACGGGGGGCCATCAGGGCGAGCAGGTGATCAGTTGGTCGTCTTGCGACGGGTCCAGATGCCTGCTGCTCCGATCGCGGCGAGGATGCCGGCTGCGATCGAACCGAACAGCCAGCCCTCACCGGTGTTGCTGGTGTTGTCCACCGTGCCGCCCGTGTTCACGGCCGGACCGTTGGCCGGCGTGTTCGGGGTGTTCGGCGTGATCGGAGTGGACGGGGTGTGGTCGACGTGCACGGTCTGGGACTTCGCGTTGATGTCCTGGTGCTTCGCGACCTCGCCCTTCGCATCGAAGAGGGCTTCGAACGCGACCAGGTCGTCACCGGCGAACCCAGCAGGCACGTTGAAGTCGATCTCGATCACGCCGTCGGCGGTCTTCGGGGTGAACTTCTTGGATGCCTTGATGCCGGTGGCCTTGCCGGTGGCCTTGTTCATGAGCTCACCCTTGACCGTGTACTCCTGCCCAGGGACCAGACCGGTGTACTTCACCAGGTCGCCGACCACACCACCGGTGGAGGGCAGTTCCTTGTCCCCATCAGCTTTGTCGGTCGCGTTCGTGTTCACCGTCGGGGTGGCGTTCACGTGCACCGTCTCGGCAGCATCGTTCACGTTCTCGTGCTTGGCGACGATCCCGTTCGCGTCCGAGATGTCCTGGAACGCGACCAGGTCCTTGTCCGCGTACCCGGCAGGAACCGTGAACTCGACAACCACCGAACCGTCAGCCTTGGTCGGGGTGAACGTGGTCGACCCCTTGATCCCGGTCGGCTTACCGGTGGCCTTGTCGACCTCTTCACCATTCGCGGTGTACTTCACACCCGGCGTCAGACCCGTGTACTCGATCAGGTCACCGACCACGCCACCACGGAAGTCGAGGGACTTGTCCCCATCAGCCTTGTCGGTCGCGTTCGTGTTCACCGTCGGGGTGGCGTTCACGTGCACCGTCTCGGCAGCATCGTTCACGTTCTCGTGCTTGGCGACGATCCCGTTGGCGTCCGAGATGTCCTGGAACGCGACCAGGTCCTTGTCCGCGTACCCGGCCGGAACCGTGAAGTCCACCTCAACCGAACCGTTGGCACTGGTCGGCGTGAAGGTCTTCGACCCCTTGATCCCGGTGCGCTTGCCAGTGGCCTTGTCGACCTCTTCACCGTTCGCGGTGTACTTCACACCCGGCGTCAGACCCGTGTACTCGATCAGGTCACCGACCACGCCACCACGGAAGTCGAGGGACTTGTCCCCATCAGCCTTGTCCGTCGCGTTCGTGTTCACCGTCGGAGCCGGGGCAGCATCCACATGCACCGTCTCGGCAGCATCGTTCACATCCTCATGCTTCACGACGATCCCGTTCGCGTCCGAGATGTCCTGGAACGCGACCAGGTCCTTGTCCGCGTACCCGGCCGGAACCGTGAAGTCCACCTCAACCGAACCGTTGGCACTGGTCGGGGTGAAGGTCTTCGACCCCTTGATCCCGGTGCGCTTGCCAGTGGCCTTGTCGACCTCTTCACCGTTCGCGGTGTACTTCACACCCGGCGTCAGACCCGTGTAGTTGATCACGTCACCGATCACGCCACCACCGGACGCCAGGTTCTTGTCACCGTCGGCCTTGTCCGTCGCGTTCGTGTTCACCGTCGGAGCCGGCGGCGTCGGCGCGGCATCCACGTGCACCGTCTCGGCGGCGTCGTTGATGTCTTCGTGCTTCACGACGATCCCGTTGGCGTCCGAGATGTCCTGGAACGCGACCAGGTCCTTGTCGGCGTACCCGGCAGGAACCGTGAAGTCCACCTCAACCGAACCGTCGGCACTGGTCGGCGTGAAGGTCTTCGACCCCTTGATCCCGGTGCGCTTGCCAGTGGCCTTGTCGACCTCTTCACCGTTCGCGGTGTACTTCACACCCGGCGTCAGGCCCGTGTAGTTGATCACGTCACCGATCACGCCACCACCGGACGCCAGGGTCTTATCCCCATCAGCCTTGTCCGTCGCGTTCGTGTTCACCGTCGGAGCCGGCGGAGCCGGGGTGTCATCGACGGTGATCGAGCCGTTGACCTCAGTGACCTTCTGATCCTGGGTTGAGACGGCCTGGCGCCCGGGGTGGGTGTTGTCCACCTGGAGGTTTCCGGACTGCTGCACGTTCACGCCATACGCGCTCAGCGTCGTCTTGCCACCGTTCGGTGTGTCCAACCACACCTGGTCACCGTTCTTCGCGTTCACCACCGCGTTGCCGGCTTGATCCACCACGGTGGCGCCGTTGGACGCCGACAGCGACACGACCGACACGTTCGTCGTGTGCACCACGAACGGCCCTGTCTTCCCGCCCGTGTTGTGAGCAAAACCAGCGGCCTTCGTGAACGACACCGCCCCACCCGGTGCATCCGACATCGGGCCGTCGTTCGCGTGATCGACGAGCCACGCGCCCAGGCCGCTCGGCTTCTGATCGGTGAAGCCCGACACGTACCAGAGCGCGATCTGCGTCCAGCCGGACAGGCCCTTGTCGTCGTACGGGCTCAGGTCGATGCCGGTGAGCTTGGACAACTGAGCGTTGGAGAGCGCGGGGAACGAATGTGCGAGGATCCACCCCTCCTTGGCAGTCACACCGCCTGACTTCTCCGTGTACTGGTCACCCGTGATCGGGCCACCATCGTTGTGAACGAGGCAGTACACGAGGCTGCCGTCGGACATCCGGAATGGTGCCTGCGCCTCGCCGTTGAAATCGAGTTCGGGGCTATAGGCACTGTCGACGACGTACCGGACCTGCCCGGTCGAAGCGTTGGCCGCCGCCGCACCGCCGAAGGCGGCGCCGGCGATCGCGACGACCGTCGCGGCTGCGATCACCGAGCGGCGGGCGCGCTTGTGGTTCTTGGTGCGCAGGCTGCATTCAGAAGCAGCAGCGCTCATGCTCTGACGCGGGTCTCGCGCCGACTTTCTTGCACTCATGTGGAGTCGTCCTTGCAGATCGGGGAATCGTAATCTCGGCGGGACTGGGACCGCCGTAGTCTCGGCGGGACTGGGACCGCGCCGACCGATTCACACTCTCGAACGAACACCACCTGGACCCGCTATCTTCGCGACATTGAGTAGTGACCGCAGCAAATTGAGTAGTGATCTGAAAAATCTGTGCACGGGCCCCTCGCCCGAAACGGCGATCGTGGCGGCCCCGCGCAACCGCGACCCGGGCGTCGCCGTAGGATCGATCCGAGGCACCGTCGAAAGGGCGAAGAGTGGCATGATCGACCTCGCCCCGTGGGCGTGGGTGCTGCTCGCCCTCGCCGCCGCCGTCATCGGCGTGTCCAAGACCGCACTGCCGGGCGCCAACACGCTCTCGATCGCGATCTTCGCGGCGTTCCTGCCGGCGCGCACCTCGACGGCGGCGATGCTGCTCCTCCTCATCGTGGGCGACATGTTCGCCCTGCTCACCTACCGCCGCCACGCGCACTGGCCGACCCTCATCCGGCTCGCCCCGGCCGTGATCGGCGGCCTCATCCTCGGTGCCGTGTTCCTCGCCTACGCCAGCAACGCGGTGGTGCGGCCGGTGATCGGCGGCATCCTGCTGGCGATGGTCGCGATCACCCTGTGGCGGCGCCGGTCGGCATCCTCCGACACGATCACCCACGCGCACCTCGGGGCGACGATCGGCTATGGCACACTCGGCGGGTTCACCACGATGGTCGCGAACGCGGGCGGCCCGGTGATGTCGATGTACCTCCTGGCGATGCGCACGCCCGTGAAGGTGTTCCTCGGCACGGCCGCGTGGTTCTTCGCGATCGTGAACCTGGTGAAGCTCCCGGTGCTCGCCGCGCTCGGGCTGTTCACCGTGCCGGTGCTGCTCATGGACCTCGTGCTCGTGCCGCTCGTGGTCGTCGGCGCCCTCGTGGGCCGGTGGCTGATCCCCCGCATCCACCAGCGGCTGTTCGACCGGATCGTGATGATCCTCACGATCGTCGGAGCCGCCTACCTGCTGATCCCGTAGCCCGGGTCAGGGGGTCGCGGACGGGGTGGGGGATGCCGTCGGCGTCGGCGCGGGGGTCGCCTGCCCCTGCTGGGCGATCGCCTTCTCGAACGCGCTGACCGTGGCGGCGTCCACGGCACCCGTCGCCGGGACGCCGAGCGCGGTCTGGAAGGCTATCACGGCATCCGTCAGCTCCGGCGTCCACACCCCGTCGACCGGGCCGTTCCAGAAGCCGGTGAGCTTGAGCGTCTGCTGGACGGCCGCGGTGGATGCCACGGAATCCTGCGCGGCGGCACCGCCGGTCGCAGCGACCTTCTTCTGCAGGGCGGCGGACGTCGCCTTGTCGACCGCGCCGGTCACCGGCAGCCCGGCCGCCTTCTGCAGGCTCTCCACGGCCGCGACGGTCTCGGGTCCGTACACGCCGTCGATGTCGCCGGCGTAGTACCCCGCCGTCGCGAGGTCCTTCTGCAGCGCCGTCGCGTAGGCGATCACGGCCTCCGCCGCCTTCTGCTTCTGCTGGTCGACCAGGCATCCGGCATCCGAATACAGGGCGAGCCAGGCCATCTCGACCGCGACGACGGCGCTGTTGAACTGCTCCGAGGCATCCTTCAGCGACGTCTGGTCGGTGATGCCCGCCTGGGCGTCGGCGAAATCGGACTCGGCCTGCTTCACGCGATCGACCGCCGTCGGCGAAGCGAGCGACGTGGCGGTCGGCTGCGGGGATGCCGGACTCGGCGAGCCGGACGACTGCGCCGCGGCGAGCGCAGCCTGCGCGTCGGCGAGCTCCTGCTGGGCGGTGACGAGCCGCTGCTGCGCGGCGACCGCGGCATCCGCACCGGCGAACGCCTCGTCCTTCGGGTCGGTGAGGTCTTTGCCCGCCGTGCGGACGTCCCCGACGGTGGGGGCGGTGGCGTGCAGCACGTCGCCATACCGGTCGAGGGCCTGGATGTACGTCTTGCTCGCCGAGCAGAACGCCTGGGATGCCGCATCGAACTCGGCCTGCGCCGACGACACCGCCTTCTCTTTGGCGGCGACCTCGGTCTGCGCCCGGTCGGCGGGGCTCATTCCGCCCGAGCATCCGGCCAGCAGCACGGCGGATGCCGCCGCCGCGGCGAGAAGGACACCGAGGCGCGCCGGCGCCTTCGCACGTGCAGCGTTCACGGTTCTCCCCGTTCGCAAGCCGATCTTGTGCGCCCATCCTGGCACCGCGCGAGCAGGGATGCCGCGAAACAGCGCACGGCGCGCCGGAGCGGTCGCGCGGCATCCGGCGGCGACCTAGAGTGGCGCCGTGGACAGCTCATTCTCCGGATGGCCGCAGGCCGCGCTGGACTTCTACGCCGGCCTCGAGGCCGACAACTCCAAGGCGTACTGGAGCGAGCACCGGGCCGTCTACGACGACCAGGTGCTCGCTCCGATGCACGCCCTGCTCGACGAGCTCGAACCGGAGTTCGGCGCCGGCAAGGTGTTCCGTCCGTACCGGGACGTGCGCTTCAGCGCCGACAAGTCGCCGTACAAGACCGAGATCGGCGCCGTGCTCGACGGCGGCGGCTACGTGCGACTCAATGCGACCGGCCTCGCGATCGGCGCCGGCGCGCACATGATGTCGCCCGGCCAGCTCGCGCGCTACCGGGCCGCCGTGGCCGACGAAGCCACCGGCGATGCCCTCGAGGCGGCGATCGCCGACCTCGCCGCGCACGGCGTCGAGATCTGGGTGGAGAACCGGCTGAAGACCCTGCCCCGCGGCTTCGGGCCGGATGCCGCGCACCCGGAGCTGCTGCGCAACAAGGACATCGCGGCCTGGAAGGCCTGGCCCGTGGAGCCGTGGCTGCACACCGCGGAGGCCGCCGGCCGGGTCGCGGAGGCGCTGCGCGCCACCCGCCCGCTCACCGACTGGCTCGACGCGCACGTCGGCGGCCACGACGGGGAGTCCGGCCGCCGCCGCTGACCCGGCATCCCTCGCCCGCTCGCCCCTGGTGCGACAGTGTTCCGCTGGGGTGCGGGGGTGCGGCAGACTGGGCGCATGAGTCGTGCGAAACCCGCTTCCGCGGCCCCGGGGCCGCGGAAGCTGCCACGCCGGCCCGCATCCGCCCTGGCCGAGAAGTGGACGCGGATCGACGGGGTCGACGTCTTCTACCGGGAGTCGCCGCGGCCGCCCGCCGATGCCCGGGTGATGGCGCATGTGCACGGCTTCGGACTGTCCGGCCGGTACCTTCTGCCCACCGCAGAAAGGCTCGCCGACGAGTTCCACACCTACGTGCCCGACCTGCCCGGCTTCGGCCGCAGCGGCAAGCGCCGCGACATGCTCGACATCCCTGACCTCGCCCGCGCCACCGCCGACTTCTTCGACGACCGCGGGGTCGAGAAGGCGACGCTCGTCGGCAACTCGATGGGATGCCCCGTCATCCTCGAATTCGCGCACCACTATCCGGAGCGCATCGACCGGGCCGTGCTCGTCTCGCCCGCCGGCGGCCTCTTCAACCAGCCGCTGCGCCGCGCCATCCGGCAGCTCACCACCGACGCCCCGCGCGAACCCGTCAAGATGGCCCGGGTCGCCGTTCCCGACTACGTGCGGTTCGGGGTGCCGAGCACCACGCGCATGTTCAAGGCGCTGGTGAGCTACCCATCGCTGGAGCGGCTGCTCGAACTGCGCATCCCCACCCTCGTGGTACTGGGCGAGCGCGACCCGCTGCTGCCCCACGCCCACCGCGTCGGCGAGATCGCGAGTCAGACCGACACCCACGTGCTCATCGTGCTGCTGGAGGGCGCCGCGCACGCGATCAACTTCAGCCACCCCGAACAGCTGGCCCACATCATCCGCACCTTCATGGACGACCTGCCGATGAAGAACGATCCGGCCTGGCCCGCCGACGTGCGCCTGTACGAGGTGCACCGCGGCGCGCACCACCCGCCCGCGAAGGATGCCGGCTGACCGCCGCCCGGTCCGACCGGCGCCCCGGTCAGACCGCGTCGCGCCAGCTGTGCGCCGGCGCGTAGCCGAGCATCCGGCGCGCCTTCTCGATCCCGAGGAGGGTCGTGTGCGCCTCGATGCCGGCCCGGCGCGGCACGTCCGGGAAGACCTCGGCGAGCAGCTCGTCGTTCGAGCGCGACATCACCGTGTCGGCGGCGGCGATGATGTACGCCTGGAATCCCGGAATCGCGGCATCCAGCGCGCGCTCCACCGCCTGGGCGCCGTCCCGCGCGTCGATGTAGCCCCACAGGTTCCACTTGCGGGCAAGGGCGTCGGCGTCGTACGACGGGAACTCGGCGTAGTCCTCCGGCCACATCACGTTCGAGAACCGCAGCGCCGAGATCGACAGGTCCGGATGCCAGCGCACCAGTTCGGTCGCGAGGCGCTCCTCGAGCACCTTCACCAGCGAGTACACGCTCTCCGGTCGCGGGGCGTACTCCTCGTCGACCGGCACGTACGGCGGCGGGACGTCGAACGGCAGGCCGAGCACGGTCTCGCTCGACGCGTACGCGATCTTGCGGATGCCCGTCCGCACCGCCGCCCAGAGCACGTTGAAGGTCACCGTCATGTTGTTGTGGAAGGTCGCGACGTCGGAGCGGATGCCGGGCGCCGGGATCGCGGCGAGGTGCGCGATCGCGTCGAATCCGTCGTGCCGGTCGCCGACCGCGGTGAGCGCGTCGACCACCTGGCCGTAGTCGGCGAGATCGACCTGGACGAACCCCGGCCCGCGCTCGCCGACGGCGTCGAAGCCGATCACGTCGTGGCCGTGAGCGCGCAGCTCGCGGACGACGACGGAGCCGAGTTTTCCTGATGATCCGGTGACGGCGATGCGCATGCATCCAGCCTGCCACTGTCCCCCTTGATGCGGGTCGAACCTGGGTATAACCTCTGAGGCGCAATAGCACACCCTCTACTGGCTGTCGAAGAGGCGCGCCGTGACTCAGTGGGACGATTTGCCGGATGCCGCGAGGAACGGCGGCGTCCTCACCGCGCTCGAGAACGCCCTGCAGGCGGGCGGTGCGACCGGGCCGACGCAGGACGGCGACTGGCGGGTCTGGACCAAGACCTACCGCGCCGACAGCCTCCTCCATCTCGACGGATTCGGCGGCGTGCCCGGCGGCGGCACGCCGATCGAGTTCCGCGACCCGAACATCCAGATCGACATCGGCCTGCACCAGACCGGCGGCACCGACGACGGCGGCTGGCGGGTGGTCGTCACGAGCCCCGTCGTCGCCGTGCACCTGCCGTTCCTGAGCCCCGCGCGCTACGACGTCGCCGGCGCGCGGCTCGTGCCCGACCCGACCATCGACCACGTGTCGATGGTCGTGGGCGGACTGAAGCTGCAGCTGTCGCAACTGTCCGGCCAGTCGGTGCAGTTCGACTTCCTGTCCGCCTCGACCACCGGGAACCCGGCCGACCACGTGTACGACCTGGTGCGCATGGAGCCGGCGTACGCGATCGTGGGGCCGCAGGCATCCCTCGGGTTCGGCTTCCGCGCCGCGGTGCTCGACCTCAGCTCGACGGCGGGCCCGACAGGGCTCCCCGCCGGGGCGCGGGCGATGCCGGATGCCTGGCAGGGCTTCTACCTGCCCGAGGTCCGCGTGTTCGTGCAGCCGCCGGGCACCGAGGACCTGTATGTCACCGCGGCCGCCCGCGACCTGTACATCGGGGTGGGGGCGAGCGCGGGGCTGACGGCGATCTTCGAGGCCGAGGTGGTCAATGCCGCGGAGCTCTCCGTCTCCGCGCACGTGCTCACCGCGGCCGGCACGTACATCCCCGTCACGATCGCGGATCCGACCTCCGATCCCGCACACGGCACCGCGACGGTGCCGGCGGACTGCACGCTGTTCGTGGACACGCACGGCGGCTCCGGCGCGAACGACGTCACCATCGCCCCGGGCAACGCGACGAGCGTGCACGGCACGCGCGCGCAGATCACGACGGATGCCGGCGGCACGACGATCCAGGTGACCGTGGTCGACGGGTCGGCGGGCCTCACCAAGCACCTGACGATCACCACGAGCCTCGACACGAGCGCGGCCGCCGGCGGCGGAGGCGGCGTCACCTCGCTCTCGGTCACCCCCACCGGCAGTCCGGGCCCGTACCGGATGACGACCTCGTCGATCGATCCGGCGGTGGTGCGCCTCGTGCCCGAACCGCCGCCGACGGCGACGATCGCCTGGACGAGCTCGACCGTGGCGATCGTGGGACCCACGGACGGCGCGTCGGTCACCCTCGACATCTCCGCGCTCACCGCGGCGAACCCGCTCTCGAGCGATCTCACCGCCACGGTCAGCGGCGCGGACGCGACGGTGAGCGACTGCTTCTTCCTGTTCGACCACCCCAAGCCCGCGGAGATGACCTCGCCGGGCTGGGCGCTCACCCCGGGGAACACGCGGGATCAGCCCTCGCCCGCGCACGACCAGCAGGCGGCATCCCGCAGCTACGTCACCGCGGCGCACGATCTGGCGACGTACCTCGACGTGAGCACCGTCTTCACGGTCGACGGGTACGCGTCGTACGAGACCGAGCAGACCGCGTACAACCAGCAGCTCAGCCAGCGCCGCATCGACGCGGCGGTCGCGATCCTGCACGACGCCGGCTTCACGCACGCGGTGGCCGGCACCGCGTTCGGCGCGGGCAACGCCCATACGGGGACGGCGCCGCGCACCGGCACCACCCCGCCTGTCACGCCGCCGCCGGCGCCGCCGGCCGAGACCGACGGGTTCTGGTGGCTCGCCCGGGCGTGGGCTCCCGCCGCCCCGCCGGCGACGGTCACAGCGACGCTCGCCGCGACCCGGGAGGACTTCGGCGGCCACAACGAGCAGAAGGACGTCACTCCGGCCAAGCCCCCGCAGCCGAGCTGCTTCCGCCGCATCGGAGTGCGCGTCGAGATCCTCCGCGACACCTTCATCCGCGCCGAGATCTGGGGCGAGTTCGACCTCTCGCAGGCGTCCGACCGCAGCGCTCCGGGCCTCGGCCTCACCGCCCAGCAGCACCAGGACAACCCTGCCGACGGCATCGTCGACTTCCTGCTGCGGCTGCGGATCAGCGAGGACCGCCAGTCGTGGGAGGTGGATGCCGAGTTCCGGGCCCACGACAGGGACAAGGACGGCGTGTATCAGCGCACGCGCGGCGACGGCATCCCGAACACCGTGATCGACTCGGTCGGCGCCCTCGCCGTGCTCGCACCGCTGACGGCCGCCGCGAGCAGCCTGTCGCCCGCAGCGGGCGGCGTCATCGCGCTCGGCGCGGTGGCGGTGGGCGCGGCCGGCGTGCTGGAGGCGCAGGTGCTCACCCTGCACGGCGGAGAACTGGTCGTCGCGGACGGGATCGTCAGCGCCGACGGCTCGACGGGGGATGCCGCAGCCGGATACCGCGTGGCGGTCTTCTTCGACGTCGAGACGAAGTTCGCGTTCGATCTGAAGATCATCCGCACCGCCGCCGGCAAGCCGATGAGCGCCCGCTACAAGGCGATCGGCGTGGAAGGCGCGTGGGGCGGCGCCGCCAACCCGGACTTCCGGCCGCTCGCGGTCTTCGACCCCGCGAAGGGCTACACGATCGATGCGCCCGACGGCTCGCTCGTCGCCACGCCCCCGCTCGACCAGATCCTGCGCATCTTCGGCTTCCGGGTCAGCCGCGACAACCCCATGTTCGTCGAGGTGCAGTTCGGGATCGGGCTCGAGATCGGCATCCTCACCATCGACACCGCCACCGTGCGGGCGGCCTTCTCGGGCGACGGCACCCCCGACATCAGCATCTCGCGCCTGTCGGCGACGCTCGACGTGCCCGGCGTGCTGCACGGCACCGGATACGTCGCGATCTCCGACACCCAGATCAGCGGCGGATTCGACGTGTCGGTGACGTCGGTGAACATCCGCATCGCGGCGACGCTCACGATCCACCCCGACCCCTCGGGCGGCCCGGCGATCGGCATCCTCTTCGGCGCCGCCGTCGAGTTCCCCGCGCCGATCCTGCTCGGCTCCTCGGGCCTGGGCATCTACGGGTTCCTCGGCGGCATGGGCATCAACTTCGCGCGCAGCTACGACGCCGCCGCGGAGCTTCCGGCCCTCGACTGGGCGATCCGGCACCTGCACGACGACGACCTGTTCACCGACCAGGCCTGGCACTACAACCGCGACGACTACTCGTTCGGCGCGGGCCTGGTGCTCGGCACCGTCGACGGCGGGTTCACCCTGAACCTCAAGGGCGTGCTGCTCATCTCGGTGCCCGGCCCCGAGATCACCCTGCTCGCCCTCGCGAACGTGCTCAGCCCGTCGCTTCCCGAACTCGGCGGCGACACCAGCGCCACCATCGTCGCCGTCATCGACCTCGACTTCGGCCGCGGCACGGTGCTGGTCGCGCTGCGCATCCAGTACGACGTCGGGTCGCTCCTGTCGGTCACGGTGCCGGTCACCGCGTTCTTCGACACCCGCAACACCGAGCACTGGTACGTCGAACTCGGCAACTACGCCCACCCCGCCACCGTGCGGGTCTTCGACACCATCACCGGCACCGGCTACCTGGAGGTGCACGGCGACGGCATCGCCCTCCCCACGAATCCCCCGCTGAGCTCGGACGGGCTCGTCTTCGCCACCGGATTCCACATCGAAGCGGTGCTCATGGGCAGCGAGTCGATCGGGCTCTACTTCAAGGCGGCGGCCGGCTTCGACGCGCTGTTCGCGCCCGACCCGCTCTTCATCGCCGGCATCTTCGAGGTCAGCGGCGAGCTGCGGCTGTGGATCATCAGCATCTCGGCGAGCGCCAAGCTCGACATCATCTACCGCGGGGCCACCGACGAGCTCTACGTGCACGGCGAGGTGCACGGCAAGGTCGACTTCTTCTTCTTCAGCGTCGAGGGATCCGTGGAGCTCACGATCGGCAGCCAGCCGGCGGCCGCTCCCCCGCCCGTGCAGAACCTCGTCACCGGTGTGGGGCTGGTGAACCGGACCGTCCACGTGCTCGTTGAGGGAACCGGGGTCGGCGAACCCGTGGACGGGGTGATCGCCAAGGCGACCGAGGCTGCTCCGTTCCCGGCGGACGTGCCGATCGACGCGATCCCGGTGATCTCGTTCCTCACACTGCCCAAGACGGATGCCGCGGACGTCCTCGGCGGGGTGCTCGGCTCGTACGCGGGGGCGCCGGCGAATCCGTGGATGCAGCTGGGCGACTACTGGTGGCGCTACGAGGTCACCGCGGTTCGTCTCACCGGCGGACCGCTCATCCCGCCGACCCCCGCCGGGTCGTCGGCGGCGAGCGTGTGGTGGGTGCAGACCGGCGGCACGCAGGCATCCTCGCTGCGGCTGGCCCTGCTGAACTGGACGCCCGACCCGCACCCGGCGGCCGTCCCGTACGGCGAGGCGCTGACGAACACCGTGGACCACCGCTGGGGAACGATCTGCGCCACCGCGGCCGCACCCGCCGCCGTGCTGTGGACGTTCGACGGGCAGCCGGTCGGACCGAGCGTCACGGGCTGGGCGCTCACCGGCATCCCCTGGCCGGACGACCCGGGAACGGTGCGCACCGCGCCGGTGCGCACCGGGATGACCGTCACCGAGCTGTGGCGCATCGCGCCCGCCGTCGACCCGCTGCAGGGCACCGACCCCGCCGTCGTGGTCGGGGATGCCGTCGCCTGCTACGACCGCGGGATCAGGGATCCGAAGACCGTGCCGGCGGCGTGGGCGAAAGGGCAGCCGGCCGGCTTCAGTGCCCGGGGCCTGCTCACCGGCGCGGCGGCCTTCGCCGCGCTCGACGCGAACGCGACCGCGGGCGGCTCGCTGTACGACTTCCCGGCGGCGCAGCAGGCGTCCGCGTGGGAACCCGCGACGGTGTCCGGCTTCGCCCGGGCCGCCGGCGCGACCCGCGGTCAGGTGGTCGTGAAGGGCGCCGGATGCTTCGGCGAGGTGCTCCGCTCCCCGGTGCGCGACCTCCCCGAACCCGCCCCGGGCGCCGACGACGTCACCCGCGGACTCGTCAAGGAGTCCTGGTCCGCCTCCGGGTTCCGGCCCGACGCCCTCGCCGACGCGGTCGCGTTCGACGTCGGCGGGCCCGGCGACGCCGACGGCTTCGAAGAGGTCGGCATCCTGATGCTCCTGCCGCGCATCGGCCTGGAGTACGGGCTCGTCGTCTCGGCGCGCGTCGCCGACGGATCGGAGGTGGTCTCGCACCGCGTCGACCCGTCCGACATCGTTCCGTCGCCGGCGACGATCCCGGCGACGTGGCTCGAACCCGGACGCCCCTGGGCGGACCCGGTGAGCCGGGCCGGGCACCTGGCGGCACGCCTCATGTCCACCGAGAAGCTGGTCGCCGTCTTCGTGCGCGTGGACGGTCTCGGCGGCAAGGTGCCGCGCGTCGTCGTCGGGTGGGACCGCAAGCGGTCTCAGGGTCCGTTCCCGGCCTTCTTCGTCGTCGCGGTCGAGGCGCTGCTCGGCTCCGAGACCCGGCGCGCGGACTGGGACACGACGACCCTCAACCAGGACCAGCAGGCCCTGAACACCGCGCTCACCCAGCCGGCCGGCAGCGAGCCGCTGCTCACCCCCGACACCCAGTACACGGTGGAGGTCGACTGGCAGGCGACGTTCGTGGCGGTGTCCGGCGACCCGCACAGCCCGCCGCAGGGGGTCGCACCCGCAGCGACCCTGATGCCCTCCGACCTGCCGGGAGCGAACACGTCCGCCACGACGCAGCGGTTCTCCTTCCACACGAAGGCACGGGCGAACGTGCCGTCGGACGTCGTCACCGACCTGTCGCCGTGGGTGCTCTCCACGATCCCCGCGAAGGAGGAGACGGGTGTCTTCACCCACGCCGGGGTGAGCCTGACGTTCTCGTCGCAGCGGGTCGCCGCACTTTTCGACGCCTACGACCTCGAGCTGTACGCGGTGGTGCACGCGTCGAGCGGCATCCACCCCCGCCTCGCCGACCAGCCGGACGATCCCGTGCCGCAGGTGCCCCTCGGCGGCGGATCGCCGTACGTGGTTGCGGGAGCGACCTCGCCGGTCACGTCGCCGTGGCGGGAGGCCGTCGAGCAGGTCGCGACCGAGGCGGGATGCCTGGACGCCTCGAAGTTCGACCACAGCACGTTCACCGTCACCCTGCCGTATGTCTTCGAACCGCTGACCGAGTACCTCCTCGACGTGCACGCCCGCAAGAAGGGCGACGCCGGCACCGGCGACATCGTCTACCGGGTCCCGTTCCGCACCGGCCGGTTCGCGGATGCCCCGGACCTCGCCGCGTTCGTCGGCAGTGCCCGGGCCGAGGGGCGCGGCATCCTGAACCCCGCGTCGCTCACGCCGCTCGTGGGTGAGGTCTCCGGCGTGATGATCGACGACGCGTTCGAGGCGGCCGGTCTCGGCGCGGCCGCGACGCCCGGGTTCCCCGCCGTGCAGGTGCTGTGGAGCACCGACCCGGTGCCGCAGCCGATCGCGGTGATCGTGGAGTCGAGCGAGCAGATCGTCCGGTCGCGGCCGATCCCGCAGCAGGTGCCGGCGGCGGCGACCGACCCGGACCCCACCCACCACTACTGGGCGAGCGTGCCGTGGCCGTGGCTGACGGTCGCCCCGTCGACGGGCCCGGCGGATCCGGGCCTGCCGGATGCCCCGGTCGCGCGGATCGCCACCGGTCCCGGGGGCACGCGGGCGATCGCGTTCCTCGGGGCGGGGGCGCGCGGCACGCGGCTGCGCCTGGACCTCGTCTCCGATCCGGACGGCCCGGGCGGGGCCGCGGGCACGCCCACCGCACTGCTGTCGGTTCCGCTCATCGCCGCACCGTGGGAGGAGGAGGACTGATGGCACGCATCGCGAACCCCTCGTACTTCCGCGCCGAAGCCGTCGGCATCGACTGGGCGGCGATCGCCAAGCTGCGCGGACAGCAGCTCGGCGACAAGGTCCCGACCCGCAGCATCCGCCTGGCGTGGGCGTGCCATGCCGACCTGGGCGTTCCGCACGGCGTGTTCACGGTGTGGCAGCGTCCGGTGTCGGGGCAGGATGCCGCACCCGTCGAAGCCACCACCGAGACCGCACCCGACGGCTCGCTGCGGCTCGACTGGGGGACCGCCGCCGGGCGGGTCGTGATCGACTGCACGGTGGCCGATCCCACGCAGCCGGTGGTGGTGCGGCTGTGCTGGCGGACGGGATCGAAGGAGTCGGTGACGGCGATGGGCACGGCCGGGCCGGGCATCCCGACCGCGCACGTCGAGCTGCGCACCCCTGGAGCGACGTGCGCGCTCGTGACGAACGCGGTGAATCCCGTGGCCCGGGTGGTTCCGCTGGACGACATCGTCAACGCGCCGGACTGGAAGCAGCTGGAGTTCGTGGGGCTGCCCGTGCTCCCCGGCGGGATCGGCGGCACCGACTACGACGGTGAGAAGCAGGGGCTGGTGTCGGCGCCGATGCCCGCGCGGGATGCCGCCCTCGACCGGCTCTCCCGCGGGGGGCCGCTCGTGGGCTGGCCGGCGACCCTCCCCTCCGGAGTGACGGCACCGCTCTGGCAGGCGCCGGACCCAGGGCGCTTCGTCGACCGGATCGACGCCGAACTGCTGGACCGGATCGCCCCGCTGTACGCGCCGGGCCTGCCCGAGAACCAGCAGGCGCAGCTGACGAACCGCGTGGGCGTGGACGGGCCGGATGCCGCGCACCCGGCATCCCTGGACGCGGCGCCGTGGCCGCTGCTCGCCGTGCCCGCCGTGACCGACCCGTTCGCCAACCTCGCCCTCGGCTTCGGAACCGCGTACCCGCTCGGCGGACGACAGGTCGTCATCGCGCAGCAGGCCGCGGTCGAGTTCCTGGTGACCGCCGACTACAGCGCCGGCCCGGTGTTCCGCGCCTCAGGCTCCGGGTGGAACGTCGAGGTGCCGCTCCCCGGCGGCGAGTACGCCGCCTACGCGCCGCCGGTCGCGCACCTGCAGACCCCGGCTCCGCTGCCGCTGACCGCGGCCCGCTACTCCCTCCAGCCGCCGGTCGCGATCGACGCCCCCTGGCGCGAGAACGTGCGCACGAGCTGGCCGCCGCTGTCGGCCGACGCGGGCATGGTGCGCGTCACCCAGTTCGCGACCGTGCGCACCCCCGCCGGGGCGGCATCCGCGACGGCGCTCTTCCCGTTCGAGACGGACGTGGACGGATGGCGCATCCCCAACGTCCCTCCGCTCGCACCCGGTGCCACCACGCTGAGCTCGACCGATCCGGTGACCGACATCCCGCTCGGCAGCGGAGGCCGCACCGAACTGTACGCGGCTGCGCTGTCGGACGTGTACGGCGTGTGGTCGGCGTGGAGCGAGGCGCTCTACAGCGGCACGGAGCCGCCCGCCCCGCCGCCGATGCTCGCGAACCTCAAGCTGCGGGCCACATATGCCGGAACGGCGCAATGCCCGGCGACCCTGGACGTCGACGTCCTCGTGGAGTGGCAGGAGCGCACCACCACGGGCGTGGAGTTCTCGGCCGTCTTCTTCCCGATGGCCGGTCAGTCGACGCCGCCGCCCGCGGGCATCGGGGCGGAGTCCGTGCCCGCCGGCGCCGTGCGCCAGAGCTTCTCGATCTCCTTCGCCGGCGACGTCCCGACCGGCGTCGGCTGCACGGTGACCCCGCTCGACGAGAACGGGGTGCCGGCGGCCGCCGCCGGGGCCGGGCAGGGCGAGCCGCGCCGGTTCGCGGTGCACGTGGATCTGGGACCCCTCGACTACGGCGTCACCGACCGCTGGGGCGTCGACGTGTGGGCGCGGCGGTCGCTCGCCGTCGGCCCGACGCCGACCGACTGGGCGCCGGACGATCCGGCCCGCGCGATGCTCGCGTCGGCGGGCAGCCCGGTGCCGGTCATCCCGGCCACGAGCCCGCTGCCGGGCGTGCCCCTGGCGAGCCTTCCGGACGCCGACGGCCGGTCGCACGTCCGTGTCGTGTGGGGTGCCGCGAGCGGCGCGGTGAAGACCTTCGTGGTGTGGCAGGCGAGCGAGGACTACCTGCGGGAGCGCTGCGGGGCGCCGGAGCCGGCCGCGTCGGACGTGCCCGGCGCCCGGCTGGTCGTGCTCCGCCAGCTGCTCGTCGACCATCCCGAGGAGTGCCGGCTCGCGTTCCGCCGGGTGGCCGATATGCCCCCCGACCGGCGCGAGGCCGACATCCCGCTCGCCCGCGGCGCGACCGGGATGCAGTTCTTCGTCGTGACGTCGACGACGCCGAGCGGGGTCGACTCGCCGTGGCCGTACAACACCGCCGGGCACGACTACACCCAGGTGTTCATCGCGCCGAAGGTGATGCAGCCCGCGCAGCCACTCGCGCGTCCGGCGATCACCGCCGCGGGCGCCGACGTCGATCTGGAGGTGGCCAGCACCGTGCCGGTCTCGCGGTTCCGGGTGTACAGCGCGCACAGCTTCGACGCGGCCCGGCGGGCCGACTCGATGGGGGCACCCGCCTTCGTGACCGCGACCGCGCCCGGGGCGGGGGACGTCGACCTGGTGACCGGGCAGCCGATCTTCCGGGGGCACTGGGCCGGGGCCCTGGCGCCCAGCTGGAAGACCTGGTACGTGCGCACCGTCGCCGAACCGGACACCAGCGGCATCCCGGAGCGCGCCTGGCGCGGCATCCTCTCGCCGGCTTCGGACATCACGACCGTGCGCGTGCCGCCGGCGACCCCCACCGACCTCGACCCGCTGGTGGTCGAGTCCGTGACGCCCGACCACAGCGTGCTGGTGGCCCGCACCTCCACCGCCGCGCCGGTGGCCGACACCGACTTCGGACCGCACCTGGTCGGAGCGGTGACGGCAGCGTCGCTCACCGGGGCGGATGCCGATGCGGCCGTGCTGACCGCGCTGTCGGCGGTCCCGGCGGATCCGCCTCTCACGGCGCCCGCGCCCGGCGTCGCCCTCGTGATCCGCGGCGACCGCGCCGCCGGGCGCACGCCGCTCGCGGTGTGGTTCTCCCGGGCGGATCCCACTCAGCCGGTGGATGTCGCGCTTCGCCTCGTCGACCCGCTCGGCCGCGCCGTGGTGCAGCTCGCCCACGTGGACGGGTGGATCACGGCGACGCCGCCGAACCTGGAGCTCGTCGCGGTGACCCGCGTGTCGCCCACCGCGGCGGTGGTGACCGTGTCGAGCACGGAGGACCGCACCGTCGTGCCGCCGTTCGTGCTGTCGGTGTCGGCGTCGCGCCGGGTGATCGTCCGCCCGCCCTTCGGGCCGCTGCCGGGGATCGGCGGGCCGCCCGGTCGGGGCGGCGGGATCGGGGAGGCCCCGATCGCCGGCCGCGGCATCCCGATCGTCCCCGGGCCGATCGTGCCCGGGCCGCTCGGTCCGACGCTGACCGCGTCGATCGACCTGCCGTCGATTCGTCCGGCCGGCGTCCTGCCGCCGCGCCCGTTCCCGCCGCGGCCACCGGTGAACGGCATCCGGTTCTCGTACCGCGACGAGCCGGGCGGAGCCCTGTACGACATCTACATCCCGCTCGCGACGCCGTTCGCCGCGACCGTGATGCTGACCTCCCCGCAGGGCCCGCACACCTCCGTCCGCGCCGCCGGCTGAGTCGGGGGCTGCGGCTTCCACCGACAACAATCGCGCCCCGCTGCCGCGATTCTTGTCGGCGCAACGGGATGTGAGATGCGCGAGCACCGCCGCGACTTCCACCGACAACAATGGCGCCCGGGCAGCGCAAATCTTGTCGGTTGAACGCGATGCCGGATGCTTCGACCGACAACAATCGCGCCCCGGCGGCGCAAATCTTGTCGGGTGAGTGAAGACGCGTCGCCGCGGAGCGCCGGTCCGTGCCCCGGCTCAGCCGCGGATCGCGTCGGCGATCGGAACAGTCCCCGTGTTGAACCGGATGGTGCGGCCGATCGTGGAGTCGTCCTCCAGCACCGCGGCGATCACGGCGGCGACATCCGCACGCGGCACCGAACCCGACGTGGTCGCGGCCGTGTCGATCAGCCCGGTGGGCGGGTCGAGGGTCAGCGCGCTCGGCGCGAGGATCGTCCAGTCGAGGGCCGTTCCGCGCAGGTGCGCGTCGGCGGCTGTCTTGGCCTCCGCGTACTCGTGGAAGGGGTTGTCCGGGCTGATGCCGTGGTCGGGCCCCGCCCCGAAGTACGAGACCATCACGTAACGCCGGATGCCGGCAGAGGCGGCGGCATCCATCGAGCGGATCGCGGCATCCCGATCGACCGCGCGCGTCCGCGCCGGGTTGCCTCCCCCGGCCCCGGCCGACCACACCACCGCGTCATGCCCGCGCATGCGGTCGGCGAGTTCGGCGGCATCCGCCGATTCGACGTCGGCGACGAGGGCGACCGCACCGGCCGCTTCGACGTCCGCGACCTGCGCCGGGTCGCGGATCACCGCGGTCACGGTGTCGCCGCGGGCGGCGAGCATCGGTTCGAGCAGGAGGGCGATCTTGCCGTGTCCGCCGATCAGAAGGATCCGAGCCATGCCCCGAGCCTATGCCGCGCAGGATGCCTCGTGTCCGACTATCCGAGGTGCCAGAGCCCGGCGATGCCGCCGATCAGGAACGGCAGCGAGAAGAACACGACCACCGCCCCGCCGATGACGGCGAGCAGTGCTCGGCTCGAACCAGCCCACCGCCGGTGTCTGCCCACCCGACGACGCGCCGACACGGCCAGGCCGATCGCGACGATCGCGAGCACCAGTCCGAGGAACGACCGGTGCACCACCGTCGCGAGCACGGCGGCCACCACGCACAGGTCGGCGATCCACGTCGTCCAGACCACGCGCCGGTCGACGTGGAGCGGTTCGGCACGACGGACCGGAGGGTTGCTCGACACAGATGCAGGCTACCCTGCCTCGTTCAGCGGTTCTCGTCCGTGCGTTCGTCCTTCCAGACGAGGGCGCTGTCGCCCGGGTGGTGCGGCAGTGCCATGCCGATTCCTCCTCCGGTGCGGGATGCCCGCACACCATCGCACAGGTTACTCGCGGCACTCGTCCCACGGTTCCGCGCGATCACCACTCAATTTCGCCTGTTCGGTACTCAAATTCGACGTTGGAACCTCCCCGCCCCGCGAGCGGCGCAACCCTGAAGGATGGCTGACGACGGAGAAGTGCGGTGGGACGACGTGCACAAGAAGTTCGGATCCGTCGCCGCGCTCGACGGGTTCTCGATGCACGCCGGGCCGGGCGTGCACTGCGTGCTGGGCGCGAACGGAGCCGGCAAGTCGACCGCCTTCGCGGTGCTGACGGGCGCTCGGCGCCCGGACACCGGCACCGTCACCGTCGGCGGAACGCCCGTGCGGCGCGGCGGCCCGGCGAGCAGGCTGATCGGGTTCGCCCCGCAGGCGATGTTCTTCCCGCTGACCGTGACCGTGCGCGAAGCCGTCGCGTTCGTCGCGGCGCACTATCCGAACCGCGCCGACGTGGACGAGGTGCTGGATGCCGTCGGGATGACGACGGAAGCGCGGCGACTGTGCGGCGGCCTCAGCGGCGGGCAGACGCGCCGGCTCGGCCTCGCGTGCGCCCTCGTCGGGCAGACCCCGGTGCTCGTGCTCGACGAGCCGGTCGCCGGGCTCGACCGTCCCGGGCAGAAGCTGCTCCACGCCCTCATCCGGCGCCTCGGCGACGAGGGCCGCACGGTGCTCGTCGCGTCCCACGACCTGGCGGAGGTGGACGAGATCGCCGACACCGTCACCCTCGTCGCGCGTGGCCGCGTGCTGCTCACCGACACGGCGGAAGGAGTGCGCAACCGGCTCGGGAGCGTGCGCGTCTCGTTCACCGCCGACGACGCCGCATTGCGGACGCTGACCACCCGATACCCCGGGCTCGAACCCGCCCTCGACGGAGAGGGCCGTCGCTCGGTCGTCACCGACCGGCCGGACGACATCGCCCGCGTCATCCTGAACGAGTGCGACGACCCGCACCTGCGAGTGCACGACCGCACACTCGCCGAGGCGCTCGACGCACTGCTCGACGAGGCGGGGGCACCCGCATGAACGTGGTCGCCGCGGGCATCCGGCTCTGCACCCTCGAACTCGTCCGGCAGCCCTCGTTCCTGCTGCCGCTCGCGATCTTCCCGACGCTGCTCTACCTCTTCTTCGGCACCCGCCAGGAGGGCGACCCAATCCTCCTCGTGCTCGGCTACTGCGCCTTCGCGATCCTCGGCACGATGATGTTCCAGTTCGGAGTCGGCATCGCGTCGACCCGAGACGACCCCTGGACCGGCTACACCTTCACCCTGCCGGGCGCGGCCTGGCAGCGCCTCGGCGCGACGCTGAGCACCGGCGGGCTGTTCTCGCTCGCGTTCTGCATCCCGGTCGTCGTCGCGGCCGGGCTGACCGGTGCGCTTCGACCGCTACCGGCGCAGACGATCGCCCTGGTGCTGGGTGCGCTCTGCGCTGGCGCCGTCGTCCATGGGCTCCTCGGGCTGACTCTGGGCTACTGGCTGCCCGCCCGCGGCGCGCTCGGCATCGCGAACCTCCTCTCCTTCGCCCTCGGCTACGTCGGCGGGATGTTCGGTCCCGTCACCGAAGGCATCCCGGGCCTCCTCCGTCCATGGACGCCCACGGGAGCGTGGATCGACCTGATCTACGCGGCCTCCTCGGGGCAGGATGCCGGGCGCCCCGTCCTGGTCAGCGTCGCGTATGCGGTCCTGTTCGCACTGGCAGCCGCCGCCGGCTACCGGCGCACGGAGCGCACCGTGCACCGGTGAGCCCGGTCAGGGCGGCAGCTGGGCGCGGGCGGCGCCCACCGCCTGCTCTGCCGCCGCGACGGCGGCGTCCGCGGTGGCCCGGCGCTCCCCGGCACCGTCGACCCGCGAGCGGGCGTCCTCCCGCTCCGCCCGGATGCGGGCGAGCTCCGCCTCGACCTCCTGCTCGCGGGCCGTGAGCTCGTCGAACCTGCGGGTGAGGTCGGCGACCTCGAGTTCGACCCGCGCGCGATCGCGCTGCGCCAGGTGCAGGTGCTGCTCCGCAGCGCGCACCGCCGCCTCCGCCCGCCTCCGCTCGGCGGCGGCACCTCGCTCGTCGGTCTTCGACGCGGCGGCGGGAGCGACCGGCTGGCCGTCCAGCGCCGCGATCGCATCCAGCGGGAACGCACCCGAGGACTCGAGCTCCCGCACGAGCCGGCCCGACGCGACGGCGGCCGCGGCATCCGGATCGAAGAACGCCGCCGTGATCGTCTGACGCACCGCCTCCGCGGTGGATGCCGACACCTTCCCGCCCCGGGCGGATGCCAGGGCCACGGCATCCTCGGCGAGCTTGCTGGTCAGCGCACGGCGCTGCCGTCCGAGCTGCGCGAGCGCCGCGGCATCCAGACTGGCCTGCGCCTCGCGCAGCGCTTCGGCCAGCTCAAGAGCCTCGGCGAGCTCCGCGGTGCGCTCGGACGCGAACACGTTCACCACCCAGGCGGCGACCGACGGCTTGCGCAGGGCGCGGATCTGCGCGGCGGCCTCGCGATCAGACGCCTCCGCCGCACGCGCGTTGCGCGTCGCGATGAACTGGTCCGGCGCCCCGGAGTACAACTCGGCGGCGATCTCAGCGAGCGACGGCATGGGCCGATCGTGCCACGAAACCCGGCTGAAAACAGGCAGATGGCCCAGAACCGGGCGATCCACGGGGAATCACCCTGTTCTGGGCCATCCGCCTGTTGTCGGCGAACCGGGCCGGCCGCCGCGAGCGTCAGGCGACGCTCGCCCCGGTCACGACCTGGGCGCGCAGCGGCATCAGGGCCCCTGCCACGACGCCGATCGTCTCGTCGTCCACGCCCGCCTCGGAGAGCGCGGTCGCCGCGTGACCGATGACCCGGTCGAAGTCGGCGTCGCTGATCCCGCGGCCCGCGTGCGCGGCGCCGAGGTCCATGCCCGTGTAGGCGTTGGGGCCGCCGGTCGCCGCGGCGAGGAACATCGCCATGTGCCCCTTCTGCTGCGGCAGCCGCGTGTCGACGAAGAACGGCGCCAGCGTGTCGTCGGCCATGATCAGCTCGTACAGGCGGTCGACGACGGCGGCGATGCCGGCTCCTTCCCCCAGCTGCTGGTAGAGGGTCTTCTCGTCGGCGGTGTCGGTCATACTCTTTGCTCCGATCGTCATTGGGGAGTGGCGGACGCACGGGTGAGCGCCGCCGGGCTTGGGGGCACCGGCTTGTGGGAACCGGCCGGGCCTCAGGAGTCGGACGGGCCGCCGGGGTTCTTGCCAAGCCGGGCGAGCTCGCGCTCGATCGACTCGAGCAGCGAGTGCGCCTGGGCGGCGGCCATCCGGGTGAACTGGCGTGCGCGCACCACTTCGCTCGGGCTGGCGGTGCCGGCGGCGTCCAGGTCGTCGGTCGCGAACGCCGCCGAGGGCGACTGGTCGGGCGACCAGCCCGGGGCGGCCGGCGCCGCAGCCACAGGAGCGGGAGCCGCGGCGGGGGCGGCATCCGCTGCGCCCCCGTGCCGTTCCATCTCGTGCGCGGTGTGCTGGGCGCGCTCGATGATCTCGCGGTACTGGTTGCGGGCGGTCTCGATGAGGTCGCGCGAGTACGCCTCGGCCTCCGCGACGGCGTCGTCGGCGATGCGCTGGGCGTTGCTGAGCAGGAGCACGGCGCGGCTGGAGATCTCTGTGTCGTCGGCGGTCATGCTCGCGGTGAGGTCGTTCTTCTCCCGCCAGGCCAGTTCGAGGGCGTCGGCGGCGGATGCCAGCAGCGCCCGTACCTCGCCGCGGTCGTAGCCGTCGCTTTCGCTGGAGAAGGTGGCCTCGCGCAGTCCTTCCGGCGAGATCGATACGGATTGGATCCCAGTCATTGGTCTTGCCTCTCCTCGCTAGCCGAGTCCCACGCCCGGCTGAATGGATTCCCGGGCGCGCACCCGGACACGTTTCTGGGGGATCTGCTCGGTGTACGGATCCTCGTACCGCTCGGCGCGGATGCGGTCGGGATCCATGCCGGATGCCTCCAGCGTCGCCGTGGTGTGGTCGACCATGCGCGGCGATCCGCACACCAGGGCCAGGCGTCCGGGCCACGGGCCGTCCGCGGCGGCGACGTCGCCGACCAGGCCGCGGGTGCCCGGGTACGACGGGTCGTCCGAGACGACGAAGCGCGTCTCGAGCCAGGAAGCGCCGGCGTAGCGGGCGAGTTCCGGCTTGGCGTAGAACGACCACGAGTGCCGCACGCCGTGGTACAGCGTCACGCGGGGACCGCGGCCGGTGGCGCGGTGCCGCTCGGCGACCTGGTCGAGCACGGCGAGCAGCGGGGCGAGCCCGGTGCCGCCGGCGACGAGCAGCAGGTCGGGCCAGTCCTCGTCTTCGGGGAGGGTCAGCAGGCGCCCGATGGGCGGCCCGAGCCGCACCCGGTCGCCGGCTGTGAGGTCGCGCAGCAGCGCGCCGGAGACCTGGCCGCCGGCGACGAGCTGCACGTGGAACGTGATGGTGCGATCCGCCGTCGGCCCCTGCGTGGGAGACAGGTACCGCCACTGCCGCGGCCGCTGCGGGATCTCCACGGCGAGAGACTGCCCGGGGCGGTATTCGAGGTCGTCGTCGAGCCGGATCGTCACGGTGCCGACATCCATCCCGCGGCGTTCGGTCGCGATGACCTCGGCATTCCACGTCGCCGGCTCGGACTCGGCGCCTTCGGCGGCGGTGATCATCGTCGTGGCGATCAGGTTGTACGCCTCGGCCCAGTCGCCGGCGAGCTCCGGTGTCCAGGCGTCGCCGAGGAAGTGCTTCAGCGTCGCGAGGAGGGATGCCCCGACGGCGGGATAGTGCCCGGCGATCGTGCCGAACTTGCGGTGGTCACGGCCCAGGTCTTCGATGTAGCCGACCACGTCGCCGATGCTGTCGACGTTGCTGACCATGCGGCCGAGCGCCGTGACGAGCCGGTCGCGCTGCGCCGCCATCGCGACCGGGAAGAGGTCGCGCGTCTCCGGGTGGGCGAGGAACAGGTGCGCATAGAAGTAGCCCGGAACGGCGTCTCCGTGAGCCGCCACCTGTTTCCAGGACTGCTTGAGCGCGACCGTATCCACCTGTTTGTTTCCCATCCATTGAAACTCGGGTACCGGCCGACGGTAGCGCGGGGTTCGGGCCTGCGACAAACTCAGGAGCCGGTCTTGAGAACGTTCTCACGCACTTCTCACATTCAGTATGCCGACGCATCGGCCCCGTCGGAAGAGCGGGATCACGGCAGCCGCAGCGCGTGCTCGTCGGCGAGCGCGATCGCCAGCGCGCCGCTCGGCGTCGGGTGGAACGGGGCCGGATCGGCGACGCCCTGCACGTACGGCTGCGAGCTGCACACGCCGTGGCCGGTGAAGTCGGGGCTCGCGGTCGCGAAGTCCGCCGTCTTCGCGCCCTCGGCGAGGATCGCGTTGAGCGCGGCGAGGTCGTCCTGCAGCGTCTTCTGCTTGTCCGGCGTGATGTTCTGCTTCGCCAGGCACGCGACGCTCCCCGGCACCGGGTCGTAGTAGAGGTTGATCACCACGAGCGGGTGCGAGGGCAGCAGCTGCAGCTGGTCGAGCAGCTGCAGGTAGTCGCTGCTGAAGGCCGCGAGCTGCTGCTGGAAGTACGCCTGTTCGGCGTTGTCCGAGCAGGATGCCGCCACCGCGCACAGCTCCAGCATCGACGTCCACTGCACGTCGTTGGCGCCGATGTTCACGATCACCGCCTGCGCTTTCGCGACCGCCGGCGACTTCAGCTGCGCCGGAATCGTGCGCGGTCCGATCAGCTGCGATCCGAGCAGGCCGCTGCGGATGGTGGCGCCGCTGCAGGCCAGGTTCGTGACCGACCACGAATTCACCTGAGCGAGGTCGACGGCGAAGGCATCCTGACTGCGCCCGCACCAGCGATCGTCCGTGGTCGCGTGCGCCACGCGCCGCAGACCGAGCCCCGCCGCCGTGGAGTCGCCGACCACGACGACGTCTTTGATCGTCTGCGCCGGACTCGTCGGGGCCGGGCGCAGGGTCGGCGCGGGTGAGCCGCCGACGAGATCCTGCAGCGAGCTGATCCCCTTCAGCTTCGCCGGCGTGCTGTACGCGGTGACCATGACGCCGCCGAGGTCGAGTGCGAGCGCCACGACGAGGGTGCCCGCGATGAGGATGCCGGTCTCCCGCCACCCGTGGCGCAGCCAGCCCGCGGCGGCACCGGACAGCACGAGCGCGGCGACGGCGACGATGACCAGCTGCCAGACGAAGAACCGCTGCCAGCCGCCGATCAGGGCTTCTTCGAGGTTCGCTGCGGCATCCTTCGTCGCGGCGAACTGGCTGAGCTGCTCGGACAGCGTGATGTGGGTCAGGGTGAGTCGCGGGCGGATCGGCCCGTCGAACTGGATCGTGGTCGGCAGCGACTGCCCGAACAGGTCGAGCTGCCCGGGTCCTGACACGCTCCACGACGGCGCGGTCACCCCGACCCCCACCGTCTGCCCCGCCGTGGACACCTCCTGCATGGGGGTGAGCCACAGCGAGAGGGCGATCGCTCCGGATGCGGCGGCGACGACGATAAGCGCGTCGACCAGCACGCGGCGCAGGGTCCATCGCGACCGGGCGGGCGCGGCTCGGTCGGCGGGGACGGTTCGGGTGCGTGTGCGCATGTGGGGTCGGGGTCCGGGGTGCGAGTTCCCCATCCTGCCACCTGGTGCCCGGCGCGGGGCCGGAGGCGCCCGGTACTTCGGGGAGAGTATGCGCAGGTACTCCGACCACCCCATGACAACGGGCGGGGACGGGAACACAATGGGGCGTGAACGGTGCGATCCGTCAACGAAAGGGGACGCCATGTCCACGCCGGTGCAGTCCACCGAAGCACTCGTCCGTCGATCCCGCGAAGCGCTCGGTGCGCTGGGCGCGCAATTCCTGCTGGGGATGGGCGCCAACCTCGTCGGCACGCCCCAGGAGAACTCCGGCGGCGCGCAGGTCGTCGCCGGCATCCTGCTCGGCCTCCACGCCCTCGTCGGGATCGGCCTGATCATCGTCTCGGTCCGGGTGTGGCTGGTCGCCCGCCGGGTCGGGGTCGCGCAGCGCGCCGCCCTGTGGGGGTTCATCGTGATCATCCTGACCTTCCTCGCCGGGGTGGGCACGATGATCACCGACAGCGGATGGCTGTCGTTCGCGATGTCGGTCGGCTTCGTCGCCGACGCGGCCCTCTACATCGCCGTCGGCGCGCGGGCCCTCAGCCGCGCGTAACATCATCGACTACCGGAAAACAGAAGAACGGGCAAACTTCCGCCCCCGAACCGACACAACCAGCCCCGATCCTCACACAGAGTGGAGGCAGACCACCCGCCACCGCCCTGAGGAGGACCGCCATGGACACCGACACCACCACCCGGGGAGCGATCGAGGTCGGCGGCCCGCTCCGGGCACGCTACGACGAGGTCCTCTCCCCCGCCGCGCTCGCGTTCCTGACCGAACTGCACGATCGTTTCGGCGTCCGCCGCAACGAGCTGCTCGCGGCGCGGGTGCGCCGGCGCGCTGAGATCGGCGCCGGCGCCGACTTCGGGTTCCGTGCCGACACCGCGCACATCCGCGACGACGCCCGGTGGCGGGTCGCCGGCGCGGGTCCCGGACTCGAGGACCGCCGCGTGGAGATCACCGGCCCCACCGATCCGAAGATGACGATCAACGCGCTCAACTCCGGGGCGCGGGTGTGGCTCGCCGACCAGGAGGATGCCACCAGCCCCACCTGGACCAACGTCATCGAGGGGCAGCTGAGCCTGTACGACGGGATCCGCGGGCAGCTCACCCACACGAACGCCGACGGCAAAGAGTATCGCGTCACCGCCGAGCGCACCCCGACGATCGTGATGCGCCCGCGCGGCTGGCACCTGCCCGAACAGCACGTGCAGCACATCTCCGCGGACGGACAGCGTGCTGCGGCATCCGGATCCCTCGTCGACTTCGGGCTGTACTTCTTCCACAACGCGGAGGCCCTCATCGCCGCCGGCCGCGGGCCCTACTTCTACCTGCCGAAGCTGGAGAGCTCGGAGGAGGCGAAGCTGTGGGACGACGTGTTCTCGTTCAGCGAGGAGTATGCCGGCATCCCGCACGGCACGATCCGCGCCACGGTGCTCATCGAGACCCTGCCGGCCGCGTTCGAGATGGAGGAGATCCTGTACGCGCTGCGCGACCACTGCGCGGGCCTGAACGCCGGACGCTGGGACTACATCTTCTCGATCATCAAGAACTACCGCGACCGCGGTGCCGCGTTCGTGCTGCCCGACCGCAGCGAGGTCACCATGACGGTGCCGTTCATGCGCGCGTACACGGAGCTGCTCGTCGCGACCTGCCACCGGCGGGGCGCGTTCGCGATCGGGGGCATGAGCGCCTTCATCCCGAACCGCCGCGACCCCGAGGTCACCGCCCGCGCGTTCGAGAAGGTGTCCGCCGACAAGCGCCGTGAGGCCGGCGACGGCTTCGACGGCACCTGGGTCGCGCACCCCGACCTCATCCCGGCCGCCCGTGCCGAGTTCGACGCCGTGCTCGGCGAGCGCCCCAACCAGGTCGACCGGCTGCGCGACGACGTGCACGTCGCCGCGGCGCAGCTGCTGGATGTCCGCATCGACCGCCCGATCACGTCGCGGGGCGTGCACGACAACGTGTCGGTGGCGATCCGCTACATCGAGGCATGGCTGCGCGGGCTCGGCGCCGTCGCGCTGGACAACCTCATGGAGGATGCCGCGACGGCCGAGATCGCCCGCTCGCAGGTGTGGCAGTGGGTCCGCCAGGGCAGCACCACCGAGGACGGCGCCCCGATCACCCGCGCCCGCATCGAGGCGCTCATCGCCGTGGTGGTGGACGAGGTCGACCGCTCGAGCGGTGACCGGTTCGATGACGCCGCCGAGGTGTTCCGCGAGGTCGCGCTCGCGGAGGACTTCCCCGCGTTCCTGACCCTGGTGGCGTACTCGCGGTTCCTGGTCGACGCCGAATAGGCGGATGCCCGGGGCGGGATCGGGGGGCTACCCCCGGTCCCGGTGTCGGAGCCCTCGACCAGAATGGAGGGGTGCGCACGCTGCTGAACATCATCTGGCTGGTCTTCGCCGGCTTCTGGCTCTTCCTCGCCTACCTGGTGGCGGGTGTTCTCCTGTGCATCCCGATCATCACGATCCCGTGGGCGATCGCGTCGTTCCGCAATGCCAACTACGCGCTGTGGCCGTTCGGCCGCACGATCGTGCCCAAGCCGGATGCCGGGGTCGGATCATTCCTCGGCAATGTGATCTGGGTCATCCTCGCCGGGTGGTGGCTCGCCCTTGCGCACATCGCGTCGGGGATCGCCCTGTGCATCACGATCATCGGCATCCCGCTCGGCATCGCCGATTTCAAGATGGTGCCGATCTCGCTCATGCCGCTGGGCAAAGACATCGTGCGCACCGACGACGCCCGCTGGGCGCAATAGCTCCGACGGCTAAAGCGCGGTGCGAGTGCGTTCGGGCAGGGCGAGCACCACGCCGACAAGACCCACCACCAGGCCCGAGAGCGCGAGCGACCACACCGCGGTCGTCACCGACCCGAGGAGGTTCGCGATCCCGATCATGCGCCCGAGGCCCCAGGGCAGCGGGCTGACGTGGTCGATCCAGCCTTCGAGCACCTGGGCCGGTCCGATGAGCGCGATCACGGCGCACGTCACCGTGAGCCCGGCGCCGGCGGCGGCCATCACGATGCCGATGCCGCGGCGCGGGCCGAACCGCGGAAAGAGCGACCACGCGGCGGCGACGAACGTCCAGAGGAAGCCCGCGGTCGACAGCGCCATGTAGATGCGCGTCACTGCCTCGCCGTACGGGAAGCCGAACGAGAGCGGCAGCAGGGTCAGGGTGCAGCGCAGCACCACGACGCCGGCGACGGCGGCGATGAGCGCCCACGGCGATCGCCCGCGCATCCACAGCTCGGCGACGACGACGAACACGACCCACCCGCCGAAGGTGACGACCAGCTGCGCGATGGACCCGGCCGACGACTGCAGCACGCGGGTGACGGCCAGCATCCCGCCGGGGATGACGAGCAGCAGCACGCGGTCGAGCTGCAGCATCCCGAGCGTCGACTCGCGGGCCCGCCAGGGACGGGATGCCGCGATCCACGATGCCCGGGCGGCGCTCGCACCCGGACGACCGACGAGGCTGGTGCGCGCCGAGATGATGCCGATGACGATCCAGGCGAGGGTGAGGACGAGGAGGATGCGGGCCGACCAGACGTGCGCGGCATCCGGCACGACTCCTGGTCCGACCGCGTACGGGGGCACCCGGACCGACACCCAGACACCCACCAGCAGCAGCGCTGCGAACACGATGATCGCGGTGACGCCCCGCCTCATCGCAATCGTCATCCGCTCAGCATAACGGCGCCGATCAGGTGGCAAGCGCGCCGTCATCCGCCGACACAGTGGGAAACCATCGGACGTTCACCGAGGTGTCATGGAATCCACACGGTAACGTGGCCTTCATCGCGGCGATCCGGGCGGTCCCGGGCTCCGGTTCATACCGGCCAGCGTTGCGGGTTCGACTCCCGCCGTCGCGTCCAAGTCTGGACGCCCGCACGCTCGGGCGAGCCATCGCCTCCAGAGTGCGCGACCGTCGACGCGGGCGCCCGGCAGCGCTCAGCCCTGCCGGGCCTTTGATGAGGAGATCGGCGGGAGTGCTCCGCGACGATCGTAGCTACCGAGGTTCGCGCGACGGTCGGTCCACATTCGCTGGTCGGCGCGTGTCCGCGTGATCACCGTGGGGTCGATGCTGGCTACTGCGAGACCCTCGCGAGCGGGAACGTGGGCGATGCGTCGACCGGCTGGGTCGAAGATGGCGGAGCCGCCGATGAACTCCTTCGTCCCCCCGACGAGTCCCCTGAACACGACATACATGCCGTTGTCGAGAGCTCGAGCTGCGTAGTGCAGGTCGCGACGGTGTTCTCCGCCCGGGAAGTAGGCGCCGCTGTTGATATACACGGATACGTTGTTCGCGGCTGCCGCAGCGGCATGTTCAGGAAAATTGGCGTCGTAGCAGACCGACAATCCCAACTCCATGCCGCTCACGGCTAGCGAGAACCCATGGTTCCCGGGACTGAAGATCGTCCGCTCGCTCTCGTAGAGGTGTTGCTTGTCATAAGCCAGAACCGGGAAGCCGCCGGGAAACACCACCACGTCAGTGAGGGTCCTGATGTCGTCGCGAGCGAGCGCGGTGTTGAGGACAACGGTCATGCCCGTCTCGTCGACGGCTTGCTGAACGGGGGCGAGCCAGCTCAACTCCCTTGATGACGGCAAAGGTCCGGCGAAGGCGTCGTCGTCGTAGCCCGTGACAAACGCCTCGGGAATCACGATGACGTCGACGAGCTCTGATGCTGCCTGACGGATGTAGCCGGCAGCCTTCAGGACGTTCTGTTCCACTTCGCCGGTTTGGGCTTCGGCCTGGACAGCGGCTATGCGGAGACTCACCCTGTCATCGTCACACACGAGCGTCTCGCCGCTGCTCGTCTGCGGCGCAAGGCCGCCGCCCGCAGCGCGAGTCCGAGGTCTTGCGCTGCGCGCCGCCGAGGGATGTGATGGGACGGCCTGGGAACAACAAGTTCAAAGGAGGTGCAGGATGATCGTCGATTGCGCACACTACGTGGACGGTCGCAGGCAAGGCGAGGGACAGCTTCTGCTGGACGAGGCCGCCGCCCTCTGCGAGACGGGTGGGTTCGCGTGGCTCGGCCTGTTCGAGCCGGGACCCGACGAACTCAGGCAGGTGCGCGACGTCTTCGGGCTGCACGAGCTGGCCGTGGAGGATGCCCAGACCTTCCACATGCGCCCCAAGTTCGAGACCTACAACGAGGATGTTCGCCTGGTCATCCTGCGCACCGCCCGCTACGACGACGCGGCCGAGGAGGTCGACTTCGGCGAGATCAGCGTGTTCCTGGCCCCGACCTTCGTCATCACCGTGCGCCAAGGCGTCGCCAGTGAACTGCACGACGCACGGCTGCGGTTGGAGCAGCGTCCCGAGCTCCTGGCCGCCGGCACCTCGGCGGTGCTGTGGGCCATCCTCGACCAGGTCGTGGACGGCTACGCGCCCGTCGTCGCGGGCCTCGAACACGACATCGACGAGATCGAGGCGACCGTCTTCTCGGGCAGTGCGGCCCCCACCGAGCGCATCTACTCGCTGCGACGCGAGGCCACCGACTTCTACCGCGCGGTGCATCCCCTGCTCAACGTCGTGTCGACGGTGGAGCGCGGATCCCTCGCCCCTGCGCTGCAGCCGTATCTGCGCGACGTCCAGGATCACCTCACGCTGATCAACGAGGAGGTGGCGGCGCAGCGCGACCTCCTCGGCACGGTGCTGGAGGCGAACCTGTCGGTGCTCTCCGTCGAGCAGACACGGGTCGGCGTCCGGCAGAACGCCACGATGGAGCGACTGACCGTGCTGGCGACGGTGTTCCTGCCGCTGACCTTCATCACCGGGTTCTTCGGTCAGAACTTCTCCTGGCTCGTCGAACACATGACCGGGGTCGTGCCTTTCATCGTGTACGGGATCGGAGGCCTCGTCATCCCGCTCGTGCTCCTCATGTGGTGGCTCCGACGCGAGGGCCGCGGGAGCTAGGCTGCAGAAATCGTTGAAAACTCCTGACCCGGAAGGACAGTGAGAGCAGTGGGATGGCCCGTCGCCCGGATGGCCGCCGCCATCGTGGTCCTGCACGTGGCCGGCGTCCTACTGCTGTTCAGCGCGCCCGATGCCGACGGCCATCCCATCGCGCTGGGGCTGGGGCTCACCGCCTACACGCTCGGGCTTCGGCACGCGTTCGACGCGGACCACATCGCTGCGATCGACAACACCACCCGCAAGCTGGTCGGCGACGGTCGCAGCCCGGTGTCGGTCGGATTCTGGTTCTCGCTGGGCCACTCGAGTGTCGTGTTCGGACTCACGGTCGCCCTCGCGCTCGGGGCGCGCGCCCTGATCGCACCGATCGAGGACGACTCGTCGACACTCCACCATGTCACGGGCCTCATCGGAACGGGCGTGTCGGGCCTGTTCCTCTACGCCATCGCGGCGATCAACCTGGTGCTTCTGGTCGCCGGCCTGCGCACCTTCCGGGCGGTGCGCGCAGGACGCGTCACCGCGCAGCAGGCCGATCAGGCTGCGCTCGGCGGGGGTCCGCTCGTGCGCCTGTTCGGCCGCGCGGTGCGGTCCATCCGCCGCCCGTGGCAGATGTATCCGCTGGGCGTCCTGTTCGGCTTCGGATTCGATACCGCGACCGAGATCGCCCTCCTCGTCGTGGCAGCCTCCAGCGCTGCGGCGGGCATGCCCTGGTACGCGATGCTGGCTTTGCCGATCCTGTTCGCCGCGGGGATGTCGCTCCTGGACACGGCCGACGGACTGGTGATGCGGTTCGCGTACGGCTGGGCGTTCGACAAGCCCGGGCGGCGCATGCGCTACAACCTGTCGGTGACGGCCCTGTCGGTGGCGGTCGCGCTGATCGTCGGCACACTCGAGTTCGCGAGTCTCCTCGGCGACCGGTTCCACCTGGATGGCGGATTCTGGGACTGGGTGGGAAGCATCGACCTGGGCACCGCGGGCATCGGGATCGTCGCGCTGTTGATCGCGGTGTGGGTCGCCGCGCTTGCGACGGCAAGCCTGCGTCGCCGTCGGCGTCCGAATGACATGAGCACGGAAGCGCCGGTCGTGTCCGCTGAGGCACCCGCGAGAGTCGGCGCGCCGACCCCGTAGTCACGTCTCGCCTCGATGGTATGGATGCCGTCGGCCGACTGTCAAGGCCCTCCCCGGGCATCGCGGCCGCACCGCACGATGCGCACATGGTGACGAAGACGATGCCGCAGCCTGATCGGACCGCCGACATCTGGGGTGGACGAAAGCCCTTCGGCCGGGGCGAACCGTGGCCGACCCGGGTGGACACGGCGCTCGCCGACGGTCTCAGCGAGCACGACGTCGACAGATGGGTGCGGTCGGCGTGCGTTCTGTGCAGCAGCGGATGCGGGTGCGACATCGCCGTGAAGGACGGCCGGATGGTCGGCATCCGCGGACGGGCGGACGACGCGATCAACCGGGGTCGGCTCGGCCCCAAGGGCCTCTACGCGAGCTGGCAGGGGATGCGGAACGCCGACCGGCTGACCACTCCCCTGGTCCGTGAGGGCGGGGAGCTGGTGCCGGCGAGCTGGGACGAGGCGATGGGCCGGATCGTCCGGCGCAGCCGTGCGCTCCTGGACGAGGTGGGCCCGCTGAGTCATGGCTTCTACACGAGCGGGCAGCTGTTCCTCGAGGAGTATTACGCTCTCGCGGTGCTGGGCAAGGCCGGGATCGGAACCCCGCACATGGACGGCAACACTCGCCTGTGCACGGCCACGGCCGCTTCGGCCTTGAAGGAGACGTTCGGCGCCGACGGCCAGCCCGCCTGCTACGAAGACGTCGACGAGTGCGAGGCCCTGTTCTTGTACGGACACAACATGGCCGCGACCCAGACCGTGCTGTGGTCGCGGGTGCTCGACCGGCTCGCCGGCCCAAACCCGCCCCGGATCGTCGTGGTCGACCCGCGGGAGACGCCCGTCGCCCGGGTCGCGGACGTCCACCTCGCGGTGCGGCCGGGAACGAACCTCGCCCTCATGCTCGCCCTCGTGCGCGAGGTGCTGCAGAACGACTGGGTCGACGAGCCGTATGTCGCCGCCCACACGCTCGGTCTCGACGAGTTGCGCGAGAATGCCGAGGAGTGGACGCCGGAGAGGGCTGCAG
Source organism: Microbacterium mangrovi (assembly GCF_000802305.1). GTDB lineage: Bacteria > Actinomycetota > Actinomycetes > Actinomycetales > Microbacteriaceae > Microbacterium > Microbacterium mangrovi. Next base: position 193,364 of record NZ_JTDK01000001.1, on the reverse strand, counting down.
AGGTCTGCGGGGTGGACGCCGACGGCATCCGCCGCGCCGCGCGCATCTTCGGCACGGCCGAGCGCGTCCTCTCGACCGTGCTGCAGGGCTTCTACCAGTCGTCGCAGGCGACGGCATCCGCGTGTCAGGTGAACAACCTCCACCTGCTGCGAGGCATGCTCGGCAGGCCGGGTGCCGGCATCCTGCAGATGAACGGCCAGCCGACCGCGCAGAACAACCGGGAGTGCGGCGCCGACGGCGACCTGCCGGGATTCCGCAACTGGGAGAACCCGGACCACGTCGCGGAACTCGCCGCGCTGTGGGGCGTGGATCCGCTGAAGATCCCGCACTGGGCGGATCCGACGCACGCCCTGCAGTTGTTCCGCTACGTGGAGCAGGGATCGATCCGGTTCCTCTGGATCTCGGCCACGAACCCGGCGGTGTCGATGCCGCAGCTGGCCCGCATCCGCGACATCCTCCGCGCATCCGGAGCCTTCGTCGTGGTGCAGGACCTCTATCTGACCGAGACCGCGGAGCTGGCGGACGTGGTGCTGCCCGCGGCGGGGTGGGGTGAGAAGACCGGCACGTTCACGAACGCCACCCGCACCGTGCACCTGTCCGAGAAGGCCGTGGATCCGCCCGGCCAGGCACGCTCCGACCTCGCGATCTTCCTCGACTACGCACGGAGGATGGACTTCCGCCGCGACGACGGCCGCGAGCTTCTGCCGTGGGACGGCCCCGAAGACGTATACCGCGCGTGGCAGGAGTGCTCCCGCGGGCGGCCGTGCGACTACACCGGCATCTCCTACGACGACCTGCGATCGCACAGCGGCGTGCGCTGGCCACGCCGGGAGGGCGAGGAGCAGAGCGTCGACCGCCTCTACGCCGACGCCGTCTTCCCGACGCACGTCGACGACTGCGAGACGTACGGGCACGACCTGCTCACCGGGGCGAGCGTCGGCGAGCAGGCGTTCACAGCCCTCCGACCGGACGGCCGCGCACTGCTGAAGGCGGCGCCGTACGCCGGCCCGCACGAACCACCCGACGACGCATACCCCTTCCGGTTCACCACCGGGCGATCCGTCTACCACTTCCACACCCGGACGAAGACCGGTCGCGCCCCGGAGCTCGCGGATGCCGCCCCCGCGGTCTGGGTCGAGATCTCCCCGACGGATGCCGAAGCCCACGGATTCGAGGACGGCGAGCTCGTCGAGGTCCGCTCTCGACGCGGACGCATCGTGGCACCGCTCCGAGTCGCCGACATCGCCGCCGGCACGGTGTTCGCCCCCTTCCACTACGGCTACTGGGACGCCCCGGAAGGCGCCGAAGAACGGCATCCGACCGCTGCGAACGAACTCACCATCACCGAATGGGACCCGGTCTCCAAACAACCCGTGTTCAAGACCGCCGCCGTCCGGATCGACCACATCGGACCTGCGCGATGAAACTCCCGGTGTATCTGACGCTGCTGCTCGAGGCCGAGCGCACGCTCGCCCGATCGTTCCGCGAGGTCGCCCGCGGGCACGGCGACGAGCCCGACATCCACTTCCTCTGCCTCTCCCTCGCCGACCAGTGCGACGACCACGTCGAACGCCTGCGGCCCGCGCTCGACCGGTACGGAACCGCACCGGCCGATGACGAACCGGAGCAGCTCCACCACGGCGGCCTCGATGCGGCGCGGACGGGGCCCCTCGGACTGCTCCGCGACCTCCAGGACCTGTTCCTGCTCGCCACCATGGTCGACACGACCTGGACGATCATCACCCAGGTCGCCCAGGCCCTCCCCGACCGCGAACTGCTCGACGCGGCACAGACCTGCCAGAAGCAGACCACGGTCCAGTTGCAGTGGATCAGAACCCGGACGAAACAGGCCGCACCCCAAGCCCTGGTCGCCGCCCCCTGAACCAAGCGCATGTTGACGGCTGCCGTCGGGGGAAGGCGTGGATGCGTCGTCGGTCGCGTGTTCCGCTGTCCTGGACCGAACCGATCGCCGTCATTCAGGACAGCGGAACACCGGTGGGTGATCGCGCGAAAGCCGCGACGGCCGCGCGGGCGCAGGCCGTGTCATCCTCCACGGCCGCTCCGCTGACGCCCACTCCTCCGACGATGCGCCCGCCGTCCGCACCGTTCTCCCGAAGCGGGATGCCGCCGCCGAAGATCACGTAGCGTCCGCCGCCGTTCGCCTGCAGCCCGAACAGCGGGCCGCCGGGAGCGCAGAGCACCGCCAGCTCATCGGTCGGGGTGCTCTGCGCGACGGCGGTGTAGGCCTTGTCGACGGCGAGGGTGGGACCGGCCACCTCGGCGCCGTCCATACGGGCGAAGGCGACGAGATGGCCGCCGGCATCCACCACCGCCGCGCTGATCTGCACGTCGAGGGTCCGGGCGTGCGCGACGGCGGCCTCGACCAGCCGTTCCGCCGTCGATAGGTCGAGGCCGCCCATCAGCCGAGCTCGTCGATCTTGTCGGCCTGTCGCGCGTCGGCCTCGGCGAGTTCCTCTTCGGTCTCGCCGGCCGCCATCACGGTGCCGGCGCGCCGGAGCGTCTCGGGGTGCGTCTTGCCGATGCGCCACGCGATCACCGACATCACGACGATGAACAGCAGCACCAGGTAGGGGAACAGCGTCAGCGGCATCGCCGGCGCCGGGTACACCTGGCCGACGATCGGGATGATCAGCACCAGGATGCCGAGCACCGGGATGACGATGTGCTTGAAGACGTTCCGCTCCGCGCGGCGCGTCCGCGAGAAGTGCCGGATGCAGGCGACCGCGGTGAGGATGTACACCGGGATGATCGCGAGGGTGAGGATCGAACCGAGGTCGACGTAGGCGTTGAACGGGCCGGTGATGAGGCCGACACCGAAGGTGAGCACCACCGACACGGCGGCCACGAACCAGATCGCCACGGTCGGCGTCTTGTGCTCCGGGTGCACCTTGCTCAGGGGCTTGGGGAGGAGGCCTTCCCGGCCCATCGCGAAGATGATGCGCACCACGCCGTTGTTGGTGTTCATGGTCACGGCGAAGATCGACGAGATGCCGGCCAGACCGACGAGGATCTGCATCCACGGGGCGTACATCTTGGCGAGGGTGGTGAACGGCGCGCCGTCGCTGGTGAGCTTGTCGACGTTGTCGACCCCGAACCCGTTCATCTCCGCGAACGTGCAGAACAGGTAGATGAGACCGACGAACACCAGCGACAGGATGATGGCGCGCGGCACGTTGCGGTGCGGCTTGCGCACCTCCTCGCCGAGGGTCGTCGCCGCCTCGAATCCCACGAACGAGAGGATGCCGAAGGTCAGGCCCATCGCGATGCCGGCCAGGCCCGTGGGCGAGGACGCCGGGCTGAGCGGAGCGAACGTGATGCCGTCCGCACCGCCCTTGGCGAGCACGATGATGCTGAGCAGCACGATGATCGCCACCTCGATGGTGAAGAGCGTCGCGGCGGTGCGCAGCGATCCGGAGATGCCGCGCAGCGACAGGATGACCATGAGCACGGTGAACAGGGCCGAGACCACGACCCAGGAGATGTGGATGCCGTACCCCGCGAGCAGGTCGGTCGTGTAGTAGCCGATCAGCGCGAGTTCGGCGGGGACGAGCAGGGCGTACGCGACGAACATCAGCCCACCGGTGACGAACCCGCTCTTCGGGCCGATCCCGTTGGCCACGTAGGTGTAGAAGGAGCCCGCGCTCGGAAGGGCCCGCGCCATCTCCGAGATGCTGCCGGCGACGATGAGCATGATCACCATGGCCACGAGGAACGTGAACGGCATCGCCGCTCCGGCGCCGCCCGCCACCACCTGAGGGTTGAAGTACACGGAAACCGCCGGGCCCATCAGGGCGGCGGACATGATGACCGCTCCGCCGAGCCCGACGGCGTTGCTCTTGAGACGTGATGTGTCGCTCACGCCGACTCCTCTCTCTGCGCCGCTTTGCGCTCGGCCAGCATGGTGGCAACGTGAACACGGCGTCAACGACGTTCGAGTGCGTCCCGCCAAGACCCGACACTCCGCTCGCCCGGGTTCGCACATCCAGACGAACTGACGCACCGACCCCTTGCGCGCGGCGCGCGCAACTGTTCGTGCGTGATCAGGTCGCGGACTCCTCGGCGGCGAGCCGGCGGTCCAGGGCGTTGCCCGCGGGCGAGCCCTGCGTCACACCACGAAGGAACCGCACGAGCATCTCGGTGTCGACGCCGTCGAGTGCGCCGTCGATCGCATCGGAGAGCTCATCTTCGATGGCCCGCACGTGAGCCGCCCGGGACTCGCCCTGCGGCGTGATGGTGAGCCGCACCTGGCGCCGATCGTGCTCCCCGGGCGAGCGCTGCACAAGACCGGCGACGACCAGCCGATCCACGATCCGGCTCGGACTCGTGCCGCTGTCGCAGACCAGCATGTCGCCGAGCTGGTTCAGGGCGAGCGGGCCGTGGTCTTCGATGATGCGCAGCGCCTCGGACTGCGCCGGGGTGAGACCGATCGGTGCCAGGGCCGCAGCCAGCCGGCGGTTGCCCTCGCGCTGTGCGGCGAGGATCAGATACCGAAGCTCTTCCGCAGTTCTCACCGATCACTCCTCGTGCTGCAGCAGCGCCTCCGCGAGAACACCGGCGGCGGCCGGGTCGTGCGCTGCAAGAACAGGCATGCCAGGGTATCGCGCCACCAGCTCATTGACCCGCCGGCTCGTCGCGTGCAGCGCCGTGCGGTTGCCGACGCCGGGAACCCGATCGGCGGCCAGAAGCTCCGCGTCGTAGGTGAGGTCTCCGACGAACAGCATGGGCGGCATCCCCCCGCTGCGCAGGAGCAGGGAGGTCGATCCGGGCGTGTGGCCCGGCGTGGGCAGCAGCAGGAGCGACCCGTCGCCCATCACGTCGTGCGCGTGCGTGAACGGCGCGATGGTGTCGTCGCGGACGGGCTGCGGGTCGACCGCCACCCAGACGATGCCCGGCAGCCGGATGTGGTCGCGCATCAGCCCGTCGAGCACGGCGAACCGCCGGTCGACCGAGGCGAGCTCGCCGCCGTCCACCAGGACCTGCGCCGAGTCGGGGAGTTCGCGCAGGCCCCCGATGTGATCCTGGTGGAGGTGCGACAGGATCGCGACGCGCACGTCGGCGATGTCGTACCCGCGGGCGCTCAGCTGCGCGGTGAGGGTGGCGTCTTCCGGGATGTCGAACGTCGCCAGGCGCCGGTAGCTGCGCCCGACGAATCCGCCGGGAAAGTACGCGGGTTCGGTGACCGAGCGGCGATCCTGCCCGGTGTCGAACAGCACGAGGCCCTTCTCGTGCTCGATCACGTACACGTTGATCGGCCGCGGGTCGGTCCAGCGGCGCGACGTGTTCAACCACCACATCAGCGGGGTGCCGTTCGACTCGACGTGCTCCGGACGGATGCGGACGCTCCCGGTGCTGATCACCGAAACGCGCTTCACAGGGTTCATGACTCCTCCAATAGATGTTACGACATGCATGTCGTGACATTTATTGTGTGATGCGAAGGACGCGTTGTCAACCGACACCGGGCATCCAGCCCGGATCCAGGCAACGCCGATCCGGTGGACGCAGGATGGTCGCATGCCACCGACCCGCTCCGACCTGCGAGCTGATCCCCTCTCCCGTCACCGACGACGCGAGCGCCTCGCCTGGGCGATCGCCGGGGCATCCCTGGCCGTCACTCTGCTGATCTCCTGCTTCACCGTCGGCCTGCTGCAGGATCAGCGACCGGCGACGGCCGGCGGAACGCGGGTGGCCAGCACGATCACCGCCACGACGCCGGCCACGCGTGCGACCGACGTTCACCGCGCCTGGATGACGCTCGCTCAGTCGTTCGCGCGCGGCTACGCGGCGAACGACCGCTACGCCACCGGGATCTGCGGTCACGGCGACTGGTTCGGCTGGGAGGCCGGAGTGAAGAAGCCGAGCTACCTGCCGTTCACAGCCGTGCGAACCGTCGGCGCGAAGCCGGCGAGCGGCACCGACGACGGCTACTGGGTCTATGAGGTGCAGGGCAAAGACCGCGCGGGCACGATCGAGCACCTCGCCGTGGTCGTCGACATCACCGGCACCGCGCCGTGCGTCGCCTCGCTGTCGACGAACTGAGGAGGATCCCGGCAACCGGCCGGCACGGGCACACGCGGGCGTAGGGTGGGGCCGAGACGTCGATGCGAGGCGACGACCAAGCCCACGAGCGAGGGAGTGATGATGTCTGAATCCGAGCACCGCGAAGAGCCCGAAGAGCAGCCGACGTCGGCGGCGTCCGACGACGAGGTGCGAGACCACCTCGTTGGCAAGTACACCGAGGTCGACGGCGAAGGCCCCGAGGTGCGGCGGGTCGCCGGCGAGTACACCCGCACCGAGCGGACGACCGACGAGGAGGCCGGCGTCGGAGACTATGTCTCGACCGAGGAGAACCCCCAGCTCCACGATCCCTCCGAGCGGCCCGGCAAGTACACCCGCGCCGATCACGGCGAGCACCACGACGGCTGACCCCGACCGACCACGTGCGCGTAGCCTGGCCCGATGACACCACCGTCTGCCCGCACCGCCCTCGAGGTCGCCGACTGGCGGCGGCGCGTGTTCGCCCTTTACGCGAGGGTTCGTGAGGCGCGCAGCCCCGAAGCCGCGCACGACCTGTGGCGGGCAGGCCGGGACGACCTGATGGGGCGGCATCCCGCCACTCCCCTGCTCGCGCAGGACCGGGCCGGGTTCCGCGGGCTCGCCGTCGCGCCGTACGACCCGCAGTGGCGCTTCGAGACCCCGATCCTCCCGGCCGAACCGGGAGGCTTCGAGTTCGCCACCGGCACGGACGGCATCGTCCCCTTCGAGCGGATCGGCCGGGTGGACCTGCCGGAGGTCGGTTCCCTCGACGTCTGGCGCCTGGCGTCCTACGGCGGCGGGATCTTCATCCCCGTGCGCGACGCCCTCGCCGGAAGACCCGGCGGCACCTACGGCGGCGGACGCTACCTGATCGACACCATCAAGGGCGCCGACCTCGGGCTCGACGCTGAAGCCGGCACGATCGTGATCGACTTCAACTTCGCCTACAACCCGTCCTGTGCCTACGACCCCGCCTGGGCGTGCCCGCTCGCGCAACCCGGCAACGTGCTGACGACGCCGGTCCCCGTCGGCGAACTGTACCTCGGCGGATGACGCGACGGCGACGGGCCGCACTCACGAGAGCGCAGGCCCGTCGCCGTCCCGATCTACGGCACCGACAGGGTGCTGACCCCGGTCCCCCAGTTCGCGAACAGATCCCGCGTCCCGCCGCACGTGAAGTCCGACGCGAACTGCGTGCTCGTGCAGGACTGGCCGATCATCTCGCCCGCGAAGGTGATCGTGCTGCCGTGGGCGACGGCGGCGCCGTAGTCGCCCCAGCGCGGCGAGTACAGCCCGGTGCCGATGTCCTGGTACTCGCTGAATCCGTCCTGCGGACCGACGCCGGACCGGGCGACGTGCACGACGCTCCCGACCTGGTCACCGCTGCGGATGACCGTGTACGCCTGGCTCGGATAGTACGCGCTGCCGGTCAGCGTGTAGCCGATGACGCCCGCGCCGGATGCCGCGACCGCCACGCCCGGATAGACGGCGTTCGCCCCCGCCGGGGCGATGTACCCGGTGGTGACGCTGCCGGGCACGAGTCCCGTCGCACCCCAGACCGGCGTCGTGACGAAGTACGCGATGCCGCCCTGGACGAGCGCCGTGGAACCTGTTCGCGGCTGGTTCACCCCGGTGTTCAGCGCACCGAGCAGGGCGCCCGTGCTGGGGTCGACCGTGACCGATCCCATCCGGTCGTCGTTCGTCGCGATCCCGCCCTCGGGGAGCGGCGAGTTCTTCTTCGCGCCGTTGAGCCTGTTCCACACGAGCGCGAGCGGCACGGAGCCCGTCTTCTGCGCGACGGTCGGCAGGGGCGGGGCCGCATACTGCCCCGACGAGAGCGTCGTCTCGAAGATCTTCACCGAGCCGCCGTGATCGACCGCGCTCGTGTTCGTGTACGCCCACTCCGCGATGCGGTTGTCCCCCGCGTTCACGAAGTCCAGCGCGCTCAGCGCATAGGATGTCCCGCCGTTCGCGGTCGAGTAGCGCCCGTCGGGCGCCTGGGCCGGCGTCAGGGAGTACCAGGGCCCCGCTCCCGGCGCCGCGACCGTCGCACCGACCGCCGAGAACAGCGTCGACACCGACTTCGCTCCCGCCACCATCGCCGCCTTGCTCAGGAAGTACAGCCCTGCCTGGGCAGCCGGGTTCGAGCGGAACACGGAGTATTCGTTGGTCGAGATCTGCACGGATGCCCCGTCGACGCCGAGCAGCGGCTGGTCGCCGAGGCACGGGTTCGCGGAGGGGTCCGTCGGCGGCAGGTTGTTGCAGGTCGAGGTCCCCGTGGCGTTGTAGGCGTCCGGGACGAAGTAGTCGTTCCAGGTGCCGTTCGGGTCGCCGGACGTACTCACCGCCACGAACGTCCCCGCCCAGCCGTAGCCGGTCGCGTCGTTCTCGTCGAGCCACAGCTGGCTCGCGAACCAGCGGCCGGACTGCGCGTCGTAGAAGCAGCGCGGGTCACCCTGGATGGAGAAGCTGCCGTCGCCGGCGGCGCCGAAGACCTCCGGGGTCTTGAACAGGCTCTCGATCGGCGCCGCCTTGGTGCCGCCGGTGAGGTTCGCGGAGAACACGCGTGCGACCACGTTGTTGATCTCCATGACGTACCCGTTGCCGGCGCACACGCCCTGATCCGGCGGCTCGATGTCCACGCCGGGAAGCGACAGCGGATGCCCCGAGCTGTCGTAGACGGGGTGGGTGATGCCCTGGTCGAAGGCGTTCAGTCCGGCGACGCTCGCCGAGAGGTTCGCCGTCGCGCCGGCGACCGGCTGCCCGGCGACCGTCGGGTTGATCGGATTCGCCTTCATCCCGACCCGCGACACGGAGGCGTGCTTGGCCGTCGTGGCGGATGCCTTGTCACCCACGTCGGGCGTGTGCGGCATCCTGCTCGCCGGGATCGTCGCCGGCAGCTTCGTCGAACCGCTGACCGCCGAACCGCCGCCGGCCATGCCGCCGAAGTCCAGCCGCGTCGTTCCGACGAGGGTCGCCGTGACGGTGGGAGTCGCCTGTGCGACATAGCCGGTCGGCGGCGGCGACGGCGGTGCGGCATACGCACCCGCTCCGCCGATACCGGCCAGGACCAACCCGGCCGTCGTCGCTGCGGCGAGAAGAACGACTCGTCTCTGGAACATGTCTGTCCACCTTCCCCAAGCACGTGGGGTGCCGGTCTGGCGACCCCAGAACCGAGATTCAAGGTAGACCCGTGCGGCGGCGAATACCAGACGACCACCGCACGGGACACCCAGCAAACACCTCGGAAAGCACCGGTGGAGAACCAGCCCCGATTCGTCGGCCCGTCACCCGCGCGTCCGCCGGTGTTCACGTCCACTCACCAGGTTGGGCAGGGTGTGCGAGTGATCCCCCCAGGCGCCACCAGCGACGCCGTCACCCGTACCGAGAGGGAGAACCCCGAATGAGCGCAAAGACGAGGACTCGGGCGATCGTCACCGCCACGAGCATCGCGGCTCTGGTCGCCGCGGCCTTCGCCGGCGGAGTCGGCAGCGCGACGGCCGCCGTCCACCGGCCCACCGTCCGCCGGTCGTCGCACGTCCTGCTGATCTCGATCGACGGGATGCACCAGAGCGACCTGGACTGGTACGTCGCCCGGCATCCGCACTCGACGCTCGCGCGCCTGACCCGCCACGGCCGCGAGTACACGAATGCGCTGTCCGCCAACCCGTCGGACTCCGACCCGGGCGGCACGGCCATCATGACCGGCGGCAACCCGAAGACCACCGGCGTCTACTACGACGTCGAGTACAGCCACACCGTCGACGAGGCGGGAGCCGCCTGCACTCCCGGCCGGAAGGCCACCGGCGGCGACGTGATCTACGACTCCCCCGACGACGCGCTCGCGAGCGTTCCCGACCTCATCAGCACCTCGACGAGCACGTTCCCGTCGTTCGACGAGAACGGGTCGGTCTTCGCGAACGGCGCCGACACGAACCCGGCCGCGATCATGAAGCTGACCTTCGACCCGAAGACGTCGCTCGACCCGGCGACGTTCCCCGTGGACCCCGCGACCTGCCGGCCGATCACCCCCTGGGACTACCTCGGCGACAACACGCTCTTCCAGGTCGCGCACGCCGCGGGCCTGCGCACCGCCTGGTCGGACAAGCACGCGGTGTACGCCTCCTTCAACGGTCCCGGCTCCGACGGCCGGAGCATCGACGACCTCTTCGCGCCCGAGATCGACTCGCAGGCCGTCATGCCCGACGGCGTCCCGTACCCGCAGGACGACGACTGGGCGCACATCGACGCGGCCACCAAGCAGTACGACGGCTACAAGGTGCAGGCGGTCCTGAACGAGATCGCCGGCCGCGACCACTCCGGCGCGACCGAGGTCGGCACCCCGGCGATCTTCGGCATGAACTTCCAGACGGTCTCGGTCGCCCAGAAGATCCGCTCGACCCCGACCACCCTCATCAAGAAGGCCGACGGCAGCTACACCACGAGCGCGCCGCAGGCCGGCGGGTACGCGTGGGTGGACGGCGAGCTCGTTCCCGGTCCGGTGCTCTCCAGCGCCCTGGACTACGTCGACGCGCAGCTCGGCCGCATGGTGTCCGGCATCCACCGGGCGGGCCTCACGGGCTCGACCACGATCATCGTCACCGCCAAGCACGGGCAGTCGCCGCAGGACCCGAACAAGCTCGTGACGATCAAGGACGGCCCCATCGTCAGCGCGATCAACGCCGCCTGGGCGCAGACGCACCCCGGCAACCCCAGCCTGATCGTCGCCGGCACCGACGACGACCTGTGGCAGTCGTACCTGTCGGACACCTCGCAGGCGGCCGCCGACTTCGTCAAGACCTACCTGTGGGACCACACCGCCCAGGGCCTCGACGTGAACAAGCAGCCGGTCACCGTGCAGCACTCCGGTCTGGCGGAGATCTGGGCCGGGGCGGATGCCGCCGCATTCTTCGGAACGCCGGTGGATGACGGGCACCACCCGGACGTCTTCGGCAAGGTGCAGGAGGGCGTCGTCTACGCGGGACCGACCAAGCTCGCCGAGCACGGCGGCATGAACCCGGGCGACCGGCACGTGCTGATGCTCGTCGCCGGCCCGCACATCGCCGCGCACGTCGAGTCCGCCCCTGTGGAGACCACCCAGGTGGCGCCCACCGTGCTGTCGCTGCTGGGCCTGGACCCCCGTGAGCTGACCGCCGTGCAGAAGGAGGGCACGCAGGTGCTTCCGGGCATCGCCGGAGCGGCGCGCGGCCGCTGACCGTCGGGCCCCGATCCACTCGGACGGCCGGGATGCCCCGGGCGTCCGAGTGTCGTCCCCGTCACGCCTTGACCATTCGATCCGGCTGTGTCAACCCGGTGGCCGGCGAGCGCACGGCATCCTTACCGTCCGGCTATGACTTCTCTCGCACAATCGGCTCCCCGCCGCCTCGGCCGGGCCGTCACACGCGTCATGGATCGGATCGAGAACGCGGAGGTGCTCGACCGGGTCGCCGGCCCCGTGAGCGGCGCGGTGAACCGGTTCGTCCCGGCCGGTGCGTTCCGCGACCTGCTGCACGGCGTCCCCATCGGCCACCCCGCGCACCCGCTGCTCGTCCAGGTGCCGCTCGGAGCGTGGCTGTCGACGGTGATCCTCGATCATGTGCCGGGCGGGCGTCTGCCGAGCACGGTGCTCGCCGGCGTCGGCACCGCGGCGGCCCTGCCGGCCGCGGCCGCCGGGATCCTCGACTGGGCGAAGACCCATCAGCAGCAGCAACGCGTGGGCCTCGTGCACTGGGCGTCCAACACGATGGCGGTGGGGTTCTTCGCGGCATCCTTCGTGCAGCGGGTGCGCGGACGGCGGGTGAGTGCGACGCTCCTCGCCGAGCTCGGGCTGGCGAGCGCCACCGCCGGCGGGTTCCTGGGCGGTCACCTCGCCTACCGGCAGGCGGTCGGATCGAACCACGATGAGCGGGTCCCGTTCGTGCTGCCCGACGAGTGGTACGCGGTCGGACCCATCGACGAGGTGCCGGACCGCCGGATGACCCGCCGCATCGTGGATGCCGTTCCCGTCCTGGTCTACCGCGTGGGCGACCGGGTGTGGGCGATCGCCGACGAATGCTCGCACCTCGCGGGGCCGCTGAGCGACGGCGACCTCGTCGACGAGCCGGATGCCGGTCCCTGCGTCACCTGCCCGTGGCACGGCAGCGAGTTCTCCCTGACCGACGGCGCGGTCGTCCATGGCCCCGCGACGAGTCCGCAGCACGTCTTGCGCACACGGGTCCGGGACGGGCAGCTCGAGGTCAGCGCCGCGGGCTGACCTCGAGCGGCGGACGCCGGCCCCTCAGTTGTGGGGTGCGGCGTCGGGGTCGGCGGGCGGCGGAACGGGCCGTGCGGCCGGGTCGGCCGTCGGTGCCGGTGCGGCGCCGGGATCGCGCGTGGGCGCACCCGGGGTGGATGCCCCGCCCTGGGTGGCGGGATCGTTCGCGGCCCGCCGCCCGGCACGGGTGTCCACGTCGGGATCGATTCGCGCCGCGCGCTCGTTCTGGCGAGCGGCCTCGGCCTGGGCCTCCTCCGACGCGGAGCGACGCTCGGTCGCCTGCTCGCGCATCCGGGCAGCGTCGATCTCGGCCTGCTTGGCCGCGGCCTCGGCCCGGGTGGCATCCACCTCGTGCTGCTGGGCTGTGAGCTGCGCATCCCGGGACGCGTCACGCAGCTGCGCGGCCTTCTCCCGGTGTGCGGCGTCGCGGCGCCGGCGGGTGCCGATCATCACGAGAATCACCGCCAGGATGATCACGACGAGCACGATCACCACGATGAGCGCGGTTGTTGCTGCGGGTGACATGGGTTACCTCCTTCGGGCATCGTCTTGCGACGACGCCGTCAGTATCGGCATCCTCTGAGCCTCCCGCACAGGTGCTTGACGTTTGGCCGGGGATCTGGCACAAGCAGCGGCGCGGCGCGGCCGACTCCGCCGTCAGCAGGTCACGATGAGGCGCCCGCGCCGACGACGGTGCGCGGAGCGAAGTCGGGCATCTGCGGTCCGAGCCCGAAGAAGGCGCGGACGGCGGCGGTCGTCCGTTCGGCGGCGCGGCCGTCGCCGTACGGGTTGACCGCCCGCGCCATCCGCTCGTACGCGACGGCGTCGGTGAGCAGGGTCGACACCTCCTCGATGATGCGATGCGGATCGGTCCCGACGAGACGGACGGTGCCCGCCTCCACCCCTTCGGGGCGCTCCGTGTTCTCGCGCAGCACCAGGACCGGCTTGCCGAGCGCCGGGGCCTCCTCCTGGACGCCGCCGGAATCGGTCATGACCAGGTCGACCCGGGCCATCACGTGCGCCATCTCGGCGTACGACAGGGGGCTGGTGACGACGAGGTTCCGGATGCCGATCACCTCGGGCAGGAGGGACTCCGCGACGGCCGGGTGCGGGTGCGCAGGCAGCAGGAAGTCGTGATCGGGAAATCGCGCGGCCAGGGTGACCAGCGCGCGGCCGATGCGCCGCATCGGCGCTCCGTGGTTCTCCCGCCGGTGCGCCGTGACCAGCACGGTCGGGCGCGGCGCGCCGAAGATCGCGGCCACGCGGGCGTCGGTGAACTGCGGACGGGTGGACTCGAGGATCAGCTCGAGGGCGTCGACCACGGTGTTCCCGGTCGTCGCGATCGCCGCGTCGGGGATCCCGGACTCGATCAGGTGCTTCTTCGCGCGCGGCGTGGGTGCGAGATGGAGACTCGCGATCTGCCCGATCACGCGACGGTTCCCCTCTTCGGGGAACGGGCTGTGCAGGTCGCCGGAGCGCAGCCCGGCCTCGACGTGCACGACCGGCACCCGCCGGTTGAACGCCGCCAGCGCCGCCGCCATGGCGGAAGTCGTGTCTCCCTGCACGATCACGGCGTCGGGCGCGTGCCGGGCGATGGTGCGATCGAGCCCCTCGATCGTGCGCGCGATGACGTCGGCCGGTGACTGGCGGGCCGTCATGATGTCGAGGTCCTCGCACGGCCGGATCCCGAACTGCCTGTTGACCTGGTCCAGCATGTCGCGGTGCTGCCCGGTGACGACCGTCGCGACGGTGAATTCCGGATCGGCCGCGAACGACCTCACGAGCGGGGCCATCTTGATGGCTTCGGGGCGCGTGCCGTAGACGGGCATCAGCTTCTTCATGCGGAATCGGTCTCCTGGATCGTGGGGCGGGTGCGGCGCGGGGCGCGGTCAGGTCGCATTCGACCCCCTTCGCGGCGCACGCACGACGACGAGGAACCAGAACGACAGAACGAGTCCGAGACAGGCCGAGGCGAGCACCAGGATCGCGACCGAACCGAGAAGCGCGGGGCTCCACTGGTGAACCCCCTGCAGGAGGACGAGGCCGATGAGCCCCGCGACCACGGTCAGAGCCCGCATCGCGATTCCTGCGGAATTGCGCCGGACGAAGACGGAGAGGAGCAGCTCGACCGATCCGAGCGTCGCCCAGAACATGACGCCGAACGCCATGACCCACTGGAAGAAGTACGAGTCGGAAAGCATCGCCACGGCGGCGAGGACGACCATCGCGACGTCGCGGATCGCCTGGTAGGCGACCGTCTCGCCGTGCGGAAGCCGGATGCCCGCGACGGTGTCCCAGCGGGGCGGCGGCGCGGACGTGACGCTCACGCCGCGGATGCCGAGCAGCAGACCGGTCGCGAGCAGGAACTCGGTCACGCCCACCGAGTCGGGGTGAGCGAGCGTCGCCCCGGTCGGATTGAGCCACAGGGCCGTGGCGCCGACGAGCACGGCGGCCGTCTCGCTGAGCGACAATGCGGCGTTGAGCCGGATCGCCGGCCACACGCGGCCCGATCGGTTCTCGACGCGGCTCGTCCTCCTCGGGCCTCGGGCGCGGGTGACGGGGTCAGTCATGGGCGTGCTCCCGCCGCGTGCGGCGACCCCGTCCGATCAGCCGGGGGTCGAGGAGCGCCAGGGACAGCACGGCGAACGCCGCGAAGCCGATGATCCCGAACGCGGAGCCGACGAATCCGTGGCTCAGCGTGTAGCCGGGATCCATCCCCCACGCTGCCGTGCTCGCCGCGATCATCCACAGTCGGATCTGGTTGGTCAGGAGCATTCCGGCGACCCCGATCAGGGCCGCCGCACCCCACCGGGCCCAGCTCACGCGCGTCAGGCCCAGGATGAGGGCGAACAGCACCAGCAGCGGGACAACGGCGACGTACGACGCGCACTGCGCGGTGATCTCCAGGGCGACCCGGGCGGGCAGACCCTGGTGGGTGGGCTCGGGCAGCTGGAGGATCAGGCGCTCACCCCAGAGTTCGACCCCGTGCGGCACGGTCCGATCGAGCCAGCCCTCCGCGAGCCACGCCTCTGCCGCACGCGTCGCGCGTTCGTGGGCGAGCAGAACGCCGACGACGACGATCGTCGCCGTCGCACCGAGCAAGCGCAGGACGCGCCCGCCGGTGAGCCAGCGCGGCTGCCGCATCCGGGCCGCCCGCCGGGTGATGGGCTGCGCGGTCATCACGCCTCCTTCGCGACGACGCCGATGGAGTGCATCTCGGCATTGCGTCGTGTCTTGGCCCAGCCGTTGCGCCCGGTGATCACCCGGAAGAACGCGCGCGACAGGGAGACGTAGAGATAGAAGACGAACAGCCACATCCCGATCCCCCAAAGGATGCCCGCCCAGAAGGGCCGATCGGGTTCGCACTGCCGGCGGTAGATCGGCCCCCAGATGAAGAACGGCCCGATGCCGAAGACCAGGAGCATGGGCAGCGCGGCCCAGTTCGCGACGAGCCAGTGGCCGGCGGCGTCCGGCACCTGGGCGAATCCGACGACGGTCGCCGCGAGCAGGAAGATCCAGGTGATGAAGCCGACGACCTGGATGAACGGAAGGACCAGGTAGTAGGAGCTCTCGAGTACGCCCACGTTGTCGAAGTGCCGCGACATCACGATGTCCTTGATGTAGCGGGCGCACTGGATGTTGCCCTGAGACCACCGCGTGCGCTGGGTCGTGAACCGCCGGAAGTTCACCAGCGCCTCCTGGCTCACATGGGTGTCGTGCACGTGCCGGTTCTCGTATCCGGCCAGCAGCACATGGACGCCCAGCTCATAGTCTTCGAGGAGGGATCCGTGCCACGGCTCGCCGTAGCGGTGCTCGATCTCGTCCAGCGTGCTCAGGCGCGTGAACTGGCCGTTGCCGCCGAGGCCGACGGTGCGCGTCCGCTCCCGCAGCGACTGCATCGCCGCGATCATCGTCCGGAACTCGATGTCCTGCATCCGGATGAGGTACCTCGCGCACAGATTGACGAAGCGCCCCCGGTGCGGGAGGGGGTTGCGGTCGTTGCGGTTCTTCATCCACACGGTGATCTGCGCCGCGCCGACCTTCGGGTCGGCGAACACGTCTCTGCCTGCGACCTGTGCGAGGGCGTTCGGGGCGAGCTCGCCGTCGGCATCCACGACGCACACGATGACCGCCGAGCGGTCGGTGTCCGCGGGCAGGTATTCGTCGAGGGCGGCGTACGCGGCATTGAGCGCATCACCCTTGCCGGTGCGCGCGTCCGGGCGCCGGCGCTGCACGAGGTGGACGTGCGGGTCGCACACGGTTCGCTCGGCGACGAGACGGCCCGTCGCATCGTCGCTGTCGTCGTCGATCACCCAGACGTGCGCGTCAGGAAAGGTCTCGCGCAGGCGTCCCATGGTCGTCTCGATGACAGCCTCCTCGTCACGGCATGGCACGAAGATGTGCCAGTCGAAGTCGGCGGCATCACCGGGGGGCTGCGTGGGTCGGCGCAGGAACGGGATCAGGATCGACGCGACGTACGCGCAGAACGACACGACGAGCGCAGTCGAGAGGGCGCTGAAGACGAGAAACACGGATCGGATCCTTGAGGGGTGGTCGAGGTGGTGGCGCTCCGGCGGAGCACCCGGGTGGTTCGTGGTCGGGAACCGTCGTGGCGCGGGGTCGGCTCGCCCGCGCCACGACCGGGGGCTCAGCCGTCGTGCGACCGGTGCTCGGTGCTCCGCAGCAGCAGCTTCGTCCGCAGGATCAGCGCGGCGGCGATCACCGCCGCGAGCCCCGCGATCGCGAAGCCTACCGCCGGGTATCCGGCGGATGCGACGACGCCTCCGGTGGCGACGCTCGCGCCTGGCAGGTTGCCGTACATCTGGGATTCCTTTCTGTGGGCGCCGCGGCGGAGCGTGCATCGGCCGATGGGACGCTCCGCCGTGGCGCAGTCAGTGGCTCAGTCCGCCTGGGGCTGCTTGCGCCGGCGGACGACGAACATCGTGCCGATCCCCGCGGCGGCGACAGCGGCCGCACCACCGGCGACCGCGAGGCCGCCCGGCTCGACGACGGGAGCGCCCGCCGCGGCGATGATGTTGACGTCGAGCGTGCCGTCGTCGATCGTGTACGTGCCGCCCGCGGCGGTGAGCGTCACGTCCGCCGCCGCGCTATACGTGCCGGCGGCCGCGTCATCCGCCACGACGACCTTCGGGTCGAAGCGGAAGATGACGTCGGCGGGCCAGTTCCAGCCGCCGGGAACCTGACACGTCAGCGTCGCGTTCGCGTCGGACAGCGTGCAGCCGGAGAGGTTCTGCGCGGCGGGGGTCAGGATGCCTCCGTTCTTCGCGTACTCGGTCTTGACCGAGCTCTGGGTCACGAAGCTCGTTCCCTTGGGCGCGTGGAACACGGCCTGTCCGCCGGTGATCCCGGAGATGTCCGAGCTCCCGGCGTTCCAGTAGCTCCAGTGCAGCGTCACCTGGTCACCGGGCGACGCGTCCACCTTGCTGTCCGCGACGTTGTAGCCGGGGAACGCGGTGGCCGCCATCGCGGGGGCGGCGAGTGCGACGGATCCGGCGACCAGTGCCGCAGCGGTGCCGGCGACGCGCAGCCGCGTGCGGGTCTTTTCCTTCATTTCATGATTCCTTTGCAGTGAATGGCGTGCATGCATCCATGAGCCGTGCGGCCCGCACACACCAGTCGACGGTCACACCGGTTCGACGCCCCAGAACGCGAATTCGGCGGAGTTGAGCGGTGTTTTCGGCTTTTTGAGTACCGATCCGGCAAAACCGGGGAAGCGCGTCACTCCGTGACGATGCACGAGGACGAGCCGGCCATGAGGTCGCATCCGGCCGTCCGGATGAACGGCGACACGTTCTGCGTCAGGATGATCGACGCGGCGAGCGCGAGCACCGCCACGCCCAGCGCGATGCCGACCACCCACCGCCAGTTGACGCGGGGACTGTCGGCGTCGTCGAGCGTGTTCACGACGGGCGCGAGGTCGCGCGCGGCGAGGATCTCAGCCAGTTGCGAGACGCCCGTGGGCGGATCGACCCGCCCGGTCATGGCACCGTCGATCGCGTCAGGGCGGGATTCCATCCGCGCACTCCGTTCGTCCCCAGGGCCGGTTCGCTCTCCGACCGGCCCTTCCAGGACAGCATCCGGGCGCCTCCTGCGACGCCCGCATCCGTGTTGTTGAGTATCGGATCCGCACCATTGAGTACCGAAATGCCCGATTTGAGTAGTGTTCGCGCTTTTTCGTGCAGCGGGCAGGGATTGCCCGTCCGGGGACACGCGGACCGCGACTCCCGCCGCCACCCCTCTCCCCGGTTTCGCGCGTTTCGCACTCAATTCCGGGCGCCGACCACTCATCTCTCGCCGGAATCGCGTTCGGTGCCCACGCCGCTCAATAGTTTCGGGGTATGACCGCTCACAAAGGACTGGACCGGGCGACGGTTGTTCCCACACCCCACGGGTACGCGCTGCTCGGGAGCCTCTCGGTCGGCGACCTCGTCTTCGGCGGGTCGGGCGCGCCGGTGGCGATCACCGAGGTCTCGGACACCGCCCGCGACGGGCTCTGCTTCGAGCTGGCCTTCTCGACCGGAGAGCGGACCGTCGTGGGCGCCCTGCACCCGTGGACGACCGAGACGCTGGCCGATCGTCTGCTGTCCGAAAGCGCAAGGGAGCACCGGGCAGCGCCCGGCCTCCATAGCAGCACGAGGTCGACGACGGACATCCTCAAGACCCTGAGCGTGCACGGCGTGAGCAACCACTCACTCGCTCCGACGCCCGGGCTCGTGCTGGACGACGCGACCTTGCCGGTGGCGCCCTATCCCATGGGGACGTGGCTGGGCTCCGACCCGCCCGAGGGCGGACGCGCATCCGTCCTCCTGGGTGTCGACGGATCAGGGAACATCCCCGTCCGATATCTGCGAAGCTCCACGCGTCAGCGGCGCGAGCTCCTCTCCGGTGTCATCGACGTGGCCGGCACGGTCGACGCCTGCGGCCAGGTGACCGTCTCCATCGAGGACGTCGGACTGGCCCGCGACGTCCACGAATTGATCTGCAGTCTCGGCCACCCGGCACGCATCGGCCCCCGCACGGGGCGCGCCCCCGCACGCCTTGCCGGGAGGCGATGGGCGGTGTCGTTCGCGCCCGGTGCGCGCGTCTTCGGACGGGGCCCCATCCGCCACGAGTTCCGGCCCGACGCCGAACAGCGACGGCCCGTCCGGCTCATCTCGAGAGTGCGTCCGGCCGCGCCTCGTCCTCTTCGGGCGGTGCGGACGACGAGTGCGGACGATCTGCTGCTGGTCGGCCGGTCCTTCGTCGTCGTCCGCGGTTGCTAGCGCAGGTTGCCGGCCCGCATGTATTCGCGCAGCGCCTCGCGGCGGTCGAGACCCGTCTTGCGGAGGATCCGGTGGATGTGATTCTCGACGGTGCGCGTGCTGAGGGTGAACCTCTGCGCGATCTGCTGGTTGGAGAGGCCGTGCGCTGCCAGCTCGGCGATCTCGATCTCGCGCCTGCTCAGGCGGGGCGCGGACTGCCGGAAGTTCATCACGTCCGACAGCGAGGGCGAGAGCCGCAGGTCGGTGGCGATCTGCTGCAGGTCGTTCTTCAGATCTTCCTCGACTTCGCCCGTCCGCATCTTCTGGACCAGTTTCAAGGCCGCATAGGCGCGTCCGGGCGTGCCGACGTCGGTCAGCGCCGGAACGGCATCGAGAAGGGCGGCCTCTTCACCGGACGCGACCGCGACCGCGTAGTCGAGCTGCACCGAGAACATCCGAGACCGGAGGGAACTGACGTAGCGCGTGAGCTCCCGCAGCCGCTCTTCGCTGAAGGCCAGCTCGAGCGAACCGAACATGTCGAGCACCCCGCGAAGACGCGCCCCGTTCGACCATTGCTGGACGCCGCTGCGCCACAGCATCGCACCCGCCGCATCGTCTTCGTCGGCGTTGACGGCCTTCTGCGCTTCCGGCCACTCGGTCAGCGGAAGCATTCCGGCCTGATCGATCCCGATACGGCGTCTCTGCGCGAGCATCACAGTCGCGGTCTCGTCATCCCCGCGACGCCGCGCGAGCAGGCCCCCCGCACTGAGGATCGCCATGTGCATGATCTGCGGCACCAGCGGAGGCTTGCCGAGCGACAGCGCGAGGTCGATCAGGGTCCGTGCCTCCGCGTAGCGGCCGCTGAGGATGAGGGCGAGGGCGCCCAGGTAGGTGAACGACCGCAGCGACCGCCCGTCGAGCGCCTCCCGCGCCGTCTCGATCGACGAGTACGCGAGGTCGAGGGCCTCGCCCGGCTCGCCGTCGAACAGGGCGACCAGTCCCCGGAGGAAGCCGGGCACGTACGTCCCGGTGAATCCTTCGGAGATCTCGGGGAGGACGATCCGTGCGAGATCGAAGCGCCCCCAGCTCACGTAGGTCGCCAGCATGGACTCATTGAGCTTGTCCTTGACCGCCTGCGGCAGGTCGGCGTCGATGCGCAGCAGTTCTTCGGCGTCTTCCGGCACCGCACGGAAGTTCGAGAGCAGATCGACCGTCGCGGCATCCATCAGACGCTCGAAGCGGCCCAGGCCGCTCCGGGACTCCTCCAGGTGGGCGAGCGCCGCATCGAGGTCGTCGTCGAACGACGCGATCCACCAGGCGCGCAGCACCTGCAGCTGCGCTCTGCTGGACGGGTCTCCGCTGGCGGCGTCGGTCTCATCGAACACCGCGACGATCTCCCGCGGGTCGGCGTGTTCCTCGTTGAGCACCCGGAGATACCGGAGTGAGGTCAGCGTCGTCGGGTTGTTCACCCACTCCGCCCGCGCGGCGCTCCGCTTCGCCCGCATGTGCTCGCCCATCGCGCGCACGAAGACGCCGTCGGACTGCCGCCAGGCGGGGTCGTCGTCGAACTGATCGGCGGCCGGGTCAAGGCCCGGGATCTGTGTCAGCAGCCCGGCGAGGCGGGCACGTCTGGTCTCATGGACCTCCCGACGCAGGAATTCGGTCACCATCGGCGGGATCACCGCGACCAGCTGTCGCGCCCCGACGGAGTGGATCCGCACGAGGGCCTTGTCTTCGAGCCGCTCGATCGGCTCCCAGCCGACCAGTTGCACGGCGGCGCGGAGTTCGATCTCGCTGGCCATGGACAGCAGTTCGAGGGCGTCCAGCTCGGCGGGGCCGACATCGGCGAGGTAGGCCTCGGCGATCCGCGTCAGGGTGGGCGTCCAGAGCGCCTCTTTCGCGATCCACACCCCGTCCTCCTTCTGGAGGATGCCTTCGGCACGGCAGGCGTCGACGATGCTGACGGCCAGACCCACGACCCCGCCCGACTTCGCGAGCACGCGGGCGAGGGTCGGGCTGTCGACCGGTCCTTCCAGATAGGTGGTGAGTACTCGCTCGAGCTCATCGATGCGCATCGGCTGCAGATCCACGAGGAACGAGTGCGGTGCACGGGGCGACGTCTCCGCGGAGGATGCCGGGGTCCATCGCCGCAGGCTCGATCGCGCGATCGGGAAGTTCGCCCGTTGCTGAGCGGCGAGGAGAACTCCCGCGCTCGCCTCGTCCATGGTGTCCCAATCGTCGATGATGGCGACGAACCGCTTGTTCTCGGCCATGTTCAGCACCCCGTCGAAGGCGGTGCGCAAGGCGGATCGGCCGCGTGTCTGCCCGTCCATCAGGCCGGCGAGGTCGAGCGCCGCCGGGCCGGACGACTGCACCGCGGCATTCCCCGGCACCCAGAGCACGCGCCACGCCTCATTCTCGAGCGCCGCGGCCACCCCGCGCAGGAAGTGTGTTCTTCCGGCGAACCGGCGACCGACCACATCGATCGACCAGCCTGACCTCAACCGCTCGACAGCCGCCTGCAGCGCCTGCGCTCTCATCGACACGTGAGCCCCCCTCCACGTTTACATAGGCAACACCCAGAGTATGCCAACCGCGCAGCGCGCGACAGGCGTGCGTCGCCCATCGGTCAGCGGGCGGTCTGCGGTGTGGGTGCCGATGCGAGCTCGGCGGTCACGACCAGGTTGTCGGTCGACGGCGAACCATCCGGGTGCTCCAGGCAGGTGATCAGCACGAGGCGACCCGGGGTGTTCTTCCACACCGAGGCGGACTGGGCGATCTTGTTCTTGCGGATCAGCTGTGATCCGGTGACGGTGTACTTGACCCCGTCGACGTCGACGGCCGCACCCTCGGCGACCTTGCTCCGCTGGCGTTCGATGTCGGTGAGGTAGTTGCCCGGACCCATTCCGCCGTTGCGCAGGGCGTGCATGACGACGTAGACCGTGCCGGACTTCGCGGCACTGAGAGGGACACCCACATTGCGCACCCAGTACGCCGAGGTGAATCCGGGGGGCACGATCGAGCCGTTGACCGCCGACAGGGAGCCGAGGGGCACGTTCAGGCCCACCGACGCGACGATGAGGCGCCCGCCGTCGTCGGGTCGGGCGGATGCCGACGGCTCGGGCGTGGCTCCCGGGTCGAGCTGTACCGTGTTGCCGCGCATGTCCTTCGCCGTGTACCCGCGCGGCGCGCTGGACTGGGACACGAACCCGATGACCCCGATCGCGATGAAGATCGCCGCGAGACCGGCGAGCACGATCAGGATGACGCGCCCGCGGTTGGAGCGCTGCGGATCGGTTGATGTTGACATTCTCGTTCTCCCCCTGTGGCATACGGCAGCTCGTGGCGTCCTGCGCATCGCCGGGGTTCACGCGCGGCACGCAGGCCGCGCCGCCTGAATCATCCTCGACCGCCCACGTCGTGCGTTTCGGCGATTCCGGCGTCCTTGAGTGGTCTTTCGGCCGAATTGAGTAGTGTCTCGAAAAATCTGTGCAGCGCCCGCGGGGGCCGACCGGCTACTCGTCCTCCGCGGATGACGACATCAGCGCGTGTTCGGCCTGCTCGCAGAGGCGACGGGCGCGAGAAGCCCAATCGCGGAGGATGCCGACGTGCGCCTGGGGGACGTCGGCATCCTGCCAGCGGGCCTCCTCGTGCGCCTGGGCTGCGGCATCCGTCGCGAAGGCGTCCAGCGCGGCGATGAGGACCCGCACGTCATCCCAGTCGCGCACCCGGAGCGCCGTCGAGGCGTCTCCTCGGTCGCGGTTCACTGTCTGCTGGTTCCCGTCTGCCCGATGCGGGGCGCGCCCCGGGTGCTCCCGGTGGGCGTCTCGCAGTCGGGGAGATTGGATGAGACGCCCACCGGGCCGGCACAGAACACCAGTGAGGGGTGACGACCGTCGAAGCCGTCGAGCCTCGTGCCTTGCCCGGTGAGGTTCACGCGGGCGTCGCCAACGCTAGGCGGTGAAGCGGGCGCGTGCTCGCCGAATCGTGCGATTGAGTGGTGAACCTCGCCTTTTTGAGTAGTGATCCGGCTCGATCGGGCGATTTTCGCGCTCGCCCGTGCAACGGGGTCGGCGGAACCCCCCGCGCCACGGACCCGGTCATCCCGCATCGACGGAGCCGTTGCTGGGTCGGATGGTGATGCGGGTGCCCGGGCGCGCCGAGTGCGCCCCCGGGGACTGCTTCACGATGGTTCCGGCGAGCAGGTCGGAGTCGACGGACGGGCCGATCGCGTACGTGAATCCGGCGTGGAGAAGCGCATTGATCGCCTCGCCGGTGCTGAGCCCGACGACATCGGGAACGACCGACGCGGGCGTCGGCCGCGCACTCGCCTCCCGCCCCGTGCTGGGACGGATCGTGATGCGCGCACCTCGGACGGCGGAGACGGCGCTCTGCTCGGCGATCACGCCCGCGGCGCGGCTGGAATCGATCGACGATCCGATCACATATCCGTATCCGGCGCGCAGCAGGGCGTCGATCGCGTCGCCGGTGGTCATGCCGACGACGTTCGGAACGGATGCGTACCCGCCGTCGCCGTTGCTGGGGTGAAGCGTGATCACGGCACCGGGCCGCGCAGCGCGCGCGCTCTGCTGGGCAATGGCGCCCGCAGCCAGCCCGGAGCTGACCGCGAAGCCGATCTGCGCGTCGAATCCGGCATCCCGGAGCGTCTTCGTCGCGGCCGCCTGCGACATGCCCACGACGTTCGGAACGGGCTTCTGAGGCGTCTTGTCGTAGATGCTCGCGGGCACGTGGAACTTCCCGCCCTTGTACCACCCGTCGATCGCGCCCTGGATGTCGCGGGCGAGCGGGTAGCGGATGTTCCACAGCTGACGGCCCTTGTGCCAGGAGTTGACGAGGTCGCCGAACCCGATGGCATTGCCCACCCAGTTGGCCGTGGTGACCTTCGTGCTCGAGGTGATCAGCCACGTCTGGAGGTTGTCGTGCGTGCCGGTCTTGCCGATGAGTTCGGTGCCGTCGTTCGGGTTGCCGGTCACCGCCGTGCCGCCGGCGCCCATCGGGCCCTTGAGCGCATGGGCGGCCGCGGCGGCGACCTTCGGCTCGAGTACCTTCTCGCACGTCCGATCGGGGGTCGCGATCTGCTTCCCGTCGGCGCCGATGACCTTGTCGATGACCTTCGGCTGGCAGAAGATCCCGCCGTTCGCCACCGCGGCGTACGCCGCGGCCATGGCCAACGGCGAGACGTTGTCGGAGCCGAGGATCTCGTACGGGGCGGGATTGTTCGCCGGGTTCGAGCTGCCGCCCTTCGCGGCGAGCGGGATCGGTGTGCCGTCACCGCGCGTCACGCCGAGGGATGCGGCGGTCTTGCCGATGTCGCAGAGATCCAGCTGACTCGCCATGCCCCAGAAGCCCGAGTTCAGCGACACCTTGGTGAAGAACGCCGGGGTGCCGTAGACCGCCGCCTCGTTCTGGAAGTTGCGCGCATAGCTGCCATCCGTGTGGACGTATCCGCCCTCGACGCAGGAGTCCTTCCACTTCGTGATCCGCTGGTAGGTCCCGTTGACCTGGTCGTAGATCGAGTAGCCCTTCTTCAGCCAGGCGAGCAGGGTGAACAGCTTGAAGGTCGAGCCCGCGTTGAAGCCGCCGGAGGCGCCGTTCTTCGAATCGCCGGCGTAGATGATGCCGGTCTTGCCGTTCTTGTCGGTCGTGTCGCTGTACGTGGTGTTCTGCGCGATCGCGAGCACGCGCCCCGTGCCCACCTCGACGCTGACCGACGTGGAACCGAATCTGCCCGCGAACCCCGTGCCCGACATCGTCTTCGGGTTGTACGTGTTCTGGGCGGTCTGGGCTGCTTTCTGCACGCGCGGGTCGAGGGTGGTGTAGATCTTCAGCCCGCCCTTCTGCAGCATCCGGCCGCGGTCGGACGCGGTGGCGCCGAACGCCTTGTCGGTGAGGATCGTGTTGCGCACGTACGCGCAGTAGTACGGTGCGGTGGACTTCGCGCAGCCCACGGTGGGCTGGGTGATGTTCGGCACGATCGGGGCGGTCGCGGCCTGGTCGTACTGCTTCTGGGTGATCTTCCCGTTCTTCAGCATCCGGCCCAGCACGTACAGCTGCCGTTCCTTGGTGACCGAGTAGCCGGTGATCTTCACGGCATCCTTCGGGGCGGATGCCGGATCGACCATGTCGTAGTAGTCGCCGTTCTTGACCAGCGCGATCTTGTCCTTCGCGGTGTTCGCGGCCTTGCCCTTGATTCGCGTGGACCCGGCGGGCAGGTCGATGCGGTACAGGTTCGGGTCCTGCACCATGCCGGCCAGGGTCGCCGCCTGCGCGACACTGAGCTTGGAGGCGGGGATGCCGAAGTAGTACCGGGACGCGGCATCCACCCCGTAGTTCGTGCCGCCGAACAGGGCGATGTTCAAGTAGCCGAGCAGGATCTCGTTCTTCGAGTACTTCTGCTCCAGCGCGATCGCGTACCGCATCTCCTGGATCTTGCGCTTGATGCCGTCCGGGCCCTTGCTCCCCGCTGCCTGCCGCCAGCACTCCTCCGCTGCATCGACGCTGTTGCCCTTCGCGTTCCAGTCGCACTGCTGGATGAGCACGTTCTTCACGTACTGCTGGCTGATCGAGGAGCCGCCGCGCGAGGACTGGCCCTTCAGGTTGGACAGCACCGCGCTGGTCGTGCCGACCAGGTCGACCCCGCCGTGCTCGTAGTAGCGGGCATCCTCACTGGAGAGGATCGCGTCGTACATCACGGGCGCGATCTGCTTCCACGTCACCGGCGACCGGTTCTGGTCGTAGAACTTCGCCAGCACGGCGTCCTTCTTCGTCTTCGGGTCCTTGTAGTACAAGGTCGACGGAAGGCTGATCTTGTCGATCGTCAGCACGCTCGGCAGGTTGTCGAACATGGTGATCGCGTTCGTCGCCGCGGAGCTCGTCACAGCCACGGCCGGGGTGACCGCCGCCGCGACCAGAACACCGGCCAGCGCACTCAAACCGACAAGGCCCGCGAGGGCGCCGAACACGCCGCTGCGTTTGCTTTCAGACATAGGACGATCCAGATCGTGTGTGCAGGCGCGACCGCCGGCTCGATAGCCTCGGCCGGCTGCGAGCCCCGTCTGCGGGTGATCGAGCGCGAGCTCGAGGGACTGTCTCCGGGTCACCCCCTGTGGTCCCGGACGCACCGTGCGCAGAGGCGCACGAGCACCGAAACGCTAACCGGGCGCACATGGCCGAACCGGCGGTTGCGTGGAAATTGAGTGGTCCCAGCCCCGGATTGAGTGGTGATTCGGGGATATTGAGTAGTCCGCGCGCTTTTCTGTGCAACGCACCCCGTGACGGGGGCCTGGGGCTCAGCGTGGCGTCTGCGCGGTCCGGCTCTCCACTGCGCGCGAGCGCAGCCAGGCGAAGGTCGCGGCCGCCAGGACCCACGCCACCAGGGTGCAGAGCGCGACGACCGACGGGAGCTGTGCCGTCCCGGGCTCGTCGGCGAACACGACGTTCTTCGCGACCGCGAGCGGCAGAACGGCGGTGAGGTCGTAGATCCACTGCTGCCTGGCCGCCAGCAGGTACCCGAGGTCGACCGTCAGCGGCAGCACGAACAGGAGCCCCACGGTCGTGATGACGGCCGTGCGCCGTGACGGGAGGACGCTGCCGATCGCTCGTCCGAGGACGCCGAGGAGCGCGGTCGACAGCGCGGCCGCGAACACCGGAAGCCACGTCGCGCCGAAACTGCCCGCGTCGAGTCCGATGCCCTTGTCGGTGAGGATCGGCGAGACCACGAGAACGGAGCCCGCGTAGGTCGCCGCGGAAAGGACGAACACGGCGGTGCCGAACGCGGCGCCGGCGGCGACGTGGGCGCCCGGCCGCGAGGAGGGCGATCCGACCGCGAGAGCGCCCGGGGTGCGCCCGACCGAGATCGCCCCGCAGATCCCGGCACCGATCATCGCGGGCTTCACCAGCGCGAACACCACCTGCATCGCGGGAACCGCCGCCCCCGTGACGGCCTGCGCCACGACGACGGCGAGCCCGATCGTGATGGCGGCGATGATTCCTGCTGCCACCCAGGTGGAGCCGGCCCGTGCCGACCGCACCAGCTCGGCGCGGAAGACGACGGCGTCCTCCTGCATCGACCGCTGCGGACCGCGATCGTGGGATGCATCGTTCATGGGCGTCCTCCGGGATCGAATCGGCCGCACCGACCGAGGAGTCGAGCGTAGGCATCGGGGTGGCGCCCGGATCGGCGAATCCCGGTCGTTGAGTGCAGATCTTCGCGTTTTGAGTAGCACCCCTCTCCTTTTCGTGGTGCGTCCCCTCCTGCACAAGAAATCCGAACCAGCACTCAAAAAGCGGCCGAACGCACTCAAAGACCTGGATGCAGGAGGTTCCGCCTTTCCCTCCTGGGAGGGTGAGGGGGCGGCCGACGCTGCTCGCGTCCCGCTTCACCCTCATTCGGAGCAAAGAAATGCACATGACACTCGCGCTCGGCGTCACCGGCCTCGTCATCGGGCTCGGCGCGCTCGGCATCGTCCTCGCCGCGGTCGGCACCGCCGCCGCCATCGTCACCGTCCGCCGACGCCGGCGCGGCACGTCCTGGGCGTTCGTCATCCTCGCCACGTCCGCGGCGCTCGTCAGCGCCCCGCTCCCCCTGCAGATCTACTGGCCCGCCTGGACGGCGCTCGGCGTCGCCTGCGCGGTCGCGGCCGTCTTCGTGACGGGGCGTCCGCGCCGCGACGGGCTCCGTGCACCGCGCACGGCCTCGAGCGTCACGACCACCGTGCCGACCACCCGGACGACGCCCGTGCTGACGCTCCCGCTCACGACGGTGGGCGGCGCGGAATGAAGATCCTCCGAGACAAGGTGCTCATCCCGATCGACCCGCATCGACTCCTCGCGCCGCCCTCGACACGGCGCCCCGCGCGACCCGGGTACGCAACCGCGCTCGGGATCGGCGATGACGACCGGATGCCGGCCGACGTGGAGGCGCCCCGCTACAGGCCGAGGACCCGGCGCGTGTAGTCGTTGCGGAACGTTCCGTCAGGATCGAGCTCGCGCACCAGGGCCGCGGCATCCTCGAACCGCGGGTAGAGCCCGCCGAGCTCGCTCATCGCGAACCACTTGCCCCAGTGCGGCCGCGGCGCGAACGGCGCGAGCGCCGCTTCGATCTCGGGCAACAGGGCCTTCACCTCGGGCGCCTCGCGCCGGAACGTGAAGTGGATGCCGAGGGACGTGCGACCGGCCGCGGTGCTCAGCCACAGGTCGTCCGCCGCGACGGTGCGCAGCTCCGTGATCAGCAGCAGCGGGTCGATCCGGTCGGACAGTGCGCGCACGGCCGACAGGGCGGCCGTCGCGTCGGCGAAGTCCACGAAGTACTCGGACTGGATCTCCTCGCCCTGCGCCGACGGCTGCCGGTCGAACCGGAAGTGCGGCAGCCGGGCGTGCCACGGACCGGGCTCGCCCTGCACCGTCACGTTGTCGGTGTCGTCGCCGACGATCGGCATCTGCACGCGGGCACGATCACCGCCCCAGCGGGTGTCGGGCACCTCGTCGCCGGGGAGCCTGGTCTTCACCCAGACCTGGACGGCATCGGTCCCCCAGTGGCCGAACACGCTGACGCTGTAGCCTGCACCGAACACCGCGGCGGGATCATCGAGCACCGCCTGCCACGGAACGTCGAGGTAGACATCCTGACGCACCTCGTAGCCGGGCTGCACGGCGAGGGTCACGTGGGTCACGACGCCGAGCATCCCGAGGTGCACGACCGCACCGGCGAAGCGCGGGTCGGAGCGGTCGAGGTGAAGCAGGCCGCCGTCGGCGGTCACCAGGTCGAGGCCGGTCACCGAGGTCGACAGGTTGCCGTTGGCGAGGCCGGATCCGTGCGTGGCCGTGGCCGTCGCTCCCCCGACGGAGATGTGCGGCAGCGACCCCATGTTCGCGAGCGCCCACCCGCGCGCATCGATCGCGGCGGCGATCCGGGCGAACGGCAGCTGTGCGGGCACCCGGACGGTCGCGGCATCCTCGTCGAGCTCGATGTCGTCCGGCATGTCGGCCAGCGAGATCAGCGTGCGACCCTCAGCGAGGTCGTTGAACGAGTGGAACGTGCCCACTGCCCGGACACCGCCGCCGGATTCGGCGACCAGCCGCTGCACCTCGCCGACGCTGCGGGGATGGTCGGCCAAGGCCGCCGCGAACGTCCATGTCCCCGCCCAGTTGGTGAGTGTCACCTGTTCCTCCTCGAAATCTCGCGGGCGCCGGCACCGGCCCCGCCTCGAACTCTACGACGTGGCCGTCACGCCAGCGACAGCGCCGTCCAGGACACGGGCGGCAGCACCACGGTCACCACGCCGTCGGCGATCTCCGCCGACGCGTTCGGCGCGAGACCCACGCGGTTCTGGTCGGCGAGCGTGTTCTTGGCGTACGGGTCGGCGTCGGCCAGCGTCACCGCCTCGGCGATGCGGGATGCCCCGAGACTGCGGGCATCCACGGTGACCGTCTGCGACTCGGTCGTCGAGCGGTTCACGAGGAACACCGCCCCGGTGCCGGTCTCGTCGTCGAAGGTGCCGAGCGCGTCCAGCAGGGCCGCCTCGCCGTGCACGGCGGTCTCGTACGTCTCGGAGGTGACGCGGGTCTGCAGCGCCGCGCCCCGAGCGAGGCGGCTCGTGACGGAGAACGGGAAGAAGGTGGTCTGACGCCAGGCATCCCCACCCGGCTCCGTCATGATCGGCGCGATGACGTTCACGAGCTGAGCGAGGGATGCCGCGGTGACGCGGTCGCAGTTGCGCAGCAGGGTCATGAGCAGGTCGCCGAGCACCACGGCATCCGCGACCGAGTAGACGTCCTCCAGCTGACGCGGGGCGACGCGCCACTGGTCGCCTACCTCGTCCGAGGCCTGGTGCTCATCCAGGTACCAGATGTTCCACTCGTCGAACGAGAGCATGATGCGCTTCTTGGACTTGCGCCTGTCGCCGACGTGGTCGGCGGTGGCGACCACCGTGTCGATGAAGTACTGCATGTCCAGCGCGGAGGCCAGGAACGACCCCAGGTCGCCGCCGCGCTCCTGGTAATAGGCGTGGCACGACACGTAATCGACGTTGTCGTACGCGTGCTCGAGGACGACGCGCTCCCACTCGCCGAAGGTCGGCATCCCCGACCCGCTCGACCCGCACACGACCAGCTCGAGGTCCTTGTCGGCCATCTTCATGGCGGCCGCCGTGCGCGCGGCGAGCTTGCCGTAGTCGTCGGCCGTCATGTACCCGGTCTGCCAGGGGCCGTCCATCTCGTTGCCCAGGCACCACATGCGGATATCGTGCGGCTCGGGCGTCCCGTTCGCGATGCGCTCGTCGCTGAGCGCGGTGCCGGACGGGTGGTTGGCGTATTCGAGCAGGTCGAGGGCGGCCTCGATGCCGCGCGTGCCGAGGTTCACGGCGAGCATCAGCTCGGAGCCGGTGAGCTTCAGCCAGCGCGCGAACTCGTCGAGGCCCACCTGGTTGGTCTCGAGCGAGTGCCAGGCGAGGTCGCGGCGCACCGGGCGCTTGTCGCGCGGGCCGACGCTGTCCTCCCACCGGAACCCGGAGACGAAGTTGCCGCCGGGGTAGCGGATCGTGGTCGATCCCAGCTCTTTGACGAGGTCGACCACGTCGCGGCGGAAGCCGTCGGCATCCGCCGTGGGATGCCCCGGCTCGTAGATGCCGTCGTAGACGCAGCGACCCAGGTGCTCGACGAACGAGCCGAACAGGCGGCGGTTGATCGGGGCGATGACGGATCGGCGGTCGAGCTCGACGTGGGCGGTGGGCATGGTGTTCCTCGGAGGTGTGCGGATGGAATCGGGAGGCGGGATGCCCCGGGGGCGTCAGACCAGGCGGGTCCTGGGCGAGACGCCGTCGGTCAGCGAGCCGTCGCGCTCCGGGACGTCGCCGAGCGCCTCGTCGATCGCGGCCATCGTGTCGGCGTCGAGCTTCACTCCGGATGCCGCGACGTTCGATGCGATCTGCTCGGGGCGGGATGCCCCCACGAGCGCCGTCGCGACGTTCGGGTTCTGCAGCACCCACGCGACCGCCAGCTGCGGCATCGTGAGCCCCGCCTCGTCGGCGATCGGCTTGAGCCGCTGGACGGCAGTGAGCACGTCGTCACGCAGGAACGACTTGATGAACTCCGCGCCGCTCTTGTCGTCGGTGGCGCGGGATCCCGCAGGAACCGGCTGCCCGGGCAGGTACTTGCCCGACAGC
The DNA here is from genome assembly GCF_000802305.1 of Microbacterium mangrovi. Classification (GTDB taxonomy): domain Bacteria; phylum Actinomycetota; class Actinomycetes; order Actinomycetales; family Microbacteriaceae; genus Microbacterium; species Microbacterium mangrovi. The sequence continues at coordinate 161,610 of NZ_JTDK01000001.1, read as the reverse complement.
ACCCCCTGCGCCATCGGCGACCAGACCACCTGCGACAGGCCGAGCTCCTCGCTGGCCGGCACCACCCGCTCCTCGATCACGCGCCACAGCATCGAGTACTGCGGCTGGTTCGAGACGAACGGGACGTGCAGCTCCCGGGCGAGCTCGGCGCCGGCGCGCAGCTGGTCGGCCGTCCACTCCGAGACGCCGATGTACAGCGCCTTGCCCTGGCGGACGATGTCCGCGAAGGCCTGGAACGTCTCCTCCAGCGGGGTCTCGTAGTCGAACCGGTGCGCCTGGTAGAGGTCGACGTAGTCGAGGCCGAGCCGCGTCAGCGAGCCGTTGATCGACTCCAGGATGTGCTTGCGGCTCAGCCCGGTGTCGTTCGGCCCCTTCGGGCCGGTCGGGAAGTAGACCTTCGTGAAGATCTCCAGCGACTCGCGGCGCTGACCGGCCAGCGCCTTGCCGAGCACGACCTCTGCGGCCGTGTTCGCATACGTGTCGGCGGTGTCGAACGTCGTGATCCCGGCATCCAGCGCGGCGTGCACGGTCGCGATCGCGGCGCTGTCGTCGACCTGCGAGGCGTGGGTCACCCAGTTGCCGTAGGTGATCTCCGAGATCTTCAGTCCGCTGTTGCCGAGGTACCTGTATTCCATGAGTGGTTTCTCTCCGGGTCGGTGTGATGTCGGGATTCTGGTGTGTGGGTCAGTGGATCGCGAGGATGCGCCAGCCGGCCGATGAGGATGCCCCCGGCGCGATGTGCCGCAGGCCGGCGTCGTACGGGTACTCCCCCGCGTTGAAGGCGTCCGGCGCACATGTCATCGGCTCGACGGCGAGCCCGGCGCGATGACCGGGAGCGCCCGGCATCAGGTCGGCGGTGTGCACCTGCACCCACGGGCAGGCGGCATCCCACGTGATCGCCACACCGCGGCCGTCCGCGTCCGTGAGGCGCACGGTGGCGTTGCCGGCGGCATCCCGCTGCAGGCCGGTATAGGCGTGATCGATCTCGGCCGGGCCGATCCGCCGGGGCGAGAGGTAGTCGAAGCGGTCCGCGTCGACAGTGGCCGCGGGCGCGAGCGAGATCGGGACGAGCCGGTCGGGCGTCACCTGCAGGAGGTCGGCGGCGGGCAGCTCCAGCGTCCAGTCGTCCACGGTCCCGTCCCCGGCGACCAGGTACGGGTGCGGCCCGGTCCCGTACGGCGCGGGCGTGTCGGACTCGTTCACGGCGGTCACCGTCTGGGTGAGTCCCCCGTCGGCATCCAGTGTGAACTCCGTGCGCACGAGCAGCCGCCACGGGTACCCCGTCTGCGGCTGGACGACCGTCTCGAGCACGACGTGCGACGGGCCGGAAGCCACCGTCGCCCAGTCCAGCCAGACCCCGAGGCCGTGCAGCGCGTGGCCTCGTTCCGGTTCGGTGAGGGGCAGCTGGTACTGCGTGCCCGCGTCGGTGTACCGGCCGTCGACGACCCGGTTCGGCCACGGCACGAGGGTCACCCCGCGGTAGGCGGGGCGCACCTGGTCGGCCCGGAACGGGACCACCAGGTCGCGGCCGGCGTGGGTGAGCGAGCGCAGGGATGCCCCCACGCTCGCGACCACGGCCTCGTAATCGCCGGATCGCAGCGTGTGCTGCGTGCCGGATGCGGGAACGTCTGCCATCTCAGAACCCCTGTGCAAGTCGGTAGTACGCCTGGTTCCAGCGGAGTTCGCGCTGGAATCCGCGCACCGTGGTCTCGTCGTCGATGACGACCAGTTCGGTGCCGGCGATCTCGGCGAAGTCGCGGAACACCTCGATGCCCACATTATTGGTCATCACGGTGTGGTGGGCCGCGCCGGCGGCCAGCCAGCAGGCGGCGGAAGTCGGGAAGTCGGGTTGCGGCTTCCAGACCGCGCGGCCGACCGGGAGCTTCGGCAGATCGGGGGCCTCCACGTTGTCGACGAGGTTCGCCACGAGCCGGAACCGATCTCGCAGGTCGCTCATCGCCACGACGAGCGCCGGCCCGGGGTCGGCGGTGAAGACGAGGCGCACCGGGTCGTCCTTGCCGCCGATGCCGAGCGGGTGGATCTCCAGGCGCGGCTTCTGCGAGGTCAGCACCGGCGACACCTCGAGCATGTGCGCGCCGAGGATCTTCTCGTCGCCGGGCACCAAGTCGTACGTGTAGTCCTCCATGAGGGATGCCCCGCCCGGACGCCCGGCACCCATGACGTTCGCGATGCGCACCAGGATCGCGGTCTTCCAGTCGCCCTCGGCGCCGAAGCCGTATCCCTCGGCCATGAGCCGCTGCACCGCGAGGCCGGGCAGCTGCGTCAGGGCGCCGAGATCCTCGAACGACGTGGTGAACGCCCCGAACCCGCCCGCTTCGAGGAAGGAGCGCAGGCCCACCTCGATCGCCGCGCCGTCGCGCAGCGACCGGTGCCGGTCCCCGCCCCCGCGAAGCTCCGGCGCGACGTCGTAGCACTCCTCGTACTCGGCGACGAGGGCGTCGACCTGCGCGTCGGAGGCGGCCGCGACCGCCTCGGCGAGCTCGTTCACACCCCACGTGTTCACCTGCACGCCGAACCGCAGCTCGGCCTCGGTCTTGTCGCCCTCGGTCACCGCGACGTAGCGCATGTTGTCGCCGAAGCGGGCGAGCTTGAGGGCGCGGGATGCCGCCCAGCCGGCGGCCGCCCGCTGCCAGTCCTCGATCTGCGTCCGCACCGCGGGGTGCGACACGTGCCCGACGACTGTCTTGCGCGCGACGCCGAGCCGGGTCTGGATGTACCCGAACTCACGGTCGCCGTGCGCGGCCTGGTTGAGGTTCATGAAGTCGAAGTCGATCTCGGCCCAGGGCAGCTCGACGTTCGCCTGGGTGTGCAGGTGCAGCAGCGGCTTGCGCAGCGCGTCGAGTCCGGCGATCCACATCTTGGCCGGGCTGAACGTGTGCATCCACGCGATCACGCCGATCACGTCGTCCCGCGCGTTCGCCTCCAGTGCGAGGCGACGGATGCCGTCCGGCTCGATGAGCACGGGCTTCCAGACCACGCGCACGGGCAGCCCGGCGAGCCCGGCCGCGACCGCCTGCGACTGCTCCGCGACCTGGCGGAGAGTGTCGTCGCCGTACAGCGACTGGCTGCCGGTGACGAACCAGACCTCGGAGGAGTCGAGGGTCGTGGAGAGCGGCATGGCTGGGTCCTTTCAGGGATTCACCGGTCGTTGAGCGAGCCGTCAGGCGAGACGAAACGCGCTGAACTCGTGAGCACATCGCGTTTCGTCTCGGGCCGCTTCGCGGGCCTCGCTCAACGACCGGAGGGGAAGGCGGCGACGGCGGCGGCTTCGACGGCGAGGCCGGCGCGGTAGCGGTCGAGGTAGGCGGCGAAGCCGGCGACGTCGGGCGGATCGGGGTCGGCGACGACGATGTCCGCGCCCGCGAACACGCACCCGTCGAGATATTCTCCGAGCGGCATATGCGCGTGCGAGAGATAGTCGGCGAGCACGGCGATGCCCCATGCCCCGCCCTCGGACGCCGTCGTGCCGACGGCGACCGGGGCATCCAGCGCGGCCGCGAGCAGACGCTGCGCGACCCCGGTGGTGCGGAACATGCCCCCGTGCGCGAACATCCGATCCAGGCGCACCCCCTCGTCGGTCAGCACCCGCATGCCGAGCGCGAGCGTGCCGAACGCGCCGAAGAGCTGGGCGCGCATGAGGTTCGCGAGGGTGAACGTGCTGTCCGGGCGCCGCACCAGCAGCGGACGGCCGTCGGCGAGCCCGGCGATCGGCTCGCCGGCGAGGTGGTTGTACGCGACGAGGCCGCCGGCATCCGTATCCCCCGCGAGCGCCTCGCGGAGCAGCACGTCGTACACGGCGTCCGGGTCGGCGGCCGCTCCGGACGCGGTGGCGAACCGGGTGAACAGCCCGGCCCAGACCGCCAGCTCGCTGCCACCGTTGTTGCAGTGCACCATCGCGACCGGGGACCCGTCGGGGGTGGCGACGAGGTCCAGCTCCTCGTGCACCGCGGCGAGCGGATGCTCGAGCACGACCATCGCGAAGATGCTCGTGCCCGCACTGACGTTGCCGGTGCGCGGGGCCACGGCGTTCGTGGCGACCATGCCGGTGCCGGCATCCCCCTCCGGCGGGCAGAAGGGGATGCCCGGCTGCAGCACACCGGTCGGGTCCAGCAGCAGCGCTCCGGCCTCGGTCAGCTCGCCGGCGGGCGTGCCGGCCGGAAGGGATGCAGGCAGCAGGGTGCGCAGCGGCGGGATCCGGCCCGCGGCCACCCGGTCGTAGCGCTCCAGCATCCCGGCGTCGTAGTCGCGGGTGCCTGCGTCGACGGGGAACATCCCGGAGGCCTCCCCGAAGCCGACGACCCGGCGACCGGTGAGCCGCCAGTGCACGTACCCGGCGAGGGTCGTCACGAAGGCGACGTCGGCGACGTGCGGCTCGGCATCCCGGACCGCCTGATGCAGGTGCGCGACCGACCACCGCAGCGGGATGTTGACGCGCAGCAGCTCGGTGAGCTCGGCCGCCGCCGCGCCCGTGCTCGTGTTGCGCCAGGTGCGGAACGGCACCAGCAGCTCCTCCGCCGCATCGAAGGCGAGGTAGCCGTGCATCATGCCCGACACTCCCGCAGCGCGGAGCGTCTGCAGGGGGATGCCGTAGCGGGCGCGCACGTCGGCGGCCAGCCGGGCGTAGGCGTCCTGCACGCCCGCCCACACGTCCTCGAGCGCATACGTCCAGCGCCCGTCGACCAGGCGGTTCTCCCATTCGTGGGCTCCGACCGCGAGGATGTCGGCTGGGGTGTCGCCGATCAGGCACGCCTTGATGCGCGTCGATCCGAGCTCGATGCCGAGCACTGCGCGACCGGCGGCGATCGCCTCGGCGGCCGCAGACGCGGCCATCATGCGTCCCGCCGCGCGTCGGCGGCCTGGCCGTACACGTTCTGGTAGCGGTGGTAGAGGGCGTCGACCGCTTCGCTCGGAATCGGCACGAGCGGACCCGCCTCGCGCGACAGGTGCACGGTGCGCGCGACGTCTTCGAGCATGACGGCGGCCTTCACGGCATCCCTCGCGTCCGTGCCGACGGTGAACGGGCCGTGGTTCTGCATCAGCACGGCGCGGCTGCGGTGCCCCCGCAGGGTCTGCACGATGCCGCGGCCGATCGAGTCGTCGCCGATGATCGCGAACGGCCCCACCGGGATCGGACCGCCGAACTCGTCGGCCATCGCGGTGATCACGCACGGGATCTCCTCGCCGCGCGCCGCCCACGCGACCGCGTAGGTCGAATGGGTGTGCACGACACCGCCGACCTCGGGCATGTGCCGGTACACGTACGCGTGTGCGGCGGTGTCGCTCGAGGGGGCCCGGTCGCTGCCCGGGGTTCCCGGGACGACGTTGCCGTCGAGGTCGCACAGGATCATGTTCGAGGCATCGAGGGCGTCGTACGAGACACCGGACGGCTTGATCACGAAAAGGTCGGCCCCGGGCACACGCCCGGACACGTTGCCGCCGGTCCACACCACCAGGCCGTATCGGACCAGCTCGCCGTGCAGCCGGGCGACGTCCTCTCGCACGCGGGCGATCGTCGCCTGCAGATCCTCGTCGGTCACAGACGGGATGTTACCGGTAACATTTCGGCGTTGGCAAGTCCAGGCGCGCTGAGCCTGTCGAAGCGCAATCGCCCGGGGTCGTGCCCTTCGACAAGCTCAGGGCGCGGGGGCGGGGGCTCAGGGCGCAGGGAGCGGCGGGGCGGTGGAGGCGCGGACGACGAGTTCCGGGCGGGCGGGCGGCGGAGGCGCGGAAAGACCCAGCACCTCGGCGACGCAGCGGCGCGCCTCCCCGGCCAGATCGAGCCGGATCGTCGTCAGCGCCGGGCGGTAGAACGCGGCATCCGGCGTGTCGTCGAACCCGACGATGCTCACCTCCCCCGGCAGGTCGAGTCCGGCGGATGCCAGACCCGCCATCAGCCCGAGCGCCATCTGGTCGTTGGCGACCACGACCGCCGTCGGCCCGGCGGATCCGCGCACCGCGGCGGCGACCCCGGCGGCGACCGCCGATCCGGAGGCGGCCGACCAGTCGCCCGACCAGCCCGGCCCGGCCCGGAGCCCCCGCACCGCCAGCGCATTTGCGAACCCGGCGGCGCGGGCACCCTCCTCGAGCCAGTCCGCCGGCCCGGCGATGCGCACGATGCGCCGGTGACCGAGGGCCGCGAGGTGCTCCACGGCGAGGGCGGCGCCCGCGGCCTGCTGCTCGGCGCCCGGCCCGGTGTGCAGCGCCGCGACCGGCACCCCCGGCGTGCGGGCGGCCAGGGCGGCGACCGTGCGTTCGTGCGCGGCGATCAGGATGACGCCGTCCACGCCCTGGGCCAGCAGATGCTCCAGCGCCGCGTCGACGGATGCCTCGTCGGCGGCATCCGCATAGGCTGTCGCCACCCACCGGCCCTCGCGACGAGCGGCCGTCTCGAGGGCGGCGATCCCCATCGAGGGCCCGTAGAGGGTGGCATCCGACGCGATCACCCCGAGGGTGCGGCTGCGGCTCGTGCCGAGCGCCCGGGCGGCGTTGTTCACGCGGTAGCCGAGCGCATCCATCGCCTCGCGAACGCGCTCGCGGGTCTCTGCGCGGATGCTCGGGTGATCGTTGATGACCCGCGACACGGTCTGCGTGGAGACGCCGGCGAGCGCCGCGACCTCCCGCACTCCGACGCGTCCGCTCGATCGCCCCGACGTCGTCTGTTCCATCAAACCCACGCTAGGCGAGGGGGATGCCGCTACTCGGTCTCGCGGACCGGGGCGACGGGGTCGCTGTCGGACGGGTCGAAGTGGTACTCCACCCGGGTCTCGCCGTCGAGCTCGCGGCGCTCCCCGGCCAGGTACCAGAACGTGGACTCCAGGCCCTGGACCGCCGCGAACGCCGCGATCCGGGGTTCGATCTCGCCGTCCACCAGGATCCGGCGGTCGTCGGTGCCCGCGAGGGGCCCGTCGACGTACTCGACGATGTACTCCGGCTCGTTCGGTGTCGTGTCAGTCACGCCGACTCCTTCGTTCGCGAAGCGGTGCTCCGCACGGTTGGGGGACTACGAGGCATTCTGGCACGGGCATCCACCCCCGGGCGGCGAGTCATGAACTGAAACATCGCGAAAGGCCCCGACACATCCCGGCGACGCGTCGCCGGGACCCCGTAGCGTCGCCCCATGATCACCACGCAGCGACCGGAATCCGCCCGCACCGAGCCGGCCTGGGAGTCGGCGTCGCTTCCGGCCGAGGACTTCAAGCTCCTCTTCCGCGGGCACCCGGGCGGGGTCGCGGTGATCACCGCCGAAGGGCCTGACGGCCCGGTCGCGCTGACGGCGACGTCCGTGTCGTCGGTGAGCGTGGACCCGCCGCTGCTGATCTTCTCGCTGTCGACGTTCTCGTCGGCCGCGCCCGCGATCGCCACCGCGCAGACCGTGGTCGTGCACCTGCTGGATGCCGACGACCTCGAGATCGCCCGGCTCGCCTCCACCAGCGGCGCCGACCGGTTCGCCGACCCGCTGCTGTGGACGCGGCTGATCAGCGGCGAACCCGTCTACCACGGGGTGCGCGCCTGGGTGCGCTGCGCCGTCACCGAGCGGATGAGCGCCGGAAGTTCCACCGTGATCGCGGCGCACGCGCTGCAGTCGAACATCGCCCGCAGCGCCGGATCGGAGGATGCCGGCGCCCCCCTCGTCTACCACGACCGCGGCTGGCACCGGCTCGGGGAGCACTCCCGCATCCGGTGAGGTCGCGCCGGGTGTTCCGCTGTCCTGCACGGCAGGATCGCCCGTCATTCAGGACAGTCGAACACCGCACCGGGCCGAGACGAGGGAGTTCCGCTGTCCTGGATGGCAGCGTTCGCTGCAATCCAGGACAGCGGAACAGGCTGCGAAGAGCCCGGGGCGCGCGGCGGACCGGCCGCCACCCGGGGGGGTCAGACCGAGGCCCGGGCGGATCAGACCGAGTAGCTCCAGCGGGGGCGGCTGAGCAGGTCGTAGACGAACTCGGGCGGCAGCGGCACCTCGCCGGGGCGGCCGCCGCGGGCCGCATGCGCGCCGAGGGCCCGCGCGACGGCGGCGTTCAACGGCGCGGTCAGACCGTGCTCGCGGGCGATCAGCACCACCTCGCCGCTGAGGAAGTCGACCTCGTTGGTGGTGCCGCGCGCGAAGCTCTGCCACGTCGACAGATGCCCGGGCACGTGACCGGCGACGTTCCCGATCTGCAGCGGCACGACACCCACCGGCGGCGGGGCGATCGGCAGCTTCGCCCGGGCGAACACGAACCGGGCCTCCTCGACGAGGGCGGCCTCGGCATCCTCCGCCTGCTCCAGCTCGGCGGCGAACACGTCGACCATGTTGTGCATGCTGGCCAGGAGCTTGCGGCGCTTGGCGGCGGCGATGTCGGGCTCGATCGCGGCGGCGAAACCGGCCGCGGCGAACGCGACCCGGTGCCGCTCCTCCTCACCCGGGAGGGACTTGGGGTATCCGCCCAGCCATGCCGCGCCGACCGTGGGATACGCCGGCGACACGACGACACCGGGCTCCAGATGACTGGAGGGGATGCCGACCGACACGCCGATCACCGTCGCGAACCGCCGCAGCGCGACGGCCTCGGTCGCGAGCCCGTTCTGCACTGTGAGGATCGGCAGGTCGGCGACGAGCCCCTCCCCGTCGGCCAGAGGCTGCCAGGCGATCGCGGCGATCGCGGACTCGGCATCCTGCGACTTCACCGCCAGCACGAGCGCGTCCGAGGAGGTCGGCAGCGCCTCGCCGATCGAATCGACGACGTGCACCCGCACGACCTCGTCGCCGTGCGGACGCCGGATGCGGATGCCGTCGCGGGCGATCGCGTCGTACTGCGCCCCGCGCGCCACCAGCGTCACCGGCACGTCGGCCAGGATCCACTGCGCCGCGAGGAGGCCGCCGAGCGCTCCCGCTCCGATGACGATGTACCGACTCATGATCCGCTCTCCCCGGTTCTCCGACGTTCTCCGCCCAGGATGACGCTCCTCTCAATGCAGCGGCGATCCCGATGTCAGCGAATTGCGAAATGCGACGGAATATGTCGCCGGAAACGTGATCCGGGGCCATTCGGTTACCGCATGTTTCCGGGCCGGATCCCGCGGCGGCCGAATAGCGGTGGAGTGGACCGCATGTCCCATTACCTCGACAGCGACGACAAGGCCTACAACCGCGTCTACAAGCAGGAGACCCCCGACATCCTGCGCGCCTTCAACGACTTCAACACGGCCGTGTTCGCCGCCGAAGGCCGGGAGCTGCCCCTCAAGTACCGGGAATTGATCGCCGTGGCCGTCGCGTTCACCACACAGTGCGTGTACTGCATCGACGGGCACAGCAAGAACGCGGTCGCCGCCGGCGCCACCGACGCGGAGCTCGCCGAGACGGCGTGGGTCGCCGCGGCCCTGCGCGCCGGAGCGTCGTACACGCACGGACGACTCGCGTTCAAGTTCACCGAGCACGAACGCCGGCACGAGCACACCTACGCCTGAAAGGATCAGCGGATGCCCTCCCTCGACACCCCCGACGCACTCCCGCTCACGTTCGTCCACGTCTCGCCGACCGACGAGCGCGCGGCCGTGCTGCTGGCCGACCTGGAGCGCGAATACGACGAGCGCTACAGCGACCTGCGCGTCGACGACGAGACCGCCGAAGCCGAGATCAACCGGTATCCGGCATCCCGGTTCCTGCCGCCGGACGGCGCGTTCCTGCTACTGCTCGAGGGCGACGAGGTCATCGCGGGCGGAGCGTTCATGCGGTTCGTCGCCGACGAGGAGACCCACGCCTTCCCGAGCGCGGACCCCGAGGCGGATGCCTCGACCGTGGAGTTCAAGCGCATCTGGACGCACCGCGACCACCGCCGGCGCGGACTCAGCCGCCGCGTGCTGCGCGAACTCGAAGCGGAGGCATCCCGGCGTGGCTACACGCGCGTGTTCCTCACCACCGGGCCCCGCCAGCCCGAGGCGCAGAACCTCTACCGGGTCGAGGGCTACACCGCGCTGCCGCTCGCCGAGGTGTACGAGGGCTTCGTCGTGCACCCGTTCGAGAAGCGCCTCCCGGCCGCTGAATAGCGGCGCCTACCGCCCTCCGAAAGGCCTCCGGAATCGTCATTCCGGAGGCCTTTTCGCGCGCATCCGGCATTCCGCGCGAATTGTGTTTCGCAATATGGCGTTCCGGTGACGCAGCGTGTCGGAATTCCTTTGACCGGCATCCGGCCCGGCCCGTAACTTCGCCCCATGACAAGCGTGCTGAACCGAGTCCGGGAGACCCCCGTCGGCTCCGCGCGTCCCACCGCGGACGCGCTCACCGCGTCGGAGCTGCAGGCGCTCGCTTCGCGCGGCGTCCGCGGGCTCCGGCATCCCTGGCAGTGGATCGCCACCGCCCTCGTCCTCGTGCTCGGCCTCAACTTCGCCCAGACGCTGTTCTCGAACCCGGCGTGGGCGTGGGACCGCGTCGCGCACTGGCTGTTCGCGCCGGCCATCCTCGACGGCCTCGTGCTGACGCTGCAGGCGACGGCTCTCGCCGCCGTGGTGAGCTTCGCGGGCGGCATCGTGCTCGCCCTGATGAGGCTGTCGCACAGCCCCGTACTGAAGGGCGCGGCGTGGTTCTACATCTGGGTGTTCCGCTCCGTGCCGCTGATCCTCATCCTGATCTTCCTGTACAACCTGGGCAACCTGTACCCGTCCATCGGGGTCGGCATCCCGTTCGGGCCGCAGCTGCAGGTCCCGACGACGGTGGCCCTCAGCGACCTCGCGCTCGGCGTCATCGGGCTGAGCCTGGCGGAGACCGCCTATGCCGCCGAGATCGTCCGCTCGGGGCTGCTCTCGGTCGACCGCGGACAGCACGAGGCCGCGAAGGCCCTCGGCATCCCGCGCGGTCGGCAGTTCACCCGCATCGTGCTCCCCCAGGCGCTGCGGTCGATCGTGCCGTCCTACGTGAACCAGATCGTCGGTCTGCTGAAGGCCAGCTCGCTGCTGTTCTACGTGTCGCTGCTCGACCTGTTCGGGGTCGTGCAGAACCTGCAGTCGACCTACCCGAGCGACATCATCCCGCTGCTGGTGGTCGCCTCGATCTGGTACCTCGTGCTGACGAGCGCGATCTCGGTCGTGCAGTACTTCGTCGAGCGCTACTACGGGCGCGGACTGCGGGGTGCGCGATGAGCACGACGATTCCCGGACTCGTCGACGGGCAGGATGCCGCGGCCTCCCAGACCGCGGTCGAGATCCGCAACGCGCACAAGTCGTTCGGCGGCAAGACCGTGCTGCACGGCATCGACCTGACCATCCCGCGCGGCAGCGTCACCGTGATCCTCGGCCCGTCCGGCTCGGGCAAGTCCACGCTGCTGCGCGCGATCAACCACCTCGAGAAGCTCGACGAGGGCTACGTGCGAATCGACGGCGAGCTGATCGGCGTGCGCGTCGACGGCGACCGGCTGCGCGAACTCCCCGAGAAGCAGATCCTGCGGCAGCGGCTGCGGATCGGGTTCGTGTTCCAGAACTTCAACCTGTTCCCGCACCTCACCGTCACCGAGAACGTCGTCGAAGCACCCGTCTCGGCGGGCGTCCTCGGCAAGGCGGACGCCCGGCAGCGCGCCGCGGACCTCCTCGCCAAGGTGGGGCTCGCCGACAAGGCGGACGCCTACCCGCGCCAGCTCTCCGGCGGGCAGCAGCAGCGGGTCGCGATCGCCCGGGCCCTCGCCCTCGACCCCGACATCGTGCTGTTCGACGAACCCACCTCGGCCCTCGACCCCGAACTGGTCGGCGAGGTGCTGAACACCATCCGCACCCTCGCCGGCGGCGGTCGCACCCTGATCGTCGTGACCCACGAGATCGCCTTCGCCCGCGAGATCGCCGACCACGTCGTGTTCCTGTCCGACGGCGTGCTCGTCGAGCAGGGACCACCCAGCCGCGTCCTCGACGACCCGCAGCACCAGCGCACGCGGGACTTCCTGAGCCGAGTGCTCTGACACCCCCGACCCCCACCCTCACCACAGCACCCAAGGAGAAACCATGGCAACCCTCACCCGCACCCGACTCCGACGTCTCGGCGCCGCCACCCTCGCTGCGGCATCCCTCGCCGCCCTGCTGACCGCGTGCTCGGCCGCCGACGCGGCCACCGACAGCCCGGCATCCGGCAAGGTCACCGTCGGCGCGCACGCGAACGGCGCCGCCAAGGAGGTCACCCTCAGCGTCCCGGTCGACTCGAAGATCCGCGCCGAGCTGCCGGCATCCGTCCGCGACTCCGGACAGCTGCGCATCGGCGTCGGCGCGCTCCCCGCCGGCTACCCGCCCCTGGCGTTCACCGGCGACGACGCGAAGACCCTCACCGGCTCCGAGCCCGACCTCGGCCGGCTCGTCGCGGCCGTGCTCGGCCTGTCGCCGGTCGTCTCGAACGCCACGTGGGACAACCTGTTCGTCGGCATCGACACCGGCAAGACCGACATCGGGTTCTCGAACATCACCGACACCGAGCAGCGCAAGCAGAAGTACGACTTCGCGTCGTACCGCGACGACAACCTCGCCTTCGAGGTGCTGAAGTCCAACAACTGGGAGTTCGGCGGCGACTACAAGAACCTCGCCGGACTCACCGTCGCCGTCGGCGCCGGCACCAACCAGGAGAAGATCCTCCTGGAGTGGCAGAAGAAGCTGAAGGACGAGGGCAAGACGCTCACCGTCAAGTACTACCCCGACCAGAACTCGGTCAACCTGGCGCTGAACTCCGGCAAGATCGACGCCTACTTCGGCCCCAACCCGGGCATCGCCTACCACGAGAAGCAGACGGCCGGCACGGCGAACCCGACGCGCACCGCCGGCACCGTCTCGGGTGCGGGCGAGACCCTGCAGGGCCTCATCGCGGCGACCGTGAAGAAGGACAGCGGGCTGGCCAAGCCCGTCGCGGACGCCATCAACAAGCTCATCGCCGACGGCACCTACGCCAAGTGGCTGGCGGCGTACAACCTGTCCAACGAGGCCGTGGACAAGTCCCTGGTCAACCCCCCGGGCCTGCCCCTGGACAACCAGTAATACAGGTCGAAACGGCCGCCGCCCCCCGGGCTGCGGCCGTTTCGTCGTGCCCCGGCATCCGGACCACGTGCCTCGAGACCAGCAATCGCCGCCGAGACAAGTGGTTCAGCCACGGTCTCGGCGGCGAAACTTGTTTCGGCGACGGGACGCCGGAGCAGGGGGGTCCGGGGCGGGATGCCACCGGCATCCAGACCCGCGTACGGGTGGCCGCACGGCCGCACACCGGGCACACGAAAGAGGTCCGGATGCCGTGCGGCATCCGGACCTCTGGGGGGGGTCAGACCAGGTCGAACGACCTCGACACCGCGTCCGGGGCGAGCGCGCGGCGGGTGAGCGGCGCCCGCAGGCCGAGGTGCTCGCGCAGGGTGCGGCCGCGGTACTCCGTCGGGTAGACGCCGCGTTCCTGCAGCTCGGGCACGAGGTGATTCACGATGTCGTCGATGCCCGACGGGATGAGCCACGGCACGATGTTGAAGCCGTCGACCACGCGCTCCTGCGCATAGCGCACCAGGAGGTCGGCGACGGTCTGGTACCCGCCGACGATTCCGCCCTGGCGCCTGCTCGCCTCGATCACGAACTCGCGGATCGACAGCCCCTTCTCGGATGCCTGCGCCCGCCACGCGGCCGCGGTGTCGCGCGCCTTCTGGCCGGCGAAGGCGGTGCCGCGCGTGGAACCCGTGACCTCCACGACGGGATCGATGTCCGGCAGGGGTCCGTCCGGGTCGTAGTCCTGCAGCGAGGTGCCCCACACGTTCTCCAAGAACGCGAGGGCGGTCGCGGGAGTCACCTGGTGCTCGGCCACCCAGCGGGCCTTCTCGGCGGCTTCGGCATCCGTCTCGGCGAGCACGAACTGCTGCCCGGGGAAGATCTTCACGTCGTCGTCGGGGCGTCCGGCGGCCACGACGCGGCGCCGGATGTCGGCTGCGAAGGCACGGGCATCCTCGAATCCGCCGTGGGCGCTGAAGATCACGTCCGCCGACCGTGCCGCGAAGTCGCGGCCTTCGTCGCTGTCGCCGGCCTGGAAGAGCACCGGATGCTCCTGCGGACCGCGCGGCAGGCGAGCGGAGCCGCGCACCGAGTAGTGGCCGAGGTCGCGCTCCACCGGGCGGATTCCCTCCTCGACGTCCCACGAGTCCCACACCGCCCGCGCGGTGTCGACGACCCGCTGCGCGTGCACGTACCGGTCGGCGTGGTCGAGGTAGCCGCCGCGGCGGAAGTTCTCGCCGGTCCATGCGTTGTCGGTCGTCACCACGTTCCAGGCGGCCCGGCCGCCGGAGAGCACGTCCAGGCTCTGCAGGCGGTGCGCGAGGTCGACCGGGTCGTTGTACGTCGTGTTCTGCGTCGCGACCAGCCCGATCCGGTCCGTGACGGCGGCGAGCGCGGCCAGCTGCGTGAGCGCATCGGGTCGCCCGACGACGTCCAGGTCGTGGAGCCGCCCGAGGTGCTCGCGCAGACGCAGTCCCTCGCCGAGGAAGAACGCGGCGAACAGCCCGCGCTCGGCGGTCTGCGCGAGGCGCCTGAACGACTCGAAGTCGGTCTGCGAACCCGATTCGGGCTCGGTCCAGATCGTCGAGAAGTTGACGCCCTGGAAGAAGACGCCGAACTGGATCTGACCGGACGGGTTCTCATCGGGCCGGCTCATGCGGGCACCGCCTCTCGCGTGTTTCTGTTCACGGCCACGGGGAGTCCGAGGCTCGTGCGAAGGGTGTCGCCGGCGGTCGGCGACCGGAAGACGCCGGCCCGGCGCAGGGCGGGGATGACGGCACGGCCGAGCTCGTCGGCATCCACGTCGATCTCGGCGGGCCGCACCCGCACTCCGTCCACCACGCCGGTGAGGCGGGTGAGCAGGGCGACGAGGCCCTCGGCGTCGCCGACGTAGCGTTCCGCGCGCGGAACCCACAGTTCGTGCGCGTCGAGGGTCGCCAGGCGGTCGGATGCCGCGCGGCCGGCCCGGTCGAGCACCACCTCCAGCTCCAGCCACACCCGCTGGGCGCCGGCATCCCGCACGGCGTCGACGGTGCGGGTGCGCTGCACGAGGGTGATGTCGGTGCCGGCCGGGCTCGCCTCGGACGCGTCGGCGGCGATCGGCAGCTGTCCCTGCGGAGGGCGGGGCACGATGCTCGGGCCCTTGACCGACCAGTCCCGGCCGGTGAAGTCGGCGTAGTGCACGCGGTCGCGATCGAGGTACCGCCAGGTGTCGGTGTCGCGCACGACGGCGTCGTCCTCCCACGTGTCCCAGAGCACCCGGCTCGCCTCGACCGTGTCGGCGGCATCCCGCCGGGCGACGGTGGCGGTGACCGGTTCGCGTCCGTACCGGGCGGCGATCGCGACATCCGGATCCGCGCCGACGATCCAGCCGGCGCGCCCGCCCGAGGCGAGGTCGAGGGATGCCAGCTGCGTGGCGAGGTGGAACGGCTCCGCGTACACGCTCTGCACCACGGGGATGAGTCCGATGGCGGAGGTCAGGGGCGCGGCGAACGCCGCCCGCTGGACCGCATCGATGCTCCCCGGCGCCCCGACCGGAACGGGCGGGTCGTCGAAGGTCACGGCGGTGAACCCGGCGCGCTCGGCCGCGACCGCCCGGCGGCCGAGTGCGGCCGCGATCCGGCGCACGCGCTCGGCGGCGCTCGCGGAGTGGGATGCCGCGACCGAGGCGGCGGGATGCGCGCCGTCGCCGTCGAGGTCGACGACGATCGCGAATGGATGGCTGGTCACGGTTCCTCCACGGGGGTCGGTGTGGTTCGACGGTAGAAGGCCGGACGGGGCGGCAGCCGCGCGTGTGAAGAAGTGCGTCGGGCGATGACGAACGGAGTCGCACGGGGGTCCGGATGCCGTGTGACGGTGCGTGACGGGACGATTACCCCGCATGAAGGACCCGCCCGATCCGGCGCCCGCGGCATCCCTACGATCGGCGCATGACCCACCGCGCACCGCTCTCCGTCCTCGACCTCTCCCCGTTCGGATCCGGCCAGACCCCGGCGGACGGCCTGCGCGCGAGCATCGACCTGGCGCGCCGCGCCGAACAGCTCGGCTACCGGCGCTACTGGCTCGCCGAGCACCACCTCAACCCGGGCATCTCCGGGGCCGCGCCGCACGTGCTGCTGGCGGCGATCGCCGCCGCCACCGAGCGCATCCGCATCGGCACGGCGGCGACCATCATCGGCAACTCGACCCCGCTGCAGGTGGTCGAGGCCGCGGGTGTCGTGAGCGCTCTGCATCCGGGGCGCTTCGACCTCGGCATCGGGCGATCGGGCGGACGCAGCTCCGCAGAGAAGAGCCCGGCGGGCGCTGCGGCACCCGACCGGGTGGTGGACGGGCTCGTCATCCCGTCGCCGGTGCCGTTCCCGATCGACGCCCCCCGATTCGCCGCGCAGGCCCGGCTGCTGGGACGGAGCCTCGACGAACCCGACACGTTCGAGCAGGACGTCCACGACATCCTCGCCCTCATCGCGGGGACCTACGTGCCGCCCGAGGGCGTGCCGATCCATGCCACCCCGGCCGAGGGCGAAGACATCGACGTCTGGATCCACGGGTCCAGCGCGGGACCGAGCGCCCGGCTCGCCGGCTCCCTCGGACTGCCCTTCGGCGCGAACTACCACGTCGCCCCGTTCTTCGTGCTCGAGGCGGTCGAGGCGTACCGCGCCGCCTTCGTGCCCGGCCGCCTGGCCGCCCCGCACGTGATCGTGTCGGTCGACGTCGTGGTCGCCCCGACGGATGCCGAAGCCCGCGAGCTGGCCGCCGGCTATCCGCAGTGGGTGCACTCGATCCGGGCCGGACAGGGGGCGATCCCCTATCCGACGGCGGCGCAGGCCCGCGCGAATCCGCTGGATCCGGATGCCGCTGCGGCGGTGCACGACCGCGTCGTCACGCAGTTCGTCGGGTCGCCGGAGCGCGTCGCCGAGCAGCTGGACACACTGCAGCGCGTCACCGGCGCCGACGAGCTGCTCGTCACGACGATCACCCACGACCCCGCCGACCGAGTGCGCTCGTACGAGCTGCTCGCCGCGGAGTGGGATGCCGGGGCCCGGGCCTCGCGCGCAGAGCCCGTCGAAGCGCACCTCGGCGACAGCCCTTCGACAGGCTCAGGGCACGAGACCGTGAGCTCAGGGCACGAGACAGTGAGCGCAGGGCACGAGACCGTGATCGGGGCCCTCGCATGACCGCAGTCGTCCCCGAGGCGGGCTTCATCCTCGCCGGCAACTACGCCGAGTCCGACCCGGCCGCGGGCCTCGAGTCGGTGCTGCGGCTCATTGTGCTCGGCGAAGAACTCGGGTACCAGGTCGCCGGCATCCGCCAGCGCCACCTGGAGCGCGGGGTGTCGTCGGCGCTCCCGTTCCTCGCCGCGGCGTCGCAGCGCACCTCCGACATCCGCCTGGAGACCGACGTCGTGCCGCTCGGCTACGAGACCCCGTTCCGGCTCGCCGAGGACTTCGCGACGGTCGACGCCCTGTCCGGCGGTCGCGTGAACGTCGGCGTCTCGACCTCTTCCCCGCACAACGAGCTGCTGCGGGAGCTGGCGCGTCCGGATGCCCCCGCCGACACGGACGGCTACGCGCTGGTCGAGCGGTTCCTGGAGGCCCTCGCCGGCCGGGACCTCGCCGCCGAGCCGCTGCCGACCCCGTACGGACCGCAGATCCCGCGCATCCAGCCGCACGTGCCGGGTCTGCGCGACCGCGTGCAGCTGGGCGGCGGGTCCGAGCGCTCTGTGCGGTGGGCGGCGAACCACGGTCTCGGCCTGCTGCTGGGCAACATCACCACGGGCGACGGATCGCTGTCCTTCGAGGCCGCCCAGCGCGCGCAGATCGACGACTACGACGCCCACTTCACCGGACGATCGGCATCCGTCGGCGTGGAACGCGTGATCGTGCCGCTCGACGGCGCCACCCGCAGCCAGCGGGACCACTACCGCGCCTACGCCGCCGCCCGCGAGGAGCGCACGCGGCAGCCGGCCCGGCACGGCGATCGCTCGATCATCTTCCAGCGGGATCTCGTCGGTTCGTCGGACGAGATCATCGAACGCCTGCGCGCCGATCCGACCTTCGACGGTCGCACCCGCCTGCGGGTCTCACTGCCGTACGGGTTCACCGATGACGAGTACGCGCAGATCCTCACCGCGATCCGCTCCCACGTGCTGCCCGAGCTCGGCTGGATCGCGCGGACGGGCACTGTCTCCGCCGCCGCGTAGACCGATAGATTGAGCTCACTTCTTCGAAAGGACGGCCCGTGTTCTTCTGGTGGATTCTGTGGACCTTCTACCTGGTCGCGTACCTGTACATCATCTTCTTCGTCATCCAGGACCTGTTCCGTGACGAGAAGCTCAGCGGCTGGTGGAAGGCGCTGTGGATCATCCTGCTGATCTTCGTGCCGTTCCTCACCGGACTCGTCTACGTGATCGCCCGCGGCAAGGGCATCGCGCAGCGGCAGTCCGAGGCCCGGGGTCGTGTGGTGCGCGAGGCCGACGACTACACGCCGGCGGCATCCGCCAGCCCCGCCGCGGACATCGCCCGCGCCAAGGAGCTGCTGGATGCCGGCACCATCTCCCAGGGCGAGTTCGACGCCCTGAAGAGCAAGGCCCTGGGCAACCAGTACTTCGGCGCCTGATCCGGGCCCCCGGTCGTTGAGCGAGGACGCCGCAGGCGACCGAGACGAAACGCATCCTGCCCTTCGCTCCCCACGCCCACTCCACGCATCGCTTCGCGCTGCGCGGAGCCTCGGGGCGCGTGGCCCCAGGCTCGGGGCGCGTGGCCCCAGGCTCGGGGCGCGTGGCCCCAGGCTCAGGGCGCGAGAGCATGCGCGCTGAGCCTGTCGAAGCGCAAAAACCCGCAACTCAGCCGTGCTGGAACCACGTGGTCTTCCAGTCGGTGTAGTTGTCGAGGGCGTGACGTGACAGGTCGCGGCCGAAACCCGACTGGCGGAACCCGCCGAACGGCGTCGTGAGGCCGAGGGCATCGACCGTGTTCACCGACACCGTTCCGGCGACGAGCGCCTCCGACACGCGGTGGGCCCGGCCGAGGTCGTTGGTCCACAGGGATGCCGCCAGTCCGTAGTCGGTGGCGTTCGCGAGGCGCACGGCATCCTCCTCGGCGTCGAACGGCAGCACGGCCACGAGCGGGCCGAACACCTCGACCCGGTGCAGGTCGTGGCCGGCATCCAGCCCCGTCACGATCGCCGGGCGCAGGTACGCGTCGGATCCCGTGATCGTGACCCGCTCGCCGCCCGCGACGAGGTCTCCGTCGCGGGCGGCCTGAACGATCGCGGCGCCCACCTCGTCGGCGTGCGCCCGGCTGATCAGCGACCCGTTGCCGGGGTCTCCGGCGAGCGGGTCGCTCGGCTCGTAGGCGCGGGATGCCGCGGCCAGCAGCGCCACGAACTCGTCGTGCGCGGCGCGCTCCACGAGGATGCGGGAGTTCGCCGAGCACACCTGGCCCTGGTTGTAGAACGCGCCGAACGCGGCCTTCTCGGCGGCGAGAGGCAGGTCGGCGTCGGCGAAGACGACGTTGGAGCTCTTGCCGCCGGCCTCGAGCGCGACGCGCTTCAGGTTCGAGCTGCCGGCGTCCACCATGAGCTGCCCCGCGACCGCGGTCGACCCGGTGAAGGCGAGCACGTCGATGCCGGGATGCCGGGCGATGCGGTTGCCGACGGTGGAGCCGCGTCCGGGCACCACGTTCAGCGCGCCCGCGGGGATGCCGGCCTCGAGCGCCAGGTCGGCCAGGCGCAGGGCGCTCAGCGACGTCTCGGTCGCGGGCTTGTGCACCACGCTGTTGCCCGACGCCAGCGCCGGGGCGAGCTTCCACGCGGCGATCTCGAGCGGGTAGTTCCACGGGGTGATCGCCCCGACGACGCCGAGCGGCACCCGGCGCACGAGCGCGGTGGACCCGGGCGGGGTCGCCGGGATCTCGTCGTACCGCTTGTCGGCGAGCTCGCCGTACCAGCGGAACGTCTCGGCCGCGCCGGGCACGTCGACGGTGAGGGTCTGCGCGATCGGCTTGCCCGAGTCGAGGGTCTCCAGCAGGGCGAGCTCGTCGAGGTTCGCCATCATGAGGTCGGCGAGGCGGATCAGCGCCTTGCCGCGTTCGGCGGCCCCGATCCGGCTCCACACGCCCGATTCGAACGTGCGGCGCGCGTGCGCGACCGCGGTGTCCACGTCGGCCGCGGTGCCGGCGGCGAGGTCGGCGAGGAAGGCCTGCGAGCCGGGGCTCGTCACCGCGAGGGTGGCGCCGCCTTCGGCATCCACCCGGCGTCCGTCGATGACGGCCCGGCCGTCGATCGTGAGGTCGCGGGCGCGGGCGGCCCAGTCGGTGGTGGTCATGCTCGTTCTCCTTCAGGGGATGCCGCAGCCCGGCTGCGGGCCACGTCCAGCGCGGTCCAGGCCAGAGCGACGGCGCCGTCGCGCAGGGTCTGTTCGGCGGCCTCGCCGACGCACGCCTGCGCGAATTCGAGTTGATGGTTGCTCGCGTCGCCGCCGACGCCGATGTACGGATGGATGGCGTTCACGACCTGCGACACGTTGCCCATGTCGGTCGAGGCGCGGTTCATGGTCGCCGCGATCGGGTCGACGTCGAAGTCGCGGCCCAGGGCGACGGCGTTGGCGCGGTAGAGGTCGAGGGCCTCCGCATCGGTTCGCATCTCGGAGTAGCGGCCGCCCTCGGGGGTCACCGTCAGCGCGGCACCGGTCGCGAGCGCACCCGCCTCGAAGCAGTTCAGCACGCGCTTCTCGATCTCGAGCAGCTTCGCCGTGCTGTCCGCGCGCACGTACCAGCGCCCCTCGGTGCGCTCGGGGATCGCGTTGGGCGCCTCGCCGCCGCGGGTCTGCACGCCGTGCACGCGCACGCCCGGCGGCAGCTGCTGGCGCAGCAGGGCGATGGCGGTCTGCGCGAGGAGGAAGGCGTCGTTCGCGTTGACGCCGCGTTCCGGATAGGCCGCCGCATGCGCCGCCTTGCCGTCGTAGCGGACGTGCCAGTGCGCCACCGCGAACGGCTCGGCCTCGGCGACGTCGACCGGCGCGGGGTGCGCCATCAGCGCGAAGTCGAGCTCGGTGAACGCGCCGCGCTCGAGCAGCTCGATCTTGCCGCCGTAGCCCTCCTCGGCCGGGGTGCCGATCACCTCGACGGTGATGCCGAGCTCGTCGGCGACCCCGGCGAGCGCGATCGCGCCGCCGACGCTCATGGCCGAGATGAGGTTGTGCCCGCACGCGTGCCCGAGTCCGGGGAGCGCGTCGTATTCCGCGAGGAAGCCGACGGTGAAGCCGTCGCCCGATCCGCGGACCGCGCGGAACGCGGTCGCAAGTCCCAGGTAGGGCTGCTCGATCGTGAACCCGTGCCGTTCCAGGACGGCGGCGACCCGCGCCGACGACCGCACCTCCTGCCAGCCGAGCTCCGGGTCGGCGTGGAGCTCGTTCGAGAGCGTCACCAGCTCGTCGGCGACCTCGGCGAGCCGCTCGGCGACGCGATCCTTGAGCCGCTCACTCATCGCCGGGCACTCCGTATGACGGCGCGAGCGACGGGTCGAGGCCCCGCGTGACGTAGTCGTCGCGCTGCGGCATCCACAGCGCCAGCAGATCGCCGAGCTCGGCGATCGGGTCGCCCTCGGTCCAGTCCACGCGCAGGTCGGTGACGCGCCAGCCGGCATCCCGCACGACCGAGAGCCCCGCCGAGTGCACCGGACCCGCCTCGCCTCCGGCATCCCGCGCCGCGTTCATCGCCGCGAGCAGGCGCACCTCGAGGTCGCCGGAGGCGGCGGCGTAGGCGTCCACCATGAGCTGCGGGATCTCGGCCGCGGCCAGCATGTTGCCGCCCGCGACGACCCCGGAACCCGCGGCGTCGCCGAACACGCCGAGCGCCCGCGGACCGGAGTGGGCGGCGGTGCGGCCCGCGGCATCCACCACCAGGATCTGCCGGAACTCGATGTGCTTGGCGGTGTCGACGACGGCCTGCAGCGCCTGGCTCGCGGACATCCGCGAGTGCAGCCGGTGCAGCACCGCCGGCCCGAGCCTCGGGTCGGTGATGTTCTGCGAGTTCACCGCTCCGATGCCGTCTTCGAGGTGCACGCAGCGCGCCGCGACCGCGGGCGACGAGGAGCAGATGGCCGACCCGAACGCGCCGGTCTCGTCGCGCGCGACGATCGAGAACGTCACCGCTCGCCGCCCTTCGGCAGGCTCGCGGCGCTGTCGGAGATGACGGCGGTGGCGTCGATCTCGACGAGCCACTCGGGGCGGGCCAGGGCGCTCACGACGATGCCGGTCGAGACCGGGAACACGCCCTTCAGCCACCGGCCCATGACCTGATAGACGGTCTCGCGGTAGCGCGGGTCGATGATGTACACGACGACCTTGACGATGTCCTCGAGCGACGACCCGGCCTCGTCGAGCAGCATCGCGATGTTCGCCATCGCCTTCTCGGCCTGCGCCTCGACGTCGCCGATGCCGACCGACTCGCGGGTCTCGAGGTCCTGCCCGATCTGACCGCGCAGGTACACGACGCCGCCCGCGACGACGGCCTGGCACAGGTCGTTGTCGAGGTTCTGCTCGGGGTAGGTCTCCTTGGTGTTGAACGGGCGGATGCGGGTGTGGTGGGTCATCGGGATGCTCCGGTGGTGGCGAGGACGGGCTCGGATGCCGTCGGGTGGGCGTCGTCGTAGGCGCGGTAGCCGCGCTGGATCGCGATCTGGTCGGCGAGGTACTTGGCGTCGTGCCACACGCCCCAGATGAAGCTCGACCCGCGGCGGGACTGCCACGGCAGCCCCAGGAAGTACACGCCCGGCTCGGCTGACACTCCGCGCTGGTGGCGGGGGCGGCCGCGCTCGTCGAACGTGTCGACCTCCAGCCAGCCGTAGTCGGCGCCGAATCCGGTCGCCCAGACGATGCTCGTGATGCCGGCCCGCTCCAGATCGAGCTGCAGGATCGGGTCCGTGACGCAGAGCGGATCGGGGCCGAGCACGTGCGCCGCGGGCTCCTCGGGAAGGTCGAGGCCGTTGCGGGCGATGAAGGCGTCGGCCTCCTGCAACAGGCCCAGGTAGTTCGCGTCGCCGGCGGCGATGTTCTTCGCCAGGTCGGGTGCGAACGCCAGGACGCCGTCGGCGTAGGCGCCCGCGCGTCCGAGCAGGGTGATTCCGGATGCCGCGAGCCGGCGGAAGTCGACGGTGCGGCCGCCGTTCGCGCCGGACACCGCGATCGTGACGTGCTCCGCCCCGGCCGCGGGCGTCGCGGCATCCCACTTGCCGAGCACGCCCAGCCAGTAGCAGAAGTCGCGGCCGCGGTAGCTGCGCGGGGGCCGGTCGTGCGGGCCGACGGCGAGGAAGACCTCGCGGCCGGAGGCGCGCAGCTCGTCGGCGATCTGCACGCCCGACGATCCGGCCCCGACCACGAGCACGCCGCCCTCGGGCAGCTGGCCCGGACGGTGGTACGCGCTGGAGTGGATCTGGTGGATGCCGGCCGACGCCGGCACGACCTGCGGGACGATCGGGGTCTGGAACGGCCCGGTCGCTGCGACGACGTACCGCGCTGCGATGGTGCCCTGGGACGTCACGGCGCGGAATCCCGGCGCGCCCGCGTTCTTGCGGACGGAGGTGACCTCCACGCCGGTGCGGATCGGCGCCCCGAAGTTCGCGGCGTACGCGGTCAGGTATTCGGCGACCTCGTCCTTGCCGGCGAACGCGTCGGGGTCGAGGTCGAACTCCATGCCGGGAAAGCGGTCGTGCCAGGCGGGGCCGTTCGCGACCAGCGAGTCCCAGCGCCACGAGCGCCACCGCTCGGCGACGCGATCGCGCTCCACGACGATGTGGGGCACGCCCCCGCGGGTCAGATGCTCACTCATCGCGATGCCGGCCTGGCCCCCGCCGACGACGAGTACTTCGGTCTCTTCCATGCTTCGATCGTCCCGGCCGCGATTGCATCTGTACACTTCACAAACTCGACGTGCTGCATCAATTCTGTTGATACTGTGGCGGCATGGCACGTCTCGGCCGCCCCGACATGACCCTCGTCCAGCTGCGCTACTTCGTCGCCGCGGCGACGAGACGCTCGATGACCGAGGCATCCCTCGATCTGCACGTCGCCCAGTCGGCGGTCTCCACCGCGATCGCCCAGCTGGAGCGCTCGCTGGGCGTGCAGCTGTTCGTCCGCCAGCGCAGCAAAGGGCTGGCCCTCACGGATGCCGGCGAGCAGCTGCTGCGCGACACGCAGTCCCTGCTCGCGCAGGTCGACGAGATGACCGACGCGGTGCGCGGACAGCACCACGACGTGCGCGGCACGCTGCGGCTCGCGTGCTTCACGACGATCGCGCCGTTCGTGCTGCCCCGGCTCATCTCGCGCGTCGAGCAGGAGCATCCCGACCTGCGCGTCGAGATCATCGAGGCGGATGCCGACGGCACCATCGAGCTGCTGCTGTCGGGGGCGGTCGAGGGCGCGATCGCGTACGACTTCGGCGACGTGCACGACCTCGCCTTCGACCACCTGTACGACGCCCCGCCGCACGTGATCGTGTCGGCCGAGCACCGCTTCGCGCATCGCAAGCGCCTGAAGCTCGCGGAACTCGCCGGCGAAGACCTGGTGCTGCTGGACCTCGCGCACTCGCGCGACTACTTCCTCGGGATGCTGCGGGATGCCGGCCTCGACCCGCACATCCGGTACAGCTCGCGCAGCTACGAGACGGTCCGCTCCCTCGTCGCGCGCGGGCACGGGTACTCCGTGCTGAACCACATCCCGCAGTCGCCGCGTACCTACGACGGCGGCGAGCTGCGCGCGATCCCGATCCAGAACGCCGTGGCATCCCTCGAGGTCGGCTTCGTCCGGGTCAAGGACGTCCGCCCGACCGCCCGGGCTCGGGTGATCGCCTCCCTCGCCCGCGAGCTGTTCGGCACGCCTCCGGTCGCCCCCGGTCGTTGAGCGAGGACGCGCCAGCGCGACCGAGAAGAAACGCGTCGGGCTCGGCACGCCCGCATCAGCGCCCTGAGCCTGTCGAAGGGCAGTCGCACCGGGGGTCTTGCGCTTCGACAGGCTCAGCGCGCACGCTCCCGGTCGTTGAGCGAGGACGCGCGCAGCGCGACCGAGACGAAACGCGTCGGCGTCAGCAGTGGCACTCCTCCTCGGCGCAGTGGCCGCGCGCGGGGGTCGGAGCGGGCACGTCCAGCGCCGGGTTCTGGTCGAAGAAGCCGGTCGGCTTCAGCGTGAAGCCGGTGTAGTCGACGGGCATGATCGGCCAGTCCTCGGTGCGGGGGAAGTGCGTGAGCCCGAAGCTGTGCCACAGCACGATGTTCTGCCCGTCGATGTCGCGGTCCTGTGCGACGTACTCCGGAAGCCCCGCGCTGCCGACGCTCTGGTTGACGAAGTCCCCGGCGGGGTAGCGCTCCTCCTCGTCGAAGCGGGTGACCCAGAGGTGCTCGGTCGCGAAGGCGGCACGCCGGGCGATGGACGAGTCGTCTGCCATCGCGAGCGTCGGCTGCCCCTCGGGGAAGAGGGTGTACGCGGTCGGCTCGCCGACGACGTTCGTCTTCTCGGTGTTGACGATCTCCCAGACGCGCCCGACCGATCCGTCGGCCTTGCGGCGTCCGTCCGCCTCGGTCCCCAGCACCGTGCGCTGCCGCGTGAACGCGTTGCCGTGTGGGTTGCCCACACCCTTCGGCACGCGCTTGAGGTCGAGCTCGTGCACGGCGTTGGCGCCGCCGTCCACGGCCATGTCCAGGCGCGCGCAGAAGATGTGCTGGTGGTACGGAGCGGCGAGCCCGGGCGCGATCCGCGAGGCGTACGGGTAGTCGCCCTCGGGGTAGCGGGCGGTGAACACGATGCCGGTGGCCTTCGCCTCGAACTGGATGGTGCCGTCCAGGTACAGGTACCAGTAGAACCCGTAGTCGTAGTTTCCGACCGTGGTGAAGAAGCTCACCACGAGCCGGCGCTGGCGGCGGGTGGAGGCGTGGTTCGCCCACTCGTCGGTGTGCTTCCAGAGCAGGCCGTAGTCCTCCTCGTGGATGCAGATCGCCTGCGGGATCTCACGCGGGTTGCCGAAGTCGTCGGCGACCACCGGCGTCAGGTAGGTGATCTCGCCGAGGCAGTCGCAGCCGAGTTCGAGCGAGTTCGCGTCGCGGCCGACGAGGTACTCGCCGGTGTCGAAGTAGTTCTGCCACGACCGGTACGGTGCCGGGTCGCCGTAGGGGACGACCATCTCCGCGATGGATGCCCGGTCGATGACCGACCGGCGCGTGCCGTGGTCGTCGAAGCCGATCTGGCTGAGCACGAGCCCTTCGCGGGCGTCGAACCCGACGTGGAGCTCCCACTTCTGCCAGCGCAGCACGTTGCCCTCGAGGGTGAAGCTCGGCCCCTCCGGCTGGGTGATGACGATGGGCTTGAGGTCGGTGCGCAGTGGGCCGGTGAGCTCGGGGTCCTCGAAGTTGCCGTTGGTGAGCGGGATCGGAACCGGCCCGTCGTCGATGATGCGCACCACGCGGCGCTCGATCATGTCGACGAAGGCGACCAGCTGGTCGACCGGGTGTCCCCACGCGTAGTCGGCGGCATCCCGCTGCAGGAACGCGAGCCCGCGCAGCAGGCGCTTGCCCTCTTCGCCCTCGTAGTCGAAGATGCCCGCCGACAGCGGTGCGACGCGCACATCGCCGGGCTCCAGCCCGCGGGATGCCAGGGCTTCGATCCAGCCGGCATCCTGAGCGAGGATGTCCTCGATCGCGGCGAACTCCTCCAGCAGCACCGGGGCCTGGCCGACGAGCGCGGGATCCACGGCGGTGGCGCGGATCGTCTCGCCCGCCGTGAGGTCGACGACGAGGTCGGTGGTGTCGCCGGTGGCGGTGTCGAGCAGGATGACGCGGGCGCGGCGGTTCGGGCGGCTGCCGGCATCGCGCAGTTCGGCCTTGGCCGGGTCCTTCAGGCCCAGGTAGGCGACGCGGACGGTGTCGCCCAGGCGTCCCTCCGCGACGAGGTGGTCGCGGACCGCGGTGATCTCGGCGGCATCCAGCGGGTCGAGGGGGTGCGTGCGACGCACGGTCGGCGTGGCGAGAAGCTCAGTCACGATGGTGTCTCCTTGTATCGAAAAGCTCGGTAACGAAAGCGCGGGGCGTCAGTCGCCGACCATGACGGCGAGTTCTTCGTCGCTGATCTCGGTGCCGGCATCCCGGCCGCGACGGCGCTCCCAGAGGTAGCCGACGACGGCGAGCGCGGCGATCACCAGCAGGGTCGCGATGGTGAACACCTCGAACGTGACCTGGTCGACGCCCCAGATCTCGTGGAAGTCGTACTTCACTCCGAGAAGCTTCTCCAGGGTGCCGGGGAACACCGCCACCCACGAGCCGAGCACGACCCAGGCGTAGATCACGACCGTGCAGATCCACAGTCCGGCGGTGCCGCCGGGGATGCGGAACGGCCGCTTCACGTCGGGGTAGGCGCGGCGCAGCTTGATGACCGTCGGGAAGATGACGAGGTACGACAGCAGCAGCGTCGAGATCGCGATGATGAGCACCACGTTGAAGATGTTCGCCGTGGCGGTGCTGCCGCTGAACAGCATGGTGGCGGCGATGCAGAACACGGTCGCGACGATGCCCGACAGCAGGTTCATGCGCACCGGGGTGCCCAGGCGCGGGGAGAACTTCCCGAAGTAGCGGAAGAACGCGCCGTCGGCGGCGGCCGCGGCCTGCACCCGGTCGGAGGCGATCATCCAGGCCGACGCCTGGGTCAGCACTACGAAGATGAACAGCACGGCCGCGATCCACATCAGCGGGCCGGCCGCGGGCCCGTAGACCTTGAAGACCTCTTTGAACGAATCCAGCAGGCCGGATGCGCCCTGCACCTTGCTGGCCGGCAGCACCGCGAGGATCGCGAAGATCGGGATCAGGTAGCAGAGGATCGAGATGAGACCCGAGGATGCCACGGCCTTCGGCACGTCCTTCTGCGGGTCGCGCATCTCCTCGGCCGCGCCGTTCGGGGCCTCGAAGCCGACGACCGCGAACAGGATCACCGGCACGACCGCGAGGAACCCGCCGACGGTCGGCGAGAAGTCGCCCACCGCGTAGCCGTGCACCCCGTACTTCACGGCATAGATGCCCACCGTGACGACGAAGATCACCAGCAGGGCGACCTTGACGATGCCGCCGGCTGCCACGATGTGCTTGCCGTACTGCAGGCCGATGATCGCGGTTGCGATCGCCACCCAGATGAAGACCATCTTGAAGACGTAGTCGCCGGCGCTGCCCGACGGCAGCGGTGAGATGTAGGTGTCCCAGGTCAGCGCGGCGACGAACACGAGCGATCCGCCCATCCACAGCGGGTTGGTGATCCAGTAGAACATGGTCGAGATCGCGGATGCCAGCTTGCCGTAGGCGAGCCGCACCCACACGAACGGCCCGCCCTCGCCGTGGAACGTGCTGCCCAGCTCGGCGACGACGAGCGCATAGGGGAACAGGAAGAAGACGCCGATCACGAGCGTCCACGTGAACGCCTCGGCCCCGCCGCCGGCGGCGATCGCGGCGATCGTGTCGATCGCGATGATCGCGCTGATCGAGAGCAGGATGATGTCGATCCGCCCCAGCGTCTTGCGGAAGTGCTGGGTGCGGATGTCGGAGGTCTCGAGGTCGGGGGCGCTCATGTCGGGTGCGCTCATGGGGGACTCCTCTGTCCGGGTACGGCGTCGAGTCAACCGCACCCGACCGCATCGCGCCAATACATGTCCCCGACCCACTGGATCAACGGAACTGATGCTGCCCGACCCGTTTCGTCTCGTCGCTGCGCTCCTCGCAGCGAGACGAAACGCGTCCACCGGCCTGAGGCGAGACAGGCCAACGCCGACGAAACACACCCGGCGCCGACACGGCTCGTCGGAGAAGCCCTGTTTCGCCGGACCTGGCCAGGCCCGGACTTCACTCCCCCAGGGATGCCGCGGGCAGGTCGAACCAGCGCAGGTGCTCGAAGTCGGCATCCAGCTGCGCGCCCTCGTCGGGCCCCGGCTCGGGCAGCCCCTCCAGCAGGGTGCGGGCCTCGGCGAGGTAGCCGGCGAGGGCGTCCTCTCCGGCGGTGTGCTCGTCGTGCGGATGCACGAGGTTGCCGTTCGGGCCCCAGCGCACGTCGGCGAGGCGCAGGGGCGGTTCGACGAGTCCGTGCTCGTGGTGCCAGAGCCCGCTCATCGGGTCGAACCGGTAGTGCGGCACCAGCCGGTAGCCGAGGTCGGCGACGAGGGCCACGGCATCCACCACGTAGCGGAACACGACGTCGCTCAGGAAGTAGTTGAAGCTCACCCGCACCCAGCCGGGCTTGATGCCCTCGCAGCCGAGCACGATCTCCCTCTCGAACTCGTGCGAGCGGGCCAGGTCGATCCCGAGCAGGCGATGCCCGTAGGGGCCGGCGCACGAGCATCCTCCCCGGGCCTGGATGCCGAACAGGTCGTTGAGCATGGCGACGACGACGTTGTGGTGCAGATACCGCCCGCTCGGCGCGGTGACCACGAACGACAGGATCGACAGGCGCTCCGCCGACGCGTTGCCGAGCACCTGGATCGCGGGATGCTCGCTCCATACCGCACGGGCCCGGGCCAGGAAGAACGCCTCCCGCTCGCGGATGACGTCGACGCCCACGTGGTCTTTGAGGGCGAAGACCAGCCCGGCGCGGATCGATTCGATGATCGCCGGGGTTCCGGCCTCCTCGCGGCGCACCGGGTCGTCGAGGTAGCGGTGCTCGTTCGTGTTCACGTAGGCGACCGTGCCACCGCCCACCTGCTCCGGGACCCCGTTCACCAGCAGACGCCGGTGCACCGCGAGCACGCCCGGTGTTCCGGGCCCGCCGATGAACTTGTGCGGCGAGAGGAAGACGGCATCCATCCCGGTCGCCGCGATGTCGATGTCGATGTACGGCCCGGCGGCGGCGTAGTCCCAGAATGCGAGGGCGTCGTGCTCGTGCAGCAGCGCGGTGATCTGCGCGGTGTCCGAGAGGATGCCGGTCACGTTGCTGGCCGCGCTGAAAGATCCGATCTTCAGGGGCCGGTCGGCGAACCGTTCGAGCTCGGCGGTGAGGGTGTCCTGCGAGATGTGGCCGGCGGCATCCTCCGGGATGGTCACGACGTCGGCGATCGACTCCCGCCAGGGCAGTTCGTTGCTGTGATGCTCGTAGGGCCCCACGAACACCACCGGACGCTGCGCCGACGGGATCTGCTGCGACAGGCCGAACCGGCGGTCGAGCTCGGCGGGGATCCGCAGCCCGAGGATGCCGACGAGCTTGTTGATCGCCCCCGTCGCCCCGTTCCCGGCGAAGAGCACGACCGTGTCGTCGGTGCCGTGCACCGAGCGGTGGATGATCGCGCGGGCATCCTCGCGCAGACGGGTGGTCTGCAGGCCGGTGCCGCTGGATTCGGAGTGGGTGTTCGCGTAGCGGGGCAGCACCTCGTCGCGCACGAAGTCCTCGATGAACGTCAGCGCGCGCCCGGATGCCGTGTAGTCCGCGTAGGTCACCCGCCGGGCGCCGAACGGTCCGTGCATGACCTGGTCGTCGCCGATGACGGATGCCCGGATCTTCGTGAGGATCGGAGCCTCGGTGCCCATCCCTCGACGGTAGACCCGGATGCGCCCCGGTGGAAGGGGCCGGATGCGGGATGCGGCGGCGCCGAGACAAGTGGATGCCGCCGACACAAGTGCACGGCGGCTCGGTCTCGGCGGCGAAGGCCTATCTCGGCGATGGGGCGGGATGCCGGTCAGGCGAGCGCGGGGTGGTCGACGAAGACGGCATCCACACCCGTCGCGCGGATCGCGGACCACTCGGCGCGGTAGTCGCCGAAGGCGGCGGCATCCGGCCCGCGACGGAACCGGGGATCCAGAAAGGCGTTCTCGGGCCGGAGGGTCCACGTGAACACGCGCAGGCCGCGGGCGTGCGCGCGGGCGACGAGCGCCGGGCCCGCGGCATCCAGCAAGGTCGCCTTGTCGACGCTGATCGCCGCGATGCCGGATGCCGCAAGGTCGTCGAGGCCGGCATCCGTCGTCGTCTGCGCATACGGGATGCCGGTGTCGGGCGCCGATCCGGATGCCTCCAGCAGGACGACGTGCTCGGCGACGATGCCGAGCGACTGCAGCTCGTGCAGCACGGTGCGCTCGAACGACTCGACGATCACGGGGCGTGACCCGTCGGCCCAGCCCGTCTCGCGCAGCTCGGCGGCCAGCAGCGCCGCCATGTCGAACCCGGCCGCGGCGAGGAACGTCGGATGCTTCACCTCGATCACCGGCACGACGACCCGGTCCACCGCGGCCAGCAGCTCCAGCAGGTCGCGCAGGCGAAGGATCGGCTCGCTCCCGTCGAACGCCGCCGAGGCCGGCCGCAGGTCCGGAATGCGCTCCCGGGCGGTCAGGGTCGACAGCTCGTCCCACGTGAAGTCCTCGCAGAACCAGCCGGAGAGCGTCTCGCCGTCGACGACCTTCGACGTGCGGCGGTCCGCGAATTCGGGTCGGGATGCCACATCCGTCGTACCGCTCAACTCGACGTCGTGCCGCACCACCAGCACGCCGTCGGCGCTCACGACCACGTCGGGCTCGACGGCATCCGCCCCCTGCGCGATGGCCAGCTGATAGGCCGAACGCGTGTGCTCGGGTCGGTATCCGGGCGCGCCGCGGTGGCCGATGATAAACGGTCTGGATGTGGACACGCCGACAGGGTACCTGCCGAGACATGCAGGAATCTTTCAGACTGAGGTGGCGGCGGCGTCGCCGATCGGTCATGATGAGAGGAGAACTCCTGCCTCCGGCCGGCGATGAACGCCCTGGATTTGCGGGGGTTCTCTTTGCGTGCCCCGGCATATGTGGGGCACGTCCACTTATCCCGTAACCTTCCCGGCCCCGGGACCAAGAACTGAGGAACACAGCTCATGACTGGCCTTGCTCGCACCGCGCTCGCTGAAGCGCTGGGCACTTTCCTGTTCGTCTTCGCTATCATCGCCGCCGTCGACAGCGGCAGCCCCCTGACCCCGATCGCCATCGGCTTCGCGCTGATGGTGCTCGTCTACGCCACCGGCCACATCTCGGGTGCGCACCTGAACCCGGCCGTGTCGCTCGGCGTCTGGATCCGCGGCGCCATCGACGGCAAGACCTTCGTCGGCTACATCATCGCGCAGTTCGTCGGCGCCGCCCTGGCCGCCGCGGTCAGCTTCGCGCTGTGGCCCGCCGCCCAGCCCCCGCGCGTCCACATCGTGCCGGCGTTCCTCGTCGAGGCGATCTGGACGCTCGTCCTGGTCTACGTCGTCCTGAACGTCGCCACCTCGAAGGACCACCCGAACAACCACTTCTACGGCCTCGCCATCGGCTCCACCGTGCTCGTGGGCGCGGTCGCCGTCGGCAGCATCTCGGGCGGCGGGTTCAACCCGGCCGTCGCGCTCGGCCTGTCGATCACCGGCCACTTCGCCTGGCCGGCCATCTGGCTGTACGTCCTCGCCCCGGCCGTGGGCGCCGCGATCGCCGCGATCCTGTTCCGCGTGCTGAACCCGGACGACAAGGTGGAGACCCCCACCGTCGACACGAAGGCCGAAGCCGTCGCCTGAGCGTCCTCGTTCCGAACGGGTCCGGTGCACTGCGCACCGGGCCCGTTCGCATCTTCGGGATACCATCCGGGGGTATCGGCCGGCACGCATATCCGTCTCACAGATCCTCCCCGGCACCGGGCGCTTTGCAGCGGGTATCGTGGAGTAACAGCAAGCGCTGTCAGACACGACCTACGGAGAGTGATCGCAATGGCGGCCAACCCCGCCTTCAACAACCCCGCCTTCCAGGAGCAGCCTGCGGGCCGCTACCAGGGCGCGCCCCAGACCGGGTTCGCGCAGCCCGGTCAGACGCCGCAGTACGGGCAGCAGGTGCCGCCCACCGCGCAGCAGCAGGCGGCCGTCAACGCCCAGTTCGAAGGCGCCTACGCCGCGCCCGAAGCGGGCGCGCTGCAGCACGGCCGGATGACGGTCGAAGACACCGTCTACAAGACCATCGGCCTGTTCGCGGTGCTGCTGGTGACCGCGGTCGTCGGCTGGGTGTGGTCGTCGTCCACGATCCGCGAGACGGCGAGCGGCCCGACCGCCAGCATGCTGCCGTGGCTCATCGGCGCGATCGGCGGGTTCGTGCTCGCGATGGTCGTCATCTTCACGTCGGCCAAGAAGGTGCGCCCGGCGCTCATCTTCGGCTACGCCGCGTTCGAGGGCCTGTTCGTCGGGGCCATCTCGCTCTACTTCGAGCTGATCTTCCCCGGCATCGTGCTGCAGGCATCCCTCGCCACCCTCGCGGTCGTCGGCGTGACGCTCGCCCTCTTCGCCTCCGGCAAGGTGCGCGCCTCCAAGCGGGCCACCAAGATCTGGATGATCGCGATGATCGGCTACATGGTGTTCGCACTGCTGAACGTCGTGCTGATGCTGTTCAACGCCCCGGTCGCGGGCGGCATGTTCGGCCTCTACAGCATGAAGATCGGCCCGTTCCCGCTGGGCCTCATCATCGGCGTGCTGGTGGTCATCATGGCCGCGTACTCGCTGGTGCAGGACTTCGACTTCATCCAGCAGGGCGTGCGCAACCGCGCTCCGCGCGAGCTCGGCTGGCTCGGCGGCTTCGGCATCATGGTCACCGTCGTCTGGCTGTACCTCGAGATCCTGCGGATCATCGGCATCGCCCGATCCAACTGATCTGACACACGCAACGGCCGCCCGGACACTCGTCCGGGCGGCCGTTCGGTCTGTTCGGGGGTCAGGCGGCGAGGAGCACCGCTCCGGATGCCGGCCGCGCGAGGCGCTCGGCGACCGCGAGGGTGAGGTCGTGCAGCGACAGGTCGTGGGCTCCCGCGATCGCGGCGATCATCTCGCTCGACGGCTCCTTGCGGCCGCGCTCCACTTCCGAGAGGTACTGCACCGAGACACCGGCGCGTTCGGCGACGTCGGCGAGCCGCTCGCCGCGCTCCTGACGGATGCCGCGGAACACGTCGCCCATCGTCTCGCGCCACAGCGGTTCGACTCCGGATGCCGGCGCGCGCCCGGCCTCCCGTTCGACGCCGGCGGTCTCCGGCTCGAGGCCGGCGGCATCCGGCATCCGTCGCGGGAATGCGATGATCTCGCCCATGCCCTCACCCTAGGCACGCGCCGCACACTCGCGCACCCCGTTCCGCCGTGAGCAGAACCCCGCCCGCCGTCCTCAGCCCGCTCCGGCCCGCCGAGACAGGGCTTGCCGACCGAGACAGGCCTGCGCCGACTCGATTTCGTCGGCGTGGCCCTGTCTCGCGCACCGGGGCAGCCGACCCGGGCGTAGCCTGGGGCCGTGGCGGGGGCATCGGAGACGCATATCGACGTGGACGGGCACGAGGTGCGCGTGTCGCATCCGGACAAGGTGGTCTTCCCGGGGCCGGGGCTGACCAAGCTCGACATCGTGCAGTACTACGTGTCGGTGGCCGACGGCGCTCTGCGGGGTGCGGGCGGGCGGCCGATGGTGCTCAAGCGCTTCGTGAAGGGGATCGACGCCGAGCCGTTCTTCCAGAAGCGGGTGCCCGAGAACCATCCGGACTTCATCGACACCGCCACGCTGCTGTACGCGCGGGGCACCTCCGCCGAGGAGGCCGTGGTGCGGGATGCCGCGGGCCTCGCCTGGATCGCGAACCTCGGCTGCCTCGACCTCAACCCGCATCCGGTCCGCGCCGAAGACCTCGACCACCCCGACGAGCTGCGCGTCGACCTCGACCCGATGCCCGGGGTCGATTGGTCTCAGATCGTCGACACCGCGTTCGTCGCCCGCGAGGTGCTCGACGACCACGGCCTGGTCGGCTGGCCCAAGACCAGCGGGTCGCGCGGCATCCACATCCTCGTGCGGATCGCGCCGGAGTGGGATTTCCGCGCCGTGCGCCTCGCCGCCGAGACCCTCGCCCGCGAGGTCGCCGACCGGGCCCCGGGCCTGGCGACCGCCCAGTGGTGGAAAGAGGAACGCGGCGAGAGCGTGTTCGTCGACTTCAACCAGAACGCCAAGGACCGCACCGTCGCGTCGGCGTACTCCATCCGCGCGCTTCCGGATGCCCGCGTCTCGATGCCGCTCTCGTGGGACGACCTGCGCACTGCGAGCCCGGAGCAATTCACCGCCGTCACCGTCCCGGCGCTGTTCGCCGAGCGCGGCGACGCCCACGCCGGCATCGACGATGCGGTGGGCCGGCTCGACGCCCTGCTGCACCTGGCCGAGAAGATGGGTCCGGCGGAGAAGCCGCCGCGCGGTGCGTCCGCCGACGGCCGCCGGGCCTCCACGATGCCGCTCATCGAGGTCGCCCGCACCAAGACGAAGCCCGAGGCGATGGATGCCCTCGACGTGTGGCGGAGGAAGCATCCGGATGCCGCGGCGGCGCTGCATCCGGCCGACGTGCTCGTCGACGGGATGCGCGGATCCAGCTCGCTCTGGTACCGAGTGCGCGTGAACCTGCAGCACGTGCCCGAGCCCGAACGTCCGCCGCAGGAGGACCTGATCGCGGACTACGATCCCTGGGCCGGCAAGACCTGGCCCGCCGGTCGTTGAGCGAGGGAGCGCAGCGACCGAGACGAAACGCAGCAACCCGGCCTCAACGCCCGGAGTCGATGCCCGCCGTCAGCCGTTTCAGTCCGTACTCGAACGCGGCGTCGATGTCCCCGCCCATGCGGAACGCACCGGCGAGCTCCATGCTGATGAACCCGGTGGCCCACGCGGTCAGCAGGCGGGCGGCATCCAGCGCGTGCTCGTCGCCGACGGTCTCGCGCGCGGCGCGCAGCACGGGTTCGACCGCTCGGCCCATGCGCTCGGCGGCCGCATCGTTGGCGAACATCAGCCGGAAACCCTCCGGATGCTCGTGCGCGAAGGTGCGGTAGGCGCGTCCGAGGTCGCTGAGCGACGAGCCGGATGCCGCGAATCTCGTCGCGACGTCGTCGGCCGTCGCCTCCGCGACCATCACCAGCAGGGCGTCGCGGTCGCGCACCCGCTTGTAGAGCGAGGGCGCGCGCACCCCGACGCGGGACGCGACCGCCTGCATGGTGAGCGCCGCAGGGCCCCCCGCTTCGAGCAGCTCCCGCGCGGCCGCCACGATCTCGGCCACGCTCGTGCGATCGGGTGTCGGCATCCTGATCCCCCTTCATGATGACTATTGACATTAGCCATCATAGCTAATTATCGTAGCCAACATGGAACTCGGACCCCACCTTCGCCGGATCGGCAACGACATCGTCGCCGCCTACCTCATCGTCACCGACGACGGCATCACCGTCGTCGACGCCGGGCTCGCCGGGCAGTGGAAAGACCTGCTCGCCGAGCTCGAGACCATCGGACGCCCGCTGTCCGACATCCGCGGGCTCATCGTCACGCACGGCGACTCCGACCACGTCGGTTTCGCCGAGCGCCTCCGCCGCGAGGCCGGCATCCCCGTCTACGTGCACCAGGCGGATGCCGAGCGCGCTCGCGGCCACGTCAAGTCCAAGGCGGGCGGCGGCAAGATGAAGGTCGGCGCCACCCTGGGCTTCTTCGCCTACGCTCTCCGCAAGGGCGGCATGCGCACCACGTGGCTCACCGACCTCGTCGAGATGCACGACGGAGACGTCCTCGATCTGCCCGGCGCTCCGCGCATCATCAGCATGCCCGGGCACTCCCCCGGCAGCGTCGCGGTGTACTCCCAGGTCGCCGACGCCGTGTTCGTCGGCGATGCCCTCACCACCCGCAACGTGCTGACCGGCGTCGGCGGGGCGGCTCCCGCTCCGTTCACCGACGACCCCGCCGCAGCCCTGGAGTCCCTCGACCACATCGCCGCGCTGGATGCCGGGTGGGTGCTGCCCGGACACGGCACGCCCTGGCACGGCTCCCCGGCGAGCGCTGTCGAGGCCGTGCGCGCCGCCGCAGCATCCTGAGCCCCTCGGTCGTTGAACAAAGGCGCGCAGCGACCTCGGCCCCCGGTCGTCGAGCGAAGGAGCGCAGCGACTGAGACGAAACGCAACCACCCCGGGCGGCTCGCTGCGTTTCGTCTCGCTGCGCTCGCTCAACGACCGGAACCCCACACCCCGGGCGGCTCGCTGCGTTTCGTCTCGCTGCGCTCGCTCAACGACCGGACCCCGCACCCCGGTCGTTGAGCGAGGGAGCGCAGCGACGGAGACGAAACGCAACGATCGGGGGCTCACTCCGCCGGGACGCGCTCCAGCACCCGGTCGACGAGCCCGTAGGCGACGGCGTCCGCGGCGGTGAACACCCGGTCACGGTCGGTGTCCGCGCGCAGGCGCGCGGCATCCTGCCCCGTGTGCCGGGCCAGGAGCTGCTCGACCTCGCCGCGCACGCGCACCAGTTCGTCGGCCTGCAGGATGAGGTCGGGCACGGCGCCGCGGCCCTGACCCGCCGGCTGGTGCAGCACGACGCGGGCGTGCGGCAGCACGGCGCGCTTGCCCGGCGCTCCGGCCGCGAGCATCACCGCCCCGACGCCGACGGCCTGCCCGATGCAGGTCGTCGCGACATCCGGCCGCACGTGCTGCATGGTGTCGTAGACCGCCAGCATCGCCGCCTCGTCGCCGCCCTCGCAGTTGATGTAGAGCTGGATGTCGCGGTCCGGGCTGTCGGCGTCGAGGTGCAGCAGCTGGGCGATGAGGGCGTTCGCCACCCCGGCGTCGATACCGGTGCCGAGGTACACCACGCGTTCGGCGAGCAGGTGCGAGTAGACGTCCATGATGCGATCGCCGCGCGGATCGCGGCTGATCACGTTGGGGATCGTGTAGGAGCTCATGCGGCATCCCTCCTCGGGGTCTCGACCGGCACGCCGAGCCCGGCGGGGCGCCGGCGGTGCGGGGTGATCTGGGCGAAGTCGGAGACGATCTGGTCGATGAATCCGTAGTCGAGGGCCTCGCCGGCGGTGTACCAGCGGTCGTGCAGCGAGTCCTCGAAGATGCGCTCGAGGGGTTGCCCGCTGTCCTCCGCGATGATGCCCAGCACGGTGTCGCGCATGTGTCGCAGGTCGCCGGCCTGCACCTCCACGTCGACGGCGGATCCGCCGATGCCGGAGGATCCCTGGTGCATCAGGATGCGGGCGTGCGGCAGCGCGCGGCGCTTTCCCGGCGTCCCGGCCGACAGCAGGAACTGCCCGGCGCTGCAGGCGAGCCCGAGCGCCAGCGTCGCGACGTCGTTGGGGATGAGCCGCATCGTGTCGCGGATCGCGAGCATGGACGGCACCGAGCCGCCGGGCGAATGGATCCACAGGGCGATGTCGGCCGCGGCATCCTCCGCGGCCAGCGACATGAGCTGCGTCATCAGGAGGGGGCCGTTGTCGTCGTCCAGCACCCCGTCGAGCACCAGCACGCGCTGCTGGTACAGCTCGCGGCGTGCCTCCGGTCCGAACACCGGGATCTTGTTTTCCTCTGCCATGCCCCCACCTTCGCGCGCCCGCCGCGACCCCGGGGCGGTTTCGTCCGGTGGTGGATCCGCCCTCGGCGGATCCTCCCTGGGCGGATCGACGTCGGCGTACGATCGCCATCGGAGGCGAACATGAGCGAAGAGTCGGGCCCGGCGGCGGGATGGCTGCCGCACTACCTGCTGCTGTACTTCTCCGAGCCGGGCGCGCGGGCGCGCGTCGGCGAGCTGTTCCCGGCGCACAACGCGTACGCCCGGGCATTCGCGCAGGAGCATCCTGGTGAGCCGCTCCTCATCGGCCCCTTCCCCGAACCCGAGGACGGGCAGCCGGGCGCGCTGTCGGTGTTCCACGACCGCGATGTCGCCGCCGAGTTCGCGGCGGGAGACCCGTTCGTCGTGCAGGGCGCGGTCAGCGAATGGCGCATCCGGGAGTGGTGGGTCTCGCCCACCAGCGCCGCCGTGCAGGCGGACTGACCCGCGGCGTCACGCCCGACGGCTGGGGCTGCCCAGCACGTCGGTGACTGCAGACGCCAGCGACTCCATCACCCGCGCCGGATCCACCAGGCGGGATGCCTCCACCGCTTCGCGCGACAGCCGCAGCCGCAGCTCCACGTCGGTGAGCACCTCGATGAGGGCGGTCGCGATCGCGTCGATGTCGCCGTCGGGGACGAGGATGCCGCCGCCGTTTCGCAGCGAGTCCCGCGGACCGTAGCGCACGTCGTAGCTGACGACGGGGCATCCGTGCGCGAGCGCTTCGATGATCGCCAGGCCCTGCCCCTCGAACGCCGACGTGAAAAGCAGCACGGAGGCGTCGTCGAGCACGGCGCCCGGGTCGGTCGTCGCTCCGCGCAGGGTGACGTGCGCGCCCAGCCCGAGTTCGTCGATCAGCTGCTGCAGGGCGCCCCGGCCGGTGCCGTCGCCGTACACGTCGAGCACCGCGTTCGGCACGATCGGCACGACCTGCGCCATCGCCCGGATCGCATGGTCGATGCGCTTGCCCGGCGCGAGGCGGTTGAGCATCGCGACCCGGCCCTGCGTGCGCTGCGCCGGAGGCCGCACGGATGCCGCGGCGGGAACCCCGTGCGGCACCACGATGTGCACGCCGTCCAGCTCGAAGCGCTCCCGCACGTCGTGGCGCTGCTCGTCGGTGAGCCACAGCACCGCGTCGAAGCGCTCGGCCAGGTCGAACCAGCGGCCCCACAGCGCATTGACCGGGGCGTCGATCGTGTAGGGCGGTTCGAGATGGATGGTGTGGGTCGCCTGGATGAGCCGCACACCCGGGTCATCCCACCCGGCGAGGAGCTCGCCGAGCTGGCGGGATTCGCACAGCACCACGACCGGCCGGTTCGGATCGTCCTGCCGCAGCTGCCGGGCGACCTCGTCGAGCCACGCCCGGTACAGGGCGCCGAAGCCGTCGAGCACGCCGTGCACCGAGCCGTCGCGCCGGTGCACGAGCACCGGCGCCGTGCTGATGTGCCAGTCGGGATCCCCGACGATGACCGGGAGTCCCACGGTCGGCCGGCCGTGCTCGTCGAGCACGGTGCGGTAGTCGAGCGCCGGATCCGCCTCGCCCGGGTGCGCGGCCTCGCGCAGCCAGGATGCCGCTCCCCCGTCGGGATCGGCGGCCTCGTCGAACAGGTTGCGCAGGCGGGCGGGGTCGACGACGAGCTCCCGCTCGTCGAACGTGCGGCGGTGCCGGGCGTGCTCGGCCGGAGTCCCCGGGTCGACCGTGAGGATCAGCGGCCCGCGGCCGTCGTGCACCCCGGCGGCGGCCATCTGCCGGGCCCGGGCGAGGGTCGCCAGCGTGTACCCCCCGTCGAGATCGGGGATGAGTCGGCTCGAGAGCACCAGGTATTCGGCATCCGGAAACGTGGTCACGCCTCCATCATCCCCCGCCGCGCCGCGCATGCCGGGCACCGCGGCGGGCAGAGCACGAGGCCCGGAACCGCTGGTGCGATTCCGGGCCTCGTCGGGGTTCACTCCCACTCGATGGTCCCCGGGGGCTTGCTCGTCACGTCGAGCACCACCCGGTTGATGTCGCGCACCTCGTTGGTGATGCGGTTGGAGATCTTCGAGAGCACGTCGTAGGGCAGGCGGGTCCAGTCGGCCGTCATGGCGTCTTCGCTGGACACGGGGCGCAGCACGACCGGGTGGCCGTAGGTGCGGCCGTCGCCCTGCACACCGACCGAGCGGACGTCGGCCAGCAGCACCACCGGGCACTGCCAGATCTCGCCGTCGAGGCCCGCCGCGGTGAGCTCTTCGCGCGCGATCGCGTCCGCTTCGCGGAGGATGTCGAGCCGCTCGCGGGTCACCTCGCCGATGATGCGGATGCCGAGGCCGGGGCCGGGGAACGGCTGGCGGCCGACGATCGCCTCGGGGATGCCGAGCTCGCGGCCGATCGCGCGCACTTCGTCCTTGAACAGGGTGCGCAGCGGCTCGATGAGCGCGAAGTCCAGGTCGTCGGGGAGTCCGCCGACGTTGTGGTGGGACTTGATGTTCGCGGTGCCGGTGCCGCCGCCGGACTCGACGACGTCGGGGTACAGCGTGCCCTGCACGAGGAACTTGATCGGCGCACCCTCGGCCTTGGCCTCGTCGACGAGCTCGCGCTGCACCTTCTCGAACGCGCGGATGAACTCGCGGCCGATGATCTTGCGCTTCTCTTCGGGGTCGGTGACGCCCGCGAGATGCCCGAGGAAGGTGTCCGCGGCATCCACCGTGATGAGGCGCACGCCCGTGGATGCCACGTAGTCCTTCTCGACCTGCTCGCGCTCGCCCTGGCGCAGCAGGCCGTGGTCGACGAAGACCGCGGTGAGCTGGTCGCCGATCGCCTTGTGCACGAGGGCCGTCGACACGGCCGAGTCGACACCGCCGGACAGCGCCGAGATGACGCGCGCGTCCCCGACCTGCTCGCGGATGCGCTCGACCTGCTCGGCGATGACGTTCCCGCTGTTCCAGTCGGCCGGGAGCCCGGCCGCCTTGTGCAGGAAGTTCTCGATGACGGCCTGGCCGTGGGTCGAGTGCTTCACCTCGGGATGCCACTGCACCCCGTACAGGCGCCGCTCGTCGTCGCTGAACGCGGCGACAGCGGTGGACGGGGTCTTCGCCAGCACCGTGAAACCGTCGGGCGCCTTGGCGACCTGGTCGCCGTGGCTCATCCACACGTTCTGCTCGGCGGGCAGGTCGCCCAGCAGCACGCCGCCGTCGCCGGTGAGCATCGCGTTGGTCGCGCCGTACTCGCGCAGTCCGGTGTTCGCGACCTCGCCGCCGAGCGTCTGCGCCATGATCTGGAACCCGTAGCAGATGCCGAGCGTCGGCACGCCGAGCTCGAACACGGCCGGGTCGAGGCGCGGCGCGCCGTCCTCGTAGACCGACGACGGACCGCCGGTGAGGATGATGCCCACCGGGTTCTTCGCGGCGATGTCGGATGCCGTGGCGTCGTGCGGCACGATCTCGCTGTACACGCCGGCCTCGCGCACGCGGCGCGCGATCAGCTGCGCGTACTGCGCGCCGAAATCAACGACCAGGACGGGTCGCTGGGTGGTTTCGTCGGTCACCGGACTCCTTCGGTGGTAGTGGTCTGGGGGGACGCTGAGCCTGTCGAAGCGTCGGCCGACTCGCGCTCGGCGAGGTAGCGCTTGATGTCGCGGGCGACGCGGCCCTCCATGATGAACGACAGGAACGGCACGACACCGCCCAGCGCCAGCATGATGAACCGGCCGAGCTGCCACCGCATGAGGCTCCAGATGCGGAAGCAGGAGAACAGGTACACGACGTAGAACCAGCCGTGCACGATGAGGATCGTCATCGACAGGTTGAGGCCGTTGCCGGTCGACTCCATGCCCTTGGGGCCCTCGATCACCGGCGAGAAGTAGAGGAAGCCGCCCGATCCGCCGAGGAAGAGCTCGTAGTGCAGACCGTATTTGACGATCATCTCGGCCACCAGCAGCAGCAGGAAGGTACCGGTGATGATCGAGCACACCTGGTAGAACTTCAGGGCGCTGCGAATCTTGGGGAAAGTCGCAGTCTTGGGGGCGAGAGCCATGGGTTCGATTCTACGCGGGGGCGCCTGAGAGCTCGTCCCGCGCCCGTCCGCAGGTCACGCTCGGAGAGCAGGCGAGCATCCGACGGTTCCCCGATACCCCTCCCGGGTATACTGCTGGGCATGGTGGCCGTGACGAGAACCCGGGCGATGGGCGGCCGCCTGCTGCTCGTCGTGCTGCTGCTCGCCGGGCTGCTCGGGATGCACGTGCTCACGGCTGCTCCCCTCGACAGCGCCGGTGGGATGCCGGCCGGACACCACTCACAGACGTCGACGATCGCCGCGGACGCCACGATGAACGGCGGTGTCCACGGCGGTTGCCGCACCGCCATGGACCACACCGGCTCCGCCATGTGCGTGCCGGGGCCGGTCGAGAACGGTGCGGCGGTCATCCCCGTCCCGCACGGCGCAGTGCCGGCATCCATCGCAGCGGTGACCGATCCCGCTCCGCCGCGTGACGCGCCGCGCCACCTCGCGCTCTCGCACGGCGACCTGTCCATCTATCGGACGTGAGCGATCGGGGATGCGCCCGGCATCCCTCGCTTCCTCGGCACACCCCGCCCGGGGTGCCCGACCGCCGACGACTCCGTCTCGCCGCCACGCCGGCGCGTCTCGGTGGTCCGCTCACCAACGACTCAGAAGGACTTCCACCATGCCCACTCCTCTCAACCGCCGCCAGTTTCTGGCGGCCGGAGCGTTCGCCCTCGCCGCCGTCGGGCTCACCGGCTGCACCGCCACGAGCAGGACGACCACCTTCGTCAGCCCCGGAAGCGCCGCAGTCGCCGCGGCCGAAGCGAAGCGGCGCCGCACCGGAACCGTGCTCCGGCGCGCGCTGTCCGCCGAACCGGTGACCCTCGACCTCGGCGGGAAGACCGCGAAGACGTGGGCCTACCGCGGCGCGTCCGCCGGCACGCCGCTGCGCGGCAACGTCGGCGACACGCTGAAGGTCGCGTTCACCAACGACCTCCCCGACCCCAGCAGCGTGCACTGGCACGGCCTCGCCCTGCGCAACGACATGGACGGCGTGCCGCACCTCACCCAGCAGGCCATCCAGCCCGGCGGCACCTTCGACTACGAGTTCACCCTCCCCGCTCCCGGCACCTACTGGTTCCACCCGCACGTCGGAACGCAGCTCGACCGCGGCCTGCATGCGCCGCTGATCATCGACGACCCGCAGGAGAGGGCCGACTACGACCGGGAGTGGATCATCGTCCTGGACGACTGGCTCGACGGCATCACGGCGACGCCGGACGAGGTGCTCGGTGAACTGCGCCGCGGGATGATGGACCACGGCGGCTCGGACATGGGAGCGATGCGGATGGGGAACACCCTGATGGGCGCGACCTCACCGCTCCTGGGCGGCGACGCGGGCGACGTGTACTACCCCCGGTATCTGATCAACGGCAGACCCGCGAACGACCCGGAGACGTTCACCGCCAAGCCGGGCGAGCGGATCCGGCTCCGCGTCATCAACGTCGGAGGCGACACCGCCTTCCGGTTCGGCGTCGTCGGACACCGCCTCACGATCACGCACACCGACGGCTTCCCCGTGCAGCCCGCCCAGGCCGAGAGCGTCGTGCTCGGGATGGGCGAGCGTTACGACGCGATCCTCACAGCCGGCGACGGGGCGTTCGCGGTGATCGCCGAAGCTCTCGGAAAGCAGGATCAGGCTTTCGCCGTCCTGCGCACCGGGTCCGGAAGCGTCCCAACACGGAACACGAAGCTGCCGCAGACGATGCCGCCGGCCACCGCCGGCGATCTCCGCGCGGCATCCACGGCTGCCCTGCCCACACGCACCGTGGACCGCACCCTCGTGCCGAAGATGACCGGGAGCATGGGCAGGTACGACTGGGCGATCAACGGCACGCGCATGGACATGAGCGCCCCGCTCGAGAACGCCCTGAGCATCGAGCAGGGCGAGCGGGTCGCCCTCGAATTCATCAACTCCACGAACATGTGGCACCCCATGCATCTGCACGGGC
This sequence comes from Microbacterium mangrovi, assembly GCF_000802305.1. Classification (GTDB taxonomy): domain Bacteria; phylum Actinomycetota; class Actinomycetes; order Actinomycetales; family Microbacteriaceae; genus Microbacterium; species Microbacterium mangrovi. The sequence continues at coordinate 117,285 of NZ_JTDK01000001.1, read as the reverse complement.
ACACGTACCAGCATCCCGCCGGCGGCCCCCGCAAGGACACCTCGATCGTGCTGCCCGGCAAGACGCTCCGCGTCGAGTTCGACGCCGACAACCCCGGGCGCTGGCTCAGCCACTGCCACAACGTCTACCACGCAGAGGCAGGGATGATGGCGACGATCGCCTACCGGGCGAAGTGAGCGGCCGCCGCGGGGAACCTACCGGCCGTCGAGCGGCGCGGCATCCTCCGCGGGATCAGGATCGCTGCCGAAGCCGAGCTCCTCGCACTCCTTCTCCCAGGCATCCTTCGCGAGGCGGTACCACATGTAGAACGCGAACCCGGCGAAGACCGCCCACTCGACCGCGTAGAACAGGTTCAGCCAGTTGAGGCCGCTCTGCGTGGGCGGCGGTGCCGAGATCGTCGTGAGACCCGCATCCGCCTGGTCGCTCAGCAGGTACGGACGGTAGACCGCGAGGCCGGTGATGTCGTGCCACCTGCTGAGCAGGGCTGCCGGCGACATGACGCTGAGCTCGAACGGGTGCGCCTTCGGCGGCGCCACCGGGCCCTCGTCATTGACCAGCCGGCCCCGCAGGGTCACCGTGGTCGAGGTCGTCGCGCCGGCGTTCAGCTGCGCGACGGCCTTGGCCGCGGCCTCGGACGTCGGCGCCCAGCCGATCGCGACGGCCACCGAGGTGGGCTTCGCCTCCCCGGCGACGCGCAGCTGCCCCGTCACCCAGTACCCCTCGGTGCCGTCGTTGAGGCGCTGCGTCAGCACGATGAAATCGCCCGGCACGTACGAGCCGCTCACCGAGACCCGCTGCCCGACCAGCGCGCCGTCGAGATACTCCCCCGGCTTCACGACCTGGTCGATGGGCACGACCTTCTCGAGCTGGGTCGGCTCGGTGGCGCCGGATGCCAGGGCTCGTCCGAGCTGCCACTGACCGAGCCAGGCGAACACACCCGCGACGACGACGAACAGGGCCAGCATCCCGATCCACTTCGGGCGCAGCATCACCTCGCGAAGGGTCGGCGGGAAGACCTCGGGGATCTCGCCGGTGGCCGGGTCGTCCGGGTCGCCGGTGCCGCTCATTTTCCGGTGTACGGGGCGAGCACGACCTCGACCCGCTGGAACTCCTTCAGGTCGGAGTAGCCGGTCGTGGCCATCGACTTCTTCAGCGCGCCGATGAGGTTGGCCGTGCCGTCGGCGACCTGCGCCGGGCCGTAGAGCACCTCTTCGAGGGTGCCGACCTGGTCCACCTTCACGCGGCGCCCGCGCGGCAGCTTGGCGTGGTGCGCTTCGTCGCCCCAGTGGTACCCGCGGCCGGGGGCATCCGTCGCCCGCGACAGCGCGACGCCGAGCATGACGGCATCCGCCCCCATCGCGATCGCCTTCACGATGTCGCCCGCGGTGCCCACGCCGCCGTCGGCAATGACGTGCACGTAGCGGCCGCCCGACTCGTCGAGGTAGTCGCGGCGGGCGCCGGCAACGTCGGCCACCGCGGTCGCCATCGGCGCGTGGATGCCGAGCGTGGCGCGCGTGGTGGATGCCGCCCCGCCGCCGAACCCGACGAGCACACCGGCCGCGCCGGTGCGCATCAGGTGCAGGGCCGCGGTGTACGTGCTGGCGCCGCCCACGATCACCGGGACGTCGAGGTCGTAGATGAACTTCTTGAGGTTGAGCGGCTCCGCGACCGTCGACACGTGCTCGGCCGACACGGTGGTGCCGCGGATGACGAACAGGTCGACCCCGGCCGCGACGACGGTCTCGTAGAGCTCCTGCGTGCGCTGCGGGGTGAGGGCGCCGGCCACGGTGACGCCGGCCGCGCGGATCTCGGCGAGGCGGTCGCGCACCAGTTCGGGCTTGATCGGCTCGGAGTAGAGCTCCTGCAGGCGGCTGATCGCGCTGCGACCCGGCAGATCGCCGATGTCGGCCAGCAGCGGCTCCGGGTCGTCGTACCGCGTCCACAGGCCCTCGAGGTCGAGCACGCCGAGGCCGCCGAGTTCGCCGAGGCGCACGGCGCTGGACGGGCTCATCACCGAGTCCATCGGGGCGCCGATGATCGGGGTGTCGAAGTGGAACGCGTCGATCGACCAGGCAGTGGAGACATCCGCCGGGTTTCGCGTGCGCCGCGACGGCACGACCGCGATGTCGTCGAACGAGTATGCCCGCCGGGCGCGCTTGGCGCGGCCGAGTTCGATGTCCATGCTCACGGGCCCAGCCTACCCGGCAGGCCTGTGAGACCCGGGCCCGCAGCTTCGGTTCGCCCCGCGTCCCCCGGCATCGCGCGTCCTTGACCGCCGAGACAGGTGTTCGCCGCCGAAACAAGTGGTCGTGTCACTTGTCTCAGCGCGAACCACTTGCCTCGGCGCGATGCGGGATGCCGGTGGGGCGGGCGGCCCGGCGACGTCAGGCCGCCGCGTACCGGCCCGAGCGCACGGCGCGGGCGCGGGCCTTCGCCGCCTCTTCTTCGCGGTTCTTCGGCGGCGCGGTGGTCACCAGGTCGTCGAGCAGGTGCTGCGTGAGGTGCGCGATCTCGGCGACGGCGTGGTTGAAGGCCTCTTCATTTGCCTTCGACGGCTTCGTCGTCCCGGCGATCTTGCGCACGTACTGCAGAGCGGCCGCGTGCACCTCCTCGGAGGTCGCAGCCGGCTCGAAGTTGTGGAGCGTGTGGATGTTGCGGCACATGCCCCCGACCTTACGCCGGTCCCCTCCCGCCGAGACAGGGTTCTCGCGACGAGACGAGCGCGGGTTAGCCCCGTTTCGGCGGCGGAGGCCTGTCTCGACGACCGACGGCGCGGGGGTTCGTCCCGAGCGTGCGAAGCATCGCCCATTGCCGCGGACGCACGGGCATGAGGCCGGCGGCGCGAAGGGCTGCGTCGAGGGGTTCGAAGCGGAGCGTGTCGCCCCAATCCCAGCGTGCGAATCCGTCGATGTCGGGTCGCCGCCGCAGGCGGTCCTCGCGCTTCTTCTCCTTCACGAAGTGCGCTTTCATGGCCCGGGGGCTGGATGCGTCGTACTTCCCGTACCCGTCGGATTCGCCCAAGACCCGCTGCCGGGGCCAGTGGAAGTCCACTCGGTCGAGGTACCCGTCGGTTCGGAACTCGGCCTGGAGCCGCGGTTGCTCGTACCCCAGCCAGTCGATGACGGCGCGACTGAACGACTCTCCGACCGACTCGGCCTCGGCTCGCGCGTGCTCCTGCACCCATCGCAGCTGACGGATGCCCCGACCGTTCGCCTGACTCTCGCCCCGCGCGGCGAAGTCGATGGGACCTCCTCGCATCCGCAGGGTCGCATCTGCGACCGCGAGAGCCTGCGCCGGCTGCAGCATTCGCCCGAGGTCGACTGCGGTCGTGATCAGATCGGTCGTGTGGATGCCGCCGAGGTCGATGATCGGACGGGCATCCGCGGATCCGTGCACCCGCACATCGCCGACGTGCCAGCTCGTGCGGCCGAGCAGGTGGATGTCGCGCGGCTCGTCGAACACGGGCTGGCCCTGCAGCGCCGCCGCCGACTCGAGACAGAACGTCGGATGATCCCAGACGAGGGCGACGGCATGGACGCGTGCCAGGTAGCGGCCCCAGGGTGTCAGCGCGCCCCAGTCGGCGCGCTCTGCGTAGACCCCGCGCCGCACGACCCTGAGCGCCGGGTCTCGCGCCATCCGATCGCGATTCGGGTGGTCGCGGGCACGCAGCAGGGGAATCGGCGAGGGATGCAGCATCCCACCACGGTGCTTTACCAGCCCCGCTCGTCGCTCCCCGCAGCCCTCTGCTGTGGATGGACGCGCCGACGCGCCCGCCTGTGGACGCGAGACAGGCTCGCCGCGACGAGGAATGGCCCCGCCACACCTTCCTCGGCGCCGCGACCCTGTCTCGACGAACGCGGGACGGGGCGGGACGGGACGGGACGGGACGGGGCGGGGCGGGACGGGGCGGGACGGGACGGGGCGGGGCGGGGCCGGATGCCGCCTCAGCGCGCCCGGGCGACGCGGGACTCGTCCCACACCGGCGCGTCGGACTCGTACACCCGGCCGTCGGCGCCGAACACCAGGAACCGATCGAACGAGCGGGCGAACCAGCGGTCGTGCGTGACGGCGAGCACGGTGCCCTCGAAGCGCGCCAGGGCGAGCTCGAGCGCCTCGGCCGAGACGAGGTCGAGGTTGTCGGTCGGCTCGTCCAGCAGCAGCAGCGTCACGCCGGACAGCTCCAGCAGCAGGATCTGCAGTCGCGCCTGCTGCCCGCCGGACAGCGAGTCGAACGTCTGCTCCGCCTGCGCCACCAGACCGTAGCGATCCAGCGCCGAGCTCGCGGCATCCCGCGGCATCCCCGGCCGCTCGCCGTCGCCGCGGTGCAGGATCTCCAGCAGGGTGCGGCCGGTGAACTCCGGATGCCGGTGCGTCTGCGCGAACCAGCCGGGCACCACCCGGGCGCCGAGAACCACCCGGCCGTCGTGGGCGACGGCATCCAGCCCCGACCCCACCGTCGTCACGTGGCCGAGGAGCGGATCCGGGTCGCTGCCGCCGGCCGCCAGCAGACGCAGGAAGTGCGACTTGCCCGACCCGTTGGAGCCGAGCACGGCGACCCGGTCTCCGAACCAGACTTCGAGGTCGAACGGGCGCATCAGGCCGGTGAGTTCCAGCTGTTCGGCGACGACCACCCGCTTGCCCGTCCGCGAGCCCCGCAGCCGCAGCTGCAGCTCCTGTTCGCGCGGACGCTCCTGCGGGGGCCCGGCGTCCTCGAAACGGCGCAGCCGTGTCTGGGCCGCACGGTATCGCGACGCGAACTCGTCACTGGCCGCCGCCTTCACGCGCAGGGTCGCGACGAGGTTCTTGAGCTTCGCGTGCTGCTCGTCCCAGCGCCGGCGCAGCTCGTCGAGGCGCTCCATGCGGTCCTCGCGCGCCTGGTGGTACGTGCGGAACCCGCCGCCGTGCACCCAGGCGGAGCTTCCCGCGCCGCCGACCTCGAGCGTCACGATGCGGTCTGCCGCGCGCGCCAGGAGCTCCCGGTCGTGCGAGACCAGCAGCACCGTCTTGGACGTCGCGCGCAGCTGGTCCTCCAGCCAGCGCTTGGCCGGGACGTCGAGGTAGTTGTCGGGCTCGTCCAGCAGCAGCACCTCGTCGGGACCGCGCAGCAGCGCCTCCAGGGCGAGCCGCTTCTGCTCACCGCCCGACAGCGTCTCCAGGTCCCGGAACCGGGCGCGCTCGTACGGGATGCCGAGGGCGGCGACCGTGCAGGCGTCCCACACGGTCTCGTGCTCGTAGCCGCCCGCGTCGGCGTAGTCGGCGAGGGCCGCCGCGTACCGCATCTGGGAGTCGGTGTCGTCGTGCTCGATGATGGCGGTCTCGGCCGCATCCAGCTCCTCGGCGGCGGCGCGCACGCGCTCGGGGGCGACGGAGACGAGGAGGTCGTGCACGGTCTGGCCGGGCCGGGAGTGACCGACGAACTGGTCCATCACGCCGAGCCCTCCGCCGATCGAGATGACGCCCGTGTCGGGAGCCTGCGCGCCGCGGATCATCCGCAGCAGGGTGGTCTTGCCGGCGCCGTTCGCGCCGATGAGCGCCGTCGTCGAGCCTTCGCCGACCCGGAACGAGACGTCGTCGAGCAGGGGTCGTCCGTCCGGCAGCGCGAACGAGACGGATGCCACGTCGATGTAACCCACGGTGGGCGTCCTTCCGCCCCGCCGTCGAACACGGAGCCGATCAGGCTATCAGAATCGCCGGGCGGGGTTCACCACGGGTCGACGCTGCGCGGGACGACGTCGAGCACCTCGGGGAGGGTCGACGGGAAGCACGACCGGAACATCTCGGTCACCGACTCGTCGTCGCCGTAGTCGTCGACCAGGCGCAGCCCGATCATGGTGTTGATCAGCATCCCCTCGGCGAGGAACGACCGGGCCTTGTCGGCGTCGAAGCCGGCCTCGTCGCGGAAGAAGCGCCACACGCGCGCGAAGCCGCGCCGGGCGATGGGGCCGATCACGGGATGACTCCCCAGCAGGTACGCGTGCGACATCGTCTGGTGCAGACCGCGCACGCGCAGCAGGTCGACGTACGCGGTGCCGATGCGCTTGTCGATCGAGGTTCCGTCGTCGGTCGCGATCGCCGCGCGGAACGACCGCAGCAGTTCGTCGGTCGCCTCGGACAGAGCCGCGAGGAAGAGGTCTTCCTTGGAGCCGAACAGGCGCACCACGTACGGCTGGCTGACCCCCGCCGCCTTCGCCACCTGATCGGTGGTCGTGCCGACGTAGCCGCGGGCGCCGAACACGGCGAGCGCGGCCTGGAGGATCTGCTCGCGGCGCTCCTCCGAGGTGAGGCGTTTCGCGGAGTCGACGCTGACCTGAGAACTCATGCTTGACATGTTATCAGTCGATTACTACATTGGTGCTCAGTGAAGTAATCATTCGATTACAACCCCTCTGAACCACCTCCCTCAGGAGCGATGATGACCACCACCCACACCGCGCGGGACACCCGGCCCTTCGCCGTCGTCGTCGCCGCGGCATCCCTGCCGATGTTCATGGCGACCCTCGACAACCTCGTCATGACCAACGCCCTCCCGGTGCTGCACGACAAGCTCGGCGCCTCCGTCGAACAGCTGCAGTGGTTCGTGAACGCGTACACGCTGACGTTCGCCTCGACCATCCTGCTGCTGTCCGCGCTCGGCGACCGGTTCGGCCGGCGCACCGTGTTCCTGCTCGGCATCGGCGTGTTCACCGCCGGCTCGATCCTCGCCGCACTCAGCACCGACCCCGGCCAGCTCATCGCCGCCCGCGCGGTGCAGGGACTCGGCGGCGCCGGCGTGATGCCGCTGTCGCTGGCACTGCTCACCGGCGCCGTGTCCACCCGGCGTCGCCCCCTCGCGATCGGGATCTGGGGCGGGGTGTCCGGCCTCGGCGTCGCGGCCGGCCCGCTCATCGGCGGTGCGATCATGAGCGGCTGGAACTGGCAGGCGATCTTCTGGATCAACGTGCCCGTCGCCGTGGTGGCCATCCCCCTCGCCCTGTACGGCCTGCGCAACGACTTCGGCGCCCGCGCCCGCATCGACGTGCTCGGCACGGTGCTGGTCGGTCTCGGCGTGCTGGCCCTGGTCCACGCGATCGTGCGCGGCAACGACGACGGCTGGGACTCGCTGGGCGTCATCGCGGAGCTCGTCGCGGGCGGCATCCTCGTCCTCGCGTTCCTGCTCTGGGAGTGGCGCACCCGGGCCCCGCTCATGCCGCTGCGGCTCTTCCGCGATCGCTCGTTCTCGGTGACGAACATCGTCGGCTTCGGGTTCTCGTTCGGCGCGATGGGAGCGGTCTTCATCCTCATCCAGTACATGCAGGTCGTGCAGGGCGCCACCCCGTTCGAGGCCGCGCTGCGCACCACGCCGTGGACGATGGCGCCGATGATCGTCGCGCCGCTGGCCGGCATCATCGCGCCGCGCGTCGGCACCCGCATCCTGATGGTGACCGGACTCCTGCTGCAGGGGGCCGCCCTGACGTGGCTCGCGCTGCAGATGTCGGTGACGACGCCGTACGCCGACATGGTCGTGCCGTTCGTGATGGCCGGCATCGGCATGGGACTCGTGTTCGCCCCGTCGGCGACCGCCCTGCTCGCGACGCTGGGCCTCGCCGACCACGCGAAGGCGTCCGGCGTGAACTCCACGCTGCGCGAGATCGGCATCGCGCTCGGCACCGCGGTGCTCACCGCCGTGTTCCTCGGCGCCGGCGGACAACTCGTGCCGGCGCTGTACGTGACGGCCGCGCAGCCCGCGGTCCTGACGGGGGCCGGGGTGCTGTTCGCCACCGCCGTCGCCGCGCTGTGGCTTCCGGCCGGGCGGAGCACGGCATCCCCTACGGCCGTTCGCGCGCCGGATGCCGCGAAACAGGTCGTCGCCGCCGAGGCGAGCCCGCGCTGACCCCGTCTCGACGGCGCGACCCGGTCTCGGCGACCGGACCGGGCGAACGCGAGAGGGCCGGTGGCGACGTGCCACCGGCCCTCTCGACGTCGCGTCCTACTTCTTGTAGTTGGGCGCCTCGACGATGATCTGCACGTCGTGCGGGTGCGACTCCTTGAGTCCGGCCGGAGTGATCCGCACGAACTTGCCGCGCGACTTGAGCTCGTCGATCGTGCGCGCGCCGACGTAGAACATCGACTGGCGCAGGCCGCCGACCAGCTGGTACGCGACCGCGGACACCGGGCCGCGGTAGGCGACCTGGCCCTCGATGCCCTCGGGGATCAGCTTGTCGTCGCTGGGCACGTCGGCCTGGAAGTAGCGGTCCTTGGAGTACGACGTCTTCTTGCCGCGGGTCTGCAGCGCACCGAGCGAGCCCATGCCGCGGTACATCTTGTACTGCTTGCCGCCCTGGAAGACGACCTCACCCGGCGACTCGTCGGTGCCGGCCAGCAGCGAACCGAGCATCACGGTGTCGGCCCCGGCGACGAGCGCCTTGGCGATGTCGCCCGAGTACTGCAGGCCGCCGTCGGCGATGACCGGGACGCCGGCCTCGCGTGCGGCGAGGGATGCCTCGTACACCGCAGTGACCTGCGGCACGCCGACGCCGGCCACGATGCGGGTGGTGCAGATGGAGCCCGGGCCGACGCCGACCTTCACGGCGTCCACGCCGGCGTCGATGAGCGCCTGGGCGCCCTCGCGGGTGGCGACGTTGCCGCCGATGACGTCGATGTGCGCGAACGACGGGTCGGCCTTGAGGCGCTTGACGATGTCGATGACGCCCGCGGACTGCCCGTTCGCGGTGTCGACGACGAGCACGTCGACGCCGGCATCCCGCAGCGCCTCGGCGCGCTGCCAGGCGTCGCCGAAGAAGCCGATGGCCGCGCCGACGCGGAGGCGACCCTGGTCGTCCTTGGTGGCCAGCGGGTACTTCTCGCTCTTGTCGAAGTCCTTGATGGTGATGAGCCCGGCCAGGCGTCCGTCGTCGTCGAGCAGCGGCAGCTTCTCGACGCGGTGCTTGGCGAACAGGGCGATGACGTCTTCGGCGGCGATGCCGACCTTGCCGGTGACGAGGTTCTCGCGGGTCATCACGTCGCGCACGATCGTGGTCTTGCGGGCCTTGCCGGTCACGAAGCGCATGTCGCGGTTGGTGATGATGCCGATGAGGCGTCCGTCGTCGTCGACGACCGGGAGGCCGGAGATGCGGTACTCCGCGCAGAGCGCGTCGACCTCGTCGATCGTGGCGTCGCCGGTCGTGGTGATCGGGTCGGTGATCATGCCTGACTCGCTGCGCTTGACCCGGTCGACCATCGCCGCCTGGTCGTGGATCGACAGGTTGCGGTGCAGGATGCCGATGCCGCCTTCGCGCGCGATGGCGATCGCCATGCGGGTCTCGGTCACGGTGTCCATGGCGCTCGACAGCAGGGGCGTGGCCACCGTGATGCGCCGGGTCAGCCGCGACGACGTGTCGGCTTCGGACGGGATGACGTCGGTGTGGCCGGGCAGCAGCAGCACGTCGTCATAGGTGAGGCCGGTGAAACCGAAGGGGTCGGGCTGGTTCATGCATCTCTCCAGATGTGCTCGTGGCACGGCTCAGCAAGGGGATGGGTCGGGAGATTCCAGACTTGATGATTCTAATTGCGGGCAGCCTTGGAAGATTCCCGATGACGGGACGTCCGCAGGGAATCGACAGTCAGCACGATGAGCGCGACCCACACCAGCGCGAAGCCGATCCATCGCGCGAACGGCATCGGCTCGTGCAGCACGAACACCCCCACGAGGAACTGCATGATCGGCGTGATGAACTGCAGCAGCCCGACGACGGTCAGCGGCACGCGGCGCGCACCCGCGGCGAACATCAGGAGCGGCACGGCCGTGACGACCCCGGCCATCAGCACCAGGAAGGTGTGCAGCGGCGGTCCGTCGGCGATCGTGAGGCCCCCGGTGACGGCGACGACGATCAGCTGGATCGCGGCGACCGGCAGCAGCCAGAGCGACTCGAGGGTGAGACCGCTGACGGCATCCACATCGGTTCCGATGCGCTTCTTGACGAGGCCGTACAGCCCGAACGACCCGGCCAGGATGAGGGCGATCCACGGAACGGCGCCGTACGCGATCACGATCACGATCACCGCGACCGCCGCGATGCCGATCGCCGCCCATTGCGTGGCGCCGATGCGCTCGCGCAGCACGAGCACGCCCAGCAGCACGGTGACGATCGGGTTGATGAAGTAGCCCAGGCTGGCCTCGATCACGTGCCCGGTGAGCGTGGCGACGAGGTACGTCTGCCAGTTGACGTAGATCAGGATGCCGGCCAGTGCCGTCCACCCGAGCAGCCGCGGCTGCTTCATGATCGCCCACAGCTTCGGCCAGGTGCGCATGATCGTGAGCAGGATCAGGCAGAAGACGAACGACAGGACGATCCGCCAGCCGACGACCTCCGACGGGCTGGTGGGCTCGAGCGCGATGAAGTAGATCGGGAACAGGCCCCACAGCACGTAGGCGCCCAGGGTGGTGAGGATGCCGACGGTGCGGTCGCGGTCGGTCCCGGCGGTGGGGATCGAGCCGGTGCCGAGCACCTCGGTGCAGTCCGGCACGGCCGTGGAACGGGGGTCGGGGCCGGGCGCGGAGGTCACCGATCCAGCCTACGCCCGCACGAAGAACGGGCCGGATGCCTCACAGGGAGGCATCCGGCCCGTTCGCGAGCGTGACGACGCGTCAGCGGACGACGACCGCCAGGACGTCGCGAGCCGACAGCACGAGGTACTCGTCGGCACCGAACTTGACCTCGGTCCCGCCGTACTTGCTGTACAGGACGCGGTCGCCGACGGCGACGTCGAGCGGAACGCGGTTGCCGTTGTCGTCGATGCGGCCGGGGCCCACGGCGACGACCTCGCCCTCCTGGGGCTTCTCCTTGGCGGTGTCGGGGATGACCAGGCCACTCGCGGTGGTCTGCTCGGCCTCGACCTGCTTGATGACGATGCGGTCCTCGAGCGGCTTGATGGAAACCGACACGGTCTACCTCTTTCGTTGGTGAGAATGAAGACTCGTTAGCACTCGGCATAGGCGAGTGCTGATCCCATCCTAAGCGGGTGGCTGGCACTCACGCAACGCGAGTGCCAATGGTTGTCGCCGAGCGTCATCGGGCGCGGCTCCGTAGGCTGGACGGATGGATGCCGCAGAGCTCGACGCCCTCTTCACCCCCGAGGCCCTGCGACTGCTGGATGCCCTGCCGCCCCTGCACTCGACGGGCGACGTCGCCCGGGCGGTCTCGCAGCTGCGGGCCGCCGGCCACTCCCCCGAACTCGTCTCGGCGGTCGTCGGGCAGGCGCGCCTGCGGGTGCGGGCCTGGGCGAAGTTCGGGGACTTCGCCGACCGGATGCTGTTCACCCGCGCCGGGCTCGAGCAGGCGACGCGGCTGCCGATCGCGGCGCGCCACGCGGGGCGGATGCGCGATGCCGGCATCGGCTCGGTCGCCGATCTCGGCTGCGGCATCGGCGGCGACGCGCTGGGCTTCGCGGGCATCGGCCTGCGGGTGCACGCGGTGGATGCCGACCCGGTCACCGCCGCCCTCGCGGCCTACAACCTGGCGCCGTTCGGCGCCGACGTCACCGTGGTGAACGGGCTCGCCGAGGACGCCCCGCTCGACGACGTCGACGCCGTGTGGCTCGACCCGGCCCGCCGCACGGCGGGGCACACCGAGACCGCCCGGGTCCAGGCCTCCGACTACACACCGGGCCTGGACTGGTGCTTCGCGCTCGCGAAGGTGATGCCCGTGGGCATCAAGCTGGGGCCGGCGTTCGACCGGGCGCTCATCCCCGACGACGTCGAGGCGCAGTGGATCAGCGCGGACGGCTCCACGATCGAGTGCGTCCTGTGGTCGGGCCGCCTCGCGCGCGAGGGCGTGCGCCGTGCGGCGCTCGTGACGCGCGGGCAGGAGGCGTGGGAGCTCACCGCCCCCGCGGATGCCGACGACGAACCGGTGCGCACCCTCGGCGCGTTCGTGCACGAGCCGGCCGGCGCCGTCATCCGCGCCCGGCTGATCGGAGAGGTCGCACGGACGCTGGATGCCGGTGTGCTCGCCCCCGGCATCGCGTACCTGACCGGCGACGCCGAGGCGACCTCGCCGTTCGCGGCATCCTTCCGGGTCCGCGAGACGCTGCCGGCCGACGTGCGATCGCTCGGTGCCGCGCTGCGCGCCCGGAGCATCGGGACGCTGGAGATCAAGAAGCGCGGGGTGGATGTCGACCCCGCCGTGCTGCGCACCAAGCTGAAGCTGCGCGGCGACGAGTCCGCGACGCTGATCCTCACGCGGGTCGGCGGCAAGCGCATCGCGCTGCTGTGCGACCGCGTGTGACGCCAAGCGGGCTGAGCCTGTCGAAGCCCAAGGGGGATCAGCCGGCGGTGGACTCGATGGCGGCGAACACCAGCCAGCCGGCGCTGTAGATCACTGAGAGCACGCCGAGCGCGAGCGCCCAGATCGCGACGAACCGGCTCTCCCACGGGCGGCGCAGGGCGACGATCGCGACGACGATCGCGGCGAGCCCGAGCGGGAATCCCCAGCCCACGAAGAACGACACCCCGAGGCCCACGATCGCGATCCCGAGCGCCCAGGATGCCAGCCGCGCCCGCTCGGCGACGGGGGGATGCACCTCGACGGGCTCCGCGCCGGGCGGGAGGACGATCTCGCCGGTCTCCTCGACGACGGGCTCCGGCTGGTCGTCCGGCACCGGGGCATCCTCCCCCGTGCCCGCGTCGCCCGCGCTCGTCTCCGTCACGCCGCGGCCACCTGGATCTCGGTGACCGGCAGCGTGGAATCCGCCCCGAACGCCAGCGTGGACGGTCCGCGGCCGGATGCGATGAGCTCGGCGGCGAGCGCGGCGATCATCGCGCCGTTGTCGGTGCACAGCTTCAGGTCCGGGATGCGCACCGTGACCCCGGCCGCCGCGGCGCGCTCGGTCGCGACGTCCCGCAGCCGCCGGTTCGCGATGACGCCGCCGCCCAGCAGCAGGCGCGGCACGTCGTAGCGGGCGCAGGCATCCAGCGCCTTGGTGACGAGCACGTCCACGACGGCCTCCCGGAAGGATGCCGCGACATCCGCCACCGGCATCTCCTCGCCTGCGGCCTCGCGCTGCTCGATCCAGCGGGCGACGGCGGTCTTCAGGCCCGAGAACGAGAAGTCGTACCGGTGCTCGGCCATGTCGGATGCCCGCGACAGCCCGCGCGGGAACCGGATCGCGGCGGGATCCCCGGACGCCGCGGCCCGGTCGATCTGCGGACCACCCGGGTAGGGCAGGCCGAGGAGGCGCGCGACCTTGTCGAAGGCCTCCCCCGCGGCGTCGTCCATCGTCTCGCCGAGGAGTTCGACATCGGTGGTGAGATCCCGCACCAGCAGCAGCGACGTGTGGCCGCCGCTGACCAGCAGCGCGACGGTCGGGTACTCCAGCGGGCCGGACTCGGCGTCCAGGATGTCGGCGGCGATGTGCCCGACGAGGTGATTGACCGCGTACAGGGGCTTTCCGAGCGACACCGCGAGCGCCTTCGCGGCCCCGACTCCGACCATCAGGGCTCCCGCGAGGCCGGGACCCGAGGTGACGGCGACGGCGTCGAGGTCGGCGAGCCCCACCTGCGCTTCGGCGAGGGCGGCTTCGATCGACGGCTGCAGCTCTTCGAGGTGGGCGCGCGCGGCGACCTCGGGCACGACCCCGCCGTAGCGGGCGTGCTCGTCCATGGAGCTCGCGATGGTGTTCGACAGCAGCATCCGTCCGCGCACGATGCCGATGCCGGTCTCGTCGCAGCTGGTCTCGATGCCGAGCACGAGGGGTTCAGCGGGCATCCGCGGCTCCGTTCTGCGTCAGGTCGAGACGCATCACGATCGCGTCGACGTCGTCGGGCTGGTAGTAGCGGGGGCGGCGGCCGATCTCCGCGAACCCGGTTTTCACGTACAGGTTCTGCGCGACCGGGTTGTCGGCCCGGACCTCCAGGAACACCTCGCGCGCGCCCCGCCGGGCGGCCTCGTCGAGCAGGGTGCCCAGCAGCAGGCGTCCGGCTCCGCGGCCGCGGAACGCCTCCGCGATCGCGATCGTCTGGATGTCGGCATCCGCGGCGCCGGCGAGCGCCCGCACCCCGCCGTAGCCGACGACGGTCCCGTCGTCTTCGAGCACGAAGTACCGGCCGTGCGGGCTCGTCAGCTCGTCGTGCATCATGCCCGCCGACCACGCGTCGGTCGGGAAGGAGGCGCGCTCGAGCGCCATGATCGCCTCGAGGTCGTCGGCGCTCGCGGGACGGATCACCGCACCACCTGCTTGGGCGGGGTGACGTCGGGGGCGCGCAGGTACAGCGGCTCGTGCGGTCCGACGGTGCGTCCGGCGGCGAGCGCGCGGGATGCCACGACGGCGAGCATCGACGCCGACACGACCGTGGTGTCCACCCGCACGGCGCCGTGCTCGGCGAGGCGGGCATCCACCTCGTCGCGGTGCGCCAGAGCGGGCTCGGTGATGCGGACGGGGAGCCCGTCGTCGTCCAGCCCGTCGTACACGGTGAACGCGAATTCGCGGCGGCGGGCGTCGGTCACCACCGCGAAGCGCGGGGTCGGGATGCCGGCGGCGGCATCCGTGACGAGCCGCGCGAACGCGGTCGCATCGTGGCTGACGACGGGGATCACCGGGATGCCGCGTCCGCCGTCGCCGCCGAGCGCGAAGGCCCGGGCCGCGGCGATCCCGACGCGCAGGCCGGTGAAGGGTCCGGGGCCCATGCCGGCCGCGACGTGCGTGACGGTCCCGGCCGCGACCACGTCGGCGATCAGTGTGCCGATGACCTCGGCATGCCCGCGCGGATCGGGGCTGGATGCCTCGGTGACGACGAGTCCGTCCGGCTCGACGAGCCCCACCGACGTGCCGAGGGAGGTGTCGATGCCGAGGATCATGGGTTCCAGGGTAGTCGGGCCTCTCCCGAATCAGACGCCGAGCAGCTCCAGCATCGCGTAGCAGGCGACCTTGGCCCCGGCCGGGATCGCGGCGAGGTCGACGTAGAACTCGGGACTGTGCGGGCCGTACGGGAACTGCTTGCCCGCGGCGACCGCCGTGGCGAACACCTCCGGGTCGGCGACCCCGATCATCATGTACGTGAATTCGATGTCGTCGTGCGGCCCCTTGAGCAGGTGCACGTCCTCGGATCCGGTGAACGGGGGGACGCTGCGCACGATCGAATCCTCGCCGAGCACGTCCGCGAGCGCATCGGCGAGGCGGGTCGCGAGGTCCGGATCGTTGACCAGCGGCGTCGAGCCGCCCTTCATCGTGTACTCCGGCATCCGGTCCTCGGTCACGCCGTAGGTGCGCGCGATGCCGTCGGTGATGTCGTGGATGCCGCGCAGCATCCGCTCCCGCACGGCCGGATCGAACCAGCGCAGGTTGAGCTTGAGGAGCGCCTCGTCGGGGATCACGTTGTTGTCGGCGCCGGCCTGCACCGCCCCGACGGTGAGCACCGCCGTCGCCGCCGGATCGATCATCCGCCCGACCACCGACTGGTACTGGACGATCGCCTGCCCCGCCATGACCACCGGATCCTGGGTGAGGTGCGGGGTCGAGCCGTGGCCGCCGTGGCCGAGGAGGCGCACGTCGAGCTGGTCGGTGCCGGCCATCAGCACACCCCCGCACGCCATGACCGTCCCCACCGGGAGCGGGACGGTGTGGAACCCGATGAACTGGTCGGGCACCGGAATCACGTCGTACAGGCCGCCGTCGACCATCGCCTTCGCCCCGGCGATGACCTCCTCCGCGGGCTGTCCGACCAGCACCGCCGTGCCGGCCCACAGCGACCGGTTCTCGGCGAGGAACTGCGCCATCGCGAGCATCCACGTCACGTGCGCGTCGTGCCCGCACTGGTGCGCGACCGGGCTCTCGGTGCCGTCGAGGCGCGTGACGCGCACGGTGCTCGCGTAGGGTCGTCCGGATGCCTCCGCGACGGCGTTCGCATCCATGTCGGCCCGGTACATCACCGTCGGCCCCGCGCCGTTCTCGAGCACGGCCGCGAGCCCGGTGCCGCCGATGCCCGTGGTCACGGTGTAGCCGAGCTCGCGGAGGCGTACAGCGGCGATGGCCGCGGTGCGCTCCTCCATGAAGCCCAGTTCCGGATGCCGGTGCAGATCGACGAACAGTTCGACGTTCGCGTCGTTCTGGGCATCGATCGCGGCGTCGATCGCGGCGACGGCGGCGGGAGTCAGAGGCATGGAGACGCTCCTTCGAGTCCGAGGGTTTCGCGGGCTGAGCTCGTCGAAGCCCAGGCCCGGCTCGCCCTTCGACAGGCTCAGGGCGCTGACTCAGCGTAACCCGGGCGTCACCGCTCCCCGCGAGTCACCGTCACCACACGCGGGGCGTCGGCATCCAGCTCCTCGTCCGGCGGGCCGCAGGCGGTGTCGGCACCGAAACCGCCGGTGGGGCGCTCGATCTCGACGTCCCACCACACCTCGGCGAGGTCGTCGGCGAGCCCGCGGCCCCACTCCACCACGACCACGGACCCCTCGACGTCCACGTCGAGGTCGTCCAGTTCGGCTGCGGATCCGAGCCGGTAGGCGTCCATGTGCACGAGGGGCACCCCGCCGACGAGCGACGGATGCGTGCGGGCGAGGACGAACGTCGGGCTCTGCACGGGGCCGCGCACGCCGAGGCCCGCGCCGATCCCCCGGGTGAGTGTGGTCTTGCCGGCTCCGAGCGGCCCGGTGAGCACCACGACGTCGCCGGCGCGCAGCATCCCGCCCATGCGCCGGCCGAGCTGCTCCATGTCGGCCGGGGAGACGATGTCGTGCCGGCCGACGAGCTCGTCGAGGCCGCTCACGACGACTCCGTCCGGCGCGGAACGCGCGGGCCGATGCGGGTCACGATCTCGTAGTTGATGGTGTCGGCGGCATCCGCCCACTCGGTCGCCGACGGCACCCCGAGAGTCGGGTCGCCGAACAGCACGACCTCGTCGCCCACCTGCACCGGGTGGTCGCCGACGTCCACGACGAACTGGTCCATCGCGATGCGTCCGGCCACGGTGAACCGCCTGCCGCCGATCAGCACCGGGCCGGCCCCGGACGCCTGCCGGGGCACCCCGTCGGCGTACCCGACCGGCACCAGTGCCAGCGTCGACTCGCGGTCGGTGCGATAGGTGTACCCGTACGAGACTCCCTGCCCCGCCGGAACCCGGCGCACGGCCGCGACGGCGGCGCGTAGCGTCATCGCGGGCCGCAGGCCCAGGTCGGCGCTGTCGCGGTCGGCGAAGGGCGACAGGCCGTACAGCCCGATGCCGATGCGCACGGCATCCAGCCGCGCCTCCGGCAGATCGATCGCGGCATGGGTGGCGGCGATGTGCCGCAGTGGCGGGGCGACGCCGAGGGATGCCGCCAGCGCCGTGGCATCCAGGAAGCGCCGCAACGCCTCGCGGTCGTCGTCGGCCGACGAGTTGGACAGGTGGCTCCACAGCCCCACGATGCGCAGGCGCCCGATCCGTTCGAGCCGGGCCGCCTCGGCCACCACCAGACGCAGATCTTCGGGCGGGATGCCGTTGCGTCCGAGCCCGGTCTCGACCTTGAGGTGCACGGCGGCGGGACGGTCGGCGATGGCCGCGGCCGCCGCACGCTGCAGCTGGTCGAACGACGAGATGCCGAGTTCGACGCCGGATGCCACGGCCTCGCCGAAGTCGGCGTCGGGAGCGTGCAGCCAGGCCAGGATCGGCGCGTCGATGCCGGCGCGGCGCAGCTGCAGGGCCTCCGGGATCTCGGCGACGCCGAGCCGGGACGCCCCGCCGTCCAGGGCGGCCAGCGCCGACCGCACGGCGCCGTGGCCGTAGCCGTCGGCCTTCACCACGGCCATGACCTCGACGCCGACGAGCCGCCGCAGATGCCGGACGTTGTCGGCGATCGCGGACGTGTCGACGACCGCCTCGCGCGGCATCCCGGACAGGCGGCTCATGCGTCGCTCCCCTCGGCGATGACCTGGGCGATCGCGGCCCCGGCGTCGTGCGACATCGACAGATGCACGGTGCGGATGCCGCGGGCCGCCACCACCTCGGCGGTCGACCCGCTGAGTTCGAACCGCGGTGCGCCTGCGTCGTTGCGGGTCACGTCGATCTCGTTCCAGTGCAGACCGTCGGAGCCGCCGAGGGCCTTGATCAGCGCCTCCTTGGCCGCGAAGCGGGCGGCGAGCGAGTGCAGCGGCATCTGCCGTTCGGCCGGCGTGAACAGCCGCTCGAGCAGCCGGGGCGTGCGGGCGACACTGCGCTCGAAGCGCTCCATGTCGACGAGGTCGACGCCGATACCGATGATCACCCGTCCAGGTTATCCGGGCATGACCCGGCACCCCCGCAGAGCAGACCGTCGCGCCTCCGGCCGTGACCGGGCCGGCGAGGGGACGGGAGGGTCGAGATCAGGCGGGAAGACCGTCATACGCGACGCCGAGAGAGCGGATCGTGAACGCGGCGCCGATCACGGCCAGGCCGACGACGATGGCGATCAGGGGCCGCGTCGCGCGTCGGCGCCGGGGCGAGCACCCAGGGGGCACTCGCCCGCTGCGCCCGAGCTCAGACCTCAGGGGCACGTCCAGGAAAGCACGACGGAGCCGTCGGCCCTGCCCGCAGGGTCGGCCGTCACGCCGCTGAGTCCGATGGTCGCACTGGTGCCGGGGGCGACGTAGCTCGTCCCGCCGCCGCCACCGCCGCCGATCAGGGCGGCACCGCTGTGCGTGTCGGTGAAGCCCCACATCGTCTCGCCGCCACCGCCGCCGCCGTAGCCGCCTCCCCCGCCGCCGCCCGAGGTGGACCAGCCATCGGGCGGCGAGCTCAGGACGGCGACTCCGCCCCCGTAGGAGGTGCCGCCGTTGCGGCCGCTGCCGGCGCCGCCCGGTTTGAACGTCGGCGGCTGCGGCCACGGACCGCTGTAGGTTCCCCCGGTTCCGCCGCGTCCGGTCGCGCCGCTC
Organism: Microbacterium mangrovi; assembly: GCF_000802305.1. Classification (GTDB taxonomy): domain Bacteria; phylum Actinomycetota; class Actinomycetes; order Actinomycetales; family Microbacteriaceae; genus Microbacterium; species Microbacterium mangrovi. The sequence continues at coordinate 98,427 of NZ_JTDK01000001.1, read as the reverse complement.
GAGCCGCCGTACGCGGATGCCTTCTGCCCGTTGGTCGAGCCGAAGCCCCAGCTGCCGCCCGAGGCTCCCGCGTCTCCGCCGCGCGGGCGTGCGCCGATCGAGATGTTGTTCCCGACGATGAAGTCACCGGAACCGCCACCGCCGCCGCCCGCGACGACCAGCGGTGAAGACCCGCGTACGATGGCCGAACCTCCGCCGCCGCCGGCGCCGCAGTTCCATTTGACGTAACTCGGGCTCTGGTCTCCCGGGGGCGCTCCCGCGCTGCCGCCGTCGCCGTAGCCTCGCCCTCCGGCGCGCTGCTCGGGCCCTGTCGAACCGCTGGTGGTTCCCGTCCCACCCTGTCCGACGTAGATGTCGAGAACTTCGCCGGGCGTCACGCTGATCGTTCCGGTGACCCTGCCGCCCTGGCCGCCGACCTGGTTGGCGGTGTCGCCTTTGACGGACCCGCCCGCGCCGCCGGTCACGACGAAGCTCAGCTCCGTCACCCCCGCGGGGACGGTGAACGGGACGCTTCGCGGAGACGAGGAGGACGGTGCACGGAAGGTCTTCGACCCCGCACCCGCGCAGGGAACGCTCGCAGCCGCGACCGGCGCCGCAACGGCGACCGCGACGACGGGGACCGACCACGCGGCCCCCTTGACCAGCGTGCGGCGAGAGAGACCACGCGGCGGGGTCGTGACGTCGTCCGCTTCTCGATCAGATCTCATGGCTGAACTCCTCGTTCGGTGCGGTGTGTCCGCGGTGTGCGTCGTGGCGGGCTTCGGAGCCCCGTCCAGGTTCCCCCGGCGCTCAGGCCACCGAACCGGACTTCGCCAAGATTGAGTACCTGACGGAGCATCATTGAGTGGTCGCAGGGCCGCCCCCGGTTTGCAAAAGCGCCTCACGGTTCGCGTTCGCCTCGGTTGCGGTAACGCCGGGCGAGCGTGCGACCGAGGGCCGCGAACGCCCTGCCGACGCGTGACAGCTGCTCTCGCGCGACCTCGGCGGCCTGCGGCTCGTGGCCGAGGCGCAGTCGCAGATGGGTTCGGTTGACCTGCAGGAGCCGCACGACCGTCCGCAGGCGTGCGCCCGCGGAATCCGCCGTGCGCATGCGCGCGATCCACTCGCCGAGACGGTCGTCGTCGTCACCGGACCAGTACTTCCACAGGGCGTAGTCCTCGCGGTCGGCGTGCAGTTCGAGCTCGCCGATCCCCGCCGCGAACGCCGTCTCTGCTCGGAGCTCGGCGGCGAGCGCACGAACCTCCCGGCGCAGATCCACCGGGCAGTTCGTCCACGTCTCCGGTCGGCTGGAGCCATGCGAGCGGGCGACGTGCATCGTCTGGATCAGGACCTGCGCGCGAGGTGAGGGGACGGCGCACGGCCAGTGCCCGATCTCGAGCGAAGTGCGCTCCTGCCAGAGGCGCTCGAACACCTCGCCAGCGGGCATCCGGAACCCGGGGACGGCGCGGTGGACGTCGACCCAGGTCCAGGCCGGATGCTCGTAGTTGGCGGCGTGGGCGAAGGGCGAGCCGTCGTCGAATCCGCTGCTGAGCGACCAGCCGCGCCCGATGAGCGCGGCGGTGAAGGCCTCGAGGTGCGCCGGACGCACCAGCACATCGGCATCCATCGAGGTGTGGATCGTGGTGCGCAAGGCGGCGTCGGTCGGGCCCTTGATGTGCAGGACGTCCGCCCCGGCCTCGTCGGCGACCGCCTGCAGGGCGGCGTGCGTCAGGTGCACGTTCGCCCAGATGGGCAGCGTTGCCGGCGGGTCGGCCGGGCTCGTGTCCATCTCCGTCAAGCACCCGCCGCCACATCCCGCTGCGCGACCCCCGGGAGGAGGTCCGCGGCGCTCTGCGAGGTCGCCGGGGGGCGTTGCGAGACGACCGCCAGATGGGCCAGCCCGACTCCGAGCACCAGGAACCCCGTCGGGCTGAAGAACGCCTCACCGAGCCGCGAGGCGCAGAAGAACACCACGAGGGTCGCTGCCGCCACGGCGCGGCTGTCCCACGCCCGGATCCCGATGACGCTCGGTCGCGCCGCCATGCCGAACCCGGCGAGCACGAAGCACAGGAGAAAGCCCACAGCAAGGATGAACCCGCCTTCGACCACGAGGTCCTGATACGAGCTGTTGAAGAACCACGTCGAGCCGTCGAGCTGAACGGTTCCCTGCGCCAGACCGAACCCGTGCCACGGGGCGTCGAGGAACTTCTCGGTCGAGGCGGCGTCGATCCGTGATCGGAGCGCGTCCGAGCCCGTGCGCCCGGCGAGGGAGCCGACGTCGTCGGCGAGGCTGTTGCTGGCCCAGATGAAGACGCCCGCCGCCACGACGCCGAGGACGATCTGGAAGGCTCGCCCGAGGTGCCGGGCCCCGAGGAGCCAGGCCACCGCGCAGAGGTAGGCCGCGGTCGATGTCCGCGACCCGGTCGCGAGCAGACCGGCTGCGCCGACCAGCAGGATGCCGGATCGCGCCCAGCGGGCCTGCGCGGTGAGCGTGGCCAGAATCGATCCGGCGGCGATCACCAGACCCGCCGCGTTCGGGTCCTGCAGATAACCGCTCAGCCGCCCGGCGTACGCATCGGGGGCGAGGCGGAGCGAGAAGAGCGCGGCGTTCGCCACGAGGCCGGCCGACAGCCCCTTGATCAACGACCCCGCATCGATCCGGCCGCTGGCGAGGAACCCGGCCATGAGCATCAGGGTGCCGATGTTGACCGTCCGACGGAGCGGATCGATGCCGGAGGCGAGCGTCCCGATCGCGGCGTAGGCCAGAAGAGCACCGGCCAGCCACGGATACCAGCCGGCCTGTGCGAGCGGACGGACGGGGCGCCGGCAGGCAGCGAGGACGACCAAGGCGAGAATCGCGAGCTGCGCGGTCGGCAGGGAGGCGACCAGTGGGATCCGAACGACGATGAGCATCCCCACCAGAAAGTCGGTGATCCGCGCCGAGTGTCCGGCGGGGACCAGAATGCCGTCCGCCGGTCTCACGGCAGCTCTCCGAGTTCGACGAGCCGGGCGAACGACGGCGTCGATGCGCGCACCTGTTCGAAGGTCCCCTGCGCGTCGACCCTGCCGTCGGCGAGGAAGACGAGGCTGTCGGCATGCCGCACCGTCGAGAGACGGTGCGCGACGATGATCACCGTCATCCGTCCGTGCAGCTCCCGCAGGGTCCGGGTGATCTCGTGCTCGGTCTCGTTGTCGAGCGCGGAGGTCGCCTCGTCGAGCACGAGCACCCGCGGGCGGCGGAACATCGCCCGCGCAAGCCCGACCCGCTGGCGCTGGCCGCCGGAAAGGCGTGTGCCCCGCTCCCCGACGATCGTGGCGAGACCCTCTGGAAGCAGGTCGACCAGTCCCTCGAGCTGCGCCATGCGCAGCACCTCCCGAAGGCGCGCGTCGACGTCGGGACCCTCCGGGACGCCGAACACGATGTTCGCCCGCAGGGTGTCGTTGAGGAGGAAGACATCCTGCGGGACGACTCCGAGACGTTCGTACCATCCCGCGGGATCCTCGAAGATCGAGATCCCGCCGCACAGGATGTCGCCGGACGTCGGTCGCAGCAGCCCCAGGACCAGATCCAGCGCCGTCGACTTCCCGGCGCCGCTCGAACCGACGATGGCGGTCGTCCGGTGCTCCTCGATGGTGAGGCAGAGGCCTTTCAGCACCGGCTCCGGCGAGTCCGGATAGCGGAACCCCACGCCGCGCAACTCGATGTCTCCCCGGTAGTCGAGCGGGCGACGCGCCGATGCCGGCTCGCGGCGGGGCGGTGACCCGAGGGACGCGACGGCGTTCGTGAGGATGCCCAGGCTCACCGTCCCCGACCGGACGGATGACACGTTGGCCGACACCCGCGTCATGATCGGAAGCCCGCGCAGTGCGGCGGCCGCGAAGACGGCGAGGACAGTCAGCGCCGAGTCGGCCGAGCCCGTCGCGAAGAGGATCGCCGCCATACCCGCGATCGCCAGCACGAAAACGACCTGCAGGAGGTACTTCGGCATCTCGGCGAGGATCGAGAAGGCACGGTTCGCCTCCGCGGATCGATCCCGGGCACCCCCGTATCCGTCGACGAACCGGTCGGCGGTCGCGGACAGGCGCGCTTCGCGGAATCCCTCGAGAACCGGGGTGATGTGCGACCACGCGTCGAGGCTCGCCGCGGCGAGATCATCCCCGACACGAAGCTGACGCGCACGGAACACCCACTGGAAGACGACCATCGCCGCCGCGAACAGTGCGATCGTGAAGACGGTGACCAGGGGTGACGTCACGAACAGCACGACCGCGATGCCGGCGAGCGTGAGGGCGTCCGACACGACCGTGATCGCGTTCAGCAGCGCGTTCCCGGAGAAGGCGGTCATCTCGGTGACGTTGCGGTAGATGTCGGCCGTGTTCCGCGCCCGGTGCGCGGCATACGACTCCCCCGCGTAACGCCGGAGGAGCTCGGTGGCCGCACGCGCCGCGATCCTGTTGGTTCGCCCGAGCTGCCACCAGCGGAACGCGATCATCAGCACGCTGCTCACGACGAACAGCACGGCCACGCACAGAGCGAACAGCGGGATGAGGACGCCGGGTTCGCGGGTCCGGAACAGGTCCGCGACGAGGCCGACGGCCGGCGACGACGTGTTCGGGTCGGACAGCAGCCGGGTGAGGGGAACCATCGCCGCGAGCCCGACCATGTCGATGAGGGCGAGCACCAGCGAGAGTCCGATGGTCGTGGCGACCCATCGGGCCGGCGGGACGTCCGCCAGCCGGAGCAGCGTCGTGAACCCCCGCAGCATCGGGGTCTCACCGAGCCCGGTCATCGCGGAGTCCTCGTCTGCCCGTCGAACTCGTAGGCCCGCGCGATGCCGGCGGCCATCCGGGCGGTCCCGGAGACGGGATCGGCCGGATCCGGGACGCCGGTGAGGATCTTCCCGGCGACGGATGCCGCGTCGGCCGTGCGCACGAGCGAGCTGCTCCCGACGATCTCGCGATTGCCGCCGACGTCCGACGCCACGATGCGCATCCCGTGTGCTCGGGCATCCAGCAGGGTGTACGAGCAGTTCTCCCACACGGAGAGCTGGACGAGCACGTCGGCGCGGTCCATCGCTTCGCGAGGATCGAGGAAGCCGGGGAAGCGGATCGAGGCGGCCACGCCGAGATGCGTGGCGAGCGCGAGCAGTTGGTGGCGCAGCGGCCCGTCGCCGGCGATCGTCAAGGTGGCATCCGGTCGAATCCCGTGCACGATCGCGAAGGCCTCGATGAGCAGGTCGATGCGCTTCTCCGGTGCCAGTCGCGACAGCGAGAGAATGCGCAGCGCGTCGGCTGGCCCGGTGCGTGTGGCGGGTCGCTCCGGCGGATCCACGCCGTTGGGCACGACCGCGATGGGCTGCACGACGTGCCACTTGGCGATCATCGCGTCGCGCGTGGCACGCGAGACGGCGATCACCCGGTCGAAGCGCCGCAACCGCACCCGGTGCACGAGCGCCATCGCATGCGCCTGCACACGCGAGTCGTGGTAGACCGAGTCCTCGCCCGCGATGCCGTGTTCGGTCGTGACTCGCCGGGTGCGCGTCGGAAGGCGCGTCCCCGCGCTGACGATGTCCGCGTAGGCGAGATGGGAGTGGACGATGTCTGCACCGAGAGCGCCGGCCACGCGGGCCAGCGCTGCCCGCGACGCGCGGAAACCGGCATCCGGACCGAACGGCGCGGCGACGACGGCGGCGCCCTGCCCGCGCAGCCGCTCCGCGAGCTCACCCTCGGGACACAGCACGACGACCCGCCACCCCGGGACACCGACGCGCGTGGCATCCAGCACGTGCCGGGCCACGCCGCCGAGACCGCCGACGGGGATCGCCCAGAGGGCGAGCCCGCCCACGGGGCCGTCGGTGGCATCCGTGCCGGTCCCGGCGGTGAGGGACCGGGTCGACTGCCAGGCGTGGTCTCGTGACCGGTGCGGATCGCGATACCCGGCACGGCCGGCGGCCTCGACGCCCAGGGCGATGACCCGCCCGCGCAGCGCCACCGGCATCCGGGCAGGCAGGCGATCGACGATGCGCCCGACGCGCCGCCACGCGCCCGGGCTGCGCAGGGCGACCGCGGCGAGGGTGACGGCGGTCTCCCACAGCCGTGCCGGCACAGTGGTCGCGATCGCCGTCTCGTGCCGCGTCCCGGGATGGGCGGCTTCGAACCCCCGCCGGCTGGCTCCGGAGACGAACGCCCGCGGCATCCGCACCTCGGCGCTCGGCGCCGGGCCCCGATGCTCGATCTCGAGCGCCGGATCGATGACGATCCGCACTCCCGCCTCATGCAGGCGGAAGCCGAACTCGCTGTCTTCGCCGTACTCGAATCGCGGGTCGAATCCGCCGACGCGGTTCCACGTCTCGCGGGTGATCGAGTTGTGCGCGGCCCAGTGCATCCACCGTTTGTCCGGGGCGCGCCCGGCGATCGCCGCCAGGGCGCGACGATTCGCCGGCACGCCGTACGCACGCGCATAGGGCGTGTCTGCGAAGACGTCTCGTGTCGCCCCGATCACGCCGAGCGCGACGGCGTCGCCCGCATGCCAGCCGACGTGGCGTCGCACCATGTCCGCTCGCGGGCTGAGGTCGTCGTCACAGCGGATGAGCACGTCGCCGGCGGCTGCCGCGTACGCGTCGTTGAGAGTTGCGACGACGCCACGGCTCTCGGGCGAGGCGATCACGCGGAGCGCGAGCCGGTCTTCGTACGCGGCCACCACCGCACGCGACCCGTCGAGCTCGCCGTCGAGGGCCACCACGACCTCCCACGGGCCGTCATAGTCCTGGACGGTGAGGCGTTCGAGGAGTTCCGGCAGGCGCTCCTCGCCGCGATATGTCGGGACGATCACCGACGCCGCGACACCGCTGCTCTGCGTCACAGCCACGCCTCCAGACGCTCGAGCGCGGTCCAGAAGCCTTCGCCTCCGTTGACGTGCCCCTGCCAGATCTCCGGGATGAACGGGACACCGGGAGCACGACGCTCCATGGCCGCCGCGAAGTCCGGCCAGTCGATGTCCCCGTCGCCCACTTGCACGCCTTCGCCGTCGACGCCGGTCGCGTCCACGAGGTGCAGGTGGATGGTGTGCGGCAGCAGCAGTTCGGTCGCGGCAGAGAAGGGGATGCCGAGGAAGTTGCTGGCGAGCTTGGTGTGCGACGCATCGAAGCACAGGGCCGTGCCCGTCTCGCGCGCGAACTCGGCAGTGTCGCCCGGATCGAGAAACAGGTTGTGGAACTGCTGCCCGCCCATGAGCCACGGGAACGGCGGCAGGGTCTGCGCGGCGATCCGCACCCCGTCGGCGTCCAGGCGCTCGAGAGCATCGGCGATGCGGGCGTACTTGGCGCTGCGCGCGGCGGAGGGCAGGTGGCGATCCTTGGTGAACCCGCCCATCGTGACGACCATCACCGGGTCCTGCTGCGCGGTGAACCAGCGCCGCAGACGACGGGTGGTGTCGATGGTGCGCTGCACCTCGGCGATCGAGCGCTCCCAGACCTCAGGGTCCGCGGACGAGAGATCCACCAGGAAGTCGCCGGCGAACAGATCCGGAAGGTGAGTGGTGAATCCCATGGAAAGCGGCTCCCGGAAGAAGTCGTCCATGTCGAGTTCGAGGTCCGCGTACGAGAAGTGGAATTCGAGGAAGTCCGGGTTGGACTGCTCGGCGAGCTCCGCGTGGTCGTGGTACCGGACCGGGAGGCCCCACGGGCGGCCGAAGGCGAACGGACGCCCGACCGGAGTCTGGTCATGCAGATCGCCGTCGAAGAAGAAGTCGCCGGCAGCGAGGCTCCGCCGCATCGTGCGCCCGAGCAGCTGCGGCAGGGCATTCGGCTGCAGCCCGCGACCGGGGCTCTTGACCGCGATGTCCGCGGCGGTCAGGGCCGTCCCCGCGGAGACCGGACGGGCTGCCACGAGCGACTTCGCCAGAGTGACCCGGTTCATCATCTCGCCGGTCGACACCGCCCTCGCGGCGCGGGTGCCGAGGGCCGCCTCGGTGTCGCGGATCTGCGCCACCATCGTGGCGAATTCGCCCGGCAGCAGCGAGACGGTGTGGTCGTTGCCCTCCATCTCGCGGTCGATCGTGAAGTGCTTCTCGATGATGCGCGCACCGCGGGCCACCGCGGCGACCGGCACGTGCCAGCCGCGCTCGTGGCCCGAGTATCCGACGACGGACCGGCCGATCTCGGCAAGCCTGTCGAGGTATGCGAGGTTGAGGTCCTTGTACGGAGCCGGGTACGTCGACTGGCAGTGCAGCAGCCCGTAGGACGCGCCCCGTTCGCGCAGCAGTGCGACCGTCTCTTTGATCTCGCTCTCGCGCGACATTCCTGTGCTGAGCACCAGTGGCAGGCCGTGGCTCGCCGCGTCGGCGATGAGCTCGTGATTGGTGAGATCCGCCGACGCGATCTTCAGGCCTGGGATGCCGTAGTCGGCGAGCGCGTCGACGCTCGGGGAGTCCCACGGGGTGCACATCACGTTGATGCCGGCGGCGCGGGCGTGGTCGAAGACCTCGAACAGCTTCTCGGCCGGCAGCGAGAAGCGGCGCAGCAGATCGAGCGTGTACTGCGCACCGAGGTCTTCACCGCCGGTCACCGCGCCGCGCTGACGGTAGAGGGCGTCCATGTCGCGCAGTTGGAACTTCACGGCATCCGCCTCCGCATCGACGGCGAGATCGACCAGATGCTTGGCGAGATCGACCGAGCCGTTGTGGTTGTTGCCGACTTCGGCGATGACGAACGCGGGGTTCCCCTCGCCGATCTCGTGCCGTCCGATCCGCAGGATGTCGGCACGGTCGATCGCGACGGCCACCACGTGGCCGCGCTCGTCCACGAGCGGCACGTGGCTGATGCCGTTCACCGTGAACGCCTCCGCGATCGCCGCCGGTGCGGTGGATGCCGGGAGCGTGCGGACGCGGTTGTTCGCGACCTCTCCTGCCGTGGCATCCGTGGGCGCCGCCGGGTTCTCGATGATCCAGCGGCGGAAGTCGCCGTCGCTGAGCGAACCCTGCAGGATGCCGTGCGCGTCGACGCAGAAGACGATCCGCTGCCGGTTCGCACTGATCTTCGCGAGGGCGGAGATGATCGAGTCCTCGGCGAAGACGAGGAACGGGGCGAGGTCGCGTTCGATGATCATTTCGGGCCTTCTCCATTCCGGTGGGCGACCAGTTCGGCGAGGATCTGCTCGGCGACGCGCAGGTCGACGACGCTGTCGATGTCGACCGCCTCGCGCTCGTCGAGCACGAACAAGCCGGTTCGTCCGCCGATGCGGTTGCCGAGGCGCTCGTACACCTCCGTGCGGGTGATATACAGCGAGCCGTTCTCGAAGTAGCGGTAGTCCGCGGGACCGAGGTCCTGGCGCCGCGGGCGCGCGGCGACGTCGTAGGTCGGGACCGCCGGATCGTCGAGTGCCCAGAAGAACGGGGTGTGCGGCACGACGCCGATCAGCGAGTCCACGCCGGTCACGGAGAACTGCTCCAGCGCGCGGTCGAGCGTCCCCGGGAGCCGCACGGGAGAGGTCGCCTGCAGGAGCATCACCGCATCGGGGCGTCGCCCCTCGGCGGTGCGGAAGTCGATCGCGTGCTGCACCACCGGCTCGGTGGGGGTGGTGTCCTGCGCCAGTTCCGCAGGCCGACGGAACGGCACGTCTGCTCCGGCATCCTGCGCGATCCGGGCCAGAACCGGATCGTCGGTCGAGACCAGGACGTCGAGTCCGGGAACGCCCAGGGCCTGCTCGATGGTCCAGACCACGAGAGGCTTGCCGGCGACGATGCGGGAGTTCTTGCCCGGGACTCCTCGCGACCCTCCCCGGACCGGGATCACGCAGAGGACCCTCACTTCGGCCCCCCTTCGGAGAGGACGCGCTCGGCGATCGCCCGCGCGGGTTCGATCCGGGGAAGGGCCGGGGCCGGCGTCGGCTCGCCGCCCCACAGGCGCAGCCCGTAGCGCTCCCAGAACTCCTGCAGCCAGGCGGGCGGGCGCACGCACGTGACCCATGCGGGGATCCCGGCGGCCGCGGCCTCCAGCACTCCGGTCGAGAAGATCGACACCACCGGGCGCGGTTCGTCCAGGAGGCTCCCCGGCTCGGCGAAGCGGATGCCGCGGGCACGCCAGCACGCGTGCGCCCACCGCGATCGCTTGTCGGTCTCCGCCGGATGCGGGCGGTACACGGCGTGATGACCGCGACAGAACGTGAACGCAGTGCCGCCGGAGATGCTGCGCGGCAACTCCGCACCATGCAGCTGGCCGAGGAAGACGGGCGCGCCATCGACCAGGTCCGCCGCGGGTCGCTGCGCGGCACTCCACAGCAGCTCGCTGCCGACGACTTCGCTCGTGACGTCAGCGCGGCCGGACCGCCAGAAGTCGGCATCCTGCTCGGAGAATGCGAGGAGATGGGCCCCGCGCGGAAGCGGAGCCATCTGCGGTGTCAGCAACCCGTGCTGCACGACGAGGAAGCGCGCGCCCAGCGCCCCGGCCCAGCGGTACGCGGCTGCCCCGGCGGGAAGGAAGTGTCCGGTCGCGACGACCGTGTGCGGGGTACCCAGCCAGACCGGCGGCGCGGAGTGGGGGTCGAGGCGCGCGACGGCCCACGTCCCGGGCAGCCGCGCCGACATGTCCTGCGGTGCCAGGACGGCGACGTGCGCGTCGCCCGTGTGCGCGAGCGGGGCCGCGAGCGAGGCCACCGCGGTCGGGGTGGACGCATCGAGGGCGAACAGGACGACCGGCGCGTAGCCGCGCAAGTGGAGCCACAGCGCGGGCGGCGCCGGACGGCGCAGCGCGTGACGTACGCTGCGCAGCCGATTGCGGCCGGCCTGCCACCGCTGCCAGGCGGCGAGGTCCTCCGGGTGCCTCAGAGCCATGCCTCCTGCACCTCCCCCATCCGGTGCACGAGGGTGTGCCGGGCCATCGTTCGTCTGCGTCCTGCGGTTCGGATGCCGGTCGCCCAGACGGGGTCTCGACGGGCGCGCTGGATGTGGTCGACGAGTTCGGCATCGCTGTGGAACACGAGCAGTTCGCGACCCGGCTCGTAGAACTCGGCGGCGTCCGTGCGGTCGATGAGCTGCAGCGCGCCCACGCCCGAGGCCTCGAAGGTACGCATCGAGAGACCGTCGTGCCCGTCGCCATGCACGTTCAGCGTTGCCAGGCTGCCCGCCATGACGCCGTAGTATTCGGCGCGGGACAGGTCGCGATGACTCGGCACGCCCGCGGATCGCAGTCGGCCCGTTCGGATGACGTCCCACGGATAGCGGGACCACTCGCGCCCGTAGGCTGCCACGGGGATGCCCCGCGCCGCGAGCATCGCGAGACTCTGCTCGCGGGCCGCGTAGCGTGCACCGACAAAGGTGATCGCACCGCTCGGACGCACACGGAAGTCGGTGAGCGAGTCGTACCCGTCGGGCAGGAACCGTGCCGGGACGCCGGCCCGGCGCAATGCCTCGACATCACGCGGACTGTAGCTGTAGACCGTCTCGACCGCCCTCAGAACGGCGGGCGCATGGTTCATCCGCTCGAGCTCGTCGTAGAGCCAGAGCGCCGTCCGCGCGCGCGACCTCGTCAGGGCATCCCACCATGCAGAACCGAGCACATCGCCCTTGACGACGAGCACCGCATCGGGGCGCACGGCCTCCAGCGCCGCGATCGCCGACTGCGTGGTGAGGCGCGCGGCTCGGGGACGGGCCACGGGCACCCGATGCGCGACGGCATTGCGAAGCCGCCGGCCGGCGTCGCCGCCGTCGTAGCGGTGCGTCGTGACGACGTGCCCGTGCGCAGCGAGGGCGGCCGCGATGGCATGCCAATAGCCGTGGAAGACCGGGCTGACGAGGAGGACCTTCATCGGGCGGCCCCCGCGCAGCGAAGAAGGGAGAGCTCCCGGCGGAACACCGCGACGGGGGCGACGTCGCGTCCGGCCGCGCGCCGCACCGCGTTCGACACCAGATTCACGGCGCTGGCCGCCGTGAGAGCGGCGCGCAGGACCCGCGGGGCCTCTCCCCACTTGCGGGCGTACCGGTGGCGGGAGCGCATCACCCAGGTGCGACGCGTCAGGTCGTCCGACGACCCGCCGCCCACGTGCGTCGCGGTCACGGTGCCAAGGAACACCGACACGACGCCGAGCGCGCGCAGCCGACGCTGCAGGTCGACCTCCTCGCAGTTCATGTGGAACCCCTCGTCGAAGCCGCCCGCATCGAGCACGAGGCTGCGCGGCAGCAGCAGCACCGCGCCGACCACCCAGTCGACGGGCGTCACGACCCCCGGAACGGCGCTCGTGTCGTGACCGACCGCGCGGTGCAGTCGCGGTCGGAACCGTGCGAGCGGAGTCAGCCACTCGATGACGTACTGGCTCGTCCGGGGAAAGATGCGCCCGGCCCACTGGCTGTCGCCGTCGGGCCCGACCAGCGCGCATCCGCAGACGGCGGGCATCCACGGCTCGGCAGCCCGGACGAGCCCGCCGACGAAACCCGGCGCCACCTCGAGGTCGCTGTTGAGCACGAGCACCCGGTCGTGCTCCGCGGCCCGCAGGCCGGTGTTCACGGCTGCACCGAAGCCGCCGTTGCGCGTCCGGCGCACCACCCGCACGCCGGGCGTGTCGGGGAACGCCTCGGGCGAGGCGTCGTCGACCAGGACGAGTTCGATCGCGGGCGCGTCGGTCTGCGCCCACAGCATGTCGATGAGGGCGAGCGCCGGGGCCGTGTCGCCGTAGTGCGGGATGACGACGGAGATCGGGCGGTTCATCACGCCTCCGCCGCCGCCGTCGTCTGCCCGCGCCGGCCCCGGCGCCCGGAACCCACGGCGGCCTCCGGCTGCGCGCCGCGTCGGGGCCCGGGGGCCGCGTCGCGCCTGATGCGCTTCGCACGGCGGCCCTTCTCGGCCTCCCGCGAGTAGTAGCTGTACCGGTAGTACTGGTAGCCGCTGTCGGAGTCGCCGAGGGGGACCTTGTTCATGACCACGCCGAGGAGATGCGCTTTGGCGGGTTCGAGGAACGTCCGTGCGGCGACGACCTCGGCCTTGCGCGTCTGGCCGACCGCAGCGACGAACACGACGCCGTCGACGAGGGCACCGACCAGCAGCGCGTCGGTCACCGGGAGCACGGGTGGCGTGTCGACGATGACCAGGCACTCGCGGCGCACCTCCGCGAGCAGCTGGCCGAGCGCCTGCGAGCCGAGCATCTCCGACGGGTTCGGCGGGATGCCGCCGGACGGCAGCACGAGGAGGTTCTCGTGCTGGGTCGCGACGACCGCGTCTCGCAACGGCAGCTGCCCGCTGAGTACCTCGCTGAGGCCGACGGTGCCGTCGATGCCGAACTTCCGGGCCATGGTCGGGCGCCGCAGGTCGGCGTCGATCAGAAGGACGCGCTCCCCGGACTCGGCGAGCACCTGAGCCAGGCGCACCGCCGTGGTCGACTTGCCTTCGCTCTGGTTGGCGCTCGTGACGGCGATGGTGCGCATCTGAGCGTCGACACTCGCGAACCGGAGGCCGGTGCGGATCTGACGATAGGACTCTTCGGCGAGAGCCTCGATGTCGGCCTTATGGCCCGTGCGCCGGGCGTCGAGCCGCGGTACTCGGCCGAGGACGCCGGTGCCCAGCAGCTCGTTCATGTCGGTGGCCGCCCGCACTCGCACGTCGAGAGCACCGCGCAGAAGCAGGAAGAGATAGCCGACGACAAGGCCGCCGAGCGCCCCGACGGGGACGATGAGCTTCCAGTTCGGGCTGCTCGGCGACGTCGGAACCGTCGCATTGTCGAGGGGCACGACCTTGAGCGCCGCGGAGCCGGCACCGGCCGACTTCTCGATGTTCGAGATGACGTCGGCGAGGGCCGTGAGCGCGCCGTTCGCGAGTCTCGCCGCGGATGCCGGGTCGTCCGACGAAGCGGTCACCTGGATCATCGTGCTGCCCCGCACGAGTCCGGCGCTGAGCGCGCCGGACAGATCGTCGGGCGCGACGCCCTCGATCGCCGCGATCTTCTCGCGCACCTGACCGCTCGTGATCAGCGGCAGGTACGACCCGGCGAGCTGGAGCGCCTTGTCCGACCCGGCGATCACCGTGGCGCTGTCGGCGGAGATGAAGCCGTTCGACGTCGCCGTGTACGTCTTCGGCGTGACGATGACGTAGCCGGTCGCCAGCAGAAGACCGGAGGCGACGGCGATGAGCAGCACACGCCAGCCACGGCGAGTCATCCGGACGAAGTCGAGGACGGTCATGGTTCGAAAACCTTCCCTATGCGCAGACGGCGGAGATCAATGACTGCACCTCGCGCGCTCCCGCTTCGCGCGAGAAGAGCATGCGCCACCGCTCCTGCTGTGCATCAAGATCGAGATGGATGATCCCCGTGGCGTAGCCGAGGATCTTCGCAGCGAGCATCTGTGCATCGCCCGCCGGGGCGACCAGGGGGTGATCGGCTCCGACGACATCGGGCAGGGCCCCGCAATCGCTCACGACGAGGGGAACCCGCGCAGCCATTGCTTCTGCGGCGACCAGACCGAATGCCTCGGGAAAGATGGAGGGGACAGCCAGGAGATCTATCTGCGAGAAGAATTCGTCGCGATCGACCCATCCGATCCGGTCGGTCATCGGCGCAATCCGCCTGAGCGCGGTCTGACATTCTCTTTGAACCCTCCGCGAAACGAATCGGGGCTCTCCGGCAAGGACAAGTCGAAATGATCCAGGATTATGTCTTTCGAGCACGCGCATGGCCTCACTCAGAACGCCGATTCCTTTGTTGATGGAAACGCGTCCGATGAATCCGACGATGAATGGTCCGCCATCCTTTCGCGCACGTTCCACCGATCCCGGGTCCGCCGTCCAATTGGAAAGGACGCGCGCCTGCGGGACTTGCGCGAGCATGGACTCCGAAGGGACGATCAGCGAGATCGCGCGCGGTCGCGCGAGTGCGGCGAGCACCCGATGCGCACGCGACAGCCACTGGTGCAGGTGAACGAGCCGATTCGGCATCCCTGCGGTCGCGACCGACGGCACCAGTCCGTTGCACCAGAGCAGCTCCGGACGTGTCCGGGAGGCCCAGCGCCGCAGGGCACGCATCCACTCCGCGCGGTTGCGCGCCGGCAGGGCGACGTACGGGATGCCACGGGCATCCGCCTCGGCGGCGACCGCGTGCGGCCGGCTGGGCGCGACGATCGTCACGCCCACACCGTCTTCGCGCAGCGCCTGGGCGATGCTGAACATCATGATCTCGCCGCCTCCGATCTCGCCGTTGTTGGTGGCGATGCTCACGTGCGGTGCGCGTCGGTCGCTCATGAAGTCGCCTCCCACGCTGAGCGCACGATGTCGGGCAGGGAGAACCGCGACCGCCACCCGACTTCGCGCGTGATCCGAGAGACGTCCGCGACCACCTCGGCAGCGTCCCCGCCCCGGCGCGGAGCGACGGTCGGCGTGACGCGTACGCCGGCGGCATCCCCCACGAGACCGATCACCTCGGCGACGGACGCACCGCGCCCGGTGCCGACGTTGAACACGCGGTGCCCCACCGCGCTCTCGCCCAGGTGGTCGAGCACCGCCACATGCGCCTCGGCGAGGTCGAGGGCGTGGACGTAGTCCCGCACGCCCGTCCCGTCGGGGGTCGGATAGTCGTCGCCGAAGATGACGGGGGATTCGGCCCGCCGTACTCGCTCGATGGCCGAAGGGAGGAGGCTCGTCCGGCCGGTGTCCGCGAGGTCCGCCCATCCGGTGCCGGCCGCGTTGAAATAGCGAAGGCTCGCAGCCCGCAGCCGGAAGGCACTCGCCGCCGACGCGGTCAGCTCCTCACCGGCGAGTTTGGTCGCGCCATACGGGTTGATGGGCCGCGCGGGATCGGTCTCACGGATCGCGCCGCCGGCGGTCTCGCCGTACACCGCGGCGGACGAGGAGAAGAGGAAGACGGCCCCGTCGGTCGCCCGGGCGGCGGTCAGCGCGTTGGCGAGCGTGCCGATGTTCTCGCGGTAGTACCGCGTCGGCCGGGTCACGGATTCTTCCACGCTCTTGCGGGCGGCGAAGTGCACGACGGCATCCGCGCCCCGGAAGGCGTTCACGAGTGCCTCGCCGTCGTGCATCAGGTCGAGTTCGTGCAGTTCGGCATCCCCCACTGGGCGACGCGTACCCGACGAGAAGTCATCGATCACCACCACCTCGTCGCCGCGGGAGAGGAGCACGCGCACGAGGTGTGATCCGAGGCATCCGGCGCCGCCGGTGACCACGATCCTCATGCGGCGCGCTCCCCCGGCGCGACGACTTCCCGGACTGTGCGTCCGAGGATCACCATGTCGCCGGGAAGGGACCAGTTCTCGACGTACGAGAGGTCGAGGCGAACGCTCTCCTCCCAAGACAGCGTCGAGCGCCCGCTGACCTGCCAGAGCCCGGTCATGCCGGGCTTGGCGAGGAAGCGCCGATGCACGTGGTCGTCGTACTTCGCCAGCTCGTCAGGCAGCGACGGGCGCGGACCCACGAGCGACATCGAGCCGCCGAGCACGTTGAACAGCTGTGGCAGTTCGTCGATGCTGTGCCTGCGCATCCAGCGCCCGAGCGGCGTGACGCGCGGATCGTCGCGTCGTTTGAAGAGCACCTCATTGGTGTCGTTCGTGCCCTTCACCTCGGCGAGCCGCGCTTCGGCGTCGACGACCATGGAGCGGAACTTGATCATGCGGAACCGCCTGCCGTTCTTGCCGACCCGCGTCTGCCGGAAGAAGGCCGGCCCGCTGACGCGAACGACGAGGCCGATCACCAGGAGCAGCGGCGACAGCAGTGCGATGAGGACGGCGGAGCCGACGATGTCGAAGGCGCGCTTGGCCGCGCACTGGCCCTTGCTGAGGTTCGGAGCCTCGACGTGGATCAGGGGCAGACCCGACACCGGGCGCGGGTGGATGCGAGGACCGGCGACATCGAGGATGCCGGGCGCGAGCACGAGCTGCTG
The DNA here is from genome assembly GCF_000802305.1 of Microbacterium mangrovi. Lineage (GTDB taxonomy): Bacteria > Actinomycetota > Actinomycetes > Actinomycetales > Microbacteriaceae > Microbacterium > Microbacterium mangrovi. Next base: position 81,582 of record NZ_JTDK01000001.1, on the reverse strand, counting down.
CGGGCCGTTCTCGAGCGCCCACGAGATCTCTTTGACCTTGGAGGGCCCCAGCCCCTCGGTGCCGGCGACGATCACGGTGTCCGCCGAGGTCCGGGCCACGGCCGACGCCAGGTCGTCGATCGGACCCAGGTACGGGACGCCGGCCCGGGGCGAGATCGCGGTCGGCAGGCAGGCGCCGACGACCTCGTAGCCTGCGCCGGGCACTCGGTCGAGTTCATCGGCGAGGTCGCGCACGGACGACGCGGTTCCGATGAGGATGGCGCGCTCGAAGTACGCGCCGTGCTTGCGCTTGCCGGACAGCCAGACGCGCCAGGCCCAGCGGGACGCCTCGAGCAGCAGGATGCCGGCGGGCAGGGAGAGCAGCAGGTATCCGCGGCCGATGTCGAACTTGACGAGGAATGCGACGATCGCGAGGGCGCCGAACAGCCTGAGGCTGGCGTCGAGGACCCGGCTGTACTCTGCGTTGCCTGAACCGATCACCCCGGGCACGCGCGTGTCGGCGAGGGCGAGGGTCCACATCCACAGCGCGATGAGAACGAGCGAGAACACCCAGTACGGAATCGGCGTCACCAGGGGCGTGCGCGTGACGACGGTGTCCAGGCCGGCACCGAACCAGATCAGCTGGGTGCCGAACACGACGGTGGCGAGGACCAGCAGATCGGTGACCCACATCCGGCGAGCGAGCCGGGTCTTCCAGGTCTCTGCCGCCACCGGGCCGGCGGTCCGGGTCACGTGCACTGCGGCGGTGAAGGGCGATCCCAGGGGGTTGTTCGTCGTTTCGGTGGCAGTCATGGCTCCTTCCCGGGGACCGGGTCGTCGATCCCGGCCGGGCTCCGCGCGCTTCCGGTGCGGAGTCACACGGCGTTGCACCCGACGCTACGGATCCGATTCGTCTCACTGCGACCGAACTGCACAGAAGGAGTACTCATCGGTCGGAGTTGAGTAGTGCGAATGCGTCTATTGAGTAGTCCGGACACCTGAATTGAGTAGTCGCGGGGCATCCACTCCGGGCCGTCCTTCAATGCCACGCCCGGAATACGAGCATCACCCCCTGCGGACTCGGCGCACTCGAAAGTCACCCCTGCCGCTCACGCTCTCGACGGCCGTAGCGGCATGCGAAGATCGCTGGGGGAGGAAAGGCAAAGGGGGACACATGAATAGCCGATTGCACGCGCTCGAGGCCGCAATCGAATGGTTGCGCGACGGCGCCTCCGCGGACGTCATCGGTCGGCGCTTCAGCGGGCGCACCACCTTCATGCGCGGGATTCGGTCGCAGCTCGAGGACGAGGGCTGGCGAACCCTCTGGGTGTCGGGCAACGCCTTCCTGCAGAACTCGCCGCTGTCCTCGCTGGAACTCTCCGGGGTCATAACCGGGACCAGCCGGGGTCGCTCTGCGCTCCACTCCGCCGTGGCCGGGGTCGAGGGCCTTGCACGCCCGGAGCGCTTCGTCGTGCTCGTGGATGATTGGGACAGTCTGGACGATGCCAGCTGGGGCGTGCTCACCGCCGCACAGGAGCAAGTGGGGTTCCCCATCGTGCGGGCCACCCTGAGACGGCGCGCGCTGGCATCGTCGCCCACCGGCATCCACTTCGAACAGTCTCCGCGCACCTTCGTCGTCGATCTGCGACCGATGACGATCGACGAGCTGGAGCGCGTGCTCGTCACGCACCTCGAAGGCCCGATCGACAACGCGACGGCATCCCGGATCCTCGCCAAGTCGGGGGGCGTCGTCGGGCTCGCACTGAACATCGTGGACGCCGCGCGGGCCGAGGGCACGCTCCGGCAGACGGCCGGGCTGTGGCGCGCCGAGGCCGGCCTGTGGTCGGACTCGCTCACCCGGATCGCCGAGGCCTACATCGCGGGCATCTCGGAGGCCGAGCTCGACGTGCTCGAGACGCTCGCGCTCGTGGGCGAGCTGGATGTCGCGGAGGCGCGCGCCACCCTCGACTGGCGCGCGGTCGAATCCCTCGAGGACCGTGCGCTGATCCGCCTGTACTCGATCGGCTCGCGCCGGCTGGTGAGCGTCGTGCCACCGCTCGTCATGGAGCTCCTGCGCAATCAGACCCACTGCGCGCGACGCGACCGGGTGCTCCAGGACATCCTGAAAGACGGCATCCTCGACGGCGGCACCGGAACCGAGCGTTCGATGGCGGGACGAACGCAGGGGTGGGAGCAGCCCGATGCCCTGTTCGTGCGCTCCTTCGACGAGCACGCGCGCGGACGCCGGACGACCACGCGCGCACGCTGGCTCGCGGACCCCAGCCCGGCGACGGCCGTGCCGTTCCTGCAGGTGCTCAACGACCAGCACGCCGACCCGGACGAGATCGAGCTGGTCTTCGCGGGGACCGATGCCGCGGACGGGGACGACGAGAGCCGCGCGCAGTTCGCGATCCAGCGCGCCTGGTGGACGGCTGGCATCGACGGCGACCTGGACGCGGCTCTGACCGAGCTGGCGTCCGCGCGTGGCGGACTGGGGAGATACGGCCGGCTGGTGGACGCCGCCCGCGTCGACATAGAGTCGGCCTTCCGCGGCATTCCGGACGATGCCGAGAGCCTCCTCGCCATCGACGATGACGCCGAGCTTCCGCCGTCCGTCCGCGACAAGATCAGCGAATCGCGGCTGGCGACGTTCTTCAGCCTCGGACAGTTCGAGAAGGCCCGGACGGCGCTGCAGTTCCTCTCCGAGACCCCCCTTGGCGGCAGCGTCTACTCCCCCGGATTCCTGGCCGGCATGCTCGCGCTGTTCGACGGCGAACTCGACGCCGGCCTGGAATCCTCGATCCTCGCCTTCCATCGGGCCCGTGGCTCGCTCGACGCGGCTCGACTTCGCTCGTACGGGTACCTGTGCGCGCTCGGGCTGATGCTCTCCGGCCGCCGGAACGACGCACAGCCGTACATCGACGTCGTGCTGGCCCTCGGCCGGCCGCCGCACATTCCGCAGATCGTGCAGCTGGGGATCGCGAACGTCGGGATGCTGCTGGCCTTCCGGCGCGGCGACGCCGACGGTGCCGCCGTGATCGAGTCGCAGCGGCGCGACCTGCCCTTCACGGACGCGGGCACGCTGCCACTGGGCTCGTGGCCGGACGCACAGCGGTCCGTGGTCGCGGGCAACGTCCTCGCGAGCAGTGACGCCCTCTGGGCGAGCGGACTAGGCCAGTGGGAGCGCGGCGCCCGGGTGGGTGGACTGCTGAGCATGTTCGCCGCGCTCGAACTCGAGTACTCCGAGCAGCGCGCAGCCCGACTGACCGAGTTCGTCGGCCAAGTGGATTCCGAATTCTTCGCGGTGCAGCTCGAAGTCGTCCGCGCAGAAGCCGCGAAGAGCCCCGAGCGCCTGCGGGATGCCGCCCGGCGGCTGCAGGAGCTCGGCGTGGCCGGGCGCGCGATCACCGCGCTCCGGAAGGCGCTGAAGGCTCGCACCGGGAGCAGGTCCCGCGATCTGGATGCGGACCTCGAGCGGGCCGCTGACGAGCTGGGGATCGATGTCACGGCGTCCGATCCCTTCGACTTTCTCAGCGTCATCCCCAAGCTCAGCAAGCGTGAGATCGAGGTGGCGCAGCGGGCGGCAGAGGGGATGTCGAATCAGGAGATCGCCGACGAGCTTCTGCTCAGCGTGCGCACGGTGGAGAACCACGTCCACCGGATCATGCGCAAGACCGGCATCGAGAGCCGCACCGGGCTGGCGGAGTTCATGAAGGCCGCAAGCGGCACCTGAGCCGGTCCGGCGGGGCACCGTCCCGCTCGAGAAGCCCGGCACCCACGAGGCTTTCCAGCAACCCGGCCAGATCGACCGCGGCGAACGCCTCCTCCGCCCCGATCTCGGCGGCCGCCGCACGAAGCTCGGTGTCGTCCGAGGCTCCCTCGCTGAGGAGCACCCAGACCAGCCATGCCGATTCGCCCAGCTGGAACCGTTCGCCCGTCCGGACATTCGCAACCCAGGCGACGCGCTCTGCGCGGCCGCCCTGGCTCGCCTCGACCCAGGCGAGGCCCGGGCGCGCCCGGTATCGGGTCTCCATCGGCGCTGTGCTGACGGCCGGGGACGGCTACTCCACCGTGACGGACTTGGCCAGGTTGCGGGGCTGGTCGACGTCGAGACCCTTCGCGGTCGCGAGGCCCATTGCGAAGATGTGCAGCGGGACGACGGCCAGCAGCGGCTCGAACAGGGGTCCGGCGAGCGGGATGCGCAACACCTCGTCGGCGAACGGCAGCACGGCGGCGTCGCCCTCTTCGGCGATCACGATCACGCGGGCGCCGCGGGCACGGATCTCCTGGATGTTGGAGACCACCTTGTCGTGCAGCAGGCTCGACTCGCGCGGCGACGGCACGAGCACGAACACCGGCTGGCCGGCCTCGATGAGCGCGATGGGTCCGTGCTTGAGCTCGCCGGCGGCGAAGCCCTCCGCGTGGATGTACGAGATCTCCTTGAGCTTCAGCGCGCCCTCGAGCGCGATCGGGAAGCCCACGTGACGGCCGAGGAACAGGACGGACCGGGTGTCGGCCATCCAGTGCGCGAGCTGGGTGGTGTGCTCCTGCTCGGTGTCGAGGATGCGCTTGATCTTGCCCGGAACCGCCTCCAGCTCCCGCACGTGCTCTGCCGCCTCGACCGGGCTCAGTACGCCGCGCACGCGGCCGATGTGCAGGGCGAGCAGGTAGATCGCGGTGATCTGGGCGACGAACGCCTTGGTGGATGCCACGGCGACCTCGGGACCGGCGTGCGTGTAGACGACGGCGTCGGACTCGCGCGGGATGGTGGCGCCCTGCGTGTTGCAGATCGACAGGGTCCGGGCGCCTCGCTCGGCGGCGTACTTGACCGCCATCAGGGTGTCCATCGTCTCGCCGGACTGGCTGATCGAGACGACCAGGCTCCGCTCGTCGATCACCGGGTCGCGGTAGCGGAACTCGTGCGCCAGCTCGACGTGCACGGGAAGCCGCGTCCACTGCTCGAGCGCGTACGCGCCGACCTGGCCGGCGTACGACGCGGTGCCGCACGCGATGATGATGATGCGGTCGATCCCGGTGAACAGGTCGTCGAGGTCGGCGAGCTCGGGGATCACCACGGCGCCGTCCTGGATGCGGCCGCGCAGCGTGTTGGCGACGGCCTCGGGCTCCTCGGAGACCTCCTTGGCCATGAACGACGACCAGCCGCCCTTCTCGGCGGCCGCAGCATCCCACGTCACTTCGAACGGGGACGCCTCCACCGGGGCGCCGTCGAAGTCGGTGACGCTGACGGCGTCCGGGGTGATCGCGACGATCTGGTCCTGGCCGATCGCGAGCGCGTTGCGGGTGTGCTCGACGAACGCGGCCACGTCGGAGCCGAGGAAGTTCTCGCCGTCGCCGAGGCCGATCACCAGCGGCGAGTTGCGGCGGGCGCCCACGACGAGCCCCGGGTGGTCCTGGTGCATCGCGAGCAGGGTGAACGCGCCGTCGAGCTGCCCGACGGTGTCGCGGAACGCGGCCTGCAGGTCTTCCCCGTTCTCGTGGTACGCGCGGCCGAGCAGCACCGCGGCGACCTCGGTGTCGGTCTCGCTCTTGAACTCGTAGCCGTCGGAGAGCAGATCGGCCTTCAGCGCGGCGAAGTTCTCGATGATGCCGTTGTGGATGACCGCCAGCCGGCCGTCGTCGGCGATGTGCGGGTGGGCGTTGACGTCGGTGGGGCCGCCGTGGGTCGCCCAGCGCGTGTGGCCGATGCCGGTCGTGCCCGCCGGAAGCGGGGTGCGGGCGAGGTCGTCGCGGAGCACGGCGAGCTTTCCGGCGCGCTTGCGGCTGTCCAGCGCACCGCTCTCGTCGATGACGGCGATGCCTGCGGAGTCGTAGCCGCGGTACTCGAGACGGGCCAGACCCGAGATCAGGATGTCCTGGCTGGGCCGGGGGCCGACGTATCCGACGATTCCACACATGCATCCAATGCTACGGAAGCGGTCTTGGAAGGACGACGAACAAACTTCGTGAGGGGATCGTGAGGATTCCGTTTAGAAGTTTCACGAATTATTGAAATCGGTGTATCTTGACGTTCATGACCACAGTCATCCGCACCAGCGGACTCACCAAGCACTACGGCAGCGTGCACGCCCTCGACGGGCTGGACCTCAGCGTCGATGCAGGGCAGGTGCACGGATTCCTCGGCCCGAACGGGGCCGGCAAGACCACCACGATCCGCATCCTCCTGGGCCTCGCCCGCAAGACCGGCGGCGACGTCGAGGTGCTGGGGCAGGAGCCGTGGCGAGGCGCCGCGGAGCTGCACCGCCGCATCGCGTACGTGCCCGGCGACGTGAGCGTGTGGCCGAACCTGTCCGGCGGCGAGGCGATCGACTTCCTCGCACGCCTGCGCGCAGCGAAGACGAGGGATGCCGCCTACCGCGCCGAGCGCGACCGCCTGATGGCCGCGTTCCAGTTCGACCCGCGCAAGAAGGGCCGCGCGTATTCGAAGGGCAACCGGCAGAAGGTGGCGCTCATCGCCGCGCTGTGCGTGCCCGCCGACCTGTACATCTTCGACGAGCCGACCAGCGGCCTCGACCCCCTCATGGAGGTCGTGTTCCGCGACGAGGTGGAGCGGCTGCGCCGCGCCGGCGCCACCGTGCTGCTGTCCAGCCACATCCTCTCCGAGGTGGAGCTGCTGTGCGACCGGGTGTCGATCATCCGCGCCGGCCGCATCGTCGAGTCCGGCACCCTCGCCGAGCTGCGCCACCTCACCCGCACCGAGGTCTCGTTCGAGGGCGAGGACGAATCCGTCTTCGCCGGCATCCCGCAGGCGCACGACGGCTCGATCGCCGAGGGTCGCGCGCGGTTCACCGTGGACAGCGACGACATCCCGGCCGTGCTCCCCGCGCTCGCCCAGCGCAACGTGTCGGGTCTGCGCATCGAACCGCCGTCGCTGGAGGAGCTGTTCCTGCGCCACTACGGCGACGACCTCGCGGCGCTGCGCGCCGCCGAAGAGGAAGGCGAGTCCCGCGCGTCGCGGCGCGCGGCGGCGAAGGTGTCGAAATGATGACCCTGCTGCGGCAGCGGCTGCGCCGCGACTGGGTGCAGCTGCTCCTCTGGATGCTCGGCACCGTGCTGCTCGCCTACTCCGGCGTCGCCGGAGTCACCCAGTCCTACGGCACGCACGCCGACCGGGTCAGCGTGCTCGCGGCCGTGATGGCCAACCCGGTGATCATGATGTTCCGCGGGCTTCCGTCGGGCGCCTCCGAGGGCCAGTTCATGGCGTTCGAGATCCTGCCCTGGCTGACGATGCTGGCCGCGCTCATGAGCACCTTCCTCGCGGTGCGGCACACGCGCGGCGATGAGGAGGCCGGACGCACGGAACTGGTGGCATCCACCCCGGCGGCGCGCTCCCTGCCCACCGTCGCGACGCTGGTGCACGGCCTCGCCGCGAACGTCGTGCTGGGCCTGCTGGTGGCGGTCTCGCTCATCGGTGCCAAGCAGGATGCCGGCGGCTCCTGGCTGGTGGGGGCCGTGACGGCGACGACCGGCATCGCGTTCCTCGGCATCGGGCTCATGGCGGCGCAGCTGATGCGCACGTCGCGGGGCGCGAACTCCCTGACGATCTGGATCCTCGTGGGCACGTTCATCCTCAACGGGATCGGCAACGCGGCGGGCACCCCGAGCACCGACCTCACCCGCATCACGAGCTCGTGGATCGTGTGGCTGTCGCCGTTCGGCTGGGCCGAGCAGGCGCGCCCCTACGACACGAACCTGTGGGGGCCGGCGCTGCTCGGACTCGTGTTCGGCCTCGCCCTCGGCATCCTCGCGACCGCGCTCCAGTCGGTGCGCGACATCGGTGAGGGCTTCATCCCGGCCCGCCTCGGCCGCGTGCATGCACGCCCGGCGCTCGCGTCTTCGCAGGCACTCGTCTGGCGGCTCTCGTACGGCTCGATCATCGGCTGGGCCATCGGCGGGGCGCTCACGGGCCTGCTCGCGACGACGCTCAGCGGCGTGCTGAACCAGGTGTCCTCCGGCAACAGCGATGTCACCGCCATCCTGCAGAAGCTGGGCGGCGGATCGTCCCTGAACAACGTCGTCATCACCGTGTTCTTCACGATGCTCGGCATCCTCGGCGCGTGCGCCGCGGTGCAGACCATCGCCCGCGCACGGCAGGAGGAGGCGCACGGCACCGCCGAGCTCATCCTGTCGACGACCGTCGGCCGGGTGCGCTGGCTCAGCGGATACCTGGTGGTCGCACTGTGCGCGATCGTCATCATCTCGGGTGCGGCGATGGTCACCGGCTACCTCGGCGCCGCCGCGAACAAGGGCACGAGCGAGATGTACCGCAACATCACCGTCACCGGGCTCAGCGAGATGATCGCGGCCGCGGTCTTCGCGGTCGTCACCGCGCTGATCTTCGTGCTGATCCCCCGCGCCACGATCGCCCTCGGCTGGAGTCTGCTGCTGATCGCGATCCTGTTCGGGATGTTCGGCCCGCTGTTCGGCCTGCCGGAGTGGACGACGCACTTGTCGCCGTTCGGCGTGACGCCCGTCATCAAGGGCGACACCATCGACGTCCGGGGCCTGTGGTGGCTGGTCGGCATCGTCGCGGTCGGCTGGGTCGCCTCGCTCGGCCTGATGCGCCGCCGTGAGCTGGAACCGGCCGGATAGGCTCGAAGACACCATGGAGCACCGGGGGATCGAGTCTGCCGAGCAGGCGGCCGCGATGATGACCGCGGCGGGGATGCCGCGGATGCCCGCGCGCACGCTCATGGCCCTCATCGCAGCGCCGGCCGGCGGCTACACGGCGGCGGAGCTCGCCGACCGGCTCGGGGTGAGCGCCGGGGCGGTGTCGGGAGCGGTGCGCTATCTGCAGGATGCGCACTTCATCCGGCGCCTGCCCACCCCGGGCCACCGGCGCGACCGCTACGACCTCGTCGTGGATGCTTTCCACTCCGTGATCATCGGCAACATCCCCGTCTACCTGCAGATGGCGGACTACGTCGACCGGATCCTCGCCGAGATCTCCGACGACGAGGTCGCGACAGCGCGGGCGTCGACGATGTCCGGGTTCCTGCGGTTCATGGCGCGGCGGATGCCGGAGCTCGTCGCCGAGTGGGAGGAGCTGCGCGCGTCGGAGAGCGCGGACGCCGTCGAGTGACGGCGCCGCCCGCGCGATCGGGCTCGTCCGGGTCAGCTTCCGGTGTCGGTCATGCCCTCGTAGAGGCCGAGTGCGTTGCCGTCGGGGTCGGCGATGACCGCCCACCAGCTCGTCGGCGTGATCTCGGCCTTCGGCACCAGCACGGTGCCGCCGGCACCGGTCGCGGCGGCGACGGTCTGGTCGATCGAGTCGACCTCGACGTAGGAGCGCGGCTGGGTGAATGAGTCGTTCGCCGTCACGAGCGCGCCACCCGAGATCTGGTTGGGCGCCCGCCACATCGGGTAGCCCTCGAAGCCGGGAGCCTCCGCGATCTGCCATCCGAACAGACCGGAGTAGAAGGCCGTCGCCTTGGTGAAGTCGCTGACCGGGATCTCGACGTGAGTGATGTCGCCGTGCGCCATGATGCGCCTCCTTCAGGATGGGGACGCCCTCAGTCTCGTCCTGCTGTCGGAGACCGGCAAGGGGTCAGGCGGCGGCATCCAGCCGTGCCGCGAGGGCGTCGAGCACGGGATGCTGGCCCTTCACGAGTCGTTCTCGGGCGGCATCCAGCGGCGTCCATTCGGCGCGGTCGACCTCGGGGAAGAGCTGGATGCGCCCCGATCGCGGCGGCCACTCCAGTTCGAACTCGCCGAACGAGAACCCGGCGGCGACGAACTCCGGAGCCTCGGCCGCGAAGACGACGAGCAGTTTGCTCGACGTCACCCGGAAGGTACCGAGCTCGACGTAGGGGCCGGCCGGCGGCTCCACGCCGAGCTCCTCGCGGAACTCGCGAAGTGCTCCCTCGTACGCCTGCTCCTGCGGATCGAGTTCGCCCTTGGGAATCGACCACGCGCCGGCATCCTTGCGCGACCAGAACGGGCCGCCCATGTGGGCGATGAGCACTTCATGCTCGGGCTCCGTCCGGTAGAGCAGGATGCCGGCGCTCGTGGTGACCATGTCAGACCGTGTCGGACGCTCCGTCGTCGCCATCGGGGGCCTCCGCCTCGCCGCCGGCTGCGCCGACCAGTGCGAGCTCGGCCGGGTCGGCGAGCTCCTGCTCGGTCGCGGCCTGCTCGAACTGCGAGTTGTACAGGCGGAAGTACGCGCCCTCCGCTGCGATCAGCTCGTCGTGGGTGCCCTGTTCGACGATGTCGCCGTGCTCCATCACCAGGATGAGGTCGGCGTCGCGGATCGTCGACAGGCGGTGCGCGATCACGAACGAGGTTCGTCCGTGGCGCAGCGCCGCCATGGCGTTCTGCAGCAGCAGCTCGGTGCGGGTGTCGACCGACGAGGTGGCCTCGTCGAGGATGAGCACCGACGGCTGCGCGACGAACGCGCGGGCGATGGTGATCAGCTGCTTCTCACCGGCGGAGATGTTCGAGGCGTCCTCGTCGAGCTCCGTGTCGTAGCCGTCGGGCAGCGAGTGCACGAACCGGTCGACGTAGGTCGCCTTCGCGGCCTCCAGCACCTCGGCATCGGTCGCGCTCGCGCGCCCGTACCGGATGTTCTCGCGGATGGTCCCGGCGAACAGCCACGGGTCCTGCAGCACCATGCCGGTCTTGGCCCGCATGTCGCGACGGGTGAGGTCGGCGATGTTCTGCCCGTTGAGCAGGATGCGCCCGCCGTCCAGTTCGTAGAACCGCATGAGCAGGTTCACCAGGGTCGTCTTGCCGGCGCCGGTCGGGCCGACGATCGCGACCGTCTGACCGGGCTGCACCGTGAACGACAGGTCGGTGATGAGCGGGTGCTCCGGCGCGTACGAGAACGACACGTGCTCGAACTCGATCGTGCCGTCGCCGTCGACCGGGGCCGGGGCGTCCGCAGCATCCGGCTCCTGCTCGTCGGCGTCGAGCAGCTGGAAGACCCGCTCGGCCGACGCGGTGCCGGACTGCACGACCGCGGCCATGCCGCCCAGCTGCGACAGCGGCTGGGTGAACTGCTGCGAGTACTGGATGAACGCCTGCACGTCGCCGAGGCGCAGCTGACCGCCGGCCACCATGAGCGCGCCGAGCACCGCGATGCCGACGTAGACGAGGTTTCCGATGAAGGTCATCGTGGGCATCATGATGTTCGAGAGGAACTGCGCCTTGAACGAGGCCTCGTAGAGCTCCTCGTTCTCGGCCCGGAACGCCTCGTGCGCCCGCTTCTGCTGGCCGAAGACCTTGACGAGGGCGTGCCCCGAGAAGGACTCCTCGACGCGGGCGTTCAGGCGCCCGACCTTGCGCCACTGGATGCCGAACGCCTTCTGCGACCGCGGCCCGATGACGCCGAACAGCACCGCCATGAGCGGGAACGACACGAGCACGACGAGCGTGAGTTGCCACGAGATCGACAGCATCATGATCATCACGCCGACGACGGTGAGGATGCTCGTCAGCGCCTGCGACAGGGACTGCTGCATCATCTGGGTGATGTTGTCGATGTCGTTGGTGACGCGCGAGATCAGCTCACCGCGCTGCACCCGGTCGAAGTACGACAGCGGCAGGCGGTTGATCTTCTCTTCGACCTTGTCGCGCAGGCGCCACATGGTGCGCATCATGATGACGTTGATGACGTAGCCCTGCAGCCACATGAGGAGGGCCGACGCGAAGTACAGCGCGAGCACGATGACCAGCACGCGCGACAGCGCCAGGAAGTCGACGCCGGCGCCGGGCGTGAAGTGCTCCATCGCCGCGACCATGTTCGCCAGGTCGCCTTGACCCTGGGAGCGCAGGTACGCCTCGGTCTGCGCCTGCGTGGTGCCGGCCGGGATGTTCTTGGTCATCACCCCCTCGAAGAGGATGTTCGTCGCCTCGCCGAGCACCTTCGGCGAGATGACCGACAGCACGACGCCGGCCGCGCCCAGGATCGACGCGAAGATGAAGCCGAAGGCGTCGGGCTTGAGCAGCCCCATGAGTCGCCGGAACGACGGCCCGAACTGGTCGGCCTTGCCCGGTGCGACTCCGCCCGACCAGTCGTCGGACGAGATGCGCGCCTGCTCGGCGAGCGCGAGCTCTTCTTTCTCGGCGGCGCTCAGTTCGGCGCTAAGTTCGAGCGCCTGCTCGGCCTTGCCGGCCCGCTTGTTCTTGCGGTCGCTCATCGCGCCACCTCCGCGCCCAGCTGCGACTCCACGATCTCGCGGTACGTCTGATTGGTCTCGAGCAGTTCTTCGTGCGTGCCGATGCCGACCATGCGCCCGTCGTCGAGCACGATGATGCGGTCGGCATCCGTGATGGTCGACACGCGCTGGGCGACGACGATCTTGGTCACGTCGGGCAGCTCCCGCCACAGCGCCTGCCGCAGCCGCGCGTCGGTGGTGAGGTCGAGGGCCGAGAACGAGTCGTCGAACACCAGGATGCGCGGCCCGTGCACGATGGCGCGCGCGATGGCCAGGCGCTGGCGCTGGCCGCCGGACACGTTGGTGCCGCCCTGGGCGATCGGGGCGTCGAGCCCGCCGTCCATCTGCGCGACGAAATCGCTGCCCTGGGCGATCGTGAGGGCGTGCCAGAGTTCTTCGTCGGTGGCGTCCTCGCGCCCGAAGCGGAGGTTCGACCCCACCGTTCCGGTGAACAGGAACGGACGCTGGGGCACGAGCCCGATGGTCTTCCACAGCGCGTCGAGGTCGGCGTCGCGGACATCGACGCCGTTGACCAGCACGGCGCCCTCGGTGACGTCGAACAGGCGCGGAAGCAGCGACACGAGGGTCGTCTTGCCGGCACCCGTCGATCCGACGATGGCGACCGTCTCGCCCGGAGCCGCGCGGAAGGTCACGCCGGAGAGCACGGGCTCTTCGGCACCGGGGTAGGTGAAGGTGGCATCCCGCACTTCGATCGCGCCGGGCTCCGGGAACGCGGAGACGGGGCTCGCCGCCTGCTCGAGCGAGCTCTGCGCGGCCAGGACCTCGCCGATGCGCTCGGCCGACACGGCCGCTCGCGGGATCATCATCGTCATGAAGCTGGCCATCATGACGCCCATCAGGATGATCATGACGTACTGCATGAACGCGAACAGGGTGCCGATCTGCACCGTGCCCTCGTCGACCTGGATGCCGCCGAACCAGATGACCGCGACGACCGTGACGTTGAGGATCAGCATGACCGCGGGGAACAGCAGGACGAACAGCGACCCGACCTTGCGGCCGACGAGCGTGATGTCGTCGTTGGCTTCGCGGAAGCGCTGCTCTTCGATCGGCTCACGCACGAACGCGCGCACCACCCGGATGCCGGTGAGCTGCTCGCGCATGATGCGGTTGACGCCGTCGAGCTTGTGCTGGAGGCTGCGGAACAGCGGCACCATGCGGCTGATGATGAGGAACGCCACGATGATCAGCACCGGCACCGCGACCGCGATGATCCAGGCGAGGCTGAGGCTCTGCTGCAGCGCCAGCACGATGCCGCCGACGGCCAGCAGCGGTGCGCTCACCAGGAACGTCGCCGACATCATCGCCAGCATCTGCACCTGCTGCACGTCGTTGGTGTTGCGGGTGATGAGCGAACCGGGACCGAACGTGGTCACCTCGCGCTCGGAGAACCCGGAGACCCGCTCGAACACGTCGGTGCGGATGTCGCGGCCGATGCGCATCGCGACGCGCGCGGCGAAATAGGTGGCGATGATGGATGCCACGATCTGACCGAGCGAGATCGCCAGCATGACGGATCCGGTGCGCCAGATGTAGTCGACGTCACCCTTGGAGACGCCGTTGTCGATGATCTTCGCGTTGAGGCTGGGCAGGTAGAGCGAAGCCAGAGCAGACGCGAATTGGAACACCAGCACGCCGGCGATGAGCCAGCCGTACGGCTTCATATAGCGCCAGAGCAGCTTTCCGAGCACGGTTTCTCCCGGAGGTCGGTTCAAAGGAAATCACAAGCCTAACACGATATATCGCGACGCTCCATGGCCCCCTCGGGCCGGCGGGCGCCGGCCGAGTGCCATCATGCACCATGCCTCCGACATCGACCTTTCGTCGCTTCGTCTGGCTCAGCGACCGAGGGGGGATCCGTGTTCCACGGCCTCCACGTGGGCGACCAGCTCGTGGACGAAGGTCGCGGCCTCGTCGAGGTGGGGCGCGTGCCCGGCCTCCGGCAGCGCCACCTCGCGGTACGTCCCGCCGTTCGCGGCGTAGCGATCGAGCACCGCCCGCATCTGGGTGACCATCGGCTGCGGCGGGGCCACCTCTTCGCCCGGCCAGTCCGGCAGGACGCCGAGCTTGCCGAGCTGGTTGAGATCGAAGAAGGACGCGTCCGACACGATGGCGTCCTTCTCGCCGCGCACCCACAGGACCGGCGGCTTGAACGCGAGATCGACGATGCCGGACACGTCGAACAGCTGCGGCGCCATCGTGTTCAGCACCCCGCGGGTGCCGGCGGAGAAGCCGGGCCAGTTCGGCGAGGGCGCGACGTCGCCCGGATAGTTGTCGACGCCGGTCGCCGTGGTCAGCATCGACGCCACCCAGATGTCTTCGTGCTCGGCCTGCAGCTCGGGCCTTGCGACATACGCGGTGCGGAACACCGTGCGCGGCGAGGTCTGCTCGTCGGCGGAGGTGTCCCCCGCCTCGATGCGGGCGACGAAGTCGGGGTTGGCGGCCCCGCCGCCGGTGCCCGCGCCGTCCTCGTCGTTGCGGGTGCCGTCGGGCCCGTGGGTGCCGCCGAACCCGTACGGCGAGACCGGCGACTCCAGCGTGAGCGACAGCACGCGCGCCGGCGCCTCCAGCGCGAGCTGCATCACGACCCCGCCGCCCATGCTCCAGCCGACGAGGTGCACGGCCGCGAGTCCGAGCGCATCGAGCACGGAGCGCACGTCGTCGGCGAAGTCGCCGAGGCCGCGCGTGGCATCCACCGGCTTGGTCTCGCTGTCGCCGAAGCCGCGCAGGTCGACGGCGAGCGCACGCATCCCCGCCGGCAGGGCGAGCATCGTCGGCTGGAAGAAGAGCGCCGACGAGACGTTGCCGTGCACGAAGACGATCGTCGCCTCAGGGTTCGCCGGGTCGGATGCCGGCCGCTCGAGCACGCCCGCCACGTAGCGCGGCGTCTCCACACGGGACGCGGTGATGCCGTCGAAGATGGTGGGCGTCATGAGGGCTCCTTCGCTGCGGGCTGCCGGACGGCGTCGGCGACGGCCGAGGCACCGCGGTCGGCGAACAGGATCGTGTAGTGGTTCACGTCGGCGACCTCGATCACCTCGAGCTGCGGAACGAGGGCGCGGTAGCCCTCCAGCATCCCGGGCTCGTAGATCGGCTCGGCGTCGGTCAGCCCGCGCGGCGCGCGGAGCACGGTGACCGGCATCCGCAGTCCGCGAAGCGCCGCGACGTACCACTCCGGCCCGAACTGTTCCGCGCCGTCTTCGAGCATCGCCGCGGCGACCGCGGACGGATGCCGGTGCGGGGCCACTCCGTCGAGGTCGTACCGCACGTAGTCCTCGACCGCGGGCGACCAGTCCCGGGCGAAGGCGGGATGGGCCCGCCAGTAGGCGAGGTAGGCGTCCTCGTCGGCGAACTCCATCGACAGCCGCTCGGCGGCGGGACCGAGAGCGCGCGCGATGTCGATCCCGCCGGGAGGCACTGCGAGCGGGAACCCGCCGTCGACGAGCACGAGCCGCTCGACCAGGTCGGGGCGGGATGCCGCGAGCATCACGGTCACGAAGGCCCCCATCGAATGGCCGAGCACGACCCGGGATCCCCCGCCGTCATCGTCCAGCAGCTGCGCGAGGTCGGCGGCATGGCGACGCAGCCCGTACGGGGCCGGGAGGCGGTTGCTGCGACCGCGACCGCGCAGGTCGGGAGCGAGGATCCGCCGATCCGGGAGATGCGCCGCGACGGCGCCCCACGACATCCCGTTGGCGGTGATCCCATGCACCGCGAGGAGCGCCGGCCCGCCGTGCTCGTCAGGCGCGGATCCGAAGGTGGTCACCGCGAGGCCCGCGGCCGTGCCAGTGGTCATCGGGCGCTCCAGCCGCCGTCCATCACGTGCGAGGTCCCGGTCACGGCGGACGCGCTCGGTCCGCACAGCCAGAGCACGAGGTCGGCGACCTCTTCCGGCTCGAGCAGGCGCTTGATCGCGGACTCGGTGAGCATCACCTTCTCGACGACCTCGGACTCCGGGATGCCGTGCACCCGCGCCTGGTCGGCGATCTGCTTCTCCACCAGCGGGGTGCGCACGTAGCCCGGATTGACGCAGTTGCTCGTGACGCCGTGCGGCGCCCCCTCGAGTGCGATGACCTTCGACATCCCTTCGAGGGCGTGCTTGGCCGTGACGTACGCCACCTTGAACTCGCTGGCGCGCAGGCCGTGCACGGAGCTGATGTTGACCACGCGACCCCAGCCCCGTTCGTACATTCCGGGCAGGACGGCGCGGGTCAGGAGGAACGGCGCGGTGACCATGAGGTCCAGCATGCGGCGGAAGACGACCGGGTCGAACTCGACGATCGGCGCGACGGTCTGGATGCCGGCGTTGTTGACGAGGATGTCGGCGTCGAACGACCGTTCGGCGAGCGCGTCGAGGTCGGCGAGATCCACGACGAGCGCCTCGCCGCCGACCTCCGCCGCGATCCGGGCAGCCCCTTCGGCATCCCGGTCCGCGACGACGACGTGCGCCCCGGCGCCGGACAGCGCTCGCGCGCAGGCGGCGCCGATGCCGCTCGCCGCCCCGGTGATGAGAGCCGTGCGGCCCTCCAGCTGGATGCTCCGCGTTGCCGCCATGCGAGCACCCTAATGCAGGCGCGCGGCTCGCGTCACGACATCCGCGAGCGCCCGCATGCTGGGCGTCGGCGTCCGGCGCGCCGGCCACGCGAGGTGGATGCGGCGCGCGGGGATGTTCTCGGCCGGTCCGAACGCGACGATGCGCACGTCCGGCCGATGCGTGGCGATCGCCAGGCGCGGCACCATGGCGATGCCCATCCGCGCCGCGACCATCGCCTGCACCTCCTGGTAGTCGTAGGCCGCGTAGGCGATGCGCGGGACGATCCCCGCGGCGGCGCAGCTGCGGGCCAGGATCTCCGCGGCCGGGTGGCCTCCGTTGCGCGTCACCCAGTGCTCGTCGCCGAGCGACCTGACCGTGACGCCGTCCTGGAGGGCGCTTTCCGCGGGCACGAGCAGCACCGTCTCGTCGACGGTCAGCGGAGCCAGCGTCAGCGAGGTCGCGGTCTCCTCGGTCCAGTCGTAGTCCCAGAGGATCGCCATCTCGATCTCCCCCGCGTCGAGCATGTCCAGCAGTTCCGGGCGAAGGGCGGAGCGCACGGTGATATCGATGCCGGGCCACGTCCGGTGGGCGTCTTTGAGCGCGTCGGAGAGGAACGAGGCGCTCGCGGTCGGAAAGGACCCCAGCCTCACCGACCCGCGCTCGAGCGCCTCGAGCGCCTGGAGGTCGCCGACCGCCGCCTTGAGCTCGCGCCGGATGACACGCGCGCGCGTCGCGAGGACGAGGCCCGCCTCGGTGAGCCGGATGCCCCGGGGAAGACGCTCGAACAGGGGCTGGCCGACCGATCTCTCCAGTCGGGCGATGCGCTGCGAGGCGGCTGAGGGAGTCATGTTGCCTTGCACCGCGC
The DNA here is from genome assembly GCF_000802305.1 of Microbacterium mangrovi. Classification (GTDB taxonomy): domain Bacteria; phylum Actinomycetota; class Actinomycetes; order Actinomycetales; family Microbacteriaceae; genus Microbacterium; species Microbacterium mangrovi. Next base: position 64,007 of record NZ_JTDK01000001.1, on the reverse strand, counting down.
CGGCTGTGAGCGTCCCGGCGTCGGCGATGTCCACGAGGAGGTCGAGCGAGACGAGGTCGAAGGGGATCACGCCGCGAGTTTAGCTGTGCTTAACAGCATGTGCCAGATCCGACATTTTCATTAAGCCTCGTTCTTCTTAGCGTGGGCAACGACCCGTCTGAGGAGGCGCCATGAGAGTTCCCGCCACGTTGATGCGCGGAGGAACCAGCAAGTGCTGGCTGTTCGACCGATCCGACGTTCCCGGCGATCGCCGGCTGCTCTCGGAATTGCTGATCGACCTGTTCGGGGCGGACGACCCGCATCAACTGGACGGGGTCGGGGGCGGCACGTCGGTCACGTCCAAAGCGGCCGTCGTGTCGCGGAGCACTTCGGGCGATGCGGATGTCGACTATCTGTTCGCGCAGGTCGGCATCGGGGCGCACACCGTCGAGTGGGGCAGCAACTGCGGAAACTGCGCCACCGCCGTGGCCCTCTGGGCGGTCGAGAGATACCGGCTCCCCGCCCGGCCCGACGGCACCGTCCCGGTGCGGATGCGCAACATCAATACGGGTTCCCTCGTCGTCGCGGTGGTCGGCACGTCCGAGTCGGCGCCGACCCGCGTCCCCGGAGTGCGCGGCGTCGGGACTCCCGTCGACCTGACCTTCCTCGCACCGGCCGGGTCGACGACGGGGAGCCTGTGGCCGACCGGAAAGCGGATCGAGGCGATGAGCACCTCGGGGGTGACGGTCGACGCGACCCTCGCCGATGCAGGGGCCCCCGTCGCGCTGATCCCGGCCGCCGACCTGGGGCTGCCGGATGCCGCGAGCGAGCACGAACTGCGCGATGCCGTGCCCCTGCTCCGCCGCATCCGCGCCCGGGCGGCGGTTCGGATGGGCCTGGCCCCCTCGGAGGATGCCGCCCTCGACGCCGTCCCGAAGGTCGGCGTCGTGGGCCGTGCCGTCGACTACGTCGACACCCTGGGCCAGACGGTGCGCGCCGACGAGTACGACGTCTCGGTGCGCATGCTCTCGATGAACGCCCCGCATCCGACGATCGGGCTCACCGCGGCCGTGGCCGTGGCGGTCGTGGCATCCGAACCCGGAACGGTCCTCGAGCACGTCGGGGTGCCGAGCGCGCTGAGCCGCGTGCGCATCGGCACGGCGGGTGGAGTGCTCGCCTGTGAGATCCATCGATCGCCCGCAACGCTGCGCGTCGAACTACGACGCGCCGCGAGGCGGATCGCCGACTCGCAGATCCTCACCGGCGAACCGGTGCCCGCGTGACGGCCCCCCGCTCGAAACGACCGACCAACCGTAAGGACGAACAGTGACGTTCCTGGAACTCATCCCCCTCATCGCGCTCGTGGCCATGTTCGTGATCGCGACGATCTTCCCGATCAACATCGGATTCCTCGGCTTCGTCGGCGCCTACCTCGTCGGCAGCATCGCGCTCGGCCTCAGCAGCAAGGAGATCCTCGGCTCCTTTCCGGCATCCCTGGTACTCACCATCGTGGGAGTGACCTACTTCTTCGGGATGGCCAAGGCGAACGGGACGATCGACATCCTCGTGAACGCGTGCATCAACGCGGTGCGCGGACGCCTCGCCCTGATCCCCTGGGTCTTCTTCGCCGTCGCGTCGTTCCTGACCGCGCTCGGCACCTTCAGCCCCGCGGCCGTGGCGCTCATCGCGCCCGCGTCGATGAGCTTCGCGGCCCGCACCCGGATGAGCCCGCTGGTGATGGGCATCATGACCATCAACGGCGCGCATGCGGGAGGCTTCTCCCCCATCTCAGTGTCGGCCACCCTGGTGCGCGGAATCGTCGAGGGCAAGGGCCTCTCGTTCGACCCGTGGCTGCTCTTCTTCGCCAGCTACGGGATCAACCTGCTCCTGTCGATCCTGACGATGCTTGTCTACGCGATCGCCGGGCGCATCCGTCCCCTGGCCTACACCGCCACCGGCTCGATCCGCACCGTGCCCGGCGGGGGAATGAGCGGTCCCCCGGTGGATGCCGTCGCCGTCCGCCCCGCCCGCGTCCACTACTTCACGATGGCACTGATCGTGGCGATCCTCGGCCTGGTGCTCGTGTTCCATCAGCCCATCAGTTTCGTGGCGGTCGCCGCGGGCGTGGCCCTGTCTTTCACGGACCTCTCCAAGACGCAGCAGGCGATCGCCAACATCAGTTGGACGACCGTGCTGCTGGTGTCGGGGATGATCACCTACATCGCGATCCTCGAACGGCTCGGGATCATCGACAAGCTGTCGCACATGGCGCTCCTCCTCGGCGCCCCGCTGCTCGTCGCGCTGGTGCTCTGCTACGTCATCGGGATCTCGTCCGCGTTCGCCTCCTCCACCGCGCTGCTGGCCGCGATCATCCCCCTGGCGGTTCCGCTGCTCGAACTCGGCGCCCTGCCCGTCGTCGGGGTCGTCGCCGCCCTGTCGATCTCGGCGACCGTCGTCGACGTGTCGCCGTTCTCCACCGACGGAGCACTCATCCTCGCGAACGCGCAGGACGTCGATCGCACCTCGTTCTACCGGCAGCTGCTCGTCACGGCGGGGATCGTCGTCGCCGTCGCCCCCGGCCTGTGCTGGCTGCTGCTCGTCGTCGCCCCCACCGTGGTGACGGCCTAGGGACGGGTCAGCCGGCCCCGTTGGTGCGGGCGATGTCGGCCCGGTCGTTCCAGCTGCGTGCGGTGACCCGGTCGAGCGCGACCTGCTTGCGCAGCGCCTCGGCGCGCTCGTAAAGCGACGGATCGCCGTACGAGGTGAGCACCTTCACGATCACCGGGAGCAGCTCGATCATGAAGAACAGCGCCGCGATGAGGCCGTGCGCCCACAGCAGCGTCGGCTCCTGCTGCGACAGGCGGTCCAGGCCCGTGATCTGGCTGAGCAGGCCCGTCGCGGCAGAATTGCCGCCCGCGACGGCCGCGGCCCGGTCGTTGTAGGCCGCCAGTGCCGCGTCGTAGGTCTTCTGCGCGGCCGGGAGCTGGTCCTTGGCCTCCTTCTTCGCCGTCGCGGCGTTGGCGGCGACGGATGCCGTGCCGGCCGCGTCGGCCTGCGAGAGCGTCGTGTTCGCGTCGCGCAGCTTCGCGGCCAGCGCGTCGTACGACGTCTGGGCGGAGGCCAGCTGCTGCTTGGCGGCCTGCGCGCTCGCCCCGTCGCCGGTGACGCCGGTGCAGCCCGGGACGGTGCCCTTGCCCTTGCCGGTCAGCTCGCACTGGTACAGGGCGCGGGCCTGGTCGATCACCTTCTGCTGCTGGGCGAGCTTGGTGGTGAGGCCGTCGACGGTGCTCTGTGCCGCGGCGGCGGCGGCCGAGGTCGTCGAGGTGCCCGCGACGACGCCCGTCTGCGCCTGGCTCTGCAGCGCGCTCAGGCGCTGGGAGGCGGCATCCAGCGCCTTCTTCTCCGGCCCGCCGGTGATGCCCTTCTGGTCGGCCTGGGCGTTGACGATGTTCGTGGAGTTGACCTCGCGGGCGATGTCGTTGTGGAACACCTGCAGCACGAGGGGCTCCGCCACCACGATGCCGATGAGCGCGGCCAGGATGACACGCGGGATCGCCAGGCCGATGAGCCGCCAGATGTTGTGTGTGGACTTCATCGTGGAGGTGAGGAAGCGATCCAGGTTGAAGATGATGAGCGCCCAGACGAGGGCGAGCGGCACGGCGATCCACGCCAGCACGCCGACACCGGTGATCAGCGCGAAGAACATCGAGATCGCCGAGACGAGCGCCGTGCCGGCGAGCACGAAGAACATCTGCACGAACCGCGGCGTCTCGGAGGGGACCTCGTCGAGGATCGTGCCCTCGGCGCCGCCGAGGATCGCCAGGCGCCGCCAGCCGCCGCCGCGTTTGCGGGGCTTGGTGGCACGGCGGGAGGGCTCGGCGGCGCCGGTCATCGCCGCGTACAGGGGGGATGCCTCGGGTTCCGGCTCCGGGGCGGGCTCTGTCATGGGCGTCGGGCGGGCGGACTCGAACAGCGCGTCGAGGTCGGGCTCGGAGTCGTGCCCTTCGACAGGCTCAGGGCGCGGGGGTGCGGCCTCAGGGCGCGGGGGCACCGGCTCCGGGCGCGGGGAGGCGACGGGCTCGGTGCGGAGGTCAGCGGTGTCGATGGGCCGGGTCTCCTGGTCGTCGAAGAGGTCGTCTTCGTCACGGCGACCGCCGTTCTGGGCGGCGATCACGTCTTCGAGGTACAGCGGCTGCGAGTCGGTGTCCTCGGCATCCACGTCGAACTCGATGCGACCCTCGGAGCCGAAGCGGCCGGGCCGGTGATTGGAGTAGGACATCCCTCAAGGCTGTCGGTGCCACCTGGACGAGTGGTGGGCAGACGCTTGGTGGAGCCCTTGATCGGCAGCGGACTTGCTGATCAGCGCATCAATCCTCGAGCGGGGTGGATGCCGCGACAGCTTCGTCTTCGGCCGTCGCGACCAGTTGTCCGCAGGCTCCGTCGATCTCTTTACCGCGGGTGTCGCGCAGCGTGGTCGGGATGCCCTTCGCCTCGAGCCGGCGCACGAACTCGTTCTGCGCGGCCCGCGTCGAGGCCGTCCAGATCGACCCGGGCGTCGGGTTCAGCGGGATCGGGTTGACGTGCACCCAGCCCCGGCCGCGGGCGTTCAGCTTGTCACCGAGCAGATCGGCGCGCCAGCCGTGGTCGTTCATGTCTTTGATGAGGGCGTACTCGATCGACACGCGGCGGCCGGTGCGCTCGAAGTAGCCGCGGGCGGCATCCAGCGCCTCGTCGACCTTCCAGCGCGAGTTCACCGGGATGAGCTCGTCGCGCAGCTCGTCGTCGGGGGCGTGCAGCGACAGGGCGAAGGTCACGGGGATGTCTTCGTCAGCCAGCTTCTTGATGGCGGGAACCAGACCCACGGTCGAGACCGTGATGCCGCGCGCGCTCATGCCGATGCCGTGCTTCTTGTCGGTCATCACCCGCACCGCCTGCATGACGCGCGCGTAGTTGGCCAGCGGCTCGCCCATGCCCATGAAGACGATGTTCGTGACCCGTTCTCCGTCGTGCTCGGCGGGGCCGAGCTCGCCCTGGGCGATGACGCGGTTGGCGCGGATGATCTGCTCGATGATCTCGCCGGCGGACATGTTGCGGGTGAGCCCCGCCTGCCCGGTCGCGCAGAACGGGCAGTTCATGCCGCAGCCGGCCTGGCTGGACACGCACAGCGTGATGCGTCCGGGGTACCGCATGAGCACCGACTCGACGAGGGCCCCGTCGAACAGCTTCCAGAGGAACTTGATCGTGTCGCCGCGGTCGGTCTGCAGGCGGCGCACCTCGGTGAGCAGCGGCGGCAGCATCCCGTGCACGAGCTCTTCGCGGCCCGCCGCCGGCAGGTCGGTCATCTCGGCCGGGTCGTGCGTGTAGTGGGTGAAGTAGTGCTTCTCGAGCTGCTTGGCGCGGAATCCCGGCATGCCGAGCTCGGTGACCTTCTCGACCCGCTGCTCGGGGGTCAGGTCGGCCAGATGCACCGGCGGCTTGCCGCGGCGCGGGCTCGCGAACTGCAGCAGCGGGCGCCCCTCGGCATCCTTCTGCTGGGTCCATCCCTCGGTCGCCGGGCGCACCTGACGTGCCGGCGCGGAGCGTTCCTTCGGGTTCGGCACGGTGCGTTCGCTCATGCGACCAGGCTACCGGCCGCACCCACCGGCCGGCTGGGGATGATCCATCCGCCGCGGCTGCGCGGCGGCACGGCCCGCGAGGAGGCCGCGGAGATGCCGCCGTCGGAGTCGGAGTCCTGGTCGGGCCGGTCGTCGGAGGCAGCGCTCATCGGGTGCTCGTCGGTGTCGGGCTCTTCCCATTCCGGCCCGTGGCGACGGTGGAGCGGCGGAAGCTGACTGATCGTGCGCCGGTGGATGCCGCCGGCGTGGTCGACGGACACCAGCATCCGGCGCTCTCGCTCCGCCATGCTGAGACCGGGGAAACCGAGCGTGACGATGGAGAGCGCCACCTGGGCGATGATCACGCGCCGGGGCGACCAGCCGCGGAACGCCATCGCCATCACGGCCTCGAACGGACTGCGCTCGCGCAGCTCCCATCCGCGGTCGGCGAGCCGGACGATCTCCTGGCTCAGGCACGCCGAGCGCGATTCAGGTGTCATCGGGCGTGGCACGTCCGTTCGTTCATGCAACCAGGCTACCGGGCCGCGCCGCCGCGACCTGAGGGAACACCCTCCGTCGTCGCAGGGTGATCACCCCCGCGCCGGATTCTGCTCGGCAGCCCGTCACGACCGCCGCGAGCGGGATGCCGCGGCGAAGCCGGCCACCCGGGCGCGGGCCTCGTCGGTGTCGAACAGGGCGCCGATCGTCGCCGCCTCGTCGGCCAGGTTCTCGCCGAAGGTGCGGTGCGCGCCGGTGCGGACGAGGCGCTTGGCCTCGCCGTACGCCTCCCACGCGCCGGACACCCAGCCGTCCGCGACCGCCCGCGCCCGGCCGGCGACCTCGTCACGCGGCACGACCTCGGTGACCAGGCCCCAGTCGAGGGCGGTGGCGGCATCCACCGTGACGTCCTGCAGCACCAGCTGCAGTGCCCGGCGCTGACCGATCGCCGCGGGCAGCAGCGTCGACACTCCGAGGTCGGGGCTCAGGCCGATGTTCGCGTACTTGCTGGAGAACTTCGCCGTGTCGGCGGCGACGATCCAGTCGGCGGTGAGCATCAAGCCCAGTCCGCCGCCGGCGACGGCTCCCTGCACGGCCGCGACCACCGGGACGTCGGATTCGACGATCGCCCGGATGCCGGCGTGGATCACGCCGGCCATCGCCGTGACGTCCGCCCCGGCGACCGAGCCGCCGTCGGCGCCGGCCGATCCCATCGCGATGACGTCGCCGCCGGCGCAGAACGCCGGGCCGGTGGCATCCAGCAGCACGGCCTTCACGGCCGGGTCGGAGGCCACCCACTCGCCCAGATCCCGCCACAGCTCCCCCATCGCGAAGTCCATCGCGTTGAGGGAGGCCGGCCGGTTGAACGTCAGGTGGGCGACGCCGTCCTCGAGGGCGAAGAGGATCGGGGATGCGGCATCCTGACCGGCGGCGACCGCCGGCATGTCCGCGTAGTCCTCGCTCACTTCGGTGCCATCCGGATCGCGCCGTCGAGGCGGATCGTCTCGCCGTTGAGATACCCGTTGTCGACGATCGCCATCACCATGCGGGCGTACTCGTCGGGCCGGCCGAGCCGCTGCGGGTAGGGAACCTGCTGGCCGAGCGAGTCCTGCGCGGGCTGCGGGAGCCCGGCGAGCATGGGCGTCTCCATGATCCCCGGCGCGATCGTGCACACGCGGATGCCGTAGCGGGCGAGCTCGCGGGCGATCGGCAGCGTCATGGCGTGCACGCCGCCCTTGGAAGCCGAATACGCGGGCTGCCCGATCTGGCCGTCGAACGCGGCGACGGAGGCCGTGTTCACGATGACGCCCCGGTCGCCGGAATCGGTGGACTCGGTCTTCGCGATCGCCGCGGTGGCCTGCTGGATGACGTTGAACGTGCCGACCAGATTCACCCGGATGATCCGCTCGAAGTCGCCGAGCGGAGTGGGATGCCCCTCGCGGTCGAGCACCTTCGCCGGCGGGGCGATGCCCGCGCAGTTCACGACCACCCGCAGGGGGCCGGCGGCGGATGCCTGGGCGACGGCTGCGGCCACCTGCTGCGGGTCGGTCACGTCGGCCGGGGCGAACGAGCCGCCGAGGGATGCCGCGACCTCTTCGCCGGGCGAGGACGGCAGGTCGATGATGGTCACCCGGGCGCCCGCTTCGGCCAACCGGGTCGCGGTGGCCTTGCCGAGGCCGGAGGCCCCGCCCGTCACGAGCGCCGCTGCTTCGTTGATGTCCATGCCGCCCAGGCTATCTCGCGGCACGGACTGCACCGGACGAGGGCGCACTGGAGCGGCTGCGTCCCGTGCCCCGCAACCGACAGCCACCGTTCTCCCTCGGCGCGTTGCTACCCGCCACCGCCGGCGACTACCACGATCGGTACCGCTCGACTGATCACTTCACAGCCCAGAGACGTCGCCTTCGCGCGCACCAGCGGTGAGGCTCAGAAGGGGACGGGTTCGTCGGGTCGGCTTGCGCGGGCGGCCATGGGGGACGCGCCGGGCGGGACGCCGGGCGGTCGGTCGGGGATGAACCGGACCGCTGCCGGGGGTCGGGTGCGGTAGCCGCGGCGGGTGGGTGAGGTGAAGTGGAGGATGCCGCCCGGGAGCTGCTCGACATGCCAGTCGGTGTGGTGCTTGACGGTGTGGTGGCGTTCGCACAGGCAGGCGAGGTTGCACAGGGCGGTGGGTCCGCCCTCACTGTGCGCGATGGTGTGGTCGATGTCGCACTTTTGGGCGGGGCGGCGGGGCAGCCGGGGAACCGGCAGGTCTCATCCCTGGCTTGCAGGAGGCGTCGCATGGCGGTGCAGGGGCGGCGTTTGTCGACGGTGACCGGGACCCCGGTGGTCGGGTCGGTGAAGATCCGGTACCAGTCGTCCGATCCGCCGGCGAGGTGTCGGGCGGTGTCGTCGTCGACGAGGCCTGCGCCGGGGATCTGCGCGCCGCCGGTGGTGGTGCCGGCCAGGGTGGATGCGGGGATGGTCAGGTGCACGGTGGCTTGGATCGCGCCGAGCGCGTCGCGGTGTTCCGGGGTGGTGCCGTGCCCGTCGGGGACGCTGGTGAGCAGCAGGTCCAGGGCGACATCGGCCATGATCTGCGCCCGGGTGCGCTCATCCGGAACAAACTCTGCTGCTTCGGCGTCGGTGTGGCCGGCGGGCGTGCCGGTGTTCGAGGCGGCACCGTGGGGCAGAGCTGTGTCGGCGTCCTCGCCGGGGCGCCCGCCCGCGTCCGCGGTTCCCTCGGCGGCTTCGGCTGCTGCCGCGTCGGCCTGGTTGGCGGTGTGGAGTTCGGTGGCGATGTCGGTGAGCCGGTTGTAGGTGCCTTCGATCTGGGCGGTGGGACCGGTGATGATCAACTGCCCCACCCCCGGCTCCACGCTGCGTTTGCGTACCGAGCGGCGGGCCACCGCGTCACGGACGCGTTGTTGGGTGCCGTCCGGGTCGAGCCGGTCCACCAACACCACCAGGGCGTCCTTCAACTGGGCGGGAGTCAACTCTGCGGCCAGATCGATCGCGTACCGCTCATACTCGGCCCGGATGTCGGGGTCGTCGATGACGCCGCCGACATCCGCGATCGTGGTCGCGTGCTGCGGCGACACGTTGCCATCGCCGACCTCGTACATGGTCTCCGTGAACCGGGTCATCAGCACGTGTGCCTGGTTCACCCGGGACGCCACCTGGTACTCGGACAGGCGCAGCGCTGCGGCGATCTCGGCGTAGATTTCCCGCATCGCCAACTGCGAGGCGGACACCACCGCGCCGGTGTCGGCCTGCTGGGCGCGCTCGTGTTCCCGCCGTCGTACCAGGGCGGCGACCCCGGCGAAGAAATGCATCTCGACCGCGAACGCGGACGCGGCCCGGGCCCGCGCCGCCCCCAGATCGTCGACGAGCATGTCCAGGTCAGACAGCACCGGGGAGAGCCCGCCGTGTGACGTGTCGGCCATGGTGCCCCCTCCGATCCGTTGGAATGTTCGAACTGATACCTCCACACTATCGAACACGCATCCAGAATGCAAGCGGGTTGCAGGACATCTTGATACCGAAACCCGGGGCGAGCGTTTCGTCTCGCTTCGCTCGCTCAACGACCGGGGGACGCGGGGGGTTTCGTCTCGCTGCGCGGTTCCTGAGCGCGGGTGTACAGGTCTGGGGGACGGATGGCGGCAATCTGAACGCCGGGCGGCATCCCGGCGGCGTGTCGTGCCGCCATCCGGGCACATCGCCGCCATCCGGGCCAGGCCCAACCCGGCGTCCCGACCAGACGAGGGGCACACTGGGAGCATGTCCATCCGCCTCGCCCGCATCTACGACGCCCCCGGTTCGGACGACGGGTACCGCGTACTCGTGGACCGGCTCTGGCCGCGAGGCGTGTCGAAGGAGCGCGCCGAGCTCGACGAGTGGGCGAAGGATGCCGCCCCCTCGACCGAGCTGCGCCGGGCGTTCCACGCCGGCGAACTCGTCGGCGACGCTTTCGACGCCGCGTACCGCACTGAACTCGCCGACAACCCGGCCGTCCCCGCGCTGCGGGAACGCCTGGCGGAGCATCCCACCACGACCCTGCTGACCGCGACGCACGACGAGCAGCACAGCTACCTGGCCGTGCTCCGCGACGTGCTGGAGGGGCGATGACGATCCCCGCCCCCGGCATCCGGGTGCCCGCCCGCGTGCGCGAACTCGCCGGAGACGCGCGCCTCACTCCGGTCTGGGCGAACGAGGCGGGCGGCCTCACGTTCCGCACCGACGACGGCCGCTATGTGAAGCACGGTCCACGCAGCCCCGAGACCTCGATCGCCGACGAGGTGGCCCGGCTCGCCTGGGCCGGACGGTTCACCCCGGTGCCGCGGGTCATCGACTCCGGGCGGGATGCCACGGACGAATGGCTGGTCACGGCCGCCATCGAGGGCGAGTCCGCGGTCGCCCCGCGCTGGATCGCCGACGCCGCGACCGCCGTGCGGGCCGTCGGCGAGGGCCTGCGCGCCCTGCACGAGGCGCTGCCGGTCGACGACTGCCCGTTCGACTGGTCCGTACCGACCCGGATCGCGAACGCGGCGACCCGCGGCATCCGCGTCCCGGCATCCCTGCAGGACGCCCCGCCGGTCGACGTGGCGGTCGTCTGCCACGGGGACGCCTGCTGCCCGAACACCCTGCTGGATGCCGCGGGCGCCTGGACCGCGCACGTCGACCTCGGCGCGCTCGGCGTCGCCGACCGCTGGGCGGACATCGCCGTGGCGTCGATGAGCACCGAGTGGAACTACGGCCCCGGCTGGGAGGACGCGCTCATCGCCGCCTACGGCGTGGATCCCGACCGGGAGCGCATCGCCTACTACCGCGCCCTGTGGAACGCGACCTGAGTCACCGGCTCATGGACGACTGAGCCGGGCGGGACGGCTGCGACGGATCCTTGCGGTTGACCGGACCGTCGAACAGCCGCACGATCTCCTCGACCGAGTGGCCCTTCGTCTCGGGCAGGAAGAAGTAGACGAACAGGATGCCGACCACGCACAGCACGGCGAACACGATCATCGTCCAGCCCAGCCCGAATCCGGCCTGCATCAGGGGGAAGGCGAGCACCAGCCCGTAGTTGGCGAGCCAGTCCACCGCCGCGCCGATGCCGGACGCGCGGCCGCGCACGGAGGTGGGGAACACCTCGCCCTGCAGCAGCCAGCCGGTGCCGCCGATGCCGATCGCGAAGCAGGAGATGAACAGTGCGAATCCGACCATGACGACGATCAGCTGCGGCACGCCGTGCAGGAACGACGCGCCGTAGGCGCCCACGACCAGGAACACCGCCATGCCGGTGTAGGCGCCGATCGCGAGCTTGCGACGGCCCAGGGTGTCGATGAAGCGGAACGCGAAGTAGGTGGCGATGACGTTGATGACCGCGAGGATGCCGGCGGCGATGACCCCGGAGATCTCCGACTGGATGGCCGAGCTGCCCCCGTGCGCGAAGTACGGGGTCAGCAGATGCGGGCCGTAGTAGAAGGCGACGTTGATGCCGGTGATCTGCTGCAGGACGAAGAACACGCTCACGACGATGAGGGCGCGCTTGACCGGACGCGTCCAGCGCGTCTTGCCCTGCAGGCGCAGCGTCTCGGTGCGCACCTCGTTCATCTCGGCGTGCACCTGCTCCGGCGTCGCCTCGATGCCGAGGGTCTGGAACGCCTGGATCGCCTTCTCCTCCTTGCCGCGTTCGAGCAGCCAGCGCGGAGACTCCGGCATCCTCGCCCGCATCAGCAGCGAGATGATCGCGGGGATGAAGCCGATGCCGAGGAGGATGCGCCAGTCGACGGACTTCGCGGCGCCCGGCGCGATCCACAGCACGATGACCGCGATCACGTACGCCGCCAGGATGCCGATCGTGATCATCCACTGCTGGATGATGGCGAGCGATCCGCGTCGGCGCTTGGGGGCGAACTCGGAGATGTACGCCGTGGCGATCGCGGAGTCGGCGCCGATCGCGATGCCGATGATGAGGCGCCCGATCGTCAGCGTGACGGGCTCGAAAGCGAACGCCGAGATGAGCGAGCCGACGGCGAACAGGCCGGAGTCGACCAGCAGCAGGGACTTGCGGCCGAACTTGTCGGTGAGAGGGCCTGCCGCGAGCGCGCCGACGAACGAGCCCAGCGATGCTCCGGCGACGATGATGCCGATCGCCAGCGGGGTGAGCTTGAACGGCAGGAAGACCAGCGCCGAGCCGATGTTCGCGGAATCGAATCCGAACAGGAACCCGCCGATGGTGGCAAGAATGGCCAGATAGATGTAGAAACGGCCGATATCGCGTGTGTCGAGCGTCTCGAGGAGCCCGGCTTTGGTGTTCTCCATACGGCGGAGCTAAATGCGGCGCCCGCGCGCACCCAAGGCCCTTGCGCAACGGGCCGCACAGGAGTACAGCCTGCGCTCAGGTGAGGGTGAGGAACAGCTTCTCGAGCTCCTGCACGGTCATCGGGTCGGACTGATCGTCGGGGTCGGTCACGCACTTCTGCATGGCCGTGGCGATGATCTGGAATCCGGCCTTGTCGAGGGCGCTCGACACAGCGGCGAGCTGGATGACGACCTCGCGGCATCCGGCTCCGCTCTCGATCGCGCCGATCACGGCGTTCAGCTGCCCCTGCGCGCGGCGCAGCCGGTTGAGCACCTGCTTCTGGGTCTGCGGGTTCTCGGTCGAGACGGCCATGGTCAGCTCCGTGCGAACAGGCGCGAGAAGAAGCCGCCGGTGGGTGCCGGTGCGTCGTCGTGTCCGCCGCACCACCGCGCGGCCGGGACGCCGCGTCGCACGGACTCGACGTGCTGGCCGCAGCCGGCCCAGGTGGTCTTGCCGCAGGTCTGGCAGGTTGCTTCGCGACACATGGGACAGTACCTCTCGATTGGGAGTTCGGGTACCCCCTAGGGTATAACAGAATACGGGAGGGGGTATACAGGGCTCCCGCGTTGCACGAGCAAAGGGAGTTCGGTGTGAAGACGGTGATCGTCGGCGGAGTCGCCGGAGGGATGTCGGCCGCGACGCGCCTGCGCCGGCTGGACGAGGACGCGCAGATCGTCGTGTTCGAGCGCGGCGCCTACGTCTCGTACGCCAACTGCGGGCTGCCGTACTACGTCGGCGGCGTCATCCGCGACCGCGACGCCCTGCTGCTGCAGACGCCGGAGTCGCTCGCGGCGCGCTTCCGGCTCGACGTGCGCGTCGAGCACGAGGTCACCGGGATCGACGCCGACGGCCGCACCGTCACCGTGCTCGACCGGACCACAGGGGCGACGTCGACCGAAACCTACGACGAGCTGATCCTCGCGGTCGGCGCCTCCGCGCGCACCGGCGGCGGCGGCATCCCGAGCCGAACGCTGCGCACCGTCGACGATGTCGATGCGATCGACGCCCTCATCGCGGGCGCCGGCGAGGCTCCGCACGCGCTCGTGGTCGGCGGCGGGTTCATCGGGCTCGAGGCCGTCGAGAACCTCGTGCGCCGAGGCGTGCGCACCACCCTCGTGCAGCGCGGAGCCCACATCCTCAGCCCGCTCGACTCCGAGATGGCGAGCCCCGTGGATGCCGAGCTGCGCCGACACGGCGTCGACGTGCGCACCTCCACGACGATCGCGCGGATCGACGACGGCGTGGTGCGCCTCGACGACGGCACCCGGTTGCAGCCCGACTTCCTCGTGGATGCCGCCGGCGTCGTGCCGAACGTCGACCTGGCCCTCCTCGCCGGCGTCCCCCTCGGGCCCACCGGGGGCATCGCGGTCGACGCACAGGGCCGCACCGGCATCCCGCACATCTCGGCGGTGGGCGACGGCGTCGAGAAGATCGACGCGCTGTCCGGCGCGGAGTCGCTCGTCACGATGGCGGGGCTCGCCAACCGGCACGGGCGATCGGTCGCCGACGTCCTGGCCGGCCGCCACGAGTCCCACACCCCGGCCCTCGGCACCTCGATCGTGAAGGTGTTCGACGTGGTCGCGGCCAAGACCGGGTGGAGCGAGCGGGAGCTCGTCGCCGCGGGGCGCGCACACCGGGTCATCCACACGCATCCGGCATCCCACGCGACCTATTACCCGGGCGCGCAGACGATGTCGATGAAGCTGCTCGTCGACCCGGCGACCGACGCGATCCTCGGCGCTCAGGTGGTCGGCGGCGAGGGCGTCGACAAGCGCATCGACGTCATCGCGGTGGCGATGGCGGGCGGCATCAGCGCGTCCGGGCTGTCGCGGCTGGAACTCGCCTACGCTCCCCAGTTCGGATCCGCGAAGGACCCGGTCAACCAGCTCGGCTACGTCGCCGACAACCTGCGCACCGGCACGACGCGCGCCATCCAGTGGCACGAACTGGACGCCGCGCAGGATGCCGGGGCGACCGTCCTCGACGTGCGCAGCCCGGCCGAGCACGCGGCGGGCGGCATCCCGGGCGCCGTGAACATCCCGGTCGACGAGCTGCGCGACCGGCTCACCGAGATCCCGGACGGGCCCGTCGTCGTGCACTGCGCCGTCGGCCAGCGCGGGCACACCGCCGCGCGCATCCTGTCGCAGCGCGGATTCGACGTCGTGAACCTCGACGGCGGCTACCGCACGTGGGTCGCGGGCGCGGCCGCCGCGGGCCGCGCGCCGCAGGCATCCCGCGCCGCCGCCTGACCCGCCCGTCGCTCTCGTCCGCCCGGCTCGATCCGTCACGAACGCACCCCTCAGGGCGCCGTTCGTGACGGATCCTCCGGAGAGGCCGGGCTCGATCTGTCGCGATTGCACCCCGCACGGGGCCGATCGTGACGGATCCGCGGCCGTGCCGAGCGGCCCGCGTCAGGCCGGGCCGAGGATGAAGTTCCACGTGCCGGCGGCCACGGCGGCGGCCACCGAGATCGCGGCGATCGCGGCGCCGAGACCGAGCATCGCCCACTCCCGTCCGCCGAAGCGCGACTCGCGGGCCCACGTGCGCTCCCCCGGCGCCCCGAAGCCGCGCGCCTCCATCGCCGTGGCCAGCTTGGAACCGCGACGCAGCGACAGCACCAGCAGCGCGAACGCCATCCCGAGGAACCGGCGCAGCCGGCCCCGGTCGGCGACCCCGCGCGCGCGACGCGCGAGCTCCAGCGCCCGCCAGTCGTCGAGGAACAGCCCGACCATGCGCAGCCCGGCCAGGCCCCCCATCACGAACCGCGCCGGCAGGTGGAGCACCTGGCCCAGCCCGTCGGCGAGGTCGGTCGGATCGACGGTCGCGAACAGCACCACCGACGGCAGCGCGACCGCGAGCACCCGGAACATCGTCGCGATCGCCAGCTGCAGCGACCCTGAGCTGATGTGCACGATCCAGCCGTCCACGTAGACGGTTCCGGACTGCTGCCCGTACAGCGCGATCGTCACGGCGGTCAGGGGCGCAGCCAGCCACACCGGCCACGTGCGCACCCAGAACTCCCGCCAGCCGAGCCCCGCGAACGGCAGCAGCAGCGCCTCGAGCACGAGCGCGGTCGCGGCCGACACGATGTCGATCGTGAACACGAGTGGCACGGCGACGAGGAACGCGGCCCCGAGCTTGGCGACCGGGTTGATCCGGGCGATCGTGCCGGTGCGGGCGTGGGTGTCCAGCAGCAGCGTCATGCCGGCACCCCCGCGAGGGCGATGCGGGATGCCCCGAGCGCGTCGATCAGGGCCTCGTCGTGCGTGATGGCGACGACGGCGGAGCCCGCGGCGGCGAGCCCGGCCAGCATCGTGGCCAGTTCCGCCCAGGTGCGGGCATCCTGGCCGAACGTCGGCTCGTCGAGGATCAGCACCCGCGGGCGCGTCGCGAGGGCCGCGGCGACCGTGAGCCGGCGCTTCTCACCCCCGGACAGCGTGTACGGGTTGGCCTTCTCGAGCCGGCGCAGCCGCAGGCGGTCGAGCAGGTCGTCGACCCGGTCGGCGATGTCGCCCGGCCCGAGCCCGAGCGCACGCGGCCCGATCTCGAGCTCCTCGCGCACCGTCTTGCCGAGCAGCTGGTGCTCCGGATCCTGGAACACCGTGCCGATGCGGGTCAGCAGCTGCTTCGAGGTCCACCGGATGGGCGCCGGACCGGCGCCACCGGCGAGGGAACCGGATGCCGCGACCTCGCCACGGATCGGGGGCAGGAGGCCCGCCAGGGTGAGTCCGAGCGTCGACTTGCCGACCCCGTTGGGGCCGGTCACCGCGGTGACGACACCGGCCGGGATGCCCAGGTCGATCCCGGTGCGCACCGCCGACCCGCGGACTCGTCCGACGGCCAGGTCGGTGGCGCGCAGCAGCGTCTCCCCCGGCACCGCGCCCCCGGGCTGCGGCACCCGCGGCGCGTGCCCCGGGATCCACACGCCCTCGCGCGCCAGGTCCGCGCCGGATGCCGCCAGGACGCGCTCGGGCGGTCCGTCGGCGACGACCCCGTCCCGTCCGAGCACGATGACCCGGTCCACGACGGGGAGCCAGACATCCACCCGGTGCTCGACCACGACCAGCGTCGCGCCGGTCCGGGCGACGACACGGTCGACGGCGTCGCGCACCTCGATCACGCCGGCGGGGTCGAGGTTCGCGGTGGGCTCATCCAGCAGCAGCAGCCCGGGGCGCATCGCCGTGACGCCGGCGAGCGCCAGGCGCTGCTTCTGCCCGCCCGACAGCCGCGCGGTGGGATGCTGCAGGTCGACGTCGAGCCCGGTGGCATCCAGCGCCTCCCGCACGCGCCGCCAGATCTCGTCGCGCGGGACGCCGAGGTTCTCGCATCCGAACGCGACGTCGTCGCCGACCCGGGCCAGGATCACCTGCGAGTCGGGGTCCTGCAGCACGAGGCCCGCGCGGCCGCGCACCGCGACGGGGTCTGCGCCGTCGATCAGCAGCGTCCCGTGCGACTCGCCCTCGTCGGCCCCGCCGAGCACGCCCGCGAGCCCGTGCAGCAGCGTCGACTTGCCGGCGCCGGATGCCCCGAGCAGCAGCACCCGCTCGCCGGGTTCGATGCGGAACGTGGCGCCCTGCACCGCCCACGCCAGGCGGGAGGCGTACCGCCAGCCCCAGTCGCGCGCGTCGACGGCGACGGGTCGTGCGTCGCCCACGGTCTCAGACGCGGCCGCGGGCCTCGCGCCCGGCGGCGAAGCGGTCCAGCGCGCCGGTGCGCGCCAGGCCCTTGGTGATCAGCCAGCCGACCAGACCCGCCAGCACCGCTCCCGAGATCGCACTCGTGACGAGGTACGTGACGGCGAAGCCCGGTGCGGAGCCGGGGTACCAGAGCACCAGGTCGTTGCAGGCGCCGAAGACACCGGCGGCGGCACCGGCCAGCAGAGCCACCGGCAGGTCGAACCGGCGGTAGAGGAACAGCGCCACGACGAGTTCGACACCGAGACCCTGCACGAGGCCGGCCTCGATGGTGAGCAGGCCGCCCCACTGGTTGCCGACGAGGGACTCGACGACCGCGGCGACGATCTCGGTGTACACGGCCGCGCCCGGCTTTCGCACGATCAGCGCGCCGAGCACACCCGCCAGCAGCCACGGTCCGTTGAGCAGGCCCTGAAGGCCCGGAAGCAGCGGCGTCAGCAGGGCGCTGGGGCCGACGTGCGCGAGGTCCCAGAGCAGGAACACCAGGCCCGTGGCGACGCCGAGCACGCTGGCGACGACGATGTCGACGACGCGCCACCGCAGACGGTGCGCGGACGACGGATTCGATTCGGCCTTCGCGGGCCGATCGGTGGTGGACGAACGCATCATCTCTCTCCTCCCTGCGCCGGCATGATCCGGATCAGGTTCGACGGTCGAAGCTGGGTTGCTTCCTCTCAGCCCGGCACACCGGACTCCCGTGGTTTGCGTTCAGCATACCGCGATAGGTTGGCCCGATGACCTCCGCCGACCCCGCGACCGTCGCCGGTCCGGATGCCGCGGAACACGGGCCCGCGGGCGACCGGCTGTTCGACGACCTCGGCGCCACGCCCGCGCCCGACGCCGTGCCGAGCCTGGTGCCGCGGCGCCGCCGGCGGCGCGCGGCGATCTGGGTGCCGATCGTCGTGGTGGTCGCCCTCCTGGCCGCCTACTGCGGCACCACGCTGTTCTGGCCGATCGACGCGATCGCGCCGAAGGTCGCCGCCGTCGCGGTGACCCCCGTCCCGTCCGACAAGGTCACGATGACGTGGCCGAAGCACGGTGCGGGAGCCGTCTCGGTGCCCTCGTTCACCGGCACGCCGGCATCCACCTCGGCGCAGCTGTCGATGGCGAGCATCACCAAGGTCGTCACCGTCCTCACCGTCCTCGAGCGCAAGCCGCTGGCGAGCGGGCAGGGCCCGCGGTACCGGTTCACCGCGAAAGACCGCGTGAGCTACCACCACTACCTCCAGCGCAACGAGTCGGCCCTCGACGTGCCGGTCGGCGGGTCGCTGACCCAGTACCAGATGCTGCAGGGCATCCTCATCGGGTCCGCGTCGAACTACGCCGACCGCATCAGCAAGGACACCTTCGGCAGCAACGCCGCGTTCGTCGCGGCGGCGACCGGGCTGCTGCACAAGAACGGCATCACCGGGATCACGATCGTCGATCCGACCGGGTTCGAGCGGGGCAACAAGGCCACGCCCGAAGCCCTGATGAAGCTGGCCGCGCTCGCCATGAAGGATTCCACGGTGGCGGGCATCGTCGGGATGCACGAGGTGCACCTGCCCGGAGCGGGGACGGTGCACAACACCAACGGCATCGTGACCGACGACGGCGTGGACGGCCTCAAGACGGGCACCCTGGTCGGCTACGACCTGCTCGCCGGCAAGACGATCCAGGTCAACGGCGTGAAAGTGCGACTGTTCGCGACCACGCTGTACCAGCCCAGCGAAGCCGCCCGCAACGCCGTGACCCGCGACCTGTTCGCCCAGCTCGAGAAGCAGCTGCGCGTGAAGCCGTCGGTGCCGCGCGGCACCACGGTCGGCGAGGTGCGGACGGTGTGGGGCGAGAAGGTACCGGTCGTGGCCCGCGACGATGCGGGCGTCGTGCTGTGGAACGGGGATGCCGCCGACGTGTCGACCTCGCTCACCCTGCACGACCAGCGCACCAAGGGCTCGGTCGTGGGATCGGTCCGGGCCACCGGCCCGCTCGATTCGGCGAAGGTCGACGCGGTGCTCGCCCGCGACGTCGACCCGCCGACCCCGTGGTGGCGCCTCACCCACCCCGCCCAGCTCTGGGGCATCACGAAGGACTGAGGCCCTGGGCTTCGACAGGCTCAGCCCGCCCGACCCGCGGGCACGACCCCCGGGTTCTAGGCGAAGCGGACGATCTGGTTGAGCCGGTCGCGGGTCGCGAACTGCTCGGTGCCGCCGATGGACCGCGCCCCGGTGACGCCGCGCCGCAGCACGGTCGACAGCGACGACCGCGCGACGACGGCCGTCGGCATCCCGTGCACCTTGCCGAGCTCGTCGATCGGCACGGGGACGTCTTCGTCGGGCAGCACCACGATCGCCCCGCCGAACTTCAGGCGCCCGGCGCGGCTGATCGCCTTCATCCCCTGCAGGAGGCCCGCGATCGGGGCACCCGGCACGGCGTCCCCGATGATCTCCCCGCGCCGCACCCGCACCGGGCCGCCGAAGTCCTCGGAGAGGATGCCGTACAGGCCGCTCGGCCCGAGCACGATGTGGTCGATCTTCGCGTCGGAGCTCGCGACGGCGACGTCGTGCCACACCGTGTAGCCCATGCCCAGGTCGGCGATGATCCGCGCCGTCGCCTCCTCGGCCAGGGCGTCGGCGAGCAGGCGCCTGATCTCATACGGTGCCGCGCGCACCAGGGCGGGGTCGTACGGGTCGGCGAGCTCGCGCCCCCGGCCCGACCACTCGCGGATGAGGTCGAGGTAGCGTTCCCGGCGCCAGCCGCCGGGTTGCCCGTACGATCGTGCCCGCTGCCGGGTTCCTGGCGCGGTCGTGCGCGGCGACGCGCCCCAGTGCATGGCGTCGGGGGCGGATGCCGCCGGCCCGGCACCCTCGGGTGCGGACGCCCCGCCGCGGCCGCGGTCGTAGGCGGCCCGGGCCTCGGGCGTGCCGATGAGCTCCCACGCCCGCTGCACCTGCACGAACTGGGCGGCATCCCCACCGGTGTCCGGATGCGTCTGCCGCAGTCGCAGCCGGTAGGCGCGGCGCAGGTCGTCTTCGGTGGCGGTCCGATCGACGCGCAGCACCTCATACGCAGAGGCGGAGAGCGGACTGTCGAACACGCGTCAGTCCTGCCAGAGCGGCCGCTCGGGAACGAAGGCGAACGCGTCGGCGATGGTCGCAGCCGGCACCTCGGCGGGGGTCGCCGGGTTCCAGCGGGGAGTGCGGTCCTTGTCGACGAGCTGCGCCCGGATGCCTTCGACGAGGTCGGGCTGCGTGGTCGCGAACCACATCACCAGCCCGTACTCCTGGACGAGCACCTCGCGCAGGCCGGATGCCGCCCGCGCACGGCGCACGGACTCCAGCGTGACCGCCATCCCGGTGGGCGCCAGGTCGGTCATCCGCTCGGCGGTCGCCGTCGCCTCCGGATCGCCCGCCGCGTGCAGCCGGTCGATGATCTCGGGAACGGTGTCGGCGGCGAAGCACTCGTCGATCCAGCCCCGCCACCTCTCCAGGTTCGAGGTCTCGGGGGTCTCGTCGAACAGCAGCACAAGCTCGCTCGGGCCGCCCGGGTCGGCGCGCGTCTGCAGCGCATCGCGCAGGTCGCCGAGGTGCGCGGACGGGACGAGATGGTCGGCGAACCCCGCGTACACGGCGTCGGCGGCATCCATCGTCGCGCACGTCGTCGCGAGGAACTCCCCCACCCGGCCCGGGGCACGCCCGAGCAGCCAGGTGCCGCCGACATCGGGCGTGAACCCGATGCGGGTCTCCGGCATCGCGAGCTTGGAGCGCTCGGTGACCACGCGCACGGCCGCGTGCCCGGCGAGGCCGATGCCTCCGCCCATCGTCACGCCGTCGGCGAGCGCCACGATCGGATGCCGGTACTCGGCGATCTGCGCGTTCATCGTGTACTCGTTCTGGAAGAACCCGGCGACGAGGTCGAGCTGCCCGGCCCGCACCTGGTCGTAGAGCGCGCGCACGTCGCCGCCGGCGCACAGCCCTCGCTCGCCGGCGCCGTCGAGCAGCACGGACTGCACGTCGGCGTCGTCGCGCCAGGCATCCAGCGCCGCCCGGATCTGCGTGATCATCTCGTCGTCGAGGGCGTTGATCGCCCGCGGACGATTGAGGGTCAGATGGCCGACACCGGCCGCGGATCGCGCGAGCACTGCCTGATTACCGAGAACAACGGGTTCCGTCACAGGATTCACGCTACCCGGCGCGCCCGTGCAGCGTCGGGAATCATCCACAGGCCCGATTCCGACATGATGGAGGCATGCCTTCAGGTCAACTGATCGAGTTCCACGGAGTCACGAAGCGGTTCGGCCGGGTGACCGCGGTCGACGGGTTCTCGGCCACGATCGAACCCGGCGTGGTGACCGGGTTCCTGGGGCCCAACGGGGCCGGCAAGACGACGACGATGCGGATGCTGCTGGGCCTCGTCCGGCCGACGGCCGGCCACTCCACCATCGGTGGGCAGCCGTACGCGGCGCTCGCGCAGCCGCTGCAGACGGTCGGCGCCGCCCTGGAGGCATCCTCGTTCCACCCCGGGCGCACCGCGCGCAACACGCTGACGATCTCCGCGCAGGCGTCCGGCATCCCGCGTCCACGCGTCGACGAGGTGCTGGCCCTGGTGGGGCTGCAGGATGCCGCGAACCGCAAGGTCGGCGGGTACTCGCTCGGCATGCGGCAACGGCTCGGGCTCGCACAGGCGCTGCTCGGCGACCCGGGCGTGCTCGTGCTCGACGAGCCGGCCAACGGGCTCGATCCGGAAGGGATCCGCTGGATGCGGTCGCTGCTGCGCACCCTCGCCGCCGAGGGCCGCACCGTGCTGGTGTCGTCGCACCTGCTGGCCGAGGTGCAGCAGACCGTGGACCGCCTGCTGATCCTCGCGCGCGGGCGACTCGTCTTCCAGGGCGGGATCGAAGACCTCGTCGACCCGGGCGAGCTGGCCACGGTCGTGGACTCCCCCGACCGTCCGGCGCTGTGCGCGGCGCTCGACGCCGCGGGCCTGCGCTACGAGAACCTGCGGCACGGGCTGGCGGTCGCGGATGCGGATGCCGTCGCCGTCGGCGCGGTCGCCGCCCGGGCCGGAGTCGCCCTGTCGCTGCTCCAGCGGCGGGGACCGTCGCTGGAAGAGGTGTTCCTCGACCTCGTGAGCGGGCAGCGCGTGCACGCCTCGGCCGCCGAGACCGCGACCGAAGGAGGTGCGCGATGAGCCTGGCCCGCGCCACCCGCGCCGAATACACCAAGCAGTTCACCACGTCGATGTGGTGGATCCTCGGGCTCGTGCTCGTCGTCTACCTGGGGATGACCGGCGCCGGCCTGGCGTTCTCGCTGGCGGCGACCTCCACCGGCGTCCTCCCCGCGAGCAACGGCCCGCGCGTTCCGTCCAAGGACCTCGCGGTCATCGTCTACAGCGTGGGCGCGTCGGTCGGCTACGTGTTCCCGCTGCTGTTCGGCACCCTGATGGTGACCGGCGAATACCGCCATCAGACCCTCACGCCGACGTTCCTGGCGACGCCCCGCCGCGGCACCGTGATGGCTGCGAAGGTGATCATCGGCCTCGTGATCGGCGCCGTGTACGGCATCCTCACCGTGCTCGTCTCGGTCGCACCCGCCGCGGGCATCCTCGCCGGCTACGACGTGAACACCCAGCTCGACGCGGGCGGCACCTGGGCGATGCTGGGACGCATCGTGCTCGCCTTCGCACTGTGGGCCCTGGTGGGCCTCGGCGTCGGTGCGCTCGTGCGCAACCAGGTCGCCGCGATCGTCATCGTGCTCGCGTTCACCCAGTTCATCGGCCCGATCGCGACGGTCGTCGGCACGTTCGTGAAGGGCATGGACGGCGTCACCCGGTACCTGCCCGGGGCGGCATCCGACTCGCTGGTCGGACACAGCATCTACGCGATCGCCGGCGGCGCCGCCTCGGCCGGGCTCGAGTGGTGGGCGGGCGGCCTCGTGCTCGCCGGCTACGCCGCGGTGCTCATCGTGCTCGGCTGGCTGATCGGCTGGCGCCGCGACATCGACTGACGAGCGGCGCAGCGCGGTTCAGATGTCGAGTGAGAGCGTGACCCGATCCGGCGCGTAGCGGATGTTCCAGTCCGTGCTGTCGAACGCCTCGAGCGTCACAATGGGCTCGTCCTCGAGGTCCCCGGTCGTGTCGCGGGAGTAGCCGGCGATGTCGCAGTCGATGACCTGATAGAGAAGTCGCGCCAGATTCCTCAGATCGTCCGCGGTCATGCGATAGCCCGGGGCGCCCGCCTCCGACACCCGACGCTCGAGGTCGAGAAGGTCGATGTCGGTTCCCGCTTCGGGCGTGGCGTCGAGGGAGCGAATCCGCCACTCTATCCTTTCCGACGTGCGTATCGAGGAAAGGACATCGTCGAGGCCGATGAGCCGGCCGTCGGCGAACATGGCCCGCGTCACGGTGACTGTGTTGTTCATTCGACCGCCTCCGCCTCTCCACGCCGTGGAGTGCCGCCTGTTGGATTGGGATGCCACCGGTGTTGGTGAGGATTCGCATGAGCGTCTGGCCGCCCATGGTCTGTGAAGTCCACGTCACGCACTGGCACGCCGTTTGCACCGAATTCCCGGGCTTGCGCATAGCTCCCGCGCCGACCGGATTTGAGCCCGACTTGCGTATGAGGATAGTCAGTCGTCGGGGCAAGACTTCCGTCCGAGTTGCGGGGCAGTGGCTGTTTCGGGAACCAAACCCCCTTCGGGTGCTCTGAGGCACCGGCCGGACCGGAATGCCCAGCCATGGCCGCCATCACGCTCGGGCTGACGATGTGCTGATGCGGAGCCGATCCAGCCATCACCTTCGTCAGAGCAGGAATCCTGACCGAGCCCCCGTCCCAGGCAACTCCCACCGGCATCGGTTCGGGCCCCGTCAACGCCCGTTCGAAGACACGGCCGGCGCGGGTGAGGAGTTCCCCGAGTTCGCCCAGCAGCCTGCCGAGCGATCGCAACGACCCCAGCAACGCGACCACCTTGGTCCCGACGGTCGTCGCGAGGGATGCCGCCCGGGTGGTGACCTGCTCGACGATCCACGGCGTCGCGATCCCCACGGTGAACACCGCCTCCGCCGTCCACGACAGGATCGACCCGACCAGTTGCGACAACACGTCCCGCACCAGGTCGTGCACGACCTGCACGGCCTGGGACGCCACCCGAAGCCCGGACGCCATCGCGCCCGCCCACGACCCCGCCGCAGCCAGGTGCGTGGTGGCATCCCGCTGGAAACGCCGGTACGCGTCGATCGCCTCGCCCGCCAGATCGTGCAGATCCCGCACCCGGTCGGACAGTTCCTGCGCAGACGCATCCAACCGCTTCTCGATGTTCGTCCAGGTGTGCGCGAACGCCTCCACCTGTCCCGGATCGCCGGTCAGATCGTCGAACCAGCCCCGCAGCGGCTGCACATGATCGACCAGCCAGCCCAGACCGGCGGCGATCAGCGACCCGATCGGATCCGACACGGCCGCCACCGTGTCCACGACACCACCGACCGACGCCAGACCCCCCTGCACCCAGTTGCCCGAACGGATCGCGTCCACCAGCTGCGCGCCGTCATCCAGCAAACCCGCGCCACTGAACACCGTGGCGGTCTCCACCGGACCGGACGTCAACGGACCACTCGACACAACACCGTCCTCCAACGGTCGCATCACGGGCCCACCCCCAACCTACCCGACCATCCCCGGTCCACGCTGCGGGCGCTCCGCCCTCCCTCTTCACCCGACAGGACTCGACCCAACGCGGCGCGAATCTTGTCGGGCGAGCACGAAGCCCGACCGCTCACCCGGGCGACATAGGGCAGGGCCGCGGCGCGCCCTTCGTCGGCGAGACAAGGTGTTCCCGCCGAAACAAGTGCACGGCGCACTTGTTTCGGCGGCGGGACCCTGTCTCGGCGCCCCGCCGCTACTCGGCGAGTTCGCGGACGAGGTCGAAGCCGTGGCGGGTGGTCACGATGACCCGCTGGAACTCCGGGTGGCCTTCGAGCTCGATGACGACGCTCGGCCGCCGGCGGCGGATGAGGGCGAAGTCCTTGCCGCCGACGAACTTCCACGTGCCGATGGCGAAGGCGGACGGGATGACGGTCGCCGGCTCGGGCACCCCGCGCAACCAGGTCCACGCGTCGTCGGTGAGCTGCACGCGCGTGATCTGCGACCGCGCGATCGAGATATTCCGTTTGCGGAATGAAAGCGCGTGCTCGGTCGCGTTCATGTGCACGTCGAGCTGCGTCGAGTCGAGCAGCAGAGACACCATGCGTCCCAGTCTGCCAGGCGACCCGGCACCGGAGCCGAGCGTTTGCCGACAAGGACGCCCGCGGAGCCGCACCCGCGGGCGAGTGGCAGACTGGGACGATGAGCGTCGACGAGATCGAGCGGATGCTGGCATCCACCGGGCCCGCCCTCGACGAACTGCTCGAACGCGCGGGCGCGATCCGGGATGAAGGGCTTGCCGCCGCGGGCCGGCCGGGCGTGATCACGTACTCCCGCAAGGTGTTCGTGCCGCTGACGACGCTGTGCCGCGATCGCTGCCACTACTGCGTGTTCGTCGACACCCCCAACCAGCTGCGCACGCTGCACAAACCCACCTACATGTCCGAGGAGCAGGTGCTGTCCGTGGCACGGCAGGGTCTGGCTCTCGGCTGCAAAGAGGTGCTCCTCACCCTCGGCGACCGCCCCGAGGACCGCTGGCCGGAGGCACGCGCCTGGCTCGACGAGCACGGCTTCGCGTCCACCCTCGACTACGTGGGCCACATCGCCCGGCTCGTCACCCGCGAGACGGGGATGCTCGCTCACCTGAACCCCGGCGTCATGTCGTACGACGAGCTCGACGCGCTCCGGCCGACGGCGCCGTCCATGGGGATGATGCTCGAGACCACGTCCCGCCGCCTCTACGAGGAGCGCGGGCAGGTGCACTTCGGCTCCCCCGACAAGGACCCGGCCGTGCGGCTGCAGGTGATCGAGGATGCCGGCCGGGCCTCCGTCCCGTTCACCACCGGCATCCTCGTCGGCATCGGCGAGACCCTGCGCGACCGGGCCGAGTCGCTGGTGGCGATCCGAGACCTCCACGCCCGGTACAGGCACGTGCAGGAGGTGATCGTGCAGAACTTCCGCGCGAAGCCGCGCACCGCCATGCAGGATGCCCCCGACGCCGATCTGCTCGAGTACGTCGCCGCTGTCGCGACCGCCCGCATCGTGATGGGTCCCGGCATGCGCATCCAGGTGCCGCCGAACCTGTCCGACCCCGCCGAGCTCGATCTGCTCGTGCGCGCCGGCGCCGACGACTGGGGCGGAGTGTCGCCGCTCACCGCCGACCACGTCAACCCGGAGCGTCCCTGGCCGCAGCTGGTCGACCTCGCCGCCCGCACGGGCGCCCTCGGCTACGAACTGCGCGAACGCCTCACCGCGCAGCCGCCGTACGTGCAGGATGCCGACCGCTGGCTCGACCCGGCCATGCATGGCCCGGTCGCGCGCCTCGCCGACCCCGCGACGGGTCTCGCCGCCGAGCAGGGGCTGCCGGTCGGTCGCCACCTTTCGTCTCGCGTCGCGGTCCCTGAGCGAGCGAAGCGAGACGAAGGGCGCTCAACGACCGAGGGGAACCTGACCGGGCTCATCGAACGCGCGGCCACCGACCCCGCCTCGCTCGACGACGCCGAATGGGTCGCCCTGCTCGGCGCCACCGGGCCCGAACTCGACCGGCTCGCCGCGGTCGCCGACGACGTGCGCCGTTACACCGTGGGCGAGGCCGTCAGCATCGTGGTCAACCGCAACCTGACCTCCACCGGCCTGCGCGCCGTCGCGACCGCCCCGGAGGAGTTCACCCTGGCCGACGCCGCCGCGATCGCGGAGGATGCCGTCGACCTCGGGGCGACGGAGCTCTGCGTGCAGGGGCGGCTGCCCGAGACCGAAGACCCGGCCGGCTACGCCGCGCTGGCCCGCGCGATCAAGGCCGCCGAGCCCGGCATCCACCTCCACGCCTATCGCCCGCAGGATGCGTGCGACCTCGCCGACCGGGCGGGCATCCCGCTCGAGCGCGCCCTGGAGCAGTTGCGGGATGCCGGTGTCGACACCATGCCGGGCACCGGTGTGAAGGTTCTCTCCGAGCGGGTGCGGCGCCTCGTCGCGCCGGGCGACCTGGAGATCGACCGGTGGACCGACACGATCGTCGCCGTGCACCGGGCCGGGTTCTCCACGACCAGCGTGCTGTTCTACGGGCACGTCGAGACGGCGGCGGAGCGCATCGCACACCTGCGGGAGCTGCGCCGGATCCAGGCGCTCACCGGCGGATTCCGCGAGTTCGTGCCGATCCCGCTGCCGGGGCCGGCGGGCGGCGTTCCCCTGGTCGCGGGCCGGGCGCCGCTCGACGAGCACCGCGCCATGGTCGCCGTCTCGCGCCTGCTGCTGTCGGGCTCGATCGGACACGTGCAGATCCCGTGGACGCGCGTCGGCCGCGACGCGTCGGCGGTGCTGCTGCAGTCCGGCGGCGACGACCTCGGCGGCACGCTGCTGGACGGCCGCGTGAAGCCCGCGGCCGGCATCGAGCACGGTCTCGAGCTTCCCGTGGCGGATGCCGAGCGGATCGCCGCGCACCTGCGCCGCCCGTTCCGCCGGCGCACCACCGACTACCTGAGTGCCGAAGCCGCCCCGCGCGTTCCGTCTCGCCTCGCGCGCTCAGCGACCGAGGGAACATGAACCGGTCGTTGAGCGAGGACGCGCGAAGCGCGCCCGAGACGGAACGCACCACCCGCGTCGAAGTGCTCGTCGTCGGCGCCGGATTCGCCGGAATCGGCGCCGCCATGGCGCTGCACCGCGGCGGCACGGACGACGTGCTGGTCATCGAGCGCGCGGCATCCATCGGGGGCACCTGGCGGGACAACACCTACCCCGGAGTGGCCTGCGACGTGCCCAGCCACCTGTACGGGTTCTCCGCGCATCCCAATCCCGACTGGACGCACGTCTACGCGCGCGGCAGCGAGATCCGCTCCTACCTCGAGCAGGTCGCGGCGCGCGAGGGCATCCGGCCCGAGTTCGACACCGCGCTGGTGGGCGCCCGCTGGGACGACGAGTCCGAGACGTGGCGGATCCGCACCGCCGGTCCGCGGCTCGACGAGATCGAAGCCGACGTGCTGGTGCTCGCCTGCGGGCGGCTGACCGAGCCGTCGATCCCCGACCTTCCGGGCCTGTCCTCATTCCCCGGCCCCATCTTCCACTCGTCGCGCTGGGACCACTCGGCCGACCTCTCTGGTCGCCGCGTCGCCGTCGTCGGCACCGGGGCATCCGCGGTCCAGCTGACCCCCGTGCTCGCCGAGTCGGCCGACGTCACCCTGTTCCAGCGCACTCCGGCCTGGATCGTCCCGCGGGGCGACCGCCCGTACAGCGCGACCGAGCAGACCGCGTTCGCGGGCGACCCGCTGCTGCTCGAAGAGCTGCGCGACGACCTGTATCTCGAAGGCGAGGCCCGGCACGCCTCCCGTTCGGGGGACGCGCAGGCGGCCGCGGAGGCCCGCGCGGTGGCGCTCGCCCACCTCGAGGCGCAGGTTCCGGATGCCGCCCTGCGCCGCGCACTCACCCCCGACTACGCGTTCGGCTGCAAGCGGGTGCTGCTCTCCGACGACTTCTACCCGGCCCTCGCGTCCGGACGCGTCCGGCTGGAGGCATCCGCCCTCGCCGGCGCGTCGGGCCGCACATTGGTGGCGGCCTCCGGCGCCCGCCACGAGGTCGACGCACTGGTGCTCGCCACCGGATTCGCCTCGACCCGCCAGCCGTACGCGTCGCTGGTCACCGGCGAGCGCGACACCCTGGCCGACCACTGGCACCGCGGGATGACGGCGTTCGCGTCGACGGTGGTGGCGGGGTTCCCGAACCTGTTCGTGCTCGACGGCCCGAACGCGGCGCTCGGTCACAATTCGTCGGTGCTGATGCTCGAGGAGCAGGCCGCGTACCTCGCCCGCACCGTCGCGGGTCGTGACGGCGTGCTGCGCGTCGACCCGGCGGCCGAGGCGGAGTGGACGGCCGAGATCGACCGGGCCGCGGCATCCACCCCGTGGATCACCGGCGGATGCCGCAACTGGTACGTCGATGACCGTTCCGGGCGTCTGACGCTGCTGTGGCCGGGCACGGTGGATGCTTTCCGTCAGCGGCTCCGCAACGCCGACGGCTCCGAATTCCTGCAAACCGTCAAGGAAGGCATGTGATGCTGCGACTGGGATACAAGGCGTCGAGCGAACAGTTCGGCCCGAACGAGCTGATCGATTTCGGAGTCCTGGCCGAGGGCCACGGGTTCGACTCGGTGTGGCTGTCGGACCACTTCCAGCCGTGGATGCACGACGGCGGGCACGCGCCCGCCGCGCTGCCCTGGCTCGGGGCGCTCGGGGCCCGCACGTCGCGGGTCATCATCGGCACCTCGGTGCTGACGCCGACGTTCCGCTACCACCCCGCGGTCATCGCCCAGGCGTTCGCGACCCTCGCGGTCATGTATCCCGACCGCGTCGTGCTCGGCGTCGGCACCGGCGAAGCGCTCAACGAGGTGACGCTCGGACTCGAGTGGCCCGAGCCGCCCGAGCGCTTCCAGCGCATGAAAGAGGCGATCACCCTCATGCGCGAGCTGTGGGCCGGCGAGCGCGTCACGTTCGACGGCACCTACTACTCGGTGAAGGACGCCACCGTCTACGATCGTCCGGCGAACGGGGTGCCGATCTACATCGGGGCCTCGGGTCCGGCGGCGACCCGCCTGGCCGGGCGCATCGCCGACGGCTACATCACCACCTCCGGCAAGGCCGCGTCGCTGTACGAGGAGACGCTGCTGCCGGCTCTGGCGGACGGCCTCGAGAAGGCGGGTCGGGATGCCGCCGACGTCGACACCCTCATGGAGGTCAAGGTCTCGTACCACCCCGACCGCGAGACCGCGCTCGAGAAGACCCGGTTCTGGGCGCCCCTGGCCCTCTCGCCCGAGGAGAAGCGCGACGTGCACGATCCGATCGAGATGCAGCGGCTCGCCGCCGAACTGCCGATCGAGCGCGTCGCGTCCCGGTTCATCGTGTCGACCGACCCGGACGAGCACGTCGAGCAGATCGGGCGGTACGTCGACATGGGGTTCCGGCACCTGGTGTTCCACGACCCGGGGTTCGACCAGCCGGAGTTCCTCGACCTGTACGCCCGCGACATCCTCCCCCGTCTCCGCGAGCGGTACGGGCACCTTTGAGCGCCGCCGCCGGCGCCGCCGGGTCCGGTCGCGTACCGAACGCAGGATCGACCCCGTCGCCACCGGGCGCCGACCGCGGGAACACGGGAGAAGCGGTCGAGACGAAAGCGATCGATCCTGCATCCGGTACGCGCTGGACGATCGTCATCCCGGTCAAGCCCGCGACGCACGGCAAGTCCCGGCTTCGCGTGCCGGGGGTCGGGCGTGAGCAGCTCGCCCGGGCGATCGCCCTGGACACGATCGCCGCGGCGGCAGCGGCCGCGCGCGTGATCGTGGTGACCGACGACGAGCAGACGGCACGCGAAGCGCGGGCCCTCGGGGCAGACGTGTGCCCCGACCCGGGCGCCGGGCTGGATGCCGCGGTCGCGGCGGGGGCATCCCTCGCCGGCTCCGACGCGTACCGGGCCGCGCTGCTCGGCGACCTGCCGGCACTGCGTCCCGATCAACTCGCCGCGGCACTGCGGGAGGCGGCATCCCTCCCCCGGGCGGTCGTCGCCGACGCGGACGGCACGGGCACGACGCTCGTCACGGCCGCCCCGGGGATGCCGTGGGCCTCGGCGTTCGGCGACGGGTCGTTCGCGCGGCACGTCGCCCTGGGCTGCGTCGCCCTGGGGGTGCCGGACACCTCCTCCCTGCGCCGTGACGTCGACACGGCCGCGCAGCTGGCGGCGGCCTCGGCCCTGGGCCTCGGCCCTCGCACCTCCGCCCTGCTCCCCGGCTGAGTCCCGCGCGGAGGCTTCGCGTCGCTCGTCACGAATCACCCCGCTGGCGGCAATTCGTGACGAGCGAGCATCATTGCGGCGAGTTCGCTCGTCACGATCCACAGCCCGGGCCACGGTTCGTGACGAGTGAAGAACCACATGCTCAGACCACCCGTTGGTCTCGGTCTGATCCCAGCTTGTGCAACCTCGACATCCAGCACTCTTTCAGGGAGTAGCGTCGAGGGATGCTGGTCCGCCCTGCTGATCCCGAAGACATCCCGGGCCTGGCCCATGTGCACGTGCAGGGGTGGCGCGAGACGTATCGGGGGCTCTTCCCCGATCAGCTGCTCGACGACCCCGAGTTCGAACCGCGCCGCCGCCGCTTCTGGACGGCCGTGCTCACTGATCCGCGGTACGCCGAGCATCGGGCCGCGGTCGCCGAGCACGACGGGCAGATCGTCGGGCTCGCCCTCGCCAACCCGGCGGGTGAAGAGCTCGGCATCCCGCAGCTGTACGCCCTGTACCTGCTCGCCGCGCACCAGGGCTCCGGCGCCGGGGCCCGGCTGCTCGACGCCGTCATCGACCCGGACGACGAGGCGGTGCTGTGGGTCGCCGACCCGAATCCGCGCGCCCAGGCCTTCTACCGCCGCAACCGGTTCGTCGCCGACGGCGCGGAGAAGGTCGAAGACGGCGTGCGCGAGATCCGGATGCACCGCCCCGCGGCATGACCACGATCACCCGCCGCGCGGATGCCCAAGGCCATCCGCTCACCGCCGCCGCCCGCGAGCCGTTCCTTGCCGCACTGGACCGCACCGGTGCGACCTTCGACGACGCCCAACTCGACGCGATCGACACGATGGCCCGTCCCACTCGCCACGGCCTCTACCTCTGGGGACCCGTGGGCCGGGGCAAGAGCCTCCTCGCCGAGGCGTACCTCGCGGCGGTGCCGACCACGCGCACGCGCCGCGTCCACTTCCACGAGTTCTTCCGCGACCTCCAGACGCAGATCGTGCGACGACGCGAACCCCTGGAACGCTCCATCCGGCATCTGCTCGGCGATGCCCGGGCGGTGCTGTTCGACGAGTTCCACGTGCACGACGTCGCGGACGGGGTCTACCTGACGGCCACGCTCTCCACGATCCTCGACAGCGGCATCCTGCTGGTGGCGACGTCGAACTACGCGCCGGAAGACCTGATGCCCGACCCGCTGTATCACGAGCGGTTCCTGCCGGCGATCGGCCTCATCCGCACGCGTCTCGAGACGGTCCACGTCGGCGACGGGCCGGACTATCGGACGATCGGACGCGACCGGCACCGCGGCTTCGCCGCCGGCACGTGGAACAGCGACACCGCGCCCGAGGCACCCGGGACGGTCTTCTCGTTCGACGACCTCTGCGTCCGCCCGCACAGCGTCGCGCAGTACCTGGCGCTGACCGCGGCCACGATGACCGTGCGCGGCGTCCCCGATCTCTCGACGGTCGATCGGGAGCCGCTGGCCCGGTTCGCCGCGCTCGTCGACGTGCTCTACGACCGAGACATCCCCCTGCACGTACACGCAGCCGGGGAGCCGGATCGGATCACCGCGGCCACCGCTCCGCCGCCCGACGTCGAGCGCGCGCTGAGCCGGCTGTCACTCCTCGCCCGCCGCGGCTGAGCACCCGGTCAGTTCTCCGGAGCCGTCCCGGCACCAGGCTACGTATCAGTCGGGGATCAGCAGCGTCGCGTGCGGGAGCGTCGCGTGCAATGCGTCGTCCATGGTCGCGAGCACGCTGTCATGTGCCACTGCGAGCGAGGCGAGGTAGGCATCGGTCACCTGCCGGTGCCCCACCACGTGACGGAGGTCGACCGCCTCGTAGCTCAGCTCGTCAGGCCAGAACTCGATTCGAGGATCGGCCCGCAACGCCGTGATGAGTCCTTTCACGATGGACGGGGACACGCCGATCCGCACCGCGTATCGCATCAACGCGCCCTCGGTGACCGGACAGACGGCGGCCGTCTCGATCCCTCCGAACCATCGGCTCGCGCGTCGGAAGTGGACGTGCTCGCGGATCGTCAACGCGATGAGCACGTTGGCGTCGAGCAGATAGGACGTCACTCGTCGTCCAGCGCGGTGGCGACATCTTCGGACGTGACCTGCTGACCGACGCCGATCGTCGGCAGGCCGGACACCGCGTCGCGCGAATACTCCACTGCCACGTCGAGCTGCGCGAGCCCGCGCATCGTCAGATCGACCACGACCGCAGACATCGACTGGTGACGAGAAGCCGCCAGTTCACGCACACGCTGGTGTGCGGCGGGTGGAAGGTCGATGGTGGTGCGCATGTGCATCACTCTAACATCACGTCGTGATGCACAGGTGATGCAGCGTCATCAGCGCTCCAGGCCGGCCGCCAGGAGCTCGATCAGCAGGCGCTCCACGAGCGGGGCGGGGAGCGCCTCGACCAGCGCCAGCACCGGCGCCAGCGGACCGAGGCCCGCCGCGGCATCCGTCGGCGCGCCGACCAGACCCGCCGCCTGCAGGATGGCGAACGCCGTGTCGGAATCGAGCGGCACGGCTCCGCCCGCGAGGGCTTCCGGCGGCACACCGAGCCCGCCGAGCAGCTGCGCCGCGATCGCCCCGCCGTCGAGGTGCGGCATCCCGCGCACGGCGTCCGCCGCCCGTCCGGATGCCGTCAGCAGCTCGTCGAGCACCCGCTCGGTGACCGGGGTCACGGTCAGGTGGGCGGTCGAGGGCAGCCGCGTCCCGTCGGGCTGCACCGAGGCCGGCTGCAACTGCACCGCGAAGCCGAAGCCACCCATCGCATCGGCCCACAGGTGCGGGTCGACGCGGCGCTCGGCCGGGGCATCCGCATCCTCCGCGACCGCCACCATCGGACCGGTCGGGGTTCCGACGACGCGCAGACCCTCGATCGCCGCGACTCCGGCGACGATCGCCGCCGTCGAGCGCGCCAGTGATGCCGTGAGCTCACGGAATCCGTCGACGCCGAGCGCCTGCGTGATCGCCCACGCCGCGGCGAGCGGCGCCGCCGACTTCGAGCCGAGCAGGGTCGGGTTGACCACCGGGTATCCGGGCCACGCGCTGGTCGCGAACCACTGGTGCCGCTGGCGATCGCGGCCGCGCTGCAGCAGCACCGAGACGCCCTTGGGGGCGTAGCCGTACTTGTGCAGGTCGGCCGACAGGCTCGTCACGCCGGGAACGGCGAAATCCCACTCGTGCGCGGGGGCGCCCGCGGCATCCTCCGGCCAGAAGGCCAGCGCGAACCCGCCGATGCAGGCGTCCACGTGCAGGTCGACGCCGGCGGCGAGCGCGGCGGCCGCGACCTCCGGGACCGGGTCGAGCGCCGCGAACGGGTAGCTCGGCGCGCTCACGACCACGAGGGCCACGTCGGAACCCAGCCGTGCGACGAGGTCGGATGCCGCCGGGCGGCCGGTCGACGGATCCACCGGCACGAGGTCGAGCTCGACATCGAACAGGGCGGCCGCCTTGCGGAAGGCGGCATGCACCGTCGTCGGGGCGACGAGCCGCGGCTGCGGGTCGCCCGGCGTCCAGCCGGTGCGGGCGCGCCAGGCCTCGCGCGCCGTCTTGACGGCGAGCAGGCAGCTCTCGGTGCCGCCGGAGGTCGCGGTGCCCGTGACATCCTCCCCGGCATGGAACACCTCGCGGGCGAAGTCGACGAGCTCACGCTCGATCACCGCGACCGACCGGAACGTCGTGGGGTCCAGGCCGTTCACCGGCTGCATCGCGCGCACGGCGGATGCCGCCAATTCGTCGAGGTCCGCACGCCCGGAGTCGTACACGTACGACAGCAGGCGGCCGCCGTGGGTGGGGGCGTCCTGCGCGCGCAGCGCGGTCAGGCGATCGAGGATGTCGGCGGGAGCGGTCATGATCGGGCCTCCGGGGCGGGGTCGTCGATGTCCTCGCGACGCAGGCGATAGCGCGCCAGGAACACGAGGCTGAGGAGGGTGAGGACAGCCGGAACGACGCCGAAGGCGGCGGCGATGCCGGTGACGGCGGCTCCGGGCTGCACCACGGTGTGGCCGGCCGTGGTCTGGAGGTAGCCGGTGACGGTGAGGATGAGGGCGAGGAGCCCGGCGCCGAGCGCCATGCCGGTGGTCTCCCCTGCCGTCCACATGCCGCCGAACACGCCGGCCTGACCGGGTCCGTGGGTGCGTGCGTCGTGCGAGATGACGTCGGGGAGCATCGCCATCGGCAGCGCCTGCATGCCCGCGTAGGCGGCACCGGCCACCGCGACCGACGCGTACATCCAGGCGCCCGGTACCCAGATCGCCGCGGTGAGGGAGGCCGCCGCCACGGCGAACAGGGTCGACGCGAGCCGGAACGAGCGCTCCTTGCCGAGGCGCCGCGACACGGCGTTCCAGACCGGCGAGAACACGATCGCCGGTGCGATGAGCGCGACGAAGAGGAAGGTGAGGGCGTCGTCGGAGTGCATCACCCACACCGCGACGTAGTTCGCCGCGGCCAGCATCAGCCCGGTCGCCAGCGCCTGCAGCAGGTAGGCGGAAAGCAGCACCCGGAACGGCTGGCTGCGGCGCAGCGCGGCGAATCCGGCCCGGTATCCGTGCGCGGGCGCGGCGTCGACGGCGGCCAGGTCCGGGGCGACGCCGCGGGGTGCCACGGTCGACGAGATCAGCATGCCCGCGCCGATCACGACGCCGGCCACGAGCCCCATCACGAGATAGCCGGTGTACGGGTTGCCGATCTTGCGCAGCAGCGGTCCGCCGGCGCCGAACAGCAGGATCGCGAGGGCGAGCACCGCGACCCGCGCCGTGAGCAGGCGCGTGCGCTGGTCGTATCGCGCGGTCAGCTCGGCCGGCAGGGCGATGTAGGGCACCTGGAACAGGCTGAACGAGGTGGATGCCAGCAGGAACGCGAGCACCACCCACGTCGCCGCGACCACCGGCGGGGTGTCGGCGGGCACCGCGAACGTGAGCAGGAAGAACACCGGCAGCGCGATGCCGCCGGCGACCATGAGCCGCCGGCGCGACCCGGTGCGCCGCAGTGATCGGTCGGAGAGCCCGCCGACGAGCGGGTCGATCAGCACGTCCCAGATCTTCGCGCCGGTGATCACGAGTCCGGCCGCCCAGGCCGCGACGCCGAGCGTGTCGGTCAGGTAGAACACGAGCACGAGCCCGGGCAGGGTCGCGAATCCGCCGGTGCCGAGCGAGCCGATCGCATACCGGCCGATCACCGATCCGGACAGTCGGGCGGGGTCGGCGACCGAGACGGTCGGTTCGGGGAGCGCGGGCGGCGCGGCATCCGCATCGTTGCGAGACATGAGAGCGATCCTATGCCCCGGTGGGAGCGGTTTCAGACGCCGGCGAGCTCCAGGGCGGCATCGACGATGGCGCCGGATGCCGCGGCATCCGTCATCCACAGCGGCACGGCGCGGGATCGGATGCCCCGCTCCTCGATCGCGGGCACGAGCGCGGCGTCCTCCTCGGCGACGAGCCACCCGTCGAGGATTCCCCCGGCGCGGCGTGCTCCGTAGTGCCGGGCGACCGCGTCGGCGGCCGTCTCGACCCCGATCGCGGCCAGGCACACGTC
Organism: Microbacterium mangrovi; assembly: GCF_000802305.1. Lineage (GTDB taxonomy): Bacteria > Actinomycetota > Actinomycetes > Actinomycetales > Microbacteriaceae > Microbacterium > Microbacterium mangrovi. Next base: position 27,472 of record NZ_JTDK01000001.1, on the reverse strand, counting down.
GGCCATCCCGCGCACGACGGCGCCGCCGATGATCCCGGAGACGCCGATCACGGGCGCGGCCGTCTGCGCCAGCGCGTCGCGGACGCCCGGCACGGCGAGGATCGGGCCGATCGACACGACCGGGTTCGAGGGGGCGACGAGCACCACGTCCGCGGCGGCGATCGCCTCCGCGACTCCCGGTGCGGGCACGGCGTCGCCGATGCCGGGGTTCTCGAACGCGGCCGGGGCGAGCGTCGCCCGGTGCCGCGTCCACCACTCCTGGAAGTGCAAGACGGTGCCGTCTGCGAGACGCACGTGCGTGTCGACCTCGCTGTCGGTCATCGGCAGCATCCGCACCCCGAGATCCCAGCGCGTCGACATGCGCTCGAGCACCTGTGTCGGCGTGAGGCCGTCGCGCAGCCAGCCGGTGCGGGCCAGGTGCGTGCCGAGGTCGAGGTCGCCGAGGGTGAACCACGGCCAGCCCGCACCCCAGGCCTGGAGCTCTTCGTTGACGCGCTCGGTGTCGCCCGCGCGACCCCAGCCGCGCACCGTGTCGTTCTGCCCGGCCAGCGCGTACATGATCGAGTCCACGTCGGGCTGCAGTCGCACGCCCGACAGCCACAGGTCATCGCCCGTGTTGACCACGACCGTCGCCGGCGGCGCCTCGCGGCGCGCCAGGGCCTCGCGCACCCCGAGGGTGAACTTCGCTCCGCCGACCCCGCCGGCGAGCACGACCGTCCGAGTCACGGGCGGACGGCCCCGGCCGCGGCGCGGGCGGCGGCGGGCAGGGCGTCGATCACGCGGCCGAGCACCTCGTCGTCGTGCGCGGCGGTGAGGAACCAGGCCTCGAACACGCTCGGCGGCAGCGAGACGCCGGCATCCAGCATCGCGTGGAAGAACGGCGCGTAGCGGAACGACTCCTGGTCCTGCGCCTGTGCGTAGTCGACCGGCACGTCGGCGCGGAACACGAGACCGAACAGGTTGCCGGCGCGCGGCACCGCGTGCACCACCCCGGCGTCCTCCAGGGCCTCGTCGAGGGCGTGGGCGAGCACGGAGGATGCCGCATCGACCCGCGCATAGACCTCCGGGGTCGCGAGGTTCAGCGTCGCGATGCCCGCGGCGACCGACAGCGGATTGCCCGACAGCGTGCCGGCCTGGTAGACCGGGCCGACCGGCGCCAGGGCGTCCATGACCTCGGCGCGACCGCCGAGGGCGGCGAGGGGCATCCCACCGCCCACGACCTTGCCGAACGTGAAGATGTCGGGCGTGTAGGTCTCGCCGGCCGCCTGCTGCAGACCCCAGAACCCGGCGGGGTGCACGCGGAAGCCGGTGAGCACCTCGTCGAGGATCAGCAGGGCGCCGTGCGCGTGCGCGATGTCGGCCAGGGCCGCGTTGAAGCCCGGCAGCGGCGCGACGATGCCCATGTTCGCCGCGGAGGCCTCGACGATGACGGCGGCGATCCGGTCGCCGTGCACCGCGAACGCCTCCTGCACGGCGTCGAGGTCGTTGTAGGGGAGCACGAGCGTCTGCGCGGCGATCGGCGCGGGCACGCCGGCCGAGCCGGGAAGCGCGAGGGTGGCGACGCCGGAACCGGCTGCGGCGAGCAGCCCGTCGGAGTGCCCGTGGTAGTGCCCGGCGAACTTCACGAGCAGGTCGCGGCCGGTGTAGCCGCGGGCGAGGCGGATCGCGGTCATCGTCGCCTCGGTGCCGGTCGAGACCAGGCGCACGCGGTCCACCGGGCGGTGCTCGCCCGACACCACGCGTCCGGCGATGAGCTCGGCGAGCTCCACCTCGCCCTCGGTGGGAGCGCCGAACGACAGGCCGCGGGCCGCGGCATCCTGCACGACCTCGACCACCTGCGGGTGCGCGTGCCCGATGAGGGCGGGGCCCCACGAGGCGACCAGGTCGATGTAGGTGCGACCGGCGGCATCCGTGATGGTGGCGCCCTGCGCGCTGGTCACGAAGCGGGGCGATCCGCCGACCGACCCGAAGGCGCGCACCGGCGAGTTCACGCCGCCGGGGATCACCTGGCGGGCCTTGTCGAACAGGGTGTCGTTGCGGTCAGTCATCACGTTCATCTCCATGGTCGTGGTCGGTCGTTGAGCGAGGAGCGAAGCGACGAGACGAAACGCACCGTTCGGATGTCCGTGCGTTTCGACTCGCTTCGCTCGCTCAACGACCGGGGGAAAGCCAGCGGGCGGCTTCGGCGGCCCAGTAGGTGAGGATCACGTCGGCACCGGCCCGGCGGATCGCGGTGAGCGACTCGAGGATCGCGCCGCGGCGGTCGATCCAGCCGTTCGCTGCGGCCGCCTCCACCATGGCGTACTCGCCGGACACCTGGTAGGCCCACACCGGCACGTCGACGGATGCCCGCACCTCGGCGAGCACGTCCAGGTACGGCAGCGCCGGCTTGACCATCACGACGTCCGCGCCCTCGTCGACGTCGAGGAGCGCCTCGCGCACCCCCTCGCGCGCGTTGCCGGGATCCATCTGGTAGGTGCGGCGGTCGCCCTTCAGCTGCGAGTCGACGGCCTCGCGGAACGGTCCGTAGAACGCACCCGCGTACTTGGCCGAATAGGCCAGGATCAGCGTGTCGGTGAAGCCCTCGGCATCCAGCGCGGCGCGCACGTGCCCGACCTGGCCGTCCATCATCCCCGACAGGCCCAGCATCGCCGACCCGGCACGCGCCTGCGCGAGCGCCATCGAGGCGTACCGTTCGAGGCTGGCGTCGTTGTCGACCGTGCCGTCCGGCGCGAGCACGCCGCAGTGGCCGTGGTCGGTGAACTCGTCCAGGCACAGGTCGGTCTGCACGACCAGCGCGTCACCGACCTCCTGTGCGAGCGCGGTCGTCGCGAGGTTCAGGATGCCGTTCGGGTCGTCTGCTCCGGAGCCCTGCGCGTCGCGCACCGCGGGCACGCCGAACAGCATCACGCCGCCGACGCCGACCTCCGCGGCATCGGTCGCAGCACGGCGGAGCGAGTCCATCGTGTGCTGCACCACACCCGGCATCGATCCGATCGGCACCGGCTCGGCGAGCCCCTCGCGCACGAACAGCGGCAGCACCAGGCGCCGGGGAACGGCGTCGGTCTCGCTCACGAGACGCCGGACGGCGGGTGATTGGCGCAGGCGACGAGGGCGGTGGACGGGAAAGCTCACGGCTGCTCCTGGGGCGTGAATCTGCTGAGAGCGTCGATCAGCGCATCGATGGTCTGCTGCTCGGCGACCGCATCGATGGGCAGGCCGATGCGCCGGGCGTCCTTCTCGGTGCGCGGGCCGATCGCGGCGATCACGGTCGAATCGGGGATGTCGGGGAACTGGGTGCGGACCTGCTCGGCCACCGACCCGCTCGTCACGAGGATCGCGTTGATGCGCCCGGAGGCCACGTCGTCTGCGATGCGCTCGGTGACCGGCACGCCGACGGTGCGGTACGCCACGACGCTGCGCACCCGGTGGCCGGCCTCGATGAGCCGGCGGGTGAGCACCGGCTTGGCGATCTCGCTGCGCAGGGTCAGGATGTCGCGCGGCTCTGGCTCGGCGGCGATGAGGTCGTCGGCCATGCCGGATGCCGAGTTGTCGCGCGCGGGCACCAGATCGACCCGGTAGCCGACCGCCTGCAGCGCGGCGGCGGTGGTCTCGCCGACCGCCGCGACCTTGGTGTGCGCGGGGATCACCGCGCGGTAGGCGAACAGCACGTCGACCGTGGTCGCCGAGGTCATCGTCAGCCAGTCGAAGCGCCCGGCGGCGAGATCGTTCAGGGCCGCCTCGAGCGTGGGCAGGTCGTCGGTCGGCGCGAAGTTGATGAGCGGCGCGATCACCGGAACGGCGCCCAGGCCGCGCAACGTCGCCGCGACGCTGTCGCCCCACGGGCCGCCGCGCGGAACGAGCACGCGGAAGCCGGCGAGCGGCTTGGGGTCGCCGTCGGACGCGTGGGATCCGGACGCTTCATGTCCGAAGTGCCATCGGGGGGCTGTATTCATGGGGTCGACTCTCGGGGTACCAGGTCGGCCGCCCCTCGATCGAGCAGCCGACGAGCGACGTCGAATCCGGCTTTTCGTGCGCTGATCGGGTTCGCGCCGACGACAGCATCCGCTCCATTGCCACTGCCTTTGTCCTGAGCATACGCCTCCGGCAGGCTGAAGGTCTGGTCCTCCCCGATCCGCCGGCGTCCATCGGACGAATAGACGATGGCCCGGATGCGCAGCGTGTTTGGGCCCACGCGACCGGAGGCTCCGCGCGACGCGCCAGCGGCGCGTGGAGGGGTCGTGGGGACCGTCACCGACGCATGCACGCCGACGGGTGCGGCGCATCCTCCGTCGAGCGCGGCGAGCACCGCCCGCTCGGCGTCGACCGCCGTGCGGGTGTCGGCATCGTCGAGCGCCGCGACGACGCCTTCGAGATCGGACCCCTCGCGCACCTCGACGGCGAGCGAGCCCTGCCCGGGGGCGGTCGGCCACTCGGCCAGTCCCAGCGGTTCGACGTGCAGACCGCCGAGGGGATCGGCATCCCCCAGCCTGTTGAGCCCGGCGGCGGCGAGGATGACGGCATCCAGCTCGGCGTCGCGCACCCGGCCGAGGCGCGAGTCGACGTTGCCGCGCAGGTCGGCGACGCGCACGCGCGGGTTGAACTCGTGCACCTGCGCGACCCGGCGCGGCGATCCCGTCCCGACCGAGCCGTGCAGCTCGGCGAGCGGCGTGCCGTCGCGGGTGATGACCACGTCGCGGGCATCCTGGCGCTGCGGCGTCGCCGCGATCACGAGCCCGGGCGCCGGTGCGGTCGGGAGGTCTTTGAGCGAGTGCACGAGCACGTCGCACTCCCCCGCCAGGAGCGCCTCACGCAGGCGGGTGGCGAACACGCCCCGGCCGCCGAGCGTCGCCAGGGATGCCCGGTTCACGTCGCCCTCGGACGTGATCGGCACCAGCACCACCTCGCGCCCGGAGACGGCGGCGAGGCGGTCGGCGACCTGCTGCGACTGCGCCATCGCGAGAGCGCTGCGACGCGTGCCGAGCCGGATCGTCACTGCAGCACGTCCGCGATCTCATGCACCTCGATACGCCGGCCCGTGTAGAACGGCAGCTCCTCGCGCACGTGCAGCCGCGCCTCGGTGTACCGCAGGTCGCGCATCATGTCGACGAGGTCGGTCAGCTCGTCGGCCTCCATCGGCAGCACCCACTCGTAGTCGCCGAGGGCGAAGGCGGCGACGGTGTTCGCGACGACGTTCGTGAACGCGGCGCCCTTGCGGCCGTGGTCGCGCAGCATCCGGCTGCGGTCCTCTTCGGGAAGCAGGTACCAGTCGTAGCTGCGCACGAAGGGGTACACGGTCAGCCACTGCTTGGGCTCGATCCCACGCAGGAAGCCCGGGACGTGGGCGCGGTTGAACTCGGCGTCGCGGTGCACCCCCATCGCGTTCCAGGTGGGAAGGAGGTTCTTCAGCAGCTCGGTGCGGCGCAGGCGCCGCAGATCGCGCTGCAGCTCCTCGGCGCTTTCGCCGTGGAGCCAGATCATCAGGTCGGCGTCGGCGCGCAGGCCGCTCACGTCGTAGAACCCGCGGATCGTGACCCCGCCGGCCTCGATCAGCTCCGCGATGTCGGCGAGCTCCGTCGGGTCGGACTCGGTGACGGGACGTTCCGGGTCACGGCGCAGCACAGACCAGAGAGTGAAGGCAGTCATGCCCCCAGTCTTGCATCGCGACCTGTGGACGGATTCAGCGCTTGCGGGTGTAGAGGGACACGAAGCCCCACACGGTCCCGCCGACCACGGCGGCGACACCGACCACCACGGCGGCCGCCGCCGCGGGGCTCTGGCCGGCGAGGCGGCGGAACTGCGCCACCTTGTTCTCGGCCGCCACGGCGGCGCGCCGGGGCAGGTTGCCCTTCTCTTCGATCGCCAGCAGCGCCGCCTTGAGCTCGGCGCGGGCGCGCTCGACCGGATCGGTGATGTCGTCCGGGACGGCCGTGCGCGGGATCGGCGCCAGGGAATCAGAAGTCATCGGCCGTGTCCTTCACGTCTTGGATGATCGCGGCGTCCTTCGCCACCGACTGGGCGGGGTTCTCGCGCTTGGCCAGCCGCCGGAAGCGGAGCACGCCCAGCAGCGCGAGCACGCCGACGACGAGCAGCATCACGACGAACACGACGAGCGATGCCAGCCAGGCCGGCCACCACGACGAGAGTCCGATGATGCAGAACGCGCCGAAAGCCGGGATGCTCCAGAAAAGGACGAACAGCGCGCCCATTGTCCAGGCCGCGCCGATCCCGCCGTCCTTGGCGGTGCGCTTGAGCCAGAGCTTGGCCTGATCGATCTCGGCCATGACCAAGGCCTTGACGAGCTCGGGGACCTCGCCGATCAGGGTGAACAGGCTGTCGTCCGCCCGATCCCGATAGCCGCGCGGCGTCATGTCACTTCCCGTCGGTCGCGTCGTCGACCGAGCCGACGCGCTTCTTCACGTCGGCGGCTGCCGCCTCGGCCGCGGCGGCGACGTCGTCGGCCGCGTCCTGGGCGGCGTCGAGTCCGGCATCCAGCCGCTCACCGGGGGTTCTGCTGGAGCCGGTGGTGGCCCTGGTGACCTTCACCGCACTGTTCCACACCGCGGTCGGCAGCGCCATCAGGGCGGACTTGGCGGCATCCTGCACCTTGCCGACCTGCTCCTGCACGGGCGGCAGGTTCCACACCTTCTCGGCCTGGAGCTTGATCTGTTCGTAGCGTTCGCGGCCCGCACGGGTGCCGAGCACGTACCCGACTCCGAGACCGATGACAAGTCCGACTTTGCCCCTCATTGGGGTCTCCTCACCTCGTGTGTCCCCCCAGAGTAGCCCTATATTCCGATTCGGGCATCTATTCCGCCGCACCCTCGGAGCGTCCCCACAGGAGGGCGGCGCGCACCCGGTCGGCCTCCGCCGCGGCATCCGGGACGACCTGGGCGAGCCCGGTGCCGGACAGCCACGCGCCCGCGGCGCCGAGACCGGCGACCCGGGTGATCGCCGCCCGCGCGCGGCCGGTGTATTCGGCCCGCCCGAGCACGGAGGCCGGCTGCGACTGGACGAACCGGGCGCGATGGAGTCCGCGGACGGCACCGAGATCGACCCCGAGCAGGGCGGATGCCTCGGACGCCGCGAGCCGGGCGGCCGCCTCGTCGTCGAGTCCCTCCGTGGCGGGCGCCTCGCCCTGGGCGCCGAACGACACGCGCACGACGTGCGCGCCGCCGGCGGCGGCCCGGACCCACTCCCACTTCGCGGTGGAGTGGGTGAGCGCCTTCGCGGTGTGGGAGCCGGGGACGGTGAGCACGCCGGTGCCGCGGGGAGCGGCATCCAGCGCGGGCGCGTCCACGACCAGCGTGACGATCTCCACCACGGGCGGCACGGTCGGGGCCGCCGTCGGCAGGGCCGCGTGCGGGGCGAGCAGCTGCCGGGCGACCGCCTCCGGGGTGGCGACGATCACGGCGTCGAACGGCTGCTCCGCCACGGTTCGCGGGAGAATCGCGTCGGATTCGGATGCCTCGGGCTCGGGGATCCGAATCTCGGCCGATTCTCCGATTTCGGCGCTGGGGGCGGCGGCGGGAACCACCCGCCACTTCTCGCCGTCGCGCTCCAGGGCGGCGACCGGCGCCGCGGTGCGCAGGTCGACCTCGAGGGCCTCGAGCCGCGCGCGGATCGCCTCGACGAGCCGGAACATGCCGCCCTCGATGCCCTCCACCGCCGACCCCGGCGCCTTGGCGCCCTTGGCCGCGGCACCGGCGCGCAGGTTGCCCACGGCGCCCGACAGCGACCCGGCGCGGGTCAGCGCGGCGGAGAGTCCCGGCGCGGCGAGCTCCACGTCGATGTCGTCAGGGCGGGCCGAGTACACCCCGCTGGTCACCGGGGCCACGAGCTTGTCGAGCACGGCCTCCCCCATGCGTCCGCGCACCAGGTGCCCGAGGCTCCGGTCGACGCCGATCGTCAGAGGCGGACGCAGCCGGTCGAGGTACGCGCGCCAGGCCCCCTTGCGGCCGATGATGCGCACCACGGCCGGATCCCACGGGTTGGCCGGGATGCCGAGCACGCCGCCGGTCGGGAGGGGCGCGGCATCCGGACCCTTGCCGTCGGCGGCGAGGCCGGCGACCCACGCGCCGCCCGCGGACGGGGTGACGACCGCGTCGCCGAGTCCGAGTTCGTCGACGAGCGCGCGCACGGTGCCGCCGCGGGTCGCGTAACTCTCCGCACCGACGTCGACCGTCACCCCGGCGACGACGGCCGAGCGCACCGTTCCGCCGAGGTGGTCGTCGGCCTCGAACACCGTCACCGACAGCCCGACCTTCGCGAACTCGAGGGCCGCGACGAGCCCCGCCATCCCGCCGCCGATCACGGCGACGCGGGTTTCGTGCACGCGCGCGGTGAGCCCCTCGAGGTCGGGCAGGCCCTCGACACCGGTCATCAGCGCAGCTCCTTCACGAACTCGACGATGCGGGTGAGCACCGTCGGGTCGGCCTCGGGCGGAACGCCGTGGCCCAGGTTGACGATGTGCGCCCGGGCCGCGCGCCCGCGCTCGACGACGTCGCGCACGTGCGCCTCCAGCACCGGCCACGGCGCCTGGAGGAGAGCCGGATCGACGTTGCCCTGCAGCGTGACGCCGGAGCCGAGGATGCCGGCGGCCGTGTCGAGCGGGGTGCGCCAGTCGATGCCGACGCCGGCGGCGACACCGCCGAGCGTCATGTCGGTCAGGAGGTGCGCGGTGCCGACCCCGAAGTGGATCGCGGGGACGGTCGCGCCCTCGAGCGCACGGCGCGAATGCGGGGCGACGAACGCGCGGTAGTCGGCCGCCGACAGCGAGCCCGCCCACGAGTCGAACAGCTGCACCGCGGATGCCCCGGCCTCGGTCTGCGCGGTGAGGAACCGCCGCGACACCTCGGCGAGCCACCCGGCCAGCCGGTGCCAGGCCGCCGGGTCGGCGTGCATCATGGCGCGGGCGCGCAGGTGCTCCTTGCTGGGACCGCCCTCGACGAGGTACGCGGCCAGGGTGAACGGCGCCCCCGCGAAGCCGATCACCGGTGTGCCGGTCGCGGCGAGTTCGGATGCCACCAGGCGCACCGCGTCCCGCACCGGCGCCGCGTTCGCCGCCACGACGTCGGGGTCGATCGCGGTGACCCGGGCGACGTCGGCCGCGGTGCGCACCGGGTTCTCGAAGACGGGCCCCCGACCGGGCTCGATCTCGACCGCGATGCCGGCCAGTCGCAGCGGGATGACGATGTCGCTGAAGAACACCGCGGCATCCACCCGGTGCCGGCGCACCGGCTGCAGGGTGATCTCGGCGGCGAGGTCGGGGGTGAGGCAGGCATCCAGCATGCGCGTGCCGACGCGCAGCTCGCGGTACTCGGGCAGCGACCGCCCGGCCTGCCGCATGAACCACACCGGCGGGCGGGTTCCGCGCTCCCCATGCAGGGCGCGGACGAGCAGGGAATCAGCGGGGTGAGGCATGCTCCGATTCTCGCACTGACCGGCTGCGGGGCCGCCGCTCAGCGGCCGAGCCCCTCGATCACCTCCGCGCCGGGGAGGGCCGCCAGCACGTGACCCGGGGCGAACAGCTTCGCGCCGCGGATGCCGGCCCCGATGACCACTCCGGGAGAGGCGGCCACGGCGGCATCCACCAGGATCGGCCAGTCGGCCGGGAGACCGAGCGGGGTGATGCCCCCGTACTCCATGCCGGTGAGTTCGACGGCCTCGTCCATCGGGGCGAACGACACCGATCGCACGTCCAGGCGCCTGCGCACCACGCCGTTCACGTCGGCGCGGGTGGTGGGAAGCACCAGGCACGCGGCGTAGCGGACGATCCCGGCCCGTTTGCCCTTGACGACGACGCAATTGGCCCCGTCGGCCGGGTCGACGCCGTAGGCCTCGCAGAACGCCGCCGTGTCGGCCAGTCCGGCGTCGATCGCGGCGACGCCGACGAGTGCGGCATCCGGCATCCCGGCCACCGCCCTGGCGACCGGTGCGGCGACGAGGTCCGGCCGGTCGGTCACGGGCACGGGGGCGAGGGTTCCGGCGAAGGTCCACATGGTCGCGAGCATACGACCCGCCGCGTCGCCGGCGGAGGAGATCCCACGAGCGGAGGACCGACACGCCGCCCGGCATCCTCCCCCGACGTCATCCCCTCCCCTCACGACGACCCCACCCGCCGTCGGCGGCGGAGGAGATCCCACGAGCGGAGGAACGACACGCCGCCCGGCATCCTCCCCCGACGTCATCCCCTCACGACGGCCCCACCCGCCTCCGCAGGGGGCCCTCAGAGAGGAGGCGTAAAATGCCTGCGTGCTTCTGTGCGTGTCCGCGAGTCACAAGACCGCTTCCTTCGAGCTGCTCGAGCAGCTCAGTGCGCACACGTCCGCGCTCGGACCGGCGATCGTGGCGCAGGGCGAGCCCGTCCAGGGCGCCGTCGTCGTCTCGACGTGCAACCGGTTCGAGGCGTACGTCGACATGGCCGAGCCGCTCACCCCCGGAGCCGGCGTCGAGGCGACGCTGCAGGCGATCGGGCAGGCGACCGGAGTGCCGGCCTCGTCGTTCGACGGGTCGTACCGCGTGGTCGAGGGCAACGACGTCGCCCAGCACCTGTTCTCGGTGGCCTCCGGCCTGGAGTCGGTCGTCGTCGGCGAAGGCGAGATCGCGGGCCAGGTGCGCCGCGCGCTCAAGACCGCCCGCCACGAAGGCACCACGACTCCCGAGCTGGAGCGTCTGTTCCAGCGCGCGTCCGAGACGCAGCGCGGCGTGAAGAACGCCACCGCGCTCGGCCGCGCCGGCCGTTCGCTGGTGCGCCTGTCGCTCGAACTCGCCGACAGTCGCGTCGCCGACTGGACCGCCCTGCGCGTGCTGCTGGTCGGCACCGGATCGTACGCCGCGGCGACCCTCGCCGCGCTGCGCGACCACGGCGCCCGCGACATCACCGTCTTCTCGCCGTCGGGCCGGGGCGAGCGGTTCGCCCTCAAGCACCAGATCGCAGTGTCGACCGACCTTCGGGATGCCGTGGCATCCGCCGACCTCGTCATCACCTGCACGTCCGACCTCGCGATCACCGCCGACGTGATCGGCAAGCGGGCCCCCGGCCTCATCATCGACCTCGGCATGCCGCGCAACGTCGACCCGGCCGTCGCCGCGAAGGGCGTCGCCCTGCTCGACCTGGAGCTCATCCGCCTGCATGCCCCGCTCGATGAGCTGCAGGCGACGGATGCCGCCCGCCAGGTGGTGCTGGATGCCGCCCGCCGGTTCACCGTGCTCGGCGAGCACCGCAACGTCGCCCCCGCCGTCGTGGCCCTGCGCCGCCACGTGTTCGGGGTGCTGGACGCCGAGATCGACCGCGCCCGCGGAAAGGGCGACGACGGACGCATCGAGCAGGCCCTCCGCCACATGGTCGGCGTGCTGCTGCACACCCCGAGCGTGCGCGCACAGGAACTCGCCGAGCAGGGTCACGCCGACCGCTTCACCGACGCGATCGCGACGCTGTTCGGCGCCGTCCCCGACGAGGACGCCGAATCCGACGAGGGCTCGGACACCGCGGCATCCGCCTGACGCCGATGAGTGCGACGCTCGACGACGGTCCGTTCTTCCACGGCACCAAGGCCGATCTGCGCCCGGGCGACCTCCTCACCGCGGGCTTCCGGTCGAACTACCGGCCCGAGATCGTGATGAACCACATCTACTTCACGGCGCTGCCCGACGGCGCCGGGCTCGCGGCGGAGCTCGCCGCGGGCGACGCCGAACCACGCGTCTACCGCGTCGAGCCGACCGGCGCATTCGAGAACGACCCGAACGTCACCGACAAGAAGTTCCCCGGCAACCCGACCCGCTCATACCGCAGCACGGAGCCGCTGCGCGTCGTCGCCGAGGTCGACGACTGGACCCGTCTCGCCCCGGAGGCGCTGCAGGCCTGGCGGGAGCGCCTCGCCGCCATCCGCGCGGACGAGCGCGGCGAGATCATCAACTAGCGCCTCCCGGTCCCGGCATCCGGCCTGAGACACTGGAGACATGTCGCTCCACATCACCGCCGACCCGGCCGCCGACGAACTGCTCACCGAAGACCCGCTGGCTCTGCTCATCGGGATGCTGCTGGACCAGCAGGTCGCCATGGAGACCGCGTTCGCCGGGCCGCTGAAGATCCGGGAGCGCGTCGGCTCGGTGGATGCCGCGACGATCGCCGGCTACGACCCCGACGAGTTCGCCGCCGCGTTCAAGACGCCGCCGGCCGTGCACCGGTTCCCGGGGTCGATGGCCGCACGCGTGCAGGCGCTGTGCCAGTCGCTCGTCGACGAGTGGGGTGGGGATGCCTCGGCCCTGTGGACCGAGCCGGATACCGCAGGGTCCGCCCCCGACGGCGCGACCGTGCTGAAGCGCCTCAAGGCACTGCCCGGTTTCGGAGAGCAGAAGGCGAAGATCTTCCTGGCGCTGCTCGGCAAGCAGTGCGGATTCGACGGAGCCGGCTGGCGGGAGGCATCCGCCCCGTACGGCGAGGAGGGCTCGTTCCGCAGCGTCGCCGACATCGTCTCGCCCGAGTCGCTCACCCTCGTCCGCGAGCACAAGCGCGCGATGAAGGCCGCCGCCAAGTCGGCGTGACCGGCCGCTAGGGCTGCGGCGGCCCCGCCTTGCGGCGCCGGGCGGCCACGACGATCGCGGTGGTCGCGCCGCCGGCGATCAGGATGCCGAGCACCCACCACACCCACGGCGATTCGGCGGCGGCGTTCTGCTCCGCGATCGCGGTCGGCGACGGCGACGGGGTGGAGCTCGCGGTCGGCGTCGGGCTCGGCGTGGGCGTCTCGGTCGGGGTCGCGGTCGGCGTGGGTGATGCCGGCGTCGGGACCGGAACCACCGGAGCCGGCGCCGTCGGGGTCGGTGTCGGGGTGCGCGTCGGCAGCACGGCGGTGCGGGTCGGCGTCGGTGTCGGTTCCGGTGTCGGGGTCGGTGTGCGCGTCGGCAGGATCGGCGTGCGCGTCGGCGTCGGGATCGGCGTGCGCGTCGGCAGGGTCACCGTCGGCGAGGCCGTGGGCAGCTGAACGGTGGGCGAGCCGGTCGGCAGCCCACCGCCGCCGCTGCATGCCGCCAGGCCGACGGCGAGGACGAGCCCGGCGATCGCGACCCCGATGGCGCGGGGACGACGGCGTGGCCGGTGGGGCGAAGTCATGGCGGGCCTTCCGCGGTCGGGCCGATCGATGACAGCATCCTGCCCGAGCGCAGCACTCGGCCGCAATGAGGGGCGCGTCGGCATCCGAAGGCGTAAGGTCGCCGCTATGGCCTCCCTCGATCGACCCGTCGCTCCCGATCCGTACCCGCTGCTTCCCGCCGTCCCGTCGTTCACCGTGACCAGCGCCGACGTCACCGACGGCGCCCCGCTGAAGGACGACCAGGTCGCCGAGTTCGGCAACACCTCACCCCAGCTCAGCTGGTCCGGCGCCCCCGAAGGCACGAAGTCGTTCGTGGTCACGTGCTTCGATCCGGATGCCCCGACCCCGTCGGGCTTCTGGCACTGGGTGCTGGTGGACCTGCCCGGCGACGTCACGAGCCTCGACACCGGTGCGGCATCCCGCACCCTGCCCGGCCGGGCGTTCCACGTGCGAAACGACGGCGGCGACGCCGGCTTCATGGGTGCCGCGCCGCCTCAGGGCGACCAGGTGCACCGCTACTTCTTCGTCGTGCACGCCGTCGGCGCCGAGTCTCTGGGCGTTCGCCCCGACGCGACGCCCGCGGTGGTGTCGTTCAACCTCGCCTTCAAGACCCTCGGCCGCGCCATCATCCACGGCACGTACCGGCACTGACCCGGCGCCCTCACGCCGAGACAGGTCCGCGCCGCCGGAACATGGGCACCGCGGGCCCGTCTCGGCGCCATCGGCCTGTCTCGGCGGTGGCCGAGCCGCGCACGCGGCGGCGTCAGGCCGGAAACACCATCGGCACCACGGCGGTGGTGCGCCCGGCGGCATCCAGCACGTGCCCGAGCCGCTTGTCCGTGCGGAACGACAGGGTGCGCTCGCGGACGACGGCCTCCGGCACCCGGGCTGCGAGGTTCGCCTCGATGCGCTGCAGTTCGGCGAGGTCGCGCACCCACAGCGTGGCGACGAGGTTGACGCGCCCGATCACCTCCGCGCTGAGCCGGCAGGATGCCTGATCGGCGAAGAACCGCGCCGCCTCCTCGAGCCGGGGCGCCGGAACGCTCACCAGGTACGACGCCTCCCGGCGCGACGAATCGAACCGCCGCGCGCGGTCGCAGCGGAGCGTCAGGATGCCGCGGCCGAGCAGCGCGTCGGTGTGGCGGCGGGCCGTCTGCGCCGAGCGGCCGAGCACCGCCCCGAGCTGCTCCCACGACGTGCGCCCGTCGTGCGTGAGTGCGTCCACCAGCTGCGCCTCGACCCGGCGCCGGCCCGCGGACGCCGGCCGCTGCTGCTGCTGCAGCGTGCGGGCCTGGTCGCGCGCGATCGTGCCCGACCGCCACTGCGTGCCGTGCCGGTGCACGCGGGTGGTGACGACCACCTCCGACCGCAGGATGCCGGGGACGCCGGCCAGCGCCGTGCCGATCTCGTCGAGGAGCGACGTCAGGGATGCCCCGAAGCAGTCCACCATCAGATCGAACTCGCCGGTGACCCGCGACATGGTCGCGAAGACCGGGGAGGCGCCGAGCGCCGCGATCGCCTCCTCCAGCCGGCGCGGCTCGACGGCGAGGAACGCGAAGGCGCAGCCCGCCTCCTCGACGAACCGGTGGCCCGGCGCCGGCGTCACCCAGGCGTCGCCCGCCGCCGCGAGCGTCGCCCAGCGCCGGGCGACGGTCGTGGCGGAGAGGTCCAGGGCAGCGCCCACCGCCGTCCACTCGGCGCGCGGGTTTACCTCCAGCGCACCGAGCAGCGCGAGATCGATCTCCGCAGGATCAGTGGATTCCGGCATCCTGATCGCCAATCTGTCCGATTCCTGCATTCTGGCACGGACGGTCCCGGCGAAAAATACGGTGGGCGTCGTCCACGAAGACGTGGATGCCCCCTCCACCGAAGGAATCCCGCGCCCATGTCCTCCGCCCCCTCCCCCACCGCCGTGCGGTCGCGCACCGCCGCGCCGATGGCCGGCGTCATCGTCGCGATGGCCCTCATCGAGGCCCTGTCCGGCATCACGCAGGGCTACCTCAACCCGATCCTGCCCGCCCTCGGGCCCGAGCTGAAGATCGACGACCCCACCATCAACGGCCTGTTCCTCATCTCGTCGGTCGCGTTCGCCGTCTTCACACCGGTCATCTCGCGCCTCGGCGACAGCCTGGGCTGCCGCCTCATCCTGCGGATCACCGCCGTCATCGTCGCGGTGGGCGTGTTCCTCATGGCCCTGTGGCCGACGCTCGCGACGGTCACCGTCGGCGTGGTGCTGCTCACCTGCGTCGTCGGCTTCATCCCGCTGATGATGGGGATCCTGCGCGCCACGGATGCCGCCGCCACCCGCAGCGGCGTCGGCGCGATGATCGCCACCCTGATGATCACAGTGGGCCTCGGCGGGCTCCTCGCCGGTGTCGTCGGTGCGCAGCGCCCGACGCTCGGGTTCTGGGTCGCGGTGCCGTTCGCGGTCATCGCGCTCGTCGCATCCCTGTTCCTGCCGAAGGGCCTCGAGGGCACCCGCGAGCGCCTGGCCGCCGTGCCGCTGGCATCCTGCACGCTCGGTCTCATCGGGTTCGTCACGGCACTGTCGATGGGCGGGGACTGGGGCTGGCTGTCACCGCTCACCCTCGTCACCGGCCTCGGCGGCGTCGCTCTGCTTGCGGTCTGGTGGCGGCTCGACCGGCGCACCGACGCGGTCCGCTTCATCGACCTGCGGATGCTCTCGATCCCGCGCGTGCGCACCATCACCGTGGTGACGTTCCTCTTCGGGTTCGCCTCGATCAGCTACTTCGGAACCAACGGGATCTTCCTCCACGCGGATGACGCGGCCACCTCGTACGGCTTCGGCATGGATCCGCTGGCCATCGCCGTGATCCTCGCCGCCTGCTCGGTGCTCGCGTTCGCGTCGTCGCTCGCCCTGCCGCCGTACATGCGCCGGGTCGGCGAGCGCGCCGCCCTGTTCACCGCGGCCGCGCTGCTCGCGGTCGGGTTCGTGCTGATGGCCGCGCTGCACGGCACCGCCGCCGGGTACATCGCCGGATTCAGCGTGTTCTACCTCGGCATCGGCGCCTATCAGGCGGCCACCCGCACCCTCAGCGTCGAAGGCGTGCCGGTGGACGAGACCGCGACCGCCGCGGGTCTGAACGAACTGGCGCTGTCGGTCGGCATCGCGATCGGCGCCGCCGCCGTCAAACTGATCTCGACGGTGTTCGTGGCCCCCGACGGCCACATCGCGCTCGGCGGCATCGTCGGCATCTGGGTCACGCTGCTCGTCGCGGCGGCCCTCGCCGGCATCGTCGCACTGAGGTATCCCCGCAAGACCGCTCCGGAGGCGACTGCATGACTCTCGACATCCTGACCGACATCCGCGACGAGGTGCGCGCGTCCGTCGACGCGCACCGGGACGGCCTCGTCGCGCTGAGCCACGCGATCCACGCGGACCCGGAGCTCGGCGGCGAGGAGTTCCGCGCCGTCGCACGCGTGAAGGAGGTCCTGCAGGATGCCGGCTTCTCCTTCGATCTCCCCCAGCCCGAACAGCCGACCGCGTTCGCCGCGACCTTCGGGACCGGCGAGTTCGTGGTGGCGGTGTGCGTCGAGTACGACGCCCTGCCCGAGATCGGACACGGCTGCGGGCACAACGTGAACGCCGCGTCCGCAGTCGGTACCGCCCTCGCGCTGCAGCCGCTCGCCGGTCGGCTGGGGCTCACCGTGCTCGTGCTCGGAACCCCGGCCGAGGAGTCCTGGGGCGGCAAGGTCGACCTCCTCGACGCCGGGTTCTTCGACGGCGCCGCGATCGCGATGATGGCCCATGCGGCCGGCGAGGACAACGTCGGGGCGTCATCGCTCGCGCTCGGCTGCTGGGATCTGACCTTCCACGGACGCGGCGCGCATGCGGCCGCGGCGCCGAGCGAAGGGGTCAACGCGCTCGATGCGATCGTCATCGCCCAGACCGCGACCGCCCTCGCCCGCCAGCAGCTGCCGAGCGACGTGATCATGTCGTCGATCGTCGTCGACGGCGGCACCGCGCCCAACGTCATCCCGGCGCGGGCGACGGCGCGCGTCGAGCTGCGCGCCCCGCGGAAGGAGCAGCTCGATGCGCTCTGGGAGCGGGTGCAGCGGTGCTACGAGGCCGGCGCCCTGGCGACCGGGTGCACCCTCACGATCGAGCCGGTCGGGCATCCCTTCGCGGATCTGCGGCAGGACGCCGCGCTGTGCCGCGCGTATGCGGACGCCCTCGCCGGGATCGGCCGTACCGTGCGCCTCGACGGCCCGGCCGTGGGGTCCACCGACATGGGCGACGTGTCCCACCGGGTGCCCAGCATCCACCCGATGATCGGCTACGACGTCGCCGGCGCGGTGCACCACACCGCCGACTTCGCCGCCGCCGGCGCGGCCCCCGGTGCGGATGCCGCGATCCTGGATGCCGCGTACGGCCTCGCCGCAGCGGCGGCCGCGGTGGCATCCGACCCCGCCGAGCGCGCCCGACTGCTCGCGGAGGTCGCCGCGCGCTGAGCGTCTCTCGAAACAGGGCGATCCCGACGAAACCGGCCCGGCACGGGCCCGTCTCGTCGGGATCGACCTGTCTCGGCGGTCAGGCGCCGCGCAGGCGCTCGGCCAGGAAGGTCTCGAGCCCGTCGAGCGGCACGCGCTCCTGGGCCATCGTGTCGCGGTCCCGGACGGTCACAGCGTTGTCGTCGAGCGAGTCGAAGTCGACCGTGACGCACAGCGGGGTGCCGATCTCGTCGTGACGGCGATAGCGGCGGCCGATGGCGCCGGCGTCGTCGAAGTCGGTGTTCCAGCCGCGGCCGCGCAGGCGGTCGGCGACCTCGCGGGCCAGCGGCGACAGGCGCTCGTTGCGGCTCAGCGGAAGCACGGCCACCTTGACCGGCGCCAGGCGCGGGTCGAGGCCGAGCACCGTGCGGGTGTCGGTGCCGCCCTTGGCGTTGGGCACCTGCTCCTCGCGGTACGCGTCGACGAGGAACGCCATCATCGCGCGGGTGAGTCCGAACGACGGCTCGATCACGTACGGCGTGTACTTCTCGCCGGATGCCTGGTCGAAGTACGTCAGCGACTGGCCGGATGCCTCGCTGTGGCTGGACAGGTCGAAATCGGTGCGGTTGGCGACGCCCATCAGCTCGCCCCACTCCTTGCCCTGGAAGCCGAAGCGGTACTCGACGTCGATGGTGCCGTCGGAGTAGTGCGCGCGGTCGTCTTCGGGCACGTCGAACCGGCGCATGTTGGCGGGGTCGATGCCGAGGTCGACGAACCAGTCCCAGCATTCCTCGACCCAGTGCTCGAACCACTCCTGGGCCTCCGCCGGCGGCACGAAGTACTCGATCTCCATCTGCTCGAACTCGCGCGTGCGGAAGATGAAGTTTCCGGGGGTGATCTCGTTGCGGAACGCCTTGCCGACCTGGCCGACGCCGAACGGCGGCTTCTTGCGCGAGGCCTGCACGACGTTCGAGAAGTTGATGAAGATGCCCTGGGCGGTCTCGGGCCGCAGGAAGTGCACGCCGGACTCGTCGTCGACCACGCCGAGGTAGGTCTTCATCAGGCCCGAGAACGACTTGGGCTCGGTGTACTGACCCTTCGTGCCGCAGTTGGGGCACGGGACGTCGGCGAGGCCGTTCTCGGCCTTGCGGCCTTTCCGGGCCTCGAAGTCCTCGACGAGCGTGTCAGCGCGGAAGCGCTTGTGGCAGCTCAGGCACTCGACGAGCGGATCGGTGAACGTCGCGACGTGGCCGGATGCCTCCCACACGCGCTTGGGGAGGATCACCGACGAGTCGAGGCCGACCATGTCGCCGCGGCCGCGCACGAACGTCTGCCACCACTGGCGGCGGATGTTCTCTTTCAGCTCGGTTCCGAGGGGGCCGTAGTCCCATGCCGAACGGGACCCGCCGTAGATCTCACCGGCCTGGAACACGAACCCGCGGTGGCGGGCGAGGGCGATGACTTTGTCGAGGCGGGACTGTTCGGCCACGGTGGCTCCAATGGTCGCGGAGGTTTCACGGGGGATGCCGCAAGATTTCGCGGCCCCTCGATTCTACGGGCGCAGGATGCCGGGATCCTGCGGCGGCTCACGCCGGGGCGCGCACGAGCATGCCCCGGGCCGCGGCGGCATCGGCGAGCCGGGAGTCGTACGTCCAGACCTCGTCCGCGCCGACCGCGACGGCCGTCGCGAGGTGGATAGCGTCGAGCGAACGAAGGATCGGCGGATCGATCCCTCGCGCGAACTCGATCACCACATCGGTCATCGGGGCGATCGCGATTCCTTCGAGCGCCGCACGCGACTCCCGGTCGGCCTCGGCTGCGCCCGCACCCTGTCGCAGAAGAACGCGGGCGAGTTCGATCTTCGCAATGACGGACCCCACCAGCTGCGCGCCGTCGCCTCGTCGGGCGTCGACGGCGTCGGCGAGCGCCTCCGACTCTGCCTCGCGCACGATCCGCTTGACCAGCGCGCTGGTGTCGAAGTAGGCGATGCCGCTCACAGGCGGTCCTCGCGGTCGAGGAGATCCAGCGTGGTCACGCCGTCAGGAAGCACCAGAGAAGGCTCGATCCGACGATAGGGCTCGGTCGCGGGAATCACCCAGTCGGGCAGCTTCTTGGCCCTGGGCTTGGGTGCGAGACCGAGGTACTCGTCGATCGCCCGTCGCAGAATCGCCTGCTGACTGAGCCCGGTGCGCTCGGACTCCGCCTTGAGCGCTGCCTCTTCGTCCGGCCGGAGTCGCAGATTGGTCGCCATGCGAAGACGGTACCACTATCCGCCGACAGTGGTACCGCCTCGTCGGTCCTACTTCACGAAGGGGATGGACATCGGGTAGGTGTACCACTCTCCCTTGTTCGCCTTCACGGCGGCGATGATCGAGAACACGATGTTCACCACGTAGGCGGCCAGCATGATGAAGATGCCGATCAGGAGCACGCTGGTGATCGCCCCCACCACGAACGCGATGAGCAGGGTCAGCTGGAAGTTCAGCGCGGTCACGGAGTAGTGCCGCACGAACGGACCGCGGTCTTTGAGCACCAGGTACCCGATGAGGGCCGGGATGAAGTTGAAGAGCAGCCCGCCGACCTGGATGAGGGTCGCCCAGAGCTTTTCGTCGGAGGGCGACATCGGCTGCTGCGCGGGGCCGCCGTACGGCGGCTGCTGCGGAGGAGGAGGATTCGTCGTCATGCACCCAGGCTAGGGCTCGGCCGACACGCATGTCAGGGGGATACCCGGAAGGATGCCTGCAGGTCAGCCGACCTCGCGCAGAGCCTGCCGGTCGATGTCCGAGACCGCGGTGAGCCCGGCGAGACCCATCGTGATGTCGAGCTCCGCGAGCACGTTGCGGACCGCTTCACGCACCCCCGCCTCCCCCGCAACGGCGAGCCCGTACGCGTACGGGCGCCCGAGTGCCACCATCGTGGCGCCGAGAGCGAGGGCGATGAAGGCATCCGCACCCCCGCGCACCCCGGAATCGAAGACGATGGGGATGCGCCGCGCGACGCGATCGGCGATCTCGGGGAGCACCGCGAGCGTCGGCACGGAGGCGTCGATCTGCCGCCCGCCGTGGTTGGACACCCACACGCCGTCCAGGCCGGCATCGACGGCGCGCAGAGCGTCGTCGGGGTGCACGATGCCTTTCAGGATGATCGGCAGCGACGTCCACTCCCGCGCCTTCGCCAGGTCGTCCCAGGTCAGCGCCGGGGTGGAGAACACGTCGAGGAACGTCTCGACGGCGGCTCGCGGCAGCGGCGAGCGCAGTCCCTCGCGCACGCCCACCCCCGTGATCGGGGCCGTCTTGCGGGCCATCGAGATGCCCGCGGCGACGGTCTTGGGGGTCATCCGCACGCTCGGCGCCGGGCCCGACGTGCGGGCGCGCTCGCGCACCAGCTGCTGGAACACCGCGTCGCTCGTGTACTGGGCGATGCCGAGCCCGCGCGTGAACGGCAGGTACCCGACATCGAGGTCGTGCGTGCGCCAGCCGAGCAGGTGCGTGTCGAGCGTGACGACGATCGCCTCGCAGCCGGATGCCTCGGCCCGGCCGATCAGCGAAGCGTTGAGCTCGTCGGATGCCGACCAGTACAGCTGGAACAGGCGCGCGCCGCCGGGCGCGGCATCCGCCACGGCCTCCATCGGGAACGAGGCCTGGTTGCTGAGCGTGTACGGGACGGCGAGGGATGCCGCAGCCCGCGCCACGGCGAGGTCGGCCTGCGCGTGCGCCATCTCCATGACGCCGAGCGGCGCCAGCAGCAGCGGGGTGTGCCGCGTGCGGCCGAGGAAGGTCGTCGACAGGTCGCGCTCGGAGACGTCCCGCAGCGGCCGCGGCCAGACCTGCCAGCGCTCGAACGCGGCGCGGTTGGCCGCCATGGTGCGCCCGGCGCCCGCTCCCCCGGCGATGTACGCGAAGGCCTCGGCGCTGAGCGCCTTGCGGGCGGCGTGCTCCAGCGCGTCCGGATGCACGGGTGCCGCCGGCCGGGAGCCGGTGATCCCGGCGCGGTAGATGTCGGACTGCGCGCGCCGGCCGATGCCGCGCGCCGCCGCGGGATCGTCGGGCACGATGCCGTTCGCCGCGCTCACCGGCCCACCACCACCCGCTCGACGGTGCAGTCCTCCAGCGCGACCGGGTCGATCTCGACACCGAGCCCAGGACCGGTCGGCACGCGCACCTGACCGTCCTCGAGCACTGCCGGCTCGGTGACGATGTCGCGCGTGTAGAACCGTGCCGATGCCGACACGTCGCCCGGCAGCGTGAACCCCGGAAGCGCCGCCAGCGCCGCGTTCGCCGCCCGGCCGATGCCGGTCTCCAGCATCCCGCCGCACCACACCGGCACGCCGGCGTCCTGCGCGAGGTCGTGGATGCGGACCGCCTCGAGGTATCCGCCGACCCGGCCCGCCTTGATGTTGACGATGCGACAGGATCCGAGGGCCAGGGCGTCGCGGGCGGCCTTGAGCGAGACGACGGATTCGTCCAGGCAAACGGGCGTCCGCAGCCGCCGCGCGAGGGTCGCGTGGTCGACGAGGTCGTCCTCCTGCAGGGGCTGCTCGATCAGCAGCAGGTCGAACCGGTCGAGTTCGGCGAGCACGTCGGCATCCTGAAGCGTGTACGCGGAATTCGCGTCGACCTGCAGCGGGATGGTGCCGAACGCGTCGCGCACGGCGGCGGTGTCGTCGACGTCGCGTCCGGGTCTGATCTTGATCTTGATGCGCACGTACCCCTCGTCGAGGTACCCGTGCACGGCGTCCACGAGGGCGGCCGGGTCGCGCTGGATGCCGACCGAGACGCCCGACGGGACCCGGTCGCGGACGGCGCCGAGATGGGCGCCGAGGGGGATGCCGTCGCGGCGGAGCGCGGCATCCAGCACCGCGAGTTCGAGCCCCGCCTTGGCCATGCGGTGCCCCTTGAACGGCTCGAGCACCGCGGCGACGTCGTCGGGGGCGAGGGTGCGCCGCTCCAGGAGAGCGGGGATCAGGAAGCGCTGGGCGACATCCCACGCGCCGTGCGTGTACTCGCTCGAATACAGGGGGTCGTACTGGGTGACGATCTCGCCCCAGCCGTCGCCGTCGGTGGTGCGGGCGCGCACCACGATGACCTCGCGCACGGTCTCGGTGCCGAACGACGTGGTGAACGGCGAGACGAGCGGCAGATGCAGCACGCGCAGTTCGAAGCCATCGACGGTGACCGGGCGCAGCGCAGCAGTGGGCATGGCATCAGGCTACGCGGCGGCCCGGCTGCCCGGCGTCAGGCGGGGACTTCGGCGAAGGCGCGCACCGGGAAGGTGCCGAACCGCTCGACCGCCGGAGGAGCGGCGGTGAACCGGGCACCGGTGGCCGGCACGGAGCCGAGGTTCGTCAGGTGCTCGACCACGTGGATGCCGGCACCCAGCAGCAGGGAGTGCGCCGGACGCTCGCCATCCGACTCGGTGTCGTCGATGTTCAGCGAATCGATGCCGACCAGCACCGCCCCCGCCTCGATCAGCCACTGCGCGGCGCCCCCGGTGAGGAACGGTGCACCGGAGCCGTAGGCGGGGGTGCCGAAGAAGCGATCCCAGCCGGTGTGCAGCAGCACGGCGGCGCCGCGCACGTCGCGGTCGGCGAGCGTCTCGGCGAGGATGCCGCGGGACGTCGGCGACCAGGCATCCTCGAGGTGGAACACCTCCGCGCGCAGGCCGACGAGGCTCGCGAGCTCCAGTCCGGCGAGGTCCGCGCCGTCCGCGTAGCGGTGGAACGGGGCGTCGAGGTAGGTGCCGGTGTTGCCGATCATCGTGATCACGTCCATCGCGAACTCGGTGCCCGGGGCGTACCGCGTGCGCGAATCCTCCCGCGTGAGGTGCGGGGTGAACACCGGCGCGGGAAGACCGGGGTACGTGATGAGACCCTCGCGGATCCGGTGACTGAGATCGACGATGCGGATGCCGGCATCCGGCGTCGAGGCGTCCACCCCGCGACTGCCCCGGTGCTGCTCCTCGACGATGCGCACGTCCCGCAGCACCACGTCGCGCACAAGTGCGAGGCCCAGGTGCTGCACGAGCAGGCGTCCGAGGGCGGCGTCGTCGATCGCGGCATCCGGCACGTCGAGCCGGAAGCCGGTTCCGGTCATCCCGCCGCCGTTGGCGAAGGCGATCTCGAAGTCGAAATGGGCGCGATAGTCGGGCATGAGCGCCAGCGTAGCGGGACCCCGGCCCTCCCGAGCCGGGGTCCTGCCTGCGGGAACGGGGTCAGGGCAGCTTGGCCTGGACCTTCACCTTGCCGTTCGAGATCGAGACGATCCGGCTCGGCACCGGGTTCTGCTGCAGCAGCCCGATGGTCGACGCCCAGACGGTGCCCCCGGCACCGGTCTCGACCGCGAGCGCGTTCGGAAGCGCGGCGTACGGCGAGACGACGCCGTTGCGGTAGACGGAGATGCCGCCGCCGTCGAGTTCGGCGACGTAGATCTCGCCGTTCTTCCCGAGCGCCAGGTTCGTCGCGCCGCTGAAGCCGCCGGCGAGATGGGTGATCGCACCGGTCGTCGGGTTGATCCGCCACAGGTCGCTGAGGCCCGGGATGCCGGCCTCGGTCGCGCCGGTGAGCGTGGTGACGTACAGCTGTCCGTCGCCGCCGACCTCAACGTCGGTCGGCACCGGCTCCGAGTAGTAGGTGCCGACGAGGCACGGCGCCGGGGCGGCCTCGGGCGGGATGTCGAACGCCTTGCGCGGAAGTACCGCGACCAGGCTGACCTGACCGCTGTCGGTGACCTTGAGGATGTCGTTGCCGCCGGCGTCCGCGACGTACCAGACGCCGTTGCCGGATGCCACGGAGTACGCGTGCGAGTCGACGAGGCCGTTGTGCGCCCCGAACGGCGAGTCGGGCAGGCAGCTCGCGTCGGCGGGCCCGTACGTCACTCCGGCGTCGGGGTTGTTCGCGACTTCGAACGCGTGCGTGTCCGCGTAGACGATGGTGCCCTGCGGCGTTCGGATGTTGAGCCCGGACGCGACGTTCACGCCTTCCGGATGCTGCTCGTCGGGCGGTGTCGACACCGTCGACGTGTACGCGAGCCACTTGCCGCGCGTCGCGATCCCGGCCACGCCGGGGACGTCCGTGACGACCGGTGCGAGAGTGCCGTCCGGCTGCAGTGCTCCGACCATCCCGGTGAATCCGTCGGCGACGAGCACACGCGTCCCGTCGACTTCCAGGTTGAACGGCGCCAGCGAGGCGTCGCTCCAGTCGCTCGTCGTCGGTGGTCCGGTCTTGGCCGAAGCCACGGCGGGTGTGGCGATGATGAGCCCGGCGACGGCACAGCCGACAGCGAGCGCGCGCATGGAATGCATGGAACCTCCAGCTTCCTGGATCCGGCCCCCAGACCGGATCTCCCCAGACGCCCGCTGCGCTGCGGGCGCACGGGCCGCCCCCAGTGGCGACCTTGTGCGACATCCTGGCCCTGTCCCGGGGAATTATCAAGGCCCTGCAAGAAGGCTATCGAACAGCTGGATGCCTCACGGGCGGACGAACAGGTAGCCGTGCTCGTCGTCGAACCCGCCGACGACGAGCCCGGCGGCGAACTGGGCGAGCATCTGCTCGCGGACCCGGCGCCGCCACACCAGAGCGTCGCCCGTGGTGCGACGGATCGTCTCGATGTCGCGCGGCACCGCGACCGAGGCGACCGTCTCGCCGGGCTGCGGCGGCGGGGCGAGGAGGTCCCAGGAGACCAGCAGCCGATCGGACTCGTCGCCGCGGTTGACGCCGTCGTCCATCGCGCCGTAGTGGTCGACGAGGTACTCCACGACACGGACCCCGAGCACCCGGATGTTGAAGTGCGCGTTGCGCGCCACCAGCGGATCGAAGGTCCACGTGACCCGGTCGGCGCCGTGCGCGAGCGCCCAGTCGCGCTGATGCAGCTTCAGCGCGCGCCCCTCCCCGTGCCCGCGGTGCGCCGGCAGGAGCCCGGTGATGTGGGAGTGCAGGGTGCGCGCGTCGGGCGGTCCGAAGAACGCCACGGACGCTCCGACGATGCGGTCGGCGTCGTACACGCCGTACGCGTAGTTGCCGGCGTGGGCCAGTGCGCGCAGGAGGTTCGCGGGCATCCCGGTGCGGTCGCCGCCCCACACCTGGGACAGGACGTCGGACGCGGCGAAGGCGGCCTCCACCGTGTCGAGCGGGCGGATGTCGAGGGATGCCGGGGTCTCCACGGATGCCACCCTACGCATCGCGTCAGCGGAAGATGCGCCCGTCCGGGTCGTCGTCGCGGCGCGGGCGCAGCGCGGCCGGTGCCGGCCACGGCAGTTCGAACCGGGTGACGGGCGCGTCGATCGCGCCGAAGTCGTCCGTCTGCACGACCACGCGCCCGGGGACGCCGGCGCGGTCGGGCGTGACCTCGACGATCCGCACACGCACGGGGGCGGCACCGTCGCGCTCCAGCATCCAGATGTCCGCGAGGAACCGGATGCCGCGTTCTTCCAGGGCAGCCTCCGCGTCGAGCCAGTCGGTCGCGCCGGTGACCTCCCGCCCGAACAGGTCGATCGGCACCCAGTCCTCGCCGGCCGGCATGATCCAGCCGACGAGCTCGCCGTCGTCGCGGCGGTGCGGGGTCCAGTCGGGTCGCGGCATCCGGCCAGCTTAGACCGGGGCATTGTGATCGTTCGCTGCCCGTTCTCGCGCCCTGCGCTTGTCGAAGGGCAGGCGTGCCGGGGTGTTGGGCTTCGACAGGCTCAGCCCGCCTGATCGGGCGCCCTGAGCTTGTCGAAGGGCAGACGTGCCGGGGCGTTGGGCTTCGACAGGCTCAGCCCGCCTGGTTGGGCGTCCCTGGCGCATGGGTGTCAGGCGGCGGGTTGGTAGTCGTGGCGGCGGCGTCCGCCGCGCCGGGGTGTGCGGGTCGGGTCGATGTGAGCGGGCGGGAGGAACCACACCCCGGTGTCATCGATGCGGATGTCCCAGTCGTGTTTGTGGATCGTGTGGTGGCAGCTGGTACACAGCAGGATCCCGTCGTCCAGATCAGTTCTGCCGCCGTGGGACCACCAGGTCAGGTGATGGGCTTCACACATCCCCGGTGGGGCGGCGCAGGACGCGCACCCGCCGTCACGTTCGACCAGGGCCAGTCTTTGCGCTTTGGAGAACAACCGGCGGGACCGGCCGTAGTCGAGGACCTCACTTTTACTCCCGAGGACGATCGGGATGATCTCCGCGTCCGCGGCCATCCGTCGGGCGGTGCCGGCGTCGACGGGTTGGGTGAGGCCGTCGATGGTCGCCACCCCGGTCCCGGTGGTGAGGGCTTCCAGCGGGATCCGCACCACCACGGTGGTGGTCGCCAGCGGAGCGGGAGCATTGTCGGAGCCGAGGCCGATCTTCGCGAGAGTGGACAGCGCGTCGGCCTGCAACTGCACGATCGTGCGCCGCTCCACCGGCCCACCCACACCGGCATCACCCGTGCCCGCACCGGCCGCGGGTGAGCCGTCGGCATCCGTGGCGGGCTCGCCGCCGTCGCTCCAGCTCCACCCACCGTCGCCCGCTGCCCCGTCCCCGGCTCCGTCGCCGTCGGGGTGGTTGTGGCCGCGCATCGCGCGGATCTGCGCGGTCACCAGGGCGTCGATCGCGGCTTTGATCGGGGCGCCGGTCGCCGGGTCCAATCGGCCGTCGAGGTTGATCATGCCGTGCTGGTCTTCCCAGATCCTCAAGAACCGGGCATCCCGCAGATTCTCGAGCTTCGGTTCCAGCCCGTCCGGGTCCAACCACGCCTCCGCCCGCCGCAACACCACCTGCAACTCGGACAGCGACAACCCGGCCGCCTGCTCCACCAGAGTCTGCTCCGCCTGCGCCAGCAGGGCCCGGTCGGCCCGGCACGCCACCCGATCCAGCAGGGTCGTGATCGCACCCGCACACGCCACACTCAACACCCCCGCCTCCACCGCGGCGGCCACGTGCGGGTGCCTCGCGGGGGCGCGTTCCCCACTGAACGTCATCCGCC